>NZ_JBQZFH010000001.1:0-1302500 GCF_052682475.1 Paenibacillus sp. WC2504
CATAGCAGCTACCGTGGTACGCAATTGATTAATAATAATGCTAGTGACTGACTCATAATATTCAGCATCACGACGGTAACTTGCGAACGTACGAAGCAAATCTGTTTGCAAAAAATAATATCCAATCAAGGAGAAAATATAATGATTCATTATACCTGATATATCACCCATAAGGTCGGTTAGAATAATAACCCGCTGCAATTGCCCCGACAAATATGGTGATAAGTCAACTTCTTGCAAGAACTTCTTCACTAGCCTAGTGTCTTTCTCTATAATTAAAACCCAAGCAGTCTCGGTTTTGTTTCCTAAAATTTGTTTGAGGATTGCTGAAGAACCCATCCCCAAAAGGATATATCCCGTATTGTCAAAATTAACACCGTCTAAGAACTGTTCCGCTTCATACCGCGGATCATACATACTTGCAGAGAAAAATTCATTCCCTTGTTCATCTGCCAGCTTAAAGGCAATATCATCTCCGACGTGAATGATTTCAAGATCATCGGCACTAATCAATTCCATTTGTTCCAACAGCCATTCGTTGTATTCAGTTAAGAATTGTGCATTGCTGTCGTAATAGTTCATACTAAGCTCCTTCTATTCGGAAGAACCGGCAACAGCCTTTATTCGACCGAGCAATTCATACATTAATAAATCAGCTGCAATTAAATAGTCTCTATTATCCACAGCTAGTAAAATTAGCTTCAGCAGTTCTATCAAATCCTGCTGCTGCGCTTCAGAGATATGTTGATTCATCAAAATGCAGTCTATTTCTTCTGTTAGAGCCTCGAACTGACTCAGACCATTCTTAATTTCATAGCGGTAAAAAGCGTAACAAACACGCTTCACTTTCTCATGCAGTGCCTCGACGCTTTCGTCGTACATAATTTCCTCCATTCATTGGCCCTAAATCAATTGTTTTAAAAAAGCCAACCGCAAACGGGTTGGCTTTTTGATAAATCCGAATGTATTAACGCAGCAATTGAAGAACACCTTGTGGTTGTTGGTTTGCTTGTGCCAACATAGCTTGTGCTGCTTGGGAAAGAATGTTGCTCTTCGTGTAGTTCATCATTTCTTTCGCCATATCTACGTCGCGGATACGGGATTCAGCGGCGCTCAAGTTTTCGGAAGAAGTATCCAAGTTAGCGATAGTGTGCTCCAAACGGTTTTGGTATGCACCAAGGTTTGCACGAATTTTGGAAACCGAGCCAATACCTTTGTTGATAGCGGCAATGATGGAACCAACAGTACTCGACTTGATCGAGGAGAACTTGGATCCGTAATTCGCACCAACCAATAAACTTGCTTTCGCGTTTACAAGTACAGACATCGTGATGGTTTGACCGGAGTTCGCACCAACTTGGAAACCAACTTTACTGATTTTGGAGTTCAGCAATTTCTTAGTGTTGAACTCTGTAGCAGAGGAGATACGGTTGATTTCTTTTTGCAACTGTTGAACTTCCAAACCGATTTTGTTACGGTCAGTCGTTGTATACGTGTCGTTACCTGCTTGTACAGTTAGTTCACGCATACGTTGCAGAATGTTTTGCGTTTCGCTCAATGCGCCCTCAGCTGTTTGAATCAAGGAGATACCATCTTGGGAGTTACGGGAAGCTTGGTCCAAACCACGGATTTGGGAACGCATTTTCTCGGAAATTGCCAAACCAGCTGCATCATCGCCAGCACGGTTGATACGCAGACCGGAAGACAACTTCTCCATAGCTTTAGCAGTGCTGTTGTTGTTAACAACCAATTTGTTGTACGTGTTAAGTGCTGGTAGGTTGTGGTTAATAATCATTTGATATTCCTCCTTGAGTTGTAAAGAACACATCCATGTGTCCTAATGTATTGCACACCTCTGGTAGGTCGGCCGCCCTCCAGAGGAGCGATTAATATATATATCGGCTTTTATATAAAAAATGTTTAGAGGAATTTTTGCAAAAATGGAGGAAATTCGACTTTTTTATCACGGAAATTTTTACAAATTTTGCAACGGCATGTGAAAACACAATCTCTACCTCTTCTTTTCCTAAAAATGAGATGAAACGACTCTAAATTCGGTTTGTTATCACTTTTTAAGATCCATTAACTTTTTCAAATTATCTAGATCTATTTTGGAGCGTATCGCCTCTTTATTACTTTTCTGCACTTCCTCATACAACTCCTTTCGCAAAATACTGACTTCCTTAGGAGCACTAATACCGATCTTCACTTGATCTCCGTCAATAGCCGATATTACAATCTCAATATTGTTATTGAGAATGATTGATTGCCCTTTTTTTCTCGTTAAGATCAGCATTAACGCTCACCGCTTTCTTCAGGGGCTTCTTTAAAGAGAGGATCGTTCGTACCATAGGTAGATTGTGGAGGTAGCACCAATTGACGAGCTTGCTCAGTCGCAATGTTCAACACCAGCGGTGCTAGCAAATTCACAGTGGACTTTGTGTACGGCTCCTTAATCGTTACAATATTAATAACAGCAACCTCTTCATTCGAATTCAACTCAAGCAAACTTTTGTCATTGTCCTCGATCTCAAATGTATAGTTGGGATAGAAAACAAAAGGTGTCACTACCAAAAAGCTTATATTTTCATCTTGCACACTTTGCAGATATGCATACGGGCTGCCCTCTTCAACGACAGAGACTTCAAATTCATCCAGTTCTTCGAATCCTAGAATGCTTCCATTAAAACGAAGAACTTTGCCTTGTAAAAGATCAAGCATGCAATAATCTCTCCTAAATACATAATGCTATAGCTTGCGCTATAGCATTATGTTTTATTATTTGTTTTTACCGTGTGTTGGCCAAACTTCAAGAAAGCTAGGTTTTAATATCAATTTGTGGTGGAATTATCTCCACCTTAGGGTACTGAATCATATAAATATCGAGTTTACCCCGAATATAATTAATCTCAGGGGGGTTCGGATGTGTATTTACGTTAACTTTGCCTTCCTTGAATTGAATATCCAGTTTGCCTGGTTCGTAATGCAACTCAACATTGTCCATGGAAGCATCACCTAAGAATTCAAACTCGAAAAACTCATCGCCCTTCTCTTTCGCAATTTCTGCAATAGCGTTTCCACCATTTTGAATAGCCGCTAATCGATTGCCGTTTTCTACAATTTTGGCAATTCCCTGCAGTGCTACATCACGAGCTTTTGAATAAATTCTACTCATTGTTTCCAGGGACGATCCCAATCCCAGTGCATCCCAAGCTTTGCTGGAATCAATGTAAAGCACACCTTTTTCCGAGTGGATTTCCAACTTGGACGGTTCGGTCGTTATTTCGAGAGTAGCTTTAGGCTGCTTGATGTCCAGTTGACCTAAATCAGCATCAATACCTATCTGAGCACGTTGTTGACGTATCTGAATTTGAGGAATTGGAAACGTCATGCTAAACCGCTCCTATCGTAGAAAATCAACGAGACTCGTGCTAATAATTTTAGAACCTACTGAAAGGGACGCATTATAAACATTTTCATCCGTCTTTAAATTAGTAATGACAGCCGGAATATCCGCATCTTCTTCCTTAGCTTGGAGAGTTTGAAGATTGGTGCCTATATCTTCAAGACGAGATTGTGCTAATTCAATTCGATTTTGTCTTGCCCCTACATCTGCACGCGCCTGTAAAAAAGCTTCATTTCGGCTATCAATCTTGCCAATACAAGCACCAATATCATTTTGATTGCCGGAAGCTAAAGCAGCCGATAAATCCTTCATAATCATGAAAATGTTGTCGCTAGCTCCAGCAGCACCAAAAATTTTATCGCCAGAAACATTAGCCGTTACTCTTACACCTACACCAATATCAAACTTAATTTCCCCTTGATCAGCAACATCCGTCGATGCTGTGGCTGAGTTATATGGCGCTTTATCGGTTAACTGGCCATTGAAAACGTACTTCCCGTTAAATTGACTATTCCCAATCGTAACCATCTGTTCTGATAGCTGATCGATTTCTTTCTTAATTGCATCTAGTGCTGATTGCGGATTAGTCCCGTTGGAAGCCTGAACCGTCAACTCTCGAACTCGCTGAATAACAGTATTCGCTTGATTTAACGTTGTATCTGTGAAATCAAGCCAGGAAACTGCAGAGTCCGCATTACTCTTGTACTGTTCGTTCGCGGCTCCCTCGCTGCGATAACGCAAAGAGAAACTTATCCCGACAGGATCGTCTGAGGGTTTATTAATTTTTCTACCAGTTGAGAGCTGGTTCTGATTTTCATTAATTCTCGATAAATTTGCAGTTACATTTCGCAGTAATTGATTATTCATCATGCCTTGAGTAATACGGGTGGTCATGTTAGCATTCACCTACCATACAATATTAGTCTTTCTTATCTGCCTACTGTCCCCATGCTATTAATTACTTTATCCAACAGCTCATCAAACGTTGTCATTACACGAGCCGCAGCACTGTAAGCTTTTTGAAATTTAATCATATTAGACATTTCCTCATCCAACGAAACGCCGCTTACTCCTTGTCTGTTAGAGTCAACTTGATCAACTAAAGTTTGCTGGTTCGTTGCCTGCCTCGTAGCTTCCTGACTTTGAACACCTAGTTGTCCGACAATCGACCGGAAAAACTCATCAAAAGTACCATCTTTTAAAACGGTGTTTCCGCCGGCTGCATCTTCGAAACTGATTTTGTTATCCTTAAGACCTGCCAACAATAGTGCCATATCGTTATTACCCTTAACGACTTTTTCTACACCATCGGTATCTATATATGTTCGAGTCGATGTGGAGACATTGGACGGATCACTTAGAATAGTAGGATTAACTGTGATACTGTCGGCAGTAAATTCCGTCGCTCCAGGCTTTAAAGTAAAGAACGGAACACCCGACTTCAAAGGGCTTGAACCAGAATACCCTAATTGGTGCAAACCATTAAACCCTTTGACAACAACCTTAAGATCGCTTGTCAATGTGCGTCCCGCACCACTAAATTGCTGCTGAGAAGTTGTCCCGTCAGAGTTAACGACAGTTAACGTAGTCCCCTCGGGGACAACCATTCCTTTTGGCAGTGTCGTTTCAACATCACCTTGAACCATCGTCTTCAACATGGCATCCAGCTGAAACTTATAACCGGCAACATAATTATCTCTAGATTGCAGCATTCCATAGACCTCACCACTGTTGAGATCCCCTGACACAGCAGAACTCGTTAACGAGTCTGTAGATAATGTATTAGCGACCTCATTACCACTAACTAGTTGCACGCTGCCCATCTTCACATTATAGCCGTTGCTATCTTCTGTATAAGTTATATTGATAATTTTAGATAAATTATCCATAAGAAGATCCCTTTGGTCCCGCAAATCATTCGCATCGTCCCCTAGCCCCTCGATACGAAAAATTTCTTCATTGAGCTTTGCAATTTGTCCAATCGCTGTATTGGCTTCCGTCGCCTTAATACCGATATTCGTCGTTAAATCGGAAGAGAGATCTTGAAGTTGCCTAGATGCTTGGTTAAATGCATCCGTCATTGCCAGCGCCCGTTCTTTGACTAATACTCTTGCCGTAGTGTTTTCAGGAGATTTACTTAACTCCTGCCAAGCATTCCAAAAACCTTCGACTGTTTGGCGAATGCCAGTATCGGAAGGTTCGTTAATGATCGATTCGATTTTATCCAGTGTATCCTTTCTAGTGCTCCAATCGCCAAGATTCTTATTCTCATTATGAAACTGATCGTCCAAGAATTTCTCGCGAATCCTTGTGATATGGTCAAATTCAACACCTTGACCCATTTGACCAGGAACAGTACTCCGCTGCAAACCAGGATATTCAAGCGGCGCTGCAGCTACCATGTTTACGACTTGTCTCGAATAGCCTTTCGTATTAGAGTTCGCTATGTTATGACCAGTTGTGTTAAGCGCTGCTTGTTGCGTAAAAAGAGCCCTTTTCGAAATCTCTATACCCATAAAAGTGGAACGCATAAATCGAAATCTCCTCTCGTAAACCCTACTAGGCTTTTGTATCGAATAGTCCCGGACGCTTCGCCCCATAGGGCACTTGATTTGGTCTCTGATAGATTACATCATCTTCAGGTACTCCTAGTACTAAATCAACCGTATAATTGATAAAGGATAAAGACTGTTCAATTAATTGCTGATTAATTTCATTCTCAGCCTTTAAAGTTTTCATAGTCTCCACTAATTTTTGTTGCGCTTGCATTAACAGCTGCTTTTCTTCCGCTTTAAAAATGATTTTCACTAAATCTGCAACCGTTATCTTAGGGTTTGGATTATAACCTCTTGAAATTAAATAGGACCCGATATGCTGAATTCTTTCTAAATTCAGCTCTTGTATACCTCGAATCCATCTGCTTTCTTTGTTTACAATGTTATTTAATTGCTCCACATCGTTTTTGACGAGTACGCGAGGCTTCTCACGTGCTAATACGAGCAATGCTTCATGAGCTTCTTGCAGTTTAGACATGGTTTCCATCAAAAGCTGTATCGACACACTCGTTCACCTATTCCATCTTTTGTCATGATATATTTTACTTGAGATAAGGGATCAACTTTTCTGCAATTTTGTTCGCATCCACATAATAGGTGCCAGAGGCTACAGATGCCTTTAATTCCTCGATTCGCTGTGCCTGCTCTTCCGTCCGTACAATGCCCTTTGCATCTAGCATTTCCTTAGCCTCAGCAGAAATTTCGACCTGATCTTTCGCCTTTTCCTTCTTATTGGCTGCATGGGACATAAATTTAGCATCGCCAGTTTTTTTATAAGGGTTTACAGCACCAATTCGCTGATTGTCATTAATTTTCACACTCAACCACTCCCATGATCTGACATAAATAAAATGCCGATAATCTTTAGAGTTATTATCGGCATCATATGTATAATATTTTATATCTCAATCAGCAATTTCGAACAAAATTAATGTCTGTCTTTTAAACGTTCATGAATCTTAAAGCTAATTTTGCCCTCTTGCTTCTTCAGTTCTTCATTTCTCCGCTCGTCCTCGGCCGTGTTCCGTACATCTTTCACAAGCTTCATTCGGCACGGCTCGCAAAGCGTATTTTCCCGAATCAACGTCCCACAAACCTCGCAAGGATAAGCCATGTTCGGCGCATTCATAATAGAGATCCGACCTTCACGAATAAACTTCGTAATCTGCTTAATAGATACGTCCGTCGCTTCACTTAAATCATTTATAGTAGTACCTTTGTTTGCACGCAGATACTTCAGGCATTTATCATACTGCTGCTCCAAATCTTTCAAGCAATTCGGGCATACCTCAGCAAATCCCTTAACAAAAATCTTCCCACAGCGTGGACAATTAGCAACGTTCATGCCCATTATATGGCCCCCTTCTATTGTTCCCTATACCTAAATATTTAATTCCAGTTTACCGCAATCCGACAGCGTTTGCATATCTCTATTTTTCGAGAGCCTGGCTGTAGCCCCTATCGCGCCCATGTAATACCGAACACTTTCGCCGGCAAGGATTCGCCTAAAACCCTTGCACACTGATTCATAGTGCTCCCAGTGGTGTACACATCATCTACGATATATATAACGTATGAAGCTGCCTGGCAACCTGTCAGCTGTTTAATCAGCAGCTCGTTAATCTCAAAAACATGTACTAGATCATCCAGACGCTCACTCCTATTCTTAAAACTTTGTTTATCTGTATGTTTCGAACGATTAAGCAGTTGAACGACAGGGAGCCCGACTTTTCTTCCTAATTCAATAGCCATTTGTTCAGCTTGGTTAAAACCGCGCTCCAGCAATCTACGCTCACTAACAGGTACGAACGTGATAAGTCTCTTAATTGAGACTGGATCCGTGCCGAATTCTCTCATTTCCTCTTGCAATAAATGATACGCATGAACAAGCATTTGACCAATTACAGCCTTGAGTCGTTCATCTCCTCGATATTTATAACGAGCTAATAATTCTTTCATCATTTCATCGTATCTCACTGCACTGCGGCTTTTCGAGAAATAAGCGTATCCCCTTCGTTGACAGTCATAACATACCTCGCCTCGCCCGCATATAGCACAAAGTGCCGTTCGAATCCATGGTATTCTCATATAACATGAACGACAAAGTCCCAGCTGCTTAACACGGTCAGAGCTAACTTGCTTACACAGCAAGCACTCTTCCTTTACTGGACTGAGCAGTGAAAAGAAAGTTCCTCTCATTGCACCCAGCCAATTTTTCCAATCACTCATTCACTTCCCCCTTTCAAAATACCCCCGTTTACGCGCTATGCGATTCATTTTCTCGATTTGTCGAATAGCCTCCTTTTGTGATCGTGTGATTTCTTTGGCTGCAAAATAAACCTTTCCCGCCGGATCGTCCTTTGATCTACCTGCCCGCCCAGCCATCTGAACAAGCGCTGCTTCATCAAATAATTTTGAATCGGCATCTAGGATAAAGACATCCGACTTCGGCAAAGTGACTCCTCTCTCCAAAATCGTCGTTGTCACCAAAACTCGTATGTCCCTGTTACGAAAACGCTGAACCCTCTCAGTTCGGTCAGAGTCCTTTGACGAAGTTCCCTCAATGCACAGCGTAGTACCTCCTTGTAATTTTATCCTAAGTAGATCCACCGTAGGCTCAACCAGGTGAATGTTGGGAACGAAAACAAACAACTGTGCACCCCGCTCCACTGAAGCTACCAGCTTAGCAAATAACGAATTAGGCAGAGCTTGAGTATGTATAGATTTATTTAGGGATGGGGCGGCTATGAGCTCCGGTACTGGCAGGGGATTTTTATGAAAACGCACCGGTACCCGCACATGTGGTAAATGGCCTCGTTCAGCCGCTTGCCTGACGCTCTTCGGCGGTGTAGCCGATAGCAATATATTCACACCACTTCGTTTGCAAACTTTAGCTGCAGCATAAGCAAGCATTGGATTGTTATGGTACGGGAATGCATCAATTTCATCAATGATGACAAGATCAAATGCCTCATCAAAACGCATGAGTTGATGTGTCGTGGCAATTGTAATTTGCCCTTGCTCCCATCGCTGCTCGCTACCACCATAAAGCGTAACGACACTATAGTCTGTGAAAGCTTTCGATATTCTTGGTTGAAGCTCTAATACAACGTCTTTTCGTGGAGTTGCAATCAACACTCGCCCTCCATTGGCCACTGTTATATGAACGAAAGGGAATATCATTTCCGTCTTTCCTGCACCAGTAACGGCCCAGATTAAAAACTTTCGAGGCTCTTTAGTCAGCAATCCGCGCTTATCCTTCCCCCTCTCCTCCGTAATAAATTGTAGCCCCTCCAGAGATGCTCTAGTCTGAGCTTCACTAAGTCCCCATGGTTTGATGTAGTTTTCGAGATTCTCAAAGGACTGTTTCGCGTCTTCCACCACTAACTTTCCATTCTCAGCTGTCCCTCCAAATATAAGCAACGAGCAAAACTTTACCCGTCCCATTGTTAAGCACGCTTCACAGTAGGGGCAGTCTTGTCCGCAGAAATGGCAGGCTGACCAATACAAACTCTCCTCACCGCTTCCGCAACGTTTACAGGAGTAGCTCGTCCTTTTCTGGTAACCTCGACGCCATTCCCGGTACTCCTTTATATAGAGTCCATTCTCTAATGTTAAATCCCCGTTAAGATGAGCTAGCTGTAGATAACTCATCCAAGCTTCCCCTGCACCTAGTTCTAAATTTGCCGCTTTTAACAGCTGCTCAAATTCCTCTACAAGCAACGTCCTACCGCTGCAAGCTAATACAATCTTGGTATAAACCCCATAATCTAAAATCATTCTAGGTAACAATCTTTCCTCGCTAAATGTTATTTTCTTCATTGCAATTTTGTCGCAATTTACTAAACCGCAATTTTTGGCCGCCTGTCGGAACTGCTTCAGCATACTTTCATCGTCCTCAACCGCTTGTTTTAAATTTGCAGATTTTAGTTTACCAAGCACCCGCACACCTTGCCCAAACGAAATAAAAGGTTCGAACAGTACGAGGCCGGCGTCGGCTGCGTATTGCTCGAACCAATATTGAATGTCTGTCATAGGGTGAATGGACAAATGCCAATTCCACTCCTTATTTACAAAAACGGCGTAAAGTTGAACCTTCATTGCTCACCTTACCCTCTTTTTAAGTTGCATCTGCAAGCGGTTACTGCTATCCGACAGGAATTTTCACAAGATCTTCCCTATTGCTAAGATGAACAACAACCACAGGTTCCCCTTCATGCTCACTCACAAATTGATCAACTGCATCAAAATCCATTTGATATCTCAAATCAAGTAAATGGGTATGGGATAATCGCTCAATAATTTGTCTTGTGTCGTCAGAAGACCCTTCATCGTAGATCGTTGCCGTAACTTCATAGCCTTTTAATCCAGAGAAAAAAAATAAAGAGCGAATATACCATTCAATTTGATTTTGGTTATTTTTGGTGACAAGCAGAACTTTTGCAGGCTTCTTCTTTCTACCCTTTCGGGCTCCGAACAATAGATGAAGCACTGCGATGCTGATTCCGTAGCAACCCAAGATCCAAAGTAACCCAATCCACATAGCGGATCCCTCCCTTAATTGCAGTGTATGCCACAAAAAGTAGAGGGGTTCCAACAACGGGAGTCTTATAAGGTTACCCAACCATTCTTAATCGCGATGATAACCGCTTGTGTACGGTCATCTACTTCCATTTTTTGAAGAATGGAGCTGACATGGTTCTTCACCGTTTTTTCACTGATGTAGAGGAACTCTCCGATCAGTTTATTGCTTTTGCCTTCTGCCATTAAACGAAGAACTTCCGCTTCCCGTTTGGTAAGTGGGCTGTTTGTATTATGTATGTACTTAAGCGCAGAATCCTTAGCGCCCTGTCCTGATCCAACCACACCGACGTCATCTAAATAAGTCATGCGTCTTAGTTGGTTGATTAGCTTTCCTGTAACTTTGGGGTGAATATAGGCGTGACCAGCCACCACAGAACGAATCGCATTAATAAGCGACTCCGCTTCCATATCTTTAAGCAAATAACCCGAAGCTCCCTTGCGAAGGGTCTCAAATACATAGCTCTCATCATCATGAAGCGAAAGAATGATAACCTTAATATCAGGGAAAATAAGCTTTAGGCGCTCAGTCGCGACTACACCATTCTCAAGTGGCATGTTGATGTCCATGAGAACAATATCTGGGGTGATTTGATTACATAGCTCGATAACCTGGATCCCATCGCCACACTCTCCGATGACCTCCATATCATCTTCCATATTGATAATCCGTTTAACACCTTCGCGAAACAGCTGGTGATCGTCCGCAATAACAATTCGCACATTGCGTTTATGACTCGCCGTGTTGTCCATTTTGATTTTCCTCCTTGTTCTCTGCACCGCCGCCAATAGGGATTAGCATTGTAATTTTGGTTCCGGAATCTTTGGCAGAATCAATAATCATTGTGCCTTCCAGAAGCTCAACACGCTCACGCATGCCTAACAAACCAAAATTATTTCCCTTAGCTATTTTCTGCTCTGTTTGCGGCACATCGAAGCCGACCCCATTATCTACGACGTAGATTTGTACTTGATCAGGTTCCAGTGTTAGCTCAACAGATAAGAAAGTTGCTTTCGCATGTTTTATTACATTAGATAGAGCTTCTTGCACCAGTCGGAAAATCGCAATTTCAAGCCCTGATGGAATGCGAGTCTGCTTGCCTACGAGATTGAATTGCGTACGAATCCGATATTTCTCTTCGCAATCTTGAACATATTTACGCAGAGTCGGTACGATACCTAGATCATCGAGCGCCATCGGGCGGAGGTTGAAGATGATCTTACGAACTTCTTCAAGTCCCCCTCTGACTTGTCCCTTCAAATCCACTAGTTCTTCCTTAACCGCGGGGATATCTTCTTTAATAAGCATGCGCTGAGCAATTTCTGTTCGTAGCACAACATTTGCCAAGGTCTGAGCCATACCATCATGAATTTCACGCGCAATACGCTTTCGCTCTTCCTCTTGTGCCAAAATAATCTTTAAACCAAGCAATTGCCTGTTTTTAGCGGATTCTAATATGCGAGTGACCTGATTGAGATCTCCGGATAAGTATTCTAAAACTACATTCATCTGAGAAACGATCGTTTCAGCCCGTTCCACCTGCTTGTCCACATTCTTAGTTCGCACTTGCAGGTCATTGCGTCTGGCCTTCAGATTATTTTCTTTTTCTCTAGCAATAGTGAGTTGTAATTGAAAGGCAATAGCCGCTTCATAAGCAACCTTAATATCTTCCTCACGGTACTTATTAAAGTCACGACTGACTTCCGTGAGTCGAATGCGGGAGCGCTTGTAGTCCTTCTCTAACTTGTCAACCAAATCAATTGTGATACTCGTTTCATGCTTAATTTCTTCAAGTTCACGAGTAAGCGATTCTTTTTCCAAGCGAGAAGCTTCTGCGATCTCGAACATCTGATACTTGCTGCTCTCCATGACGTTAATTGCGTTTTTTATGACACGATCTATAGCGTCTGGCTGCAAATGAAACATGCTCCTTTTTTATAACAATATTAGAAATTAGTCTACCCCATATTGTAACATAGTTCTTACAATTTGAAGTGAACTTCTAGCACTATTTATTCAATAGTTATCCCATAATTTTGGGGATCCCAGCCTACTTTAAACCCTAATTTCTCAGAAATTACACGAAGTGGAACCATAGTCACATTATTCATAATTTTTGGCGCAACCTCCGCCGTGATACGATCCCCATTTGCCAGTAGATCTGCATTATCAACCCACAAATCAATTAGCTTATCCCCGCGAATAACAGTAACTTTCCGTTCTTTATCATCCCATTTCACATTGCCGCCGAGAGCTTCTGTTACAAATCGAATTGGAATAAGCGTATTATCATTCACAATAGTCGGCGCTTGCTCCAGCGTCATTGCTTTTGAGTTTACTGTTACTTGCTTCTTGTTCACTGTAAGTTTTACTGAATTCTTCGGTAAAGCCGGCAACTGTCCTTTATAAATAAAAGAGATATCATCTATACTAATTTTCCCTTTCGAAGCTCTTTCATCCTGTCCATTTGCCGGATTAGCTACATATACGCTCTTAAGCTTAATTGGGAATTTAAGATCGGACACATCAGCCGTTAGCTTGCGCCAGCCCGTCCAGTTCGTATTTTCTGTGAAGCTGACATAGTTCAATTTGCCATCTGCATCAACAATTTCAGCACGCACCCAGTTAAAACTTCCATCTCCGAGGACTTTAGCTGTAATAAACTCAGGTTCACCTGCAATTTGCACACCGTTCGTACCATCAAATCGGGCATATGCAGCTTTTGTGCCTGTACCTTTTGTAAAATCATAAGAAATCGCTAAATTCTTATTTCCATTCGCTTGTTCAATATTTACAGAAGAAACAACCTCAGCAGGATATTTATCACCAGTAGTTATAACCGCAGAATTATCTAGGTCGTACCATACCTTTTCTTGTCCCACTGGAAGAGTAACCATGGTACTGAAGCCATCATATCTTGCGATAACCTGAGCAGCTTGGGAACCTGAAGCACTGTCTACATGTAAAACGCCATCTTTCAAGCTCCCTTTTACGCCGCTAAGTTCCCATGTTGCTGATGCCGCGGGCAGTTCTCTTGTTGCACCGCTTTTGGTTGTCACCATAATAGGCAGCTTAAAATCTCCGCCCTCGGTCAATGAAAAAGCACCTGAATTGAATTTCATCGAAGTAATTTGGTTCCGGCCGATAACCTCAACATCCATGGATGCAGAACCTTTTCCTGACTTCGCAGTAATCTGCGTTTTACCTGGTAATGTAGGTGTAAACACATTATCCTTAAAGCCACCATTTGCTGTCGAACTACTCCATTGTGGAACAATACCATCCACTGAAATTGGGTTATAATAATCGTCATAGGCTTTGAATTGATAAGTGCTGGATTCATTCATGAATAAAATGTTTTGACCTTTTAAAATAAGACCTTTCAACTCACCTTTAGGCGCCGTTGAATATACGCCTACACCATTTGCAACCGAACGTTGGTTACCATTCTCTGTTTTATTCACCAATTTCGGATCAAAATCACCTAGAGGTCTAGAAACCATCTGTGTGGAACCACCACCATCCAGGACTAAACCTTTCCAAACTCCAGCACTAATCATAAACTGCTGAAGCTCTGGCAGTGTCATACCCGCGCTACCTGCACTGCGATCAGAGGTAATAATATACGCTGTTTTCATATCTTTGGAATAACCTATTGCCGTTCGTGAGCGCGGACTGTAACCGCTGAAATCATTAATATTTCTTGTGAAGTAACTCGGCTTCGCATCGTCAACTAACAACGTGCTTCCTCCGATAAGCATTTTGAAGTTTTTCCAATCATATGTTTTTGAAGCATCATGCGGAACCATATCATATTTGGTAGTGATTTTATCTCCGACTTTGAGGTGATTTACGATAAACTCCCTAGCTAAGCCTGAACCTCTAAGTATGTAGCCGTCCGCGGGAGCGATCATTTTAATATTCGTATCTACCGCAATCTCCTTGACGATATCATTTTGAATAAGCGCCTCAGTTGGAACATGCGTACCATCTACCGCTCTTTGTGTCATTGCCCAAGCACTTGTATATAGGAAAAGTCCATCAGCAATCATTGCGACATTGTTATCATCCCAATAATATGTTTTATTCACACCGCCAAGTTCAAAAGAGGTTCCATCTTTCGCTGTTACCTTGCCCTCAAAGTCAAGAATATCAATAATCGGCTGATTGTTCTTCGTTATTGCAAAAGAATATAATCCCGATATTTTTGCTGGCGTCGCCATCACCGTTCCATTCGTGATTTGAGCGCCCTCCGGGACACCTTCAGCCTGTGTATTGAAGAAATCTCCATTTACACCTGCTACTGCTCCGCTATCCTTCACCATGCCCAAAACACTCTGGTTCTTCGTAAATTGCGTATTCGTCCCTGCCATTGCGTCTATCTTTACGTTCGGATTCGTCAAGTCGACCTCGATCACATTGGCGTTTACCGAAACATCCTTATTGCTTCTAGTTGTTGTCCATACATAATTCTTCATGATTGCGCCTGATGTAATTGTTTCCTGTGAACTAAGCGTCAACGTTGAACCTGCCGCACTTACCGTAGTCCCAGCTGCCAACTGCCACACCAATGCGCAAGCCAGCGCACCAATCCATACTTGCTTCTGTACCGTCATGTTGCTTTTCCACACTCCTCTTTCAGTCTAAGTCTATTATCTATCATTTTCACGATACTTATATAGACTCTTAAACTATGGAAAAAGTTACGATAGGATTGCAGTTGTATTTATACACCAACGAAACACAAAAAAGAGAGTCATCCCTTATGGGGCCTGCTCTCTGCCTGAGATACAAAACCTGTAAAATTTACAGAATACGTTTTATTTTAGCTTCATGCTCAATGGACCGAGCTGACAAAAGTTCAATAATGGAGTGCTGCTGTTCTTGGATAAGTTCAATCCGTTTTACAGTTGCATTGGTTTCTAAAACAGCTTGTTTAACTTGAGTTTGTTCTATTTCAAGCTTGTCTAGGCGGGTATCGATACCATCTAGGCGAGTGTCAATACCAATTATGTGGTTGTCCATACCATCAAGACGAATATCAATGTCAATTAAATGGTTATTGATACCATCTAGACGTTTGTCGATCCCAGTCAGACGATTTTCAATCCCATCCATACGTCTATCCATCAAATCTATCTTATCATACATCGGCAAAAATTCGGCCTTCAGCATTGCTGATAGAGCCTCTTTCAACTCATTATCCATTTTCCATCACTCCCCGATTCATCTATAATAGATGCTTATAATCGTAATTTCAGTATAACATACGAAGTGCTCGTGATGAAAAGTTATTAAGTATATGTATATATTACCATTTTTTATATTGTTAGTCAAACATATGTTCTGTTTTACTGAAAAGTAAAAAGCCATCCTATTATGGATGGCTTATCTAACTATATTAAACTAATGCTTGAGCTTTCAAGAGCTCAGCTTTGTCTGTACGCTCCCAAGGAACATCCAGGTCATTACGGCCAAAGTGACCATAAGCAGCCGTTTGACGGTAAATTGGACGACGCAGGTCAAGCTCTTTAATGATACCCGCTGGGCGAAGGTCGAAATTGTTGTGAATCAGCTCAACTAATTTCTCTTCGCTTACTTTTGCCGTACCAAATGTATCCACAGCAATGGAAACCGGACGCGCTACACCGATTGCGTAAGCCAATTGAACTTCACATTTTTCAGCAAGTCCAGCAGCTACGATGTTTTTCGCAACATAACGTGCTGCGTATGCACCGGAACGGTCAACTTTTGTTGGATCCTTACCAGAGAAAGCACCGCCGCCGTGACGTGCGTAACCGCCATACGTATCAACGATGATTTTACGACCAGTCAAACCAGCATCCCCTTGAGGTCCGCCGATTACGAAACGGCCAGTTGGGTTGATGAAATAGTTTGTGTTATCATCTAACAAGTGCGCTGGTACGATTGGAGCAATAACATGCTCTTTAATATCTTTTTGGATTTGCTCTAGAGTAACTTCTTCACCATGCTGTGTAGATACAACGATTGCATCGACACGAACTGGTTTATCATCGATATACTCAACAGTTACTTGAGTTTTACCATCCGGACGCAGGTAGGGAAGAGTACCATCTTTGCGAACTTCTGTCAAACGACGAGCCAGTTGGTGAGAGATCGAAATCGGGAGTGGCATAAGTTCAGGCGTTTCATTAACTGCGAAACCGAACATCAAACCTTGGTCACCGGCACCAATTGCTTCAATTTCTTCATCGGACATAGAACCTTCTCTTGCTTCAAGTGCTCTATCAACACCTTGTGCAATGTCAGGGGATTGTTCATTCAAAGAAACAAGAACCGCACATGTTTGGGAATCAAATCCGTATTTTGCACGCGTATAACCGATTTCTTTGATTGTTTGTCTTGCAATTGCTTGAATATCAACATATTCAGAGCTAGAAGTAATCTCACCGATTACCAAAACCAAACCAGTTGCTACAGATACCTCACATGCTACACGAGCATTTGGATCGTTAGCAAGAAATGCATCCAATACCGAGTCAGAAATTTGGTCACAAATTTTATCCGGATGACCTTCTGTTACGGATTCGGATGTAAATAAACGACGTCCACGTACTTGCGCCATATCATTCATCCTCCAATATCATTTAGTATGTTTGAAAAGCTTCTACTCGATGCCTCTATATGAAAAAAAGTGGGCCCGGCTTTAGCGGCAGCTTTTCACGCCAAACGGAATCCCTCTTTTGCGCTCTGCGCTGACAAGAACTTTGAATTCCGCACTGCTAAAATTTAAAACAAGCTTTTAATGAATAAAGACAACAAAAAAATGAACCTTTCCCGATTGGAAAAGGTTAAATTAAACATTGACCTTCAATAAATTATCTTACTTTATTTGTCGTCTAGTGTCAATGAATGCAATCGTGAATAAATTATGAATAAGTTCTAAACTTAGAGAGAAAACAAAGCTTCTTCAGCGCGTTGGATCAACCTCTTTGTTATAGTTCCCCCAACAGCCCCTGTATCTCTCGAAGAGATATGTCCCCAATAGTCTTCTTTCACTGAAGAGGAAGGAATAGAGCCTAACTCCGTCGCGAACTCCGTATCAGCATTTAACGACATTTGCTTACCCACAGGCAATCCTAGCTCAGCAGCAATCTCATATTTGAGTGCATCTAGCGCCTTTTTCGATTGAGGAACCAACTTATTGTTACTTCTAGCCATAATAAACGCCTCCTTAGAGTTTTTATTAAAACCAAGCTCCGTAAACAGTTGACCCAAGTGGGGACACCTTTATTATGGCTAGATTATCAAACTCGAACCTCATAAGAAGTTGTCATTAAGGGTAAAATTGTGGAGAAGAACTATTTTGCAACCGTGCTTCCATCTGCATTCAACAATAAATAGCTGCCGCGCACCATGACAAAAATGTCCGCTGTATTTTTCGGAGACGATTTTATGCCGCGCCCTTCTGTTGGAAAAATCAAAAGATGATTCAGCGCAGGTTCAGTCCCCGCTGGAAGATCCTTGCCTCCCGTTACATCTGGGATGCCATTATCATCGTTGCTCACGGTAAGAACTCTGCCGCTTCGCACGATAAATTCAGCGCCAGCACCGGCATAAAGCGTTTGTCCATTAGCCAATTGGACGACCTTCATCTCCGCTGGCGTTGGGGTAGTGCCTGTGCCTCCGTTGCTCCCACTGCTAGGCTGGCTTCCGCCAGCACTAGCAGCGATCGCTGAGGCAATGAGCTCTTTCACCTTGGCTTCGCTTAACGTGTTCTGATCGAAATAGCTCTTTGTGATCACCGGGTCGGAGGACGAGCCTGGAGTTGGAGCTTCTGCTTGGGAAACTGAAAGGGATGTGGATAATAGTAGAATTGCACCACCTGTTGCCAAGATCATTTTTTTCATATTCATTCGATATTAACTCTCCTGTCTTAATAATCTGTAAAATTAAAGGATATCTTACTTCTTTTGTTGAATTATTTACGGTTAAATAATCTAGCAAACGGAGTGATTCTATGAAAAAATTACTAACAGTCACTATGATTTTATTCTTTATCACAAGCACCGTCAACGCTTCCTCGATCCGGGGAGATTTCGAGGGTAATCCCATCGTGAGTGTAAAAACAAGTGGAAGTGAACTAAAGGTAGAAGATGTCCCTGCTATCAATTATAACGGAAGAACGATGGTGCCGATTTATATGTTAAGGCAGTTAGGTGCCGAAGTTGCTTGGGATGATTCGACTTATAGTGTGAATGTTTCTTTGAAGAATGATCCAACGCAAAACAATGTAAAAGAAACATCTATAATTAATGCTTATAAATGGCTAAGCGATACGGACATGCAAATTTATATGTTTGCAAGTAAATTGCAGCAATACAAGGATTTAGATCAAGTACCAAACCTTAAAGATTTACTTGATCGTGACTATTTGGAGATAACAGATGAGTACAATAAATCTTTGGAGTATGCTACTTCCATATATAAAGAATACGGTGCTGAAACTGGCATCAATGAAATACTCGCTAGCCAATCAAAAGTGCTCGAATCAGTTGGCCAAACGAAAGAATTGTTTAAAATATGGATAACACGTAAAAATGACGCGCAGATCAGTTCTAGTCTTCAAATGAGCGTGTTTACTAGTATTGAAAACAGCCAAAAGAACATTATAAATACCAATAAATATGTGCATAATACATTTATACAAAAATAAAAAGAAGGCCGTTAGGCCTTCTTTTTATTAAGGGGCAACTAATCTTAGTTAGCTGCACCTTTTACTGTTACTGCAACTACATCGGACTTACCACTTGGAGATGTAATTGTTAGATCAAATGCACCATCAACATTAGCAGCACCTGTTTTAGTTACAGAAATGTTACCAATTGCATCGATGGAAACAGAAGTAATATTGGAAGAGTAGTTGCTAGCGGAGAATGTTACACCAAGTACTCCGTTAACTTTTTGAGCTGCTTCTTGCTCGTACTCTTTACCATAGTTATCTGTAACAGTTACGTCTGGAGTAATTAATGCATTTCCATCAGTTTTACCAGCTGCAAGAGTATTGATTGTCATTGTGCTATCAGCAGCAATTTTGTCTACTGCTAAAGCATCATTTTTACTTGTAATAGCAACTGTTGCTAGCTTGCTTTCACCTTTAATCGTTTTGTAGGATACGTTCAATGTAGCAGTACCTACTTTGTTACCAAGAACATATGCTTTACCGCCAACCATAGCTACTTTAGCAATAGCATTATTGGAAGTGGTAATGCTTTGAATTGTGTATGCAGGAAGCTTAACGACGTCGCCAGCAGCATTCTTAGCAGTCAGTTTAACTTCACGTGCAAATGGGGACTTAGATACATCTTTAAGATCATCAGCAGTGATTGTCGTACCAGCTGCACCATAAGTTGATCCGATAACAGTACCACTATCAATTAGGTTGAACAATGTAGGAACCGCGTTCACGGAGTAAGTCAGATCATCAGTATTCTTAACAACACTGAATGTTCTAGACAACTTGGAGATCTCAACACCATTTTTAGTGATTACAGCTGTATATTCGGCACGAGCACCAGCTGGTGTAATAAATGTAGGTGCTGGTGTATTTGGTCCGCTAGTAAACAATGTGAACTCGCCATTGAAAGCATCGAAGTCACCGTTTACACCTTTACCATAAGTTACCGATTTATTGATCGGAGCATCTTTAGCATCTTTCAAACCAAAATCAGTGTAGCTAGTACCAGTAGCGTCGTAAGTTGCAACACTTACTGTAACTTCATATTTGTTTACACCATTATTCCAATCTACAACGTTGTTACCTTGACTATCTGTGTAGTGTGCATCGTCAAGTGTTTTTCCGTATTGGTCAACAACTGCAAGCTCGATTGCTGAAGTTCCGCCTGCAACTGCTTGTTTTGCAGAATCAGTTACAACTTTGAAGTGGTCAGGTACGCGCGCATCAGAGATTGTGAAAGTTTTAGTCGAAGTACTGCTTGCATTTGCTGTTGCGATGATCGCAGTGATGGAAACAGCGCCCTTAGCATTATTACTAATTCTACCTAATTTAATGCTTCCTCTGTGCTCACCAGAATCAAGTACTGTAGCAATAGTTTGACCATCTTCAACGCCAGAAACGTTAACTTTGATACGATCAATGTTTTGATCGCTAGTTAGATCATCAAGGCTGAGTTGGTTCCCCGCAGCGTCATAAGCAACAATTGGAATATATACATCTTTGTCGCCAGCAGCGATTACATCGTTAAGATCGCCGATTTCAACTTTGTTAGCAACTTTAGAAGATTTAACTGAGATTTTACCAGTTGCAGTAGCAGCTTGGTTAAACACTGTGAAGTTGTAATCACCAGCTTTATCAAGATCTTTGTTCAAGGAGATCTTAACTTGTGGGATATCACTTCCATTATCTTCGAAAACTACGCTAACATTTTCAGTTGCAATGTAGTCATTCCAGATAAGAGTTGTTTCTCCAAACAATTTAGCAGTGCTAGTATTGTCTTTGCTGTATACTTTAGCATTGATCAAAGAGTCATAGGAAATTGTGCCGCCGTATTGGTCAAACAGGTTAAGATCGAATTTAGCGTTTTCGCCTTTACCGTTCAAAGAGTCACCTACGGAGTAACGAGCTGCACCAAGCTCAAGTTTTGTCAAGATTGGTTGTGTACCCAATTTGAAGTTTTTAGTAGCTGTAATGTGGCTATCGTTGTTAACGATAGTTACTGGGATTACAGATACGCCTTGAGTTGTACTTTCATTTGCTGTATCCAAAGTGATCAACAAAGTACCATCAGTATCTTTAGTGATTTTTGTGAATGTTGCAGCAGATGTGTAAACGTTGTAAGAACCAGCGTTAGTAGTTGCGTTCTCACCGTATTGGTTGGAAGCTTTTACTTTAACGATAGTTTTGTCAGCGTAAGCAATTGTGTCGCCAGCGTTTACGAAGTCGATTTTTGTAAGAACTTCGTCTTCACCAGTGAAAGTTGCAGTAGTTTTGTCAACAGCAGCTGCATCCAAACCGGAAACTGTTACTGTGTACTCACCTTTGCTAACTTTAACGTCAGTCAATGTCAAAACTGCGGATTTTTTGTCATCAGCAAATTTAACAGTTGTAGCTACATCAGCTGTACCTTTTTTCAAAGCCAATTTTGCTTTGTCAGTGTCAACTGCTTTGTTGAAAGTAACTGTTACTTGTTGAGCTCCAGTTGCTTTTGCACCTGTAACGGATACTTTACCAGCTGGTACGTATTGTTGTTTTGCTTCGTATGCACCTGTAAGAAGAAGGTCACGAGTTGCGTTGGATTGGCCACCGAATTTACCAGCGTCGCCAGTAGGAAGAAGTTTCAACTCAAGAGCAAGAGCTACATAGCCTTGTGCCCAGTCAGAAACAGTTGTGTCAGTACCAGTTTTACCTTTAGCATCAGCATCTTTACCCAGTACGCGAACCAAGAAAGTAGCCAATTGCTCTTTTGTTACTTTACCAGCTGGGTTGTATTGACCTTCAGCATAACCGTCAGTAATACCAGCAGTTTTCAAAGCTTCGATGTAAGGAAGCGCGTAGCCGTTAGCAGCGTCGTCAGCTTTAACATCGGAGAAGCTGGAAGTTTTAAGATCTTTGTTTACTTCGATACCAGTAATCAAAGCTGCAACTTTTGCGAATTGAGCACGGTTCATTTCGTCTTTAAGACCAAATGTAGTGTCGCTCACTCCATCAAAAATACCTGCGCTGATCATTGCATCAAATTTTGCTTTTGTAGCTGCGTCAAGATCTTTAAGATCTGTGAAATCAGCAGAGGATTTAGCTGCGAAAGCTAGGGACGAAAACATGGATAATGCCATTGCTGTAGAAAGAACTACGGATAAACTTTTCTTCATAACCTTTTTTTCTCCTCCTTGAATATCTTTGGTTTTATTTTTTTGGATAAAGCTAGTAATATTTGAGCTCGATTTACTCATAGTTTGGTTCACCCCCTTTCCAGAGTTAGAGCATTATATAACTAAGTTCGCGTGCAGCTCTAGTAGCTGCATTGGAAACTAGTAAACGTAAAGTAGGAAGAAAGACACCCACACCAATTTACATTATACATTGGTCGAATAGCGTCGTAAAGAGTTATTTTGTGATATCTGTATGGCTAGTTATAAACTGGTTAACTCTTTATTATTTGCTTGCTTTCAAAGTATTAAACGCACAGGTTTCGAAAAAGTTGCGATTATTCAAAAAAACTTTTTAAATTTTTGAAAGAACCACAGATCCATCCCGACATAAATACGAATGAATATGTGCATAGTAGCTGTATAAACAAAAAAGAAGGCCAATTGGCCTTCTTTTTTACAAATGGGTTAATCTTATTTGTTATTAGCTGCACCAGTCACAGTTACTGCAACAACATCGGATTTACCACTTGGAGATGTAATTGTCAGATCAAAAGATCCATCAGCATCAGATGTTTTCGTTACTTGAATGTTACCATTCGCATCAATAGACACGCCAGTAACGTTTGCGGAGTAGCTGCTAGCTGAGAATGTTACGCCCAGAACGCCGTTAGCTTTTTGAGCATCTTCTTGCTCATACTCAACGCCATAGTTATCTGTCACAATTAGATCTGGATTGAGGAATGCATTGCCGCCAGTTGTAGCAACTGTCATAGTGCTGTCTGCTTCCACTTTATCGACTGCAAGTGCATCATTTTTAGATGTTACTGCAACAGTAGCTGTTTTAATTTCGCCTTTAATCGTTCTGTAAGATACGTTCAATGTAGCCGTACCTGTTTTGTTACCAAGAACATACGCTTTACCACCAACAAGCGCTACTTTAGCAACCGCATTGTTCGATGTTGTAATGCCTGTAATTGTACCAGTTGGAAGTTTTACAGTGTCGCCAGAAGCGTTTTTAGCTGTAAGTTTAACTTCACGTGCAAATACTTGAGATTTCGTTACATCTTTCAGATCATCAGCAGAGATCTCTTTACCATCAGTACCATAAGTCGATTTAACAACTACGCCGCTATCAGTAAAGTTGAACAATGTTGGAACAGCGTTCACGGAGTAAGTCAGATCGTCAGTTTCACTAGCAACTGTGATTGTTCTAGTTAATTTGGAGATCTCAGTTCCGTTTTTCGTGATTGTTGCTGTGTAATCTGCTTTTGCACCTTCTTTAGCATTCTCTGTTGTGAAGAGTGTGTACTCATCATTGAATGCTTCGAAGTCACCAGCAGTTTCGCCTTTACCAAAGATAGCGGAATTAGTTACTTTATCAGCTGGGTTCAAAAGCCCGATTGTATCAGCAGCAGTACCTGTAGCAGTCACATCGACTTTTACTTGATATTTGTTGTTCGAACCATCAATAAACGTTGGTGCATTGTTACCTTGGTTATCTGTGAAATTCGCATCGTCAAGTACTTGTCCATATTGGTCAATTACCGCAAGCTCAATTGCAGATGTACCACCTTTAACAATGGATTTCGCAGGATCTGTTACTACTTTGAAGTGATCAGGTACACGAGCGTCAGCAACTGTGAATGTTTTTGTGGAAGTGCTGCTTGCATTCGCTGTTGCGATGATCGCTGTAATGGATACTGCACCTTTTGTATTGTTGTTGATTTTGTTCAATTTAATCGAACCTTTGTGCTCACCGGAATCAAGGATTGTTGCTGTTGTTTGACCTTCAACACCAGAAACATTCACTTGGATACGTTTGATGTTTTCATCGCTAGTCAGATCATCCAAGCTCAATTGGTTACCAGCTGCATCATAAGCTACAACCGGAATATAAACTTCTGTGTCGCCAGCCGCGATGACATCGTTCATTTCGCCAATTTCAACTTTATTTGCAAGTTTGGAAGATTGAACGGATACTTTACCAGTTGCTGTAGCTGCTTGGTTGAACACAGTGAAGCTGTAATCGCCAGCTTTATCTAGATCGTTGGTCAATGAGATCTTCACTTGTGGAATATCATTACCGTTATCTTCAATTTCTGTTTTCACATCTCCAGCCGGGATGTAATCATTCCAAATCACAGTTGTGTCACCGAACAATTTAGTCGTGCTTGTATTGTCTTTGCTGTATACTTTTGCATTCATCAAAGAGTCATAAGAGATCGTACCGCCGTATTGGTCAAACAGGTTAAGGTCAAATTTCACGTTTTCGCCTTTACCGTTAAGTGCTGTTCCTACGGAGTAACGAGCATCGCCAAGCTCAAGTTTCGTCAAGATTGGTTGTGTACCCAATTTGAAGTTTTTCGTAGCTGTGATGTGGCTGTCGTTGTTAACAACTGTTACAGGAATTACAGATACGCCTTGTGTTGTACTTTCGTTAGCTGTATCCAAAGTGATCAACAAAGTACCATCTGTATCTTTCGTGATTTTAGTGAATGTTGCAGCAGATGTGTAAACATTGTAAGAACCAGCATTTGTTGTTGCATTTTCACCATATTGGTTAGAAGCTTTAACTTTTACGATCGTTTTATCTGCATAAGCAATAGTGTCGCCAGCATTTACGAAATCAATTTTTGTAAGAACTTCATCTTCACCTGTGAAAGTTGCTGTTGTTTTGTCAACGGTAGCTGCATCCAAACCGGAAACAGTTACTGTGTATTCACCTTTGCTTACTTTCACATCAGACAATGTAAGAACCGCGGATTTCTTGTCATCAGCAAATTTCGCTGTTGTAACAACTTCGCTAGATCCTTTTTTCAACGTCAGTTTCGCTTTTTCAACGTCAACTGGTTTGTTGAATGTAACTGTTACTTGTTGCGCACCTGTTGCTTTTGCACCTGTAACGGATACTTTACCAGCTGGTACGTATTGTTGTTTTGCTTCATAAGCACCTGTCAAAAGCAGATCGCGAGTTGCGTTAGCCATACCGCCGAATGTACCATCTTCACCGTTGGAAAGAAGTTTCAATTCAAGCGCTAATGCTACATAACCTTGTGCCCAACCGGATACTGTTGTGTCTGTACCTGTTTTGCCTTTAGCTGCTTCGTCTTGACCAAGAACACGAACCAAGAAAGTAGCCAATTGTTCTTTCGTTACTTTACCAGCTGGGTTATATTGACCTTCAGCATAACCATCTGTTACACCAGCTGTTTTCAGAGCTTCGATATAAGGAAGTGCATAACCATTAGCTGCATCGTCAACACTAACATCAGTGAAGCTCGATGTTTTCAAATCTTTGTTAACGTCAAGACCCATGATCAATGCAGCAACTTTTGCAAATTGTGCACGGTTCATTTCGTCTTTCAGACCAAATGTTGTTTCGGATACGCCGTCGAAGATACCAGCGGAGATCATAGCATCAAATTTCGCTTTTGTAGCAGCATCCAGGTCTTTCAAATCTGTGAAATCCGCAGAAGATTTCGCTGCGAATGCTAGGGATGAAAACATGGAAAGAGCCATAGCGGATGTAAGGACTACGGATAGAGTTTTCTTCATAAGGGTTTGTTTCCTCCTAATATTTTAAAGTTTTTTGTTATAAAAACTTATAACCAACACAACGACATTGAAGTAACTTGCTATCATTTTCGTATAGCTTTTTTTCTATCACCTCGTCTACATGAATTAGTATACTATTATCTCGCTATTAATTCATTGACAAGTATTTTCCAAGTAGAAGACTGGCTTAATCCATGCTCTCACTAGGAAAACGCAAAAAAGAAGACCCCGAAGGGCCTTCTCATCTAAAATAATTACTTCACAATTACCGACGTTACAGTCGACTTGCCATTTGGCGATGTGATGATCAAATCAAATGTCGTGCCACTATCAGCTTTGATTGTTCCATCAGCACCAATCTCCACTTTTCCTTTTACATTATCCGCAGAGAATGCGAGGCCCATCAAATAGTTGTATGCCGGTGCTTCATCTTTGTCGTACTCAACACCATAGTTATCCGTTACAGTCAGATCTGCTACCGCATAAGCATTAGCACCTGTAGAAATCGTTGCTTCTGATTCCCCAGCTTCCAACTTGTCTACAGCAACCATATCGCTTTTTACCGTCACAGGTACACTTGCCTGCTTAACATTACCGTCAACCGTTTGATAGGTCACACTCAATGTTGCAGTGCCTTCTTTATTCCCCATTACGAAAGCTTTACCGGCATCCTCTCCAGTACCCATCGCAACCTGTGCCACGCTAGGGTTTGAAGTTGTAATTTGTGTAGCTACAGCCGGAAGCTCAACAGATTCACCTGCAGCATTTTTCGCTGTAATTTTTACTTCGCGAGACAATTTGCTTGTTGCAATTGCCAATTCACTGTCCTTAACTACGTCACTGTCCATAGCATTGAACAATGGTGCTACTGTTCCAACGCTGTAAGTTAAGTCTGCATTTTTACCAACGACGGTCAGTGTTCTTTCTGCTTTGGAAATCTCTTGATCGCCTTTAAGAATTTGAGCTGTGAACTTAACATAAGTTCCCTCTTTTGCTGCGCTCGTTGTTTCATAAGTGAACTCATCATTGAAAGCTTTATAGTCGTTTGTACCTTTTTCATACGTATTTTTCGTCAATACGTCTCCATTTGGCGTAAGAACATGCGCAGTAGCATTGTCAATAACATTACCATTTACATCATAAGTCACTGCTGTTGCAACTACACTATATTTCGTATTGCCATCTGCCGTTGGAACCACAGAACCATTGCTGTTTACATAGTTGGAATCATCCAACACTTGACCGTATTGGTCAATCACGCTGAACTCAAAATCAGAAGTTGCCCCTGCTACGGCATTTTTAGCTGGTACTGTTACTTCTTTCAAATGGTCCGCAATACGTGCATCGTGAACAGTGTACGTTTTAGTTGCTGTGCTGCTTGCATTTGCAGTTGCAATGACTGCTGTTACAGATACTGCTCCGTTAGAGCCAGCGTCGATTTTATCTAATTTAATCATACCCTTGTGCTCACCGGAAGTTGCAATTGTGCTGCTACCAGTTGCTCCAGAGATTGAAACTCTAATACGTTCTACGTTTGCATCACTTGCCAAATCGTCTGCACTCAGTTGCTTGCCATTTGCGTCATAAGCCACCAATGGAACATAGACGTCTGTGTCTCCGGATGCAATCACATCATTCATATCGCCAATTTCAATTTTAGTCGCTACTTTTGCGGATTGAATGCTCACTTTACCTGTTGCAGTTGCCGCTTGGTTAAATACAGTGAAGCTGAAATCTCCGGATTTATCAATATCTTTGAGCAAGGAGATTTTCACTTGTGGAATGTCGTTTCCATTATCTTCAATTACATAGCTAACATCTTCACTTGCAAGATAGTCATTCCAGATTAAGCTTGTATCTTTGAGCTTGTCTTCACTGGATAGCGTTTCATAGGACATAACAGAACCATATTGGTCATATAAGTTCAAATCAAACTCAGCATTTTCGCCTTTCGCATTCAGAGCAGTGCCCACGGAATAGCGCGGTTGACCTAGTTCAAGTTTCGTCAAGATTGGCTGAGTACCTAATTTGAAGTTTTTCGTTACAGTGATATGACTGTCATTATTCACAATTGTTACTGGAATGACGGTTACGCCTTGCGTCGTGTCTTTTGTGTTAGTATCCAATGTGATCAATAGTGTGCCATCATTGTCTTTTGTTATTTTCGTAAATGTTGCAGCTGATGTGTACACATCGTAAGAACCTGCATTTGTAGAAGCAGCCTCACCATATTGGTTTACAGCTTTAGCTTTAACAATTACTTTGTCTGCATAAGCGATCGTGTCATTCGCGGATACGAATTCGATGTTTTTCATTACTTCGTCTTCACCCTTGAAAGTAGCTGTCGTTTTATCAACAGCAGCTTCATCAAGACTGCTCATATTTACTGTGTACTCACCGTTGCTGATTTTAACATCTGTTAGTGTCAATACGGCAGATTTTTTATCAGCCGCGAATGCGGTAGTTGTTACAACGTCAGCGTTACCTTTTTTCAAAGACAACTTCGTTTTTTCTACGTCAACAGGCTTGTTAAAGGCAACTTCAACTTTTTGAACGCCAGTTGCTTTCGCGCCTGTAACGGATACTTTACCAGCCGGTACGTATTGTTGTTTTGCTTCATAAGCACCTGTCAAAAGCAGATCGCGAGTTGCGTTAGCCATACCGCCGAATGTACCATCTTCACCGTTAGAAAGAAGTTTCAATTCAAGCGCTAATGCTACATACCCTTGTGCCCAATCGGAAACTGTTTTGTCCGTGCCTGTTTTGCCTTTAGCTGCTTCGTCTTGACCAAGAACGCGTACCAAGAAAGTGGCCAATTGCTCTTTGGTTACTTTACCTGCCGGGTTGTATTGACCTTCCGCATAACCATCAGTTACACCAGCTGTTTTCAAAGCTTCAATATAAGGAAGTGCATAACCATTGGCTGAATCGTCAACACTAACGTCAGTGAAGCTCGATGTTTTCAAATTTTGATTTACGTCGAGACCCATAATCAATGCGGCAACTTTTGCAAATTGTGCGCGGTTCATTTCATCTTTCAGACCAAATGTTGTTTCAGATACACCGTCGAAAATACCTGCAGATATCATTGCGTCGAATTTTGCTTTTGTAGCAGCATCCAGGTCTTTCAAATCTGTGAAATCCGCAGAAGATTTTGCTGCGAATGCTAGAGACGAAAACATGGAAAGAGCCATAGCGGATGTAAGGACTACAGATAGAGTTTTCTTCATAAGGGTTTGTTTCCTCCTAATATTTGAAGTTTTTTTGTTTTTTAAAAACTTAGGATTAACTTTTTGAATGACTCGC
Organism: Paenibacillus sp. WC2504; assembly: GCF_052682475.1. NCBI lineage: Bacteria > Bacillati > Bacillota > Bacilli > Caryophanales > Paenibacillaceae > Paenibacillus > Paenibacillus sp. WC2504. Next base: position 29,276 of record NZ_JBQZFH010000001.1, read on the forward strand.
AATTAATTTTTCGTATATCATTTCGTATATCAACTTGGCTACAAACTTAGTATACTATCGACCAGTGATAAAAGCATTGATAAGTATTTCCCATGGTGATTTATGCAAAGCACATAAATAAAAAAGAAGGCCAATTGGCCTTCTTTTTTAAAAGCGTTTGTGTATCTTATTTGTTATTAGCTGCACCAGTTACAGTTACTGCAACTACATCGGATTTACCACTTGGTGATGTAATTGTTAGATCAAAAGATCCATCAGCATCAGATGTTTTCGTTACTTGAATGTTACCATTCGCATCGATGGACACTGCAGAAACGTTAGCGGAGTAGCCGTTAGCAGAGAATGTTACGCCGAGTACGCCATTAGCTTTTTGAGCATCTTCTTGCTCATACTCAACACCGTAGTTATCTGTCACAATCAGGTCTGGATTAATGAATGCATTGCCGCCAGTTGTAGTAACTGTCATTGTGCTGTCAGCTTCCACTTTGTCGACTGCAAGTGCATCATTTTTAGATGTTACAGAAACAGTAGCTGTTTTGATTTCACCTTTAATTGTTCTGTAAGATACGTTCAATGTAGCTGTACCTGTTTTGTTACCAAGAACATACGCTTTACCACCAACAAGCGCTACTTTAGCAACCGCATTGTTCGAAGTTGTAATGCCAGTGATTGTACCAGCTGGAAGTTTTACAGTGTCGCCAGAAGCGTTTTTAGCTGTAAGTTTAACTTCTTGTGCGAATACTTGAGATTTCGTTACGTCTTTCAGATCATCAGCAGAGATCGCTGTACCACCAGTACCATAAGTCGATCCAACAACTACGCCGCTATCAGTAAAGTTGAACAATGTTGGAACAGCGTTCACGGAGTAAGTCAGGTCGTCTGTTGCGCTAGCAACCGTGATTGTTCTAGTCAACTTGGAAATCTCAGTACCGTTTTTCGTGATTGTTGCTGTGTAATCTGCTTTTGCACCTTCAGTAGCACCTTCTGTTGTGAACAGTGTGTACTCGTCATTGAATGCTTCGAAGTCACCAGCCGCTTCACCTTTACCGAAGATGGCAGAAGTGATTGCATTATTGTTGTCGTCACCTTTTCTCAGGCCGATCGTACCAGCAGCAGTACCTGTAGCAGTCACATCGACTTTTACTTGATACTTGTTGTTCGAACCATCAACGAAAGTTGGAGCATTGTTACCTTGGCTATCAGTAAAGTGTGCATCGTCAAGTACTTGTCCATATTGGTCAATTACCGCTAGCTCAATATCAGATGTTCCGCCTTTAACCACAGATTTCGCAGGATCTGTTACTACTTTGAAGTGATCAGGTACACGAGCGTCAGCAACTGTGAATGTTTTTGTGGAAGTGCTGCTTGCATTCGCTGTTGCGATGATCGCTGTAATGGATACTGCACCTTTAGTGTTGTTGCTAATTTGATTCAGTTTAATAGAACCTTTGTGCTCACCGGAATCCAAGATGCTTGCAGTTGTTTGACCTTCAACACCAGAAACGTTCACTTGGATGCGTTTGATGTTTTCATCGCTAGTCAGGTCATCCAAGCTTAATTGGTTACCAGCTGCATCATAAGCTACAACTGGAATATAAACTTCTGTGTCGCCAGCCGCGATGACATCGTTCATTTCGCCAATTTCAACTTTGTTCGCAAGTTTCGAAGATTGAACGGATACTTTGCCACTTGCTGTAGCTGCTTGGTTGAATACTGTGAAGTTATAGTCACCAGCTTTATCTACATCATTGATCAATGAGATTTTCACTTGTGGGATATCGTTACCGTTATCTTCCACTTCTGTTTTCACATCTTCAGCCGGGATGTAATCGTTCCAGATCACAGTTGTGTCACCGAACAATTTAGTCGTGCTTGTATTACCGTTGCTGTATACTTTCGCATTCATCAAAGAGTCGTAAGAAATTGTACCGCCGTATTGGTCAAACAGGTTAAGGTCAAATTTCACGTTTTCGCCTTTACCGTTCAGTGCTGTTCCTACGGAGTAACGAGCATCACCAAGCTCAAGTTTTGTCAAGATTGGTTGTGTACCCAATTTGAAGTTTTTCGTAGCTGTGATGTGGCTATCGTTGTTAACAATAGTTACTGGGATCACGGATACACCTTGCGTTGTGCTTTCGTTAGCTGTATCCAAAGTGATCAACAAAGTACCATCTGTATCTTTCGTGATTTTAGTGAATGTTGCAGCAGATGTGTACACGTTGTAAGAACCAGCATTTGTTGTTGCATTTTCACCATATTGGTTAGAAGCTTTTACTTTCACGATCGTTTTATCTGCATAAGCAATAGTGTCGCCAGCATTTACGAAGTCAATTTTTGTAAGAACTTCATCTTCACCTGTGAAAGTTGCCGTTGTTTTGTCAACTGTAGCTGCATCCAAACCGGAAACAGTTACTGTGTATTCCCCATTGCTTACTTTCACATCAGTCAATGTTAGAACCGCGGATTTCTTGTCGTCAGAGAATTTTGTTGTTGTAACAACATCGCTAGTTCCTTTTTTCAAGCTCAATGTAGCTTTATCTGTATCAACCGGTTTGTTGAAAGTTACAGTTACTTGTTGTGCACCTGTTGCTTTTGCACCTGTTACGGATACTTTACCAGCTGGTACGTATTGTTGTTTTGCTTCATAAGCACCTGTCAAAAGCAAATCGCGAGTTGCGTTAGCCATACCGCCGAATGTACCATCTTCACCGTTGGAAAGAAGTTTCAATTCAAGCGCTAATGCTACATAACCTTGAGCCCAACCAGATACTGTTGTGTCTGTACCTGTTTTGCCTTTAGCTGCTTCGTCTTGACCAAGAACACGAACCAAGAAAGTAGCCAGTTGTTCTTTCGTTACTTTACCAGCTGGGTTGTATTGACCTTCAGCATATCCATCAGTTACGCCAGCTGTTTTTAAAGCTTCGATGTAAGGAAGTGCATAACCGTTAGCTGCATCGTCAACACTAACATCAGTGAAGCTGGAAGTTTTCAAATCTTTATTTACGTCAAGACCCATGATCAATGCAGCAACTTTTGCAAATTGTGCACGGTTCATTTCGTCTTTCAGACCAAATGTTGTTTCGGATACGCCGTCGAAGATACCAGCGGAGATCATAGCATCAAATTTCGCTTTTGTAGCAGCATCCAGGTCTTTCAAATCTGTGAAATCCGCAGAAGATTTCGCTGCGAATGCTAGGGATGAAAACATGGAAAGAGCCATAGCGGATGTAAGGACTACGGATAGAGTTTTCTTCATAAGGGTTTGTTTCCTCCTAATATTTTAAAGTTTTTGTTATAAAAACTTATAACCAACGGGACGACAGTTTGAATCATTTTTTCAACCGTTCTATGTAGCTCGGCGGCTATCATCTCGGCTACACGACTTAGTATACGTGAGTATATACTAAATTTCATTGATAAGTATTTTCCAGTAGGCTCGATTTACTAGATAAATAATTATCGGTTTGTGCATGTATCACTCACATTTACAATTTACATGTTAATTGTGAACTAAATAAGTAGAGAAGCTGAAATTAAACTAAAAGTTAGCTTAAAATAAGCTGAAATGATTCTTCGACCATTAAAAAAAGCAAAAGACTGCATCCGATCATATCGGAGCAGTCTTTGTTCGCTTCAATTCAAGTTTTAAGGAATTTTCTTCTGTTGCTTAAGAACACGGTTAGCAATCGCCGCAGCTTGCGCTCTGGTCATATTGCCTTTTGGATCAAAGCTGTAGGTTGGCTTCTTCTGTCCTTGAACAGGCGCATTTTCAATGCCATCCATTAGTCCTGCTTTAATAACTGCTTCTACAGAAGCGAGTGCATAGGTATCAATGTCACCTGCATCTGTGAATTGCTTTTTAAGATTAGCAAGTGATTTGACTGAATCCGCGCTGGTTTTCATGTTTGCTGCTCTTTCGATCATAACAGCGGCATCTTGACGGCTAATAGAATTGGTCGGAAGGAACAAGCCGTTAGAGTTACCTCTGACGATACCCGCCCGTGCTCCGGCTTCAATATGCATGAAGTCATACAAACTGCTGCTATTCGGTAATCCAAGGCCTCTGCGCACATCCGCGAATGTACCTTGGAAGTTAGGGTTGGTCGGATCGTTAGTATGATAGGTTGTATCTTCATTTACTAATGGGATATTAAAAATGTTAACCAACATCGTTACAAACTCACCGCGAGTAATAGCGTCATTCGGCAAGAACTGTCCCGGTGTCTTGTTGTTCATAATCCCTTTGGAATAAAGAATATCCAGGTAATCGCGAGCCCAGTCATGATTCGTTACATCATTAAAGCTGTTATCCATATACATGACTTGGAAATAGCCGAAATTATCAACCGGTACTTTGATTGTATGGGATTTAGCATCTACAATGCCGCCAATATTCTTCCATCCTACATATTGGTTCCCGGTTCCGCTTGGATCCAAGAACGTACCGAATTGGTACACAGTGAGATACTTCCAGGAGTCATTACGAATCTCTTCATCGTATTTCAACGTTAGCGTTCCACGTTCCGTAGGTATGACTAGATTTTTAATGTAACGGGAGTAAAACGCTGTCTCCCCAGGTCCAGGTAGCGATGGAGACGGTAGGTTACCACTGCCTTGTAAAGCGTCTTTAAGTGTCGCATTTGTACTTGCTGCACTACTATCAATCGACCCGCCATCAATCCAGAACAATTTACTGGCAGCTCTGAATCGACCCGTCGGCTCTTGAAGGAAGCGCATGCCGGCTTGAGTCTCAGAAGCCTTATCTACACGCCCGTCATCTTGATTGGCAATCCCAAACACTAATTTACGATCAGATGTGATGAATTGTTCTGTTTGTGTACGGTCATTTCTCATCAACTTTGTGTCTTTCGGGAAAGTTAATGTAAGATCCCCATCGAACAAGCTCATTTTTGCTGTAAGATTCGTACGATACTGCGCACCTTCAATTGGTGTATTCAAATTATTAAGAATGAATGTACCTTTCGATTTAGCACTGCCTCGAATAACTTCAAAGCTAACTGTATTTTTCCCTGCTTTTAAATTCGGTACATCCAGACGGAAGATTCCTGGAGCTGTAAGCTTTGCTTCCGTTTTATTGTAAACAATAGAGTCTGCACCATCAGCTTGAATCACAACAGTTTGGAAATTTGTATTTACATTGGCCTGATCAATCTTATCTGCATTTTTAACGAAATTCGTTGGTTGAAGAAGCAGATAGTCAACAGGCTGTTTTGTAATAGTGATCATTTTGCTTGTCGTACGGCCAGTCTTGTTCTTAGCCACCAGTTCTAACACATAATCTCCATACGCATCCAAACTTAAAGGAGTCGATAATTTGAATTTGGTCGTAATTTGATTACCATCCAGTGGATTGGTCACTTGAGATATTTGCGCTAGTAGCGGCGTAGTACCAACAGTAAGAGTAGAACCATTAGGAACACTTCTTACATATAAAATAGCTGTTGATTTTGGATCAGCAGAATTTAATTGAGCGTTTAACACTGTACCAGAGAGCTGCAGCTTATCAGACGTAGTCAAGAAAGCCCCGGGTACTGAGCTAGGTGTAAAAGGCGTGATAGCTGGATCAAGGGCTAGCTCCTCAACTAGTGGAGCAAAATCACTTAAAACGAAGATCTCATAAATCGTTTGTGTAACAAGCACTTTTACGCCTGCGGGTTTTAAATACAATGAGAATTTAATTGTTTTCTTACCATCTGCATCAAAAAGGGGATTCAATGCAGAAGCAGGGATATTGAAAGTTCCATCAGTCGTGTTAATTGCTCCAGCAATATTGATATTTGTATCATTTACTGTTAATTCAACATCGCCATAGCTTGATGCAGGCAGATTGACAATTTTACCTGTAATACAAGGTGCCGTACCGCTCGCACAAGTGATTTGAGCCGGATTACTAACTACTTTCCCATTATAAAGACTGTTCACAATGACATAAGGGGCACTTGAAATATTCAACTGATACACTTTGGTACCAGCTTGGTTATAACCCGTTGTCGCATTCCACGGAACCAATGTCAGCTTGGTAGCACCATCCGGTATATCATGAAGATCAATCTCCGCTACGCCTGCAGTGACGTTCACATCACCATTGCCTGCAAATCCAGGGATCGTTACTTTCACTTTATCGGCATTCCCATTCACATGGAATTTAAGTTTGGCAGGAAATTCATTGATTTGATTCGTTCCTTGTTCAGTAAGCTTAACTTCATAACCTGCGCCAACTCCAATAGGTGGAGCAAAATATTGCGCAGTGTAATCAATGTAAGGCAAGGTTGGGTTAATGAAATTAAAATTATATCTAGTTGTGTATTCTCCACCCAGACTAGTAACGAATCTGACGTCAATTTCCTGAGAAGTCGCTGTGCCGCTGAGGGGTAGGTTTGCTTCAATATGATGGACGTCATAAGCAGTTCCACCTGTCACGGTCGATGGATTAACCAAACTTGGAGCTGTTCCACTAGGGACATTAGGATTAACATTCAGGAAACCGCCATTAGGAGTTGATGTCAAACCTGTTGCGAATGTATATCGAAGTGTTGTCCCACTTCCGGCAACGCTAATATCCGCAAACAAATAGTCAGGACTACCTGCTGTGATATTTCCTTTGCTGTTCTTTAAATCTGCTGTAAAAACAATGTTATTATCCGTTGAACTGACCAAATTAGGGATATTGACCAATGCTTGGTCTGAGTTCCCTGTTGCTGCCTCTTTAAAACGGACTTTACCATTATAAGCAAAACCTAAACCGTTGTTATAAATAAAGTTTCTTGATGTTGTGTAATAGTTTGTCGGGTTCTTAGCAACGAAAGTGATTAGATTATCCCCTGGCGTTAAGGTGAGATCAGAAGCTCTTCCCGTATTTGTTAAGAATGTAAAAATACCGCCAGAAAAATTAGTAGCTTCATATGTAGTTCCCGATACCGTAGCATCTACTTGATAAGCATTATTAGAATTACCTGTAATTGTAAGATTCGTATAAGGACCTGTTGCTGGGTACATACCACCATCTGCGAAATCAACATCATTGATTTTCAAATTTGTGATATTAGACACCGGTGTAAAGTAAACCCAAGCAGGCTTAGAGTCAACCGTTGAAGTGCTTCCGTATTTAACAACAATTTTATTTAAACCTTCCGTTAACTGAATATTCTCAAAGGTAATTTGGTTGCTGTTATTAGGGTTTTTGATGGCACGATTTGTTTTGTTTGGTGTCGTAATACCTGTAGTCATATTTTTGATTTCGTAGAAAACATTCGTAATCTGATCATCCGAAATACCCCCAATGTCTGCACTTAGCGTAATTGGGTTCGCCGTAATCCTTGGAATCAAAGCATCATAGAAATTCTCAGGATCCTGAACAACGGTAGTATCATTAGGGTCAGTATGTACGTAGTAATTCGTAATATTAATTACAGGTGCGGCCGAAGCCCCGAGTGGCGGAAGCAAGGCCAACAACATAGCAACCATGAGGCTAATGCTAATCCACTTATTTCTTTGCTTGGTCTTCAAAGCTAGTTCCTCCTTATGTCCTCTAAATTCCATTCATTCGACATGGCAATGCTGCTAACCGTCGGTTAGACAAACTTACTTTCGACAATCCCTCCCAAATCCTTCTATCATTCTACATGATTTGACGCGGCATACCGCCAAAAGTTCTTGTACCTTTCTTATCGGTCAAAACCTCTCAATTGTTTAGAGAAAGAAGGAAGTTCACAAAATAGAAAAAAAATCCAACCCGAGGGTTGGATTTGAGTAAAACCTTTATAAGTGCTGATTATTTGCCCATCCGGTCGCTCTGTACGGTCTTGCCTACAAGTCTTTGCAGGAAGTTAAGTACCGGTTTGCGGCTTTTACTAATAATGCCGATCGCTTCTGCTCCGACGAGCATCACCAGGAATAGAGCAACAATGATCATGATTAAACCCCAAGTGGAATCCTGGGAAATGAAGACGGAGCAGATTACCGCGCTACCGCCGAATACGGAAGCAATACCGTAAATAATCAGTACGCTTGTACGATGGCTGAAGCCAAGTTGCAACAAGCAGTGATGAAGATGGCTTTTGTCCGGTGCCGAAATCGGCAATTTATTCACATAACGGCGCATAATCGCGAAGAAGGTATCCGATAACGGTACGCCTAGGATCATAATCGGGATTAGAAGCGATACAACGGCTGCTTGTTTAAAACCTAGGATCGAGAGTGTCGCAAGTGCGAAGCCTAGGAACAAGGCGCCTGAGTCGCCCATAAAAATTTTGGCGGGATGGAAGTTATAGAACATGAATCCTACGATACTTCCTAGTAAGATTACAGCCAACAGAATAACTGTTACATTGCCCATCATAAGCGCTAAAATAAGAATCGTAGTGGTAGCAATACCAGATACACCCGCAGACAGCCCGTCAAGACCGTCAATCAGGTTAATGGCATTGGATACGCCAACGATCCATAATATCGTAATCGGGATACTCAGCCAACCGATAGGCAGGTTCGTTTCTCCGAACGGAATGTTAACGAGATCGATTTTGAGGCCAAAAGAAACGACGATACAAGCAGCAATGAGCTGCCCAAGAAGCTTCCATTTGGGGGATAGTTGAAAACGGTCATCCAAAGCCCCTGTGATGACGATAACTAACCCGCCGAGCAGCAAACCGAACGCTGCATTGGAGTTAACGGCATCAAGCGCTGGAGAGACGACGAAATAAGCTCCGACGAAGGCAAGGAAGATAGCTAGGCCTCCGAGACGCGGCATAATTCGCGTATGAACTTTTCGATGGTTGGGGGCATCTACAGCTCCAACCCAGAAGGCAAACTTTTTGACCAGGGGTGTCAGCAGCACTGCAATAATGCAGGCGGCGATGAACCCAATCGCGTATAATCCATACATGTCTTCTTCACAGCTCCTCTTGTCTTGGGTGGCAGGTGATCCGCCGAAGAGAATTATACTCCCATTTGTCCACAAATACTACTGCTAAATTTGTCTGAAATGACCGTTTTCAGCCAATTTTCATAAAAATTTTCATGGTTTTGTGACTTTCTCTTTGTCACGCATCACTTTCATCGCGAATTTAGGGAGTAATAACATTCTTTTGTAGCGCCACGGCTCCTGTAACAGGCGGTAGAACCATTCAAGACGTAGTTTTTGGAATACAACCGGTGCTCTTTTTAGCTTGCCCGAAAGAACATCAAAACTTCCCCCGACTCCCATCATAACCGGAACGCCGAGCTGCCCTTTGTATTTGCCGATCCACGGCTCCTGATTCGCTGCCGCTCTCCCTACAAATAGAAGATCCGGTGCGGCATCTACAATGGATTGAATCACTTCGGCATCCTGCTCATCACGAAAATAGCCATCACGCACACCAACCAACTTGATTCCTGGATAGTTTTTGCGCAGTTTGTCAGCAGCCGCTTGAATCACTTCATTAGAAGCACCGAGCAGATAGACTTTCCAGCCCTTCGACTCTCCGACCTTCATCAGCTCATTTAACAAATCGTAACCTGGGACCCGCTCTGCGACAGGCTCTCCAACATAATTGGCGGCCCAGACTACTCCTGTTCCATCAGGAACGATAAGCTCGGCGCGCTGCATCATGCTCATATAGGCGGGATCATCCAGCGCCGACATCACCATAATCGGGTTGGCGGTTATGATTTGATGAGGCTGTCTTTGTTCAATCGCCTTGGATAGGTAGGCAACTGTTTGGTTCATGCTCATCTTGGAGATGGGAACCCCATATATGCTTACTTTCGGTATAGCTTGGGCAGAAACAACTCCAGCTGAGGTCGTTGTCGATGTTGAGCTCATAGATATCTCTTCCTTTATGTGACGTTGGCTTTCACGTTTTGGTTGATTTTTTTTATTTATTAAAAAAAGAAACGATGCTTTTCGCAGGAAATTGCGCCTGCGCCTTAAGCTCCTCGATGGCGGCGCGTTTGGACGCCGCCCAAGCTTCTCGGCCATCCAGGAGAGCCCCAGCCTCCTGGGCCAGTGCATCCGCATCGAAACGAGACGTCGATGCGGCAGCTTTCATGCCAAGCCTATGGAGAAACTGGTCGATCTTCGGATCGTACGAGATGCCAACCATAGGCACATACTGCGAGGCTGCATAAATCAAAGAATGCAGCCTCATCCCGATCAACAGGTCGCAGCCCGCGACCTGCGCGAGCATATCCTGCGGATGGACGATGCCCGGCACCATCTCCACCCGCGACCCGTGATCGCCCAAACGGTCGATCGCGAACTGCGAGGCCACCTCGTCCGAAGGGAGGTGGAAGGGCAAGAACCGCAGCCGCACGTTAGGATCGGTGGCGAGCAGCTTTGCCAGGGACCGCGAGAGAGCTTCCAGCTCTGAGCGGTCCTCGTTCCAGAAGCGGACGGACACGCCCACCGTCCGCACGCCCGTGCCAGCCGACCCGCTAACACCAGCCTCGCCGCGAAGCGGCAGGCCCATGACCGGGTCGGGCACAACAGCGATGCGCTCCCACGGGAGGCGCATCGTCGCCAGCAATGCCGCGGACTCCGTATCGCGGACGGAGATGTAGGCGCAGCGTTTGAATACGCCGCGGATCCAGCCGTCAAACATCCGGCGATTCACCGGGCCGATGCCTTGAGAGTAAATAAACGTAGGCTTCCCAAGCCACTGTGCGATTTTCAGAACAGCTAAGTAATACGGAATCGTTTTGGAGCTTGTAGCATCCTGCAATAAGCTGCCACCGCCGCTGATCAAACCGTCTGCTTCCCGCAGGGCGCTGAGAAGTGGTCCTGGTTTCATACGGTGATAGGATTGGACGCCGTACATCGCTGACGTCTTTTCCGGATTCGCGGAAAGTACAATCGGCTCAATACGAATGCCCTGCTCTCTGCCTTGCTCCTCCAAAGCGAACAAAATAGATTGAAGCACAGCCTCATCCCCGCTATTATCGAAACCGTAATAGCCGGATAGCGCTATTTTGACAACTTTGGCACCCATCGTTTCCAACTCCTTGTGATGATTTCCCAAGCTGCAATCAGAACGAGGCCGATGATAGCGCCAAATACGATACCGTAGGAAATACGGATAAGAGAAATATGAAGCGGTGTATGCAGATGTGCGAATGTATCTACAATAGAAAGCTGCCCTATTACACCAATGAAAATCAAGTAAACAGCATGTCTATATCGTATAGATAAGTAGGCACCGAGAATGAAAATAGGGTGAGCTACTAAGAACTCTTTCGTACGTGGTCGGACGCCAAGCGTGTTCTCCAAGAACGAACGGAATAATTTTTCCACCGTCGAGGCTTGTCCTTCGTTACCCGTGCGAGACAAGTAATAGAAGACAGCAGCCAGACCAATCCCGGCAACAACGATCCATAACACACTAATAAAAGAGGTAAGGATACGGCGAACATGCATGATTTTATCGTTATAGGTATTATTCTCACTAAAGAAGAGCAAATACACACCAGCGATTGCGATAGGCAGTAAATGCAGCGCACCTACTCCACGGAACTGCTGCAGAACCAGCGAATACGTAATGTGGTTGAGGAGCGCAACCTCATAAACGACACCAAGGAGTGAAATCGCCGATGTTTTGATGAGTGTCCACAAGGCAAATGCAAGACCTGACTTCCATTTCGCCGCTGCTCCCGAACGAACTGTTCGAATTGCCAGCATAATGGCAATGCTCGGAGCGGAAATCGCTGCTCCCAAAGCAAGCCCTTGAGCATATAAATTCGCCGACAAGGTATGCAGACCAATCAAACCGAGCAGTCCAATCACGAAAAGTACGAGTGTGGCCTCTGGAATGAAGAAAGAAATCATAAGCACGATGATGCTCAAACCGCCAATCAACATAAAGACGCTGGCGACTTTTTGCCATCCTGTTGTATGAACATCAAATGTCTGCGCTAATCCAAGCGTAAAACCGGCTTTCTCAATGCGCGGAATCGCCCCGTCTTTGCCTTGCAAGCTCTCGTAAAATGCGGAAAGAGGGTCTACTAACTTTCCTTTATCTACGCTCTTAAGCGGCTTAGCGTTTAAGAAAACCATACGAATGTTGCGATCTTTCACCGCAAGCACGAAGCGATCCGCAACGCCTTGAATGCGGTCCTCCAGCTCGGCCTTTTTCAGCGGCTCCATGAGTTTCTCTCCATCTTTCTCCGTGAAAGAATGCAGCCGGACGACATTATAGTTCGTCTGTTTCGCTAACGTGTTGAAACCCTTTTGAGGCTCTTTCAGTAATTCAATAGCGGCTAAACCAATGCCATACTTGTTCAGCAGATCCGCCATTTTATTAAGGTTAACTTCGGTATCTTCTTCCGTATAACCTGGAACTTCGTTGCCATCGACAATGATTCTTTTCACGCCCATATCATGCAGCTGCTTCAGGAACTTATCCATCTCATTCGTAACGAAAGGTCGGCGATTAGATAGGCGCACTACAATTTGGAAACCTTGATCCTTCAGCATTTGCAGCGTAATCGGGTCAGGATCCATTCCCTTGATTGAAGCATCGTCCATGCTCATTTGAATGATGAGCCCGTTACGGTTTTTAAAGCTCCAAGGTTTAATGCCAACGTTCAGGTCAGCAAATGTTTTCTGAATTAATGGCTCCAGCTTTTGCTGGGTTGCACTGTCCTTGAATAACACATAGGTGAAGTTCTCATTAGGATCACCAAAAGTTTGCGTAAGCGCGGCGGCGTCCCTCGAGTTATACATCTCAATATGACGGCTTTCTTTGAACTCGCCTAGCGTGCTTTCATACACGGCCATTGATCCAATGCCAGCGGCCTTCATATTCTTCAGCTGCTGCGCGATGAAGCTCTGCGGGTTTGTTTGCAAATCCGAAATATCCAATAAGTCACGATAGTCAAAAACGAACTCGACGTTCTTTGTCGAAGTTTCCGTAAGGTGACGCGTATAAGCTAGCGGAAGCGAGCCTAACATGCCGATAATGACAAGCCACCATAATACATTTTTGAGCGGGTTATTCCACGTTTTATACCAATTCACCAATTGTCCACTCCTTAGAGCATTTACTTTCTAGTCCTATATACATTCGAAAACCCCTTCAGCTCCTAAACTCGAGGAAATAGGCCCAATGAATACGGATTTATTCCATCTATTCATTAGACGACCTATCCCTGACTTAGGTTCTGAAGAGGTTCAATTAATCCTATTTCATTATCCGTCTACACGGCTAAGTACATATTGAATGATGCGATCCAACTGTTCCGCAGCTTCTGCGCCTGAAGATCCTTTTACCGCAAAATAGAACTTAATTTTAGGTTCAGTACCCGATGGACGCAAACAGAACCAGGAACCGTCCTCCAGTTTGAATTTCAGCACGTTCTCAAGAGGAAGTCCATTTACACCTTTGGCGTAATCTTCCATAGCCGTAACCGGCGTACCGGCAATCTCTGTTGGAGGGTTAGTTCTCCACGCTTCTACCATACGTCCAATTTGTTCTACGCCGTCTTTCCCTTTGAGCGTCCTTGACTCCAGTTTTTCCAAAAAGTAACCAAAGGATTCGTACAGCTCTTGCAGGACTTCATATAATGTCTTGCCTTGCTTCTTATAATAAGCTGCCGCTTCTGCGATAAGCATAGCTGCGATGACAGCATCTTTATCGCGCGCGTAGCCGCCAGCCAAATAACCATAGCTCTCTTCGTAGCCAAAAAGGAAAGTATGCTCGCCCGTTTGCTCGAACTGGGTCATTTTTTCCCCAATATATTTAAAACCAGTTAACGTATTTAACGTTGGAATTCCATAATGATCTGCTATTACTGCGCCCATCTCGCTCGTTACGATCGTTTTGACAACTACACCGTTAGCAGGAAGTGTTCCACGCTCTTTCAAGCTCGATAATAAATAATTAACAATAATGGCTCCCGACTGGTTGCCTGTAAGAACAAAATACTCCCCGTTCTGATCCTTCACTACCGCACCCATACGGTCAGCATCCGGGTCTGTCCCAATAATAATATCAGCATTCCATTCTTTAGCTTGTGCGATAGCGAGTGTAAAAGCTTCACGTTCTTCCGGGTTCGGAGACTTCACGGTTGAGAACTGTGCATCAGGTAACTCTTGCTCAGCAACAACACGGACTTGTCCAAAACCCAGAGTTTGCAATACGGCTCTGACTGGCACATTCCCCGCACCATGGAGCGGCGTGAAGATGACACGGAAATCATCGCTAATTTCCTTAATCACATCCGGATTCTGGCTAATCGCGGTTACTGCCTTTATGTATGCTTGATCGACATCTTCGCCAAGCCATGTAAGAAGACCTTGTGCTTCTGCTTCCTCTTGACTAAGCTTCTTCACTTTATCAAAAGAGTCAATGCTCTGAACTTCGGCGATCACTTGCTCCGCAAACTGAGGTACGAGTTGTCCACCGTCTGCGCCATATACTTTATATCCATTATATTCAGGTGGATTATGACTTGCTGTCACGACAACGCCTGCTGTCGCGCCTAAGTATCTCACGGCAAAAGACAGCTGTGGTGTAGCATGTAAAGTTTTGAATAGATAGGCCTTAACGCCATTTCCTGCAAAAACCAGGGCAGCTTCTAAAGCGAACTCCGGCGACATATGACGTGAATCGTAAGCCAGTACAATAGAAGGGCTTTGTACGCCTGTGCTATTCACATATTGTGCAAGACCTTGGCTTGCACGACCAACGGTGTAGACATTGATGCGGTTCGTTCCGGCGCCAATAACGCCACGAAGCCCACCTGTACCGAATTCGAGATCTTTGTAAAAGCGATCCTCAATTTCTTTCTCGTCTTCCCGAATTGCAAGCAGTTCCTTTTTCGTTTCTGCATCCACTGCTGGATCGTTCAGCCATAATTGATACTCTGTTTGTACGCGCGTCATAGTAGTCAGGTTCATCTCCTTTTTATCTATGGGGTTATTTATTAGCAAGGGCGAACATAAGTTCACCTTCGACTACCACTTTCTCGCCTACTTTTGCCACAGCTTGGCCTTTGACAATTGTTCCTTTAACACGTGTAATCGTCATTTCTAATGTCAGTGTATCGCCAGGCACCACTTGTTGACGCCAACGAATGCCATCTGCACCCGCAAATAAACCAATTTTACCTTTATACTCAGGCATGGAAAGGACAGCTACAGCGCCCACTTGTGCCAAAGCTTCAATAATCAGCACACCCGGCATAACCGGATAACCTGGGAAATGGCCTGCAAAGAAAGGTTCATTGATGGTAACATTCTTAATCCCTACCGCTTTCACGCCTTGCTCTACTTCCAAAATGCGGTCAACGAGCAGAAAAGGAGGGCGATGTGGAATAATTTCTTGAATCTGGTTAATATCTAGCATAACAGGTAATGCTCCTTTCAATTTCTTGTATAAAATACAAGGTAATCACTTACAATACTGGTGTCCCTTCATTAACTGCAGAAGTGAAGGTTCATATAGGGGGAGCTTATGTAAGGAGGTGTGTGCACAGCCCTCGCATAGGCTCTTTTTACGTAATTGTCTATTTCGCTTTGGCCCTCCGGTTTAAAAGCAAGAATTGAAAAATATAAATGAAGGAAGTTAAGAAGGATATCCCGATCACGAACCACAAGTACGTAATGGCGAAATCTAAATGAAAAACAATGAAGAGAATGGCGAGATAGTAAAGTACTGTCGTTAATTTCCCCATCACATTGGCGGGAACGGTTAATTTCCCCCTGAAGTGGACGAAAGCAGAACCCATGATCATGCCCAGATCACGTATAAAAATCGCTGCCGCCGCCTGCCATGGTATCATCCCTGTAATAAGCAGAGAGAGAATGACTGCAATCATCATGCACTTATCCGCAAGGGGGTCCAGCATAACACCAACAGGTGTTACCAAACCTCGAGTTCTGGCAATATAACCGTCTAAGATATCTGTAAGCCCTGCTGCCAGCAAGATCAGAAAGGCTATCTGGATATGGCCGCTGAAAAAAATGATGAGGTACACAGGGATAAGAACAAACCTGCTAATGGTGAGCATGTTCGGAATATTCAAAGTACCCCTCCTGCGCCTTTTATCTGGTATCTGACGATTAGCCTTCATTCATTATACATTTGCTAACACAAAAATAAAACTCCCAATAAGGGAGTTTGAATTAATTCGCAAATACCAAATCGTATAAATGCCGCCAAGTGCTCATATGGAAGATCTCCGCTGATGGCTGATGGCCCAGCTTGGAATATCCGACCCATAGTCCGATATAAACGGCTAGCAAGCAAAGAACGGGAATACGTATGATTTTGAAAATAAGCCATATGATGTTTAGCCATTTCGGCCGTGGTGCCTTTTTCTTCTTTGGAGTAGGCTTGTTAGGCTTGTCAGACATCGAGCCCTATCCCTCCCTTTCTACGATCAGGCGCGCAAATTATTTGCGATATTCATCATCTGATCGGCAGATGTAATCGCCCGGGAATTGAGTTGAAGCGCTCTTTGCACCATCACAAGATCCGTCATTTCGTCGGAAAGCGTCACATTGGATTGCTCCAAAAACCCCTGCATTAATGTAACCCGATTATTGGTTGTATCCAGCCCTGGATCCACATTTTGCAAAATGTTCGCCTTCTCGGCATCCGTAATTCCCGCAGGAAGTGCGTATAGGTTATCTCCAACATCTTGGAGCAACTGCGGGCGCACAACGCGAACCAGCTTGATCTGTCCAAGGTTAAGCGGCTCAGCACTCGGGTCCTGCTCACTGTATCCATTGATAATGCCATTTGGTTGAACAACGGGTCTGAAGCCAGCAGGTATACGAATAGGATTACCGTCTGTTCCTGTAACAAAATGACCCTCTTTGGTGGTAAGCACCGTATCGCCATTGGCATCAGGCGTCAAATTGAAAGACCCATTACGCGTCCATGCAGGTTGAAACACTTGGTTTCCGTTCCCATCAACCTTGCTGACGGACACTTCAAACAATCCGTCTCCCTGAATCGCAAAATCCGTAATACCGCCTGTAGACTGAATAGGTCCTTGCGCAAGGTTGGTTTGGATTTGCACCAACTTTGATCCCCATCCTTGGTTGAAACCAAGGGGAGAGAATCTGCCCTGCTGACGGAATCCTTCCGGCTGCGACTTCACATTGGTCAGAACATCCTCAAAGGAGGCATCCTTTTTCTTAAAACCTGTCGTATTGAGGTTCGCTATGTTATTGGACAAGATATCCAGCTTCTGCTGTAAGCTGTGCATGGATACCGATGAGTTAATCATGGAATTGTTCATGTGTGGCTCCTTCGCAAGCTAGATTAGACGCGTCCGACTTCGTTCGCTGCCTTGTCCATACTTTTATCATAAGATTGAATGACTTTCTGATTGGCTTCATAGGCGCGGAGTGCCGACATCATATCGACCATAGACTGCGCAGAATCCACGTTAGAGCGCTCGATAAAACCTTGGCGAACTTCGACCTGATCACCAACGGCAACCTGTGTAACCGTTGCTTCGTCGCCTGGATTAATCCGCAGCAAACCGTTCCCTTCACGCAGCAGAAGATTCGGATCCTCTGCACGCGAAAGCATCAATCCTACAGGTTGTCCAGCCTGATTCAACAGCGGTTGGCCGTTCCCGTCAAGGAACTCCCCTTTGTCTGTTACTTTAAAGGATCGAATGGGCTGGCCCGCTCCATCAACAAGCAGCAAGGGTTGTCCATCGCGACCCAACACCTGATTGCCATTGGCGTTCACGAGTTGTCCTGTCGGATCGACGGTGAACTTACCATTCAAGGAATACCGGCGTTCTCCGTTCGCATTCATCACGGTGAATAATGCCTGCGGCTGGAACGTGCGCTCCCCGTCCGCATTCACGTATTTCCCCGAAGCGTCGAATGCCATGCCAGGCACTTGGATGTTCGACACGAGGGCAAAATCAAAAGGATTTTGCGTTTCCTGCAGGTCGCCTTGTGCGTGGATGGAGATATTCTCCTCTGAAAACACACCAAGACTCATCTTCCCAAGCGGTGCCGTTGAGGCGCCTTGTCCACCGCGAATTGTAGAAATAAGCATCTCCGGGAACGAACGCGACAAGGCATTACCTTGTTTAAAACCCGGGGAATTAATATTAGCAATATTGTTCGTAATGGTATCGTGTCTGCGCTGCTCGGAGATCATTCCTGCCGCCGCGGTATACAGTCCTCTTAGCATCTCTTCACCTCTTGGATAAACTTGTCTAGTTAAATTTACGCTTGGAAACTTTATCTAGGTTATCGAGCATGATCCCAGTTCCTTTAACTACGCAAGACATCGGATCTTCCGCAATTAATACCGGAACCTTCAGCTCGTCTGCTAACAACTGATCCAGGCCGTGCAGCAAAGCTCCGCCGCCTGTCAGGATAACGCCACGGTCAATAATGTCTGCGGAAAGTTCAGGTGGCGTACGCTCCAAAACGCTTTTCGCAGCCGTTACGATCGATGAAACCGGATCCCATAGGGCTTCCTGGACCTCACTGGAGTGAATCGTAATCGTAAGCGGCAATCCGGATACCATATCTCTACCGCGAATATCCATCTCTTGATCTCTGCCATGTGGATATACCGTTCCGATTTTCAACTTAATATCTTCGCTCGTCCGCTCACCAATCAGCAGCTTGTACTTATTTTTGATATACTTCGTGATTGCAATATCGAACTTGTCGCCAGCGATTTTGATGGAAGAGGAGGTGACGATGTCGCCCATGGATAACACGGCCACATCCGTCGTCCCTCCGCCAATATCCACAACCATGTTGCCGCTAGGTTGGAAAATGTCCATACCGGCGCCAATTGCCGCTGCTTTCGGTTCTTCTTCCATGAATACCTCTCGGGCACCGCTGCGCTCAGCCGCTTCGCGGATCGCTTTCTGCTCAACCGAGGTGATGTTGGTAGGGGCGCAGATCAAGATACGCGGATGCGAATACCAGTTCTTGCCCCCTACTTTTGCAATGAAATGCTTTAACATCATTTCCGTAATATCGAAGTCCGCAATAACCCCATCTTTCAATGGACGAATCGCGATAATATTGCCTGGAGTTCTACCCACCATGCGGAAAGCTTCTTCTCCTACAGCAAGCACGCGTTTCGTATCGCTTTCAATCGCTACTACAGATGGCTCATCGAGCACAACGCCGCGTCCTTTCACATGAATGAGCACATTTGCCGTGCCGAGATCTATTCCAATATCCTTGCTTAACATTTCAAGTTAATCCTCCCTAAATCTACCGTCCATCCCGTGAAGAATCGGCGCTCTTATAGATAGTTCTAATTATAAGCTAAATTCGCTGTAAATGCATTAATTCCTCTTTTTCCGTGAAATTTCGACATGTCCAGTTCCAGGAAACCGTCGGGATGATCGTATTTTTAGGATTTGACCGTGACTAAGTTCTCGGAGTGCTTCGGGTTTCGTGTCTTTCGATACTTGATTTTCGTCGCTTCTCCTCCCCTTAGATGTCTAATGGACTTGTGATACTCCAAAATGTGCTTCACCTGGTTGGCCAGGTCCGGGTTGATTTCCGGCAGTCTTTCCGTCAAATCCTTATGCACCGTGCTCTTGGAAACACCGAATTCCTTCGCAATGGTGCGAACCGTATTCTTGGTCTCGACGATACAGGTACCAATCTTAATGGTTCGCTCTTTGATGTAATCGTGCACTCCCCTCGCCTCCCTACTCGAGATAGTTTGGTAAAGTATATGAGGGGCATGACTAGATATTCTACGTAACCAAGCCTGACAAGCCCTTTTCCTATATTTATTTTCAAAAAAATCAGGAAATAAGGGCTTATGCGGTCTTTTTTGGCAAGGACAAGTCTGTTGTGTCCCTGATGGAGGGCAAGCCGTGGAGTAAATCCCCTAGGTTTCAAAGCAAAAAAGCAGCAGGATATACCCGCTGCCCTCATTCTATGTAGGCTGGTTGGTGACGAAGCCACCTGCTTGCCTTTTCATTTTAACCGATTACTGTTTAGCGTTTAGAATCGTTTCCGGATTCAGAGCGGCATTATCGCTAACTTGACGCACTTCAAAGTGCAGGTGCACGCCGTCTTCCTTCTCGAAATCATTACGTCCCGCTTTGGCGATGACGTCGCCTTTTTTCACTTCAGCGCCTTTGGTTACTTTGACTTCCGCTAAGCTTTGGTACACGCTGATCAAGCCATTGCTGTGTGTAATTTCGACAAGATTGCCGACAACTGGATTCTGCTCAACTGCCGTAACCTTACCGCTCATAGCGGCCAATACATCAAATGCTGCGCCATCTTTGGCTTTCAAATCGATTGCGGTATGCGGCGTCAATTGATCGTTATACTGAATCATTGCCGCCTGTTTAACTTCATTGGTTGCATTGGTGTCATAGAACGGAATGGATACGTCTAGAGCCGCTCTGTCTTTCACAGGCCATTGCATAGCTTCTGCTGGTGCGTTGACGGCAACCGCTCCATCTTTGGAATTGTCAGGTGCTTGATCGTCGCTGCTTACCTTAATGCCCAGATCGTCTTGGCTGACTGTTTTCGTACCTGTGTCCTGGTACACCCACATTAAGGTTAAGATAATTGCCGCTGCTGCTACATACGTTGCTGGGAATACCCATTTCTTAGCAAGCAACCTCTTCCATGCGGATGGACTTCCTTGTGCCCCTTGAACAGTTTTAGGAGCTTCTTCTTTTTGAAAACCTTTGTTTTGATCACTCATGGTTAATCACCTCATCAACCATTCTTGACACATTTAAAGGTTTTATACTTGAAGAAAGATATTTTTATAGAAACGTTATGAACTAAGATTTCTGGATAAAAGGGGTCGCTTTTTCAATAGAGATCCCTGTGTAATAGTAGGTTACAATCTGCTCTGCAGTCTTGCCCTCCTTGGCCATTCCATTAGCGCCCCATTGGCTTAAGCCAACGCCATGGCCGTATCCGTAAGTCGTAAACGTAATTTTGGAACCGGACCATTTCCATGCGAATTGAGAGGATGCTAATCCTAGCTTCTCTCTTACTTCTCGGCCAGAGAAGGTTTTTCCTCCGATAGTCATCTTCTTGATTCGGTGTCCCATGGACCACTCTAGCACTTTCATACTCTTTGTTCCGGTACCGGTGGTGGCTATACTCGTAACGCCCAGTTTCTGCAGCATACTTTTGTACGTAATGTCTACCGTTTCTTGGTAACGTGAAGACAGCTTTACATCCCACGGACTGGGCACGCTGCGTAGATAGGGACTCATGAATGGCCAGTAATCTTCTGAGTTTTCCGTATACCCGTTACTCGTTGAGAAAAAAGTAGCATTGATAGGCTTGTGCTCGTAAGTCAAAATCAGATCTTTCGTTTCATTCACAGCTCTATCGATTTTGGCCATATTCGTTTCATACGTACCTTTGGTCCACTTCTCTCTTAACTCTTGATCGGTCAGATAGGCTTGATGTGCCGTTGTGTCTGTTACAAGCGCATCATTTACAGGCACATTACTATAATCCTTCTCTAGCACCCTGCGTATGACGTATGTTCTAGCTGCCATTGCTTGCGCTTTGAGCGCTTCCAGCTCGAACTCTACTGGCATTTCTGCAGCGAGTACACCTTTCACATACTGCTCCAATTGCACCGTTTCGATTTCATCTTTTTTGGTCAAATAGACAGGGATCATCAACCCTCCAGCAGTCACCGTCTCCTGATGAGAGCCATCAATCGCTAGCTGTACAGAGGGCGAATCGTCGCCCCCCGGAATCTTCTTGACTAGCAATCCAGGAACAAGAAGGATGACGCAGAGCATAGAAGACAAACAAACAGCCATCCATAGGATGGCCCCGCGGCCAGGAACACGTTTTTTCTTCAACATCGTCTCAGCAGCCTCCATAAGCGCGTTTACTAGCAGGTATTTTGGTATGACTTAGCTTATGAGAGGCGCTAATAGATTAGAACACGTTGCAATTTGAGATTTACAGACCTGTGACTTGAGCAGGCGTATAATGGTCCGTCCTTGTGCCGTCTCCAAGCTCGCGCCAATAGTTATGACCCCAAGCCCATACCGTTCCATCGGACTTTAACGCTAAACTATGGTAGAAACCAGCTTCTACATCGGTTCCATCTGTTAAATTATTCACTTGAACCGGGCTGTTGCGATTTATGACAGTCGTGCCATCTCCCAGTTGGCCAACAGAATTAGTTCCCCACGCGAATACGATTCCGTCGCTGCGTAATGCCAAACTGTGGTTTTCATCTCCTGCCGCTACATCGACGATATCTTGAAGGAGTGAACTTTGAATGGCAGATGAGCTACTCGTGCCTAAACCGTTACCTAATTGCCCTAAATTGCCATCGCCCCAAGCCCACAAAGTGGCATCTGTCTTTAAAAATAACGAATGCCCCCATCCTGTTGCCAGGACCGTCTTCAATTGAGCTGGATTCGTTGGATTTCCCTGCGCCGATGCAGGTACGATCATCATGGCAGTAACATGAAAGTAAGCATTGAAATAAATCCTTTTCTTCTCATCAACATTAATGTTCTCTCCTTCGCTCGATAAAATGGTTACTTGATTGGTTGGTCAGAATCATAGATTCCAACATCCTAGATAAACTTATCCCCCTTTCTATTAGTGTAAAAATATGGAATTAGTTACATAATTAATAATACTATCTAGCATGGTTAAATCAATAGTAAACTTTTACAATATTTGTATAAAGTATTGGAATCTCGCAATAAAGCATAGAGAGCAAATAATCAGCTATCAGTAGGCAAAAAGAAGGGGACTTTGGCCAGATAATCAACTGGCACAAATCCCCCTCAGCTAACGCTCAATTAGAGGAACTAGAGTCCTCTATCTTCGTGAAAAAACGAGCTATTGCCACTCTGAGCGGAACTACAGGGTCTTAATTGTCCACAATAGCGCCTTTTACAGATGAAATCGACAAAATAGCGGATCGTAGTTCCTCTTCCACATGGAAATTCCGCCTTTTCAGAAAAATAGCGGACTCCAGCTCCCATAACAGCTGCATATGACCATAAAAAAAACCGCCGGAGCTCTCTCCGACGGTTCTTACTTATCCTACGCTAACGTTGGCTGGATATTGAAAAAACCCAGCTCCGCCGCTTCTTGCTCCACTTGTTGCGGCACCGACCGATAAATATCGGCACCAAGCCCGCGCAATACGTCTGTAATATCGACATATCCGCGATCAATATGGTGAACTCCTGTAATCTCGGTCTCACCTTCTGCTGCCAACGCCGCCAAAATCAGCGCGGCTCCAGCACGCAAGTCGGTTGCACACACTTTTGCTCCACGCAGCTTCGCGTTACCGCTGACGATAGCCGTGCGGCCATCGACTTTAATATGAGCGTTCATGTTCGCGAATTCTTCCACGTGCATGAACCGATTCTCGAACACCGTCTCCGTTACAAGACTTGTGCCATCCGCCACCATTAACAGCGCCATCATTTGCGACTGCATATCGGTTGGGAAGCCCGGATACGGCAATGTCTTCACGTCAACCGCACGCAACGGCCCCGTGGCACGCACGCGAATACCGTTTTCGTCTTCTTCGATGACAACGCCCATTTCCTGCATTTTGGAAATAACAGGACGCAGGTGATCCCCGATAGCATTTTCCATGTACAGTTCACTGCCGGTAATAGCAGCAGCAATCATATATGTGCCCGCTTCTACGCGATCCGGTATAACCGTATGTACGGCCCCACAAAGTTTCTCTACGCCTTCTATGCGAATAACGCCCGTTCCAGCACCGCGAATAATTGCACCCATCGCATTCAGATAGTTAGCCAAATCGACAATTTCCGGCTCTTTGGCTGCATTCTCAATGATGGTTGTGCCTTCCGCAAGCGTAGCCGCCATCATAATATTTTCGGTTGCGCCAACGCTGGCTACATCCAAATAAATTTTAGCACCCTTCAGGCGCCCCTTCACTCTGGCTTCAATATACCCTTGGCCTAATTCAATATCGGCACCCATCGCTTCGAAGCCTTTGAGATGCTGATCAATTGGCCTCGTACCAATCGCACAACCGCCTGGGAGTGAAATTCTTGCTTGCCCCCGTCTTGCTAATAATGGCCCCATAACAAGGAAAGAGGCTCTCATTTTACGGACTAGATCATAGGATGCTTCGCATGTGTCAATGCGTTCCGCACGAACACGAATAACCTGACGGTCATAGGCGACTTCAATACCTAAGCTTTGCAATACTTTATTAATGACTAGTACATCGTCAAGGGGAGGCGCATCGTGGATGACGCTTTCACCTTCCGACCCCAGAATGGAAGCTGCAATAATCGGCAGTACCGCATTTTTCGCTCCGTTGATTTTCACATTGCCAGCTAACTTTCGGCCACCGCGGACGATAATTTTGCTCATCATGGTCCCTCCGCGCACTTATTTTAATTACAAGGTTTTGCACATTTCCTAAGTTTATCATCACAAGCCACATAGTTACAACTGTGTTCTTTTGGTATTCTGAAGCACCTACATAGAGTTCGAACAGGATCTCCATTTTCGATCCGTTCTACTATCCATTGTTGACAACAATTTAAATCATTATTCGAAAAAAGGAATTAAAACATCTTTCCGAATCCCATGGAGAAGCCTAAATATTGGATGAAAAAACTGGCAACTAAATGCCCGAGCCCAATAGAAAGTAGAATTTGTAGCATAATGGCTTGTGCGCCTTTTGGATTCTTAAGCAGCACATCAAAGCGAAACGCTTGCAGCGCCCACCACGCGAGGCCGATACACAGGATATAAACCACGATATCGACCATGTTCATTACCGAAGCATACTTCGCGGCTTCATTCCATTTATCCGCTTCTCCCATAGGTCACTCCTTCTCGGTTCTACCGATTCATTACTTTAACCAGCATAGAGACGAATTCAGCGCGTGTGGCTTGCTCATCAGGATGGAAGGAGCCATCTGAATAGCCGGTGATCCAGCCGTCAGCCCACATTTGTTTCAAAATACCCAAACCCCAATAAGACTCATCTACGTCGTTAAAAGGTGAATTCCCCCGCTTCTTCCCTGTCATATTCATGCTGCGGGCAAGCATTTGTGTCATTTCCATTCGCGTAAGCGTACGATCAGGTCCGAAGGTTCCGTCAGGGTAACCAGCAACAATATCTGCTTGCAGCGCTTTGGCGACATAATCATAGGCCCAGTGTGAAGTGGGCATATCGGAGAACTTCAGATCTTTACGCTTCGTCAGCTTCAGGGCTCGAGTCAATACCGTCGCTGCTTCTGCCCGGGTAATCGACTGATTCGGGGCAAAACGATAATTGCCATACCCGCTAATCACGCCTTGCTCCGTAAGCTTGCTTATCGCATCTTGAGCCCAATGCCCTTCAATATCGGCAAATCCGCTTACGAGCGTATAACTGTTAATTTTCAATCTGTAAATTTGACTCATGAACCATTGATTGGCTTGCAGCTTAATATAATAGGTGCCTGCATTCAACGTTTTCTCAACAAAAAGCTGATCAGAACCATACTCGTTTCTATAAAAACCTTGTTCCTTCAATGTGCTGTCATATAGCGTTGCATACATCGTCCTCGAAGTAGGGATGTTAGTCAACCGTACTTGCGCCAGACCATTTTGGCCCATTCGGAATTCAAACCAATCAACATCATCATTGTTATTAAATAAACCTTCGTACACGGAATTCATCGCTGCAAATGTTGCCTGATACGACTTATCATTAGGTTCATTCGGATCGATTAATTTCGGCGTATATTCAATTTCCAGCGTATATTCACCTGTTATCGGCTCCGTATAATCCTTCGTATTACTGACTCGAATATAGTATTGCCCTGGAAATACATCCATGAGCGAGCTGATTTCAATCCCGCCATCTCCACCTTGATCTATAGTGATCGACTTTTCTCCTTCTTTCTGAAAAAGAATCATCGGATCTATACGACCCGTATCGACGGAGAGCTTCAACCTTATTGAGCCTGAATGCTCTAGAGGTAAGACAAACCAATCGACATCCCCTTTCTGGTGAAAGGTTCCGCGAATCGTTTGGCTGCGTTCAGGAAGCGCAAATGCTTTGTACTGCTTATCATTATCTTCAAAAGGGTCCGTGTAGATGATAAAATCCGTTTGCAAACTGTAACTGATCCCTGTTTTCCGTTCGCGATCTACGGTTTGAAGCTGCACATACGTGCGCCCTTTTGTCACTTTCACCTTAAAAGGCTGAGTTCCATCCGAGGAACTATTGGAAATAAAAGTTTCCCCGGAATCAAAGCGTACACGAATACCCGCACTATCGGTGTTTTGCAACCACAGCTCAATATATCCGTCATAGGCCGCATCAATCGCGTACCAATCCTCATCCAGCGCGGAGGATAACGCTGCTTTCACAGAGGTATGTATAGGCAGCTTAGCTGCTTGACTCTGACGATCATTTGGCTCAAATCGATCCTCTTTATAAGGCTTAGTCAGCGCCATATCCACACGCAGCAGCCCATAACCTGTTTTAGCATCCCAGCCGGTTTCTGCCAGATCATCCGCCGTCTGCTCCAGTTGAGATCTCACTTCATACGCGCTCATCGTTGGAAATTTACTCCACACAAGTGCCGCTGCCCCAGCAACCTGCGGTGCGGACATCGAGCTACCGTCTTGATACTGATAGCCGCCGCCTAGTGCTGTAGTATACACATCCCACGGTGCAACCAGATCCAGCTCCGGCCCGAAATTCGAACGAGGATCCGCCTGCTTATCAGCCGTAACGCCTCCTACAGCCAGAACCGTTGGATACGCTGCAGGGTATTTCACACTCATGCTTTCATTGCCGACGGCAGCCACCAGAAGGACATTGTGATCCTCTGCATACTTTACTACCCCTGCCATGTAATCGGAGTACTTATTCAGTCCCAGAGAGAGCACGACAATCTTCGCCCCATGATCCACAGCATATTTGATGCCTTCGCCAAGCTTCGCTTCGCCGCCTGTTCCATCTGACTCCAATGCTTTGATCGGCATAATTTTAGCGATTGGAGCTATGCCTGCAATGCCTTTATCGTTATTGATTGAAGCCGCAATGATGCCAGCTACGTTCGTTCCATGTCCATTATCATCAATTGGCTTTTTTGAGGGCTGTAGCAAATTCACGCCTTCTACCAAATTACCTACCAAATCAGGATGTGTAAGATCAACGCCGGTGTCAACCACAGCTACTACAATGGATGCACGCGAATCTCCAGCCGCAGCCCACGCTTCATTGATGTGGATCATATCCAGATAGGTCTGTTTGACCCTCATGGGATCCGTCGAAACGGGATAGGCTGCTTCTGTTTTTGTAACCATCACTGTAAGTTCCACAACAAGCATCATCAGGACGATGAACCCTAAGTGTCGAATGAATTTCATGAAATCACAGTTCCTTTATCTCGTAATGGTCTTATGCCTTCTCTATCTATACCACATTACCCGTCTTCTCGATACATATAACGGTTTTTCTTCGCAAAAAGTTCAGAACTTTTGAAAAAAATCCGGGGGGTTATCCACTTCTGTCTATTGTACATGCAATTATGGGATTTGTGTGTGATTTGGAGGCAATTACCACATTCCGTTTCTAGGTGCAAAATCAAAAAGCCCTCCCCAGCAAGGGGAGGGCTCATTCCTATTTACATCAAGATAAAATCCTTCGTGAGCATGAAGATAGATTCAATCCATTTGAGCACAAGATGCGGCACCAAACCTAGCGCTACGCTGATAAGAGCACATAACCAGACTGTTATGCCCAAAGCAACAGGCACCTTAACTTCAGCCGACTCATAATCGCTGCGCATAAACATTTGGCGAACGACACCAAAGTAGTAGTAGAAAGATACGACGCTCGTCGCGATCATTAGGGAGCCGAGCCAGTATTGATGGGTTTGCATTGTACCGAAAATGATGTACAACTTACCGAAAAATCCGCCGGAAATCGGAATTCCAGTTAAGGACAACACAATCAGTACCATGGCAGCAGCTGTAAAAGGAGCACGGTAATACAGACCTCCGAAGCCCTTGGCCTCGGTATGGCCCTCTGCTTGCTCAATAATCATCAGTACCGCGAAAGCACCGATGTTCATGAACAAGTACGCGATCAGATAGAAAATAAATTCAGAGAAATTCGCGTAGTGGACACCAGAGAAGTACGTCGCAATTGGTACAAGCAAATATCCTGCATTGGCAATTCCCGAGTAAGCCAATAGCCTTTTCATGTTGGTTTGCTTCAGGGCGATGAAATTACCGACCACCATGGCGATCGCAGCCATAACTGAAATGGCCAGGAACACATCGGATTGGAATTTCGATTCCTCGAAAGAAGAAAACCCGAACAAGACGTAGAAAACTCGGAAAAGGATGGCGAATCCGGCACCTTTGGACACGACAGCCAAGAAAGCCGTCACAGGTGTCGGTGCGCCTTCGTAGACATCCGGTGCCCAGCTGTGGAAAGGGGCAGCGGCTATTTTGAAGCCGAAACCGGCAAGCAGCATGAAAAATGAAACGTAGAGCAGCGGCTCATAGGAACTAATGAGCGATGGAAGCGCCGCGCCAATCTGTGCAAGATTGCTCGATCCCACCATCCCATATAGGAAGGACATGCCATACAAGATGATGGCAGAAGATATGCCACCCATTACTAAGTATTTAAAGGCTCCTTCATTGGACTTGCTATCTTTCTTCTTCATCGCCACAAGCAAGTAAGAGGTAATACTAAGCAGTTCCAGCCCTACGTACAGCGTTATTAAGTCGCCCGAGGATGACATAATCATTGCGCCGAGCGCTGCAGGCAGATAGAAGTAGTAGTACTCACCTACATGCGGGATCGTATCTTCCTTCACGGAACTTAGACTCATCAGAACGACGAGACCCGTTCCTACCAAGGTGAACAATTTCAGCAGATTGGAGAAATCATCCACTCTATAGCTTTGATTGAGCAGCTGAATCGCCTCATCCGGGTTCAACTGAAGCAAAACAAACACGCCGGAAATCACAAGGCCGACCAAGGTCAACCATCCAATAACGGAACGACTTAACCTGCTTGGCAGGATCAAATCCAAGAGAGATAGGATGATCGCGGTGGCAACCAGCGAAAGCTCAGGGAGCAGATGCACTAAATCGGCGACTTGGAGTCGAAGCTGTTCCACCGGACTAACCTCCTATCTTCCCGGCTACGCTTTGGATCAATTGATCCAAGCTGCCTATCGTTTGCTGAAGCGGCTGGCTCAGCACGCTTGGGTATACCCCGAGCAAGAGGATGAACGCCACCAAGGTAATCATCGGCACCGCCTCGATTAATCGTGCGTCGCGTATCCCTTGCAGGACGAGGTTTGGCTGCTTAGGGCCAAACGTGATGTTCAGCACCCCGCGCAGCACGTACACCGCTGCGAGAATGATCCCCAGTGTACCGATAATCGCGTACACCCGGTGTGTCTCGAAGAGTCCGAGGAATGCGAGGAACTCACTGATGAAGCCGGATAAGCCCGGCAATCCGAGCGAGGCCATCCCCGCAATCAGCAGAATCCCGCTGATGAAGGGAACCGACGAAGCGAGACCGCCTAAGCGATCGAGCTCGGTCGTGTTCGTCCGCTCGTAGATGCTGCCGACGAGCAGGAACATCAGGGCCGAGATCAGACCGTGTGAGATCAGTTGGAACACGGCTCCCTGAAGGCCCGACACGTTAAATGCGGCGAGACCGAGCAGGACGATGCCCATATGGCTGATACTCGAGTAAGCCAGCACGAGTTTGAAGTCTTTTTGCACCATCGCGAGAATGGCGCCGTACACGATGTTGATAACGCCTAGGAGCGCTAGCATCCAGGCCCACTGCTTCGCTTCCGCCGGAAAGAACAGAATGCCGAAGCGGATAAGGCCGTAAGCCCCCATTTTGAGCAAAATGCCGGAGTGAATCATAACAACAGCAGGCGGAGCCTCTGTATGTACTTTTAGCATCCACGTATGGAAGGGGAAGATCGGCAGCTTGATGCCGAAGGCGACCAGCAGCATGATGAACACGGTCCATTTCATGGCTGGGCTTAGGAAAAACGGCGCTCCCTCTTGATTCACATAAGCAGCGGGATCCTGCAGCAAATTATGTGCAATGGTATGAATATCTCCGCTGTAGTAAATGATAGCCTCTGTCTGCGACGGATCTTGGTTGAAGCCTGCCGTGCTGACAAGGATAAGGAACGCGATCAGCATAATCGCTGAACCGAGTCCGTTGTAGAGAAGGAAGCGGTTCGCCGCCTGCTCTCTGTTCATATAGCCCCATATTCCGATCAGGAAGAACATCGGCACGAGTGTGATTTCGAAGAACAAGAAGAACAAGAACAGGTCCTGAGCCATAAAGACGCCGAACATACCGGTTTCCAGCAGCAGGAATAAAATAAAGTACGTTTTCCAGCGTTTCTTGATATACACCGAGGCTAAAGCGGCCATGGATGAAACAAGAGCGGTTAAAAATACAAGCGGCAATGAAATTCCATCAACGGCAACGCTGTATTTGAATTCAAAGAAATACGATGTGATTTGTTGAATCCCCTCATGGTTCAGTGGGACTTTGATCCAGTCGAGTTGTTCTTTGTATTGAAGCGGATCGCCTTGAAAGTTGTAATCAGCATACAACCATGCCGCCAAAATAAGCGGAATCAATGTCGTGAGGATACCGATTGTTTTAATTAAACGGCCGCGATCACTTCGAATGAAGAGCAGGACCAGCACACCGAGCAAAGGTGAGAAAGCGATTAGACTGAGTATAGGTAGATTAGCCGGCATGGATGAACCTCCTTCCTGCGATGGCGAGCGCCAAGATCAGCATCCCTAGAATCATGATGACGCCATAGGTCTGCATCTGGCCATTTTGAAGGCGGGAGCCCAAACGCCCAAGACTGACGACAGTAAAGGCGACCAAACGCACGATACCATCAATGATGTACACATCAATCAGTTCAAGAATCCATCCTAAACCTCGCAGTGGCTTGATGATAAGACCGTCATAGATTTCATCCACGAAATATTTACGGTTCAGCAGTGTGTACAACCAAGGCAACTTACCGGATATAACATCCCGCGGAATCGTGCGTTTCAGGTAGATCAGGTACCCTAGACCAATACCAAGCAACCCTGCGAGTGTGGATAAAATAATTACGATCCAATTGGCTTTCTCGTCATGTTCTTGACCCGTTAACCAGTGGCCCAGCCACTCGTTGAACGGCGTATTCACAAACCCCGCAACCACAGCAAGTACAGCCAAAATGATGAGCGGTATCGTCATCGTGGAAGGTGATTCATGAGGCTCGTGGGCATGGTCGTCGTGCCCGTGCGCTTTCCCTCTAGGCGAACCCAGGAAAACCAGGAAAAACAGGCGAGACATATAAAAGGCGGTGAAGAAAGCCGCAATCACACCAACCCAAAACAACAGCTGGTTATGTTCATAGGCTTCTGTCAAAATCATATCCTTTGACCAGAACCCTGCGAATGGGAAAATTCCCGAGAGCGCCAAGGTTCCGATGGCAAATGTCCAGGTCGTTATTTTCATTTTGCGGGATAAGCCGCCCATTTCATTGATGTCCTGCGTATGCACGGCGTGAATCACGCTGCCTGCGCCCAAGAAGAGCAAGGCTTTGAAGAAAGCATGCGTGAATAAATGAAACATCCCTGACGTATACGACACGCCAATGCCGAGCGCCATCATCATATAGCCAAGCTGACTTACCGTCGAATAGGCGAGAATACGTTTGATATCGTTCTGCGCGATCCCAATCGTCGCCGCAAAGATGGCCGTAAAGCCCCCCACATAAGCAACAACCAGTAAGGCATCCGGCGAAGCATGGAAAATATCAAACGTACGCGCCACTAAGTACACCCCTGCGGCAACCATTGTTGCTGCGTGGATCAGCGCACTGATCGGCGTCGGGCCTTCCATAGCGTCAGGCAACCAGGTGTGCAGCGGGAACTGACCTGATTTCCCCATGGCTCCGATAAAGATCAGAACGGCAATCCAAGAGACGATGGTCGGGTCAATTTTGCCCGTAGTGAAGGCATTATGTATAGAGGTAAAATCAAGCGCATGCCCCGGCATGTACCAAAACAGCAGCAGGATGCCAAGGAACAGGCCCACGTCCCCGATGCGGGTAACGATGAAAGCTTTTTTCGCTGCAGCCTTCGCCTCTGGCTTGAAGTACCAGAAACCTACAAGCAAGAAGGAACATACCCCTACAAGTTCCCAGAAAATGTAGAGCTCTAACATGTTTTCCGAAATAACCAGGCCTAACATGGAGAAAGAGAACAAAGCGATATAACCAAAGAACACATGGATTCGCTCGTCGCCTTTCATATAACCTCTAGAGTAAATATTAACGAGGAGAGAGACCAACGTGACGATGACCAGCATCAAGGCGTTCAAATTGGTGACCTCAAACCCCATACTCAAGGTAAAATCGCCAACTTGCAGCCAATTCAGCTTATCCCACGTATAATCCTCAACTTTGCCGCCGATGCGTTCAACAAATATCAGCACAGCGACGATAAATGAGGCGAACATCGCAAAAATACTGATATAAATGCCCAAGTCCTTTAATTGACGTCCCATAGCCGTAAGCGCTAGAAAAGCAATCAACGGAAACAACGGAATGAGCCAGGCGTACTGTGAATAGTCCGATACCATATCCTTGTTAGCCTCCTAGCGCTTCATAGAATCCAAATCCGTTACATCTACTGTTCCTCTATTTCGGTAAATCGTAATAAGAATCGCTATCCCGACAGCTGCTTCTGCGGCTGCAATCGTAATATTGAAGAGTGAGAAAATTTGACCTGTCAGCGCCGGATGATCCCCGAGTTTGGAGAAAGCGATCAAATTTAAGTTCACCGCATTGAGCATCAACTCAATTGACAATAACACGATGACCCCATTTTTTTTCGTTAAAGCGCCATACAGACCGATACAGAACAGGATTGCAGCCAGCGTGAGATAGGGAGTAATAATGTTGCCCATAGCTAATCCTCCTCTCTCTTCGCGACGATAATAGCGCCAATGAAAGCGACTGTCAGTAGCACAGACATGATTTCGAATGGAATCACGTGCTGGTTATACAACAGTTTGCCGATTTCTAATGTATTGTCTTTGCCGGCATCTAAAGAGCCTTGGGAGACGAAGGTCGTTTTTTGAATCGCATAAAACAACACCCCGAACAAGCCCAAAGCGCCAACTATCGCCAAACCTTCGTGCCACGGACGCCTTGGTTCCTCCTCTTCCCCTTGTCTGTGCTTCGTCATCATAATGCCGAAAATCATAAGGATCGAGATCGCCCCTGCATAGATCAACACCTGTACGAAAGCAACAAACTCAGCTTCAAGGATAATATATAGCCCTGCTAAGCTAATGAACGTAAGCGCAACGGCAATGACCATATGAACAACTTTGGTAAAAGAAATCATAAAGATCGCTCCGCCGATGGCCAGAAGGGCGAAAATGAAGAAAGCCCAGCTTGAACCGCTTGAGAGGAAATCACCAATTCCGCTAAACATCTTTCTTGGCCCCCCCTTTTGGCATGGCCGAGTTATTCTCTTGGCGAATGTTTTGGTTATTGTCATTCAACCATTGCAAATTTTTGAAAAGATCATCGCGACTGTAGGAACTTAGCTCGAAATTATTCGTCATAACGATCGCTTCCGTCGGACACACCTCTGTGCAAAGATCGCACAAAATACAAATTTCGAAATTGATATCGTACGTATCAATGACCTTCCCCTTTTTCTCGGGGTCCGGATTCGCTTTACCCGTCAAAGTAATGCACTCGGTTGGGCAAATACGCGCACATTGATTGCACACGATGCACTTCTCTGGGTCAAAATGTTGAATACCGCGAAAACGATCCGGCATTTTTATCGGGACCTCAGGGTATGCGTACGTGATTTTTTTCTGTGTCATGCTTTTCAACGTTACGCCTAAGCCTTTGATTATGCCCTTCATTTGGTTCACTCCTTAGAGTTTTGCTTTTGCAAAACTGACTTCGTAAGCGCAGGCTTTGTTAAAAGATCGTCATAATGATCGCCGTTACCAGCATATTGACTAGCGCCAAAGGCAGCAGCACTTTCCAGCCGAATCCCATGAGCTGATCAATCCGTACGCGAGGCAATGTCGCCCGCAACCAGAACAAGACGAACACAACGAGGGAGAATTTCAGCAGGAACCAGATGATCCCCGGAATAAAATCAAGGAATGGGAACGGCGCATGCCATCCGCCTAAGAAGATCAGGCTCGTTAATGAAGCAATGATAAACACGTATACGTATTCCGATAGCATGAAAAAAGCAAAGCGGAAGCCGCTATATTCCACGTGATAACCTGCTACAAGCTCAGACTCTGCTTCCGGCAAGTCAAAAGGCGTCCGGTTAAGCTCCGATACACCAGCAATGGCGAAGATGATGAAACCTAGAATTTGAGGAATGAAATTCCAATGCCAGAAGCCGCCCGCTTGATGGTCAACGATGGTATGCAGATTTAAACTGCCTGTCATCATAATGACACCAATGACGGAAATGACGAGCGGTACCTCATAACTAATCATCTGCGCTGCTGAACGCATACCGCCAAGTAAGGCATATTTATTGTTGGATGCCCAGCCCCCGAGAATAATCCCAATCGTAGAGATCCCTGTAAGAGCGACGTAATAAAGCAGACCGGCATTCAAATTCGCATTAAACATCCGATCCGAGAAAGGGATCGCCGCAATAATCGTAAACGAAGGAATGAACGTAATGATAGGCGCCAAAATGAACAGCTCGCGTTCCGCCTTTTTGGGAATGGTATCTTCTTTAATGAGCAGTTTGAATACGTCCGCGACGCTCTGCAGAAGCCCAAACGGCCCTGTGCGGTTTGGTCCGATCCGCAGCTGCATCCAGCCAATGACCTTCCGCTCAAAGTAGATCGCGTAGGTAACGAAGCCAAGAACCAAGAGCAGCATAACGATGCCCCAGAAAAGGAAAACGAAGAAGTTCGTCCAGGTTAGACTCTCTTCCAGCAAATTTACCATTAGGCATCCACCTCCCCAACGACAATATCGATGCCGCCCAATATCGTAATCAGGTTGGTCATCGATTCACCGACCAGGAGTTTGGGCAATATTTGTAGATTTACGAAGGACGGTCTGCGGAATTTCAAACGGAATGGCTCTTGCTTGCCTCGGGAAATAATATAGCAGCCGATTTCTCCACGAGGAGACTCGATAGCCGCATACACTTCTCCTTCTGGAGGACGAATCACCCTAGGCACTTTGCCCATGGTTTCCCCTTGTTCAGGGAACTGTGCCACTGCTTGCTCCAAAATACGCAGGGACTGTTTTACTTCTTCCATGCGTACTAGATAGCGATCATAACAATCGCCGCCGCTTCGTACAGGCACATCGAATTGAAAGCGATTGTAGAGGCTGTATGGCTGCGTTTTGCGGATATCCCAATCAACACCCGTACATCTTAAGTTAGCGCCGCTAAGCCCATAGGCAATGGCTGTATTGGCGTCATATTTACCTACACCCTTAATCCTGGAGAGGAAAATCTCATTTCCGGATACAAGGGTATGATATTCTTCCAATTTGCCGTACATATACGGGATAAATTTCTTAACTTTATCGATCCAACCGTCTGGAGCATCCCATTTTACCCCGCCTACACGCATGTAGTTGTAAGTCAAACGAGCTCCGCAGAGTTCATTGAACAGGTCAATGATAATTTCCCGATCACGGAAAGCGAATAAGAACGGACTCATGGCTCCGATATCCAGCAAATACGTTCCCCACCACACCATATGGGAAGCAATCCGCTGAAGTTCCATCACGATCAAACGAAGGAATTCCGCGCGTTCCGGAACTTCCAATCCCATCATTTTCTCAACGGCATGAACGAGAACATAGTTCGTCGTCATGGCAGAGACGTAATCCATACGGTCTGTATAAGGAATAATTTGCGTGTAGCTCAGATTCTCAGCCAGCTTCTCTGTTCCTCTATGTAGATAGCCCATAACGGGTATAGCTTCTTTGATGATCTCTCCATCCAGCTTCACAATCACGCGGAAAACGCCATGCGTACTAGGATGCTGAGGACCAACGTTTAGCAGGAGCTCTTCTGTCCGTAACAAATGCTACACCTCCGGGTCAAGCGGTTCGTAATCTTTGCGCAGTGGATGGCCGACCCAATCGTCAGGCATCATGATTCTTACCAGGTTGGGATGTCCAGGGAAGTCAATTCCCAGCAGGTCATACACTTCCCGCTCATTCCAATTCGCGGTTGGCCACACCGGAGCGACAGATGGGATGCTTGGCTGATCCCGGTCTGTTTTCACTTTCACACAATACTCGCGCTTGTGCGTGAGGGAAAGCAGATGATACGCCACTTCCAGATGCGTCTCTTGATCCACACCGGAGAGATTGCGCAAGTAGTCGCAGCGCAGCTCTTCGTGGTCCCGCAGCGTCAGCGCAGCCTCCGGCCAGCGGGAGCTATGAATAACAACGTAAGGACGGTGATCGTCCCTTTCGTTAATGAAGCTATCGACGACGGCTTCTTCGCCGGCGCTTTCTTTCAAGATCGCAACCAGCCGGTCCAGCAGCGGCTGGTTCGGCGAAGGCTCTTTCGGCGCGGCAGGCTCCGCCGCATCGGTTTTCGCTCCGCGCGCGCTAGCTCGCGCTGCGCGTGCTTCTGCGGCGGCCTGAGCTTTGGCCGCCTTCTCATCATCCCCTGCAGCTGCAGGGGATGGTGGTGCTGCCGCCGACGCGGGCTCGCCCGTCGGCTCAGCGGCCGCCGCCTTCGCCGCTAGGCGGGCGGCTCTCGCCGCGGCGCGCTCCGCGGCCTTCTCTTCGGCGGTCTTCTCCGCCGCTTCAGCCGCGGGCGGTTCGCTCGCCGGTTTCGCGTCAGAAGCAGGCGTCGACTGCTCTGTATTTCCTTCAGCCTTGGTCTCATCCGTAGGGGCTGTCTGCCCGACCTCGACCTTCTCCTCGGGCTTCTTATCCTCACTCATCGGTTAATCACCTGCTTACCGGTCTTCGCCTCATAGCGAATCTTCTCCTGAAGCTTGTTGATCCCATAGATAAGTGCCGCCGGGTTCGGCGGACAACCCGGTATGTACACATCAACCGGTACGATCTGATCTACACCTTTGACAACGGAGTACGATTTAACGTACGGTCCGCCAGCAGTCGCGCAAGAGCCCATAGCGATAACCCATTTCGGCTCCGGCATTTGCTCATAAAGACGGCGCAGCAAAGGAGCCATTTTCTTTGTAACTGTCCCTGCCACAATCATGACATCGGATTGCCTAGGGGACGTACGGAAGATGACTCCAAAACGGTCTAAATCATAATGCGATCCGCCCGTACCCATCATTTCGATAGCACAGCAAGCAAGACCAAACGTTAAAGGCCAAAGTGAATTACTGCGAGCCCAAGCTTTCACCTGCTCCAGTGTTGTCATAAATACGTTGCGGTTTAACTCTTCGCGTTCTTCTGGGGAGATCGACTCTAGACTGAAGTCCATTGCAGCACCTTCTTCTTCCAAGCGTATATTAATCCTATGGCTAGCAAGGCTACAAAAATGCACATTTCTACTAAAGCAAAAAGTCCTAGCTGATTAAAAGCAACAGCCCAAGGATACAGGAACACGGTCTCTACATCAAAGATGACAAACATCAAAGCAAACAAATAATATCGAATGTTAAACCGGATTTGCCCTTCACCAACAGGCTCGTTCCCACTCTCATACGTCGTATACTTCTCCACAACGGGTTTGCTCGGTCTTAACCATTTGCCTATCGTAAGCGCTGCCACCGGGAGGAAAATACCTAACCCAAGAAAAATCGCTACGATTACATAGTTATTTGTATACATCATCTGAATGTAACCGCCTCCATTCTTATTTACTTTCTCAAATCATTGATTCAAATTGGTAATAATCACCTTCAATATTATACCAAAAGAGCACAGGGGAGTCGATGACTAATTCCAAGCCCTCTTTTTTACATAGTTTTGTGAATAGAATTTCCATAACTTTCAAGAAAAATCCGTTTATAAGAAAAAAGCGACGGAACCTAAGTCCCATCGCTTCTTTGATCTATTATTTGCCGGACACGCTGATCCGGTTCAATGCTCTTTGCAAAGAGGCTTCCGCACGTTTGAAATCAACGTTATCTTGCTTTGATTCCGCAAGACGTTTCTCCGCACGTTCTTTCGCTGCTCTCGCACGATCCACATCGATTTGTTCTGGCAGCTCGGCGCTTTCCGCCAGTATGACCACTTTGTCCTTGCGCACTTCCATAAATCCGCCGTTCACTGCGATGATCTCGTCTTTGGAGCCCTGCTTCTTCACAGTAATCGAGCTGATTTTCAATGGAGTCACGAGTGGAATGTGGTTCGGCAGAATTCCAAGCTCCCCTTCGACACCCTTTGCGACTAACATGTTCACTTGTTCAGTGTACACTTTGCGCTCAGGAGTAACAATTTCAAGTAGGAATGTACTCACTTGGATTCTCCTTCCTCAGCTAACGCGAAGTTTACCAAAGGTAACCTTACAGCGTTTTCGCTTTCTCGATTGCGTCCTCAATCGTACCTACGTTGTGGAACGCTACTTCAGGAAGGTTGTCGTGCTTACCTTCAAGAACTTCTTTGAAGCTGCGCACAGTTTCTTTCAATGGAACATACAAGCCTGGGAAACCGTTGAACGGCTCAGCAACGTGAAGAGGCTGAGACAAGAACAGACGGAGACGACGCGCACGAGTAACGACTAGTTTATCCTCATCGGACAACTCATCCATACCCAAGATCGCGATGATATCCAGAAGCTCTTTGTAACGTTGAAGAACTTGTTTAACACCTTGTGCTACTTTATAGTGCTCTTCGCCAAGAATTTCTGGCGTCAAGATACGGGAAGAGGAAGCAAGTGGATCTACCGCCGGGAAAATACCCGCAGCTGCGATACTACGCTCCAAGTTCGTTGTCGCATCTAAGTGAGCGAACGCTGTAGCTGGAGCTGGATCCGTATAGTCATCCGCAGGAACGTAAATCGCTTGAATCGACGTTACGGAACCTTTTTTCGTGGATGTAATACGCTCTTGCAATTGACCCATTTCTGTAGCCAAAGTTGGTTGGTAACCTACCGCAGATGGCATACGTCCAAGCAAAGCCGAAACCTCGGAACCTGCTTGTGTGAAACGGAAGATGTTATCTACGAACAGAAGAACGTCTCTGCCTTCAACATCACGGAAATACTCAGCCATTGTCAAACCTGTCAAAGCTACGCGAAGACGCGCGCCAGGAGGCTCGTTCATTTGACCGAATACCATCGCTGTTTTCTCGATAACGCCGGAGTCTTTCATCTCGTGGTAAAGGTCATTACCTTCACGAGTACGCTCACCAACGCCTGCGAAAACGGAGATACCACCGTGCTCTTGGGCAATGTTGTGAATCAACTCTTGCATCGTTACGGTTTTACCTACACCCGCACCACCGAAGAGACCGATTTTACCACCTTTTGCGTAAGGAGCCATAAGGTCAATAACTTTAATTCCTGTTTCAAGAACTTCCGATTTCGTGGACAAGTTCTCGAATGCAGGAGCTTCTTTATGAATTGGACTAGTCAACGTGCGATCAACGTTTTCGATACCATCGATAGGATCTCCAACTACGTTGAATACGCGACCTAGTGTTGCAGCACCTACAGGTACTGTGATTGGAACTCCTGTGTCTGTAGCTTCAGCGCCACGTACAAGTCCGTCCGTGGAAGACATCGCTACGCAACGAACGAGGTTGTCACCGAGGTGAACCGCCGCTTCAACCGTAATCGTAACCGTTTGACCGGCTTCCGTTTTTTCAATCTTGATTGCATTCAGAATTTCAGGGAGTTGTCCGCGTCCGAACTCAATGTCGACGACAGGCCCTGTAATATTCACAACGCGCCCTTTGCTCATGGTTTCCCTCCTAAGAAAAGCTTCGCCTCTAAGCGAGGCGTTTTATCAATTAAGCGTTCGCGTTCGCGCCGCTGACGATTTCCGCAATTTCTTGCGTAATGGCAGCTTGACGTGCACGGTTGTATGCTAATGTGTAGCTGCTGATCATCTTCGTTGCATTTTTCGTTGCGGAGTTCATCGCCGTCATTCTCGCGCCGAACTCACTTGCTTTACCTTCCAATACTGCGCTGTAAATAATTGTTTCCGCATATTTAGGCAGCAGCACTTCTAGAACGCCTTCCGCAGACGGCTCATACTCGTAGCTAGCCGTTGACGCGCCTTTTACTTCCTCCATAGGAAGCAAGCGAACCATCGTTGGTATCTGACTGATTGCATTTTGGAATTTGTTGTACACCAAGAACAATTGGTCGTACGCGCCCTTCTCAAAATTGGAAACAGCAGAAGCCGCAATCGATTTAATATCCGAGAACTTCGGAGAATCCGGAAGTCCTGTAACTTCTTGAACGATCTCAACATTACGTTTCTTGAAGAAGTTGCTACCTTTACGTCCGATTACGAAAACAGCATATTCCGACGGGGATTGATGTCTTTCGCGAATCTCCGTCATCGCTTTCCGCAATACGTTCGCGTTGTAACCTCCAGCCAAACCACGATCCGAAGTGATAACCAAGTACGCGGTTTTCTTCACTTCGCGCGTTTGCAGCATTGGATGTTTCACACCTTTGGAGCCCGCAGCGATGCTAGCTACTACTTCTTTCAGCTTATCCGAATAAGGACGAGCCGCTTCCGCAGCTTGCTGAGCTCGACGCAAGTTCGCAGCTGCAACCATCTCCATCGCACGCGTA
Organism: Paenibacillus sp. WC2504; assembly: GCF_052682475.1. Taxonomy (NCBI): domain Bacteria; kingdom Bacillati; phylum Bacillota; class Bacilli; order Caryophanales; family Paenibacillaceae; genus Paenibacillus; species Paenibacillus sp. WC2504. The sequence goes on from NZ_JBQZFH010000001.1 coordinate 70,035, forward strand.
ATTTGCTTCGTGTTTTGTGTCGATTTGATTTGGCGCTTAATCTCGCGCATTCCTTTTGCCATACCTGTCACCTCTCTTTTGAGGCTTTGGAAAGCCTTCATTCGAAGGCCTGATCTCAGGCAGCATGCACCTAATCTCAGGCATAAACGGAGTACCTGGCTTTTCACGAAGAAAAGCGCAGGTATTCAAATTTTATTCAGAAACTGCGAAGCTCTTTTTGAACGTGTTGATGGAATCAACCAACGCTTTGTCGTTATCCGCAGTAATGTCTTTCGTATCATTAATGCTGTTCAAGATTTCCGGACGGTTGGATTCCAGGTAAGCCAAGAACTGCTGCTCGAAACGAGTTACGTCTTGTACTGGAATGTCATCCAAGTGACCTTTAACAACGGTGTACAGCGAGCAAACTTGTTTTGCAAGCGAAAGCGGCTGATGCACGCCTTGCTTCAAGATTTCAAGTGTACGAACCCCACGATCCAGACGAGCTTTCGTCGCTCTGTCAAGGTCGGAACCGAACGCTGCGAAGGCAGCAAGCTCACGGTATTGCGCCAAGTCTACACGCAGTGTACCGGCAACTTTTTTCATTGCCTTCGTTTGAGCGGAACCCCCTACACGGGATACAGAGTTACCAACGTTAACCGCTGGACGCTGACCGGAGTAGAACAGGTCGGACTCAAGGAAGATTTGACCGTCCGTAATGGAAATTACGTTCGTAGGAATGTATGCGGAGATATCGCCCGCTTGTGTCTCGATGAATGGAAGTGCCGTAATCGAACCGCCACCAAGATCATCGTTCAATTTCGCAGCGCGCTCCAGCAAACGGGAGTGCAAGTAGAATACGTCACCTGGGTATGCTTCGCGACCTGGTGGACGACGTAGCAAGAGGGACAACTCACGGTATGCAGCCGCTTGTTTGGACAAGTCATCGTATACGATCAATACGTGCTCGCCTTTGTACATGAAGTACTCACCCATTGCGCAGCCTGAGTATGGAGCCAACCAAAGCATTGGTGAAGGCTCGGAAGCAGATGCTGTTACAACGATTGTGTATTCCAAAGCGCCAGCAGCACGAAGTTTTTCAACAACGCCTACGACTGTGGATTGTTTTTGACCGATAGCAACGTAGATACATTTAACGCCGTTGCCTTTTTGGTTCAGGATTGCGTCGATCGCAATCGCTGTTTTACCTGTTTGACGGTCACCAATGATCAACTCACGTTGACCACGACCGATTGGAACCATCGCGTCAATCGCTTTGATACCTGTTTGCATTGGCTCATGAACGGATTTACGAGCCATAACGCCTGGAGCCATGTTCTCAACAGGGCGGAATTCAGTTGTAGCAATAGGTCCTTGACCATCGACTGGTTGACCCAAGGAGTTAACGACACGGCCGAGCAAAGCTTCCCCTACAGGAACCTCCATAATACGACCTGTACGTTTTACTGGATCGCCTTCACGGATATCTTTGTAAGGTCCGAGAATAACGATACCTACGTTGCTTTCTTCAAGGTTAAACGCGTAGCCCAGAACGCCATTTGAAAACTCAAGCAGTTCGCCTGCCATTACGTTTTCCAAACCATGAGCACGAGCGATACCGTCCCCTACTTGAATGACTGTACCAACATCAACCACTTGCATATCGGATTTATAGTTTTCAATCTGTTGTTTAATCAATGAGCTGATTTCTTCAGGTTTGATACTCAACGAACGTCACCCCTATTCTTACAGTGCTTGTTATTAAACCAAAGCTTTGGATAGGCGGTCTAGCTTGCCTGCCAAACTTCCATCATATAAACGGTCACCAATGCGCACTTGGATGCCGCCGAGCAGCTTAGGCTCAACAACAGTCGCAACACGGATTGTTTTTCCCGTAACTTTGCTGAAATGTGATGCAATTTCCGCTTGTTGAGCTTCTGTCAGCGTAAAAGCGGAATAAATCGTTGCACTCGCTTGTCCAAGCGCTTCATTCGCAATCTTCACATAATCGCTCACAAGAACGGAAAAAATTGCTTGTCTTCCTTTATCAATTAAGACCAGCAGCGTGTTCCACACCGGTTCGGAAACTTTGCCTTCAAAAATCTGCTTCAGCAGGTCCGTTTTGACGGTGTTCCCGATGTTCGGATGGTTCAGGAACTTCTGCAAGTCTGCATTGTCCCTAATCGCACTAGCTACAGATTTCAGCTCTTCTTCGACTTGGGAAATAATCCCCTTATCATTGGCTACTTCAAAAAGAGCTCTGGCATAACGCTTCGCTACGACGATGTCACTCATACGTTGCCTCCTACCTCTTTGAGGTAATGCTCAACCAATTGCTCTTGTGACTTTTCGTCGATTTGCTTTTCAATAATTTTGGAGGCAATCAGAACAGACATCGCGCCAACTTGGCTGCGAAGAGCGGCAACCGCTTTGTTCTTCTCGTTCTCGATATCTTTCAAAGCTTCATCTTTCAGACGAGCTGCTTCTGCTCCAGCTGCACGAACAATATCATCAGCTTGTTTGGAACCTGTTTGTTTCGCTTGCTCAATGATATCGTGAGCTTCCTTACGCATTTGTTGCAGTGCTTGTTTTTGTTCCTCTAACAGTTGATCAGCTTGCTTGCGGCTCGCTTCAGCTGTTTGAATTTGATCTTTAACTAACTGTCTGCGTTTCTCCATCATGCCGAACAAAGGGCCGAACGCAAACTTGGAAAGTAGCACGTATAAAATTAAGAACGCGATAAGTTGAATCCAAAATGTGGACCATTCAATATGCAAGTAACGTCACTCCCTTCTGATAACGTGGGCAAAACGAAGGCGTGGTGGCGACTACGGCCATCCCCGCCAAACGGTTTCTTAAGCTTTCCCCATAAAGATGAACGCAAGTACCAATGCAACGACCGGCATTGCCTCTACTAGACCTACCCCGATGAACATAGTTGTTTGAAGCGTACCACGTAGTTCTGGTTGACGGGAAATACCTTCCAAAGCGCGACCTACGATCAAACCGTTACCAATACCTGCACCTAGTGCTCCTAAACCGAATACGATACCTGCTGCTACTAATGCTATTGCTCCCATTGATAAAATCCTCCCTTAAACTCTTAGGTTTGTTTTGTGTATAAGTGACTCGAGACTACCCGAGGTAAGTCTTACTCTTAATGTTCTTCATGGATTAACGTTTGTGAGATGTAAACCATTGTCAGCATTGTAAATACGAAGGCTTGAATAGCACCTACGAACACACTGAAGCCCTGCCATACGAAGAGAGGCGCAATTCCAAACCAACCAGCTCCGATGATGACAGATATCATAATTTCACCTGCATAAATGTTACCGTAAAGACGGAAAGCGAGCGTAAGCGGCTTTGATACAACTTCAATCAAATGAAGGATCAACATTGCCCCTTTGTACTCAAAGTAATGCGCGAAGTAATGCTTCGTGTTACGTGTTATGCCTAAGTAGTGACTTAGTACGATAACGATAACCGTCAGTGCTCCTGTTACAGCGATATCAGCCGTCGGTGATTTCCACCACGACACATGATCTTCCGTCACGATCGAAAAAGGAAGGCCGAGCATGTTGCCGATAAAGATGTACATAATGAGCGTAAGACCAAGCGCGATAAAACCTTTGCCATGCTTAGAACCGATCGTACTTCCAATGATGCCTTCTACAAACTCAATCGTCCATTCCATGAAGTTTTGAATTTTTGAAGGATTCGTTACGGATGCACGGCTAGCCCCTGCGATTGCAAGAATAAGCACGATAATGGTGGTAATTCCGATCATCATAAGAGCTGATGCGTCGAAGTGAATACCTAACCACTCAAATTCTGGTACCTTATGTTCCATATTTCCCATTTTCACCCCTTTCATCGAATGGAATTACTTCTTAGACTTCCTAATAGAAAGAATACCCAGTACGAGTGTTGCCAATTGAGCAAAAAAGTATCCAACAATCGTCGTGGTTAAAGCGACATGTTCCGGATACCGAACGGCAACCAAACCTGCGAAGCCAGCAATTGCTGCTCTTGTCAGAAAACCTAGGGTCACCTTGCGCCCTTTCTGCTCTATCGCAGCTGCTGCCAACTTGTTAATTTTCCAGGCCAGAAACCTTGCATTGATCATGCTCGCCATAGATCCAAGCATAATGCCGGCAAAGTAAACCCGGTAATCGACAAGAAGCGCCCATGCAGCCAAACAAAAGGATAAAAAGAAAAGAAACACATTTTGAACCGTTTTCAGAGTGGCTGAAAATTCATCCATCATAGCCCTCCGTACCGCTTTATCATGAAGTAAATGCTAATGATTCCGGTTACAAGCCCTAGCAAAAATCCGCCTAACAACCAGAATTGTCCCCCTAGTACGCGTGTTAGCCAATCGCCGAACAAGTATCCGGCTCCTAAACAAACTACAAGGTCAATGCCGATCGCACTAGTTAACGCTACTGCCCGCCACGGATTATCATTGGGATTTTGCCGTTTCATCGCATCCCTCCTGAAGGCTTTCCGCTGTGGAAAACCTGTTTCGTAGACATAGTGCTACGAATCCTCATTTATTGTATCGAAGCAGTGCGAGGTTTGTCAATTGACGAAACTTAACAGTCCTCGCAGCCCGAAAGCCCTTAGAGCCTTGCGGCTCTAAGGTTTGCGAGTTTCCAAACCAAACAGTCGAACTGTACGCTGTAGCGTTTGTCATGATTTTGTCACGGTTAGAATGTTTCAGGACGCTCCGAAACCTTGCCAAAGTGATGTAGAATCGCTTGAACGATTCTTTGGGATGCTTTGCCATCCCCGTAAGGGTTGGCTGCTTGGCTCATTTTGTTGTATAAAACTGGATCTGTCAGCAGCGCGCGAGCACGCTCATAGACCTTCTCCTCGTCTGTTCCAACCAGCTCCAATGTGCCCGCTTGGATACCTTCCGGACGCTCTGTCGTATCACGGAGCACAAGTACCGGCACTCCAAAGGATGGCGCTTCTTCCTGAAGGCCGCCGGAGTCTGTCAGAATCATATGTGTCTTCGGATAGAAGTTATGGAACTCACTGGCATCAAATGGTTCTACCAGCTTAATGCGCGGGTGGTTGCCTAGAATTTCGTGCGCTGGCTCTTTGACAGCCGGACTCGGATGCACTGGATATACGATCGCGATATCTTCAAACTCATCAGCGATACGCTTCACAGCACGGAAAATTTGGCGGTGCGGTTCACCTTGCGCTTCCCGGCGATGGGCTGTCATCAAGATCAGCCTGCGGCCTGCCGCCCACTCCAAAACTGGGTGTTCGAAGGATTCCTGTACGGTATATTGAAAGACATCCGTAACGGTATTCCCTGTTACATAGATTTGAGATTCCGATTTATTCTCTTTGCGCAGATTATCAGCCGATTGCTGAGTTGGTGCAAAATGCAGATCCGCCAAAACGCCCGTCAACTGACGGTTCATTTCTTCCGGATATGGCGACATTTTGTTCCACGTGCGAAGACCCGCTTCGACATGTCCAACCTGGATTTGCTGCATAAATGCCGCATAGCTCGCAAGGAAGGTTGTCAGCGTATCGCCGTGCACGAGAATCAGATCCGGCTTCGCCTCTTGGAAGACCGGCTCCAAGCCTTGCAGCACGCGCATGGTAATTTCATTCAGCGTCTGGCGATCCTTCATAACGTTAAGGTCATAATCCGGTGTGATTTTGAAAATATCAAGCACCTGATCCAACATCTGGCGATGCTGAGCCGTTACGCAAACGAGAGATTCGATATGTTCTGGATGCTTCTCCAGCTCCTTAATCAGCGGAGCCATTTTAATCGCTTCAGGTCTAGTACCGAAGATCGTAATGACTTTCAAACGTTTCATTGGTTCTTCTCCCCCATCGTCATAAGTCTATTATTTCGTGCCGAACAGACGATCTCCCGCATCTCCCAAGCCAGGTACGATATAGCCATGATCGTTCAAGTAGTCATCCACGGCCGCCACGTAAATATCAACATCCGGATGCTCTTGTTGAACCGCTTTAATTCCTTCCGGTGCAGCAATTAAACACATCAGCTTCATTTGTGTACAGCCTCTGCGTTTCAATACTTCAATCGCTGCATTTGCTGAACCGCCTGTTGCGAGCATCGGGTCGATCACAATGAGCTCCCGCTCTAAGACATCCGTCGGCAGCTTCACATAATATTCGACAGGCTGCAGCGTGTCGGGATCACGGTATAAACCAACATGTCCTACTTTTGCAGCCGGGATCAGTTTAAGCACACCGTCAACCATTCCTAATCCTGCGCGCAAAATAGGAATAAGTCCCAGCATTCTGCCGGAAATAATGCGGCAATCTGCCGTTGTTACAGGCGTTTTCACCTGTACATGCTCAAGTGGAATATCTCTCGTGATCTCGTAAGCCATCAAAGTCGCTACTTCGTCTACGAGCTCCCGAAAATCTTTTGTTTTCGTATTCTCATCCCGAATAAAGGTCAGCTTATGCTGAATTAACGGATGATCACAAATAAATAACTTCCCCATAATTTCCTCCTAAAAAACCACAATGTTATATGTATTTTACCCATTTTAGCGTCAAGGTACGACAAACCTCGTTCATTATATCATATGTTATCCAACTTATCCTCCGAAAAACCAAACCTACCATGAATATCCTTATTTACGCAAAAAAACGCCTGAGAGCATCTCCCAAGCGGCTTTGCATCCTATCTCATTTATTCTTCCACCGGCCCCGGGTGGTACCAAATGTTTTTGAAGTCAAACCACCCCAGCGTATTGAATGTTATGCCTTGTAAATGAGGACTGTAAACCAATTGCTGCGTCGTATGCAAAAGGAATAAGACGGCGTAATTTTCCGACACTAAATCTTGCATCCCACGGATTCGTTGCAGCCGCACCTGTCTGTCGGGCTCATTTTCGATAGCCGCAATAGTCTCATCAAATATTCGTCGCTGCTCATCCGTTGCACAGACTCGAACCGCTAAATTACCCACTTTATACATCTCAATCAAGCAGCGTGCCTCATCATCATCCGCAACAACTCCGCCTATGATAACATCGGCCTCTAACAGCAGCGGCACCTTTGTCATTTGTTCAAAAGTATATAACTTCAGGATAACGGGAATACCCACTTCCTGACAGCGAGCATGAATCCATTCGGCTTGAGGCTGATTCTTGAGCGTAAATGTCATGGTAATGGGTTCGCCACCATAACCGCATTCTCTAAGCAGCTCCCTCGCCCGCTCCGGCTGGTGATCCTCAGGTCCTTTCCCCGGCGAATCCGATGGCAAGAAATCGGCAGCTGGCCTTGCATGATAAAGGCCTAATTCCTTAATTAACCCACAGCGATTCAGAATAAGCTGTATAGCTTGACGGAATTCAAGGGCTTGCTGTGGCCCATTTTTGCGAAGATTAAACACAACCGTGCTAGACCCGAGCATCATCACTTCTTTTTTACACCAGTGTGCAGGGGCAGGCTGTTTATAATGGTTAAGCTTCCCCATTTGGAAGTTCAACTGCTGCCATCTTCGATCGCTAACGTTATCAGGTACATAGAGCAGCTCGATGCGATCCAAATGGGCGCCTTCCTTGTAGTACTCCTCGAAGGCTTCTAACGTCACACCACCCGCATCATGCCTCGTAATCCGGAAAGGACCCGTTCCAACGGGAAGCATGCTGGCATCCGCTACCTTAGTTGCACTGTAAACATCAGCAGGGACAATCGCTGCCTGGTAGGAACTAACATAATGCGGCAGCATATAATTCGGCGCAGCAAGCTCCATGCGAATCGTCAGCCTGTCGACAGCGCGAATATCCTGAACGGATTTCAGCAGCCAACGATTCGGCGAATCCTCTGTGCCCAGCGTGCGCAACCGATTGAATGAAAACACAACATCGTCCGCCGTCAGCTCCCGGCCATGATGGAATCTCACCCTTTTCCGCAAGTAGAAAGTCCATACAGTCGCATCCCCATTGCATTCCCACTCATGAGCCAAGCCAGGCTCCAGGCTGCCGCAAAGCGGATTGAAATAGAGCAGCGTATCAAAGGCCTGCTTCACGAAATGCAGATCCCGCGAGAACAGCACGTCGACAGGATCAAGCGTCAGCACACGAATCTGCATCGGCAGCCTCAGCGTTTCAGGATTTCCGGAATCACAATTGCCTCTGTATCCGAAATAACTGCCGAGCCAGGCCAGGAACCGATCCATGACACTCCCGTCCAATCCATCCATTTGAAACAAACTCATCGCATGGTTCAAATTTCCTTGTTCAACATGAATCTTCGCTTCCGCCATCAGCACATCTTCCGCTGCGACCAGAAATCGAATCATCGAGCGGTGTCCACGACCTCGTCCCGGCGTCCAGACAATCCAACCCATTTCGCTCATTTTGCGGATCAAAATTTTTACATTGCGCTCCGTACAATACAAGTAACCGGCAATTTCTTCAACGGAGACAGGCACGTCCATATACGTGTGGGGGATCTGTAAAACACGCGTTATTGATGTTTTCAACTGCGCATATTGTAAGGCAAGCTGCATGAAAGTCCCCTCCTTTTACACGAATTACCAAAGAGTATAGTTGCGCCCTGCCATTTCGTCAACAGCCTGCAGGAGGGATAAAAGGTGAAAGTTTTCCAGTGCTCTGTACACTTTTTAACTCATGGTCATTTGTTATGATGGGGGAACACAAATTGACGATACTAGGAAACAGGTGATGGCACATGACATTCTTTCAATTCCATCCTAATGTGCGATTGCGCATTGCTCTAAGCTTTCTGACCAACATCCTCAGCAATATGGTTATACCATTTATGTCGATTTATTTTGCACGCACACTCGGCACAACAATCGCCGGCACAGCGACGACAATCTCCATTGCCGTGGCTCTAATCAGCGCCACAATCGGCGGTCATTACGCAGACCGGGTCGGCCGCAAAAAAATGATGCTAATTGGGGAAGGCGTTGCCCTTCTGGCTTATACGATCATGACCTTTGCTAATTCGCCGGTCTGGCATTCCGCAACACTCACGCTTATCATGACAGTGATCAGTACCGCCTCTTGGGGCCTTAGCAAACCTGCTGTAGAGGCCATGCTGATTGATGTATCAGGACCTGATACCCGTAAAGCCATCTATCGGATAAATTATTGGTCCAACAACCTGGCTATTTCCGTTGCGGGGATGATTGGCGGTTTCTTCTTTAGCGACTATCTCTTTGAGCTTTTGTTCGTTGCTAGCGGAATGTCACTTGTTGCGCTATTGGTGACAGCTTTTTTCATGGCAGAAACGATGCCAGCCGAGGTAAATAGCATGGAGGAAAAAACGCAACCTACAAGTCCTAAACGTATCTCGATGTATCATCGGTATAAAGAGGTGCTGAGCGACCGTAGATTCCTCATCTATCTCATCTCAAGTGTACTCATCGTGTCCGTAGAAATGAATTTAAACGGATATATCGGCATCCGGCTCGCTCAAGATATCCATCACACGCCTTGGTTTCCCAGTATGTCCGCAACCATCGACGGTCTGCCTCTCGTCGGCGTTCTACGCACAGAGAATACACTGGCCGTCGTGCTGCTCTCCCTTTTTGTTGGGCGACTGCTCAAAGGAAATTCCGACACCAGGATGATGCTGTTCGCCATGTTTCTAAACGTAGCCGGCTATACATATCTTGTATTCGGCAGCCAACCGATCATGCTTATGCTGCTAATGCTCATTGCCACCATTGGTGAGCTGACCTATGTGCCTTTAAAACAAGCGCTGCTTGTACAGCTTGTCCCCGACCATGCCCGCAGCTCCTATATGGCGCTCAGCAGCATGTCGAACCGCGTTGCCATTATGCTTAGCGGACTGAACATGATCATCGGCGGTTTTCTGCCATCCGGGGCCATGGCGCTGTTCATTCTGCTGACCGGTGTCGCTGGAATTGGCTTGATGGCGTCCATTCTGCCGAGCCTGAAGGAAGCAGAGCTGCAAAAAGTACAGGTAATTTGATTGCATAAGTGCTAATTAGCTAACTTTGATGTAAAAAGTACAGGTAATATCGGTGAACTGAGCTATTTTGGCGATTTCTAGTTAATTTACCTGTATAAAATGCAGGTATTGATTGAAATTGCATGGAGAATGCTGATTTTAATGTACTTTCTGCAGTTGTGCTGAGTCCACAAAAAAAGGGCTGCTTCAAAAGGTCATTAACGACCCTTTGAGGCAGCCCCTTCGTATTGATTAGTAAGTTAAACCTGGGTACAACGGATATTGCGCCGTCAAATCTTTCACCATGCCGCGAGCTTTCTCAAGAACAGCCTCATCTTTCGGGCTTTTCAATGTAAGTGCAATCACTTTCGCGATAGTTTGCATAGCTTCTTCATTCATACCGCGGGACGTAACAGCTGGCGTACCTAAGCGGATACCGCTAGTGATGAACGGGCTTGTTGGGTCGAAAGGAATCGCGTTTTTGTTCGCTGTGATACCGATCTCGTCAAGAACGTGCTCCGCATCTTTACCTGTGATGTTCAGGTTGCGTAGATCAACCAGCATCAAGTGGTTGTCTGTACCGCCGGAAACGAGGTTGATGCCTTCAGCTGTCAATGCAGTCGCCAATGCTTGCGCGTTGTTGATGACGTTTTGACCGTAAGTTTTGAATTCCGGTTGCAGAGCTTCACCGAAGGAAACGGCTTTGGCAGCAATCGTATGCATCAAAGGACCGCCTTGGGAACCAGGGAATACAGCTTTATCAATAGCAGCTGCCCAAGCTTTGCGCGTAAGAATCATACCGCCGCGAGGACCGCGAAGCGTTTTGTGCGTTGTAGTTGTAACGAAATGTGCATGCGGCACTGGGTTCGGGTGCAAGCCAGCAGCAACTAGACCAGCGATATGCGCCATATCAACGAAGAACAATGCGCCTACATCATTAGCGATGGAAGCTAGTGCTTCGAAATCAATCGTGCGCGGGTAAGCACTTGCGCCAGCAACTAACATGCGAGGCTTATGTTTGAAAGCCGCTTTACGAACATCGTCGTAGTCGATGCGGAAGTCTTTTTCACTTACACCGTAAGCAACGAAGTTGTAAAGAATACCGGAAGCATTAACAGGGCTGCCGTGTGTTAAGTGACCGCCGTGTGCCAGGTTCATACCCAGAACGGTGTCACCAGGGTTAAGAGCTGCCAAGTAAACAGCCATATTCGCTTGTGCACCAGAGTGCGGTTGAACGTTCGCATGTTCAGCTCCGAAAAGCTCTTTCGCGCGATCGCGAGCGATATCTTCGACGATGTCTACGTATTCGCAGCCGCCGTAGTATCTTTTGCCTGGGTAACCTTCTGCGTATTTGTTAGTCAGTACTGTACCCATCGCTTCAAGCACGGCTTGGCTGACGATGTTTTCAGAAGCGATAAGCTCAATTTTGTCGCGTTGACGACCAAGTTCTAGATTCATAGCTTCTACGATTTTTGGATCTTGCTTACTTAGAAAGTTTGTCATATGGAATTCCTCCTAAAGGATAATTTATATCTATAAGTTAACCTAGCAATCCGCATCTGGCGCGGCTTGCTGATAGAGCTGCTCGGCAGCCTCAGGTGTGTAGACTGCTCTCGTCCCGCCAATCAGTTTAGGCCGTGTAAAGGCCATGGTCACATAAGCATGACCCATATTCCGTACGGGCGGCCGTGCAGGCACAGCAACCCGCCGCAAATGCATCCCGATCAGCGTACTGCCAATATCGATCCCGGCATGCGCTTGAATCGTCTCGACGACTACGGGCTTTGCGAAGTGGCGGTACGCGTATGAGGCCATTGAACCGCCGGCTTTTGGCACAGGAATAACCGACACTGGCTCAAGCTGAGGGGAGATCGCGAAAAGATCTTCCTCAATGACAAGCGCGCGGTTCAAATGTTCGCAGCACTGAAAAGCCAAGTGCAAACCGAACTCGCGGCTGATGCGCTGCGCCGTTTCAAAAATCGGCCGCGCTGCATCCAACGTCCCCGAAGTCCCAATCCGATGACCGAGTATTTCACTCGTGCTTGTACCAATGACCAGAATGTGACCTGGTCGTAGATTGCCCACCTTTACCAACTCGCGAAGATTTGTTTCCAAATCTTCTGCAATCGTGTGAAGTATGGAATTTGTCATGGTGGTCACCCTTAAGGATGTATCGCGAAGCGATCTTCGATGCTTTGCAACTTGTTAATGCGGTTCTGGTGACGCACACCTTGCGAAAACTCTGTTTCCAGCCAAATTTTCACGATTTCCTCGGCAACACCCGGCCCAATGACACGCTCACCTAAAGCAAGCACATTCGTATCATTGTGCTCCCGTGTGGCTTTAGCAGAAAATAGATCGTGAACCAGCGCGCAACGGATGCCTGGAACCTTATTCGCAGCGATCGACATCCCGATGCCTGTTCCACAGATCAGAATCCCTTTGTCTGCTTCCCCGGAAACCACATCTTCACAAACCTTCAGTGCATAATCCGGGTAATCGACGGAATCTGCACAACTGCATCCATAATCTATGACCTGATGGCCCAAGGATTCAATAAAAGGAATAATAACATCTTTCAAACGATAGCCTGCATGATCCGCACCTAACGCAATTTTCATGGATAGAACGCTCCTTTGCTTGTTCGAATTCGACCCTTCTATTATATCCCAAAGTCCACCAGAAAACGAAAAAAAGAGCTGACACGCTAAGAATAGCGCGTTGCTCTTTTGCCCAGGCGACCGGCCGTATAGCTCAATGCTCCATTGTGGTTACTCCCACTCGTCGCCAGTTACATTGAGTCTTGCTTGATAAATCCATCTTATCGCATTATGCACGAGGTGTAAAGATGTCTTTCGCAAATCATTTCCCAGACTGCGGATCCTCTTTTCGCTCGCGAAGCTTTTTAACCAATTTATCTAAACTACCGCTGATTTCATTCGCTGTTTGCCGGTAAACCTCCAATGGGCCGCCGAACGGGTCGGAAATATCGTAATCCGGAATGGCATCTTCCAACAAATAAATACGATTTCGCTCTTCAACTGTTACCGTTTGTGAAAGAGCCTGCTTCAGCTGAAGTTCCGTCACCAGCTTTTCTCTTTCCTCAATCGCTTGAAGGATACGCTGATCGTCCTCTACATATTCTTTGAGCGTAAAAATCTTATCAATCGCGTCCGGATACCGCTGGATAACCGAACGTTTATGTCCCATCGTCATCGTCAAAATAAGATCCGCCCACTTCACTTCAGACTCCTGAATCGCTAATGAGCGAATAGGCTCTTTGAACCCTGCCTCTTGCAGCAGCGTTGCACTATTTCGGGAGATCGGAGTGCCCGTCATCGCGGATACGCCAGCTGAACGAACTTCTGCCGCAAGTCCTTCTTGGTGCACCCTGATACGCAGCAAACCTTCTGCTAATGGACTGCGGCACGTATTTCCTGTACAGACAAATAGAATTCGCAACATGAGATCCTCCTCAGAGTTTTGCGTAGCAAAACTTTCTTCGTAAGCGTAGGCTGAGTTTTGCGTTAGCAAAACTTTCTTCATAAACATAAGCAGAGCCTGCTCCGCCTCTATTGTATCATAGCAAAAACTTGATCCCAAACGCGAGCAGAATTAGCCCGCCAAACGCTTCGCCATACTCGCCAACCCAGCCGTTCACCCGTCTGCCAACCAATAAACCAGCTACAGAGAGCAGCGCGCCGAACAAACCAAATACAAGCACGGTTAACAGGATATCCGTCGCAAACATGCCTAAGGATACACCTACTGAGAACGAATCTATACTTACACTAAGCGCAAAAATCGTAAGCCCCCATATAGATCTATGATCAAAAGAGGTTGCTTCCTCTCCACGGATTGAACTATACACCATATGGGAGCCCAAGAGAATGAGCAAACATCCGCCGGCTGCAGTGGCCACATTGCCAAGCAGAAGCGAAACATATTGTCCCATAAATATGCCCATTAACGGCATAATGATATGAAAAATACCGATCACCATGCTAATTTTAAAAATATCCAACAAGCGAATCCCCTTCATGCCGATGCCAATTCCTAAGGAAAAAGCATCCAGACCCAAGGCTATCGCCATGATGAATATGGTGATGATCTGCCCAAATTCAACGCCAGTTACGAGCATAAGTGCTGTCCCCCTTGTCCGCTTTCTTAACCAAGATATGCGGACAAACTGGGAATCATGCTAGCTAAACACGTACAAGCCGGTGACCGGCTGCCTTGCGCAGACGGTTCATAATTGCCTGACCAATCCCTGTTTCCGGGCAGCCTTCTGCAGCAATATACTGAATCCCTTGCTGATCAAATTGCCTTAATGCAGCGTAAAGCCCCTGTGCGATCTTTTCCGGTTCCGCTAACGAGCCGCAGGCAATTACCAAATCAGCTTCAAATAGAGAAGCCCTTTCCTCAAAAGTAAGGATTCCCGTCGATTGCCCTCGCTCCCTAGCGGCTTGAATGTCGCGCTGAATCCAATCAGCCACTGCTTCAGCATTGTCTCCATATACAATATGCATGTATCCCTTTGGCGCATAATGCGTATACTTCATTCCCGGAGCACGGGGCGTTTCTGAGACCTGCACATCTTCCCGCTCAGGCTCATGAATTCGAATAGCCGGCAGTGCGGACTGCAGTTGCTCTGCTGTAATGCCGCCTGGACGCAAAATATACAGCTCACCATTAACAAGCTGAATCACTGTCGACTCAACACCGACCCCCGTCCCGCCGCCATCCACAATACCACCGATCCGGCCGTCCAGATCTTCTCGCACATGTGACGCCAGCGTTGGACTCGGTCTGCCAGAACTATTGGCGCTAGGGGCTGCTATAGGAAGCGCTGCTTTTCGAAGCAGCTCCAGGGCCACAGGATGATCAGGTATACGAATGCCTACCGTCGTAAGACCGGCAGTCACCAACGGCGAAATGCCGCCTGTTTTCACAGGCAGCACGATAGTAAGAGGCCCAGGCCAGAATGCCTCCATAAGCCTATGATGGTCAGGCGTGACACTATCAGGCTCAATGAGATCTGAGAGCTGCCCCGCATCCGCAATGTGGACGATCAACGGATTATCGGACGGCCGTCCTTTGGCTGAGAAAATACGCTCTACCGCTGTGGTATTCGTAGCATCAGCACCAAGTCCGTATACCGTTTCCGTAGGGAAAGCTACGGTAACCCCGTCCCGCAAAAGCGCTGCGGCATCCGATAATTCTTGACCCCTGTTACCAACCCTATCCGGGTCTACTTTCCAGTACTTTGTCACGATCTATCATCCTTACTTCCAAAAATGAAATCAAGTTAACTAAACCATGAAACGATTTTTTTGGTCATTTCCCAGAAGAAAAACTTCACTTTAGGCTGTGAGTCCTCAGTCGCATCAGCAATGACAGGTTGCGTTTGCGCATCCGTACTTGCTTTCTGCTTGACCGTTGGCTGGGCTGCTTTACTGTCTTTTGCCGCAGGTGCAGGTGTAGACGAAGTTTTCAATTTGTCTTGTCCTTCTGTTTTCGCTACTACAGCGGCAGTTGCCACCGCTTCACCTGAAACAGAATCTACAAAGCAAAGCGGCGGGAATAGCACGCACCACCAATTCTGGCCTTCTCCACTGCCAATCGTGACACGCAGCGCCTCATAGTCACCTGCAGGGTAAACTTCATTCCCGTACATTTTCGTAGGAAAAGGGACTTTACCAAGTTCAACCGTATGTGTGTAACTGTAGCCACGAGCTTCAATCATTTGTCCGACAAGCGCGTCAAACTCCGGTAAATGAGCCAATACTACCGCTCTTGCTTCATCCAAGGAATGCGGGCCAACAACCCAACCTTGCATACGTTCAATAATTACATCGCGAATTTCACGTTTCAGTGCTTGATCCTGCGCCGAATCCGAGTTTGCTAGAATACGCAGGCGAATAGACTCTTCCGGTATGGTAGGCGAAATAACCGCCGCATTCGTACGATTGGATTCCCAACTAGTTATCATAACAATAAGTGCAAAAGCCACGAATAATAAGTGCTTGAATGAATGACGATCCGTTCTTTTTACCATGAGGAAAAGCCCCTTTCCCTTCGCTTCTACTAGCCAGTATAGGCAAAAAGAGGAGAGGCTAAACCTAGCAATCTATTTAAATTTGGTAGATTTGATAGAGTTGGGATTCAGTTAACTGCCAAATTCCACTTAGGCTTATCTTAAGGGAACTAGAGAACTCTATTTTGGGAAAAACGGGCTGTTTCCCTCTCTGAACGAAACTACGGGGTCTTATTTAACCCCCATGGTCGTTTTTCGGGCAGAAAACGGCAAAATAGCGGACTGTAGTTCCTGTAGCGGGTGGAAAGCAGAAACAACAAGCCCTACTGCTCGCGCGCCCGGATCGCAATCACGTGGCGATCAATCCCCTGCAGATCCGGCACGAACCGGATCTCCTCCCAATTCGCGGCGGCGCGCAGCATCGCCGCCACAGCATCCGCCTGCCCGATGCCGACCTCGAACCCGACCACGGTCGGGATTCGCGGCAGCAGCGGCAGCTGAGCAACCATCCGGCGGTACAGGTCGAGTCCCTCGACACCGCCGAACAAAGCCGTGTGCGGCTCGAACAGCCGCACCTCCGGCATCAGCGCCGGGAGCTCGCCATCAGGGATATACGGTGGGTTAGACACCAGTATATCCGGAGCGATCCGGCGCTCAATATAAGGCTCGAGGAGGTCGCCCTCGAGCCACTCCACCCGCGCAGCCACGCCGTGGCGCTGCGCGTTCGAGCGGGCCATCTCCAGCGCTGCCGCGGAGATGTCGCTGGCAGCCACGCGCCAGTCGGCCCGCGCGTGAGCCACCGTCACCGGGATAATGCCGCTCCCGGTGCCAACATCCGCAAGCAGCGGAGCGCCTTGCGGGAACAGACGCGAGCCCTCGCGGAGCAAAGCCTCCACGAGCAGCTCCGTCTCCGGCCGCGGAATCAGCACGGCCGGGCTAACGGCAAACGTAAGGCCGTAGAAATCCTGCTCGCCGATTACATACTGTACCGGCTCACCTGCGGCCTTCCTCTCTACTAGCTGGCGCCAAGCGCCCTCCAGCTCGGCAGGAAACTGTTCCTGGAAACGGAACAGCAGCTCAGTCCGGCTGCAGCCCAGAAGATGCTGCAGCAAAAGCTCCACACAGGAAGCCGCCTCCGCTACGCCCAGCTTCCCTAAAAAAGAAGAAGCCTCTACATAGGCTTCTCTAATCGTCATCGAGGCAGTCGGCATCACATTGCCTGCTCCCCATTATCCAAAGCATCCGACTGCGCGGCAATGGTTAGCGCCGACACGATTTCTCCCATGTCACCGTTAAGCACTGTATCTAGTCGGTGAAGCGTCAAACCAATCCGGTGATCCGTAATCCGGCTTTGAGGGAAGTTATACGTGCGAATTCGCTCCGAACGGTCACCTGTACCGACTTTGCTTTTACGCTCGCCTGAATATTTCGCTTCCTCTTCCTCACGTATCTTATCGGAAATCCGTGCACGCAATACGCGAAGCGCTTGCTCCTTATTGGAGTTTTGCGATTTGCCGTCCTGACATGTTGCCACAATGCCCGTAGGCACGTGCGTCACGCGAACCGCTGATTTCGTCGTATTAACGGACTGACCGCCCGCTCCGCTCGAACAGAATGTATCTACGCGAATATCGGCGTCATTAATAACGATCTCAACTTCTTCCGCTTCAGGCATGACAACAACTGTCGAAGTGGAAGTATGAATACGTCCGCCTGATTCTGTTACTGGAATACGCTGTACACGGTGCGCCCCGCTCTCAAACTTCAGCTTACTAAAAGCGCCTTTTCCTGTGATCATGAAAATAATCTCTTTGAATCCGCCCAAATCGTTCACGGAAGCATCGAGAATTTCCGTTCTCCATCCTTGCGCGTCTGCATAGCGGGTATACATACGGTAAAGATCGCCCGCGAACAGCGCTGCCTCATCGCCGCCTGCCGCTCCACGGATTTCAACGATGACGTTTTTGTCATCATTCGGATCTTTTGGCATCATAAGGATTCTGAGTTGTTCTTCCAGATTAGCCGATTGCTCGCTAAGCTCTTCGATCTCCATTTTCACCATTTCACGCATTTCATCATCCAGCTTCTCGTTCTGCATCGCTTTCGCGTCTGCCAGCTGCTCGCTTACGCTCTTATATTCATTATAAGCATCGTAGGCTTCCTGAAGATCAGATTGTTCCTTCGAATACTCTCTAAGCTTCTTGGTGTCACTCGTCACATCCGGGTCACACAGTAGCTCACTTAATTTATCATAGCGGTCCACAATGGACTGAAGTCGATCCAACATAACGGATCACTCCTTTCTTTATTTTTTATTCATTAAACATTAAATCGGAAATGCATAACGTCGCCGTCATTCACCACGTACTCTTTACCTTCCAGGCGTACTTGCCCTTTTTCTTTCGCACCATTCATGGAGCCAGCTGTTACCAAATCCGTATAAGATACAACCTCGGCACGAATAAATCCACGCTCGAAATCGGTATGAATCACACC
This sequence comes from Paenibacillus sp. WC2504, assembly GCF_052682475.1. Classification (NCBI taxonomy): domain Bacteria; kingdom Bacillati; phylum Bacillota; class Bacilli; order Caryophanales; family Paenibacillaceae; genus Paenibacillus; species Paenibacillus sp. WC2504. The sequence continues at coordinate 88,507 of NZ_JBQZFH010000001.1, forward strand.
AGCCGCTTGAGGAGCTTTCGTTCCTTTGCGGATCGTCCAAGCTCTTACTTCCTGCACCCCAGCTGTAAAATACGTATACAAGCCAAGTTTGCGATAAGCTGCTTTAATCAATCTATTCAAGCCGGACTCTTGAAGTCCCAACTCTTCGAGGAACATTGCTTTTTCTTCATCTTCGAGCTCAGCAATCTCGGATTCCACCTTCGCGCTGATCGAAACAACTTCGTTGTTTTCTTTCGCCGCGTATTCTTGAACGATTTTGACGAATGGATTCTCATCCGCAGTTGATACTTCGTCTTCACTCACGTTGGCCGCATAAAGAACCGGCTTCATTGTCAACAAGTGAAGGTCGCGAACGAGCAGCTTCTCATCATCGCTCAAATCAATGCTACGCGCTGGCAGATCGTTATAAAGAGCTTCCTTGATGCGTTCCAAACACTCAACCTCAGCAACAACTTTCTTGTCGCCGCCTTTCAGGTTTTTGCGGGAGCGCTCGATCTTTTTCTCAACGGACTCAATGTCAGCCAAAATCAATTCGAGATTAATCGTCTCGATATCGCCAATTGGATCTACTTTACCGGAGACGTGCGTAATATTATCATCCTCAAAACAACGGACAACATGCACAATGGCATCCACTTCACGAATGTGTGCCAAAAATTTATTTCCAAGCCCTTCGCCTTTGCTCGCGCCCTTCACTAAACCCGCAATATCAACGAATTCGAAGGCTGTCGGAACAATGCTCTTAGGGACAATCATCTCTACCAGCTTGTGCAATCTCTCGTCCGGTACTTCAACTACCCCAACATTCGGATCTATCGTACAGAACGGATAGTTTGCAGATTCTGCCCCCGCCTGTGTAATTGCATTAAACAATGTCGATTTTCCTACGTTCGGTAGACCGACGATACCTGCTTTCAAAGCCATCGTAGTTACAACTCCTTAATTTTCGAAAATCATCCTTCTTATTATATAGTACTTGGAACGCAAAAAAAAGCCTGTAGGCTACTGATTAGCCGCAGACTTTTTTTCCAGTGCTTTTTTTGTTTCATTTTCCTGCTTCTGAATGTAGTACGTTTCAATCTGATTTTTTAAAATAAATCCGCGCAGCGCGTTCGTTTTCTCTTCTGGGATGCTAACAAAACTAGCACCGTAATAGTAGCCGTCATTCGTTTTTTCTTGCCGAACAATTTCCATTGTACATGGCACCAAAAAGCCCAAAATTAACTCCACTTCCAATTGGGAATTCTTTTGAATGACTTTTTCTAGCATAGCATTTTCACTGATCGTAAATCCTAAACCATTAACAGATAGATTTTTGATAGAGAATCGGATCGGTGTTTCAAAATGATGTTTGAGTTTCTTGTTTCTGTCTTGGAGCGCGAAAAGCAGCCCTTCATTCTTCACATCAACGCGAGGGAACTCCCGCTTTTCCGTGAACTTCCTGCGATTTTCAGGAGGATTCAGAACAATCAACGATCCCTGGTCCTTGGCCACAACCACGGTATCCATAACAAACAGCCCGGATTTCGTATACACCGTCATTTTACACTTATCTCCCAGCGCAAAAACATGATATTCCGGAAGCTCCACTTCAATGATGTCACCTAGTGCATAGGTCAACACGCCAGTGGCTACGAAATCTTCCTTGCTCAGCATCGCCTTGCTGTCAATCATTACATCAGCGTCGTACCCTTCCTTGCTGCCATAAAACTTAGCAGATTTTTGTTTGCTAACCACTTTGTCGATCAACCCTCCCCGCGTTCCAATAAAAAAATAGACTGCCCCTGCGCCGGGAACAGCCTATTACCTCAACCTAAAAAAGCATCGATTTTCGGTAACCAGGCTGTCGTAGTTCCATAGGAACCGTAGACCCTCGGCTTTGCGTCCTTACCTTTCGGCAAGTTTGCCATTATCGAACCTTGCAAATGAATTGTCATGCTTTGTCGTACAATATCGTGTTATATGGTCTAAAAGACCTAAGTTATCTTTCATTATACGGATGGATTTCCCTATTATCAACTAATTCTCTTGCATACATCTGGTATTTGTTGTATGAATGTTAAAAGAAATAAATATCCACAACTTTTTGAGTTATACACATTGTTATCCACAGGTTGTTAACAACGAATATTTGTTCGATCCTTTGTTCACATGTGGATAAGATTATTTTTAGTGAGGTGTCCCCCTGTGGATGAATATAGTGAACATATCCCATGGATGAAAGCGGCCATAGAGGAAGCACGTAAAGCCGAAGCCATTCGTGAGGTGCCGATTGGTGCCGTTGTTGTACATCAAGGGGAAATTATCGGCCGCGGCTACAATCTTCGTGAAACGACGCTGGATCCGCTTGCTCACGCTGAAATGATCGCTATTAAGCAAGCCAGTGAGCATTTGCAAGCGTGGCGCTTGCTCGACTGCAAGCTCTACGTCACGCTGGAGCCTTGCCCGATGTGTGCAGGAGCGATTGTTCAGGCACGCGTTCCACAGGTGATCTACGGCACAACCGATCCCAAGGCCGGCTGCGCGGGAACGTTGATGAACTTGCTGCAGGAGGACCGGTTCAACCACCGGGTCGATGTGGTCAGCGGCGTGCTGCAAGAGGAGTGCGCGACGATGCTGACGCAGTTTTTCCGCAAGCTGCGCGGGAAGGAATAGCCGTTCGCGTTCGACGTTAGGCATTGGCGCGCTGGGTGCGAGCGTTAGCTTCCTTCGTAAGTGGACGCCTCGCATTGATATGCGAAAGGGTACTATGATCCCCTATTCGCCGGATATTAAGCACTTCAGCGAGGAGAGGGAACTGTGATCCGCTATTTTAGCACTTCTAGCCGAAATCTTGGCTAATTAGGCTAAATAGAGTCCTGTAGTTCCGTCTGAACCCTGGAAGTCTTCGTTTTGGCTCAAATAGTGCCCTGTAGTTCCCCAACGCACGATGCATTTAGCTAAATTCAACTAGTAGTTAAATCTTGCCACTCAAAGGTTGCGCCATATAAGGCTTCGTGCTATCATAATCTTTGCCATGCGCCCGTAGCTCAGCAGGATAGAGCAACAGTTTCCTAAACTGTAGGCCGGATGTTCGAATCATCTCGGGCGCGTATACAACAAAACGCCAGTTAACGGTATAAGCCGTTGGCTGGCGTTTTTTTCAATCCTCCGGACAGTTGTTTTCCTTTAAAGCTTTTTTCATATTTTCTTTTAATTTATCTGCATAGCCAGTAATATCACCAGAATGATTGCCAAGATTTGCGTTGTACTGATTTACTTCATTGTTTATCTGCTCTGTGTAAAGGGCGATAATCCTCTGACAGGCTGGACCTGCAACTGGCGATTTTGACACAGGCAGCGGTGTAGGCGTTGGTTGAGGTTTATTGGGAACAGATACATCCGTTGTATTATCTACACGCTGAGAGTTCCAAGTCTTCATAAAATGGTATTCTGATAGGTTGTCCTTACTGCTCTTACTAAACTCCTCAGCATTTGATCGTTTGACTGTAACAAAGTTTGTAACCAAGTTATTATAAATAATGCTTACTATCATTGAATCTACGGGTGAATTAACCAAAAAACCGGAGAGTGCAATGATATGATCGTTATCTGCACTAGTATCATTTGATATTTCTAAATCTACTTTTAAATATAAGCCATACTCATTATAGATAAGCTGGACATTTTTCCCCTGAAATTCTTTAGCTTTCTCATTTAATGACGGAATAGTAGCTGCAAAATCTTTCATTGCGTTATCTTCCTTTACTTGAGGAAATGCAAAATCAACTGTGTACTTCTCAGCATCCCACGTCACCGATGCCCCGGTTTGTTTCAATAGGTACAACGGCACAACAGTTCTGCCATCTTGTATAGTAGCAGGCACATCCTCAGCTTGAAGCTCCTTCCCCCCGAATAAAACCTTCACGATTGGAGCCCCCTTGTAGTCACCATGAAGGCCCGCTGCATGAACGACACCAGCCAAACAGAAAAACGCTAACACAGACACAATCAGTTTCTTTTTTTTCATAAAAACTTTCTCCCCCACCCAAATTAGCTTGTTAATTGCCACCTGTAACATTTCTGATATTTCTAGAAAATTCCTGCAAAAATTCAATTTATTCTACCTATCCACATGTTAATAGACCTCCTGCCCGCTGAGAAAAAAATCAGCGTTATCAACATCAGCACAAGTAAGAGGTTTTTCGAACGTTATTAACAGCGAAAAAGAGGGAGGGTTATCCCCAAATTTGCCAGGAAGGGGCATCGAGCAGTAGTACTCAGGTAAGAGCATGCTCTACGGTGTACTTAGTGCAACAAAATGACGGAGGTCCGGCCTCAATTCGCAGTTTCGTTGTATTTTGTGCAACGTTTTGGAGAGGGAGGAGCGGTATATTCACCATTCAGGTCAAAATGAGTTTACTTCATGCAATGAAGATGACGATTCCGAGGTAAAACCGCCTTCAGTACTGTATCAAGTACAACGTAGGGCGGGGCGGTATCTCAGCACAAAAAAGAGACCCGCCGCTTCAAAAGCGGCAGGCCTCCCTTATTTCATCCGGTCCCGATACTGTCCCGGCGTCATATTCTCATATTTCCGAAAAAGACGGATAAAATACGATGGCTGATACCCAATTTGCTCCGCAATCTCGTTCACCTTTAAATCAGACTCGACGAGCAGTTTCTTCGCTTTATCCATACGCAGGGTGATCAAATAGTCGATGAAATTCACGCCATTGATTTGCTTGAATGCTTTACTTAGCGCATAGGTCGTTGTATTAAAAGCGTCCGCACATTCCTCTAGGGAGATGTCGCTGTTCATAAAACGCTCCTGAATCCGATCCGTAACACGCTCCACCAGGCGCTTCATATGGATGTCCTGGTATTCATTCAGCCCTTCAATATAAGGCGAGATCACTTTCGTTTGGAAAAAGCGGACCATCTGCTCAGGCTCCCGAAGCTGGTTCAACTGTTCGTACAAGTTGTAACCCTCGAAGAAATGATGGGGATTGAACCCAGACTCCAGCATAGTATGCAGCATACTGCCCAGAACCTGCATAGCTCCTTCCTGGAGGATCTTCTCTTTGCTCGACTGGCGTACAAGCTCATGAACGAAGCTCTCGATCAAGCTCAATGATTGCTCGCTTTGCCCCATACGAAGGGCTTGCATCAGCTCTTTTTCCAAGGCAAACGGATAATGCACATCGTCATTGGTGCTCGGCAGCATCTCTTCCAAGTCAAGCACTTGATGGTCCACTTTCAAATCCCGATAGCGGATGGAGCTGCGCAAAAATACTAAAAGCTGTGGCAGGTCCTGCACGTTAGCAGTTAAACGGCCCATGCAGACCGTGGTTTGCATTTTAAGAAGGGAGCTGATGGTTTGTCCCAAATCATTCGCTAACAAATACAGCTCATCCTTGGCCTGCTGTTTCGTCCGATCCATGGGGTAGGAGAGCAGAATACCTACGGTCATATCCTGGAAGTTCATAATCTCCGCATTTTGAGTTTGCGTATTTACGATCTCTTGCGCGATATTCGCTGCCGCAAAGGTCGCCAGTTGTTCCTCATTTTCCAGGAATCGGCCATCTTCTTTGGCAAATCCGCTAATCTTCACCAACAGCAGAACGAACCACTGGGACTCCGTCTGCCAGTCGAAACTCTCCATACGCCCTCTTAGCTCCGTCTCGCTTAGGGAGTAAAAGTGTCCTTGCACCAACTGCAGGAGGAACGCCGACCTTAGTGCGGGATAGGCCTTATCCAGCTTGGATTCCAGCACCCTGCTCTCCTGACTTAAATGCCGCCACTCCTGTTCAATAAAGGCAAGGTCATCCCCTTGGCTCTCCTGTGTGGGCTTATAATCCTTAATCACATTCACGAGCCGCACAATCGGCTGATAAATTCGCTTGGAAGCCACCCACGAGAGCAGCACAGCCAAGAGAAGCCCTATTCCCCCTATACTGAGCATACTTCTAGACATAAACTCTACAGGGGCCGTCAATTGCGATAAGGAGGTTGCCGTTACGAATTTCCACAACGTGCCTGAACGAGAGAACTGGCCGAAGGCGACGGAGTAGGACTGCCCTTTTCGGTCCAGAATGTAAGAGCCTATTTCTTCCGACCGTCCAATGACGCTTTCCCTGACCGCAGCTTCTAGTTGGGCATGTTCTTCATTTCCATTGCTTGGCGAGACGATAATATGTCCGTCCTTGCTCATAAGAAATGCGGCGCCATTGGGATCTGTGGCCATTTCTTCAACCATCTCTACCAACTTATCACGATTCAAATATAAAATAAGGGCTCCATACGGCTCTCCTACGCTTGGCAGCTTCTCAATTAGCGCAATGGAAGTGGAGTCTGGCTTCCCATTCCCCTTAGGTAAGGATTCCCACCAGAACACTCCCCGCTCTTGCTTCATTAATGTGTGGAAAATATCCCGCTCCAGCTCATTACGGATCGGAACAATACCCTCGCTATCCGAAATAATGACGGGATCTTCCCGGTCCAAATATAGCTGCGCTTGGTCAATTAACGGGTACGCTCCCTTCATGAGACCTAGGAAGCGATATAGATTTTGCGTTGTGTTGTATTCATCCTTGAGATTCATATCCGCAATTCTGGCATCCATCCTGCTGTCCAGAGACCACTGCGTAGCGGCCAGCTCGAGCTGAGCCAGGTTATCATTCATACGATCCATCGTTTTCTTCAGCAAAGTATCATGGTTGCGCATGATCTCTTTCTCAATATGAGCGCGTCCCGTAATATACGAAGTGTACCCGATGATGGCTGTAGGCAAGCTGGTAATGCACAACACCAAGATCAAGCTTCTGCGATAAAAATTCCCCCTGCCGGAACGTTGTGTCCACCAATACCAACTCTGCCTCCATCGACTCCACATCATCTGTCCCTCTTTCATCAAATGCCGAAATCCCCCGCGACTGCCGCAATTTTTTGGCGTCGGGGGGGCGGTATTTATTTATTTCGCGCTATTGCGTTTTTGATAAGCCGCATTCATTTCTTCCGTGATTTTGACCATATCCGGATCTGTCTTCAACTTAGCAACATAGCTGTCCCATGCGCTGAGCGATTCTTTCCCCATAATAACCTTCGTCTTCATGTCTTGAATTTTCTTTCTTAGCTCCGTACCGACCTTTTGGTTCGTATCGGAATTTAGACCTAACGAAGGGTCACCCGTACTGATTTTCACTTTTTCATCAATGATTTTTCTGTTGCGTTCCAAGTAATCATTCGGCATACCTGTACGGTAAGCACGCAGGTACTTGTCATATTTCAAGAAAATTTGACCTAGCGCTTGTTGGGCTACAATATCTTTCTTTGCTTGCTCTGTCGGTGTCTTGATGCCGTCTTTCTCTGTGTAGTGGACATCTTTCAGACCAAAGCTTGCCAGATCATAACCTTCTTGCGTAGCGCCGTAATCCATGAATTTCAACAATTGTTTCACTTTCGCTTCTGGCACAGATTTCGGAATTGCATACATACCGAAGAATCCGCTATCTTTATTCGAATAGCCATTTAATGATACTAGTGGAATAAAGTCTGCTTTCGGGTTCGTTTTACGCAGTTCTTCCGTTGGTTCCCATGCAGCTTCAGCTGTATCCTGGAAACCGCCGCCACGGTTTGCTTTCAGTAAATCTTTGGCCTGTGTGTTTTTGAGCACGGCGATGTCCTCAGGAATTAACTTCTCCTGGTAGGCACGATTCATCCAAGTAAGCGCGTCCTTCATCTCAGGCAGCACGTTTACGTTGACCAATTTACCGTCTACAAGCTTCCAATCGCCATTGACTTTTGTGAAGCTGTTCTGTAATTGACCCATGTAAGACATACCATTTTGGTCGACGAAGCCAACATAGCCAATGGTGTCATTTTTCCCGTTGCCATCTGGATCTTTCTCAACAAATGCTTTCAGTACTGTATATAGCTCATCTGTCGTTTTCGGAATTTCTAAATGTAACGTATCAAGCCAATCCTTACGCAGGTAAGGGAATCCACCGCCATCCGTAGGACGGGCACGCGGGATACCGTATGTTTTACCGTCAGCTTGCTTGGTATTCTCCCATGATTCCTTCGGATATTCCATCAAATTCGGATAGTCCTTCAGCATCGGTGTAAGTTCCCAAAATGCGCCTTGAGCGACCATGCCGCGTACTTGAGCACTGAATGGATCATCCAGCAAGATCAGATCAGGGATATCGCCTGAAGCTAGTGTTACGTTGATTTTATCGCCATAGTTGTTTGGTGAAACCCAAGTGATTTTGAGCTTAGTGTTCGTTTTCTTTTCGATTTCTTTGACGATGACATTGTCCGGCCCTGGAGGCTCCGGCGTGTAATACATTGTCATGATGCTAATCTCTGTCGGCTTGCCGGACGCTGCTTGTCCCGCGCTGGCAGCCGGTGCGCTCTCTTTGCTTCCACATGCGGCTAGCACGGAGGAAACGAGAAGGGTCGATGCTACTACACTTATTGCTTTTTTGTTCATAACCATTATTGTACAACCTCCCCAAATGTTCATCAATTATCTATTCTTTAACCGAACCTACCATTGCACCTTTGGCAAAATGTTTTTGCAGGAACGGGTACACCAATAAAATCGGGATGGTCGCAATAACAACTGCCGCCATCTTGAGCGTTTCCGGAGGAATCCGCTGCTCGGACATCATTTCAGCTGCGGCGCCGCCACCTGCTGCCGTTGATGCGTCAATCAACATATTTTGAAGCAAAACTTGAAGCGGCTGCTTCGTGAAATCATTGATATAGAGTAGAGCTGTGAAGAAGGTGTTCCAGTAAGCTACGGCGTAAAACAGCCCGAAAGCAGCAAGTGAAGGCAGCGACAGCGGCAAAATAATGCGATACCAGACGCTGATATCATTACAGCCATCGATACGCGCCGATTCCTCCAGACTAGCCGGAATGCTGTCGAAGAAACCTTTCATCAGCAGCACATACCAGCCGCTTGTTAGGACCGGCAGGATGAGCGACCACGTGCTGTTAATCATGTGCAAATCTCTCACCAACAAATAAGGGGGAATAATCCCCGGATTAAACAGGGTCGTGAGCAGAATGAGCAGCATGATGAACTTGCGGCCCTGAAGCCTTTTACGAGAAATCGCATAAGAAAGACAGGATGTTACCAGCAAGCTAAGCACTGTCCCAACTACTGCTAGGAACACGCTGTTTCCTATAGCATGTAGAAAGGCATCGGTCGACATCAGGTATTTGTAAGAGGCCAGGCTCCATTTAGCAGGAAGCAATTTGAACTCACTGGAAATGTAGCTGGACGGATCACTGAACGAAACAACAAACACGTAATAGAGCGGAAAGAATGTAATAATTCCTAGTATCCCTAACAGGATGGCGTTTACCACGTTAAAGACGCGATCGCCTTTGGAAGCAATATTGGTAGATACATGTTCAGCTGACATCAAGGATTCCTCCTTCCCTTTCTAGTAAACACCGTCTTCGCCAAATTTCTTGGCCAACTTATTGGCTCCAATGACGAGCAGCAAGCCGACAACTGATTTGAACAATCCGACTGCGGTACTGTAACTGAATTGACCTTGTTTCACACCAAGCCTGTACACATACGTATCGAATACGTCCGCTACCTCGGATACAGCCCCGTTCATCATCAAGAAGACCTGCTCGAAGCCGACATCCATGATATGACCAATTCGCAGAATAAGAAGAATGATAATGACTGAGCGAATACCTGGCAGGGTAATGTGCCACATTTGACGGAACCGGCCTGCTCCGTCCATCTTGCCCGCTTCATATAATTGAGGATCAATGCTCGCCATCGACGCAAGGAAGATAATCGTGCCCCATCCGGCATCTTTCCAGATGGACTGCGCCGTCAGCATGCCCCAGAAATAGTTTTTATTCGTTAAGAAGTCGATTTTACCGAAGCCCAGGGCAACCAGCATTTGATTGATAGCCCCATCTCCTGTCGAGAACAGCAGGAAGGTGATCCCTACGATAATGACCCACGATAAAAAGTGAGGTAAATAGACAATCGATTGAATGATTTTCTTATAAACCATATGGCGCACTTCATTCAGCATTAGGGATAATAGAATCGGCAGCGGAAAGAAGAGCACTAAGGATAAGACGTTGATTGCCAGCGTATTTCGGAAGAGTGTGAAGAAATCCGGATTGGAGAAGAACCTTTGAAAGTGCTCCAGTCCCACCCACGGGCTCCCCGACATGCCTTGATAAGGTGAATAGTTTTGAAAGGATATGACGATTCCCCACATAGGCACATATTTGAAAATAAGGAAGTAGAGCAGCCCCGGAAGCGCCAACACATATAAAAATTTGTCCCGAGCGATGCCTGACCAGACTTGTTTCAATCGACTCGCGCCCACTTGTATTCCTCCATTCTCGTTGTAATGATATCAGCAGGCTTCTACTTGCCTAGCGACAAGATTCAATGTACAGGCTGCTCCCGTTTCCTACAATCATCCATTTTTGTGCCCTTGATATCGCAGGAAATCTAGGGTTTTCTAGGCAATTTCCACCCGTTGCCTTATTTTGCAAACAACCAATCATAGCCTTGCCCTAGTCGATGTTCTATAATAAAACAGTAGTTAGATCAGGTTTGAAAGGAGCTATCCGTGTCTATTAACAGAATCCCAAGCTCTTATCGCATTCCATTGTTTTGCGCAGTCACTTTGTTGTTCTGGATGTCCATGTATACGAGCGTTCCCATCATGGCCCCTTATGTGGAATTCCTTGGCGGGAATCACCAACTGGCGGGATGGATCGTTGGCATGTATGGGATTTCCCAAATGCTGCTGCGCATACCCGTAGGCATCATGTCGGACCGCTTTCATAAACGAAAACTTTTCATTACGTTTGGGCTGTTTTTTACGGCCATAGGCGGACTAGGCCTTTGGATTACCCACGATTTCACGTGGATTCTAATTCTCCGAGCGCTTGCGGGGGCGGCCGCGGCAACGTGGGTCGACTTCACGGTCTTATTTACAAGCTACTATAAGCATGAAGAGTCGACGAAAGCGATCGGAACGATTTCTTTTTTCAACTCCTTAGGGCAAGTCCTCGGCATTCTCTCCGCAGGATGGGCGGCTGATTCGCTCGGCTGGGAGGCTGCCTTTATTCTAGGAGCGCTGCTAGGTGTGCTCGGGTTCATCGGTTCTTTCTTTTTGATTGAAAAAATAGAGCCTGATGCGCCTAAAATCACGATGCGTGCCATCGGAAATGTGGCTGCGGACCGTACGCTTCTCTTCGTGTCTTTACTGGCTATTTTGTCGCAGGTGCTCATCTTCGCCACGGTTTTCGGGTTTACTCCCGTTTATGCCACTGCGCTTGGTGCCGATAAATTCTCTTTATCGCTGCTCTCTTTATTTGCTAATGTACCGGTTGCCCTAGCTTCCTTATTTGGTGGGCGGAAATGGGCAGCAAAATACGGCGAGAAGCGAATGGTTGTTTGGGGCTTCGTCCTCATGGGGATTTTTACATTTACCATACCTTTTACGCATCATTTATGGGTGCTTATGATTACCCAAGCTTTCGCCGGCTTTGGTCGGGGGCTTTCTTTCACCCTGTTGATGGGAATGAGCATTAAACATATGCCTGCGGAGAAGCGGGCGACGGCAATGGGATTTTTCCAAGCTATCTATGGGCTAGGCATGTTCGTTGGCCCTGTGCTCATGGGTGTTATCGGCGATTGGTTCTCCTTGAATCAGGGCTTTATCGTCCTTGGTATCCTTGGTGTGCTCAGTGCCCTTCTATCTCAATGGTTCGTAAGAAGCACGCCTAAGATTCCAGCCGTCCAGTCAAGCGGATCTACCGCTTCTCTTTAACCGATAATAAGCGAATCTACTCGATTCGCTCTTTTTTTTTTGAGTGAAGTGCAGGGTTATCCTGGTCGCCTTCGTCTATTCATGCGGAGAGGAGGAGAAGCACATTCAGGAACAAGAGCTTGTAACACGCATATTGAATGGTGATGAGGCGGCGTTCCGAGAGCTTGTTGCGACTTATCGTCAATACTTGTTCCAGACGATCTACGCCATTGTACGCCATACGAAAGATGCCGAGGATTTATCGCAGGACGTCTGGTCCCGAATTTATTTCTCCCTCCCTCAGTACCAGATGAAAGGACTCAAAACGTGGATGACCCGCATAGCGGTGAATCGGGCAATTGATTTTAAACGGTCGGCTAGCAGGCGAAGGGAAGAAATGACGTCAGAGATGGAAATTCCGATGCAAGCGGTACAAACCGCAGGAACCTCATCTTTCTCTTCAAATGGTGTGGAACATGAAGTATTGATAAAGGAGACGACAGAGCTGGTCCGTCAGAAGCTCCACCAAATCCCCGCCAATTACCATGAAGTACTAACGGCCTATTATATTCAACATCAGTCTTATCAAGATATAGCGAATGCCCACGGGGTAACGGTAAAAACGATCGAGTCGAAGCTGTATAGGGCCAAGCAGTGGCTCCGTAATAACTGGAAGGAGGAGGATTTCATGTGAAACACTACGATGAACATACCTGGGGTCTATATATCAATGAGCTGCTGTCACCCAATGAAATCAGCGAAATGGAGCATCATTTGTACCGATGTGATGAATGTTTAGATCGGTTTATGATTTGTATGGAGCAAATGACCATGATACTGCCCGTATTGGAAACGGATGAACGAACATTCGCAGATGCCGTGCTTACACGAACGTTGGGAACCAAACGCTCCTGGTACCACTCTACGATATTGCATTACGGGATTGCCGCGGCAGCTACACTCATTTTAGTGGCTACGGGCTTTTTCCACGGATTATCACAGGAATTGGGGCCTCGAGGCGCGCTGCAGCCCGCTCCTCCTCCAGAAATGAAAATAGAGCAACCCATATCGGACCAATTGCTAAATAAAACGTTAACCTGGCTGGATACACTGCAAAATAAATAAGCCACAAGGAGGTCTATACACTTAATGCCTAATAAAAGCAGCATCGTCGCATTCCTGTTGTCCTTCATCCCCGGAGCGGGTCATCTCTATATGAATCGAGTCTTACGTGCCATTTTATACGGAATAGGGTTCTTTGGTCCTCTGTTTCTCATCTTTGTTGGTGTAGCTTTCTTTCACGCACATGATGATAATATTTTCATTCTGCTTTTCCTATTCGCAGCTCTGGTTGCTGTCATCAATATGGTTGATATGATCGTCTACCTGCTGCGCTACCAGCCCTATCCCGGTCCGCAATACGGACCGCAAGGGTCACCCTATGGAGCTGAACCTCCTTATGACCATATGCCAGCCTGGGAACCTAATCCTTACGCCGTTCACGCTGCCGCGCAGCAAGAAAGAACGAGAGTTATGCTGCTTTCCTTTATCCCTGGTCTGGGACATTTCCAGCTGGGTCTTATGCAGCGCGGTTTAACTGCTATGGTTTCGTTCTTCGGGGTTGCTGTTCTCGTCTTTTTCATCACCATGATGACCAATAACGATAGCTTCGTTGCTTTTCTGCTAGCTATGCCCGTATTGTGGTTTTACACCATGTTCGATGCACTGAAGCAGCAAGAGCGTAAGCAAGCAGGTCTGCCGCTTATCGATCGCAGCCTTTTTGATGACTTTCACTTCGGCGATGATTCTGGTCGCAAGAACCGAACCTTGGCAACGATTATCGCTATTTTCCCAGGTGCGGCTCACTTGTATCTCTCCATGAATAAACGGGGCATTCAATTGATGGCAATCTTCTTGTTCTCCATTTATGTGCTGGATGTGCTGCGCTTGTCCCTTTTCTTCTTTTTGATTCCGATACTGTGGTTCTTCAGCTTCTTCGATGGCTTACAGAGTATCTCCAAGTATGAGAATGGTACATTGGTAGATAAACCTATCATTGAAAACTGGTCAGCGTATCACCGCTCCATCGGATTCGTTCTCATCCTTCTTGGAGGCTATTATGTATTCAAAGAAGTCATTGTCCAGTTCCTGTACCAGGTATTCCCCAAAGCGAACTATATGTATTGGCTGAACAACTTCGGTCAAACGTTAATTGTGGCTGTGATTCTGATCGGTGGCGGCATCAAATTACTGCTTTATCGAAAAACGCAGCCTGTTCATTCTAAAGAGCAGCATACGGAATCAGATCCGTCATCGCAGATGTATTTAGAAATAGACGAAAAAAAGAACCCTTTTTAAGGGTTCTTTTTTTGTCGGTGTTTTTTGATTTCTTTTAAACTTGTTACACGTAAACCTTTAGGAAAATCTGCTTATAAAACACGGTAAGTGTCTTTGGCACATCCCCTCCAGCCTGATTATAACAGGTATGAAAGTCCTCTATGCAACGGTTTTTGTTTCGCGGAATGCTCCAACGGAACCACACCTCTCTGCTCACCGACAAATATAGTATGTCCGGTTTATCGAACTTTAATCATGCTTATTTAAAAAGTTTAATGACCGTGGCCGGCGCCTTCACCATGACCATTATTTCTTGAATGGTTACGGTTTTTCACCTTTTTCGACCCTGAGAGGGGCTCTTGTTGCTTTTGTCGCTGACTATTGCCACTCGACTGGTTCTGGGATGTATCCGTGACTCCATAGGCATCTGATTTCATAGAGATCATTCCCTCCTAGTTAATCTGCAATTTATTCTTGATGATTCAACGCATCTTGATGTCTGCGATCATTCACTTGCTGCTGCTGTTGCTGCCTATTGTGGCTGTTTACAGCATTCGTTCGGAAGTCTTTGTCTACATTTTGCAAATTTTTATCCCGCGCTTTTTGCTTCGTCATGAGAGAACTCCCCTCCCCATTTTAATGGTGTGTGACTCTATGGAGTGCTTGTGCGCATTCATGAATGTGACGAACATAGTCATCCACCAGATTTTGCACAACATCTCCCGTTTCATCGATGTGCATGGTCCCTTGTTGGACATCCATTAGCTCCACTTTAACCTCTCTAGCATCCACGTAGTTGACTTTAAAATCGAAATTGTAGCCCGTATGTCCACCCGCCTCAATATGAACCCTAACGGTCTGAGGATCGGCTTCATCGGCCCATACACGCGCCTGATCTGTAGGCTGCAAGGTAGTAGGCAGGACATTACTCCACTCTTGTACCAATTCCGTTTGATCAATGGTCAGCTTATCATAGCTCATAGGTAACACCTCCACATGTTTAAAATGCGGAAGCTGACCGGCTTTTATCCATGTAAAAAAACAACAACTCCCCTAAGTTGTTGCCCAAGGGGAGTTGAGTGAATCCACTGCCTATTTCACTGTCAGTTGCATAAGAATCGCCAGCATTTTAGCTGCTTCTTGGCGTGTTGCCGTATCCTGCGGCGCGAAGAGATTGCCGGACTTACCGGAAATGATTCCAGCTTGCTGCAGAGATTTCGCTGCCTCTACCGCATAAGAAGGAATAGCCGATTGATCTGCAAATTCCGTCGCCTGCGTCGCTTTAGGCAGCGTATAACCCATGAACGAAGCGAAGCGAGTAATCATGGCTGCCATCTGGCCGCGAGTAATGTTTGCCTGAGGATCAAATTCACCTGCATGTACGCCGCTTGTAATTCCTTTCTCAGCCGCCCATTGTACAGCTTTGGCATAGTAACTGTTGGCTTTGACATCCGCGAAGCCAGTGCCTGTATAAGAGCTTAGATCAGCATTAGCCATGCGAGCCAGAATCAACGTGAAGTCGGCTCTGGTGATATCCGCTTCCGGGGCGAACGCATCATCATTGACACCATTCAGGATGTCTCTTGCTGACAGGTACGTAATGTAATCTTTAGCAAAGCTCGAAGCTGTATCCTTGAAGTTTGCTTTCTGATAACCAACAGCATACTTCGAGAAATGCTTAATTTTAAAGCTTAATGTTCCTGTGACAGAATCGAAGTGGCTATTCATCACCTTGGTAATCTCACCGTTATCTGCGATGTAATAAGCTACAATAGCGTTAATATCCTCATTTGCAGCCGGTTGATAAGGAATCGCGACTTGAACCGATCCTCCATTGAAGCTGGAAACTGTTTTGCCACCTGCAGTAACTGTAAAATCAAAGATCGGACGATCTTTAACAGCCTCTTTGATCGCTTCTTTGGCTGTAGCATCCATGTTCTGCGTAATGTCATTCACAACTGCTTTACGTATGGAGATCGAGACCTCACCCGTTGACGCGGCAGAGGAAATGGTGGAGACCGCTTGCTTATCAAAAGTTACTTGTCCAATGCCTGCAGCAATCTTCATTTCCGTCGTTTCGCTATTCGCAATCTTACTCATTGCTTCTGCAGGCAGCTTGACGTCCACTTGGTTCGATGCGGTATCTGCACTTGCTTTGATCTCAAGAACCGTCGATTTACTTGTGGATTCTGTCATATCTTTTAAGGCTTGCGTGACTTGAGCAATCGAAACATTAGCAACGGAATTTCCTTTGCTGTCTTTTTCTACAGAAGGAGTAATGATTGCTTTATCAACGTTAGTACTAGGTGTAGTTGGTACTGTAGATGGAGACGTTGATCCAGACGACGCTGGCGTACCTCCATTACCTTTATCATCCGTACTCGTGGAATATACGTCTACGTTAGCTTCCGCTGTTCCATACCCATCTGGGCTAACAGCAGTAATCACTGCGCTGCCGTATGCTACGAATGATACAACACCTTCTGCATTAACCGTTGCAACGGAAGGATTCGATGATTTCCATTGTACCGTACCCGACGTGACACCATTTCCTTGGGAATCGGATACCGTTGCAGTCAGTTTTGTTGGCGCCGCACCTACCGGTACAGATAAAACCGTCTTATCCAAAGTGACTTTTTGAACATTCAGTTGATATACCGCTACGGTTCCACCAACTTCATTAGCCACTAGCAGGAGCGGGTTGCCATTTGGACTAACAGAAGCAGGGATAAACTCAATGCCTTCAGGACCGGTGTCCGTGTTCAAGTTATCTTTAGGAGTAAATACACGCGAGTTCGTATAGTTAACAAATTTCGCATTGGCAGGATCCGTAACATCATAAGTCATAATGCCACCAATACGCTCTAATCCTACAAAAGCCAGAACCTTGCTGCCGACTTTGCTAACTTTAATATCTTCAGGTTCAGGACCTTTTTTCGAGCTGCGATCGTCCATTGCCGTTTTACTATTGCTTGCATTGAAATTGTTAGGTAAACGCTGTGCCGTCACTTTCTCAAAATCATTGCCGCTGTCATAAACTTGAGACATTGTGTTCGCTTGCCAGATAGAGAAGGAACGTCCGCCATAGAGATAAATGCTGTCATGGCCCATATCACCCGCAACTTCAACACCGTCATAAGCGGTTTTCCCCGCCAAGAAGATTGCTGCCGCTGAGCCAGGAACCAAACTACCCTTCATAGCGCCAATCGTGCTTCCATTGGTTCTGACGCCCGGCCATTCTGTAACATCCCCTTCATTGGCTGTGAAGAGATACGGAACTCCGTCGATCGTATGCGTAGAGATACCATCTGGCATATACATGCCGTAAAATGGCACATTCTCAAACTTAATCGCATTGTCTTTGACGAGATCTAATGAGTTGTTTGGAAGACTCAAATCCTTGAAGCCCAACCCTTTTACGGACAAAAGGGTTTTGGAAGCAATGTCCACTGTTCCGATTGCATTGTTTTCTTGGAACGACACATAAGCTTTGGTGTTATCTTCAGAAATTGCGATGTATTCCGGCTCCAAATCAAACACGGCATCCGCTTTCTGACCTTCTCCCGTAACAGCACCGGTTGTTGGATCGGATGCACCGCGAATATGCACCTTATCATCAATAACGGAGACATTGTTGAACCTAACATGAGAAACTGTATCATTGGTTGTATCAACAATGGTAATGCTTCCTTCCGGATCTACTCCGCTTGTGCGCGGCTCACCTTCATTGGCGGTCAGGATATATCGGCCATCGGAGGTCGTTTTGATCATATCGGGCTGCACACCGGATTCATAAGATTTCAGAACATTGCCATCGTAGTCCATGACAAGGATTTTGCCCGGCTTCTTAGAATCCAGCTCTTGAACAGATAAGGAAATGCGTTTGGTCTTCGTATTGACATCCACACTTGTCAGGTCTCCATATAAGAAACCATCCTTTTCAACCAGATCTTTCATCGTGACTGTTTTCTCCTTGACTAAACCTTGCACAAGGTCTAGACGCACGATTTCCAAACTTGGTGGATTTCCCGAACCATTTACCAAATAAAACTTATTATTATCTTTGTTATACTTAACAATTTCAGCTACACCGCCGTCTTTATTCGTAACGCCTACAGCAAATTGTCCAATTTTGGAGATGCTTAAAGCGTCATTAACAGCTTGTGGAGCCAAGACCGTTAAGGATAGGTTCTGACCATACTGTGCAAGCAAACTGTCTGTTACTTTCACGTAAACGTTAGTAGTGACGGATGTTCCTTGTGCAGGCGCACCATATACTTCACCTGTGGTCGAATTAATCGATAACCCGTTTGGAAGGCCCGTGGCTGAGAACGTATACGGTGGTTTGCCCCCATAAACGCTCATCATTACGGAGTAGGCCATTTGTTCATATGCATTAGGCAAACTTGTGTTCGTATACCCTAATGGAAGGAACCATTCCCCATAGGCCCCGAATTTCGGACCTTTCAAAGCTCTATCTTGATCCGTTGTTGCGGAACCAGTGATATCAAACTGTGCGAAGTCTGCTTTGTTATTATCTGTATCTGCTAATGCTTTGCGACGAATCGACTTCTGCTTCGATGTACCTTCCGCGGATCCCTTCGGATAGTCAAACTCATAGCCATCTATGTCCGTTTGAATATCCGTATTGTCGCCATCATTGCTTCCCGTGCCCACCATATCTACATAACCAGCAGGCTTAGGATTATTGGCAAAAGGATTTTTATTCGTAACATCCAGCTTTGTCTGATTGCTCATAAGCGCAACCTTCAAGCCTTTATTATTGATCCAGCGTCCCGTCCATAACTGGTCATATGTAGCCGACAAATTAAATTTAGGAGACCCTGCCCCTGTAGCTTGTCCAAGAATAAGGAAGGATGATTTTGCCTTAATCGTCCCTACTAAATCCAGCTTCTGCCAATCACCTGTAGGTCCTGTCTTTGCCGATGATCCGCGATCCGCGTATTGCAAGGACCACCCATTGAGGACGACATCACGATCTGTAGGATTGTATAACTCAATAAAACCATGGGATGAGGCCGTATTGCTAGAATCCGTCGTTAATCCCCCACCATAAACTTGGTTAATAAACACGTGCGGCACATTTACATCATAAGTACCGTTCGCTTGATACGGAGTCCCCGGGATCACAATGGCATCTGCAGCTGCAATTGAAACGATGGAGCCAAACGAAGATACACTTACAACCGCCGATAACAGAACGGGCATTAATCTCTTCCTGACAGTCTTCAACTGTTGCTCACTCTCCTTAGCATGGAATATCTTGTCTATTATAAAAAAAGAGGATAATGCTAAATACACACTTTGTGTTAATTTATTTTTAATTATTTGTAAATCGCTACATAAAAAAGAAATAACAAAAAAAGCCACACGATTCATGAAGAATCGCATGACTTTTTGGGTTGGGGTATTACCATGGTTACGGAGAGGGTGGGATTCGAACCCACGGAGGCTTGCACCTCGGCGGTTTTCAAGACCGCTGCCTTAAACCACTCGACCACCTCTCCACGATAGCTGTCCCCTCTAGAGGAGACAACCTTGTGCAGTGACAAAAAGCATTGTATCACATAATCCCGCTAAGAAGCAAGTGCTATTTTTTCGTGATTACTTTTACGTTGTTCATGTACGGAACAAGAACCTCAGGAACGATAATTGAACCGTCCGCCTGTTGGTAATTTTCAAGGATTGCCGCCACCGTACGTCCAAGAGCTAGTCCTGAACCATTCAACGTATGTACGAATTCCGGTTTCGCCTTAGAGTCTCTACGGAAGCGAATGTTCGCTCTGCGCGCCTGGAAGTCTTCGAAGTTACTGCAGGAAGAGATCTCGCGGTACGCGCCGCTGTTTGGAAGCCAGACTTCCAAGTCATATGTCTTCGCTGATGTGAAGCCGATATCACCTGTGCATAGGGATAACACACGATACGGCAGCTTCAACAGCTGTAGAACGCGCTCAGCGTGCCCTGTGAGCTTCTCCAGCTCATCATAGGAGTCTTCGGGCTTAACTAGCTTAACAAGCTCAATTTTGTTGAATTGGTGCTGTCTGATCAAGCCGCGTGTGTCTCTTCCAGCCGAACCGGCCTCCGAGCGGAAGCAAGCGCTGAACGCAACGAAATTAACAGGCAGCTGCTCGGTTGTCAAAATATCTTCCCGATGATAGTTCGTAACCGGTACCTCTGCCGTTGGAATTAGGAAATACTCCGAATTCTCAACCTTGAAGACATCTTCCTCAAACTTAGGAAGTTGACCTGTACCTGTTAAGCTATCGCGGTTAACGATATATGGCGGCAGCATTTCTTCATAACCATGCTCATCGCTGTGCAGGTCCATCATGAAGTTGATCAATGCACGTTCTAGTCTTGCGCCAAGCCCTTTATAGAACACAAAACGGGAACCTGTTACCTTCGCCGCCGCTTCGAAATCCAGAATGCCCAGCTCTTGCGCCACTTCCCAGTGCGGTTTCACTTCAAAGTCGAACTGTGGAATCTCGCCAACGCGGCGCATCTCCACATTCTCCTCTTCAGAGCGGCCCACAGGTACGCTAGGATGAGGCATATTCGGGATGGAGAGGAGAACTTGCTGTAAGGACTCATCCAATACGCGAATCTCGTCATCCAGCTCTTTAATGCGGTCTCCGACTACCTTCATTTCCTGAATCAGTTCGTCGGCGTTCTCGCCGGATCTTTTACGCCCAGCCACCTCTTGAGAAACGGTGTTACGGCGATTTTTGAGCTGCTCTGTTTCTTGCAAGAGCTCTCTACGCTTTAAATCTAATGCTGTAAAACCGTTCAGCTCTTCAATCTGCTTCCCACGGTTTTGCATGGCTGCTTGCACGGCAGCCAAATCGTTTCGAAGTAACTTTACATCAAACAAGGAGATTCCTCCGTTAGCGCAAAATGGTTGTATATGGAAGCAAGCACCCTTACCGAAGTATCCGGTGATATCAAGGTGCTTGTACCATCAATTATGCTTGACTTTGTTTTACCATATCTAAGAAATAGCTGTGCAGACGGAAATCGTCTGTCAGCTCAGGGTGGAACGATGCCGCAAGGAGATGTCCTTGCTGCGCCGCAACGATCTGGCCGTCATACGTAGCCAGAACTTCCACACCCGGACCCACTTTCTCAATCAGTGGAGCACGGATGAAAACAGCGCGAACATTCTCGTCGATGCCTTTGATCGGCAGATCCGTCTCAAAGCTCTCGCGCTGACGCCCGAACGCGTTGCGAGCCACCGTAATATCCATCAGCTCAAGGTGAGCTTCCGGCTGCCCGGTGATCTCTTTCGCGATAACAATCAACCCTGCGCAGGTACCGAAGATCGGCTTCCCTGCCGCAGAAAATTCCCTCAGCGCATCGATGAAACCATATGTGCGCATAAGCTTACCAATTGTCGTACTTTCTCCACCTGGCAGAATGATGCCATCAAGCTCAGCTAGCTGCTCTGTACGTTTAACTACAACGCCCTCGGCGCCTGCTTTCTCGATGCCACGAATATGCTCTGCTACCGCGCCCTGAAGCGCGAGAACCCCAATTTTCGTCATTACCAGCCGCGCTCCTGCATACGTTCGGAAGCCTGCAGCTTGGAGATTTCGATTCCCTTCATAGGGCTGCCTAGGTTTTTGGAGATTTCTGCAATCAATTTAAAGTCTGTATAGTGTGTTACAGCTTCTACAATGGCTTTTGCGAATTTCTCTGGATTATCCGATTTGAAGATACCGGAACCTACGAATACCCCATCGGAACCCAAATGCATCATTAGAGCAGCATCCGCCGGAGTCGCTACACCGCCTGCAGCGAAGTTAACAACTGGCAATTTGCCTGTTTCATGTACTTGCAGCATCAATTCATAAGGAGCTCCAAGTGTTTTCGCTTCAAACATCAACTCATCCTTGGACATGCCTTGAACTTTGCGAATTTGACCTTGAATCATACGCATGTGACGAACAGCTTCAACAATGTTGCCTGTTCCTGGCTCACCTTTGGTACGAAGCATGGAAGCTCCTTCTCCAATACGGCGCAATGCTTCGCCTAAATCACGGCAACCACACACGAAAGGAACCGTGAAATCACGTTTGTTGATGTGATACACTTCATCCGCAGGTGTCAAAACTTCACTCTCATCGATATAGTCAACGCCCAGAGATTCCAGGACTTTTGCTTCTACAAAGTGCCCAATTCTTGCTTTCGCCATAACCGGAATGGATACGACTTTCATAACGTCCTCAACGATAGTTGGATCAGCCATGCGGGATACTCCGCCAGCTGCACGAATGTCAGCAGGTACGCGCTCTAGCGCCATAACAGCGGAGGCACCAGCTGCTTCTGCGATCCTTGCTTGCTCAGCGTTCATAACGTCCATAATGACGCCGCCTTTTTGCATTTCGGCCATACCTGTTTTAACGCGGGATGTTCCTGTTTCCATTCTTTATTTCCTCCTATACCTTAGTACGAATTTATACAGTTTCCTACACGATTCGATAGTAAACTTCTAAACAATTATTTTACATGAAGGAGGGGCATTATACAACCCATTATCTGGTCTAGGAACCACCCTTGATCCCTTTAAACATATCGCCAAAGAAGTTTTTGATGGAGCGGAACAACAGCCGGATCCAACTTCCTTTTTCGACATCCTCATTGGCAATTAGATCTGCCGTTTTCTCTTGTCCATTGTAGCTAACTTTCACTTTACCGAGCGTATCGCCTTTGGCAATTGGAGCTACCAATTTGCTTTCTTCAAGCGGTTCCGCCGTGATTTTAAAATCAGTATCTTTCGCGCCTTTTTTCGTAACGAAAGTTAGACCTGTTTTCGTTACTAGAGGCACTTGCGTTTGAACGCCTTTCTTAATGTTTACGATTTTCAAAGAATCTATTTCTTGTTTCGCATTTAGGAAAGGTTTAATCTCGAAATTATTAAAACCATAATCAAGCAGCTTCCTAGTTTCATTAAAACGTTCAGGTTCTGTCTTCGTTCCCATTACAACCGTGATAAGACGCATGCCGTTTCTTTCGGCAGTTCCCGTAAAGCAGTAACCAGCGTCATCTGTGGAACCTGTTTTTAAACCATCCAGGCCTGTATAAGCATATTTTTTAAAATTAGCGTTGGTCGAATTGCCTTCCAGCATCCAGTTCCAATTGATCATAGGCGTTTTATCGGTTGGTCTCAGCTTTAACGAAGGAATTTTCGTAAATTCGAGAACTTCCTTGTGATCCTTGAGGATGTTGTAGGCAAGAATAGCAGCGTCCCGCGCTGTCATTTTCGTTTCGCCTTCAATCGATTGCGGCGGATTCTTCAAATCGGCACGAGAAAGTCCTGTAGCGCTGATAAAATGAGCCTGGTCGGACATACCTAATTGCTTAGCCTTCTCATTCATCATTTTTGCGAAATTTTCCTCTGATCCCCCACCTAGAAGCTCAGCGAAAGCTACAGAGGCATCATTTGCGGAATAAATGGACATCGCACTGAACATATCTTTGAAAGATAATGTTTCATTTTCTGCAATCAGCTGGCCGGAACCAATCACATCAGCAGCATTTTTCGAAGCTGTGACTTGGGACTCCCACGTGAATTTACCTTCCTTGATGCTCTCCATCGCCAAGTACTCTGTCATCATCTTCGCCATACTAGCCGGTGGAAGCGCCTCATCGGCATTCATTTCATAGAGAACAGCGCCTGTGCTTGCTTCCATGATAATTGCAGATTTGGCATTGACCTTCAACTCGCCCCCCGTAGGTGCTGTGGTCGTCGTAGGAGCTGTCGTGGCGGCTGGTGTTTTGGTATCTGCGGCAAACGCCGGTTGTATATGTAAAAGTACGGATTGAGCGATTAAACTAACACCTAACACCAAAGCAATTTTTTTCCTTGTAAAACTAAAAAATCTCACAACTTCACTCTCCCTAGTAATTTTTATAACTTTTTATATTGTAACACACCCTATTAGACAAAAAAAAGAAGACACAGGTTCAAATCCTGCGCCTCCAATTATAGCCAAATTGTTACAATTATAAGGAGTAGTTAGGAGCTTCTTTTGTAATTTGGATATCATGAGGGTGGCTTTCCTTCAATCCAGCCCCTGTAATCCGTATAAACTGAGTATCATGAATCAATTCTAGAATGTTACGTGCACCGCAATAACCCATGCCTGAACGGAGACCGCCAACAAGTTGATATACCGTATCAGCTAATGGCCCTTTATACGCTACGCGTCCCTCAATGCCTTCAGGAACAAGTTTGCTCTCGTTCTCTTGGAAGTAACGATCTTTACTGCCTTCCTTCATAGCGCCTAAAGAACCCATCCCGCGGTAAACTTTGAACTTACGACCTTGGAAAATTTCCGATTCTCCCGGGCTTTCATCCGTCCCAGCAAAAAGACTACCAATCATCACGGCACTCGCTCCAGCCGCAATCGCTTTGACCACATCACCGGAGTATTTAATACCGCCATCGGCGATAACAGGAACACCAAATTCTGCAGCCGCTTGCGCGCAATCATAGATAGCTGTAATTTGCGGAACACCGATTCCTGCAATGACGCGTGTCGTACAGATCGATCCTGGCCCAATCCCAACCTTCACCATGGATGCTCCAGCTTTGATAAGATCACGTGTACCGTCACCAGTCGCTACATTTCCTGCAATAATAGGAAGATCTGGATATTGAGCTCTGATCTTCTTCACAGTTTCAGCAATGTTAATGTGATGGCCATGCGCAGAGTCTACTACAATCACGTCAATGCCTGCTTTGACAAGCGCAGCGGCTCTCTCCATAACATCTTTCGAGACGCCTACGGCTGCCCCTACAAGTAAACGACCTTGTGCATCCTTCGCGGAGTTAGGGAATTGAATCGCCTTCTCGATATCTTTAATCGTGATTAATCCCTTCAGACCAAAATTATCGTCGACCAAAGGAAGCTTTTCAATTTTATGTTTTTGAAGAATGCCTTCCGCTTGTTGCAGCGTAGTTCCCACTGGAGCTGTAACAAGGCTCTCTTTCGTCATTACTTCTTTAATTTTAATCGAATAGTCATGAACAAAACGCAAATCGCGATTCGTCAAAATCCCTACAAGTTTGTTCGTCTCATCTACGATCGGCACACCTGATATCCGGTATTTCGCCATCAGCTCTTCTGCGTCATAAACATGGTGTTCTGGCGTTAAGGAGAATGGGTTTGTTATAACCCCGCTCTCTGAGCGCTTAACACGGTCTACATGCTCAGCTTGCAGCTCGATAGGCATATTCTTATGGATGATTCCAATACCGCCTTCTCTGGCCATTGCAATTGCTAGGGCAGATTCCGTAACAGTATCCATAGCGGAGCTGATGAACGGAATATTCAATTTCACATGAGGAGCAAGAACCGTTGAAACGTCGATCTCCTTACCGAACACTTCAGACTTCCTTGGCACCAACAGCACATCATCAAACGTTAAACCTTCCTTACCAAACTTGTCTTCCCTCACAACACATATTCCTCCTTAGATCTGTTCTCTTCAAAAACCTCGACATAAGCATCCTGCTCACCGTATATGATTGCAATCTTAACAAAAGCCCATTTTTCGTGTCAAGGAAAAGGAACCCTCTAGAGATCGACAACCATCCGAATAAGAACATTCGGTTAACGATAGGAATATGTGCTGTTTGAATTCCATAACAAGAATTGTTCCACACCCTGTTCTCTAGCCGCTTTAATTTGCTCTTTCACATCTACATTCCCGTATTTCTTATGAGGTTTCACCCACGTTGCGGTAAAATCTTGGTACCATGGCCTGATTTCCGCCGTTGGTGCACTTACTCGCATCAGGTTTGAATTTTTCCCATTCGCATCGCTAATGGCTTTGTGAATCACCGCGTAGGGTTGCAGATCGGGATACTTAATACCGTACATCCCATTCGAATAATGGGAAGGGTACAGCATTGGCGAGATATAGTGAACCTGCTTGCTAATCATTGACCAGTCCTGCCCTATGCCCATGTCATTGTCGGAGGAGGTCGTTAAACCAAATACGTCAGCGGATAAATAGACCT
Organism: Paenibacillus sp. WC2504; assembly: GCF_052682475.1. Taxonomy (NCBI): domain Bacteria; kingdom Bacillati; phylum Bacillota; class Bacilli; order Caryophanales; family Paenibacillaceae; genus Paenibacillus; species Paenibacillus sp. WC2504. The sequence continues at coordinate 114,685 of NZ_JBQZFH010000001.1, forward strand.
CGTTCCCAAGTCGCTCCTTAGCCTTACTGAGAAAAGACTCAATGACCTGTGCTTTTGTCCATTTCCTTGGGTTATCGAATTTGACCTCCGCGTCAACCCGTTTGCTGTTTTCGGGAAATCGCACATAGTCGAACTGCACTTCGTCAAACCCTAGCTGGGCTGCTTCCTTGGCAATTTGAAGATTATACTCCCACACTTCTTCCTTGTAAGGATCCACCCACGCTATTCCTTTATTATCCTGCCAAACGCCGCCTTGATAAGTCTTCATCGCATAATTGCTTTTCTTCTTACTCAAATAGGGGTCTTTAAAAACAACAACACGCGCTATCGTATAGATATGCTTGTCCTTTAACCTCTTCAGCGTTCCTTTCAGATCGCGAATGATAACATGGCTATTGGCTCCTATCTCATTCACCATAGGCACGGCCGAGGTATATGTAACTTGCCCGGAATCGTTCTTCACATCAATCACCATTGCATTTAAATCGGTTTGATCCACCAAATCAATCAGTTGCTCCAATTTATTACCTACGGCAGACCAGGCCGATACATATATCCCTTTGACGATCTGCTTAGCAGGCATCTGGTTCTGAGCGGATACCTTTACTGGAGGAGCTGCTTGTTTGGTTGCTGCTTCTAATTTAGGTGCAGGGACTGCTTCAGCCGAATGATTTATGGATCGAAGCGGAGCCAGTTCCTCTTTCACGGCGTCCATCTTCACCGAACAACCCTGTAAAACCAAAAGACAAACTAATAAAATCGCCACCCATTTCCTTACAAAACATGCTTTCATACTAATCCCTCCTTATAGGGCTAGTATGGTTTTTTACGCTATTTTGTACTGATGTAAAAAAAAGAGTCTTCTTGGAATTTCTTCCAAAAAGACTCTTTCATTGTGCTTGGCAACGTTCTACTCTCCCAGAACCCTGCGGTTCAAGTACCATCGACGCTGGAGGGCTTAACGGTCGTGTTCGAGATGGGAACGCGTGGGTCCCCTCCGCCATCATCACCAAACAGTCAAAGCGTGTTTGCGCCTTGAAAACTAGATACGAAACTTGCGTAAAGGTTTGATTCTTAGGTTTATTGGTTAAGCCCTCGACCGATTAGTATTCGTCAGCTGCATACGTTGCCGCACTTCCACCTCGAACCTATCAACCTCGTCGTCTACAAGGGGTCTTACATACTGGGAAATCTCATCTTGAGGGGGGCTTCGCGCTTAGATGCTTTCAGCGCTTATCCCCTCCGTACATAGCTACCCAGCGGTGCCTCTGGCGAGACAACTGGTACACCAGCGGTACGTCCATCCCGGTCCTCTCGTACTAAGGACAGCTCCTCTCAAATTTCCTACGCCCGCGACAGATAGGGACCGAACTGTCTCACGACGTTCTGAACCCAGCTCGCGTACCGCTTTAATGGGCGAACAGCCCAACCCTTGGGACCTACTTCAGCCCCAGGATGCGATGAGCCGACATCGAGGTGCCAAACCTCCCCGTCGATGTGGACTCTTGGGGGAGATAAGCCTGTTATCCCCAGGGTAGCTTTTATCCGTTGAGCGATGGCCCTTCCATTCGGTACCACCGGATCACTAAGTCCGACTTTCGTCCCTGCTCGACTTGTAGGTCTCGCAGTCAAGCTCCCTTATGCCTTTGCACTCTGCGAATGATTTCCAACCATTCTGAGGGAACCTTTAAACGCCTCCGTTACATTTTAGGAGGCGACCGCCCCAGTCAAACTGCCCACCTGACACTGTCCCCATACCGGATCACGGTACCAGGTTAGAACTCCGATACGATCAGGGTGGTATCCCAACGGCGCCTCCACCCAAGCTGGCGCTCAGGCTTCAAAGGCTCCCACCTATCCTGTACAGATCGTACCAAAGTCCAATATCAAGCTGCAGTAAAGCTCCATGGGGTCTTTCCGTCTTGTCGCGGGTAACCTGCATCTTCACAGGTATTAAAATTTCACCGGATCTCTCGTTGAGACAGCGCCCAAGTCGTTACGCCATTCGTGCGGGTCAGAATTTACCTGACAAGGAATTTCGCTACCTTAGGACCGTTATAGTTACGGCCGCCGTTTACTGGGGCTTCAATTCATAGCTTCGGGTTGCCCCTAACCACTCCTCTTAACCTTCCAGCACCGGGCAGGCGTCAGCCCGTATACTTCGCCTTGCGGCTTCGCACAGACCTGTGTTTTTGCTAAACAGTCGCTTGGGCCTTTTCACTGCGGCCCCCTCGGGCTATTCACCCTACCGAGGCACCCCTTCTCCCGAAGTTACGGGGTCATTTTGCCGAGTTCCTTAACGAGAGTTCTTCCGCGCGCCTTAGAATTCTCTTCTCACCCACCTGTGTCGGTTTGCGGTACGGGCACCTTCGCCTGGCTAGAAGCTTTTCTTGGCAGTGTGAAATCATGACCTTCGGTACTTTAAATTTCCCTCCCCATCACAGCCCAGCCTTACGGTTAGCGGATTTGCCTACTAACCAGCCTCACTGCTTGGACGAGCATCCATCAGCTCGCGTCACTATCCTTCTGCGTCACTCCATCACTCATAACGGCTACGGTGGTACAGGAATTTCCACCTGTTGTCCATCGACTACGCCTTTCGGCCTCGCCTTAGGTCCCGACTTACCCTGAGCGGACGAGCCTTCCTCAGGAACCCTTAGGTTTTCGGCGGATCAGATTCTCACTGATCTTTTCGTTACTTATACCGGCATTCTCACTTGTATGCGCTCCACCTGTCCTTACGGTCAGAATTCAACGTACATACAACGCTCCCCTACCCATGCACATACGTGCAAGCCATAGCTTCGGTGGCGTGTTTAGCCCCGTTACATTTTCGGCGCAGAGTCACTCGACCAGTGAGCTATTACGCACTCTTTCAATGGTGGCTGCTTCTAAGCCAACATCCTGGTTGTCTGTGCAACTCCACATCCTTTCCCACTTAACACACACTTGGGGACCTTAGCTGATGGTCTGGGCTGTTTCCCTTTTGACAATGGATCTTAGCACTCACTGTCTGACTCCCGGATTTAAGTTTGTGGCATTCAGAGTTTGACTGGACTTGGTAACCCTTGGCGGGCCCCGCACCCAATCAGTGCTTTACCTCCACAACTCACAACATCCGAGGCTAGCCCTAAAGCTATTTCGGGGAGAACCAGCTATCTCCGAGTTCGATTGGAATTTCTCCGCTACCCCCACCTCATCCCCGAATTTTTCAACATTCGTGGGTTCGGGCCTCCAGTGAGTGTTACCTCACCTTCACCCTGGACAGGGGTAGATCACACGGTTTCGGGTCTACGTCCACGTACTAAAGCGCCCTATTCAGACTCGCTTTCGCTGCGGCTCCGTCTTTTCGACTTAACCTCGCACGGGAACGTAACTCGCCGGTTCATTCTACAAAAGGCACGCCATCACCCATATAGAGGGCTCTGACTTTTTGTAAGCACACGGTTTCAGGTTCTTTTTCACTCCGCTTCCGCGGTGCTTTTCACCTTTCCCTCACGGTACTGCTTCACTATCGGTCACTAGGGAGTATTTAGCCTTGGCAGATGGTCCTGCCGGATTCCGACGGGGTTTCACGTGACCCGCCGTACTCAGGATACCTCTAGGCATACGTTCATTTTGGGCTACAGGGCTTTTACCTTCTATGCCGGACCTTTCCAGATCACTTCGCCTAACGAACTTTTGCCACAACGAGGTCCTACAACCCCAAGGAGCAAGCTCCTTGGTTTGGGCTATTCCGCTTTCGCTCGCCGCTACTGACGGAATCACTTTTGTTTTCTTTTCCTCCAGGTACTTAGATGTTTCAGTTCCCTGGGTCTGCCTCCAATGTAGCTATGTATTCACTACATGGTAACTGCGCATTACCACAGCTGGGTTCCCCCATTCGGACATCCCCGGATCAAAGCCTGCTTACGGCTCCCCGAGGCATTTCGTCGTTCGCCACGTCCTTCTTCGGCTCCTAGTGCCTAGGCATCCTCCGTGTGCTCTTTCTAGCTTAACCTAGAAATTACATTTAAAGATTGTCGTGCAACCCGAAGGTTACACTACCTAAGTTCTTACTTTACGTTTTGTTTCGTTATCTAGTTTTCAAGGAACAAAGATATTACGTTGAAAGATTGCTCTTTCAAAACTGAACACGAGTGAGTAAACGATGTGTGCTTGCGCACTTGACTGGGTCGTTTCAGACCCGAGTCTCCATAGAAAGGAGGTGATCCAGCCGCACCTTCCGATACGGCTACCTTGTTACGACTTCACCCCAATCATCTACCCCACCTTCGGCGGCTGGCTCCCTTGCGGGTTACCCCACCGACTTCGGGTGTTGTAAACTCTCGTGGTGTGACGGGCGGTGTGTACAAGACCCGGGAACGTATTCACCGCGGCATGCTGATCCGCGATTACTAGCAATTCCGACTTCATGCAGGCGAGTTGCAGCCTGCAATCCGAACTGAGATCGGCTTATAAGGATTGGCTCCACCTCGCGGCTTCGCTTCCCGTTGTACCGACCATTGTAGTACGTGTGTAGCCCAGGTCATAAGGGGCATGATGATTTGACGTCATCCCCACCTTCCTCCGGTTTGTCACCGGCAGTCATCTTAGAGTGCCCACCCGAAGTGCTGGCAACTAAGATCAAGGGTTGCGCTCGTTGCGGGACTTAACCCAACATCTCACGACACGAGCTGACGACAACCATGCACCACCTGTCTTGGGTGCTCCGAAGAGGGGCACTATCTCTAGTGCTTACACCCAGATGTCAAGACCTGGTAAGGTTCTTCGCGTTGCTTCGAATTAAACCACATACTCCACTGCTTGTGCGGGTCCCCGTCAATTCCTTTGAGTTTCACTCTTGCGAGCGTACTCCCCAGGCGGCATACTTACTGTGTTAACTTCGGCACCGAGGAATCGAATCCCCAACACCTAGTATGCATCGTTTACGGCGTGGACTACCAGGGTATCTAATCCTGTTTGCTCCCCACGCTTTCGCGCCTCAGCGTCAGTTATAGGCCAGAAAGTCGCCTTCGCCACTGGTGTTCCTCCACATCTCTACGCATTTCACCGCTACACGTGGAATTCCACTTTCCTCTCCTACACTCAAGTCAACCAGTTTTGGATGCGAACCGGGGTTGAGCCCCGGGCTTAAACACCCAACTTAATTAACCGCCTGCGCGCGCTTTACGCCCAATAATTCCGGACAACGCTTGCCCCCTACGTATTACCGCGGCTGCTGGCACGTAGTTAGCCGGGGCTTTCTTCTCCTATACCGTCACACAAAGTGCAGTTACTCACCTTGCTGTTCGTCTAGGGCAACAGAGCTTTACGATCCGAAAACCTTCATCACTCACGCGGCGTTGCTCCGTCAGACTTGCGTCCATTGCGGAAGATTCCCTACTGCTGCCTCCCGTAGGAGTCTGGGCCGTGTCTCAGTCCCAGTGTGGCCGTTCACCCTCTCAGGTCGGCTACGCATCGTCGCCTTGGTGAGCCGTTACCTCACCAACTAGCTAATGCGCCGCAGGCCCATCTATAAGCCACAGATTGCTCCGTGTTTCATAATTCTCTCATGCGAGAAAACCAGTTATCCGGTCTTAGCTATCGTTTCCGATAGTTATCCCAGTCTTATAGGCAGGTTGCCTACGTGTTACTCACCCGTCCGCCGCTAAGCACCGAAGTGCTCCGCTCGACTTGCATGTATTAGGCACGCCGCCAGCGTTCGTCCTGAGCCAGGATCAAACTCTCCATAATAGAAAAGCTGATTGTACTCATTGACTTGCTAGCGAGATTTTACAATCTCATTTATAGTCGATTACTCGACTGTGCTTACTCACTCGTTGTTCAGTTTTCAAAGATCAATGACTTCCTTATTCATCCATCGCCTTCAAAAGCGACCTGATTAATATACCACATCAGCCTATTCGATTGCAAGAACTTTTTTTCAGTTACTTTCGTTCTTTCATTCGACCGCCGAAGCGACAAGGAGTAATATAACAAATCTAGAAACAGAATGCAAGCATTTTTCTATATTCTTTTTAAAATAAAGAAAAACCCCTGAATAAGGGGCCTCTCGTCTCTATACTTGTCCGATAACTTCTTGAATAAATAAGCTTCTCTCTATTGTTAAATTGACGATCGTTCCATTGACATTCACCCAAGGTCTTGTCGGCTGCGAGCGATCCGAGAATATAATCTCTCCGACACGATTATCACTGAGTCTAACTAAAGTTCCATTGCTAATTTGTGTAGACTTGTTTATAAACACTTGAACCAGGGTCGGATCAACTTTTCCGAATGATTCCGTAAAGAGTTGCTCTAACACGAGGTAAGGGGACATAGCCGTTTTGTGATGACGTTCGTTTGTCATCGCATTATAAATATCAGCAATTGCGACGATTTTAGCGTAAATATGAAGTTTATCGCCTTTCACTCCTAAAGGATAACCGGACCCATCCTCGCGCTCGTGATGCTGAACGGCTGTTAATTTAACACCCTCATTGATCCCCGAAATATTTTTTAGGATCTGATAGCCTATCAACGTATGCTGTTTGATCTCTTCCATCTCAGATTCCATCAAACGGCCCTTTTTCTCCAGGATGGTTGCATCTACTTTGGAAATGCCGATATCATGCAGAAGGCCGGCTAGTGCAATTTGCATTAAATCTTTCTGGGGAAGACCATGCCATCTAGCCAAACAATACGAGGTCAAACTGACCATAATGCTTTTGTGAAATATGTAATCTTGCAAATTGCGATTTTTGGGAGTAAAAGTGAGTACTTTGTAGGTATCGATATGCTGAATAAGTGCTTCAAGTCCGTTACGAATATCTAGGATGGGTAGAGGCTGTCCGCCATTAGCGAGCAAAAAAACGCGTTTAAGTAGCTTTAACATGTTCTGATACTCTATATAAAAAGGAGGAATTGTAGCAACTTCTTTCACTTTCGCATCCTCAATGGCCCCCTCGGGCTCAATGCCGTTCTTTGATTCAATATAAACAGAAGCAATGAAAAAAGCTTTAAGAATCTCAAGATCTCTCTCATTCAGGATTTTACCTTTATTGAAAAGGACATTTCCTAATTTCGTTGTTACATTGTCTCCTAGTTTTTCGCCATACTTTAATTGAGAAACGGCTACTGTCGGCACGATCGCTCACTCACCTTACTTTATCTTATACATGCTATTGTAAAATAAAAAGGATGGGTTTGTAAGCCCATCCCTGCAAATTATTATTCTGTATCCGTCGATTCCGTATCGGTTTCTTCCCAATCGCCGTCTTCTTCGCTCTCATTTTGGTCTTCGTTCTTCTGTACTCTCGCCAAGGTTCCTACTTCATCATCCTCACGAATGTTGATTAGACGCACACCTTGTGTGTTACGACCCATAACCGAAATACCATCCATACTTGTTCGAATGACCGTACCGGAAGCAGTAATAATCATGAGATCTTCGTCTTCTTGAACGACTTTAAGACCCACAACAGGACCATTCTTATCCGTGATGTTTAAGGTTTTGATCCCTTTACCACCACGTGTTTGGATACGATACTCAGAAACAGGTGTTCTTTTTCCGAAGCCCTTAGTCGTTACAATCAATACGCTGTTATCTTCATGGACTACGTCCATATCGATTACAGCATCTTCCTCATCAAGCTGGATACCTTTGACCCCAGTAGCCGATCTTCCCATTGAACGCACATCTTGCTCTGGGAAATGAATCGACATACCGAACTTGGTCCCCATGATGATACCTTGATTGCCGTCGGTTAATTTAACGCCGATGAGGTCGTCGTCTTCACGCAAATTAATCGCGATTAGACCGCCTTTACGGATATTGGAGTAATCGTCAATTGGCGTCTTTTTCACAACACCTTGCTTCGTTGCAAAGAATAAGTATTGATCTGTTTCGAAGCTCTCAACTGGGATTACAGCATTGATCGTCTCACCTTGCTCGATCTGGATCAAGTTAATGATCGGAGTCCCGCGCGCAGTTCGGCTCAAATCTGGAATCTCATAAGCTTTCAACCGATACACTTTACCTTTATTCGTAAAGAACATCAGGTAATGATGTGTATTGGTTACGAACAAATGTTCCACAAAGTCGTCGTCTTTGGTTCCCATTCCGACAATCCCGCGTCCACCACGCTTCTGGTTCTTATACGTAGTGACCGGTAGCCGTTTAATGTAACCTGTGTGCGTAATCGTAATAACGACATCTTCACGTGGAATGAGGTCTTCATCTTCGATGCTTTCCTCACCAATTGTAATCTCGGAACGGCGTTCGTCACCGAATTTCTCTTTGATCTCATTGAGCTCTTCGCTAATGATTGCTAGAATCAGCTGCTCGTCAGCAAGAATCGCTTTAAGTTCAGCGATTTTCTTCATGAGCTCTTCGTATTCAGCTTCAATTTTTTCACGCTCTAATCCAGTTAAACGCTGTAGGCGCATGTCCAGAATAGCTTGAGCTTGATCATAGCTCAAATTAAACGTGTTCATGAGGCCATCTCTAGCTTCCTCAGTAGTTCTGGAAGCACGAATCAACGCGATAACTTGATCCAGATGGTCCAATGCGATTCGCAAGCCTTCCAAGATATGAGCGCGCGCTTCAGCTTTGCGCAGGTCATACTCGGTTCTGCGACGAATGACTTCTTGTTGGTGTTTGAGATAGTACTGAAGCATCTCACGAAGATTCAGTACTCTTGGTTGACCATTAACAAGCGCCAACATGATGATACCGAAGTTGGACTGCATAGCCGTCTGTTTAAACAAGTTATTCAACACGACATTCGGATTCACATCCCGGCGAAGCTCAATCACAACACGCATTCCGTTGCGATCAGATTCATCGCGAAGATCCGTGATACCGTCAATCTTTTTCTCGCGAACGAGTTCGGCAATCTTCTCAACTAATCTAGCTTTATTTACTTGATAAGGCAGCTCATTAACAATGATTCTAGCCTTATTGTTATTTTCTTCAATGACGGTTCTAGCCCGCATCGTAACAGAGCCTCTACCTGTCGTATAGGCTTGTCTGATGCCCTCACGGCCCAGAATAAATCCAGCTGTTGGGAAATCCGGCCCTTTGATCGCTGTCATCAGCTCCAAAGGTGTTATTTCAGGATTCTGGATCAGCATTTGAATACCCTCAATAACTTCCCGTAGGTTATGCGGAGGAATATTCGTGGCCATACCTACCGCGATACCTGAGCTTCCGTTCACAAGCAAGTTAGGAAAACGGGATGGGAGAACAACAGGTTCTTGTTCCTCACCATCATAGTTAGGCGCATAATCGATCGTCTCTTTGTTGATATCACGTAGAAGTTCCATCGCAATTTTGGACAGACGAGCTTCCGTATAACGCATAGCTGCGGCCATATCGCCGTCGATCGATCCAAAGTTACCATGACCGTCAACGAGCATGTAACGAAGAGAGAAGTCCTGCGCCATCCGAACCATGGTTTCATAAACAGCGGAATCCCCGTGTGGATGGTATTTACCGATAACTTCGCCGACGATTCTCGCTGATTTCTTATATGGTTTATCTGGAGACATGCCCAGTTCTGACATCGCATAAAGAATACGACGATGAACCGGCTTCAGACCATCCCTTACATCTGGCAGTGCACGACTGACAATGATACTCATCGCATAGTCTAAGAAGGATGTACGCATTTCGGTAGAAATGTCAATTTCTTTGACTTGCGAACGTAATTCTTCGCTCATGAATGTTCCTCCTGAAAGCTTACATCGTTAACAACGTCTAAGACGTTTAGACATCTAGATTTTTCACGTAAATTGCGTGTTCCTCGATGAAATCTCTTCTAGGCTCAACGTTATCTCCCATCAAAGAATCAAAGAGCGTATCCGCTTCAATCGCATCTTCGATCGTCACTTGCAGCAAAGTTCGGCTTTCTGGGTCCATCGTGGTTTCCCATAGTTGCTCAGGATTCATCTCACCAAGTCCTTTGTAACGCTGTACATTGACTTTGGCACCCTCACCAAACTCTTGCATGATCGCTTCTCTTTGCTTTTCGTTATAAGCATAACGTACGGTTTTATTCCTCTCCAATTTGAAAAGAGGAGGCTGTGCGATATATACATATCCGGACTCAATTAACTTTTTCATGTATCTGTAGAAGAACGTAAGAAGGAGTGTACGAATATGTGCTCCATCAACGTCGGCGTCTGTCATAATAATGATTTTGTGATAACGAGCTTTATTGATATCGAAATCATCGCTGATTCCCGTACCGAAAGCTGTAATCATCGCCCGAATCTCCGTATTTGATAAAATACGATCCAATCTGGCTTTCTCAACATTCAAAATTTTTCCGCGAAGTGGAAGAATCGCTTGGAAGTGACGATCACGTCCTTGCTTAGCTGAACCGCCCGCAGAGTCACCTTCTACGATGTAAATCTCGCTGATAGAAGCATCCTTGGAGGAGCAGTCTGCGAGTTTACCTGGCAAGGCGCTTACTTCCAGAGCACTTTTACGGCGAGTCAGTTCTCTCGCTTTACGTGCTGCTTCCCTTGCTCTTGCCGCTTGAATCCCTTTTTCCAGGATACGCTTGGCGACAGCTGGGTTTTCTTCCATGAACGTTTGCAATTTCTCAGCAAATAAAGACTCGACAATACCGCGGACTTCGCTGTTTCCTAGTTTCGTTTTCGTTTGCCCTTCGAATTGAGGCTCCGGAATTTTCACGGAAATAATCGCAGCAAGCCCTTCACGGACATCGTCACCGGAAAGGTTTGAATCGCTTTCTTTCAGGGAGTTCGTTTTACGAGCATAATCGTTCAGAATCCGTGTAAGCGCACTTTTGAAACCTGATTCGTGCGTACCGCCTTCATGTGTGTTGATGTTGTTGGCGAAGGAATAAATATTTTCGGTGTAGCTGTCATTGTACTGAAGGGCAATCTCGATAGAGATATTATCTTTGGAGCCCTCTACATAGATCGGCAGCTCATTGACAACTTCGCGATTTCTATTCAAATGCTGAACGAAGGAAATAATCCCGCCCTCATACATATGCGTTGTAGCCGTATCTGTACGTTCGTCGATTAAATTGATCTCGATTCCTTTGTTCAGGAAAGCGAGCTCGCGAATCCTGGATTGAAGGATGTCAAAATCATATTCCGTTGTCTCTTTGAAAATCTCCGGATCTGGCTGGAACGTGACCGTCGTGCCCGTTTCTTCCGTCTCCCCAACCACTTTCACATCATATTGCGGTGTTCCGCGGCGGTATTCTTGTTGATGAATTTGGCCTTTATTCTTTACTTTTACAGTTAAGTGCTCAGACAACGCATTAACTACGGAAATACCTACACCGTGCAGCCCCCCGGATACTTTGTAACCGGAATCCTCGCCACCGAATTTACCGCCCGCATGCAGGACGGTGAGTACGACTTCAAGCGTTGGACGTTTGAGCTTCGCATTTTCCCCGACCGGAATCCCACGTCCGTTATCAATGACGGTAATACTATTATTTTTATGAACAATTACATCGATTTTCGTACAGAAGCCAGCAAGCGCCTCGTCAATACTGTTATCGACAACTTCCCAAACGAGATGGTGAAGTCCACGGGCACTGGTTGAACCAATATACATACCCGGTCTTTTGCGAACGGCTTCTAACCCTTCCAAAACCTGAATCTGACTATCATCGTACGCATTTTGATTCACAGACATGTTAATCTCCACCTGCTTTTTTTATAGTGAGATAAACCTCTTATACTCTCTTATGTGAACAACAAAAGGTTAGTTCGTTAACAAAAGATGCGCTCTTTTCTTGAGCGTGGTAGAGGAGATCGGGGAATAATACACTTTACTCTTCGTAACAACGAGAGATTTGCATTCTTCCTCACCGATTTTTTCTGTTTTTTTATCCTTAACAGCTTGTTGAATGAATTGTTTCGATATTTTTGAGGATTTTTCTATCGAGATATCGAATATAGCAATCAGTTCGGAAGCTCGAATAATTTTTTCTCCACCCAAATGAATAAACATGCTCCTCAGCTCCTGCCACTTACATTTCCTTTCAAAACATGAAACACGGAAGCATGGTTCAGTTGGTCCAAATGGACACTCTCTAGACCCGTCGTGGTGATAAACGTTTGCACTTTTTCTTGGAACGTGCGGATCAACTGCGTCTGCCTATATTCATCAAGCTCTGAAAGCACATCATCAAGCAATAAAAGAGGATATTCGCCAACTTCCTCATGGATGAGTTCAATCTCCGCCAGCTTAAGGGAGAGTGCAGTTGTGCGCTGCTGCCCCTGGGAGCCGTAGGTTTGCACTTCTTTGTCGTTGATGTAAAAAAGAAGATCGTCGCGATGAGGGCCCACTAGTGTAACGCCTCTTCGGAATTCCTGATCTCTGACCAAAGATAACTTTATCATAAATTGGTTTAATAAAACAGATTCATCTTCAAACGAGCCCATGTCAAACGAAGGGGAATAGCGGATGAGTAGCTCTTCACTGTCATTCGTTATTCCTCGATGGATCGTTTCAGCCCATTGTTGCAGCTTCTTTATAAAGTTTTGACGCTTTTTCATAATTTTAACACCATACAGTGCTAATTGTTCATTCCAGATGTCCAACATCGCGTCTGGTGAGCCTTTTCCAGCGAAATTTTGTTTTAAATAATTGTTACGCTGAAGCAAAATTTTTTGATATTGCGATAAATCATAGAGATAAGAGGGCTGAACCTGGCCAATCTCCATATCGAGAAATCTTCGTCTGATACCAGGCGTGCCTTTGACAATTTCTAAATCTTCGGGCGCAAACATAACAACATTAAGCGCACCGATAAAGTTGCTGAGCTTTTTCTGCTCGAGCCCATTAATTTTTGCCTTCTTGCCTTTGGTTGAAATGGAGAGATCCAATTGACAACTGCCATATCGCTTTTGAATCTGTGCATGCAGCTGCGTTTGATCACCGTTCCAGCCGATCAGTTCTTTGTCTTGATGAGTACGATGTGATTTGGTCATTGCCAATACATAGATGGATTCCAATAAATTCGTTTTGCCCTGTGCGTTAGGTCCTACGAAGATATTGACATTGCTATCCGTGGTCAACTCGATCTGATCGTAATTTCGGTAAGACTTAAGCGCGAGTCTGTTCAAAAACATGATTACTCATCCTCCTGGCTTGGCCCAATCAGGAGCTAACGACTTCGAATTGTCCGAAACCCTCCACGGTAACGATATCTTTCGGAACGAGTTTCCGTCCTCTGCGATTTTCTGCTTGTCCGTTCACTTCGATTTTTGTATCCACAACAAAAAATTTGGCTTGTCCACCTGTGGATATACAGTCCGATAATTTGAGAAACTGCCCGAGCGTAATATAGTCCGTGTTAATAGCGATTTGCTTCATACTGGAGCACTCCTTAATTCGTTGTTCGATATGGCAAGATCAGCTGTAGAATGTTTGTCGAATCTTGCGGTTTCATGATGATAGGCTGCATAGCTCCAGTAAATCCAATATGAATAAACTCTGAGTCGAGAACTTTGAGCGCATCAAGCATATATTTGGAGTTAAAAGAGATTTTGAGTAAATCACCGACAATATGCTGCAGGTTAATTTGTTCCGTTACCTTGCCGAGCTCGGAGGAGCTGGACGAAATTTCGATAGTTTGGTCTTCCAGCATCATCATTTTAACAATATTCGTCTTATCTTCTTTGGAAAGGAGGTAAGCGCGATCGATGGCTTCAGCCAATTCTTTCGTCGGAACGACCATTTCCGTTTGGAAAGACTGAGGAATAAGCTTCGATGTATCCGGATACGTACCATCCAAAATGCGTGAGTAAAATAAAATCGAATGAATTTTGAATAAAACCTGATTGTCCGAAATAACTATATCTATAAGTGAGTTTTGATCAGGCAAGATTTTGCTTAATTCATTCAGAGTTCGGCCTGAAATAACAATATTAGGCAAATTGTGCGCATTATCGTTATCAACGGTAACTTCTCGGCTGGCAAGTCGGTGACGGTCACAAGCAATAAATTTCAGTTTATCACCAGTGATATTCCAAAGTACACCCGTAAGAATTGGCGTAGACTCATTCGTTGATACCGCGTAAGACGTTTGTTTAATCATTGTTTTAAGCAAATCACTTGGAAGACGCAGCATTTTGCTTTCTTCGATTTCCGGAAGCAGCGGATATTCGTCCGGATCAAGTCCCATAATTTGAATTTCAGAAGAACCTGAACGAATGATGGTTTGAAAATTATTACCTACTTCAATTTCAATGAGTTGAGCAGGGAGCTTACGGATAATTTCAACGAAAAATTTAGCTGGAAGCACAACACTCCCCGCTTGATATAATTGAATGATTTTGTTCGTACCATTTTCGCTTGGCGTAAAGCTTTGGATGGAAATATCGGTATCGCTTGCCGTAAGGGTTACACCGCTTAAGGTTGCATCTATTTTGATCCCTGTAAGGATAGGAATTGTTGTACGTGACGAAATGGCTTTGGAAACGTGACCAATGGATTCTATTAAATGCTCTTTAAGGATCGTTAATTTCATGACTTCACTCCTGCAGTTCTTTTTTGGGGTGCGTTAGCATATCTTTATATAATAACATTCTTTATTAGTAATAGCAGTAGGGGCTCTGGATATGTGGATATGTGGATGAACCATATATAAAGCAAGCCTATCCACATGTGAATAGATTGTGTATAGGCTCACCCGAAATCAAATGTTATTAAGAGGGGTTTTTGATACGCTCTGTGAGATTATGAACGATCTTATAGAGCTCCTGGTCCGCTTGCAACATTTGCGATATTTTTTCATGGGCATGGATAACCGTGGTATGGTCGCGGCCACCAAAATTATCTCCAATTTTTGGCAAAGAGAAGTCCGTCAGCTCTCGGGCCAGGTACATAGCGACCTGTCTAGGGAAAGCTACGGCTTTCGTTCGTTTGCGCGCTTTAAAATCCTCGAGCTTTAATCCATAGAATTCACCAACACGCTGCTGAATATCCTGTATGGTTATAACCTTTGGCCGATTGGACGGAATAATATCCTTCAAAGCTTCGGCAGTCAAATGTACGCTAATATCCTGATTAATTAGAGAGGAGTAGGCAACTACCCTTATTAGAGCACCTTCAAGTTCACGGATGTTCGTATCGATTTGATTCGCGATATAGATCATTGCTTCATTCGGAATTTCAAGATTTTCAGCTTTCGCTTTTTTCCGCAAAATCGCGATGCGCGTTTCTAAATCAGGCGGCTGAATGTCGGTAATTAAGCCCCACTCAAACCTAGAGCGCAAGCGGTCCTCCAGAGTTGGAATCTCTTTGGGAGGGCGGTCACTGGAGATAATAATTTGCTTACCTTCTTCATGAAGCGCGTTAAATGTATGGAAAAATTCCTCCTGCGTACCTTCTTTACCGGCGAGGAATTGAATATCGTCAATTAATAGCACATCGATTGTTCTATATTTATTACGGAATCCTTCACCGCGGTTATCACGAACAGCATTAATGAATTCATTCGTAAATTTCTCTGATGAAATATATAAAACACGGGCCCCAGGGTTATGTTCCAGCACATAATGACCGATTGCATGCATCAAATGGGTTTTGCCTAAACCAACGCCTCCGTATAAAAAGAGCGGATTATAGGCTTTTGCTGGCGCTTCGGCCACAGCTAATGAAGCTGCATGCGCGAATCGGTTGCCTGATCCGATGACGAAAGTATCGAACGTGTATCTCGAGTTCATCATATTCGTGAAATTTTCTTCACCTGCTACAATGGCGGGACCTTTGGGCGGTATGACAGCCGGTTGAGTCGCAGCAGACTGCGCTTTCTGTTCTTCGGTCTCAATGATGAATTTCACGGAAACGTGTTTGCCGGTGAAATCATAAATGGTACCTTCAATCAGCTTGGTGTAACGGCTTTCCAGCCACTCCTGGGCAAAATTGTTGGGCGCACAAATAACGACAGTCGAGTCATTAAAAACTGTCGCTTTGGTTGATTTTAGCCAAGTATCGAAGCTAGGTTTGCTGAGCTTAGTTTGTATAATCGATAAGATTTGCTGCCATAAGTCCGTAGAATGGCCTTCCACAGTAATTCACTCCTTTAAAATCAAACATGTGGCGTAAAGGCCAGGTTTCATAAAATGCAATCTGTGTATAAATCATTATGGTTGAAGCTCTAACTGGAGCGATCCGAAAAACGCATAGATTGAACGCAATCAGAGTATATTCTGCGCGATTTATTGCGAAAAGAACCAACATGTCTGATGGGGTCAAAAAAGGACGGCTTTTGTCGTTTTATCCACATTATTAAGAATCGGTTAAAATGACTTGTTCTTGTAGAGGGAATTTTGTTCACAATGTTATCCACAGACTGTTGATAAATCGGAGAAGTGGTCGTGTATATCCACAACAGAAACATTATCATCTTAACAAAAGATAGCCTGTTAATCAACGGATTGTTTGGGATTATCCACAATTACAACAAGTTGTGCATAGAAATTGTTCACAACACAAGATATTGTTAATATTCTGTTGATTTTCGACAAGCTTCTCTTTTCGGTGGATAAAATTTATACACAGGTTATTCTTTTTCGATTTATTATGATCAATTTGGCATTTCATTCTGCACGCTCGGGTAGGTTGACTTTCTTGAGTGATATATGATTTAATGAGTAGTAGAAATTTTGTAGGATGGATATCCTCAGGTAGGGAGGTGCTATAGATGGGTCCGACGTTTAACCCGAATACGAGAAAGCGTAAGAAGAATCATGGTTTCCGTAAAAGAATGAGCACGAAGAACGGTCGTAAAGTTCTACAAGCTCGTCGTCTTAAAGGAAGAAAAGTTCTTAGCGCGTAAAAAGAGGCTCCGGAAGGGGCTTTTTTTTTTGCATTTGGATGGACAGTTTATATGCCGTCATTTCGGTCAAAAATAGATAAGATGCCTAAGTGGTGATTTCGCTTATCTGAAGTTAACGGTCTGGAGCGTACATGTCTGTGGAAAAAGAATATAGATTAGCTAAACGAGAAGACTTCAATAAGATTTACCGATATGGCAAATCAATGGCCAACCATCAATTCGTTCTTTACTATTTACCTCAGCCTAAAATGGAAAATTTCCGACTTGGCATCTCGGTGAGTAAAAAAGTGGGGAATGCGGTTGTTCGGAACCGCTTGAGACGAATGGTGAAAGAGATCATCCGTTTGAAAAAGGAGAATTTGACGCCGCATTATGATTACATTTTGCTGGCTCGGAAACCCGCTGTAGACATGGAATATGCCGAGATGGAGAAAAGCATTTGGCATGTAATCCGAAAAGCTTCTTTATTAAAAAGAAATGACACAATAAAAAAGTGAAGCATTATTTCTTTTCACGCTTAAATTGTGTTATAGTTTATGTTGGAAAAGATATTTAGGAGGATCTCATTTTGACTCGTCGACTTTATTTGCTTGCAGCTCTTTCTGCGTTGATCTTATTGTTGTCAGGATGTAGTCCTAGTAGCGCTGCTATGGCACCGATTGATCCTAATACGGCAGGTTTTTTTGTCAAATATTTTGTGTACCCGCTTTCGCAGACACTCGACTGGTTCGCCGTCAAGTTATGGGGTCAATATGGTTTATCCATTTTGGTCGTAACCCTAATTATTCGTCTCATTATTTTGCCTCTGACGCTGAAGCAGTATAAGAGCTCCAAACGGATGCAAGAGTTGCAGCCTGAGATGAAGAAGCTTAAAGAAAAGTATAAAGATGATGCGAAGAAGCAGCAGGAAGAAACAATGAAGTTATTTCAGTCAAATGGTGTGAATCCGTTAGCCGGATGTTTCCCAATCATTGTTCAAATGCCAATTCTGATTGCGCTTTATCAAGCTATCATGCGTAATGACCATATTCGAGAGCATACTTTTTTATGGATGAATTTAGGACAGCCCGATCACTATTACATTCTTCCGATCATTGCCGCGGCAACCACATTCGTTCAACAAATGTTTATGTCTTCTCAAATGAATCAACAAATGAAAAGCTTACTATACATTTTCCCGGTTATGATTTTCGTGATGTCCATGAATTTCGCAGCTGCGCTGCCACTTTACTGGATCTACGGTAACATCTTCACCATTATTCAGTCTTACTTTATTTATGGTTCTCCTGGAAAACAAAAAAATCCTGGATCTCAAAATAATAAGGGTGGCCTGTCCAAATGAAAAAAATTGTGGTGACTGGAAAAACTATTGAGTTAGCGGTGAAAGCCGGTCTATCTCAATGGCAGGTTTCGGAGGATCGTGTAAAGATTCATATTTTGGAACAGCCCTCCCGGGGGTTGTTTGGGTTTATTGGTTCCAAAGAAGCTAAGGTTGAGCTTGAATTGATACCAGATCCGCTTGAGGAAGCCATTGCTTTCTTACAAGATATGTTCGAAGCGATGAAAATTTCCATCACCATAGACACGACAAAGGATCGCGAAGGCTACCAGTTGAATATGAGTGGTTCGGAGCTTGGTATTTTGATCGGTAAAAGAGGACAAACCCTCGATGCGCTGCAGTATATAGTCAATATTGTCGCAAATCGTTATGCAAACTCGCATTTCCGGATTATTTTGGATGCGGAAAATTTCCGAGATCGACGTAAAAAGACGTTAGAGGAGCTTGCTTTAAGGTTGGCGAATCGTGTCATAAAGTCGAAAAAAGAAGTTATTTTGGAGCCGATGAATTCGCAAGAACGGAAGATTATTCATGCTGAATTGCAAGGGCATCCTGTTGTCAAAACATATAGCAAAGGCGATGAACCGAACCGTCGGGTCGTGATCGCCGTCAAATAACCTTAGCCGCA
This sequence comes from Paenibacillus sp. WC2504, assembly GCF_052682475.1. Taxonomy (NCBI): domain Bacteria; kingdom Bacillati; phylum Bacillota; class Bacilli; order Caryophanales; family Paenibacillaceae; genus Paenibacillus; species Paenibacillus sp. WC2504. The sequence goes on from NZ_JBQZFH010000001.1 coordinate 133,475, forward strand.
ATGACATGAGCATAAGTCATTGCTTTTTCTTTAAGATGAGGTAAATTCGAGGTGTTAATACTATGTTAAATGATACGATTGCTGCTATTTCTACGCCGCTCGGTGAGGGTGGGATAGCGGTTATTCGTGTGAGCGGGGATGAAGCAGTTCCACTGGTGGAGCGTGTTTTTCGCTCGAAAACGAAATTATCAGATGCTGAGACGCATACGGTACATTATGGCTTTATTATAGAACCTGCTTCTGCCGAAAAGGTAGAGGAGGTTCTCGTTACTTTAATGAAATCTCCACGTTCTTTTACAATGGAGGATGTTGTCGAAGTTAGTTGCCACGGCGGTATCGTTTCTGTTAAGAAGGTGTTGGATTTATTGCTGCAGCAGGGGATACGTTTGGCGGAACCCGGTGAATTCACGAAACGAGCTTTCCTTAATGGTCGGATTGATTTGACGCAAGCGGAAGCTGTTATCGACTTAATTCGCGCCAAATCGGACAGAGCTTTTAAAGTGGCGTTAAAGCAAGTTGAAGGAAATTTGTCGAAGCAAATCAAACATTTACGATATGTGTTGGTAGAATTAATGGCCCATGTGGAAGTCAATATTGATTATCCAGAGCATGATGTTGAAGAAATGACGAATGCTTTCATAAAGAGTAAATGTGACACGGTAATGCTTGAAATTGACCGTCTTTTGGTGACCGCTGAGCAAGGTAAAATATTGCGTGAGGGTATTGAAACGGCTATCGTGGGCAGACCGAATGTAGGAAAATCGTCGTTGTTAAATGAATTGGCGCAGGAGAATCGGGCGATTGTAACCGATATTCCAGGAACGACTAGAGATGTCATTGAGGAATTTGTTAATGTTGGCGGTATTCCGCTTAAGCTGTTGGATACTGCGGGGATTCGTGAAACAACAGATTTAGTGGAACAAATCGGAGTTGAAAGATCGAAAACTGCTTTGGCGGAAGCAGATCTGATCTTACTGGTTCTGAATAGCAATGAAGAACTTCAGTTAGATGAGCTTGCTTTAATGAAGCAATTAGCGGATAAGCAAACGATTGTTATTTTGAATAAGATTGATTTAAGTCGTAAGCTAGATATCGATCAGGTACTGAGTTATTTTCCACATGAGCGTATTGTCGAGCTATCACTGATTGAGAATAAAGGTATTGATCATTTAGAAAAAGCGATTGCTGCAATTTTCTTTGAGGGCAAACTAGAGTCAAGTGATTTGACGTACGTTAGCAACGTTCGACATATATCTTTGTTGAAGCAAGCAAAACGCTCGCTGCATGATGCGCTTGAAGCGAACGAGCAATACGTACCAATTGATATGATACAAATCGATATTCGAGCGGCTTGGGAGCAGCTTGGAGAGATTATTGGCGATTCTGTTGGTGAGTCGTTGATCGATCAAATTTTTACACAATTCTGCTTAGGTAAATGAAAACCGACAGCATTTTCGTTTTCATAAAAGAGGGAGGGACTTTGAACTATGGGATATCATGCAGGTGAATTTGATGTTATTGTCATCGGCGCTGGACACGCAGGTTGTGAATCTGCTCTGGCATCTGCCCGGATGGGTTGTAATACACTGCTTTTAACAATTAATTTGGATATGGTTGCTTTCATGCCATGTAATCCATCCATTGGTGGTCCTGCAAAGGGCCACGTTGTTCGAGAAATCGATGCGATCGGCGGCGAAATGGGTCGCAACATCGACAAAACTTATATTCAAATGCGCATGCTGAATACTGGCAAAGGTCCAGCTGTACATGCACTTCGTGCACAAGCCGACAAGTTTTCGTATCAGCACAAAATGAAAGAAACAATTGAAGCTACGCCAAACTTAACGTTACGTCAAGGTATGGCTGAAGACCTCATCGTTGAAGATGGGGCGATCAAAGGTGTTATTACGAAAACAGGCGCTGAATATTACGCTAAAGCAATTGTTCTTACGACAGGAACTTACCTCAGAGGGAAAGTTATCATGGGTGAGCTTATGTACGAGAGCGGCCCGAACAATCAACAACCTTCGGTGAAGCTATCGGAATCGCTGCGTAAGTTAGGTTTCGATCTCGTGCGTTTCAAGACAGGAACACCGCCGCGGGTTCATAAAGATTCAATCGACTTTAGTAAAACGGAAATTCAGCCTGGTGATGATGAACCTAAGTTTTTCTCTTTTGAAACAAAGTCAGGTGCTGCTAATGAACAACTGCCTTGTTGGTTAACGTATACGTCCGAAGAAACACATAACATAATTAATTCGAATCTGCACCGTGCTCCAATGTTTTCAGGTGCGATTGAAGGTACTGGGCCGAGATACTGCCCATCCATCGAAGATAAAATTGTTCGTTTTGCCGATAAACCGAAGCATCAAATTTTCCTAGAACCGGAAGGCCGTAATACATCTGAGTATTATGTACAAGGTTTATCAACGAGTATGCCGGAAGATGTGCAGCTTGGCATTTTGCGCTCCATACCAGGTCTTGAGAAAGTAGAAATGATGCGTACCGGTTATGCCATTGAATATGATGCGGTAGTTCCTACTCAATTGAAGCCTTCATTAGAGACTAAGCTAGTTAGCGGTTTGTTTACTGCCGGACAAATTAACGGGACATCTGGGTATGAAGAAGCAGCTGGGCAAGGGGTTATGGCTGGGATTAACGCAGCTCGTAAAGTTCAAGGTAAAGAAGCAGTTGTGTTAGATCGTTCGGAAGGATATATCGGTGTTCTTATTGATGATTTAGTTACAAAAGGGACAAACGAGCCATATCGTCTATTAACGTCTCGTGCGGAGTATCGTTTGCTGCTTCGTCACGATAATGCTGATTTGCGTTTAACACCAATTGGTCATGATATTGGACTGATTTCTGAGGAGCGTTACGCGACGTTTTTGAAGAAAAAAGAATTAGTAGACCAAGAAATTGAACGTTTGAATACGGATAAAATTAGACCGGAACCGCATGTCCAACAGCTTTTGGAAAGCTTGGAAAGTGTAGTTTTGAATAATTCTGTTCCAGCAATCGCGCTGCTTCGTCGCCCTGAAATTGAATACAAACATATTGAACAAATGTCACCTTCACCACTTGAGCTGGACGATGAAATGAAAGAACAAGTTGAGATTCAAGTTAAATATGCGGGTTACATTGAGAAGCAAAGCAATCAAGTCGAGCGTCTGCGTAAAATGGAGAAGAAGAAGATTCCGGATGATATCGAGTATAGCGAAATTCATGGGATTGCAACGGAAGCGAAGCAAAAGCTGGCTAAAATCCGTCCGATCTCGATTGGTCAAGCATCGCGTATTGCAGGTGTGACACCATCGGATATTTCTATCCTTCTTGTATATTTGGAACACTATAACAGAGTCACGGCGGCTAGAGGTTAATATATGGATGCTATTCAACAACAATTTGTTCAATTTTTAGAGAAGCAACAAATAACTCTTTCTACTCTACAACTGGAACAGTTCGAGCAATACTTTAAGACTCTTGTAGAGTGGAATGAGAAAATGAATTTAACAGGTATCACGGAGAGAGAGCAGGTATACTTAAAGCATTTCTACGACTCTCTTTCCGTTTCTTTTAATTTTGATATGAACTCCATATCTACGATTGCAGATATTGGTTCTGGCGCCGGATTTCCAAGCATTCCTTTGAAGATCGCATTTCCTCACCTAAAAGTTACGATCATTGATTCTTTGAATAAACGAATCTTGTTTTTAAAAGAGTTGGTTTCACAATTAGGTTTAACGGATACGGAATGCGTTCATGGTAGAGCAGAGGATATTGCTAGACTTCCTAAATATCGTGATCAATTTGACCTGGTTACTGCTAGAGCTGTTGCTAGACTTCAAGTGTTGAATGAATTTTGTCTTCCTTTTGTGAAGAAGGATGGTACGTTTATTGCCATGAAGGGCTCAGAGATTGAAGAGGAGCTAAGTGAGTCATCTTATAGCTTATCTGAGTTGAAGGGGAAAGTTATTAAAGTTCTTAAGATGCAGTTGCCTGTTGAGGAATCGCTGCGGCATTTCGTGGAAATTCAAAAGCTCGCTGCAACACCGGCTAAGTATCCTAGAAAGGCTGGAATTCCACTGAAAGAGCCACTTATGAAAAGGTGAAATGTTCCACGTGAAACATTATTCATTTAAGTTTCACAATTGCTTAAAGCAGGAAATCTAGCTTCGATGAAGAATATATAATAGTAAGAATCTATTCAATTTGTAGTGAGTTTATGTGATTGCACTTGTCATACTTCGCCGTATTCTTGACAAGCGTTTTCGTTCTGTAGGACGAAGAGGTCGTCTATCTTTGGATCGTAATGGTCGCTTAAACTACGGGAAGAGTTGGTGGTAGGGTTTCCTATGAAAGAACAAATTTCAAAGCTATTTGGACTTGCTGATCGTTCGTCGACGGATGAGGTCAAAAACATACCGGTTAATACTATTATTCCAAGTCCATATCAACCTAGAACCTTATTTGATGATGATCGTATTGATGAATTGTGCCAAACGATTCGAACGCATGGTGTTATTCAGCCAATCGTTGTCAGAGTCAAAAACAATACATTCGAACTCATTGCCGGAGAACGGCGACTAAGAGCAGTTAAGAAGCTAGGTCTTGATACAATCCCTGCAATTGTAAGAGATTTCAATGATTCTCAAGCTGCATCCATTGCTCTTATCGAGAATTTGCAGCGTGAAGGATTGACTGCAATCGAAGAGGCTGCCGCTTACCAGCAGTTGATCGAGATGCATGATTTGACGCAAGAGAGCTTGGCTCAGCGTCTCGGCAAGAGCCAATCAACGATTGCGAATAAGATCCGTCTTTTACATCTAAGCGAACCTGTTAAGATGGCATTGATGGAGCGGAAGATCACGGAGCGTCATGCGAGAGCTTTACTTGCTTTGGATCAAGAGGATCTGCAAGTGAAAATTCTTGAAGAAGTTATTGCTAAAGAGCTGAACGTAAAACAAACAGAGATTAAGATTAACTTTTTAAAGGAAGCAACAAAGATTAAAAAGTCACGTCGCGTATCCTTTTCTAAGGATGTTCGACTAGCTTTAAACACCATTCGCCAATCCGTTGAGATGGTTACAAGCTCGGGCCTGAATATTAACACGTCTGAGAAAGATCATGAGGATCATTACGAAATTATAATTAAGATTCCTAAAAATAATTGAGCATTTATTGCTACCTTAAACGGCGCAAGCCGTTTTTTTGCATCTTATGAGATAAAACTATCAAATATAGATAAGGTAACTGAATGATAGATATGTTAAGATAGATATACTGCTTTAGTATGGCATATGGAACATAAGCGATTGAGGTGAAATGGTTTTGTCTAAAATTATAGCAATAACGAATCAGAAGGGTGGCGTCGGCAAGACGACAACTTCTGTGAATTTGGGTGCTTCCTTAGCTTCACTTGGGAAGAGAGTGCTTCTCGTTGACATCGATCCACAAGGGAATACGACTAGTGGTATCGGGGTTAACAAGGCCGATGTCGTGAATTGCATCTATGATGTGCTTATTAACGATGTCCACCCCAAAGATGCAACAGTGGATACGAATGTTCCAAATCTTAAGATTGTACCTGCGACGATTCAACTAGCAGGAGCTGAGATTGAGCTTGTTCCAACGATTTCAAGAGAAGTACGCTTGAAGAAATCTTTACAACTTGTTAAACATATGTACGATTATATTCTTATTGATTGTCCGCCATCATTAGGTCTTCTTACTATTAATTCTTTAACTGCTGCTGATTCTGTTATCATTCCAATTCAATGTGAATACTACGCGCTTGAAGGATTAAGCCAGCTGTTGAATACAGTTCGTTTGGTCCAAAAGCATCTTAATACAGGGCTTCAAATTGAAGGCGTTTTATTGACGATGTTTGATGCTAGAACAAACCTCGGCATTCAAGTCATTGAGGAAGTTAAGAAATACTTCCAAACAAAAGTATATCAAACGATTATCCCGCGGAACGTTCGCTTGAGCGAGGCTCCCAGTCATGGACAATCGATTATTACTTATGATCCTAGATCAAAAGGCGCGGAAGTGTATTTAGAGCTTGCGAAGGAAGTGATCTCGATATGACCAAAGGCCTAAACAAAGGTTTAGGTAAAGGATTGGATGCTTTAATTACATCACTACATATTGATGAGAGCGATAAAGTCATTCAAATTCCTTTAGCACAATTGAGAGCTAACCCTTATCAACCTAGAAAGCATTTTAACGAAGATAGCATTAAAGAGTTAGCGGATTCAATTAGAGAACATGGTGTCATTCAGCCTATTATTGTTCGTAAGGTTCTTAAAGGGTATGAAATTATTGCCGGTGAGCGTAGATTCCGAGCATCTCAGGTTACGGGAATTGCAACGATTCCAGCAGTCGAGAGAAACTTTACGGATCAACAAGTCATGGAAATTGCCTTGATTGAGAATGTTCAGCGGGAAGATCTTAACGCAATGGAGATTGCTTTTGCTTATCAAGGAATTATCGATCAGTTCTCGTTAACTCAAGAAGAGCTTTCTGCTAAGGTTGGTAAAAGCCGCTCACATATTGCGAACTTCCTGAGACTACTTCAATTACCGGAATCAATTAAACAATATGTTTCACGTGGAACATTATCGATGGGTCATGCAAGAGCTATCGTTGGTGTTAAAGATGACAAAATTAAAAAAGAGCTTGCGGAAAACACCATTAGTAAGCAATGGAGTGTTCGCGAACTTGAAGAAGCCGTGAAAATGCTTGAGGAGTCACCAGGTCAAGAAAAAGAAAAAACGAAGCAAAAAGAAAAGAATAGAGATCCCTATATCAACCAAGCTGAAGATCAATTAAGAGATATTTACCGGACTACGGTGAAAATCAAGAATCAGCAGGATAAAGGTAAAATCGAACTTCTCTACTATTCAAAAGACGACTTGAACCGTTTGCTAGAATTGCTTCAAGGCAAAATCTCTTGAAATTAGATAGCATACCGATGGTTTTCTTTCGAGCAGAAAGATCAAACTAAGGTATGCTATATTTATGAGTAGAATTCTGAATCCGCGAGAGAGGGTGGGTGAACATATGAAAGGTGTTATGTATTTTGATCAAGCTGCTTCCTCCTGGCCAAAGCCACCGGCTGTAATGGATGCGATGATGACGTGTATGCAAGATTATGCGGCTAATCCAGGACGAGGAAGCCACCAGATGGCTGTGAAGGCAAGCCGGGTATTATTTGAAACGAGAAAAAACTTAGCCCGCTTATTTGGGGTCAAAAACCCGAATGATCTGTCCTTTGCATTAAATACGACGCATGCGCTGAATCAAGCGATCAAAGGGTTTGTAAAACCTGGGGATCACGTGATCTGCACGAATATTGAGCATAATTCCGTGCGCAGACCTTTAGAATATTTGAAGGCTACGGCTGGAATTGAACTTACATATATCCGTAATGATGAAGAAGGAAATATCCAGCTAGATGATTTCAAAAAGGCGCTGCAGTCCAATACATCACTTGTAGTTGTTAATCACAGTTCTAACTTATTGGGGACGATTATGCCTGTGGCAGAGATCGGGGAGATATGTCGTACGCATGGCGCTAAGTTGCTTGTAGACGCGGCCCAGAGCGCCGGTATACTGCCTATTCACGTAGGTAATATGAACATTGATATGTTGGCTTTCCCAGGCCACAAAGGGCTTCTAGGGCCTCAGGGGACGGGTGGTTTATATATCCATCCTGACATAGACTTGGAGCCGCTTTTGCATGGGGGAACAGGCAGTCAGTCAGAAGCTATTCATCAACCGAAAGTAAGACCTGATCGTTATGAGGCAGGTACGCAAAACACAGTTGGCATTGCTGGATTAAACGAAGGCGTGAAATTTGTAATAGCGGAAACGATTGAGAAGATCCATGCTAAAGAGTGGCGTCAAACCCAAATGCTAATGGAAGGTTTACTGGGAATTGAAGGGGTCACGATTCTTGGCCCAGCTCTTGGACAAAATAAAACAGGGATTGTTTCCTTTAATGTGAATAACGCGGATTCATCGGAAGTCGCTTTCATATTGGATCAATCTTTTCAAATCGCCGTTAGATCCGGCTATCATTGTACTCCGCTTGCCCATGAATCGGCAGGTACGTTAGCTAGTGGAGCGGTAAGAGCAAGCATAGGTTATTTAACAACGGATGAAGAAGTGGAAGCTCTTATTTATGCAGTGAAAGAGATCCAGTCGCAGTATGCTAAGTAGAAAGAGGGATCAACCATGGGGGAACTGTTCGGATTGAATGGGAACTTTGTAGTTTTAGCCATTTTGGCATTGATTTTAGTTTTATTCCTTATCGTCATTATACTTTCGGTTAAATTATCAACTTTGCGTAAACGATATACGCAAATGATGAATGGTTCAAGTTCAGATAATATGGAGCAGCTTCTCATTGAAATGCAGCAGGCAATTAACGAGCAAAAGGCTGAGTCAGCAATGACGTCAGCCCAGGTTGATACAATTCGCCAATCCCTAACGAAGATGAAATCCAAAGTAGCGATTCATCGATATAACGCCTTCAATGATGGAGGTAGTAACCTGAGCTTCACAATTGCCATATTAGATGATTTCCAAGATGGTGTGGTTTTGACGGGAATACATAGCCGAGAGCAGATGTACTTGTATGCGAAGCCGATTCAAAATGGACAGTCCACTTACACATTAAGTCCAGAAGAGAAAGAGGCTATTAATCAATCTGTAAAGCCGTCTTAGCACTTGGCGCATAGGCTTGAGTGCGACGTAATGCAGAGTGAAGAGCATCGCCAATAACGTTCGCCATGTTCATGACAAGGCTGAGCCGCGTATTTTGAAGAACGAAATATTCCATGAATCCGCCTACGTTGACGATCCCAGTCACATGAATATTGCCAACAGGAGGAAGGTCTTTATTAACGCCAGCACCAGGCTTAAGCGGACCATCAGCAACCTGAATGCAGCCTACGCTGGATACTTGGCCCAAACAAGCATCGACGGCAACGATAAAAGGATTATCGAATTGACGTTGAATTTTATCAACGGTTTCAGATAAGTTCATGGCATGAACAGGTTCATCTAAAGTACCGAACAAGTGAAGGTTACGAAGGTTCGTCGTACGGTTCAAATGAGAGCCAACTAACGGACCTAGTGAATCTCCTGTAGAACGGTCGGTGCCCACACAGATAACAACGATAGGTTGATAGGTTGGTAGCTTACTAAAAATGGATTGCAAATGCTTAGAGAGAAGAAAAGGGGTATCGGCGTCTGTGTGCTGAATTTTGAGTGGGGTCAGTTCCGTGTCTTTCATTCCGTCGAAACCAATTTGGAATTTCATCATATCCCTCCAAAGTACTTCTTCTTTTTTTACTAGTATATGGATAGATAGAGACATTTATACGTAGGAGAGGAGGGATTTTCCTTGAATATTTCCGTTATGTTGTTAGCATTCGATTCTACGCAGCAGGCCCTGCGCGCCGAAATGCTGCTAGAGTATGCGGATATAGAAATTGACATCAGACCCACTCCGAAAGAAATTACAGCTGGCTGTGCCCTTTCTATTGAATTTCCTGGAGAAAATCTAGTACAAGTTCAAGAGATTATTGAATCAGAGAACGTAGAAATCAGAGGCATCTATTTTAAAAAAGAAGATAAATATGTTACCATGGAATGAAAAAGGAGGTCTAAACCGTGGCCTTTATTACGAAGTATTTCACCGATTTGATGAACTGGATTCGAAAGCATCTATCGAATCCTGAAATACTAGCTTCCCTATTTTGGATTATCGTAAAAATTATTCTCATATATGTTGTTGCGAGAGTATGTATTAAAATTGCAGATAAAACGATTGCACATATGATGGCTGCTAGAGACAAGTCACCGCTGAAGTTTGATAGACGTAGAACGAATACGATAGGCAGCCTTATACATAATTTAATAGCCTACACCGTAAACCTCATTTGTATTATGTTAATCCTTGGACAAGTTGGTTTAAATCTTGGGCCTTTGCTGGCAGGGGCAGGTGTGCTTGGATTAGCGATAGGTTTCGGAGCGCAGAGTTTGGTGAAAGATGTGATTACCGGTTTCTTTATCATTTTTGAGGATCAGTTTGGCGTAGGAGATGTCATTCAAATTGATTCATTTAAAGGGACCGTTGAAGAGATTGGCATTCGAGTCACAAGGATTAAAAGTTGGACGGGTGAGGTACATATCATTCCGAACGGAAATATTAAACAGGTCACTAATTTTTCAACTTACAATTCATTGGCCGTTGTCGATGTAACGATTCCTCATCATATAAATATTGACGATGCTACGCAAATTCTCAAAGACACTGTTAAGCACGTGCAAGAGCTTACGGAGGATATTGTGAAGGAGCCTGAGGTGCTTGGCGTTCAAGTGGTGGGGACGACAGATCTGAAGATTCGCATTATTGCAGAGTGCAAACCAACGCGACAATTCAATGTGACGAGACTTCTGAACATAGAAATTAAGAAGAGACTCGATAGTGTGCAAATTGAGACGATGTAGTTGAAAAGGCGGTGGCGGACGAATGGAGAAGAAGCAGTATCAACTTGGCGATATTGTGCAAATGAAAAAGCCCCATCCGTGTGGCACGAATGAAATGGAAATCATACGGATGGGGATGGATATTAGAATTAAGTGTGTAGGTTGTAAACACAGTGTTCTAGTTCCAAGAACAAAGTTCGAAAGTAAGCTGAAGAAAGTGCTTCGATCCAACGCAGAAAAAGAGGAAGAATCCTCATAAAAATGCTGTGGAAAAGCACTTGCGGGGGTCAGGATTTTTTGATATAATGAATCCTGTTCTCGCGTTTTATTGGAAAGGTACCCAAGAGGCCCAAGGGGGCTGACTCGAAATCAGCTAGGCGTCGCGAGGCGTGCGTGGGTTCGAATCCCACTCTTTCCGTACAAGCTATTACTAGCTAAAGAATGAAAGTCTTCTGCATCTGCAGGAGGCTTTTTTATTTTATCTAGAACCATATTAATGCCAATATTTGAGTTCCACGTGAAACATTTTGGGATTTAATTACGTCTATAAGGGCGTAGAAGGCTCTTTTGTTTTCAGTTCTTTGTCTAACCCAGTAGGGATAAAAAGGCTAAAAGAAAAGCAGAATAAGCTCATATCTATGTGTTGGCAACAAGAAGGAGGTAAGCGTAATGAGAAGTTGGATGATGATATTTCTGGTACTAGCTGTAGTAGCCACAGGATGCGCTAAAAAGAGTGAAGAGAGTGTATCGCCCAGCCCAACAGCGGGAGCGACTATAGCGCCTTCCACAGGGGCTTCAGCGACGCCTAGTGCAACAAGTGGGACAGGTGGTGGAACATCTGCAACAGCAACGCCGGCAACCGGTAGCAACGATACAACAAAGGATGAGCCGCTTCCTCAGATAACGAAGGAGCAAGCTGATAAGATAAGCATGACAAGCACCTATGATGATTTGGTGAAGCAAACAGGAGCGAAGGGCAAGTTGGTGAAAGACGAGAATGGGAAGAAAACCTATGATTTCGCCATTTCTAATCAACCAGGCTACATTGCGGAAATCGTTTATTTTGCAGATGGGAAGATTTCTGAGAAGAAGGTATTTAGGAAATAAATCAGGTCGTGCAGCATGATAGCTGTACGACTTTTTTTATCTCTACCCCGAAGTGAAAAAGAGTTTATACTTTGTTAATATTCCATTTAGATGGATTCAATAAGGATATATTAATATAAATATAAGGAAACGTTTCCCGTACATTGTGTTTAAAGGAGAAAAGAGATGAAACTTAGTAAAAAATCCGTTACTGTACTGTCCTTTACGATTGGAGCGTGTTTATTCGTATCCACGGCATTTGCCGATACGCTGCTTGGATCGGGTTATGACCGCTTAAAAGGTTCAGCAAAAACGACCGCAAGCATGATGGAAAAGGATATGAAGAACTATACCCTAGAAGCGCTCTATACGTTGAAAGATAACGATAAAACCTTAATTCAAGGATCAACGTCGCAAAAGATGGATGTTGAAAACCATATGAAGGAAGAGAATACAACGACGAAAGACGCCAATGGCGAAACAACTTCAAGATACTATTATTCCGATATAACGAAATCAGTTAATAAAAATGGAACAGACAATACTTATTATGTAATGGAATATCCGGCGAATGAGAGCAAGTTTCGTTCTGTAGATTTCAAAAACCCCTTTAAAGAAAAGGGAGCACCAGAAATTGAAAAAATCGTTGATGCCGTGGTTGGTGGTTTGAAAGATTACGTGCAAGTAGAGGAAGGACCTGAAGGTGGAAAAGTATATTCGGGCAGCTTGTCTGAAACTCAGGTGCCAGCCGTCCTAAATGCTGTCTCCTCTTTTGGGATCAAGCAGATGCTGAATGATGATCGCGATATGCCGGCCATAGAGAGCGATGTATTTGTGAAAAAGGTGGTAGGCTCGGCTAATGAAAATAAAGCGGGTTACCTCGAAAATGTGACAGGTGACATTACACTGTCCGGAAAAGATAAAAATGGTGTTCAACACGATTTGAACCTAAATGTCATCGTAAAGCTTTCTGAAGTTGGCAATACGAAAATTACACTGCCTGACCTAACTGGTGCAAAAGTTGAAAAGGTTAGCTACTCCAATGGATTTAGCAGCAAGTATGTAGGTAAATATAAAAACGATATCATTATGGAGAAAGATGGCAAGTTTGTGAAAATCGGCGAAAGAATGGTTGAGATCATAAGCGTAGACAACGATAAAGTGAAAGGAAAATATTCGGAAACGGTTATTCCAGGCTATGAGAGTCAATATCCGGATAAAGATGCCTTTGACTTTGAATACGATCCGGCGGCGTCCTCAACATTCACGTATAAGGATGCAAAAGGCGAGCAGAAAAATGGTTCCATTCATCAAGGTGCAACAGGCAAAGTTTATTTTGAAATGAATGTTGAGATTGTTAACGAAAATTCATACAGATCTATCTCGAAACCATATTACGATGGAGAGTTTAGCCGCATATTTGAATAGAACAGAGAGGTTCAGGAGGCTGCCGGTGCGGCTTCCTGAGCGTTTTTTTTGGGGAGATGATGGAAATTGACAGTCAAGGCGATTGAAATAAGTGGATTAACGAAGGCATTCAAAAATGGCCGAGGGATCACAGAGTTAAACCTGGATGTTGATCAAGGCGATATATTCGGATTCCTGGGGCCGAATGGTGCAGGGAAGACGACAGCTATGAAAATGATAACTGGACTCATGAAGCCAGACCGTGGCGATGTGAAAATTTTCGGTGCCAGCATTTTAGACGACTATGTTAACGCCATGAAGCATGTGGGTTGTTTGATTGAAACAGCGGAGTCTTATCCTTATTTAACAGCTAACGATAATTTAAAGATGTTCGCTAGGTTTTATCCGCATGTCGATCAGAAGAGAATTGATGAGTGCCTCGAACTTACAGGCATGTTGAAATATAAAAATGAGAAATCTCAGAAGTTTTCACTGGGGATGAAACAAAGACTGGGGATCGCGGCTGCTATACTGTCGAAACCTAAATTATTAATATTGGACGAGCCTCTAAACGGACTGGATGTTGAAGGGATGCTGGAGATGAGGAAATTGATCAAACAACTTTCTCAGGAAGGCACGACATTTTTTATCTCAAGCCACTTGATTCATGATGTGGAATTAACGTGCACAAGAATCGGCATTATTTATGGAGGCAAACTTGTTAATGTAGAATATACGCAGAATATCCTCTCGTACTATTCTTCATTGGAGAACTTTTTTGTTAGTGAGGTGGACCGGAATGGAAGGGTTTAAGGCCGCATTTATCAATGAATCCGTGAAGCTGTTGAAAAAGAAAAAGATGATGGCGGCTGCCATTTTATCTATCCTTGCTGTTTTGGTTGGACAGATCGCTGTAACCACAATCAAGCATGGGCTTGGATTGCGGGTTGTAGGAAGCGTTGAATTTCCTATCGTCGTTTTATCGTTTATTACGTATACGCTCTTGCCGTTGTTTGCCATTTTTGTAGCGATCGATATGTTTAACGGTGAATCCTCATCGAATACAATGAAAATAACACTGCTAAGACCAGTCTCCCGATTCAGTGTGTTTAGTGCGAAAGTGTTGAATTTAGCTTTATTTATTGCGGGCAATCTTCTGTTCGTGATGATTCTTTCGTTATTAGCGGGGTTTATTTTTAATCCCTCATCAGCTAGTTTGCCAGGGATCTTGAAGGTTGTTTTATCGTACGGATTAACTTTTTTCCCCGTATTTGTGTTTGCGCTGATTGTCGTCTTGTTGTCTAACGTGATACAAGGAGGACTCGCTGTATTTTTCCTCTCGATTCTGGTATTTATCGTTTTTAACTCATTGGGGATTGTGTTCTCATCCTACTCCAGTTTTTTCATTACATCGATGCTGGATTGGTATACATTATGGATATCGGAAACGATTAATGTGTTTAAAATATTCCGTCAGATTCTAATCATGTCGGGCTGTGGTATGATGTTATTTACAACAGGGTATTATTTGTTTGACAGTAAGGATATATAGAAAGGGATCTTCATGCATTTAACCAAACGTTTCTTCACGATGAATGCGCTGGCTGTGCTGCTCTCCGTTGGTTTGACAGTTCTGGCTGTCATTATTTTCGTTGCTGCTTATACGAAGGTTTTTGGTCGCGAAGCCGATACGAAGGAGGTTCAGAAGACCCTCGAAGTTCGAGCGGCGATCAGTGAGATCAAAAGAGAAGCACAGCCCCTCAAGTTCGAGCAGCTTTTGGATACGAAATTTCAACAAGAGCTTGCTAATCGAGTTAACGCTTTGGATGCCAGTGCGATTATTTTAAAAAATAGAGAAGTTGTATACGCTACGCAAAATTTCAACAGAATCGATATTGAGAGAAGTCTTATGCTCTCAGACAATCAGGCAACTCGAGATGAGGTCGAACTTGCCGGTAAAACATATATGATTACAAGAGTGGATTATAAGCTAACGACTGGCGATCCCGGTGTTCTGCTGCTGCTTGCTCCAATCAAGTTGAAAACGAACTTTTTTATGGTGCTCGGCATATTTACAGTTTGTGTATTCACCTTTGTTTTCTTGTTAACGAACTTTTGGGTGTCGTATCGATTCTCCCGCGGCATTATATCGCCGATCTCCAGGCTCAAAGCTGCTGCTAATAAAATTAGCGAAGGTGATTTAAACCAAGGGATTGCAGAAGAGGGCGAGGGTGAAGTTCGCGAGTTATGCAGGACGCTGGAGCTCATGAGAATTAAGCTGAAAGAATCGGTTTATATGCAGCAAAAATATGATGATAACCGAAAGTTCCTGGTTTCAAGTATTTCCCATGACTTAAAGACGCCTGTAACCTCGATCAAAGGATATATTGAAGGAATTATCGATGGGGTAGCCAAGACACCTGAGAAAATGGACGAGTATCTGGAAACGGCACGATCCAAAGCTATTCTCGTGAATGCTATGATCGATGATCTGCTTCTATACTCCAAGCTGGATTTGAACCAACTTCCTTATCATTTTGAAAAGAGTGATTTGGCGAGTTATTTTGAGGATTGTGTCGCGGATCATAAATATGAATACGAAAAGGCTAACCTCTCGTTAGCGTTAATCAACGAACTTAATGAGCCAGTCAAAGTTTTAATTGATCGTGAAAGATTAAAGAGGGTCATACAGAACATTCTTGATAATGCTATGACATATGTAGAGAAAGCGGACGGAAAGATTGAGATTATTCTCAGGGAAACAAGAACGTCTGCGATCATAGAAATTAAGGATAATGGAAAAGGAATACCGGAGAATAAACTTCCCCATATCTTTGAGCGATTTTATCAGGTGGACCCTTCAAGAAAAAGCGGCAGTGGACTAGGACTCGCTATCGCCAAGCAAATTATAGAAGGGCACGACGGGAAAATATGGGCGAAAAGTGCCGTAGGAGAGGGTACTCAGATAATGATATCTCTGAAGAAGTTCTAGTATGCTTGGAGGTTATGATGAAAAAAATTCTGATTATTGAAGATGATCAAAGTATCGCCAATCTACAGAAAGATTACCTCGAGTTGAGCGGTTACTCTGTTAAGACGGTGAACAGTGGATTAGCGGGTTTGAAAGCTCTCAAGGATGAAGACTTTGAGCTGATCATTCTAGATATCATGCTGCCGGATATAGATGGATTTGAGGTATTGAAGAGAGTGCGCGAGCATGACGATATTCCTGTTCTTCTGGTATCGGCAAGAGCTGAGGAAATTTATAAAATTAACGGCCTGGGCCTTGGTGCGGACGATTATATTACCAAGCCCTTCAGCTCAGGAGAGCTGGTTGCGCGGGTAGGGGCTCATTTGAAAAAGTTCCAACGGATGAAAGAGCGGTTTGGAAAAGGGAATGAGGGAAGCACGATTCAAGTCAGAGGTCTGGAGATTCAAAAGGAGGCAAGGCGCGTCTTTGTGAACGGAAATGAAGTCGTTATGGCGCAAAAGGAATTTGACCTGCTTCTATTTTTATTGCAGAACGCCAATCGGGTGTTTGGCAAGGAAGAGCTCTTTGAGAGAATCTGGGGCTTGGACGCGATGAGTGATGCCTCAACCGTCACGGTTCATATCGCCCGAATCAGAGAGAAAATTGAAGAAACCCCGTCGAAACCTCAGTATATAGGCACGGTTTGGGGATCCGGGTATAGATTTATTGTGTAAAAGAGCTGGTCCTAAGCAGGTAAACTAAACTACCTAGGGGCCAGCTTTCTTTCATTTCAGCCGTTAATAGCTCTTATTGCGGTTTCTGTAACTGATAGAGAATCGATCAATAACATAGCCGACTAACGCCCATGTAGCGATCGTCAATACATAGATGATGAGCATCCGAAACATGGAGATCTCATAGATGTCCGTGAATGTGGATGCAAACCAGGCAGGGACGCTAAGCGCATAGAAGATCATGTAAAAGGCATCATGATCGTGAAATAAATAATGACCTAAACAGAGGGCTGCACCAATAAAGGTAAACAGCCAAGTAAACGTGGATGTTCTCATGGTGAATTTCTCCTAGTTAAGGCTTTTTGCGGTGCCATTTCCGATTGTGGTTGCTGTTGGCCGGAAATCTGTCTCCTTTTTTTAACGTGACTGTTTTCGGGTTCTCAATCCCCATGTGGACGGCATTCTCGCCCATCTCGATATATACGCCGTCGTTAGGTACATGATCGCCTTCATTGAACTGTGTCCATTCACCCACATTGATCACCTCTTCGAAAGATTTTCAATCAGGTTTAGATTACCCTCTTGAGGGGGAAGCATGTACGATAGGCGTTGCCATGTTCATCCTTGAGAGAAAGACTTGTAATCTGGCGTTCAATTTGCTATAGTATTCAGGTGCGAGTTTTGAAAAAGAATCCTCGCTCCTTGCTCCTTCGCTTGTGCGAACAAGCTTGAACAGGGGCCGCTTAGTCCAAAAGGAGGTGACATACATGCGCAAATATGAACTGATGTACATCATTCGTACTGACGTTGAGCAAGAAGTTGTTCAATCTACAGTAGAAAAGTTCCAAGGCATCATCACGAACGGTGGAGGCGAAGTCTCCAAACATGACCTGATGGGCAAACGCCGTCTTGCGTATGAGATCAATAAGTTCCGTGACGGGCACTACGTGCTTGTACACTTCAACGCAGAACCTGCTGTTGTAACTGAACTTGATCGCGTACTTAAGATTACGGATGAAGTTATCCGTCACTTAATCACAAACGACGTAGCTTAATTGCATGCCAGTATTTTCGTCAGGGGGAATGTTCTATGTTGAACCGTGTCATTCTTATCGGTAGATTGACCAGAGATCCAGAACTTCGTTATACGCCAGCCGGCGTTGCGGTTACGCAGTTTACTCTCGCAGTAGACCGTCCTTTCACAAGCGGAGGTTCGAAAGAACGCGAAGCGGACTTTATCAATATCGTCACGTGGAGGCAGCTTGCCGAAACATGCGCGAACTACTTGCGTAAAGGTCGTTTGACAGCAGTGGAAGGCCGAATTCAGGTACGTAATTATGACAACAACGAGGGCAAGAGAGTTTACGTGACCGAAGTGATTGCCGATAATGTACGCTTCCTTGAATCCAGTAACAGTGCCGGAAATCGTGAAGACGGTGGATCGAACGCAAACGCTAGCTACGGCGGCGGAGGCAGTGGCAATCGTGGCGGTGGGTCACGCGAGCAGCAAGATCCTTTCATCGATGACGGAAAACCGATCGACATTTCCGATGATGACTTGCCATTCTAAAGTAGAAAGGACTGAACAAACTAATGGCTTTCCAAAAAAGAGATAACAATAGTGAAGATCGCGGCGACCGCAAATTTGCTCCTCGTGGCAAAGGCGGTAAAGGCAAACGTCGTAAAGTTTGTTACTTCACAGTTAACAAAATCAAGCACATTGACTATAAAGACATCGAAACTCTTAAAAAGTTCATCAGTGAGCGCGGGAAGATTCTTCCTAGACGTGTAACTGGTACTTCCGCTAAGTACCAACGTGCATTGACGATCGCTATCAAGCGTTCCCGTACAATCGCATTGTTGCCTTATACAACGGAATAGGGTTTACTAAGAAGGCAGCTGTTTATACGGCTGTCTTTTTTGTATGCCGATAAGTCCATAGGCGTGAGGAGAGATCGCACCGCTTTGTAGAGGCTTTCTTTTCTCCCCCTATTTTGTGGTATAATTAACGCTATAGTCTTTTGTAGGATGAGGAGAGATGACGGTTGCTGAATAGGGAAAAGGATGTAGACCTAGCCAGACGAGCCAAAGTCATTGAGTGGCTCAAGACAGAAGTCGTAGATCACGTAGCGCACCTGCTTAAAGGCATATGGGAAGGCAGCCATGTCAGAATTGTGGATGGTTTGGCCAGTCTAATCTCAAGCGGCTATATTTTGGGGAGAAGACTGGGTATTTCTTATCGCGATTTGGACGAAGCCATTGTAGAGAAAATGAAGAAGCACCGCCAAGAGGGCCATCAACTTGAGGACTGGTACGGCGACATTTCATCGCTCGAAGAACATTTACGTAAGAGGTGAGCCCGGTTGGGGAATCGAAGTTGGCAAAGCATCATTTGGAGTGCGGTGACGATCCTTTCATTGCTATCTCTAATGACGCCTTTTATTATTTTCACATTTAGTTTTCTCATGATTCCTGTATTGATGTTATATGTTAAATCAAGCACCAAACGTTTCGTCATCAGTTATGTCATCAGCTTGCTCGTCGTTTATTTGCTTACCCAGTGGCATGGGATATCCCTCATGTCCGTATCGCTGTTCTTCTTGCCGCCGGTACTGGTCATGGGTAATTTATATAAACGAAAAGCCCCGGCTAGGACTGTACTCACAGCAGGAATTATCACTATTCTGGCGGAGTCGCTGCTCAGCCTGCTCATTGGGTATTCGCTCGGATTTGATCCGGTAGCGAAGTTCAAGCATTTTATGATGGACAGCATTGCAAGTATGCCGCCGGGGATTAGGGAAGTTCTACCGAAGGACCAGGACTGGTATGTGAATTTCATTGTGCAAGTGATACCTTTGTATCTGATCTTTGTGGCGTTGTTTTACACCTTTGTCACTCACGGTATTAGCCGCTGGCTGCTCAACAAAACGGGAGAAGGCATTCCAGGTCTGCGCCCAATGCGGGAGTGGATGCTGCAGAAATCGTTGGTGTGGATTTATTTGATCGTATTTGTGCTCGATCTCTTTACGAATCCAGCTTCCAATTCGCTAATTCCGACGCTGATGATGAATGCGATGCCATTACTGATGCTGGCGTTTGCTATTCAAGCGATCTGTTTTCTATTTTTTGTTGCGCATGCGAACAAGTGGAAACCCATTTTGCCGATCGTTGCGATAATCATTCTTTGTTTCATGCCGCCACTTTTTATCGTTTACAGCTTACTAGGGGTATTTGATGTTGCGTTTCCAATCCGTGAACGGTTTAAGAAAAATTTATAGGATTAGGAGCTAGTTCGAATGCCGAAGTTCCTTTTAAAGCGATGGCACGGTCAACACATCGTGTGGATTTTCGTACTGCTCATCATCATGTCAGCTACCATCTATATGTTCAAATGGTGGCTTGGCGTTACGGCCTTCCTGGTCTGCGCCGTTCTGGCGTACTTTACGCTCCAAGCGGAGACAGCTTTTCGCAAAGAGCTGAATATGTACGTCGGCACGATTACGCATCGGGTCAAAAAAGCCGGCAATGAAGTGATGAGCGGCCTTCCTATCGGAATTATTTTATATAATGAAGAGAAGCGCATCGAATGGCACAACCCGTTTGTGGCGAAAATGCTGGGGCAGGATTCTGTCATCGGCGAGTCGCTGTACGAATATTTGCCAGATCTGAAAAACCGGAAAGATAAAAGCGATAAAGTAGATCTCACCATCGGGAAGTCCATTTATCAAGTATCGATTCGGCCCGAAGAAAGGCTGCTCTATTTCCGGGAAATCACGGAGCATGCGAATTTGGCTAGAAAGTACGAAGATGAGAAGACGGCGATCGGTATCGTCATGATGGATAATCTGGAGGAGTCAACGCAAGGTCTGGATGATCAAACGCGCAGTATTATGCTGGCCAAAGTGACGGGCGAGATTACCGAATGGGCTCAGAAAAATCAGCTTTATTTGCGCCGGACGTCCTCCGACCGTTTCCTCATTCTGATGGATCAGAAGGCGCTGCGTCAATTAGAGCAAACGCGATTTGAAATTCTGGACGATGTCCGGGACCTGACGATAGAGAACAAGCTGCCGATGACGCTTAGTATCGGGATCGCCTCTGGTGCGGAGCAATTAATGGAGCTTGGCCAAATGGCACAGATGGGCTTGGATATGTCTTTAGGCCGCGGCGGCGATCAGGTTACCGTTAAAGTGGGCCAGAGGTTGAGCTTTTATGGCGGAAGGACGAATGCGGTTGAGAAGCGCACGCGGGTTAGGGCCAGGGTCATCTCCCACGCCTTGAGGGATTTGATGAAGGATAGCGATAAAGTGATTATTATGGGTCACCGCTTTCCGGACATGGACTGCATTGGCGCATCGGTCGGCATATTGAAGGCTGTACAAGTGATTGGCAAGGAAGGATACATCGTGCTTGAGGGTGTGAATCCATCGATCCAGAAGGTGATGGAGACGATTGCGGGCGATGAGAGGCTGCATCGCTGGTTCATCACACCGGAGCAGGCGATGCAGATTACGACGCAGCGTACTTTGGCTGTGGTGCTGGATACACACAAGGCTTCAATGGTAGCCGAGCCTAAGCTGCTCCAGCAGACGCACAGGGTCGTTGTGGTCGATCATCATCGCCGCAGCGAGGAGTTCATCAATGATGCGACGCTCGTCTATATGGAGCCTTATGCGTCCTCTACCTGCGAGCTGGTGACTGAGCTGCTGCAGTACATCAATGAGAAGCTGACGATGGAAGTGCTCGAGGCTACGACTTTGCTGGCCGGCATCGTAGTCGACACGAAGAGCTTCAGCCTCCGCACAGGGGCGAGAACCTTCGAAGCCGCTTCGTATTTGCGCCGTAATGGCGCAGATTCCGCGCTGATTCAGCGTTTGCTGAAGGAAGATCTCGATTCTTACATCGAGCGAGCTGAAGTGATTAAGCATACAGAAACCATCCATGAGCATATCGCTTTGGCAGTTGCTGAGCCTAATCGCAAATATTCTCAGTTGATGATTGCACAAGTTGCTGATACATTGTTGAATATGACGAATATTATGGCTTCCTTTGTCATTGCAGAACGGCCGGATGGACTTATCGGCATCAGCGCCAGATCGCTGGGGCAGATGAATGTCCAACTCGTGATGGAGCGGCTGGGCGGCGGCGGTCATTTGACCAATGCAGCAACTCAGCTGGATGGCACGACATTAGAGGGAGCAACGAATCGATTGAAGAAAGTACTCGATGAGATGCAGGAAGAGGAGGGACTTTTCGAATGAAAGTCATTTTACTGAAAGATGTTAAAGGCCAAGGCAAAAAAGGCGAAATCAAAGAAGTATCCGAGGGCTACGCACAGAATTTCCTCATTGCTCAGGGGCTTGCAGCTCCTGCGACAACGGGGACAGTGAAAGTGCTGGATAACCAGAAGAAAGCGGAACAGCGCAAAAAGGATCAAGAGAAAGCCGATGCCAAAACGCTAGGCGAGAAGTTGAACGAAATGACGGTTCAAATTAAAGCGAAAGCCGGTGAAGGCGGCCGATTGTTCGGCGCAATTCCGAGCAAGCAAATCGCAGAAGTATTAGAGAAACAGTACAAGATCGTTATTGATAAGCGCAAAATCGTGCTCGACGAACCTATTCGTACGCTAGGCGTAACGAAAGTGCCTGTGAAGCTGCACAGCGAGGTTACAGCAAGTTTGAACGTACAGGTTCTCGAAGAGAAATAAGTGACTGAGAAGGCAAATGAGAGTCCCTAGGAGGGGCTCTTATCTATTGTGTGGTACCAAGACTACTAAACTATGAAAAGAAAGGCGGGTACTGAAGCATGAGCGGAGACAATATGTTTATGGATCGCGTACCCCCTCAAAATATAGAAGCCGAGCAAGCCGTACTCGGCGCCATTTTGATTAACGGTGACGCTTTAATTACCGCGATGGAACGGATTACGAGCGACGACTTTTATCGAGGGGCGCATCAGCGCATCTTTGAAGCGATCGTTGAGCTGGCGGAGGATCAAGAACCTGTCGACCTGATTACGCTGACATCGCTTCTGCAGAACAAGCAGCAGCTGGAAGAGATCGGCGGGGTTACGTATTTATCTGAGCTCGCGAACGCGGTGCCGACAGCCGCTAACATCGACTATTACGCAGCTATCGTCGAAGAGAAATCGATGCTTCGCCGTTTGATCCGCACAGCAACCCAAATCGTCACCAATGGCTACGCCAATGAAGACGATGTAGGGTCTATGCTGAGCGAAGCGGAGGCGAAGATTCTTGAGATCTCGCAGCGCCGCAGTTCAAGCGGGTTCGTGGTCATCCGCGATGTACTCATGGAAGTATTCGAGAAAGTAGAGTCCCTCTACTCCAACAAAGGAGGGTCCACAGGCGTCCCTTCGGGCTTTATCGACCTGGACAAGATGACGTCGGGCTTCCAGCGCTCCGACTTGATCATTCTGGCAGCGCGTCCTTCTGTAGGTAAAACCGCGTTCGCGCTGAACGTAGCGCAGAACGTCGGGGTACGCGCCAAGGAAACCGTCGCGATTTTCTCGCTCGAGATGGGCGCGGCGCAGCTCGTTCAACGTATGGTCTGCGCCGAGGCGAACGTCGATGCGAACCGCATGCGGACGGGGTATCTTGAAGGCGATGACTGGGAGAAACTGACGATGGCCATTGGCGCCTTGTCGGAAGCGAATATTTTCATCGATGATTCGGCCCAGATCACGGTTGCGGATATTCGTGCGAAATGCCGCCGTCTCCAACAGGAGAAGGGGCTCGGCATGATCCTCATCGACTACTTGCAGCTGATTGCCGGCCGCGGCAAAGGCGATAACCGTCAGCAGGAGGTCTCTGAGATCTCCCGTACGCTGAAGCAAATCGCGCGTGAGCTCAATGTACCGGTTATCGCGCTCTCGCAGCTCAGCCGGGGTGTTGAGCAGCGGCAGGACAAACGTCCGATGATGTCTGACCTTAGGGAGTCGGGTTCTATCGAGCAAGATGCCGACATCGTAGCGTTCCTGTACCGGGACGATTACTACGATAAAGAATCCGAGAAGAAGAACATTATCGAGATTATCATTGCCAAACAGCGTAACGGTCCGGTAGGAACCGTTGAGCTGGCGTTTTTGAAGCAATTCAATAAGTTCGTGAACATGGATCGAAGTCATCAAGAAGCAGCGGCCGCACAGTATTAACGGTCCGCTGCTTTTTTTTGTACTCGGGTAAATGGATAAACAGGGAGCTATTCGATGAAGAGCCAATTCCATGAAAAAGGGCGCAACTTCATAGTTTGACCAATATCCGAACGATTATACAGGAGCACTTATTATTGTTCGTTTTTCATTGACTTTGCGTAGGGGGACTGCTACACTAAAGACGGTGAAAAAAACCTTGTTCGTCTGCCTGCACGATTAGATCTACGCAGGGCAGCTTCGAGTTAAGGTCGTTTTTCATGCCGAAAGGTAGGTGCCCTTCCTGCAGATTACTGCCGAGGAGACCTAGTTCCTTCGGTGAGTAGTGGAGGCTGAACACTTTAGTGCTTTAATGAAGTCCATTTTTTTCAGTGGTACGAAAGCCATAACGGCTCATTATGGGTGACTCGTCACCGTACGGAGGTAAGTGCATATGTCAACGGTTGTTGTTGTCGGAACGCAATGGGGAGATGAAGGGAAAGGGAAAATCACGGATTTCTTAGCGGAATCTGCTGAGGTTGTAGCTCGTTACCAAGGTGGTAACAACGCAGGCCATACGATTATTATCAGCGGCAAGAAGTATAAGCTGACGATGATTCCTTCCGGTATTTTTTACCAAGATAAAGCATGTGTTATCGGGAATGGTATGGTTATTAATCCCGCGGCACTCATTGAAGAAATTAATTACATTCATGATAATGGTTTTTCGACAAAAAATTTAAACATCAGTGACCGCGCGCATGTGATCATGCCGTATCATCTGGTGCTTGACGGTCTGGAAGAAGATCGTAAAGGCGATAGCAAAATTGGCACGACCCGCAAAGGGATCGGACCTTGTTATATGGATAAAGCAGCACGCAACGGGATTCGTATTGCGGATTTAATGGATGCGGAAGAGTTTGAATTGAAACTGAGACGCATCATCGCAGAGAAGAACGTATTGATCGAGCAAGTTTATGGTTCTACAGGTCTGGATGTAGAGCCGATTCTTAAGCAGTACCTTGAGTACGCAGAAATCATTCGTCCTTATGTAACGGACACTTCTGTCGTTCTGAATGAGTACATCGATCAAGGGCGCAGAGTTCTATTCGAAGGCGCACAAGGCGTTATGTTGGATATTGACCAAGGCACATACCCGTACGTAACTTCCTCCAACCCAACGGCTGGCGGCGTATGTATCGGATCCGGCGTAGGTCCAACGAAGATCCACAATATCATCGGCGTAGCCAAAGCGTACACAACTCGTGTCGGCGACGGCCCGTTCCCGACGGAACTCGACAATGAAGTTGGCGCTTGGATCCGTGAAAAAGGCTTTGAATACGGCACAGTAACAGGCCGTCCGCGCCGTGTTGGCTGGTTCGACAGCGTGGTTGTCCGTCACGCAAGACGCGTTAGCGGCATTACTGGCCTGTCTTTGAACTCCATCGACGTTCTGACAGGGCTGGATACGGTTAAAATTTGCACAGGCTACATGTACCGCGGCGAGCTTATCGAGCACTACCCAGCTAGCTTGAAAGCCATCTCAGAGTGTGAAGCTGTCTATGAAGAGCTTCCGGGCTGGACAGAAGATGTGTCTGGTGCGCGTACACTGAGTGACCTACCTGAGAATGCAAGACACTACGTTGAGCGAGTTTCACAGCTGACAGGCATTCCAATCGCGATTTTCTCTGTAGGCCGTAACCGTGAGCAAACGAATTTGGTTCGTCCAATCTACGCTTAATTCAATCGAGATAAATACAAAATCCTCTAGGCTCATCAGCAGCCTAGAGGATTTCTTTTTTGTCCATTGGGATTTAATGGGCACGATTTCGTCAATACTGGGAAGGAGGGAACAGATTTAAGCGTCAGGAGTGATAGAGAGAATGAAAGTATTAACGTGGCTGGGCAAAATCGTCATAAGTAGTGTACTTATTACATCAATCACGATGTTTACGACATGGTATGTTGTTAACATGTATGTAGAGGATATATTTCGACAATATCAGATACCGGCTTTGGGTAAAAAGATTCAATTTAGTGATTTTGCAGCAAGATTAGCAGGAGACTTGAATATAGTTATGCGTAGAGACGGGGGGAAGCAAGCTACCCCGGCGGAAACACCGCCGGCAGCTACGCCTAGTCCTAGTCCCAGCCCGTCTGGAAGCGTACCTGGTTCCAATTCGAGTGATGCCTTACATTCGGACGCAGGAACATCTGGTGAAGCGGCTTCCCAAGGAGTGAAGGATGATGATGCCGTAGCCGTCATGGGGCGTGTAAGTGATGCAAACGAGCAGAAGAAGGAACTTGTCATGTCGACCGAGGATTTCGCTAAGAAGAAAGAAGCGTTATCCAGCGATGATAAGATGAAAATATTTTCTCTTGTTGTTGCTAAGCTGCCGCAAAATGAGGTGCAGCATCTGTCTGCTTTGCTTGAGGACGGGATTACAACGGATGAGCTTAAGCAGGTCAATGATACGCTCAAGAAATATTTGAACGAGACGGAACTTCAACAGTTAACAGCAATCCTGAACAAGTACTAGTCTTCCTCATTCGAGATCTTGGATTAGCCCTAATGGAGCTGTCCGCCGAATTTCATAATCGTGTCCTCAGCTTGACGGTAGCGCGATTTCTCTACACAAACGATGAGCGCGTAAGAGGGTTCAGCTGCCGAAAAGCTATCAACCGATTGCAGTAAACCGCCGGCATAGTCGTCCGTATGTGGCTCACCGCCATAATTGAACTTGATATCCAGCACACCTTGAGATCTAAGGACTTCTGCTGTTTTCTCCATTGTAGACCGATCTGTGAACGTAGCTTCCAAATTAATTTCCATGCATAAGCTCCCCTTTCAATTTTTCACTCAAATTCGTCATTTCTCGTAATTGGGTGTAAATCTATTGGATTTATGTACAAAAAAATGAAACTTTAACGGCTTCTTTTGGCGGTGGACACGAATCTATCACATGGAGATCGAGTATTTTGTTGAAATAAGCAGAGAAAGTGTGTTAAATTTAACAAAAGGTAGATATCTTCACGGATATTATGTCTAATTAAGGTTTATTTATGTATTTTGGAGTAATTAATCATTAGGATGTATTTGAATAATTACTTCATGGATGCAAAACCGTTCAAAGGGAGAAGATCATGACAGGTTTCAGGGGTATGCGCTTTGTTCAGGATCTCATCAAGAGATTCGCGCCGAAGCGAGAAAGCTTGACCGGAAATGAATCAATATCAGACAAGCAGCTGGAAGAAGTATCGACAACTACGACGCTAACGGTAATCAAACGACATAAATGGTCTCTAGTTCTGGGAGTTGGTGCGGTAGCGCTAACAGGGGCAATTACGTTTGCAGGTCATCAGTATGTGCAAGCGAATATGGTAAATGTATATCACGTTATGCTCAACGGCAAAGAAATCGGCGTCGTGAGCGATAATAAATTGATTGATGAATATAAGCAGCAAAGACCAGAAGAAGTGCAAAAGAATTTCCCAGATGTTCATGTCGTTCTTAAGACAAACGGTGTCACCTACACGCCTGAAAAGGCTTACAATCCGGTGACGGAAGATTCAGCTGTGATCGCCACACTTAATAAGGCATTAGTGCCCCAACCGGTCGGGGTCGAATTGAAGGTAGATGGGAATACCATCGCGATTGTGAAGGATCAGCAAACGGCTGATCAGATTTTGGAACAAGTCAGTGCGCCTTTTACACCAAAAGCCAAGGAAACAACTAAGGTCTCTGTTCTATCTGCAAGCCAGGGCGAGGATATTTCCACTGCGCCGTCAGAGCTGGAGAAAGTGGAATTCGTTCAGAAAGTTGATAAAGTCGAAGTGCCGATTAATCCAGAAGATTTGGCTAAACCGGAAGATGTTGTGAAGAAGTTGACGACTGGCGATGTGACGCCTGCGAAATACACGGTAGTTGAGGGAGATTGCGTCTCCTGCATCGCGAAGAAATTAGGCATTACGAAGCAATTCATCTATGATAAAAATCCTGGTCTTCAGGATGATAAGCTGAAGATTGGCAATCAGCTTGATGTTACGGTGCTTAAACCCAAGCTGTCCGTCAAGACGACAGAGAAGATTGTGAAGAATCAAGAGATTCAATACGATACGGAGTATGTGCAAGATGATTCGCAGCGCGTAGGCGTCGTTCAACCGATTTCACCCGGCAAAAACGGGCTGAAGAAGGTGACGATCCAAGTGACGAAGGTCGATGGGTTAATGACCAACGAGCAGCTGGTGGACGAAGAAATTATTGATAAACCCGTTACGGCAAAGGTGAAAAAAGGGACCAAGGTCGTCAAAGGCGAAGGCACAGGAAAATTCGCGTGGCCTGTTATTTCCCCGAGTATTTCCAGTACGTTCGGCGTGCGTTGGGGCAAGCTTCACAAGGGAATCGATATTACAGGTAACAAAAACATCATGGCAGCCGACAATGGTAAAGTAACCGAAACAGGATATAAATCAGATTACGGCAATTATGTGATTATTAATCATTTGAATGGTTACGAGACGCTATATGGCCACATGAGCAAAATTATTGCTACCGAGGGTTCGATCGTTGAAAAAGGCGATGTGATCGGTATTATGGGTAGTACTGGCGATTCCACAGGTGTTCACTTGCATTTTGAAGTGCACAAAAGCGGCAGCTTGGAGAATCCATTGAAGTATTTAAATCGTTAATTTACATAGAGGCAAGGTCAAACCGGACAACTCGGGGGCCTTGTCTCTTTTTAGTTGAATATATGATAAAATAAAGGGTAGTATGCAAGGAATAGGACGACTTCGCAGTTTATCCTGGAGTAGGCGGTGGTAGGTTTGTTTGGGAAAATTCTCGTGGTGGATGACGAACAACCGATTGCAGATATTTTGAAATTTAATTTGGAAAAAGAGGGCTATCAGGTGGTCTGTGCCTATGATGGCGGAAGCGCTGTAGAGCTTGCGTTCTCCGAGCAGCCCGATCTTATATTGCTGGATCTCATGCTTCCCGTGAAGGATGGGATGGATGTGTGCCGGGAGGTGCGTTCGAAGCTGAACACACCGATTATTATGTTAACAGCCAAAGATACCGAGCTGGATAAAGTACTTGGCCTGGAGATGGGCGCGGACGACTATGTAACCAAGCCATTCGGCACAAGAGAGCTGCTGGCCCGAGTCAAGGCGCATTTACGCCGCCAGACGAAAGTACAGACAGCTCCGACAGAGTCGGATACACAGCGCAACGGGATGCGAATTCACGCTTTATTCATCGATAACGACATGTACATGGTGTATAAAGATGGGGTTCCGCTCGATTTGACGCATCGCGAATTCGAGTTGATTCAATATTTGGCCAAAAACTCCGGCAAAGTGATGACGCGCGAGCACCTGCTGCAAGCGGTGTGGGGCTTCGAGTATTTCGGCGACGTGCGCACCGTCGATGTGACGATACGCCGGCTGCGTGAGAAGCTGGAGACGGATCCAAGCCGCCCGGAGTACATCATGACGCGCAGGGGGCTTGGCTATTTAATGCGCAGCCCTAAAGCCGGAGGCTTCTGAGCATGAAGGGCATCCGCTTCTTTCAATCGATCCAAGCGAAGCTGATTATTGTGTATGTCCTGCTTATTTTGATTGCGATGCAGCTTATCGGGGTGTATTTCTACAAAACGGTGGAGACGTACTTCAAGAACGACTTCTTGGTTTCACGCAATAGCCAGGTTACGCTGCTGGCGGGTTTTGTGGGGTCTTACCTCACAGGAGATCAGGACAGCAAGAACGCTGCCGAAGGCAAGAAAACGTATGCGGATTTGAACGAGTTTGTTAGCAATTTATTTTCGATTAATAATGCTGAAATTCAAATTATAGATGCCAACGGGAACGTCATTAGCACGTCGGTTCCCAGTCATTTAAAGCAGAAAAATACGCAGCCGGAAGTCATCCGAGCGCTGCAAGGGATCAAGGACAACCAGCGGATCTTCACCGACGAGGATGGTTATCGGAAAGTCATCATCGCCAAGCCGGTGGGTAGCGGTGCTCGTGTGCTAGGCGCTGTCTATCTGATTGCATCCATGGAGGATGTCTATAAGACGATTCGTTCGATTAATCGCATCCTGATTTCGGGTACACTGATTGCGTTAGGATTAACGGCTATTCTCGGTGTCATCCTCACCAGTACGATTACGAATCCGATCAAAGAAATCACGAAACAGGCGACAGCGGTCGCCGAGGGGAATTTTGATCAACAGGTCATTATTCAAGGTACCGACGAGATCGGACAGCTTGGTCATACGTTTAATTTCATGATGAATCGGCTCAGGGAAGCCTTGTCCCTCAATGAAGAGGAGAAGGAGAAGCTGGCCTCCATCTTGACGAATATGAACGACGGGGTCATTGCAACGGATGATAAAGGCCATGTCATCGTCCTGAACCGCAGGGCGAAGCAAATTCTGCAGGCGGAAGAAGAGACGACAATCGGCCTCGATATCTCCAAGGTGCTCGGGATTCCGGACGAAACGATTCAAGGGCTGCTTCAGGGAGAGGTGCGCACGACGCTTCTCAATATTGAACTGCCGGATGATGATGAGCAGTTATCCGTAAGGATTACATTCACACCGATTCATCGCCGGGGAGAAGGCCAGAGCGGGATTATTGCGGTGCTGCAGGATGTAACGGATCAGGAGAAGCTGGAGCAAGCCAGACGCGAGTTCGTCGCGAACGTGTCGCATGAGCTGCGCACGCCGCTGACGACGATCAAGAGCTATCTGGAAGCGCTTGATGACGGCGCTATCGAGGAACCGCAGTTGGCCTCGCGCTTTATCAGCGTGACGCGCAGCGAGACAGAGCGGATGATCCGCTTGGTGACGGATCTTTTACACTTATCGAGGCTGGATTCCAAGCAATCGATGATGAGCAAGTCCACAACCCTTGTGAGCGAGATGCTGGAGGAAGTGGCCGATCGGTTTTCTTTTCAGCTGCAGCAGCGCAAGATTGAGATTGTGATTCGGGTTGAGAAAGGCGTAACCGGCCTGCTGCTCGACCGTGACAAAATAGATCAGGTTCTCGATAACCTGGTGTCCAATGCGATTAAATACACGGGCGATGAAGGCGCAATCCGTCTGGAAGCACGGAAAATCGAGAAGGATATGCTGGAAATTTCCGTTCAGGATAATGGGATTGGGATTCCGAAGAAGGATTTGACGCGCATTTTTGACCGTTTCTATCGCGTAGACAAAGCGCGTTCTCGGAATATGGGCGGTACAGGACTTGGGTTGTCCATTGCCCGGGAAATAGTCAAAGCGCATGGCGGTACGATTAGTTTAGAGTCCGAGTTGGGACAAGGGACCCGTGTTGTCTTTACGCTACCGATTCAGCAAGAGGAGGAGGATGAGCTATGATTGAGAGTTTAAAATCTATCGCGCTTATCATCCTGATTGGTACCTCGCTGTATCAAAGTTTTTTGCTGGCGTCGTACAGTCCGCCTAAGATTGAGCCAATTCAACAAAGTAACTATGTGCAGACAGAGACACTTGGGAAGCAGGCAGAGCTGCAGGATATGCTTTTTCCTGATCAAATCATTGTCCATTTGGGCAATCAACAGCATTCCGTACTGTATCCCACGAATTATTACTATACAAGACTGCTCGATAACATTAAGCAGCGGAGCTTTAGGGGCTTCCGCAAGACGTCGATGTATTTGGTGAACGTGAACTGGGAAGATGTTCGCAATAAGCAGCAAGGCGTCGAGATCCGGTTCCGGGACGGCATCCCGTTCACCATTTTGCAGCAGGTGCTGCGGATAGAAGGCGAGCTGCCGGCGGATAACGATAAAGTGACGCGGATATGGATTTACTCGAAAGGCAATAACGAAGATGTTCGCGCTTTCTTCTTTACGGATTCACCAGGCGTAGGGTATGAGGTAATCGGGGCCGATTTTACAAGTAAAGACGTGGAGAATTTTGCAGCCTTCGGTGATGTTACGAATCTGTACAAGACGACGAACAGCGGCGATTACTATCTTCCGGTGAAGGCGCTCAGGCTGCCGAGTTATACTTTCAATTACACCCTGCTTACAGCGGATCAATTGAAGCAAAGCCTGTTCGTAGATCCTGGCATCACCCGCTATCTCAAAGAGCGCGATGGATCGGAAATCTACACGGACAGCAAACGCGGTTTTCAGCTTAATCGTGACCTGCGGTGGATTACGTACTCCGACCCTGTGGCCCCTGTGGAGAGCAAAAGCGAAGTGCTCGAAAACTTGCTGGCCGGCATTAAATTTATCAACCAGCATATCGGTTGGGATGGTAAATATATGGTGGCTCGTACACCACAGAAGCAGCTTTTTGACAATCAGGCCTTCACGTTCCGTCAGTATTATGAATCTTTGCCGATTGTGACGTCACAACCTGAAGGCTATGGTTTTCTGAAAATGCAGGTACAGAAGGGAATCATCTCTGGATTCGAACGGTCGATGATTATTCCGGATCTGAAGACAGCTCAGCGGCGTGACGGGGAAATATTATCCGGTGACGCGTTAGAAGAACGGTTGCAGTATTATCAGCGGCGGTCCAGTATCGTCTCTATTTTTCCGGCATATCATCCGGTTGTCTCGGAAAAGACCCTCACGTTAGTCCCCGCATGGGCGTTGGAGCTGCGAGATGGCACGTATGATTTCATCGAATAAGGTTGATTAAAACTATCTTTATGGAAAGGTTGGTGAGACCATGAATTGGAGCAGGGCCAAAACGATCCTGATTTGCTCCTTTTTGCTGCTCAATATGATTCTTGGCTTCCAGCTGTGGTCCACCAATCGCTCCAATCAGACGGAAATCTCGCTAGACACGTCAGGGACGATCGAGGAGCTGAATCGCGCACTCCACAGTAAAAATATTCGATTAGCCGATGAATTGCCGACGGATGTTACGAAGCTGAAGGTTATTACGGTGAAATATGACGATAGTATAAAGCCTGGGGACAAGAAAATGTTGAAAACGCCGTTGAGCATGAGCGCGTTGCTAGGCAAAGGAGCAAGCAAAGAAGTTCAGGCTCAGTCGGAAATTCCGAATTTTAACCTGTATCAGCTGGATTCAGCGGTAAGAACGAATGGTACTTATGTATTTAATCAACTGTACGGCAAGCTTCCGTTATTTGATGTGACGGTAGAGCTGAATGAGGAAAATGGAGAAATTACCAGTTACCGTCAAGCCTACGTTGAAGTAGAATCAGGAGTAGAACAAACGGAGCAAAAGCTGATTCCCGCTCAGTTAGCGGTGCGCAGCCTTGTAGACAACTATTTAAGTGAAGGCTCGATTATCACGGAGGTCAGACTGGGGTACCATGGACAGCCTTACAATTCCCAGACACAGCCGATGTTCCCGCACTGGCGGATTACGATCGATAATCACGATATTTATTATCTGCAGGCGTTCAACGGCGCGGTGGAGTCTCCGCAAAAAGGGTCGGAGCCCGTTCCATTTGGAACACCAGAAGGTAGCAAACCGGGAAGTACAAGTAACAACGATGATAAGAACAAGCCAGATAAGAAGTAGATTGGTAGCGCAGCGTTTTACATAAATAACTAAAACATTTGTACATGAATGCATAGAGGAGCAGGGTAGGATGGGTATGAGGTTTACAGTGCTGTCGAGCGGTTCGACGGGGAATGCGACGGTCGTCGACAATGGGGAGACCAAGGTGCTTATCGATGTGGGCTTCAGCGCGAAGAAGATGGAGGCGTTGATGAAGGAACGCGAGCTTGCCGCGGATACCATAGACGCTATTGTGATCACACATGAGCATTCGGATCATATCAAAGGTCTAGGCGCGCTGGCGCGTAAGTATGATTTGCCTATTTATGCGAATGAGAAGACGTGGGTGGAATTGGACCGCCAAATCGGTGTGATTGCGGAAGAGAACAAGCGGGTTATGGAAACAGGCACCATCGAAGAATTCGGTACGTTGCGTGTGGAATCGTTCGGGATTTCGCATGATGCGGCGGAACCGGTGGGTTATTGCTTTTATGATGGGGAGCAGAAAATAAGTGTCGTCACGGATCTCGGTTATATGAGCGAGAAAGTGAAAGAGAAGATTGTAGATTCAGATGCTCTGGTGCTAGAGACGAATCATGACGTAGACATGCTGCGCGTAGGGCACTATCCTTGGAGCATTAAGCGCCGCATTCTCGGGGATAAGGGGCATTTATCCAACGAAGCCGCGGGAGAAGCGCTTTGTGACGTGATGACGAATAAGACGAAGTCCGTCTATATGGCCCATTTAAGCCGTGACCATAATTTAATGGATTTGGCCAGGCTAACGGTGAATAACATAGTACAAGAGCGCGCCCCGGAGTCTAAGCAGTTACGATTAATGGATACGTATTTTGACCGTTCTACGAAATGGGATGTATTGGATTCGGAGTAAGTGCAGCGTCGATTTCTTTGGATTTGAGCTGTATTTCCTGCGGTGTGATCAGGCCTTTATCAATCAGTGTTTGAATGAGAGATGAAAGTACGAGGGATTGGTGGTAAAGGCTGTCCTTGAGATCTGCGAGCTTCCCGATCATATTGATTTCGTCCATATGGGATGGAATTCGATTCATAATGTGCATTCTCCTTTGGTTTTCTAATTTAAAGTTACTGTTAACTCTAGTAATTCCTTGAGAGATTTGGTTTACTATTATTGTAGGCAAGAACGGAACGAAACATTCCTATTTTTTGCAAATATAAGATTCTGAGGCAAGAGCGGCATGACCCGCCCCCTGTCAGCAAGGAGGGACACCCTGTGAGTTTGTTTGATGATGATTTTTATTCGACCAAAAGAACCAAGCAGCGAGAGCCTGTGTGGCGTCCTAAACGGTCGGGAGGATTTGCAGGATTTACGGAACGCAGACGAAATGTGGCCCTTATCGCAGGTGTAGGCGGGGCTTTATCGATGCTTTTGCTTGTTGGCTTAGTTAGCGGTTTGGGTCAAAAGGAATCGCATTCCGATGCAATAGCGATACCGGCTGCAGTCGCGAATGCAGAGACGCGTCCTATGAACATCAACGACTCTGTCGTGGCGGCAACGGAGAAAATTAAGCCGGCTGTGGTCAGCGTGATCTCCTCCAAGAAGGATGATAAGGGTCAAGAGAGCGGGATAGGGATCGGATCGGGCGTCATTTTTTCCCGGAATGGGGATAAGGTGCGCATCGTAACCAATAGCCATGTTGTCGAAAATGGGAACCAGTTTGAAATCGTGAATTTTCAAGGTGAGCATCGCAAGGCTACGCTGGTCGGCCGTGACCGGATTACGGATTTAGCGGTTTTGGAAGCTGATGGCAAAGATATCAAGGTTATAGCGGAATTTGGCGATTCCGAGACGCTCCGCGCAGGCGAAATGGCGATTGCCGTCGGTAATCCGCTAGGGCTTGGCTTCTCGCCAACCGTCACGCAGGGCATTATTTCGTCACCGAAGCGAACGATACCGGTTTCTTTATCCCGCGAGGGTACGGATTATGACTGGGAGATGGATGTCATCCAGACGGATGCGGCGATCAACCAAGGTAACAGCGGCGGACCCCTGGTCAATATCGACGGTAAAGTGATTGGGATTAACTCTATGAAAATTTCGGATACCGGCGTTGAGGGGTTAGGTTTCGCGATACCTATTAATAGCGCTAAGCCGATAATCGATAACTTGATCACCGATCACAAGGTCAAAAGACCGCTGATGGGTGTCTCGACGCAGGAATTGCAAGCTTTTAAAGGGACGGATGTATTAAAGCTGCCCGCAGATGTGAAAACTGGAGTTATCGTCTTCGAAGTATCTGGCCCTTCCAAAGAGGCAGGTCTGAAACCGCAGGATGTCATCGTGCTGTTGGATGACCGGAAGATTGATAGTACGATCACGCTGCGTAAGTATTTATACAATGAGAAACATATTGGTGATAAAGTGAACGTGACGTACTATCGCGGCGGCAAGAAGATGAATGCGGTCGTAACGTTAGTGGAAGCAACAGATAAATAAGATATAGAAACAATGCGGATGAGAGGTAGTTGCATGCACGTAGTTTGTAAGGATCATGTGGAAATCGCGATTGATGAGTTTGTCGATGAATACGAGGAAGCGCCGGATGTTGTGGATTTGCTGAAAACCCACTTCGCGAACTGGGAGCCTCCTTCCCATTGTGAGCATTGCCAGGAGTTGGCGCGATTTCTAGTTGTATGAGGAAGGCTGAGGCCTTCCTTTTTGTTTTTGAATAGATTAAGAAAGGGAGTATTCGTTTATGCAGATACAGATTTTAACGGTTGGGAAGTTGAAGGAGCGCTATCTTGTGGATGGGATCGCGGAGTACGTCAAGCGCCTTGGGCCTTATGCCAAGGTGCAAATGATTGAGGTGCCGGATGAGAAGGCACCGGAGAACATGAGCGCAGCTGAGGAGCAGCAGGTGCGCGTGAAGGAAGGCGAGCGGCTGCTGGCCAAGCTCGGCGCGGATGTGTACGTCGTGGCGTTGGCCATCGACGGCGAGATGTGGTCAAGCGAGCAGCTGGCGGCCTCGCTCGATAAGTTGGCCACCTATGGGCGGAGCCAGGTGGCCTTCGTGATCGGCGGCTCGCTGGGGCTCTCTAGCGAGCTGCTGCGCCGTGCGGATATGCGGCTGAGCTTTGGCCGCATGACGCTGCCGCACCAGTTGATGCGGCTGGTGCTGGTCGAGCAGATTTATCGCGCTATGCGGATAAATCGGGGGGAACCGTACCACAAGTAAAGGCAAGTTTTGAGCGTAAGGTAACGTTGGCTTCAGAACCAAATTAGCACATTACCTTTTTTACGTTCGGTCTCTACATATTTGTGGGCATCTGGCAGATACTCCAAAGGATATCGACGATCGATAACGGCGTTCAGTATTCTATTGTTGGCGAGTTCCATGAGAAACGCTAAATTCGATTGGTTTTGCATAAGCCCGGCTGTTGCGAAAACAGCCCTTTTGCCTTTCAACAGAGATGTCCACATCATTTGCAGAAGGATAGACAACCTAGGTGCGGTAGTCAGATAAATCCCCTTAGCCGTTAGCACTCGCTTACTTGCTGAGAAGGAGCGTTTGCCTACAGCATCAAAAACGACATCATAGGCTTTGTCCGCCTTCGTGAAATCTTCCTGGGTATAGTCAATAACGAAGTCTGCCCCTGCTCTTCTGACCAGACCTTCGTTGCCTCCAGAGCAAACAGCGGTTACTTCAGCGCCATAGTATTTGGCCAATTGCACAGCGTAGATACCGACGGCCCCTGAGGCGCCATTAATCAGCACTTTCTGTCCTTCCCGCAATTTTGCCTTATCCCTTAGAAACGTCAATGCGGTGGCGCCTCCGTCACAGACGCCGACGGCTTCTTCAAAGGTAAGGCTGTCCGGTATAACCGCAAGAGGGCTCTCTTCGGAAAGACACTTATATTCGGCGTAAGCACCGAAGTTTTTGACGCTCATCCCCAAGATGCGATCCCCTGGCTTAAAATGCTGTACTTCTCTTCCGACCGCTTCGACCACTCCAGCTAACTCGGTTCCTCCTATTGCAAATTTCGGTCTGGATAACCCGTAAATCAGTTTAATCATAAACGGATTACCCTTGCGAAAAGCGCAGTCCGACGGCCCTACCTTGGCAGCTTGGACACGTATGAGAAGCTCCTTGTTTCCAGGCGAAGGCTTCGCGATTTGTTGCAGAACAATCACTTCCGGCGAACCATACGAGATTTGAACCATGGCTTTCATGGGTTTTCCCCTCCTAGCATTAAATTTCACTTCAACGGACATTTACAAGAGGCTCCCCTGTGGTAGAAAATGGATAGGAGAAAGAACGGGCGACAGGGAGATGAAGGCAAGAGATGATGAAAGACATCCTATACAAATACATTTCGAGATGGACTTCTCTTAACGAGGAAGATCAGCAAGCCATAGTGAACGAAATTCGCATAGAAGAATTTACAAAAGGAGACGTTCTTTTTGAACAAGGAGATATTCCTACAGCATGCTATTTCATCTTGAAAGGCTGCGTAAGGCAGTATTCGATCGATGAAGAGGGTAGAGAAGTCACATCCAATTTTTATACCGAAGAGCAAGCCATCGCGATTTTCAATCATCACAAACCAGACAAGTCTTCCGATTTTACTTTCGTGTGCGCAGAAGATTCGGTAATGGTCGTTGGCGATCTGGATAAGGAAAAGGACATGTACAATAAGCACCCTCAATTGGAATCAATGACCCGCAGGATGATGGAGGAGAACTTTAGTCAGGTCCAAGAGGAATTCGCTGCTTATATCGCTTCTTCGCCTGAAGAACGCGTCAAAACACTTCTAACGAAACGCCCCTCTCTAATCGACCGTGTACCCCAACATCAATTGGCCAGTTATCTCGGCATTACTCCGGAGTCGCTAAGCCGAATTAAGAAGAGAATCCAGTAAGACTTAAACGGGTCCGAATACCGTAATTGTAACTAGGGGGATGTTTCCTTGCATTGATTTAAGTCAATAGACGAGCCTGGAAATACAGAAAGGGCACCCTCCCAGGTGCCATTCAAACTTGCCGTTATAGACAACTCGGAGAGCCTTATCACAAGTAGGGCGAAATTTGAAGCATTATTGCTTGTAAAGCTCAGAAACTAAAAAGAGGCCGCTTTGTTTGGTGGACTCTTGAAGAGAGTAGGATGGCGGTTATCAGTTACGATTTAGGATTGAAGAGATATAGTTTTTGAAGCCTTCTTCTCCAAGTTTTTCGTGCTTACCATCGTATCCCTCTATTTGCAAGTTATAGAGGGACACCTTAGGGAAAATCACGAAGAACTTTTGAAGTAGCATGAGATTACCCTAGCGGTTTTTGGTAGAGGTTGCTGATGGAAGGATTCTGCATGACCGCGCGATTGATTGGCCCGGACGCTCCGCCGGCTGAAATCGTGCAAGCCGCGATGATGTTGATGGAGGCTTATAGCCGTTCATTATGATTTACTCCCCACGCACACATGACTTCTGTTACAGGGATCAATTTTTTTGTTTGAAGGTAATCTTCTTAAATATTGACGGAGTATTAGTGACTACAAATTCTTTAACTCCAAGTGGTAAGTATTTTGGTCACACGTTCGACAAGACCTGCGTTCAAAATCTCATCGAGATACTTAATGCCACTGGAGCAAAAAACATCATTTCATCATCATGGAGAGAAGGAAGAACATTGGTTCAACTACAATCAATTTTCAAGGCTAATGGTCTTGAGGATTGTGTTATAGATGTAAGAAACCACTCCTATAATAAGAAGTGGTTTTTGCTTTTATATATCTTACTTAGCCGCCAATCTTAAAGCCTGCTCCTCAGCATCTTTATATCCCTTTTGCAACACTTCATTTCTGTCCAAAAATGCTGTTCCTTGAATTCGCACCGCTTCAAAATCTTCAATTCCCATTAAATCAAACATGGACTTCAAAAATTTATTCGAGTACTCCAGTTCAGAATAAAAGTCATTATTGGTGTAAATGGACCCACTGGCTTGAATGGTAACGACGCTTCTTCCATCATCAAGAAGTC
Source organism: Paenibacillus sp. WC2504 (assembly GCF_052682475.1). Taxonomy (NCBI): domain Bacteria; kingdom Bacillati; phylum Bacillota; class Bacilli; order Caryophanales; family Paenibacillaceae; genus Paenibacillus; species Paenibacillus sp. WC2504. Next base: position 172,843 of record NZ_JBQZFH010000001.1, read on the forward strand.
CGATGGATGCTCTTCCGTTACTCATTGGGGGGCTGATATATTTAAATGTTTCCCGCGCAATCATAACATTATCTATATAATCCTTTAGTTTCGAGGGGATACTGAAGTTATGCATTGGAAATACAATGACGTATTTATTAGCACTTTTGAATTGCTGTAGCAGGGTATTCATACGATCTGTTACTTCTTTTTCTTGACTAGTTAATTCTTTCTCTTCCGCTAGTTTCGACCATGCGCTCAATACATTTTTATCAAGTGCGGGTACTTCGTCGTCGTATAGGTTAATTTGTTCAATAACCTCGTCATTCGAATGCTTCTCTTTGTATACTTTCAGAAAATAGTTAAATACATCGAGACTTGCAGAGGTTTTGGAATCAAAATCCGGGTGTGCATTGATGATAAGTAATTTACTCATGTATATTTCCTCCTAGGAATATATTATAGATCCAATTAATCGTCGATTTATATAGTCCATAATATAACTTCCCCAATTACATGTCAATTTATTAAACCAAGAAATTTATGTAAATAAACAAAATGAAATCGGTGCTGCTATGTTTTTTATCTCCCGCACTAGCGCATTCGTTGGCCGAGCCTCAGGACATAGTTTGCCTATTTTCTTTTAAATACGACACCAGAAAATTATGGTAAGATATTAGGAGAGAGTACCATTCCTATCTTATAAAATGGAGGCGCTTACTTATGGACCAACAATTGCAGCAAGAGGGATACTTTGGGGAGTTTGGCGGCAGCTTCGTCCCGCCGGAATTACAGGAAGTGTTGAGTTATTTGAGTGAGCAATTTTACAAGTTTAGAGACGATCCGGAGTTTAAGGAAGAGCTTCGTTATTATCTAAGCGAATATGTTGGACGTGAGAATCCATTAACGTATGCGGAGCGGCTGACCAAAGCTTGGGGAGGGCCGAAAATATACTTAAAGCGCGAGGATTTAAATCATACCGGAGCGCATAAGATCAACAACGCAATTGGCCAGATCCTGCTTGCTAAAAGGATGGGGGCGAAGCGGATTATTGCTGAGACGGGTGCCGGACAGCATGGTGTTGCTACGGCAACGGCTTGCGCTATGTTTAAAATGGAATGCATCATCTATATGGGAGCTGAGGATACTCGTCGGCAGGCGCTTAATGTGTTCCGTATGGAGCTGCTGGGTGCGACGGTTGTACCGGTACATAAAGGACAAGGAAGATTGAAAGATGCGGTAGATGAGGCATTGGACGATCTGGTTCGCAATTATAAAAATACATTCTATTTGCTAGGCTCCGCTGTCGGTCCGCATCCGTTTCCAACGATGGTCAAGCACTTCCAGGCCATTATTAGTGAAGAATCGAAACGGCAGATTGTGGAGAAAGAAGGCCGTTTACCGGATGCGGTGGTGGCCTGCACAGGCGGCGGGAGTAATGCTATCGGCGCGTTCGCTCATTACATCGACGAGCCGAGCGTTCGCTTAATCGGGGTCGAGCCCGATCAGGCTCCGTCTTTGACCCAAGGCGTTCCGAGCATCATCCACGGCTTTAAGTGTTTAGTGCTGCTGGACGAGGAAGGACAGCCGAAGAAGACCTATTCCATCGCCGCGGGGCTGGATTATCCGGGCATTGGGCCGGAGCATAGCCACCTGAAGGTGACGGGCCGGGCTGAATATGCAACGGTCACGAATGAGGAAGTGCTGGAAGCCTTCCAAGAACTGTCGCGCACGGAGGGAATCATTCCTGCCTTAGAGAGCGCGCATGCAGTTGCCTACGCGAAGCAGTTGGCGCCGACGATGAGCGAAGATCAAATTATTATCGTCAATCTGTCAGGCCGCGGAGATAAGGATGTCGAGCAAGTTTATCAAATGCTTAAATAGAGAGAAGAAGGGCGTCCAATAGGACGCCCTTTTGATTTGGCTCTGTAGACGATGGACAGGTAAATGCTGCTATTACTCGAATAGGATTGTAGTTGATAGTAAACAGTGTTACTCTTACAACGGTAAACACATACTCTACGTTTTGCAAAGAAAGGTAACACTATGATAAAAGTTGAAAACCTATCCTTCTCATTTCCGCAAAAAGAACTATATACAAACGTTTCATTTACGCTTGAAGAGGCACAACATTGCGCTTTTATAGGAACAAGTGGCAGTGGAAAAAGTACATTGATAGATATACTTATGGATCCAGAAAGATATTTGTTCGAGGGCAAGTTAGAAATAGATCCGACTTGCAAAATTAGGCATGTAAGTCAATTCCCACAATTCGACAAAACGAAAGAAACAACGGTTTTTGAATATATAGGGGAAGAATTTATTAAGATACAAGATGAAATAACATCGATTTGTACGGAAATGGAAACATCACCGGATGATATTGAATCGTTATTAGACAAGTATCAATTAGCTTTAGACGCATTTGATTCAATCGGTGGGGCTGATTTTGAAAGTAATATCAATAAGAAACTAAATCTAGCAAACCTCATGAAGCTAAAGGATCTTAGGGTATCCGATCTAAGTGGCGGGGAATTCAAACTTATTCAAGTGATGAAGGAAATGCTTAGTAGTCCAGACTTAATGATTATGGATGAACCAGATGTATTTTTAGACTTCGAAAACCTAAATGCACTTAAAAATCTGATTAATTCTCACAAAGGAATACTGCTTGTTGTTACGCACAACCGATATCTATTGAACCATTGTTTCAATAAAATCATACACCTTGAAAACATGGAGATCCAAGAGTTTGATGGGCGATATATGGAGTATACTTTCTCATTACTTCAGACAAAAATTGAGTTGCAAGAGATCGCAGTCGCTGAGCAAGAAGAAATTGAGAGATACGATAACATTATTGATAATCTTAGAGTTATCGCAACTATTAATTCAGAAGCATCTAGAGGCAGAGCATTAAAAGCTAGAGTTAGGTTTCAAGAGAGATTGGAAGCGCGTAGAATTAAAGCGCCATTCGTTGATATTAAGCAACCGAATATTCGTTTTGGTATGGATAATGAAATTGAAGACAGCGTTGTTGTAAAAGTCAATAATTATAGTGTTACTTTTGATGAGTTGCTTTTAGATAATGTTAACTTCGAGATAAAATCTACGGATAAAGTAGCCATTATTGGTCCAAACGGTACCGGAAAAACGACCTTACTCCGAGATATCTTTAAAAATAAGCATGCTGCAATTGAAGTTAATCCTGATGTTAAAGTGGCATATTTATCTCAGTTTCAAGGCGAAATGCTAAAAGATTCTAATACAATACTAGAAGAATTCATCGATGCTGGGTTTAAAACTTATGATGAGATTAGAACATTTATTGCAAACTATGGCTTTGAAGGGGAAATCGTTAATCAAAGGATAGCTTCTTTATCTGGTGGAGAAAAAAATATGCTTCAATTGGCTAAGGTTTCTGCCAGTAAAGCAAACGTTTTGCTTCTTGATGAACCGACAAGCCATTTGGACACGTATACACAAATAGCGCTAGAGAAAGCCATTGAAGACTATAAAGGTGCGATTCTCATGATTTCTCATGATTTCTATTCGGTTGTAAATGGTATGGATTATGTTTTAATCATTGACGATAAGACGATTAGAAAAATGAGTATGCGAAAATTTAGACAGATGATTTATGCTAGTCATTTTGATAGAGACTATCTAGAACATGAGCAAAATAAAAAATCACTTGAAATGAAAATAGAATTGGCTTTAAAAGATACGAATTTTGAACTTGCAAAAGTTTTGGTTGATGAGCTAGAAGAGCTGATTAAGTTGCTTTAGAAGACAATAATCCTGAAAAAGGGCTCTTCCGAATACAGGAAAAGCCCTTTTGGTGCGGCATCTGTTTTTTCGCAAACCCTGAGCTTCTATATGTCGCCTTCTTAATAATAAGTAATTGGAAAAAGGGAAGACTACACGATATCGCTTTTTCGCCAAAACTTATTATTTCTTGGAGGATGACAAATGAAAGGCAATTCAACCAAAGCAGCATTTTGGATAGTCGCCTGGGTGCTCGTGCTCTGTTTATGGTCTAGTGCAGCACCTTCCATTGTGTTTCCATTATATGCAACGGATTGGCATCTCTCGAAATCAACAACGACAGGTATCTTTGCTATGTATCCTATTGCAATCATCTTCGTGCTTGTAATCGTAGGTAATATTTCAGATTACATCGGACGCCGAATGACGTTAATGATCGGACTTACTTTCCTCCTCTTTGGCGCATTCGTTTTTGCCTTAGCTCCGAACTTGCACTGGCTGTTTGTCGCCCGAGCACTGCAGGGCTTTGGAGTTGGATTGACATCGGGGGCGGGGGCCGCAGCGCTTGTAGAGTTTAATCCGACATCGAACACGAAATTTCCCGGATCGATAAACACGATTACTCAGGCAGTTGGTGTGTTCATTGCATTAATTCTTGGGGCAATTCTAATTAAGTATGAGCCATTCCCGCTACATTTAAGTTATTGGGTTTTATCCTTACTCATATTTGTCAGCATGATCCTGTGTTTCTTCCTTCCGAAAAATCAAACATCTCGATCTGGCGATAAATCGAACTGGAAACCAGCGGGGATTAAGGTACCGAAAGGATTATGGGGCATTTATCTCCTGGCAGCATTAGCCGTAGGAATCGGCTTTGCCTATGGAGGAATATTTTTATCTCTTGGGGCTCAAATTGCGCGCGATGTCGTTGGGACGAAAGATATTCTTGTGATCGGTATGGTGTTATCGATTTTGAGTTTGCTAATTGCGGTGGGTGCTACAATTGCAGGGCGAATGAGTCCGCTGCCTTCAATTCGTATCGGAACGGTTCTGATAAGCTCGACATTGGTTCTTCTTGTCATGGCGTCAGAAATGCATTCTTTCATCCTATTCGTAACGTCGTCGATTACCGGAGGACTTGGTTATGGATTCTCTGTAACCGGAGGGATTGGCCTTGCGAACATGTACGCGTCACCTGAAAACAAAGCGCAGTTTTTATCTTCTGTTTTTGTCGTCTCTTATCTGTTCCAAGGAGCCAGCGCATTTGGCGGTGGTTTGGCTTCCACTATTTATGGCTTTAGCTACGCAATATGGATGCTTTCTCTTATAGTCGGATCAATTGCGCTTATTACGCTACTGTCTACGATGATGTTCAATAAGAAAATGGTCTATGCCAAGTAAATAAAAACACGAAAGTAGACTATCCTTCCTCAGGGTGGTCTACTTTTTGCTATAATATGTATAGTAGGACTGTTTAACAATTGGGCAAATATGGAATCCTAGTACTATCAAATAATGAGAGAATATGAGGGATGAAAATGTCGTACATCGTTGATTTTAAAAATGTGTCTACAGTAGGTTTAGAATCTTCGCCTGTAGCAGAAGCGCTTGCCGGTTTACGTGCGAATGAAGCCCGTTATTTCATGAACAAATACAAGCATGAATTCGAGGTTGTACCCGCTAGCGAAAGTCAGGAAAATCTTGATTATGCGAACAAAATTTTAAAAGAACGTGACATTGAGTTTGCTGCCAAGCCTCTAGAAACGTCGCATTTTCAAGTGGAAAATATTCAGTTTACCTATGTTTTTTACGAGGATGGCCTGTCGATCAATGTCATGTATACGGTGGATGATCCTAAGAAGCGGGCGGTTGGTTTTAAGCTTTCTGAGGGTATGGAGATACCTAAGGAGTTAGAATCGAAGTTCAAGTTCGCTAGGCAGAAGTCTAAATTGGCTGGAACGATTCGGGGTTCGTTTTTCGTAATCAAAGGAGAATATACGTATAACTGAAGCTTAAAATAAGAGGGTGCCCCTGCCATTTCCATGGCTTTTGGGACACCCTTATTTACGCTACATATGGTTGTGTGATGTTAAAAGCGACTGACCGCAACAATGACAGCTAACGCGATGAAGACGAATAAGTTGTACGGAGGTGATCTTTCATGACAAAAACGAATCCTAAGGTTGACGAATTTATTAGTAAGGCTAAAACCTGGAAGGAAGAATACGCAGAGTTGAGAAGAATCGTTCTTGGCTGCCAGTTAACCGAGGAATATAAGTGGATGCATCCTTGCTACACGATTCAGGATAAAAATGTTGTTCTCATACACGGGTTTAAAGACTACTGCGCGCTTTTGTTTCACAAGGGAGTTCTGCTAAAAGATGCTCATGGTATCCTTATTCAACAAACCGAGAATGTCCAGGCGGGGCGCCAGATTCGGTTCACCCATGTTCGGGAAATCCTTGCAATGGAGTCGATCTTGAAAGACTACATTAACGAAGCGATTGAAGTTGAAAAAGCCGGTTTGGAAGTAAGTTTTAAAAAGCAGACAGAATTCACAGTTGCAGAAGAGTTTCAAATGAAGCTCGATGAGAACCCTGCTTTGAAAACGGCCTTTGGAGCCTTAACACCCGGACGGCAAAGAAATTATCTTCTTCATTTCTCTGAGCCCAAACAATCGAAAACGCGAAAGTCACGGGTGGAGAAAAATGTGCAGAAAATTCTCGATGGAAAGGGATTAAACGATTAAAGAGGAAAACCATCCGTCTGCAGGGTGGTTTTTTTGTTATTTCATGACCTAGCCGTTGAACTTGACAAGTATGGATTACAAATGTAATACTGAGTTTGTATTACATTTGTAATCCAAGTAGAAAGGAGGTAGCTAATGTGAAAACTGTCCCACATATTACGGATGCCGAATGGGAAGTTATGAAGGTGCTCTGGAATCAGTCGCCACGCACGGCGAATGAAGTGATTGAAGCAATGCAGGATCAGACGGAGTGGAAGCCGAAAACGATTCGAACGCTGTTAAACCGATTAACGCAGAAGCAGGCGCTGTCTTTTACGCAAGAAAACAGAGTGTATGCCTATTTCCCTTTAGTTTCTGAGGGGGAATGTGTGAAGTCAGAGACGCAATCTTTTCTGAAAAGAATGTATGGCGGTGCCTTTAAGCCGATGCTGGTTAACTTTTTGAAGGAGGAGCAGCTGTCGGAGGAAGATATTAAAGAGTTAAAACAACTTCTGGAAAATAAATCCAACTAACAGCGATGCCCGAACAGGCGGCGCTGCTTCAGGAAGGAAAGGGTGAAAGTGAACCAAACCAATGAACTTCTCAAGGGTGTTTTTGAGTGGATTTTGTCGGTATCGGTAATGGCCGCCATTACGGTAGTGTTGATCATGCTAACCCAACGTGTCCTGCATAAACGGATAAAACCAAGATGGCACTATCTCCTGTGGTTATTGGTCATGGTGCGACTGCTCCTACCCTGGGACCTGGAAAGCGATTTAAGCATCTACAATTGGATAGCTTACTCTGGCGGCATTCACGAAATCGACTCCGTGGTTCAGATAGGAACACAAGAGAGATTGGCTGCTGTGGACTCAGTAGGTACTATTTTGTACAGGTACTCCATGTATGTATGGTTGCTTGGTATTGTCGTATTTGGCATATACACGGTGGTGATTAACCGTAAATTTGCGCGGAAAATAACAAAAGAAACGAGTCCGATTACAGACGCCGGCATCCTGCAATTGTTTTCCCAATGCCAAAAGCTAATGTCGGTACATAAACACGTCACACTAGTCGTATCGGACCAATTGACGATGCCCACGCTTTTTGGATTCTGGAAACCACGGTTAGTTATACCTCAGAGGGTGATTAATAGCTTAAGCCAGGAACAATTGCGGCATATCTTTCTGCATGAGCTGGCCCACTGCAAACGGAATGATATTGGCATCAATTGGATCATGCAATTTTTATTGATTATTCATTGGTTCAATCCTGTGCTTTGGTACGCGAATCAACGTATGCGTGAAGATCAGGAGATTGCAAGCGACGCGTTAGCACTTTCTTATCTTGAGCCAGCGGGAAGAGACAGTTATGGATATACGCTCATTCAGTTATTGGAAAGCTATGTACGTCCTGTAAGTGTACCTGGCAATGTTAATTTATCGGGCAGTAAGTCACAGTTAAAAAGGAGAATTATCATGATTAAACAGTTTCAATTTAATTCGTACCGTTGGTCGTTCGTTGGCTTAGCTGCTGTTTTGATAATTAGCGGATGTTCATTGACGAATGCGACGAATACGGATAAGCAAGCTTCGGCTCCACCGAGCTCTCCGGCTATTGATCAAAAGACGACGGAAACAACAAATACTGCAAACTCAACAGATACAACAAATACAAGTACGCAGACAACTGATACGGATAAAAAGCCGGAAACAACAGGTGATACACAAACTATTAACTCCGTGACACCGACTGCACCACCAAAAGTTACCGCGGAAGAAGCTAGGCCAACAGCAGTAGTATCAAGAACGAACGAGTCGAAGCCTTCACCGGTAGCCTCCGTCACAGAGGCAAGACGTGCTGCGGCTCAGGCAGCGGAGAGTCCAAGACAAGCACCTGCTGCATCACGACAAGCGAGTGAGGTAACGGCAGTGCCTTCATCCCGAGATGTCAAAAGGCCGACGGCAGTGCCAGCACCGGTACCGGATACTCGGCCGGCACAGGCTGAGCCAACCGCCAGAGTGCTAACTAAGGAGCAAGCGGCTCAGTAAACTTTCAGGGCAAAGTTAACCAAGAAGAAGATACCTTTGAGGGTGTTTTCTTCTTTTTCTATACGAATCTTTGTGAAAACTTGACCAAAATTTAGGGAAAATTGATATAAAATGATACTTCCTCACGGTATAATTTAAACATTATACGAGAAGGGGTCGAACTATGTCGTCACTATTGCAAAAACAGAGTTTAACATCGGAACAGCTTCAATTGCTTGCTTCCGAGATGAGTAAGAAACAGAAATCAGGTGGTATTGCATGGCTACTCTGGTTTTTCACTTGCTCATTTGGAGGTCACCGTTTCTATTTAGGTCGAATTGGAACAGGAGTAGCTATGTTACTCACACTTGGCGGTTTGGGTATTTGGTCACTCGTTGATTTGTTCCTGTTATCAGGGATGATTAGAGATACGAATGAAAAAGTTGAGAATGAGATTATTTCCGAAATCCGTCTGATCCACCAAGCGCGAGCCAACTCAGAAGCTGCTGTAGCGCAGGCATAACGAACATCATATTATGGATAATTTAAATTTATTGCGTACGCTAACACTGGAAGAACTAGCTATTTTAGAAGCAGAACTGCTGAAGAAGCGCAAATCTAAGGAAGTTGTATGGGCGTTATGGTCTGTGCTGCATTATTTTGGAGCTCACCGTTATTATACAGAGAATTATCTGTATGCCAGCATGATGTTTGCTGCTACGGTCGTTCCGGGTCTTGCGATCATTCTACTGGTGGTCTACACAGAGTTAGAAGCATTTAGTTACTTTCTTTTATGGTTTAGCATAGCCATATTAGCTGGATCTTTGCTTTGGAGCTGGATCGATGCTTTTTTTCTAAACAGAAGAATAGAAGAGATGAATCAGGAGCAGGAACGTGTAGTGATTCGTCGTATCAAAGCAACAAGTATGAACCAATAAGAATGAGGCCGTCAGAAACCACAAGGTTTCAAACGGCCTCTCTTTTTCATGCGCATATGAAAGCTGAAGGTGGCGCAGTGAGAACAATCATCTGTGTCGAAAGGGTTAACTGTTAATCAGTTAGCCCTCTTTTACAGGTTAGGAAGCTATTTATCTTTCGACAAATCAGGTAATATATATATTATAAATGATTGCCAATATTTTATAGTTGAAATGAGGTCTAGAAGTGCATCATTTGCATGGTACATACGATATGGTTTTAGTTGCATTTTCCTATGTGGTTGCTGTCGTGGCATCCTATACTGTCCTCGATTTAGTAGGAAGAATCAGCACGTCCAAAGGGCTGTTTCGCTGGTTATGGCTCCTTTTCGGAGCGATCGCAATGGGGCTTGGCGTATGGTCCATGCATTTTGTCGGGATGCTTGCATTTTCGCTGAACATTTCAGTTGCCTATAACTTAGTCAAAGTCATACTTTCCGTCGTGGTCGTTATCGCGGCTTCCTTCCTTGCCTTGTATGTAGTTGGCCGCAGTCAATTATCTTGGCGATTATTACTTGTAGGAGGGCTGCTGCTCGCAACGGGCATCTCGGCTATGCATTACATCGGGATGGCGGCAATGGAGATTCATATTTCCTATAAGCCTGTATATTTCGCACTATCGATTCTCATTGCTATTGTGGCGTCCATCGCGGCGTTATGGTTAGCATTCTATTTCCGTAAGGGCACAGAGCCAAGTAGAATGTGGAAAAAGCTAGGCAGCGGCTTAATCATGGGAGCTGCCGTGGTAGGCATGCACTATACGGGCATGTATGCAGCGCAATTTCAAATGCTCGATGCACTAGACGAAACGAAGGGTATGTTTCTGGATCAGAAGCTTCTCGCTTATACGATTGCAGGGGGTACATTGTTCACGTTAGGTTTGTCGCTTTTTGGCATATTTATTTCCAATCGATTGTCACGCAAAGATACCGAAATTCAGGAACATGAGAAATGGTATAGATCATTATTTGAAAATAATCAGGATGGCATCATTTCAATTAATATGCAGTATCGCATTATTGGGTTCAATTCCGCTATTACGCAGCTCACAGGGCTAACCGGTGAATGGTTTCGCAATCAGACGATCGACAATATTCTACCTTTCATTGTACCGGAAGATCAGGAGCGCACGAGGGAGATGTTTGTAAAGTCGCGCAGCGGCGAGATGCAAACTTATCAGACTGCGATTATCCACGAGCAAGGGCACCGAGTCGAACTCAGTGTGATTAACGCTCCGGTCATCCTCGATGGACAAGTTGTCGGCAGCTACATCATTGCCAAAGACATTACAGAAGAAAAGCAGTCCAAAGAGAAAATTCAACATCTCGCCTTTCATGATGAGTTGACGGGAATGCCGAACAGACGAATGTTCAATGAAGTGCTGGGCCAAATGATCGATAGTGAAGCTGAGCAGTTCGCTGTTATGGTAATGGATCTGGATCGGTTTAAATTAATTAATGATTCGCTTGGGCATACGTATGGAGACCAATTTTTGCAGGAGATGTGTGAGCGTATCCGTCGGTGCATGGAGGGCATGAATGTGACCTTGGCGCGTATGGGCGGTGACGAGTTCACACTGCTCTGTGACAGCCGTTACAATAGAGAAGAAGTTGCCGATTTGGCTGAACAAATCATCAGAGCGATTGGCGTACCGTATCGTCTTAAAGAGAATGACTTCTACGTTACAGCGAGCATTGGTATTGCCCTCTATCCGAACGACGGCGCGGATGCGGTGCAGCTGCTCAAAAATGCGGACACTGCGATGTACGAAGTGAAGAAAAACGGCAAGAACGGGTACCAGTTCTATACGGGCGAATTAAACGAGCAGCTGCAGGAGAAAATTGAGCTGGAAGTTGAATTGCGTCAGGCGATCGCGCGCAAACAGCTGTTCTTGAATTATCAGCCGCAAATTCGAGCCGGGGACGGCCAGATGATTGGCGTCGAAGCGCTCGTTCGTTGGAATCATCCGACGAAAGGCACGATTTCTCCAGGCGTATTCATTCCCATAGCCGAAGAAACAGGCATTATTTATGAAATGGGCACATGGGTGCTGAGAGAAGCCTGCCGGCAAATGAAAGAATGGCATCGCGGCGGCGGGCCGTTGATCCCTGTTTCCGTCAATTTATCCTCCCAGCAGTTCCACCAGACCAATTTGGCGATGTACATTAAGGAAATCCTTGAGGAGACGGGGCTTGAGCCGCAATATTTGGAGCTGGAAATTACAGAAAGTATGATGATGGATGCGACGGTTTCCAGAAGTATTCTAAATGAATTGACGGAATCGGGCATTCGGATCAGTCTGGACGACTTCGGAACGGGATACAGTTCCTTAAGTTATCTGAAGCTTTTGCCGATCCACAAGCTCAAAATTGACCGTTCGTTTATCCGTGATATTACGGAGAACAATAATGATAAAGCGATAGTGGCCACGATTATCTCGATGGCGCAGCATTTGAATATGGACGTTATTGCGGAAGGTATTGAAACGAAGGAACAGCTGGATATTCTCATGGATAATGATTGCAAAAAGATTCAAGGTTATTATTACAGCAAGCCGTTGCCTGCTCAAGATGTAGAGGAAGCTTTTTTCGCGCCAATGCGAGCAAGTGGATCATAAAAACGACAAGTTAGAAACCCGATTAGCTCAGTAGAGCTTGTCGGGTTTTTGTTTACTAGTATAAGTAATGTTTACCAAACAAATAATACCATGAGATCTGACAAACGACGTTGGAAGGTGGGGAGTGGCATTGACGGTAAGTGGAACCCTCTCTGACAGTGTTAATTTGATTATGGACGTCATCGGGCACAATCATGATGTCGTTTTGCGAGAAATTATATTAGGAAGTACAGGGCGAAAAGCTGCAATTATCTATATTACTACCATCGGGAGTTCGGATGTTATTAACAAAAACGTGATGCAACCACTGATGCAGATGGAAGCGGCTGACGGCGATTCACTCTCAGAACGGTTCAAAGAGAGAGTGCTGGGCACCACGATTTTACTCTCCGAAATCGTGGAAATTGACTCCGTGACGGCGTGTATTCGCAATATTTTATCAGGGAATACCGTACTCATCATTGACCAAATTAACAGCTATATCATTCTTAGCACGGCACATTTGGAAGGAAGAAGTATTCAAGAACCGAAGTCGGAATCCGTGGTGCGGGGCTCGCGTGAAGGTTTTGTTGAGAACATCTCTAAGAATATTACGCTACTGCGGCAGCGGATCAAAGATCCCACGTTCACGATGCTCCAATATCACGTTGGCAAGCGTACCGAAAGAGAGCTCATTATTGCTTTCATTAAGGATATTGCCAATGATCAGATTGTGGAAGAAGTCTGTCGCAGGATTGAAACGATCGATATTGACGATGCAGCTGAGTCCGGGTCTATTGAACAGTTTATTGAAGATAATACCTTTTCTCCGTTCCCGCAAGTTATGAACACAGAACGACCGGATCGAGTGGTCAATGCCTTGATGGAGGGCAAAGTGGCTATCCTTTTGGATGGCACGCCTTTTGTGCTTATCGTGCCGGTGACATTACCGATGATGTTTTACTCTCCGGAAGACAATAACGAACGCTGGATCTATTCAAGTTTAATCCGCATGATGAGGTATATCCTCGTCGTCGTTTCTCTTTATTGCCATCTCTGTATATTGCCTTTATTTCCTTTCATCAAGGGCTAATCCCCACCAAGCTGGCCATATCCATCACTTCCAGCAGGGAAGGTGTTCCCTTTCCTACCTTCGTGGAAGCCATGATGATGGAAATAACGATTGAAATACTGCGTGAAGCCGCAATTCGGCTGCCCAAACCAATCGGGCAAGCGATTGGCATGGTCGGCGGCTTAGTCATCGGGCAATCGGCGGTACAGGCGGGTATTGTGAGCCCGATCATGGTTATTGTCGTGGCTGTGACGGCAATCGCATCGTATACGATACCTATATATTCGGCGGGAATTGCCATGCGTTTGCTAAGGTTCTTCATGATGCTGGCAGCCGCAGTGTTAGGCTTGTACGGGATTATTATGGTTACGCTGCTGCTCCTCTCCCACATGATGAAGCTAAAAAGCTTTGGGACTAATTATGCAGGCGTGTACGTGCATTATCACCCTTCAGACTGGAAAGATTCAATCATTAAATATCCCTTGAAATGGATAAAAGACCGTCCAAAATTGTTAGATCCTAAAGATAAGAAACGAGCAAATTAAAGCAAATATTTAAAGGGGAAATGGACACATGAAGATCGTGCGAAGTGATCAGATTTCGTTATCGCAATTAACTGTCTTAAACACGTCCATGATTCTCGGACTGTCCGTTCTCACGCTGCCAAGGGCCACTTCTGAGAAGATCGGTACCCCAGACATATGGATCAGCATCATCATAGCGGGGTTAATCTCTATACTGTTAGCTGTCATTTGTACGAAGGTAAGTCAGCGGTTTCCCGGAAAAACTTTTTTTGAATACAATAAGCAGATTGTCGGTAAAGCGATCGGAATAGCTTTTAGTGTCATATTTTGCGTTTATTATATTTTGATGGCTGCATTCGAGGTGCGTATGCAAGCCGAGGTGATCAGGCAATTTCTATTAGATCAGACACCGATTGAAATGACCATGATCACGTTTCTGTTTGTTGCCGGTTACTTGCTCCTGGGACAAATAAATCCCATTGCCCGACTCATGGAATTTTTATTGCCGATTACCTATATAAGCATTCTGTTTGTTATGCTGCTCAGCGTCCAAGACTTTGATGTCGATAAGTTGCGTCCGGTTCTAAGCGAAGGGATGCGTCCTGTTTTAAATGGCCTTCTCTCAACGGCACTTTCTTATTCAGGTTTTGAGTGTATTATGGTGTTCTCCGCTTTTGTGGATAAGCCCCAAAAAATGGTGCGTTCAGCTATCATCGGTGTTGCCTTGATCATCGTCTTATACACGATCAATGCGGTAATTGTTATTGATGTACTAGGTGTCTCAGAATCCAGTACGTTAACCTGGCCGACCTTGGAATTAATCAAAAACGTGGAGATGGCTGGCTTTTTTTTAGAGAATTTTGAAGTCATCTTTATTGCTGTTTGGCTTGTTGAGATTTTTACTACCTATATTATCTCTCATTACATCGCAAGTCTTGGTATCAGCCAGTTGTTTGGCGTCAATATCAATTATGTGCATATCGGTTTGTTGATTGTTATTTATATCATTGGCATTTATCCAAGCGATTTGAACGGCAGTATCAAGCTAGGAGAAATCATTGGCAACTTGTCCTTATTCACTGCTGGAGTCATGCCAATCTTATTATTATTCCTTGCAGCACTTAGAAAAAGGGGACATACACCGTGAAACAACCTGCAAAACGGACTGTCTTATTCCTATCCTTGCTGTCATTCATTGTACTGCCTGGGTGCTGGGATAAACGGGAAATTGAACAGATTGGCATGATTACCGGAATCGGGCTGGATCAAGGGGAAGACTCAACCGACCACCGGATAAAAATGACGCAACAATTCGTCAACACGACTATCGGATCGAAAGAAGGCGTAGTAAAAGGATATTATAACCTTACGGATGAAGGCTCCAATATATTTGAAATCGTTAGAAGAACGTCAACCCGGACGGATCGTTCTCCCTATTATACGCATTTGAAGGTCATTATTTTAAGTGATAAGATCACATCAACCTCCCAGTTGATGGACTTAATAAACTTTTTTCAGCGGGACCATGAGATGAGACGTACCGTGCGTGTGTACTTTTCCAAAGGGCCTGCGAGCACGATTCTTGAAAAAACGACGGAAAATAAAGAGATTCCGGCCTTTAATATTTTTTATAAATCCCGAAATCATTATAAAACGCTAGAGATGCCTCGTCAATTAACCTTAGGAGAGATGTCTGTCTATCTCTCTAGTCAACAAAGCTTCCTTGTTCAAGTAATTGGTCTTATAAATGGGTCCGAGATGCAAGGAGCTGCTATCGTTTCAGGAAAAAAGAAGCGTTTAATCGGTTGGTTGAACAGAGAGGAGGTTTCGGGAATCAATTGGATTTTGGGAACTAAGAGTGGAAGTAAAGGAGGAATCATCACAATCATAGATAAGAAAACGAAGAAGGACATTATCTATGAAGTTGATCATATCGCTACAAAAATAAAACCCAAGGTGGAGGGTGAGCAGATCACATTTCACGTTTCCATTGATTCTGAAGGTCGTCTTGGGGAAGATTGGACCGTGAATGATGCTTTTGATGAGGATTTTATTAAAAAGACGGATGAACAGATAGCGGAAGAGGTAAAGCGTATTGTGGAACAAAGCATTGCCAAAATAAAGGACACCTATAAAGCGGATGTTGCTGGCTTTGGGGAACAATTTAGAATCAAGAACTACAAGGAATGGAAGAAAGTAAAGGATGACTGGGATGATGCGTTCAGCCGTTCAAACGTAGAGGTAGAGGCAAAAGTGCACATTCGAGAGTTCGGATCGAAAGGAAGGAAGGTTCCCAAGATTCCCAAAACCTAAGACCAACAATAGGGGAGGAATCTGAAAAGCCTACGCAAAGCCAATCATTAGTGGCTTTGCGTAGATTATTGTCGTGTATTTAATCAATTCGATATCTATTGATTTCCCATTTACTGCATCGAACTCTACAGTCGTTTGCCGTAATTCTGATATGCGCCATACACATTTTGATTGCTGGCAGATTCGAAGTTCCAGGCTACAAAAGACACCTAGGGGGTGCCCTTAGTACTAGGTTTCTTTTGACATAGATCAGCATAGGAGGTTTCAGAGTCCTTATGGCGAATAAATAGGTGATTGTCTAAGAACGCCGGAGGTGGAACATGAAAGCGCTATTTATTGGAGGAACAGGAACAATTAGTTCAGCAATTACGAAGCAGCTGCTGGACAGTGGATGCGAGCTTTATCTGTTGAATAGAGGCACAAGAAATGAATCGTTGCCAGCGGGGGCTAACTTGCTCACTGCAGACATTCGGGATGAAGAGCATGTCGCTAGTCTAATTGAACACTTGGAGTTCGATGTCGTTGCGGATTTCATCGCGTTCGAACCAACTCAGCTCGAAAGAGATTATCGCTTATTTCAAGGTAAAACCAAACAATTTATATTCATAAGTTCAGCGTCTGCGTACCAAACACCGCTGTCTGATTATAGAATTACGGAAGGGACGCCTTTATCGAACCCGTATTGGGAGTACTCGAGGAACAAGATTGCTTGTGAGGATTACTTACTCAAGATGTACCGCGACCATGGTTTTCCCATTACGATCGTAAGACCGAGCCACACCTATGATGAACGCTCCATACCGCTTGGTGTGCACGGCAGTAAAGGCAGCTGGCAGGTTGCCAAACGTATGCTGGAGAACAAGCCCGTCATCATTCATGGAGACGGCACTTCGCTGTGGACAATGACGCATAATAGCGACTTTGCTAAAGGTTTTATTGCACTTATGGGCAATATTCATGCTATTGGGGAGTCCGTACATATCACTTCCGATGAGACGCTGACTTGGAATCAAATTTATGAAGCTATTGCTGATGCACTAGGGGTCAAACTGCAGGCGGTTCATGTTTCGTCTGAATTTCTGGATGCGTGCAGCACGGAGAATTACAGAGGCGGATTGCTCGGAGATAAGGCGAATTCCGTTGTTTTCGACAATGCGAAGCTGAAGCGGCTTGTTCCGGATTTCGTTGCGACGACTCGTTTTGATCAAGGGATTAAAGTGACTGTCGCGCATATTTTAGCTAAACCCGAGTTACAAAGAGAAGATCAGGAATTCGATCAATGGTGCGATAAGGTGATTCGGGCCCTAGAAGCGGCTGTACAGGCAATTCGGGAATAGATTCGAAGGGGATGGCTAATGAATATAACGGTTGATACCAGAAATAACTCCAGAGTCGCTATTGTGCAAAGTGAAGACATCCTCATAAGTAATGTGCAGGAGGCTTTGGATTTAATGGCGTCTGTTCAATATCTGGAAGAGTGCCACAAAATTTTGATGGACAAATCTAACATTTCAGAAGACTTTTTTGAGCTTAAAACCCGCCTTGCAGGTGAGATTTTGCAGAAATTTACGAACTACAAGGTTAAATTTGCGATTGTTGGCGATTTTGACGTGTATAACAGTAAAAGCCTGAGGGATTTTATCTATGAGTGCAATCAAGGAAACGCAGTTTTCTTCCTCAAAGACAGAGGGGCAGCGCTGGACGCTCTGCACAATGCTAATTAAGGTTATTTCGTCACATCTTTTAGAAATGGAAACTCGGAGGGAACCGTAATGAGCAAGGTTTTACGTTTTGAAATGCAAGTACCGGATCCAGAAAGTACGATCGCGTTTTATTCGAATACCTTCGGATGGAAGTTTACAAAGTTCCCTGGGTCGCGAGATTACTGGTTTATTGAAACTGGGGAGGCGGATGAAAAAGGCATTGACGGAGGGTTAATGAAATCGCCAGATGGTGTGGCTAGAACGGTTAATTCGATTCATGTATCCTCCATCGATGATTTTTTAGCCTCCATTCCTGCCAATGGCGGAGCCATTGTTGTTCCCAAAATAACGATGCCAGGAATGGGGTATCTTGCCTATTTTACGGATCCTAGCGGCATGCTCCTTGGGGTTTCGCAGGCAGATCCAAACGCACGTTAAACGAAAAAAAAAGCACTGTACCTCCACGTTGGAAGGAACGGTGCTTTTTTAATTGGTTGCTTAAAAGCTGCTTAAAAATCAAAGTTGTCCGGATCCGGTCCGACACGTCGATTCTCGTTCAAGGCATCAATACGAGCCATCTCTGCATCCGTTAACGCGAAGTCAAAGACGTTGGCATTATCGATGATGCGCTGCTCTTTGATTGACTTCGGAATCGTCACAATGCCGCGCTGCAGATCCCAACGGAGAATGACTTGAGCAACCGACTTGCTGTGGCTAGCGGCGATGTCATTAAGAACCGGGTGATCGAATAGCTGGCCCTGCATGAGCGGAGACCAAGCTTCTAACTGAATGTTATGCGCTTTGGAGAAGCTGAGCAGCTCTTGCTGTGACAGAAGCGGGTGAAGTTCAACCTGGTTCACCATTGGCACGATTTCCGCGTCTTTCATCACATCTTCGAGATGATGAATTTGGAAGTTGCTGACGCCGATCGCTTTCACGCGGCCCTCTTTGTACAGGGTTTCCAGAGCACGCCAAGCTTCTTTATATTTCCCTTTGACCGGCCAGTGAATGAGGTACAGGTCAAGATATTCCAGCCCCAACTTGGATAAGCTGGCTTCATAGGCGGCAATTGTCGACTCATAGCCAAGATCTGCGTTCCACACCTTGGAGGTTACGAACAGATCCTCTCTAGCGAGTCCTGTTTCAGCAAGGGCCTCGGAAATGGCTTGTCCGACGCCTGTCTCATTCCCGTAAATAGCGGCCGTATCAATACTGCGGTAGCCGTTTCGAATGGCTGCTTTGACAGAGCTTACTACCTCGGAACCGTCTTCTACTTTGAAAACACCTAACCCGAACCATGGCATTTGAACGCCGTTCAGCAGGGTAGTTGTGGATTGTAAATGGTTGATCGTCATGCGTAATTCCTCCTCATGTAACTGTGTATATATGGGCCAACCGGCCTCATCGCATCATAAAATCCTCACCATCAGTAGGATGTCACCTGTTGGCAATTGCTATTATGAACGTTTCATGAGGAGATGAAAAGTACGTACTTTTTAGTACGATAGTTACTCTTCTGTGACTATTGGTGCTTAAATGATCCTATATTCCTCGATTTTACGGTACAAAGTCGTTCTTCCAATCTGCAATTTGGCGGCAGCCTTGCTGAGATTCCATTCAGAAGCAGTCAGTGCCATCTTGATCGCCTTAATTTCCGCTTCTTTTAGTGTTAGAGGGTAATCTTCGCTGGCGGCTTCGCCTGTAAGCTCATCCGCATCTTCCAGCATTAGATGCTCAGCATCAATCGGCTGATCTCCAGCCAGGAAGATTGCTTGCATCAGAATGCCGCTCAGCTCTCTGATATTGCCTGGCCAATTGTAGGCCAGCAGCTTGCGCTTGGCGGCTTCCGTGAAGGCGCAGCACGGTGAAGCATGCTTCTGAAGCAGATGAAGCGCCAATGTCAGGATATCGCTTCTTTCCCGTAGAGCAGGCATCGTAATCGGGATGCCCTTCAGCCGATAATAAAGATCGGCCCGGAATCCGCCGGCCTTCACTTCTGCGGCCAATTACGCGCACATCAACGGCTTTGCTTTTCGCGCTCCCAACCGGAGTAATCCTACCGTCCTGGAGCACACGCAAAAGCGCAGCCTGCGCCCGAAGGGGCATATCACCGATTTCATCGAGGAAAATCGTGCCTGTATGCGCAGCCTTGAATTTTCCGATATTGCCCTCTTTGCTTGCACCAGTGAAAGCGCCGCGGGCATAGCCGAACAATTCGCTTTCGACGAGACTGTCTGGGATGGCACTGCAGTTAAGTGCAATGAACGGCCCTCCCGATCGGACGCTTGCCGTATGAATGGATTGTGCAAACAATTCCTTGCCGACACCACTTTCACCCAAGAGCAGAACAGGGAAGTCGGAGGAGGAAGCCTTCTGGGCCAGCTCTTTCCTCTGCAAGAACGTCGGACACGTGCCGACGAGATCATCAAACGTGTATAAATGCTGATCATTTCCAGTCACCCTTCGAATGGAGACAGACTGCCACAGCTTTTGATATTCATTATGTAAAGTTTGAACGGCAAAACCCTCCAGTTTCGGCATGGGTTTACCGATGACGTCGCCGCCCATGATCCGCATAGCGGCGTGATTTGCCCGGAGGATGCGGTTATCTCGGCTAAGCGAGAGCAGGGGCAAAGGATGATGCATGGAGGAGTAATCCAGCTCTTTTAGCGTGATGAGGTGTTCCTTCTTCGATTCCTCGAGCAAAATTTTGTTTTGCAACGATTGAGCAGCCAAACAGGCGAGGGTAAAGGTATAGGCATGGAAATTCTCTTGCTTGCCGCTAATATTGACGATTCCGATAAGCTCGCCGATTGCGTTGAAGACAGGGGCAGAAGCGCAGGTCAGGAAATGGTTCGATTTGAAATAATGCTCTTCGGCATGCACACGCACGGGCTTACGCTCTGTAAGAGCGACGCCGATGGCGTTCGTTCCTTTGCGATGTTCAGCCCAATTGGCGCCTACTTGCAGCTGAACCGCCAGTGCTCGACGGGAGAAGTCGATATCTCCTGCTGTGTGAATAATGGTTCCTTCCGGGTTGATCAGCAGTGCCATCTGGCCGGATTCTTTGATGCCGGCATGCATGTGTTCGAAGATTTGCTCGGTGTATTGGATGGTTTGCTCATTTTGCTTGAGTAAAGACTGCATGTGAATTCCTGTTAAAATGTCATCGTCAATGGGGTCGGTGGGCACTAAACCAAGTTCGTGACAGCGCTTCCAAGAAGCTGCCGCTGCTTCGGATAAAAAGTTATTTTCCACGGATAGCAAAAAGATCCCTCCATTGCAATCGTATCTTATCCGATCATACCATAGTTGCTTTTATTAAAGGAGGGCTGCCCGTAAGAATGTCCCAAAATGGAACACATCCTTTGTATCAAAACGGAACATCGAACTTCGTACGCCATTCATAAACCCCGTTGTAACGGGATTTTGTCCGTTGGCACGATTCTTGCTTATCTATTTATGTATACCATTTTAAGGAGGCTGAGCGAGAATGATTTATGCACAACCTGGACAAAACGGATCCAAAGTAACGTTCAAAAAACGGTATGAAAACTTTATCGGCGGACAGTGGGTTGCGCCTGTTAAGGGGCAATACTTCGACAATCCGTCTCCTGTAAATAATCGTGTGTTCTGTGAGATTCCACGCTCATCTTCTGAAGATATCGAGCTGGCTTTGGATGCCGCACATGCTGCCAAAGAGGCATGGGGACGCACGTCGGTTGCTGAGCGCGCTGTTATTTTAAATAAAATTGCTGATCGTATGGAAGCTAATTTGGAAATGCTTGCGGTTGCCGAAACTTGGGATAACGGTAAGCCTGTCCGTGAAACGCTTGCGGCCGATCTGCCGCTGGCGATTGATCACTTCCGCTATTTCGCAGGGAGCATCCGCGCCCAAGAAGGTACGCTCAGCCAATTGGACGACAATATGGTGGCTTACCATTTTCATGAGCCGCTCGGCGTCGTCGGGCAGATCATTCCGTGGAACTTCCCGCTGCTGATGGCGACATGGAAGCTCGCTCCGGCGCTTGCGGCAGGAAATGCCGTAGTTCTCAAGCCGGCTGAGCAAACGCCGGCTTCCATTCTGGTGCTGCTCGAGCTTATTCAAGATTTGCTGCCTCCAGGCGTCGTCAATGTCGTTAACGGCTTCGGCCTTGAAGCGGGTAAACCGCTTGCCTCAAGCAGCCGTATCTCGAAGATTGCCTTTACGGGAGAAACGACAACGGGCCGTTTAATTATGCAATATGCTTCGCAGAATTTGATACCGGTTACCTTGGAGCTGGGCGGTAAGTCTCCGAACATCTTCTTTGAAGATGTGCTTGCGCGGGATGACGCTTTTTTCAATAAAGCGCTTGAAGGTTTTGCTATGTTCGCTCTCAATCAAGGGGAAGTGTGCACGAGCCCGTCGCGCGCATTAATTCAGGAGTCGATTTACGATCAATTTATGGAGAGAGCTCTGAAGCGGGTCGCTTCGATCACACAAGGCAACCCTCTTGATACATCGACGATGATTGGGGCACAGGCTTCAACAGAGCAAGTTGAGAAAATTATGAGCTATATCAACATCGGCTCGCAAGAAGGTGCGGAATGTCTGATTGGCGGTGACAGAGGGAAAGTAGAAGGGGAGCTTTCGGAAGGCTACTATATCCAGCCGACCGTTCTTAAAGGGAATAACAAGATGAGAATTTTCCAAGAGGAGATTTTCGGCCCTGTACTTGCGGTTACGACGTTCAAGAATCAGGAAGAGGCTTTGGCTATTGCGAACGACACGCTCTATGGTCTTGGAGCAGGCGTATGGACGCGCGATATGAACACAGCCTACCGGATGGGCCGCAGCATAGAAGCGGGGCGTGTATGGACGAATTGCTACCATGCATACCCTGCCCATGCAGCTTTTGGCGGATATAAGACTTCAGGTATCGGCCGCGAGAATCACAAAATGATGCTGTCGCATTACCAGCAAACTAAAAACTTGCTCGTTAGCTACAGCCCTGAAGCTTTGGGCTTCTTCTAGAGAGCTGCTGCGATGACGGAGGCAAGCAAGGTTGTTGCTACTGAGGCTGCTCTGGAGCTAATTGAAATCGTGAAAGCCAAACACGGCCCCGTTATGTTTCATCAATCCGGCGGCTGCTGCGACGGAAGCTCTCCCATGTGTTATGCGCAGGGGGAGTTCCTGATCGGCGACAGCGACGTTTGGTTGGGGGATATCGGCGGCGCCCCCTTTTATATGAGTAAATCCCAGTACGAATATTGGAAAAACACGATGCTGATCATCGATGTGGTTCCCGGCAGGGGCGGCATGTTTTCGCTCGAAGGCCCGGAGGGCCGGCGGTTTTTGACGCGTTCGAGGATGTTTACGGAGGAAGAGCGGCGCGTGTTAGGTTTGTAAGAAGTGTACGCAGGACCTGGCGATGTTCTATCGCTAGGTCTTTTTGTGCCTCATAAAGTACATGTCAGGGAAATTACAGGGCTCTATTTTTGCCCTAAAGGCTATTGTGCGGTGGGCGGATTCTTGGAGTGCAGCCCTTTTTCATGGTGGATTTTACAGCAAAAGTACGAATATACTAAAGGTAAGCGATTTCATTCTAAAAGGAGGAGTATGCGGATGGAAATCTCATTGACTACCCTGCAGGATCAAAGAATGCTGCTTACCCCACATATGCGGCAGTCTATGGAGATTCTCCACATGTCTTCCTCGGATTTGCATGAGTTGGTGAAACAGCAAGCGAATGAGAATCCTTTTATCGAACTTAAGTATAGACATCCGGCAAACCGTCCTATTAGCGGTTCTAATAACGATTGGCGGCTCAATGTCGATCATAACGCCACGCCTACGTTAGAATCGGTTTTACTAGAACAGATAGCCTGTATGAATTTGGAAAGTGTTCTAAAGGTACTCTGCAAATGGATCATCGGAAATCTGGATGCAAAGGGCTACCTTCCCTATACGAGAGATGAAATTTCTGCCATTCAAGGCTCCTCGTTGGAGCTAGTGCGTCAGGCTATTCAAATTATCCAAAGCTTAGAGCCATACGGCGTAGGGGCTTCAACCTTAGCGGAATGTCTTCTCCTCCAATTGCAGCAGATGAAGGGAATAGACCCGTTGGTGGTAGATTTGATCCAACAGGATTTGCCCGAAATTGCCGCTGGCAAGCTTCATCAGTTAGCGGTCAAATACGGGACAGAGTTACCACGCATCCAAGCAGCGATTGAACAGATAAAAGCGCTCAACCCTAAGCCTGGAGCGATGTACAGCAGAGAACAGCCGCAGTATGTAGTACCAGATCTCAAGTTGAAGCTGGTAGAGGGGAAGTATACTGTTTTTCTGGAAAACGCAGCGATTCCGGGCATTACACTCAGCGATTCCTATTTTCGTCTGATGGAGCAGAAGGCTTCGCAAGAGTCTTACCGCTTCTTGAAACAGCAATGGCAAGCAGCAAAGGGGCTCATGGACAGCATTGAGCGAAGAAAAGCTACGCTGCTGCAAACCGCAAGCCTCATGTTCGAGTTTCAGGCCGACTTTTGTGCGAAGGGCACCGCTCATATCGGAGCGATGACGATGAAGCAAGTGGCTGAAGCGCTGCAAGTACATGAATCCACCGTAAGCCGTACGGTCAGCCGGAAGTACGTTCAAACCCCGTGGGGGATATTTGAGCTGAAATATTTCTTCTCCTCTTCGATAAAGCTGGCCGATGGAACGTCGGTTTCCTCTTTTTACATCAAGGAAAAGCTTCGCGAAGCGATTGCGGGAGAGAATCGAGACCAGCCTTTCTCGGATCAACAGCTTTCCGAGCTTTTCATCAGCAGGGG
Source organism: Paenibacillus sp. WC2504 (assembly GCF_052682475.1). Taxonomy (NCBI): domain Bacteria; kingdom Bacillati; phylum Bacillota; class Bacilli; order Caryophanales; family Paenibacillaceae; genus Paenibacillus; species Paenibacillus sp. WC2504. The sequence goes on from NZ_JBQZFH010000001.1 coordinate 197,343, forward strand.
CCTCGTCATTTCGCGCCGAACCGTGGCTAAATACAGAGAACAGATGAATGTTCCACCTGCTCTAAAAAGGCGATCTAACGTTTGAAGGTTAAACTTTAAACGCTAAGCTTTTAAAGTTTTCAGATCTTAAAGTTTAAGATTTGAGGTTCAGATCTTAAACTTTAAGATTTGAGGTTCAAATCTTGAAGTTTAAGGCTTGAACTTTACCGTTTAAAGTTTAAACTTTAGACTTTAAACTTTATTCCAGTGAAAGCGTAAAATTAACGAAATATTCCAAATACCCACTCATTCTACTTTCCTATTGCGAATAGGTATATAGATTCAAATCAAGGTAGGAGAGGGGAATTGACTTGACAAAGAACGAAGTCTTAACCACTACCATCACGCTGTCCATAGATAACGGCAGCAGTCATGTCAAGGTCATTTATGACCATCTGGACTGTAGCTTCATTTTCCCTAATGTACTAGCACAACCGTTTGGTGAACGATTTCTTTTGATGGAACAAGGTGATCCCTTGGATTTCCTCGACGTTCAAATTACATCGCCTGCCATTGAAAGTGATCAGTACCGACATGTTTACGTGGGAAATCTCGCTATTGGCGATGAAGGTATTCTTCACGAGATTGTCGGAGATAAAGCTGTGCAAAAGAAAGCCCAGAGACCGGAGACCATGGTGACGCTTCTGACAGCTGCCGCTTATGCCATTGCCAAACAACATGAGGACGCAATCAAGCAGGGTAAAAAGCGGATTAAAGCTGCCGTAAACCTGGGCACCGGCCTGCCGATTCGCGAAATTACGAAATTCCGCGATGAATTTGCCCGTAAAATTACCGGAGGCGTCCACTCCGTCACGTTCGTAACGACCCCTGTTTTCAAAGGGATCACAGTTGAAATGGAATTTTCGCTTCCAACCGATATCAGCATAGACGATGTATCCGGCGTTTATGATTTGGAAGCAACTTCGAAATCCCATCTGTCGCACAAAGGCTTTGGCATTGCCGATGTCGGCGGCGTAGATATGGATATCGCTTTCTTCCGACCAGGGCTTGATCTGGATCAAAGGCACTCGACTGGCGCAAAAATCTATCTCAACGACGCACTCGAAAGCATTCGGAACGAGGTGAATGCGCAAGGCGAGGAGCTGCTTGCAAGCACAGCCGAATTGACGCTCATGCTCGTCAACAAGGAGTATGAGATCTATGCCGAGGGCAAGGTCGTGTTTGATATGACGAGCCTGATCAACAAACACATGCGCATATTAGCGGAGAAAGTGCTGAAGTTCGCCCGCAGCTCCTGGAAGCACGTTCGTTATGCGAACGAGTTCTGGTTTATCGGCGGCGGAGCTGTTGTTTTGCAGCCTTGGATTGAGAAAATAAACGCCGAGCTGGGCCTGCCCATTCGGTTTGATACAGCCGAGCACAGCCAATTCCGGAATGTTCGAGGCACGTTCCTCATGCTGGACCACGCCCTGAAACATGCGGACGAAGTCGCGGCCGGCACAGATGCCAAAGGAGTCTCCGAGAACGGGAGCGGTCAGGATTGAAAAAACGCCGATCCACCGTCTACGTTCGCTCTGGCAAGGATGTAACTTTGTATATTCCATCAGATACGCCCACTGAGGTCATCGATTATTTAAACCAGTTGAAGATGGATGGCTATTTTAGCCAAGGTATTATAGATATTTTAACGAAATATGTTCGCGAAGAGCGCTTGTCAGCATCTGCAACATCTGAAATTGAATTATTTCCCGGGAAAGAAATGTTCCACGATATAGACAGAGTAAGCCCTCCCGTAGAACTGGAAGAGATCGATCCCAAGGTAGAATTGGACGAGCCTCCAGAGCCAGCTCCAGCAGCAGGTGCGGAGGGGGAACAGAAGAAATTCAGCTTGGCACAAATATTCCAGCAGTCCCGGCAAAATTCAGGGAAGCTAGTGCCTACTTCGGATCATGGAAGGGAGCCCGAGTAGGGGGAACTCCATGATTCAGGATAAGGAGGACACCCAAATGGATAACAATCAGGGGAAAGAAGCAGCTAGGCATTTTACATTAACTGATGATATATTTCGTTATCCTGGCATGGATGTTTATACGCAAATGACCGTTATCGTGTTGAAATGCTTCTCCTCAGAATCAAATGTTCCCGATTTGGTTGATATTGCAAAACTTGGTCGGATGAATCTGAAGCAGGTAACGAAAGCGATGCAGAATCTCGTCGAGATGAAAATTATTTCCCAGAAAATGTTTCGCCGGTTGGTCGGTGATTTCCAAGACGATCGGTTATCCTGGGCAGCCAAAGGTCTGCTTGCTTTTTGCAAGGAACATCCTAAGATTGACTTGACCGACTTGTTGGAACTCTCCAGCGAGTCAGGCGAGGATGAGAGCAGCATCCGCAAGGCACTTACGGAACTGCACCAGTATGGTTACTTGGATGAGTATCCGGTCTGGAGTCAAATCGCGAACTGAGGAAAACTGCAAATAACAGGGAAAACTCCTGTTCATGATCAAAAAAAGCTATTCCCCCAAAAATCGGGAGGATAGCTTTTTTTGCATGCTGTCTTTCTTCATGCTTTCTTCAGCAATAAGTATATGAAATAAGGTGCACCGATCAACGCGACCATAATACCGGCGGCAATCCCATCGGGGTCGAGCAAATTGCGGCCGACAGTGTCAGCCAGAAGCAGCAGCCATCCGCCGATTAGAACAGCGACCGGAATAAACAGCTGATTCCTTGGCCCGACCAAAGCTTTTGCGATATGCGGAGCCATAAGCCCGATAAAGGTAATGCCTCCCGTGACGGAAACGGCTGAAGCCGCAAGTGCGACAGCGGTAAGAAGTAGGACGATACGCTCTTTTTCCACCGATACACCAACCCCGATTGCAACGGGCTCGTTAAGACCAAGCAGATTTAACCGGTTGGCTTTGTACAAGGAGAACGGGATGAGCACGATAAGCCAAGGCAGAAGCGCCCAGATGAACGGCCAATCGGTTCCCCAGATGTTGCCTGCCAGCCACTTGGCGATAAAGTCTACCTTCGCACGTTCTGCGGAGGAGATGACGACAATCATGATGCCGGATAAGGCCATGGAGAAGCCAATCCCCATTAACACTAATCGGACGGGTTGAAGACCTTCTTTTCGACTATAAGAGAGCAAGTAGATGCAGGCTGCCGTTAGCAGAGCTCCAATAAAAGCGACTAGCGGTAGAAAATACACGAAAGAGCCTGCTTTTACCGGGAAAAAGAGAAAGAAGACGGCAACGGCGACACCCGCACCGGAGTTTATCCCGATAATGCCGGGATCAGCTAGATCATTGCGTGTAACGCCCTGCAGGATCGCTCCGGATAGCGCAAGTGCCATGCCGGCCAATAAGGTAATCAGAATCCGAGGTAATCGAATTGAAAATAACACAAAGTCTTCTTTGAAGGTCCCCTGACCAAATAGGGTAGGAAGCAGCCGGTTATAGGACAACGACGAGTAGCCTAGCCCCATGCCGATCACAATCGTAACGATGATAAGTGACAGAGCTCCAACTACGAGCAGGCGTTGTTTTCTGAGAATAGATGGATGAATCATGAGAAGGCTTTGCCCCCTTTACGTACGATAAACAGGAAGAAAGGTAAGCCTAGCATCGCCACAATAGCCACTACAGGCGTTTCATACGGCGCATTCATGGTGCGTCCGAGTGTATCTGCGAGCAGCATGAACGTACCGCCTGAGACTGCGGACATTGGAATAATGAACCGGTAATCGGTGCCTACGATAGCACGCACGACGTGCGGTATCATAAGCCCAATGAAAGCCATATTGCCGACAAGGGCGACGGATGCGCCTGCCAATAGAATAATGATGATGAAGAGAATCGCCTTAATTTGCGCCGTTTTTTGCCCTAATCCAACAGCCACCTCTTCGCTTAAGCTAAGAATGGTAAGCTGCCTGGAGAGCAGGAGAGATACCAGCGATCCCACCACGATAAAAGGTACGATCACCTTCAGCTGGTCCCATGATGCGCCGATCAATCCGCCTGCCGTCCACATGGTAACATCTTTTGAGATTTTGAAATAAAGACCGAGCCCCTCGGAAACAGCGTATAAAAAGGCCGAGATCGCAGCTCCGGCGAGAACGATGCGGATGGGTGAAAATCCGCCTTTTTTCATCGCTCCGATGCCGAAAACCAGAAGCGCCCCTATGGCCGCTCCAATGAAACAAGCGAGCATGATACCCAAGTAGCTTGTTGAAGGGAATAAAGCGATGGTTAGGGCGAGTGCTGCGTTGGCACCTGCTGTCAGCCCCAGCAAGCCGGGATCCGCTAGCGGATTACGTGTTATTCCTTGCATAATGGCGCCTGAGACGCCTAAAGCCGCTCCAACGAAAATCCCCGCGATTTCGCGGGGTAATCGAATTTCACGGATGATTGTAATCGCACCGCTTGTGGTGTGTGAAGTTAGTGCCAGCCAGACATCCGAGAGGGTAGCATCCGCTGCCCCAAACACCATAGCAACAACAAACATTCCCACAAACACAAGGAGCCCAAGGGCAAATTTATAACCAAATGAAATGGATTGTTTCATCCGAGACGGCTCCTCCGTGATGTTATTTAAGCAAATTTTTGATGAAGAAATCTAGTTGGTATTCCAGCGTTAAAGGATCGTTGAAGTAGAAAATCTTGGCGTTGGCTTCATAAACGTGACCGTTTTTTGCAGCCGTTGTATTCTTGTACGTCTCTGTTTGTTGGAACGAGTTGTCGGCATCCGGGTTTTTACTGAAAATCACGTAATCGCCCATGAATTGCGGCAGCACTTCCGTCGACAAGGCATAATAGCCTTCTTTCAGAGCTGTTTCCTTCACTTTTGCAGGCATAGGCAATTTCATTTCTTGATAAAGAATTTCTGTCCCGCGCCCCCAGTTATCGCCATATACGTAAAGCTGTTTGTCGAAGCTCTCGATGACGGAAATGGTTTTGTCAGCGCCGATTTTGGCTTTAATGTCAGTACCTGCTTTTTGTGCGCGTTTCTTGAAGTCGTCAACCCAAGCTCTCGCTTCACTTTCTTTGTTCAAAAGCTTTCCGATTTCGATATGTTGGGTTAGATAGTCAACTTTCCCATATGTGTATGTAACGGTTGGCGCGATTTTCTTAAGTTTATCTATATTTTTGATTGTGGATAGACCGATAATGAGATCGGGTTTTAGTTCAATGATTTTTTCCAAGTTTTCATCGGAAACTTCCTGCACATCTTTTAGGGTTTTGTCAAAGTTAGGGTTAGCTTTGGACCATGACTCCACGCCGACAAGCTTCACATTTAACGCCATTACGTTTCCTGCAAAAGCAGAAAGGACTATGACACGCTGTGGATTGGCAGGCACTTCAACGGGCCCATCTTCGGACTGGTATGTGATTGTTTTGGACCCAGCCGCAACTGAAGTAGCCGGTGTTGCAGAGCCATCTTCTTTTTTAGGTGCTGCAGATCCGCAAGCGCTAGTAGCTAGTACTAGGATGAAGAGCAGGAATGGAATCAGTATTTTTTTCACTTGAGTAGTCTCCCTTTAGTAAGTTGTAAGTAATGCACATGGGTTTATGGGTCCTAGGATCTCTTCCGATCTCTGCATCAATGTGGAAAACTTGCTTGAGAACTTCAGGCTGCATCACTTCTTCGCAATCGCCAGCTTTGACAATTTCGCCATCTTTCAGAGCGATGATGTAATCCGCGAAACGAGCGGCTTGGTTCAAATCGTGCAGCACCATGACAATCGTTCGGTCTTGTTCCCGATTCAATCGCTGCAACAGCTCCAGCACCTCTAGTTGATGGGCCAAGTCCAAGTAGGTTGTTGGCTCATCCAGAAAAATAATATCGGTTTCCTGGGCGATAGCCATCGCAATCCAAACGCGTTGCCGTTGACCACCGGATAAGGAATCGACAGGCCTGTATTTGAAATCTTGGGTGCCTGTCACTTCGAGCGCCCAGTCAATGGCTTCATAGTCCTTTTTTGTCAATCGGCCAAAGCCGGTTTGATAAGGGAAGCGGCCATAAGACACTAATTCACCGACGGTCAATCCGCTGGCGCTTTCAGGCGTCTGTGGCAGGATCGCCATTTTTTTGGCGAGAACTTTGGTGTTTTCTTTCGAGATAAGTGCTCCGTCCAGTACGATACGTCCGGATTGGTGAGGAATAATCCGTGTAGTAGCTTTCAAAAGGGTGGATTTACCGCAACCGTTAGCACCGATAATGGTCGTAATTTTTTTGTCAGGAATGGCAACGCTAAGATTTTTGACAATCGAACGTTCTCCATAACCAATGTTGAGTCCATCTATATACAGGCGAACCATAAGACACCTCCAGAATGTTATCGATAGTGATAATCATTATCATTAACATAACTAAACATACTTTAAGTCAACAGATTAAGGTTGTCAATGATTATTTTGTTGTCAAAAGAAAAAAATAGTCTTATAGTTAATTGATAATGAAAATCAATTGCATGTAAGTGAAAAGGAGTGAACGTTTATGGAGAATCAGGAATTGTTTGATGTAACGATCATCGGAGGAGGCCCGGCAGGGCTTTACTCTGCTTTCTATAGCGGCTTGAGAGAAATGAAAACAAAGATTATTGAGTATCAGCCACAGCTTGGCGGCAAAGTGCATGTCTACCCGGAAAAGATGATCTGGGACGTTGGCGGTCATACACCGCTGCCTGGCGCAAAGCTGATCGAGAAACTAGTCGAACAAGGATTAACATTCTCGCCGGAGGTTGTCTTAAGTGAGAAAGTCGAGTCGATCTGGCGCAATGAAGAGGGGATCTTTGAACTACTCGCTGCATCCGGCGCAAAGCATTTGTCGAAAACAGTCATAGTCGCAGTAGGCGGGGGCATTCTCAATCCCAAAAGGCTTGAAATCGAGGGTGCGGAACGGTATGAGGTATCTAATTTGAATTATACGGTGAAGTCTCTTGAGCGCTTTAAGGGTAAAACGGTCGTCATCTCTGGCGGGGGCAACTCAGCCGTTGACTGGGCTAATGAGCTGGAGCCTGTGGCTGGAAAAGTCTATTTAACGTATCGCAAAGATGCGCTTTCCGGTCATGAGGCTCAAGTGAAGCAGCTTATGGAAAGCTCTGTGCAATGTATTTTTAATTCTTCGATTTGTAAATTAATTGCCGGTGCAAATCACGAAACGATTGAGCACGTTCAGCTTGAGAATCACGAAACGGGCGAAATTTCGTATTTGGAAATTGATGAAGTCATCATTAATCACGGCTACGAGCGGGATACGACTTTACTTCAAAATAGCGAAGTGAAGATCGAGATCGTAGACGACTATTATATTAAAGGCAGCGCAGCGAGCGAATCTTCCATCGAGGGGATTTATGCAGCTGGCGATATTCTCAATCATGAGGGGAAAGTCCATCTGATCGCCGGAGCCTTCCATGATGCAGCGAATGCTGTAAATAAAGCGAAACAATTCATACAGCCAGGTGCCTACAAGTATGCTATGGTTTCTTCCCATAATGAAGTTTTCAAAGAACGAAATCGGGAACTAGTGAAGCAAATGTTCAGCTAACAGGACTCTTTAAATTGGTTGCTTTGGGAATAATACCTCTCGTACAAGCAAAGATGCTTCGTCAGGACTTCGAATTGCCAAAGAACGAGGAACCATGCAATTTCTGAGAAAAATACAGGTAAGGCCCACGTTTACAAATTTTTCCTAACAAAAGACGACAAGATTCCTTGGCATTCCCGAAAAATACTATAATCTTGCTCCCCTCACTTCGACAGCTATTCCAATTGGGGTGTTGTACTATTTTAGTACATACATCTAGGAGGTGCAGTGGTTGATAGATAAGAATATAAAGAGCAGAGCAGTTATGTTCGTAAAAAGTGACATGGAGCGGGTTGTGAGGGATTTGGAAAGTGGGATCATCACTAGGGATCAAGCTATTGGCAGTTTGAATACACTTTTCAACATCGCCTCCGGGATTGAAGATACGATGCAAATGCAAATGATTTGCAGGATGATTTCCTACATACGAACGACAAGTTTTTACGGTCAAATTAAGAAGATGTATGCGAATAAAATGTTTCATGATCAGCCAGCACCAACGTCAGCGCCTGTACCTATGCAAGTACCAGCTGCTGAAGAAATAGCAGCCTCTTCTATGAAAATCCTCGAGAAAATCGTTCGATAAGCATGTTAGGGGTTCTACATAAAAAAGCCTTCAATCCAACGGTAGAAATGGAATGAAGGCTTTTTGACATTCCGATCTTTAGTTGTTCGTTGGTTGGTCAGTGAAAATGTGGAAGCCTACGCCAAACTTGTCGACTACTTGGCCATATGCAGGGCTGAAGTGGGATTCTGACAGCGGGATAATGACGCGTCCCCCATCTTCCAGTGCATGGTAGATCGCTTTGGATTTCTCAACATCCTTGATCGAAATGCAAATGGTAACATTGGCACCTTTCTGAACAGGTTGCCCAGGGAAGGCGTCGGACAGCATCAGACGCGTATCGCCCACCATCAGCATCGCATGTCCGATAAGTTCATTAGCCTCTGAAGGGAGCGGGAAGTCCGGATTTGCTGGCATTTCACCAAACGTTTGTACGAAAACTTGTTTAGCTCCTAATGCCTTTTCATAGAATTGGATGGCTTCCTTAGCGTTTCCTTCCATGACTAAATAAGGGTCTAAGCGTAATGTCATCAACCTTCAGCTCCTCGAGTTAATTTTGATTAGGATCAATGTTAAGAAAACCTTACCTCTTATTATTAACACAAAACGCGAAAAAAATAAAGAACATATGTTCGATTAATTTGTAAATCTTTGATGAATCACTGGAAGCTCACTCCTCTTGTGTTCATGGACGATTTTTGGCACAATAATAACTAGATGGTAAGCTTCGGCTGTTTCATAGAAATTGGACTGTAAGTGAAAGTCTTGAAAAGAGGATAACACATGAATAAAGGATCCATTTATGGATTAACGTTTGATCAATTAGTTGCTTGGCTCGCTGAAAAAGGATTCAAAAAGTCGCGGGCTTTACTTGTATGGGATTGGCTGTATGGGAAGCGGGTAACCTCGTTCTCGGAGATGACGGATGTTAAACAGGACTGTCTTCAGGTGTTGGAGGAGCATTTCGCCATTCAAACCTTGACGGAGCATCTGAAACAAGAGTCGGCGGATGGGACAATCAAATTCCTGTTTAAATTGATGGACGGCAACCTGATTGAAACCGTGCTGATGCGTCACAAATACGGGCTGTCCGTATGTGTAACAACACAAGTTGGCTGCAATATCGGGTGCAGCTTCTGTGCAAGCGGTCTGCTGGCTAAGAGCCGGGATCTCACCAGCGCAGAAATTGTGGAACAAATTATGAAGGTTCAGCTTCATTTGGACGGCAAGGGCGCGAATGAGCACGTTAGCCACATTGTTGTCATGGGAATTGGCGAGCCTTTCGATAATTTCAAGAACATGGTGGATTTCATCCGCGTCGTAAAAGATCAGAAAGGTCTTGATATTGCCGCTAGACATATCACCGTTTCCACAAGTGGTCTTGCTGATAAAATCAGAGAATTCGCGGATTCCGATTTGAAGACGAACCTCGCGATTTCCTTGCATGCCCCGACGAACGAGCTTCGGACGCGGATTATGAAAATTAACAAAGCGATTCCTATTGAAAAGTTGATGAGTTCGATTGAGTACTATCTGGAGAAAACAAACCGAAGAATTACAATCGAGTACATTTTGCTGAAAGACGTGAATGACGGCAAAGAGCATGCTATCCAGCTGGCTGAGCTGATACAGCACATCCGTCAACTCGCCAATGTGAATCTTATCCCGTACAATCCGGTGGATGAGCATAGCCAGTACCAACGAAGCGAGCGGGAGTCCGTGCGGGCATTCTATGATACGCTCAAAAAGCAAGGCATTTCCTGCAGTGTCCGTCTTGAACACGGAACCGATATTGATGCCGCTTGTGGACAATTACGCAGCAAACAAATCAAGAAATCCACAGAGGATAACTTGGTTGCTCAATAAAAAAGAACCTTCCAGTCCACAAGTTCGTGGTTTGGAAGGTTTTTTTCAGTAGATAAGAAAGTATAAGTTTTTTACTTTTGCTTCGCTCTACCTTGAGAACCACGCTCGTCCTGAAAGGACGACGAAGTCGTTTATCCTTGGTACTTGCTAGTTTCCCGACCGCGCATAAACATTAAGGCCAAACCGACAACAATGAGCAGAGCGGCGAAGATGGGCTGATTGTGGAAAATGCCAGAGAAGAGCGATCCGATCGAGAAAATCGTAAAGAACAAGAGGGACATCACGGTCAAAATGTTGATCGGAATAAGCAGCCATTTATTGCGGCCTCCGAACCAATACAGCTCGAACAAACCGACGGCGGCTGCAAGCATAAAGCCCGGCCACATGAGATGCCAAATGTCGAACAGCATGGATATTTGGCAAACAACACCTGCCGTAAGCAGAATGCCGCCTGGCACCAGAACCCCTACACCTCTGCGATGCAAGATGAAGAAGTACAGCCAATGAAAGAAGACACCGACTGGAATGACGAATAAGGTTGGCCAGAAATATTCAAAAATGGTGCCCGTACTGAACGTGATTTCCCCTTTAAGAAACAGGAAGATGCCTAAAAGAATCAAGATCGGGCCGAGAAAAGCGCTGCGATTCATATTCACTATTTTCACTCCTATTAATTTATTCATTACATCTAGCATATCACGGTGCAAGAATCACGTCCTCCTGCTTAGGTGGAGGAACTTATCAGTCTCAAGACTGATTTTGTCCGGCCGATTCCCTGCATGCTAACTTTTTGCTGGAGCTTCCTCCCTCTTTTATGAATGAAAACGACTCAAGCGTACACAATATAACGAGCTGTTTCCGATTTAGATGAAAAGGAGAATCTACCTATGCAAGGCAAATGGATCAAGTTAACGCTGCTCTCTCTCTCTATTGCGTTCAGTACGGCTCCACTTCGGGCAGAAGCGCAGATGGATGATCGTGCAGTGGCCGCTAAACAGATGATGTACACGCAATCGATGGTGCAGTTGAAAAGCGACTTAAGAAGGCTATGGATGGATCACGCGATTTGGACCCGCAATTATGTGGTAAGCGCTTTGGCCGGTCTAGAAAATAAAGATAAAACACTGGCTAGGCTGTTAAGAAATCAGAAGGATATTGGGAATGCGATAAAGCCTTTCTACGGAGAGGATGCCGGGAACAAGCTGGGTGAGCTGTTGACGGAGCATATTGTAATCGCTGGCAAAGTAGTAGACGCGGCGAAAAGTGGAAATACGGCTGAGTTCGACAAAGTGAACAAGGACTGGTACCGCAACGCTGACGATATCGCCTCCTTTTTAAGCAAAGCTAATCCGAATTGGCCGATGAACACAGTACAGGATTTGATGTATGTTCACTTGCAAATGTTGACGGAAGATGTGAAAGCCATGCTGGCTAAAGACTGGGATGCTGATATCCTGTGGTTCGATAAAGGCGCTGATCATCTTATGATGATGTCCGACGCGCTGACAGAGGGCATTATTAAACAATTCCCGCAAAAATTCAAGTAGACATGAAAAAGGGACTGCTCCGAAGGTCATTTCAGACTTTCAGAGACAGTCCCTTTGATTTTAGAAGAACTTCACGAGCTGGTCTTTGATCTCCTCATTCGAACCGCCAACAACCGTCTGGAACTGCGGTTTGTCGAATAGAGCTTGAATTTGCTGCGGGTAGGTTTGCTCAATACCGCGCAAACGGATCGATTCATCGAATTTTGCCGGATGAGCGGTGGAAAGGGCTACCGTCACTTCGCTGTCCGCTGCGATACGGTCGGCAGCAGCGACACCACACGCTGTATGCGGATCAAGCAGATAGCCGTACTCCTTGTAATAGGAGCTGATTGTATCCAAACATTCCTCGTTCTGTACGCCGTACGCGGCGAAATCCGCCTGCACCGCTTGCAGCTTGTCGGCAGGAATTACAATGCGACCTTCGGCTTTGAACTGCGCCATCAGGGTGGTCACGGCTTCTGCATCTTCGCCGTATAAATAGAACAGGTAGCGCTCGAAGTTGCTGGCTACTTGAATGTCCATGGAAGGGCTGTATGTGCCGCGGAAAGCTCCAGGCTGGTACACGCCTTCCTTCACGAAACGCTCAAGGATGTTGTTTTCATTCGTCGCAAGAATGAGCTTATGAACAGGAAGGCCCATCTTCTGAGCGAGATAACCAGCGAAAATATCGCCAAAGTTGCCAGTCGGCACGCTAAAGTTAACTTTAGCTCCTGCATCGCCAGCTGTAACTTGGAAGTAAGCATAGAAGTAATAGACCGTTTGCGCTAAAATGCGGGCGATATTGATGGAATTAATTGCGCGCAAGTGGTAGCGATGCTTGAACTCAACGTCGGCAAACAGCTCTTTGATAATGCGTTGGCAGTCGTCGAAAGTCCCTTCAACGGACAGATTCAGCACATTTTCGCTATCAACCGTCGTCATTTGCAGTTCTTGCACGCGGCTTACCTTCTGGTGTGGGTGAAGAATACAGATGCGGATGCCTTCTTTGCCACGCACACCTTCAATAGCGGAAGCTCCGGTATCACCGGAAGTTGCGCCGAGGATGTGAATAATCGAGTTCGTCTTGCGGGAGACATACCCGTACAGATTGCCCAGGAATTGCAGCGCGATGTCTTTGAAAGCAAACGTTGGACCGTGGAACAATTCCAGCACATAAGTGTCATCGTTCAGGCGTTTAACAGGCGTTACAGCTTCATCACGGAACGTGCCGTAGCTGTCCTCAACGAGCTGTTTCAATTCTGCGCGCGGGATTTCGTTTTCAATAAATAGGGAGAAAATTTCAAGAGCCAGCTCCGAGTAGGAGAGGTTTTGCCACTTCTGGAGCGTGTCTGCGGATAGTTGCGGGATCGTTTTGGGAACAAGCAAACCACCGTCGTTCGCCAATCCCATCAGGATGGCATCGATAAAGCCGAGGGGTTCTACTTTTCCGCGTGTGCTAATGTATTCCATATTAGTCCCCTTATTCGAATGAATTTTCAGTTATTGTATCAAAAAACGAATCATTTGGACAGTGCGATCAGCCACGTTAAACAAAGAAACCTCCCATTTGGCATGGAAGATTTCAGCTTTTTACAAAAAATTATTCTTCTTTATCAGCAACAACGATTTTCCAAGCAGTACCGATAGGCGGCAGGCTCTTCGTCAAAGCAGGTCCGTAGAATCCAATCACATTTGCGCCCTTCACAAGCTTTGAGGTCGCAACTTTCTTCCCATTCAAGTCAACGATAGCCGTATCTTTCGTCAAATTCAGCACGATTTCGCTTGGCGAAGTTTCCGTTAAGCCCTCGCCTTTCACACGGATTCGCAGATCATCCTTATTTTCGCTGTGCAATTCTTCAATAACACCGGCTGTTCCCATCAGATCTTTTTGTATTTTCGCATCCAGAACCGTTACTTTGGACGTTGGCGTTTGCGGCGGCAGGCTCATCGTCATCACTATGGAATGTTCAGCCAAAACGGTTAAGCCTACATGCAAATCGGCAAGACTAAGCTTAGTGCCATCGGCCATTTGAAAGACCGTATCTTTGTCGACGTTAAGAACAAGGCCGTCTGTGCCTACACCTTGAATGTGGATCAATGCATGATCGCCGTCCGCACGAATGGAAGTGATGACGCCTGTCGCTTGGATTGTTTTGGCCTCTTCCTTCATGGAGAAAGAGACGGTGAGGTTGCCTTTCATCGATTCTGCAGCAAATGTGTCGCTAGGCGTGCCGTAAGCTGTGCCCGCAGTCAACAAGGCAGATAGGGATAGAATGGCAAAACTTTTTTTCATAACAGGATGCATGGAAGGACTTCCTTTCTATATGTAAAGTTGTCATTAGTCTGTCCTTCTTACATAAAAAATTTCCAAAATGTTGCAGGAACAGGAAAGTTTGATTAAATCGAACTTCCTCATGGACTTCACTCGAGCGAAACTATAGAATCAATTTATGTGTGTAACAATGGAAAGAGGTGGAATTCTTGTCTTTTATCATCAAGCTTCGGTGGTTTTTCAAAGAAAGATGGAAATATTATGCGCTGGCAATCGGTCTGTTAATAGGTGTGAATTTATTGACAACTATCCCGCCTAAAATGATAGGAAATACAATTGACCATATCCGCAGCGGGAATTTGTCCGCTACTGCGCTCAACCATACGGTCCTTTTGCTGATAGGACTTGCTGTTCTGCTATACATCATGGCGTATGTGTGGATCACGACATTATTCGGCAACTCGGCTTTGGTTGAAAAGGTGCTTCGTGGCCGCTTGCTTGCGCATTTGTCGAAAATGACGCCGGCGTTCTTTCAACGCAACAGCACAGGCCAGCTAATGGCGTTAGCAACGAATGACGTGCTGGCGATCGGTCAAACTTCGGGGTATGGAGTAATGACGTTGGTCTCCACGATAGTAGGAGCATCGGTTGTTATTGTGATGATGGTATCGCTCATCTCTTTTAAATTAATGATTGCGGCGTTGATTCCGCTGCCATTTCTAGCTTTTGTGATCAGTAAATTGGGTCAAAAGGTGAGAGTGCGCTTCCTTGCGGCACAAGCTTCATTCGGCAAAATGAACGATCATGCACTGGAATCGATTTCAGGCATTCGGGTAATTCGATCCTATGTACAGGAAGATCATGATCTAAAAGCATTTGATCAAGTCACATCCGAAGTGATGAATAAGAACAAACGCGTATCGATGCTCAATGCGCTTTTTCAACCGTTAACTTCCCTCATTGTAGGTTTGAGTTATTCTATTGGGATCGGATATGGTTCCTATCTGGTGTTTCATCATGAGATTTCACTGGGACAGCTCGTTTCGTTCAACATTTATCTGGGTATGCTGATCTGGCCGATGATTTCCTTCGGCGAGTTTATCAACGTCCTGCAGCGCGGTAGCGCCTCCGCTGACCGACTGGATACGGCTCTGACACAGAAGGCTGATATCGTAGACGTGGATAATCCGGTAGCGGTTAGTGTGCCTAATCGGATCGAAATGAAGGATCTCAGCTTCACATATCCCACTGCGAATCACCCAAGCCTGGCGCATGTGTCTTTCGAGCTGGAGCGGGGTCAAACCTTAGGCATTGTAGGACGTACAGGAAGCGGCAAAAGCACGCTGCTCAAGCAATTGCTGCGACAATACCCGATTCCTCCTGAGAAGCTGATGATCTCTGATGTACCGATTGAGCAGATTGCGATTGATCGGGTGAAAAGCTGGGTGGCCTATGTTCCGCAGGAGCATTTGCTGCTGTCCAAATCGATTCGCGACAACATCGCGCTGGGCAAGCATGACGCTCCCCCGGATGAGATCGCTCGAGCGGTGGAGATGGCATCTTTCACGCAGGATATTGAGCAAATGCCGGAAGGCCTTGCCACGATCGTCGGCGAGAACGGGGTCATGCTGTCCGGCGGGCAGAAACAGCGCTTGGCGATTGCCAGAGCCCTGCTCATCGATTCCGAGATCCTTCTGCTGGATGACTCGTTATCCGCGGTAGATGCCCGGACGGAAAGCCGCATCCTGCAAAATATCCGCAAGGAGCGGGCAGGTAAAACGACATTGATCTCGACCCATCGTTTATCCGCGGTGAGCCACGCCAATTGGATTCTCGTTCTGGATGAGGGACGGATTATTGAAGAAGGAACACACGAACAGCTGATGCAGTTTGGCGGTTGGTACCGGGAACAGTGGGACCGTCAGCAAATGGAAGCAAGTTTAGACGAATAATGGAAGAAAGGAGGAAAACACGATGAATCAACCATCAACGGCAAGAAGGCTCGTCTCGTACGCGCTTGTCTATAAATTTAGGATCATCGGAGCGCTGCTCATATTATGCTGTGCGGTAAGCGCAGAGCTTGCAGGGCCCTACATTACAAAAACGATCATCGACCAGCATCTTTCCGTAGATACAAGCCAGATGTCCTCTGTGCTGAAATTGATTGGTCTCTACATGGGGCTGCTTTTAATAGCAAGTATTTGCAACTATTCCCAGGCCTATTTATTTCAGTCCACAGCGCTTCAAATCATCAAAAACATGCGTATGGACTTAATGCAGCACATCCAGCGCATCGCACTGCGTTATTTCGACAATACGCCAATTGGTCAGGTGGTGTCGAGAATTGCCAACGATACGGAGGCCATACGCGACTTATTCATGAGTTTCATGGCGACGTTTGTCGTTAGTACGATGCAGCTTATCGGTATTTTCGTCGCCTTATTTATTCTGGATTGGCACTTGGCTGTCTATTGTTTGGTACTGCCGCCAATTTTCGCTCTCATTATGAAGATTCACTTGAAATATTCGAAAGTGTTCATTACCATCATGCGCGCAAGGCTAAGTGACATGAACGCAATGATTAACGAATCAATCGTCGTCATGCCGATTATTCAAGCCTTTCGCCGCGAGAAGGTGACGTTGGATGAATTTGAAGTGTTGAATAAAGACCGCTATGTGAATCAATTGAAGCAGTTCCGCGTTTTTTCCTTGTCCTCCCGCAACATTGTAGGTACAATCGGGAGCTTGGTGACGGCGATGGTCATTTGGTATTTTGGCCGGGAATCTCTGCAAGCGGCTATTTCCTTTGGGGTGTTTTATGCGTTTATCGATTATCTGGGGCGTATTTTTCAACCGATTATCGGGATTTTCGATCAGCTGACCAATGCACAAAGGGCTTTTGTATCCGCAGATAAAGTATTCGCTATTATGGATATGGAAGGCCAGGACGTTGAGAAAACAGATAAGGTGAGCCGTCCGGAAGGAATTGTGAAGTTTGATCAGGTTACGTTTGCCTATAAAGAAGGGGAAAATGTGTTGAAGCAAATTTCCTTCGAGGCTCGCAAAGGGGAAACGATCGCGCTCGTAGGCCATACTGGCTCAGGCAAAAGCTCAATTATGAACCTGCTGCTTGGTTTTTATGAACCCAATGAAGGCAGTATTACTATTGATGGGCGTGACATCAGGTCGATGTCCAAACAGGCGCTGCGGAAACATATGGGCATCGTGCTGCAGGATCCATTCTTATTTGCAGGGGATATTAAGTTTAATGTAAGCCTCTATAATGAGGAGATTTCTATCGATCGTGTAAAAAGCGCACTAAAAGATGTCGGCGCAGCACCTTTCATCGAGCAGCTGCCTCATGGCTACGACGAACAGGTTGTGGAGCGGGGCAGCACGTTGTCCTCTGGGCAGCGGCAGCTGATCTCCTTCGCGCGAGCGCTCGCCTTCGACCCGTCCATCCTCATATTGGACGAAGCGACAGCGAGCATCGACAGCGAGACCGAAGGGCTGATCCAGCAGGCGCTGAAGGTTGTCAGCGAAGGGCGCACGACACTCGTCATCGCGCATAGGCTGTCTACGATCCGCGATGCGGATCAGATACTTGTGCTGCACCGCGGGGAAATTGCGGAGCGCGGCAATCACGATGAGCTGATGGCGCTGAATGGCCGGTACGCGAAGATGTACCAACTGCAGAAGGGCGAGTCGGCTGTGGTGGGTTAAAGGATTGAGCTGCAGACAGCAGGAAAGCACATCCTCTTTTGAAGGAAGAAGGTGTGCTGGACCGAATGTGCGGAAGTTTGGATGATGGAGCTAACTAACGGACTGAGATGACCTTATCTACTCGTTACAGGGTTGAATTTAGCATTTAACGGACACACACGCGCCGCTAATGCCTTGAATTTAGCTAAAAACGACACTATTAAGAGCAGATAACGGCTCCTCAGTCCGATAACTCCTAAAAACGTTGGCAAATCATAGAAATAGCTGCAGTTGAGTCCGTGAGAGTAGAGTGAAACGTCCATCAAACAACAAATTTTAAAATCAGGTGTTGACATTTATCTTAAATTAAAGTATCTTTAAATCAAGACATCAAACATAAACGAAACCAACGATGAAATGAGGTGAACCTAATGAGCGAAACACGAAACGATTCCTTGGATCTCTACATCGCACTTTCCAGAGCAAGTGAATGGGTCAATGCACACGGCGACCGCGATATCCGCAAGCATGGATTAAACCGGACTGAATTCGGTGTACTGGAACTTCTTTATCATAAAGGAGCACAGCCTATTCAACAAATCGGCTCCAAAGTGCTGATGAGCAGTGGAAATATCACCTACGTGGTCGATAAGCTGGAGAAGAAAGAGTTTGTTGTCCGCCGGACATCCACGGAAGACCGAAGACTTGTTTTTGCGGAAATTACGGTTAAAGGCAAGCAGTTTATTGAAGAAGTTTTTCCTCAGCATATTGAAGTGATTGAGAACGCGGTGGCTGGTCTTACTGCCGAAGAGAAAAGAGTCGCTAGTCAATTGTTAAAAAAGCTCGGCAAGTTCGCCCAAGACGGTTTCAAATAGAAAAGTAGTTTGTCCTCAAAACGGAGGAGTAACTACTTTACCTTATGCCTAATATCTTAAATTAAAGATTCTTAAATTTGAAATGGAGGAGATCATTGATGAGTATCGCATTAGGATTGTTGCTGATCCGCTTGGTTGTGGGGCTTAGCTTCATGGCCCATGGCTCTCAGAAATTGTTTGGCTGGTTCGGGGGCTACGGTCCGAAAGGAACGGGCGGTTGGATGGAGTCCATTGGCATTAAGCCTGGTGTCGCGATGGCGGTTATGGCGGGCCTGATGGAGTTTGCAGGTGGATTATTGTTCGCAGCGGGTTTAGGCACTGTGTTTGCTTCCTTGCTGATTGCGTTGACGATGGTGATGGCGATTGCCAAAGTACATGGCAAAAACGGCTACTGGAACACAACAGGCGGTTATGAGTACAATTTACTGCTGCTTGCAGTTGTTATAGGTGTAGCACTAACCGGCGCTGGCGCCTACTCCATTGATGCATTATTATTCTAAGATTCTTTCTTCATACGGCAGGACATAACTAAAACTAACTATTAAAACTAATTATGAGGAGTGTATTCAAATGACAAAACAACAAACAGCAGGTATTCACCATATAACAGCTTTCGTTCAAAGCGCACAAGGAACTGTAGATTTCTACGCGGGCATTCTGGGATTACGTCTGGTCAAAAAAACAATCAACTTCGACGCACCTGAAGTGTACCATCTCTACTTCGGCGATGAGCATGGCACGCCAGGAACAATCATCACGTTCTTCCCTTGGGCTGGTTCCCGCAAAGGGCGTATCGGCGGCGGCCAAGTAGGTATCACAACATATGCGGTCCCTACAGGCAGTCTTGCCTTCTGGGAAGCGCGTCTGACCAAATTCGGCGTAGCCTTTGAGAAAACAGAAAGATTCCATGAGACCTATCTGCAATTCGAAGATCACGACGGCTTGAAATTGGAAATCGTTGAGCGTGAGCAAGGAGCTCCTAGCACGTGGTCATTTGGCGGCATTCCTGCTGACAAAGCGATCAAAGGCTTCGGTGGCGCTATCCTCTACAGCACGGCTCCGGACAAAACATCGCAGCTGCTTGAGCAGGTCATGGGGCTTGAGAAAGTGGGGCAAGAGGGAGCTTACGCTCGCTTCAAATCATTTGGCGATATTGGGAATATCATCGACATTCTTGTGAATCCAATGCCATATGGAGCAGGCGGAGCGGGTACGGTTCACCACATCGCATGGCGGGCCAAAGATGATGCTGAGCATGAACTATGGAGAAATCATGTGCAGAACAGCGGGTACCATCCGACGCCGATTGTAGACCGTCAATATTTTAACGCGATCTACTTCCGTGAAGAAGGCGGCATTCTGTTCGAAATCGCGACAGATCCTCCAGGTTTCGCAAGAGATGAAGCTCCTGAGGCGCTTGGTGAGAAAATCATGCTGCCGGAATGGTTCGAAGCAAACCGTGCACAAATCGAGCGCAACCTGCCACCGATCGCGGTGCGTGAATTGGAGGGGAACGGACAATGAGACATATTTTCCAACAAGGAACAGATGTAACGGCTCCGGTGCTCGTGCTCTTGCACGGGACCGGCGGCACCGAGCGCGATCTTCTGCCGCTGGCGCAAGCCATCTCCCCGGCGTCATCCGTATTAAGCATCAGAGGTAATGTGCTTGAGAATGGGATGCCGCGGTTCTTCCGCCGGCTCGCGGAAGGTATCTTCGATGAGGAGGATCTCATCTTTCGTACGAAAGAACTGAACGACTTCTTGGATGAAGCTGCCGTAGAGCATGGCTTTGACCGCCGGAATATGGTGGCCATCGGCTACTCTAATGGCGCCAATATTGCGGGCAGCCTGTTGTTCCACTATCCGGATGCGCTTCGAGGCGCGATCCTGCATCATCCGATGGTGCCGCGGCGCGGTATCCAGCTTCCGGATTTGACCGACACCCCCGTCTTTATCGGGGCTGGCCGCAATGATCCCATCTGTTCGCCGGAAGAGACCGAAGAGCTGCAGAAGCTGCTAGGCGAGGCGGGGGGTGAGATCGAAGTCCATTGGGAAAATGCCGGACATCAATTGACTCGTTCGGAAGTTGATGCGGCGGGCACTTGGTTTAAAGCAAATTTAACTTAAAAATAACAAGTAAAGGGGTGATGTCTGTGATCGCCATCGACCCTTCGAATCAAACCGAACGGGAGAATTACAAGCTGCTGATCGGCAGCATTATTCCCAGGCCTATCGCATTTGTCACGACGCTCTCGACAGAGGATGTCCTTAATGCCGCACCGTTCAGTTACTTCACGATTGTGACGGCGGACCCGCCGATGATCGCCGTGTCCGTACAGCGGCGACAGGGCGAACGCAAAGATACATCACGTAATGCTATCGCCAAAGGGGAATTCGTTGTTCATATCTCTGACGAATCGTATGTCAACGAGATCAATCAAACGGCTGCTGCACTGCCGTCTGATGAAAGCGAAGTGGTGTTAGCTGGCCTGACACCTGTTCCAAGTGTGAAGGTAGCTGTACCGGGCATCGCGGAAGCCAGCATCCGGATGGAGTGTGTTCTCGAGCGAGCCATCCCGCTTGGGGGGACGGAAGACGCCCCTTCTGCGGATTTGCTGATCGGCCGAGTGGTGCATTTTCACATCGCCAATGAGTTGTACGACAAGGGTCATATTGATGCTCAGAAATTGAGACCGGTGAGCCGGCTGGCGGGCAACTCCTATGCGAAATTGGGAGAGCAGTTTGAGATAGAGCGTCCTGTTTGACGTATGAGACGTGACAAGCCATTTGTACCCGCGGTTGATGGGGGCAGATGGCTTTTTTCTATTCATTTTATGCACCGAAAACCCGATAAATTTAGTATACTTACTAGAGTTACGCAGGGCGGAGGAATGATAGTGAAACGGAAAAATGGGAATAAGCTGCGTTGGATCAGCGCAGTTCTAATGGTCGCGTTGTTGGTTAACTTCTACCAGCCTGCAGCTTATGCAACTACAACAGTGGAACAAATGATAACGGGCCCATCTTCGTCCATATACGGAGAGTCAGTGCAATTTACTTCGGTTGTGGCGGATCGTGCAGCGAACGGGTCTACCCCAACAGGGAATGTAACGTTCTACGATGGGAGTACGTTGATTGGGGGACCGCTGGAGCTTGTTGCTTCAGAGCCGGAGGTTGTTTCTAGGAGCGCTGGGCTTGCTCCGGTGCAGTCTGGCAAAAAATTGACTTGTTCGGACTGTCCTGTGATTCAGTGGGGCGGGCTGAATTACTGGGCGTACAGCGACACGGATAACAATTTCTATGTGTATTTGTATGCCTTTGATGCGAATAACAATTTGGTAAAGTCCTGGCAGCTTTCGGGGAATCGTTACGTGACAGGTATCACAGTAGATAAAGTGGCCAAAACAGTTACACTTGTCGGCCAAGATAATGTACTCACGACACGAACTTGGGGGGAGCTTGAAAATTACAACGCTTATACGGCCATGTCCTTTTCCGGTCTAGCCGTAGGTGCACATACGATAACAGCTAATTATTCAAGCGGCGATGGTATTCATGACTCAAAGACGTCTACCTTTGTACATACGGTTGCTAAGATTCAAACCAATACCACGCTAACCTCGAATGCCGGATTCATTTACGTCGGCGAGCCGATCACCTTCACGGCGACAGTCGCCAACACAGGTGGCAATCCGGTTATGCCGGGGGGAACGGTTACTTTTAGAGAAGGCAGCAATATCCTGGGCTCTATGAGTGTCAACGGAAGTGGCTTTGCTAGCTTTACAACGTCGTCGTTGCCGGTTAGCGGTTACTCGGTCACGGCTACTTACGATGGTGATGGTCAGCATCTCGGCAGTACGTCAAGCAGTTTGTCGCAATCCGTGCTGGGGATACCAACCGTAGTGGCGGTTAGCGCTAGTCCCGGAAGTACAGCTTATGGGAATTCGGTAACGTTGACGGCAACCGTGGCGAATGGCTTGGCAAGCATTTTTGTACCGACGGGTACCGTGACGTTTAAGGACGGTTCGACAGTGCTTGGCACAGGGACGTTGAATTCGGGAACGGCAACCTGGACGGCCTCCAATTTGGACGTGGGAACCCATTCGATTACAGCGAATTACGGAGGAAGTCTTACCCATACTGCGAATAGTTCAAGCTCCACTCCAGTGACGATCAATCTGATTCCTACGTCATCCACTTTGACGGTTACAGGAACGACGGACGCGACTTCCACCTACGGGACTCCATTGACGTTAACAGCAACCGTGGCGAATACGAATGGCAGCTCGGTTATGCCAGGTGGTACCGTAACATTCAAAGATGGTGCAACCACCTTGGGTACCGCGACACTAAATGCAGGAACGGCTGATTGGACGATGCCGAATCTTTTATCGGCGGGATCTCACACGTTTAAAGCGGAGTACGGCGGAGATGCCAACCATGCGGTTAGTCTAGCAACGGCTGTCGGGCATACCGTTAACAAAGCAAGCACATCAACAACCCTGTCGTCATCGGGTGGGATTTCAGTTGGTGAAACGACGACTTTAACGGCACAGGTCATAAATACAATTAATCCTAATATTAAACCTACAGGTACAGTTACGTTTAAAAATAACGGTGAAAGCTTGCAAGTGCCGGTCTCACTAGACAGCAACGGCGCTGCGGTGCTTACCACTCATGATCTGCCGGTTGGCGATCTCGTCATTACGGCGGAATATAGCGGTGATGGCAACCATGTTGCGAGTGTTTCACAGTCCATCACCCAGCCGGTAACCAAAGCGCCGGTTACGGTTCACCTGTCTGTGGCACCGCAAATGGGAGAAAGTGTCTACGGGCACACGGTGAGTATAACGGTGCAGGTAGTTAATGCAGGCAGCGGAGCTTCCGTACCTACGGGGACGGTCACACTTTTGGGTACAGGAGGCTTCAGCAATTGGCCGGGGGCTATGACGCTGACGAACGGGACAGCGACTTGGGAGACCGACCAGCTGGCCGTTGGAACACATACCGTCGTCGCCAACTACTTGGGGGATCCCGAGCACCTTGACGGGGTGTCAACGAGCAGCAGCCTGCAGATCAAACCGATCCTTGTTACCGTCATGGTTACCGCTTCAGTAACGGAGGCTGTTTATTACGGAAGTCCAATTACATTTACCGCTCATGTGACGAATACGAATGGAGAACCGCAAATCCCTGGCGGTCATATTGTTTTTAGTGGCGGCAATTTACTGGGCACACCAATAGAACTTGACTCGGCAGGGACTGCTACTCTTACATCAGCAGCTTTGCTGCCTGGAACATACGACATTCAGGCCGCGTACATTCCTGATTTGGTGCACGAGGAGCGAATTTCAGCCCCGATCACTCAAATCATCAAACCCAATACGCAGGGGACCGTACTCATTTTGAATCATCCGAGTGGCATTTTTCAGCTTGGAGAACCTATTCAATTCTCCGCATCTGTAGGGAACTTGATCGGTGACCTGAATCAACCCGGCTACATTTCATTGAGAGAGAACGGCACTGAACGAGCGAGGGTAACGACGGATGTGTACGGGAACGCCGAAATTAGCTTAACAGGCGTGAATTCCGGTACACACCGATTTACAGCGCTGTACGAAAGAAGCGGCATCACAGACGGCACGGAGTCCCAAGCGGTGACAGTTGTTGTACAGCCTGCCTTGGTACAGCTTTCGCTCACGAGTGATGACTATGGCAAAGTGCTGCCAACATCCACGCCGTGGACCTCAGCTGTTGTTCATGGCGCTAGCCCGGCATTCGTCTTCCACGCAGCTTCTTCCGAAGAGGGCACTAGCACCTCGTTGAAGCGAATGGATCCGCAGAGCGGCGAGCTGGGTTCAGCCATCGCAGTGTCGAACGGACAAAGCGAACCCGTTACTTTCGTGGAAGGACTGAACCGATTCCAAGTCAAAGTAGTAAGCTCGGACGGTACAGCTTCGACCGAACATATCGTGTCCCTTTTTTATCAAAAAGGGGAGAAGCTTTGGGATATCACCAACGTTCTCGCCGTGACGCCATTGCGCTACGATATGGATGGCAATAGAACGTTCGATAAAGCGGACGTCATCGCGTTATTGAAGTTAATTGAGCCGGTTACCGCGGAATCGCAGCGGCCATAACAGAAAAGGCATACCCTCAGTAGTAACTACTGGTGGGTATGCCTTTTGTTGTTCTCTGATTGCCGGAGGGAACTGGAGTCCGCTATTTGAGGGTCAGGTTTGTCCTACGAACTACCCCGCCAGTTTTTGCCCGCTCGGATTTGCGTTCGCGCGCTTCTCTTTCCGCTCCAACCCATAGCTGACAAAGCCGATCAGCAGTCCCAGCACTGGCAGCAAAGCCCCAGCCCAAGGGAGATAGGTCAGCCCCATATGGGTGATGACCCACCCGCCGATAAAGGCGCCGCTGGCATTGCCGAGATTATTCGCCGAATGGTTCGAGGTGGAGGCGAGCATAGGCGCGTCCTTCGCCATCGTCATAATGCGCAGCTGCAACCCCGGCAGAATGCCGAACGCAGCCGCTCCCCAGACGAAAATGGTGATGACAGCAGCAGCGGGCAGATGAACCGTGATATTAAAAATAACAAGAATGAGGGCCAAAGCCGCGTAATTACCCAGTAATGCCGGCATGAGCTTCCAGTCGGCAAGCTTGCCGCCAATGATATTGCCGAAAGTAACGCCAAAGCCGAAAAGAACGAGAATCCATGCAACACGATGCTCCGAGAAGCCAGTCACTTGTTCCAGCAGCGGTGTAATATACGTGAAAACGGTGAACAAGCTCCCGCTGCCCAGCGCGCCCATGAGCAGCATCAACAGCAGCTTGGGCTGCGTTAAAGCACGGAACTGCTGAAGAATACCCGCACTTTTCTCCTGCTGCACGCGCGGGATTAAGAACATAATGCCGATGAGCGAGACAATGCCCATCAGGACAATCGCACCGAACGAGGCGCGCCACCCGAGCTGCTGCCCAATAAAAGTGCCGAACGGGACGCCCATAATATTGGCGATCGTAAGACCGGCCATCATAATCGAGATGGCCGCCGCCCGTCGATCCGGGCGAACCAGATGCACGGCGATAACGCCGCCTACGCCGAAGAACGTCCCGTGAGCTAGCGCTGTCACAATGCGAGCGCCCATCAGGATGGCGTAATTGGGCGCGATGACGCTGATGGCGTTGCCTAAGATGAACACACCCATTAACAGGCATAACAGCAGCTTTTGCGGCAGTTTGTTCGTGAACAAAGCAAGAATCGGAGCACCGATCGCTACCCCCATGGCATAGCTTGTGATAAGCTGGCCGGCTTGTGAGATGGTAACATGCAAGTCTTCCGCAACATTGGGCAAAAGGCCCATAATTACAAACTCCGTCATGCCAATGGCAAAGGCGCCGGCGGTTAAAGAAAGCAGGGAAATCGGAAACCGCCCTTTGGCGGCATCGCTTCCTTGTACGGCTTGATGACTCATTTTTCTGTCCAACCTCTCCGGTAAAGTTTAGTCTCTATATCTATCTCTCTACCATGTTGCGCCATAGTGCTAAACTGGTCAAGATAATAGTCAAAAAAGTCAAAATAACAGGGTAACGATTGGCCTCTAATTCTTTATAATGAAAGATATCTAGCTTGTAATGGTAAGATCCAGGAAGTCTGCTCGGACGGAAGGCCAGCCGCCTTCACATGACATGGGAAAGTGGGTCGAATTACGATGAGTGTATCTGTAGACAACTTGAACTTGGAAAATGTAAAAGCAGCCCTGCTAGCTGTGTCAAATACCCCTTCACAGCTGCTGTTTCAGGCGGAAACGCCCCTGCAAGTAAAGGCACGCTTGCTGCAAGGCAAGGAAAGCAAACAGCTTATACAGGAGATTCGAGAAGAAGGGGACAAGCTTCTGCAGGAAATGATTCCGACGTTGACGTATTCTTTGTTTCGTTTATTCTCCACAACAGGTTCTCGAAGGGAATATGAGCTTGTTTATTTCCGCCGTCGCAATCGATTGACGACATTTGGTTTATTAGCATGGTTAGAAGGGGCGGACAGCCCATATCTGGATGCGCTTTCTGATACAATTGCTACTATTTTGGATGAGTATACATGGTGTTTGCCTGCGCATATTTTGCATGGGCCGGAAATGAGGTCCGCCGAAGAGGCGCAATATGCGGCGGAGGGGCTTGTGAACCACTCCACGGAGTCGTTCACAATTGATCTCTTCGCGGCGGAGACAGCCTTCGCGCTCAGCGAAATCAGCGCGCTGCTCGGCGACGCGCTGCCGCAACTTCTCCGCGTACGTATCCGCGAAGAAGTGCTGCGCCGCATTCTGCGGCCCTTTGTGACGCAGGCTCCCAGCCACTGGGAGACCGCGACTCACAACTGGGCCTCTGTCTGCGGAGGCTCCATTGCCGCAGCAGCGATTTACACGCTGCAAGACGAGGACGAGCTCGCAGCGGTGCTGGAGCGAGCTTTTCCCGCGCTCGCTTCGTACCTTAGCGGCTTCGAAGAAGACGGAGCATGTACCGAAGGGTACATGTATTGGCAGTACGGCTTCGGCTATTTCACCTATGCCGCTGATTTGATCCTGCGGCGTACCGGTGGCGCCGTCAATTGGTTCCAGACGGACAAGGTGCGGCAGGTGGCCTTGTTCCAGCAAAAAAGCTTCCTCCACGGGAGGAAGGTTGTGAATTTCTCCGACTCGCAAGGGGAGGCGGGGATCTTTATGGGATTAAGCGGCTATCTGAAGCAGCTTTATCCGGAGATTGAGCATCCCGAGCTGTCGCTGCGCGCAGGTTTCCGGGATGATCACTGCAGCAGATGGGCGCCTGCGTTAAGGAATTTGCTCTGGTCTTTAGAGGACATCGAGGAAAGCGCTTGGCAAACGGCGGCTTACTATTTGCCGGATGCCCAGTGGCTGGTGTCCAGACAGCTTCAAGAGCAGGGCGCTTATGTTTTCGCGGCCAAAGGCGGGCATAATAATGAACCGCATAATCATAATGACATCGGACATTTCATCCTGTATGCGCAAGGCGAAACGCTGCTTCCCGATCTGGGGAGCGGGCAATATTCGCGGAAATATTTTGGACCGGAGCGCTATGAAATTTTGTGCAACGGCTCGCAAAGCCACTCTGTACCGATCATTGACGGCTTGTATCAACAAGCTGGAGCGGAGCATCGGGCAGAGGTGCTGAAATATAGCAGCAATGAGGAGCAGGATGATTTCGCATTAGAAATATCCAGCGCCTATGACACAGAGAAGCTTAATGAACTTGTACGTCGATTCACTTGGCACAAAACAGAGCCGCCAACTCTAGAGGTAACCGACAGCTACGAATTCGCACAAGCCCCAACAGCAGTGGTGGAGCGGTTCATGGCATGGCACCTTCCGCAGCAAGCGGAGGATGGGCGAATTGTCATAGCGGCATCGGCAGAAGCGCGGGTTCTCGTTTCTTATGACATGGATCTGTTTGATTGGGAGGTCGAGACTCTCCATCACGTGAATCATTTTGATCAGCCGGAGACATGTTATGCGCTTGATTTTAAGTTGAAGCCGGGTGTGTTGTCCGATTCAAACCTGAACATTCATGCTGCGTTTAGATTTGACTTTCAATAAAATTAACTTAGGATGTGACCAACATGAGTACTTCGAATACTTCACTAGATTGGGTTCAGGAAGCTTGGGACAAGACAGTTCATAAAGTAGCAAAGACAAGCCAAAGAATCGGAGACCGCTTCCCTCATGCCAGCGTGAAGGGCGAATACCAACTGGAGCCTGCGTCTTGGTGGACAGCCGGCTTCTGGCCGGGACTGCTGTGGCTGTTGTACCGCGACACGCAAGACGAGCAGCTGAAGCTGCTGGCTGAGTCCTGTGAGGGGCAGCTCGATCAAGTCATCGCAGATTATTACCGCTTAGATCATGATATCGGCTTCATGTGGACGCTGACGAGCGTTGCGCGCTACAAGCTGCTAGGCGCGGAGGACTCCAAACGCCGCGGCTTGCTAGCGGCGAATTTGCTCGCTGCACGCTTCAACGTGCAGGGCAACTACATCCGCGCCTGGAACCCGTGGCGCGAAGGCGAGGACAATGCCGGCTGGGCCATCATCGATTGCATGATGAACCTGCCGCTGCTGCACTGGGCCTCCCGGACAACCGGAGACCCGCGGTACTCGCATATCGCCGTGCGGCATGCCGACATGGCGTTAGAGCACTTCATTCGCCCGGATGGTTCTGTGAACCATATCGTGATCTTCGATCCGCACACGGGCGAGAAGCTCGAAGTGAAAGGCGGACAGGGCTTCGCCCCTGATTCCGGCTGGTCGCGCGGCACGGCGTGGGCGATTTACGGCATGGCGCTTAGTCATCTCCATACGGGAGATGCGAGGTATCTGGATGCCGCCAAGCGCGCAGCGCATTTTTTCATAGCCAACTTGCCGGAGGATCATGTGCCGCATTGGGATTTCCGTTTGCCGGAGGGAATCACGGCTTATCGCGATACGTCGGCAGGCGCTTGTGCGGCCTGCGGTTTGCTTTTGATCGCAGAGCAGGTTAGCGGCCAAGAGAGCAGCCTGTACCGTCAAACGGGTGAGCGCATCCTGCACTCGCTTTACACGAACTACGGCGCGTGGGACTCGGAGGTGGAGGAAGGACTGATCCTTCACGGTACCAGCCATTACCCGGAAGGCAAGAATGTGGATGTGCCGCTAATTTACGGCGATTATTACTTTGTGGAAGGCTTATCCCGGCTATTAGGGCACGGGGAGTTGTTCTGGTAGGCATTCGAATAAGCTGTCTGAGGTCAGAAATGACTTTGGGCAGCTTTTTTATTTGCAGTTTTCATATATAGACACAACATATATCAATATGATATATTAACAATCGAAATATAAAATATAAGCATTTGTGGAGGAGATCTCATCTTGAACAGTCAGGACGTCATTTTAGGAACATTAATGGATCGTTCGTTAACTGGTTATGAAATTAAACAATTATTCGAAACTTTATATTCCTATTTCTATAGCTCTAGTTACGGAACGATCTATCCCATGCTTCACCGAATGGAGAAGGATGAGCTGCTGACGAAGGAAAGCATTTTGCAGGATGGGAAGCCGAACAAGAATGTTTACACCATCACAGAGAAAGGAAAAAAACAGTTTAACGAATACTTGCAAAGCCCGATTGAAGCGGAGAATGTGAAATCAGATTTCCTGATGAGACTGTTTTTTGGCGAATATGTGGGGAATAGCAAGGTCATCGAGTGGCTGGAGAAAGCACAGATCCAAATCATGGAACAGCTAGATCAGCTGAAAGACTTGCGCGCGTTGTACAAGGATAAGATGCATCCTTCGCAAGTCATCTGTATTCAAATTGGTATGAAGAATTATGAAGCTAAGCTCGAGATGATTACGGAAGGTCTGATTCGGCTTAGAAATGTAGAGCATGAGGAGAGGGATTAACATGAATGGTTCAGGTTCAAATAAGAAACTGATTATTTTAGCCATGGCGTTAGGTTTATTGATGTCATCATTGGATAATACAATCGTCGCTTCCTGCATTAGCAAGCTAAGTGAGGATTTCAACGTATTTGATAAAATCAGCTGGGTATTTACCGCGTATATGCTGGCGGCGACGAGTACCATGCTAGTGTTTGGAAAAATGTCGGATTTATTCGGCAGAAAAATGTTTTACCTGATCGGGATCGGCCTGTTTCTGATTGGTTCGGCCTTATGCGGGATGGCGCAAAGCGTGGATCAGCTCATTTTGTTCAGAGTCATTCAGGGAATCGGTTCTGGCGCGTTATTGCCCATTAGTTTCACGATTATCTATACAATCTTTAACGATCCGAAGGATGCTGCCAAAATGTCAGGGGTTTTCGGGGCGATTTTCGGCCTTTCTTCCGTAGCGGGTCCACAGCTGGGTAGTTTTATTGCCGAACATCTAGGTTGGAGATGGAATTTTTATATCAACGTCCCGATCGGATTGGCTTCTATGCTCGTTCTGATCATTGCTTTGAAAGAGACGCGTTCGGAACGCAAACCGAAAATTGATTATCTTGGCACCTTATTTCTCATTATCACAACCGTTTCACTCATGCTGGCGCTGGAATGGGGCGGGAAAGATTACGCTTGGAACTCGTGGCAGGAAATTGGCTTGTTTGCTGTTTCGGTGGTTTTTGCCGTTTTCTTTATTCTAGTTGAAAAGCGGGCTGCCGAGCCGGTCCTTCCACTCAACATTTTCAAGAACAAAATGGTGCTAGGAACCAGCATCATCGTCTTCTGCCAAGGAGTCCTGATGTTCTCTGCCATCACCTATCTGCCTATTTTCTCCGTCGCTGTCCTAGGTCACACCAACTCTAATGGCGTGCTGACGCCGATGATGGCCTCCCTTATTTGCGGAGCTGTTCTTTTCGGTTTCTTGCAGTCCAAATTTGCCTTCCGCCCGCTGCTGCTCGTTAGTATGACGATGACGATTGTTGTTGCGTTGCTGCTGACCAAAGTTGGCCCGACTGCCTCTAGCGGGTATATGATCGCTCTTATGATTCTGCTTGGATTTGGTGCAGTAGGACCATTAATGAGCGTTGCACAGAGTGCCATAGCCGCTAATGTTGACCCTAAATACATGGGAGTCAGCTCCTCCATCGTTGGCTTCTGGCGCAGCATTGGCGGAATCATGGGTGCGTCGATTATGTCCACCATTGTCAATAATAACTTGAGTCACCTGATAGCAGATGGTGCGGCCAAAGCTGGCATTCCCGCTGACAAAATCAACACCCTGGCGAATCCAGAGCTGCTGATGCACGCAGGCGGAACGATTCCGCCGGAAATCCGTCAGTTCCTGCAAGGTGCGTTGGCAACCGCGATTAATCACGGTTTTATCCTCAGCATTTGCGTAGGTATTATCGGCTTCATTACCGCAATGTTCGTGGGTTCAAGCAGACTTGAAGCTGCGAAGAGGCAGGAAGCCACCCCTGTTCATGTGTAAAAGGACTCCCTCACGGTGAGGGGGAAGTTATTAAGCTGTCAGCTTGAAGCAGGAAATCTGCTTGGGCTGGCGGCTTTTTTTGGATTGGTTATGATTTGTCGTGAGGTGAGGAGGAGTCGTGGATTTGTAAGTAGCGTGGTAATGCGGCTGATTGGTGAATAGTGAGTAATAAGATAAGGGGTAAGCAGCACGTGTTAAGGAGCAAATGATAAGTAGTATCTAGTGAGTAGTGAATAGTAAGGAGTGACGAGTGAGCAATAAGCAGTAAATGTAAAGGAGAAGGAGCAGGTATTAAGTAATAAATAGTCGGATTGAGTAAAGTGTGCTGAATAGTGAGTGGGAGGCAGAGTGGGAAGTTTCGGCGTTTCGCTTCGTTGGATAGAATCCAACGAAAGGGCGATTTAGCTAGCCAAAAAGCACCTTCCATTGGAAATCGTCCAATGAAACGGAGAAGGGGCTCTCGAAATCGAGAGCGGCACCCTCAATTGAGCCAGCGTTATGATCTCGTTGCACTTTCTGCAACATAAATGAGGTCTGCACCGTGTAAACCCGCTTTTCATTGTATAAAATACAATGATCTAACCCAAAAGCCCCCTAAACAGCCTGTTTTAGCCGAAATTGTTGTACTTAGTACAACATAGAGATGAGCAGAGGCCAATTGGGGCTCATCATGTTGCACAAAGTACAACATAGGGAGAGCTAAGGCCAATTGGAGCTCATCATGTTGGAGCTCAGGGGGCTGCCAGCGCTCATCCCCCGTTACTCTGCCGTTCGCCACGCGCTCAGCAGCTTCTCATGCTGCTGCGCAGCTAGATCGAAGCGGTAGCTAGCAAGCAGATTCTCCAGCTTCACTGGTGCAAGGAGCGGGTTCACCGGAATATCCGGCGCCACAGGAAAGGAGAAGGCGGTGTTCATGTAATCCGTCTGCACCTCGCGGGACAGCATGAAATCGACGAGCTGCTTAGCCGCAGCGGTATTGTTACCGCCTTTCAGGATCGACACGGCTCCAATCTCCCAGCCAGCCTGCGGCGGGATGAAGGAGGAGATGTTGTAGCCGGAGTTTTTGAAGCGCAGCTGGTCGCTCAAGAACGAGACGGCCGCCGCCATCTCGCCTTCCGCCAGATGCTGCGCGCTCGTGTTGCCGGCGAACGTCATGGAGGCGCTCTGCTTCTTCAGCGCCTGCATTAGAGCGATCGCTTCGCTGTCGCCGCGCTGCTGGGCAAGAGAAGCGAGCAGCGTGTAGCCGGTTCCCGACGTCTCTGGGTCGGGAATCTCGATCTTGCCCTTGAGCTCGGGTCGCAGCAGATCTTCGTACCACTGCGGTAGCGGCAGACCCTTCAGCTGAGGGTCCTGCTGCCAGACGGTCTGGTTCACGCCAATGGCGAGCGCCCCCATGTACATGCCGGTCCAGTAGCCGGCGGCATCTTTGTATGTAGCTGGAATGCTGCTTGCAGCTGCTGGGGAGTAGCGAAGGGATTTGCTTTTGTTTTTGAGCTGCTCATGCAGATCGGCAGGGCCGCCGAGGACTACGTCGATGCCGGTTTTACCCAGCGTCAGCAGATGGTAGCTGGCTTCGCCGCTTGACATCCGGATGATGTCGTAGGACTGGCCTCTTTTTTCCTTAAACGTTTCGAGCAAAATCCGCCCGGCATCTTCCTGGAAGATCACATACACTTTGAGCGGCTGATTGCTTTTCTTTTCCCCCATGAAGCGAAAACCAAGGAAAACCCCGATCCCCGCTAGGAGCACGAGCAGACTTTTTTTCCACATGATGCAAATCCCTCCTGAACAGCCAAAAAAGGAAACCAAAGTTCCCCTTTTCAGCCAAGCTGCTAGTTGTATTTATGTCCTATTCATGTATCTTCATTAAATGAATTTTATCGTCACCGGCATGGATCGTGACATTCCCTTGAAACCTGGTTAATCCGATGTCATAGGCATCAACAATCCATTCTTTCATATTATCGTCCAGAATGAAATACCGCTCTTTCTCACCGAGGAACATCGATGATTTTACGAATCCGCTAACGGCAAAACTCCCAGCCTCCGGCGCATTAATCCGCATGGATTCCGGACGAATACTAAGCAGCACCTTCTCGCCTGGTGCCAGAACTTCATCCGTCGTTACGCTGGCTGTACGGCCACTCGCGCCGTACTCCACTATGACCGTACTACCCGTCACTTCGCGCACAATAGCATCAACGAAATTGGTTGTACCAATAAAATCGGCGACATAAGGGGTGCGAGGCTTGTAGTAGATCTCATGCGGAGTGCCATATTGGTCAATCGCACCTTTATTAAAAACAACGATGGAGTCGGACATCGACAAAGCTTCGAGTTGGTCATGGGTAACGTAGATGACGGTTAATCCAAGCTCTTGTTGAATGCTGCGCAATTCTACGCGGACTTCTTCGCGCAGCTTCGCATCCAGATTGCTGAGCGGCTCATCCAACAGGATGATCGGGGAGTTCATGACCAGTGCACGAGCCATAGCCACGCGCTGCTGCTGACCGCCGGACATCTCATGCGGGTAGCGCTCCTCCAGACCGGTCAGC
Organism: Paenibacillus sp. WC2504; assembly: GCF_052682475.1. Taxonomy (NCBI): domain Bacteria; kingdom Bacillati; phylum Bacillota; class Bacilli; order Caryophanales; family Paenibacillaceae; genus Paenibacillus; species Paenibacillus sp. WC2504. Next base: position 231,276 of record NZ_JBQZFH010000001.1, read on the forward strand.
TTCACTTTGGCCATCGCTGTCTTTACGCGTTCTTGCACTTCCGCCTCGGGGCGCTTCTGAATATCCAACCCGTATGCGACATTATCGAACACGGTCATGTGCGGGAACAAAGCGTACTCTTGGAATACCATCGGCGTTCCGCGTTTATAGGGCGGCAGATCGTTGACGAGCTGGCCGTCTATTTTAATTTCACCCTCATCTATGGTGTAAAAGCCTGCAATGGAGCGCAGCAGTGTTGTTTTTCCGCATCCGCTAGGTCCGAGAAACGTAATGAACTTTCCGCGTTCGATTTGCAAATCGATCTGTTTGAGAACGTGGTTGCTGCCGAACACTTTACTAACATTTTTTAAATCCAATAAAACTTGTGAACTCATCATTTCTCACTCCTTATCTAGAAATCAAATATTTTCACCTTCGAGCGGAAAATGAGCTTCATTACACCGAGCGTAGCCAGTGTAGTTCCCATCAATCCTACAGCAACAGCGGCTGCCCAGTAGTAAGTCCCGGTCTCAGCGTAGTTGAAGATCGATACGGCGGCGACGACCCATTTGGGCGTAATCAGAAAGACAATGGTGCTTAAGGTGTTCATGTTTTTCATAAAAGCGTAGACGAAGTTGGCGACAATGGTCTTTTGCAGCATCGGGAACACGATGGTTGTCAGTGTACGGCGGCTGTCCGCTCCGAGATTGGTGGCTGCTTCCTCGATGGATTTATCTACCTGCTTGAAGGAGGCGGTGAGTCCCCGATACCCAACAGGCATTTGTTTAAGCAGCATGGCTACGATAATCAAGATGGCGGAGCCTTGAAGCATGATGGGCCCGTTGCTGAAGGCAACGATCAAGGCCAAACCTACGAATGTCCCTGGCAAAGCAATGGGCAGAACAGCCGTGAAATCGAGCGTTTTTTTACCTGGAAAAGGCTTGCGCACTACGACATAAGCCAGGACTAAGGCGAAGCCGACGGCTAGAATAGAAGCGATGAGCGACAGTACTAAGCTGTTAAGAACAGCGGGGCTGGAAGGGTTGAACACCATTTTCGTGATATGACTCAGTGTAAACGTGTTGTCTCTCCCAAAGTTCTTCGTGAACGCGAACAAGATCGTAATGGCGAACATCGATAGGATGAAAAGCGCCATGATGCTGTTAAAAATAAAGAGAAGGATGTCCGTCTTGCGGGACGTTTTGACTCGGTTTAGTCCGGAAACGGGTTTTCCGGTTATCGTGGAATAAGATCCCTTGGACAGCAGCTTGCTTTGAATGACGAAAACCAACAGGGCGGGAATCACGAGAATGATGCCCATCACGGATGCGAGGCCAGGCTCGTTATTAATGATTTCTCCGTAAATTTCAACAGCCAGAAGGGAGTAGTTGCCCCCAATCAGCTTGGGATTTCCGAAGTCGGCAAAGCAGTTGATCGCCACGAGCAGGAAGGCGTTGATAACACCCGGCAGCGCTAATTTGAATGTGATGGTGCGGAAAAGCTTGAAGCCGCGTGCCCCCAGGTTCTGGGCGGCGATTTCCAGATTAGGCGATATGGAGCGTAGAACGCCGGTAATGGTCATGTAGGCAAGCGGGAAATAAGAGATCGTTTGTACGATCCAGAGGCCCGGCAAGCCGTATAAATCAAGCTCGACGTTGAACCAGGCTTTGAGTGTTTGCGACACCATGCCGCCTCTGCCGAATAGAAGCAAGAAGGCCAGGCCGGTCATAACGGAAGGCGCGAGAATCGGGAGAAAGGCGATAAACCGGAAAAACTTTTTCCCCACAATGTTGCTGTAATGAATCGAATAAGCGTAAATAAAACCGCAAACCGTTGCCGTTAGTGCGGAAAGGGAGGAACTGACGACCGTGTTCAACAGGGCGGTGCCGTAACGGCTTTTGCTGAAGAAGGTCGTCCAATCCGTCGCTCCCGGCAAGGCAATGACATATATAAGCGGATAAATGACGAAGAGACAGAGTACGGCGAAACTGATGAGTACGAGGATCAGCGAGGAGGGATCTTTCACCAGCTTGCTGATCGAGGTGCTCATGCCTTTTTTTTCTATAATCATAAGGGGCTCACGACCGCCTTCCACATTCTTGGTTTAGAGGGGCATTGGTCCGCAGAAGATCCGGGTATATGCGGCACCAATGCCCTGGAAACGCTTTCTTATTTGAGGTTCTTGAGCGCGTCCTGCAGCTCTTTACGCTGCTCGGCAGCTTTCCATAAGCTGTAGCTTGTATTGTATTTAGTTGTTTTGATGTCGATACCGCCTTTAGGAATCGGTACCGTAGGTTTCACGGAGCTTGCGAAAGCCGATTCGGTATAAAGAAGTCCAGGTTCATTCGTTAGCATGAAATCCATGAGTTTCTTGGCGCCTTCGGTGTTTGCGCCGCCTTTGACAATAGCCAGTCCGCCAACTTCATAACCTGCGGCTTCCGGAACGATCGAAATAATCGGGCTGCCCTGATTCTTCATTTTCAGTTGATCGCCAAGAAAGGTGATACCGATGGTGTACTCTCCTTTAGCCGCTTTTTGAATCGGCTCGATCCCTGACTTCGGTCTTTCTTTCAGGTTAGGCAGCAGTTTGGCTACATAGTCCAGCATTTTGTCTTTGCCCCATACTTGCGCCAGGGAGGCAACGGCTGTGTAAGCGGTACCGGAAGTTGCCGGATCGGACATGCCGATTTCGCCTTTAAATTTAGGGTCAAGCAGCTCTTGGAACGTCTGCGGATAAGGCGCGGTAGCGTATTTCTCTTTCCAACGCTGCTCGTTGATGCCGATAGCAATTGGATTCAGGTAAAAACCAGTCCAAGAACCCTCTTTATCTTTCATATTGTCTGGGATATCTTTGGCGTTCGGAGAAATGTAATTCTCCAGTGCGCCGGCTTTTTTCAATACCTCGTGCGAATCTGCCGGACCGCCCATGAGGAAGTCCGCTTGGGGTTTGCCCATTTCATTCTGAACGCGTGTCACGGCTTCACCACTCGGAAGACGAAGAACGTCATAATCGATTCCGGTCTCTGCCTTGAATTTATCCAGAATCTTACGCGCTTCTTCTTCTTGGAAAATGGAATAAACGGTAATTTTACCTTTCGCTTTCCCACCAAAAACACCAGACTTGTACAGGAAGAATCCTGCGACAAGCACGACAACAATAACGGATAAAATCATAACGGAGCTGTTACTTTTCTTTCTAGCCATTTCATCAACCATCCCCTCGATAGGTTAGGAGGCGTCACTTAACTTGAAATAGGCTTTATGGTTGGTTTCGTCCAGCAAATCAAAAACAATGAAGTAAGCGTTGTCATAGAGATCGATATGCAGCCAATGCTTCCCGCTCGCAGCTTCATCCTTTAGCTGTACAACATAGTGAGCGCTCGGGCGCTCCGCCATGAAGTCAAAATGGCTGAAGTCGATCAACCGGACGGCCGTTCGCATCTGTGCTGTCAGCGCAGTCCGATCCGTCTCGGATAACGCGGCAAGAACGCCGTCCTGCAAGCGAAATACTTGATGGACCGGGTTCGCAATCACACTGCTGACGGTTTCTGCGGTGAGCGTTTTGTCGATCAGCATGTTTTGCAGTTTGCGGATCTCCGCGCTAGTATCCAGCGAGTTCACCAAGTCACTGCCGAAACGAAAGCCGCTGGTCCCGATTTGGAACGGCACATCCTCTTGATCCAAGTAGGCCATGGAGCCTGTCAGCAGCAGCCGTGAAGCGTTTGCATGAGTGGGCTGCCCGCCTCCGTTTAATAAACGTGTGAACGAAGCTTTCCATGCAATCAACTCTTTGGGATCATCAATGGAGATGGTGCCGATACCCGGGTATGTGACATTCATGCTCATGGGAACGCCGTCGAACATGTCACGGCTGTTCGGGTCCTTCGGAACCGTTCGAACTTCATCGACTCCAATTCGGAATACATAAGCAAAAATGCCGATCAGCGTACAACCGATTACCATTTGCAATAAGATGAGACGCAACCATGAAAGCCCTTTCTTCTCCTCTTGCATGTAGATTACTCTCCTTTTATCTCAGAAAAATCATCGATTTGTATCAATTTTGTAACAGACTTTGGGGGCGTACAGGTTCCATTTGGAAGCTCAAAATGACTTCCGTTCCGCTTCCCTCACGGCTGTGAACGGTGATGTCGCCACCTTGCAGCTCCATCAATTGCTTGCAAAGCAGCAGTCCAAGCCCGTGCGAGTGGGCGGATACAGGCCGCTCGGCTTTTTCGGCAGAAGGATGGAACAGCGTGCGCGTTTCCTCTTCGTCCATGCCTTTGCCATTATCGGTAATGCGCACGAGACAGTGGTATTCCTGCTGCTCCAACCGTACGTTCAGCTGCGTGCAGTCACTGTGCTTGATTGCATTTTCTATAACGTTGAACAAAACTTGCTGTGTACGTTTTGGATCCATGTATACCTCACATGGTACTACTTGGACAGCAGTCGTAATGGCCGATTTATGGAGTGTAGGTTCTAAAATGCGCAAGCTATCCGTCAAGATCGCGGCCAAGTCTGTACGCTCAAGCTGCACCCGCCAAGCCTCATCGCCTTTGAGTGACGTTTGCAGCAGCTCTTCGACCATTTGCAGCAATCGCGTGCTTTCCTTGCGGATGTATACATTACAGGTTCGAATATCATCGATACGCTCCATTTTATCAATCAGATCGGAGAAACCGATGATGGAGGTTAGCGGTGTTTTCAACTCGTGCGTGACATTGTCGTAAAATTTTTTCTGCTTGCTCTGCTCATAATGGAGCAGCTCGATATGTTCTTGCAGCGCCTCGGACATTTGATTAAAGTCATCGGCCAGCTCCCGCACCTCGTCCTGGCTGCGTACGGTTATTTTTCGACTGAAATCGCCTACGGTTACTAGCTTCAAAGCTTGCTGTAAGGCGTGCAGCGGCTGCATGATGAAGAAAGAGAACGAGTAGCTCGCGAGCAAAGCGACAAGCAGGCAGCCCAGTGCGACGCCAATAAACCAGGTCCTCATGGCGGACAGGGTTTCTTCGTGTTTGTTTAAATCAAGCAGGTAGCGGAACCCGCCGACAATTTTGCCTTCGTAAAGGAAAGGAGAGGCATAGATAAGCATCTTGCTGTTCTCACCTTCCGTAATGACGGTGGCGGTTTGCCCTGCGAGTGCAGCGTCGATATCGCTTCGCTTCACCAGATCTTCCCGATTTCCGCTATCGCCGATAATGGTGCCCTCCGGATCAAACAGCTGGACTTGGAAGTTGCTGTTGGCGGCAAGGTGTGAGGCGATCAGCGGGGCATACGTCCCGGAAAAAAGCTGCTCGATGCTAATTTTTTTATCGTTTACAATTTTTAACGCCTCGATGCGGTGGAGGTCGTAATATTGACTAAGCGTCTGGGTATCCCGCTCAATCATACTTTTGCTTAGCGTATAGTTTACGACCACATACATCGCGGCCAGCAGCATGATGATCGTAATGGTGTGCTGAATGAACAGCTTGTTGCGCAGCTTCATGGCTTAAACCTCCAGCTTGTAGCCCATGCCGTGAACCGTGGCCAGCACATGATCGTGGGGTTTCATTTTCTCGCGGAGCCGGTTCACCATCATATCGACGGAGCGGGTTTGTCCGTAGTATTCGAACCCCCATACCTGGTCCAAAATATGCTCTCGCGTGAACACCTTTTTCGGATTTTTACACAACAACCAGAGGAAGTCGAACTCTTTGCTGGTTGTTTTGACGAGTTGGCCCGCCACTTTCAAAGACCGCTCGTTCCGATCGATCTCTATGACGCCGGCTTGGAGGATATCAACCGCATGTGTAGTGGTATCCGGGGTCATTCGACGCATAACCGCCCGAATTCGCATGATAAGCTCCCGTGTTTCAAAGGGCTTGGTCAAATAATCATCGGCGCCGAGCTGGAAGCCTAATATTTTGTCGTTCATTTCGTTTTTCGCTGTAAGTACGATAACAGGTATATCTTTATAAGCTTGTTGGAGCGTTTTCAAAAGCTCAAAGCCCGACTGATCCGGCAGCATCAGATCCAGCAAGATTAAATCAATCGACTGCGCGGCGAGCACGTCGAGACCGGAGGCGACGGTACCGGCTACGATAGGGTGGAAACCCTCAACTTCCAGGCTTAATTTGAGCAGCATTTGAATACTGGAATCGTCTTCAATAATTAATATCGTCATTTGGAAAGCTCCTTTCCGGCAGTCATTTTGCATATCGTACGTATGTCTGATTAGGCATCATCTATGTGTATACATTCTACACAACAGACGAGCTATGTAAATACGATTGACTTATATTGCATTTTACAAAAAGCGTTTTCAACCGTATGATGAAAGTGCGATGTAATATTTCTTTCCGTATTAGGGAACTTAATTTGATCTGCAACGTACTACAACAGGTGACAACAAATCAGATCCGACACGATGTGGAGAGAAGGAGTTCTAAACTGAATGAAACATGATGATAAAAACGGATGGCGTTCTGACATCGCGCCCTACGAAAGACCGCATATGAGGCATAGCGTCTGGCAAATTTTGAATACGATAATTCCCTTTTTTGCACTATGGTATTTCGCTTATTTAAGCCTTTCCGTCTCGATTTGGCTTACGCTAGTAATTGACATTATCGCCTCAGGCTTTTTGGTGCGCATCTTTATCATCTTCCACGATTGCTGTCACAAATCATTTTTCAAAAATAAATGGGCTAATGAAATTGTCGGTACGTTGACAGGAATTCTGACATTCGTCCCTTACCATCAGTGGCGTTACACGCACTCGATTCATCATGCATCCAGCGGCAATTTGGACCGCAGAGGTGTAGGCGATATTTGGACGTTGACGGTTGATGAATATCAGAAGTCCTCATGGAAAAAAAGACTTACCTACCGGCTGTACCGCAATCCGCTGATCATGTTCATTATTGGACCGATCTTCATTTTTCTTATAGATTATCGTTTTAACCGCAAGCGTGCGGGAATGAAAGAACGCATGAATACGTATATTACGAATGTTAGCATCGTGGGAAGTTTAGCGTTATTGTGCTGGGCGATTGGGTGGCAGTCTGTGCTGCTTATTCAAGGACCGATGTTTTTCGTTTCGGGCATGATGGGCATTTGGCTGTTTTATGTGCAGCATAACTATGAAGAGACTTATTTTGAAAATGAACCTGAGTGGGACTATGTCAAAGCGGCGATGCATGGCAGTTCTTTTTACAAATTGCCTAGAGTGCTGCATTGGATCACGGGGAATATCGGGTTTCACCATATTCATCACCTGAGCCCGCGAGTTCCGAACTATTACTTGGAAAAGGTTCATAACAAAAACGCTGTGCTGCGCAACGTGCAGACGATTACGCTCATGACGAGCTTGGAATCGCTCAAATTCCGTATTTGGTGCGAAGATACGAAAAAATTCATCCGTTTCAAGGATTTGAAGCCTATAAAAGTGAAGAGAAGCCTCGTCAAAACGTTGGAAATGGACTAGGTTATAAGGCAGAGCCGGCAGTTAAAGTAGAGAATCTACTTTGATTGTTGGCTTTTTTATTGTGTTTGTGGTCGGTGGATGGAGATTGGGAGATGGACCGCGGCCGCGAGCTGGGCGGGGCGTTCATTAATGTGTGTTGAGCCTCGTTGGATGAAATCCAATGAAAAGGCGATTTGGGGTGCTTTTAGACCCGGTTCGTTGGACTAAATCCAACGAGGTGTTCGATTTGGCGCTAATATGAGTCAATTTTGCGAGGAGTGAGTGGATTTCATCCAAAGGAGCGGAGGAATTAAGACGATAAAGTGTGTTTTCATTGGAAACTCTCCAATGGAACTTGAAGTGGCGGGAGAGGGGGGACACTCGAGCCGCCTGCGTCACATATCTACGTTGCACTTTCTACAACGTAGAAGCCGCATAAACAGCACAAGCCTTACTCTCATTGCACAAAGTACAATCATTTCACCTAAAGTGGCTCTTAGAGTAGCTAATTTAATGAAATCGTTGCACAAAGTGCAACGTAGAGTGCTTCAGGTGTGCGCAATCAGCCTTTTCGTTGCACAAAGTGCAACGTAGGACAGCCTAGGCGCAAGCAATCAGCCTTTTCATTGCACAAAGCGCAATATAGCCGGGCGTGGAGTCCAGTAGAGTCTGAAATGATTGAACACGACAACCTAAAAAAAACACAAGTCGGTGAAAAGACATTCCATTGTTGCAAGCGCTTTAGGAAGGTACCATAGGGGTATAACATCGACGAAGAAATAGTGAGGGGGGCTAGATGATGGCGGTAGGCGCGCAAGCGGTAGAACAGATGAATAAGCGTGCGCAGACGAAAAAGGGCAAGTCCTTTCTGCGAACGTTTTGGAAGTATAGGGCGCTGTATCTGATATCAGTTCCAGGGATTTTATATTTTATTATTTTCAAGTATGTACCGCTGCTGGGTTCAGTTATTGCCTTTCAGGATTACAACATTTTTGACGGCTTCACCGGAAGCAAATGGGTGGGTTTAGAACATTTTACACGCATGTTTGCCCATTATGATTTTATCAAAATTTTGAAAAATACAGTCTTAATCGGTATCTACGATTTAGTGCTTGCATTCCCTGCGCCAATCATCCTGGCTCTCTTGCTTAACGAGCTGCGCGTTGTGCTGTACAAGCGCGTTCTCCAGACGGTCGTATACATGCCTCACTTCCTGTCATGGGTTATCGTGAGCGGGATTGCCATCGGCATTCTTTCCCCTTCGACTGGTGCGGTGAACCACTTCATCGCTTGGCTGGGGTTTGAACCGATTTATTTCTTGGGCGAAGAATCATGGATCCGCACGGTTCTCATCTCGTCAGGGATTTGGCGGGATTCGGGTTACGGCACGATTATTTATTTGGCAGCGCTTGCGGGAATTAATCCGGATTTATATGAAGCTTCGGAAGTGGACGGTGCCAACCGTTGGAGACAAACCATTTCAATCACGCTTCCATCGCTGCTGCCAACTATTATGATTTTGTTCCTGCTGCACATTGGTAAATTCTTAGATTTCGGCTTCGAGCGCGTGTATGTGTTCTTGAATCCGCTGAATAAAGAAAATGGTGAAATTCTGGATACCTACATTTATACCGCGGGATTATTAGGCCAACAGTTCAGCTATACAACGGCCATCGGTCTTTTCAAAGCCATAGTAGGTGTCATCTTTATTGTAACGGGTAATGTGCTCAGTAAAAAAACAACGGGTGAAAGCTTGTATTAAGACGGAGGTGAACGCTATATGAATCGCAAGCCGACAGCCGGCTGGCAAGTTTTTAACATAGTTAATGTCGTATTTCTAACTCTCTTATCATTGGCGATGCTCCTGCCGTTCTTAAACGTGCTGGCTCAATCGTTCAGTTCATCTCAAGCTATCGTGAATGGCAAGGTTTTGTTCCTGCCGGTGCAATTTACAGCGATCAACTATCAATACGTGTTTAGCGACGCGGCCATCTGGCGTTCTTTCGGAGTAACCGTGTATATTACGATAGTGGGCACACTCATCAACTTGATTGCAACAGCTTCACTGGCTTATCCGGTGTCGCGCCCCGAGTATGCCGGACGCAACGCGGTTGTGATTATGGTTCTAATTACGATGGTCTTTACAGCACCATTAATTCCTAACTTTATTTTGATGAAAAACTTGCATCTGACGAACTCGCTTTGGGCTCTTATGATTCCAGGTGCGATCAGCGCCTTTAACTTTTTCGTGATGAGGTCGTTCTTCCTTCAGATCCCTAGCGAATTGATTGACTCCGGCCGGATCGACGGCTGCTCGGAGCTTAGAATGATCTGGAACATCGTGCTTCCTCTATCCAAGCCGGTTATGGCGTCCCTTGGGATTTTCTATGCCGTAGGCCACTGGAATACGTATCAAAGCGCGCTCTACTATATCAACAAACCAGCACTATGGCCGCTTCAAGTGAAGCTGCGCCAGCTCATTGTATCCGAAGATATCAGTATCGATCCTAACTCATCGCAATTTAGCGGACTGGCTCATATGGATCCGGAGGGTATCAAAATGGCGACGATTATTATCGCAACGATCCCGATTATCCTGATTTACCCGTTCTTGCAGCGTCATTTCGTCAAAGGGATGATGGTAGGCTCCGTCAAATCATAAAGAATCATTTGTGAAATCATGTATGAGATGGCGAGTTTTGACAACATTCTAAAAAAAAGACAATTCGAACTAAAGACAACCCATATCGACAAATTGTAAACGCTTTTACAATGAGTGTGTGTATTAGGTCATATTTTAGCGAAATGAAAAGAGGGGTAGAAATGAAAAAATGGATTCCCACGACGATGGCCGCAGTTCTCTTGGCCACTACGATGGCAGCTTGCTCTTCCAAGCCAGCAGAACAACCGGCAACCAGTGCAGCAGCTAACGGGGCTAGCGCAAAGCCGGCGGAAAAAACGAAGTTCTCCATCTCCTTGCGTACACTGGCATTCGGACACGTGGAGAAGTCACCTGATATCAACCAAGACAAATGGGTAAAGAAACTCGAAGAACTAACAAACTCCGATTTGAATATCGTGCTTGTTCCGCACAAAGAATATGAACAAAAAATGATCCAAATGTTTGCAACCAACGACATTCCTGATGTTGTTCAAGGAAGCGGCGGTGTAAACGGGAAAGAAATGGCGGGCTCCGTCAAAGCAGGCGTATTCATGCCGCTGGACGATTTGCTGAAGCAGTACGGCCCGAACTTGCTGAAAAAAGTGCCGAAAGACGCTTGGGATAACGTAACGTACAACGGTAAAATCTATGCGATTCCAGAGTATTTGTCGAACCCTTCCCGCCGCGCGATCTTCGTTCGTAAGGACTTGCTGGATAAAGCCGGTCTAGGCGTGCCGAAAACGGTCGATGAGTACATGGCTGTACTTCGCAAGTTCAAAGAAATGGGCGTTGAGAACCCTTACATGGGCCGCGAGAACTTTAAATATGCGGATTCCTTCTTCGGAGCCTATGACGTCTATCCATATCTCTCCATGTTTGAGAAGTCCGGCGATCAAATTTTGCCGAAGTTTTTCGACACAGAGAATATGACCAAAGCGCTTCAAACGTACAAAACGATGTTTGACGAAGGATTGATCAACAAAGAATTCGCTACGATCAATGCAACGGTATTCAAAAACACGATCCTTGCCGGTAAAGCAGGTATGTGGTCCATGAACGCCAATGAAATGCTGCAATGGGAAACACAGTTGAAAACGACGGTGCCAACGGGCGATATCGAAATCATCGCATCTCCGACAGGACCGGACGGTAAAGGCGGTCACTACTTGTACGGACCTGCGCCGCGTGCTTACTTCATCAACAAAAATGTGAAAAATGCTGCGCAAATCATCAAATTCTACGATTGGATGATGTCTGACGAAGCTGAGAAATTCTTCACATTCGGTATCGAAGGCGACACGTACAAAACGGTAGACGGCAAAATCGACTACAAATCGCCGACAGATTCTGCTGGTGTAGATGAAGAGCGTTACCGCCAATCCTTCTTGTGGTTGGTTCAAGATACAACTTATAATAAAGGCACACTTAGTATGACAGAAGATGGCAAGAAATTAATGAACGTGTACGATACGACTTTGAAAAATGAAGGACGCGACGGTATCAACTTCGAGCCGCGCTTGGAGTCCTTAATGAAAAATCCTGACATTTCACCGCTGTCCGATCAAGCGCCTCCTGTTATTCTTTCCCACATGGTCAAAATGGTGTACGGCAAAGAGCCGATCTCCGATTGGCCGAAAGTATTGGAAGAGTGGAAGTCCAAAGGCGGCAACGAAGTGATCAAGGAAGCTACAGAGAAATTCAATAGCAAAGATTCCGGTACGACTGTGTCGATGCCGCGTAAATAAGCTCAAGCAATTGAGCATGACCGACTCCTCACGAGCACACCAGCGCGTGGGGAGCGGGCATTTCAGAAGGGTAAGAAGGGAGCTGCCGCCTCATGTACCGCATCCTCATTGTCGATGACGAACCGATGATACGCAAAGGATTACAAAAGCTAGTCGAACAGTCGGAGCTGCCGATCGAAAGCCTGCGAACGGCTGAGAATGGTGTTGTCGCTTTACAGCGGATTCAAGAGGATCGACCTGACTTCCTGTTTACCGATATTCGCATGCCCAAAATGGACGGTTTGGAGCTGTGTGCCCGCGTTGCCGAAATGGATGCGGACATCCAGGTTGTCGTTATTTCCGGGTATAGCGATTTTGAATATGCCCAGAAATGTGTTTCTTATGGCGTCAAAGAGTATTTGCTGAAGCCGGTGAATATCAAAGGGTTTCAGAACGTGTTGGAGAAGCTGATCCGCACCAAGTCCAAAGTAAGCTCCGAATCTTTCGTTGCCGTAACGAAGCTGGAACAATGGGCAAGCCGCATGGAGCATGCGGTCTGGATGCTGCATCAGGCGGAATTAGACAGCTTGCTCGAAGAAATTTATACAGAGCTCAAAGATTATAAGTTGAAGCTGAACCGGCTTCTCGATATTTTGGAGGAAATTCATACCCTGCTGCACCAACGTTTGAATGTGCGTGATGTTTATCTCATGCAAGGCGAGCTTGCCTTAACTGGAGCTGTCAGCGAAGAGGAAGCTTGGCTACGATTCACCGGGGCAGTCTACGGCCACTTGGATGAGCTGAGAAATAAGCGGAAAGGGAAGCTGAAAGACCCTGTGGAGGTAGCGAAGCAATACATTGAGACGCACCTCGCAGAGGAAGTTTCCTTAGAGGAAGTAGCTGAATTTATCGGACTCAACCCGTCGTATTTTAGCCAATTATTCAAGCAAAGCACATCGGAGACGTTCGTTCAGTACCGCACACGCAGGCGCATGGAAAAAGCGAAAAAGCTGCTGGAGCAGCCGCAATGGCGCATCACGGATATTTCGGGGGAAGTTGGATACGCTGACCACCCGCATTTTACAAAAACGTTCAAGAAGTATGAAGGCTGCCTTCCATCCGAGTATCGCCAGCAGATGGGGATTCGTACATGAGAGGCAAGACGCTGTCACGGCAAATTTTTTCCAACTTTCTTATTGTCATTGTGCTCTCCCTCGTATCGGTTGGAGCTTTCTCCTATGTGCAGTCTTCCAGAGCGCTCGATGGCCAGGTGAAGCAGTACATGGAGCAAATGATCGACAGTGCCAACTATCAGACGGATAGCTATTTGCAGGCCTATGAACTTTTGAGTAACGCATTTTCCTCCAATTCGGATGTGCGCGCATTTATGGAAATCAAACCGGATGATTCGTACGAGTACTATGTTTACAGCGAAAAAATCAAGGAATTTGCACGTATTTCGGTGATTTCCGTTGTGACGTTATATAAACAGTTGAACATGATCTATGCGGTTGGTCAGCATGGGCGATCCGTCATCTATGAAAATCAGAATTTGCTGAACTTCGATCCCGTACTGGTGAAAGAAAAATATGATTATTTGATGAAAATGACGCCGGTTGACGGCAAAATCTCGCTGCTGAATATGAGCATTCGCGAGGTGGATCAGGGCTCTGTTGTGACGATGGCACGTAAAGTAAGAGGACCTTCTTACGGGGATGCCAATCGCGGAGTCGTCGCCATCGAGATCAAACTGGATGAGCTGGCGAAGACGTGGGATCGGGTGAGTCTGGGGAAAAAAGGGTTCTTTTTCATCGTAGACGATGCCGGGAACTACATCTACCCTCGTTCCATGAGCGAGCGCAAGCCGCAGGACGATTTGGCTTCGCATGTGCTGGCAAGCGGCAACCAGACCTTCATTTACAAGTATGACGGTGAGGAGCGCATGTTTGTATCGCGCAAATCCGGTTACTCCGATTGGAATCTGGTTGCTTCCATGCCGGTTGACGAGCTGAGGCGTCCAGCGAATACGATTCGAACGACAACGATCAGTGTGGGATTGATTACACTCGCCATTGCGTTATGGCTGGCCTCCCGTTTCGGACGTTCGATTATTGCGCCGATCCGATGGTTGAAAGACAGTATGAGAGAAACGGAAAAGGGAAATTGGCAGTACATCGATGAATCGGGCCGTACGGACGAGATCGGCGGACTTATTCATAGCTACAACCTGATGGTGACGCGCCTTTCCGATATGATTGAACGGGTCTACGAGGCGGAGCTGGAACAGCAGAAAAATGCCCTGGAGTTAGGGGAGACGAAGCTGGAACGCCAGCGGGCGGAATACCAGTCGCTGCAGCTGCAAATTAATCCTCACTTTTTATATAACACGCTAGAAACGATTAACTGTTATGCCATCGTTCAGGACTCGACGGAAATCACCGAAATGGTGGAAGCTATGGCGTTCATGCTCCGTTATTCCGTTCAGACCAACCTGGAAGAGATTACAGTAGCCAATGAGTTGAACCATGTTCGCAACTACATGATTGTTTTGCAGCATCGGACTGGCAAAGAGTTTGAAATTGACGTGGCGATCCCGCCATATCTGCTGCTGGAGAAAATGGTTCGGCTGACGCTGCAACCGTTGATTGAAAATATTTTTCAACATGCTTTTCCGGACGGTGTGGAGCCGCATCACTTTATCCGTATCAATGCCAAGAAGGAAAACGGCTTGTTCCAGGTTTTTGTGGAAGACAACGGCATCGGTATGAAGCCGGAGCGGCTTGAGGAACTGCGAAAGAAACTGGAGCAGAACCGATTGGCGGAGCCGGAAGAGAACGGCTCGCCCCGCCGAGGCGGCATTGGCCTCATGAACGTGCATCGGCGCATACAGATGGTGTTCGGTGAGGCTTACGGGCTGTCGATCGACAGTGAGTGGGGACGCGGCTCGTGCCTGACGATGACGATGCCGGAGACGGCGCGGCCGAAGATGCGGAGCTGATGGAAGCGGGCCAATCCCGCCACGTCGCCACGCCTCTGACCATCTACGGGCAAGATGAGAGGGTGAAGCTGGGCTGGCGGGCCAGAGGAGGAACGCCTGGGGAACGCTGGAGTCACGTTGAGGTACTGCTGAGGCACATCTGAGAGCACTTGAGGCAACACGATGAACTTTCTTCGTGACGATGGCGAGAAGTCAGAGAAATAAGCAGGTGCGGAAGGGTTGCTAATGCCGCTACGCCACGGACCCCCGCCTCTGGCCTTCTACGCTAACGGACGCAGATGACCTTAATCGGGTCAAAAGTCTATCGCCAACTATTTTAACTGACACAGTAGTCCTTATTGGCTGGATATGATGGCATTTCTATGCTCTGAAGTGGGAATAGAGTCTCTCATGTCCGTTAGCCTTGAATAAGGAAGCAAATAGACTCATATAACGTTCCTTGAGTCCGTTACACTCATCGAGACGGCTAGTCGCCAAGGCGAACGCTGAAAATTTTCGTTGGTAAACGGGGAATAGAAGTCGCTAGAGGCTCTTATTTCCCATTCATATATATCTTAAACAAAACATGGGAGGAATTCATATGAACATCAACTTAACGGGGAAAATTGCACTGGTAACAGGATCAAACGCGGGGATCGGACGCGCCATCGCACTGGCTTTGGCTAGCAATGGAGCAAAAGTTGGCGTGAACTGCCTGAACAACGTAGCACAAGGGCAAGAAGTTGTCGCAGCGATTCAAGCGGCGGGCGGAGAAGCTGTGTTAGTGCAAGCCGATGTGACGAATATCGAGCAGATCGATAGACTCGTAAGTGAAGTGGAGCAAGCGCTAGGTGGCACCATTGATATTTTAGTCAACAATGCAGGCCATTTGGTACAGCGTGTGCCGAATTCCGAAATGTTTGAAGAGATGTACGACCGCATTATGGACGTTAACTTGAAAAGCACCGTGTTCATGTGCAAAAGAGTGCTTGCCGGCATGAAAGCGAAAGGCTACGGCCGTATCGTCAACATGACATCTGTGGCTGCGCATAACGGCGGCGGACCGGGTTCGAGCATATATGCAGCAAGCAAGGCAGCCGTACTTACGTACTCTAAAGGCTTGGCGAAAGAAGTCGCAGCAAGCGGCATTACCGTGAATAACGTATCCCCAGGCTTTATCGGGAACACGATGTTCCACGCAACATTTACAACGGAT
This sequence comes from Paenibacillus sp. WC2504, assembly GCF_052682475.1. Classification (NCBI taxonomy): domain Bacteria; kingdom Bacillati; phylum Bacillota; class Bacilli; order Caryophanales; family Paenibacillaceae; genus Paenibacillus; species Paenibacillus sp. WC2504. Next base: position 247,287 of record NZ_JBQZFH010000001.1, read on the forward strand.
GCAGCTCGTACAGCGACCATTAACGGCATTCCGCTTGGACGTGAAGGAGCACCTGATGATGTAGCTGGCGCAGTGCTTTACCTTGCTTCCGATTTGGCTTCTTATGTAACAGGCGAAACAATCGAAATCAACGGCGGGATGATGATGCGATGAGTACCGCGCTAAGATCGGACCGTATAGCCCATATCTTAAAAGAGGAAATCGACAAGCTGCAGCAGGCCGGCAGCCTGTCGATTCCGAAAGAACCTGGTGGCTGGTGGCACCAGTATGTTTGCCCACATCATCACACCGAACTGGTGTTCGATGACGGGCAAGTGGACGCAACCGATTTCGCGTGCCCGCACGGCTGCAGCATTGAAGGCGAAGCCTACCGCGGCGCTTGGCTCGTCTTTAAACATCAGTTGCTGGCACGCGTTGCGTTGCAGGCAGCGGCTGTCTATGCAGCGCTTGGCGAGGTTTCCTATGCCCGGCTTAGCAAAAGACTGCTCGTCGAATACGCCGAGCAGTTCCCGCTCTACCCCGTGCATCCGGAAGCACAAAGCTGGATGCTGAAAGGGCGCGCGTTCCATCAAGCGCTCACGGAGGCTATCTGGTCCACAACCCTGATTCGCGCTTACCTGTTATTGCGCGATAAAGGCGTTGTGTTCGACGGGAAGGAGCAGGCGGCTATCGACGTCTTCTTGGGATTGCTTGCCGGGAGTATGGAAGAATACCGGCACATTCTTATTCATGAGCGGAACAATGCGGAGAACAATTACACCGCTTGGCTGAACGCGTCATTGTCTTGCGTCTACGCCGCGCGTGGCGAACAAGCGGCGCTGGAGGCGCTGATTGAAGGGCAAGGCGGCTTCAAGCATCATCTCTCGATCGGCGTGAAACCCGATCAGTTCGAATTCGAAGGAAGCACGTATTACCACGTATTCGTGCTTCGGGCGTACTTGATCGCTGCGGAGATGGCACAGCGCTTCGGCATTGACCTCTACGCCGTCACAGGCGCAGAGGGCCAATCCATGCGCGGCATGCTGGAGGCGCTCGCCGAGCTGGCCGACGACCAGGGCGCGCTGCCTGCCCTGCATGACGGGCCGCTCGCGCGTGCTCCCTATGCCCGTGAGATCGCTGAGATCGCGGAGCAGGGGCTCGCGATCTACGGCATTGCCGGCCTCGCGCCAGTATTGCGCGAAGCGTACCGCCAGCTGGGCGCTGCCGGCGGCGAGCAGCTCGAGGCGCTGCTCTATGGCACAGACGAGCGCCCGCAGGCTCCTGCGGCTCCGCGGGCTTCAAGACTCTGGCCGGATGCCGGATTCGTCATCGGCCGTGTGGCGGGGAACCCGCTGTCGTTCCTCGCCGATTTTGGCGAGCATGGTGGTTCCCATGGTCACTACGACAAGCTGCATCTGACGTTGATGCACCCTGCGCAAACGCTTACTCCCGATTTTGGCATGGTGCCTTACGGCTCGCATATGCGGAAATCGTGGTTTGCCGAAACGTCCAGCCACAACACGGTGTCGCTGGACGGCATGTCCCAAGCGCCGCATGAAGGGCGCTGCGTACGCTATGAGGCGGCTAATGACGGGAAGTCCGTCTACGCTTGGCTGCAATCCACCGGAGCCTACGAAGGCTGCACGATGAATCGCCACCTGCTGCTCACGGACGAATGGCTGCTGGATTGGTTCCAGGTTGAGCTTGCCGAAGGGGCGCGAAGCATAGAATGGTGGATGCATCCTGCCTTTCAGCCTCTAACAGGAACGCTTGAAGAACGGGACGAGGTGTACACACTTCGGATTCAAGAGAAAGATGGTTCCTCTTCAGCAATAGCTGAACAGAAGCTGCCGATCATTGGCGGGCTGGTGCCGGATGCAGGCCAACTGCAGTTGTCTTATGTACTTGGTGAGAACACCACCGTGTTCCACACGGCACTAACAGAGCAAGGCGATGATGTACTGGCCGTGAATACGCCAGGAGATTCTATCGACCCGAGTCAAGCTTTGACAGCCGTCCTGCACCGTCGTAATGACCGTAGAGCTGATTTCATCCACGTGTATCGGGCAGATAGCAGCGCCTCAATTACCCGTGTTTCCGCGCAGGAAATTAAGATTACCGTACCTGCTCAACCGGAAAGCGCATCACGCATTCAACTTACGGAAGATAAAGGTTTGATTTTCATATAGAAGAAGGGAGCATCGTGATGACAACCCTGTCGCCATTATACGAACCGCAGAGCGGCGTATTAACCGTACAATACGAACCGAATGAGCAAACTAAACTGTTGGAGAACCCGCCACGCTTCACGTGGATTCCGGCCCAACTGGAGAATGACCGTTACGTGCTGCAAATTTCGCAGTCGGACGTATTTTCCGAGGCTGACACGCAAACGATCAAGCCGATTCCCTATAATTTATATACACCGGATGATGCCTTTGAAGCAGGAACTTACTACTGGCGCTACGCACTCCTTCAAGAGAACGGCGAGCAGACGGCTTGGAGTAAAGTCAGAAGTTTTGAGGTAGGAGCTGACTTACCGGAAACTCCGCTGCCTAGTCGGGAACGCCGTTATGCCGAAGCCTCATTGCAGCACCCTCGGCTGTGGCTCCAGTCCGCTGAGGTTGAAGCTTTCCGAGGCGAGCTGGAGGCTGATCCGACTTACTGCGGGTTCGATGTTTTTTATGAAAAGTCTGTTAAACCGTGGATGGATCGCGAATTTATCGCTGAGCCGCAGCCATATCCGGGCAACAAACGTGTTGCCAAGCTGTGGCGTCAAATGTACATGGACACGCAAGAAGTCTTGTATGCGATCCGTCACTTGGCGGTAGCTGGAACGATTTTGGCTGACGAAGAGATGCTGGACCGCGCCAAAACGTGGCTGCTGCACGTCTGCAACTGGGATGTCAACGGCACAACAAGCCGCGATTACAACGATGAGGCCTCTTTCCGAATGACTGGAGCGATTGCATGGGGCTACGACTGGCTGCATGGGCGGTTAACGGAGCTTGAGCGGAAGCTCGTGCGAGAGGTTTTGCTTGCACGTGCCCGGCAGATTGCTACGCATGTGATAGATCACTCCAAAATTCATCACGTGCCATTTGACAGCCACGCCGTTCGTTCGCTTTCCAGTGTGCTGGTCCCGAGCTGCATTGCCTTGTTAGAGGAAGAGCCGGAAGCACGCGAATGGCTGGATTATACCCTTGAATACTATGCATGCATCTATTCCCCTTGGGGCGGGCCGGATGGAGGCTGGGCGGAAGGTCCGATGTATTGGACGACCGGGATGGCTTTTGTTACGGAAGCGATGAACTTGCTGAAAAAATATACGGGCATTAACTTCTATAAACGGCCATTTTTTACGAAAACGGGTGATTTCCCGCTGTACGCTTTCAGCCCGGATACGCTTCGCGCAAGCTTTGGCGATCAATCCACATTGGGAGATCCTGTAAGCCTGAAGACAGGCTTCAACATCCGCCAATTCGCCGGTGTTACGGGGAACGGCCTGTATCAGTGGTATTTTGAGCGGGTACGTGAGACAGATACCGATTCTGAAATGAAGTTTTACAATTACGGCTGGTGGGACTTCCGCTTTGACGAAATGGTTTTCCGTCACGACTATCCGCAAGTGGATGCTATTGTGCCAACGGATGCGAATATCGAGCAGGTAAAATGGTTCCGCGACATCGGTTGGGTCGCATTCCACTCGAATATGGCTGATCCTGAGCGCCACATTATGCTGCTTACGAAGAGCAGCAAATATGGCTCAGTCAGCCATAGCCATGGGGACCAAAACGGGTTCCTGCTGCACGCATATGGTGAACCGCTTGCGATTGAGAGCGGCTACTACGTGGCGTTCAGCTCCACGATGCACATGAACTGGCGCAGACAGACGCGTTCGACGAATAATATTTTGATTGACGGCCTTGGTCAATACGCGGAGAAGAACAAAGTACTGAACATGGCGGCGAACGGATTCGTTGAAGTGGCTGAGCAGCGCAAAGGCTATGGCTACTCCCGCAGCAATGCCACAGCAGCGTATAAGGAGTACGTTCCTTATCTGGAACGGTACGTACGCGAGCTGTACTTCTTTGGGACGTATGTTGTCGTCGTGGATCACATCGATCTGGCACAGACGGGCACCGTGGATTGGCTGTTCCAGACGCTGTACGAAATGAAGCTGAACGGACAGACCTTCAAAGTCCAAGGCCGCAAAGCCGATATGGACGGTCGCTTCGTCTATTGCTCTTCCGGCGAACTGGAGCTTACACAGCATGAGGGCTTCGCGGATGTGGACTTGAGCGAGATCGAAGGCTTGCCGCTGCACTGGCATCTTAAGGCGACGACGAAGCCGGCGCGCAGCCACCGGATCGCTACGCTCCTTGTGCCGATTAAGCATAGCGAGCCGAAGTATGTGTCCTATTTCATGGACGATCAAGGGTTCGATACGCATATTTACTTTACGGAAGATGGCGTCACTCATCGTGTTGAGGTACCTAAGGCTTATTAGTCTATTCATTAGAACGACTCTCCTTTGCCAGCTTGGCGGGAGGGTCGTTTTTTATTTTCACGGCATGCGCTGTGTTGAGTTGTTAGATAATAGTGGTGAAATCTACCGTTATTTGAGCGTTACTGAGGCGTGAATATGGATTAACTGGAAAAACTCCAACTAAACTGCTGGGTTTCTATGCTTAACAGGGCTAGTACATGAATTTAAAGTGAGAAACTCCATTTATTTAAGATAAAACCTCGAAGCTAGCTGGATTAGCGGCAGTTTTTACAGTTAGTTGCTCGTGCAAGCCCCCCAAAAATTGCGATATCAAACCATATCTTACCGCCTCTGTACGTCACTACAATCAACAATACGGGGTATCCTACTGAATATCGGGGCGATGGCAAGCCTTGCTCAACGTTCAAAGCTCTTCATGCCTTAACAGTACTTTCACGCTCTTTGACAGTCACATTTTCAACGCTTTCCAACGCATTTTCAATAGCTTCTCTAGCTCGACTCAAGGCTCTTCAAACCCTATCGCCGGTCTTTCCCAAGCCCTTGAAAGGATACATTCAGGTACATAAACCTATAAAAAGTAAACATGAATCCTAAAGTTCACACATTGTAAGGGTTGCCAATTTCGAGCGATAATAGGGTCATCAAGTTCACCAAACAAACGAGGGGGATTCACATTGATTAAAAAATATAAAGGTCTTCAATTAACAGCAGCAGGCTTACTGGCTATCTCCTTAACAGCATGTGGTGCAGGCGGCAGCACAACAACACCGGCACCGGGCGCAAGCGCATCAGCAGCTCCAAGCGGTGGAAACACAACGAAAGAAAACGTAACGATTACGTTCCAAAACATATATCCCGATCCAACAGATCCGAAAAACGGTATGTTGAAAAAGATCGTGAACGACTACCAAACGAAAAACCCGAACATCAAAATCGAACTTGATTCCCTGAACACGGATCAACAAAAGCTGAAGCTTAAAACACAAGCAGCTTCCAAAGAAGTTCCGGATATCACGATCGTGAATCCATCCGCTCAAATGAAACCTTTCGTAGACGCAGGATTGTTCGCGCCGCTTAACGACATGGTTGAGCAAAACGGCCTGAAAGGCACGTTCCAAGAAGGCATTTTGAACTGGTACACATTCAACAACAACATCTATGCATTGCCTGATGGTAACAACATCGGTCTCGTTTACTACAACAAAGACTTGTTCAAACAAGCCGGCGTAGAAGTACCGAAGACATTCGAAGATATGGTCGCAGCTGTAAAAACACTGAAAGGCAAAGGCATTCAGCCAATGGCGATCGGTGAAAAAGATTCCTGGACCGGTTCCTTCTTGTTCATGAACGTGCTGCTTCGCACAAATGGCGGCCCTGGCTTCCTGCAAGCTGTTGTTGATGGCAAGAAAACATTCGCAGACCCAGCATTCACGGATGCTGTAAGCAGCTTCCAAGACTTGATTCAAGCTGGCGCATTCCAAGAAGGCGCAACTTCCTTTGACTACAACGCAGGTGAAAACTTGTTCAAAACAGGTAAAGCCGCTATGTACTACATGGGTTCATGGGCAACAGGCGGTATCGAGACTTCTTCCGTTAACGGTAAAGTCGGCGTATTCAAATTCCCAACGGTTAAAGGCAAAGGTAACCCTGATGAGTTCATGCTTGCACCAGGAAGCGCGTTCGCAATCTCTGCAAACAGCAAACACTTGAAAGAAACCAAAGATTTCTTGAACTACTTCATGTTGAACTTCCCGAAAGAAGCATTCGCGGTTAAAGGCGCAGTAGGTATCGCTCAAAAAGTGGACGGTGACTTCAAAGCAGCTGGATACTCCGATATGGCGATGGAAGTACTGGATATGTTCAAACAAGTTAAAGGCGGCGACCTTGCGTTCGATAACACAATGAACCCAGGAACAGCACAAGGCCACTTAGCAAGCATCCAAAACCTCTTCGTTCAGAAGAAAGATCCTGCTGAAGTTGGCAAAGAGCACCAAACAGCTTACGATACGAACAAAAAGTAAATAAATAATCATTTAGCAGCCAAATCGGAATTTATCCTTAGCGCCGCAAGGGTGTAGAGGGTGAATTCCGATTGGTATATCTCATGAAGGAGGCGAGCCAAGTGAATGTGTTAAGAGTCTCCAAGTGGACGATTGCCATGTTTGTACTGCCATGTTTGTTGATTTATGTCTGTCTCGTTTTTGTACCGATTCTAGTATCGTTATATAGTGGATTGCTGGATTGGAACGGGATCAGCGGTGCAAAATTCGTTGGTTTGGATAATTTCCGTAACTTGTTGTTTCATGATCCTGTGTTTTGGCCGTCCGTGAAACGGACTTTAATGTTTGCCGTATTTTCAATGGTTGAAATTCCAATTGCATTAGGTGTAGCCGTTCTCTTGAACCGATTCATCAAAAAGCCGAATTTTCTAGTTTCTGCTTACTTCTTACCGGTTATTTTGTCCGTTGTTATCGTCGGACAGCTCTGGAAAACCATCTATAACCCTGCCGCAATGGGCGGTATGCTCAATCAAGTATTGGACATGTTGAATTTGCATAGCTGGTCGAGATCCTGGTTAACGGATCCGAAGATTGCTATGTACTCTCTGTATTTCGTGGCCCTGTGGCAATACCTAGGGTACCACACTTTGATCCAGTTCACTGGCATTCAGAACATCCCTGCCGATATTTACGAAGCAGCGCGGATTGATGGAGCGGAGGGCCTTAAAGCCGACTGGTATATCACTTTCCCTATGAATATTCCGATTTTCAAAATATCGATCGTTCTTGCCTTTATCGGCTCTTTACAGGCGTTTGACATGGTCATGGTTATGACCGGCGGTGGTCCGGCTCATGCCACAGACGTTATTTCCACGCATATGTACAACATGTCGTTCCTATCCATGAAGTATGGATATGGTAGTGCGATTGCTGCCTTCTTGGTTGTCTTATGTTTGATTGCAACTGTAATTATCAATGGTATCTTTAATAAACTAGAGAGAAGATTTACTTAAGGAAGGGGAGTGTCACCATGCAAGATGTCAGGAAAGCAGCGGTTGCTGCACCTGCAATGACTCGGAGACGCAAAAGCTTCTCTATCCTGAAAGTTTTGGTCATTGCACTCTTGTCGTTGCTCGTAGTTACACAAGTGTATCCATTGCTTTGGTTGTTCATTTACTCGTTAAAAACGAATGAGGAAATCTTGTCGGGGCGGTTTTTCGCCCTCCCCCAAGTGCTTCAATGGAAGAACTTCTCCTCGGCTGTAGAGGCGGGGCATTACTTCCAGTACTTGAAAAACAGTCTTTTCGTCACATCGGTTACAATGGTCTGCGTTATCTTGCTTAGTTCCTTGGTTTCTTTCGCCATTACAAGGTTCAAGTGGAAATATGGCCAAGTCGTCATGATCATCTTCCTGATCGGGATGATGGTCCCGATGCAAGCGACATTGCTGCCGCTGATGATTATTTTCAAAAACTTGAATGCTTTGAACACGCATCTATCCATCATCTTGCCTTATATCGCGTTTCAGACGCCAATTGCGGTCTTTATCCTCAGCGGCTTCATGAAATCCATTCCGGCTGAGATTGAAGAATCTGCTGTCGTAGACGGCGCGGGGGTTTTCCGAATCTTTGGAAGCATTATTCTTCCGATTTCGATTCCTCCGATGATGACGGTGTGTATCTTGACCTTCATCAATATTTGGAACGAATACATTCTTGCGGCGACATTCATTTCGTCGGAGCGGCTCAAAACGCTGCCTTTCGGGGTGAACAGCTTCGTCAGTCAATATTCGGTTAATTACGGAGCTATCGGTGCGTTTCTCGTATTAGGTGCGCTGCCGGTCATTATCATTTATTTCTTATTAGCCGATAAAATTACAAAAGGTATGGTAGCGGGAGCGGTGAAGGGTTAACTTCACCCCTCTCTTTTTGCCGTTTAGGAAACAGCCTGTGATATGATAGCCTGTAACGACTAACGAAAGGGGACCGATTTCGAAGTGACACGGGGCCTTCATTCTATTCATAGCCGGCTGTTTTTGCTTTTTATTTCCTGCATGCTGATCCTTTTAACTTTGGTAAGCGTGCTCTATTACAAGAAAACAACGGACATTATTCATAGCAAAATCAGTGATTTGGCGGAGAAAAATATTTCCCAGACGGTAGGTCTCTTTGATCTGCTGCTGCAGGGTTATGACAGCATTACGAAATCGCTCAACAGCAACTATGAGATGCTCAGGTTAATCCATGACCGTGACACAAGCAAAGATGAAGCGGTCAATATCATTAATGAGCGCACCATTACGAATATCATGGGAGCAGCCTACTACTCCAGAGATGACATTGTCGGAATTCATATCATTACGAATGCGGGCAAAAACTATAACTATGAACGTGGTTTTGACAGCGTCATAAATGCGGACTATGCCAGTACGGCCTGGTACCATAAGCTGCAGGATTCCTCCGGTGAGATGGTTTGGCTGGGTCTATCCAAAGGCTCGATCATCAACCGGTTTCAGCAAGATTCTGTTTTCGTATTCGGACGCAAACTGTACGATTTAACCGATCATCGCTTGATTGGCGTTCTGGTGATTGAAACGAACCCGCAGCCGATTCTGGCGGCGCTTTCGAACGTGAGGATTTCCCCGAACAGCCAGGTGTATATCGTCGATAAGGAAGATCATATGATTGCCTCTACCGCGGGAGAAAAGGACAGTCCACCTTCTTTCGGAGGCCTGCCGCGCCCGCAAAACAATGAGATCGTCGTGGATGACCGAACGGAACAACTGATTGTTTCCGCTAAAGCGAAGATGTCCGATTGGACCGTATTCGGTTTAACTCCCAAAGGTGATATTAACTCTGAGGTTGTGAAAACGAGAGAGTACCTGTACCTCGTGATCCTGGCGGTGGTGTTCCTATCCTTGGTGCTTGCGAGTATTATTTCCCAGAATATTTCCTCACCTCTTAAGCTGCTGATACGGGAGATGAAGCAGGTGGAGATGGGGAATTTCAAAGGGTCAGTAACGGTCAAATCGTTCGAAGAAATTAACTCGCTCGTGTCTTCCTTTAACCGCATGGTGAATCGGATGGATGAGCTGATTGATCGCATTACGCTCGCCACCGTAAGTGAGAAGAACGCGGAGCTGCAAGCGCTGCAATCTCAAGTTAATCCGCATTTTCTCTATAATACGCTGGATATGATTTATTGGATGTTAGACGAGCGGGAGAACGACCGTTTAGGTAAAGTTATTTTGGCTTTGTCCCATATGTTCCGCTACAGCAGTGACTGGCAGGAGGCCTCGAAGACAACCCTTCGCCAAGAGCTGGATCAAATGCGTCATTATATGACGATCATTGAGAGCCGCTTAGAAGGCAGGGTCAGCACCGTATTGGACGTTGCGCAGGAGTGTCTGGATGTGGTTCTTCCGAAAATGACGCTTCAGCCAATCATTGAGAATGCGGTCAAATACGGGCTGGAGCCGCTCGATCGTCCTGGCGTGCTGCGGGTCTACACGGAGATCAGCGAGCATGAGCTGCGGATTGTGATTGAGGATAACGGTGTCGGCATCGAGGAGAGTGCCCTCCAGTGCATGCAGGAACAGCTGATCAAGGACGCATCGGATATCGACGGTGCGATGGCGTCTCTGCAATCTCCACAGACAACCGGTGCATCCGGACAAACTAGACGAGGCATTGGCATTACCAACGTGCATCGCCGGATTGTTCTTATGTTCGGAGATATTTATGGACTTCGCATTCATAGCAAGCAGGGGGAAGGAACGACCGTCATCATTGCGATGCCGCTTCCTCGGAAAGGAGAGTAAAACCATGGACATTCTCATCGTAGACGATGAAACGGTGATCCGGGAGGGCATCCAGCGTACGCTGCTCAACCGCTTCCCCGAGCATCAGGTTCATCTCGCGGCGAACGCGGAGCAAGCGATTGCTTTGCTGCGGAGCCACCGCATTCAAATCGTCCTCACCGACATTCTCATGCCGGGAATGACAGGGCTGGAACTTATGAATATGTCCCGGAGCCGGCATCCGAATGTGAAATGGGTGGTCATATCCGCGTATTCCGAATTTTCGTATGCGCAGGAAGCTGTGCGGCTCGGGGCCAAGGATTATTTGCTGAAGCCGATCGGCAAAGAGGTGCTCAGCGAGATGATCCGGAAGCTTGGCGAGGAAATCGCTCACGAAATCGAGCTGAACGAGGAGTCTGAGCTCCTGAAAGCGAACCGCAAGTATTTGCAGGAAGCTGTCTTTCAGCGCTTTGCGCAAGGACTGGATACCGGGCGCATCGATATGAAGCCCTTCATGGAGCAGCACCCGTATTTCCATCTGATTATGGTGAAAATGGAGAGCGATAAGGCCGTTTTCCTCGAAAATTTCATTATCGAGAACGTCCTTCAAGAGCTGATCGAGCGCTACGGCAAAGGTTTCGTAACAGTGCACGACAGCAAAAGCCTGCTCGGCATCGTCACACTGCCGGACGCCGCGCTCTTAACCACACTCGTGGATGAGCTGCGCAGCCACCTCGTGAAGTATTTGAAGGTGCCCTTTCAGATTATGAGCTCCGAACAGATCAACCGCTTCGAGGCGGTGCCAGCAGAAGTACAGCGCATGCGTCAAGCTTCGACGACGCAGGTCTACGAGCATCATGCGAGCGGCAGCGACCGCTCGGTCGATGTGGCTTTGCAATATATTCGCACGCACTATCATGACGACCTGTCGCTGGAGAAGGTCGCAGCGATCGTTTACTTGAATCCGGTTTATTTCAGTCAGTTATTCAAACAGAAGATAGGCCAGGGATTCAAGGAATATGTTACGCATCTTCGTCTGGAACAGGCGAAGCAGCTTCTTTTGAACCCTAAGCTGAAACTGGCGGACGTCGCCGATCGAATCGGTTATCAAGACATGCGTCATTTCTCGCAGGTGTTTCGCAAGAAGTACGGTGTGACCCCCTCTGAGTATCGAAATGAGCAGACGCCGAACACGGTGTGAGAGTTGTCAAGAGTTAGCGGCTCAGCCAACTTTCAGCAAATTCTAATAATAGCGCTTAAAGCTAGGCGCCGCTTGGATATCTCGTAGGACTGGTAAATACCGGTCCTTTTATGTGTGTTATGGTGGACCCAGGGCCAAACAAGCCCATCACCATGATCCATGAAGGAGGATATCCCATCATGTTACTAGTGAAAAAGAGCCGCCTTAGCAAATCATTCGTGGGAATTGGCCTGGCGCTTTCCTTATTAACGTCCGGAACGATGTTATTCGGACCTCAGTCAGCCTTAGCTGCTGCGAGTGATTCCACAACAACCGCAGCATATAGCGCCACGAGCACAAGCAAAGCAAGCGGTGTTGTGCGCACGGCACGATCCTATATCGGTAAAGTGCGTTACAAATTTGGCGTAAGAGACACGTCACGTTTGATTCTGGATTGTTCCTCTTTTACACAGATGGTTTTCAAGAAGAACGGGATCACGATCCCATGGAGTTCGGCTGATCAAGCGAAGTTGGGGACAGCCGTTAAGAGGAAAGCGAACCTGCGCGAAGGCGATCTCGTCTTCTTCAGTACGTCCAAGCCCGGACGTATTAATCATGTGGGCATCTATGTCGGTAATGGCAAGTTCGTGAGCAACACGGCGAGCTCCGGCGTCGTCATGCTGGATATGAATGATAGCTACTGGAAAAATCGGTTTATGACAGGCCGTCGGTTGTAATTGACCGATGGCTCTCTTTAATGGTATATAAAAGAAAACCTACATAAGGGAGCAGGGAAGCCATAATGAACTTGAAGAATGCTTTTGACGATGTGAAAAAGTTCCACCAGACCTTTGAGCACCCGGTAGCCACAACTCCGCAGCGCTTGTCGGAGAGCCGCAAGGCGGCTCGCCTGGCTTGGATGCAAGAAGAGCTGGACGAGTTCAAAGAGGCGGCGACACTGGAAGACGAAGTGGATGCCATGATCGATGAGTTGTACTTCGTGTTGGGTACCTTAGTCGAGATGGGAGTTGAGCCGGGGCCGATTTTTGACATCGTGCATCATGCTAACATGTCCAAAGTGTGGTCGGACGGTCTAGTCCATAAGAACGAATTTGGCAAAACCATTAAGCCCCCCGACTGGCAGGACCCTTTCGACAAAATTAGAGCAGAAATTCGCAGGCAGATGGACGATAAATAAGTTTTCAGTGGAGGAGGAAGAGGCATGTTATTTCATACCAGGCTGAAAGAGCTGAGACAACAGCAAAATCTAACGCTGCGCAAACTTGGCGAGAAAGCGGGCGTCAGTTATTCTATCCTGAATGCCATCGAAAATGGTCGAATACAACCGTCGAATGATGTCGTAATTGCTCTAACAATTGCCTTGAAAATAGAGGATAAAGAGGAACTCTTATCCTTAGTAAGAAATGCCTCTGAAGGGTAATTGCATTAGCCAAATATGTGTGGTACAGTATTAATAGTCTTTGGGGTAAAACCTGAATTGCTTATTGCAAAGGGTTATCATTTTAGTTTGTGAAACCTTTTCCAATGTGTAATTTTTTTGTTCGAAACAAGAAAAAAGACATGTTAATTAAAACTTTGGAGGTATTACCCATGGCAGTAGGAACAGTTAAATGGTTTAACGCAGAAAAAGGATTTGGCTTTATCGAAGTAGAAGGCGGCAACGATGTATTCGTACACTTCTCCGCAATTCAAGGCGAAGGCTTCAAAACTTTAGACGAAGGTCAACAAGTTGAGTTCAACGTTGTTCAAGGCAACCGCGGACCACAAGCTGAGAACGTTGTAAAGCTGTAAGCTTTTGCTTGCATAGATAGCAGTTCGGAGAACAACTCTTAACATTATGTTAAGAGTTGTTTTTTTGCGTCAGGAACTGCGATAGCCCCTACGAGGCGTTTTATGATACGTTCCGAGGGCTTGAAGGACCTTTATCCGCTACTGCTCAGAAAACGGAACAGAGACGTGCTCAGAAGCCTCTCAGGAGGCGTCCGTGCCATGAAAAAGGGCAGCCCCTTGAGTAGATGATCTACTTCGGGGCAGCCCTTCTTGATACTTATCTGTCGATGAGAATTTACTGATACTCTTTCGCCTTTTTCACAAGCTCGTCATAAGCAGCTTCCGGTGTGATTTTGCCGAACATGACTTTCTCGCCGATCGTTTTGAAATCCTTCGCTGTGTAGTTGCTCCAGCCTTTAGCCCCGGCATTGAAAGGTTGAGCGTCAGGAGCTACATTCTTAATAAGTTCAATTTGCATTTTATCAGCAGGGGTGAGTTTCGGTGTTAAATACTCGAGCATTTTCTTGGAAACCGGCACGCCCCGTGTTGTGGTTAGAAGATCTGCCGCTTCGCTGTCATTCACGAACCAGTCGATGAACTTCTTGGATTCTTCAGCATACTTGGAATCTGCGCTCACAGACCAGAACATGGAAGGCTTCAGCCAACCGCTGGATTGCACGCCTTTCGGTTGATTCACAAGGGAATAAACGTTAGGTTTTACAGCTTCATAACCAGGCAGCAGAGCAGCGAAAGTACGCTTCATAAATACGTTGTCATTGTTCATGAGGTCGAGCTTTGCATCAGACTCTTTATCCGTGGTCGCAATTTCTGCCGGAGGAATGACACCGGCTGTGCGAAGCTCGGCATATTTTTTAACAAAAGTTAGATAGGTGTCTTTGTCGATGTTGAATTTGCCGTCTTCCGTAATCGGATAGCCCTTGCCTTGGCTCAGTTGATAAGCGGTGTAGACCGTATAGTCAGATGTTGCGTCCATCAAGACATATTTATCTTTTTCCAGCTTGGCTTTGGCATCTTTACCGAATTGGAAGTATTCATCCCATGTCCAGTTATTTTTAGGTGGCGTGATTCCGAGTTTATCAACCGCATTTTTGTTATAGATCATACCGGTTGCGTTATTGCCTAACGGGATAGCGTAAAGTTTATCTTTGTACTTGCCTGAGTCTACGAGCGACTTGTCGATATCTTCAGTGCGAATGCCTTTCGATAAGTCAGCAAGCTGGTTTCTGCCCGCATATTCGGAAAGCCAAGCCGGGTCCATTTGAATGATATCAGGCGCATTTTTGGCGGCTGCCTGGGTAGCGAGCTTATCGGCGTAACCGTCAAATCCCGAAAATTCCGGTTCGAAGGTCACATTCGGATGTTTTTTCGTATAAGCATCCAGTGCTTTTAGCGTAGCATCGTGTCTTGCTTGTGAGCCCCACCATACAATACGCAGTTTCACAGGTTGCGTGCTTGCAGCGTTCGGCGCTGTCGTTGCAGCTGTGCTGCCTCCTGCTGTACTTGCTTTATTCCCAGAACCGCATGCGCTTAAAGACAGCGCTATCAAAGCAGTCATGCTGAGCATGCCCCATTGTCTCATCTGCATTTTCATTGATAATCCCCTCTCGCTAGCTAGTCTTCCCTACAATCTCATTATAGGATTAACGGAAAAAATGAAGAATGATAGTAATGAACACACTTCTTTCACTTTTGATCACAAAATTACAAAGCACAAAACGGATGCTTCATTTCATGAACGACAGTTAACCGCTTTTGCCTACTTCGCTTGGACTCATGCCTGTATACTTTTTGAAAATAGAGCTGAAGTAAGGAACGTTCTTGTATCCAACCTTCTCAGAAATTTCATAAATGAGATGTTTGCCTTCGGCCAGAAGGGCCTGCGCTTTCTTCATTCGAACCTGAATCAGGTAGTTGGTGAACGTTTCGCCGGTTGATTTTTTGAAAATCTGGTTCAAATAGTTCCGGGATAAGTACAGTTTTTTCGACATATCTTCCAAGGATACCTCTTCGGCATAGTGGTCATGCGCATATTGAATCATGAAATCGACAGCTTCTTTATGTTTGGAATTCTCATTCCAATGCCGGCTGGTGGCGATGATATGAATTTTGGCGCGCAGCCACTCTTGCAAGTGGGTTGTCGTTTGAATTTGCATGATTTCCGACGGCAGATGCATGTCCGGAAATAGTTCATCCAGCACAATGCCAACACTGTACAGGGAGTAGGCGAAGATCGTCCATAACTCTGTGCAGAGATACTGTAAGTAAGCAGGCGTTATCGTTGGCATCTGCTGCAATTGATGAATATAGGCATCTACAATTTGTGAAGCAGTCTCTTCCTTCGAATACACAATGGCTTCCGCAAGTTCCTGATAAAACTTGATTGGCCGAATCGCCAAATCCGATGGCAGGGAGGTTGGTTTGCCTAGCTGCGGAGTCATCGTTTGCTGGAGCAGATCCAGGAAAGCCTCCTCGGTGGAATCGGATATTTCCTGCCAAGCTGTTTTCACTTGACCTATTCCAATACGGATGTTCAGTTTAAGATACATAAGCACACAGTCAGTAATCCGGTTGCCGATTGCGCGAATGCGGCCAAGGGATGCGTCAGCAGGCTCCGAAGGTTCAATATGAAACATGATCGCAGCATGATGGCTGTGAAGCTCGATGAAGTCGGATTCAGGCCAATCTTCCGATAAAATTTCCTGAATGATATTAGCCAGCGCAAAACGGAATAAATTCCAATCGATCAGCGACAGGTTTGCCGTGCGTATTGTGCTCATCAACTCAATGCCCATGACAAGGTGATGGCGATGAATCCAGTGCTGCTGCTCAGCGGGAGGGAGATTTAGGCCAGAAACCCATTTATGGGACGTCCCCGTCATGACCGATTTCAACCATTCCTGCTGCCCGAATGGTTCATAGAGCATCAGCTTTTTTCTAATGTCTTCTTGTTCCATCTTGATAAGCTCTTTGGCTTCTAGTTCTTTAATGACTTTCTCCAGCACAGTCCGAAGCTCATCTACGGTAACGGGTTTGGATAAATAGTCACTGACATGCAGTCGCAATGCTTGCCGGGCATATTGGAAATCGGTGTACCCGCTCAGGATAATGATCTCCCCTGGAAAGTTCGCTTCCCGGAGTTTTTCAATCATTTCAAGCCCGTTCATCACAGGCATGTAAATGTCCGTAATGACGATATCCGGCTGGGTCTGGCTGATCATCTCCAGCCCCTCGGCGCCGTCGCTGGCCTCGCCCGCGAATTCAGCGTCAATGGCTTCCCAAGGAATCGCCTTTTTCATGCCTTCGAGCACTTGAAAGTCATCGTCAATGATGAGTATTTTCCACATAATACCGCTCCTCCACCTGTTCTTTGTATTGAATTTGTGGCAGCAGAACCGTGACAAGCGTCCCATTGCCTTTAGAACTGGTCATTTGAACGCCGTAGGGAGGCCCGAAATAAGCTTCAATCCGCTCCTTCACGTTGCGTACACCATAACCGCCCGTCTTTCTTATCTTTGGTTGATTCCAATCGGGACGCAGCCCTACACCGTCATCCTCAATCTGGAATTGGATGTCTTGATTGACCAGCTGTACGTTCACCTGGATCTCGCCTTTTTTTCTGCCGTGGAAACCATGAATAATGGCATTCTCTATAAAAGGTTGCAGCGTTAACCTCGGAATATAGAGCTCTCTGGCGGACTCATCAACGTTAATGGTGAATGACAATCGGTCGCCCCAGCGGATTTGTTGAATTTGCAAATAACATTCGACATGTGTGATCTCGTCGGCGATCGGAATGAGCGTCTCCCCGTTAGATAGGCCGATACGGAACATTTTGCCCATCAAGGAGAGGATTTTACTAATTTTGTCTTGGCCTGAATCAATGGCTAGCCAGTTTAGTTGATCCAACGTATTGTATAAAAAATGGGGATTAATCATCGCTTGCAGCGCTTGAATTTCCGCTTCACGCTGGCGTTTATGTTGAGCTTTCAAGGAATCCAGCAGCTCCTCAATGCGTTCCATTTGTTTGCGATAACCGTTAAACAGGTTTCCGAACTCATTGGTATAGTCTTGAGGCAAGTCTGCCACAAAACCCCGGTCCGGCAGCTTGCTCATGAAGGCGAGCAGTAACCTGATGGGCTTGGTAAATTGTCTGGAAATAAAAAACGTGACAAAAAATCCAATAATAATAGCGGAAAGCCCTACCGTTAAGAGAATCAGTGCCAGACGGATACTGCCGTTAATGATGTTCTTCCAAGGCGTTACTTCAACCAACATCCAGTTGGAAGGCGATTTGCTCCATACCAGTAAAGAATCGCTTTGCTGTTTGGCTGACAGATGTATGCTTCCGAACTTTTCATTTATGACTTTCAGTTTATCCAGTACATCGCCTTGCAGACTTTGATCCCCAATCGATGTCATTTTCCTGCCGCTAGCATCGAATAACAGCCGGCTTCGGCCTTCCGTTTCCCCCCGAATCAAGTCCTGAATTTCCGAAGATTTCACGTTCAGCATCAGCATGCCATAGTAAATACCGGAGTTATTATAAAGTTTCCTGGCATAGCCGATTACAGCGAGCGGACCTTTGTTGGTCTGAATCGTCCGTTCTTTAATCCAGGCCGAATCGTTATTTTGAATATCCGGAAACCAGTCTTCCTCCCGTACCTTTTGCAAATTATAGACGCGGATAGGACCCTGCGAATCCGGCATAAAAGGCCGCTCCGTATACAAATAAATCGACTGTACCATGGTTGTGCTGTAGGTGATGCTTGCCAGCAAATTCTCCAAATCCTGCTTCCGGCGATTGCGCTCAAATAAGTCGCTTTCGAGTGGATCGTATCCGATAATATCGATGTTTCTGGAAGCGGCTAGCGACATTTGCTCTATCGAGTTTAGCTGAATGACCAGACGTTTATTTAATTCATTTAATAGATCCTGCTGATAATTAGCGGTATTGCTGGCCAGCTCGCGCGAAGTGAGGCTGTAGCTTATCCATGAGGTGACGAGCAGCAGCACGGCGATGAAGGCAGCGAAACTGCCAAAGAACAGCCGGCCGATGCGGACACGCTTGAACATTGTAAACAAGGCTGATCCCCCTCATAAGATGCTATTAAACTGGAAAAAGGCTGCCAAATGCACAACCTTTTTCATATTTATTTCATTTTAGCCTTTCACAGCACCTGAGGCAATGCCGTCAACAAAATGGCGCTGCGCCATAAAAAAGATGATGAGCGAAGGGATGATGGATAGCAGCGACATCGCCAGCAATTGTCCCCAAGGCAGTGCCGACTGGCTGTCCACGAACAGCTTCAAAGCAAGCCCGACGGTGTATTTGCTAACCGAGTTAATATAAAGCAAGTGTCCGAAGAAGTCGTCCCAGTTCCAAAGGAAGCAATAAATGGCGACTGTGACGAGCGCTGGCTTTGTAAGAGGAAGCACAATTCGCCAGTAGATACCGAACCAGTTACAGCCGTCCATCTTGGCCGACTCGTCGAGCTCACGCGGAATGCCGCGGATGAACTGCACCAGCAGGAAGATGAAGAAGGGACCGCCAATCCCTCCAGCTAAGGCGTGCGGCACATAGAAGGGCAAGTACGTATTCACCCATCCCCAAGTGTTAAACATGATGTACTGAGGCACCAAAGTAACTTGGCTTGGCAGCATCAGCGTAACCATCAGGATGGCAAACCAGAAGTTCTTTAGCGGAAAATCCATCCGGGCGAAGCCGAACGCGACCAAACTGCAGGAAATGACAGACGTAATAAGCACTCCGGCAATTAACTCAAAGGTATTGATATAGAAATGGGTAAACGTAAATTTAGGAATGGCGACCCAGCCTTCGCTGAAGTTGCTCCACAACCACTCATTTGGCAGAAGAGAAGGAGAGCTCATTTCGGCATTGGATTTGAAAGCCGCTCCGAACCACCACAGCATAGGATAGATCATGATTAAGCTGAATATAGCCAATAAGGAATGAGTTCTTAACGTTCGAGATGAAATCAGTGGGTTTCTCATTTACCTTTCGCTCCTTCTGTTTCGTAGAATACCCAGTAGCGGGACGAGGCGAAAATGATTGCGGTCACAACAGCGATGACCACAAGAAGTATCCAGGCCAGCGCCGAGGCGTAACCCATCTCATATCGGGAAAAGGCGCGATCATAGAGGTACAAAGCGTACATATAAGTCGAGTTAATTGGGCCGCCTTTTGTAATGATGAAGGCTTGCGTGAACATCTGGAAAGAACCGATGGTTTGCAGCACAAGGTTAAACAGCAGAACAGGGGACAGCATAGGCAGGGTAATACTGACAAACTGTCTTACTTTCGAAGCGCCGTCAACGGATGATGCCTCATATAATTCGGTGGGAATTTGTTTAAGGCCGGCAAGGAAAATCACCATGGATGAACCGAACTGCCAAGCGACAAGGATGATCAATGTTCCTAAAGCTGTCTTGGGGTTGCTGATCCAGCTGGTGCCGTTTATGCCGAGCATGCCAAGAAATTTATTAATAAAGCCGTCCATGCCGAAAATATTTTGCCAAAGGATAGCTACCGCAATGCTGCTTCCAATCAGAGAAGGCAGATAGATGAATGTGCGATATACCGAAATCCCTTTAATTTTCTTGTTGAGCATCATGGCCACCATAAGCGCGCTAAACAGCTTAATTGGAACGGATAATACGACAAACAGAATCGTTATTTTCAAAGACTGTCGAAAAATCTCGTCGTCTGCAAAAATTCGCTCATAATTACGCAAACCAATCCATTCCGGAGCATCAAGCAGCGTATATTTGGTGAAGGAATAATACATCGATTGGATCATCGGCCAAAGTGTCAGCAGCAGAAACCCAAGGAGCCAAGGGGAAATAAACAGATACCCCGCAAACGGCGACTCCCAGCGGCCTTTCAAAGTGAAGGATGATGTTATTTTTCGGGAATGAACTCTTTGTGGAGAGATACTCGTTTCAGCTTTCATCGGGAATAACCGCCTTTCATGTCAGAACATCTTTATGTTTAGTATAAAAGCTAACAGCCCTCTGAAACATGAGAGTAATGAACACACTTCATTCACAATCGAACACTGGTAAAACATACAACATGGTTGTAGGCTTTCTCGGCCATGGCTTGTCTATATGAAGGTTTTCCTTATCTATCACTTCACACAACAGTGCAATTCAGCTTTTTGGTCAGCTTGCGGCATCAATTGCTTATGACCCTCCCTCTTTTTGCCCTGTTTTTTTGTGCGAATTTCATGCATTTTAGCTATTTTTTTGGTAGTTTTACATTGCTACCTACCTTAAAATAATAGATTTATTTTTCTGACTATTTTTTTGTTGGTGATTAAAATTTACTTATATATATGTATTACTTATAAAATATCAGTATTGTATGATAATTTAGATAACTTGGGAGGGCCTGATGAAGCAAGATTATCCGCTTAATCCCAATGGGATGGAGATTGTGTTTCTTGCTGTGTTTTTAATTTTGATCTAGAAATTTTACGGATATAAGCCCTATAATTGCCACCTCTTTAACGGCTGCGTGATAATATAGGGAACGGATTACAATGAAAAGTAGATTTATATGAACGCTTGTTTTTAGACGGAAATCATATAATGAATATTAAAGTTTTAATATTTTGAATTTTAAATTTTTAAAATGTAGAGTGAAAAAAGTGGCAACTATTTCTGGGAGTCTTATCGTTGACACAGGCTAGCGTTTGCTTCACAAAACAAACAAGCCTCCAAGCCCACCTTCTGTGGGTTTTGGGGCTTATTTATTATTTATGATCTTGAACAACGGTGATCGAGTTTTCATTGCCGACATAAATCCGGTTGCTTCGCTTATTCAAAGCCATGTTCCCTGCTGACTGCCCCGTTCGCAGCTTGACCAGCAGCCGATTCGTTAGTCCGCTGTACACGAACAAATCTCGGGTGTCCGTATCTCCGACATAATAACGGTTCGTCAACGGGTTGACGAGGAGTGAAGAGAACGTGGGAATGGGTAAGGTTGCCGCAATCGTATTTGTTAGCCCGCTAACCACGAACAGTTTGCCTTTCCCCTCTTGCTGAGCGCTTGCCAGATAGATGCGATTCGTTAGGTCGTTTACGGCAAGCTCGCTTTGGAGTTTTCCGAGTTGAATGGGCGTGCTTTTACCGAGCGTTGCACCTGATATCACAGAGGCAAACCGGCTTAGATTATTAGCTACATAAATCCGATTCGTCTGAGGGATGATACCCGGAGTAATAATCGGATTTTTGCCTACTTTAATCGTTTTAATTACGCTCAACGTAGAGCCGTTGATAACATGAACAGAGTCTTTCATTACATTTGTTACATAGACCCGATTAGTTCGTTTATCCATAGCGATAAGGGCCGGTGATCCGCCGACTCTTATGGTTTTCAGGACACGGTTGGTGCCGCCGTCGATGACGCTTATCGTTCCACTCGTATTAGCGACATATATGCGATTTCTTATTCGATCAACAGCAATACCAAAAGGGCGCTCGCCGACAGGTACGTTGGTGATGGCCTTGTTCGTTTTTCCATCAATAACAGTGACGTTAGCAGCTCGGAAGTTTGTTGAATAAATTCGGTTGGTACGCGTGTTCACAGCCAGAAATGTAGCGCCATCTCCCGTCTGCACACTGCCGATCACTTTATTCGTGTTACCGT
This sequence comes from Paenibacillus sp. WC2504, assembly GCF_052682475.1. Taxonomy (NCBI): domain Bacteria; kingdom Bacillati; phylum Bacillota; class Bacilli; order Caryophanales; family Paenibacillaceae; genus Paenibacillus; species Paenibacillus sp. WC2504. Next base: position 269,238 of record NZ_JBQZFH010000001.1, read on the forward strand.
CCAGTACGCCTACCAGATTCTCGTCAAAGACATAATAGACGCGGCTTGTAGACGAATTAACGCGAATATCACCCACTTGGCCAGCCACGGGCACAATTTTGATAACTTGCGGGTTATGGGTTTGTTTAATCTTAACTTGGACCTTAGTTTGTATAAGGGGTTTTGAGAAGTGGACCATTGGAGTCCCCCCTTCCCTGTATTTAATGAATGCAATAGTATATGGTCGACGAAGGGAATCGGAAACTTGTACTTTAGTCTCAGGTGAGTTTTAGAGAACAATAAGTCCGCTAAGAGGGTCATCTTGACGGTTTTTCTCTATACAAAATGAAAATAATGGTATAATTTAGGCGGTGAGTATTTAGGGGATTGGCTAAAGGAGCGGAGTGTCTAAGATGTCTAAAAAAAGGTCAAGTATGCTAGTTGGTGTAAGCGTTTGCGTTTGTATTGGAACCGGGATTTGGGGCTTAAGCTCGCTTAATTTCAGGGAAAGGACAAGCAACCCGACAGCGATTGTAACCTCCCTGGCAGCAACAACCGCGGCAACACCTGTTGAGAGTACACCACCCACGCTTGCGAAAAAAAGTTTCAACAATCTTCTTCAGCAGTATGGCTCTATACCGCTTTCGGATGCGCATAACCATGATGCGAGTGATTCGAAGTACATAAGCATGCAAAATATGTGGAAGCGGGATGCGATGGATCGCGTTGTTCTTTTCGGGGATGTATCGGAATCAAGCGCGATTCGAACCGATGCCTATGCCTGGGATGCCTATATAGAAAAGCCGGATTTCTTTGTGCCTTATTTCTCAGGCTTTGATCTTCATGATCCATCTAGTTTGGAGGTCGTGAGGAATAATCTGGAACAAGTCTATTTTGGACTAGGTGAAATTGCTGCCGCTTCGTATAATTCTCCCGTTGTATCGAAAGTTGAATGGAAGGCTAAGGATCCTATGGACGGCTTTCTACCGCAAATTTATGAGTTGTGTGCGGAGTATCAAGCGCCGATTCTACTCCATATCGATCCACCGAATGGCTTCGTGATTGATAAATTGGAGGAAGCCTTGGCTGCACATCCCAAGACAACCTTCATTTTCGGTCATGCGAATGCCTACAATTCATCTGAGAATATCAAACAATTATTAGAAAAGCATGATAACATCTATATGGATTTTTTTGCTGGGTTTACCGTGCTTAATTTGGAAAGTTCGAACCGGATCGAGGATTTTCTGCCTGTTATGAAGCAGTTCCCTGACAAGTTTATGCTCAGCACTGACTCCGGCTTCGGACTTGCAAGCGAGGATGCTGCCATCGAGGCGATGTATCGTGTCATGGATGCTATCGGAGATCCTGCACTGATCAAGAAAGTGGCTTATGATAATTTAGATGCGATCCTTCAGAATGAACCAGCTACCAAAACGCAGAAGGAAGCTATTCTGAAGAAGGACGCAAATCGTGATGTTACGAAGCTTTCGAAGCTAGAGGCTGGGAGGCTGCTTTGGGGTAAATAGTGATGAGCGTGATGAGTAATGGCTAGTCACATCAAAACATGCAAAAAGTACATTAAATAAATGAGGCTTATAGCCTCGGGGAGTCAAATCATGCAAAAAGTACATCAAATTTAGAATAATTACCCCATTCTAGGTAATCTCTAATGTTTTTGATGTACAAAATGCACGAACACTTCTAAAGTAGGCTAAAACGCAAAGGTTTGCTGTACTTTTTACACTTTCTCGCAGACGCGTCGTGCATCGTCCGCGATAATAATCCGATAACAGTGAAGCATGGCGAAAAAGCCAGCCCCCACCGCATACGAATACGGTGGAAGGATGGCTTTTTCTCGTTAGCGCAGATTAGCGCGCTTCAGCAGCCGCTGGATCGAGCGGTTTGCCTCAGGCAGGACAATGTCCTTGTCGATCGTCCGCATGATGCGGTTTTCCATAACGATCCGACCGTTAATGATCGTTGTCTCCACATCCGCGCGTGTTGCGGAGTACACGATGCGCGAGATCGGATCCACGTCGAAGGACGGATACGTGTGGAAATTGATGAGATCGAGGATCGCCAAGTCGGCTTTTTTGCCGACCTCGAGGCTGCCGATCTCTTTTTCCATACCGACCGCACGGGCGCCGCCGATGGTCGCCATGCGGAAGACCGTCTGCGCGTTCATCGCCGTCGGTCCGTGCACGGGCTTCTGGATGAGCGCAGCCAACCGCATCTCGTTGAACATGTCGAGATTGTTGTTGCATGGTGCGCCATCAGCGCCAAGCGAGACGGAGATGTCGAGCTTCAGCATGTCGGGCGTCTCGGCAATACCCGAAGCAAGCTTCAAGTTTGAGCCCGGGCAGTGGCTCACGTGGACGCCACGCTCATGGATGATGCGCTTCTCCTCATCATCCAGCCAAATACAGTGCGCCAGAATGAGGCGCTCATTCGCTAAGCCCAGATGGTCGAGATACACGACATTGCGCATGCCGGTCTCGGCCTGCACAATCTCGATCTCGCCCAGATTCTCGGATGCGTGCGTATGCACTTTCACTTGGTACTGCTCGGATAAGCTGCGTACTTCACGCAGCAGCTCTTCCGTGCAAGAGATGACGAATCGCGGCGAGAACGCGTACTGAATGCGGCCGCCGTCGTGGCCATTCCATTTTTCGAGCAAATCGACGCTTTGCTGGAGCGATTCGGATGTTTTTTCTTGCAAAGGGAATGGCACCTCATCGCCCTTGTCCATCATCACTTTGCCGGACAAAGCGCGGATCCCGCTCGATGCGATGGCTTGGAAGGCGAAGTCGGTATGATGCACCGTCTCCATATCTACGATGGTCGTTGTACCGCTTTGAATCAACTCGCCGATGCCGAGCAAGGCAGAATAATAGATGGATTCCTCGTCGTGGGAGGCTTCCAGCGGCCAAATCCGCTGTTTCAGCCAATCCATCAGCTCCAAATCGTCCCCTTTGCCTCGGAACAACGTTTGGCACAAATGAATATGAGTCTGCACGAAGCCTGGAATGACCGTCCGGTTCTTTGCTTCTATCACCTTATCCACTTGTGCGGGGTCCACATCCAGATCAGGTCCAATTGCCTTAATTCTGTCGTCTTCAATGAGCAGATCTCCAACGAAAATATCCCCGTCGCGGTTCATTGTTACTATTTCTGCCTGTTTAATAAGAATCGTCGCCATGGGCATAAACCTCCTACTTCTGTTTATTGTATGACGTCAGGAACATAAAAAAACTAGCCACGAAAAATATGCAAATGCGCACATTCTTCGTAGCTAGAAATTTACGGTTTCTAAGTAGAGACCCTTAATCCGATTATTAAGGTTATACGAAAGAGATTATTCAGTTCGTGTAGTTCCTGCTTTTCTCTAGCGTAAACGGGCATCGGCTTTTTGTCAACGAAATGTTATGAATGCTAACACGAACCCTACATCCCCTCCCTCTTTTTACTCGGGATGATTTTGTGTTCCGCTGCCCACGGCATAAGGGGTCTTCACGCCTTCATACATGAGGTGCATTGACATGCCTGCGGCGGCATGCACAAGATTGTGGCAGTGATCCATCCATAATCCCGGATTATTGGCTACAAAGGCGACCTCATACGTCTCTCCCGGCAGCACGTTCAGCGTATCGGACCACCAAGGGCTGCCGGTTGCGGGCTTGCCATTGCGCGAAAGGACAAGCACGTGATGTCCGTGCAGATGCATCGGGTGGTCGACATTTCCTCGGTTAATGAAGGTTGTTTTAACGAGATCCCCTTCCTTCACCATAAACATAGGCGCATTGGGAAATACTTCTCCATTCAAAGTGTAGAGAAAATCAAAGTTACGGTTAAAAATGCCGAGCTTGTTGTCCAGAATTAACGTAAATTCTCTATCGAAGCGGCTGCTCGCATCAAAAGCGGTTGCCGCGGGGTTACCATAGGTAAGAGGATCGAAGGCTACGGTAGGCGGAATCTCAGGGACGTCGCCACTGCCATCGGAAGACATAAGGATGCCTCCGCTCCGATTCCCTCCTACATTTAAGTAGACCGGGCGCTCAGGCATGATGAACGTGATATCATACCGTCCACCTGTAGGAACAACTACGTGGGTATTCGTTAACACATCGGGCTTATTCAGTTCTGTTCCATCAATAGCCGCCACCTCAAAGTGGGTGCCAACGAGTGTATAGTTTTGATTCACCCAATCGTCCGTGTTAATCAGCCGCATTCGGACAGGCGTTCCTGGAGCGATCGCCATGCGTTCGAGTTGATCCGAGGCGCCAACGGCAATCGAAGCCCCTTTCCAACGATGCGTCATCACGGTAATGTCTTTTACAGGCTGAAAAGGTTCCGTTTTCGGCTCCACGATCAAAGCCCCGAAGAGTCCCATGCTGACGGCTTCGCGCGAGTCCTGATGAGAGTGATACCAGAACGTGCCGACCTGCTCGGCGCGAAAGCGGTACGTATACGTTTCACCCGGCATGACCGCATTTTGCGTGGCCCCCGCAACGCCATCTTCGGCATTCGGCACATCCAGACCATGCCAATGCGCCGTAACGCCCTGCTCAATATCTTGGTTAATGAGTGTAACCTCGATCAACTCTCCCTCTTTCATGCGAAGCTCGGGACCCGGAATTTGCCCGTTGTACGTCCAGGCATCGACGGTTTTGCTGGAGCTGAGCGTGACAGTCTTTTTCTGAGCGGTTAGTGTAAAATGGCGATCAGGTATCCCCTCGCGCGGACCCGCCAGGTCGGCGACAGAGATCATTTTGCCTGAATTACTGGTCATTGCAGCCATTCTGCTTTGGTGATTATGCTGACTCATATCGGCCGGCATCACACCGCCGTAATCGTACGTCCCGCTTGCCATATCGATTTCGGGAGGCAGCTCACTTTTGTCCAAGGCATAGTTAAAAAGATAATAACCTGATGCTCCCAGCACGGCGAGTACAGTGAGCATAGCCAAGCCTCTTTTCCAAAAGGCCGGGGCCGTATAAGCTTCCATCTTACTTACCCCCCTGTAACGGAACTGATGCCTCCACCAAAGTCCTGCCGTTGCCAGCACGAAGACAGCCAACGGTATGGATATATCAAGCCATTTGAACGGAACAGGCGGAACTAGTGCGAAGTAAAAGGAAGTTAATGCGGCGAGCGCTGTCATCTGAAAAGGAATGATGAGGCCTGGAGCGGCTGCTCTCAAATGTGCTGTTGAATCAACAGGCGCTGCCTGCTCCGTGTCTCCAAGTGCTTGTTTGGTGATCGAGCGCAGCTTGAGCAGTTTAGGCGCGGCTACGAACCAGATGGTTAGAAGCGGCAAAAGGATCAGCGGTGCTTGGATGAACACGTGATCGATCCAAAAGGTAGTGAGCATGGTCTGCTGCATCCAAGCGATAGGCCCTAGAATAGCGGCGGCCGGAATGATTGGGAACCAGGCCCAGAACAACAGCTTGCGCGTTTTGCGATGCATGCGTTCAATGGTGCGGCTATAGAGCAGTCGAGAAGCTTTCACGCTCCCGATCCAGGTGCATATCACGAATAGCAGCGAAGCTGCCAGAATAGTTCCAATACTTATGTTGTACAAAATGAAGCCCCTCCTAAGTGTTTACGATAGCTTCAGTATAGAGTCGCTGCTTGAAGCGGCAAACGGTCCGGGGACCAAGTATCTACCTAGACTAAAGTTGGGGACGCTCATCTTCTTTAATCATCAGCAGGGTCGGGTAAGCGATTTCATTAGCATGTAAGAATTGGAAATAGTTTGCGTTTTCAAATGTGATATGTTATGATGAATCCAATCGACAAAAAGAACCTGAATTCACATATTGTAAAGGGTTTTCATTTTTGTTAGTGAACCTTTTGCAATGTGTGAATTTTTTCTCTTTGAAGAATAAAAAACATGTTAATAATTTTTGGAGGTATTTCTCATGGCTACTGGTACAGTAAAATGGTTTAACGCAGAAAAAGGTTTCGGTTTCATCGAAGTTGAAGGCGGCAACGATGTATTCGTTCACTTCTCCGCTATCCAAGGCGAAGGTTTCAAAACTTTGGATGAAGGTCAACAAGTTGAGTTCAGCGTTGTTCAAGGCAACCGCGGACCACAAGCAGAAAACGTTGTAAAACTGTAATATAATTTAAAAGACTGCCTTTACTTTGTAATGGCAGTCTTTTTTCAATTTAGCTATTGAAGTTTACTTACGTAAAACGCTGAGGAGGTCCATCATGTATTCCAGAAAAAAGTCCTTTGAAGAGATGCCTCTAGAAAATGTGACAATATGGTCTTGTGAACAAGAAGGTTGTAAAGGCTGGATGCGAGATAATTTTACATTTGATCACGTTCCGACTTGCCACTTGTGTCAGTCCACTATGGTTCGAAGCGTCAAGTTACTTCCTTTAGTTAATAACACGAGCATTGATCAGAAAACGCTCAAAAAAGGCGTTCAAATTTAATATAACAAAAGCCCGGAGACTCTGCTGTCTTCGGGTTTTTTATGTTATTATGGACACGTATTGGAAGAAAATAGCCCATCGCAAGCGAGGGAGGAATAGATGCTATGAAATCAAAAAAACGCCGGCAATGGCCGCTGCTGGTAGGCGCTTGTGTGCTTGCGGCATGTGTCGTCATCGTGATCGGCAAATCGCCGTTTGGCCCTGTCTCTTCTTGGAAGGCAGCCGGGAAGGATGTACCGGCTGCGGCAACACCAGTGCCCACGCCTCCACCTAGAGAGGCATTGGAGTTCCGCATGGTCGATCTCGACCATGGCTGGGTGAAATACGCCGATGGGATCGCGGCGACAGAGGATGGCGGCGGCATGTGGCAACCGGCCGCTGGAGAAGTGGCTGCTGCAGAAACAGCAGTCGACGGTACTCTAGCTGAGCTGCTCAGCTTGGAAGCTGGCTCAGTTAGTTCTACTCCTGCCCCGTTAACGGCCACGTTAGGCGGGGCTGCGTTACCGGTGAAGCAAACGCAGTTTCTGACACCGCGTATTGGTTGGGCACTGCCCGCCAGCAGCAAGGATGCGAAGAATCCGCTGCTGATCACCGTAGACGGCGGGCAATCTTGGGTGGATGGCATGACCGCGGAGGTCAAAGAGGCCATCCTCAAGGAGAAGGACCATTTGCAGCAGCTGGCGAAGGAAAGGGATCTTTACGCAACGAAGGAAGCGGCGAAAGGGATCATGAGCGCCAAATGGAAGCTCGTGCCTGAGAGCGCGGCGCCCGGAGATGCGGTGCTTGTGCGTCACGATGAGCCAGGAACGATTACCTGGCTGAACAAAACGTACACGCTCCAACCATATGGAGCGGGGTATTTCACGTATTTGCCGATTTCGATGAGTGCGAAGCCCGGCAAATATCCGATCGGCGATCAGACCCTCACCATCGTGGCGAAGAAGTTTGAGACGCAGTATCTCAAGGTCACGTCTGAGATGGAGAGCATGAAGCAGGATACGGCGCGTATCAACGCCGATCAGAAGAAAATCGATCTGGCGCGAAGCAAGTCCGAGCCGGAATTTCTGTTCAGCGGGCCGTTCGTGAAGCCCATCGAGGGGATTTTGACGACGCCATATGGGTACACCCGTTACGTGAACGGGAAGTACGATAGCGCTCATATGGCGGTTGATCTGGCCGCAAAGGAAGGTACGCCGATCAAAGCGACTAATGACGGGATCGTTGCGCTGGCCGAGAGCCTGTATTTGACCGGAAATTCCATTTATCTCGATCATGGGATGGGGCTTTTTTCGCAGTACGCGCATCTCTCCGAGCTGCAGGTGAAAACAGGTGACCGGGTGAAGCAGGGCGACATTATCGGGCTTGTCGGCACGACCGGGTTCTCGACAGGGCCGCATTTGCACTTTACATTTTGGGCGCATAATGTACAGGTGAATCCGGATTTATTTTGGAATACGACACCGTTTCGTTGGGTTCAGCCAGCACAGGCTAAGCCGAAGGGTTGAACATAAGAATAAAGGACACCATTCTTCGCTATGCGGAGAGGTTGGTGTCCTATTTGTTTTATTTTAGCGTGGAGAGACGCTCGTAGGTTTCCGCGTCACAGATGACGAAAAGCTGCGCATCCTCGGGAATGAGCTGATCTAACTTCTGATTGATATTCAGTTGATCACGGTCCGAAATCAGTGTCGCCCCCTCAAGGAGCAGCTGCTCAAAGGCGTCGCGGTATGTGCGCCAAGAGCTTCTTTTACCAAGCACCTGAAGGTTGCTGCTGGACTGTCTGGTCAAGAGCTGGGACACAATCCGTGATGATCCCGGTGAGAACGCCGAGCGAACGGCAAGCTGCGAAATCGTCTCGGAGCCGAGGATAAATTCATTCACATTAACATGCTGGAAATTTTGCATATTTTCGCTGTTTTTAATCTCGACGATGGAGTGGACGTTGCGGTAATTGCGCTCGATGGTTGTGGCGACCAGCAGTGTTTTGCCGTCCACAAAGGAGGGATCGCGCAGCATCGCCTGATCTTCCGTGATCTCATTGGCAAAGATGAAGACGGAGCGGGCTTTTTCCATATTCGCCATCTCCAAAGTTTCCATATGTGTAGGATTGCCTCTTATATAATGAACTCTGTTATGTACAATCGGCGTTTTCTCGAGAGTATCGATGAGCACGACCTCAGTGGATGTATCGGTGTTCAAAATTTCTTGAATCGCCAGCTCCGCATGTTTGCTCCAATCAATGATCACGAAATGCTGTTCGCCTTGATATCTCAATTTGCCCGCTTCCTTTCGCTGTCTGTATATGAATAATGAATCAACGACTTTGCTGATTGTGACGGAGATGAGACCAATTCCGAAAATATACAAAAAGATGCCGAGGCACTTGCCGGCCACGGTTTTTGGCGCATAATCTCCATACCCAGTGGTGGTCACGGTCGTCATTACCCACCAAAGTCCGTTGAAGACGCTGCCAAAGGTTTCTTTTTCCAGCATATAAGCACTGATCGCAGATAGAAGGATGAAAAGAAAGGCCAGACTATAGATGAACTTGTTGTTCATTCGCAGCAGTTTAAGAAAAATCTTACTGAAATAGAACATGGGGCTCCCTTCCTGAAAAAGTAGATATTTGGTCCGTCCACATGCTACAATCAAAGAACAAATGTTCTGGAACGGAGAAGGACGAATGGCTGAAACGATCAACATTTCCGTGCGCTCTCTGGTTGAATATGTGTTTCGCAGGGGGAGTATTGAGTCCGGTTTTCGGACAAGCACTGCGCTGGTTGAAGGTACGAAGGCACACCAAAAATTGCAGAAACAATATGGCGAAACGGATCAGCATGAAGTGTATGTTTCCGCTGAAATTGCTTGCCGGGAGCTCCTATTCGTGATTGACGGGCGGTGCGACGGTCTTCTTCAAGATGCGGACGGCGGCCCAGTGACGGTGGATGAGATCAAGTCTACCTCCTCGGACATAAATGAGATCCAAGAAGACTCGTACCCCGTGCATTGGGCGCAAGCGATGTGCTATGCCTATATGGTAGCCAAAGATCGCGGGCTTCATCATATGCGGGTTCAACTTACTTATATGCAGGTGGAGACGGAAGATACGCGCCGATTCGTGAAGGAAGCTTCGTTCAGTGAGTTAGAAGTGTTCGTGCATGACGTGGTAGAGCGGTATTACCCCTATGCACAGGCGATTTATGAGCATGAGCAGCGAAGGAATCGCAGCATCAAGGAGCTGGCATTTCCATTTCCAGCGTATCGCGAAGGCCAGCGGAAACTGGCAGGAGCGGTGTACAAAACGATCAGCGAAGGGCGCAAGCTGTTCGCCAAAGCACCGACCGGTATCGGGAAGACAATGTCGACCTTGTTTCCGTCGGTGAAAGCGATTGGCGAGGGGCTGCTGCAGCGGATTTTTTATTTGACGGCAAAGACCATCACCCGCACGGCAGCAGAGGAAGCGTATGGCCTGCTTCAGGCACATGGTCTTCAGCTTCATGTCGTGACCATCACGGCGAAGGAGAAGGTGTGTCTGAAGGACGAAGTCCGCTGCACCAAGGAGCACTGCGAATTCGCCGATGGTTATTACGACCGAATTAACGGCGCTGTGCTCGATCTTCTTCAATCGGAGACGATTATGACGCGCACGGTCATTGAGTCGTATGCTCGGAAGCATCGTGTTTGTCCCTTTGAGTTTTCCCTTGATGTCGCTTATGCCGCGGATGCGGTCATTTGCGATTACAATTACATTTTTGACCCGCGCGTCAATTTAAAAAGGCTGTTCGAGGAGCAGAGGCGGTACACGACTTTGCTTGTGGATGAAGCGCACAATTTGATTGACCGGGCGCGCGAGATGTACAGCAGCACGCTCTCCAAATCTGGGTTTCTTGCGCTGCAGCGGGAGTTCAAAGGCGTTCGCGCGGATTTGCACGATGCGGCTAAGGCCATCAACCAATATTTCATTACGCTTCGCAAAAGAATCGGAGACCGCCAGATGCTGGTAGAACCGGAGCTGCCGGAGGATCTCTTGGCGCTGCTCGATGGTTTCCTTGCAAGCGCTGAAAAGGAGCTGGCTGCAAGCGGTGGAAGCCCTGCGAGCCCGCTGCTCCTGGAGACTTACTTCGCAGCCCACAATTTCGTCCGTATAGCCAAGCTGTACGATGAACGCTATATGACATTGTTCACGTCTGATCGTAACGAAGTCAGTGTGAAGCTCTTCTGCCTGGATCCCTCCCATCTGCTCCGGCAGATGGGGAAAGGCTATCGCTCGCATGTGTTCTTCTCGGCGACCCTTTCGCCGCTGTCCTTTTTCATGGACACGCTGGGAGCGGGCGAGGAGGATTACTCCGTGAGCGTGCCTTCGCCTTTTGCCAAGGAACAGCTGGAGGTTTTCGTCCAGCCGCTGTCGACCCGGTATCAGGATCGCGAACGAAGCCGGGAGGCGATTGCCCGTTCGATTTATCAGATGGTGACCCGTCGTTCTGGCAACTATTTCGTGTTTTTCCCCTCGTATGCGTATATGAGCAGTGTCTATGAGGCTTTTACGGATCTTGTAGGTGAGCAGGGAGAGGATAGTCAGCTGCGCGTCCTGGTTCAGACGGTTCAGATGCCGGAAGAGGAGCGGGAGCAGTACTTGGCCGAGTTTCAAGCGGGACGTGATGGGACGCTGGTAGGCTTTGCCGTGATGGGCGGCATCTTCTCGGAGGGCATCGATTTGGTCGGCGAGCGGCTGACCGGCGTGGCGGTTGTTGGTGTAGGGCTGCCGCAGCTCGGGCCTGAGCGCAATCTGATCAAGGCCTACCTCGAAGACACAGGCAAAAACGGCTACGAATACGCCTACGTTTTCCCCGGCATGAACAAAGTTCAGCAGGCAGGCGGTCGGCTCATCCGCTCCGAAACGGATCACGGCGTGCTGCTGCTGATTGACGACCGGTACCTGCAGCCGCTGTATCAGCGATTGCTGCCGGAGGAGTGGCGTGATTATACGGTGCTGCGGTAGGATGGGAACTACAAAAGGAATAGGTGATCCGGCGGTTTGCCCATAAAAAAAGGCTATCCTCAAGCAAAAGAATCTGCTCAAGGATAGCTCTTTTTTTATAAGGACATCCGGTAAATGTTAACGACATCTTCGCGCGTCAACTTCTTGAAGTTCCCGAAATCGCCGTACACCATGGCTTTGTCAGCCATCAGCTCGATCGTGGAATCGTCGATGTCGTAATCCGCCAGGCGACTTGGCGCGCCGATGGAGTTAAGGAACCCGCGAAGCTCCGCGATACCTTCCTCGGCTACTTGGCGGTCCGTTTTACCGGTGGTTGTAACGCCAAAGACGCGCTGCGCGAACTGCTTGTACCGCGCTACATTGGCATCCAGCGTGTAGCTCATCCAGTTCGGGAATAGGATGGCAAGACCTCCGCCGTGCGGGATATCATGAACGGCTGACACCGCATGCTCGAGATTGTGCGTCGCCCAGTCGCCGCGAACTCCCATGCTAAGCGTCCCGTTCAGCGCCATCGTGCCGCTGTACAGAATCGTCGCACGATTCTCCAGATCCGTGAGATCCTGCAGCAAGCGAGGCGCCGTATCGATCACGGTGCGAAGAATCGTTTCACAAAAGCCATCTTGAAGAAGTGTATTATCGACATGATGGAAATATTGCTCAAAGACGTGTGACATGATATCAACCATACCATATACGGTTTGATTTTCAGGCAAGGAAGTTGTGTGGGCAGGATCCAGGATTGAAAATTTCGGGAAGGAGAAGGGGCTGCCCCAACCGAGCTTCTCTTTGGTCTCCCAATTTGTAATCACAGAGCCGGAGTTCATTTCCGAGCCCGTTGCGGCAATCGTCAGTACGGTGCCTAGTGGCAGCGCCCCCGTTGCGGATGCTTTACGCGTAACGATATCCCAGAAGTTGCCCTCATATTTGGCGCCGACGGCAATCGCTTTGGCACAGTCGATTACGCTGCCTCCACCTACAGCGAGGATTAGGTCGATGTTCTGAGTGCGGCACATTTCCACACCGCGGTGGACGGTTGTAAGTCTTGGGTTAGGCTCAACACCGCTCAGCTCGAAAATTGAAGCATCGATGCCTTTCAGCAGGTGAACAACTTGGGTGTAAATGCCGTTCAGTTTAATGCTTCCACCGCCATATACGAGCAGCACGTTCTTACCGTATTTGGGTACCTCAGCAGTTAATTTCTCGAGTGTCCCCTGTCCGAAATGCAGCGTGGTTGGATTATAATAAGTAAATGTATTCATCGAATTACCTCCTCGAGATCATCTATATGTAGTCTTACCCCTATATTGTATAGAAAGAAACAGCAAAAAACAAAATTAGAAGGACGAAGGCGCAGAGCCGATTCTAGTTGGATCAACACCATAATAGGAGGAATGATTATGGCAACATTAACACCTTATTTTTATAGCAGAAATGCAAGAGAGCAGTCGGACTTTTATGTAAAAGCGTTTGGGGGCGAAGTCGTCAGCCTGCGTACGTTCGCAGATATGCCGGGGGCCGATGAGTCTATGAAGGATCGCGTGCTTCATTTGGAGCTTCAAGCGCTGGGCTTACGCTTTTTCATGGCGGATGCAGGTACGGAATCGGTAGATAGAGGCAAGGGGTTAGATTTGACGTTGGAATTTAAAGGTGAAGAGGAGGCGAGACGTATTTTTGAAGCGTTATCCCAGGGTGGCCATGTGATCATGCCCTTTGAGCGCATGTTTTGGGGTACGATGTTCGGTCGCCTTGAAGACCCGTTCGGTGTGATTTGGCAGATTTCTACGGAGGCATAAGGCTTGAGTTGAGCCCCTCTACGTCCACGGACCGATTCGTTCCCGTTTATATTCCGTTTAAAATACAGGTGTATGATTCATTTTGCAAAGAGATACTGGAAAGCAAAGAATCATTCAGATGACGGATGTATATTCGATTGGGTAAAGGAGTAGAGATACATGGCAGTTACAAGGAAAGAAGCGCCACAGAGCGCAAGCAATTGGCGGGGATTCATCCGCTTGATCATGCAGGCGAATCCACCCAAGCTTCTTCTAGGCATAGCATTAGGATTAAGCATTATTTCAACATTGGCAGGACTTGTGATACCGCTATTTACGAAAAATGTGGTCGACAGCTTTTCGCTCGACAACTTGAATTGGATGCAGATTAGTGGCATGGCGATCGCTTTTGTCGGTTCGGCGGTTGCCTCCGGCGTCTCGGTTTATTTATTGAATCACGCGGGTCAAAGCGTAGTGGCCGGCATTCGTGAGCGACTATGGAAAAAGCTCCTCGTGCTGCCGGTTCGTTATTACGATAACAATCAGACGGGGGATACGATTTCCCGGATGACCAATGATACGGCTGTGATTAAAGGGCTAATCGCCGAGCATATGTCAGGGTTCGTGACAGGTATTATTTCAATAATTGGTTCTATTGCGGTGCTCTTGTATATGGATTGGAAAATGACGCTTATCATGTTCAGTGTATTCCCGATAGCTTTCCTCATCCTTTTTCCACTGGGACGGCAAATGTTCAAAATCTCCAAGGGCATGCAGGCTGAGACAGCAAGTTTCACTTCTGTGCTCAATCGTGTCCTATCCGAGATCCGCTTGGTGAAGGCAGCGAATGCCGAACCTGTAGAGTACCAGGAAGGCAGCTCAGGGATTCAAAGGCTTTTTAAATTTGGACTTCGCGAAGGTAAGATTCAAGCATTAATGGCGCCGCTTGTAACATTTGTTATGCTGATGTTGTTTGTTGTTCTGTTCGGTTATGGCGGTATGCGAGTGGCCTCAGGCGCGATAACCGCAGGTCAATTAGTTGCGTTCATGCTCTATTTATTCCAAATTGTGATGCCGATTACGCAGATCACACAGTTTTTCAATCAGGCGCAAAAAGCGATGGGAGCAACGGATACCATCCTCAAAGTGTTGGATTATGAAGAAGAAAACCCGCATGCAGGAGTGCCCGTAGCGAATGCTTCACAGTCGATTCATTTCGATCAAGTGACCTATGGCTACAAAGAAGGGGAGTCTGTCCTGAAAAATGTCAGCTTCACGATGGAAGCTGGCAAAGTGACCGCCATCGTAGGACCGAGCGGAAGCGGGAAGACGACGACATTCTCCCTGCTCGAGAGGTTCTATACGCCGCAGAAGGGCTCGGTTACCTTAGGGTCCGATCCGATCGATCAGTTCTCGCTTGTTTCCTGGCGCAGCCAGATCGGCTATGTTTCACAAGAGAGTCCACTGATTGCGGGCACGATCCGGGATAATATTTGTTATGGCTTGCAGCGTGAAGTGACGCTGGAAGAGTTGAAGCGGGCTTCGCAGATGGCCTATGCGGATACGTTTATTGAGGAACTGCCGCAACAGTATGAAACGGAAGTCGGCGAGCGCGGCATCAAGCTGTCTGGCGGACAGCGGCAGCGGATTGCGATTGCGCGAGCTTTGCTGCGCGATCCGAAGATTTTGATGCTGGACGAAGCGACATCCAGTTTGGACAGCAAGTCCGAGGTTGTGGTGCAGCAGGCGCTGCAAAATCTGATGCAGGGAAGGACGACGCTGGTCATCGCGCACCGCTTATCGACGGTGGTGGATGCCGACCAGATTATCTTCCTGGACAAAGGCGTGGTGACCGGCAGCGGAACGCATCAGGAACTGCTGGAGTCGCATGACATGTACCGCGAGTTTGCTACGCAGCAGCTTCAGCTGCAGGAGCAGCTCTCCGCGGATTCAGGTTTCGTGCCTGAGGAGGCGTTGCCTCCCGTGGAGGCTCCTTCGCATCGGTAATTGTACAGGGTAACTGCAGCGCGGGCTGCAGAGTAGGTCTACAACAAGGACTGTTTCAAAAGCAGATTAATCTGCGATTGAGATAGTCCTTTTTGCAGTTGAGGGCATGTTGCAGACGAGAGCATGGCAACTCAGCGGGAACTACAGGGCGCTATTTGAGCTAAATCCGCTGGATTCAGGTCTGAACGGAACCACAGGCTCTTATTTGGGCCTAAAACCTTACATTTCAATTGAAATGGGGGAAATAGAGGGCCGTAGTTCCCCTTCACCCAGGAAACGGGTTCATTCACACGGAATAGAGGACCGTAGTTCCCCATCTTCGATTTTAAAGAAGCTCAAGGTTTCTTTTCATCAAAGCAGCGATATTCCGTTCATTCTCTCGATTGAGAGCTTCCAACCTCTGAATGACGAATTCTTGGCGCTGAACGGGATGATTTTGGCTTAATTTGGCCTTACCCTCCATGTTCGATATGTGGATTTTAAAGCCTTGAATGCCTTTGCTTAATCCGGACAAGTAGGCGGAGTCTACGGATTCTAAATCATAGGGGCTATCGGGCTCCTCATATTTTTCAATCAAGCTCTTCATGGAGGACATCACTTCATCCTCATCGTCGATGAGCTCGGCTTGCCCGTATACGTGAACAGCCACGTAATTCCATGTCGGAACGGAATCGCTGGTTTCGTACCAGGAGGGGGAGATGTAGCTGTGCGGCCCTTGAAAGATGACCAGAACCTCCTGCTGCTGAAGATCTCTCCACTGTGGATTCGGACGAGCAACATGTCCATACAAGCATTTGTTGGTGCGATCAAGAGTAAGCGGCAAGTGGGTTGCCATCGGGTGGCCGTCATGCTGGGAAACCAGGGTCGCAAAGCCATTTTGTTCGATAACCGTGTACATGAGTTCGTCATCTTTTATATTAAAATAGGAAGGGATGTACATGTTGCTTTTCACCTGCTTCTTTAAATTTAACGGTATTGTAACAAGGGAAATGGGCTAAATATAGTGCCAATTTTGATGGGAAATAGTGTGCCACTATACAAAAGGAGGAAGAGTGCTGTTGTCGAATAAGTAAAGTAGCATTCAAATGATGATCTGGAGGGATACGCATTAATGGATAAAGTGCGTTGGGGAATTATTGGTTGTGGAGATGTGACCGAAATTAAAAGCGGGCCGGCCCTCCAAAAGGTGGCGGGTTCTGAACTTGTGGCCGTCATGCGGCGCAATGGCGCGTTAGCGGAAGATTACGCGAGAAGACACGGCGTTGCTAAATGGTATGATGACGCGAATGCGCTTATTCATGATCCGGATGTCAATGCCATATATGTCGCCACGCCGCCTGGTTTTCATCATGAATATACGTTGATGGCGGCTAAAGCAGGGAAGCCGGTTTATGTGGAAAAGCCCATGGCTAGGAATCACGGGGAGTGTCTGGAGATGATCGACGCGTGTGAAGTGGCTGGGGTACCTCTTTTTGTTGCTTATTATCGCCGGGGTTTGCCAAAGTTTATTCAAATTAAAGAACTGCTGGATAGCGGTGTTCTAGGGGAAATCCGGTTCGTCCATACGACTTATCTACAAATGCTCAGAGAAGACCAGGGTCAGGATCTGCCGTGGCGGTTGCAGCCTGAGCTTTCCGGAGGCGGGCTTTTCGTCGATTTAGCCAGTCATACGCTGGATATTTTGGACTATTTGCTAGGGCCGATTGGCGAGGTCAAAGGTTTTGCTCGCAATCAGAGCGGTCAACTGCAAGTCGAAGATATCGTGACAACGGCGTATGCGTTTGAATCAGGCGTGATGGGGACGGGGATTTGGAGCTTTAACAGCTTCGAGCGCAGCGATGTGAACGAGATTGTCGGAAGTCTCGGCAAAGTCATTTTTTCAACATTTGGCGGGGATCTTCGTTTGGAGACAGCGGACGGTCAAGTGCAGGAGTTTACGATTCCGAATCCGGCCCATGTGCAACAGCCTTTAATCGGGATGGTAGTGGATGAGCTTAGAGGTGTGGGGAAAAGCCCAAGTACAGGACAGACGGCCGCGCGGACAAATCGGGTTATGGATGAGCTGCTTCACGACTTTTATCGCCAAAATCAGCAGTAATCTCGTCCATATATTAACAGAATGGATAAAACGATTGACGGAAACACGCGAGCCAATTAAACTATGGTAAATTAGAATCACAGCTTGGATGCCAAACAGCGCCTACATACTTTGCCGAGCAAAAGCGTTAAAGTGGTGAGCGGGCAATGGGTTCAAGTCAACCAAAAGGGAAAAAAGAGAGGGGTAATTAGGTTGAAAAAGAAAGCACTTGCATCACTTGTATTATCAGCAGCTCTTATGGTAGTAGCCGGTTGTGGTCAAAAAACAGAGACAACGCCTGCAGCAGGCGGCGCATCAACAGCTCCAGCAGCAACGGCAGCTGCGGCAAAGACGTACAAAATCGCGATTTCGCAAATCGTGGAACATCCATCTTTGGATGCAACTCGTCAGGGCTTTTTGGCAGCGCTTAAAGACGCTGGAATCGTAGAAGGCACGAACCTGAAGGTTGACTACAACAATGCGCAAGGGGATCAAACGAACAATTTATCCATCGCGCAAAAAATTGCTTCCGGAGACAATGACCTGGTGCTAGGTATCGCAACACCATCCGCTCAAGCGGTTGTACAGCAAGTGAAGAAAGCTCCGGTTCTATTTGCGGCTGTTACGGACCCGGTTGCAGCTAAAATCGTAACAAATGTAGACAAACCAGGCGGTACGGTTTCCGGAGCATCGGACACGAACCCAATGGCGGTCGCACAATTGATGGATTTCGTTGCGGCTAACATGCCTAAAGTGAAAACAGTCGGTCTTGTTATCAACGAAGGTGAGCCGAACGCCGTGATCATGGCGAAAAATGCTGAGCAAGCTTTGGCGAAAAACAACATCAAACTCATAAAAGCGCCAGTAACGAATACATCCGAAGTAAAACAAGCTGCTCAATCCCTAGTTGGACGCGCAGACGCATTTTTGATTACACTCGACAACACCGTTGTTAGTGGTGTAGATGGCATCATTCAAATTGCTAACGAAAAGCACATTCCGTTCTTCTCCAGTGACCGCGATACCGTGGAAAAAGGAGCATTTGCAACGGTTGGCTTCAAATACTACGATCATGGTTATCAAGTTGGTCAAATGGCTGTTGATATTTTGAAAAATGGGAAGAAAACAGCGGACATGAAAGTAACTGTTCCTGATAAGCTCGATCTGATCTTGAACCTGAAAGCAGCTAAGGCGCAAGGCGTTGAAGTAACGGATGCTATGAAAAATGCTGTAAAAGACAAAGAGAAAAACATTATCCAGTAAGGTTTGGTTTGGGATACAAAAGGGGTGGACGTCACTTTCGTTCATCTCTTTTTTTCTCTCGTCTGACCTGAGGTTAGGCATTGTTTATTTTAAACTAGGAGGTTGTTTCAACATGATGGATTCCATGAGCGGTGCTGTCGAACTGGGCCTTCTTTATGCCCTGATGGCACTTGGTGTCTACATCACTTTTCGCATTCTCGATTTCCCTGACTTGACCGTGGACGGGAGTTTCACGACGGGTGGCGCGATTGCGGCGATTATGATTTCACACGGATATTCTCCGCTGCTCGCTTGTTTGGCTGCTTTTGCAGGGGGACTAGCTGCCGGGGCTTGTACGGGATTGCTTCATACGAAGGGGAAAATTAACGGGCTTTTGTCCGGTATTTTGATGATGATTGCCTTGTATTCGATTAATATGCGGATTATGGGCAAACCGAACATTTCACTGCTTGGTGCAGATACCATGTTCACGTCCATCTCTCCGATTGCGGTGGGATTCATTGTTGTGATTTTGTTTAAATTGCTGATGGACGGGTTTCTGCATACTGATTTGGGACTGTCTCTGCGTGCAACGGGCGATAATGCCCGCATGATTCGCAGTTTTGGGGCAAATACAGACAATACCACAATTCTTGGTGTCAGCTTATCTAATGGATTAGTAGCGCTTTCCGGTGCCATGATTGCTCAGCAATCCGGATTCGCCGATATTTCCATGGGCATCGGGATGATTGTTATTGGTTTGGCGTCGGTCATTATCGGGGAAGCGATCTTTGGTTCCCAGAGCGTGTTCCGAGCGACACTTGCGGCTGTTCTTGGCTCCATTGTGTACCGTATCGTGGTCGCTTTGGCACTGCGCGTGGAGTGGCTCAATGCTTCTGATTTAAAATTGATTACTGCAATTATCGTTATCATCGCCCTGGTGCTGCCATCCGTGCAGCGGTCTATCCGGCAAAAAGCAACCGCCAAACGGCGCTCCGCTGAGCTCATCGCCCACGCCGTTCAAATGAATAAGGGAGGTGGACGCTGATGCTGAAGCTTTCGAATGTTTCCAAGTTATTTAACCCTGGTTCAGCTGATGAGAAAATCGCGCTGATCGGCATTAATTTAACCCTGAAGCCCGGCGACTTCGTCACGGTCATCGGCAGTAACGGCGCCGGCAAATCGACGCTGATGAACATCATCTCCGGCGTGATGACGCCGGATGCCGGCGAGGTGGCGATCAGCGGTGAGACGATCCACCACCTGCCCGAGTATGAGCGCAGCCGCTGGATCGGCCGCGTCTTTCAAGATCCCATGGCGGGGACCGCTCCTCGAATGACCATCGAGGAGAATCTGGCCATGGCGTATACCCGCGGCAAGAAGCGCGGGCTTAGCTTCGGCACCAACGCGCGGAGACGCGCGTTGTTCCTGGAACAGCTGCAGCGCCTGGGCATCGGCTTGGAGAACCGCCTGCGCGCGAAGGTGGGTCTGCTCTCCGGCGGAGAGCGCCAAGCCCTCAGCTTGCTGATGGCGACCTTCACCCAGCCGCAGATTCTGCTGCTGGATGAGCATACCGCCGCGCTCGACCCTGCGCGGGCGGAGCTGATTACACGATTGACCGAGGAAATCGTGCGCGAAATGAAGCTGACCACGCTGATGGTCACGCATAACATGGAGCAGGCGATTCGTCTAGGCAACCGTCTGATCATGATGGACAAGGGCCGCATCATCCTCGATGTGAGCGAGGAGCGGAAAAAGGACCTCACAGTGGAGCAGCTGCTCGGTGAGTTCGAAAACATCAGCGGCAACAAGCTGTCGGATGACCGCGTGGTGCTGGGTTAATAAGAGAAGCCTTCAGTCTAAGGAGTTTTCCTTGGCTGAAGGCTTTTTTGTATTGGCTGGTGCGAGAAGAGGGAGTTAAGCAAGTAATTGTGAATCCGTGCTGTGCAACCGATGCAGGAATAGCTACTCCAAGTGACAAAGACGCAGCAAATGTGCTTATTTAGAGGGAATGGTGCGAGAAAGGGAAGTTAAACAAGTTAAAATGAATCGGAGCTGATCCATCGATATGAAATCAGTTGATTCATAAGTGCAGGCTGCTCGTTCCTGTTCTAGCGAATGTGCAAATGCGTGCCATCGCTTGATTGCACTTAATACAATCAAATACGCCTAATATTGCTGCTAGAGCATGCTATATTGCAATTAATACAACGATTTGCTTCATACAAGGTGGTTTTGAAGCCCATTTTGGCGAAATCATTGTATTTTATACAATGAAGAGTGGCTGCAGTGCATAAAATCCACCAAATCGTTGCATAAAGTACAACGTAGCCCCACATCCAAGAGCCAACAAAGCCAAAAAGGCTCTCTCAGCACCGGAAGTGATCAAGTACGCAGCTGAGAAGTCCTAAAAAGCCCTCTCACGACAAAAAGTCCCCACCTTACTGTGTGACACACAGCAAAGGTAAGGACTTTTCATTAATTATTTAGCCGCTTTAGGGCTAATCACTGCTGCAATCGCAGCAGGCGATTCTTTCTCGATAGGACGTTTGCCGACGAACAAGCTGAGAGGCAGTGCAACTAACACGATGAACGTAGCCAGTAGATACACATCGTTCACGCTCATTGTGAAAGACTGCATGCCGATAACGGCTTTATCCGTGATCCCGCTGGTTGCGAGGTCTTGGGAATGAATTGCGGTTTGTGACGCTAGAACAGAAGTGAACAGTGCGATAGCGAAAGAACCAAAAACGTTGCGCACCCAGTTGCTCATGGATGTTGCATGACCGGACAGCGTGCGCGGAATTTGCTCCATACCGGCGTTGCTGGCTGGCATCGTCGCAAAAGCGATCCCCACGTTACGTACGATCATCCAAAATAAGATATAACCGCGGGAAACGTCGACACTTAACCAGCTAAGTGTTAATGTGCCTACCGCAGTCAAGGAAATTCCGACAAACAGAAGAATGCGCGGACCCAAAATGCTATATAGTTTACCTACAAGCGGCATACAGAGCGCCATCGCCAGGGAAGCCGGGAGCAGGATTAAGCCAGTATCGAGTGGCGTTACATGCTGAATATTTTGCAGAAAAATAGGTGTCAGGAAAGTTCCCGAGTATAAGCTGATGGTAACAATACTAGAAATGATAAGTGTCAAAGAGTAGCGCGCATTAGCCAAGACACGTACGTTCAGCAAAGGAGAATCGGCTTTCAGCTCCCTCCAGATGAAGAGGCCAAGCATTAAGATACCTCCTGCGAATAATCCGATGACGCGACCTGATGTCCAACCCCAAGCATGACCTTGAGAGAAAGCAACGAGCAAAGAGAGACTTCCAAGGACGACGGTGATTAAACCGATCGCATCGAACCTTTTTGGCACAGAAAGACGGTAGAAGGGAATTAGCTTGATAACGAGAAAAATAGCAATAAGTCCAACAGGTACATTAAGAAGGAATAACCAGTGCCAGCTCCAATTCTGCAGAAGCCAGCCGCTCAAAGTCGGCCCGATGGCAGGAGCCATCATAGCGGATAACGACCATAGGGAAATCGCAATAGGCTGCTTGTCGCGAGGAATGACCTGATACACGATTGTCATCGTCGCCGGCATGATGAGCCCGCTGAAAGCCCCTTGGATAATACGGAAAGCAATGAGGGAAGAAGCATCCCAAGCAATTGCACATAGTAATGAAAAGACAGTAAAGCCCACAAGAGCTAAAGCATACAATCGCTTATAACTGAATCGCTCACCTAAGTAACCGGTAATAGGAGCAATTGTACCACTCGCCAGCATAAATCCGGTGATGGTCCATTGGATTTTACTCAAATCAGCATGGAAATGTTCACTCAAAATCGGTATAGCAATGTTAATTGTGCTCATACTTAAGATCGAAACGAAAGATCCGAAGAAGATGGCAATCATAATCGGCCAGAAACGAACTTGCTGTAAATCATCCTTACTCACTTGATACCTCCACACTCCATTGATCTTACTCGCCGGATTCTCTATAATTTGAATGAAAATCATCATACTACCAAAGATGACATATGTCAATTATGACATAACAAGGAGTTCCTATGAATACCCTTTCCTATGGATTGCTCAGCCTGCTATCTAAAGATTCTCGAACGGGCTATGAGCTTATGCAGCATATTCAGCCGTTTTGGCCAGCAAAGCATAGTCAAATATACCCACTCCTTGCTCAGCTAGAGCAGAAGGGGTATGTTGAATTTGTACACGTTATGCAGTCAGATAAGCCGGATAAAAAAGTATATTCATTAACAGAAGTCGGATTACAAGCACTTCAGGAGTGGATTGGGCTGCCTACAGACCCACCGGTGACTCGTGATGAATTTGCGTTGAAAGTATACTGCATTGGCCTTGTAAACAAAGAAGAAGCCCTGAAAATGCTGCTTGAGCGCGCGAGTTATTATAAAGGGAAGCAAGAGCGGTTTATGGAGACCTTGGAGAAGGTCAAAGGACAAAGTGCGAAGCCGCTTGAGGAATTAGAGTTTCATGACCCTATGTTCGCTAATTATGTTCTCGTAAAAAAAGCTATGCTCAAAGTAGAGGCAGACCTGCACTGGTGCGAGTGGATGAAATCGAAGCTGAAATCATAAATTGACGCTTTGCTGTTAGAACCAGGAAAGCCCGATAACGGGCTTTATTTGTTTCAGATCATAACGTTGATAGGCTGGATCTTAGTGACCAAGCTCTTGAATGACGGTTTGAATCTTCTGAAGGCGGATATATTCCGATTTTTCCAGTTGGGGACGGAAATAGGCGTATAAGTACGCCGCGTCATGGAAGTCCAGGCCGGGGTAGCACACGACCTCTTGGACTACCTGCGGGTTATCCATAATAACCTGCCATTCTCCCGTGCGTTCCGGCGGTGATATGGTCGTCAGGACGTGCTTTTTCGCTGCTAAGGTAGCCCCCAGCTCGGCCCAAATGCGTTCCCACGACGGGCTGAATTGCACCGGCTCCGGAAAGAGGCGGCCAGCTTTTGCGAGTGCCTGCTCCAGGCTAGGGATGTCCGCATCTGCGGCAGCTTTAATAGCCTCGGTTAAGCCGTCCAGCAGGCGGCGAAAGCCGGCATAACCCTCCGCACATACCTCTTGCTGATAAGCAGCTTCGGCTTCAGTGCTTTGAAGCATGGCAAACTCGGTATACGCGTTCGTTATCATACGGTGAGGTCCCCCCAAAACATACTTTCTCCAAAATGTATCACACTTTTTTTTCCAAAAAAAGCCCTTACATAGTAATAGACCTTCATTGGTTTAAATTCAGTTTATAAAAGTGCTTTATGCTAAAATAAGTGAAAATTAGACCTAACATGAAGCGAGGTTGGATATAAAATGGCTCCAATCCTGATCGTAGATGATGATCCTTATATTCGTGAGCTGGTCCGCGTCTTTATGCTGAACGAAGGCTTCGAGGTGGTTGAAGCTTCCGACGGCGCGGAAGCGCTCAAACTGCTGGAAACCGTCCAAGTCGACATGGTCATTATGGATATCATGATGCCGAATATGGACGGATGGGAGCTCTGCAAGGAGCTGCGGGAGCATTATGATATCCCGCTGCTCATGCTCACCGCCAAAGGCGAGACCTCGCAGAAGGTCAAAGGTTTTGAGCTGGGTACCGATGACTATCTCGTTAAGCCCTTCGAGCCTGTCGAGCTTGCGATGAGGGTCAAAGCCCTGCTGAAGCGCTATAAAATTGCTTCGTCCCAAACGGTTCAGGTCGGCGACCTCAGCATGAACAAAAAAACCTACGAGGTAACCGTTGGCTCCGAGAGCTTGACACTGCCGCTCAAAGAATTTGAGCTGCTCTACAAGCTGGCGAGTTACCCGGGAAAAACATTTTCGCGCGACCAACTGATCGAGCAAATCTGGGGTTTCGATTATGAAGGCAACGAGCGAACCATCGATGTGCATATCAATCGGCTGCGCGAACGGTTCCCGGAAGATCGGCACGCTTTTCGCATTGCAACGATTCGGGGCCTAGGCTACCGGATGGAGGTACTGCAGTCATGAACAAGAAAGTGCGGAGAAAGGACCCCAGAAGTCGTGGACAACGTGTACGTGGCACATTGTTCGCTGTAGGCTTTTTTCTGCTTATCATTTTGTACTGGCTCGCTGCTTTTTACGGTACAGAGTGGATTTACACCCATATTGATAAGCGCCCAAGCGAAGTCATCGTTCAGCTTATTAACTGTATCAGCGGCATGTTTCTGTGGGGCGTCACCATGACTTGCTTGGGCAGGTTCTTTCGCAGCGAGCAGATGAAATTTTTTAAAACCATGATTGCGGCGATCCAAAGTATGTCCAGAGGGGACTTCAATGTGTCTGTTGATAATAATCCGCACAATGGCCCCTTTGTAGAGCTGGTTGATTCCATTAACAACATGGCGGTAGAGCTGGGTCAATTGGAGAAAATGAGGCAGGAATTCATCTCTAACGTGTCGCATGAAATTCAATCCCCGCTCACTTCCATCAGCGGCTTCTCACGGGCGCTCCAGAACGAGAGCATCACGCCAGAGGAACGCAGGCATTATTTGGAAATTATTGAAGCCGAAAGCACACGCCTCTCCAAGCTAAGTGATAACTTGCTCAAATTATCGTCGTTAGAGTCACAGCATCACCCTTTTGAACCGAAAAGTTACCGGTTGGATAAGCAGATCCGCAATCATATTCTTGCCTGTGAACCGCAATGGATAGAGAAAAAAATCGAAATGGATATTGATCTGGAACCCGTTACGATATTGGCCGATGAAGATTTATTGAGTCAGGTGTGGACGAATTTAATTCATAATGCGGTCAAATTCACCCCTGTTGGCGGCACAATAGGTGTCCATGTTGAGAGCACCCGAAAAGAAGTTATTATTCGAATCTCCAATAATGGAGCTAATATTTCTGAGGAAGATTTGCCTCATATCTTTGAGCGTTTCTACAAGGCGGATAAATCGAGAAATCGAACCTCCGGGGGCAACGGATTAGGACTCTCGATTGTGAAAAAGATCATTGATATGCATGCAGGTACGATATCCGTAGAAAGTAAACCGGAGAAAAAGACGACGTTTATCGTTCGCTTCTCGTTGCAAGAGTCTTAGAAGGAGCACAAATAGAGACCTCCGCTTATCACTGATAACCGGAGGTCTCTAAGTTTCATACATCGTATTCAATTGTCCCTACACACACTCCAATCAAACCAACTTCCGTTGAAATTACGACGATAGACGATTACGGATCCTTTCCTCGAATAAACGCATGTTCACATTTACCGCTTCTGGATTCCCACATGCCCGTTGAACGTAACTCGTTCCCGCACCTTTTCTTCCGTCGTTTGAAGGAAAAGTGGGCATGTTTCGCTAACCTTGTCCATTGGACTATCCCCTTCCTAAGTTGAGAATATCCTAGCTACTCTTAGGGGTCCTTACCAGCTGTAAGGCTTGTCCTTCAAGTGAGCCTATACCAACTATAGTTCATTATTATAATATTGTAAATATTCAGAATATTTGCTAAAAAGAGATTATCGCCGAGTATTTTCGTGTTTTCTTTGATTTTCTTCGAATTGCTTAGTTTTGTAAAGGATTTGTAAATATATTATTTGCGGATATCGAACACTCTTAAGCTTGAAAAGATAAATGGCGAGAAAATCCTTTGAATCTGGTTCCTTGGTAAGTCAGTGTTCCCTGATCTCCCTCTACAATATAGCCGAACTGATCCCGTCCGACACGCAATTCTAATCTTTGGCGATCCTCAAATTCAAAGGTCGCATAATAGCTCGTATTAGCGCTCGAATCCCCGGACCCTCCGCTAACCTGCATTCTTTTGGCTACAACTCTACAGGTCAGGTTTTCGATGGGGGCTGAGTTATTGGAAGACCACGTGATAAATCCTTTGATAATGGCAAATAAAATAAAGCCGCCAATAAGCACCGCCATAATTGTAAAAATAACCATAAAAAGGTCTACACTGCCCTGATTAGGAAAGGCTCCTGTGTTGAAGCCTGTTGACATAATAATCACTCCTCAAAGTTTCGTAGTCAATTCGCGGACCTTTTTAGAGGAATCTTTTGACGAATCGATATCCGGTTTCATGAAAACCAAGCGGTTGCTGCGCTTTCCGGCTATCCCCATGGTTCTCCGAACCTGTGATCCACCACATCCCGGAGCAAGCGTGCTCTTGGGCCAGCTGCTCTGCATAGCTTTTTAGCTTATCGGCTGCTGCTTGGCTGCTGTCTGTTTCTTCAATTGATATCACGGAGACTTCGCTAAACTTCACAACGGCATCATCCGCTTGACGAATACGAAACCCTAGAGTGCCAAGTATTTGGTTCTCTTCTTCGTACACATAGAGGGATTCATCGGGATTATTACGCATAAAATGTAACCTATTTTCAATGTGCAGAGGGGAAATCATCTTGCCTGTCCGCTTGGAAACAAAATTGCTGATTTCTTTTGTATCTTGGGGGTTTGCTTCTCGAATGATATACGTCATTACGGGCCTTCTTTCTATGATCCTATGATTCTGCTAATTATACCATATATTGGAACATGAGTTCTACATTTGTATAAAAAAACCCGCCGAAAGGCGGGTAGAGCGTCAGAAGCCACGAATTACGCTTGCGCATGGATCGTGTTTAACGTTGTACGGTCGCTCGCTTGCACGAGCTTGATGAGCAGTTCTTTCGCTGCGGCATAGTCATCCACGTGAAGAATCGACGCGGAAGTATGAATATAACGCGCGCAGACACCGATCACGGCAGAAGGAATGCCGGTACCTTGCACGTGCACCAGTCCGGCATCCGTACCGCCGGCCGAAATAAAATATTGATACGGGATCTTGTGCGTCTCCGCCGTATCCAGAATGAACTCGACCATGCCGCGATGCGTGATCATCGTAGGGTCGAAAATGCGCAGCAGCGCTCCGCGCCCCAGCTGCCCAAAAGCATTGCGGTCGCCGGTCATATCCCCGGCGGCACTGGCATCCAGCGCGTAGAACAAGTCCGGCTGGATAAGATTCGCCGCCGTGCGTCCGCCGCGCACGCCAACTTCTTCCTGTACGGTAGCGCCGGCGTACAGGACATTCGGGAGCTTCGGCCCGCCGTAAAGCTCCTTCAGCAGTTCAATCGCCAGGCCTACGCCGTAGCGATTGTCCCAAGCTTTGGCCATAATCCGCTTCGGATTGGCCAGGGGTGTGAACGGGCAGATGGGAACAATCTGCTGCCCGAGCTTGATGCCGATGGCGAGGGCATCGGCTTTATCTTCTGCGCCGATGTCAATGTACATCGTCTTGATGTCTGCGGGCTTGCTGCGTGCTGCCTCGTCCAGCAAGTGCACGGGCACCGAGCCGATCACGCCGATGATCGGCCCTTGCTCGGTCATGATCTGCACGCGCTGGGCGGGAAGCACTTGACTGAACCAGCCGCCGAGGGGCTGGAATTTGATGGTGCCGTGCTCGGTGATGCCGCTAACCAGGAAGCCAACCTCGTCGAAATGACCGGCAACCATGATTTTCGGACCGCCCTCGTCGCCGCGCAGGATGCCGAATAGGCTTCCGAGGCCATCTTGGACGAACTCGTTGGTGTATTTCTCCATTTCACCGCGGACAAACTTGCGGATGTCTCGTTCAAATCCAGGAGCTGCCTGGAGTTCGGTCAATGTACGAAAAAGCTCTAAAGTTTCAGTGTTCATTGGAAATCCTCACTTTTTTACATGATTAGGTAGTGCGATAACTGTTATTTTATCATAACAGAAAAATAAATGAGATTTAGGCCAAAGACAGCTTTACAAAACTAATGACATTAGTTATTATACTTATATAGATAATAAACGGGAGGCGTTCAAAATGAAGGTAACGAAAATAGGTTTTTTGTATCAGGTGTCTTTTATGCCGAGATTTTTTCCGGTAAATTGTTATTTGGTGGAGGAAGAGAATGAATTGACGCTGGTTGATGCGGCTTTGCCATTCAGTGTGAAAGGTATTCTTCAGGCCGCAGAGAGCATCGGGAAACCAATTACACGCATCGTACTTACGCACGCACATGGCGATCATATTGGCGCATTGGATGGTTTGAAAAAAGTCCTGCCGCAGGCGAAGGTGTATATTTCGCGAAGAGATGCCAAGCTGCTGGCGGGCAGCAAGGAACTGGAGGCCGGTGAGCCGAATTTACCGATCAAAGGAGACGTTCCGAAGTCGGTGCAGACGAAGCCGGATGTGTTGTTAAAAGATGGCGACTACGTAGGCTCGCTCCAAGCCATTTCGGCTCCAGGGCATACGCCGGGATCGATGGCCTTCCTGGATGTGCGCAGCCGTGCATTGATTGCCGGTGACGCTTTTCAAGTTCGCGGTGGGGTGGCGGTTTCCGGTTTGATGAAGTTCTGGTTTCCATTCCCGGCGATGGCTACATGGAACAAAGAAGTGTCGCTGGAGAGCGCGCGCAAATTGAGACAACTGTCTCCAAGTCTTCTTGCAGTCGGGCACGGTGTAATGATTGAACAGCCGCTTGCGGTGATCGACCGCGCCATTGCGGAGGCAGCTCAGAAATTTCAGATGACAGCGGCAAACATTTAGATAAAAGGGACGGGACATCTATGGCGCAACGACAAGGACTAGACGCAGAAAACGTGCTGCAAGCAGCAATAGAAATGGCAGATACACAGGGGGTAGAAGGTCTGACATTAGCAGCATTAGCAGCCAAATTAAACGTAAAAACGCCATCGCTTTATAATCATATTAAAGGTTTGCCAGACCTGCGGACGCAGCTTTCCCGGCGTGGACTAATGCTCATCAAAGCCGCCATGGTCGATGCGGTAATTGGAAAAGCGAAAGATGATGCTTTGTTAGCTGTAGGTTTTGCTTACGTGGATTTTGCCCGGAAACATCCGGGTCTGTATGAGGCTATCTCCATCTTGCCTGATTATGAAGATCCGGAGTTGAAGGAGGCTGGCAACGAGGTTGTGTTTTTTTTACTGCGGATTCTTGAACCGTATGGACTCAGTGAGGAGGATGCGCTGCATGTGGTGCGCGGCTTTCGGAGTATGGTGCATGGCTTCGCGTCGCTTGAGCACAGGAATGGTTTCCGCATGGGACTCGAACGCGATGAGAGTTTGAGGCGGCTGCTTAAGACGTATCTAAGGGGACTTCGGACGGCGGAGTCTTGATGGTTTACTGCAGAAAGTGCAACATAGCAAGTGACATAATGAAGCCTGACGGAAAAATTGATCCGTCAGGCTTTGCTGTTAGTTGTGTTCATTGGACCAAATCCAACGAATACAGTGGCATGAAGGCTTGATTTGTGATTCTATTGGATGAAATCCAATGAAGTCAGTTAATCAAGCTTCTATAGCACCGGATATTGCAGTCTCATTGGATTATGTCCAACCAAATGTGCAATTGGGGTTCATTATTGGTGTTTTCATTGGAAGTTGTCCAATGAAGCGGATCTGCTGCTACCTCACGTCTCCTCGGCAATCATCGACGAGTCCAGACAGACTTCCACCGGAAGCCCGGAGTCAACGAAGCCCATATCGACGGCACGCCATAAATAAAGCGAGGCGAAGCTCCGGTACGGGGACCATGCCGGGGCGATTTGCCCCAAGTAGTTGCCATCCTTGCGCTCCTCCAATTGGTGCAGCCAGCGGGCAGCGCGCTGGAGACCGGCATCACCGACGGACATGATATCCTGCCGACCCAAAGCAAAAATCATGAACATTTCTGCTGTCCAAATTCCAATGCCTTTGACACTTGTAAGCTGCTTCAAGAGCTCCTCGTTATCCAGCACATGCAAGGCGTCCAATCGCAGATCTCCGGCTATGACTTTCATGCTAAGATCGCGAATATAGCGGATCTTGGGAAAAGAGACTCCGCACTGCCGAATGGCAGTCTCATCCGTGGCGAGCACAAGCTCCGGAGTGAATTCGGGAACGATCCCTTTCACTCTGGCTTTGATGGTAGCTGCCGCTTTGGTCGATAGCTGCTGGGAGATAATTGACATCGCCAGCGATTCGAAGGGGGAGGCACTTGTTGTCAAAGTCAGCTCGCCAACAAGGCGAATAAGGCAGGCTAAACGATGGTCAGCTTCAGAAAGCGTCAGGATAGCAGGATGTTCCTTATGCAGCAGAATCGTTGTACGCGAAGAGACGGGTGAATCTTGTTCATTAGAGTTAGAGGGATCGATATCCAACATAGCCGCTTACCTCCTCAAAAGTTTAACGGGTAAATGTACGTAGGTGTCCATTCTTCAAGTATAATAGGGAGACAAAGGCTGGTAAATAGAAGGAGCAGAGCACTTCAATGACCGACGAAATGGGCAAGGATCAAGCTATTCCGCGAAGAAATGTGGGCATTTTCGCTCACGTGGACGCGGGCAAAACGACAACAACGGAACATTTGCTTTATCATAGCGGGCGAATTCGCGCCCTAGGCAGTGTAGATAGCGGCACCGCGCAAACAGATTCTATGGACGTGGAACGAGAGCGCGGCATTTCGGTGCGCAGTGCAACAACCACTTTTACATGGAAAGAAACTTCTATTAATCTGGTAGACACTCCTGGACATGTAGACTTCCTATCCGAGGTGGAGCGTTCTCTGCGCGTGATGGATGGCGCGATTTTGATTGTTTCTGCCGTTGAAGGGGTGCAGTCGCAGACTGAGATGATTTGGCATGCGCTGCAATCGCTTAAAATTCCAACCCTGCTCTATGTGAATAAAATGGACCGCGTAGGCGCGGACGCGGACAGAGTGCTGCGCGACATAGAGAAGCAGCTCACGGGCATGGCGGTGCCGATCTATGCACCGCTCGGCGTCGAAGACACGTTCCGCGGCGCGGAGAACGTGCTGATCGAGGGCGCGTCCGGCGCGCCCGGTTTCGACCTCGCAGCAGCGGTCGAAAAGCTCTCCGAGCTCGATGAGCAGCTGCTCACGAGCTACATCGAAGGCGTGCCCATCCCGGCACGCGAAGTAAAAGCAGCCCTGCAGCGCTATGCGCGGCAGGGGCGGGCCTTTCCTTTGCTTGTCGGAGCATCGAGCAAAGGGTTAGGGATCGAGGAGTTGATGGAAGCCATCCTCGATTATTTGCCCGGGCCTAGCGGCAGCGCGGAGCAGCCGCTATCGGCCGTGGTGTTCAAGGTCGAGCGGGACAAGACCATGGGGAGAATGGCGTACGTCCGCCTCTACGAGGGGGCGATCCGCAACCGGGACACCGTGCTCAATGCCACGCGGGGCGTGGAAGAGAAGGTAACCCAGATTCGCAAAATCGACGGCCGCCGCGCCGAAGATATCGGTTATGTCGCGGCCGGCGACATCGCAGCTGTCTGCGGCTTGACGCAGGTGCGGATCGGCGACGTGCTGGGCCGGCCAGATGCGGTACCGCCGGCTCCACGGCTTGCCGTGCCGCTGTTGACCGTGCAGGTGCATGCGGAGAGCGACGCGCAGTATCCTGCGCTCGTCGCAGCGCTGCAGGAGCTTACGGACGAGGATCCTCTGCTTGATCTCCAGTGGCTGCAGGAGGAACGTGAGCTGCATGTGAAGGTGATGGGCGCCATCCAGCTTGAGATTCTGACCAGTCTGCTGGCTTCGCGATTCGGGCTGCAAGCAAGGTTCGATCAGCCTTCCGTGATCTACAAAGAAACGCCTTCTCAGGCAGGTGAAGGCTTCATTGCTTATACAATGCCCAAGCCGTGCTGGGCCATACTGCGCTTCCGCATCGAGCCCGGGGCGCCGGGCAGCGGACTCGTGTATTCGTCGCAGGTACGCGCCGATCAATTGCTGGCGCAGTACCAGAGCGAAGTGGAGCGCCGGGTACCGGAAGCGCTGCAACAAGGGCTATTCGGTTGGGAAGTTACCGATCTCAAGGTAACGCTCGTGGAGGGCGAACATCATGTATGGCATACGCATCCGCTTGATTTTGCTGTTGCGACACCGATGGGTCTCATGCAGGGTTTGGTGCAAACAGGGACTACGCTGCTTGAGCCGATGCTGCAAGTTCGCATTACCGTTCCAGAGGCTTACGGAGGCAAGGTGCTGAGCGATTTGGTGCAAATGCGGGCGAGTTTTGACCCGCCGCAGCTGAGCGGCGATCGGTTTGTCGTAGAAGGCCGACTGCCCGTTGCCACCTCTCTGGACTATCCGGTGAAGCTTAGTGCGATGTCCGGAGGCAGAGGGGTTATCACTTCGTCGTTCGGAGGCTACCAGCCGAGTCCGCCGGATGTGCATGCCGAGCGGAAGCGGCGAGGCGTGAATCCGCTCGATCAATCCAAATACATTTTAGCCGTGCGCAAAGCGTTATCAACATGACTTAGAATGGGCGGCTGTTCTCATTGACAGGTGGGGCAGGTGTCAGTACAATGGGAAGTAAGTTAATAACATGTGACGGAGAACAGGAGACTCACAAAGGATTGCCATTTTCATAGGAATGGGCATATCTTTTGGTGAGTTTTTTTGTTGTCATCCCCCAGGGGCGTGCACAGGAACGAGTGAACGGAGATGATGAGCTTGTCTTTGCAGGAGCAACGGATTTTACCGGCGATTCGCAAAATGAAGGATTTAGAGAAGCTGCTGAAATCCTCTTATACGTATATTGTGCTGCTGGACAGCCATATTGGACAGCTGAAAAGCATCGTTGATCTGGGACGGGCAAACGGCAAGAAGCTGCTGCTGCACGCGGATTTGATTGAAGGGCTCAAAAATGACGAGTATGCGGCTGAATTTCTATGCCAAAGCATTCGTCCTGCCGGGATCATTTCTACACGGGGAACGGTCATCACGAAAACGAAACAGAATGGGCTCATCGCCATTCAGCGCCTTTTTCTTCTGGACAGCAGCGCACTCGAAAAGAGCTATACGCTTCTGGAACGAACGCAGCCAGATTACATCGAGGTCCTTCCTGGCATTATTCCGCACATTATTAAGGAAGTGAAGGAACGTTCGGGTATTCCTATTTTTGCAGGAGGACTCATTCGTTCTGTAGGCGATGTGGAGCAGGCTTTAGGAGCTGGGGCGACAGCCGTCACGACGTCGAACACAGAGCTGTGGCAGCAGTATCATCAACGATCCTAACTTTTGGAGGTAGAACAATGGCAGAAGCCTCTTCCTATATTCTTTCGCTGGATCAGGGAACGACAAGTTCCAGAGCGATTCTATTTAATCAAAAAGGGAGCATCGTGCACACGTCCCAGCAGGAATTTAAGCAGCATTTTCCGAAGCCGGGCTGGGTAGAGCATGATGCGAATGAAATATGGCTATCGATTCAAGGTGTCATAGCGGCGGTTTTGTCGGAAACCGGCATTCAGGCAGCGGAGATTGCAGGCATTGGCATCACGAATCAACGTGAAACGGCGGTTGTCTGGGATCGGCATACGGGAATGCCGGTGTATCATGCCATCGTATGGCAGTCTCGCCAGACAGCAGATATTTGCGAAGCGCTCAAGGCGCAAGGGCTTAACGATATTTTTCGCGAGCGCACAGGGCTTTTAATAGACGCTTACTTCTCAGGCACCAAGATCAAATGGATTTTGGACCACGTGGATGGTGCAAAAGAGAAGGCGGAGCGTGGCGATTTACTGTTTGGCACGATGGACACTTGGCTGATTTGGAAGCTAACCGGCGGCAAGGCGCATGTGACGGACTATTCCAACGCTTCGCGAACGCTGCTCTACAATATCCATGAGCTGAAGTGGGATAAAGAGCTGTTAGGTTATCTGGACATCCCGGCTTCCATGCTGCCAGAGGTGCGTTCTTCTTCGGAAGTGTATGGATATACGCAGGAAAATCTCTTGTTCGGCTCGGCGATCCCGATTGCAGGTGCGGCGGGTGATCAGCAGGCGGCCTTGTTCGGGCAGGCATGTTTTGAAAAAGGGATGGCTAAGAACACCTATGGCACCGGCTGTTTTATGCTGATGAACACAGGCAATCATGCGATTCCTTCGCGCAGCGGGCTTTTGACCACGATTGCTTGGGGGCTGAACGGGAAAGTGGAGTATGCGCTGGAAGGCAGTATTTTCGTAGCGGGATCTGCGATTCAGTGGCTGCGAGACGGGCTGCGGATGATCAAAATGGCGCAGGACACTGAGGTTTATGCCCAACGTGTGGAGTCGACGGACGGTGTGTATGTCGTTCCGGCTTTTGTCGGTCTGGGCACGCCCTATTGGGATAGCGACGTTCGAGGCGCGATATTCGGGTTGACGCGGGGGACATCCAAGGAACATTTTATCCGGGCAACGCTCGAATCCCTTGCTTATCAGACAAAAGATGTGCTGCAGGCGATGGAAGACGATTCCGGCATTCAGCTCACAAAGTTGCGGGTCGATGGTGGCGCCGTGAGAAACAACTTCCTTATGCAATTCCAAAGCGACATGCTAGGCGTCACGGTAGAGCGGCCGGTCATCAGTGAAACGACGGCGCTTGGCGCAGCATTTTTGGCTGGGCTGGCTGTAGGTTTTTGGCAAGATCAAGCTGAAATTGCGGCGCAATGGCAGGTGGATGAGGCATTCAAGCCCGTGATGGAAGCGGAACGTCAAGAACAATTGTACAGTGGTTGGAAAAAAGCAGTTGGAGCCGCGATGGCTTTTAAATAATTTGGTTCATGCTATGATATACTTATAACAAGTTAATAATTTGGTTGGAGACTAGGGAGAAGCCACAGCGGCCTGCACGTGATAGCGTGTTAGGTTTGTTGCGGCTTTTTATTTTTCATATACGAAGGGAGATTATTGAGATGACTGTAATGACAGAGATGCGAGAAGTGACAGATAGCTTTAGCGGGGTAAAAAGACAAGAAATGCTGCAAACCATGTCGGAGAAGACATTTGATTTAATCGTAATCGGAGGAGGAATTACGGGCGCAGGCATCGCGCTTGATGCCCAGAGCAGGGGGCTGCGCACAGCGCTGATTGATATGCAGGATTTTGCTGCGGGAACGTCGAGCCGGTCGACGAAGCTTGTGCACGGAGGGCTGCGGTATCTGAAACAGCTGGATGTGAAGGTTGTCGCTGAAGTGGGCAAAGAGCGCGCGATTGTGTACGAAAATGGTCCGCATGTTACGACGCCGGAGTGGATGCTGCTGCCTTTTTACAAAGGGGGCACGTTTGGCAAGCTGTCTACTTCTCTTGGTTTAAGGGTCTACGATTTCTTAGCGGGAGTGAAACGAGCGGAGCGCCGTAAAATGTTTCGTCCACAGGAAACGCTAGGGCATGAACCGTTATTGAAAAAGAAAGATCTGAGAGGCGGCGGCTATTATGTGGAATATCGCACGGATGATGCGCGTCTGACGATTGAAGTTATGAAGAAGGCTGTGGAGCTTGGCGCACAAGCCGTGAATTACGCCAAAGTCGAAGAGCTGTTGGTGAAAAACGGGAAAGTGGTTGGCGTTCGGGTGACGGATCAGCTGGGTGGTGACGGCGGGAACTCGTCCTACTCGCTATACGCGAGCAAGATTGTGAATGCAGCTGGACCTTGGGTGGATACGCTGCGCGAAATGGATCATTCCAAGAAAGGCAAGACGCTGCATTTGACCAAAGGGGTACATTTGGTGTTTGATCAGAGCAAATTCCCGCTGCGCCAGGCCATTTATTTTGATACACCGGATGGGCGCATGGTGTTTGCCATTCCGCGTGACGGCAAAACCTACGTCGGGACGACGGATACGAACTATAAAGGGGATATCGTGAATCCCCGAATCACCGTGGCAGACCGCGCCTATGTGCTGCACGCCGCGAACGAGATGTTCCCGACCCTCGGCTTGACGGAAGCGGACGTGGAGTCTAGCTGGACCGGGCTGCGCCCGCTGATCCATCAGGAGGGCAAAGATCCTTCGGAGATTTCGCGCCGCGATGAAATCTTCGTGTCGGACTCCGGCCTGATTTCGATGGCCGGGGGCAAACTGACCGGCTACCGCAAAATGGCGGAGACGGTCGTGGACAAGATCGCCGCCATGCTGGTGGCGGAGGGCCTGTTTTCGGCGACGGCGTTGTCGCCGAGCCGTACTCGCACGCTGCCGATTTCCGGCGGCGAGGTCGGCGGCTCCGCGAAGCTGGAGTCGTTCTTGCAGAGCAAGATCAGCCAGGGCCAGCGGCTCGGGCTGACTAGTGCTGAGGCTGCGCTGCTGGCGCGGCGGTACGGCTCCAATGTGGATGCCGTGTTTGCCTTGGTGGCGCAGTACTGGAATGAGGCGGAGTGCCGGAAGATGCCCGCCGCTGTACTCGCTTCGCTCGTGTACGCGATCGAGTGCGAGATGGCCGTGAAACCGGCGGATTTCTTCATCCGCCGCACGGGGGCCCTCTTCTTCGATATCGCGTGGGCACGGCAGTGGAAGGCGCCAGCCATCGCCTTCATGGCGGAGCGCTTCGGCTGGGATGAAGCGCAGCAGGCGGCTTACACCGCCGAGTTGGAGCGGTTGCTCCATGAGGCGGTGAACCCGCTCGAGGCGTGAGCTCGAGCGGGGGGTTCAGCGGCTCGTACATGTAGCATGTAAGCTGGCTAATGTTGCCTCCGCTATAATAGAAGGAAAAACTACCGCTAATCGGAGCTGCGTTGGTCTGGGCTAAGCAATAGGGGGAGAAGCTCCAGCTAATTCATCGGATAATGGACGAAAATTGCTAGATTTCGTGGAATTAACTGCAGGAATTCCATTAAAGTTGTTTAAAGTGGACTAGATGCGGTGAATAACAGGGGAAATCGGCGTTAAGGAAAAGCAAAAAGAGCTGTCTCATAAGGTCGGGATTGACCTATGAGACAGCTCTTTTTCAATTAAAGATTAACGATTAGGCTTTGCTTGGTGTGTAACCGGGTGTATTGATAATTTCTGAGAGCTTCAAAACTCCTTCGGAGTAGTACTTATCTGCATCTGCTTGTGTTGCACGGTGCATGGAAACTTGGAAATCAAGGTCTTGTCTAAGGACTTTCAGAACCTTTTCTTTCAATTCGCCTGGATCTAGGTTAGCCGCAGAAGCCGCAAGGGTTTTACCTTGGCGAAGATCCTCAAGCACGTCTTTCTCTTCTCTTTTACCGAAAACAGCGGTGTCGTTGATTACGCGATCGATACGAGTTTGAATGACCTTTTCCAGATCGACCTGAGCTGTAACGGATTCAGGTGTGTAACCAGGTGTGTTGATAATATCCGTAAGCTTCGCAGCTCCTTCGGAGTAATATTTATTAGCATCTTCTTGTGTAGCACGGTTCAAAGATACTTGGAAATCAAGATCCTGTCTCAGAAGGTTCAAAACTTTTTCTTTAAATTCGCCTGGATCCAATCTTGCTGCGGAGGCAACTAGCGATTTACCTTGACGAAGGTCCTCGCGAACATCGCGCTCTTCTTTTTTACCGAAGACAGCTGCATCATTGATCACGCGATCGATACGAGCTTGAATGACCTTTTGCAGATCCGCTTGAACCGCGGTAGTCTCAGGAGTGTAACCAGGTGTATTAATGATATCCGCAATTTTAGAAACAGCTTCTGCATAAGACTTGTTAGCATCTTCTTGAGTAGCTTGCCCCATAGCGACTACGAAATCAAGATCTTGGCGAATGACATTCGAAATTTTTTCTTTGAGTTCGCCTGGATCTAAATTAGCTGCTGAAGCGACAAGTGTTTTGCCTTGGAGCAAATCCTCGCGAACGTCTTTCTCATCTTTTCTAGCGAAGAAAGCTGTGTCGGTAATAACATGGTTAATGCGACTAGCAACAAGTTTACTTAAATCTTTAGCTGCCCATTTCACGCTATCCGGATTGTAGCCGGATGTATTAATGATTTCGGATAGTTTACCTGCGCCTAGGGCGTAGAAACGATCGGCATCAGCTTGAGACGCTCCGTACATAGAGACCTGGAATTGCAGATCTTGTTTAAGCAAGCCCAGCAAATCATCTTTTAACTCGCCTGGATCCAAAGATGTTGCTGATTGAACGAGTGTATTCCCTTGGCGAAGAGCTTCGGAAATGTCATTTTGATCTTTTCTTGCAAAGCTGGCTGTATCACGCACGACGCTGTCCAATCGATTCATAACAAGATGAGCCAGAATTGCGTTGGTGTCAGCAGTAGGGAGCTTATCGCCTTTTGTTTCCAGGATGGCACCCAGTTGTTCAGCTACTGCGGCTTCACTAGCTAACAATTCGTCAGCTGAAATGATGCCGTAGCTGCTTGCCTTATGTAAATCAAAGTTAATGATGGGTGTCAAATCAGAAAGCAGATCAGTGCTGCTAATACCGGTAGCTTCAGGCAGCGTGTCTCCAACAGCAAGAGCGTCTCTAATATCGTCTTCGTCTTTGCCGGTGGCTTGAGCGGCATCCTTAGCAAGGATGGAAAGGTGATAGCTGATGAGTTGGTTTGCAAAAGAATCAGCTTGCAAAGTTGATTTTGCTGGAACCGCTTCGTCAGCGAATGCTTTACCTGCAGTAAGAGCAGAGCCTGAAAGCAGAATTGCGGCAGCAAGTGTACCTGTTGATAAAATTTTGAATGGTTTCTTCACTCGAAACATCTCCCTCGTATATCTATAAAATGTCACTAACTGCATTGCGTTAGTATTTATCGTTAACAACGTTGTTAATGATCATAATATAAATCCGCTGACGGGTATTGTCAATTCCGGATTGTGAAATGTTACACAATGTTCACAATATCGATTTTTGTCAATATTTCGACATTAAAGTTGACTGGCTGTTTTTTTTTGACTACAATTATCCTTGATATCTTAATTTTTCACAGAGGAGGAGAGTAGGGATGGATCAACATGAACAGACTTTCTCTGAGTGGAAGCAAACAATTAGCGATTTTATGTCATTGAATTACGAAAAAAAAGGCTTTAGTCCGCTTGTTGGGAAAATATTCGCACAGCTTATGTTCGCTACTTGTCCTCTTAGTTTACAGGATATTGTGGAACAGCTTGGCGTTACCAAAGCTGCTGTAAGCATTCAAATACGCAATATGGAAAGAATGGGCATGTGCAAGAAGATGCCTTCGACCAATGATCGAAGAGATTATTACTATGTTTCTGAAAGCTATAGTCTGAATCACGTTCGCAAAATCGTTCAGGATTTGGAATTATTTCATAAATGGGCGGAGAAAACCGTACAAGAAATCCCCAATATCGAAACTTGCAGTTCAGAGCAGAAGGAATCGCTGGAGCATTTTTCCCAAAGATTTTCGTTACTGGCTGCGATGTACGATATGCTGCATCCTATGATCAAGGAAGTAGAGGAGAAGTGGGAGCAGTGTGTGGTTGATCGCAAGAAAGCCAAAGAAAAGAACACGTAGAGTCTATCGTAACCGTTTACACGGCTCGATGGGCTTTTTTTTCGAATATCCTGAGTTGAAAGGGGCTATCCAACAGGTCATTGCCGACATGTTGAGTCAGCCCCGTTTTCGTTGTCTGGGATAGTCCCCAAAACGTGCTCCAATCTCGTAAAATATGCTATCATGCCTATAGACGGCGGCGCTTCCGCCATTCATTATTGCAAGCAAAGTAGGTGTTTCCCAATGGGATTATCAGAGCTTCTGTCTTATATGACGGAAGAGAACTTGGCCATGCTGGTCGATAAATACCGGTCGCTGGGCCCGTTGCCGGGTCTTCTTCTACCTTTTATGAAATCGTTCATCCCTCCTCTGCCGACACTTGTCATTATTAGCGTGAATGCGGCTGTATACGGGCTATGGCTCGGCTTTTTGTACTCATGGATCGGGATCGTAGGCGGATGTTTGGTGACGTTCGCGATTGTGAAAAAAGTGGCTGGACATCCGTATTTAGTGCGGTGGTCGCAGAAACCTAAGGTGCAGAAAAGTCTCATTTGGGCACGCCGGCAGGCTTTTAATTATGTGTTTCTGCTGAGTCTCTTTCCCGTGGGACCGTTCGTCGTCATCAATATGGCGGCAGGGTTAGTCGGGATGAGATTCCGTTCCTTTCTGGTTGCTGTGCTTGCCGGCAAAGCGGTTATGGTGATGTCGGTTTCCTTTATCGGCTATGATATTCATCGGTTTATCGAGAATCCGTCCCGACTTATTTACGTCGTTCTATTCATAGGGGCTTCGATGGTGATTAGTAAAAGAATCGAAAAACGTTTTAGTCATTAATTAAAAATGAACGAACGCTTCTCAGGAAGGCGTTCGTTCATTTATTTCGGTCGTATCGGCCTCTGTATATACGCGTATTTGAGCTTGATCATCCATGGTGGCCAGCACGACATCCTCCCAATCAACCTGATTAGCATGAATCTGGGCTTCAAGCCATTTTCTGTTCTTTCCTTGCTGAGTTAGCTGTTTCTCATTCATCGTACCTTCAACAATAATCGGCTTAACTAATGAGAAAGAGGAGGTGGGAATGTGCATGTCTTTGGGTGTAACTGGTTGGTGCTGCGCCTCAAGGAATACGGAAATCGTTCCCCCTGGCTCCCATAAAGCAAGAGCTACCTTATCAATATCCTCAATCTGCTGCTTCCGCAGTTCAGAAAAGAGATGGTCTACCGAAATGCGCGCTTTGCGTAAGTTTTTCATGACCATATTCCCGTGCTTGATCAGCGTCAAAGGCGCCGGATCCAGAAAATGCTTAAGCACGTTCCACTTCAGGCTTAACCAGGATGTAAAGATGTACAAGACTACAAGTACGGTGGTGGAAATCATAGAGCCGGTCAACGATAAACGCTCATCCGAGAGAGGGTGGGCAATAATGTTTCCCAAAATTAATGCAATGATGAAATCCAGGAATCTAAGCTGAGAAATGGAGCGCTGTCCGAGCAATTTAGCGGCAATGAGCAGGAAAAAGTAGCCCACAACAGCTCTCATCATCCATTCAAGCGCAGTTAAGGATTCCTGGCTATGAAAGAAGTCCAATCGAAGTCACACTCCGTGTATCAGGATCGTAAACCTGATTATTCTCCCCTTATTTTTCAGGCCTTAATCCGACTTCCCGCTCGCTCCATGCCCAGAACTGTTCGGCGAATTTATCATCTAGGGCCTTCTCGGAGACAGGCGCAATCTTCTTCTTATAAAAATATTCGCCGCTAACGGAGCGCACATCCGGACTGGACGCCAAAAAAATGGCTGTCTCCGCGCCTTGTGCCGGCGTTAGGAAAAAGGGCCGCAGCAAGCGGTGAACGGCCTTGCCGAATCCGGTGTCCCGATCGACACCGATATTCGTGCCGACCGCGCCGGGATGCAGCGCGTTCACCGTCACTGCTGTGCCCGCAAGACGCTTGGCTTGCTCGCGTGTAAACCAAATATTCGCAATCTTGGATTGCGAATAGCCTCTCCAGACACTGAACCCTTGGGTCAGGTGAGGGTTGTTGAAGTCGAAGTGCCCGATCTTGTGGGCGCCTGAGGAGACATTGACGATCCGCCCCTGCGGGGCGCGAATCAGGGCTTCGAGCAGCAGCTGGGTCAGCAGGAAGTGGCCCAGATGGTTTACGCCAAGCATCGCTTCGAAACCGTCGGACGTTGTTTGCCGTTTCACGGTGACGACGCCTGCGTTGTTTACAACCACGTCCAGCACTTTATGTTTGGCGAGGAAGGCGTCAGCGAACGCGCGAACGCTGGCGAGAGAGCCTAGATCGCAAAGCATAAGCTCGATGCGGTCTGAACCGCTCTGACGGCGTGCTTCGGCAAGCGCCAGCTCGCCTCTTGGCTG
Organism: Paenibacillus sp. WC2504; assembly: GCF_052682475.1. NCBI lineage: Bacteria > Bacillati > Bacillota > Bacilli > Caryophanales > Paenibacillaceae > Paenibacillus > Paenibacillus sp. WC2504. The sequence goes on from NZ_JBQZFH010000001.1 coordinate 311,370, forward strand.
ACTGCGGCACAGCATGATCACGTAAGCGCCCTGACGGGCGAGTTCCACGGTTGTCGAGAGTCCCATTCCAGAATTAGCGCCGGTAACGATGACGGTTTGATTGTGCAAGCGAGACCACTCCTTGGGCTTTTCTTCCATTATAGCCCATGAAGGGTTGCAAGGCTCGAGTTGTCAATTAGACTAGCGGCTGCTTGCCTCTTTCTATCCAATCTTCGCGAGTGGGTCCGTAAATATCCGGAACGCGTAGACCGGCTTGTCGCATCAAAACGATCATTTCACCACGGTGGTGGATTTCGTGTGAGATCAGCATACGCAGCGTTGTCGCATTCAGCCACATTTGGCCGTACATGTCGGTGGATTCCGTAAGCTTGGCATCCGTCCATTGGGACTGGATGGCACTTGTCAGTGCCGCTGATGTAGCGCGGTAAGCATCGGCTATGGTTTTGGCTGAGGCAGGCGCATGCTCATCACCTTCCGGTGCTTCAAAAGCGAGACCTACGCGAGATAACATTTCATGGATGGTTGTAGCGATATGCCAGGCTAGCTGTCCGAGTGTGCGGAAGTCCGGTGAGATTTGTTGCTTCAGGGATGCATCTGTAAGTGTGTCGAGTACACGTTGTGTCGCTGTGGATTCTTCGTTCCATTCGTTCACGAAATCTTGAATTGATTTAAACATGAGGAAAGCCTCCTTAGATTGGATATACCCTAAGTATAGACAACCATGACTGACAGCATAATGTCAGTGTTAGGAATAGAGCTGAACAATTTTTTCAGCTTTTTCTTTAATGGCGGCCGCCAGATGGGCGGGTTCGAGAACTCGCACACTAGGCCCATAACCGAGCAGCAGGCTGTGCAGCCAGGGCTCGTCCGGCTGTTTGGCGGTAATGATCATGGAGCCGTCCGTCTGATAAGCGATCTGCTTCGGCTGGAAATAATCCTCAATCTGCGCCTGAATGCTTTGCTGCGCATGCAAAACCAGATTAATTAATGTGGATGGATCTCCTTTGCCCCAGCCATATTGAAACGGTTCTTTCACCTCAGCCCGGCGTTCAAACGTCTCCGAGAGCACTTCAATTTCCTTCATGCGGTTTAGCCGGAAAATCCGAAAATCCTGACGCAGCAGGCAGTAGCCGTACAAGTACCAGCCGAAACCTTTGGCGACGATGCTCATAGGCTCCGCTGTGCGAATGGACTGTTCGCTTTGTGAAGAAATATATTGAAAGGAGATTTGCCTCGATTCCTTAATGGCGGATCGCAGCATGTTCAGCTTCTCTTTATCCTCGCTGCCTCGTCGCCATGGATTCATATCAATGATGAGTTGGTCGTCCAATCTGGCGGCCGTGTTTTGTTCCGACTTCGCTACGAGTGCGCCGACTTTATCAAGCAGGTTGCCGATTTCCTGGTCGCCGACTGTGGAACGGATTCCTTTTAACCCGACGATAATGGATTGCAGCTCTTCCAGGGAGAGAAATTGGCGCTCCAATCGGTACTGGTCCATAATTTCATACCCACCGCTCAACCCGGCAAATGACACGATAGGGATACCCGCTTGGTTAATGGCTTCGACGTCCCGGTATACAGTTCGCAGAGACACTTCGAAACGCTCCGAAAGCTCCTTCGCACTTATTCTTCGGCGGTTCAACAGCAGCATGGTGATCGCTAGTAAACGGTCGATTTTCAAAAAAACACCTCACGGATTAAAAATACGTTCCTTTCGCCCCGTCTTGTCCGGTTAAAAGGTTAACGGCATGTTCCAAAATGATTCTATCGCGTAAAAGCATGAATTTGGCCGAATAACGCTGACATTTGTGCAGGGAGGTAGCCATTACGTCCAATGCTTCATCGAGTGTCATCCAGGCGACGGACATCCCCAGTCTCAACTCATTCTCTGTTAGGGAAGGGGCGCTGGAAGGGTGGTGCGCTTTGGCAATGTAACAGTAGGAAAGCTGCATAAAATGATTACGGTTCTTATGCTCCTCGATAATGCCTAATTCATGCGTAATTTCCGCCTCATAGCCGGTCTCTTCCTTGATTTCTCGCAAAAAAGCAGCCTTCGGTAGCTCATTGTCCTCAATCCCGCCGCCAGGCAGCTTGTACAGATCTGATTCCGATAAATACATCATCGCAATGTTCATCAAGCCGTCAATGAGAATGCCCCGGGATGAATAGCGGGAAACGCGGTCTATAAATACAGGATCGCCGCCCAACATATCGCTGTCTGTTATTCGTTTGATCATTTGCACGAGGATCACCTGCCTTATTTGAAGAGCGGAAAATACCCGCTGGAATGCATTCCAAAAATACCCACACCAAGAGTATAGTATAACTTAGGTAGTCATGTCTCGAAACTTACAGGAGGCGATCAAATTTGTCTGAAAAACCGGAAGAGTGGATTGTAGAAGCCGATATCATCACAATGCAAAAAGCCATGGAAGCAGGTGAAATCCGTGCCGTCGATCTGGTTGCTTTCTATGTAAAAAGAATTGAAAAATTTAATAAGACCATCAATGCAGTGTTGGAAATCAATCCGGATGCGCTTCAAATTGCACAAGCGCTTGATGATGAGCGTCAAAAGCAGGGAAGCCGAGGTCCGCTGCACGGCATTCCGATCCTGCTTAAGGATAATATAGATACGGGTGACCGTATGCATACGAGTGCCGGTTCTATGGCCTTGGCGCAGTCATTTGCAGCTGAGGATGCTTTTATTGCCGCCAAACTGCGGGAATCCGGGGCTGTGTTGTTAGGGAAAGTGAATATGACCGAATGGGCCAATTTCATGTCCGGACCGATGCCCTCAGGGTATAGTTCCCGAGGCGGACAAGTCCTGAACCCTTACGGTCCGGGACGTTTCGAGGTTGGCGGGTCCAGTTCGGGTTCCGGCGCAGCAACCGCAGCCAGCTTCGCAGCAGCGGCTATCGGGACGGAGACATCCGGTTCTATCGTGAACCCTGCGCATCATAACAGCTTGGTTGGTCTCAAGCCTACGGTAGGATTGCTAAGCCGTATTGGCATCATTCCCATCTCTCACTCGCAGGATACCCCTGGACCGATGACACGGACAGTTACGGATGCTGCGCTGCTTCTCGGAGCGCTGACTGGCGTGGATGCACGTGACCCTTTGAGTCTGGCCAGTGAAGGGAACAGTCCTAGGCAGAGTGATTACACAACCTTTCTGGATGCTGATAGCCTTCAAGGGGCTAGAATTGGTATTCCCCGATGGTTCTACAAAAATTTGAATGAGGAAGCGCAACGTATTGCCGAAAATGCTATCCAAGTGCTGCGCGAGCAGGGTGCTGTTGTGATTGATCCCGTATCGCTTCCATGCGAGCAGGAGGAGTGGAATTCAGACGTATTGCGATACGAATTCAAAAAAGACCTGAACGACTATTTAGCCAAGCTCGATGCCTCCATCCCAGTGCATACTTTGCAGGAGGTTATTGCGTTCAATCATGAGCATGCAGAGAAGGCGTTGGTCTATGGGCAAAATACACTGATTTGGTCAGAAGAAACCAGCGGTACATTGACAGAGGATGATTATCTCCGCAATTTAGTCAAATATCAGGAGCTTACACGCTCTCGCGGCATTGATCATGTGCTCGAGGAGCATCAACTGGATGCGCTGTTTTTTCCTGGCGATGAAGGTTATGACATTGCGGCTCGTGCCGGCTATCCGCTGCTGAACGTGCCTGCCGGTTATACAGCTGACGGGCCTATGGGCGTCATGTTTTCCGCTGGAGCGTTCAGCGAAGGAAAGCTTTTGGCTTTGGGGTATGCATTTGAGCAGGCAACAAAATATCGTCGGCCTCCTATTCTGTAAAACGCCAGATTCCCGCATACAACTTGGAAAAATTTGAAACAATAAGCCGTACTCAAATCTAAGTCAAGGGAGTCTGATGATTCACATGTTTCAAAAAAGCGCTAGAATAGCGCTGCAAACAGCGGTAGTAGGCTTGCTTCTGGGGTGCCTATCCTTAGGGGGCCAGGGGACGGTTGTGGCTCAAGCAGCGAACAACGAAGAGCTTCCAGCGTCGCTACCGTCTCAGCAGCAGCCTGGACAGCTTAGACAAGCGCAGCTCATTCAGACGCGTGACATCGATGTGACAGGCGATGGCGTGCTGGATCAGGTGGCTCTTTCCGGTACGAAGCTGGACATGAACAGTCCGTACTATGACCAGTTGTTCATTGTTGTAACGAGCCCAGGGCAAACGCAAGTCGTTATCCCTCTGCAAGGCGGATACAATCCGAACATGCAGTTCTGCGATTTTATCGGCGAGAAGCTGCCTCAAATTTATGTTTCCGCGGAAAATGGGGGAAGCGGCGGATTATCGACCTTTTATCTCTATTCACTAAAAAATAATGTGCCGACCGCAATCCCGCTGCCTGCACCGCTTCGCGTCTATGCGACTTTTAAGAACAACTATGTGGTGAAAATGAAGATCGAAGAGAGCGGTAAATCGTTCAATATCGATATCAAAGACAGGAAAGACGATTACGAACAGTTTGGTGTGTACAAAGACGGTAAGGTGGTTAAGCCGATTATCGTGAATGTGGATACATACAGCCTTTTGAAGCCTGTTGATAAGGGTGGAAGCGGGAAGTGTGATCTGAGGGGAGTGCAGCGTATTACCGGCATTGCGAACGCCGATACGCTTGGTTACGCTACCTCTCTGTGGCAGTGGAAGAAGGGCAGATGGGTATTGAAAGAGTCTGCTGTCGTCAAGAACTATCATAATCATTGAATAAAAGACCGCCAAGTTAGGGGCTCGTGCTCCTGATTTGGCGGTCTTCTTGTTGAGAGGATGGCTTGTTCTTACACCCAGTTGCCATTGCGGAACAAAGGCTCGCGAGTGCCATCTTCTGATAAGCCATCAATGGCCATGTCGGCTGAACCAATCATGAAATCGACGTGGATCAAGCTTTTATTAAAACCATTCTGGTTGAGCTCTTCGAGACTCATCGACGTTCCGCCTTCAATCGTGAAAGGATACGAATTACCTAACGCGATGTGGCAGGAGGCATTTTCGTCAAATAACGTATTGTAATAGATCAATCCGGAGTTTGAAATCGGCGAATCATACGGCACGAGTGCCACTTCCCCCAAATAGCGGGCGCCTTCATCCATATCCAGCATTTTGTTCAGCACTTCTTGCCCTACTTCGGCGGTTGCTTTTACCACTTTGCCATGCTCGAAAGTAAGCGAGAAGCCGTCGATCAGAGAACCTTGGTAGCTCAGAGGCAGCGTGCTGCGCACTGTTCCGTTCGTCCCTGTTTTGGCGGGCATGGTGAAGACTTCTTCGGTTGGGATGTTCGGAATGAAGAAAACACCTTTCTCGGTTTCGCTTCCTGCAGCAACCCATTGGTGCTTAGGCGCAAGCTCAATGTACAGATCAGTACCTTCTGCCTTGAAATGAAGCTGCTTATATTTCTTGCTGTTCAGCATATTCTGTTTACCTGTCAAAGTCTCAATGTGTTCATTCCATGCTGCAACAGGATCTTCTTTATCCACGCGAGTAAGTTTGAAAATTTGCTCCCAAAGCTTCTTAACACGATCAGCTTCGCTCAAATTCGGGAATACCTTAGCGGACCATTCGGCCGTCGGGTAGGAGACCATTAACCAACTGACTTGATTGTTGCGCATATAATTGAGGAAGCCTTCGCGCGCTGTCGCTGCGGTTTTGCTGGAAATAGCAACCCGCTCAGGGTCTACATCTTTAAGCAAGTCGGAGTTCGGTGCGTAAATTTGCAGAAATGCAGCGTCATTCTTCGCCATTTCTTCCAGGCCGTTCGCGCGCCACATCGGATATTCGCGAAGCGTTGACTCAGGCGCATGCTTGAGTCGCAGCGCTTTTACTTCATCGTCATCCCAGTCGACAACGACGTCTTTCGCGCCTGCCTCATAGGCTTTTTTAGTCAGCTTGCGCACGAACTCCGCACATGATATTGGCGTCATGATGACGACTGTTTGATCCTTTTGTACGTTTAATCCTACACGAATTGCGAGTTCTGCGTATTTATCCAGATAATGATCGAATGTTTCCATCGCTTGGGCTCCTTTATATTTTAGTAACTTTTAGTGTATGATAGAAAATAAAACTTTAACCATTGGGAGAAAGGCTGGCGCAATATGGAAACGAAGACTCCAACGAGCACCCCGTCCAATTTCATTAAGAATATTGTAATCGAAGATTTGAATTCAGGCAAAGTCAGCCAGGTCGTCACCCGTTTTCCCCCAGAGCCGAACGGATACCTTCATATAGGACATGCGAAGTCAATTGTTCTTAATTTTGAATTGGCGGATGAGTTCAAAGGGCTAACGAACCTCCGCTTTGACGATACGAACCCCGTTAAGGAAGATACAGAGTATGTGGAATCCATTAAAGCTGATGTCGAGTGGCTCGGATTTAAATGGGACGGTCTCTTTTTTGCTTCGAATTATTTCGAGGAAATGTACAACCGCGCTGTGATTCTAATTCGTAAAGGTTTGGCTTACGTAGATGATCAAACAGCGGATCAAATTCGTGAAAGTCGCGGTACTTTAACTGCGCCTGGTACGAACAGCCCGCATCGCGACCGTAGTGTGGAAGAAAATCTCAGCTTGTTCGAGCGCATGCGCGCCGGTGAGTTCAAAGATGGCGAACGCGTGCTGCGCGCGAAGATCGACATGTCCTCGCCGAATATTAACTTCCGTGATCCGGTGATCTATCGTGTGGTTCATGCTCACCACCACAATACGGGTGACGCTTGGTGCATCTATCCGATGTACGCGTACGCGCATCCGATTGAGGACGCAATCGAGGGTGTCACGCATTCCATCTGTACCCTGGAGTTCGAGGATCAACGACCTTTCTATGACTGGGTCATCCGCGAGTGCGAAATGCCAAATGTGCCGAGACAATACGAATTTGCACGTTTGAATCTTACGAACACCGTAATGAGTAAAAGGAAGCTGAAACAACTCGTAGACGAGAAGGCCGTTGACGGTTGGGACGATCCGCGGATGCCGACCATTTCCGGACTGCGACGCAGAGGGTTTACACCAGAAGCGATTCGCACTTTTGCCCGTGAAATCGGCGTTGCCCGCAGCAACAGCACGGTTGATGCGAAAATGCTGGATCATTTTATCCGCGAAGATTTGAAATTGAAGGCGCTCCGTACGATGGGTATTCTCAATCCGCTGAAAGTCGTCATCACCAACTATCCGGAGGATAGCGTTGAGATGCTGGATGCCGAGAATAACTCGGAGAACCCGGAAATGGGCAGCCGCCAAATTCCATTCTCCCGCGAGATCTACATCGAGCAAGAGGATTTCATGGAAAATCCGCCGAACAAATATTTCCGCCTATTTCCCGGCAATGAAGTGCGCCTGAAAAATGCATACTTCATCAAATGCAACGATTTCGTCAAAGACGACAGCGGCAAAGTGATCGAGCTTCACTGTACGTACGACATCGAAACGAAAAGCGGCAGCGGCTTTACAGGCCGTAAAGTCAAAGGCACGATCCACTGGGTTGATGCGAAAAGCGCAGTACCTGCTGAGTTCCGTTTGTACGAGCCGCTCATTCTAGATGATCAAGAGGACGAAAATGCCTCCTTCTTAGAAAACCTGAACCCGAACTCCCTGCAAATCGTGCAAGGTTTTGTGGAAGCGGGCATGAAAGAAGCGAAGCCGCATGATAAGTTCCAATTTTTCCGCCATGGCTATTTCAACGTGGATCCGAAGCATACAACTAGCGACAAACTGGTGTTCAACCTAATTGTTTCGCTGAAAAGCTCTTTTGAAGTGTAAAGTTTAAAATCCTAGCTTAGGCTAGGATTTTTTTTGATTTGTTTGGTGGCTGGGCAACACTAACGGGCCTCGTCGCTGCTAGAACGCCGAAAAACATTGCTAAACGTGTGTGGAACGCGCCAGAAGTTTGCGTTAACGCTGAAAAACAAGCTTAACGTCCGGCGAAAGAGCCAAAAAGTCGCATGTGGCCTGCTGAAACGCCGAAAACATTACTAACGTGTGTGGAACGCGCCAGAAGTTTGCGTTAACGCTGAAAAACAAGCTTAACGTCCACCGAAAGAGCCAAAAAGTGGCGTGCGGCCTGCTGAAACGTCGAAAAACATTGCTAACGTGTGTGGAATGCGCCGGAAGTTTGCGTTAACGCTGAAAAACAAGCTTAACGTCCGGCGAAAGAGCCGAAAAGACGAGTGCCGTCCGCTGAAACGTCGAAAAACATCGCTAACGTGTGTGGAACGCGCCGGAAGTCTGCGTTAACGCTGAAAAACAAGCCTAACGTCCACTGAAAGAGCCAAAAAGTGGCGTGCGGCCTGCTGAAACGTCGAAAAACATTGCTAACGTGTGTGGAATGCGCCGGAAGTTTGCGTTAACGCTGAAAAACAAGCTTAACGTCCGGCGAAAGAGCCGAAAAGACGAGTGCCGTCCGCTGAAACGTCGAAAAACATCGCTAACGTGTGTGGAACGCGCCGGAAGTCTGCGTTAACGCCGAAAAACAAGCCTAACGTCCACCGAAAGAGCCAAAAAGACTGTCTCGGCGCCGAGATGGTGGCCGAAGCGGCAGCATTTTCGCAATGAATAAATTTTTTATTCACAAATATCCAGTATGATGGTGTCATAGAACCTAATTTCAGGGGAGTGTGCCTTGTGAAAACCGTTTTGGTGGTAGATGATGATCTGAATATTTGCCGCATTACGAAGCTTTACTTAGAAAAAAGCGGCTATGCGGTGATGACCGCAAATGACGGCGAGCAGGCTCTCACGCAGTTCGAAGAGCTGCAGCCCGACTTCATCGTGCTCGACATTATGCTGCCGAAGCGGGACGGCTGGTCCGTGTGCCAGAAGATTCGCGCAATGAGCGATGTACCGATCTTGATGCTGACAGCCAGAGCTCACGTGGATGAGCGAATAGAAGGTTTGCAAATGGGCGCAGACGATTATCTGGTCAAGCCCTTTGACCCGAACGAGCTGGTCGCTCGCGTGACGACGATACTTCGCAGAACGCTGATTCGTACGGAAGCGTCAGCGCCCTCAAACATTTATGAAGTCGGCAGCCTGCGGGTAGACGCTCTTTCCCACGATGTCACCGTAGAGGGTCAACTGGTCGCTTTGCCCAAAAAGGAGTACGAGCTCCTGTTATTTTTTGTACGTAATCCGAATCAGGTATTCACTCGCGAAGATCTCATCGCCAAGATATGGGGTTGGGATTTTGAGGGGGAAGACCGTGTCGTTGACTTATACATAAAACGTCTAAGACAGAAGCTATCGGCGCATACGGAAAGAAAAGTAGACTGGAGCATTCGGACCGTGTGGGGCATTGGCTACAAGTTCGAGGGACCTGAGTCATGCTGAACTCTTTTTACCGCAAGCTCTTATTTATCTACATGTCCATCACGGTTGTGTCTATTCTTGCGATTTCAGGAACGATCGGTTATTCCATGAATCAGAAGACATATGACCGCAGTGAAAAGCTCTTGCTGGAGAAAGTTGAACAGGTCGATGAGTTAGCCAAAGAGTTATTCGACGGGTCCACCTTGCAGAAGGATTTCCGCAAACAAATAAGTGCGATAGAGAAATCGTCCAACGTTCGAGTGTCTCTGATCAAGCATCCAAAAGTGAATGCGGATAAACTCCAGTCCATCGGCGAGTCCCCGGCACGCAAGGAATGGCTGGATAAAGTGCTGGCAGGGAATCAGGTGACGGTGCGGAGCAATTTTACCCAGAATAGTACGGTGAAAATGTTGATTGTCGGACGTCCTGTGGTGCAGGAGAACCGTGTGGTTGGGGCGATTTTTCTGTATACGCCAATTATGAATATCCAAGGAACGATCAACGATATCAATCGAGCGATCTATATCTCGGCCATATCGGTGGCGCTACTGGCGATGGCTGTGCTGTACTTTGTATCACGGCATTTTGTGAAGCCGATTCAGCTCATGAGCAAGACAGCGGAGGCGCTGGCTTTGGGGGATTTTAGCGGAAGGGTCCCCGTTCGAGGGAAGGACGAGATTGCATCGCTGTCGGGATCGCTGAATCGCATGGCAGGCAAGCTGCAGAAGGTGGAAGAGGGACGCAAAAGGTTTCTCTCTGAAATTTCACACGAGCTGAGGACGCCGCTGACGACGATTCGAGCCTCTCTGCAGGGGATAACGGACGGTGTTGTGGAGCCGGAGGATGCCAAGGAGTTCATTCAGGTATCTCTTCAAGAGACGCTGCGACTGAGCAGTTTGGTGGATGATTTGATGGAGCTGTCTTCTTTTGAGGAGAAGCAGGTGAAGTTGAGTTTTCAACCTATGGATGTATCCGATGTCATTACCCACGTGGTCACCCAGTTGAAGATGAAAGCCAAGGCCAAACGGATCGAACTAAGTTCGGAGGCGGAGATGGCCTACAGGGTGCAGGGGGATGCCGATCGGTTGAGGCAGGTATTCATTAATTTACTGGATAACGCGATTAATCATATCCCAGAGGGATCAGAGGCGGGAATTCGGGTGAAAGCAGTCAGAAATGAGCGCTGGATCGAGGTCTGGGATAATGGTCAAGGTATTGCGCCGGAGAAGCTGCCGCATCTGTTTGACCGCTTCTATAAAGCGGATGAAAGCCGCAATCGCTCCGGTGCAGGCCTCGGACTGACGATCTGTAAACATATCGTTGAAGCCCACGGAGGCTCTATTCGAGTTGAGTCAAAGGTTGGGGCGGGGACGGTATTTAAAATATTTTTACCGGTTGTTTAAACGTCGCGCTATGACAAACTTATGACATAATTATCCGCTAAGATAGGTTTCGTAAGGTAAACATAACCATAGACCAATCGAGGAGTGATACTTATGTTGAAAAAATTAACAGGACTAGCTTTGGTGGGCGCGATTGCATTAACTGTTCCGGTGGCGGCTTTTGCGGCGGAATCGCAGAGCAGCAGCACGTTTCATCCACTTAAACAATTATTGTTGGATAAAGCGCAAGCTTTTGGCATATCGACGGACGGTAAAACAAACAAACAGATCAAAGATGAACTGAAAACGGCAAGTGCAGCCCAAAACACAGAGCGCTTGAAAAAAGCCGCAGTAAAACTGGGCATCAGCACAGACGGCAAAACAGATGAGCAGCTCAAAGCGGACATCCAAGCAGCGGTGCAGGTAAAACTGCAGGCGAGAGCGACGAAGCTGGGGATCAGCACGGATGGAAAAACGAACAAAGAGCTGAGAGAAGCATTAAAGGCGGCGGCATTGACGAAGCTGCAGGCGAAAGCGACGAAGCTCGGCATTAGCACGGAAGGTAAAACGAATAAAGAGATCAAAGCGGCGCTGAAAGCAGCTGAGTTGACGAAACTGCAAGAAAAAGCAAAAGCGGCGGGTATTGCAACAGACGGCAAAACAGCGAAAGAGATTCGTGCAGCTCTCTCAGCCGGCAAAGAGGCGAAAAAAACCGCAGCATTGAATAAACGTGCAGAGAAGCTGGGTATTTCTACGGCCGGTAAAACAGCCGATCAGATTCTTGCGGAAGTAGAAAGCGCATTGAAGGCGAAATGGGCTGAAAAAGCAGCGAAATAGGCCGGTTGTGCGTTTAATGTGCGACAGGTGGTCGGCAAGGCGGAATAGGGGAAGTACAGGGTCTTAAATGAGCCAAAATGGGCTCATTTCTAGGTGAGATGAACTACAGGGCCTTATTTCGCATAATGAACTTGTATTTTGGCCAATTTTGCTAAAATAGCGGAACGTAGTTCCCACTAACCTGAAGAATCGGCTGTATCGTGAAAAATAGCGGACCACAGTTCCCCCTACCCCAAGATAACTACTCATATGGCCTAGAAGGCTGTCTCAAAGGTTGTTTCCGACCTTGTGGGGCAGCCTTTTTAGTTATAGCAGATTTCCACGGATTCAGCCTCGGGAAAATGAAAGGAGCAGAGCCCCTCGGCCTCGGCTTCAACACTAGCTCGCTCTGACGAGGATATGGCGCGGAATAACGTGATTGTTAACACGCACACTTTTCGTTTGTGCATCACAATGGACCAAATGCCGCTGACAAAACCGTCAATAAGCAGCGCTGCGCGAATGATGCCGTTATCCGTAAACACACGCTGCTTCAGCTCCTCCGCCATAATGCGTGAGCGGTCGTCGTAGGATAGCAGCATGTTGTCGAACTCCCCCAAGAAGCGAGGGGGAGCAGGCGTGCTAGCGTCCGGCCGTGGCGCCTCCGGCAGGTCGAACAGCTCATTGCCGTGCTCGTCGCGAAAGACGAGCAGGCCGGGGCGCAGCCGCTCCATGACCTCGCGCAGCCGGGTCAGCCCGGACCATACCTGCATATCCTTCACGGATGCAGGCCCAAATGCCGCCAAGTAGCGCAGCAACATGGCATCCACACTGGCCGCCTCCGCCAGCGGGCGACCGAGCCACGCCTCCGCGGTCGTGTGGACCGCCTGCCCGGCGGCGCCCCAGATGCCTCGCGGAGGCACCTGTACCAGCGGCAAGCGGCAGCGCACCGCTTGCGCCAAGGCCGTGGCGTCGCGCTGCGGCCACTGGGCCCCCAGGCGCTTGCCGAGCTCACCTAACGTGAGCGGCTGCGCCTCAAGCAGCGCTCGCCCGGCGGCGGCAAGCGCGTCCAGGTCCAGTTCGGCAAGTTTCTTGCCGAACGCGCCTTGCAAGCCGCGATCCTGAACTGCTTGCAGGATCGGGCGCAGCGTCACGCAGTCGTCTGCCGTGACGAGGTGGATCGTCGAGCGCATCAAGGCGATGCGCACGATGCTTCGATCCAGGATGAGCTGCGACAGCTGCTCATGGTGAAAGCTTTGCAGGCGGGTCCACAACCCCACGTAGGGTGGGTTGGGGGCTTGCGCCTGCAGCCCGACGAGGTGCCGGACCGCCGCGAGGACAGGCATGTCCGATCGCCGCAGCAGCAGCTGCCGAGCCAGGAGCGCCCGGTTGAGGTCGCGTCGGCTGAGGATTTTATCCATATGTTCAGTCATGCATAGGCCTCCTAAACGCTTTTATTTCAATATATAGCAAGCTCACTGACAGCAGTATGTCATGGTTGGTGCATGTCACAAAATGTATAATTTTGTAACTTATTTGTATATAATTGTAAATTATTTGTATAATAGATACAACGAGAAGGAGACATGTCGTTATGCACTTATTTGTGGCTATTTTCAGTGTTTGGGCTTCGTATCGATGGGGCGATTGGCGGAACTGGCAGAAGTATCAACCTACGATGATGTATTTCGCTATTGGTAATTTATTATACAACTATTTATGCGCTGAGCGTATGCTCTGGACGCTGACTCCCGACTGGTTCGGGGATACAGGCCTCACGGAATTGATTTACACCTTTCTTACTTTCCCAGCCACGGCACTCTTGTTTCTGACGAATTTCCCGCAGGGCCGGATGAAGGTCTTTTTTCACTATGTCCAATGGGTGCTCATCTATGGCGGGGTGGAGTACATCTACTCTTTGACGGGTAGAATCGAGTATCAATACGGCTGGTCTTTAGGATGGTCGATTATTTTTAATATCATCATGTTTCCTATGCTCAAATTGTTTTCGGTCAAACCTCTATTAGCTTATGGTTTTTCAATGCTGTTGACGGTTTTTTGGATGAAAATGTTTCATGTTTCGTTCTAGACCCCTTAGTTGTCCAACTCCCCTTCAAAAAGCTACAATAAAAGAAAATCAGCGATGTAAGGGGAACTTACAATGATCAATATCGGTCTCGCCGGATGGGGCGATCACGAGCTGGGCGGCAGCAGAGGGAAGCTGCGGGAGTACGGCGCACACTTTCCGGTTGTGGAGGTGGACACTTCGTTTTACGCAATTCAGCCGGAACGCAACTACATGAAGTGGAATCAAGAGACACCGGAAGGATTCGGATTCATCATTAAGGCGTACCAAGGAATGACGGGGCATTTGCGGGGAGCGAATCCTTTTGCCGGCGGGATCGGAGAGATGTTTGAGACTTTCTTGCAGTCGATTCGACCCGTTCAAGAAACGGGTAAGCTGAAGACGGTTCTGTTCCAATATCCACCCTGGTTCGATTGCAGCAAAGCTAATGTGGATGTGCTGCGCGATGCGAGAGAACGCATGGGGGATGTGCCTGTAGCTCTGGAATTCCGCCATCAGAGCTGGTTCAAAGAGGACATGCAGGAGAAGACGCTCACATTCATGAAGCGCGAAGGTTGGATGCATAGCATCTGTGACGAGCCGCAGGCGGGAGTGGGCTCCGTTCCTACGGTGCTGGAGGTCACGCATCCCGATATGACAATGGTACGATTCCACGGACGGAATGTCGGCGGTTGGGTGCAAAACAACGAAGCAAATTGGCGCGATGTGCGATATTTATACGACTACAATCAACAGGAATTATTGGAATGGAAGGATTGGCTGCTGCAACTTCAGGAGAAGACGCGGGAAGTCTGTGTGGTGTTCAACAACAACTCGGGTGGACACGCGGCTGGGAATGCTAAGCAGTTGATGGCGATGCTGGGGCTTGATTATGAAGGGCTGGCACCGAGGCAGCTGGATTTGTTTTAAAGGTTTCACTTTACATGAGGTCACCGGATCTTTTCTGGTTGACCTCTTTTTTGCCCAACTAGTTCTAGTTGGGCTCTTTGGCACGACTTTCATTGATTGTAATATTGAATTTTCGTAACAATTGTGCGAATGTTTGGCATTCTTCATCTGACCATTCTTTTAGTACTTCCTTGAATCGGACCGACCTTGCCTTTTTATATTCATCTAATTCATGTTTACCCAAATCCGTTATGTGTAAGGTATATGCCCTTCGATCTTGGGGGTCAGGTATTCTGTACACGTATTCTTTCTGCTCTAATGAAGATGCTTGCCTACTGACGGTGGAGATATCCAATTGAAAAATATCCGCCAATGCTTTTACGCCAGCGCAGCCATGAGCTGATATTTGGTGTAACAACAGATAAGCGGAGCGATCGATATTACCGAATTTCTTGTCGGATGACAAAGACGTGAGGCGGCGAACAAATATGGCCATTTCAAGTTCTATGATCTCCAATGAATCTATTTTCATACTTCTTCACCCCATTAGCTATATGAACTATGGTAACATACCCAACTCCAATTTTGAATCTGAAAAGAGGCTGAAAATGATGATTGACAACCCTCTATAAAGTTGTATAATACAACAATGTAGTTTTATGATACAACTTGTTTTTGGGGGAGTCAATGTGGCTCTTCAATTCTATTCGTCTGAAATGAGGTGTGTGGATGTATCTTGAGACCAATATTGCTAAACTTCTGAGGCAATTGACGAGATACCATAAAGAGTCGTTAGCTAAAAGGATTAATTGTTTGGGATTAACACCTCCCCAATTCATGACGTTGTGTCAAATTAAGAAGGAGCCCAAGACGATCGGGCAGATTGTCGACGCTGTTGATTTATCTTACAGTACCGTGTCGGGTATCATAGATCGGCTTGAACGCGATGGTTGGCTTGAACGTGTGAAAGACGAAGTGGATCGCCGCGTGACTTGGATTTATATGTCTGAGAAGAAACTGGCAAGGTTTGAGGAAAATACTTTTTTTCAAGAAGCTAATTATTCTAAGTTTTTAAATGGATTCTCAGAAGAAGAATTAGTCACTATTCATAATTCTTTCGATTTGATTACAAGACATTTGGAAAAGAAGGTTGAGGAGAAATCATGAAGCGTAAAGTAATGTTGTATATCATATTGACCGCTTTGGTCATCGTCGGCGGAGGAATCGGCGGTTATTTTTGGTATGAAGGCCAAAACTACCTAACTACGGATGACTCAAGGCTTGCCGGAGACATCTACAAAGTAATGCCGCGAATTACCGGAAAAGTGACTTCGTTGCAAGTTAGCGAAGGAGATCATGTGTTGGCCGATCAGATTATTGGGCAGCAAGACAATAATAATTTGCCCACAAGCAGCCTCGATCAAGCGGCACTACGCTCGCCAATTGAAGGAACTGTCATTAAAACTTTGGTTAAAGCCGGAGAAGTCTCCTCACCAGGCCAAACGGTAGCGATGGTCGTAGATACGAACAAGTTGTACGTATCGGCCAATGTGGAGGAAACAGAGATTCATAAGGTCAAGGAAGGCGAAGTTGTAGAAATCAATTTGGACAATTTCCCTGGCAAAGTGCTGCTAGGCAAAGTGCAAGAAATTAGTAAAGCCACTGCGTCGACCTTTTCGCTGCTGCCTGCTACGAATACAAGCGGGAATTTTACAAAAGTCACCCAACGTATCCCTATCAAAATTTCGATCGATGACAATCAAGGGCTTGAATTATCACCCGGAATTAGCACTTCAATCAAAATTCATTTGAAGGGCAACTAAAACAAGAGGAGTTAGTCGACGATGCGTAAACGAAAACAAATAATCGTTCCAGCGATTCTTATATTGGCAGCTATTGTGATCCTTCCTGGATGTGGCGCCAAAGTTTCAGGTCAAGCGGATTCCGCAGCCGTACCGATTCAAGTAATAAAAGTGGGTCAACCTGCAACTGCAGGCTTAAGTGGTAAAGTTATTCCGGATCAGGATATTAAAATTGTATCCAAAGTAGCTGGTAAAGTTGCCAACGTAAACGTGCAAGAAGGCAGTAAAGTCAAACAAGGCGATGTGTTGGTTCAACTGGAAACAAGTGATCTAACGCAGCAAGTGAAACAAGCGGAATCTGCCCTCGTTGCGGCGCAAGCGAAACTTGTTGATACAAAAGCAGGTGCCCGTTCCCAGGAGATTCAAGGGCTTCAAAGCGCAGTTAGCGCAGCTCAAGGGGCTTATCAACAGGCAACCGCGGCGATGGAGCAAGCCAAAGCAGGACTCGATCTCGCTACAAGCACTTATAACCGTTTGAGAAATTCTTACGACAGCAATTCTGGTGTAACGCAAGAAGATTTGGATAAAGGAACACTTGATTATGAGAAAGCGAAAGCTGCCTCTGAACAAGCACAAGGCGCTCAAAAAGCGGCTGAAGCACAACTCCAAGGAGCAGAAGCTAAGCTGCAATTGGCTAAAGTAGGACCAACAGATAATACGATTTCAGCGCTTCAGGCTGATGTTGACCGTTTGAATGCAGGTTTGGAACTTGCTAACAGCGGTTTGAGCAATGCGACAATTACCGCGCCAATCGACGGACTTATTGTCAAAAAAAGCATTTCCGTGGGTGAACTCGCTCAACCGGGCGTGCAAATCCTCTCTCTGGTGAACATGGATCAAGTTCAAGTGGAACTAAGTGTGTCCGACAGCCAGATCACACAAGTGAAGGCGGGCATGCAGGTAGACGTTGCGATTCAAAACTTGCCGAATCAAACTTTTAAAGGCGAGATTTCTTTCGTAAGTCCCGTTGCCAACGCGAACAGCAATACGTTCCCTGTCAAAGTGAAGGTAGACAACAAAGATGGTTTGCTTTTTGCAGGTATGGTGGCGGAAGTTAAACTGAACGCTGCTCAAGAAAGCCGTTTGGAAGTTCCGAAAAGCGCAATTATTAAAAAAGATCAAAAAGAGTATGTATTCACCGTAACTGACAACACAGCTCACCTCGTTGAAGTAAAAACGGAGGAGAAAAACCAGGATTGGTCGTACGTGCTGCCTACGGATAAATTAAAGGCGAATGAACAAATTGTCGTGAATCCTGCAGACAAGATTGCTGAAGGCACGAAGGTAAAAGCCGAATAGGAGGCGCAGCTATGGCCGATGCATCGGCAGTAAAACAACAAGAATCAGAAGGCTCCGGTAAAATGTGGCTGTCGCTTATCGCCATCGTCATGGGTACCTTCGTTGCCGTTCTGAACAGCAGCCTAATGAATGTAGCTATGAACAAGTTCGTTGCCGTATTCGGCTCGGATATCAATACGATGCAGTGGGTTATTACGGGATATACCTTGGCATCTGCGATGGTTATTCCAATGAGCGGCTTTCTCGGTGCCAAATTCGGAAATAAAAATATATTTATTTTCTCTGTAGCCGGGTTTACCTTATTTTCCGTAGTTTGCGGTCTGGCTTGGAGTTCTAGTACAATGATCTTGTTCCGAATCATTCAAGGTTTTGCCGGCGGATTTATTATGCCAATCGGGATGTCCATTATTTATACCACGTTTCCCCGGGAGAAAACCGGTACGGCGATTGGCCTGTGGGGGGTAGCCGCGATGTGTGCCCCTGCACTCGGGCCGACGTTCGGCGGATATCTAATCCAGAATTACAGCTGGAGATTACTCTTTTTCATTAATGTACCTATTGGGATTCTTGCCGTCATACTTGGGAAGGTCTTGCTGAAAGAATCTCCGCGAAGAGAAGGATTGAAATTCGACTTAACCGGGGCTATTCTGTCCATGGTCTTCTTCGGAAGTCTGCTATTGGCGCTAAGTAAAGGCCAGCAGCAAGGATGGACTTCTTTATTTATCATTAGTCTGCTATTTGTTGCATTCTTCAGTTTGCTGCTCTTGATCTGGGTGGAGCTCGGAGTCGAGCAGCCTGTGCTTGACTTGAAGCTTTTTAAAAATTTAAAATTTGCCATTAGCGTTATTGCAGGTAGTTTAGTTATGATGGGTATGATGGGCGGTACGTTCTTGACCCCTTTATATCTCCAGAATATTCAAGGGCTCTCCGCCATGCAGACCGGGCTTGTGATGATGCCGCAGTCCATCGCGATGGCGCTTATGATGCCGATCAGTGGCAAGCTCGCCGATAAATTCGGGATTGTCCCTTTGTGTATCACGGGTCTTACCATCCTTGGTGTCACGACATTGGATCTGCACCATCTCACGACGGATACGCCTAACCATTGGCTAAATACCATATTAACGATCCGCGGTATCGGAATTGGGCTTTGTATGATGCCACTAACTACAGCGGGTATGCGTGCGGTATCTCCACAGCAGGTAGGGAATGCTTCGCCGCTATCCAACGTTGTGCGTCAAGTAGCTGGTTCCCTGGGGATTGCCATCTTTACTGCGCTTATGAGCAATCGTCAAATTCTTCACTTTCAACACATCAGCGATAATGTGCCGGTTGATTCGGTTTCAGCGAATAATACGGTATCCATGCTCTCAGGCTCCATTTATTCATGGTCGGTAGATATGGCAACAGCCTCAGGAACTGCGGCTAGCTATCTGGCCGGCATCATGCAAAAAGAGTCATTAGTCAGGTCAATCGCCGATACGTTCTATATTTCTGCTATCCCTGCTTTTATATGTATCCCTTTCGTCCTTTTCTTTATCCAGAGAAAAAAGGCGCCAACCGAGGTCAAAAAGTAAATGATTTGATGATATCCAGATTTATATCCAGCTTTTGAGAGGAGTACGACAATGAAGAAAAGTTTATCCGTTATCGTGAGCTCAGCTATGGCTGTTACTTTATTTGCATCTGTAGCTCTAGGTGCGACTGGCGCTAAATCCTCAGCGGATTTCAGTGATTTAAGTGGGCTTGATGCGGGAACCAAAGCTAAATTTGATGCGATGATTTCCGCAGGTATTTTTGATGGAGTAAGCAATGGCGTTTTTGGCCTTCATGATAAAATGAACCGTGCGCAATTCGCCAAAGTGGCGGCTTTAATTTTCGGATTGAAGGTAAATTCAACTTTGCAGGTATCTAGTTTCAGCGATGTGAGCAGCTCAGATCCGGCAAATGGTTATGCTCTACCTTATATCGAAGCGTTGAAAGCTGCTAACCTTACCGACGGCTTTGGCCAAGGCACCTACAACCCGGCAGGCGAAGTTACGAAAGAGCAGCTGGCCGCCTTCCTACTTCGGGGATTGAATAAAGATGCCCAAGCTAAAGGAACTACAGGGGTTAATGATAACACCGTCTCCAGTTGGGCCAAAGGTTATGCCGCGTTGGCGATTCAATTGAACCTGCTCAGCAACCAAGCTGACGGTACATTCGGGGGAACCCAACCTGCGACACGCGACCTGTTGGTTACTTCCTCTTATGCAGCGAAGCAGCAATTTGTACCTGGGAGTATACCTTCCGGACAGCATTCGGAAATCCATGCAGAAGACCTGAAAGCCTATAGTCTTCCAGGAGGTTCACAGGCTCAAGTCAAGAGTGTTCTGCAGGAAAAAACAACAGATGGTTGGAGAGTTGGAACCGTCGTTAAGCTAACCAATTCGTCCAATTCCACGATACGTGTTCCTGATTACGAGCTGCGTGTCAGAACGTCAGACGGCACGGATTACACGCTAGTGCCAAGCGCAAGCAACGCCCGTTCGATTTTGCCTCAGAGTGATGTGACACTTAGTTATATGACCGATATTAATGTAAAGTCGGACGTAAGTTTAACGGATGTTCTTTGGATCGATGTGGATACAAAAGTATATCCTAAGCAGGAAACGCTGCTAGCGGATTCTCCTGTTGGATCGATTGTATGGCGCGGTAATGATGCTGTGATCAATGATGCTTCGCTCATGGGAGAGTGGGGAGCTACCTTCTCCATTCCAGGCGTGACTTCATCTTTGAAATATTCGGCGACAAGTCTGTCCAAGCAGTTCTCGGGGCAATCGCCAACCTATATCGTACAAGTGAAAGTTCAGAACTCGGGAAGTTATGCGGAAACCATTCCGGATTTTACGCTTAGCGGGAAATCGAATGGACAATCTTTTATTGGAAAAAGAGTTGAGGAATCCCCAATAACTCTGAATGCGGGAGAACAGAAATATATTCATTTTGCGGTTACAACGGAAGCAAGTACGCAATTGAATGCTTTCTATGTTCTTACACCTGAAAGTTTCTTGAAACAAGGCCAAACAACGCCGCTTCAATACTATACAGGACGCATTGGATTCGGACTTCCGGCTAATGGCGGAACAGAAACAAGCACAGTCCCTTCCGGAGGCAACTATACCTTTGGTACACCGATGGTATTCGAGCAAGGGAATGAGTTCATCAATCCTAATCTGGCTGTATCGTTAGAAGAATTGCATGTGACGAATAACGAAGAAACCGGAAATAAAACGGGATTAGCGAAGTTCAAGCTGGTTAATAAAGGTGATAAGCCGATTCCTGTACCGGCTTTAGCCGCCGATTTAACAGGGAAAGATGGTTTCACGTATACAGGAAGCCGTCAAACGTTGGGTACTTCGGACATCGCTCCTGGAACTGGAGTCGTAGTTAGCTATGGTTATACCATTCCATCGACAGACCAAAGTGATCAGTACAAACTGAATGTGCAGGGTGTCCTTGCAGGAGCTTCGCAAGGCCAAACGGGTTATAAATCCACCATTGCCAGCTACACGGTCAGCACGCAAAGCGACAATGATCATAACAATGTTTCCCTATATCCATTCAAGTTGAACATCAAAAGCTGGACATTATCTCAGCTGACGATTACGACTCCGTCCTTATCTTACTCATATAAATTAAATCTTGATTTGGACATTACACGTGACCCTGAAGTCCTTGTAGATAATAACTTCTCCAAATTGAAATTTGAATTGGTTGATGGTTCCGGAAGTTCATTGGGATCGAGTTCGTTCCCTTTCAGCGGAACAAATCGTTTGGTGAGCGGCACGCAATCGCTGAGCTTCAGCAATTTGACGCAAAACCAAGTTCAAAATAATGTTTCCATCAGAGTTTATGAGTCTGTGACTACACCGAATGGTGAGATGGACAGATTTATTACAGAATTGAAATAATCTTTACGATAAAAACAGAGCCCGCGAATTTTGCGTGGCTCTGTTTTTTTTGTTCGAGGGTCTGCCAGCACCTACTGTCGGCGCTAACGGACTGAGATGACGCTATTCGCGGCTTTTAAGGTAGATTCAGCATCTAACGGACTCACGAGCCGCTATTGGCTATGAAAATGCCAAAAACAGCGGCAAAATCCATAAATAGCGCCTCCTCCGTCCGTTAGCACGGGAAATCAGCCGAATTTAGCAGAATAACGGCTGCTGAGTCCGTAATAGAAGAGTGTGGCTGCTCACGTGCTGACGACTGAGTGGCTTTTGGCGGGCGGGATTCTTATGCAACCGTCGCCTTGCTCTCGTCGTAAAAGGTAAAAAAGGCTGCCCCACCGGTCCTTACAGACCTTAGGGAGCAGCCTCACGTTATGCCTAATCACCAGAAGAGGGGGAGGAAGCTAGAACCAGGATCCTACCACTCCGCTACCGTACCATCCGCTTGGCGCCAAACGGGATTTTTCCATGTGTGCCCGATAGCGGCCATTTCACGAACCTTGTCTTCGTTGATTTCGATGCCGAGACCTGGCGCGGTCAGGTTTTTGACGAAGCCGTCTTCGTATTGGAACACTGCTGGATCCTTCAAATAATCGAGCAAGTCGCTGCCTTGATTGTAGTGAATACCCAAGCTTTGCTCCTGAATGAAAGCGTTCGGGGAGCATGTGTCCAGCTGCAAGCAGGATGCCAGGGCAATAGGGCCTAACGGGCAATGCGGCGCAACCGCAACGTCGTAAGCTTCCGCCATCGCGGCGATTTTGCGAGTCTCCAGAATGCCTCCGGCATGGGAAAGATCCGGCTGGATAATGTCTACATAGCCTTGCGCGAGCAGATCTTTGAAGCCCCAGCGTGTGTACATGCGCTCACCGGTTGCGATCGGGCATGAGGTGTGGCGGGCGATCTCCCGAAGCGCCTCATTATTTTCCGGTAACACAGGCTCTTCAATGAACATAGGGCGGTATGGCTCCAGTTCTTTGACGAGGATTTTGGCCATGGACTTATGAATGCGCCCGTGGAAGTCGATGCCAATGCCGACATCCCGGCCGACGGCTTCGCGGACAGCGGCAATACGAGCGATGGCCTCGTCCACTTTGCTGAGCGAGTCGATGTAGTGCATTTCTTCCGTGGCATTCATCTTCACGGCCGTAAAGCCCGCGGCCACCTGCTGTTTGGCCGCCAACCCAACGTCGCTCGGACGGTCGCCGCCGATCCACGAATAAACGCGTGTGCGGTCACGGCACGCACCGCCAAGCAGATCATAAATAGGGGCATTGTAGAATTTCCCCTTAATGTCCCAAAGCGCTTGCTCGATGCCGGAGATCGCGCTGGTCAGAATAGGGCCTCCGCGATAGAAACCGCCGCGGTACAAGACCTGAAACATATCTTCAATCCGCATGGGATCTTGGCCAATGATTTGCTCACTCATCTCCATGACGGCGGCTGCGACTGTATCCGCTTTCCCTTCGACGATCGGCTCGCCCCAACCCGTAATGCCTTCATCGGTTTCGATTTTCAAAAACAACCATCTTGGCGGCACCTTAAACAGTTCTAATTTCGTAATCTTCATGGTAAATTTCCTCTCCCATAACCTAGAATGTCTTACTGGTTTACTGCCGCCATGAGCTGCTCGGCATATGTTGTAATCGCTTTATAATTCCCTTTTTGAATTTCGCTAAGTGAGACCAAACTTCCTCCCACGCCGACGGAAAAAGCGCCTGCTTCGAGATAAGCGGCAGCATTGTCCTTCGTGATTCCGCCAACGGCGAGGAGGTTTACATCGTTCAGAGGTCCTTTTATTTCTTTCAAATAAGAAGGTCCCAAGCTGGAGCAAGGGAATAATTTCACCGTTGATGCCCCGCAGTTCATGGCCTGCACAATTTCTGTCGGAGTAAGGGCTCCCGGAATCGGAAGCACCTCGCTAGCTAAAGCCTTTTCAATCATGCCCTGATCCACATTCGGCGAAATCAGGAACTGGGCGCCGGCCTGAATGGCTTCATCCCCGTAAGCGGCGTTCAGCACGGTGCCGGCACCAATCACCATACGGCCCTCATACTTTTTGCGCATCATTTGGATGATTTGCAATGCATTTGGCGTATTCAGTGTCACTTCGGCTAGTGCGATGCCGCCGCGCTCAAGCGCCTCAAAAAGAGGCTGCGCCTGAGAGGGCTCAATGCCGCGAATGATGGCAATGACCTTTGATTTCTTCAACTGCTGCAAAACTTCCGACGACATACCGTACATCCTCCTTTTTTATGAATATTGATCACGGTACTCCTGCGGGGTCATGCCGTAATGCTTTTTGAAGGCATGGTTGAAGGAGTGGGGACGTTGGTACCCGAGCTGTGTAGCGATTTCGTATATTTTATCGTGACCGTTCTTCAGCAGATAAGCCGCTCGATCCATTCGTACGCGATTGACATAATCGCTGAGGTTATCGCCGGTTTCCAGCTTATAAATTTTAGACACGTAAACAGGGTGCAAAAAGACATGATCGGCAATAGACTGCAGCGAGACATCGTTGGCCAGATGTTGATCGATAAAGGACCTGATGTCATTAATCAAGGTGACACGGCTGTCTTTCCGCTCTTGATCCATGTCTTCTCTCATCCGATGCAAGGAGCGAATTGTCCAATCACGCAGCTGGTTGACCGTACGAAACGGGATGCCTTCGGTCATCCGGTCGTAATCACCGCCGATGAGTTGGTGCAGAGGCCGGCCATTTTTATGAGCAATATAAGCAAAGGCAGACGCTACAGAGAAGTAAACCTCCAGCAAATGCTCCTGAGACTCGGAGAATTTCGCTTCCATTTCATCGAAAATCAGAGTTAGCTTATCCTCCGTATCCTCCCAACGGGCGGCTTCCAGAAGATGATTGAGCGTAGGCGGTTCGTACAGTCTTTGAAGAGCGGAGAGCTCTGGCTGAACGGATTCGTCGCCGAGCCGCATCAACAGCTCATGTTCACTGCCAATTTGTTTGCGAAAAGCGTTCAAAGAGGCGTTATACAGGGAGGTAACCTCACTGGGAAATTGTCCCCAGCTGCTCAGCAGGATGGAGATTTTACCTTTTAAATAATTTTTGACGGCAGATTGCAGGACGGAAGCGGTTCTCTCGAGCCAGGAGGAGTCTTCTTGATCCTCGGCCAGCGGCTTCTTTTTCATCACAAAAATCAAATAATCATGTGCATCTTTCGTGTGCCAGCTATCAAATTTCTCCGCGAACAGCTCCTCGACCATGTTGCTGATGGCATACTCCATAAGGGATAGACGGCTCATATCGTACTCCAGGAAATCTGACTCAAGCCGTATCATCATTAGCACACAGGGGTGTTCATGGAAATCCGGAAGCTCCAGCATCTGCATTTTGTCCCGGAGGGATTGCTCAGTAAGTTTGCGCCCCTGAAGAAGGTCGCTCAGTAAATTTCCCCGCAGCAGAGGGAGGTTTTCCTTCACTGTATAGCTCAATCGCTGCTTGGAGAAAACTTCCTGCCACTCGCTCTGAAGCTTCTCCATGACCCGCCCGACAGCAGCCAGCAAATCCGGTTCGGTCACGGGTTTCAGCAAATAATCCTCGGTACCTTGAAGAATCGCTTCCTTGGCATAGTTGAAATCGGAGTAACCCGATAAGAGAATGCATTTTGTTTTCTGCCATCTGCGGTTTATTTCGGCTATGAGCTGCAAGCCCGATATACCCGGCATTTGAATGTCGGTAAGAACAATATCGATGGAGAATTGCTCCAGGAGCTCCAATGCTTCCTTGCCTGAGTAGGCTTTGAATACTTGTTCAATCCCAATGGATGCCCAGTCAATCGTGGCATGAAGCCGATCTACGACATGAGCTTCGTCATCGACAATCAAAAGTTGAATCATCGTTTGCTCTCCCCGCCAGCTTCCGGAAGGTTCATCTGCGCACCGCGCTTCCAAGTTAACACAGCCTTCAAGCCTCCTTTTTCACCGGGATAAAAAGTAAGCCCTGATCCTTCTCCGAACTGGTAATACAGCCGGTGGTGGACGTTCCAAGTGCCGCAGCCAATGTCATCCGACATTGGGGAATGCAACTGTTCCAGCAGTCGAGCTAGTCCCGCCTCGTTCAGTCCAGCGCCGTTATCTTCAACGATGACGCGGTTCCAGTTCTCATCCTGCTCACCGGTTATGGTGATAAGATCGCCTTCCACGCTGCGTTCGATGCCGTGCAGGATGGCATTCTCCACCAAAGGCTGGAGGATCAGCCGCGGAACCCACTCATCCAGCATATTCGCGGGAACAGAAATATCGTATTTCAATCGATGGATACGCAGGTGCTGAATATTCAAGTAGTGGCCGACCAGATCAAGCTCATCTGACAGTTTAACGGCCTGCTTTTCAACCCTGGTCGTATAGCGGTAGAATTCGGCCAAATTTTGCGCCATAGCCACGACAGATTCTTTATCCTCCATCTCCGCCGAATTGATGATGAAGAACAAGGAGTTATACAGAAAGTGCGGATGAATCTGCGATTGCAGCTGCTTCAAGGTGGCTTCGCGGGACCGAATTTTCTCGGCATAGACGTCTTCGACCAGCACTTGAATTTGCTCCGCCATTTCATTGAACCGCTGAATAAGGAAATCAAATTCATTTTTGGCCTTGTAGTGGATGCGGGCGGATAGATCGCCGCGTTTCACCTTTTGTACACTTTGCATCATTTTGCCAATCGGTATTTGTACGTTCCGGTACAGCATGAAAGAAGCAAGCACACTCATAACGAGCAGAAGTCCGATGGTGGTATAGAACAATTTGCGCGTCATGGTAATGGGCGAAAGTATTTTCTCCACAGGGACATAATCAACTAAATACCAGCCTAGCTGCGTGGATTTCACATAGCTGATCAAATACTGCTGACGATCGATCTCGAACTGGACTTGACCGGAGCTGGGAAGGTCCCCATCAAGGGCAAGCTGCTCTCTAATGGCATTCGTAATCTGCTGGTTGGAAGAGCTATTCACAATTAGAGCGTTCCTGCCGTCCACCAAAAAAGGATCGCTCCGTTTATCCTGCTTGTACACGTCCATAAGATTCACCATGTTTTGGACGCTGAACCTTACTTGATAAAGCACATTTGCTTGGTCCACCGTCTGCGCACGAATCGGCTCGCTAATTTCCCGGATGAACGACCCAATCCCTTTGTCGCCTTCCCGTATCTCATAGGTCCAGGTGCGCTGAATGGCTCGATGCCAAGGCCACACATCCGTGCCGTTGACGAAAATGCTGGAGGAAAGCACCTGCTTTCCCTTGGGTATGGCAACCGTGAGTTCATTGACCCAGCCACTGGAGACGCTTTGCAAGCTGAGTTTTTGAATCATTCGCGATTGTTCTTTCAGCACATCATAGTCCGGTGAATCGCTCCGATTAATATATTCCCTCATATAAGGATCGCTCCCGAGAATGACGGGGGACATGGCCAGCCGCTCCACATCCGCATCCAGTTGATGCATGAAGAAGGAGAGCTGATTTAAATTTGAAGACTGAATCTGATCCTGCACAACGTTATTCGTAATCCGGTTCGTATAGCTGTACAGCAGCACGATAGGAATGAGCAGTAAGATCAACATGATTAAGATTTTGCTGAAAATATTCAATTTATAGGGCATGCCAAATCACCTTCCGGGTCCGCTAAGCGTTATAACTTAGAGTATACGCCTACGAGAGAAGTCCTCCAAATGAAGTAACCTCTCTCGTCATTGTATCCAGGGATAACCCTTCGGAATTAACCTTTTACAGCACCTGCGGAAAGCCCGCTGACAACATAGCGCTGCGAAACTAAAGCGATAATCAGCACCGGAAGCGTAATGATGCAGGCTGCGGCCATAAGAGCGCCCCAATTAATCTCCGAATAAGACATGAAGTTAAATACGGCGATCGGCAGCGTCTTCGTTTTGTCCCCGGCCAGAATGACAGAGAACATGAAATTGTTCCACGAGAAGATAAATGAAAGCAGAGATGCCGTAATTACGCCAGGCCCGGAGATCGGGAGAATAATCCGCAAGAAAACCTGATGATGTGTACAGCCGTCAATAAGGCCGGATTCTTCGATTTCCGTTGGCAAAGCTTCGAAGAAGGAGATCATAATCCAGATAATAAAAGGCAAACCGACGAGCATGTGGCTTAGAATAAGGGCCGTATACGTGTCCACCAAGTGGATTTTGGAAAATAAAATGAACCAAGGGATCAGGAACGTAATCCCAGGGATGATTCTCGCAACTAGAATGAGAAGCCCAAGCTTTTGAAGGTGATGTCTTGCAATTGCATAGGCTGCCGGAAGGCCCAGAATAAGTGACAGCAGCGTCGAACCGAAGGCAACAAGGAAGCTGTTCCAAATGAATTTCAAGAAATCGTATTCCTTGAACACACTGACATAGTTATGAAAAGTCGGTTTGAAAATAAACAATGAGCCGGTCGACAAAATTTGCGATTGTGTTTTAAAGGAGGCGAGCAGCATCCAGACAAACGGGAATGCAAAAACAATCAACACGATGAAGGTGAGCAGGGTTTGGAGCAATCGTGAACCTCTTTTTTTCTTCATGAAGCGGCTCCCTCCATTCGTTTGCGCATCCAAATCATAAATAACGTAAGGCCCATCACTAACGCGAAGAAGATGACAAGCAGGGACGACGCCATACCGAGCTTGAAGTATTGGAAGCCAAGTACATAGCCGTAAAGATTCAGTGTCTCCGAAGCGAAGTTCGGTCCGCCTTGGGTTGTTGCGTAGATAATGTCGAATGTTTTCAATACGTCGATCAAGCGGAGCATAGCCGCCACAATAATCGTTGGTCTTAAAAGCGGAAGTGTGATGGAAACGAACTTTCTCCATGTACTTGCGCCGTCCACATCAGCGGCTTCATAAGGGTCGGTTGGCAGTGTAGCCAACCCGGCCATGATGATGAGCGCAATCATCGGCGTCCATTCCCAGACATCTACGATGACAAGAGATGGAATAACCTGATTGGGAGAAGCCAGCCATAGCAGGGGTTCTAGCCCTAATGATTTGAGCATCATGTTGGCGACGCCGATTGTCGGCTCATATATCAGCATCCAGACCAAGCCCATAGCGACCGGTGTGGCGACCATCGGGAGCAAGAACACTGTTTTGACGAGGTTCTTCCCGCGAAACTCTCTGGAAAGCAGCAAAGCGATGGCGATGCCAAGGATAACCTCCAAAGCGAGTGCTGCAAAGGTAAAATAAAACGTCGAGCCTGCGGCATGCCAGAAGCGCTCGTCTTTTAGTAAAGCTGTGTAGTTGGCTAAGCCCACCCACAGGGGTGGCGTCGTAGCGGACATGCTCCACTCGTAAAAGCTGATGCGCACCGTGTAGATGATGGGAAACAGCATCATGAGCAGGACGAAGATGACGGCCGGAAGGGTATAAATCCATTTTAAGTTGCGGTTAAACCAGCTGTATTGCACCTGAAGTCACCCTTTCTGATGTTCGGATTGAAAGGAAAAAGGGTCATCAGATGACCCTTTTCACCCATCAAACACCTATTTATCTCGTTTTATCTTTATCTATGATTGTTTGCAGCGCTTGGTTAGCTTTATCTGCAACCGGTTGGATGTTGGTTTCGCCGGACATCACCTTCTGCACGATTTCACCAACCGCATCACGAGCTTCACCTACGCTGATAACCGTTGGACGGTCGTGGTCAACACCTGTTTTGGCGCTTTCCTTGATGATCGGAACTAGCTCTGCAGGGAATCCGGTCGTACCTTCCGGTTTATCCCATACCGAAGCGCGGGCGCCGGGGTTGCCTTTTTGCTGTGTTTTCAGCACGACATCTTTGCTTGTCGCCCATTGGATGAAGGCCCAAGTTGCATCTTTATTGCCGGATTTGGCATTCATGGCAAGTCCCCAAGATGTGATGCTGTAAGGCTTGGAGCCTGCTTTGCCGCCAGGGAATACTGCGAATCCAACTTGGTCAGCTACTTTAGACTTGGCAGGATCCGTTGCATTCTGGTACAAGGAGTTGGCATCCGTTAAGAAAGCAACCTTTCCTTGTGCGAAAATACCAAAGGCTTGCGGCCAGGACATGTTAAGCACACCTGGAGGTGCGTAGTCTTTCAGCAGCGTACCGTATGTGGTAAAAGCTTTGATCGCTTCAGGCGTATTGATGCTGGCTTTCTCGCTAGTCGTGAAGTCCGCTCCTTCCGAGTACAGGAAGGACGACACCTGCGTGACGAGCGGTGAGCGCTGGCCCCTTGCGACGAATCCGTACATTTCGTTTTTCGGATCGTGTAATTTTTTCACTGCAGCATTAAGCTCATCTAATGTTTTCGGTACGGCGATGCCGGCCTTTTGCAGCAGGTCCTTGCGGTAGTACAAAATCTCTTGCTCCGTAATAATCGGAATGCCCGCTAATTTGGATTCAACCGTTGTGGAGCCGATAGCTGATTTGGAGAAATCGTTGAAATCGTAATCCTTGGCTTTTTGCGCATAGTCATCTAAAGGCTGCACCCAACCGTTTTTGTAAAAAAGCTTACCTTCCTGAAGCGGTCGGTACATGAAAACGTCAGGCGTTGCGGAGCCGGATGTGAATTGAACCGTCAGCTTTTGTGTGAGCTGATCTTCGAAAAAGCTTTCGACATTCACCTTGATGCCTGTTTCCTTCTCGAAATCCGGCAGCAAAGGCTTGATGGCATCTGCCCAAGGGTGGTTGGCCGTAACGAGCGAGATCGTTTTACCTGCGAACGGCTTTGCGTTAGCGGTTGCAGCAGCACCGGCGCTTGGCTGAGTAGATGGCTGTGTCGTGTTCGATGTACTTCCGCAGCCTGCTAATACCGTTGCAGCCATAACAGCCGTCGTGCCAACGCCAATCCATTGTTTGAATGATTTTTTCATCTAATATGTGACCTCCCATGTACTTAGAAATGACTGTGTTTACATCTCTAAGAGTACCTGAATCCTGTAGGGTGTTGATATAACTAAGATTTAAGATGGATAACTACGGCTGAAGGTAATTCGTGTTAGGGATAGGGTGCCCTGATTGAAAGCATAAAAAAAGCCCTATTAGGAGGGCAATTCTTAAGTGAATAGACATACTTCACTTAGTTGCAACCCAATAGGGCGTTACGCTTGCACTTCTCTCGCGCTGCTGGCAGTTTTACTTTTTCGTTCTTTTAACGTAATTGAGAGTTAAACCAATAATGTTCACGATTAAAAATAAGGTAAGTAAAATATTTGTGGTATGCAGTTCTGCCTTTAATTGCGTTATATCTGTTTGTAGTTGTTGTGAAAGGTTGTTAGTTTGATCTGCTACATTTCCAATCCTACTACTGATATCGTTAAAAAACTGGTGAAGTTCTGAAAAGTCCAAAGAATATCATCCTCTCAGATATAGATGCTTATTTTCTATATAATACTGTATATTTCTAATAATTTACAATATTAATTCCATATTATAGTATTTAATTGTAGTATATATATTATTTTTAAGGAGATGGTATTTTTGTTAAAAATTAAAGAAAGAGTTTTATCAGCTTTACTGGCACTTTGTTTTGTATTATCTATACCTTCTCAGGCATCAGCAGAAGAAGTAGTTTCCACACAAAAAGTTAAACTTAAACTGACGTATGTTGATATTCCCTTTTCTGAAAGCGTCAATCTGGTTAGAAGTGAAACTATCAATTCTGCAAAAGTTGAAGTTTTTGATACAAAAACTGGGGAATTGTTGAATACATATCGAGAAACGATTGAAAAACAACAGAAGAAGTCTAATATTAATTCTATTACAAGCGGCGATTACTACATAGTGACCACTACTAACGATAGAACAGATGGTCCGAGTGGTACACAAGCAGTTACTAGATTAACTGTTAAAATGAATGTCTATAGTTCTGGCGGGTTTAGACAAATAAACTCGATAGAATCTAAAACTATGGCTGTAGTAAATTCAGGAAGTTTTACTTTAGAATCTGTAGACACTGTGGCTATTTCAGCTACAGGTAGTTTTCCTACCACCGGAATAAGAGCCAATGGAACTGGTGTAATTACAAAAAAAATGACCTTTACGTCTCTTTGGGAATTTAGTGCGGGACTATCGGCTTGGAAAATGGCGGAGTTTAATATTACTTATCAGGATAGTACAGCTAAAGAATTTTATGCTAGAAAGCCTATAAGTGTGAGTTTAAACTATAGTTTATATTAATTTAAAAAGACTACGGTAAAACCTTAGACGGAATTCTTTGCAAGTAAGTAAACAAAAAAGAGGGCTCCCAGATTAACGGGAACCCCCTTTTTGCATCTCTAACGGACTGAGCAGCCCTTATTCAATGAATTTGGGGCATTTTCAAATTGTAACGGACTCCAAAGCCGCTATTCACACAAAAATTGTGCGTTTTACTTGATTTATTAGCTAATAAGGACTCTGGTGTCCGTTACATTTGAGAAATAGGGAAATAAACGAAAATAACGTCTCTGGTGTCCGTTAAATAATTAGAGATAGCGGAAAGCTTGACCGCCTCAGCCATGGAGGCAGCCTTCAACCGTAACGGCTCCTTAAAGCGAGCTAACCTGGCTGAATTGGTTGGCATACAATTCATAATAATGCCCGCGGAGCGCAAGCAGCTCCTCATGCGTGCCCCGTTCCACGATCTCGCCGCCGTGGATGACCAGAATCGCACTCGCTTCGCGAATCGTGCTGAGCCGGTGGGCGATCACGAAGCTCGTGCGCCCTTTCATCAGAACGCCCATCGCCTGCTGGATGTGCAGCTCAGTGCGCGTGTCGACGGAGCTCGTCGCCTCGTCGAGCACGAGGATCGCGGGATCGGCGAGAATCGCCCGCGCGATCGTGAGCAGCTGCCGCTGGCCTTGACTCAGGTTGCCGCCTCCGGCGGTCAACATGGCGTCATAGCCGTTAGGCAGCTTGCGAATGAACCCGTCCGCGTTGGCAAGCTTCGCGGCGGCTTCGACTTCTTCGTCCGTCGCGTCCAGACGGCCGAAGCGGATATTTTCTCGGATCGTATCCGAGAAAAGGTACACATCCTGCAGCACGATGCCGAGGCGGCTGCGCAAACTGTCTTTATCGAGGCTGCGAATATCGCGGCCGTCGATAGTGATGGAGCCCTCGCCGACATCGTAGAAGCGGGTCAGCAGGTTGATGATCGTCGTTTTGCCGGCGCCCGTCGGGCCAACCAAGGCGATCAAATCGCCGGGCTCTGCGGCGAACGTGACATCGTTCAGCGTAGGCACGTCGTCGGTGTAGCGGAAGGAGACGTTTTGAAAAACGACTTCACCTTTCACGTCGGTTAGCTGCTCGGAACTTGTGCCAGGATCGTATTCCGTCTCGCGATCCATCACTTCAAACACACGCTCAGCACCCGCGATGCCGGACTGAATCATATTATATTGATTCGCAAGATCGTTGATGGGGCGGCTGAACTGCCTGGAATAGTTGAGGAAGCTGATAATAACGCCAACCATCGTCCAACCTTTGAGCACCATCCAGCCACCTATGGCAGCCAGCAGAATGAAACTGAAATGATTGATCATGTTCATGCTTGGTCCCATCATACCCGAAAGCTGCTGGGAGCCAGTACCGGCTGTGCGGAGCTGCTTGTTGATCGCACCCAACTGGCGGACCGTCGCGGCTTCACGGCGGAACGTTTTAACTACTTTTTGCCCGGAGATCGTTTCCTCGATTAAGCCATTGAGTTCACCGAGCCGTTGCTGCTGTTCCTTGAACAGGCGCTGAGTGTGCCTCGTAATCTGCTTCGTCGTGAATAGAACGATGGGAACCGTAATCAATGTAATGAGAGTAAGCCAAATGTTCAAAGTAATCATCATAATAAAAGATCCGACTATCATAACGATACTTGTAATGATTTGCGTTAAGTTTTGACTGAGCGTAGTTGCTACGTTATCGACGTCATTCGTCGTGCGGCTCATAAGTTCACCGTGAGAAGTCTTGTCAAAATAACTGATCGGAAGCTTGTGCAAGTGGCGAAACAGATCCTGTCTCATTTCCCAAACCGTCCGCTGAGATACCCCTGCCATCACATAGGATTGAATCCAAGTAGCGGCACCGCTGAACAAATAACAGCCAAGTAAAAGAAGGCAGAGTCCAAGCAGCCCGCTGCGGTCCCGCGGTACGATATAGTCATCGATGGCGACGCCTATCAAATAAGGCCCGAGCAGCGCAAGACCGCTGCCGACAACAGTAAGGATAATAACAGTGATCAGCCCGATGCGCTGCTGCTGAAGATAACCCCACATGCGAAGTAGGGTAGCACCGATGTGCTTGGCGCGCGGCTTTTGCGCCGGTGTCTGCTTTTTAGCCATGAAGGGCGGTCTCCTTTCCTTGCTGCGAGCGGTAAATGTCTTGATAGATCGCGCTTGTCGCCAGCAGCTCTTCGTGAGTTCCCCGTGCGGCGATGCGGCCCTCATCCAGGACAAGAATTTGATCGGCGTGCAGCACCGATGTAACGCGCTGCGCGATGATGATGCGTGTGCTGCCGGCCATTAACTGCTGTAGGGATCGCTGGATGCGCTTCTCCGTGCCAAGGTCAATGGCGCTGGTGCTGTCATCCAGTACAAGCAGCGGTGAGCGCAGGAGCAGAGCTCGCGCAATCGCTATGCGCTGTTTCTGACCGCCGGATAGATTCACCCCGCGTTGTCCCAGCTTCGCCTCGTACCCTTCGGGTAACTGGCGAATGAAGCTATCCGCTTCCGCAGCCTTGGCGGCTTCCTCGATCTCGGCCGCAGTAGCCCCGGGCCTGCCGAAAATAAGGTTCTCGCGAATGGTCCCGCTAAACAAGATGGACTGCTGCAGCACAATGCCAATTTGACTGCGAAGCTGTTCGACGGGCATTTCTTTAATATCAACGCCACCTAAAAGAATGCGGCCCTTCGTTGCGTCATAAAGCCGTGGAATCAAGCTGACAAGCGTGGATTTACCGGAGCCGGTCGCCCCGAGAATCCCGATCGTTTGACCTGGCAGCGCTTTGAAAGAGATGTCCTCAAGCACAGGCTGATTGGGAGCAGAATCATACACAAAGGATACATGTTCGAACTCCAACTCACAGCCAGCCCCTAGTGAATTCCGCTCTGTATGTACTTCGTTCCGTTCCTGCACAGGTTCGTTCATATCCGGTTCTGTCTCCAAGACTTCACGGATTCGCTCGGCGGAGACTTGGGCGCGGGAAATATTCATCAGCGTATTGCTGATTGAAACCAACGAAAAGAGCACTTGAGTGATATAGATAATAAAAGCGGCCAAATCGCCAATCGCCATAGAACCGCTCCAGGTCTGTCCGCCACCGAACCACAGAACCGCAACAATGCTAATGTTCAAAATTAATGTCATCAGCGGTCCGCTTGTAGCCAGAGCGCGGGCGGAGCTGAGACTTGCGTCCAGCAGGGCGGTGTTCGCTTTACCGAAGCGGGTTCGCTCGAAGGCGGCGCGAACGAAAGCTTTGATCACCCGAATGCCTGATGTGCTTTCCTGCATAACGGTGTTAACGCGATCGAGCCTCGCCTGCATCAACCGAAAAAGTGGCGTAGAGCGTTTCATCAGCACAAATAAAATAAGAAATTGAATCGGGACGACGACCAGCAAAATCAAAGAAAGCCGTGGCGAAATAACAATCGCCATGATGATGCTGCCATTAAGCAGAGAAGCCTCGCGTGTAAACTGGCGCAGCAGAATTTGCAGGATGTTCAGCATTTGCATCACATCACCGGTCAAGCGAGTAATCAGCGAACCGGTTGAAAAAGTATCCAACTGCCGGAACGAGAAGGATTGCACCTTCTCAAAAACGCTGAGCCGCAAGTCAGCGCCAAAGTTTTGTGCGGCTTTCACCGTAAAAAACGTACAGCCTACCCCGCCGACTAGGCCGAGAAAAGCAACGCCCAACATGTGCAAGCCCGTTGACCAAACCAGCGCGAGGTTACCCTCGGCTACGCCGTGGTTCACAATAGCCGCCATGAGGCGAGGCTGAGTAAGGTCCATGCAGACCTCCATCACCATGAGCAAAGGGGCAAGCAGGGTAATTAGCCAGTAAGGTTTAACAAATGATCGTAGTTTCCACATCGCAAGAAGTCCTTTCTTTTGTTTGGTGGCTAACTAATTTTCTTCCTCTTTCGGACGCAGATTCGCCTGCATTTGAAGCAAAAGACGGCGGAATAGGAGGATTTCCTCAGGCAGAAAATGCGAAAAGGTCAGCTCATCCGTCGCCTTAATGGCTTCCTTGACATGGACGGTGACTTCCCTGCCTTTATCTGTTAAATAAACGCGGGTAACCCTCTGATCCGTTGGGTCTGGCCGGCGTTCAACAAGGCCTGTTTTCTCCATGCGGTCAACCATAACCGTCAGTGTTGCCGGCTTATTGTGTATGCGCGCGGCAAGCTCGCGCTGACTGAGTCCGTCTTCGGCGGACAGGGCAAGGAGCAACGGCGGTTGTCCGGGATAAACGTCATACGGATGAATGATTTGATCGATCGTCCGGCGGTGCATTTTCAGCAAATGAGACATCATATGTGTGAGTGATTCGGGATTCGGGTGACGCGACACGGATATCCTCCTTTTTTGTTAGGTGACTAATCAATATCTTAGATACGTATTTCGATCCTGTCAATACACGATTTCACTTCTACGCTCCTTGTAAAATGCTCTTTGCACGGCTCCACGCATTTCAGGTATTGTATAGGTAAGGCATAAAAGGAGAGTGGAAGGAAATGACCGGCGCTATTATTTTGGGCGTAATTGCCCTTGTTATCATACTTGGAGCAACATTCTGGGTAACTCGGAAGGCGTACTCCCGTAGATGGGACGAAGAGGAGCGCGATTGAGGAGAGCGGTTTGCAGGCACAACCTCCCCCTAGTCAGGTATGCGCTTTCTTGCTATGATTGAAGGAGCAAACATAAAGGTGGATGGCCGATGAACCGAATGGAGGCCGAATTCAGTAACCTGGTCAAGGCTTATCGCAAAAGGCATATGGGCAAAGGGCCGGAGCGCGTTACGACGACTTTTTGCAAGTGCTGGGCGATCTGCGAAATGGCTGGCAACCTATCACCGGTGGAGAAGTTCATGGCGAAGACGGGCGATGGCAGACAAATGCTCCGCACGGCTCGCACGGAAATGGTCAAAGAGATGTATCGCGATTATCCCCCTGTGGAGATGGAAGAACTGCTCGGCGCGAAATTCGTCCAGCTGTTCGTTGACATCGACATTGAGCAGGACTTGGGGATGTCCGTATTCGTTTTTGATCAGGATTTGGAGAAGAAGTTTGGCGGGAAGTAGGCTGTGGTTGTTATGGGGAACTTTGTCTGACTGTTGACCGTAGACAGGGGACCACAGACCACAGACCAGAGACCATTGAAGCTGTACAATCATGTAAAAAGTGCAGCAAAACATCGCAATTTTGCGATTTTGAGAGTGAATCGTGTATTTTATACAGCAAAATTACGGACTATAGCCACCAAATAGAGCTTTATCCCCAATTTTGATGTACTTTTTGCAGGATTCAATCTAAGTTATGCGTAGTTGGCATAAATTTGATGTACTTTTTGCAGTTTGAGGGCGTGACTTCCATACATGGCACCATCAAACGCAAAGGCAAACATGCCTCCCAAGGCAAGATTTGCTAAGAATGGCATATACATAATCAAAGTGCTTGGCACTTGGTAGCGAACCTGCCGGAGACTAACCACTGTAGAACATCGCTTGTAACTTTCTGAAAAGGAAGCTTGCAGGGCGAGTTTTGCGGTGGTTTTTTGCTTCATATCAATCCAATATCATGATAAAGGAGCTGCTTATAATGGGAAAAACGAAGCACACCGGGCCGATCAAGCTGCCCGCCAAGCCGGATCCGAAGCTGTGGGTCAGCAAAGTGCCGTTCGGGTTAGGCAAAGTGAAGCCGCAGCATATTCGGGAAACGGCCAAAATTGCTTGGCAGAATCGGGATAATCTTCCTTATGCCTACCGAATATTAACGCAAGGGGTCTGCGATGGCTGTGCATTAGGTGTGTCGGGGCTTTACGACCAGACGCTGGCAGGGCCGCATCTCTGCACAACACGGCTGAACGTGCTTCGGCTGAATACGATGCCGGCGATCCGGGAGGAGCTGCTCCATGCGGACATCGACGAGCTGAGCCGCATGAGCAGCACAGAGCTAAGGCAGCTCGGGCGTATTCCTTATCCGCTCATACGGCGGCACGGGGAGCGGAAATTCAGCCGCGCCACATGGGATGAGGCGATGGACACGATTGCAGCGAAGGCGCGGGCAATTGACCCGAAGGGGATGGCCTTTTATCTGACGGCGAGAGGTATCACGAATGAGTCTTATTATGCGGCGGCCAAGGTGGCGAGGCTGCTGGGCACAAACAATATCGACAATGCCTCGCGCATCTGTCATTCGCCGTCGAAGACGGCTTTGAAGCGCTCCGTCGGTGTCGGGGCTTCAACATGTAATTACAAGGACTGGATCGGAACGGACGTCCTTGTGTTCTGGGGCAGTGTGGCCGCGAACAATCAGCCGGTCTCAACGAAGTATATGTATGCGGCCAAGCGCAAAGGGACGAAGATCATTGTCATTAACCCGTACTATGAGCCCTCTATGGAGCAGTACTGGATTCCTTCCATTCCCGAATCGGCATTATTCGGGACCAAGCTTGCCGACGATGTGTACCAAGTGAACATCGGCGGAGACATTGCCTTCATGAACGGCGTCATGAAGGTATGGTTCGAGATGGAGGAGGCTGCGCCCGGCTCCGCCATCGACCATGCGTTCGTGCAGGCGCACACGAACGGCTACGAGCAGCTGCGCGCCCACGTGGCGCAGCAGGACTGGACGACGCTTGAGCAGTCGTCCGGGCTCTCCCGCGAACGCATGCGCGAGTTCGCTCAGCTGCTTGCGCGTGCCGCGTCCGCAGTTTTCGTGTGGAGCATGGGGCTCACACAGCACCGCTTCGGCACGGACAACATCTCGCAGGTGGCGAATCTCGCCCTCCTGCGCGGCTTCCTTGGCCGCGAACACTGCGGGCTGATGCCCATCCGCGGCCACAGCGGGGTGCAGGGCTCCGGCGAAATGGGCGCGGATCCCTTCTCTTTGCCCGGCGGCGACATCAGCAGTGCCGTCGACCGCAGCCGCATCGAGCAGCTCTGGGGCTTCGCGCTGCCGAGCTGGCAGGGTGACATCGTCGGTGTCACCCTGGAGAACGCGCTTCTGCCCGAGGAGCAGGAGCGGAAGCTCCGGCTGTTTTACACATCCGGAGGCAATTTCCTGGAGACGATGCCTGACCCGGCATTCGTCCGTGAAGCTCTAACCGCAGTCGATGTCCGTGTTCACCAGGACATCATCCTGAACAGCTCCACGCTGCTGGATGCGCGGGAGGCCGTGGTGGTGCTGCCGGCGATGACGCGTTACGAGCAGCCAGGGGGAGGTACGTCCACCTCGACGGAGCGGATGGTGTACTTTTCGCCCGAGATCGCCGGCCCGCGGATCGGCGAAGCCCGCGCGGAGTGGGCGATCTACGCCGATTTGGCCCGCCGCGTGAAACCCGAAGACGCCGCCCGGCATCTCGGCTGCGGCAGCGCCGCGGCCATTCGCGAGGAGATTGCGCTGGCCGCGCCAAGCTATAATGGCATCCAGCACCTGCGTGAGCGCGGTGATGTATTTCAATACGGCGGCGCTTGGCTGTGCGAGGACGGCGTCTGCCCGACGCCGGATGGTCGCGGCGCACTGCTGCCGATTGAGCTTCCGCAGCTGCGGAAGCCGGAGGGCCACTTTGCCGTGACGACGCGGCGCGGCAAACAGTTCAACTCGATGATCTACAGCCACATCGATCCGTTCAACGAAGCGGATCGTTACGATGTGCTGATCCATCCCGGGGATGCGGCGCCTCTTGCTCTAAGCGAAGGGGAGGCGATTGTGGTCTACAACCGGTTCGGCAGCATGCACGGCAGGGTCAAATTTGCCGAGATCAAAACCGGCAATATTGAAGTCCACTGGCCGGAAGGGAACAGCTTGATCCCGAAAGGCGTTTACGAGCCTCATGCCGGCATCCCGGAATATAATACAGCGGTTATTGTGGAGAAAGCAGAAACGTACCATGCCCACAAAGACACGCGTTACGTCGAGAAGCGGATTGAAGAGCTGGAGATCGAGGCGGGGTGATGACGTTGGAAAACGAACAAGATCGGGTTGAGTCTACTGGCTTTGCCGAATCTCTGAAGTCTGCAGAGCCAGCGGAGCCAGGGCTTTCTTCAACGACAACATGGAACATTTACCGCTATAATGGCACGGAAATTCTCCCTCAAGAGGACACGATCGCGACGGAGACGCCGTTAACGATCAAGGTGGATGGCGAGGAATTCGCTACGCTGGTGTACACACCAACGGATTCGGTTGATCTGGTTACCGGCTTTCTTGCTTCTGAAGGCTTGATTCGATTCGTCGATCAGATTGAGTCCCTCACATTAGAGGAGGAACGCGGCTTCGCCTATGTGAAGCTGCGGCATTTGCACCAGCTAAGTAAACAAATGGTGTCCAAACGGTTCATCGGCTCCTGCTGCGGCAAAAGCCGTCAGTTTTATTTTCACAATGACGCTCGCACGGCCAAAACCGTTTCTACGAAACTTCAGATTACGATTCAGCAGTGTTTTCACCTTATGAGTCTCATGCAGGAGCAGTCGGCGGATTTTCGAGCTACGGGGGGACTGCATAATGCAGCCCTGTGCACGGCGGATGAGCTGCTCTTGAGCAGGTCGGACATCGGAAGGCATAATGCACTGGATAAAATATATGGTCACTCGCTGAGACAGCGAATACCTGTTCGTGATAAAGTGATTGCCTTTAGCGGGAGGGTCTCTTCTGAGGTCGTACTCAAGGTTGCCAAAATCGGAGTCGGTATTTTGCTGTCGAAATCTGCCCCAACGGACTTGGCGCTTAGATTAGCGCAAGACCTAGGAATTACGGTCGTTGGTTTTATCCGAAGGGACCAATTAACGGTCTACACCCACCCGCAGCGTATAGCGGAATGTCGATAAACCCCTTTTTATGTGGGAAAATTTGTATTGTCTCTCTATCACAAATATGCTAGATTCTAGTCACTGTCATATTTTGTTAAGAGAGGAAGACCGTCATGGGGAATTGGAATACCGTTGCTAAAAAAGGGGCAACAGCGTTACTGGCCGCCTTCTTGCTTGTTTCCCTGCAGGGGCCGTCACCTTCTTATGCAGCCGAAATAAATGCCGAAGTTCCTAAAGTGATTGAAAAAGCCTCACCGTCGGTTGTTGCAATTATCGGCAAGCCATCCTACGATTCAGATAAAACACTGGAGAAAAATCGTTTTAATCTTGCACACGGCACAGGCGTAATCGTCGAGTCCAATGGCGTCATCGTGACGAATGCACATGTTGTCAAAGATATGAAAAATATCGTTGTTGTTACATCGGACGGCACTACCTATAACGGGCATGCCACGAATATCGATGAGGAGAGCGACTTGGCATTGGTGAAAATCGAGGCCACCGGCTTATCGCCCGCGACTTTCGCTTCTTCCTCGGACATTAAAGTGGGCGAAACCGTCGCGGCGATTGGGACGCCGATTTCTTTCGCTTTGCGTAATTCCGTTACGGTAGGGATTGTCAGCGGACTTGACCGCTCGGTTAGCTCGCAATATCAGCTTATTCAAACAGATGCGGCGATCAATCCAGGCAACAGCGGGGGCGCATTAATTAACATGAATGGTGAGGTTATCGGTATTAATACGATGAAATATGCCGATTTCGGGGTTGAAAATCTCGGCTTTGCCATTCCGGTAGACACCGTCAAGTATGTGTTGAAGCATTTTAAGTTGTACGGGAAAGTAAAGCGTCCTTATTTGGGGCTGGAGCTGGAAGAAAGCTGGGAGGCCGTCGTTGGTTTGCCTAGCTCAACAGGACTTCGGGTTGCTTATGTCGATCCTGATTCACCGGCCGCGGCCGCGGGCATTGAGCAGGATGATCTGGTGGTTTCCATCGGTGCCAACAAGGTGAAAACGCTGGTCGACTACAATGAGGCGATCAAGAAGTATTTGCCGGATGAGAAGGTGGATATCACCATTCAGTCAGAGGGTGCGACCGTGACGAAGTCTGTTACGCTCGGCGAAGTGCTTCATCCCGAAACGAAGTGGAAGGAAGACGCGGAGGGGTCTGATTTGGACGCGGACCGCGGTAAAACCAAGATCGGCGACAGCCATTTCGGCTGGTCGATGAAGTATCCGGCAGGTTTAGTGAAAGGGCACCAATCCGAGGAGGGCGATTCGGTTAGCTTCATGGATGCCAAAGGAGAGTTCTCCTTGTCCATCCAAGTTGATAACGAGAGCGATGAGCTGTCTCCGTCGGCGCTTTTGAACAAATTAACCGGCAGTGAAGATGATGACTATAATGATATGGCGGCATCCACGATTCTGGAGCGCCAATATGTAAAGCGCGAAGGCGGTCCGTTTGCCAAAATTGTTGGCCGTTCCGGAGATGACGGCTACATTCAAACGCGTGGTTATCTTCACCAAGGGCGCCTATATAAAGTGCAATTATTTGTAACGAAAGATCACTATAACAACGATTTTAAACAAAATAGCTATAATGACTTACTTGATTCTTTTAAGCTTTCCTTTAATGCGCAAGATGAATCGCTCAAAGATATTTCGGTTTATTCTAACGGCAATACGACCTATACGAATGAGTATGGCTTATCATTTGCCTTGCCTTCCAACTGGCAGAAAAGCAGTTATACCGGAAGCTCCTCCTTCTTTAATTCGGATTATTCGCAATCGCTGCAAGTTGAGGTGACGTCGGCTTCATCCGGCGACACGTTAACCGCGTGGGCTGATCGTGAGCGCAAGCAGCTTGAAGCGCAGTATGTGCAGAAATATCGTAAGATCAGCGCCCCTGAGGAGCTTACTTTGGCCGGGGTTCCAGCTTTAAAGACAGCTCATGCCGAAACACTGGGCAACAAATGGACCGCGGGGTACTCGCTCTTTTTCATTAAGGATAAATATAAGTATGAGGTTGAAGTCAGCTATCCGCAGGAGGAGGAGGGGGCTGAGATCAATGATCTCTTGCACACCTTAACCTCCACGATTGAAGTGGATAAAGACCACATGGACCAAGAGCTTGGTTTCATTCAAGATCTGGACGAACTGATGGATCCGAATCGTACCATTACCTATAAAAATGAGAAATATAAATACACCCTGCAAATTCCTGAAATGTGGACAAGCAGCAAGTCATACGACAACAAAGACCAAGTGAGCAAGTCCTTCCTTTTCACCGGAGGATACTTGACGATCGGCGCAGATACCATCACACCTTATGAAGATGCGGTAAAAGAAGAGGACGCGGCGCAGAAGAAGAGTCACGATAGCGATAGCGAATATGCCTATACCGATGAGGAAACGACAGTGCTTGGCGGCGTGAAGGCGAAGAAATACGAAGTTAATTATGTGAGTGCCAAAGTGCCTTACAAAGAAACAACGTACATTTTCAGCCAAAATCAAATGACTTATACCGTTACGCTGCGCATGGACGAAGCGGTTCGAACAGAGGCTAATGAAGCTCGTTTGAAAAAGGCTTTTGACTCTCTCAAATTTTTGGATGCGGCGAACAAATAGCCTGCGGAAGCAGCAGGACATGTATGACCCTCTCCTCAGTCGTGACTGAAGGGAGGGTTCTTTATTGGCAGAGCAGAGCGGGGAGCAGGGGGAGGGCGATCATCATGAGGAAGAGGCTTATCCGGCAGATCGTATGGCTGCTTTTTATCGGTTACACGGGCTGTTTGCTGTATTGGATGTTCTGGGGGTTTGGGCGTGAGAGCCTGCGAAGCGGGGGGCATTTTGAGTATAACTACAATATAGTTCCTTTCAGGACCATTGGGATGTATATTCGGCATGCCCATTTGTTTCCGATGCGGACATGGGTAATCAATTTATTTGGTAATATAGGCGTCTTCATGCCCTATGGGTTCATTCTGCCGTATTTGTTTAAGGTGGCGAAGCGGTACAGGGTGTTTCTACTGCTTTTTGGTTGCCCGCTGGTAGGCTTGGAAGTGTTGCAAATGCTGCTCAGAGTGGGGAGTTTGGATGTGGATGATTTGATTTTGAACATATTTGGGGCGAGCCTGGCCTATTGGATTTTTGTGGCTTTCCTCCGATGGCATGCTTCAGATCAAGTTGAAATGAAATACAGGGTATAAAATGTGACCAATTGCCTCAATATAGCCCTTGTAATGATTTTAATTTGAGGAGGCTCATTGAAACGATGACCAAGACCGATTCAAGCCTACAGTCACAGAATCCGATTTCTTCCGCACAAAATTCAGCCGATAATGTCCATCAAGCGGTGAACCATGCGATGTCCCATCCGACACCTCAGACGCTGCAAGAGGCTCGGAATGCTATCGGTAAAGCCGAGAACTCGTTGGAACAGGCTGCAGATCAATCTGACGCGCCGGCCGTGCAGCAAGCTGCTGAATCGCTCAGCGAGGACGAAGCTAGGCTTCAATCGTTGGAATAGCATCAAAGGGAGCTATCCTGGGAGTAGTTCAACTACTTGGGGGTAGCTCTTTTGATTTTTCTGCGGTAGGTTGTGCGTGGGGAACTACAGGGCGCTATTTTGGCTAAATAGACAGTTCTCATGGTTAGACGGAACTACAGGGCCTTATTTGCCTCGAAAAGCTCACATTTGGCGGCGAAGGGACGAAATAAAGGCCAGTAGTTCCCTTCGACTAGCGGAAGTGACGTTTATTCGAAGAATAAGGGCCCGTAGTTCCCATTAGGTCAATTTTTCGCCAAGCTGCACTTACCGCTCCCAAGCTACTTCAACTACCTAAGCCCCCAAGCCATTCTGACTCCCGATTACTCCAGCACTTAAGCCACTCCCGCCACTCCCCGCAACCCAAGCCGAAAAGGCCATCCGTCAGATCATTCCTGATCTGCTCTGATAGCCCCGCTGCGATGACATCTCATCGTATTATTTATGGTACAACGCGTAGCCCGGATCTACCGGCACTTCAATCGCAATGATGCGCAGGCCTTGCGCGTCATCCGCCTTCAACAGCAGGATTTCATCGGCTTGTTTGTCATTTTGGACAACGACGAAATCCTTGTGGGAGATGGCCTGAGGACCGTTGCCATCTGCGGCGGCTTCACTGCTGCCTTGTCCTCGAATAGCGAGGAAAGCAAGCTGCCG
This sequence comes from Paenibacillus sp. WC2504, assembly GCF_052682475.1. NCBI lineage: Bacteria > Bacillati > Bacillota > Bacilli > Caryophanales > Paenibacillaceae > Paenibacillus > Paenibacillus sp. WC2504. The sequence continues at coordinate 356,219 of NZ_JBQZFH010000001.1, forward strand.
CTTCGGGTGGAGGGAGTACGTGAATGATGCATCCGGCTCAAGGATCCAATCAAACATGTTAGCGTCTGTATCCAGCTGAATGGGGGCCTCTCCGCCAATGACGCTTTTCACCGTTACGCCATCTTGTTGGACGACCGGGAATTGCGCATGTTCGTATTGATTGTAGGTGGCGGGCTTTTTCACCGATTGGCTAAGGTGAGGCTCGAACCAGATTTGCATGCCTTCGGTGCCAGCGGTGCGGAAGGCTTCCGCGTGAGAGACGCCGGATCCGGCTTGAATGACTTGAGCACCGCCGTCCGTGACGGTCTCCAGTGAGCCAAGAGAGTCGCGGTGTTCTACGAGACCTTCGATCACATAAGTGACGATTTCGAACGCTTTATGCGGATGCATGCCGATCTCAGCAACATCGGTTGCGTGACCCCAAGCCCAATAAAATAAGGGACCTACACGATCCACAGCCGTTTTCTCTCTCGGAAAGCTAATGGCCCGCTGCTCGATAAAGTTGCCGCCGTCAAAAGCCCCAACACCTTGTTGATCAGCCGAAAATATTTGTATATGCATAAGAATCGCTCCTTTACTTTAAAATAATTAATTACTTACTATATGTAAGTATTATAGATCTCTTTTAACGAAATGTAAAGTGAAATCCCACTCTTTTAACAGCATATCTTGACTTCGCTGCGCGACTCCTACTACAATTTGTAGTGTAAGGAGTGTGTCTATCATGAAAATGCAAAATTTTAAATATGAAGGAAGCGGGCTTAACCGTTTTTTCGGTCCCTTAGAGGCTAAGATCATGGAGATTCTATGGAACAGCGCCGAGGAAATGACGATTAAAGACGTCCAACAGAAGCTTGATAAGGAGGCTAAAGCGATCAATTTCAATACCGTCATGACGGTGATGAACCGCTTGGTGGACAAAGGTATTTTGCAGAAAAAGGCGCTTGCCCGCTCGTACCAGTACAAACCGGTTGTTACAAGGGAAGCCTTCATGGAAGCTCAGTCCAAAGAGCTCACGCTTGATCTGATTGAAGAGTTCGGCTCCTTGGCGGTGACTCATATGGTGGATGCGCTGGATAAAGTGGATCCCGGTCTGCTCGACCAATTGGAGCAAAAAATCAAAGAAATGAAAAAGGATCGATAACGATGATGGAAAAGCGATTGAAATGGCTGTATGCTGCTTCTTTAGCCTTGTCGGGGCTTGTCTTGGGACAAATGCTGCTTTTTGTGGGACAGCATCTCTTCAAATGGCATGTACGCTATAACATCTTTGATTTGTGCGTTATCTTATTCAAAAATCTTCATATCCCTGCACCCATTGCGCTTAATTTGGTGAATGTTGTGATCCTTTATACCCTTAGCGCGGTCCTTTTGCTAATTATGCGGCAAACCTTCCAAGCGATGAAAGCCAAGAAGCTGGTTGCCAAACACCAGGATGCTGCGCTCACCTTGCAATACCGCGGCATGTATCAGCTTGCTGAGCATCAACTGCGAATTATTGCTTCCAAAGCGCCAACCGCCATGACGATAGGCTTTCGGAAGCCGCAAATCATCCTATCGACGGGGTTACTCGACATGTTGGACCCCACAGAGCTTCATGCCGTTATCGACCATGAGAAATGCCATTTGAAGCATCGCGATCCGCTCGCTATTTTCCTACTGTCCGTCATCTCTAAGGCGCTGTGGTATATCCCGATCTTTGCATGGCTTGCTAAGAAATACCCCATTATGATTGAACTTAGGGCAGATAAGTATGCCATTGGTCAAATGAATCAACCTGCCGATTTGGGCAGCGCTCTCCTCAAACTACTCAAACAACAATCACCGGTACCGAATCTATCCTTATCTCATGCCTCTTTCGCTGAAACATCCATAAATGTTCGCATCAAACATATTCTTGACCCGCAAATGACCTTCTTACTACCGTGGCCAAGGCTTCGAATAGTGGTATCCCTGTTGATCGCTATCCTGCTGATGGGGCTCATTTAGAGCCCTGATTGGCAAGGCTTGACTTTCCATTTATTAAACACTACACTTTGTAGTGTAAATGAAAAAGATGAGTGAGGAGAGAGATTGATGGATTATATCTTGAACAATCTGCACTTCATAGTGACGCATGTCCCTATCGCACTTCTTATTTTCAGTTTTGTTTTTGATATTATTGCGATGATCATGAAAAAACGGGAGTGGCACTCTGCCGGTATGCTCTGCCTTGTGGTAGGTGCGCTTGGGGCGATTGCGGCTGTCATGACGGGCCCGTCTCCTTGGCGTAATCCCCTGGTTGTCCCTCATGAATTCTATGCGAAATTAACAATGCTTGCAGCGATTGTTCTTGCGGTAGTTCGTGTAGGTTTGCTCATTTGGAAAAAGAAAGACGCAGGCCGGCATCCGATGTATTTGATCGGCTCGCTCGCGGCTGTGATCCTCGTCAGTTATACAGGCCATCTTGGCGGTCAAATGGTACATAGACCCATGAATGCCCCGGCTATGGCACCAGGGGGCGGAGTACCGGGTGGACAAGCACCTAGCGGACAAGGTGAGCCAAATGGACAAGGCCCTAGAGCTCAAGGAGCTAAGGGACCTGCGTCATCACCTGCGGCACAATAAATACAGGGCTATCCATCAGGTCTATTCAGACCCGTTGAGATAGCCCTGTTTTTGTCTAATCCTCATACAGGCTCGTCCAGCTCTAACTCCTCCAGCGTATACCGATTATCCCACAAAAAAATCATATCGTATTTCGTCGAATCGCGCGAAACGAATCTGGCAACGAGTGCAACAACGCCTCCAATTACGACTCCGAATGCGGCAATCCATCCTAACAAGGCAAACACTTGATCGACCATGCCCATCCACTCCCCCTGCGCGATATGAACTCATATGCTATGAATATGCCGCGAGAATTTGAAACATGTGTGACAATCGCACAAGGGGAAAAAGCAAGTATTCTGATCCGAAATTGGCAGGGTAAGATAGTTCTTTTATAGTCTTTTTCTCCGATTGACAGGGGCTTGAAAAGGGTGTTAAGATCACCTCTGTAAGCGCAGATATACAACTTTTGGAAATGATTAAGGACGCAAGACGGTTTGCGGTAGAGAAGGAGGGTTTCAAGATGATTAAGTTGGTTCTGGATCCAAACGCGCATTTTGAGCACAAAGATAACGACCATACAAATTCATACGGAGTAACCCGCCTGTTAGCCGATACCGATACGCCTTAAGGGTGTTTGTTCGGCTGCTGCAACCACTTCATATACGCTAATGAAGAGAAGCGCGGGTTACGAAGAAGTTCGTAACGAGCGCTTTTCTGTTTTCGAAAAGGCATATCGCTGCGTGCGGTGTGCCTTTTTGCGTGGATAAGTAAAGTAAAGGAGTGATGAAAGCGATGTTTATCGTATTAAAAAAATTAGGCTGGTTCTTCCGCATGAATTGGAAGCGATATACGCTGGCGATTGGGCTGCTCATTATCGTCGGAATCATTGATGTGATACCTCCGAAGCTGATCGGCTATGCGATTGATGGTATACACATGGGGACTTTAACTGGCAGCAAACTGTTCCAGCTGCTCGCCTTCTGGGGGACGCTGATTGTAGCCGGCTATGGCTTGTCGTATGTTTGGCTGTATCAGCTGTTTGGAGGCGCCTTCGTCCTGGAGCGCGTGCTCCGCTCCCGCTTGATGAGGCAGCTGCTGCGCATGACGCCAACGTTTTATGAACGCAACCGCACGGGCGATCTCATGGCTAGAGCTACGAACGACCTGCAAGCGGTGTCGACGACAGCAGGCTTTGGGATTTTGACCTTCGTAGACTCCACGTTGTTTATGCTGACTATCCTCTGCATGATGGGCTTCTTCATTAGCTGGAAGCTGACGCTTGCTTCAATCCTTCCTCTGCCTTTCATGGCTGCTGCGATCACCATTTATGGCGGGCGAATTCACGAGAGATTCATTCTCGCACAAGATGCTTTCGGTCAAATGAATGACCGGGTGCTTGAAACGATAGCCGGTGTACGCGTCATACGCGCTTTTGTACAGGAAAAGGCTAGTGAACAAAGTTTTAAAGCGATGACGGACGATGTTTTTCGTAAAAATATTGCCGTTGCCCTTATCGATGCTCTATTCGAACCCACGGTCAAAATCCTTGTCGGCATCTCTTATCTAATTGGATTATGTTACGGCGGATACATGGTGTTTCATAGTGAATTGACACTTGGGGAACTCGTTTCCTTCAATACGTTCCTCGGCATGTTGATATGGCCGATGTTCGCAATCGGGGAACTCATGAACATCATGCAGCGCGGCAATGCCTCATTGGATCGGGTGAATGAGACCCTTGGCTACAAACCCGATGTCACAGATGAACCGAATGCAACAACCATGCTGCTGCCTAATTCGATTAGCTTCCAAGCAGTCACCTTCCGCTATCCGTCATCTTCTATCGATAATCTCGTCAATATCTCTTTTGAGCTCAAGCGTGGACAGACGCTAGGCATTGTAGGGCGGACAGGAAGCGGCAAAACGACGCTGCTCAAACAACTGCTGCGCGAATATCCGCCTGGAAAAGGCACGATCGCCATTTCCGATACGCCGATAGAGCAGTTGACGATCGACACCGTACATGGATGGATCGGATATGTGCCACAGGAGCCGATTCTTTTCTCCAAAACGGTGAAGGAAAACATTAAGTTCGGCGCAAGCCAAGGCACAGAGGAGCAGCTTATTCAAGCGCTTGAACTGGCCGCCTTCCGCAAAGACGTTGAGTTCCTGCCGGAAGGCTTGGAAACCTTGGTTGGCGAGAGGGGCGTGGCTTTATCCGGCGGTCAAAAGCAGCGCGTATCTATCGCGCGGGCGCTTTATGTAGATCCAGAAATTCTCATGCTGGATGATGCGCTTTCTGCCGTGGATGCCAAGACGGAAGCCGAAATCATCCGAGGAATTCGCTCCGAGCGTGCCGGCAAAACGACACTCATCACAACGCACCGCCTGTCTGCGGTTCAACATGCCGATCGGATTCTCGTGCTCGATGAAGGGTATATCGTGGAAGAAGGCACGCATGAGGAGCTTCTCGCGCTCGGCGGGTGGTACAAAGAGCAGTATGACCGTCAGCAGTTAGAAGAGCAGCAGGTCGGCTGAACGGACAAAACGATGATCTCATGAAAAGAAGGTGAAAACCCTAATGAAACATACAAGCAAGCGATTATTTCAATATGCGGCATTGTTTAAAAAACCTCTGCTGATCGCGCTGTTATGCTTATCTGTCGCCGTTGCGACAGAGCTGGCAGGTCCTTTCATCGCCAAGAAGATGATCGACACGCACATTCTCGGTATTGAGAAGCCGTGGTTCGAGACCACGTCGGCAACGAAAACAGAGAACGCAGTTCCGATGAACGGAGGTTTTTATAAACGGAGCGATCATTTTGCGGAAGGGGAGCCGAAGGGGCATGAAATTCGGATTCTGCAGGTGGGCACCCAGTTTGTATGGGTGGATCAACCGCTCGTCTTTGACGGCGCCCGCAAGTTGACGGAAGATGGGAAGCTGACGATTACGCAGGGTACAGACCAAGCCGAGTATCCGGCTAGAAAGCTCAGCATTCAGGAACTGTACACGTTTTATGAGCCTGAATTTTTTAGCTTGATGAAGCTGGCCGGTGTCTACTTCGTGTTAATTCTCATTGGCGCCGGATTTACCTATGGTCAGCGGTATCTGCTGCAGTCCGCGGCGAATCGCATCATTCAGCGCATGCGGAGCGATGTGTTTGCGCAAATCCAGCGGCTGCCGATCAATTATTTTGACAATCAGCCTGCTGGTAAAATTGTTTCACGGATCACGAACGACACAGAGTCTGTCAAAGACTTGTACGTTCAGGTGTTGGCGAACTTTTTTACAGGGACGATTTATATTGTTGGTATTATTGTCGCGTTGTTTATACTAGACTATCGTTTGGCTTTATTCACGCTGCCGGTGCTTCCTCTGCTGTATGCGTGGATTATTGTTTACCGTAAATATGCCTCTTACTATAATCACGAGATCCGTGAAAGGATCGGTTCCATCAACGGTATGATCAATGAGGCGATTCAAGGCATGACGATCATTCAAGCTTTCCGCAGGCAAAAGGAAACGACGGAAGAATTCGAGCAATTGAACGAGGAATACACGCATTATCAAAATAAATTGCTCAGCCTGAACTCGCTGACCTCCCATAACCTTATGAACGTTGTGCGGAATTTGTTCTTCTTCGGTCTCATTTGGTACGTCGGGGGAAGCTCCTTACATTCGTTAATCACAGTTGGTGTTCTATACGCATTCGTTGATTACTTGAACCGGATGTTCCACCCTATGGTGGGGATCGTGAATCAACTGCCCAACCTGGAACGAGCCATTGTATCGGCCGATCGTGTATTTGAACTGCTGGATGAGCAGGGCATTCCCGTGGCGACTGAGAAATCCGAACGTTATCTGGGCAACGTGAAGTTTGAGCATGTTCGTTTTGCTTATAAAGAAGGCGAAGACGTGTTGAAGGACATCACTTTCGAGGCCAAACAAGGGCAAACCGTTGCGCTTGTCGGGCACACCGGCTCAGGCAAAAGCTCCATCTTGAATTTGCTGTTCCGCTTCTACGATGTGAACAAGGGCCGCATCACGGTCGACGGCCGCGATGTGCGCGAGATGCCCAAGCAGCTGCTAAGGCAGCATATGGGCATCGTGCTGCAAGATCCGTTCCTGTTCACAGGGACGATTGCATCCAACGTATCGTTGGATGATCCGTCCATCACCCGGGAACGGGTCGAGGAGGCGCTGCGCGAGGTCGGTGCAGCGGCTATGTTTCAAAGCCTGCCGCACGGCATCGACGAGCCCGTGATCGAGAAGGGCAGCACGCTGTCGGCCGGGCAGCGGCAGCTGATCTCTTTCGCCAGGGCGCTGGCGTTCGACCCGGCGATCCTGATCCTCGATGAGGCGACGGCCTCCATCGACACGGAGACCGAGGCCGTCATCCAGGCGGCGCTCGAGGTGCTATCGAAGGGGCGGACCACCTTCATCATTGCCCACAGGCTGTCGACGATCAAAAACGCCGACCAAATTCTGGTGCTCGATCATGGCGAAATCGTCGAGCGCGGCAACCACGAGGAGCTGATGGGGCACCTCGGGCGGTACTACCAGATGTACCAGCTGCAGCAGGGTCATCCGGAGACGGCAGCCGCCGGCGAGGACGAAGTGCGGAGCGGCTTGTAGGAACTTTTCCAGGCGCAAACGAGAAAAAACCGTCAGGCCATGCTGCCTGGGCGGTTTTTTTGTGCCGCCTATGCTACAATAACAGCAATAAATCTTTTCCTCACTGAAATGGAGGGGTTGTATGCGTCCAGATACACTTCGTTTGCTAAATTTGCTTCAGCTGCTGTCGGAAATCGCAATCGCTGTGGGATATTTGCTAGGCTTGATCCCATTCGTTTACCTGTGGTCGTGCGCTTGGGTAATCCCGCTCGTGTTTGTGAACTTGGTCTTTGCCATCCTCACCCATAATGGAACGACGACAAAGACAGTCATTAACATCATTATGGCGTTTTTGAGCTTTATTCCGGTTGCGGGGTACGTGTTCCGTATTGTCGGTATCGTGATCTCATGGCTGAACATTGCTGCTTTGTCCAAAGAAAGAAGCAGACGTTATTAAACGGCAAAAAGAGGCTCTCCCTTGGTCATTGGATGACTGTTGGGAAAGCCTCTTTTCCGTTAGTAGGCCAATCCTGCTCGGCAGCCAACATACTCTTGCGAACACGCAACGCTGTAGGTAAAATCCGCCGTATCGCCCACGGAGATCGACTTGCCATCCTCCGGCAGGAATTCGCGCGCGACACGGTAGGTGCCCAGCGCCTCGCCGTCTGGCAGGTAGGTTGGGCAGACGACCGTCCAAGAGAGGCCGGAGGCTTGCAGCAGCTCCCAGGCCTTGCGATGCTCCTCGGCGGCTCGCGTAGAGGAACGTCTTGTGTCCGGCGTCTCGTAGCGCAGCAGGCCGGGGTGCTCTTGGCTTTGCAGGATGCCGGCTGTGCCAATGGTGACGATCCGGCTTACGCCTTGTTCCTTCATAGCTTCGATGAGAAGAGGTATGGACTCCGTCAGCACCGTGCCGCCATCGGTATTGAGGCAACTGATGACGACGTCTACGCTCTCCAAGGAGTGACGAATGTCACCGGGATGGCAGGCGTCGCCTTGCAGCAAGGTAAGCTGTTCGGAGCGCTGGTTGACCTTTTGTGGATTGCGTACCAGTGCAGTTACTTTATGATTGTCTGCCAAAGCTCGCTCTAAAACGCGAGTTCCGACTCTTCCTGTTGCTCCTAGTAGAAGAAAATGCATGACTAGCCTCCATATTTCAAACGTTGTGAATTCTATTATACGCTTCTTGTTTGTCTTAGAGAAATGCACCTGTTACAGGCGTCTCAGAGTGATTCATCTATTTATTTAAAGATAGGTTCGTAGAGGAGACAAACTCACATAGACTAGCATAAATTGAATGCATCCCCTTACAAAGGAGAATGCACATGGCGACTTTTTATGAGGCTTTAAGGCAAAATGACAGGCTTTTCGCAACGCTGCAAATGCCGGGTGTTCTGGGTACTGGTGTTGGCTATGCTGATCCGGATAAACCTGGAAGAGGTGCGGCGATTATCGTGTACACGCGTAAAGGTGCGGTTACGACAGCAATCGGTAAAAGCATCGCAAAGGTTGTCGGCACTAGCATCCCCGTCCGTTATATTGCTGGAGCTCCCTTCAGACCTAACTCCGTAGCGGCCCCGAAAAAGATGAGCCGGTCTGTGAAAGCTCCGGTGAAACGTTACAGAGCCACGCAATTTCGCGGCAAACATCGTCCCGTTCCGGGCGGCGTTAGCATTGGCCGAGAGAATCGGGGGACAGGGACTTGCGGTCTGATCGTCATTCAGAATGGCCAACTGCTGATGCTGAGCAACAACCATGTGCTTATTGAAGCGAACAGATTCGGCGCGAATATTGTTCAACCGGGGAACCTGGACGGAGGCGTAAATGTGACAGATCGTGTCGGTACGGCATTCCGGTTTGTTCCTTTTAATCTAACAGGACCGAACTTCATGGATGCTGCTACGGCGATACCTTTTAACAACAGTTTGCTCACTCCGAGATATTTGGTCAGTAATACAGGGCAATTCGTGAATCCGCAAGGTCATTTGCTCAGCTACCGTGTGGGAGACCGTTTCTTTAAATCAGGACGTACCACGGGGTTTGTTATCGGCACGGTGGAGAGTATCGGCGTACAAATTAATATCGGACCTTATCCTGAGTTGGGGGGCGTTACGCTGCAGTTCCGTAATCAGACGATCCTCACGGCTCCTACGAACATCTCTCTGCCTGGCGACTCCGGGTCTGTATGGATGAGAGGACAATTTGCAGCGGCTTTGAACTTCGCAGGTAGCGGTCCTCGTTCTATCTCGACACCGATTGCTAGCGTAATGAATACATTCAATATTCGAGTAGCCGTTCTTGCGGGAACAGGCACTTTTAAAAGCGGTGCGGCCATTAATCCTTCGCCAAAAGGCAACTATGCTTATACCCGGCCATTGACGGTGGCACAACGCAAATTGGTGCGTATCGTTCGAGCTATGCCGAAAAAATAGATCATTGGTAGATCGCTCCCGTTCACAGGATGGAGGGCGATTTTCTTTTTGCCATGTGATACCTGACTTGAACGAACTTGGGGAATCCATCATAATAGGAGATATCAGAAAAATAGGATCACGGCATAGAAGGGATTTCCCAAGCATGAGAATCAATAAATTTATTAGCGAGACAGGGGTTTGCTCCAGGCGGGAAGCGGACAAGTGGGTAGAAGCGAAACGTGTTACGATTAACGGTGAGGTTGCCGGGCTTGGAAGCGTTGTAGGTCTTGGCGATGAAGTTCGAATCGATGGCAAACCGATTGGCGAGAAGAAGGAACATGTCTATATTGCGCTCAATAAACCAGTAGGAATCACCAGTACGACGGAAGCTCATATCAGAGGCAATATTGTTGACTTTGTGGGGCATTCGGAACGTATTTTCCCGATCGGCAGACTGGATAAGGATTCGGAAGGTCTCATTCTTTTAACGAATAACGGAGACATTGTGAATCAGATTTTGCGCGCAGAAAATAATCATGACAAAGAGTACATCGTGACGGTGAACAAGCCAATTACGCCGATGTTCCTGAAGGGCATGGCTAGCGGAGTGCGCATTCTGGGCACGGTAACGAAGCCATGCGAAATTTATCCGGTGGGCGATCGTGTTTTCCGCATCATCCTGACACAGGGGCTTAATCGGCAAATTCGTCGGATGTGCGAAGCGTTCGGGTATCGGGTGGTGCGCCTGCAGCGCGTTCGGATTATGCATATTCATCTGGGGAACTTAAAGGTTGGCAAATGGCGAGATTTGACGCAAGGCGAAATGAAAGATCTCATGCACACCCTTAGCCAAGAAAACGCCAAAACGAGCAAGATGCCTAACGGTAATTAAAACAGCAGCACATGTTCATGCCTCCCTGAAGGGGGCTTGGAGATGTGTTTTTTATTTTTTAATTTTTTTGTATGTTTAAAGCAACTTTTTCTTCCTTATCAGCGTCAAGGGTTATTATGGTAATTTTCAATGCCTAAAGGAGGAAGAGGACTTTGAAATTAGTCAAACAAGCAGGAACGCTAGTACTAGCTTCAAGTTTGCTGCTCACGGCTGCTCCAGCCGTTTGGGCCAGTGAGGTAAGTGTGGATAGTAAGACCATTGCAGTGCCTGCCTATCCCGGCGTCGTCGACAGCAAGATGTTAGATGCCAAAATCACGAAAGAGCAAGCGATAGAGCGGGCTAAGGCGTATATCACGCTGCCTCAAGGCTTCACATTCCAATCGATTAGCTTAAATGCTTACTATGGCACGAATGGCAGAAATATCCCGACATGGAACATTAATTATGTGAAAAAGGTAAAAGATCAGACCTACGGTTATTTGAACGTATCGATTAATGGCCTGGATGGAACGCTGACGGCTTATTCAATGAATGACAGTGATCCGGATCATAAACCGGCGTATCCGCCGAAGGTTGACTTCGCTGCAGCTAAAGATGTCGCTTCCGCTTTTATTGCTAAAGTGAATCCAGACAAGCAGAAAGAGCTGCTTTACGACGATTCGGAAGAGAAAGCGTTCCGCACACCGTTGAACGGGAATTATCAGTACAACATCCGCTTCGATCGTTCGGTTGACGGTGTTCCTTTTACTGCGAATGGTATTTCGGTCAGTGTGAATGGCGACGGTCAAGTAACGAATTATAATTACAATTGGTCTGATGACGTTACTTTCCAAGCGAATACCGGGCCTGTTACGAAAGAAAAAGCTGCTCAATTATTCCATGACAAAGCGGATCTCTCGCTTCTCTATCAGATTCCATACGGGGCCAAAGGCAAGAAATTACCGATTATTTCTTATATGATGGGAGCGTTTTCGCTGAATGCGCTAACCGGAGGAGTATGGAACCCGGTTCCGCATACGGAGGATTCCAAGCCTTTGACGGACAAACCGCTGGCTGAACGTCCATCGGCTGCTTTGAACCTGACGAAGGAGGAAGCCGTGAAGAAAGTCATCACGGTGTTCAATCTTTCCTCGGACTACAAGCTCCAAGAGGCTACCTACAATGAAGGGACGAACCCTGAAACCGGAGAAACCAACTCGAATTGGAACTTAAGCTGGAACACCGTTTCTGAGAAAGACCCTACAGGCAAGATAGCCGGAAGCGGAGTCTGGGCAAATGTAAACAGCAAAACCGGAGAAATCACCAATTTTAACAGCTATGTGCCGTACAGCCCTGATAACAATAAGGACATTGAAGGTAAGGTTTCCTTAGAGGATGCTGTTGCCAAAAGCGTAGATTTCGTGAAAACGCAAATTCCTTCTTACACTGACCAGTTAGTGCTCAGCCAGCCATCCGCCAAGGATTACTCGGAAGACCAGCTGAAGCATATGCGGAATTGGGATATCCGATTCAATCGCGTTATTGACGGTGTTAGTGCGGGTGGTGAGGGTGTAACCATCAGCATCGACCGCGTGACGGGTCAAATTATGAACTATCAATTCGGGCTCAGCGACATGCCTTATCCGAAGCAGAAACCGGAGATTCTGGCGCTCGACAAGGCGAAGGAGCTGTGGCTTTCCCAGTTCGACATTAAACTAAACTATGTGCTCGAATATGGCGGATCCAATGGCGTAATGCCAATTGAGAAATACAACCTGATGATTGCTGCGGGAGAAATTCCTCCGACTGCAGCCGTTACCAACGCAAATCAAAAATTAGAAGCTAAGCTTGTCTACACGCTCGTTCCAAAACTTAGCCGGGAACCCTTCCTGCTTGATGCGCAAACTGGAAAATGGAGAAACAGCCAGACGGGTGAGGTTATGTCCCTGGATAAAGTGACCGTTAGCGACATCGACAATCACTGGGCTAAGAACGAGCTTCAACTGATGCTGGACTATCAAGCACTTGATGTGCAGGATGGCAAAGTCAACCCGGATCAATTGATTAAACGGGGCGAGCTGGTCAAAATGCTGGTTATCGCGATGAATGGCGGGAACGGTGGCATCTATTACGGAGCGGATCGCAAAGCTTCCTTTGCGGATGTAAGCAACGCTTCCCCTTATTTTGCCTATGTCGAAAATGCGGTTGACCGCGGTTTGCTGGACGTTGGCGCTGATTTCAACCCAGAAGCTACGCTAAGTCGCGAAGAGATGGCACAATTGATCGTTAAGGCACTTGGATACAAAAACCTGGCGAAATTCGACGGCGTGTTCAACAGCCAATTCGCGGATGCCGCTGAAGTTAAGCAAGTAGGTACCGCTGCGATTGTGGTAGGGCTTAACATTATGTCCCTCAACGATGGCAAGTTTGCGCCGCAACAAGAAGTGTCAAGGGCACAAGCAGCAAGCGCGTTTTACCGTTTCTTGCAGAAACGGGCGGAGCTGCAAGATCAGCCACGTTACTACTACTAGGAAGCCGGTATGAGGATCATAGTTCCCCAATAGTGCGAGATTCGCGTGGTCATTACCGTATATACTGAAAAAAAGGCTATCTTACAGGTCATAGACCCGCAAGATAGCCCTTTCTTCACGCGCTTATTCATGTTCTAAAACATTGGAAATACATAATGAACTAAGAAATATAGAACTCCGAAGATGATGATGATGTAAGCTGCATACTTAATGAAGGTGGAAGCTACTAAACTGGAATCCGATTTTTTCTCTACATGGCGTTCTTCAATGTCAATATTACGTGGTTGTGTCGACATAGCAATCACTCCCTTATAAAGTATCTTGCTAGTTAATACCCGCCATATTTTGGAGTGAAACATCAGCATTCATAAAATGTTCCAATAATATTTTCTTACAGGCGCTCCTCAGTGTGCTACAATAATCTTTAAAATTTATTACGCATATTGGAGAGAAAGGAAGTAAGAGAAAATGGTTGTTTCCGGAAAAGTAGGTTTGGAAGAAATTATTAGGGCCAATCATGTGCTCAGCAAGGTGATCGAACCATCGCCTCTGCAACGCAATGAGCTGCTCTCTAACTTGTATGAATGTAACGTTTATTTGAAACGTGAAGATATGCAGGTCGTTCGTTCTTTTAAAATTCGCGGAGCGTACAATGTGATCCAAAGTTTGACCCCGGAAGAACGCGAAGCGGGAGTCGTGTGCGCAAGCGCAGGCAATCACGCACAAGGCGTTGCTTACTCTTGTAAGCAGTTGGGAATTGAAGGGAAAATCTTCATGCCAACGACGACGCCAAGGCAAAAAATCTCGCAGGTGAAGTTGTTTGGCGGATCTTTTGTAGAAGTGATTCTGACAGGGGATTCTTTCGATGATTCATCTAATCACGCCAAGGCCTACTGTGCCAAAGAAAATAAGGTGTTCATTCACCCTTTTGATGATATTCGCACGATCGCGGGACAAGGGACTGTCGGTCTGGAAATTATGAATCAGATGTCCGATACGCCTGACTTTATTTTTGCCACCATCGGGGGCGGCGGTCTTGTAGCTGGTGTGGCGACTTATGTGGACAGCGTTTCTCCACGTACCAAGATTATTGGCGTTGAGCCAGAGGGCGCTGCAAGTATGCAGGCGTCGCTCAAGCAGGGCAAAGTCGTTACTTTGTCTACGATTGAGAAATTTGTAGACGGCGCAGCTGTGAAGCAGGTAGGCGAGCTTACCTTTGATATTTGCAAAGAAAAGCTGGACGATATTGTTGTTATTCCTTCAGGGAAGGAATGCACGACGATTCTGGAGCTTTACAACAACAACGCCATCGTGATTGAGCCAGCAGGGGCTCTGCCTGTTGCGGCGCTTGATGCTTACCGGGATCAAATTCGCGGCAAAAACGTAGTTTGTATCATCAGCGGTGGTAATAATGACATAGACCGGATGCAGCAAATCAAAGAAAGATCGCTCGTGTACGAGGGCTTGAAACATTATTTCATCCTCAATTTCCCTCAGCGTGCAGGCGCTTTGCGTGAATTTCTGGAGGAAGTTTTGGGGCCGACCGACGATATTACCCGGTTTGAGTATACGAAAAAGAACAATCGGGATGATGCTCCAGCACTAGTCGGCATCGAGCTGAAGAATAAAGATGATTATGAGGGTCTTATTGAACGTTTGTCCCGCAAGGACTATGATTATATCGAGATCAATAAAGATCCCAAACTTTTTAATTTGCTAATTTAACTAAAAATAGCCAGAGTAGAAAAAATTGTGATATAGTTAAATAGTCCTGCTTTTTCTTTGTTTACCTGAATATTGTAAAAGGCAAACTTGCCGAAAGGTAAGGACGCAAAGCTCCGGGTCTTAGGTTGCCGCCGCAACGATGATGGCTGGGCTGCCGAGAGGAGCAGTTTACCGATACAGGTACGCCTACGGCTATTCCAAATGGAATAGCCTTTTTTGATGACCGGAATGGAGGTTCCCCCCGAATGAGAAGCCTTTTTTTAAAGTGGATTCAACAGATGAAAGATCAGGAGCTCCGCTATGTGGGCATCCTTGGTTTCTTTCTGCTGACGGCTAATCTACTTGCTGCTGCTTCTTTTACATTTACCCCGAAGATGATAGTGTTCGTTCTCATTCAAGCACTTATTTGCTTCTTTTTTGCCATTCGCATCCGTCACCTGCGGCTTAACAGCATCGAACAGGAGGAGAAGAGTAAGCAGCTGGCTTACTTGGCTTACCATGATACATTAACGGGATTGCCGAATCGACGGCTGTTCGAGGACCGCTTAAAGCGCGTGCTCCTTCATGCTCAGCGCTATGACCAGCTAGCAGCAGTTGTATTTCTCGACATGGATAGATTCAAGGAGGTTAATGATTCCTATGGCCATGCCTCTGGTGATCAGCTCATTCGATTGGCTGCGGAGAGATTGTTAGGCTGTCTGCGTGGTTCGGATACGGTGTATCGGCAGGGTGGCGACGAGTTTATTATTTTGCTTGAATCTTTTACCAAACCGGAAGACGTCCGAGCAGTGGCTATGCGCATTCAAAATGTCCTGGATGAACCCTTTATCCTGGATGGAAAAACCGTTACGATAACCGCTAGTATGGGAATTGCATTATATCCGCTAGACGGCACTAAGCCCGAACAGCTTCTTCAGCGTGCAGATGAAGCGATGTACGAGGCCAAAAACCATGAGAATAGCCGCTTCCAGTTCTATGCGTCAGACATTGATACGATGGTGAAGAGCAAGGCTCACATGGAGAACGAGCTGCGCTTGGCTTTAGAGCAGGAACAGTTCGAATTACGGTATCAGCCGCAATATGAAATCGCAGGCCGCAAGCTCATCGGCATGGAGATCAGCCTCTACTGGGAGAAGGGGGCTAAGCAGCTTAGCAAGCTCATGGATTGGCGGAAAGCAGCGGATGAACTGGGATTCATGGTGCCTATCGGCAAGTGGGCGTTTCAGACCGCGTGCAGGCAGATGAGAGACTGGCAGAAGGCCGGTCAAGAGCCGCTCCGAATGACGTTCACCATTAAATCTTCGCAGTTTAAAGATGATCATTTTATTGCCCATATAGCTGATGTGCTGCAAGAAACAGGTATCGATCCCAGTCTGGTCGAGCTGGACCTTACGGAGAGCATCACGTCTTCCAACGTGCAAGAAGCAAGCAAGAAGCTGACGATGCTGAAAAAGCTTGGCGTACGCATTGCCATGGATGACTTGTGTACGGGGCTTTTTACACGAAGCGGGCTGGAAGGTATGCCGCTGGATAGTGTAAAGCTGGACAGCACGCTGATCAGAGACCTTGTCGATGATGACGAAAATCAACTGCTTGCAGCTGCTATCGTTCGGATGGCCCACCGATTAGGGTTAAAGTTAATTGCGAAAGGTGTCGAAACGGAAGAGCAATTCGAATACCTGAAATTTCTGCAATGTACGGAGGTGCAAGGAAAACTGTTCAGCAATCCGCTATCCTCCGATCAATTCCTGACATTGATGACCATAAAAAATTAAAAATAGGTCATCTAGATTTTATTGACCGGCGGTAGTATAATAAATAATTGGGGCTTAAAACCTATATTGTGGGGCTTTACAAAAAGACCATGTCAACTTGGTTAACATCACGAATTATGATCATTTGCTGCAGGATTGCTTTTCACTTAAGTTGCAAAGTGATACACTCGGTCTATGATCAGACATACATAATTTAACTGATTCTGGTCAACCTAGAATGTGGGATTTAAGGTACAATTTTAAATTTATTTTGGGGGTAAAGATGATGAAAAAAGTATTCACAACAGCGTTAATGGCTGTCACTGTTTCCGCGGTTGCTTTGACAGGTTGCGGTGCCAAAAAAGAAGAAACAAAACCGGCCGCTTCCGCTTCACCAGCAGCAAGTAGCGCAGCATCCGCAGCACCAAGCAACAACAGCGGCAAAGATTTCAAAATCGGCATGGTCACAGACATTGGCGGCGTAAATGATAAATCTTTTAACCAAAGCGCATGGGAAGGTTTGCAACAATTAAAAAAATCAACTGGCGTAAACGTGAAGAACCTGGAAAGTAAAAGCGATGCGGACTATACGCCGAACTTGAACCAATTCGTAAAAGACGGCTATAACTTGACTTGGGGTATTGGCTTCTTGATGGGTGACGCGCTTAAAACGGTTGCAACTCAAAACCCGAATGCTAAACTTGCGATTATTGATAACGTTGTAGAAGCTCCAAACGTAGAATCCGTAACATTCTCCGAGCAAGAAGGTTCCTACCTTGTAGGTGTGGTTGCAGGTCTTACGACAAAATCCAACAAAATCGGTTTCGTTGGCGGTATCGACATCCCGGTTATCAAACGTTTTGAAGCTGGTTTCGTTGCCGGCGTGAAAGCTGTTAACCCAAATGCTAAAATTCAAATCAACTACACAGGCGCGTTCGATAAGCCTGACCTTGGTAAAGCAGCGGCAGCAACCATCTACAACGATGGCGCAGACATCATTTTCCACGCAGCTGGTTCCACAGGTAACGGTGTATTCAACGAAGCAAAAGACCGTGCGAAAAACGGTAAAAAAGTTTGGGTTATCGGTGTAGATAAAGACCAATCCCTTGAGTTCGGCGATGAAGTAACACTGACTTCCATGTTGAAGCGTGTTGACAACGCGGTTGCTCGTGTTTCCAAAGACGTTATCGACAACAAATTCCAAGGCGGTAAAAACGTTACACTTGGTCTGAAAGATGACGGTGTAGGCCTTCCGGAAACTTCCAAGAAAAACGTAACAGCAGATATCTTGAAAAAAGTTGACGAGTACAAAGCAAAAATCATCAGCGGCGAAATTAAAGTCCCAGAAACACCATAATACGGGTATAATAGGTACAGCGGTTACGAACGATAGGTTTACTTTTGTTCAAACAAGGCTAGTTACAATAACTAGCCTTGTTCTTAGTTTTGAGGGTTTTAAAAAAAAATTGATCCTTAGGGTGATCTGATGAATGAAGTAGTCCCTGTTGTTGAGCTCAACAACATTACGAAGAGGTTTCCGGGCATCGTGGCGAATGATGCGATCAGCTTAAAGCTGATGAAGGGTGAAATCCATGCCTTGCTGGGCGAAAATGGTGCGGGTAAATCCACATTGATGAATATTTTGTTCGGGCTGTATCAACCGGACGAGGGTTTTATAAAAGTACAAGGCAACGAGGTATCCATTGATAGTCCGAATCGGGCGATTGAGCTGGGCATCGGGATGGTGCATCAGCATTTTAAGCTTGTACAGCCGTTTACCGTAACGGAGAACATTATCCTGGGCATGGAGCCGAAAAAAGGGCTGAATGTCGATATTAAAACAGCGCAAGAAAAGGTGCGCAAGATATCTGAGCAATATGGGCTTCGCGTTGATCCGAAAGCAAGAATTGAAGATATTTCCGTCGGTATGCAGCAGCGCGTAGAAATATTGAAAACGCTGTATCGCGGTGCCGATATTCTCATTTTTGACGAACCAACAGCTGTACTGACGCCGCAAGAAATTAGTGAATTGATGGTCATTATGCGCAATCTTGTGAAAGAGGGCAAGTCCATCATTCTCATTACACATAAGCTGAAAGAAATCATGGAGATTGCTGATACCGTAACCATTATTCGCCGCGGGAAGGTGATCGATTCCATTGCAAGCAAAGACGCGAATCCGCAAATTTTGGCTGAGAAAATGGTCGGGCGCGATGTCTCCTTTAAAGTGGAGAAAAAAGATGTGAAGCTTGGGGAACCTGTTCTCCAAGTTAAGAACCTGGTTGTTCGGAATCAACAGGGACTGGCTGCACTGAAAGAACTTAATTTCGAAGTGAGAGCCGGAGAAATTCTGGGTATCGCGGGTGTAGACGGCAATGGCCAAAGTGAATTGATCGAGGCGCTGACAGGGCTGCGATCTATTGATAGCGGGCAGGTATTGCTAACAGGAAGCGACATTACGAACCATACGCCGAGAGAGATCTCGGAGGCAGGCTTGTCGCATATTCCGGAGGACAGGCATAAGCATGGACTCGTGCTTGATTTCTCTATGAGTGAGAACATGGTGTTGGAAACATATTTCCATCCTGCCTATAACAAAGCGGGTTTCCTCAATTACGAGGCGATTGACCGCCATGCGGAAGCGCTGATCAAGCAGTTCGACGTAAGGACACCGAGCATTTACAATAAGGCTCGATCTTTGTCGGGAGGGAACCAACAGAAAGCAATTATTGCCAGGGAAATACACAAGAATCCGAACCTGCTAATTGCTGCTCAACCAACGCGCGGATTGGACGTAGGAGCGATTGAATTCGTGCACCGTCAACTGATCGAGCAGCGGAACAAGGGCAAAGCAGTTTTGTTGATTTCTTTTGAGTTGGATGAAATTATGAACGTATCGGACCGTATTGCCGTTATCTACGAAGGACAGATTGTGGGAGAAGTGCTGCCGCAAGAGACGAACGATCAAGAGATCGGACTTCTGATGGCTGGCAGTAAGCGCACAGGGAAAGGAGCTGCTCATGAATAAGGTTGCTCGTATTTTTACAAGTGAATCAGCGGTGAATCCCATCGTGGCCATTGTGCTCGGGCTGTTATTCGGAGCGCTCGTCATGCTGGCAGGCGGCTATAATCCGATTGCTGCCTACGGGGCATTATTTGCCCGTGTTTTCGGAAATTCGTATGACATCGGGGAATCGATTCGTGCGATCACGCCTTTGATTTTGACGGGATTATCCGTTGCATTTGCATTCCGGACAGGCCTATTTAACATCGGAGCTGAGGGGCAGTTCGTCATGGGAATGACGGGGGCTACTTTTATCGGTGTGAAAGTGACAGGTCTTCCATGGATTATTCATGCGCCATTGGCCGTTATCGTCGGAGCGCTTGTCGGCGGACTCTGGGGGGCTATCGCAGGTTACTTGAAAGCAAAACGCGGGGTTAACGAAGTTATCACAACGATCATGCTCAATTGGATCGCGTTATTCCTGTCAAACTATATCGTAAATACATTCCTATTGGAGCCGAAGCAGCAGCGTTCGTATATGATTCAGGACTCGGCTTCGCTTAGCATTACTTGGTTGTCGGATTTGATGAACCATGCCAGGATTCACTGGGGCACCGTGGTTGCGATCCTCGCCGCCATCGTCTTCTATATCATTCTTTGGAAAACAAGACAAGGCTATGAGCTGCGTGCCGTAGGCCATAATATTGATGCTGCGAAGTATGCGGGCATGAACGTGAATCGCAACATTGTTAAAGCGATGTTTATCTCGGGTGTTTTTGCCGGTCTTGGCGGCGTATTTGAAATTCTCGGTGTGTTCCACTATCAGGTCGTAGCCGCGGCATCCCCTGGGTATGGATTTGATGGCATCGCCGTGTCCTTGTTAGGTGCGAACAATCCGCTCGGGATTGTCCTCGGCGCCGCGTTATTCGGCGGATTATCCTACGGATCAGCGGGAATGAGCTTCGGGGCCGATGTGCCGCCGGAAATTATCCGCATCGTGATCGGCTCGGTGATTTTCTTCGTAGCCACACAAGGCATCGTCAAATGGGTGCTCATCCCGTTCTATAGCAAACGCAAGAAAGAGAGGGCGTCGTAACATGGACCTGCTCACAATGCTCAACGCGTTTTTCACGAAATTCAGTGAACTTATTAACACAACGCTCGTTTACTCGACTGCGCTGATCTTCGGTGCTCTGGCTGGTATTTTCTCGGAGCGCTCCGGCGTGGTGAATATCGGGATTGAAGGACTTATGGTCTCCGGAGCTTTCGCATCCGCGGTTGGCGCTTATTATGCGGAAGAAGCAAACATGGGAGTCTGGTCCCCGTGGATCGGCTTGCTGACGGCCATGCTGTTTGCGCTCATCTTTGCGCTTATCCATGCTGTAGCGACAATTACCTTTAAAGCGAACCAAGTCATCAGCGGTGTCGTAATTAACTTTTTGGCTGCCGGTGTCACGCTGTTTCTGGTTAAAGTACTATTCAATGGCGCTGGTCAAACGGAAACGTTAAACGATGTATTTTCAAAATGGGAGTTTCCGCTTTTGTCGAAAATTCCGTATATCGGATATGCTTTATTTACTGCTTACCCGACAACCTATATTGCTCTAATTCTCGTTGCTGTTACGTACTATGTGCTGTTCAAAACACCATTCGGTCTGCGTCTTCGCTCCGTCGGTGAGCATCCAAGTGCAGCGGATACCGTTGGGATTAAGGTGAAGCGCGTGCGTTATATCGCTGTTTTGATCAGTGGTCTGCTTGGCGGCCTTGGCGGTGCAACCATCACATTGACGACAACAAGTACCTTCTCGCATAACACGATTTCCGGCCAAGGTTTTATTGCGATGGCTGCGATGATCTTCGGTAAGTGGCATCCGTTTGGTGCACTTGGCGCTGCCGTGTTCTTCGGTATGGCGCAGGCGCTCAACAACTTCATGCGGTTGTTCGATTTCTCCAAGAACATCCCGCAGGAGTTCCTCTACATGCTGCCTTATGTGCTAACGATCTTGGTCCTGGCAGGCGCAGTAGGTCGGGCGAAAGCGCCATCTGCTCTAGGTGAACCTTACGATCCGGGCAAACGATAAGCTATAGAAGTTAGAAAATGAAAAGGCACCACTTTGGGAGTTATAGCTCCTGAGGTGGTGTTTTTGTTTTGGAGTGAGGGAAGCGGTGTAGGTCTGATATCAAGGGTTTATCGTATTGAGATTTTGTCATATTATGTCGATGAAAAGAGGTTCGTAGTGTGACGAAATTTCAGGACGAATGTCATTTTCGAATAAAGAAAACTAGATTTGAGAGTGATTCTGAGATCTATAAATTGGCGTATGTTGACCCGCAAGGTTTCTCGACAGACACAAGTGGCGGCAAGATAGACGCGACGAACTTCGACAATTACAAGAAAGCGGCCGCGGATAAAAAACTGGCGGTCTCTGATATCAGAACCGAGGCAAGCAGCGGGAAAAATATTGTTATCATCGATCTCCCGCTTGTCGATGCCAAAGGTGAATTCCGCGGTGTCGTGCAGATGTTTCTAGTTCCTGAACAAATCATGTCGATTATCAACCACATCAAATTTGGGGAAACCGGCTACGGATATTTGATTTCTCCGAGTGGCATGTATCTCGTCCATCCGAATAAAACAGGACAAAGGCTTGAGGAATCATCGACCGCCGAGAAGGTGGAGCTTTACAAAAAAACCGTATTTAAGGATAAAAACGGATATATCTTTTATAAAGAACCGGACGGGACTTTGAAGTCGGCTGCTTATCAAACCATCGAGGCGACGGGCTGGAAGCTAATATTGACCGCTGAGCAGTCCGAAGTGTATCAGAAGGTCAATCTGCTTCAGAAAAATGCGGTCACTATGCTAGTCATCGCAGCTGTTCTAGTGATTGTGTTGGCTATTGTCGTTTCTAGAGCGATCGTCCGGCCTATCACAACGATCTCGGCGCTAATGCAGCAAGTCGGCAAAGGGGACTTATCCGGAAGATTGTCTGACCGCGGCGAAGACGAGATTGCCTCTATGCGGAAAAATATCAATGGCATGCTCTCATCCTTCTCGGAGATCATCGGCAACATCTCGGAAGCCGTCTCCCATACGGCGGCTTCTTCTGAAGAACTGACAGCGATCGCGAACGAGTCGACGAAATCGTCTGAACATATCACGCTTGCCGTTAAGCAAGTGGTCGGCGGCTCAGAGGCGAATTATCAGGCCTCTGAACAAATTTCGACAGCTATGAATGAAATGTCGACCGGCGTGCAAAAAATTGCCGAATCGTCAACAGACGTTTCGGAAACTGTGCAGAGTGTTGTCGAGCAAGCCGGCAGAGGGAATGTCGAAATTGTGCAGGCGGTTGCTCAAATGAACGAGGTCTGCCACGTCGTAGAGCATACGGCAGGCCTGGTACTCGGCTTAGAAGAGAAATCGGAGCAAATTCGCCAGATCGCCGGATTTATTTCGGGCATTGCCTCGCAAACGAACCTCTTGGCCCTGAATGCATCGATTGAAGCGGCAAGAGCTGGCGAGCATGGCCGAGGTTTTGCCGTCGTCGCGAACGAAGTGAAGAAGCTTGCGGAGCAGACCAGCAGAGCAACTGTGGACATAACCGCGATTATCAGCGAAACGATTGCAGCAACCAAAGAGGCGTCAGGTTCCATGCGCGATGGACTGTCGGAAGTGGAGAAAGGTTCGGTGCTTGTTCAGACAGCCGGCGAAGTTTTCCAATCCATTTTAGCTTCCGTTCAAAGTGTGAATGATCAAATTCAGGAGGTCTCGGCGGCCTCCGAGGAGATATTGGCAGGGACGGAGGAAGTGGCGGCTTCTGCGCAAGAGACAGCGGGCGTGGTGAAACAAGCGTTGATGGAGCTTCAAGACATTGCTAAGCTTTCGAGCGGGCAATTGCAGGCGATGGAGGAGATTTCCGCTTCTTCGGAATCGCTCAGCGTCATGGCTGTCAATCTGCAGGAACAGATCAGCCGGTTTAAGCTGAAATAAGAAAAAGGGTTGCACAGGACCACTCATGATCCTGATGCAGCCCTTTGTTATAGCGACTTGATCTGATTCCGGTACTCACTCGGAGAAACGCCGTATAAGCGGCGGAATTGTTTGGAAAAATATAACGGATCATAAAAGCCGACAGAGGCTGCGATCTGCTCAATCGTCAGTTCCAGCCGTTCCCGCAGCAGTTGGCGTGCTTTATCGACACGAAGCTTGAGCAGAAATGTCACGGGCGTGACTTTGGTGTGGCGCTTGAAGAGGCGAGACAAATAGGCGCGGTTATAGCCTAAGCTCTCAGCCATCATTTCAATAGTAATCGGCTCGGCATATTGGGTGGACAAATAGTGAATGGCCTGCTGCACGATCCGGTCGCTCTCCGCGTCTGAGATGACGCCGGCTGTCGTGGACGCGGAGAGAGCTTCGCAGTACTCACCTAATAGAAGAAGTAAATAGCCGATGGACTTCAGTTGTGCACTTACTTTCTTGGCTCGTAAAGCTTGCTGAATATGGCGAAACAAGACGGGGATATGCCGGTTGCGTTTGTTGTGCAGGATAGGCTGCAAAGGGTTGATGCCTGTTGATGCTACCAAAGAGGGAGCTTGCTCGCCTGTAAAGGCAATCCAACAGTAATGCCACGGATCATTGTCATCCGAAACATAGCTGATCAGCTGCTCTGGCTCGATGACGAAGCTGTCTCCTGCACCTAGCGCATACTCTTCCCCCTGTGTGGAAAATACGCCTCTCCCTGAAATGACATAGTGAATTAAATAGTAGTCGTACACCTTAGGTCCTAACCGATGAACGGGCTTAGTCTGACTCTCTCCTGCAAAGAGCACGGTCAAAGCACTCTCTCCAGAGGGGAGTGGGTTCGAAACGACATAGTAGCTTTCCTGCTTGGGCATGGCTCTCTTCAGCTCCGTGGGATATTGTCCTTATGCTCCTTTTAATTTACCATACTTAGCCGCCGAGTAGAAATGTTGAAATCACATTTTTCCATGTGAAAATAACATGCTTCCATAGCCAACACTGGATTCTTCTCTTATACTGAAGTTACAAACTTGCTCCTACATCCTACTAATAAAAAACTAAAGGCGGTGCCAGAATGGCAGATTTGCAAGCTTTAAAAGACACGTTTATTGAAATTTACGGGGAATCCGCAGCACCAATTTCAGCGTTCCATGCTCCAGGTCGGGTTAACCTGATCGGCGAGCACACGGATTATAATGGCGGTTATGTATTCCCTGCTGCATTAACGTTCGGAACGACACTGCTGATCCGTCCTAGACAAGATCGTGTCATCGGATTTGCATCGACCAATCTGGCCCTTCGCAAACAAATTTCCATAGATGACTTGACCTACCAGGAGGAAGATAACTGGATCAACTATCCGAAAGGAATCTTTGCCCACTTGGCCAAAGAAGGTCTTCCGGTTACGAAAGGCTACGATCTTTTGTTCCACGGTGAAATTCCGAACGGCGCTGGACTTTCCTCTTCGGCTTCCATCGAGGTAGTCACGGCTTACGCCCTGGAGACGCTTGAGAAATATCCGATTGATACGGTGAAAATTGCCCTTTTGGCGCAAAAAACAGAGAATCAATTCGTTGGTGTGAACTGTGGGATCATGGACCAATTTGCTGTAGCTAATGGGAAAAAGGATCACGCGATCCTGCTCATGTGCGATACGCTTGAGTACCGCCATGTTCCGTTCCAAAGCGGCAGCTACAAGCTGGTGATCGGAAACACGAACAAACGCAGAGGTCTCGTCGACTCCGCTTACAACGAAAGAAGAAGCCAATGTGAGCAGGCGGTCACATATTTGCAAAAGCAGTTCCCATCCCTCACATTGCTTGGTCAGTTAAACCTGAACCAGTTCAATGAATTCAAACACTTGATCCCAGACGAGACCGTTCGTCGCAGAGCGCAGCACGTTGTAGAAGAAATTGATCGTGTGCTCAAGTCGATCGAAGTGCTGGAACAGAATGATCTTGAAGCTTTTGGCCAGTTGATGATTGGGTCCCATAACTCACTGCGTGACCTCTATGAAGTAACAGGCGTTGAGCTGGATACGATGGTTGAGGCAGCGCTGAAGGTTCCGGGTGTGCTAGGTGCGCGGATGACAGGCGCAGGATTCGGGGGATGTACGGTTTCCTTGGTTCACGAAGACAGCGTACAAACATTTATCGATCAAGTCGGCAAAGAATATACGGAAAAAACAGGTTTGACACCAAGTTTCTATGTATGTGATATCGGGAATGGCGTAGAACAAATCGAGGAGGTATTGTAAATGGCGATTCTAGTAACGGGTGGAGCCGGTTATATCGGTTCGCATGCAGTGGCTGAGCTGCTGGAAAAAGGGGAAGAGGTTGTTATTGTCGATAACTTGCAACAAGGACATAGAGATGCCGTGCTTGGTGGCAAGCTGTATGTCGGCGATTTGCGTGACAGCGCGTTTCTGGATACTGTTTTTTCGGAAAACAGTATTGATGCCATCATCCATTTCGCAGCAAATTCACTAGTTGGCGAGAGCATGACGAATCCTGCCAAATACTATCACAATAACGTGTATGGAACGCTTTGCCTGCTCGAAAAAATGAATCAATACGGCGTGAAAAATATCGTGTTCTCGTCGACAGCGGCGACCTACGGCGAACCTGAGAACATTCCGATCTTGGAAAGCGATCGTACGCTGCCGACGAATACGTATGGCGAAACGAAGCTGGCGATGGAAAAAATGATGAAATGGTTTGACACGGCCCATGGTATCAAATATGTATCTCTTCGTTATTTTAATGCGGCGGGCGCACATGCCGGCGGCAAAATCGGCGAAGATCACAGCCCGGAGACGCACCTTATTCCAATTATTTTGCAAGTAGCCCTTGGTCAGAGAGCACACATCTCCATCTATGGCGATGACTATGCAACGGAAGACGGCACTTGCGTGCGCGATTACATTCATGTTAGCGATTTGGCCAGCGCCCACGTGCTTGCGGTAGAGAAGCTGCGCGGCGGAGCTGAAAGCAATATTTATAACCTGGGCAACGGCACAGGCTTTTCGGTTAAACAAGTGATCGATATCGCCCGCAAAGTAACAGGGCATGCGATCCCTGCAGTGATCGAGCCGCGCAGAGCAGGCGACCCTGCTACCTTGATCGCCTCCTCTAAGCGTGCAAGAACGGAATTGGGCTGGAAGCCTAGCCGCGATTCCTTGGAATCCATCATTGAGAGCGCATGGAATTGGCACCAAAATAACCCGAACGGTTACGCGGAATAAGCTTGTTTAGAAAGGAGTGTGGCACATGGAACGGACAGTTGAAGCAACGCAGTTTACGGCATTAACCATTGAAAGGCTCCTTCAGTTTGCGAAGCAAAATGGACTCATAGAGCAGTTGGATATCTATACTTCACGAAATGCTTTGCTTGATTTATTTGGGCTTGCTGAACCTTATGCAGGGGAAGTGCCGGATGAGAAGTTAAGCAGCCCTGTAGCCCTTCTGGAAGATTTGCTGGATGCAGCTTACGAGGCAGGCCTCCTGGAAGAGAACACAGCCACGTACAGGGATCTGTTGGACGCACGGATTATGGGGCTGCTCATGCCCCGTCCTTCCGAGGTTGTGAATCAATTTTGGAACACGGCGAAGACCAATGGGGTTGAGGCGGCAACGAATTATTTTTATAAACAATCCATTGATTCCAATTATATTCGGATGGATCGTATTCAGAAAAATGAATACTGGCTGACGGGCACCGCTTACGGTGATCTTGAGATTACGATCAATCTCTCTAAACCAGAGAAGGATCCGAAAGAAATTGCCCTGCTCAAAACGCTGCCGCAAAGCAGCTATCCCGCCTGTCTGCTCTGCGCGGACAACTTAGGATATGCCGGGCGTGTGAATCACCCGGCAAGGCAAAATCTACGGTTCATTCCCTTAGAGCTGGATAACGAGAAATGGTACTTCCAGTATTCGCCTTACGTGTATTACAACGAGCACAGCATTATTTTCCATGAAAAACATATTCCGATGAAAACAACGGCGAATACGTTCTATCGTTTGCTCGATTTCATCGATCAATTTCCGCATTACTTCATCGGTTCCAACGCGGATCTGCCGATCGTGGGCGGTTCTATTCTGAACCATGACCACTTCCAGGGCGGACGTCATCAATTCCCGATGGAGAAAGCTCCGAGCGAGCAAACATTCGCGAACGCTGAGTTCGCTGGCGGGAAAGCGGCCATCGTGAAATGGCCGATGTCAGTCATTCGCTTGAGCGGCCATAACAAGCAGCAGCTCTACAAGCTGGCGAGCAAGCTGCTCGAAGACTGGCGCGCCTACAGTGATGCGGAAGCGGACGTCCTCGCCTTCAGCGAGAAGGACGGACAGCGGATCCCGCATAACACGATCACCCCAATCGCCCGCAACAACGCACGAGGCGAGTACGAGCTTGATTTGGTGCTGCGGAACAACCGCACCAGCGCAGAGCATCCGGATGGCATCTTCCATCCGCATCAGCACTTGCACCACATCAAGAAGGAGAACATCGGCTTGATTGAGGTAATGGGGCTGGCGGTACTGCCAGGCCGCTTGCAAGAGGAGCTGGCGGATATCGCCAAGATCCTCACGGGCGAAGCCGACTACGGCAGCGCAATCCGTGACGAGGCCTCTCATCCGCTGCATAAGCATGCGGCATGGATCGAGGCGATGATTGCGAAGCACGGCGCTGCGCTGACGGCAGACGGCGCGAAAGCGGTGCTGCAGGAGGAAGTCGGCAGCAAGTTCATGGACGTGCTGCTCGACGCCGGCGTGTTTAAACGTGATGAAGCCGGGCAAGCGGCTTTTGAACGGTTTTTGAAAGCTGCGGGTTTTGCGCAGCAGCAATAAGAAGGGCTCCCTGGTCATAGGACCGGGGAGTTTTTTTGCGATTTGTGGTGGGATAGGAGCACTCTGCGTGCCGATAAGGGAACTGCAGGACGCTATTTCAATGGGAATAGCCCATTGGGCCGGCAAGGGGAACTGCAGTCCCCTATTTTGCCAATTTTGGCGCAACTAAGCGGATTCGAGCGTGAATAAAGCCCTGTAGTTCCACCGGGACCCACAAATGGGCCTTTTCCCCCGAAATAAGGCCACGTAGTTCCCCTCATGCAACCGCAGCCTTAGAATTTTCATCGATGTGTCGAAACCTTTGAATACTGAACACGATTTTAGTAAACTAAATGGGTAGTAGTTGGAAAATTCACTTGATTGAATCCGATGGGGACCGAGGAGGCTAAACCAGTATGGATAGCTTTAAGGCGTTAGTGGTGGAGAAGACAGAGGAGCACTTTTCCTCACAGGTGAAAGAGCTGCGAATAGAGGATTTACCACCGGGTGAAGTGACGATCCGCGTGCGTTACTCGGGTATTAATTATAAAGATGCGTTGGCTTGCACGCCGAACGGTCGCGTTGTGCGGAAGTATCCCATCGTGCCTGGCATCGATCTGGCAGGTACGGTTGCCGCTTCGTCAGACCCCCGCTTTCGCGAGGGGGACGAGGTGCTTGTGACCAGCTATGAGCTAGGAACGGGACATTACGGCGGGTTTAGCGCCTACGCGCGGGTCCCGGCCGACTGGGTTGTGCCGCTGCCGAAGGGACTGTCCCATCGCGAAGCGATGATCCTGGGAACGGCAGGTTTTACAGCAGCGCTTTCGATTCAGCGTATGGAGGAGAACGGGCTGAGCAAGGAGAAAGGGCCTGTCCTCGTCCGCGGCGCTACCGGCGGCGTAGGCAGTAACAGTGTATCGATGTTGGCTGCGCTCGGTTATGAGGTGGAAGCCAGCACGGGCAAGTCCGCCGATCATGCGTATTTGCTGGAATTGGGCGCGACGCGTGTAGTGCCTCGGGAGGAGTTATCCCCGTCCGTCAGGAAACCGCTCGACAAGGAATATTGGGCAGGCTGCGTCGATCCGGTAGGAGGCGAATCGCTTGCCTATGTCCTGAGTCGGATGAAGTACGGCGGGTCTGTAGCGCTGAGCGGAGTGACAGGTGGCGGTGAATTTGCCGCGACAGTGTTTCCTTTTATATTGCGAGGCGTGAACCTGTTGGGTATTGATTCGGTGTATTGCCCGTCCGAGATTCGGAGGCCCCTGTGGGAGCGGATGGCTGGGGAATTAAAACCGCAGCTGCTTGAACGGATGATGTACAAAGAAGTGACATTAGATGGCATTGTCCAGGCGACGCAAGAGGTTTTGGGAGGGAAAGTTAGAGGGCGAGTGCTTGTTAGCTTGTAACTCTTTTAATTCTTGTAACTCAGGCTTATAGATTTAATGACAAGTTGGGAGAGATGACGTTGAAAATGCGAGTTTCGGCCGTGCAGTACCATCTGCACACGATACACAATTTTGAAGAGTTCGCTGCGCAGGTGGAGCATTATGTGAAGGTGGCTCAGGAGTTTGAGGCGGATTTTGTGCTGTTTCCTGAACTGTTCACGACACAGTTGATGTCCATTGGTGATGAGCATGGCAAAGCGCTGCCGATTGAGGCATTGCCGTCGTTTACAGAGGCTTATCGGACGCTTTTCCAAGGACTGGCTAAGCAAACGGGCATGCACATCATTGGCGGCACGCACATTACCTCTGAAGAGGGCAAGCTGTATAACACGGCCTTTTTATTTTATCCGGACGGGCGTATCGGGGAGCAGAAAAAGCTGCATATCACCCCGACCGAAGTGAAGGAATGGAATATGGGGGCTGGGGATTCCCTGCAGGTGTTTGACACGGAGAAAGGCCGTATCGCGATACTCGTCTGCTATGACGTAGAATTCCCTGAAATCGTCCGAATGGCTAGAGCCCGCGGCGCTGATGTGCTGTTTGCTCCTTCCTGTACGGATGACCGGCACGGGTTCCACCGAGTGCGTTACACCTGCCATGCACGAACAATTGAGAATCAAATCTACGTCGTCACGACGGGCACGGTCGGCGCTCTGCCGACAGTTGATTTCATGAGGGCAAATTTCGGGCAAGCCGCGGTGCTTACTCCAAATGATGTGCCTTTCCCGCCAAAAGGGATCATGGTCGAAGGTGAAATCAACGGTGATATGGTGGTCACGGCGGATTTGGATTTAGATCTGTTAACCCTCGTCCGCGAAAAAGGCTCTGTCACCACATGGCGTGACCGCAGGACGGATCTGTACACCGATTGGTCCTAATCAGGGCGAGGGGGTATGCCTAGCATGGTGGATAGGAATTCGCACCAATATTACGCTAAAAAGTTGTACGTCTTCGACGGGGACAAGCCCATTGAGGCAGTCATTCGCAATTATGAAAAAGCAGATATGGACGCGCTGATTCGCGTTCAGCAGGAAAGCTTTCCACCGCCTTTTCCGTCGGAGTTATGGTGGAATGAGGAGCAGCTCACGGAGCACATTACAAGATTCCCCCAAGGCGCACTCTGTGTAGAGGTGGAGGGGAGGATTGTTGGCTCCATTACGGGATTACTTGTCGATTATGACGAGGTGCATGCTGCTGATCACAGCTGGTCGACGTTAACCGACGATGGCTACATCCGTACGCACCAGCCGGACGGCGATACCTTGTATATTGTGGATATCTGCGTGATGCCCGCATACCGCAAGTTCGGTCTTGGCAAATGGATGATGCAGTCCATGTATGAGGTCGTTGTACATTTGGGGCTGCGCAGATTGCTTGGAGGCGGGCGTATGCCAGGGTACCATAAGCAGGCTGAAGCGATGACTGCGGAGGACTATGTGAAAGCGGTCATGGCAGGGGCTTGCAAGGACCCGGTGATTACGTTCCTGCTGCGCTGCGGGAGAACGCCGGTGCAGGTTGTGCCGGATTATTTGCAGGATGAGGAATCACTGAACTATGCACTTTTGATGGAGTGGCGGAATCCATTTCGAATTAGGACGTAAAGGAGCTTGAGAAACTAATGGAATACATACGGATAACAAGTATAGACAACCCTTTGTTTCGTGCGATGCATGATCTGATGAAGGAGGTATTCCCACCGGAAGAGGTGCTGGAATATGCCCTGTGGAAAGAGCCATTGGAGGACCCGGGGATTCGAGTGTTCGTCGCTGTGCACGAAGGGAAGGTCGTTGGTACGACAGAATACCGCTACTATGAGGATTTTCAAGTGGCGATGACGGACTTTACGATTATTGGTCAAGCGGGACTTGGCATTGGTCGTTTTCTAGCGCGTAAACGTTGGAATGACCTGGAGGCTCTGGCGGCCGAGTCGGGCAAGCCGATGCTGGGGATGTTCGCTGAGATCTACGATCCGTATCGGATCGAAGGCCATGCGTTCGGCGGCGTGAAGCCGATGGACCCTTACGTGCGGCGAGAGGTCTTGTCGCATCTCGGTTACAAGCGGATTGATTTCCCGTATGTGCATCCTTCATGGGAAAACAACGGGGAAGCGGTGGAAGAGCTGGACCTTTGCTTCCTACCCACGGACGAGGATGCGGAGGAGATCAGCGCGAAGCTGGTTGCGACGTTCCTGCGCCGTTACTATGCCGTTCTTGCGAATAAACCGCAAGCTTGGCATGCCATGGTTGAGGGGCTTGAGGGGAAAGCGTCGCTTGCACTTTTGCCTTTATAAATGAGAAAAGGCTATCTCAAGGCGTGTTGATCCTTTGAGATAGCCGCTTTTTTACCAACCGAAGTCTAATGTTTTACCAGTCTCCGCTAGTGTCTTGATATTGCTTAAAATCATCCACCAGCTTGCTTTCGTTCTCTCGAAGCTTGGGTGGTTCGGTGTCCATTCATCATTGATGAGCGTCATTTTGGTGCAGCTGCCGACCGTCTCTAACGTAAACGTCATCCGCGACTGAAAATCCGCATGATTCGGATTATAGGACGGGCCTGCATGTTCGATGCAGGAGAGAAGTTTCTCCGGTTCATAGGCCAGAATCTTGCCATAGACATGGACCGTTTCATCGCCGTCATTGCCTGGCCCAATGTATCTGAAATCAGAGCCGACCTCGAACGTAGTCTCGAGCACGCTGCCGAACAGAATTTTACGCGTCCCCTCCGGTGTCACCAGAATATCCCACACTTCTTTGCAAGTTGCACCAATATAAAATTCGTATTTTAATTCCAACTTAAGCTCACTCCCTCGACTTGTGTTAAGTTTATGATAGAAGTTTGTACGCTCCAAGTATTGTAAAAACGCGACAAGGAGTGATCGGCGTCATGTCAGACCTTATCAAGCCCAGTCTAGGCATTATGAATCTGCAGCAAACTGCACGGAAATTTCAGCTTTCCAGGGTGGCTCCCTCGGAGGATCTGGCCTTTTTCATTCGCCATTATTGGATTATCCGGTGGGATTTAAGAGGTCAAGAGCCTTATACCCAGCACGTCATTCCGAATCCCTGTGTCAACTTGGTCGTTGAGCCTGACCGGACGGCCATTTATGGACCTGGAAAAGAGAAATACGGCCACTACCTGGAGGGCCACGGATGCGTATTTGGTGTGAAATTCAAGCCAGGCGGTTTCTATCCGTTCTTCAAGCGGCCGGTTTCTGACATGCAGGCGGGCCCGCTGAGCGTTCAGAATGTATTTGATACTGATCCGCTAAGGTTAGAGGCTGACATGTTTGCGCAGACAGATGAGCGGCAAATGGTAGAGCTAATCGAACGAATGATCCGGCCTAAGCTGCCGGAGCAAGATGCGCAGGTATCTTTTATCAATGAGATCATTGATTATATTAACGAGCAGCCGGATATTACGAAGGTAGACAGTCTCTGCGAGCACTTCCACGTGAACAAGAGGACGCTGCAGCGGCTTTTCGACCACTACGTTGGCGTTACGCCCAAGTGGGTCATTAAGCTGGCCCGCATTCAGAATGCGGCGGAAATGACGGATGTGAGCGTCAGGCCGAACTGGTCCAAGCTATCGATGGATCTGGGGTATCACGACCAGTCGCATTTTATTAAAGATTTTAAGTCCATTATCGGCCAGACGCCGGATGAATATGCCCGGCAGGCGCAGTAATAGCGAAAAGAGCCGGCCTCTAAGTAGGGTGGCTCTTTTCGTGTTGTGTATCGACATTATGCTGCTTAATTAAATGGAAAAACTCAGGCTGTCGAGACTTTCTCGACAACCTGAGTAATCGGCGTAAATTTCTTAAGTAGAATTTCAGAAACTCAATTCCCTTTGCCCGAGAAGCTGCGGTGAATCTTCCGTACCGCAAACAAATACACGATGAGCGGCGTCGGTGCCTGAAGGATGCCCCAAATCCCCCAAAACCAAGGATACCGAGCACTCCGCTTGCGCGCATCAACGAATAGCCATGTGCTTTGCACGAGCAGAATAAGAGCAATGCCTATCCAAGCCCATATAGGTAGCGCATCCCAATTCTCATGTTTCATGTGAATCCACCTGCTTTCTGAAGAGTAGCCAAGCTAGCGGTGCAATGATCGCCAAAGCTTGGAAGGTAATGAAGGTAACCGGCTGTGCAGCTGCGATTATGAAGAGGAGATAGAACAGCAGTAGGGCGGTGCCCCACAACTTGAGCAGATCACCGAGCAGCCGCGAGCGCTGTTTTCTCTGGACGGCTGCAACTTGTTGATCGAACCATGCGCTGCTTGGACGCGAGGCGGGGAATAAACCGTCTAACGCGTCAAGTCCTTGCTGCAGTCTAAGAACGGCATCCTCAGCCTCATTAGGAGGACCGTCGGCCTGAGCCTCAGAAGATCCGCTCATCTGAGGCTTTTTATGATTAGCGTCCTGAAAGTTATCCATCTACACCAGCTCCTTTCGCAATTGCTTCAAAGCGTTATGCACTCTAGATTTGGCGGTCCCTTCCGCGATGGCAAGGATTTGGCCGATTTCTTCATAAGTGTAGCCGTAGTAATGTTTGAGAATAACCGGAATGCGGCTTTCCTCGGGCAGTTCAGCCAAGGTGTTCAGTACATCGGGCCAAGCCTCGTTCCGGCTTTCGGCGTGCCACTGCATCTGACGCAGGGCTTGCACCTGCTGTTCTTCCTGCCATTTCTTTTCGCGTTTGCGCCGCCGCGCCTGATCAATCATCAAACGGGTGGCTATCGTGATCAGCCAAGAGGAGAACTTGGATTTCGCGTTGTACAAGTTTATTTTTTCGATGCATCGAATCATGGTGTCTTGCGTCAGGTCCTCCGCCATGGACGGATTCAGCGTTATTTTCAACAAATATTTGTAAACAAAATCATAATGCTGCTGTAACAGCCGGGATAGAGCGGTGCGATCTCCCTGCGTTGCCCGATCAAGCCAATCTTGCTCTTCCAAGTCAAGGGTCACCCTCTCTGCCTGAATTCTTAGATAGTACGAACAACGGGGATCAATCGTTCACGGTGCACGAAACTTTATGTAAAATCATTTATTAGCTTACCACGCTGAAGAATAGACATGTATAATGGCAGTAGGATAAAAACTCAGTGTGTATGGAGGACAATCTATTGAAACAAGGCATATTTGCAAAGGCAGGACTGTCACCGCAGGAGCTGAAGGAAGTTCGGGATTTATGGGAGACATGTAACCGCCATGACCATATCGAGATTAAACTAAACTGGGGGACATTATCGGATCGTCCGCCGGGCGTGACGAATGACTTTTTATTTTACCGGGATGACCGGATTGTCGGTTTTCTAGCGATATATTCTTTTCTGTCCACGGAAGTGGAAATTAGCGGAATGGTGCACCCGGAGGCGCGAAACCAAGGTATCTTTGGGCAATTGGTTCAGACGGCGTTGGAAGCGTGCAGACATCGAAGGGTGCCGAAGGCGATTTTCATTAATGAACGGGGATCGGTGAGCGGGAAGGCTTTTTTAACGAAGCTTGGCGCGGACTATCGTTTCTCTGAATACGTGATGGAGCTTCAGGAGGGCGCGGAAGGCGTGCCGCAAACCGGTGAAGAACCGCTGACGCTGCGCTCCGCCGATGTACAGGATACCGAGCTGCTTGTTCAGCTGAACATGTCAGGCTTTCAAATGCCGGAAGCGGATACGAGAGAATACGTGAACCAAACGATTACCGGCGACAAGGAAAGAACCTGGATCGCAGAGCTCGGGCACGGGGAACAGAAAGTGCCGATTGGTAAGATCGGAGCTATGATCGAGACGGATGCCAGCGGATTCATCTATGGCTTTTGCGTTCTGCCGGAGCGTCGAGGTCAGGGTTACGGACGCCAGATCTTGAGTCTGACAATCGGTGAGCTGAAGATGAAGCATCAGGCGGGTTTGATCAAACTCGAAGTTTCGGTCGAAAATGAGAAGGCGCTGGGTTTGTATGAATCTTGCGGCTTTAGAACGAAGAACGCGAACGATTACTACGTGTTGATGCTGGACCAAAACGAGTAAAATAAAGAAGGATAGAGTGGCAGTTGTTAAAACTGTGCTCTATCCTTTTGTGCGTCTCGTCGTGCCTAGTGAGCGGAACTACAGGGCGTTATTTCGTCGAAAATACAGTTCCATTACCCCTGCTGATAAATAAGCTCCGAGGAGCCGCTGATGATCGTACCTGTATTTTGTCCTGCACATATTTCTTTCATGGAGCCGGGTTTGTCGAAATTGAACACATGGATGGGAATATGATAATCCCGAGCCAGAATAAAGGCAGATTGATCCATGACCTTCAAATTGTGGTGGATGACGTCGTTGTAGTGGAGAGATTTGTATTGTAGGGCCTCTTTATGATGTTTAGGATCCTTGTCGAACACGCCGTCAACGCCTTGCTTCGCAACGAGGATCGCTTCGCAGTTTACTTCGATAGCTCTCTGAACCGAGGGATAGTCTGTAGTGACGAAAGGCTGTCCATTGCCCCCTGCGAAAATAACGATGTACCCTTTTTCCAAATGATGAATGGCTCTAAGCCGGATAAAAGGCTCTGCCACGGAGGCGATCGGAATGGCCGTCATGACGCGCACTTCCGCGTCGGTCTTCGCCTTCAGCACACCGCGCAGCATCAAGCTGTTGATTACGGTAGCGAGAGTTCCGATATTGTCAGCCTCCGCTTTCTCAATGCCCCAGCTCTCGCCCATGTTGCCGCGGAAGATATTGCCCCCGCCAATCACAAGACACACTTCAACACCTAACTGAACAACCGTCATAATTTCATTGGCAATATGATCCAGTTGTTTCGGATCGAAACCGAACTCGCTTTCTCCCGCAACTGCCCCGCCGCTTAGCTTAATGAGGACTCGTTTGTACCGCATATGGATCTCTCCTCCCATCAGACAATTGGTTTCTCTTCCCTATCTTTGTACTGTTTCAAAATCAACGCTGCCCGTGAGATTAGGACGGCTGCAGAGCGAAAAAAAACACTAAAGCAACGAATGCTTTAGTGTTTAATAGAAATGAGAAATAGGAAACGATTCTGCTTCTGCACGATCACAGGACCCTTCATATCCCTCACTCCTTTCCGCTTATGATTAAAAGTTATTGTACACGAACTAAGTAGAAGAATGCAATTTCTGCGGAACCCGCATATGCACGATGAGTCCGATCACGACTAGCACCAGAAGCGAGCCAAGCGCGACGCGGCTGGCGAAGTTCCCTGTGGAGGCGAGCGCCAAGGTAATGGATCCGTACAGAGCAGGCCCAACAATCGAGGATACCTTGCCGGAGAATGCGAAAAGGCCGAAAAACTGGCCGCGTTTCTCCACAGGCGTCAACTGCACGATCATGGTCCGTGATGTTACCCACATGGCGCCCATCGACACGCCGTAGAGACTGCCGGCAGCCCAGAACAGGCTTTGGCTGGTCGCTAAGGCCGCAATGGCTATCGCGATGATAAGTACGAAGGCAACGATCGTGACGGCTCTTTTTGGCCCGACACTGCGGGTGACAT
Organism: Paenibacillus sp. WC2504; assembly: GCF_052682475.1. Lineage (NCBI taxonomy): Bacteria > Bacillati > Bacillota > Bacilli > Caryophanales > Paenibacillaceae > Paenibacillus > Paenibacillus sp. WC2504. Next base: position 393,532 of record NZ_JBQZFH010000001.1, read on the forward strand.
AACCGAAGAGGAAAGAGCCGATGATGCTGGATACGGTAGAAACCAAGTAGAGGAGAATGAACTGCCCCGTTGTGAAGCCCATCACTGTATTCGCATAAATCGCCATGACGGCGATGGCTGTGGCAATGGCGTCATTAAAGAAGAAGTAAGCAATCATGAACAAGAAAGCGGCCTGATATTTTCGCGCCTCCTTGAATGTTGCCCAAATCTCGCGGTAGCCGCTTAGAAGTGACTTTTTCTCGCTTACCGGCTTGAGCGGTTTCTCTTTGTAGAGAAACATAATCGGCAGGGAGAATAGCAGGAACATAAGCGCACTAGGAATAAATGTGTTTTCATAATGATTGCCGTTAATTAAAGGGAAAACGACAAGCCCGACTAGCGTCCCTACATATCCAACGGCTACGCCTACACCGGAAATAATGGGGATTTCACGCTCGCTGCCCAGATCCGAAATCATGGAGTCGTAGAAGATTAAGCTGGAATTATAAAAGAATTTGGCGATCATGAAGAAGAAAATCACGCCTAAAATCGAGGTGTTAAGCCCCATCCACTGTTGATCGGTATGCCAGATGGCCGAAGTGCCCATGAGCAGAGTCGCCGCGATGGCAATGAGCGTAAAGGGAACAAGGTAGGCCTTCTTTCTACCCGTGCGGTCGATCCACACCCCGAATAAAGGGGAGAGCAGGACGAGAAATAAGCTGGATAAAGCATTGGAGTACGTGATGAAGGTGCTGGCTATCTGATTCAACTCTTCGCTTTTTCCTAACGTTTCTTTTAAATAAAAAGGGTAAAAGACCGTCACGATATTGGAGGAGAAGATCGTGTTCGCGAAATCGTACATGGCCCAAGCGAATATCGGTAAGGAGAAGAACAGTGTCCAAGCGCTGCGTGTCTGCATAGAATTGGATGCGGGTTCAAGCTTTGCCACCAAGGTCACCCTTCCTGCGTGAATGAATTCATTTTTCTCTAGTATATTGGCTGCCGGGCAGAGAAATCCCTGTTGCTTTACAATAAAAAAATCTCTCCACCCCCGAACGGGAGGAGGAGAGATGGCAGTCTAGCTAGAAGGCCTTTTAATTTCAACCTCAATCATATCCAAATTTTCTTTCATCTCGACCACGTCGATGCCGTTGCGCTGCAAAGTAGTAGAGAGAGAATCTTTGTCCTGAGCCGGAAAAACGTACGCATTGCTTTTCTTATTATCGAGTAAATTTTTCGCTACTTGGACTAGACGCTCCATGGAGAACGGTTTTTTGAGATATTTCTGAATTTCTTTCTCATGGAAGTCATGCGGTTGATCCAGTGCGGTAGAAACAATAACCGGTGTCTGATAGTACAAAGGATGCCTGGATAAGTCGGCGATGAAATCCCATCCGTTCTTTACACCTTCTAGATGGATATCGACAATGAACAGAATCGGTTCACCTTTGCAACGGTTTAATGCGATAATTCCCTCTTCGGCAGAGCGCAATTGGATGGAGGGAAGATTCAGTTTATTCAACGCAATTTGGATCAGCTTGGCGAGATCATCATCATCTTCGAAAATAACGATTTTCCCTTCCATGGAAGATAGCTGATACTGGTCGAATTCAATCCGGAAGGTAGTGCCCGCACCCATTTGAGACTCGTAGGAGATCTGTCCACTGTGCCCTTCAACGATCTCTTTCACAATGGCCAGCCCTAAGCCGGTTCCGCCAATTTGACGTCGGTCGGAGTTATCGACACGGAAAAACTTGGAGAACATCTGGTCATGCGCTTCCTCAGGGATGCCGAGCCCGTAATCCTGCACGGAAGCAACAACTTTGCCGTTCTCTGCGGATAAATAAATATCGATGCGTTCCGCGCCCGGAGAATACTTGATTGCGTTGCTGATCAGGTTATGGAAAACTTGCCGGATTCGATCCGCATCTGCCCGCACCCAGAGTTCCGGTTCCTGCTGATGGATGACGATGTTGTGGTTTTGTTTATCCTGCCACTGATCAACGATGTCCTGGACAGTCGGCAGTAAGTTGATCGGGGAGAAGTGATATAACTGCCGCCCGGACTCCATACGTTGCAAATCAAGGAAATCATTGATTAAATTCGAGAGACGATGAGCTTCCTTATAAATCGTCTCCATGTATTTCTTCTGTTTATCTTGCGGCAGCTCACGATGGAGTAGAATCTCTATGAAGCCAAGCACACTCGCCAAAGGAGTCCGCAGCTCATGGGAGACGATGGAAATGAACTCATTTTTCATTTCATCGACGCGTTCTTCTTCCGTTCGGTCACGGAAAACGAAGAGATAACCCTGCTGCTCCGTATCTTCACTGACGACAGTTGCATACAGCTCAGCATGCTGGGGCTGATCATCCAATACGAAACCAAATCGCTGTGTCAGATGCGTATGTGCTCCGTTAATCAGCGCTTCGATCGAAGAAGCTGCGCCGAAGAAGCTCGGGGTTTCAGCTGCGATCTCGTGGCAGCTAGCTACCAAATTCTCGCCGATGCGTTCATTCAAACCAAAATAGCGGCTCATCCGATGGTTCGCGAAAAGGATGGTCCCCTCGGAGTCACACATCATCATGCCTTCGTGCGCCGATTCCAAAATATTTTGAATCAAGTCGCGCTGTCCTTCAATTAACAGCTTCTCGGCAATAAGCTCGTCGTTCAATTCCGCCAAATGGGCAGCTTGCTTCACTCTCTCGTCATTCATTACTTGAGCGAAAAATGCCAAGCCGAACTGACGGACCAAGCCCTTCGTCAGGCGTTGGTTGTTTTCTTGGAACACGGAGCTTTGGTAGCTCGTTAGGAGCAAGAAACCGATGACCGTCTGTTTGTCGTCAAGCAGAGGAACGTAATGATCGACGGCATGCATCATCCCGCCATGGACACCCTTCTCATGCCCGGTTACATCACGCGTGTGCACCAGGTTCGTGCCTTCTTCAAAAACACGTCTTGCCGGTCCAAATAACTCGTTCTGATGAACCTGAATATGTTCCTTCGGGTATCCGATTGAATGAATGATTTCATAGGTAGGATTGCCAGTGCCGCCAGTACTGCCAATACCTCCAGTATCGCCATTACCCGGTTCGGGGTCGCGTTTCATGACAACAAGAGCCGCATCCTGCAGAAGCGAATTCAGCAGTGCTGGCAGCGTGTGCTTCAAGAAATCCTTAAGCTCCACGTAACCGGTGAGTTTCTCTTGGTAGGAAGAGATCAGCTCAAGATCCCGTTCTCTTTCGGATAGCTTGGCCAAAGTGATTTGCTGCTCTTCCTGTTGTGCAATGATCTCCTCATTCTGGGTTTCGAGACTCTCAGCCATATACCGATAAGTTTCCTCGCTTTTACGAAGCTCCTCTTCGGCATGAATGGCCCGGAAGGAGATGAAGATGGACATCACGCCTGCGATGAGTGCAATAATGCCCCCAACCATGGTAATCGTACGAGAGGTTTGGCCAGCTTTGAGAGAAGAGTTGTAGGCGTCCTCTGTGATTTGCACAATTGTTTTCTCGATGCTCGTGTGGATGACACGGTAACGATCCATCATCGTTTTGCCTGAGTTGATCCGGGTTCGAGCTTCATCCGTTTTGCCTGCGCGAATGAGTTCTAGCTGACTGTCAAAAAAGCGCTGCAGATTGGTGATCGCCGGTATGGCCTGCGTATCCATAATGAGTTGGAGAGTCGGATACTTTTTATCATAAATACGGATCTTGTCCAGATCTTCTTCCAGCTGTTTTTTGCCTGCGGTATAGGGGTCCAAATATTGTTCATTGCCCGTTAATTCAAAACCGCGAATGCTGGTCTCCTGATTAATTAAGTCGGTCAGCAGACTGTTCGTAGTCTTGGAGATCGGAATGGCATCATTCACGATCGCATCGCTTTCACTTTCCATGTTACGGGAAGCAATATAGTTCGATATACTGACAAAAGCAAGTAACGCCACGATTAAAATAACGTATAGCATGGAGATTCGCGATCTCGTGAATGTTTTCATAGCCACTTGGTCACCTGAATTCTACATAGAATAAAATGAATGGGAATTCGTTTGAAATTCGACAAGACTCAACAATATTCCTCTAAAAATCAATCATGTTATGTTTTCTTCCATGAATTCATTGCAAGAACCGACAATGTCGTTTACAATACTATTCATTACATAGTTTATGTAACATTTGAGTACATGAAGGTTTCACAGGAGGAGGGCGCACACCGTGCAGGTTAAAGACAGCAGGATTCCGCTGAGACATGAAGTACGTCCATTCTTCCAACCTATACTCTCTCTTCAGACGCAGGAAATTATCGGCTATGAGACGTTGGGAAGGCGAATTAGGGAGGACATTGTCGAAAGCTTGGGGCCTTTTTTCAAAAATCCTGAAATTCCGGAAGATGTGCAGCTTCTCATTGATCGACACTTAAGGGAGCGGGCTATTGAACAGCTTGCCTCTACACAAGATGAAAGTTTATTATTCATTAACTTAAAACCCTCATGGATCTATCGGACCTACAAGCGCACAGGCGTGCTGCCGACGATTGAACTATTGCGGAAATATGACATAAATCCTGCACGTATCGTGATAGAAGTTACCGAAGAAGAATTTACAGGAAAGCTGCAAGAGCTTACCCAAATTGTAGAGTTATATCGGCAATTCGGCTGCATTATCGCAATAGACGATGTAGGCAGCGGGTTCAGCAATTTCGATCGCATCGCCAGTTTGCAGCCAAAAATATTGAAAATCGATCTTAATATACTGAAAAAAAGCGCGATTCATGCGGGTTACAAAGCATTAATGCAATCCTTTTCCATCTTGGCAGCTCAAATGGGCGCCTCCCTGCTTGTCGAGGGCATTGAAACGAAGCAGGAGCTGCACAGCGCACTGCAAGTTGGTGCGAGATATGTGCAAGGTTATCTCTTTTCGAAGGCAGAGCCGTATTTGCAGCATAAGGATGTGTTTAAACCTATGCTGAAAGAGGAAATGGGCCTCTTTAGCCAAGGGGAATTTCAGCGGAACCGTCATCTCTCTGCCATTCATCAAAGTTTGGAAGCAGTCACCCAGTCGGCCATTCGCATTTTAACAGCAGAAGACGCGGATCAGCTTATTGAACATACGATCACAACGGTAACTGAAAACTGTATACGGATCTACATCTGCATGGAGGACGGCTATCAAATTTCTTCCAACTACATACGTAAAGAGGATGCCTGGAATAAAGACGACAGTTATCGCGGGGCGAACTGGACGTGGCGTCCGTATTTCATCTCTAACATCCTCATGATGAACCTGCAAAAGCAAGGGATCTTATCACAAGTGTACACAGATCTGGATACCTCACATCAGATTCAGACCTATTCCTGTGCGCTGGGTGATGGGTATTATTTGTTTTTGGATTTACTGATATAGGGTGAGCAACATAGAAAAGACCGTCAGGCGCTTTTGCCTAGACGGTCTTTTTGTGTGGATAGGAGTCCTTTCACAGTACAGGGGAACTACAAGGCGCTATTTTAGCTGCAATAGCCATCTGCTCAAACATTGGGGAACTACGTTCCACTATTTAGTCATTTTTGGTTAGCAATACGCCAATTTCACTGAAATAAGGCCCCGCAGTTCCCCTACAATTATGAAAGCTCCAATTTAAGCCTGAATAGAGGTTTACAGATCCCTTATATTGCGACAAACAATGCGCGCACTCTCTGGAGAATGAGGCACCGTGGCCAGCACAACCAACTAGGCCTCGACCCACTCGCGCCGCAGCGAGAACAAGTCGCGCAGCTCATCTGTCGACAGTTCGGTGATCCAATTCTCACCCGTGCCGACGATCTGCTGGCTGAGGCCGAGCTTACGCTCGATCATCTCGTCGATGCGCTCTTCGAGCGTGCCGAGCGTAACGAACTTGTGCACCTGCACATGGCGAGTCTGCCCGATGCGGAAGGCACGGTCCGTCGCTTGGTTCTCGACGGCGGGATTCCACCAGCGATCATAGTGGAACACATGATTCGCCGCCGTCAGATTGAGCCCGATGCCGCCGGCCTTCAGCGAAAGAATAAACACATTTCGCTGCTCCTCTGCCGGCCGCTCAGCATTGTCCTGGAAGTTCGCGATCATCTCATCGCGACCCGCTTTGGTTGTTCCGCCATGCAGGAACAACACGGTCTCGCCCAGCTCCTGCTGCAGCACATGCTGAAGCAGGTTGCCGGTTTCGACAAACTGCGTGAAAATCAAGCATTTGTCGCCTTCTTGGCGCAGCTCCTGCACCATCTCCAGCAGGCGCTCCAGCTTGTTCGAACGACCGCTCCACGGCGCGGTCAGGCCTTCCTTGAGCAGCAAGGCAGGGTGGTTGCACACCTGCTTGAGCTTCGTCAGAGCAGCGAGAATGAGTCCGCGCCGCTCCATGGCGGAGAGCGTATCCAACCGGTCGAACATGTCTTGAATGTAGTTTTCGTATAACGAACCTTGCTCGGCGGTCAGTGAGATGAACGTTTTGGACTCGTTTTTTTCCGGCAGGTCCAGCTGAATCGCCGGATCTTTCTTTTCGCGGCGCAGCAGGAAGGGACGGATCAATTTTTGAACCTTATTGATGATCTCAACATCGCGCGTTTTCTCGATCGCATTCACATAACGATGCGTAAACTCGCGCACCGTTCCCAGATAGCCGGGATTCGCGAAGTCGAAGATCGACCATAATTCCGTAAGCCGATTCTCAATCGGAGTACCCGTCAAGGCAATGCGATGGAAAGCGTTCAAACGGCGAATCGCCGAGGCTTGCTTGGTATAAGCATTTTTTATATTTTGCGCTTCGTCCAGACAGATGGAGTTCCAAGTGATTTCACCCAGCTCCGCTTCATCCAGATGGGACAGCGTATAAGAAGTTAACACTAAATCAACTTTGCCGACAGCTTCCGTGAAGGCGGCTCCTTTGAACCGTTGAGGCCCGTAATGCAGATGTACCTTCAATGAAGGGGCAAAGCGCTTCAGCTCCATCTGCCAGTTGCCGAGAACAGACGTTGGACAGATCAGCAGAGAAGGCGCCGCAGGCTGCTCAGTCTCTTTGACGGTGAGCAGGTAGGTGATCCACTGGATCGTTTTACCGAGACCCATATCATCGGCCAAACAGCCGCCAAGGCCGAAACGGCGCAAGAACAAGAGCCAAGAGATGCCGTCCACCTGATAGTGGCGCAGCGAGCCTTGGAAGCTTGGCGGCGGTTCCACGGTAGGAATTGCCGCCGTTTGGGTCAGCTGATCGACCATGTGGCGCAGCTGCTCGTTCAGCTCGACTTCCATCTCGATGTAGCGCATCGCATCGGGATCATCTTCCGCAGGCAGCAGCCCGGCGGCATCCCCTGCGAAGTGCAGCTCGAGCACGTCGCGGAAGGAGAGGCCCTGCTTCTTCTGCACCTGCTTCATGATCTGCTCGACCTGAGCCATGAACTTCGGGTCGAGCTGTATCCAATTGCCGCGAATCTGGATCAGCTTGCGTTTTTCTTCCAGGAGCAGGCGGAACTCTTCCTCCGTCAGCTCCAGATCACCCACAGCCAGCTTCCAGTCGAACTGCATCAGCTGGGTGAGCCCGAACATCGTCTCCCGTCCAGAACCGACGGAAGACTTGATCTTCGCGCGCAGCTTCGGCTTCATCTTGCGGATACGATCCCACCAGGCCGGGAGGAACACACTGGTCCCGGCCTCCACAAGCCGAACGCTTCCCTCTGCGAGGAAGCGCCAAGCTTCTTCCTCCGTCAACGTCTGACGGAGGGTGCTTTCGCCCGCATCCAGCCAAGGCAGGATGCGCAGCCATTTGGCCGCGTCACGTTCGACGCGGCTCAGCTCCGGCTGCCACGCCTCCGGCAGTGGCAGTTCGCCCGCCACCGGCTCGCCGGTGGGCGTCACCGCGCGCAGCACGTCTGGCGCAAGCCGGTCCTGCAGCAGCACACGCAGCTGCCAGCCTGCGCCATGCGCCAGGTCCGGCTCTGCGAGCTGCAGGCACGTGCGCATCGGCGACCGGTCTTGGCGCCAGCCAATGGCGACGAGCCAGTCTTCCTCGTCGAGCCAGAGGTCGGCGGCGAGTTCGCCTCGCCGCATGAGCGGGTACGCGGCCTCCAGCTTGCGCAGATTGTCTTTCATGATGCCGTCAGCGTCCACCCATTCGGGGATGAGCGCATGAATCCAGCGGGAAACGGCTGGCGATTCCAGAGACTGCAACTCTTCTGGAAGCTGCAGTTTCCAGCCCATCTCGCCGGCCTTCCATTTCTCATAATCCGGCATGAAGCTTCCGGTGGCTAATGCCTCGCGAACCGCAGGTGCCAAGCGGATGAAATCCGCGGAGTCCTGATGCCAGCTAAGCTGCAAATGCTGCACAGGCTGTGGATCGCTGAAATAATCGAGCGCCTCAAGTGGCTGCAGCTCAATGCCTTCGCGATTTTGCCATTCGCTTGGTTCCATGAAAGTGCCATAGAAAGAAGCGCGGTGCCAGGCAAAAAGCATATTTTTCAAATCAAGGGCGTCCCAAATGCCGCCGTTCTCGCGGGATCCCCATAGAAACAAGGAGCCGCTGGGGAGGGAGCTTACATGAACCGTCAGCGCGCTGGTTTCGATCATCGAATCCATTTTCCTTTCTTGAGCTCTTCTTGGAAGGCACGCAAGCGTGAGAATTTATCCGCTAAACGATACACATAGTGCTCCCAGCGATCGTTTTGGCCTAATTGTTTGTAAATGCTGTGCAGCTTCTTCAGCAGCCGGACAGCCGTTTTGTAGGAAGCTCTGTTTTTCTCCAAAACCGCACGTTCCGCCGCTTGATGATACAGAGGGAGGAGCAAAGCGGCATCGTGCTCTTCAATCGCTTTTAGCTCCAGCGTGTATAGATTCAATGGCGAAATACGGTTTGCCAGTTGCAAATCAACCCATTGCCGATACCTTTTCGTCTGCAGCAAATAGGCGGTGTAATAGTAATAGGAGCGAGGCAGCAGGGACTCCATGACCTGTACCCATTCGCTGTCGGATTCCAAGTGCTTGGTCGTGTCGAGCCAATATTGGCAAAAGGTCCGGAAATCATCATGATTGGCCTGTGCAATCGACTTGAACAACCAGCGGAGCCAGACCAACATATCGTTCCACTGCTGATCGTTGTAATAATAATTCAGGTACAGGAAGTAATCCTTGGCATGAGGATGAGCTAAAAGCTCCAGCAGCTTGAAGGCACTGTCTGTATCCCCCTGAATAATGTGAAAATGTGCTCTAGCCGCAATCAGTGCATCTTTCTTCTTGGCAGGCTGATCCTTCTTGGACAGCAGAGCGTCGAGGCGCTGAATCTCCTCTTTCTGCGCGGCTGTTTGAGCGGACAGCCTCCACCAGATGAAGCGATATACGAAAAGCCAGTCAATCGGGCTGTCTTTTCCTTGCAGCGCGAATTCACCGAGCATTTTGAGCGTGGCCAGCATATGTTTGGGTTCAGCCGCGAAGGAGGCGTTCAGATCCATCCCTTGAGTAAGCTGGGCAAGCTTATCCTCGCAGTTTTTTGCGGCGATTTTGCACCCATTTTCGTGATAATAAGACAAGTAAGAGCTTTTGGTCTCTTGATAAAATTGTTCGATCTTACGCATCATGAACAGCACGATATGAAGCATATAGATTTCGCGCATCGAGCTTTTCCAATCGGCGGCAAAACCAGGCAAAGACTCTAACGCAGAGTCATAAAACGTTTCAATGGAGTGCTGATGCGAAATCGAGAATCCATGAAATCTCCCCTCGAAAAAACGATGCCAATCAGCAGGCAAAGCCGCTTCTTCGGGTTTATTGGCCTTGGCGGCTTCTTTGCGTTCTTGTGCCACAGAGGCGCCTCGCAATGGTTTTTTGCGCGCAAATATTTGTTGCTTTAACTGTTGCAGCAGCAGTTCGGGCCGTCCATAGGGGGCATATAAGCTGAAGAACGTAGCACCGATATGCTGGCAAAAACCATCGAAGGAGCAGCTGCATGAGCTGTCCTGAAAATTCTCTAGGTTCACCGTCGTGTTGTGCAGTCTCTTGCCTGCAACCGTCGACTGAATGCTTGTGCCTTTCAGATCGACATCCGCCACGCGGCCTTTATGATAATACTCCCAGCCCTGCTCCAATACGGCAGCATCGAAATGCAGCGGGATTTGCTTGATTAGGTAGTTCATTCGATTTTTGGGAATCTGCAGTTTCAGCATGTGTGCTTTCCTACCCTCCGAGCGGTACATTCCTTCTTCCATAGTAACAGATTTTTTCCGAAATTGCCCATTTCCACAGTTTATGCCAAAGGGTATTTTTTTATCCGGGGGAAAAACGGTTAACCCTGCATTCAAACCTATAATATGATAAAGTGAAGCTAGAAGGTTAGCTACCGAAGGGAGACTATACAATGGGTATTAAATTCGGAAGAGAATATAAGGATATTGTCACTGATTTTGTACGCGGCATTGAGATGGTGAATGGTTTCTATGAGCTGCTGGAGATGAGCGCGGACGATTGGCAGGAGCTTGAGCCGGAAGAACAGGAAGAGTGCCTGCGTACGCTGGCTGACGATATTTTCTATGGATTGGGCAACAGCCCTGTGATGCATGTTGGGGCAGGCTCGGTTCGCCATGATCCGAGTAATCACGTGTTGAAGGTTCACGACGGGGAAAAGCTGGTTTCCGTCATTTATTTGGTCTGATTTTTGAGTGAGCTAAAGAAAGGTGTATAAAAGTTATGCTGGATGGGGCAAGGAAGGTTTTACAACAAGTTTACGGGTACCCGGAATTCCGTGAGGGGCAGAAAAATATCATTTCCAATCTGCTTGAGGGGAAGGATACGCTTGGCATTATGCCGACGGGCGGCGGTAAATCGATCTGCTATCAGGTTCCTGCGATGCTGATGGAGGGCGTGACCCTCGTCATCTCGCCGTTGATTTCCTTGATGAAGGACCAAGTGGATGCCCTAGGCGTGCTCGGAGTTCCGGCGACGTTCATTAATAGTACGCTGGAAGCCAGAGAAGTGGAACAGCGGATGCAAGGCGCGATGCAGGGCAAATACAAGCTGCTGTATATCGCACCCGAGCGGCTGGAGTCAGAGCGGTTTCGCGCGCGGATGTCGGCGCTGAATCTTCCCTTTGTGGCCATTGACGAGGCGCACTGCGTGTCCCAGTGGGGGCATGACTTCCGCCCCAGCTATGTCTCTATTGCTCCGTTTATTCGTGAGCTCCCGAATCGCCCGATCGTAGCGGCCTTTACCGCTACTGCGACGGCCGAAGTGACGGCAGATATTGCGAGGCTGCTCGACCTGTCGGATGCTGGCATCTTTGTGAACGGTTTCTCGCGGGATAATTTGGAGCTGACGATTCTTCGGGGAGAGAACAAGCGAGATTACATCCACAATTATGTGAAAGAGCACACACATCAGCCGGGCATTATTTATGCCGCTACCCGTAAAGATGTGGAGGAGCTGTACGAGTCATTGCGGAAAAAAGGCTACGCCGCAGGCAAGTACCACGCCGGTTTAACGGACGATGAGCGCTCCTACATGCAAGAAGCGTTTCTGTATGACGATATTCGGGTGATGATCGCCACGAATGCCTTCGGGATGGGCATCGATAAGTCGAACGTGCGTTATGTCATCCACTACAATATGCCGAAAAATATGGAGGCTTATTACCAAGAAGCCGGTCGCGCAGGACGTGACGGAGAGCCGAGCGAATGCATTCTGCTGTTCAGCGCGCAGGATATTATGACGCAGAAGTTCCTTATTGAGCAGAACCAGCTTTCGCCTGAACGCAAAGCCAACGAATACAAAAAGCTGCAGACGATGATCGATTACTGCTATTCGCCGAGATGTCTGCGGAATGTCATTTTGCATTATTTTGATGAAACCAATATCAAAGACACCTGCGGGAACTGCAGCTCGTGCAAAGACGATCGCGATACCGTGGATATTACCGTTGAAGCGCAGAAAATTTTTTCCTGCATCCGTCGCATGAATGAACGTTTCGGTATCTCGATGGTTGCTTCAGTACTGAAGGGCTCGAAAGCGAAGAAAATTGTCGAATATCGGTTCGATCGACTGCCGACGCATGGCATCATGCGGGATTTGCCGGAAAAAGAAATTTCCGATCTGATTAATGTGCTGATCTCGGAGGGGTTCTTGCAGCTGTCCGAAGGCCAGTACCCTGTGGTCCGATTAATGCAGCCCGCAGCGGAAGTGCTTCAAGGGAAGCTGCCTGTGTACCAAAAGGTGCGCAAACAGCCGGTCAAAGCGGCTGCTGTCGACAATACCTTGTTCGAGCAGCTGCGGTTGCTTCGCCGGGAAATTGCGGCACGCGAGAAAGTGCCGCCGTATATCATATTCTCCGACAGCACGCTGCGTGAGATGAGTGAAAGCTGCCCGACTTCGGAATCCGCGATGCTGCGCATCAAGGGTGTCGGCGAGGTCAAATACCGCAACTACGGGAAGCCGTTCCTTGATTTGCTGCGCACGTATGCGGGTGAGAGCGAAGCCGAGGCGGTCGCTTATGATTTTGAGTAAAAGTAGCAAGTAGGACCGGAAGGGGCGGAAGTACGTGAAACTTGGGGACCGTGAGATTGATCAAAGGCTTGGGGCGCTCGCCGGCTGGACGACGGACGACCATAAATGGATCTTGCGGAAATACCGTTTCGCAGAGTTCATGCAGGGTATTTCTTTTGTAAATCATGTTGCCCGTATCGCTGAAGAGGATAACCACCATCCGATGATCGCCATCGATTACAAAATGGTGACCTTGCGGCTTACGTCATGGCATGCGGGCGGTTTGACAGAGCTGGATTTTCAATCCGCTGCCAAGTTTGATCATGCATTTGAAGAGGTTGTTGAGGGTTCTGGCGACGCTTAATTGAATAAGCTCTCGTTGTACACCATACAGTGAAAATTCGATACGCCTGTGGGCGTCTGCTTTTCATATGTGTCCGTGATGGTAAAACCAGCACGCTCATAGGTGCGGATTGCGCGCTCATTCCAGACAAGCACTTCAAGGTCGACCTCCTGCCCGGGGGCGTGCTTCAGCGCTTCACGGGTCAGGAGCTGCACGAATTGGACGCCAATTCCGCTGCCTTTTCCGCAGAGATCCGGACGGAGTCCCAGACCTAAGCGCGTGACGCCGACAATCGGGAAGAATTGAACGAAACCGGATAGCCCGCCATTGGCATCGACGACGGCTCGGTACTGTTCAGCCCGAATGTGCGGGTCGGCGAACTCGGTTTGCTCCCGTAGCATGGTTTCCCAAGAGGGCCAATTGTACAGCTCGTAGGGAGACGGATATTTCCACGTGCATAACTCCTCGCATTGCGCGTTAGTTAACGGTACAACTCGCCAGGGTAAGCTTGCTTTTACCACTTTTATTATCACCTTTTCTTTTATCGGTTGGAGGATCGCATGGGTTGGCTTTGGCTTTTACATATTCCATTTACTACATGTATTCTGTTTTCTATGCTCATGCTGGGATTACATACATTTCGAATTTCTGTGAATAAGAAATGGCCACTTGTGCTCATCTTCACCTTGGTTATCTCCTGTTTGGTCGAACTATTTACGTTCCTGGTGGACACGAAGTCTTGGAGTCCCATGCTTGCTATCGTGCTAGAAGCCATGTGTGTTCACTATGTATTACGATTGCGCAAGCTGCATGCACTCATGATCGTATTGATTGGAGCAGTTGGCTATACAATTTATTTATTCATTGTTCTAATCGGGGTGGCGCTAGTAACGGATGTTCCCGTTTACGATTATTTTGACAACCTGGATTCCTGGTATCGTCCTCTGAAAATCTATGCCGCACTGCTTGCGTGCCTTACGGCATTGCTCTTGAACAAGAACCGATTAGGCTTCACTATGCGGCTGGAACGAAATGAGGCCAAACATGCTAATCAAGCGTGGCGTCCCCGGAATCATGTGTTTTTTCCCGCTCTTTTGACGGCTTTTATTTTATTCTCCTCCGCTTATTATGGCGTATCCAGGCATGTGGCGTCCATTTTCTATTGGGCTGCGGGGTTTTGCCTAGTGTTTGCCTGGATGATTTACCTGCTGTATCGCAAGGAGATGGAGGAGCAGTGAAAGACGAATTTTGGAGATTTTGGATACAATAACGATAACGATTTTATTTGGATGAGGAGGTCATTTCCATGGCCCAAGTTACAGTTCGTGAAGCTGTTATACAAGATATTTCCCAGTTAAAAACGTTAATGATCGCCTATATCGTGGACTTTTACCAATATCGCCAGCCAGAGGACGAGAAGTTGAACGGATTGATTCACCGACTTTTGGAGCAAAAGGACGGCATCCAATTTGTAGCGGAATCGGAAGATGGGAAATTGGTCGGTTTTGCGACCTTATATTTTACCTTCAGTACATTGCGTGCTTCCAAAGTAGCGGTCCTGAACGATCTCTACGTTATTGAAGCGGAACGCGGTCAGGGCGCGGCTGCCAAGCTTTTCGCTGCCTGCAAAGGGTATGCGGCCAGACATGGCTACGCGAATCTATCATGGACCACGGCTACGGATAACCTGCGTGCACAAGCTTTTTACGATAAAATGGGCGGAGATCGCAGCGATTGGCTCACTTATTCTGTGAATCCTACGATTGGTATCGGGGATTAATTGCTGCGATTGACTGTTGCCTGGTCGGCAGCACGGTAGTACGGTAGGGGAGCAACAGTTCGCTATTTGCGCGATAGTTGCCCCTTTGATGGATGAAGGGGAACTATGAGCCTCTATTTCGCCGGATTTGGTGGAAATGTGGAGTTCCTGGGGCAAATAGAGCCCTGTAGTTCCGCTGAGGAAATGGAATATGCGAGAATTGCAGATTTAGAGGGCCATAGTTCCTCTAAATCTATGGGGGCAGCAAATTCTGAGGTGGCGGGGAGTTCGGTCACCGCTTCTACACCACGAGATTGCACAGATCTATTACTCGTAACAGGTAATCGTTGCTTCTCAGTCATCTGGACCTCGCGGACTGTCTATCATCACAGGCAATCGTTACCTCAGATTGACCTTTCCAGCCCCCATCTCTCGTTACGAGGGAATGGGGTTTTTTTGGCATCGTCTGGTTGACGAGGCTGAATTTAAAATTTTCATAATGTTTGCTAAAAAACAAATAATAAAGAGGTTCTAGATGAGGTCATATATAAAAATTGACATATCATCTGGTTTGGATCATACTAATAATTCGTATACGAAATAATATCAGGAAGTACATTCGGACGATCAGCTGCGCCCTATACAAATCTTCCGTACCTACCAAGAAGTCCATCAAACTTGTTATCAAGTCATGACGAAATCAGATTTATTCACGCGTGAACCAACCGAGTCTGATCGCTGGAGATAATGCTATGGCTATCGGATAATAAACATAGGTGAGGATGATCTCGATGACTAGCATGATGAATGCAACATTGCGTAAGGGACCAATCATGGCCTCGTTGCTTATTGCCGCATTCGTGGCGTTATTAAGTCAAACGGTCTTAAATGTAGCTCTGCCCAAAATGATGATTGACTTGAATGTGAATGAAAGCACCATTCAGTGGCTATCGAACGGGTATATGCTCATGAATGGCGTTCTCGTTCCTATCAGCGCCTATCTTATTAACCGTTTCACAACCCGCAAGTTATTCCTAGTAGCTTCGTCTATGTTTGCTCTTGGGACAGTTATTTGCGCATTATCCGGGAATTTCAGCTGGTTGTTGATAGGCCGACTTGTCCAAGCCGTTGGTGCAGGGGTACTTATGCCGCTTATGTCGGTTGTCGTTCTGACCATTTTCCCAGTCGCCGAGCGCGGTAAAGCAATGGGTATGATGGGGATCGCGATGATTTTTGCTCCAGCGATTGGACCGACGATGTCCGGATGGGTCGTGGAACATTACCATTGGCATGTTTTGTTTTACATCGTGTTGCCACTGGCGATCTTCGCTGTTATTTTCGGAGCTTTCTCGATGAGGGATGTTATAAAAACATCAAACCCGAACCTAGATGTATGGGGAGTTGTTTTTTCCACGCTTGGCTTCGGCGGTATTCTCTATGGATTTAGTGCTGCGGGCTCTGATGGGTGGGGAAGCGCGGATGTTGTCGTTTGTCTCGTCGTAGGCGGTATCTCTTTACTGCTCTTTGTCCTACGATCGATTATGGGGAAGACACCGCTGCTCGAATTCCGAGTATTCAAATATCCGATGTTCTCTCTAACAACGCTTATTAACGCAATTATCACGATGGCCATGTTCTCGGGTATGATCCTGCTTCCTATTTTCCTGCAAAATATCCGGGGCTTTACACCATTGGAATCCGGTTTGCTTTTGCTGCCGGGAGCCATCCTGATGGGAATTATGTCTCCGATTACAGGCATGATTTTCGATAAAATAGGCGCTCGGTGGCTAGCGGTCATAGGCTTAATTATCACGACCATCACGACTTACGAATTCAGCAGGCTTACCGCAGATTCAACTTACAATCATTTAATGCTGGTATACACCTTGCGGATGTTTGGGATGTCCATGCTGATGATGCCGATTCAGACAGCCGGTATGAATCAACTGCCGCGAAGCTTGAATGCGCACGGATCTGCGATGTCGCAGACGCTTCGTAACGTTTCCGGAGCGCTTGGAACGGCGCTTCTTGTCACCTTCATGACGAACAAAGCTGCTTCTCATGCCAAAGAGCTCATCATCTCGGGCAGAATCGATCCAAGCGACAAAGCCAAAATGGCGGAAGTCACACAGGCATCAACGATCTACGGAATCAATCACTCTTTTTATTATCGCTACATGGCTGAGTATTGCTGCGCTAGTGCTTGCCTTCTTCATTCGTAAAGTAAAACCGCATGAGGATACAAGGGAAGTGACGACAACTGCACAAGTCGCCGCTTTGTTGGAGGAAGACTGAGGAAACTATTATGGTTGTATGAAATACAACATAGAAGACTGTCAGGATTACCACTTCGGCGGTCTTTTTCGTATGTCCCAAAGATAACTTCCGCGCGCAACATTTTTACGATAAAATAAGTGGAGGTAACTGGAATTAATTGCAGGTAGGGAAAGGTGGCATAATCTGTGGAAAATATCGTAAGTCAATCATGGCTGCTCGGGCAGCTGGGCGATGCCAATATCGTCATTGCGGATTGCCGTTTTGCGTTAGGACAACCTGAATCTGGCAGAAAACATTATGAACAAGATCATATAACGGGAGCTGTATACGTAGATTTGGAAAAGGATCTGTCCGGTGCCATTATGGCGCACGGAGGCAGGCATCCGCTCCCTGACCTCGGTGCATTCTCCATCCTCGTGGGCAGCCTCGGAATCGACAGTACCAAAACCGTCGTCGCTTACGACGATCAAGGCGGAGCCATGGCTTCGCGCCTATGGTGGATGCTGAAATTCCTCGGGCACTCCGAGGTGTACGTGCTCGACCAAGGGTACACCGCATGGAAAACAGCGGGCTACCCGGTCACAGATGAAGTGACCGCCGCGTACACGCGTACCTTCTCGCCGAAAGTGCAGCGCACCATGCTGGCTTCCATGGATGAGGTCAAGGACAAGCTCGGCCGCCCGGGTGTCGTGCTCGTGGACTCGCGTGAGGAGCGCCGCTACCTCGGTTTGGAAGAGCCGATTGACCCAGTGGCCGGTCACATTCCCGGCGCACGGAACTACTTCTGGAAAGGCGTGCTCGGCGCTGATGGCGCTTGGCTGCCTGCGGCAAAGCAGGAGCAGCATTTTGCCGGCTTGCGCGATGCCGATGAAATCATCGTCTATTGCGGCTCCGGCGTGACGGCTTGCCCGAACGTGCTGGGCCTGAGCGAAGCGGGCTTTGACAATGTGAAGCTCTATAGCGGAAGCTGGAGCGACTGGATCAGTTGGGAAGATAACCCGATTGCGACGGGTGAGGAATAAGAGTTAGCCTAGCAGACTCAGCGAACAATTAAATAAGCCTGATTCCCATTAATGGGAGTCAGGCTTATTTCGCTTTGCCATGCCATCGCATGTTACTGTCATCTCGATGTCTCATACTGCCGCAACGCGATGGCTGTTGATTAGCGTCTTAGCAGCTACCGAGAACAACTCAGGCTTGAAATCATCCTTGTTTATATAAGCTACCATGGCGGCACCGCTCCATAACATCCGAATCTGGTCAGAGAGGTCACGGGGGTTGGGGAGGCCAGCCTCCTCGGCCAATAAGGTTACCTCGTCCCAAATGTCGCTTCTGCTCTCAAGTGCTTTGGCATGGTTGGGGTGCGCCGGTTCAGGGAACTCCACAATTGTATTCATGAAGGAACAACCCCGATACGCAGGACGCTTCATACGTTCAGCTAAATAGTCCATCAAAAAAAGGAGCTGCTCGAGACTGGACTCCGGATGCTCCTTCCGTGCATGCTCGATATTCGCTAGAAACTGGAGACGACGCAGCTCTAAGTACGCAGCTACTAATTCATCTTTGGTCGCAAAGCTTCGATAGAAGCTGGCTTTGGCTACACCGGATTCTTGAATGATCCGATCAATGCCGACCGCGCGTACACCCTCACGATAAAACAACTCATCGGCAACTCGTAAAATGCGCTCCTTGGCTGTTTCTTTCTTTTCCATCTGAAATTCACCTACCCAAAGTTATTTTTCTATATGTTAAAAAAAAGAGACAGATCTGTCTATATTATTTTAGGTAAGAACAAGGTTGCTGTCAATTTATTATCTCCTTACCAATTCGGGCACTATTCGTCCATTTCGAACGGCGATGCCGCTGCCTCCTCTATCTGAGCAAGTAAATAATGGACGAAACTGCCCTCTACCGAGGCTGTTTTTTTGCATATGTTGTTTCATACACATCAGCAAGGGAGGAGCAGCGACCGTGATCACGCATTTCGCTAGAGTAGAGTTGAACACCGTATCCATTCAGGGCGTGAAACAATTTTATGGCAACCAGCTCCAATTTCCCGTCAGTTTCGAAGCTGTGGATGAAATACACGTTCAACCTGCAGACCATTGTACGTTGGTTTTTAAAGAGGACAACCAGCCGTTAAGTCCTGCTCATGTGGCGTTTGAGGTTCCTTTCACAGCGTTTGATGACATAGTGGACCTCCTTCAAAAGGCCGGGGTAACGCTTCTGCAGTGGTCTGACGGCAGATCTGTCGACGAATTCGAAACAGGCAGAAATGTTTATTTTCGGGACGGTGATGGTAATTTGTTAGAAGTTGTTGCGCATACCTATGTGCAAGAAGGAGTCCTTCCTCCTAGCGGCTATCTAAAGATCCTGTATCTGAGAGAAATCGGCTTTCCGGTTGATGACGTTTTTGCATTCAGAGAGCTGCTTGTGGAACTTTTTGATTTTAAGTTGGATAACGTGGAGGACAATTTTACTTTTGCTATCGGGGGAACCGCACATGTCGTTGTTGTTTCGAAAAAGAGAAAATGGCTTCTTATTGCCATGACGGCCCTGAAGTCTGCTATGAACGTTAGGTTCGGGGCGCCTAGTGTCCAAGTGTTAAACAAAATTAGTAATAATTTAGACGATAAACACATCCCGTACACCCTGGAAAAAGATAGACTTCATTTTCAATTAGGAGAATATAACCTTCATATACAAGTCACGGCTTTTCCTGAAAACATCCCGGCGCTTTTGCAATTACCTAACGCTAGTAAGTAAAGCTAGATCCTCATCTAACTTCAGTGCATAATTCTATCTGCTGCCCATAAATTTTGTAAAATCTTGACCTATTTTGTCGCCCTCATATGCTAGAATAAGAGAAACAGATGGAAATTATATGCAGAGGGGTTTGTTGATGAGGAACAAGAGTGGGATTTTCATGGTGGGTTGTCTTGGTTTTATCGGCTTACTAGTGTTAATTGCAATCATCACAGCAGCTGTTGTATGGGGGCAACGAGGGACGGCGATTGCGCTGGATGAACAAATCAAGTCGCAGCACGTTGCAAATAAGTCAAACTACGATAACATGTGGAAAAGGTTTAAGGAAATGGCCCAAGTCACCGATATGCAGGCTGATGATATCAAGAAGGTATATACCGACCTCATTGCAGGCCGTTATACGGATACGCAGGTGCTTTTCAAAGTGGTACAGGAGCAGAACCCGCATATGAGTAAGGATTTGTATACGAAGCTTCAAAATGAAATATCATCGGCGCGTACCGAATTTGATCGGAACCAGAAGAAAATTGCCGATCAAGTCCGCGAGTACAACACGCATATTCGGAAACATGTGCTGATGAATGCGATTTTCCATTTCCAAACGATGGACGCGGAGAAATTTATTATTACTTCGGACCGTACGAGCGATGCGTATCAAACAGGCAAAGATAACGAAGTGAAGCTGAGGTAGCAGATGGCGTATTGGACAGCGTTATTCCTCGTTCTGATTGTTGGTTTTGCCATTGAACTTATAACGGGCCGCAAATGGTGGCGATATCTGCTGACATCGGTACTTGCCGTCATCTTATTCGCGGGAGTAGTAGCCAGTGATTTTTTTCTGAGGACGGTCGATACGGAGGTCTGGTCCGGGGCTGTCACGGACTGGGAGCACAAAGAAGAGTGGGACGAGTGGATCGCAGGCAGCGAAGAGTGCTCTACGGACAGCCGAGGTCACAAGAGCTGTACCAAAGAGCCAGGCCACTACGAGCACCACGAGGCGGTAAACAAACTTAAAACATCGGATAACGGATGGTTTGAGGTGAGAAGGTCTATGGACGGAAGGACGAGGTTTACGGACAGGTCACCTAATTCGGCAGCCGAGTTGGCCAAATATTTTCCTCCTGGGACACCTTCTGCCTCCGTGCATCTGTATGTAAATAAGGTGAGAGGTTCCTACAGTCTTTTTAAACATAGCGACATTGATCTGAAAGATTATCCTGATCTGCCTGAATATCCGAGCTTCGTCTCGGAGGTGCTTCATGTGGATAGAATCGTGGGCAATGTGCCAAATAGGCAAAATGCCTTGGCGGCGTTGGCGGCATGGAATACCGAGTTGAACAAGGCGGTGCCTGACCCGGATCGTCCTGGGGAGACGAAGTCGTGGAAGCAGGTCAATCTCATTTTTGTCAATATGGGAACGAATCTGCCGGAAGCGTATGGCTATGCCCTTCAGGATAAATGGAAGAACGGCAACAAGAATGATTTCATCGTCAGCTTTAGTCCAGCTTCGGATGGCTCTATGAAATGGGTGCATGCCTTCTCGTGGAGTGAAGTCGATATGCTCAAGCTGGAAGTTCAGGACTATATGACCGAGCAGGGGTATGGCAAGGACTTTGTGCCGATTGTGGATCATGTGGCTCAGATGGTGGCGGACCAATTCGTTCGCAAGCAGTTTGCCGACTTTAACTACTTGCAAATTGAAGTGAGCGAGACGTCGACCTATATTATTTGGGGACTAGAGATGTTTGTGCTTCTATTTTATGTGTATAGATGCATCATAACCTTCGTTCGTCGACGACGTAACCTGACCTATGATTATTCCTAGATAAAAAAGCGTTCTCCCACCGCATGGTGAGAGAGCGCTTTTTGGTTTTTCACTTTGTGGGGGGTTAAAAGGTTACTTCCAAACGAACAGGGCAATGATCGCTGCCCAGAATTGCGCAGTCGATGTCGGAGGCGACGATGTTGGTGCTCAACCTCGCTGAAGCGATAAAATAGTCGATGCGCCATCCAACATTCCGCGCGCGCACGCCGGGCATATTGGACCACCAGCTGTAGACGTCGGTGCGGTCCGGATAGAGGTGCCGGAAAGTATCGATGAAGCCGGCCTCCAGCAGCTCGGTCATTTTCCCGCGCTCCTCTAGGGTGAAGCCGGAGTTGTTGTGGTTGCCTTTGGCATTCTTGAGGTCGATCTCCTGATGAGCGACGTTCAGATCGCCGCAGGCAATAACCGGCTTCTTCGCGTCCAGCTGACTGAGATAGCTGCGGAAGCGATCTTCCCACTCCAAGCGGTAGTCCAGCCTGGAAAGATCGCGTTTGGCGTTCGGGGTATACACCGTCACCAGATAAAAATTCTCGAACTCGAGCGTGATGATCCGACCCTCGGGTTCTTCGTCCTCTTCCATGCCGTAGCGTACGGAAAGCGGCTCGAGCTTGGTGAACACCGCTGTGCCGGAGTAGCCTTTTTTGACGGCGTAGTTCCAGTACTGCTTGTAGTCCTCGCCAAGCTCGAGGGCGATCTGCCCCTCCTGCAGCTTCGTCTCCTGAACACAGATGATATCGGCGTCCGTTTCCTTGACGTAATCCACGAAGCCTTTATTCACGCATGCGCGCAGCCCATTCACATTCCACGATACCAATTTCATTCGTCAATTTCTCCTAACGTTCGCGATGATTTCTCATCACAGTGTAACATAAGATCACTATTGCTACATTAAGTGAGCGGTAATCCGCATTTATAAGAAAATATCCTACTCCATTATCAACATTACTGATTTCATTTTTCGCCATTTCCGCGCTATACTTTTCTTATCCAAGTAAGTTCATGGGTTTAATAAATATAGAAGGCGAGGTCATACGAAATGGCGACCATATACAATAATTTGACAGAGCTAATCGGCAACACGCCGCTGCTAGAGCTCTGGAATTACAATAAACGGCAGGCCCTTGAAGCCAAAATCATGGCGAAGTTGGAGTATTTTAATCCTGCCGGAAGTGTCAAAGATCGTATCGGTTTCGCCATGATCAAAGAAGCCGAGAAATCCGGCCAAATCAAACCGGATACCGTTATTATAGAGCCAACCAGCGGGAATACAGGGATAGGCCTTGCGTTTGCCGCAGCGGCTTTAGGATACCGCTTAATCATTACGATTCCAGAATCGTTCAGTATGGAACGCACGAAATTACTGAAAGCGCTGGGTGCGGAAGTGGTGCTTACGCCTGCTTCAGAAGGAATGATGGGGGCGATGAAAAAAGCAGAGGAGCTCGCAGCGAAGCTGCCAAATGCTTTCATTCCGCAGCAATTCAGCAATCCAGCTAATCCTGAGGTACACAGAAAGACGACGGCAGAGGAGATTTGGCGAGATACAGACGGAAATGTTGATATTTTTATTGCCGGTGTAGGTTCGGGTGGGACGATTACGGGCGTGGGTGACGTTTTGAAAAAAAGGAACCCGTCCGTGCAAGTCATCGCCGTAGAACCGGCCAATTCGCCGGTCCTGCTGGGCGGCCAGCGTGGCGCGCACCAGATTCAGGGCATCGGCGCCGGCTTCGTGCCGGATAATTACGACGGTTCCCTTGTCGATGAGGTCTTCAGCGTATCCGACGAGGATGCTTTCGCCACGGCTCGCGCGTTGGCAAAGACCGAGGGTCTGCTGGTCGGCATCTCCTCGGGAGCGGCTGCTTTTGCAGCGACGGAAATCGCCAAAAGGCCTGGAAATAAAGGAAAGACCATCGTGGTCATCCTTCCAGATACCGGAGAGCGGTATTTATCTACGGCACTTTTTGACGAATAAGGGAGACGTTACTTCCTATAAAAAGCAAGAAGACCGCTCCCATTCCGGGAGTGGTCTTCTGTCGTTAAGCTTGAACGAGTGCATGAAAAGCTTGATGCTCGGGCAGCGGTTTGCTGAAATAGTAACCCTGTACAAAATCACAGCCGACCGCCTGCAGGATGAGCAGCTGCTCCTGCTTCTCTACGCCCTCGGCGACTACCTCTTTATCAATTCGCTGAACGAGTGAGATGATCGACTCCATAATTACCCGATCTACGGTTGAATCGTCAATATGATCAATGAAAGATTTATCAATTTTGATAATGTCAGCAGGCAATTGCTTAATATAACTAAGGGAAGAGAAGCCCTTGCCGAAGTCGTCGAGCGCGATGCGCACCCCTTTATCCCTAAGGAGGTTGAGGTGGTTGGTCGATGTTTCTATGGATTGAATGAGCAGAGTCTCTGTGAGTTCAAGCACAAGGTGGCGGGGATCGAGTCCGGTCTCCTCCAATATGGCTAGAACCTGATCCGCAAAATCATACTGCATCAACTGAAGCGCAGAAATATTGACGGATATGGTAAAAGACATCTGCGAGGCAATTTGCCACTTTCTAGCCGTATGACAAGCTGTTTGCAGCACCCAGTAACCGATCGGCACAATAAGCCCGGTCTCTTCGGCTAACTGTATCCATTCACTAGGGGGAATGTACACCCCATCGGGCTGCTGCCAACGCAGTAAAGCCTCATATCCTTTGACCTCTCCGCTGGGCACATGAATTTGCTTCTGGAAATGCAGCGTAAACTGATTCTGTGCCAATGCTCCCTGCAGCGCATCTTCCAGCTTCCGCTTGTAGAGCTGATCTAATCGCATCGTTTCATCAAAAATACGGAATTGATGCTTCCCGCCGGCCTTCGCCTTACGCATAGCGACATCGGCACATTTAAGCAGCTGCTCAGCCGTTTGCCCATGATCCGGATACAAGGCGACACCCATACTCACTTTGAGCGGAAAGGAAACGCCGGCAACTTGAAAAGGAGATTGGCAAGCTTTCCAAATAGCATGAACTGTGCTTATGAAATCCGTATCATTGCCGCCTACATCCATAATGAGGTTAAACTCATCTCCCCCTGATCTCGAAACATGCATGCCGGGAGTGAACATATGTACCATTTTACGGGCAAAAAAGCGCAAGTATTGATCGCCTGTGGCATACCCCACAGAATCATTAATCATTTGGAAGTTATCAATATTCACCCAAATAACACAAACTCGGCCATTAACAGCACTGGCTTGCTGGATCGCCTGTTCTAAAAATTCATATGCGGAGAAACGGTTTGGAAGCAGCGTTAATCGATCGGTGGAAGCCATATGCTTGATCTGCTCGGCTTTATCCAGCGTATCTTTCTGAAGCGTGAAGAAGCGTTCCATGAGCTTTCTGTTAGTGCTGGAAACCAGGAGCAAGCTGATGATAATGAGCAGTGACCAGGTAAGAATGCCTGTAAGAATTTGAGACGACAGCACGAAGTTCTTGGCTTCTACAAAAAAGAAGAAGTAAGCGTCCGCTGCCAAGACAAGGGAAATGGCGACAAACATCACTTTTCTGCGCATAAAAACGGCGGCGACAACAACGATGTAAATACTGCTAAAAGTATTCGTTACAGCAGGCACAAACATCATTAGAAGCATTGTGTTGAGAAACTGTCCCCCAATAGGGATATAGCCGATCCAACCGGAATCCTTGTGATAGGAATAAAAGATGATATAGGTGGTAAGGGTCAAGACATTGGCGGCAGCCATGCACAAATAATGGGGAGCAGTTAACCCAAGCCTCATGTAGGCAAAAGTGATGACAAGGATGATGATCGTGAAATTTAGCAGCAACAATCGCAAGGCAATCGTATTTCTTTGACGGCGATTCTCGCTTATTAAAAGATCCATTTGTATAAAGGCCCCTATCAAAATTTGTCTTCTGTAGGTTTATGTCGAATAAGTAATGTTCCTGTTGAAAATTGTAAATTAAAACAAGATTTTTGTAAACCTTTGCCAGAAATCTGGACGAATAACGTCGATAAATAATAAATTGACCAAAAGTTCATTTCGCTATTGATAATGGTTTTCATTATCAATATAATGATAATGAAAACCATTATCAATTATTAGATGGGGACATGAAGCGAGATTACATCAATGAAAGTAAGCTTTATCGTACACAACTAAAGAAAAGCGGAGGAACTCCCTATGAAACAATTGGACAAAGAAAGCATGAAACTACAGTACTTAAAATTTACGAACAGCCTGAAATCCCTGATGTTGAGCACAGTCGATGAACAGGGCAAACCTTTCATTTCGTATGCCCCTTTTGTTAAAAAAGATGGCAAGTTGTACATCTATCTCAGCCGGATTGCCAACCATTACCGCTATATGGAGTCCAATTCCTCTGTGGATGTCATGCTGATTGAGGATGAAACTTCCACAGAGAATATGTTCGCCAGACAACGGGCGCGCTTTGTATGCCAAGCCGCAAACATCGGCAATGAGGGGCATGAAGACATTTTTGAACTCTTCGGAGAAGCATTCGGCAAGCCGACGATTAATATGCTGAAGACGCTAGACTTCTCGCTGTTTGAACTGACAACTTTGCAGGGCCGCTATGTGGCAGGCTTTGGTCAAGCATTTGATATCAACTTAACGGCGGAACAGTTTGATCATGTAGCAAGAGATGGCCACCAGCAAACAAAGTCCTCATAATTTATTCGAATAAGGGAGTGTAATCACTATGAGTTTTGCAACCGTATTACCGATTTGGAACGCGATTCAAGACCGTTTCCATGCTTCAATGAGAAAATTGCCGGAGGCCGATCTGACCCTTGAACTGGGTTCTGCTTCGATCGGATATATGCTTCGTCATAATGCAGAAGTTGAATATATGTTCGCTAATTGGTTTTTTGGTAAAAGCTTTCCAGAGGGGCTTAAGTTGCAAACGAGCGGAGGTCCATCCGCTAGTAAAGCCGTCTTTACGAACAAAGAGGAGTTGATCGACCTCCTGGCCGCGTCCAATGCTTACTTAATTGAAGCGATGCGTGAATTGCCGGAGGAAAAATGGCATATTCCCGTTGAAACGGTAATTGGGACATCGACGCCTTTGGAAGCGGTGGGGCGCTTGATGTATCACACAGGTATCCATGCCGGTCAGATTTCATTGATTCAGAAACATTTTGCAGTGAAGGAAAATGCATAAAATTTAAGAAAGATCCCCATCCAGCTCGATATTGAGTGAAAGGGGACCTTTTGTTTTTTTACGTATTTTTATTTTCGTTTACGCTGCTTTTGTTCACGAGCAGTGTCTGAAACAGCAGGTAATGAATCGACTGCAGAAACAAGTAAATAGGGAAGGAGAACATGAGCCGGTACCCATTTTTGTAATGAAAGACGCCAACCAACAAGCTCAGCCATTCAATGCCTACACTTAGGAGAGACCAGATTACTATGTAAGGAATGATGTAATAACCTTTCAGACCTAGCCATTTATATAGATAGATGAAGAGGTAGCCGAATGGAGCGTACATGGCATAGGAAAAGATATCGAACAAGTGATAGTTGGAATCATCCCCGACATCGTAGAGATCGAAGGGAGGCAGTCCAATTGTATGGTCAAAAATAAGACCAAAGACAATCCCGATCAGCAAGGTGAACAAGGTTTGTACAGGGGTGAATTTTTTGGGCAATATCACAATGGTTAGCAGTCCGAATACGATCATGGCGATAACAAACCACTCATTCGCATTGAAGTGGCTGTCGTAATAGACTTCATCATTCATGCTTCTTTCTCCTTCTGCGTGAAGTGCAGCAGCCAGCGACCTAGACCATACGTCACAGACATCATGATCAGCAGCGTTATACTGTCATAATAGGCGTTCCATGTCAGATTGGTTATGGCACCTGTCCACTTGAGGATGAAGCAGCACATAAGGAGAAATAGGAAGGTATAGAGGGAAATAATCACTTTCGTGAGAAATCTAGAAGCTGTGAGATACACATTGGCAAAAGTAAGTAACGTAAAGCAATAGATGAAATCTCGATATAGGATCACGGAAAGGAATTCAGGGATTTGAGTGCTAAAGTGGTACAAGTTTAGACTTACACTGAATAATGTCATGCGATTAATGTCGATGATGGACAAAACCATGTAGAGCAGCACATTCGTAATGAGAGGCAATTTTTTGGGCAGTGTGACTAGTACATGTACGCAATACCAGGCTAAAACCAGGAAATAAACCAGGACCAAGGCTGAGCTCCCCTTTTGGATGAAAATAAGGATCAACCTTATCCTTGCCGTTATTGAGCTGTTTAAACCTTGCGGGTACGTCACGGGTTCAAGGGTCGCGGGTCACGGATCAGGGATTACGGACAAAATCCCGGTGTTCGATTTTGCAATTGTTCCGCATAGCGGGGATCCAGCTTTGCCAATTCGGCAAAGTAGCCGCTAATTGCGTGGTTCGCGGACATGGAGCCGGCTTGGTAGGTGAGCTCGACGCCTTTTTTGACATGCAGATAGTGGTAGACTTGGTCGGTTCGGGGAGATCTATAGATGAAAGGCGGAAGCTCCGGGACGATGTCATTGGTATTATATATGCGATAACGAGGCCCGGTCCTGCGGTTGAAGAGGCTGGAAAATGCCGGATTTCCAACACGCGGTGAACCATAGGTATAGACAGAGGGCTCCTTAAATCTCGTATTAGCCGTAAGATCGAGGGCGCACAAATTGGCGAGACATCCTCCAAGACTGTGTCCAGTGAGGTAAAGGGTTTTGCGAGGGGAAAGTTTGGACATGACGGCTATAATCTGCTTGCGTGCGCTATTGTAGATGTCGAGAAAGCCTTTGTGGACAAGGCCTCCTTCTTTGGCATAGGGGTATGCCGTTTGTCTGGCTATCGCATCGGAAATCCAGTCTGACGTCGAACTCGTGCCTCTAAAAACAATCACAATCTGCGTATCAGACTCTGCAATAAAACCGAATAACTCTTTATTGCTAAAAACCGAGGTGGCCGTAAAGGAAGAAACCATCCGATAATTGCGTGGTAAAATGACGCTTTCCGGACCATTCGCAAACTGCACGTAGCTCTGACTGCACATAGCGGCAAGGAAGATCGCGGTTCGTGTGTCCAATGTGTTGATTAGCATTGTCCGTTCCTCCACACACAGAATGCTGTTCAACTATATATATGAGAATTGTGGACAGCTGTCATCCGGTAACCGCCTATTTTTTTCCTCATTCATTTTCTATGATGTATAATAATCGATGGAGGTGTGAACTAACGTGTTGAAACGTTTCTTCTCGTACTATAGACCGTATAAGCACTTATTTATTTTGGATTTTACCTGTGCGGTTGTGGCTGGGCTTCTGGAGCTTGGTTTTCCGCTAGCTGTTAATCAAGTGGTCGATAAATTGCTGCCTGCCGGGAATTGGGCTTGGATTCTTTGGGCTTGTGCAGGGCTGCTTGCCGTCTACGGACTGAATACCGTGCTGAATTTTATCGTTACGTATTGGGGTCATAAATTGGGGATTAATATTGAGACGGATATGCGGAAAAAAATGTTCGACCATCTGCAGAAGCTTTCCTTCCGGTTCTATGACAATAACAAAACAGGTCAACTAATGTCGCGTATGGCGAATGACTTGCTGGAGATTGGCGAAGTAGCGCATCATGGCCCTGAGGATCTGTTTATTGCGGTAATGACGCTAATTGGCGCGCTGCTACTGATGCTGAGCATTAATGTGAAGTTGGCTTTGCTAACCTTTGTGATTGTACCTGTGCTGCTCTGGATCGCCGTGTATTTTAATCAAAAAATGACAAAAACGTTCCGCCGGATGATGGGCGATCTCGCCGACATTAATGCCAGAGTCGAAGATAACATTGGCGGCATTCGTGTAGTTCAGGCTTTTGCGAATGAGTCTCACGAGAAAAAACTGTTTGAGGATAACAATGGGCGGTTCCGGATCACTAAGCTGCTTTCATATAAAATCATGGCATGGAATGTCTCCTTAAGTTATATTCTCATGCGTTTGGTGACGGTGTTCGTGTTGATTTGCGGAACTTGGTTCGTGATTGATAAGCAAATTTCTTATGGGGAATTTATTGCTTTCGTTCTGTTGACCAATGTGTTTCTGGGCCCGATTCAGAAGATTAATAACGTCATTGAGAGTTATCCCAAGGGTATTGCCGGGTTTAAACGGTATTGCGAAGTGATGGATACAGAGGCCGAAGTGTCTGATCGTCCTGACGCCGTGAAAGTCGACCATCTCGTCGGCCAAATAACATTTGATTCAGTCTCCTTCGGATACGGGCAGGAAGACCGGGTTTTGAATGATATTTCCTTAACCATTCGGGCAGGAGAAACCGTTGCGTTCGTTGGTCCTTCCGGTGCAGGTAAAACAACGATCTGCAGCTTGCTGCCGAGATTCTACGATGTAAATGAAGGCAGCATTTCCATTGACGGCATGGATATACGAAGTATCCAGCTGGAATCGCTGCGCCGGCAAATCGGCATCGTGCAGCAGGACGTGTTCTTGTTCTCCGGCACGCTGCGGGAGAACATTGCTTACGGCAAGCTGGGCGCGACGGATGCCGAGATCTGGGAAGCTGCACGGCGTGCGCAGCTGGAGGGTTACATCCAGTCCCAGCCGAAGGGACTGGACACGGTCGTTGGCGAGCGCGGTGTCAAGCTCTCGGGCGGACAGAAGCAGCGCCTTGCGATCGCGCGGATGTTCTTGAAGAATCCGCCGATTCTCATCCTCGACGAGGCGACATCAGCGCTCGACACCGAGACCGAGGCGGCGATTCAGCAGTCGCTCGCCGAGCTGTCGCAGGGTCGGACCACGCTTGTGATCGCCCACCGGTTGGCGACGATCAAGAATGCCGACCGCATCGTCGTCGTGACGGAGCAAGGCATTACGGAGCAAGGCGGTCACGAGGAGCTTATCGCAGTGGGCGGCGTTTACAGCCGTCTGCACCAAGCGCAGTTTAGCTCGTGAAAAAAACCTGGCAGCGATCTTAGTGATCGCGTGCCAGGTTTTTTGTTTTGTCTCGATTTGGTGGACAGTCGGGCAGGACTGGACTGGATCTGTACCGAGCGTAGGGGGAACCCTGGTCCTTTATTCTGCCGGGAATCTACACTTTTGCAGAAGGAGGGGAACTACCGTCCTCTATTTTACAGATATCAGCCAAAATGTTGGCTTTTTCGAGGGAATAGGGCCCTGTAGTTCCCATTTGCAGCTGAATGGAGCGGATTTAGCACGAATAAGGCCCTGTGGCTCCCTTATGCCAGATAAATGGATAGTACTCCCAAATGAATCATGGTAAACTATAAAATAGTTATCTACCAACGGTGAATAATAGAATGAGGTGACCGGTTTTGAAGTCAACGATTCGGTGGCTGTTGCTCGGGGTGTTTACACTTGTGTGCATCTTCTTTCTAAGCAACATCCGAAATGCCTTCCTATCTACCCAGCCAGATCAAATTCGGGTCACGCTTGGACCGGATACAAGCATTCAGAAAATAAGCGATCAACTGCCGGGGAGTCGCGTCCTCAATAACAAAACGGGCTTGCTGTCCGTTCCCTATGGCGAGTCATGGGATTACGTCAGCAAAGCGTTGACGATCAAAGGCATTTACCGCGTGTCAACGGTTCCATTGGAGCGTCCTATCATCTCATGGCGGTATTACGGATATTCCGTGAAAGATCAAATTCAGGGCTTCTTCCATGGCGATTTCGGTAAATTCCGCAGTCCGTACAACCGCAATGAAATCTCTGTCATCGGAGAGCTTCCCCGCATGCTGCTTCGCACTTGTACGTATTTCATCCCAGGCTTGCTGCTGGCAATTGTGCTTAGCGTGCTCATGGCGATGTCAGCGTCATTGTGGCGGCGATTAGGTCTTGTACTTGATGGCGCACAGGCTTTGCTTGTGGGCTTACCCGATTTCTTTTTAATTGTTCTTATTCAATTAGGCGCAATCTATGCGACGAAGTTTCTAGGTCATTACGTGCTGCTGATTGTACAAGTCGGTGATAAAACGCCGTTCCTCATCCCATTTCTCACCATCGCGCTAATCCCGTCAGTTACGATTTACGGTACAATGCGGGTCGCGATTGCGAGGGAGCTGGGGCAGGATTATGTCGTTACCGCACAAGCCAAAGGATTGACCCGCGGTGAGGTGTTGATCTCTCACGTACTGCGCAACGTAATGCTCGATTTGCTCTCGATTCTGCCGAAGGCGACAACGCTGGCACTGGCGAGTATGGCTGTTGCGGAAGCGATCTGCGGTATATTCGGCCTGGGCGGCTTCATTACTTCACCGGCCATGCAAAGCGTCACATCGATGTCAGTCATTTGCATGTCGCTCGTGCTGCTCGCAATGGCATTTCATGTGCTGTATGCCTTATTGCGTAAAAGGTTTGTCGTTCGCACAAGGGAGGTTGTATCACGATGATCAAACGTTCATCTAGTGCATTCTATCTCTCTATTGCTCTTATCGTGCTTATCCTTCTTGTTGCGATATTTGGTACATGGCTGAAGCCGCACGGCATCGCGCCGGAGGACAAAATCAACATGATTCAGTATCAGCAAGATGGGAAAACCCGCTACAACATTCCGCCGTTTTCACCGAACAGCACGTTCCTGTTGGGGACGGATCACCGGGGCTTTGACATGGTGAGTCTGCTGCTTAACGGTTTGAAGTATACGCTGGGGACGACTTTAGTGCTAACGCTGCTCCGTTTTATTATCGCGCTCCCTTGGGGATTGTGGAGCGGGACCACCGGCAAAGGGTGGGGTGTTCTAAAAGCGATGCAGTGGGTAGTGGCTTCCGTGCCTGCGTTTGTATTTCTATTTCCGCCATTAGCCGGGATGTATTTCGGGCTGAGGCTCGATCAGTGGGTGAAAGCGGACGCGCACTACAAGTTGCTCTTCTCCGCCACCTTTGTCATTCTCGTCACGTTCATCGGCGTATTTCCGCTAGCTCATCAGATTGCCGAACGAACGCGTTATTATAATGATAAATTATTTATTGAAGCATCGCGTTTAATGGGCGGCTCTGTTTTTCACCGTACAGTCCGGCATTTAATCCCCTGCATGAGGAATGAAATGACGTTCATGTTCCTTAGCGAATTCATGCAAGTGCTCTTCTTGCTGGGGCAATTAGCCGTCTTTAACATTGTTCTTGGCGGTACGGAAACGATTGGTGACAGCGACGCCGGCTACTCCATTACCATTACGACATCGGGGGAATGGTTGTCCCTTATCGCCTATGGCTCCAGGTATATTAGGCTGCATCCTTGGATTATTTTGAGTGTAGGGACCAGCTTCGCTTTGTTATTCCTCTCGCTGCAGTTCTTCTTGAGTCAATTGAAGCGCCGCTACGGGAGTGAACGACAGTTCATGTAAAAAAGGTCGGGTTCCATCTAAGGATGGAGGCCCGGCCTTTTCATATGCGGATCTTTTACTGCAAGTTGCTGAGTCGAAAATCGAGCCTGGCAGCAACGCCGGCAGGATTTTCCTCGGTGCGCGACCCGCCAAGGTTAAAGGCGATGATAACGACGTCATTGCGTCCGCGCCGTACAAATCGGCGAATGTCGAAAGTGCGGCCCGGGTTGTAGAAGGAAGGTGTGTTCTGCGGTCCGTCAAAGAGGAGCGGCACGCCATTGATGATGACAACGGCATAATTGTCGACAGATAGGAAAAGAGAAGCGCCGAGAATGGCTCTACGCTCAGAAAGCGTGAAACGTGTCGAAATGATGGCATTCTCACTGTTCAAATTGCCGGAGTACCAAACATAGTTGGCATTAGCAACTTGCACCCACGCAGGGTTGCGGGGAATGATTTGCGCATTGAACCACGAGTTGTCGGTGCCGATCGAAACCGTGCGCTGACTTAGAAAGCGACCCGAACCGGGCTTATGGTATTTTCTAAGCTGCGTACGGTACATCAGCATGGCTTTGCTTCTGGGCAGGCCTGCGCTCTTGGGGAGCCGAACAATTTTGCTCGGTTTTCCAGCCATTCGTTGTTTGGGAATCATTTCTCCATCTCCTATCAACATATGAATATACTTTCTTTGTATTCTATGTTTACTAGAGCGATTTGCGAGGGTGAGTGGCCGGTGTCGCCTTCTTCATGCAGCCTAAATTCTCTACTCACATAAAAAAGTACAATTAATATGTTTTAATGACATATAATATATGTTAACATAATAAAAACACAAAGGAGGAATCTCCCAATGGACGATAAGAATGATAAGACCAAAAGACTTTCCGTCTACTTGCCTGAAAAGGTGAAGACCGATCTGGAGCGCATGGCTGAGGAAACGGGCTTGTCGATGACACAGCTTATTGTGATGGCGACGCACGGTCTACTTGCGAATTATGCTTCGCAGGGCGGAGCTATTTTTGCCGACTTATTGGCAGCTAAACAACGGATCGTTCACGAAGTGAAGGATAGGCAGCGGCTTTTAAATGAAGAGAAAGAAGGCATGCAGGATTACTACGGCGCGCGAGCAGCCGAATATGAACGGATTTATGCTCGCGAGGATGCGGACTATCAGCAAGAACTTGCGATGCTGGCGGATATCGTGAAGAGGCAGGTTACGGGGAGCCGTGTCTTGGAGGTGGCCTGCGGTACCGGATATTGGACGCAGTTCATGGCGGAAACAGCCAAGCACATCGTTGGGATGGACGTTCGACCGGAGGTGCTGCAAATTGCTGCAGCCAAATCTTGGCCGCTGCATAATACATCTTTCGTCGAAGGGGATGCTTACCGGCTTTCGGAAGTACAAGGGGATTTTGACTACGGAATCGCCAACTTCTGGTTTTCGCATATCCCGAAAAATCGTCTGGATTCGTTTCTGCAAGGATTTCATGAGCGGCTTGGACGGGGAGCCCGCGTTTTTATGGCGGATAATGTGTACGTCCCGGGAAGAGGCGGCGAGCTGATTACGAGTGAACATAGCGAAGATACGTATAAAAGAAGGGAGCTGGCCGATGGCTCCAAGCATGAAATTATTAAAAACTACTATTCGTACGAAGAGTTGAATGAAATCTTTAAGCCGCTGTCGGAGCATCTGCGCATATTTGTCGGCAGCTCCTTCTGGTATGTTAGCTACATCGTGGCTTAAGAATCATCGGCCCAAGGAAAGAAGGAAACTCCTGGCTTAATGTCCGGATGTGAATTTAAGGCCGAGAACGCCGACCAGAATGAGGATCATGAATAGGATACGCAGTAAACTAACAGGCTCGTTCAGAAATAGGGTGCCGATAATAATCGCGCCTACAGCGCCAATTCCCGTCCAAGCCGCGTAGGCGGTGCCGATAGGTAGAGTTTTCGTAGCCACCGCCAGAAAATAAAAGCTGATGATCATGCCGACAATGGTGATGCTGGACGGAACCAGCCGTGTAAAACCGTTGGAGAACTTTAGTGAGATCGCCCAAACTACTTCAAAAACACCTGCAATGACCAAGTAAAGCCATGCCATCTGTGAATCACTCCTTAAGAAAGTATGCGAAGATGCCCATCTGACCGCGGCAAAAAGAAAAAGCCTGGAAGCAATATCGCGAATGCGATAAGACTCCCGGGCTTTTTCCCCTCCGTGATCACAGCGTATTCGCTGTGTGTTTTCTCTCGGACCAGACTGGCGCTGCAGCGCCACGGAACCCTAGAAACATGATGCCGTAATTATAGGACGGCTTACACGCTATGTCAAGTTACAACAGCCACAAGAAATGAATAAAAGCCCTGAGAAGCAGCTCATTCGAGCTAACGCTTGTCTGGGCTTTTTATTCATGATGAACAAGAAAATTACTTGGATTCAGCAGTTAGTTGATTGTAGATATCATCCCACAGAACACGTCTAGCGGATACATACCTTTTCGCATAATAGGATTCGCTCAGCTTGTTTTTCACGATGCCTTCATTGGATGCGGAATGAATAAATTCACCGTTACCCAAGTAGATGCCTACGTGAGAAATGCCTTTGCCTCCTGTGTCGAAGAACACAAGATCACCTTTACGAAGATCACTTTTGTCGATCCAGTAGCCCTCTTTATTTTGAGCTGCTGAACTATGAGGAAGGTCAATGCCGAATTTGTTGAACACGTACGCGGTGAAACCAGAGCAATCAAAGCCTCTTGTTGTCGTTCCCGCATCGCGGTACGGTACTCCAATCAATTCGTCAACCGTTGAGTCCAATGTGGATTCTGACGCAGACACACTCCCTAAAGCTACACTCAAAAACAAAACAAGACTAAAAAGAAGAGCAACAACCTTTTTCAACTGCTTGTCTCCTTCCGGTGCCTACGAGGTTAGCTGGAGGGTTCGGTTGAAGGTTCCCTATGATCCCTGTCTTGCAAGATCAATTCACCCGGTATGGTTCCCCCGTTTCCCCAAGAAATGAGGAATTCGGCATGAAATATTTGGTTTTTTAATGCTAGTCCCTTAAATTCGTCATAAACATCGAAATTCCTCCTTTTTCGTGCAATTGGGTCTGAAAAAATGTGTAAAGGTTCGCTTTACAGACAAAAAAACCCCCTTTTGCAAGGGGGTTGAACAAATCTAAACCATTTATGGTTTTATTTATTGCTTTTTAACGACTTAATTTGGCGGAAAGAAGCTGGAATTGCGACGTAATGGACCACATCTGCATGAAAATATGGAAAAGCGGGAAAAGTTGATAAATGATTAGCGCTACCAGACCTGCCCAGATATAGGTCGTTGTGACCGTGATCCCTGCCAAAAGTCCTGAGCTCAGTAAAAGTATCAGAGAAAGGCCGATAATCGGAAGCGAGTACCGCATGAACGTTAGGACTGTGGATATAATGCCGAGACGTGCGG
The DNA here is from genome assembly GCF_052682475.1 of Paenibacillus sp. WC2504. NCBI lineage: Bacteria > Bacillati > Bacillota > Bacilli > Caryophanales > Paenibacillaceae > Paenibacillus > Paenibacillus sp. WC2504. Next base: position 429,796 of record NZ_JBQZFH010000001.1, read on the forward strand.
CAATGGCGAACTGCACATACATGAAGAGCAGATGCAGCAGAAAACCGTACACCAGCATGCCCAGCAGCCAAGGCAGTAAATCGAGGGAAGCCTGTTCATAAGATGTGCTGTGAGCGAACACCTTCTGCACTTTGGGCAGCACCCAGATGAGCGGCAGCAGAGATAAGGCGATTCGAATCAAATACACGGCAAAGAAGGGGAGCGTGAGTTCCTTGATGCCGCGGACGAAGCGGTAGCCGGCATTTTGATCGGAATGGGTGAGCGAATAATAGACACCGCCGTTCAGCATCGGGCTAAGGAACATGCGCGCCAGGAGCAGGCCGGCCAGCCACCACAAGTAAGAGTGGCTAAGATCCGTTTTGAATAACTGAAACTGACTTTCGGCCAGAAAAAGCTGGAGCGCTTGCTTCGGCTGATCGCCGCCGGGAAACCGGTGCATGAGGGGAACTAACACCCCTTGTACAAGCTTATATAGGAGCATCCCCCAGCACATTTGGTAGATGAACAAGACAATCGTAGCGAAGGGTTGCCGTAGAGCCGCCCTGAAGCCGGATTTGAGATAGGTTGTCACCGGTGTCCCTCCTAAGCGTTGTTTTCTGAAGGCAAACTTGCCTTGTAGAGTGGGCGCCTACCAGGCTACCCACCCGAAAATAGCTTGCAGGAATTGGATAATGCCGAGATTCAGGCGGAGTTTCCACTTGGTGTCCACTTCTGCTTGCATAAAGTTATTAATATGCTTGTTCTCAAGAATGAGCGAGTAGTTCGGGTCGATACGAACCCAGTCAATAGGCGTCGTGTGGGTTAGTTTGTACTCAATGCTGCTCTCTTTGCCGTCCCACGTTTTGTCGAGCATCGTACCGTCGGCGAAATGGAACTGAATCGGCACTTCGGGCGAATTGCCTCCACGCTTGGAGATGAGGACCGTGCTCTCGTAAGGGCCGGCTCCTTTGCTGCCAGTGGCTTTCACATGGATGCTTTCAACCGTATAATCAACCATCATTGAGCCGTAGACATATTCATTGAAGAAGTCGTCCCACTTCGTTTTCGTTACATCCTCGACCACATTTTGAAAGTCTTTGGTAGAAGGATGCTTGAATTGCCATTTTTGAAAATAAGTCCGCATGATACGATCCATGGTCTTGGTGCCGACCTGTTTCTCGATGGCTTTCAGCACGAGTTTGCCTCTGGTATACACATTTTCTGCGTATTGATCATGTCCGGTATAGGCCCATGCGTTTTGCCGCAGGGCATTCGGAGAAGTAATGTAGCTGGACTCGACAGGCAAATTAGGGGTTGCCCCGAAGTCGGCCTCCATCACTTTATCCTCGGCGTAGGAGGTAAAGCCCTCATCCAGCCAAGCTTCTTCAAACTCATTGCTCGCCACAAGGCCATAGAAATATTGGTGACCGATCTCGTGCACAACGACGCGTTCCAATTCCTGATCCGGCGTTTTGTCGTCCGCGCCCCAAGCGGTTATGAGCGTAGGATACTCCATCCCGCCTGCGCCGCTGCCTCCGGGAGGAGGTACAACGATAGACAAGGTCGAGTAAGGATACGATCCGTACCACTGGCTATAGCGGGAGAGCGCTTTTTTGGCAGCGTACATATAGCGGTCTTTCAAATCCTGATGGTTGGGATCAAGATAAAGCTTGATCTTCACACCGGGTATTTGCGGCGTAGAGAAGGGTTCCTCCACATACACGAAGTGAGGTGAAGCCGACCATGCGAAATCATGCACATCATCGGCATAAAATTGGTACGTCTTCGTCCCGTTCTCCGTCACCGCCGGTTTCACAGGGAAACCTGTCGCGGCAACCGTGTAGTTCGCCGGCACTTGAATTTTCACATCATACAAGCCGAAGTCCGCATAAAACTCCGAATTCCCATGGTATTGATGGAGATTCCAGCCTGGCTCGGTGCGTCCCCTTGTGCCGGCCCGTTCATAAGCGGCGACCTTAGGGAACCATTGTCCAGCCATCACGAAGTCGTTCACATAGCCCATTCTGGCGAAGGCTTCGGGCAGTTTGACGAGAAATTCCGTTTTGAGTGTGACTCGCTCGCCGGCTCCAACCGGCTTTGACAACGGTATTTTGATCAGCGTGTGGTCGTCTTTATTGCCGTCATCAGGTTGTACAAACGCCATGCGTGGCGTAAGGTCCTCGCCATCTTCCGTTTTTACGGAAAGCAAGTCCATCCAACCGGTGCTATCCGCCGTAGCTTCATCTTGCCTTAGCTTGCCGCCGGACTCCCGCATAAACGTGGTTTTCTTAGATGCGAATGCATTCGGATATAAATGCAGATAAATCTCTTGCACAGGAACCGTTCCCGGATTTTCCCACGATAACGCTTGCTGCCCCTTGAGCTGCCTTGTTTCGGGTGTGTAGGCAACATTCATGTGATACTCCGCAATGCGGTAGCTCAGCGGTTCCTGCGTTTGTTTGTCCGAAGATTTGCCGCGATCAGCAGGCTGCATGTCCGGCGCCGGAGCTGACGGTTCCTCCTTAGAGACGACGGGCACCGTCAGTTTACTTGCAGATGGGAGCAAAGTTTCAGACAGCAAGACAGTGCCTGCTGCAAGGAGCATGACAACGAACCATTGTAGCTTTCGGTTTTTGAATAAAACACTCAATAGATTCACCCCGCCTAACAAGCATCTACAGCATGTATATGTAGACAACCTAGGGAATATTTCTGTGAGTGGAAAAGATTTGTTAGCACGGCTGAAATAGGCGCTGGCCAAGCCCTGGTTCTCTGCTCTTGTTCTCATGGAGTACTTTAGCTACAATAAAAGCAAAGGTATCATTTTAACATTACGATGAGTGGAAGGTGCAACGATGGAAGCGGACAAAAAGAAGCTGGCCTTGAATATAGTAAGCTCTAAAGTCAATCACAAAGGATTCGGTGCTGGAGCAATCGATCTTAGCAATGTATCAGGGGTAATTATCGATGGAGATGAAGCCTATCTCGATGAGGGCACACTGCATGCCAAGAGTAAAATCGAGAAAGGCATTAAATTTTCGACGAACAAAGAGGATGTGCCGAATGGACGCAAGGCGTGGATCGTATGGGTTGCCGTCGACCGCACCGAAGAAGGAGCGTATTATGCCGGCATGTCTGCTTGCGAGATGCTGATCGATACAGAGGCACGCCGGGGATGGAAGATTCTGGCCGATCATGTGAACAAGATGGATGGCGCGATGAAGCGTAAATTTATCCTGGATGGCTTGTCCGACAGCGAGCGTGCAGCCTTGAAAAAGCAGCTGATCAGCCATAACGAAGAATGGTGGAATCGCTCGGACCAAGTGCTGAAAGATGCCCTTTCGTAATTGTAGCAAGGCATAATTGGAAGTTATGAACATTATGTGTCATCCATTGTTACGTTCATGTGAACCGAGTATACTAGACCCTAGTGTATGTTACCTCATATACTAGGACAGCAAAAAGGCAGACTAAGACGCGCTTAGTTCTGCCTTTTTGTGTTCTCCGAAAGCCGCGTGGAAGCTGGAAATCAGTCGTTCCACCAGCGTTTGAGGTCGTTCCACCAAGAGCCGTTTTGGCCTTTTGGCGCGTCCTTTTTATCATCACCCGAAGCGGGTTTGGCGGGTTTGCCCGTACAGTAAGTCGTTGGCTCCGTGCCGGCGAGAAATGCCTCAAGATGAGCGTTCGGGCAATCCTCGTTGGACAGCTTTCCGCTCACAGGATCAATATAGACATTGGCTACGCCTTCTGGAATTTGGAACAGCTTAGGCGGAATGGCCTCCAGCGTTTGTTCCGTGAATTCTGCGAAAATCGGCGATGCCAGATGAGACTCGACGGTAGAGATGTCCCGGTCCTTATCATAGCCGACCCATACCGCAGTAGCGAGCTCCGGTGTGAAGCCGACCAGCCAAGCATCCGTATCGGTCGTTCCGGTTTTACCGGCAATCGGCCGTTTAATCGTGCTGGCAACACGGTTACCCGTACCGCCCTCCTCGAACACGCTCTCCATGAGATTCGTCATCACATAAGCAACCGCAGGGTTAATCACCTGCTCCTCTTTCGGAGCTGCTTGATATAAAATCTGACCATTCGCATCCTCAATTCGCACAATCGCTGTCGCTTCCTTATGCAGACCCTGATTCGCAATTGTTCCGAAAGCGGATGCCATTTCAAGCGGGCTAACAGGGAAGGAACCGAGCGCCAGTGAAGGCAGAGGCTTCATCGGTGAATTAATGCCCAGCTTGCGAGCCAGATCAATTACCTTCGCAGGACCAACGTCCAGAATCGTATGAACCGCATAGATGTTATCGGATTTGGAAATCGCCTGCCGCATATCGATATTCGCGTTTACATATTGATCGTTGAAGTTTCTAGGCGTGTAACGTTGCCGCCCTTCATCGTACGTGAACACCGTCGGTTCACTTTTCACCTGCGTGACGGGGGTATACCCATTTTGCAGAGCTACCATATACATAATAGGTTTAAAAGAGGACCCCGGCTGCCTTGTATTCGACAAAGCTCGATTGAACTGATTTTCTGTATAGTCGCGTCCGCCGACCATGGCTTTAATTTCACCGGTACGCGGATCAATGGCGACGAGAGCGGCCTGCAGCTCTGGTTTGCCAGTTAACTGTTGGTTCACGACATTTTCGGCAATTTCCTGCGCTTTCTTGTCGAGCGTCGTGTAAATGCGAATGCCGCCCTCGTCGAATTGCTCCTCAGGGATACCGAGCTTTTCCGTGGCCAGTGTCCGTACATAATCTCTAAAATATGGGGCGGCTGCTGGCTTTTTCTTCGTGAGCGGTTGGATGGTTAGCTTCTCTTTGCCGGCAGCGTCTGCGGCAGCCTGCGTGATGAACCCGCTGCGGACCATCGTTTGGAGCACGATTTTTTGCCGGTCCAGCGCATTTTTCATATCATAATAAGGGGAGTAGTAACGTGGCCCCTTCGGGACACCGGCAATCAAGGCGCTCTCGGCTAACGTCAATTCACTGGCGTGTTTACCGAAGAATAGCTCCGAAGCCGTTTCTATGCCATAGGTCGAATGACCGTAGTAAATTTGATTTAAATAATCCGCAAGAATTTCATCCTTGCTCAGCTGCATCTCCAGTTGAACGGCAAACATCGTTTCTTTGATTTTACGCGCCCAGGTACGGTCATGCGTCAAATACAAATTTCGTGCCAACTGCTGTGTGATGGTGCCTGCGCCCTGCACTTTCGCCATCGCTTTCACATTGACAATCGCTGCACGGGCAACAGCTTTCACATCGACACCGAAATGATCGTAGAAATGTTGATCCTCCACGGCAAGCGTAGCTTTGATAAGGTATGGTGAGATTTCATTTAATGGAACGACCTGCCGATTTTGCCCCGAATAGAATGTGTCGATGAGTTCGCCGTGTGTATCAAACATTTGAGAAGTTTGCAGCATCTTCGTTACAGGCAGCGTCTGCGAACGCAAATATACGAAAAAGATGGCAGCAGCAATGAGCATAAAAACACAGGTAGTGAAGAAGAAGGAAAACATTTTTTTAATACGGCGCATCCATCGCATGGACGCAGGCACCTCTTGCTCCCTTTGTTTTTGCGGAGTGCCTGAAGAGGGTTGACGATTGTTTTCATTATCGGACATCGATTCCTACCTCCTTTCTTGCTTCGCCCTAAGGACGTATTAACCAGTATGGAAAAGCATGGGTTTCCATATTCAATAAATTGTAAATATTTTTTGTGAATTGGGGAAAAGACCTAGGAAATTATTGCAATTTGGGGGTAATGAACTATAATACAATTTGTGCGTGTGAAGGGACGGGAAATTTTAGCCGACCTTGCATGACATTTTGGGCCGGTGGAACACTGTTAGAGATAACGAATGTCAGTAATTATTCATCCAATATAGAAGCGAAAGAAGGTATGAACATGGATTTGTGGTACACAGAGAAACAGACGGACAGCTTCGGCATTACAGCGAAAGTAAAAGAGACTTACGTAAGAGAGCAAACAGATTTCCAAGATCTGTCGATGATCGAAACCGAAGAGTGGGGAACGATGCTTACCCTGGACGGCATGGTCATGACAACTGTAAGAGACGAGTTCGTATACCATGAAATGGTTGCTCATCCTGCACTTGTGACTCACCCGAACCCTGAGAACGTCCTTGTTGTGGGCGGCGGCGACGGTGGCGTAATCCGTGAGATCATGAAGCACCCGAAAGTGAAAAAAGCCGTTCTGGTCGACATCGACGGTAAAGTAATCGAGTACTCCAAAAAGTACCTGCCGACCATTGCCGGCGAATTGGACAACCCGCGCGTTGAAGTGATCGTAAACGATGGCTACATGCACATTCATGATCACAAAAATACATACGACGTTATCATGGTCGATTCCACAGAGCCGGTTGGCCCAGCGGTTGAACTGTTCACCAAAGGTTTCTACCAAGGCATTTATGATGCGTTAAAAGAAGACGGAATCTTCGTTGCACAAACGGACAACCCTTGGTTCAAAGCAGATCTGATCCAAACCGTTAACCGTGACGTTAAAGAAATCTTCCCGATCGTACGCGTATACAGCGCGAATATCCCTACGTACCCAAGCGGTCTCTGGACCTTCACAATGGGCAGCAAAAAGCATGACCCTCTTCAAGTCGAGGAAGCTTCCATTCCGGAATTCCCGACGAAGTACTATACAGCACGCCTACACAAAGCAGCATTCGTGTTGCCTAAATTTGTTGAAGATTTGATTAAATAAATGAAAAGGCCGTCAGCCCTTGTGAGAGGGAGGCGGCTTTTTTGTTTGTGGTGTCGCTCGGCTGGGCTCGACCTTGGTCGCGAGTGCATGTACAAGTGCAAGTGCAACCCCAACCCCAACAGGAAGTGCTCGCAGGTCGAAACTGGCGATCGAAGTCACAAAAATCCACCAAAAGAGCAAGCTAGTTAAGTACCATGGAACCCACCAGTAGAAGCCAGCTAATTAAGTGCCACGAGACCCACCAGTAGAAGCCAGCTAATTAAGTGCCACGAGACCCACCAGTAGAAGCCAACTAGTCAAAGTAGCATGAGACCCACCAATAGCAGCTCACCCGTCAGCCCTCCCAAGTAGCCACAGTTCTGTAACGGACTCAGGAGCCGTTATTCTGCGGAATTCAGCGGATTTGAGGTGCTATCGGACTGAGGAGCCGTTATTTAGTGGTTTTGTCGCTAATCTAGGCAATATCATTGCCAATAGCGGCACGTGAGTCCGTTAAAAGCTAAATTTGTCCCAAAAGCAGCGAATAGAGTCCCCTCAGTCCGTTAGCCAGCAGGTAGTGCTCGCAGGAGCCGACTAAGCACCGTGGTCGACTCCCCAACGAACCTCCTAAAATAATTCTTCCAGCTCCACAACACTGCCATACTGTTGTCAGTCACACTCCACTATACTGATTACATGAAGTATTAAATCACACAAACCATGGAGGTAATTCCTATGTTCACTACCGTAGATAGCTTTATTAACGAATACCAACGCGAATCCGCTACAACGCAGCAACTGCTCGACGCCTTAACTGACGCCTCCTTGCAACAGCCGCAGGCTGAAGGCTATAGGCCGCTAGGTTTCATCGCGTGGCACTTGGTGCACAATGACCGCGGTATGCTGCTCGCAGCCGGGCTCAAATTCGATGCACCTTCTGCCGCCAGCAACCCGCCATCAGAGGCTGCAACCGTAGCGGATGCTTACCGCTCAACAACAGCCGGGATCCTGGAAGCCGCACGCACACAGTTAACAGACGCAAAAATGCAGGACGTCGTGAACATGTTCGGCCAGCAGTGGACCATCGGCGAAACGCTGTTCGCATTCCTTAAGCATGAAATCCACCACCGTGGACAGCTCACGATTTTGATGCGCCAAGCAGGCGTACCTGTCATCGGAGCCTATGGTCCTGCTAAAGAGCAGTGGGAAAGCATCGGTAGGCCGATTCCAGCCATTTAACAACTACAAAGCCCGCCAAGGAAAGCCTCAGATTTCACGCATTCGTGAGATTTGAGGCTTTTTGGCATGAGGAAAGAGCTGGCTTCGACATCATTCCTGAACGCTGATCGCAGTGATACATTGAATTCGTCGAACCTTTCATATAAACTAATACCTAACTTGCCTTATCTTGACATAAGGTGCAAAGAGGACCTGCAGAATAGGAGAATGACGAATCATGACGGATAAAGCGCGTGTGCGCATTCGCATTGAGAGCCGGAGCGGGAGCGAGACAACTGTGCAGAAGGCGCGGGGAGACCTGTACCGCAAAGGCAATCACACCTACATCCGCTATGAAGAAGAACGCAGCGAACTTGGACGAACGGTGACGCTTATTAAGCTGGAAGAGAATCAGATCCGGATCGTCCGCCAAGGTGATGTGCAAGCGGAGCAAACGTTTGTGCCTGGCGAGAAACGACTCGGATTTTATCATACGCCGCAAGGTCGCCTGGAACTCGAAATCGAGACGCACGAGCTGACAAGCGAAGCGGAACAGGGCATCGGAATCACGCGATGGAAATACGATTTATATGCATCCGGCACGCATGCGGGTACATACAGGATTAAGTTGTTAATTCAGGAGGAGTAAGAAGAATGGACGTATTAAACGAAGTCAAAGTCATCGTGAAACAAGCTATAGCAGATGCCGTTGCCGCTGCTGGCATTGTGGATGCCGCGCAGCTGCCGGAAATCATTCTGGAAGTTCCGAAGGAGAAAACACACGGGGATTTCGCAACGAACATTGCGATGCAGTTGACCCGTATTGCCAAGCAAAATCCAAGACAAATCGCCGAGCAGATCATTGCGAATCTGCAGAAAGATAAAGCGAATATCGCGGAAGCAGAGATTGCCGGACCGGGCTTTATTAATTTTAAAATGAACAAAGTTTACCTTTATCCGGTTATCGCCGACGTACTCGCTCAGGGTGAGCGTTACGGGGCAAGAAACGTGGGCCAAGGGCTGAAAGTACAAGTGGAGTTTGTCAGCGCCAATCCGACAGGTTCTTTGCATCTCGGACATGCCCGCGGCGCAGCTGTAGGGGATGTGCTGTGTAACGTGCTGGATCTTGCGGGGTATGACGTATCCCGGGAGTACTACATTAACGATGCGGGGAACCAAGTCGTAAATCTGGCCAAATCCATCGAAGCCCGCTATTTGCAAGCGCTTGGACAAGATGCCGAAATGCCGGAGGACGGCTACTTCGGGGAAGATATCAAAGGCTTTGCGGCAGATCTTGCCGCAGAAGAAGGAGATCGCCTGCTGAGCTTGCCGGATGATGAGCGCCGTGCTTTTTTCCGTACGTATGGCTTGAAAAAAGAACTCGACAAAATCAAACGCGACTTAGGCCGTTTTGGTGTACGTTTCGACAACTGGTTCTCCGAGACGTCGATTTATGAAGATAACCTGATTCCACCCGTTCTACAAGAACTGCGTGACAATGGACATATCTATGAAGAAGAAGGCGCTACTTGGTTGAATACGACACCGCTGGGTGACGACAAGAACCGCGTTTTGATCAAAAATGACGGCTCCTTCACGTACCTGACGCCGGACATCGCCTACCACCGCAATAAGTTCGGGCGCGGCTTTGAGCGCTTGATTAACATTTGGGGCGCCGACCACCACGGCTACATCCCGCGGATGAAAGCGGCCATGACGGCGCTGGGCTTCGAGGCGGATCGACTTATTGTGCTGATCGCGCAAATGGTGAGCCTTTTCCAAAACGGGGAAAAGGTCAAGATGTCCAAACGTACCGGCAAAGCGGTCACGATGGAGGATCTCATGGACGAGGTCGGCGTCGACCCGATCCGTTATTTCTTCGCAATGCGCAGCATGGACTCGCATCTGGACTTTGACATGGACTTAGCGGTATCTCAGTCCAATGAGAACCCGGTTTACTATGTGCAGTACGCACATGCACGGATTTGCTCCATCTTCCGCCAGGCGGAGGAGCAAGGCATCGCGGTGCTCCCGCTGGAGCAAGTTGACCTTGCTCAGCTTTCCTCGGAAGCGGAGTTCGACTTGCTGCGCAAGATCGGCGAGCTTCCGGAAGAGATCGCGATCGCGGCGGAGCAGTACGCGCCGCATCGGATGATTCGCTATGTTTACGAACTGGCAAGCCAGTTCCATAGCTATTACAGAGGCCACTACGTCATCACGGAAGACGTGGCCTTGACGCAAGCGCGCCTTGCCTTGCTAGGCGCACTGCGCACGACCCTCGCCAACACGCTTCGCGTAGTCGGCGTGTCCGCACCGGAGCGGATGTAAGTCGCCGCTCCCACCAAAAAGGAGTTAAGCAGCCATGAGCCGCTTAACTCCTTTTTTCATTGCGAGTCTTTGATCTGCCTCGCAGCACGCAAAGCCCGCCTGGCATTCAGGTGCCCTGGCTGCCAGCGTGTGCTTTCGCGCTTGTTAATGCCGAGCGCGCAGCGGCGCAGCGCGGTTTTGATCTGCTGCGGGGACAAGGGCTTGATGGCCAGCATTAACGCGATAACGCCGCTGACGTGAGCGGTGGCCATGGATGTGCCGCTAAGCTCATTGTATTTGCCGTGCAGCCAGGACGAGTAAACTCGTTCACCTGGTGCATAGATGTCAATTTGTTTGCCGCGATTGCTGAAGGGAGCTATGCGGCCTAGCCGAGTTGTGGCTCCAACGGAAACGACCTGGGAGAAGCGAGCGGGATAATCAATCGTTTTCCTTTTGCCATCATTACCGGACGAAGCGACAATGACTTTTCCTCTGTAATACGCGTTCAAAACAGCCTGCTCCAGCGCACGGTTGTACGACTTCATGCCGAAGCTCATGTTGATAATATCGAGATCATTGTTTACGCACCAGTCGATTCCGGCAATAATGTCTGAGACATAAGCGCTTCCACTGTGGTCAAATGCCTTAACAGGATGAATAATCGATCTGGGCGCGACGCCAATGATTCCCGAATTGCGGCCAGTCGCCGCAATGGTGCCTGCAATGTGCGTGCCATGGCCATTATCATCATAGGGGAGCATGCTGCGATTTAATAAATTGATTCCCCGTGAGATTGAATTTCGTAAGTCCGGGTGATTGTAGTCGATGCCTGTGTCGATGACGCCTACATGGATGTTTTGGCCTAGCGACTTGCTCCAAACTTCAGGTGCGCCAATTTGATCAACGCCCCAGGGGATGGTGTGGGAGCCGAAGCCAGATAGCGTGGTTGCACGTTTGATGAGGGTTCTGCTTCCAACTGATTGGTGAACGGTAATTTTGGTATCTTCTTCAATGACCGGATTGCCTGTCAACTGCTTGAGTTTCGAGTCGGAACGGAGCGTGCAGGAGAAGGCATGGATGATGTCGAGCGTGCGAACCTTGGACAGGTTGGCCAGACGGGATCTCATTCGCTTCAGCTCGGATTTGCATGCGTAGTAGTCCTTGGCTGATGAGAAACGGATCAAATGCTTCTTTCCGGATTGCTTGGTGAGTCCGATTTCCTCATGAAGCGAATGAAGAAAGGTGGCTATATCCATACGTGCCATCCCCCCATGACAGCTTATAATCGAGTCTCCCCTATCCTATGTACAGGTCACCCCTTCTGACCGTGTGATAGCCTTTATAGAAATAAATGGGTGCGAAGCCGTGTCAGATGTGCTGGTTTTACATAGGATAAATAGAGAGGCGCGAGCAGGAGTGTCTCTTCCTCAGGTACTGGAAACGGCTGTGACTCGCTCATACCGCTTCCTTAGGATACAGTCGCAAGCGGAGGGGGACCTTCGCTTGTATTCATTTTCGGGGGGCTTGTCCGAAAGGTTTTTTGCGGGTAGTTGCAATTTTAGAAAAAATAGGTTTTACTTAATGAAGATATTGGATAAGGTAGATAGAAGAAGTGAAGAAGACGGTCGAAAGGGATGTGCCTTAGATGAGTAGCGAATACACACTCAAAATCACCACAGAACAAGCACGCGAAATGCCGATGGTGGATTTGGCGTTTGAATTATTGAAATCGGCGAATACGCCGTTTTATTACCGTGACTTGATGGCAGAAATTGCAAAAATTAAAGGGTTATCCGAGCAGCACGTTATGCAAGTGATTGCCCAACTATATACGGAAATCAACATCGATGGACGTTTTGCTTGCGTAGGTACGAATCTATGGGGCTTGAAGCGTTGGTACCCTGTCGAGAAATCAGATGATGCGGTTGGTAACGCGAAGCGTCCAAGAATCATCAATGATGAAGACGACGATCTGGATGAAGACATCTATGCTGAGGAAGAAGATACATACGCAGAGGAAGACGAGTACGATGCGTTTGGTACGGAATCCGAAGAGGAAGAAGCGGAAGAAGATACCGAATTCTTTGAGGATGAAGAGATCGAAGAGGATCTTGGCGAAGAAGGTATCGAGGAGTCCGACGACGAGGATGAAGACGATCTGGACGAAGAATCCGATTTGGATGAGGATGATTCCGATCTGGATGAAGAGGATGACGACGACAAATAACTTGTCTTGACAGCCGCCGCCCGTTCAGAGTAAACTATTGCATGGGCTTTAAAAGAATCTTAACAAATCGCGCAAGCGTTCAAAAAGTGCCCCGTCTACTCACGGGTGTCACTTTTTTTTGTTTTCAGGCTGTTTTTTTCACCAGATTTTCATGAAAACCCTCATTTAGTAGACACTAAATCTGAGGCAGTGGCACCACGACAACGATAGCGAATGCTTACGGTGTAAGCTTTTTGCATAGAAAGACACAGGCCGGTGATCTGGCACTACTAAACGTATGCGTACGTTGCAATTTTCAACTAAAAAACTATTAGGAGGCGTACATAGTGACAAAATACATTTTCGTTACGGGGGGCGTAGTTTCATCCCTTGGCAAAGGAATTACTGCAGCTTCCTTAGGAAGATTGCTGAAGAACAGAGGTCTGAAAGTTACGATTCAAAAGTTTGATCCGTATATTAACGTGGATCCAGGGACAATGAGTCCTTACCAGCACGGTGAAGTTTTCGTAACTGATGACGGGGCTGAAACGGATTTGGACTTAGGCCATTATGAACGTTTCATTGATATCAATCTGTCCAAAAGCTCGAACGTGACTTCAGGCAAGGTGTACTCCTCCGTTATTACCAAAGAGCGTAGAGGGGAATATCTCGGAGGTACAGTACAGGTTATTCCTCACATTACGAATGAAATTAAAGATCGCGTATTGCGAGCGGGCCGTGAGGCTCAATCCGACGTTGTCATTACCGAAATCGGCGGAACCGTTGGCGATATCGAGAGCCTTCCTTTCTTAGAAGCAATCCGTCAAATGAAAAATGATATCGGCCGCGAGAATGTGATGTATATTCACGTTACGCTGATTCCTTATATTAAAGCTGCAGGTGAAGTAAAAACAAAACCGACACAGCACAGTGTGAAAGAACTGCGCGGCTTAGGCATTCAGCCTCACGTTATTGTTTGCCGTACCGAACATTCTTTGACAGAAGATATGAAGCGTAAGCTTGCCCTATTCTGTGACATTGATCCAGCGGCTGTAATCGAGTGTAAAGATGCAGAAACACTTTACGAAGTGCCAATGATGCTTCGCGAACAAGGACTTGACGATTATGTCGTTAATCACTTGAAGCTCAAAACGAATGAACCGGACATGACCGAGTGGGAAAGTCTCGTTCGTAAAGTTAAATCCTTGACGAAAAAGACAGAGATCGCCATTGTCGGAAAATATGTTGCTCTGCATGATGCTTATTTGAGCATTGTTGAAGCGCTTGGACATGCCGGCATTGATAACGACTCCGAGATCAACATTCGTTGGGTAAATGCAGAAGAAATTTATGACCACAACGTGGATGATCTGCTTTCCGGCGTGCAGGGTATCTTGGTGCCAGGCGGTTTCGGCGATCGTGGTATTGAAGGCAAAGTATCTGCTATTCGTTATGCCCGCGAGAAGAAAATACCTTTCTTCGGCATTTGCTTGGGTATGCAGGTTGCTGTTATTGAGTATGCGCGTTCTGTTTCAGGCTTGGATGGAGCGAACTCCTCCGAGATTAATCCGACTACGGCTTATCCGGTTATCGATCTTCTGCCAGAACAGAAGGATATTGAGAATTTGGGCGGTACTATGCGTCTTGGTCTCTATCCATGCAAAATTGTTCCAGGTTCATTGGCGGAGAAATGCTACAATGATGAACTTGTTTACGAGAGACACCGTCACCGGTATGAGTTCAACAATGAATACCGCGAGTTGATCGAATCCGCTGGCTTGCGCATTTCCGGTACGTCCCCGGACGGTCGTTTGGTCGAAATGGTAGAGCTTCCAGGTCACCCTTGGTTCTTGGCGGTACAGTTCCATCCGGAGTTCACTTCCCGTCCGAACCGTCCGCAGCCTCTATTCCGTGAATTCGTGAAGGCAGCTCAAGGAATTGCACGTAGCTAACTCGCTATGTGAACTACCTCCTGTAAAACAACTTATTTGTAAAAGTTTTCAATTTGGTTCTCTCTCGTGAAGGAAAACGGAAATGAATAGCGAATACGTTATGTATCTGTGAAGTGCAGGGGATTTGTTATTCGTTTTCGGGAGGGAACTAGGCTGATGAAGAAAAAGGTACTGATTGTCGATGATCAAAATGGAATTCGCGTACTGCTAATGGAGGTTTTCAGCAATGAAGGATACGATACTTATCAAGCCTCTAATGGTAAATTGGCTTTAGAAATCGTCAAAAATTCTTCGCCGGACCTACTATTACTGGACATGAAAATTCCCGGGATGGATGGCCTAGATATTCTCAAGCATGTGAAAGCTATTGATGCCTCGATCAAAGTAATCATGATGACAGCGTATGGTGAGCTGGATATGATTAAAGAAGCGACGGATTTGGGTGCCATCATGCATTTCACGAAGCCGTTTGACATTGATGAGTTGCGTATGGCGGTTAATATGCAGTTAAATAACGAGTCAAGTAGTGGTTTTGCCGTGGGATCCTAGTCATAGGGTCTTTTTTTGTGGCTGAGAAGCGAGGGCTTGGTTATCATTTGAAAGTATATGTGCTATAATAACTCAGGTATGACAAGAGCGGTCTACGCAAAACTACAAAAAGGTTCTAGGAGGAAGAGAAACATGGCATTGGTTTCAATGAATGAGTTTTTACCTAAAGCAAAAGCGAACAAATTCGCGGTGGGTCAATTTAACATGAACAACCTTGAGTTTGCTCAAGCGATTGTGGAAGCTGCAATGGAACTGAAATCCCCTTTCATTTACGGTGTTAGCGAAGGCGCACTGAAATATATGGGTATCGAATTTACAGTAGCAATTGCTGAAGCTGCAGCCAAAAAATCCGGTCTGCCGATCGCTTTGCACTTGGATCACGGCAGTTCCTTTGAAGTAGCAATGAAATGTATCCGCGCAGGATTCAGCTCCGTTATGTTTGACGGTTCACACTATTCTTTCGAAGAAAACATCCGTTTGACGAAAGAAGTTGTTAAAGCGGCTCGTGCAATGGGCGTATCCGTTGAAGGTGAGCTTGGAACAATCGGTGGTGTTGAGGATGACATCTCGGTAGACGAAGAGCACGCTAACCTTGCAAAACCTGAAGAAGCTATCCGCTTCTACGAAGAGACTGGCGTTGACTGTTTGGCAATCGCAGTAGGTACAGCACATGGTATGTACGCTGGCGAGCCTAACATCCATTTTGACATTATCGAGCAAGTTTCCAAAGCGATCCCAGTTCCTGTTGTATTACACGGCGGTTCCGGTGTTCCTGACGAAATGATTCGTAAATCGATCGCTGCAGGCGTTGGTAAAATCAATGTTAACACTGAGAACCAAGTAGCATGCACAGATACGATCCGCGCAGTTCTGAACAAGGACGCAAAAATTTATGATCCTCGTAAATATCTAACCCCAGCTCGTAACGCAATGGTCGAAGTTGTAAAATCCAAAATTCAATTGTTCGGAAGCAGCAACCAAGCTTAATTTTAATTGTATAGATGCAGTGGGAAATGCCGCAAGACGCAAACGGAGGATGCGAAATGTCCGCCGTTTGCATGCTTGCGGGCGTTTCCTTCTTCTATTTTTTGTCTTCAGTTGTTACTAGGACTGTAAGCGTTTTTGTTATTGATGTTCTTATTTCCTTTTATTTGTTCATGTTCATTTCAATAGATTGTGATACAATTTTGGTTGCAATTGGCGTTTAGGTTGAGAAGTTTGCGTTACAGGAAGGCACCTGGATTTAGGGGGAGAATCATGTTGGAGAAATTAATGGTGGTCGGGGGACGTCCACTACGAGGGACTGTTCAAATTAGCGGAGCTAAGAATAGTGCGGTTGCACTTATTCCAGCTGCGATTCTTGCTGAAACGCCGGTAACGTTGGATAATCTGCCGCATTTAAGCGATGTGGCTACATATACAGAAATTTTGACGGATTTAGGAGCTACCATCGACTGGAACGAAGATCGGATGACGATCGATCCTAGCAGAATGAAGTCTCTTCCAATGCCTAATGGAAAAGTTAAGAAGTTAAGAGCTTCCTATTATTTGATGGGAGCGCTGCTCGGAAGGTTCGGGGAAGCGAATATCGGTTTGCCGGGCGGATGCAATTTTGAACCACGTCCAATCGATCTGCATATCAAAGGCTTTGAGGCTTTAGGGGCTGAAGTAAGCAATGAGAATGGCGCATTAAGAATTCGGGCCAAAGAGCTGCGTGGAGCTAAGATTTATTTGGATATGGCGAGCGTAGGGGCGACGATCAACATTATGTTGGCGGCTTCACGTGCAAAAGGAAATACAATTATTGAAAATGCGGCGAAAGAGCCTGAAATTATAGATGTAGCTACATTGTTGAACTCGATGGGTGCAAGAATCAAGGGTGCTGGTACCGATACCATTCGGATCGAAGGGGTAACGGAGATGCATGGCTGCCGCCATTCCATCATTCCTGACCGGATTCAAGCGGGAACGTATATGATTGCTGCAGCTGCTACGCGCGGCGATGTTACCGTAGATAACGTCATTCCTAAACATATGGAAGCATTAACAGCGAAACTTCAAGAAATGGGTGTACATATCTACGAGATGGATGAATCCATTCGTGTAGTAGGTCAGCCTGAGTACTCTAGCGTCGATGTAAAAGCATTAATTTACCCAGGGTTTGCAACAGATTTGCAATCTCCAATGGCAAGCCTATTGTGCCAAGCTAGAGGAGTTAGTATACTAACGGATCATGTTTACAGCAATCGGTTCAAGCACATTCCTGAGCTCGTGCGGATGGGAGCTAAGATGAAAGTTGAGGGACGCTCCGCCATTATCGAAGGATCTGAGCTTAGCTCGGCGAAGGTTCGGGCAACGGATTTGCGAGCAGGAGCATCCCTTGTGCTTGCCGGTCTTAGCGTAAGAACAGGCGGTATCACCGAGGTGTCCGGCGTTGAGTTTATTGACCGAGGGTATGAGAACTTAGTCTTCAATTTATCTTCACTAGGTGCCGAGGTTTGGCGCGAGAGCGAAGAGTAAGGAATAAAGTTCCAGACAACAGGCAATGCTAGAATCCAATTGAAAATTTAATAGTTTGGTGGTTGAAACATGAGCATGCAGCTTGCTGAGCTTGAAGTACTCAAGCTTACTGAATTATATAAACTAGCTAAGAAACATCAGATTCCATACTACGGTACGCTGAAGAAAAAAGAACTCATCTTTGCAATTTTACGTGCACAAGCTGCTGAAAGTGGTCTAATGTTTATGCAAGGTGTCCTCGAAATTCTTCAAGAGGGCTTTGGTTTCTTGCGTCCCATTAACTATCTTCCAAGCTCAGAAGATATTTACATTTCTGCGTCCCAGATTCGCAAATTTGATTTGCGCTCCGGGGATATTGTATCAGGCAAATGCCGTCCTCCTAAGGAGAATGAGCGCTATTTCGGGCTTCTTCAGGTTGAAGCAGTTAATGGCGAGAAACCGGAAACGGCTGCCGAGCGGCTTCATTTCCCTGCCTTGACGCCACTCTATCCAGATACGCGTATTACGCTTGAAACAGAACCTAACAAAGTTTCCATGCGTATCATGGATTTGCTTGCGCCTGTAGGTTTAGGCCAGCGTGGATTGATTGTTGCGCCTCCCAAAGCAGGTAAAACGTTGCTGCTCAAAGAAATAGCTAACAGTATTTCTACGAACTACCCTGACATTGAGCTTTTCGTTCTGCTGATCGATGAGCGTCCGGAGGAAGTTACGGACATGCAGCGCTCTGTGAAAGGAGAAGTTGTTGCTTCTACTTTTGATGAGCTGCCTGAGAATCATATTAAAGTTGCTGAATTAGTCCTGGAACGCGCTATGCGTCTAGTTGAACATAAGAAAGACGTTGTTATTTTGTTGGACAGCATCACTCGTTTGGCTAGGGCTTATAACCTTGTAGTTCCGCCAACAGGCCGGACACTATCCGGTGGTATCGATCCTGGCGCATTTCATCGTCCGAAGCGTTTCTTCGGGGCTGCCCGTAACATTGAAGAAGGCGGCAGCTTGACAATTCTCGCTACAGCACTTGTGGAGACGGGTTCACGTATGGACGACGTCATCTATGAGGAATTTAAAGGGACAGGTAATCTTGAGCTGCATCTGGATCGTAAAATGGCGGAACGCCGTATTTTCCCTGCTATCGACATTCGCAGATCCGGTACGCGCCGCGAAGAGGCGCTGCTGAGCAAAGATGAACTTGAGAAGGTATGGGCGCTGCGCAAAGGCATGAACGATTCGCACGAATATACCGAGTCCTTCATCAAAAAACTTGCCGAAACGAAGACCAATCAAGAGTTCCTGGATTCTTTGGCTTCCCCATCGACAGGCGCTTCAACAGGGGCAAGCAAAGGGAAAGTGAAAAACTCAGCATCTTAAGGATGCGGAAGATGCGTTAACGCATAAAGAGGAGTACCGTTATGAATTTGGTTTATTCAGACTCACAAGGAAACGTTTTTGACCATCCGGATTTTTTGGCGCTTGGTCGAAATGCTGAAATGATAACAGAAATTATGGAAGACGAATTGATTCCGCTGCCCGAAGGGGCGACGCTTGTCAGTCTTCCTTTTACACGGCCAGTAGGCATAGATGCTGAGACTGGCGATATGAAGTTGGTGCCAGGCGATTATCATGCTGTGGGTGCGCTGCTGCCGCAGGGGTTTACCCGCCTGCTGCTTCCCGGTTACGTCAAATCCGACAAGACCAAGGCGCTGCCGCTGTTCGGTTATACGGCTGTTGTATGGAAGGATGAAGCCTTCTATGTAGCTGCTCGACTAACGGATAATCCCTACTTCTGGAATCCGATTCATTGCGATGTCACGGAGCTGGAGTCTCAAGTCAAAACCTTGACGGCCAAGTATCCGGAAAACCGCTTGTACGCCCACTTATCCAACTGCGCACTCGGTTATGAGTGCCTGACCGCTTCGAATACGTTCCTGCAGCGTTGGGAAGGCGCTGTTCCGGTCTCCTATTCCTGCAACGCAGGATGCTTCGGGTGTATATCGGAACAGCCGGATGAGAGCGGCTTTGTGGCTCCACAGACGCGTATGAATTTTAAGCCTCAGATCGAAGAAATAACGCAGATCATGCTGGAGCATCTACGTACGCCGGATAGCATTATTTCCTTCGGACAAGGGTGTGAAGGTGAGCCTAGCACGCAAGCGGCGCTTATTATTCCGGCGATCAAGCAGGTTCGTGAGCAGACGAAGATGGGCTACATCAACATCAACACGAATGCAGGGCTGACAGACCATATACGCGGCATCGTAGACGCAGGGCTTGACCTGATGCGTGTGAGTACAATCAGTGCTTTGGATGATCACTACAATGCCTATTACAAGCCTAGAGCTTATACGCTGAAAAATGTAGAAAAATCCCTTCGCTACGCAACGGACAAAGGTGTCATCACTTCCATCAATTATCTTGTTTTCCCGGGGGTAACGGATCGGGAGGAAGAGATTGAGGCTATGATCGAATTCGTGCGAAGAACGGGATTAAAATTAATTCAATTGCGCAACCTGAATATTGACCCTGAAAGTTATTTGGGGATTATCCCTAAGGCTCGGGGTGAGCTGCTTGGAATGAAGCAAATGATTGAGATTTTCGAGCAGGAATTGCCGGATGTTGTACTTGGATCCTACTCGCATACGCCAAAGTTCTACGCTAGCGACAGAAATACGACAATGGTTCTCTAAGGTAGAGGTTCCACTCGTTTTTCCATTGCATTCGAACTTGCGAATATGCTACAATGCAAAAGTACGTTAAGTACGTCCATTAACTCTGATTCAGCAAATGATTCAGGGCGGAAAGAGGTGAACCAACATGAAAGCAGGTATTCATCCTACTTATCATGCAACCACAGTGACTTGCGCTTGTGGTAATGTGTTCGAAACGGGTTCAATCAAGCAAAATCTTCGCGTTGAGATTTGCTCTAATTGCCATCCTTTCTACACTGGTAAACAAAAGTTTATCGATGTAGGCGGCCGTGTCGACAAGTTCAAAAAGAAATACGGAATCTAATTGGTATCAATTACTTTGCTGCCAATCAGCATAAGACGTCCTCCCTTGGTCATCCTAAGTTTAGACTTAGAGTCCAATGGGAGGTGTTTTTATGTTCAAGGGTATGCGAAGATTGACCATTGCCATCCTGCTTACCGTGAGCTTGGCCGGGTGCGGCATCAATTCGAGTAACAAAAACCCGCCGCAGACGGATACGGGCAATTATAAAGCGCAAAATTACAAGCGTGACGGGTATTTGGGGATCACCAACGTGAATCCAAACGACCCGCTGAATCCTACGTATCATCACTACGAGGATGATTCGAACTTAATGAAAAATGTGCTCGCACAGTTTCAGGGGATCGAGAAATCCAATATTGCCATCAACGGACCCAATGCTCGGGTGAAAATAAAAGCAAAGTCGAATTTGACGGCGGCGCAGGTTGAGGAGCTTCGCTCCCAAGTACAAAATGCTTTTGATACCAATATGCCGCGATACAAAACAACGGTGAAAATGTCACGTTAATCCAGGGGATCAGGTATATTTTCCCCCTTAGTTGCTATTTACAGGTGAATCAGCTATACTATTTTTACTGTGCTAGACGGGGAGGTAGCGGTGCCCTGTAACTCGCAATCCGCTGTAGCGGGGTTGAATTCCTGTTAGCGGTACTGTGATGTGAGGTCTGGCTCTTACACGTGGTGTTGAGAGTTGGGTCCTTCGCAATGAATGCTCATGAACCCGGTCAGGTCTGGAAGGAAGCAGCCGTAAGTGAGATGTTTCATGTGCCGAGGGGCTGCCTGACTTGAGCCAACGATAAGAGTTCGCTTGTATCACTTTATCAATAACAGGTGCACGGTTTACCATGTAATTTCATATGACTTTGAACTTGGACGCCTTCTTATGAGGCGTTTTTTATTTTGTCTATCCGCATCAGATCCGGATTCCATGTTTGATCCTCTATTTCATCCCCTGTTGCGATATAGTATAATGGATTCAGCATTCCACGCAGGGATTAATGGAGAGGAACACTATGGCACATATTGCTCTATATCGAACGTGGAGGTCTCAGACGTTTCGTGAGGTTGTCGGACAGAAACATATCACGCAGACACTGCAGAATTCTTTGCGAGAAAATCGCCTTACCCATGCTTATTTGTTCAACGGTCCACGGGGAACAGGGAAGACAAGTACGGCCAAAATATTAGCCAAAGCAGTTAACTGCTTAAACGGTCCAGCGGAAGAGCCATGCAATGCTTGCTCTGCCTGTGAACGAATTACAGACGGCGCTGTCATGGATGTCGTTGAGATTGACGCCGCTTCAAACCGCGGTGTTGAAGAAATTCGGGATATTCGGGATAAAGTCAAGTATGCTCCTACCGAAGTCAGACAGAAGGTCTATATCATCGATGAAGTGCACATGCTGACTACAGAGGCTTTCAACGCACTGCTTAAGACACTTGAAGAGCCGCCGGCCCATGTGATGTTCATACTAGCGACGACGGAGCCGCATAAGATTCCGGCAACGATTATTTCTCGCTGTCAGCGCTTTGACTTTCGACGTGTTTCAATGGATGATCAGGTGCAGCGGCTGAAATATATTTGTGATCAGGAACAGATTTCCATTAACGAGGAAGCGCTCCATTATATTGCGAGATTGTCCGATGGCGGGATGCGCGATGCGCTCAGTCTTCTGGATCAAGCGACCTCTTTTGCAACAGGGGAAGTGCAGCTCTCTGACATATTGTCCATTACCGGCGGAGTGGCATCCGACCAATTTAAGAAGCTCGTGCTTTGTATCAAAGACAAGGATCTTGGCGCCGCGCTAGAGCTAATCGATACATTCATGCAAGAAGGCAAAAGCGCTGACAAATGCATCGAGAATTTGATTAATTATTTCCGTGATTTGCTCATGGTTCGTATGGTGCCGAATTCGCCGGTCATTACAGAACGCGTGTTTGATATGCGCGAGCTCAGTGATATTGCCAGCCATTTTACACCAAACGAAATGATGGGCATGATAGAAATACTGAATCATTATCAGAGTGAAATGAAGTATTCTGTCCAGCCCCAAACCCTGCTCGAGATTTCGATTATGAAAATGTGCGGTGGTCATAGCGGCGAAGGACATACGGCTGTCAGCACAGGGGCAGATTCGGGAAGCCGAATGCCGCAAGGCGATCTTTTTGCTCAAATGTCCCAGAAGCTCAAACAACTTGAAGATCAGATAGCTGGACTGGTAAAATCGGGAGTATCGGGTGCGGCAGTTGAAACGAAACCAGCTCCCAAAATGCCGGTGGCCTCTGCGCCGTCCAAGAAGTCAGGAATTAAGCTTGATGGGTACTTGAAGGCTTCGGAAGGTCCGGAAACCAAGGCAGCTCTAATGAAATGGAGTCAGGTGCTGGGTCTGGTCAAAGAGAAGAAGATTACTGTCCATGCTTGGTTTGTGAATGGTGATCTGGTCTCGATGCTGGATGATGTGGTATTGGTGGCGTTCAAGAATGAAATGCACCGTAACACCACAGAGAAACCGGAGAACAAACTCATTATCGAGCAAGTGCTCAGCTCAGTATTCGGCAAACCCATGCGCTTGCTTACGGTTATGCGCAAAGAGTGGGACGACGCCAAGAGTGATGTGACTAGCAGTCCGCCTGAAGTTCTAGAAC
This sequence comes from Paenibacillus sp. WC2504, assembly GCF_052682475.1. Lineage (NCBI taxonomy): Bacteria > Bacillati > Bacillota > Bacilli > Caryophanales > Paenibacillaceae > Paenibacillus > Paenibacillus sp. WC2504. The sequence goes on from NZ_JBQZFH010000001.1 coordinate 452,902, forward strand.
TTGTGGCAGAGGAAGGCAGCCCAGGATCTCCACCCAAAGAGGAGTGGATCTCCGAAGCGATTCAACTGTTTGGCGAAGATTTAGTGACCATTAAAGAAGACTAGACTAAATACAAAGGAGCAAACAAAATGAATAACATGAACCAAATGATGAAACAAGTGAAGAAAATGCAAGAGCAAATGATGAAGGCTCAAGAAGAACTGGGTACGAAAATCATTGAAGGCACAGCTGGCGGCGGCGTTGTTACTTGTACAGTGAATGGACACAAGAAAGTACAAAGCATCACAATCAAGCCTGAAGCTGTTGATCCGGATGATGTTGAAATGCTGCAAGACCTTGTGCTTACAGCTGTCAATGATGCGATGACGAAAGCGGAAGAAATCGCGAATAAAGATATGGGCAAATTTACAGGTGGCATGAACATCCCTGGTTTGTTCTAGTCACAACCATGAGTTACGATTCTGAAAGATGAGGGAGAACTTCCTTTGTATTACCCCGAACCGATTTCTAAGTTAATCGATGCTTTCTCCCGTCTGCCGGGGGTAGGCCCCAAAACGGCGGGACGCCTTGCCTTTCATGTACTTCGTATGAAGGAAGAAGACGTGATTGATTTTGCGAAGGCGCTCGTCAACGTGAAAAGAAACCTCCACTACTGTTCCGTTTGCTGTAACATTACCGATGTCGATCCTTGCCGGATCTGTCAAGATAAGAACAGGGATGGTTCCGTCATTTGCGTCGTACAGGAGCCTAAGGACTTGGTTGCTTTGGAACGCACCAAAGAGTTCGAAGGCTACTATCATGTCCTGCATGGGGCAATTTCCCCTATGGAAGGAATCGGACCCGATCAAATTCATATCGCCGAGTTACTCAAGCGGTTGGGGGATGAAACCGTACAGGAATTAATTTTGGCCACGAACCCGAACATTGAAGGTGAAGCTACGGCTATGTACCTGTCTCGATTAGTGAAGCCGTTTGGCCTGAAGGTTACGCGTATCGCGCACGGACTACCTGTTGGCGGCGACTTGGAATATGCCGATGAAGTAACACTGTCCAAAGCGATGGAAGGCCGCAGGGAATTATAAATAGCGTTAATCATGCAAAAGGGAGCTGAAGAGCTCTCTTTTTTTGTTTCGTGTAAAAGAAGTGCTTTAGTTCTATTTGCTCTATTTCCCCCATAAGCATAAGGGTAGATTAACCCGCATTTGGGGTCATGGAGGTTTGCTGATGAGACCAGCACTATTAGGCATGCACGGAAGGAAGAATCCACAGACGAAAAAAGGGGCAAAAGAGGAACTTCTGCGGGACAAGCAATTGCTGCTGCAAGAGATTCGTTCGGCACATGCGAATTGGGTGGCTGCTCAGGCACATTTCGAGTTTGCCTTGGACAAGGATCAGATTGACTATGCCATTTATGCGATGGAGGCGGCTGAGAAAAGATTTGAAATGCTGATCAAACAGGCAAAAAGGCTAAATCTGAGCATGATTGACACTGATCGATTACTGGAGGTGTAGACGTGTATATTAAATATGCGGTATGGGGAGTACTCATACTATCCTCACTAATTCTACTTGTTACCGTATTGCGTAACAGTGGGGCCGGCAGATTATTGTCTGGTCTAACGTTGAACGTTGTTGTAGCGGCCTTCCTGCTATATGCTTTGAATTTGCTGAGCGCCTATACGCAGGTGGATTTGCCGATTAATACAGCCACATTAGGGACAGTAACGGTGCTCGGTGTGCCTGGTGTTCTTCTGCTTGTTGGATTAAAGCTGACCTTGTTATAGGTGGAAGGAAAATACAGTTATCATATAGGTTGACTCGGAAGCAGCATCTGTGGTATCTTATAAAAGTTGCCGCTGAGACATGCGGGAATAACGAGTAACTTGAGAAAAACAAGTTGCAAATATAAAGTTAGTGTGGTATATTGAACTTCCGGCTTTCGAAAGAGAGCGGATAGGACAAGAGTTCTTGATCTTTGAAAACTGAACAACGAGTGAGTAAGCACAGTCGAGTAATCGACTATAAATGAGATTGTAAAATCTCGCTAGCAAGTCAATGAGCTATTCAGCTTTTCTATTATGGAGAGTTTGATCCTGGCTCAGGACGAACGCTGGCGGCGTGCCTAATACATGCAAGTCGAGCGGTCCCTTCGGGGATAGCGGCGGACGGGTGAGTAACACGTAGGCAACCTGCCTATAAGACTGGGATAACTATCGGAAACGATAGCTAAGACCGGATAATTGGTTTTCTCGCATGAGAGAATCATGAAACACGGAGCAATCTGTGGCTTATAGATGGGCCTGCGGCGCATTAGCTAGTTGGTGAGGTAACGGCTCACCAAGGCGACGATGCGTAGCCGACCTGAGAGGGTGAACGGCCACACTGGGACTGAGACACGGCCCAGACTCCTACGGGAGGCAGCAGTAGGGAATCTTCCGCAATGGACGCAAGTCTGACGGAGCAACGCCGCGTGAGTGATGAAGGTTTTCGGATCGTAAAGCTCTGTTGCCCTAGACGAACAGCAAGGCGAGTAACTGCGCTTTGTGTGACGGTATAGGAGAAGAAAGCCCCGGCTAACTACGTGCCAGCAGCCGCGGTAATACGTAGGGGGCAAGCGTTGTCCGGAATTATTGGGCGTAAAGCGCGCGCAGGCGGTCAATTAAGTTGGGTGTTTAAGCCCGGGGCTCAACCCCGGTTCGCATCCAAAACTGGTTGACTTGAGTGTAGGAGAGGAAAGTGGAATTCCACGTGTAGCGGTGAAATGCGTAGAGATGTGGAGGAACACCAGTGGCGAAGGCGACTTTCTGGCCTATAACTGACGCTGAGGCGCGAAAGCGTGGGGAGCAAACAGGATTAGATACCCTGGTAGTCCACGCCGTAAACGATGCATACTAGGTGTTGGGGATTCGATTCCTCGGTGCCGAAGTTAACACAGTAAGTATGCCGCCTGGGGAGTACGCTCGCAAGAGTGAAACTCAAAGGAATTGACGGGGACCCGCACAAGCAGTGGAGTATGTGGTTTAATTCGAAGCAACGCGAAGAACCTTACCAGGTCTTGACATCCCTCTGAATATCCTAGAGATAGGGTAGGCCTTCGGGACAGAGGAGACAGGTGGTGCATGGTTGTCGTCAGCTCGTGTCGTGAGATGTTGGGTTAAGTCCCGCAACGAGCGCAACCCTTGATCTTAGTTGCCAGCACTTCGGGTGGGCACTCTAAGATGACTGCCGGTGACAAACCGGAGGAAGGTGGGGATGACGTCAAATCATCATGCCCCTTATGACCTGGGCTACACACGTACTACAATGGTCGGTACAACGGGAAGCGAAGCCGCGAGGTGGAGCCAATCCTTATAAGCCGATCTCAGTTCGGATTGCAGGCTGCAACTCGCCTGCATGAAGTCGGAATTGCTAGTAATCGCGGATCAGCATGCCGCGGTGAATACGTTCCCGGGTCTTGTACACACCGCCCGTCACACCACGAGAGTTTACAACACCCGAAGTCGGTGGGGTAACCCGCAAGGGAGCCAGCCGCCGAAGGTGGGGTAGATGATTGGGGTGAAGTCGTAACAAGGTAGCCGTATCGGAAGGTGCGGCTGGATCACCTCCTTTCTATGGAGACTCGGGTCTGAAACGACCCAGTCAAGTATCTTCGGATACACAATCGCTTACTCACTCGTGTTCAGTTTTGAAAGAGCAAGCTCTTTCAGCAAGATGGTGAAATCCATGTTGCACTCGTTTGGTGATGATGGCGGAGGGGACCCACGCGTTCCCATCTCGAACACGACCGTTAAGCCCTCCAGCGTCGATGGTACTTGAACCGCAGGGTTCTGGGAGAGTAGAACGTTGCCAAGCGGACCCATAGCAAGCTTTCGAAGAAAGCTTCGAAAGCTTGTAGGTGGGTTTTTATTTTGGGGAGTTTCCCCGAAACACATATTGGCCCTTAGCTCAGCTGGTTAGAGCGCACCCCTGATAAGGGTGAGGTCGGTGGTTCGAGTCCACTAGGGCCAACCAATTTTATAATCATATGGGGCCATAGCTCAGCTGGGAGAGCGCCTGCCTTGCAAGCAGGAGGTCAGCGGTTCGATCCCGCTTGGCTCCACCAACTATCATTTTCAGACAGAGATTTCCAAGAAATTTCGACTTGAAATGAGAATGTGAGTTGTGATAAGATAACTTTCGCCGCTGAGATAGGGCAAGGGAATTTGAATCGCAATGAACACTTTGTTCCTTGAAAACTAGATAACGAAACAAAACGTAAAGTAAGAACTTAGGTAGTGTAACCTTCGGGTTGCACGAAATTTTCAAATGTTTTTTTCTAGGTTAAGCTAGAAAGAGCACACGGAGGATGCCTAGGCACTAGGAGCCGAAGAAGGACGTGGCGAACGACGAAATGCCTCGGGGAGCCGTAAGCAGGCTTTGATCCGGGGATGTCCGAATGGGGGAACCCAGCTGTGGTAATGCGCAGTTACCATGTAGTGAATACATAGCTACATTGGAGGCAGACCCAGGGAACTGAAACATCTAAGTACCTGGAGGAAAAGAAAACAAAAGTGATTCCGTCAGTAGCGGCGAGCGAAAGCGGAATAGCCCAAACCAAGGAGCTTGCTCCTTGGGGTTGTAGGACCTCAATATGGGGTTAGTTTGGTAGGCGAAGTGATCTGGAAAGGTCCGGCATAGAAGGTAAAAGCCCTGTAGCCAAAATCGAACGAATCTCCTAGAGGTATCCTGAGTACGGCGGGTCACGTGAAACCCCGTCGGAATCCGGCAGGACCATCTGCCAAGGCTAAATACTCCCTAGTGACCGATAGTGAAGCAGTACCGTGAGGGAAAGGTGAAAAGCACCGCGGAAGCGGAGTGAAAAAGAACCTGAAACCGTGTGCTTACAAAAAGTCAGAGCCCTCTATATGGGTGATGGCGTGCCTTTTGTAGAATGAACCGGCGAGTTACGTTCCCGTGCGAGGTTAAGTCGAAAAGACGGAGCCGCAGCGAAAGCGAGTCTGAATAGGGCGCTTGAGTACGTGGACGTAGACCCGAAACCGTGTGATCTACCCCTGTCCAGGGTGAAGGTGAGGTAACACTCACTGGAGGCCCGAACCCACGAATGTTGAAAAATTCGGGGATGAGGTGGGGGTAGCGGAGAAATTCCAATCGAACTCGGAGATAGCTGGTTCTCCCCGAAATAGCTTTAGGGCTAGCCTCGGATGTGGAGTTGTGGAGGTAAAGCACTGATTGGGTGCGGGGCCCGCCAAGGGTTACCAAGTCCAGTCAAACTCTGAATGCCACAAACTTAAATCCGGGAGTCAGACAGTGAGTGCTAAGATCCATTGTCAAAAGGGAAACAGCCCAGACCATCAGCTAAGGTCCCCAAGTGTGTGTTAAGTGGGAAAGGATGTGGAGTTGCACAGACAACCAGGATGTTGGCTTAGAAGCAGCCACCATTGAAAGAGTGCGTAATAGCTCACTGGTCGAGTGACTCTGCGCCGAAAATGTAACGGGGCTAAACACGCCACCGAAGCTATGGCTTGCACGTATGTGCATGGGTAGGGGAGCGTTGTATGTACGTTGAATTCTGACCGTAAGGACAGGTGGAGCGCATACAAGTGAGAATGCCGGTATAAGTAACGAAAAGATCAGTGAGAATCTGATCCGCCGAAAACCTAAGGGTTCCTGAGGAAGGCTCGTCCGCTCAGGGTAAGTCGGGACCTAAGGCGAGGCCGAAAGGCGTAGTCGATGGACAACAGGTGGAAATTCCTGTACCACCGTAGCCGTTATGAGCGATGGAGTGACGCAGAAGGATAGTGACGCGAGCTGATGGATGCTCGTCCAAGCAGTGAGGCTGGTTAGTAGGCAAATCCGCTAACCGTAAGGCTGGGCTGTGATGGGGAGGGAAACTTTAAGTACCGAAGGTCATGATTTCACACTGCCAAGAAAAGCTTCTAGCCAGGCGAAGGTGCCCGTACCGCAAACCGACACAGGTGGGTGAGAAGAGAATTCTAAGGCGCGCGGAAGAACTCTCGTTAAGGAACTCGGCAAAATGACCCCGTAACTTCGGGAGAAGGGGTGCCTCGGTAGGGTGAATAGCCCGAGGGGGCCGCAGTGAAAAGGCCCAAGCGACTGTTTAGCAAAAACACAGGTCTGTGCGAAGCCGCAAGGCGAAGTATACGGGCTGACGCCTGCCCGGTGCTGGAAGGTTAAGAGGAGTGGTTAGGGACCTCGGTTCCGAAGCTATGAATTGAAGCCCCAGTAAACGGCGGCCGTAACTATAACGGTCCTAAGGTAGCGAAATTCCTTGTCAGGTAAATTCTGACCCGCACGAATGGCGTAACGACTTGGGCGCTGTCTCAACGAGAGATCCGGTGAAATTTTAATACCTGTGAAGATGCAGGTTACCCGCGACAAGACGGAAAGACCCCATGGAGCTTTACTGCAGCTTGATATTGGACTTTGGTACGATCTGTACAGGATAGGTGGGAGCCTTTGAAGCCTGAGCGCCAGCTTGGGTGGAGGCGCCGTTGGGATACCACCCTGATCGTATCGGAGTTCTAACCTGGTACCGTGATCCGGTATGGGGACAGTGTCAGGTGGGCAGTTTGACTGGGGCGGTCGCCTCCTAAAATGTAACGGAGGCGTTTAAAGGTTCCCTCAGAATGGTTGGAAATCATTCGCAGAGTGCAAAGGCATAAGGGAGCTTGACTGCGAGACCTACAAGTCGAGCAGGGACGAAAGTCGGACTTAGTGATCCGGTGGTACCGAATGGAAGGGCCATCGCTCAACGGATAAAAGCTACCCTGGGGATAACAGGCTTATCTCCCCCAAGAGTCCACATCGACGGGGAGGTTTGGCACCTCGATGTCGGCTCATCGCATCCTGGGGCTGAAGTAGGTCCCAAGGGTTGGGCTGTTCGCCCATTAAAGCGGTACGCGAGCTGGGTTCAGAACGTCGTGAGACAGTTCGGTCCCTATCTGTCGCGGGCGTAGGAAATTTGAGAGGAGCTGTCCTTAGTACGAGAGGACCGGGATGGACGTACCGCTGGTGTACCAGTTGTCTCGCCAGAGGCACCGCTGGGTAGCTATGTACGGAGGGGATAAGCGCTGAAAGCATCTAAGCGCGAAGCCCCCCTCAAGATGAGATTTCCCAGTATGTAAGACCCCTTGTAGACGACGAGGTTGATAGGTTCGAGGTGGAAGTGCGGCAACGTATGCAGCTGACGAATACTAATCGGTCGAGGGCTTAACCACAAATCCTAAATGACACTTTACAAACGTTTCGTATCTAGTTTTCAAGGCGCAAACCGCTTTGACTGTTTGGTGATGATGGCGGAGGGGACCCACGCGTTCCCATCTCGAACACGACCGTTAAGCCCTCCAGCGTCGATGGTACTTGAACCGCAGGGTTCTGGGAGAGTAGAACGTTGCCAAGCACAGATGAAGAACCTTTTTGAGAGAAACTCAGAAAGGTTTTTTTGCATCTCCTACGACAATTCTAAGAAGCGCCACAAGAGAACTATAGACCGCTAATTGATTAGATTTGGACCTTTTCAGAGCTTAATTGGAACTGCGGGCACTTATTTCACCTAAAAAGGCAGGCTATTAGCCAAAACAAACAGAATAGCGGATCGTAGATTCCTTAACAAGTGAATCGCTCGCTTTTGCCAGAAATAGCGGAACGTAGTTCCCACTTGCTCAAGATGCGGCGTACTCTCGAGAAGGGTAACTCGCTAGGTTACTCAGCTGCAGAAAGTACATCAAAATCAATAGCCTCAAGCCTGTTTCACCCATTACCTGCATTTTGTGCAGGTAAATTCACAAGAATCTACCCCAAACGGATCAAACAACGGAAACTAGCTGCACTTTTTACATTAAAGCTACCTATAAGGGCGTGGTGGAGTGGAATTACCTGCACTTTCTACAGTTAACTATGGGGGAGGCGAAGCTCTAGAAGCTCCATTTGACCGGTATCAATTCCTGACAGTGGTACGAACCATGACGGTAGCTCTTTTTACAAGAACAGTCTCACCAAAGTTATACTGGATTAGCCACAGCCAGCCCTCCCGCATTCTTCCTACGCATTTAACAATCGGCTTTTCCAAGCACTCCCTAATCGCTCGCTAAAAGGGCCCTCAAAAGCATACTGCCTACACCCCAAAAAAAGGAACAGTCCCTGACGTTAAGCAGGGGTTTTTTTGTAAATACTGAGAGTAAGCTGTGAAAATGCTCAGTTTTCTTATATACGGCCAATGTTTAACGGCAGCACTTGTCAAAAAGAAAGGAAATGATTATAATCTAGTTAAGGTCAAAGAAAGTCAAAGTCAATCAAAGTCAATTTACTTCTAGCAGTCTGGGAGGATGAATTGATGCGTAACGTATCAGAAATTATTGAGCAGTATTTAAAGCATGTCCTTCAACAAAGCTCTGAAGGAGCCATCGAGATTCAACGAAACGATCTGGCCGATCAATTCCAGTGTGTGCCTTCTCAAATCAATTATGTGATTAGTACCAGGTTTACGCTGGAAAAGGGTTACCTCGTGGAGAGTAAGCGTGGCGGTGGCGGGTACATTCGTATCCAGAAGATTGAGCTTAAGAGCCATGGATCGATATTGGATCATATTTTTCGCACGATTCATACACACATAGATCAAGTCGCTTCTGAAGGACTCATTTACCAGCTGCTGGAGGGCCACTATATTTCAACACGAGAAGCGAATCTAATTCGGGCAGCAATATCCAGAGACGTGTTGACCTTCAAGCTCCCGCTGCGCGATGAAATTCGAGCTAAAATCCTTAAAGCGATGCTGATATCCTTGCTTAGCAGATGAGGAGGCATTTGAAATGATTTGTCAGGAATGCGGGAAACGACCGGCGACTCTTCATTTTACGAAGATTGTGAATGGAGACAAGAACGAGTTCCACATTTGTGAGAATTGCGCCCGCGAGAAGGGTGAAATGATTCCTGGGACATCTGGCGGGTTTTCGATTCATAATCTTTTATCAGGATTACTTGATTTCGACCCTTCCTCTTTATCCGCCGCGAAGTCCCAAGCGATCCGTTGTGAGAATTGTGGGTTAACGTACTCGCAGTTTAGTAAATTAGGCCGTTTTGGATGCGGATCCTGTTATCAGAGCTTTTCGGAAAAGTTAGATCCTCTGTTCAAAAGAGTGCACGGGAACACCGTACATGTGGGGAAAGTCCCCAAACGAAGCGGTGGCATTATCCAATGCAAGCGGGAAATCGATACGCTGAAGAAGGATATGATGACCTGCATTGAAGCAGAAGAATTCGAACAAGCGGCGAAGATCAGGGACCAAATTCGCGAGATAGAGAAGAAAATTGCCGGATTGTGATTTTGTAAGGAAGGTGTGAATCCAGTGACACTACAGCGGTTTACAGGAGATGCATTGAGCGAATGGATGAAGGGAGAGGGACCGGAGTCGGATATCGTCATCAGCAGTCGAATCCGTATTGCACGTAACCTCAGAGACTACCCTTACCCGATGCTGGCTACCAATCAACAATCACAAGAAGTACTGGATCAGTTGTCCGGCGTGCTGGAGAATGATGAGCTGGAGACGATCAGTAATTTTTCGCTTATTCCTCTGTCTGACCTTAACGAGCTTGAGCGAATGGTACTTGTTGAGAAGCATTTAATTAGCCCTAACTTAGCTAACGAATCCAGAAATGGTGCTGTTATTTTAAGCGAAAATGAATCCATCAGCATTATGATCAATGAAGAGGATCATCTTCGCATACAATGTTTGTGCCCAGGCTTCCAAATCAAAGAAGTTTGGGACTTGGCGAACCAGATTGATGATATTTTTGAAACCCAGCTGGATTACGGCTATGATGAAAAGAGGGGCTACCTTACAAGCTGCCCTACGAACGTCGGAACCGGCATTCGTGCTTCGGTAATGATGCATTTACCCGCTCTGGTGCTCAGCCAACAAATCAATCGGATTTTATCCGCTGTTACACAAGTTGGATTGACGGTTAGAGGATTATATGGGGAAGGCAGCGAAGCATTAGGTAATCTGTTCCAAATTTCGAATCAGATTACGCTAGGACAATCCGAAGACGAGATTATTGATAATTTACACAGTGTCGCAAGGCAAATTATTGAGCATGAGCGTGCTGCCAGGCATAAGCTGATGCAAGAGTCTAGAATGCGTATCATTGATCGCGTGAACCGCTCGCTTGGTATTTTGTCTTATGCAGGAATTATGGACTCTAAGGAGGCTGCACAGCGCCTGTCGGATGTGCGATTAGGCATAGACTTGGGGATTATCAATAATGTTTCTTCTAATGTTTTGAATGAACTGCTGGTTATGACACAACCTGGCTTTCTTCAGCAATTCGCTGGCGAGAAGCTGAACGCCGATGAGCGCGATATGCGCCGGGCCGAGCTGATTCGAGAGAAATTCGGCAGGATATAGTCAGTTAAGATTCATCCTTTAGGTTTTCCATAGATATACTACTTTTGGAGGTGTTCTCTATGATGTTTGGCAGATTTACAGAACGTGCGCAAAAGGTGCTTTCTTTGGCTCAAGAGGAAGCAGTTCGCTTAGGGCATAACAATATTGGTACTGAGCACATTTTGTTGGGTCTTATTCGTGAAGGGGAAGGTATCGCCGCGAAAGCACTCGTTGCTTTGGGTTTAGGTCTTGAAAAAATTCAAGATGAAGTCGAATCCCTGATCGGCAGAGGACAAGAGCAGCCTACCAACATTGCGTATACACCTAGAGCGAAAAAAGTCATTGAGTTGTCCATGGATGAGGCAAGAAAATTAGGTCACACGTATGTGGGGACTGAACATATTTTACTGGGGCTAATTCGTGAAGGTGAAGGCGTTGCTGCGAGAGTCCTTAACAATCTAGGTGTTTCTTTGAACAAAGCTCGCCAGCAAGTGCTTCAATTGTTAGGCAGCAGCGAGACAGTGTCTCCAAGCCACGGTAACACTCAGAATGTGAATACACCTACATTGGATGGTTTAGCGAGAGATCTGACCGCATACGCCAAAGAAGGGCATTTAGATCCCGTTATCGGCCGCAGCAAAGAAATCGAACGCGTGATTCAAGTGTTAAGCCGCAGAACGAAAAACAATCCGGTGTTGATCGGTGAGCCAGGGGTTGGTAAAACAGCAATTGCTGAAGGCCTCGCTCAGAAAATCATTAATAATGAAATCCCGGAAACGTTGAAGGATAAAAGAGTTATGACACTCGATATGGGATCTGTGGTAGCAGGGACCAAATATCGCGGTGAATTTGAGGATCGTCTCAAAAAAATTATGGACGAAATTCGTCAAGCAGGGAACATCGTGCTCTTCATCGATGAGCTTCACACGTTGATCGGTGCTGGTGGTGCAGAAGGTGCGATTGATGCCTCTAACATTTTGAAGCCGGCTTTGGCGAGAGGCGAGTTGCAGTGCATTGGTGCTACGACGCTGGATGAATACCGTAAATACATCGAAAAGGATGCTGCGCTGGAGCGTCGCTTCCAACCAATCACAGTGGATCAGCCGTCCCCTGAGGAAGCCATCCAAATTCTCTACGGACTGCGTGACCGCTACGAAGCTCACCACCGTGTGAAAATTACGGATGCTGCTATTCAAGAGGCCGTTAAGCTCTCTGATCGTTATATCACGGATCGTTTCTTGCCGGATAAAGCGATTGACTTGATTGATGAGGCTAGTTCCAAAGTGAGACTTCGCTCTTACACAATACCGCCTTCATTGAAACAGCTTGAGAACAAGCTGGAGGATATCCGTAAGGAGAAGGATGCCGCGGTTCAAAGCCAGGAGTTTGAGAAAGCAGCTGGGCTTCGCGACACGGAACAAAAGCTTCGTGAAGAACTGGATACAACGAAAAACGACTGGAAGGAAAAACAAGGTCGTTTGGATACTGAAGTAACGCCGGATGATATTGCTCAAATCGTAGCAAGCTGGACAGGAATTCCTGTGAGCAAGCTAGCGGAAGAAGAAACAGATCGTCTGCTCAAAATGGAGGACATTCTCCATGAACGCGTCATCGGACAGGAAGAAGCGGTGAAAGCCGTTAGCCGCGCGATTCGCCGTGCTAGAGCAGGCCTCAAAGATCCGAAGCGTCCAATGGGCTCCTTCATCTTCTTGGGACCTACTGGTGTGGGTAAAACTGAGCTAGCTCGTGCATTAGCAGAGTCTCTATTCGGAGACGATAACGCGGTAGTTCGGATCGACATGTCGGAATACATGGAGAAACACTCGACTTCTCGTTTGGTCGGAGCGCCTCCAGGGTATGTTGGCTATGAAGAAGGCGGCCAATTGACGGAGAAAGTTCGCCGCAAACCATACTCGGTTGTATTGCTCGATGAGATCGAGAAAGCACATCCAGAAGTTTTCAATATTCTGCTGCAAGTGCTGGAAGATGGCCGTCTGACGGATTCCAAAGGACGTACAGTCGATTTCCGCAACACATTGATCATCATGACTTCCAACGTTGGCGCGGAAATGATTAAGAAAAACTCCTCACTTGGCTTTACAGCCGCTCTGGATGCTGGTAAAGATTATACCAACATGAAAGATAAAGTGATGGGCGAGCTCAAGAAAAGTTTCCGTCCTGAATTCCTTAACCGGATCGACGAAATCATCGTCTTCCACTCTTTGGATGAGAAACATATCGCTGAAATCGTTTCTTTGATGGCGGATGATCTTCGCAAACGTCTGAAAGAACAAGAAGTTGACTTCTTGTTGACAGACAAAGCCAAAGCCTTCTTGGCCAAAGAAGGATACGATCCGACCTACGGCGCAAGACCGCTTCGCAGAGCGATTCAGAAGCATATTGAGGACCGTCTGTCTGAAGAGCTTCTCAGAGGCAACATCGCGAAGGGCGACTCCTTAACGATTGATGAGAGTGAAGGCGAGCTGGTTGTCCGGAAGGGCGAAGGCGTAGCAGCTAAATAAAAGCAAGCAAAGAAGCATTTTGCTGCATCCGTTGCTGGGTGTGGCAAAATGCTTTTTATTTTCAGATGACCTTTCATGGACTTCGTAAAAATGGTAAACTTTATTGGTAAGGATAGCCAAATATTGAATTTGAAAGATCTAAGGAGTCACTTACGTCATGAGTAAACAGAAGACGAAATTTTGCTGTCAAGAGTGCGGTTATGAATCCCCAAAATGGATGGGCAAATGCCCAGGTTGTCAATCTTGGAATACGATGGTGGAAGAAGTCGAAACGGTGGTACGTACAAAGGGGATGAATTCTTCTGCCCCTCGCACGAAAGAAAAACCGACCCCCATCATACATATAGAAAGTAGCCCAGAGCCTAGGGTTGTGACCAGCAACAAGGAATTGAATCGCGTCTTAGGCGGAGGTATTGTGCCTGGATCTTTGATTCTCGTAGGTGGAGATCCGGGAATCGGGAAATCAACGTTACTGCTCCAAACTTCTTTCGAGCTGACGCAAGCACATCAGAAGGTGCTTTATATATCGGGGGAAGAGTCCGTTAAACAGACGAAGCTTCGTGCGGATCGCTTGAATGCCTCATCTCCGCTGCTTTATGTTCTTTGTGAAACGAACCTTGAGCTTATTGAGGAAGCCATTCAAGAAATTGAACCCGATTTTCTGGTGATTGACTCTATTCAGACTGTCTACCACCCTGCCATCACATCGGCCCCGGGCACCGTTTCGCAAGTTCGGGAATGCACGGGTCACTTTATGAGAATAGCTAAGGGGAAAGGGATTGCAACGGTCCTTGTCGGCCATGTGACGAAGGAAGGCGCCATTGCGGGACCTAGGATGCTGGAGCACATGGTCGATTGTGTTCTTTACTTCGAAGGGGAGCGGCATCATTCCTACCGTGTACTCCGCGCAGTCAAGAATCGATTCGGGTCTACGAATGAAATCGGAATTTTTGAGATGCAGGAAGCAGGACTTGTCGAAGTGAGCAATCCCTCCGAGCTGTTCCTGTCCGAGAGACCGCTCGGTGTTGCCGGTTCTACCGTGGTTGCGAGTATGGAAGGAACACGTCCCGTATTGGTAGAGATTCAGGCGTTGGTTTCTTCGACGAATTTCCCATCTCCAAGAAGGATGGCGACTGGTGTCGATCACAACCGACTTTCTTTGATCATCGCCGTTTTAGAGAAACGCATGGGCATGTTCCTTCAGAATCAGGATGCTTATTTGAACGTGGCTGGCGGCGTCAAGCTTGATGAGCCTGCCGTTGATTTAGCCATTGCGATTAGTATCGCATCCAGCTTCCGGGATCATGCAACGAGACCTTTTGATGTCGTGTTCGGTGAGATCGGGTTGACCGGTGAAGTCCGTGGGGTGTCACGGATTGATCAAAGGGTGAAGGAAGCGGAGAAATTAGGATTCCGCAGAGTCATTATGCCAGAGAAAAGTTTGAAGGGGTGGACGCATCCGCCCGGTATGGAGATTATTGGGGTGAATACAGTGTCCGAAGCATTGAAAGCGGCACTGGATTAGCTCTGAATCATTCAACCTGCAAGCCTTCAGGAGGAAACTATGAGTAAAGAAGAGACAAAGCGAGACGTCATGAGCCAATTGCTGCAAATGGTAGCGCCTGGCACATCGTTCCGTGACGGTTTGGAGAATGTATTACGCGCCAAAACGGGCGGACTTATTGTTGTTGGATACAGCGCGGAAGTAAGGGAAATTGTCGACGGCGGCTTTTCGATCGATTGTGATTTTTCACCTAATTATTTATATGAACTTGCCAAAATGGATGGAGCGATCATCCTCAGCGAAGATATCAAACGTATTCTCTATGCAAATACGCAATTAATCCCGGATTCCTCCATTTCCTCATCGGAGACTGGAATCCGCCATCGGACTGCTGAACGTGTTGCGAAGCAAACCAATAAGCTGGTTGTTTCGATTTCGCAACGTCGCAATGTCATCACCCTTTATCAAGGAAACTTGCGCTATGCGCTCAAAGATATAGGCGTTATCTTAACGAAAGCCAATCAAGCCATCCAAACGTTGGAGCGGTACAAAGTGGTTTTGGATCAGTCGCTGACGAACCTGAGTGCGTCGGAGTTTGAAGAGCTGGTTACGCTCCACGATGTCACCAATGTCATTGCCCGATTTGAAATGGTGTTGCGCATTAAGGCGGAAATCAATCGCTATATTAACGAGTTGGGGAATGAAGGCCGTTTAATAAGCATGCAATTGGAAGAACTTGTTGGCAATGCGGAACTTGAAGCGCGTTTGCTCGTAAAAGATTATGTAAGGGAATTATCCGAAGACCGAGTCAAAGAAATGCAGGCTGGCTTGAAGCGATTATCTTCGGATGAGTTGCTGGAACCGCACCAAATCATTCGATTACTCGGCTATCCGCATACAAATTCTATTGTTGAAGAACCGGTTTCCCCACGTGGGTTCAGGGTTCTTGGGAAAATACCGCGGCTTCCCTCGATCATTATTGCGAATCTTGTAGAGAAATTTGGCTACCTGCCGCACATGATGATGGCAACGATTGAAGAACTGGATGAAGTTGATGGTATCGGTGAAGTGAGGGCGCGCGCTATTAAAGAGGGCCTCAAAAGAATTCAAGAACAAGTGTTCATTGACAGACATATTTAAAGTGGATACAATCATAAAGTATCTAATGTTGAGGTTTTATAAAGTCAAGTTTAGGGCATAGTAAATCCAGAGGTGGACAAAAACATATGTTAACGAAATCAATTCCCAGTCTTTTTACAGTAGGGAACTTATTCCTAGGTGTTCTGTCGATTATTCTTGCTTTCAGTGGTGAGCATGGAGTCGCAGCTGTACTTGTCATCGTTGCCATGCTGCTTGATGGTCTTGACGGCCGTGTAGCAAGGGCATTGAATGCACAGAGTGAATTTGGTAAAGAGCTAGACTCGCTTTCCGACGTTATTTCTTTCGGTGTAGCACCTGCCTTTATCATGTATGTAGTGGCTTTTAATGATCCGAGTGTGATCAGTCCGGCATTTGCTTGGATCGTCACGGCGATCTTCCCCATTTGTGGAGCACTTCGTTTGGCTCGTTTCAACGTTGTTGCTGGTACACCTGGTTATTTCATCGGTTTGCCGATTCCGGCTGCTGGTGGTGTACTTTGTACATTAGCGTTGTTCGTGAACGAAATTAACGTCTACGTGCTTTTGGTAAGTACGATTATGTTGTCATACTTAATGGTAAGTACAGTGAAGTACCCGAACTTCAAGAAAGCGGGTATTCCTAAAGCGGCAATCTGGATTACACCAGTTATCGTTGCCGTAGCTGTCCTGATTGCAATCAAATGGCCTGAGTCCATTTCCAAAATGATCTTCGTACCGCTCCTGTTGTACGCGCTTTATGGCTTAAAAAAAAACGTTGATGGGTTTTTCATCCGAATCCGCAGAAAGAACAAGCGACGCGGTGTAGACGATTCAAACTCCGTTAAGTCCGACGTTTAATCGGCAAATGGCAAAAATAAAAAGCATTTATTTTCTTCTGATCATCTCAGAGAAAATAAATGCTTTTTTGTTTGTTCATCTTCATGTTCATGACATGTTGAAAAGTCCTAGTGTTGTGCATTTCTTGGATTCATTCTCAACGACTTGTTCCAGGTTAACATCAAGAATGTTGCTTAGTGCGGACATATAGAACAAATTCCTGCCCAGTTCACTACTGACAACCTCGATGCATTGTTCACACAAGTGACCGGATACATGAGTGCCCAGCACATCCTTAGCCTCATTCAAGGTCATCTCTGGATGGTATTCTTGCTTCGCTGCGTTGACCTGAATACATCCACATTCTGTAATGGATTTCACCACGGAACGGTTAGCAGCTGCACCGGACTGTTGAAATTTGGATAAGACATCAAGCAGACTTCGGTGACGGAGCAACAATTCGGATACTTGATCTTGAAACTGCTTTAAAGTCAAGGAGCTCATTCCATCCACCTCGGGTGTGTTGGTAACTTCCAATTTCATTATAATGGAAGCCCCTTAATATTTCAATTTTACATCTGAATTAGTGATTAACGATGGATAAATTGGAACATAATTGTAATGAAGCTTTATCAATATGTTGATGCAGGAGGTGAATCTATGATGAGGAAATGGGTACAGTTCATTTTGGCCATCATGGGTGCTAGTTTAGGATTTGGATGGAGTGATGCCATCCTTCGAACGACAGGTTTCATGAATGAGTCAGGAAAAGCAATAGTCATCAATAGTTTATGCGCGCTAGTTATGTTCATTCTTTCAGCATGGGTTGCAGGCAAGGGGATGAAGCTGCTTGTCAAAGGGGAAAGAAATGTTGCGGACATCCCTGTGTCCGATCTGCTCTCAGGTACATTAGGACTAGTAATTGGACTGCTTATATCGGTATTGATGTTCCCTGTGCTCGATCAGGTGAAGTGGGCAAGTCCTATTTTACCCTTCGTCGTCTCGGGGGTTCTAGCAGTTATGGGGTTTCGCATTGGTTACAGCAAGCGGGAAGAGCTGGTTCAGATTATTGCGATGAGCCGGGTGGTCGCTCCAGAGAAGCAGACACACCGTCCTTACGAGGAACATAAGATTCTCGATACAAGTGTCATTATTGACGGGCGTATTGCGGATATTTGCAAAACAGGATTCATCGAAGGGACCCTCGTTATACCTGAGTTTGTACTTGAAGAGCTGCAGCATATTGCGGACTCATCGGACTTGCTCAAGCGGAATCGCGGGCGGCGCGGACTTGATATTTTGAACAAAATTCAAAAGGAACTCGAAGTGAAAGTGCTGATTTATGAAGGCGATTTCGAAGAGATTTCCGAAGTAGACAGCAAGTTGGTTCGTCTGGCGAAGGTGCTGCAAGGCAAAGTGATTACGAACGATTTTAACCTGAATAAAGTCTGTGAATTGCAAGGTGTTTCCGTGCTAAATATCAACGATTTGGCGAATGCCGTGAAGCCTGTTGTTCTGCCGGGTGAAGAAATTATTGTTCAAGTCATTAAAGATGGCAAAGAGCATGGACAAGGTGTCGCTTATCTTGACGATGGCACGATGATTGTCGTAGAAGGCGGTCGTGAGTTCATTGGCATGACGCTCGAAGTGATGGTTACTAGTGTGCTGCAAACATCGGCGGGCCGAATGATTTTCGCGAAACCGAAATTATTGGAAAAAGCGCAATAAAACCAGTATGATAAGGAGATGTAACATAGCACTTACTAGTTGATAGGAAAGCTTTCGAATAGAAAGCGCTCAGTTGGAGTTGGAGGGCTTAGGACTTATGGGGAAGCTAGGGGTTATCCTCGTGGCGGCGGGCAAGGGCTCGCGCATGGGAACGGCGGAAAGCAAACAATATTTACAACTGGGACAGAAGCCAATTCTGGTACATACGTTGCAATTATTTCAAAACATACATGAAGTGAATGAAATCATTTTAGTTGTAGGCGGAAATGACGTAGAGCGCTGTACAGGCTATGTGCAGAGCTATGCGCTTTCCAAGGTCACTCATGTGCTAGCAGGCGGGGCGGAGCGTCAGGACTCCGTCAGACGGGGCCTAGAAGCCCTAGAGCAGGATACCGCTTGGGTACTCGTACATGACGGTGTTCGTCCTTTCGTCAAAAAAGAACATGTGTTCGATTGTCTATTAAAGGCGAAAGAACAGGACGCGGCTGTGCTGGCGGTACCCGTGAAGGATACGATCAAAATCGTAGATTCCGAAAAGCGAATACAATCTACACCGGATAGACGAAGCTTGTGGGCCATCCAAACCCCGCAAGCTTTTCGGCTTTCTCTTTTACAGGAGGCGCACCAGCGTGCACTTCAGGAAAACTTCCTGGGGACAGACGATGCTATGTTGGTAGAGCGTATAGGAACAACGGTGCATGTTGTTGAAGGGGACTATTACAATATCAAGATAACTACACCGGAAGATTTGCCATGGGCAGAATGGATACTACAAAACGTAAGGGGAGAGGAACAACAATGATTCGCGTAGGACAAGGATTTGATGTTCATCAGTTGGTGGAAGGCCGTAAATGTATTATTGGAGGCGTGACGATTCCTTATGAAAAGGGGCTGCTCGGCCATTCCGATGCGGATGTGCTCCTGCATGCGGTTAGCGATGCGATTCTAGGCGCGCTGGGCTTAGGAGATATCGGGAAGCACTTCCCGGATACGGCGGCGGAATTCAAGGATGCGGACAGCCTGGTCCTTTTGAAACACGTATGGCAGCTTGCCAAAGATAGAGGATATCGTCTGGGGAACACAGATTCCACGATTATTGCCCAGAAGCCGAAGATGGCACCATATATCCCGCAAATGGTTGAAATTATTGCCGATGCATTAGAAGCGAAACCGGAGCAAGTCAATGTGAAAGCTACGACGACGGAGCAGCTAGGTTTCACGGGACGAGGCGAAGGGATTGCGGCGCAATCGGTTGTTTGTTTAATTCGAGATGTGCTAGAATAGCAGGTATTATTGGGGAGAGAGGGTATAGTCATGAACCAACCTTTACGTGTGCGCTATGCACCAAGTCCAACGGGACATTTACATATAGGCGGTGCTCGTACAGCACTTTTTGATTATTTATTGGCGCGTCGCCATGGCGGTGCCTTCGTTGTGCGGTTTGAAGATACGGATCAAACCCGTCACAAAGAATCCGGCATTGAGGATCAATTGAATGGTCTAAGATGGCTTGGATTAGAGTGGGATGAGAGCGTAGATATCGGGGGGCCGTATGGTCCTTATCGTCAGATGGAAAGACTTGATATTTATCAAACCCACCTCAACCAGCTTCTTCAAAGTGGTCATGCGTATCCTTGCTACTGTTCGGAAGCCGATTTAGAGCAGGAGCGAGCAGAACAGGAAGCGCGCGGCGAGATGGGCGGTTACTCCGGGAAATGCCGTCACTTGACGCCTGAGCAAATTGCCGCTTTTGAAGCGGAGGGCCGCAAGCCTTCGACTCGATTCCTTGTACCTGCGGACCGCATCATCGGCTTCGAAGACAAGGTTCGCGAGCATGTTGAGTTTGAATCCAATGGCATCGGCGATTTTATTATCGCGCGCCCTGACGGGATTCCTACGTATAACTTTGCTGTTATCGTGGATGACCACATGATGAAAATTAATTTGGTTATTCGCGGAGAAGAGCATCTGTCCAATACGCCTAGACAAATTCTGATGTATGAAGCTCTCGGCATGCCTGTTCCGGAATTCGCGCACTTGGCGCTGATTCTCAATCAGGACCGGAAGAAGATGAGCAAGCGGGATGAGTCTATTATCCAGTTCATCGAGCAGTACCGGGAGTTAGGTTATTTGCCGGAAGCCGTTGTGAACTTTATCGCTCTGTTGGGATGGTCTCCTGGTGGCGAAGAAGAGATGTTTACGAAGGAAGAATTGATCGCCCAGTTTGACCTCGACCGTGTGTCGAAGAGTCCAGCTGTGTTTGATATGGATAAATTGAACTGGATGAACAACGCCTATTTGAAAAAAGCTCCGCTCTCTCGCGTTGTTGAGCTGTGTGTACCTCATCTGCAAAAGGCCGGATACATCGAGCCGCAGTTGGATGAAGCGGGCCAGGCGTGGGTGACGGCTCTAATCGGCCTCAATCAAGAGAGAATGCGCTTCGCGGCGGAAATTGTCGAACTATCGAGCATCTTCTTCAAGGAAGAGCTTGTTATCGACGAGGAAGCGGCAGCTGTTTTGAAAGAAGAGCATGTGCCTGTCGTATTGACCAGCTTCTTGGGGCAAGTCGAGCAAGCTGAGTCTTTCACGGTAGAAGCAATCCCTGCTTTGTTGAAGCAAGTTCAGAAGGATACGGGTTATAAAGGGAAGCAATTGTTTATGTCGATCCGTTCTGCGCTGACAGGGCAAGTGCATGGACCTGATCTAAATGTGTCGCTTTACCTGCTTGGAAAAGAAAAAGTCGCTTCGCGTCTACGGAACTTGTTGTAATACAGGGTTCTTTTCGCTATACTTAATTCAATAAGGAACGCAATGATCAGGAGAGTACGTTTATTTAGGGATTTATCAGAGAGGATAATCGAAGCCGTCAGGCTTTGGCTGTGAGTTATCCATTCCCTGTAACCGGAAATGCACCTGGGAGCTGCCGCGCCGAATACTCGGATTCAGAGTAAGGTAGGCGCAGCCGAAATGCCCACGTTACGGGTTATTGAGTTGGGAGACTTCCGAGTCACCAAGCAGAGTGGAACCGCGATTAATTACGCCTCTGCAGCCATATGGCTGCGGGGGCTTTTTATTATACGCAGGAGTATGATTTCCTACAAAAGAAGGTGAGAGCATGTGGCGAACGATCAAATCTGATATTTCCGCCGTATTCGATAACGACCCGGCTGCACGCAGCTGGTTTGAGGTTGTGTTTACTTACTCTGGCCTGCACGCCATATGGGCCCATCGAGTCGGTCATTGGTTTTATAAAAGGAAGATGTTCACTATTGCCCGTATTGTTTCCCAGTGGAGCCGTTTCATGACAGGTATCGAGATTCATCCAGGTGCTACGATCGGCCAAAGATTGTTTATTGACCATGGGATGGGTGTCGTCATTGGGGAAACCTGTGAAATTGGCGACGATGTGATTTTGTATCAAGGGGTAACACTGGGGGGGACTGGGAAAGAAAAGGGTAAGAGACACCCAACTATTGGCAATAATGTAGTTATTGGATCAGGTGCCAAAATTTTGGGCTCCTTCCTTGTTGGCGAGAATTCACGAATTGGCTCCAATGCGGTCGTTATCCAAGAGGTTCCTTCGAACAGTACCGTTGTAACGATGCCTGCTAAGCTTGTGAAGCGGGATGGTGTGCGTGTGAACCGGTTGGACCATGGCAATTTGCCGGATCCGATTATTGATATATTCCAGGAAATGCAGCAGCAAATTAATGAATTACGAAGACAGTTAGAACTAGAACGGGTTAAGAATGGAGGAGCGAGAGAACATGACGCTCAGAATGTATAATACGCTAACACGCAAGAAGGAAGAGTTTGTGCCTTTAGAACCAGGTAAGGTAAAGATGTATGTGTGCGGCCCGACCGTATACAATTATATCCATATTGGCAATGGCAGACCGGTCATTTTCTTCGATGTTGTACGCCGCTTTTTAGAGTCTCAGAACTATGAAGTCACTTATATTACAAACTTTACCGATGTGGATGATAAAATGATTCGTAAAGCCGAGGAAATGGCTGTTACCGTTCCGGAGCTGGCAGAAACTTTCATTGCCGCCTTCTTGGAGGATATCCAAACGCTTGGGGTACATGACGCTACTTTGAATCCCCGCGTAACGGAAAATATTCAAGAAATCATTGAATTTATCGCTGCTTTAGTTGAGAAAGGCTTCGCTTATGAAGCACGCGGCGACGTCTATTACCGGACGACCAAATTCGCTGAATACGGCAAACTTTCACATCAAAATCTGGAAGAACTCCAATACGGAATTCGCATTGAAGTGGATGACCGCAAAGAGAATCCGCAGGATTTTGTTCTTTGGAAAGCGGCCAAACCGGGAGAGATCTATTGGGATAGCCCTTGGGGCCAAGGTCGTCCTGGCTGGCATATCGAGTGCTCTGCGATGGTGCGCAAATATCTGGGCGAAACGATTGATATTCACGGCGGCGGTCAAGATCTGACGTTCCCGCATCATGAGTGCGAAATCGCCCAAACCGAAGCGGTGACTGGCCAACCAATGGCCAATTACTGGTTGCACAATGCGTTCCTTAACATTGATAATGAAAAAATGTCCAAATCGCTGGGGAATGGCATTCTCATCCGCGATCTTGTGAAGCAAATCAAACCGGAAGTTTTCCGTTTCTTTATGTTATCCGCTCACTACCGCAATCCGTTGAACTTCAGCGATGAGAGCCTCAAACAAGCGGCTAATGCGTTGGAGCGCATTCAAAATGCAAATGATAACCTGAAGCATCGTCTGGCCACAGCCTCAATAACAGGCGAGATCGAGGCTGCTCATACGGAGCGTGTAGCGGCGATTGCCAGTCAGTTCGTCGAGAAGATGAACGACGACTTTAATACCCCGGATGCGATCACGGCGGTGTTCGACCTCGTTGCAGAAGCGAATCTGTACCTGCAGCAGGAGCGGGTGAATGCTGCCGCTTTGCGAATGTTCCTGGATCAGCTGCAGGTATTTGATCAGACGTTGGGGATTTTGTCGAAACAGGCTGACGAATTGTTGGACGAAGAAATTGAGCAGTTGATTGTCGATCGGACGGAAGCGAGGAAGTCGAAGAACTGGGCACGTGCGGACGAAATCCGCGATCTGCTCACAGAGAAAGGGATATTCCTTGAGGATACACCGCAGGGAATTCGTTGGCGCCGCAAATGAGTGAAACTTTTACTGATGCTGCGAATCTGTTCGTTTTTCCGCCGTCCAAGAGCCCTCATTTGCTGAATCCTCTTGTGCTTGCCTATATTGGCGATGCCGTCTATGAGGTCTATATTCGGCAATATGTGATTTCTGGCGGGAACCACCGGCCCAATCATTTGCACAAAGCAGCGACCGGCTATGTATCGGCTAAGGCGCAATCCAAGGTTTTGGATGCGTTGATGCCGATGCTGACGGAAGAAGAGATTGACATGGTGAAGCGCGGACGCAATGCCAAATCAGGAACGACAGCCAAAAACGCGGATGTGCTTGAATACCGGCATAGCACCGCGTTTGAGTGCTTAATTGGATATTTGTATTACAAGCAATCTTTTGAGCGGTTGAAGGAAATATTGGATTTTGTTCTGACACATAAGAATAAAGCTTAATCCTTTTTGGATGTAACTTTTGTTAAACGAGGAATTTTTAGGAGGAAGCAAGAGATGGATGAGGAATATATTGGCGGGAAGCACTCCGTAATGGAGGCGATCCGTGCCGGTCGAACAATCAACAAGATTTGGATTGCTGAGAATGCACAGAAGCAATTCGCTGGCCCGATTGTAGCGGAGGCCAAAAATTTAGGGATTCTTGTACAATTTACAGATAAACGCAAGCTTGATCAAATGGTAGAAGGGCTTCAGCACCAAGGAGTTATAGCGCAAGTAGCAGCCTATGAATACGTAGAAGTAGAGGATATTCTTGCTAAAGCTAAAGCGCTTGGCCAGGATCCTTTTATCCTCATTCTTGATGAGATTGAAGATCCGCATAATCTGGGTTCGATCCTGCGAACAGCGGATTGCACGGGAGTTCACGGTGTCATTATTCCCAAAAGACGTTCCGTAGGGCTGACAGCTACGGTTTCCAAGACATCGGCGGGAGCGGTAGAGTATGTTCCTGTTGCTCGAGTAACCAATATCTCGCAGACTATCGAGCAGCTCAAAAAGCAGGGAGTTTGGGTCGCGGGAACGGATGTGACTGCAGCGCAAGACGTATATAAAGCGAATTTCAGTATGCCCATAGCTCTTGTCATTGGCAACGAGGGGAAAGGTGTTGGAAGGTTGATTAAAGAGAGATGTGACTTCTTAGTTAAACTGCCGATGGCGGGACATGTGAACTCTCTGAATGCTTCTGTTGCCGCGGGTGTTTTGATGTATGAAGTGGTTCGCCAACGAAATAAGAGTTAAAGCAGATGGAAGAGTTTCTAATCGTAGACGGCTACAATATCATAGGCGCATGGCCTGAACTGAGTAAGCTGAAGGATACCGACCTGGAAGGGGCCCGCGATAAGTTAATTCATATGCTGGCGGAATACCAATCGTACTCGGGTATGAAGGTATACCTGGTTTTTGACGCTTACATGGTACCGGGGCTTGGGAAGAAGTATGTACAGAGCAAGTTGAACGTCCTCTACACCAAAGAGAAGGAAACCGCGGATGAACGGATCGAACGATTGGTTACGAATCTGATGGGAAGACGTAAACAAATCTATGTGGCCACCTCCGATATGATTGAGCAGCATGTTATTTTCGGTAAAGGAGCTCTTCGATTGCCGGCTGGTGAACTTCTCATCAAAATCAAACAGAATCGCAAAGAAGTTCGAGACCGCATTCAACCAGAAACGACAGCGAAACGCAATCCGTTTGAAGGCAAATTGAGCAACGAGTTGAAGGCGCAGTTCGAACGATGGCGAAGAGGGGAGTAATCCTCCAAATGCTAGAAATGGTGGGGGTCCCCGTTGACGGTGTGAGATTTCATCATGTATACTTAACCTAAACTTTTAATGTGAATCTGGGTAGTCCTGCAGGCCGGAGGGATTGTTGGTGAGTGTCGACCTCAAAGAACTGAGAATGTATGATTATGACCTCAAGCCAGATGAAGACATTGTCGAGGCAGTCCGTGAAGGCAGTAGCGAAGCGTTGGAATATCTTATCAACAAATATAAGAATTTCGTGCGTGCCAAAGCACGTTCTTATTTTTTGATAGGTGCAGACCGAGAAGATATTGTGCAGGAAGGAATGATAGGTTTATATAAATCTATCCGCGACTTCCGAGGAGACAAGCTTGCTTCTTTTAAAGCCTTTGCTGAACTGTGCATTACCCGACAGATCATCACGGCGATTAAGACAGCAACACGTCAGAAGCACATTCCTCTTAATTCCTACGTGTCACTGGACAAGCCTATCTATGATGAAGATTCTGATCGTACGCTGCTTGACGTCATCAGCGGTTCCAGGGTCACAGATCCTGAGGAGCTTGTGATTAATCAAGAAGAATTTACGGGACTTGAAGATAAAATGGGAGAGATATTGAGTGAATTAGAGCGTAGGGTTCTTATGCTCTATCTCGATGGGAGATCCTACCAAGAAATTGCGGTGGACCTTGATCGTCATGTCAAGTCGATTGACAATGCTCTTCAACGTGTGAAACGCAAGCTTGAACGCTATTTGGAAGTTAGAGATTTGTAGAATGTGCCCGCGCTGCCTTGCTTGGTCTTGGCTGCGCGGGCCTTTTATTTGTACGAGGTTTATTATCATACCGGAGCGTCTATACTGATATTACTCTTGCGATTGTGAGACTTCTTCCTTGACACTCTGTAACCGGTTGTGATAAAGTATTTCAGGTAGCCCTAAAAGTCGCTTTCTTTTTGACGCGCTTCGAAGGGCTTTAATTAGAACGTGTCTGTAGGAGGTGTACATCATGCGGGTCATCATCACATTAGCGTGCACAAATTGCAAACAAAGAAACTATGCATCCACTAAAAATAAGCGCAACAATCCCGACCGTATTGAGTTGAAGAAATATTGCAAATTTTGCAATGAACATACTGCTCATCGCGAGACTAGGTAGTTCTTTGGAGGTGTAGTTTGTGGGGTTCTTGGCTAGAATGAGACAAAGCTTCGGATCCACTTTTTCCTTCTTCACCGACAGTTGGACAGAACTCAAAAAGGTCAAGTGGCCAAGTCGCAAAGAGATGATCACCTATACGCTTGTTGTGTTGGGTACTGTAGCTTTTGTTGCTATTTATTTTTTTGTGCTGGATCTTGGAATTTCTGAGTTGCTGCGCCTTGTTTTTAAATAAACAGGACTATAGGTGAATTTATTCATGGAAAAAAGATGGTACGTCGTACATACCTATTCAGGGTATGAGAACAAAGTGAAAGCCAACCTGGAGAAACGTGTTGAATCCATGGAAATGACGGACAAGATCTTCCGTGTGCTTGTGCCTATGGAAGAGGAACTGGTAAATAAAGACGGCAAGAAAAAAGTCGTCATGCGTAAAGTTTATCCAGGTTATGTTCTCGTAGAAATGATTCAGACGGACGACTCTTGGTACGTAGTTCGTAATACGCCAGGAGTCACTGGATTCGTAGGCTCTACGGGATCCGGCTCTAAACCGACTGCATTATTACCTGAGGAAGTTGAATCTATTTTGAAGCATATGGGAATGGAAGAGCCGAAGGCGAAGATCGACTTCGAACTCAAAGAGACCGTACGCGTCAAGGTGGGACCTTTCGCAAACTTTGTCGGATCTGTTGAGGAAATTGTGGCTGACAAGGGTAAACTTAAGGTGCATGTCAACATGTTTGGTAGGGAAACCCCGCTTGAGCTCGATTTCGACCAAGTGGAAAAGCTATA
Organism: Paenibacillus sp. WC2504; assembly: GCF_052682475.1. Taxonomy (NCBI): domain Bacteria; kingdom Bacillati; phylum Bacillota; class Bacilli; order Caryophanales; family Paenibacillaceae; genus Paenibacillus; species Paenibacillus sp. WC2504. The sequence continues at coordinate 479,860 of NZ_JBQZFH010000001.1, forward strand.
ACACAAGACAACCAAGGGTTTCTACCAGGTCTATTCCTCGGGATAGACCTTCGTTAGTGGGATCTATATTATAAACAGGAGGTGTCTAACATGGCAAAAAAGGTTATTAAAATCGTGAAGCTTCAAGTTCAAGCTGCGAAAGCAAATCCAGCACCACCGATCGGTCCAGCATTGGGTCAAGCAGGTGTGAACATTATGGCTTTCTGTAAAGAGTTTAACGCTCGTACTGCTGATCAAGTAGGCCTTATCATTCCGGTTGAGATTACAGTATTCGAGGATCGTTCCTTTACATTCATCACTAAAACGCCTCCGGCTGCAGTTCTTCTTCGCGTCGTTGCTGGTATCGAAAAAGGATCCGGTGAACCAAACAAAAAGAAAGTTGCAACTGTGAAACGTGCAAAAGTTCGCGAAATCGCAGAACAAAAAATGCCTGACCTGAATGCTGCATCCGTTGAGGCTGCAATGCGTATGGTTGAAGGTACAGCTCGCAGCATGGGAATCACTATCGAAGATTAATTCCGCAAGGAATGCGGCTGTGTAAACAGCGGTTTACGTAGAAGTTTTCTTGGAAAACTTTGAGGTCGCTCGGTGGGAGGATTATCCGCTAATACCACTAAGGAGGATATACATTATGCCTAAACACGGTAAGAAATACCGCGAAGTATCTCAGCTTGTTAATGCTGAAACTTTGTACGATCCGTCAGAAGCAATCGAGCTTGTTAAGAAAACAGCTCCTGCTAAATTTGATGAAACTGTAGATGTTGCAGTTCGTCTGGGTGTAGACCCAAGAAAACAAGACCAGGCTGTTCGTGGTGTCGTAGTACTTCCACACGGTACTGGTAAAACGAAACGTGTACTTGTATTTGCTAAAGGCGAGAAAGCGAAAGAAGCTGAAGCAGCTGGTGCAGATTTTGTTGGTGATGCTGACATGATCAACAAAATTCAACAAGGTTGGTTCGAGTTCGACGTTTGCGTAGCTACTCCAGACATGATGAGCGAAGTTGGTAAACTGGGTCGTATCCTCGGGGGTAAAGGTTTAATGCCGAACCCTAAAGCAGGAACAGTTACTTTCGACGTTACGAAAGCTGTTCAGGAGATCAAAGCTGGTAAAATCGAGTATCGTCTTGACAAAGCAGGACAAATTCATGCTCCACTTGGTAAAGTATCTTTCGATGCAGACAAGTTGAACGAAAACTTCAAAGCATTGGTTGATGCGCTTGTAAGAGCGAAACCAGCAGCTGCTAAAGGTGTTTACCTGAAAAACATTGCTGTATCCTCCACAATGGGACCAAGTGTTCGAGTGAACGTAAGCTCCTTCAGATAAGTAATAGCTTCCAGTTGACTTCGGTTGCTGGGCGTGATACTCTATCAAAGGTCATAAAAATGAATATGCAAACCGTAGACAGTAGGTGCCTCGTGCTTAATTTCCTACCGAGGTGTTATGATATATATAGCGATTTCTTTGTACATCAGGGAAAAAGTGAACACATCATGCCTTCGTAGCGTCTACGAAGGCATTTCTTATTGTTATAAGGAATGCTGATGCTCCTACAGTTTGTGATATTGAATCATAAATGCATAAGAAGTGAGGTGTACTATGGCAAACGCGAAAATTCTTGCAGAGAAACAACAAGCGGTAGCTGAAGTAACTGAAAAGTTCAAAGCTAGTGCTTCTACAATCATCGCTGACTACCGCGGTTTGAACGTAGCTCAAGTAACTCAGCTGCGTAAAACCCTGCGCGAAGCTGGTATTGAATTCGTAGTTCTCAAGAACTCGTTGGCTAGACGCGCATCGGCAAATGCTGAACTAAGTGAATTGGATGAGTACCTAACAGGTCCTACTGCCATTGCTTTCAGCAAAGACGATCTAGTTGCTCCAGCGAAAATCTTGACTGAATTTGCGAAAAAGAATGATCAATTGAGCGTAAAAGGTGGCGTGGTCGAAGGCCGCGTAGTTGGATACGATCAAATTAAAGCACTTGCTGAACTTCCATCCAGAGATGGTCTTCTCTCCATGTTGCTTAGCGTTCTTCAAGCTCCTGTTCGTAACTTTGCACTTGCTGTTAAAGCAGTTGCTGAGAAAAAAGAAGCTGAAGGTCAAGCTTAATTTCAGTTTACGAAGTGTTTTACAACAACAAACTAATTTATTAATGATAATGGAGGTTTAACCATGAGCACAAATGCAACGATCCTAGAAGCAATCAAAGGCATGACAATCTTGGAATTGAACGACCTGGTTAAAGCAATTGAAGAAGAGTTTGGCGTAACAGCAGCAGCTCCAGTAGCAGCTGGCGGTGGCGCAGCAGTAGCAGTAGAAGAAGCTCAAACTGAGTTTGATGTTATCTTGACTAGCGCTGGTGCTTCCAAAATCAACGTAATTAAAGTAGTTCGCGAAATCACAGGTCTTGGCCTGAAAGAAGCGAAAGATCTAGTTGACGGCGCTCCAAAACCAGTAAAAGAAAAAGTTAGCTCCGAAGAAGCAGAAGCTGTTAAAGCTAAGCTTACAGAAGCTGGCGCATCTGTAGAAGTTAAGTAATTTCTTTTCAGGAAACCTCTTGAAGCTTGCCTTCAAGAGGTTTTTTTACCTAAGCTTTTACCCTTAGGAAAGCCTTAGGAACGCTCGCAGTTATTTGATTTTCCTATTGGTAAAAATGAGGAGGGAATCTTAACGTGTCAGAGCATTATTATACGCAGCGTCCTACAGTTAAGCATGATGTCAATGTAGCGCAAGAGGAACTGCGTGGCAGAAAGTACACATTCCTGACGGATGCTGGCGTCTTTTCGAAAAAAGGTGTGGATTATGGAAGCAAACACTTAATCGAAACGATGCAGTTGAAAGAGGATGCCAAGGTGCTTGATGTTGGTTGTGGTTATGGACCGATTGGCTTATCAGCAGCGGTGATGTGTCCGAAGGGGCATGTGACAATGGTCGACATTAATGAACGGGCTATTGAGCTAAGTACTGAAAATGCACGGCGCAATGGAATTACTAATGTGTCGATCCTACAGAGCGATCTTCTGGAGGAGGTGAAAGAGCAACGTTTCGATGTTGTGCTCACCAATCCTCCAATTCGCGCCGGTAAAGAAATTGTACACCGCATTTTTACAGATGCCTATGATTGTTTGGTTGATGGCGGATCGATATGGGTTGTCATTCAGAAAAAACAAGGTGCGCCTTCAGCGATGAAGAAACTTGAGTCTGTCTACAACGAAGTTGTCGAAGTATCCAAGGACAAAGGGTATAAAATACTCAAGGCCACAAAGTAAGGCTTCAGTATTATGTAAGCGGAAGTCTTATCTGACAATCGTGGAAATTAGTTTGACTTGATTTTTCATATGTGGTATTATTAAAAAATGTCAGTATTAAGATGGGACACATGTCTTTAGTTAACAAAAATGTCAAGTCTTTTTTTCCTCCAGGATGAATAAAATTTGAACTCGTAACGTATAATGTTTGAATTTTAGGAAACTCTAACAGGATGGGAAGAAATATTTGGAAAGTCTTATTGATTACAGGGAAAAATCTTCATCCATACAGTCGCTTAATTCGGACGGGCTCCAATAACGGAGGCGTCCTGAGTGTACGTCGGTCGAAGTTTTTCTTCTTCTTTTTATTTATTGAGTAGAGTTGAGGGGTGAATGAAAGTTGGCGGGACATCTTGTTCAATTTGGACGACGTAAACGCAGGACTTATGCACGAATTAATGAGGTGCTGGGCATTCCAAACCTGATTGAAATCCAGCAAAAATCGTATGAGTGGTTTTTGGAAGAGGGATTACGTGAGATGTTTCAGGATATCTCTCCGATTCAAGATTTCACAGGTAACCTAGTACTGGAGTTTATTGACTATAGCTTAGGCGATCCTAAGTATTCGGTTGATGAATCCAAAGAACGCGACGTAACCTATGCGGCGCCGTTAAGAGTCAAAGTCCGTTTGATTAATAAGGAAACCGGCGAGGTCAAGGAACAGGAAGTGTTCATGGGGGATTTCCCTATTATGACCGATACGGGAACGTTCATTATTAACGGTGCGGAGCGTGTAATCGTCTCCCAGCTCGTTCGTTCCCCCAGTGTTTATTATAGCACGAAAGTGGATAAAAACGGCAAAAAAACTTACACGGCAACGGTTATTCCGAACCGTGGGGCTTGGTTGGAGCTTGAGACGGATGCGAAGGATATTATCTATGTTCGTATCGATCGCACGCGCAAAATTCCAGTTACGGTATTGCTTCGTTCTTTAGGATTTGGCACAGATGCAGAGATTTTGGATTTGCTCGGTGACAACGAATATATCCGTAATACGCTCGATAAAGATAACACGGATTCTACGGAAAAAGCGTTAATCGAAATCTATGAGCGTCTTCGTCCGGGTGAGCCACCTACGCTTGATAATGCAAGAAGCTTGATCGTTGCTCGTTTCTTTGATCCGAAGCGTTATGATTTGGCTAACGTAGGTCGTTACAAAATCAATAAAAAATTACACATCAAAAATAGATTGTTCAACCAACGTCTAGCTGAAACTTTGGTAGATTCCGAAACGGGAGAAATCATCGCCGAAGCAGGACAATTGCTGGATCGTCGTGTATTAGACGAAATCCTTCCTTTTATCGAAAAAGGAGCAGGCTACAAAGAGTTCTCCATTCCAAAAGGTGTAACTGGCGCGGATACAATCCCTGTTCAGTGCATTAATGTGTACTCACCTACAGAAGAAGGCAAGGTTGTTAAAGTAATCTCTAACGGGGTTATCGACAAACAAGTTAAAAACATCACGCCTGCCGATATCATTTCATCCATTAACTATTTCATCAACTTGCTGCATGGCATCGGGAATACGGATGATATTGACCACTTAGGTAACCGTAGACTTCGTTCTGTTGGTGAGTTGCTGCAAAACCAATTCCGTATCGGTTTATCCCGTATGGAACGTGTTGTTCGTGAACGTATGTCCATTCAAGACGCGAATGTCATTACGCCGCAAGCATTGATCAACATTCGACCAGTTATTGCGTCGATTAAAGAGTTCTTTGGTAGCTCTCAGCTTTCTCAATTTATGGACCAAACGAACCCGCTTGCTGAGTTGACGCACAAAAGACGTCTATCTGCACTCGGACCGGGCGGTTTGACGAGAGAACGCGCAGGGATGGAAGTTCGTGACGTGCATCACTCTCACTATGGCCGTATGTGTCCAATTGAGACTCCAGAGGGACCGAACATTGGTTTGATCAACTCCTTGTCTACGTTTGCCCGTATTAATGAGTATGGCTTCATTGAAGCTCCATACCGTTGGGTAGATCCGAAGACGGGAACTGTTACTGACCAAATCGCTTACCTGACTGCTGACGAAGAAGATAACTACGTTATCGCGCAAGCGAACGCGCAGTTGACGGAAGATAACAAGTTCGTTGATTCAGCGATTATCGTACGTTACAAGGATGATAACTTAACGCTGCCGGTTGAACGTGTCGACTATATGGACGTTTCTCCGAAGCAAGTTGTTTCCGTTGCGACTGCGTTAATTCCGTTCCTTGAAAACGATGACTCCAACCGTGCGTTGATGGGATCCAACATGCAGCGTCAAGCGGTACCGCTTTTGATTCCAAAAGCACCTCTTGTTGGTACAGGTATGGAGCACAAAGTCGCTAAGGACTCGGGAGTATGTATTGTCTCCAAATTTGATGGAATTATTGAGAAAGCTGCTGCAAATGAAATTTGGCTGCGCCGCCAGGAAATGGTAGACGGCAAATTGGTTAGCGGTAATATCGTCAAATATAAGCTTCACAAATTCATGCGTTCCAACCAAGGTACGTGCATTAATCAACGCCCGATCGTGAAGAAGGGTCAATTGATTAAAGCTGGAGATATTCTTGCTGATGGACCATCGACCGAGCAAGGCGAATTGGCTTTGGGTCGTAACGTTGTCGTTGCCTTCATGACTTGGGAAGGTTACAACTACGAGGATGCGATCTTGTTAAGCCAGAAGCTTGTGAAAGAAGATGTCTACACATCCATTCACATTGAGGAATATGAGTCAGAAGCACGTGACACGAAGCTGGGACCTGAAGAGATTACGCGCGATATCCCGAACGTTGGGGAAGATGCGTTGAAGAATCTTGACGAGCGCGGAATTATCCGTGTCGGTGCTGAGATCGGCGCAGGCGATATCCTTGTTGGTAAAGTAACACCTAAGGGTGTAACTGAACTTACTGCGGAAGAAAGATTGCTGCATGCGATCTTCGGAGAGAAAGCTCGTGAAGTTCGTGATACGTCCCTTCGCGTACCGCATGGTACAGATGGTATCGTTGTTGATGTGAAAGTATTTACTCGTGAGAACGGCGATGAGCTGCCTCCAGGCGTGAACCAACTCGTACGTGTCTACATTGCGCAAAAACGGAAAATTTCCGAAGGCGACAAAATGGCGGGACGTCATGGTAACAAAGGGGTAGTAGCACGTATTCTCCCTGAAGAAGATATGCCTTTCCTTCCGGATGGTACGCCGGTTGAAGTTGTACTGAATCCACTAGGGGTTCCTTCTCGGATGAACATCGGTCAAGTGCTTGAAGTCCACTTAGGTATGGCTTCCAAGTACCTTGGTATCCATGCAGCTACGCCTGTATTCGACGGAGCGCGTGAGTACGACGTATTTGATGCAATGGAAGAAGCCGGCATGCAACGCAGCGGTAAAACGATTCTGTACGATGGTCGTACAGGGGAGTCGTTCGAACGTGAAGTTACGGTTGGCGTCATGTACATGATCAAATTGGCACACATGGTTGATGATAAAATCCATGCCCGTTCCACAGGACCTTACTCCCTTGTTACTCAGCAGCCGCTGGGTGGTAAAGCACAGTTTGGTGGACAACGTTTCGGGGAGATGGAGGTATGGGCGCTTGAAGCATACGGTGCTGCCTATACGCTGCAAGAAATTCTTACTGTGAAGTCCGATGACGTCGTGGGACGTGTGAAAACATATGAGTCCATTGTCAAAGGTGAGAATGTTCCAGAACCGGGTGTTCCGGAATCATTCAAAGTTTTGATCAAAGAACTTCAAAGCTTAGGTATGGATGTCAAAATCCTTTCCGGCGACGAAGAAGAGATCGAAATGCGAGAAGCCGATGATGACGATGAAGTCACTAGCGATAAATTAAACCTAAATTTAGAGGGCTCTGAATTAGGAGTCAACGAATAAAGAACGCCACAATAGATCGAGATCGATTCACTGCATAGTGGGTTTAAATTCTTAAAGGAGGGTTGCTCCTTGATGGACGTTAACAACTTCGAGTTTATGAAAATCGGTTTGGCATCACCCGATAAAATTCGCTCTTGGTCCCGTGGGGAAGTAAAGAAGCCGGAAACCATTAACTACAGAACTTTAAAGCCTGAGAAAGAAGGTCTTTTCTGTGAAAAGATCTTCGGGCCAACCAAAGATTGGGAATGTCATTGCGGTAAATACAAACGCGTCCGTTACAAGGGCGTCGTTTGTGACCGTTGTGGTGTTGAAGTAACCCGCCAAAAAGTGCGCCGCGAGCGTATGGGTCACATCGAGCTTGCAGCTCCTGTATCCCATATCTGGTACTTTAAAGGCATCCCAAGCCGCATGGGGCTTGCGTTAGATATGTCTCCAAGATCTTTGGAGGAAATCATCTACTTCGCTTCCTACGTGGTAACTGATCCAGGGGATACACCTTTGGAGAAAAAGCAGTTGCTTTCCGAAAAAGAGTACCGTAGCTACCGTGAGAAGTATGGCTATGCGTTCCAGGCTGGTATGGGTGCTGAAGCCGTTAAAAAGCTTCTGATCGATATCGACATCGAACGTGAAGTAGATACACTCAAAGAAGAATTGAAAACAGCGCAAGGTCAACGACGTAATCGTGCGATCAAGCGCTTGGAAGTTATGGAAGCTTTCCGTAACTCGAAGAACCTTCCAGGTTGGATGATTCTAGATGTACTTCCTGTCATCCCGCCGGAGCTTCGTCCGATGGTACAGCTTGACGGAGGACGCTTCGCGACTTCCGACTTGAATGATCTCTATCGCCGAGTTATCAATCGTAACAACCGTCTCAAAAGATTGCTCGACCTAGGGGCACCGGACATCATCGTTCAAAATGAGAAGCGCATGCTGCAAGAAGCAGTAGATGCTCTTATCGACAACGGTCGTCGCGGCCGTCCAGTAACGGGTCCTGGTAACCGTCCATTGAAATCCCTCAGCCACATGCTGAAAGGTAAACAAGGGCGTTTCCGTCAAAACTTGCTCGGTAAACGTGTTGACTACTCCGGTCGTTCCGTTATCGTAGTAGGTCCTAACCTGAAGATGTACCAATGTGGTCTTCCGAAGGAAATGGCGCTTGAATTATTCAAGCCTTTCGTAATGAAGGAGCTTGTGAATAAAGGGTTGGCCCATAACATTAAGAGTGCGAAGCGTAAAGTCGAGCGCGTAAGTCCAGATGTATGGGATGTTCTTGAAGAAGTCATTAAGGAGCACCCGGTTCTTCTGAACCGTGCCCCCACACTGCACAGACTCGGGATTCAGGCGTTCGAGCCGATTCTCGTTGAAGGTCGTGCCATCAAGCTGCATCCGCTAGTATGTACAGCGTATAACGCTGACTTCGACGGTGACCAAATGGCGGTCCACGTTCCATTGTCATCTGAAGCTCAAGCTGAAGCTCGTCTGCTAATGCTGGCATCAGGTAACATTTTGAACCCGAAAGACGGTAAACCGGTTGTTACGCCTTCACAGGATATGGTTCTTGGAAGCTTCTATTTAACAACGGATAACAAATTTGCTAAAGGTGCTGGTTCTATCATTAGAACTGTACATGAAGCAATCTCGTCCTACCAATCGGGCAAAATGGCGTTGCATGCACGTGTTGCGATTCCGGCTAAAGCGTTGAACAAAACTAGCTTTACCGAAAAACAACAAAATGCGATGTTGATTACGACAATCGGTAAAATCATTATGAACGAAATCTATCCAAGTGATTTCCCGTTCATCAATGAGCCTACCAAAACGAACTTGCTGAATGGTATTCCGGATTCTCACTTTGTATTTGACAAAGGTGCTGATCTAAGAGCCATCATGCTTGAGCGTCCTGAGAATAAAGCGGTTGGTAAGGAATACCTTGGCTCCATCATTGCTGAGTGTTTCCGTAAATACCACACGACGCAAACATCGATGATCCTTGATAAAATTAAAGAGCTTGGATTCACGTATTCCACTAAAGCGGGTATTACCGTAGCTGTCTCTGACGTAGTTGTTCCGACTGAAAAAGAAGGAATTCTTAAAGATTGTGAAGAGAAAGTACGCGTAGTAACGAACCAATACCGCCGCGGTTTGATTACGGATGAAGAGCGTTATGACCGTGTTATCGCGATCTGGAGTAAAGCGAAGGATGAAATCACAGATATTCTGATGAAATCCCTTGATAAATACAACTCCATTTCTATGATGGTTGAGTCCAAAGCACGGGGTAACAAATCACAGATTACACAGCTTGGCGGTATGCGTGGTTTGATGGCGAATCCATCCGGTAAAATTATGGAGTTGCCGATTAAATCGAACTTCCGTGAAGGTCTGACAATCTTGGAGTACTTTATCTCCACGCACGGTGCGCGTAAAGGTCTTGCCGATACAGCGCTTCGTACAGCTGACTCCGGTTACTTGACTCGTCGTCTCGTAGACGTAGCGCAGGACGTTATCGTTCGTGAGGACGATTGCGGTACGGATAAAGGTTTCATGGTTAGCAAAATCCAAGACGGTAAAGAGGTTATTGAGGATCTCTACGACCGTATTGAAGGTCGCTATGCATTTGAAACGGTTCGTAATCCACAAACAGGCGAAGTTATCGTTCAACGCAACGAATTGATCGAGTCTGAAATTGCGGATGCGATTATCGATGCTGGCATTGAAAGACTTCAAATTCGTTCCGTTCTTAGCTGCCGTACGAACCACGGCGTTTGTAAGAAATGTTATGGACGCAACTTGGCGACTGGCCAATTCGTTGAGATCGGTGAGGCTGTAGGTATTATTGCCGCTCAATCCATCGGTGAGCCAGGAACACAGTTGACAATGCGTACGTTCCATACCGGTGGTGTTGCCGGAGACGATATTACGCAAGGTTTGCCGCGTATTCAAGAGCTTTTCGAAGCTCGGAATCCGAAAGGTCAAGCGATCATTTCCGAGATCGACGGTGTCGTCAAAGAAATCCGCGAAGCCAAAGATCGTCGTGAAATTGAAGTCCAAGGTGAAGCGGAATCCAAGGTATATGCAGTTCCTTACGGTTCCCGCGTACGTGTATCCCTGAACCAACAAGTGGAAGCCGGAGACGAGCTGACAGACGGATCTATCGATCCGAAAGAAATGCTTCGCATCAAAGGTATCCGCGGCGTGCAGAACTACATTCTGCAAGAGGTTCAACGTGTTTACCGTAACCAAGGGGTAGAAATTAACGATAAGCATATTGAAGTTATGGTTCGTCAAATGTTGCGGAAAATCCGCATCGTTGATGCTGGAGACACAACTCTGCTTCCAGGTTCCTTCGTAGACATTCATGAATATGAAGCAGCCAACAAAGTAGCCTTGTTCGCCGGCAATGAGCCAGCCGTTGCAAGACCTATCTTGCTCGGTATCACCAAAGCGTCTCTTGAAACTGATTCCTTCTTGTCTGCGGCGTCCTTCCAAGAAACAACTCGTGTCTTGACGGATGCAGCTATCAAAGGTAAGGTCGACCAATTGCTTGGTCTGAAAGAGAACGTTATTATCGGTAAACTCATTCCTGCAGGAACGGGTATGCCTCGTTACCGGAACATCCGTATTACGGATCCTAACGAAGTGCTCGTGCAAGATGAGGATCTCGAAAAAGAAACAGTAGCCGTTGAATAACGACTATTCATCTGAGAGGGATGGCCACATGTGCTGTCCCTCTTGGTTTTTCTTGGGAATCTATGATTATGTCAAAAGATAAGAAGTTCTTCCTTGACACTGGAACACCAAAATGCTAATATATCGTAGTGTGCCTAAGTTGATATTCTTTCCTTTCTCTGGAGGGGGTGCCTTATGTCTTATGATAAAGTCAAACAGGCGAAGAATATAAGTGTAGGGACGAAGAAAGTCACTAAGACGGTCGAGCAAGACAGGGCTGTTGAAGTTTTTGTTTCTAAAGATGCAGATCCGCGATTGACGATAAAGCTGGTAGCTCTCTGTAATCAAAAGGGTGTGCCAATAACCTACGTAGATTCTATGAAGATGCTAGGTAAAGCATGTGGAATTGAAGTTGGAGCTGCGGTAGCAGCTGTTGTAAATGAATAAACGCTCAAGACGTTTTTGTTAGTGGGATAGCGTACATAAGTTTTCGTGACTTTTTGCTGCTGCCCTTGGCAAAGACTTTCTCTTTGCTCATTTATGACTCGCCTGGATCTGTGGGCTTGCAAGAAGTTTATCATGTTATGAATGTAGGGAGGAGGTGGCGATATGCCAACAATTAACCAACTAGTACGTAAAGGTCGTCAAGCGAAGGTGGATAAGTCTAAATCACCAGCTTTGCAAAAAGGTTTTAACGCTTTGAAAAGAGAAGCAACGGATTTGAGTGCACCTCAAAAACGTGGTGTCTGCACGCGTGTAGGTACTATGACTCCTAAGAAGCCTAACTCCGCACTTCGTAAATATGCTCGTGTTCGTTTAACGAACCGTGTAGAGGTGACAGCATACATTCCAGGTATCGGTCACAACCTGCAAGAGCACAGCGTTGTATTGATCCGTGGAGGTAGAATTAAAGATCTTCCAGGGGTACGTTATCACATCGTGCGTGGCGCGCTGGATACTTCCGGTGTTAACAACCGTAAGCAATCCCGTTCCAAATACGGTACTAAACGTCCGAAAGTAAAAAAATAAGAAATAATAATCAGGGATGATTCTTATAAGAAAGGGGGATAACTATGCCTCGTAAAGGTCCAGTTACTCGCAGAGACGTATTGCCAGATCCGATTTATAATAGCAAACTTGTTACTCGTCTTATCAATCGTATTATGATCGATGGAAAAAGAGGGGTAGCACAGTCCATTCTATATAACGCTTTTAACCTCGTGAAAGATCGTACAGGTAAAGAGCCGATGGAAGTGTTCGAAGCTGCTATCAAAAACATCATGCCAGTTCTTGAAGTTAAAGCTCGCCGCGTAGGTGGAGCGAACTATCAAGTGCCGATCGAAGTTAAACCAGAGCGTCGTACGACACTTGGTTTGCGTTGGTTGGTCAACTATTCCCGTCTTCGCGGTGAGAAGACGATGGAAGAAAGATTGGCTTATGAAATTATCGATGCTAGCAATAGCACAGGTTCTTCCGTTAAGAAACGTGAAGATACACACAAGATGGCTGAAGCTAACAAAGCGTTCGCTCACTATCGTTGGTAGAATATTAAAACAGATTATAGAAAGGAGACATAACGACCTATGGCTAGAGAGTTCTCCTTAAAAAACACACGTAATATCGGGATCATGGCTCATATTGATGCTGGTAAGACAACTACTACAGAGCGCATTCTGTACTACACTGGTAAAGTTCACAAAATCGGAGAGGTGCACGAAGGTGCTGCTACGATGGACTGGATGGAGCAAGAACAAGAGCGCGGAATCACGATTACTTCCGCCGCTACAACTGCGCAATGGGAAGGTCACCGCATCAATATTATCGATACCCCGGGGCACGTTGACTTTACCGTTGAGGTAGAGCGTTCCCTTCGTGTGTTGGATGGAGCAGTTGGTGTATTTAGTGCGAAAGAGGGCGTTGAGCCTCAATCGGAAACGGTTTGGAGACAAGCTGATAAATACAACGTTCCTCGTATTGCTTACGTAAACAAAATGGATATCATCGGTGCAGACTTCCTGCAAGTAGTTGATTCCATGCGTCAAAAACTTGGTGCAAATGCTGTTGCTATTCAACTTCCAATCGGTGCTGAGAGTGATTTCAAAGGTATCATTGATTTGGTTGAAGAAGTGGCGTATATGTACAAAGACGATCTTGGCAAGGATATCGAGAAAGTTGAAATTCCTGCTGAGTTCAAAGATCAAGTTGCAGAACTTCGTTTGGAACTAATCGAGAAAGTTGCTGAGCTTGATGAAGAGCTTACAATGAAATATCTCGAAGGTGAAGAACTGACTATCGACGAGATCAAAGCAGCTCTACGTAAAGGTGTCTGCGAAGTGAAAATCTTCCCAGTTATCGTAGGGTCTTCTTACAGAAACAAGGGTGTTCAATTGATGTTGGATGCAGTTATTAACTACCTGCCATCCCCACTTGATGTACCTGACATTAAAGGTGTACTTGACGATGGTACTGAAGTGACTCGTAAGTCTGCTGACGATCAACCGTTCTCAGCGCTTGCATTCAAAATCATGACAGATCCTTTCGTTGGTCGTCTTACATTCTTCCGTGTATACTCTGGTACCTTGAACTCCGGTTCCTATGTCGTTAACGCGACTAAAGGCAAACGTGAGCGTGTTGGCCGTATCCTGCAAATGCATGCGAACAGCCGTCAAGAGATCAGCATTGTATACGCTGGTGACATCGCCGCAGCCGTTGGATTGAAAGATACAACGACTGGTGATACACTATGTGATGAGAAAAACCCAGTTATTCTTGAGAAAATGGTCTTCCCTGAACCGGTTATCCAGCTTGCTGTTGAACCGAAGACGAAAGCCGATCAAGATAAAATGGGTATCGCATTGCAAAAGCTTGCTGAAGAAGATCCGACTTTCCGTGCTTCCACAGACGAAGAAACAGGACAAACGATCATCGCAGGTATGGGTGAGCTTCACCTTGAGATCCTCGTTGACCGTATGCTTCGCGAGTTCAAAGTAGAAACCAACGTAGGTAAACCACAAGTTGCTTATCGTGAAACATTCCGCGCTGCGGCTAAAGTTGAAGGTAAATTCGTTCGTCAATCCGGTGGTCGTGGTCAATACGGACATTGTTGGGTTGAGTTCGAACCTCAAGAAGCGGGTGCAGGTTTCATTTTCGAAAGCAAAGTAGTGGGCGGATCTATTCCAAGAGAATACATCGCACCTATTCAAGCTGGTATCGAAGAGTCCATGAAAAACGGTGTAATCGCAGGATTCCCGCTTGTGGACATCAAAGCCACAGTTGTTGATGGATCTTACCATGATGTTGACTCCAATGAAATGGCGTTCAAAATCGCGGGTTCCATGGCACTTAAAGCTGCGAAAGAAAAATGTAAACCGGTTCTTCTTGAACCAATCATGAAGGTTGAAGTTACTGTGCCAGAAGAGTACATGGGCGATGTTATGGGTGACCTTAACTCCCGTCGTGGACGTATTGAAGGTATGGATAACCGTCATGGCGCTCAAATCATCCGTGCTAAGGTACCTCTTTCCGAAATGTTTGGATATTCCACAACACTTCGTTCGAGAACACAAGGCCGTGGTGTTTACTCCATGGAACTTTCACATTATGAAGAAGTACCTAAGTCCATTGCAGAAGAAATCATTGCAAAAGGCAAAGGCGCTTAATATAAAACTAATAGTTACTCTAAGGAGGAATCGTTTAAAATGGCAAAGGCTAAATTTGAACGTAATAAACCGCATGTTAACATCGGTACTATCGGTCACGTTGACCATGGTAAAACAACTTTGACAGCTGCTATCACAACTGTATTGTCCAAAAGATACGGTGGAGCTGCAGTAGCTTTCGACCAAATCGATAAAGCACCAGAAGAGCGCGAGCGCGGTATCACAATCTCCACAGCTCACGTTGAGTACGAAACTCCTAACCGTCACTACGCACACGTTGACTGCCCAGGACATGCTGACTATGTTAAAAACATGATCACTGGTGCTGCTCAAATGGACGGAGCGATCTTGGTTGTATCCGCAGCTGACGGCCCTATGCCGCAAACTCGTGAGCACATCCTTCTTTCCCGTCAAGTAGGCGTACCTTACATCGTAGTATTCCTTAACAAATGTGACATGGTTGAAGACGAAGAGTTGCTTGAATTGGTTGAGATGGAAGTTCGCGACCTTCTTAACGAATACGAGTTCCCAGGCGATGATACTCCAATCATCCGCGGTGCTGCTCGTGAAGCTCTTCAAAACCCAGATGGCGCATGGGCTGATAAAATTGTTGAGTTGTTTGAACAAGTTGACACTTATATCCCAACTCCAGAGCGTCAAACTGACAAACCGTTCCTTATGCCTGTTGAGGATGTATTCTCCATCACTGGTCGTGGAACAGTTGCTACTGGCCGTGTTGAGCGTGGAACTGTTAAAGTTCAAGAAGAAGTTGAAATCGTTGGTATCGCTGAAGAAACTCGCAAATGCGTAGTAACAGGCGTAGAGATGTTCCGCAAATTGCTTGACTCCGCTCAAGCTGGTGACAACATCGGTGCCCTTCTTCGTGGTGTTGACCGTAAAGATATCGAGCGTGGACAAGTACTTGCGAAACCAGGTTCTGTTAAACCACACACGAACTTCACAGCTCAAATCTACGTACTAACTAAAGAAGAGGGTGGCCGTCACAAGCCTTTCTTCACTGGTTACCGTCCACAGTTCTACTTCCGTACAACTGACGTAACAGGTATCATCAACCTTCCAGAAGGTACTGAAATGGTTATGCCAGGTGATAACATCACAGTTACAGTTGAACTGATCAACCCAATCGCTATCGAAGAAGGAACTCGTTTCGCGATTCGTGAAGGCGGACGTACTGTTGGTGCGGGCGCGGTTGCTACGATTCAAAAGTAATTCCTTTTTATAGAAGAAACACTCATCGTTTAGGCGATGAGTGTTTTTTTATGCGAATGCCTAAAGTTTTGCTTGCATTTCCTTTTTGAATTTTATATAATATAAAACGTTGGTCTGTGACGTTGCGATGATGCGAAAGGTTGCCGACACACCCGGACCCTTTGCCATGGGAAAGGTTGTTGGAGAATTTTCGCGGAGTATGTCCGATACTAAATTGGGCGATAGAAGGAGGGACTTATATGGCAAAGCAAAAAATTCGTATCCGTTTGAAAGCTTATGATCACAGAATCATTGATCAATCAGCTGAGAAAATCGTGGAAACTGCCAAGCGTTCCGGTGCAGGTGTATCCGGTCCGATTCCGCTTCCGACAGAGAAGCAAATCATCACGATTCTTCGTGCGGTACACAAGTACAAGGATTCGCGTGAGCAATTCGAAATGCGTACGCATAAGCGTCTAATCGATATTGTGAATCCAACACCACAAACAGTTGATGCTCTAATGCGTTTGGACTTACCGTCTGGCGTAGACATCGAGATCAAACTGTAAAACAACTATAGAATGAACGTTTAGGAAGGAAAAGAGGTGTCAACGATGAAAGGTATCTTAGGAAAAAAACTAGGGATGACTCAGTTGTTTACTCCGGAGGGTAATGTAGTTCCGGTAACTGTCATTCAAGCGGGACCATGTGTGGTTCTTCAAAAGAAAGATGTGGATAACGACGGATATGAGTCAATCCAAATCGGTTTTGATGATGTGAAAGCTAGCCGTATCATTAAACCAGAGCTTGGCCATGCGAAAAAAGCAGGGGCAACGCCTAAGCGCTACGTTAAAGAAATTCGCGGCATTCAATTGGGTGACTATGAAGTTGGCCAAGAATTGAAAGCAGATCTGTTCACAGAGGGCGAATTCGTTGATGTAACGGGTACTTCCAAAGGTAAAGGTTTCCAAGGTAATATCAAAAGACATAACCAGTCAACAGGCCCTATGGCTCACGGCTCCCGTTACCACCGCGGACCAGGTTCGATGGGTTCCATTCAAGCGAACCGCGTTCCAAAAGGTAAAAAGTTGCCAGGACACATGGGTAACGAGACTGTAACTTTACAAAATCTTCAAATCATTAAAGTAGATGCTGAGCGTAATGTATTGCTAGTTAAAGGTTCCATTCCGGGTCCTAAAAACAGCTACGTTAGCGTGAAGTCTGCTGTTAAAAAGTAAGAAAGGAGGAAGACAGATGCCAAAAGTAGCTTTATATAATGTAACAGGTGCTCAGGTAGGAGAAGTTGAACTGTCTGACGTTGTTTTCGGAATTGAGCCTCACGTTCATGCGATTCACGAAGCTGTTCTTTTGCAACAAGCAGCTGTGCGTCAAGGAACTCACAAAACAAAAGGTCGTTCGGAAGTTCGCGGCGGTGGTCGTAAACCTTGGAAACAAAAAGGAACAGGCCGTGCTCGTCAAGGTAGTATCCGCGCTCCACAGTGGAAAGGCGGCGGTACCGTATTCGGACCAACTCCTCGTAGCTATGGTTTCAAATTGCCAAGAAAAGTTCGTCGCTTAGCGATCAAATCCGCTTTGTCCTCGAAAGTTCTTGATAACAACTTGATCGTATTGGATCAACTTCAATTGAATGCTCCTAAAACGAAAGAATTTGTAGCAATCTTGAACAACCTGAAAGTTGATCGCAAAGTATTGGTTGTAGGCGTAGATAACGACTCCAACGTAGCTTTGTCTGCTCGTAACATCCCAGGTGTGAAATTCGTTGCTGCTAATGGCGTAAATGTTCGTGATGTCATGTTGTATGACAAATTGATCATTACGCAAGAAGCTGTACAGAAAGTTGAGGAGGTGCTTGCACAATGAAAAATCCACGCGACATTATCAAGCGCCCGATCATCACTGAGCGTACAAGCGACCTAATGGCTAACAAAAAGTATGTTTTCGAAGTGGATCTTCGCGCTAACAAAACAGAAATCAAACAAGCCATCGAAGCAATCTTCAAAGTGAAAGTTACAAATGTAAACACACTTAGAATGCCAGCTAAGCCAAAACGTTATGGTCGTCACTCTGGTTACACTTCCATCTGGAAGAAAGCTATCGTGTCCCTAAGCGCAGAAAGCAAAGAATTGGAATTCTTTGAATCGGTATAAACCATTTCTTAAAGTAAGGAGGAAATCAGAGTGCCAATTAAAAAATATAAACCAACCTCACCAGCTCGTCGTGCGATGTCGGTTTCTACTTTTGAAGAAATCACAACATCAACACCGGAGAAATCATTGCTTGCTCCTTTGTTCAAGCATGCTGGTCGTAATAACCAAGGTAAAATTACAGTTCGTCACCATGGCGGCGGACACAAACGTAAATACCGTATTATCGATTTCAAACGTACTAAAGATGGAATACCAGGACGCGTTGCTACAATTGAGTACGATCCTAACCGTTCCGCAAACATCGCATTGATCCATTATGCTGATGGTGAGAAAAGATACATCATCGCTCCTAAAGGTCTTAAAGTGGACGATCGTATCGTATCCGGACCACAATCCGACATCAAAATCGGTAACGCTCTTCCTTTGGAAAACATTCCAGTAGGTACAGTTATCCACAACATCGAGTTGAAGCCTGGTAAAGGTGCACAACTAGTGCGCGCTGCTGGTACGGAAGCTCAACTTCTTGGTAAAGAAGAAACTTATGTAACAATTCGCCTATCCTCTGGTGAAGTTCGTAAAGTTCTTAAAGTTTGCCGCGCAACTGTAGGTTCTGTTGGTAACGAAGATCACGAACTCGTGAAAATCGGTAAAGCAGGACGTAATCGTTGGAAAGGCAATCGTCCTCAAGTTCGTGGGGTTGTAATGAACCCGAATGATCACCCACACGGTGGTGGTGAAGGACGCGCACCAATCGGACGTAAATCACCTATGTCTCCATGGGGTAAACCGACGCTTGGTTTCAAAACTCGTAAAAAAGGTAAAGCATCCGATAAATACATTGTACGTCGTCGTACGAAGTAATCTAGGATATATGAATTTTCTTGAGGTTCAAGGAAGGGAGGAACACCCATGGGTCGCAGCTTAAAGAAAGGTCCATTTATCGATGGATACTTACTGAAAAAAGTAGAAGACTTGAACACATCCAGCAAAAAGTTGGTTATCAAAACGTGGTCCCGTCGTTCTACGATTTACCCGCAATTCGTTGGTCACACTTTCGGAGTGTACGATGGAAGAAAACACGTGCCTGTATACGTAACAGAAGATATGGTTGGACATAAGCTTGGTGAATTTGCTCCAACACGTACTTACAAAGGTCACGATGACGATAAGAAAACCGGTAAACGTTAATTTCAATTTTTAACCGAGAGGAGGTACTACCATGCAAGCTAAAGCAATATTGAACCACGCTCGGATTGCTCCTCGTAAAGCAAAGCTAGTTGTTGACTTGATTCGGGGAAAAGCGGTAGGTGAAGCGATCGCGATTCTGCGTCATACACCTAAAGCAGCTTCTCCAATCCTGGAGAAACTTCTAAACTCCGCAATTGCCAATGCAGAGCATAACTACTCATTAGATCCTAATAAGCTAGTGGTTTCTGAGACGTTTGTTAACCAAGGACCAACAATGAAAAGGTTCCAACAACGTGCAATGGGCCGCGCTAGCGCGATCAAAAAACGTACCAGCCACATTACAATCGTGGTATCTGAGAAATAAGGAGGGATAACGTGTGGGTCAGAAAGTCAACCCGGTAGGCCTAAGAATTGGTATTATTCGTGATTGGGAGTCCAAATGGTTTGCAGAGAAAGATTTCGGAACTCTGTTGCTTGAAGACGTCAAAATCCGCGAATACTTAAAAAATAAACTTAAAGATTCTGCAGTTTCCCACATCGACATCGAGCGCGCGGCTAACCGTGTGAACGTAACGATTCATACTGCAAAACCAGGAATGGTTATTGGTAAAGGCGGAGCTGAAGTTGAAGTTATTCGCAACTACATCGCTGGCTTGTCCAATAAAAAAGTTCACATCAACATTTCTGAAATCAAAAGCCCTGACCTTGATGCTATCCTAGTAGCTGAAGCAGTTGCACTTCAATTGGAGCGTCGTGTTTCTTTCCGTCGTGCAATGAAACAAGCTATGCAAAGAACAATGAGATCCGGAGCAAAAGGTATCAAAGTAGCAACTAGCGGACGTCTTGGCGGCGCTGAGATCGCTCGTACGGAAGGATATAGCGAAGGAACTGTTCCACTTCATACGCTTCGTGCTGATATCGACTACGGTACTGCAGAAGCGCACACTACTTACGGACGTATTGGTGTAAAAGTATGGATCTATCGTGGAGAAGTGCTTCCGACAGCTAAGAAAAAGGCTCAGCCGGAAGGAGGAAATTAAATCATGTTAGTACCTAAACGTGTAAAACACCGTAAAGAACACCGCGGTAGCATGAAAGGTCGCGCTAAAGGCGGAACGGAAGTAGCTTTTGGCGAATATGGTCTGCAAGCAGTTGAACCGGCTTGGGTAACCAACCGTCAAATCGAAGCAGCTCGTATTGCCATGACACGTTATATCAAACGTGGCGGTAAAGTTTGGATTAAAATTTTCCCAGCTAAACCAGTTACACAAAAACCGCTTGAAGTTCGTATGGGTAGCGGTAAAGGTAACGTGGAGAAATGGGTTTCCGTAGTAAAACCGGGCAAAATTTTGTTTGAACTTGCTGGTGTTAGTGAAGAGGTCGCTCGCGAAGCGATGCGTCTTGCTGCTCACAAGCTTCCAATCAAAACGAAGTTCGTGAAAAGAGAAGAAGTAGGCGGTGAAGCAAATGAAGGGTAGTGAATTCCGGAACTTAACCACTGCTGAAATCGAGCAAAAAGTTAATGGTTTTAAAGAAGAACTCTTTAACCTCCGTTTTCAACTAGCTACTGGTCAATTGGACAATCCGACTCAAATTCGTGATTTGCGTAAAGAGATCGCTCGTGCCAAGACTATTTTGCGTGAAAGAGAATTGGGTATTGGGTAACCAAATCTAGAAGGGAGGCTTCCTTAGATGGCTGAACGTAACGATCGTAAAGTTCTGATCGGTAAAGTTGTCAGCGATAAAATGGATAAAACCATTGTTGTTGCTGTTGAAACTTACAAAAAACATGATCTCTACCACAAGAGAATCAAATATACGAAGAAATTCAAAGCTCATGATGAAAACAATCAAGCTAAAATCGGTGACACTGTGAAAATTTCCGAAACTAGACCATTGTCCAAAGATAAATCTTGGAGACTTGTTGAAGTTCTTGAAGTTGCAGTTGTTATCTAATAATCTAGATATGAACCCCGAAAGGAGGGAATACGATGATTCAACCATTTACTCGTTTGGCTGTCGCTGACAACTCCGGTGCTAAGCAATTGATGTGTATCCGTGTTTTGGGTGGTACTGGTCGTCGCGTTGGTCACATTGGTGATTTGATCGTATGTTCAGTAAAAGAAGCAACACCTGGTGGCGTTGTCAAAAAAGGTGACGTTGTTAAAGCAGTTATCGTTCGTACGAAGAGCGGTGCTCGCCGTAAAGACGGATCATATATCTCATTTGATGAGAATGCGGCTGTTATCGTGAAAGAAGATAAAAGTCCACGTGGTACACGTATCTTTGGACCAGTTGCACGCGAACTTCGTGACAGAGACTTCATGAAGATCGTATCCTTGGCTCCAGAAGTTATCTAAGAACAGTTAGTCTGTTTTCCTTACGGGAAACCTCAGGAGGTGTAGAAGCTAATGCCAAGAACTAAAAAGAGATTAGAATCTCATAACAATAAACTGCACGTGAAAAAAGACGATACGGTTTTTGTAATCACTGGTAAAGACAAAGGTAAGAAGGGCCGTGTAATCGCTGCTTATCCTCGTCAAAACCGTGTACTGGTTGAAGGTGTAAACATGGTTAAGAAACATGCGAAACCATCCCAACAAAACCCACAAGGCGGTATCTTGAATCAAGAAGCTGCAATCCACGTTTCTAACGTGATGCTGATTGATCCTAAGAGCGGCAAACCTACTCGCGTAGGATACAAAGTATTGGATAACGGAACGAAAGTTCGTATCGCGAAAAAATCCGGCGAAGTTATCGACTAATACAAACAAGCATGGAAAGGAGGCAATTGAGTCATGGCAGTAAGAATGAAAGATCGTTATTTGAACGAAATTACTCCAGCGTTAATTCAAAAGTTTAACTACTCAACAGTTATGCAAGTTCCTAAAATCGAGAAAATCGTTATCAACATGGGTGTTGGTGAGGCTGTATCGAATTCCAAAGTGCTTGATACTGCAGTAGAAGATCTTCAAAAAATCGCTGGTCAAAAACCAGTTGTAACTAAATCCAAAAAAGCAATCGCGGGTTTCAAACTTCGTGAGAACATGCCAATCGGTGTGAAGGTTACACTTCGCGGCGAGCGCATGTATCATTTCTTGGATAAACTTTTCAACGTATCACTTCCACGTGTACGTGACTTCCGCGGTATTTCCAACAAGGCTTTTGATGGCCGTGGGAACTACACGCTTGGTTTGAAAGAACAACTCATTTTCCCTGAAATTGAGTATGATAAGGTTGATAAAGTTCGTGGTATGGATATCGTTATCGTAACAACGGCTAAGTCCGACGAGGAAGCTCGCGAGCTTTTAACACAACTCGGAGCGCCTTTCGTTAAATAGGTTCCAGGTCGTACCTATCAGGAGGTGTTATATTAAGTGGCAAAAACTTCGATGAAAGTCAAACAACAACGTACCCCGAAGTTTAAAGTGCAAGCATACACACGTTGTGAGCGCTGCGGACGTCCGCATTCAGTGCTTCGCAAGTTCAAAATTTGTCGGATTTGTTTCCGCGAATTAGCACACAAAGGTCAGATTCCAGGCGTGAAAAAAGCAAGCTGGTAATCACCCTATTTTCGGGAAGGAGGTTTACACAAATGGTCATGTCAGATCCAATTGCAGATATGCTAACTCGCATTCGTAATGCGAATATCGTACGTCATGAGACAGTTGAAATCCCTGCATCAAAAGTGAAAAGGGAAATCGCTGAAATCCTTAAAAAAGAAGGATTTATCCGTGATGCTGAGTACGTTGAAGATAGCAAACAAGGTATCATTCGTTTGTTCCTGAAATACGGTTCAAACAATGAGCGTGTTATCTCCGGTTTGAAGAGAATCTCCAAACCAGGACTACGCGTTTACACAAAATCACAAGAAATCCCTCGTGTATTGGGCGGATTAGGGATTGCCATCATCTCCACATCTAAAGGAGTTATGACGGATAAAGATGCTCGTCAATCCAAAGCTGGCGGAGAGGTTATCTGCTACGTTTGGTAATACAATTGTAATTGAATGGAGGTGCAAACATGTCTCGTATTGGTCGCAAACCAATCACCATTCCAAGTGGTGTAAATGTAACACTAGAGAATACTCAAATCACGGTTAAAGGTCCTAAAGGTTCTTTGTCCCGTGAACTTCATAAAGATATGAAAGTAAGTGTTCTAGAAAACGAGATTTCCGTTGAGCGCCCTTCCGACAATAAGCTCCACCGTGCTTTGCATGGTACAACACGCAGTGTTGTTGCCAACATGGTAAGTGGTGTAACGGAAGGTTTCGCGAAATCTTTGGATCTAGTAGGTGTAGGTTACCGTGCTAACAAAAGCGGTGACAAACTGGTTCTTAACGTAGGGTACTCTCACCCAGTTGAAATCACTCCAGAGGGCGGTATTGAGTTTGAAGTTCCTTCAAACACTAAAATTATCGTTCGCGGAATTGATAAAGAACTCGTTGGTGCTATGGCAGCTAAAGTTCGTGCAGTACGTGAGCCTGAGCCGTATAAAGGTAAAGGTATCAAGTATGAAGGCGAGCGTATTCTTCGTAAAGAAGGTAAAGCTGGTAAGAAGAAATAAGATCGTAAGATCGCGGGTAATAGCTAAGAGCTTTCGTGAGAAAGCTTGCTATCTAAGCATAAGCCTCGCATCATAAGTGATGAAAGGAGTGTAAGTATAGATGATTACTAAAGGCGATAAAAACAAAGCACGTTTGAAAAGACACCTTCGCGTTCGTAAGAAAATTGAAGGTACTACTGCTCGCCCACGTTTGAACATTTTCCGTTCTTCCAAACACATGTATGCACAACTGATTGATGACACTACTGGTGTTACAATTGCTGCAGCATCCACTCAAGATAAAGATCTGAAAAGTGATATCGGTAACGGTGGTAACGTAGAAGCTGCTCGTAAAGTTGGCGCATTGATCGCAGCACGTGCGAAAGAAAAAGGTGTAAACCAAGTGGTATTTGACCGCGGTGGATACCTTTATCATGGACGTGTGCAAGCATTGGCTGACGCAGCTCGTGAAGCTGGACTAGAATTCTAGGAAATAGATATATAAGGAGGTAAAAGACTTGCGTGTAGATCCTAATACTTTAGAGCTAACAGAAAAAGTTGTTAATATTAATCGCGTAGCTAAAGTAGTAAAAGGCGGACGTCGTTTCAGCTTCAGCGCACTTGTTGTCGTTGGCGATGGCAATGGCTGGGTTGGCGCAGGAATCGGTAAAGCTTCCGAAGTTCCTGATGCAATCCGCAAAGGAATTGAAGATGCGAAAAAGAACTTGATTCATGTTCCAATCGTAGGCACTTCTATTCCTCACCTTGTAACTGGTAAGTTTGGAGCAGGACGCGTTCTGCTTAAACCAGCTTCCCAAGGTACAGGAGTTATCGCAGGTGGACCAGTTCGTGCAGTACTTGAACTTGCTGGTATCGGCGATATTTTGACAAAATCCCTGGGTTCATCGAACTCTATGAACATGGTTAACGCAACGCTTGAAGGCTTAAGCCGTTTGAAAAAAGCGGAAGAAGTTGCAAAGCTTCGTGGTAAAACTGTTCAAGAGTTACTAGGTTAGGAGGGGTAAACATGGCGAAACAACTACAAATTACCCTAAAACGCAGCCTGATTGGCCGCCCTGAAACGCAACGTGTTACTGTGAAAACTCTTGGTCTGCGCAAGCTGCACCAAACTGTTCTTCACCAAGATAACGCAGCAATCAGAGGTATGGTTAATCAAGTGAGCCATTTGGTAGAAGTTAAAGAAATCGAAGCATAATTGCACGATATTAAGATCTAGAGGAGGTGTACAACGATGAAGTTACATGAACTAAGTTCTGCTACAGGCGCTCGTCAAACTCGCAAACGTGTTGGACGTGGAACAAGTAGTGGTATGGGTAAAACATCAACTCGCGGACACAAAGGTCAAAACGCACGTTCCGGTGGTGGCGTTCGTCCTGGATTCGAGGGTGGACAAAATCCATTATACCGTCGTTTACCTAAACGTGGTTTCACGAACCGTTTCCGTACGGAGTACGCAATCGTGAACCTTGAAGATTTGAACAATTTCGCAGCTGGTACCGAAGTTACTCCAGAAGTTTTGATGGAGTCTGGTATTGTTAAAGCTCCTAAAGACGGCATCAAGATTTTAGGAAACGGTGAAATCACAGTAAAATTAACCGTTAAAGCGAATAAGTTCTCTCAATCAGCGATTGAGAAAATCCAAGCTGCCGGCGGTCAAACCGAGGTGATTTAATGTTCAGTACCATAGCCAACATCTTCAAGGTAGAGGATTTGCGTAGAAGGATTGTATTTACACTCATCTTGTTAATCGTCTACCGCTTAGGTGCGTTCATTCCGGTGCCTAATATAAATACAGATGTTCTTAAACTTCAAGACCAAGCGAATCAGAGCGATGTCTTTGGTTTGCTTAACACGTTTTCCGGCGGTGCGCTCTTCCAGTTCTCCATCTTCGCGATGGGAATTATGCCTTACATCACAGCTTCTATCATCGTTCAGCTTTTGTCCATGGATGTAGTCCCGCGCTTTGCGCAATGGGCGAAAGAAGGCGATGTTGGAAGAAAGAAGATGACGCAAGTTACTCGCTACGGTACGATCATCCTAGGTATTGTGCAAGCATTCGGTCTTTCAATCGGGTTCAACCGCTTATATAGCGGGCTCGTTATCGATCCAGGTATCGCAACATTTGCTTTGATTGCTATCGTATTGACTGCTGGTACAGCTTTCTTGATGTGGCTCGGGGAGCAAATCACTGAATTTGGGATTGGCAACGGTATTTCCATTATCATCTTTGCAGGTATCGTCGCGGCGATTCCTACAAGCATACAGCAAATCTACAAGTCACTGTTTGCGACCGAAGGAGCTTTGTTCCTGAATATCGTAAAACTGATCATTATTGCTATCGTTGTTGTGCTGATTATTGCTGGTGTCATCTTTGTACAACAAGGGGTTCGTAAGATTCCTGTACAATATGCTAAGCGTGTAGTTGGTCGTAAAATGTATGGTGGTCAAACTACGCACATTCCACTTAAAGTGAATGCTGCTGGTGTAATCCCAGTTATCTTCGCACTGTCGTTATTAATGTTCCCTCCAACGATCGCAAGTTATTGGAGAGGTAATGTCGTTGCAGAATGGATTATTAACAACTTGAGTATTAACCAGACTGCTCCGTTAGCGATTGTTCTGTATGTACTGTTGATTATCGGTTTCACATACTTCTACACTTTCGTACAAATTAATCCAGTTCAAATGGCTGATCAGATGAAGAAAAATGGTGGCTACATACCGGGGATCAGACCTGGTAAAACAACTTCTGTTTATCTGACTCGTGTAATGACTAGAATTACTCTTTCTGGAGCTCTGTTTCTCTCAGCAATCTCGATTCTTCCAATGCTTTTTGGAGGTCTTGCAGGCTTGCCAAGTTCGGTTCGGATTGGCGGTACATCTTTACTTATCGTAGTAGGCGTTGGTCTTGAAACAATGAAACAAATCGAGAGCCAATTGATTAAACGGCATTACAAAGGGTTTATCAATAAATAGCAAATAGGTTCTGATGGGGCAAATTATGCGACATCGGCACCTATTGTGCTGTTCGTAATGCCGAGTGCGATGGGAGGATTTAAAGTTGAACGTAATTTTTATGGGGCCTCCTGGTGCAGGCAAAGGTACGCAAGCTGAAAAGATCGTAACTGAATTTCAAATTCCTCATATTTCAACTGGTGATGCGTTTCGCTTGGCGATGAGCCAGGGAACACCACTTGGTGTTGAAGCCAAAGGTTATGTGGATAAGGGTCTTCTTGTTCCTGATGAAATCACGAACGGTATTGTAAGAGAGCGTCTTGCTCAACCGGACTGCGATAAAGGTTTCCTGCTTGACGGGTTCCCGAGAACTGTTGCTCAGGCAGATGCTTTGGCTGAAATTGTAGATTCCTTAGGCAAGAAGATTGAATTAGTAATCAATCTTTCCGTTGATCGCAGCTTTTTGCTCGCACGACTAACCGGCCGAAGAATTTGTAAATCCTGTGGTGCTACGTATCATGTAATCTTCAACACACCAAAGCAAGAAGGCGTATGCGATAAGTGTTCAGGTGAGTTGTACCAACGATCTGATGATACGGAAGAGAAAGTCGGAACGCGTTTGGATGAGTACATCAACAAAACCGCTCCGCTACTGGATTACTACCAAAAGAGGGAATTATTGCGTGAGGTTAACGGGGAACAAGACATTCATGCGGTAACCGAACAAATTAGTTCACTACTACGAGGTCTAGCGTAATGATCATTTGTAAGTCCGAGGTTGAACTAGACCTTATGCGAGAAGCAGGTCGTATCGTAGCAGAAACGCACCGCTTATTGGCAAGGGCAATTCGTCCGAACATTACAACGAAAGAACTTGATCAGATCGCAGAGGATTACATTCGCAGTCAGGGAGCAATTCCATCTTTCAAAGGCTATAACGGTTTTCCTGGAAGCATTTGTGCTTCAGTCAACGAAGAATTAGTTCATGGTATTCCTGGTCCAAGAAAGCTGGTTGAGGGCGATATTATCTCTGTTGATATTGGCGCTCAGTATAAAGGTTATCATGGAGATTCTGCTTGGACGTATCCTGTCGGTGAGATATCTGAAACAGCCAAACGTTTGTTAGCCGTGACAGAAGAATCGCTGTATCGAGGCATAGCAGAAGCTAAACCGGATGCTAGACTCTACACGTTGTCGCATGCAATCCAAACTTGTATTGAAGACGCAGGCTTCTCCGTGGTTATAGAGTATGTCGGTCACGGTATCGGAACGGATCTTCACGAAGAACCACAAATTCCGAATTACGGTGTACCTGACAAAGGTCCCCGTCTCAAACCAGGCATGGTCCTAGCCATTGAACCCATGGTGGTCGTTGGCGAAAGATTCGTCCAAACACTCGAAGACGATTGGACTGTTGTCACCGCGGATCGTACATTATGCGCTCATTTTGAACATACGGTTGCAATAACGGCTGCTGGTTACGAAATATTAACCTTGCCTAGATCGTAGGTGATGATGAATGGATAGGTTGATGCCGAAGGTGGGTCAAATCGTAAAGGTGCTTCGCGGTAGAGACCCCGGAGAATATGCGGTCGTGATTGCCATTGTCGATGATCGCTTTGTCTGGCTTGCAGACGGCGTACATCGGAAATTCGATCAGCCGAAGAAGAAGAACCTGAATCATCTTCAAATACAAGAAACGATTAGTAGTGAAGTGGAGTCAAGCATTAGGGAAACAGGTCGTGTTACTAATGGAAAGTTGCGCTTCGCAATTGCCAAATTCGTTGAACTCAAGCAAGTTGAAGCACAAGAGAAAGGAGAATGACTGTGGCCAAAGAAGATGTAATTGAAGTAGAAGGTACAGTGATTGAACCTCTTCCGAATGCAATGTTTAAGGTTGAATTGGAAAATGGTCATAAAATCCTAGCCCATGTATCTGGTAAAATCAGAATGCACTTTATCCGCATTTTACCTGGAGACAAGGTTACCGTAGAATTATCGCCTTATGATTTAACGAGAGGCCGTATAACCTACCGCTTTAAATAAATGTTCGGCTTACATGTAAGTTACTCTCTCAAGGCGTATGCTTACGAAGCAAGTTTTCTAACAGAAAACGCAACATGGTTGCTTACGATGATAAGGAGGGCTTAGAAATGAAAGTTAGACCATCGGTTAAACCGATTTGCGAGAAATGCAAAGTTATTCGCCGTAAAGGTAACATTATGGTAATTTGCGAAAATCCAAAGCACAAACAAAAACAAGGTTAAAAGGAGGTGCAATCTGTAGATGGCACGTTTAGCTGGAGTTGACTTACCTCGTGACAAACGAGTAGTAATCGCGTTGACTTACATTTTCGGAATCGGCACTACAACTGCTCAGAAAATCATCGCTACAACAGGTATTGACGGCAGCACTCGCGTTCGCGACCTGACGGAAGATGAAGTGAGCAAAATCCGTGATGTAATTGACAAAACCCTTAAAGTAGAAGGCGACCTTCGCCGTGAGATTTCCCTAAACATCAAACGTCTAATCGAAATCGGATCCTACCGTGGTCTTCGTCACCGCCGTGGTCTTCCTGTTCGTGGTCAACGTACTAAAACTAATGCTCGTACACGTAAAGGTCCTCGTCGTACAGTAGCTAATAAGAAGAAATAATAAAGGGGGTTAGAGCTAATGGCAAAACCTAAAAAAGTAGTCCGTACAAAACGTCGTGACCGTAAAAATATTGAGTCCGGAGTTGCACACATCCGTTCAACATTTAACAATACGATCGTAACGATCACGGATCCTCATGGCAACGCAATTTCCTGGGCATCCTCAGGAAACCTTGGATTCAAAGGTTCCCGTAAAAGTACTCCTTTTGCGGCACAAATGGCAGCTGAAAAAGCAGCTAAAGCAGCTATGGAGCACGGCTTGAAAACTGTTGAAGTTATGGTTAAAGGTCCAGGCGCTGGCCGCGAAGCAGCAATCCGCTCTTTGCAAGCAGCAGGTCTTGAAGTAAACCTGATTAAAGACGTGACTCCGGTTCCTCACAATGGCTGCCGTCCTCCAAAACGTCGTCGCGTATAATTCAGGATTACTTTGTAGTATAATTATCTTAAAAACGTGAATAATGGTTTGAAGGATAGGCATACTATGAAATTTTGAAGCGAAGTATCCAGAGGGAAACGACGTATTGAATGGAGGGTACATTTCATGATCGAAATCGAAAAGCCAAAAATAGAAACCGTAGCATTAAGTGAAGACGGCGCTTATGGAAGATTTATCATAGAGCCTTTGGAGCGTGGCTATGGTACAACATTAGGTAACTCACTACGTCGTATTTTACTGTCCTCTTTACCCGGGGCTGCAGTAACCTCTGTCCAAATCGATGGCGTTTTGCATGAGTTTTCAACGATTCCTGGCGTGCTTGAGGATGTAACGGAAATTATCCTTAATCTTAAAGGACTTTCGTTGAAAATTCACTCCGATGAGGAGAAAGTGCTTGAAATTGATGCAGAAGGAGAAGGTAATATTACTGCGGCAGATATCCGCGGTGATAGCGATGTGGAGATTCTTAACCCGGATCTGCATATTGCAACCTTATCTCCGGATGCGCGTCTTCACATGAGGATTCATGCGGGCAGAGGACGCGGTTACGTCCAATCGGACAAAAATAAGCATGAAGAACAACCAATTGGTGTCATTCCAATTGATTCGATCTACACGCCTATTACCCGAGTAAATTACAGTATCGAGAATACTCGCGTCGGCCAAGTGACGAACTATGATAAGTTGACCCTCGAAGTGTGGACCGATGGAAGTATCAGACCAGAAGAAGCAGTAAGCTTGGGCGCCAAAATCTTAACTGAACATCTGAACTTATTCGTCGGTTTGACGGACGAAGCCAAAGATGCTGAGATTATGGTGGAGAAAGAAGAAGATAAGAAAGAGAAAGTTCTGGAGATGACTATCGAAGAGCTGGATCTATCTGTTCGTTCTTACAACTGCCTCAAGCGTGCAGGGATTAACACCGTACAAGAGCTAATTACCAAAACAGAAGAAGACATGATGAAAGTTCGGAACTTAGGTCGCAAATCGCTTGAAGAAGTTCAAGAAAAGCTCGAAGAGCTTGGTTTGGGTCTTCGTACCGAGGAATAGTCTTGTCAGAAGGAGGTTAATTCAATGAACTACAGGAAGTTGAACCGCGATTCCAGTAATCGTAAAGCATTGTTCCGTGATCTGGTTACAGATTTGTTCATACATGAACGCATTCAAACTACAGAAGCAAAAGCAAAAGAAATTCGTTCCATCGCTGAGAAGTTAATCACTCTTGCGAAACGCGGAGATCTTCATGCACGCCGTCAGGTTGCTGCTTTTGTTCGTAGAGAGGCTGCAAACGAAAACCAAGATGCGATTCAAAAACTTTTCTCCGATTTGGCTACTCGTTACTCCGAGCGTCCAGGTGGATACACTCGTATCCTTAAACTGGGACCACGCCGCGGTGACGCAGCACCAATGGTATACCTAGAGCTAGTAGATCGCGCATAAGACGGATGGGAAAGGGTGGACGGAATCATAGATTCTGGTGAAGCCCTTTTTTTGCAGTCTTTTACCTGACCTATAAGGTAGGAAGGATGACTCATGGAGGAACAAGCCTTGAGAAATCTACGGTTTACCATAAGCTATGATGGCACAGCATACTCAGGCTTTCAGATTCAACCCAATGCGGATACCATCCAGCAGCGGTTAGAACAGGCTGTTTATCTGTTGACTGGTGAGCAAGTGAAAGTGGCCTCCTCGGGGCGCACTGACGCTGGTGTTCACGCCAAAGCGCAAGTTATTAATTTTACCACGAATTCCAAGATACCTGTGGAACGTTGGTGTTTAGCCCTAAACGCTAGACTACCCAAGGACATCGTCGCTCATACGGCGGAGGAGGTCCCCCCATCTTTTCACTCCCGCAAAGCCGCGAAACGCAAGACTTACTGTTACACGATTCGTTCGGTGCGCTTCCCTGATGTCTTTCACCGCAATTATGAATACCATCACCCTACGCATTTAAACGTGGAAGCCATGAGAGAGGCGCTCCCTTGTTTGCTAGGAGAGCATGATTTCACTTCGTTTTGCACGGTGAGAACGGATAAGGAAGTAAAGGTGAGAACCCTCTACGAGGCTCGTATGGTGCTTGAAACCGATGAGTTAACCGGCGGGGGTCAGGTTGAAAGGATTCGTATCATTGTGACGGGGAACGGCTTCCTTTATAACATGGTTAGGATCATTGTAGGCACGTTAATTCAGATTGGCGAAGGTAAGAGACCTAGCAGCGATATGCAGCGCATTCTTGAGGCCAGAAACCGGGCTGAAGCAGGGCCAACTGCCGAAGCGATGGGGTTAATGTTGTGGAAAGTAGAGTATTAAAAAACTTGAAACTTTTCTTGCTTCTTCACTAGATTTCGTGTAAAATATAACTTGGCGTTTCGTGATCGGCTATCCCACAGCCCCTGATCCGCAGCTGCCACAACCATCCATCGTTTATGTAAGTTAACTATAATAAATATGTATTTGAGATATATTTTTAGGAGGATTCAGCATGCGCACGACATATATGGCGAAGCCAAATGAAGTAGAGCGTAAATGGTACATTGTTGACGCTGCAGGCCAAACACTTGGCCGTCTTGCAAGTGAAGTTGCTAGCATTATCCGCGGTAAGCACAAACCGGAGTTTACTCCACACGTAGATACTGGTGATTTCGTAGTTGTTATCAATGCTTCCCAAATTAAGCTTACTGGTAAAAAAATGCAAAACAAAATGTACTACCGTCACTCTTTATACCAAGGTGGTTTGAAAGTGACTTCCGCTCAGGACTTGCTTAACAGCAAACCTGACCGTATGATCGAATTTGCCGTACACGGTATGCTTCCTAAGAACCGTCTTGGCGACAGCTTGAAAACAAAGCTTAAAGTATACGGTGGAGCAGAACACCCACATCTAGCACAACAACCAGAAGTTTGGAATCTTCGCGGTTAATATAAGGAGGAACGTTTCGTGGCACAAGTTCAATATTATGGAACGGGTCGTCGTAAACATTCGGTAGCGCGTGTGCGCCTAGTACCGGGTGAAGGACGCATCATTATCAACAAACGTGATCTAGATGAGTATTTCGGTCTAGAAACTTTGAAACTTATCGTTAAACAACCTTTGGCTTTGACAGAAACTGTCGGTAAATACGACGTTTTGGTTCTTGCTAATGGTGGTGGAATCAGCGGACAAGCTGGAGCAATCCGTCACGGTATCTCCCGCGCTTTGTTGAAAGCTGATCCTGAATACCGTGGATCCTTGAAAAAAGCTGGATTCCTAACACGTGATTCCCGTATGAAAGAGCGTAAAAAATATGGATTGAAAGCCGCTCGTCGTGCTCCTCAATTCTCCAAACGTTAAAATCTTGCGCTTCGGCGCTCGAAAGAAACCTTCCTGGCAGCTTGCTGGGGAGGTTTTTTCTGTCTTTACGCAGGTTTTTATCTTTTTCGCTGAAAAGTATTCTCAATTCATGTCGTTTTTTATCGTCATTTTCATCAAAGTATTTAAAACAGGTAAAGTTAATACCAAAATGATGAAAAGTCATTGACAGCAAGAAGAACTCAGCTATAATTAAATATAAATCATACAATATCACTCGGAATTAAAAATGGAGGTAATGTACCAATGAATCTTTTCGAAAAAGAAGCCTTTGTTAATAAAGCCGCTGAAGAATTTGAAAATCAGCCTGCTGAAGCTGTTTTGAGATTAGCTGTTGAAAAATTCCCCAGTTTAACGCTTGCATGCAGTTTTGGTGCGGAAGATGTTGTGCTTGTTGATATGCTGCAAAAGATTAATCCGAACGTAGATATTTTTTACTTGGATACGAACGTTCATTTTCCAGAAACATATGAGACTCGGGATCGTCTTGAGCAGCATTATGGAACGAAATTCGTTCAAGTACTGCCTAAGCTTACGCTTGAAGAACAAGCAGAGAAATTTGGCGATGAGCTTTGGAAAAGCGATGCAAACCAATGCTGCAACATTCGTAAGGTGGATCCGCTCACAGATATTCTAAAAAACTACGATGCATGGATTACCGGGATCCGCCGCGACCAAGCTCCGACTCGTGCGAATGCTAAAAAAGTAGAATATGATGTGAAATTTGGGCTGATTAAATTCAATCCGTTGGCTAACTGGACGTCAGAAGATGTATGGAATTACATTCGTGGGAATAATGTAATTTATAACCCGTTGCATGATCGTAACTATCCAAGCATCGGCTGCTCGCATTGCACGCGTCAAGTAGCAGAAGGAGAAGATCCACGCGCAGGCCGATGGGCGAATACGGAAAAAACGGAGTGCGGACTCCACAAATAAGAATAGCGGAATGATGGGGGGACTACGTCAATGACGAGGATCAAACCACATGGTGGCGAATTAATCAATCGCTTGGTACCGGCAGAGCATAGAGAAGAATTGCTCAAAATCGCGGCATCCTTGAAACAAATTCGTGTAAACTCATGGACCATTTCTGACCTTGATCTTATTGCAGTAGGTGCTTTTTCCCCTCTAATCGGTTTTCTTGATGAAGCAAATTACAATACGGTTGTAGAAACTATGCGCTTAACAGATGGGACGGTTTGGAGTATTCCAATTACGTTGTCCATTCCTCCGGACGTTGCTGCTTCCATTACCATTGGTGAGCAGGTTGCGCTTGTCGGCGAAGAAGATGGCGTACCCTATGCTATTTTAGACACGACTAGCATCTACAAAGTCGACCAAGTGAATGAAGCTGTTAAAGTTTTCAAAACGGATGATTCGGAACATCCAGGTGTTAATAAGCTGTTTTCTCGATCCTCTACTAATATCGGTGGACCGATCCAGATGCTGAACCGTCCTAAGCCGAAGAAGTTTGAAGAGTTCTACTATGATCCATCGGAGACACGTCGTATTTTTGCGGAAAAGGGTTGGAAAACCGTTGTTGGTTTCCAAACACGTAATCCAGTCCATCGTGCGCATGAATACATCCAGAAATCTGCGATGGAGATCGTGGATGCTTTATTTCTCAACCCGCTTGTTGGTGAAACAAAGTCCGACGATATTTCCGCTGATGTTCGGATGAAAAGCTATCTTGTTCTCCTCGAGAACTACTATCCAAAGAATCGCACGCATCTAGGCGTTTATCCGGCCGCTATGCGCTATGCAGGGCCCCGTGAGGCGATTCTGCACGCTATAGTTCGTAGAAACTATGGTTGCACTCATTTTATCGTAGGACGCGACCACGCGGGCGTAGGTGACTACTACGGTACGTATGAAGCTCAAGAGATTTTTAGCAGTTTTACAGCAGATGAATTGGGGATCACACCTCTATTTTTTGAGCACAGCTTCTTCTGCACGAAATGCGGTAACATGGCATCTAGTAAAACTTGTCCACATGATAAGTCATACCACATGCACCTCTCCGGTACTAGGGTACGCGGCCTTCTTAGAGATGGACAGTGCCCACCGCCGGAGTTTACACGTCAAGAGGTTGCTCAAGTTTTAATTGAAGGGCTTCGTGACCCTGATTATCACGTGTAAGCAAGGTATATTTGTCCACCCTGTCCCATATAGATGATACAGAGTCTATGGGGAACAGAGGTGGATTTTTTATGCGTAAAAGGAAGAAGCGGTTGGTCGTCTGGCTGACTATTCACAGTAGCCTCAAGCTGGCACTTTCGACTTTATTGGTAGCGCTCGTGGTTTTTATCTATGCCTATGAGCTTCCGGCGACGAAAACATGGTCAGACTGGACATTACCGTTATCGGGTAAAACCATAGCGCTGGATGCGGGGCATGGTGGTCCGGACGGCGGGGCTTCGAGCAAAGAAGGTGTGATTGAGAAAGATATCAATCTTGCCATTACTTTGCAATTGCGTGATTATTTACAGCAAGCAGGGGCGCTCGTTGTGATGACCAGAGAAACCGATACAGATCTAGCGGACCCAGGTACCAAAGGGTACAGCAAAAGAAAAACCGAAGATCTCCACAATCGCGCGGATATGATAAATGAGAAAAATGCAGATATGTTCTTGAGCGTACATTTGAACAGTATTCCATCGCCGAAATGGAAAGGCGCACAAACGTTCTACTACACAAATAATCCCAACAACTCCAACCTTGCTGCGCTAATTCAACTCGAATTAAAAAGAAATTTGGAAAATACGGATCGTATCGCCAAGCCTGCAGATAAAACGGTCTATTTGTTAAAAACATTAAAAATTCCAAGTGCACTCGTAGAAGTAGGGTTCCTTTCTAATCCGGATGAAGCAAGACTTCTTGCTGACGAGAAATATCAAAAAATGGTCGCGGCAGCCATTTATCAGGGTGTTCTTAGATTTTATGCCGGTGAGAAAGTGGGTTCTGAATCATAATGTGTTATAATAAAGGCCACTAATATAATTACGATCTCTTAATAAAGGTGAGTGGCTATGATAAATAAAGAGCAGCTATTAGAAGCTTTAAAACCTCTGCAAGAGCCTCGATATAACCAAAGTGTTGTCGAGCTGAATTTGGTTCGGGATATCCTAATAAAAGAAGAAAGTGTCTCGCTGAGTTTGATTGTTGCAACGGATGATGAAGCTTATAAAGAAACAGCGAAGAAATTTATTCGTGAAGCTATAGAACAACTAGGAGCAGATCAGGTTCATATTCGATTTAGATTGATGACTGACTATGAACGTAATCAGATTGAAGAGCTGAATAAACCAACCTCAACTGCTTCAGATAAGCCTAAGGATAGCAAACCGGTACAACCTCCTATCGATCAGCCCATCTTAGGTGAAGCATCCAAGGTACAATTTATTGCTGTGGCCAGTGGTAAAGGGGGCGTCGGGAAATCGACGGTGACGGTTAATCTAGCTGTTGCTCTGGCACGCCAAGGGAAAAAAGTAGGCATCATCGATGCGGATATTTACGGCTTCAGCATTCCGGATATGATGGGCATTGAAGAACAGCCTAAGCTTGTCGATAATGTCATCATGCCGGTAGAGAAATTCGGTGTCAAAGTGATTTCCATGGGATTCTTTGTTCAAGATAATGCACCGGTTATCTGGCGCGGGCCGATGCTTGGTAAGATGCTGCGGAACTTTTTCAACGAAGTGAACTGGGGGGATGTTGAGTATATCCTTCTCGATCTTCCACCTGGTACAGGAGATGTTGCACTTGATGTGCATCAGCTAATTCCACAAAGCAAAGAAGTGATCGTTACTACGCCACATGCGACTGCGGCTTTTGTAGCGGCTAGAGCTGGTGCAATGGCAATTCAAACGAACCATGAAGTCTTAGGGATTGTTGAGAATATGTCCTACTATGAGTGCAAAGATTGCGGCAGCAAAGATTATGTCTTTGGAAAAGGTGGCGGAGCTAGACTGGCGGATGATCTGCACAGTGAACTATTAGCTCAAATTCCGCTAGGAGCTCCTGATAATCACATTTCAGAAATTGATTATTCACCGTCGGTGTATAAACAAGACTCCAAAACCGGTCAAATCTATCTGGATATAGCCGCGAATATCATCGCCAAATTAGAAAAGTAATAGAAAAGGGCTGGCGGAGAACTTCTCCGTTAGCCCTTTTTCGTGTTCTATTGCGAATCGGATGAACCGGATTCCTTTTTCTTCTTTTCTGTATCTTGAGAGTCGCTTTTCTCATCTTTTTGCTGCTGGTCTCCACTACCTTTATCTTTACTATCCCCGCCACTTTCGTCTTTTTTCTGAGCGGCTTTTGCCGTAGGCATTTGATCTGGCTTGCTCTGCTGAGCAATAGCGGATTTAAGCAAATCCACCATATGTGCGCGGAAAAGAGGGCTTTGAATCGATTCTTCCATCACAGTCATCATTTGCTGGCGATAAGCCGCAGTTTTCATGACATCGAGCATCATTTTCTCGTAGTCAGGATTTTTCATCACATCAACAAGTGATTTCTGATATTCAGGATCTTTTAACAGTTCTTTAAACATTTGCTTCGTCTCTTTTTGAATGGCTTTTGCGAAATCTCCTGCAAATTTTGGATCCTTCATCATATCTGTGAGAAACATATTATTCTCTTTTGCCGTTAAAACATCTTTGACAGCCATTTGTAGCTGCAAGGATTCGTTGGCTGAGAGTAATTTGATCTGAGACTGACCAGCTACGCCTGTCGCACCAACATCACCATTCATGATGCTGCGATTGGCTGCGCTAATTGCTTTTTTACCGTCTTCTGACTTCAGAATATCAAGAATCATAGTCTTTTGTTCTTTATACGTACCCGCTTGTGATTGACCCTGAGATGATTTATCAGAACCGCACGAAGAAAGAAGTAAAGCAATAGTAATGAGCGGCAGGACCATCATTGGGCTTAACCTTCTTATTCTCATGAGAAAAAGCTCCCTTCCCTAGCTTAGTAATGTTAGTATGCGTGGTTAGGGATAGATTATAAGGGCAAATCATTGGCTTTTTATCTCAATCGTTGGTACAATTAACAATTAGAGTCTATGATGGAGGGAATGCACGTGACGCTTCGCAAATGGTTTCATTTATTTTGGACAACACTATTACTAGGAATGATTGTCTCTATAGGAGTCGGGTTAATTCTACAATTTTCCGATAAAGAATTTTCTGTGATGGGTTTGTCGGCTGTAGGCTTCAATGTAGTTAATATGCTGCTTGGGGGAGCGACGATTAGCGTCCTAAGTCAAATGGGTTTTTTCGCTTATCTGATCGTCAGATTTATTGCCGCGGGGATTATTAAGTCCAAGACGGTGTGGGATCTGTTACAACTAACGATTGTCATCGTCGTACTGATTGATCTTGTGTATCTCAGAATGACCAATTTTGAAGGAAATGACTCCGTATTAAGTTACTCCATATTGCCCTTGATCATACTGATTATTTCATTGGGAGTTGCTTACTGGAAAGTCAAAATGACGAATAAAAACGCTTTTATCCCGACTTTATTCTTTATGTGCGCCGTATCCGTGCTTGAAGCTGTTCCCGCACTTAAATTAGACAATGCTGCCTCAAGTTTGTTTATGTTAGCTCCACTATTGGTTTGTAATGCATGGCAAATTCTGATTTTACATAAAATATTAGATAAAAAAAAGAGCTAATTCAATTAGCTCTTTTTTTTGTGGAAATCAATTAAGTTGTTTCATCGTTCTGTCTTCGACAGGTGTTGTTTGTACTTCAGTTTGCTTGATGAGTTCACTGACAGTGACGAATTCATATCCTTTGGATCTCAATTGATCAATAATAACGGGTAAGGCCTCATGAGTTTGTTGGGAAGAATCACTGGCATGCAGTAAAACAATGTCTCCTGGATGAGCCTTCGTGATAACACGGTTTATAATCGTATCTACGCCTTTGTTGAGCCAGTCTTGCGAATCTGTATCCCATTGAATAACGGAATAACCAAGATCGTTAGCGATTCGGAGCACACGTTTGTCGAAATCCCCATTGGGTAATCGGATGAGATTGGGCTCTTTTCCGATTAATTCCGTCAATATACCATGTGCTGTCGTTATTTGTTTGCGTATTTCTTCATCGCTAAGTGTACTGTAATTATCGTGCTTATTGCCATGACTACCGATTTCAAAGCCGTCTTTCTTAATTTGTTCGACAATTTCGGGGTGCGTTTTACTCCAAGGCGAGGAGAGGAAAAAAGTTGCGTCCTTTACCCCTTTATCCTTAAGAATATTCAGAATTGGCTCAGCTCGTTTCTCCCCCCAGGAAATATCGAAGGTTAATGCAATAACCTTTTTCTCTGTCTGGACACTATAAATCGCCGAAGGC
The DNA here is from genome assembly GCF_052682475.1 of Paenibacillus sp. WC2504. Taxonomy (NCBI): domain Bacteria; kingdom Bacillati; phylum Bacillota; class Bacilli; order Caryophanales; family Paenibacillaceae; genus Paenibacillus; species Paenibacillus sp. WC2504. The sequence goes on from NZ_JBQZFH010000001.1 coordinate 519,273, forward strand.
TCAGCATTAGAAAAGACAGACACATTGCTTTGCTCCGAATAGACAATAGCTGCTGCAAATACGATGGCAAGAGCAATAAATACATATTGTTTGAATTTCTTGGCATTTAGTACAAAAAAATAGTTCATTTACAGCCTGTACCTCCTTATGCCTTACAAACGGTAAGGCTTGTATACTCTTTGATAAATAATGTATGCTCGTACACAGTACTTATGCTTCCGAAATTGGAGGAAAGAGAAATGACATTTAAACCCTTATTGCAGCATTTTAAAGAAATGAAGCACTATTTCATCGTCGTTGTTTTAGTGTTTGCCGTCAGTTTTTACTTAGGCTGGGCAAACTCGGATCAATTTTCACACTTTTTAAAAGATCAGCTAGAAGGAATTAAGGCGATAAGTCAATCGCTCAGTAATAAAGACAACCCGCAAATGTGGTTTTTCTTTATTATCTTCTTGAATAATGCCATCAAATCTGTAGCCATTATTTTTCTTGGGCTTCCTTTGGGTGTGCTGCCGCTCTTCATGTTGGTGGCAAACGGCATGATATTAGGGTATGTACTTTCGCTACAAACGCATGAGAGTACCTTAGCTATTGTGCTCAAAGGGATTCTTCCGCATGGTATCATCGAAATACCAGTTATACTACTTGCTTGTGCTTATGGACTTAAAATAGGCATGTTGGTCTGGAAAAGCGCAGCGCAAATATTTATTCCTGCTGCCAATAGAACGGCAGTTCCAGAACTTAAGAAAGTACTAACCTTAACCAAACCTCTTAGCGTTGCAATTGTCGTTCTTTTGTTGCTCGCGGCAATCATTGAAAGTACACTCACCTACTGGTTGGTTCATCTGTAAAATATTTTCAGGAAGCTTGTCATAAAAATGGCAAAATCTGAGCATAACAGTAAAGCAGTAGGGTGGCGGGCAAATGAGGGTTTCAGTTGGCCGCTTATTTCGACTCTATTGTTAGTGCCATTAATCTCTACAGTCGAGAGGGGTTTGGATGGATGTATGCTCGGATTTTTGTTCAATGATCGGGAATGCAGAGAGTTAGATTACGTATTACGTAAAGAATTAGATGAAATGTTATTTGATTTGAACGACAAACGAATCGATCAAGAAATTAAAGGGGCCATAGAATCCAGATATAAAGTTATCTTCAGGATGTATGCTCGTTTAGCGACTCCCAAAGAAATTTCGAAATATGCAAGAAACCGCAACTATCAGGCTCAAAAAAAATAGGGGGTATGTTCTTGACTTACCCTCTCCTTATGTGTTACTTTATATCTCGCCCCTTGAAAAATAAGGACAAGCAAGCTGGCTTTAAATGACTCGAAAAGTTATTTCAAAAAAAGACTTGCAATGTTCTAGGCGAATGTGGTATATTTAAAAAGTCGCCGCTAAACAGTGGTGGTGATAAACGAAAGAAATTGATCTTTGAAAACTGAACAACGAGTGAGTAAGCACAGTCGAGCAATCGACTATAAATGAGATGAATAATCTCGCTAGCAAGTCAATGAGTACAATTAAGCTTTTCTATTATGGAGAGTTTGATCCTGGCTCAGGACGAACGCTGGCGGCGTGCCTAATACATGCAAGTCGAGCGGAGCACTTCGGTGCTTAGCGGCGGACGGGTGAGTAACACGTAGGCAACCTGCCTATAAGACTGGGATAACTATCGGAAACGATAGCTAAGACCGGATAACTGGTTCTCTCGCATGAGAGAATCATGAAACACGGAGCAATCTGTGGCTTATAGATGGGCCTGCGGCGCATTAGCTAGTTGGTGAGGTAACGGCTCACCAAGGCGACGATGCGTAGCCGACCTGAGAGGGTGAACGGCCACACTGGGACTGAGACACGGCCCAGACTCCTACGGGAGGCAGCAGTAGGGAATCTTCCGCAATGGACGCAAGTCTGACGGAGCAACGCCGCGTGAGTGATGAAGGTTTTCGGATCGTAAAGCTCTGTTGCCCTAGACGAACAGCAAGGTGAGTAACTGCACTTTGTGTGACGGTATAGGAGAAGAAAGCCCCGGCTAACTACGTGCCAGCAGCCGCGGTAATACGTAGGGGGCAAGCGTTGTCCGGAATTATTGGGCGTAAAGCGCGCGCAGGCGGTCAATTAAGTTGGGTGTTTAAGCCCGGGGCTCAACCCCGGTTCGCATCCAAAACTGGTTGACTTGAGTGTAGGAGAGGAAAGTGGAATTCCACGTGTAGCGGTGAAATGCGTAGAGATGTGGAGGAACACCAGTGGCGAAGGCGACTTTCTGGCCTATAACTGACGCTGAGGCGCGAAAGCGTGGGGAGCAAACAGGATTAGATACCCTGGTAGTCCACGCCGTAAACGATGTATGCTAGGTGTTAGGGGTTTCGATGCCCTTGGTGCCGAAGTTAACACAGTAAGCATACCGCCTGGGGAGTACGCTCGCAAGAGTGAAACTCAAAGGAATTGACGGGGACCCGCACAAGCAGTGGAGTATGTGGTTTAATTCGAAGCAACGCGAAGAACCTTACCAGGTCTTGACATCTGGGTGTAAGCACTAGAGATAGTGCCCCTCTTCGGAGCACCCAAGACAGGTGGTGCATGGTTGTCGTCAGCTCGTGTCGTGAGATGTTGGGTTAAGTCCCGCAACGAGCGCAACCCTTGATCTTAGTTGCCAGCACTTCGGGTGGGCACTCTAAGATGACTGCCGGTGACAAACCGGAGGAAGGTGGGGATGACGTCAAATCATCATGCCCCTTATGACCTGGGCTACACACGTACTACAATGGTCGGTACAACGGGAAGCGAAGCCGCGAGGTGGAGCCAATCCTTATAAGCCGATCTCAGTTCGGATTGCAGGCTGCAACTCGCCTGCATGAAGTCGGAATTGCTAGTAATCGCGGATCAGCATGCCGCGGTGAATACGTTCCCGGGTCTTGTACACACCGCCCGTCACACCACGAGAGTTTACAACACCCGAAGTCGGTGGGGTAACCCGTAAGGGAGCCAGCCGCCGAAGGTGGGGTAGATGATTGGGGTGAAGTCGTAACAAGGTAGCCGTATCGGAAGGTGCGGCTGGATCACCTCCTTTCTATGGAGACTCGGGTCTGAAACGACCCAGTCAAGTATCTTCGGATACACAAATTGCTTACTCACTCGTGTTCAGTTTTGAAAGAGCAAGCTCTTTCAGCAAGATGGTTACGACCATGTTGCACTCGTTTGGTGATGATGGCGGAGGGGACCCACGCGTTCCCATCTCGAACACGACCGTTAAGCCCTCCAGCGTCGATGGTACTTGAACCGCAGGGTTCTGGGAGAGTAGAACGTTGCCAAGCGGACCCATAGCAAGCTTTCGAAGAAAGCTTCGAAAGCTTGTAGGTGGGTTTTTATTTTGGGGAGTTTCCCCGAAACATATATTGGCCCTTAGCTCAGCTGGTTAGAGCGCACCCCTGATAAGGGTGAGGTCGGTGGTTCGAGTCCACTAGGGCCAACCAATTTTATAATCATATGGGGCCATAGCTCAGCTGGGAGAGCGCCTGCCTTGCAAGCAGGAGGTCAGCGGTTCGATCCCGCTTGGCTCCACCAACTATCATTTTCAGACAGAGATTTCCAAGAAATTTCGACTTGAAATGAGAATGTGAGTTGTGATAAGATAACTTTCGCCGCTGAGATAGGGCAAGGAAATTTGAATCGCAATGAACACTTTGTTCCTTGAAAACTAGATAACGAAATGAAACGTAAAGTAAGAACTTAGGTAGTGTAACCTTCGGGTTGCACGAAAATCTTTAAATGTAATTTCTAGGTTAAGCTAGAAAGAGCACACGGAGGATGCCTAGGCACTAGGAGCCGAAGAAGGACGTGGCGAACGACGAAATGCCTCGGGGAGCCGTAAGCAGGCTTTGATCCGGGGATGTCCGAATGGGGGAACCCAGCTGTGGTAATGCGCAGTTACCATGTAGTGAATACATAGCTACATTGGAGGCAGACCCAGGGAACTGAAACATCTAAGTACCTGGAGGAAAAGAAAACAAAAGTGATTCCGTCAGTAGCGGCGAGCGAAAGCGGAATAGCCCAAACCAAGGAGCTTGCTCCTTGGGGTTGTAGGACCTCATCATGGGGTTAGTTTGGTAGGCGAAGTGATCTGGAAAGGTCCGGCATAGAAGGTAAAAGCCCTGTAGCCAAAATCAAACGAATCTCCTAGAGGTATCCTGAGTACGGCGGGTCACGTGAAACCCCGTCGGAATCCGGCAGGACCATCTGCCAAGGCTAAATACTCCCTAGTGACCGATAGTGAAGCAGTACCGTGAGGGAAAGGTGAAAAGCACCGCGGAAGCGGAGTGAAAAAGAACCTGAAACCGTGTGCTTACAAAAAGTCAGAGCCCTCTATATGGGTGATGGCGTGCCTTTTGTAGAATGAACCGGCGAGTTACGTTCCCGTGCGAGGTTAAGTCGAAAAGACGGAGCCGCAGCGAAAGCGAGTCTGAATAGGGCGCTTTAGTACGTGGACGTAGACCCGAAACCGTGTGATCTACCCCTGTCCAGGGTGAAGGTGAGGTAACACTCACTGGAGGCCCGAACCCACGAATGTTGAAAAATTCGGGGATGAGGTGGGGGTAGCGGAGAAATTCCAATCGAACTCGGAGATAGCTGGTTCTCCCCGAAATAGCTTTAGGGCTAGCCTCGGATGTTGTGAGTTGTGGAGGTAAAGCACTGATTGGGTGCGGGGCCCGCCAAGGGTTACCAAGTCCAGTCAAACTCTGAATGCCACAAACTTAAATCCGGGAGTCAGACAGTGAGTGCTAAGATCCATTGTCAAAAGGGAAACAGCCCAGACCATCAGCTAAGGTCCCCAAGTGTGTGTTAAGTGGGAAAGGATGTGGAGTTGCACAGACAACCAGGATGTTGGCTTAGAAGCAGCCACCATTGAAAGAGTGCGTAATAGCTCACTGGTCGAGTGACTCTGCGCCGAAAATGTAACGGGGCTAAACACGCCACCGAAGCTATGGCTTGCACGTATGTGCATGGGTAGGGGAGCGTTGTATGTACGTTGAATTCTGACCGTAAGGACAGGTGGAGCGCATACAAGTGAGAATGCCGGTATAAGTAACGAAAAGATCAGTGAGAATCTGATCCGCCGAAAACCTAAGGGTTCCTGAGGAAGGCTCGTCCGCTCAGGGTAAGTCGGGACCTAAGGCGAGGCCGAAAGGCGTAGTCGATGGACAACAGGTGGAAATTCCTGTACCACCGTAGCCGTTATGAGCGATGGAGTGACGCAGAAGGATAGTGACGCGAGCTGATGGATGCTCGTCCAAGCAGTGAGGCTGGTTAGTAGGCAAATCCGCTAACCGTAAGGCTGGGCTGTGATGGGGAGGGAAATTTTAAGTACCGAAGGTCATGATTTCACACTGCCAAGAAAAGCTTCTAGCCAGGCGAAGGTGCCCGTACCGCAAACCGACACAGGTGGGTGAGAAGAGAATTCTAAGGCGCGCGGAAGAACTCTCGTTAAGGAACTCGGCAAAATGACCCCGTAACTTCGGGAGAAGGGGTGCCTCGGTAGGGTGAATAGCCCGAGGGGGCCGCAGTGAAAAGGCCCAAGCGACTGTTTAGCAAAAACACAGGTCTGTGCGAAGCCGCAAGGCGAAGTATACGGGCTGACGCCTGCCCGGTGCTGGAAGGTTAAGAGGAGTGGTTAGGGGGTAACCCGAAGCTATGAATTGAAGCCCCAGTAAACGGCGGCCGTAACTATAACGGTCCTAAGGTAGCGAAATTCCTTGTCAGGTAAATTCTGACCCGCACGAATGGCGTAACGACTTGGGCGCTGTCTCAACGAGAGATCCGGTGAAATTTTAATACCTGTGAAGATGCAGGTTACCCGCGACAAGACGGAAAGACCCCATGGAGCTTTACTGCAGCTTGATATTGGACTTTGGTACGATCTGTACAGGATAGGTGGGAGCCTTTGAAGCCTGAGCGCCAGCTTGGGTGGAGGCGCCGTTGGGATACCACCCTGATCGTATCGGAGTTCTAACCTGGTACCGTGATCCGGTATGGGGACAGTGTCAGGTGGGCAGTTTGACTGGGGCGGTCGCCTCCTAAAATGTAACGGAGGCGTTTAAAGGTTCCCTCAGAATGGTTGGAAATCATTCGCAGAGTGCAAAGGCATAAGGGAGCTTGACTGCGAGACCTACAAGTCGAGCAGGGACGAAAGTCGGACTTAGTGATCCGGTGGTACCGAATGGAAGGGCCATCGCTCAACGGATAAAAGCTACCCTGGGGATAACAGGCTTATCTCCCCCAAGAGTCCACATCGACGGGGAGGTTTGGCACCTCGATGTCGGCTCATCGCATCCTGGGGCTGAAGTAGGTCCCAAGGGTTGGGCTGTTCGCCCATTAAAGCGGTACGCGAGCTGGGTTCAGAACGTCGTGAGACAGTTCGGTCCCTATCTGTCGCGGGCGTAGGAAATTTGAGAGGAGCTGTCCTTAGTACGAGAGGACCGGGATGGACGTACCGCTGGTGTACCAGTTGTCTCGCCAGAGGCACCGCTGGGTAGCTATGTACGGAGGGGATAAGCGCTGAAAGCATCTAAGCGCGAAGCCCCCCTCAAGATGAGATTTCCCAGTATGTAAGACCCCTTGTAGACGACGAGGTTGATAGGTTCGAGGTGGAAGTGCAGCAATGCATGCAGCTGACGAATACTAATCGGTCGAGGGCTTAACCAAACCAGCTGACTAAGCAGCTAGTCGCTACGTCTAACGTAGATGACAAATATTCTTTACGCAAGTTTCGTATCTAGTTTTCAAGGCGCAAACACGCTTTGACTGTTTGGTGATGATGGCGGAGGGGACCCACGCGTTCCCATCTCGAACACGACCGTTAAGCCCTCCAGCGTCGATGGTACTTGAACCGCAGGGTTCTGGGAGAGTAGAACGTTGCCAAGCAGTATTCCCTGATAGCTCAGTTGGTAGAGCACTCGACTGTTAATCGAGTTGTCACAGGTTCGAGTCCTGTTCGGGGAGCCATTGCTTCCATAGCTCAGTCGGTAGAGTGCATCCATGGTAAGGATGAGGTCACCGGTTCGATTCCGGTTGGAAGCTCCAGTATTTTTTTGTAAGGCCCGTTGGTCAAGTGGTTAAGACACCTCCCTTTCACGGAGGTAACAGGGGTTCGAGTCCCCTACGGGTCACCATTACGTATTTCCCATGGAGGCTTAGCTCAGCTGGGAGAGCATCTGCCTTACAAGCAGAGGGTCGGCGGTTCGATCCCGTCAGCCTCCACCATTAACTGTATATGCCGTTGTAGCTCAACTGGTAGAGCAACTGACTTGTAATCAGTAGGTTGGGGGTTCAAGTCCTCTCGACGGCATGTTATTATTGGGGATTAGCCAAGCGGTAAGGCAACGGACTTTGACTCCGTCATGCCAAGGTTCAAATCCTTGATCCCCAGTTTCTTTTATGAGTCATTAGCTCAGTTGGTAGAGCACCTGACTTTTAATCAGGGTGTCGTAGGTTCGAATCCTACATGACTCACCATTTGCCTTATTTAGAACATGCGCGTATGGCGGAATTGGCAGACGCACTAGACTTAGGATCTAGCGGGCGACCGTGGGGGTTCAAGTCCCTCTACGCGCATTAAATCCTCAGCAGTATTTATACTCCTGAGGTACCCTGCGGAAGTGGCTCAGCGGTAGAGCATCGCCTTGCCAAGGCGAGGGTCGCGGGTTCGATCCCCGTCTTCCGCTCCATATTTTAAGCGCCCTTAGCTCAGCTGGATAGAGTATTTGACTACGAATCAAAAGGTCGGGAGTTCGAATCTCTCAGGGCGCGCCATTTTTTATTAGTTATACCGTATCGGGATGTAGCTCAGCTTGGTAGAGCACCTGCTTTGGGAGCAGGGGGTCGCATGTTCAAATCGTGTCATCCCGATATACGCGCGGGTGTAGTTCAATGGTAGAACTTCAGCCTTCCAAGCTGGTAGCGTGGGTTCGATTCCCATCACCCGCTTCACAAAAAGAGAGAGCCACCTTCGGGTGGTTTTTTCTTTTTGTGCAGGTAAGGGAAGAAAACCCACAACAGTTCGACCGTCCGTGAAGACTTCTTGAGTAATCCCGAGTAGGACGAGCGTCCAAATCTACCGCTGATTGCTTCCGTAGGAAGCATGTTCAATGAAGACTTGGAGTATTCCCATCACCCGCTTTACAAAAAGAGAGAGCCACCTTCGGGTGGCTTTTCCTTTTGCGCCTGGTAAGGAGAAGTATGATTGATGAGGATTTAATGCAGTTAGGAGAGGAGAAAGGGAACTGGAGTCCGCTATTTCAAGCAAATCAGCGTAATTCCCAATTAGGGGGAACTATAGGGCTTCAAGTATATTAACTGAAATTGACGAAATAGCGTTCCATAGTTCCCTACGAGGGACGGATGTAAGGTTCTCTAGCTAAATAGAGGCCTGTAGTTCCGTTAACAAATGCATAGCTTAGGTTCTTCTGAGAAAGCATGTTTATAGAGAGCGAGAGATATAAGAAAGGGTCGCCTAGGGCGGCTCCTTTTTATTTCTAAGAAGGGAAAAGACATGTAAAGTACTTCGCAACATACATTAATTACCACAGCCTAATTAGGTCTTTTTTTATTTTACTACTATGTGCAAAGAGCGGATTGTGGTAAAATATTCTGAAATGAGTTTTTATAACGTTTAGCTTTTATAGAGAGAAGCATTAATGCAACATAGTGAATAGATGAGGTGGAGAGTTATGTTAGAGAATGTAATCGGCCTACAAAAGCAAGGAACGAATAATCTGCTTCGCAGGGACGTACGCTTCTTGGGGCACATACTAGGTGAAGTTCTGGTACATCAGGGCGGCAATGATCTCCTCGATGTTGTCGAGAAAATTCGTGAGATGAGTAAGTCTTTAAGAGCACACTATGTCATTGAAATCTATGATGAGTTCAAAGAAACGATTTCTTCGCTTGATCCGGAAATTCGCCATCAAGTGATCCGAGCATTTGCTATTTACTTCCAACTAGTTAACATTGCTGAGCAGAATCATCGGATTCGCCGTAAAAGAGACTACGAGCGTTCCTCGGGTGAGTCCGTGCAGCCTGGTTCCATAGAGAGCATTGTTCAGGAACTAAGAAACAATCATATCCCTTTTGAAGAAGTACAAGAAATTCTTAAATCTATCTCTTTAGAACTTGTCATGACTGCTCATCCTACGGAAGCAATGCGTAGAGCCGTACTTGATATTAATCTGCGTATTTCGGAAGATATGATGAAGCTGGATAATCCGATGCTAACTTCCCGTGAGCGTGAACAACTGCGTGAGAAGCTGCTTGGAGAAGTTCTGAATCTATGGCAAACGGACGAGCTGCGTGATCGTAAACCGACGGTCATCGATGAGGTTCGCAATGGGTTGTACTATTTTGACGAAACTTTGTTCGATGTGCTGCCGGAGGTTTATCATGAGCTTGAACGCTGCTTAAATAAATATTACCCGCAGGATACATGGCACGTGCCATCTTTCTTGAAATTCGGTTCATGGATTGGTGGCGACCGTGATGGTAATCCATCTGTGAGAGCGAATGTAACATGGGAAACGCTAGGATTGCACCGTCAACTGGCTTTGCAAAAGTATGAAGAGGTTCTTAAGGAAACTCTAGAGCACATGAGCTTCAGCAAAAATATTGTGACGGTTAGCGATGCCTTATTGGAGTCCATTCAATGCGACCGCGTAGCACTTGGTAATGTGCAGGATGTATGGCGCAATGAGAAAGAGCCTTACCGTATCAAAACAACATATATGATCGAAAAGGTGCATAACACGGGCAACTCTAATGTGCCGACAAGCCAGAAATATAACAGCCCTGACGAATTTATTAGTGATCTGCAAATTATTGATGCTAGCTTGAGATCGCATTTTGCGGATTACGTAGCTGACAAATATATTAAAAAGCTGATCCGCCAAGTTGAACTGTTCGGCTTCCACTTAGCTGCTCTAGATATCAGACAGCACAGTAAAGAGCATGAATCGGCGATGACAGAGATTTTAGCGAAAATGGGCATTACGAGTGACTACAGTAAGCTCTCTGAAGAAGAGAAAATCTCGCTTCTGACAGATGTATTGAATGATCCAAGACCAATCACTTCAACTTACCTGGATTACTCCGAAGGTACGAAGGAGTGTTTAGATGTTTACCGTACGGTAGGCGAAGCGCAGAAGGAGTTTGGACGCAATTGTATCAATAGCTACCTAATTAGTATGACACAGGGTGCTAGTGATCTTTTGGAAGTTGTAGTGTTTGCGAAAGAAGCAGGCCTATATCGCAAAGAGAACGATGGCAGAGTAACAAGTACGCTTCAATCGGTACCTTTATTTGAGACGATTGACGACTTGCATGCGGCACCAGGCATTATGAGCACACTGTTAGCAATTCCTGCTTACCGAGACAGCCTTGATCCGGATACTCAGCTTCACGAAATCATGCTTGGGTACTCCGACAGCAATAAAGACGGCGGAGTAATTACAGCAAACTGGGAGCTTCGTATGGCGCTTCAGGATATCACTGAAGCAGCGAAAAAATTTGGCGTGAAGCTGAAGTTCTTCCATGGCCGTGGGGGCGCACTGGGGCGCGGCGGAATGCCGCTTAACCGCAGTATTCTTGCACAGCCGGTAGAAACGCTTGGCGGCGGTATCAAGATCACAGAGCAAGGGGAAGTATTATCTTCTCGCTATTCCTTGCAAGGGATTGCTTATCGCAGCTTAGAGCAGGCGACTTTTGCTTTAATTACAGCGTCCAAACTATCGCTTTCCCCACAAAGACTTCCACAAGAAGACAAGTGGGAGACGATTATGCGAGGTATTTCGGAGCAAGCACAGACGAAATATCAGGATCTCATTTTCCGAGACGAAGACTTCTTAACGTTCTTCAAAGAATCCACACCGCTGCCTGAGATTGGCGAGCTGAATATCGGTTCACGTCCATCCAAGCGTAAAAATAGCGACAGATTCGAAGATTTGCGTGCGATTCCGTGGGTATTCTCATGGACGCAAACTCGTTATTTGCTTCCTGCATGGTATGCGGCAGGCACAGGTCTGCAAAGCTTTTATCAAGGAAATGCAGCGAATCTAGAGACTTTAAAAGAAATGTATGAAGATTGGTCTTTCTTCCGTACAATGATTGATAATCTGCAAATGGCGCTTGCCAAAGCGGATCTGCAAATTGCGAAAGAATACGGGAATTTAGTGAAGGAATCGGCGATTGCAGAGCGTATTTTCAACCTCATTAGGGAAGAATATGAATTAACTTCTTCGATCATTTTGCAGATTACAGGGCAGCAAGAAATTTTGGATAATGTACCTGTTATTCAAGAGTCAATTCGCCTTCGTAACCCTTACGTTGATCCACTGAGCTATATGCAGGTTGAACTGCTTACAGAGCTTCGTGCCCTGCGTGAAAATAATGAAGACGATGCAATTCTGCTGCGTGAAGTGCTGCTTACAATTAACGGCATTGCAGCTGGGCTGAGAAACACTGGCTGATACTATAGAGTGCATAAGTGTATAAACAGGATGATAAAGTCGGGGGCCTCGTATATCGAGCGCAGCTCGACTTTTCTTGTTCTATACAAGATCTGTTTTCCGCGAATCGGCAGCACACATGTGGGGATGTTAGGTTCGGTTGAGCTTCCTGTGGCGATTATCGCTGCGTTTTTCATTATTGTGGAGCCGGCAAATGGGTTATAATGGATAGGGATGGGTTTAATTTTGGTTGGAATCTTAATTTCTGAAAACAAGACGTAATTTTTGCGTATGTATTAGAAAAGAGTCGAATTGCCTAAGAAGCCGGAGGAAAACGAATTGAATTTTGTTGAAGCACGTCTGGCTAAACTGGCCAGAAATGGGGATCGAAATGCTTTTGCGGAGCTTGTAGAGCTCTATAAGGATAAGATCTTTCACTTGGCTTACCGTATGCTGAATAACAAACAAGAGGCCGAGGATGCGGTGCAGGAAACGTTCTTGCGCGTATATACGAATTTGCACCGATATGATGAGAATCAGAAGTTTTCAACTTGGATTTTTCGAATTGGGACGAATCTGTGTATCGATAAACTGCGTAGAAGAAAGAATACGTATTCCTTAGACGCGGAAATGCCGGACGGAGAAGGCAATGATTATTATACGATGCTGCCAAGTCTTGAAGACACGCCTGAGAAACAAATAATCGTGTCCGAGACGCAGGAGCAGATTCGTAGAGCGATTGATACCTTACCGGAAAAATATAAATCAATCGTCATTTTGCGCTATTTGCAGGATATGTCTCTTCAGGAGATCTCTGAGGTACTTGATATGCCCGTAACAACGATCAAAACACGAGTACACCGTGGCCGAGAGTATTTACGCAAACGGTTAGAACAGGAGGAACAAGATGCCAATACAAATCCTGTTCCAAGGTGAAACATATTTAAATTCGAAACGTATGGTATATCACAACATGCAAAAGTCTAAGAAAGGGGTGGCTGCCCGGTGAACTGCAAAGAAGCCCTCCCGCTCATACATGAATATCTAGACGGTGATTTGCAAGGATCGGATTCTCGGCTATTAAAAGAACATCTGATTGCTTGTCAGGCCTGTCATGCGTTATTCAAACAATTAGAGAAAACAGATGCGCTAGTTAGAATGCTGCCACCACTAAGAGCTTCTGATACGCTGACAGATCAGATTATGAGCGGACTGCCTCCAATGAAGCAAAGAAACGGCTGGATGGACTTCATTCGCAGGCATCCTGCTGGATCTGTGGCTGTCGTTTTCGGCGCCGTCATGTTCGGTAGCTTCATGTCCATGTGGAATGATGATACGAATTTGATGGTCAAAGGAAGCAACCTGCAGGATGTAGTTATCCAAGGGGATACGGTCATTGTACCGCAGGGTCATACTGTGCAAGGAGATCTCGTTGTGCAGCGGGGAACCTTGAAGGTGGAAGGCGATGTAACAGGTAATTTAACTGTTATCGATGGCACACTGAATTTGGCGTCAACCGCGCATATATCGGGTCAGGTTACACAGGTGAATGAAGCAATTGGTTGGGTATGGTATAAATTAGGCGAGTTCATAGGGATGCTCTCGAATTAGCTTGAAACGTCTGCCGTTGGCTTTGAGCCGAAGGGGGCGTTTTTTTTTAGGTACATTGAACCAAATCAACTGGGAAACACTCAGATAAAGAGAGAAAAATAGAAGTATACTTAGGATTATGTTATGATTCTAGGTATAGAGAGATCACTGTGTTCAGTCGCCTGGGGGAGAATAATAAATGGACTTACTCACGAGCATCTCGGCTAAGGATATCGTTGATATTCTGATCGTTAGCTATGTGATTTATAAATTAATCCTGTTAGTTCGTGGGACAAGGGCCATTCAGCTCATGAAGGGTATTCTTGTTGTCGTCATTACATGGGTATTTAGTATTTGGTTTAAACTCAGTACGCTGCAGTGGATGATGAATCAAACCTTTACGTTTGGGGTATTGGGCGTTATTATTATTTTTCAACCCGAGCTTAGACGAGCCTTGGAACAATTAGGCCGCGGGAAGCTGTTTAGTCGCTCCTCAAGCGAAGAGGATCAGGACGTAAACAAACGGATTAGTGAAGTCATACGGGCTGCGAATTATTTGGCCAAAAGAAAGATAGGGGCCTTGATTGTGTTCGAGAAAGAAACCGGTTTGACGGATTACGTGGAGTCCGGTATTGCCATAGAGAGTAAAATCAGCGCAGAGCTGTTGATCAATATTTTTATTCCGAATACGCCGTTACATGACGGAGCGGTTATTATACGTCAAGGGCAATTAATGGCCGCGGGCTGCTACTTGCCGTTGTCTGAAAATCCATTCATCTCCAAGGAGCTTGGCACGCGTCATCGGGCCGCTATTGGGATGAGTGAGGTCTCAGATGCGATGTGTATCATTGTATCGGAGGAGACCGGCCAGATCTCTTTGACGATGAACGGTCACATTGTACGGGATATTAAAGAGGAATCCCTGATCGCGAAACTGTTCGAAGAGCTTAAGCCGAAGGCAAAAACAAATGAGAAGAACCCTTTCTTGAAATGGAGGGGGCGTTCGAATGGATAAATGGTTGCGTAATACGAATGTGGTGCGCATTGTTGCGCTTGTAATTAGTATTTTGCTATGGGTTGTCGTGCATATGGAGGAGACGAATATATCGGGAAGTTCACCTCTCCGGCAACGGGAAGAAACGATTAATAATGTGGCCATCACAACGAAATATGATGAAACTCATTATCATATCTCGTCGATGTCTCCAGCGAATGTGCAGATCATCCTTAGCGGGAAAGAGTCTGCCGTGAAGAAAGTAACAGCTAGCAATACGTATCAAATTGAGCTTGATCTAACCCAAGTAGGCAAAGGGGATCATCAGCTTGCGCTGAAGCCAGTAGGGTTTCCAACGGATGTCGAAGTGCAAATCATTCCTAGAACGGTCCACGTGATCATTGAAGAGCTGCAAATGAAAGAAGTGCCTGTTGTGATTAACGTCAAGGGCACACCATCTGCAGGGCTGAAAGCCGGCCAACCGATTGTGAAGCCTAACAAAGTGTACATTACTGCGCAAACAAGCAAGCTTGAGCAGATCGAGAATGTGCGCGGCGAGGTTTCCGTGGATAAGGCGCAGTCTGCCGTAACAAAGCAAGTGAAGCTGCAAGCTTTTGATAAGGAAGGCAAAGAAGTCACTGTGAATATGAATCCGCCTGTCGTCGATGTTGAGGTGCCGATAACAAGTCCGTTCCAGACGATACCTCTGCAATTGAAGATAAGCGGAGAGCCGCCGAAAGGATTTGCTATTTCGATGGTGACGCAAAGTCCAGACAAAGTTACGGTATATGGCACTCAAGATGTTGTGGATCGGATGGAATTTTATCAGGGTCCGCAGCTGAATATTCAAGATCAGAAGGAAACAAAAGAATATTCACTGGACATTCCTTTGAGGAATAAAGTAACACAACTGGATCCCGCCAAAGTTACTGTGAAAGTAGAGATTGTTCCGTCTATTACCAGAGCTTTGGAGAATGTCCCGATTACTATCATCGGTGCTAATGAAAACTATGTAACGAAGGTGACGACGCCGGAATCGGCGCAGCTGAACATAACGGTTGAAGGAGCTCCTACCATCATTGATCAATTAAAGGTGCAGGACGTTCAAGCTATTCTGGATGTAAGTAATTTGCCGCCAGGGAAGCACGAACTGAAGGTTACTCTGAACCTTCCAACGTATGTCAAGCTTGGATTACCGCAAGATGTGAAAGCAACTGTAGAAATCAGCGAGAAAGCAGCAGCAAATACAACAGCAAATGGAGCACCTAGTGCATCACCAAGTGCTTCACCAAAAGCAGCAAATCCATAATGGGATGAGACAAGAGGAGAAAAGAGACATGGGGAAATATTTTGGTACAGATGGTGTGCGTGGCGTCGCCAATGGCGAGTTGACACCAGAATTAGCTTATAAGGTAGGCCGCTGCGGCGGGTATGTATTAACAAGACAGGCCAAGCATCCGAAAGTCGTGATCGGGAGAGATACACGCATTTCGGGTCCGATGTTGGAAGCATCCCTCGTAGCAGGGTTGCTATCTATTGGTGTTGAGGTTATTCGCATTGGTGTTGTAAGTACACCAGCGGTGGCTTATTTAACGAAAAAGCTCGGAGCGGATGCAGGCGTTATGATCTCCGCTTCCCATAATCCGGTTGAGGATAATGGGATCAAGTTTTTTGGGGGCGACGGCTTCAAACTTCTGGACGAGACGGAGCTTGAGATTGAACAGCTGCTTGACGCAGCTGTAGACGAGTTACCTCGCCCGGTTGGCGGCGAGATCGGGACGGTTTCAGACGACCCGGATGCGAAGCTAGCCTATCTGGCGTTCTTGAAAGAGACGGTATCCGAGTCTTTCACCGGATACAAGGTTGTTCTTGACTGCGCGAACGGCTCAGCCTTCGAGCTGGCTCCTGCGATCTTCCGCGAGCTCGGAGCGGAAGTCATCACCATCGGCGCTGAGCCGAACGGCCGCAATATCAACGATCATTGCGGCTCCACGCATCCTGAGAAGCTTCGCGAAGAAGTGGTGAAACATGGCGCAGCCATTGGTCTTGCTTTTGACGGGGACGCGGATCGCTTGATCGCGATTGATGAGAAAGGCGAGGAAGTCGACGGAGACTTCATCTTAAGCATTCTAGGAGATGCGCTGAACCGCGCAGGCAAGCTCAACCACGGCACAATTGTGACGACGGTGATGGCGAATATCGGCTTTTTCAAAGGGATTGAAAAAGCGGGTCTTAAAGCACTGCAAACGGCGGTAGGCGACCGCTACGTGATGGAAGAGATGCGTAAAGGCGGCTATAACTTAGGCGGAGAGCAGTCCGGACATGTTATTTTCCTTGATTACATCTCGACGGGAGATGGCATTTTAACAGCCTTACAGTTGGTGAACACGATCGTTGCTTCAGGGCACAAACTGAGTGAGCTAAAAGGAATTATGCGTAAATTCCCGCAGCTGCTCGTTAATGTTCGTGTAGCGGATAAGAGCAAGCTCAAGAATAATACGGTCGTCGAAGAAGCTATTCGCAAGGTGGAGGCAGAGCTTGGGGATAACGGACGGGTTCTTGTACGCCCTTCGGGAACAGAGTCTTTAATCCGTGTTATGGCGGAAGGACCGGATAAAGAGCAAGTTGAGGCTTATGTACATGATATTGCGAAGGTTATCCAAGAGCAATTGGTATAACGATTCGGTAAGATGAAGTTTATTGAGGTTCCCCTTTCGCGCTTTTTAGCATTTATGTGTGCTTTTCTGGGCGAATAGGGGGATTTTGATAGAAAAAATAAGTTGCACGATGACTGAAAAATGAATATGATGTATTTACTCAAGAAGGAAAGGCAGGGTAGAGGTTAATCATTTACAAATAGCGCCAGAACTCGCAGGCGGAACGGGAATGTAGTCTAAACTACTACTACGCAGGTGAGTTGACGAGGTGAAGGTGTTCGAAACATTCGGCGGGGACCTTCCGGCATTAGGAATGCCGTTAAGTTGGAGAGCAAAAACGCTTGGGCGACCGGGCTGACAAGTATCCAACGTCCGTTTCTTTTTCATGCGAACTTATAGGTAATCGTTAAATATATGGATTTGGATCTTTGAAAAATAGCCTTGTTGAATAGGCTCATAAAACTATGGAGGTACTATACTATGTGCGGAATCGTTGGTTATATTGGAAAGCGTAATTCTCAGGAAATTTTGCTGGAAGGGCTGAAAAAGCTTGAATATCGGGGCTATGACTCTGCAGGTGTAGCCGTGTATACAGCAAATGGTCTGGAAATTAAGAAGGCAAAAGGCCGCATCGCGAATCTTGAATCCAAGCTTGAGGAAACCCCTCTGAACGGAAGCGTTGGGATCGGACATACGCGTTGGGCGACGCACGGTAAGCCGTCAGATGTGAATTCACATCCTCATACGGATAATTCGATGAAGTTCTCCGTCGTGCATAACGGGATCATCGAAAATTACATTGCTCTGAAAGAGGAGCTAACCGCGAAAGGCCACCAGTTCGTCTCCGAAACAGACACAGAAGTGATCTCACACCTCATTGCTGATCTATACGAAGGAGATATCCTTAAAGCTGTTCAAAAAGCCGTAAAACAAATGACAGGCGCATTTGCATTGGGCGTCTTAACAGAGTATGAACCGGATCGTCTAGTTGCCGTACGTCAAGCAAGTCCTTTGATTATCGGTATCGGTGAAGGAGAGAACTTCATTGGCTCCGATATCCCGGCTATCCTCGAATATACGCGTAATGTGTTTATTCTAAATGATGGCGAAATGGCGCTGTTGACGCGAGATGGTGTCGAATTAATGACTTTGGAAGGGAATTTTATTTCCAGGGAAATGTTTCATGTCGATTGGGATATTGTTACGGCGGAAAAAGCCGGATTCGATCACTTTATGTTGAAAGAAATCTACGATCAGCCTAAAGCTTATCGCGACACAATGGGAAGCCGTATTGCAACGGATGGGCGTACAGTAACGTTAAATGAGCTGTCGATCACAGCGGAAGCAATACGCAACATCAGTAGAGTGCATATTGTGGCCTGTGGAACGGCGTATCATGCAGGGATGGTTGGGAAATATGTAATTGAGAAAATGGCACGAATTCCGGTTGAAACGGATGTTGCGTCCGAATACCGTTATCGTTCCCCAATTATCACGAAGGATACGCTTGTGATTGTTGTTAGCCAATCCGGTGAAACAGCGGATACGCTCGCAGCACTTCGTGAAGCAAAGCGTTGTGGTGCGCACGTAATGGCGATTACCAACGTAGTCGGCAGTTCGGTTGCTCGTGAAGCGGATGATATTATCACAACTTGGGCGGGACCAGAGATTGCCGTAGCATCGACAAAAGCTTACACATCCCAGTTGATTGCTTTCTATCTGCTTGGTATTCATTTGGCACAAACAATTGGTACACAAACGGAGTCGGAAATTGCTGAGATGATATCAGCTTTGAAACAGTTGCCGGAACAAGTTGAAGAAATTCTTGCACAAGCGGAAGATCTGAAAGCTGTAGCAGAAGAGATGGCGAAACATGATAACCTCTTCTTCATTGGTAGAGGTTTGGATTATGCAGTAGCGTTAGAAGGTTCTCTGAAGCTGAAAGAGATCTCTTATATTCACTCTGAAGCTTATGCGGCAGGTGAATTGAAACACGGTACGCTAGCGCTGATTGAGGATGGCGTTCCTGTCATCGCGCTAGGTACTCAGCTTGAACTGCTGGAGAAAACGGTTAGCAATATTAAAGAAGTAAAAGCGCGCGGTGCGAATGTGCTTGGGATCGCTGTTGAAGGCGAGCATGAGCTGCTGAAGTCAGTAGACAGCACGTTTGTGATTCCGAAAACGCTGGATGTTCTTTCTCCGGCATTGTCGGTTATTCCGCTGCAATTACTTTCGTACTATGCGTCCTTGGCGCGTGGGAATGATGTTGATAAGCCGCGGAATTTGGCGAAGAGTGTGACAGTGGAGTAAATCTTCTATGTTTATATCAAAAAAGAAACCATTACCTATGAAAAGGTGATGGTTTCTTTTTGTTTTCAGGTATAATCGATAGCTTAATTGACAAATTAAAATAGAGTCCAACAACGCCCCTTTCTCAGAGTCTATCGAACAACACAGAATGAATAGTTCCTCAGTCATGATTATCAATCATCTAGAGCTCGATGAGCAGAAAGCAGGGATCCATGTCAGCTCCTACGCAAGAAAAACCAACGACGGCCGGAGGGAACGACTTCTCGCTAAAAGCCATTCTGCCGCCGCTCATGGCGATTATTGTCGGTATGATCATGGTTATTCTAGACAGTACAGTGGTCAATAATGCAATTCCAAAACTTGTTGAATACTTTAACACCGATCTGAAGACGATTCAGTGGACCGTCACCGGCTATACGCTGGCCTTATCTGCTGTTATCCCTCTTGCAGGCTGGATGACCGATAAATTCGGCTCCAAGCAAATTTTTATGGTTACTATTGCCTTGTTCACGATCGGATCTGTGCTGTGCGGCATCGCGCAAACGCCGGAACAACTAATCATATACCGTGTCATTCAAGGCTTAGGAGGCGGCATGGTATCCCCAATCGGGATGGCGATGGTGTTCAAGCTGGCGCCTCCAGAGCGCCGCGGATCCATCATGGGTGTGCTCGGTATTCCCATGCTGATGGCTCCGGCTTTTGGCCCGGTGTTATCCGGTTGGTTGGTCGATTCCGTCAGTTGGCATTGGATATTTATCATCAATCTGCCGATCGGTATTATCGCCTTCATTCTCGGATATAAATATTTGCCGAAGTCCGTCCGTCATAAGGCGCCACATCTCGACGTTCTTGGTATGTGCCTCGCTCCGATTGCCTTCTCCATGTTGGCATACGGCGTAAGCGAAGGAGGCACTAGCTGGACCTCAGCTTCAACGATTACGGGCTTGGCGGTCGGAGGTATAGCGCTGATTATCTTTATCTTCGTAGAACTGTCACAGAAGGAGCCGCTGCTAGAGTTGAAAGTATTCAGGTCGTCCGACTTTACACGGAGTATTATCTTGACATGGATCGTACAGCTCGCGTTGTTTGGCGTAATGTTGATTGTGCCTCTTTATTTGCAAGGCGTCATGCACTACACGGCTCTTGAGACGGGTTGGATTCTGATGCCTCAGGCGATATTCGCAGGAATCGGAATGCCAATCAGCGGCCGGCTGTTCGATAAAATCGGTGCGCGTCCCCTGGCCTTCGGCGGTCTTGCTGCCGTATCTGTTGCTCTATTCATATTGTCGGGCATCTCAGTGAATACCTCACTGTGGGTTATCATCCTCTGCATCTGCATCATGGGTCTGGGCATGGGTTTCTCCATGATGCCGTTAAATACTCATGTCCTGAACTCTGCGCCTCGAAACCTAGTGAGCCGTGTCACACCGCTGACAACCGCCGCTCAGCAGGTTGTGGTCTCGTTCGCGGTTGCAGGTTTGACGGGTTATCTGACATCGCAGATCACATCGTACGCGGCAAGTGCTGGAGCGGGAGCGAACCCGCTGAACGCGGTGGTGCAGGGTTACGGCGACACGTTCTTCTTGTCAGCGTGCATTGCGACCGCGGGTGTGGTACTGACGCTCATTTTACGAAAACCGAAAAAACTCAAAGAAGAAGGAACTGCAGGTGGAGAAAATCCAGACCCCGCGATGATGATGGGGCACTAACCGTGAGTCAACTTTTTCGATTCACTTCTATGGAAATAGCCTTGGCCGGTAGTTGGCTAAGGCTTTTTTAAAGATCGGAAGAGGATTAAACTGCGGAGAGATTTGAGTAGGTAAACATGATCATTCAGACGACTGTACATAATACCCATTGACATGGTACAGATCTGTCTGTATTATTTGTAATTGAATATGATACAGACCTGTCTCTATCATATATGAGATTTTGGAGATGTGGGTGGATAATAATACGATATTCAACTATTACTAGTCATGGAGAGGAGAAAGACGAAATATGAAAAAAATGCTCTGGATCATTCTTATGATGTCATGCGGAGCTACCTTTATATCATCCTTGTTCCCTGTATATGGGAAGTATTATCACTTGAGCAGTCTGGAAATCACCATTTTGTTCGCGGTATATGCCGTTATTTTGCTGCCTACCTTGCTTATTGTGGGAGCCAAAGCGAACTCATGGGGATTGAAAAGGGTACTTCGCATAAGTATATGGATATCTATTATATCGACGCTGCTCTTTATAGTAAGCCAGAACGTCTGGATGCTCTATACGGCAAGGATTCTCGAAGGGATCGCGTATGGGGCTTTTACAGGTACCGCCACTGCTTTTCTATTAAAACAGACCTCTTCCAAGAAAATAAGTACAGCAATCAAGTTCTCGGGCGTAATTGTTAATCTGGGCTTTGGTATGGGGCCGGCTATTTCAGGTTTAGTTGTGCAATATATACACATTCAGCCGCTGCGTATGCCATTTTGGTTTTTACTTGTCATGTTAGTAATTTCTTTAGTACTCCTAGAACTGTTACCGAAAGCTGAAGATTCCGAGAAGCCGGCAAAAACGAAGATTTCACTTGGTATTCCCAACAATATTCGTTCGCACTTCTATTCAATAATCGGACTTCCTGCCTTTATTTTTTTCATGTTAGGTGGAATTGTACTATCTCTCATTCCTTCTTTCGTCAAAAGCGTAATCCATACTTCTAACCTTTCTATAGCGGGATTGTTAATGCTCATGCTTCTTGGTGTGGGCGGCTTGATGCAATTCTTCCCATGGTTGCAAAATCCGGTTACACGGATGCGTATTGGTATCGTCTTCCTAGCCGTCGGACCTTGGATAACTGTTTTTTCCGGGCAGAAAGAAAATTTATTTTTACTAGGGACTGGCATGCTCATTCAAGGGATTGGCGCTGGATGGTCGTTTCAAGCCGCTTTAAGGTTTGCCGGCCAACTGCCTAAGCCAGAAGAACGGCCACGAGTCATTTCAGCCTTTTATTTGTGCGCCTATGCGGGGTTCATCATTCCTCCTATAGGAGTTGGTGTGCTGACTCAATTTTTTAGTTTGAACTTCTCATTGGTTGTTCTAAATTCGGTCGCCGCTCTACTCGTTGTGTATGTATTGATTTACTCCGTCAAATTTAAACGGTATTATTCAACAATTACATCCCATTAAACATTAATGGTGAAAACTATTTCTGTCTCAACTCATATTTATACGCATTTGATAGCACACTACGGTTAAGAGATTTATTCTATGAGGAGGTAATCACGTTGGAAAAATTATTATTAAGGATGCTGTTTCTGTCTTGTGTGGCAGCTGTACCCTTTGTTTTGAAGCGTAAAAACTTGCTTATGCTCTTAATCGTGTTCTTTGCCAAAGGTGTGCTCGCGGTTACATTAGATTCCTACTTTATTAAAAAGAAGAGCATTGCTTATCCAGCACGTCCGTTCCCCAAAATTTTTGATACAAATATTCTTTACGACTTTTTATTCTACCCGCTATTAAGCGTAATTTGGGTAAGAGTGACTTATAACAGCAAACCGGCGGAGCTAATGCTCAGAAGCCTGTTCTTTAGTGTCCCTATGTCTCTGTTGCAGTGGGCTTTAGAAAAGAAAACGAAATTATTCAAATGGAATTCATGGACAGTCTTGCATACTTTTGCATCGCTCAATTTCACTTTATTTACGATACGAGGATTTGTAGGGTTAGTTAGAAGATTACTGCCGAGGGATGGATTATTACAAGTAGAAGAAAGCAAATATGACAGTGCGGAACTAACCGCTAAGGCAGCAGGTTGACCCATAAAACATCCTGATGAAGAAGCCATTCGTCGGGATGTTTTTTTCATTGACAATATTGAAACCTGTAGTGTAAGATACAGATTATATTTTGAGAATGGACATTCTCAATAATCAGAAGGGGTGAAAGAGATGTTGAAGGAAAATAAACTCTCCAAGTTTTATTATGGCTGGGTTGTTATAGGTATTGTGTTTCTATCATTGCTCGTCTCGGCAGGCATAAGTTCCTTTCCGAGTGTATTAATTCAGTCGCTTGAAACAGAATTTGGCTGGACGCGAGCATCTATATCAGGCGTTATCTCCATTCGTATTTTATTATATGGGTTAATTGGTCCGTTCTCGGCCGCTATGCTGGCTAAATTCGGAGTTCGTCGAACCATGGTTTTCGCCATTATATTGATGCTGATTTCATTAGGGCTTACACCATTCATCACGGCAGTTTGGCAGCTTATCCTGTTGTGGGGGGTACTCGGCGGTATTAGTACGGGAGCTTTGGCTAATGTCTTGGGAATAACAGTTGCAAATCGTTGGTTTGTGAAGCACAAAGGGTTGGTAATCGGCATGCTTACAGCGAGTGCCGCAACCGGTCAATTGCTTTTCCTTCCTTTGTTAGCCAAGATTACGAGTGACAGTGGTTGGCGTAATGCTGTTTATGTCATAATGGCGGCTCTTCTTATCCTGCTGCCAGTCGTTGCGATCTGGATGAGAAACCATCCTTATGATAAAGGCTTAGCTCCATTTGGTACTACGGAAATAGTGAAGCCAGCGCCTTTCCAAGGGAACTTGCTGCTTACCCCGATCCGCACACTATTCTCCGTGATGAAGAATCTGACATTCTGGATGCTGGCGGGGACCTTCTTCTTTTGCGGATTCTCAACAAATGGACTGATTGGTACACACCTAATCGCAGCCTGCGGAGACAGTAATATTCCCATTGTCACAGCTGCAAGCTTACTCGCGTTGATGGGAATATTTGATCTTGTAGGTACTACGTTTTCCGGTTGGTTATCTGACCGTTTCGATAGCAGATGGCTGCTATTCTGGTATTATGGACTGCGCGGCTTATCACTAATCTTCCTGCCTTATGCACTTGGTACAGGTTATACGCAGCTTACGGTATTCGCAGTGTTCTACGGACTGGACTGGATCGCAACGGTTCCACCGACAGTGAAATTGACCTCTGATGCATTTGGTAAAGAGAAGGCAGGCATGGTTTTTGGCTGGATTCTGGTTGCTCACCAAGCGGGCGCTTCTACGGCAGCTTATGGCGCAGGTTTCCTGCGTGAACTTCTCGGCAGCTACACGGTGCCGTTTGTTGCCGCTGGTTTCGTCTGTCTGCTTGCAGCGATTGTAGCGCTGAGAATTCGCAGCAGAAAAGCGGCGGCTGTAGCAGCAGCTTAACAAATAATTAAGCTAAACGAAGGAAAAGGTAACAGTGACGATCGTGATGAAACACGACAGATGGAGGGATCCCATGAGTATTGGCCAAAAGCAATCCATTCAACCGTTATTTCAACCTTTCACACTTAACCAACTTACCTTAACTAATCGTATTGTTATGGCTCCTATGACAAGAAGCTTTTCTCCGAATGGCGTACCGGGGGCCGATGTGGCTGCTTATTACCGTAGACGCGCAGAGAACGGAGTCGGTCTAATAGTGACAGAGGGAGCTGTCATCGACCATCCTGCTGCGACAGGCGACCCGAACATCCCGCACATGCATGGGGAAGATGCGCTAAACGGCTGGACTCATGTTGTGAAAGAAGTGCATGCAGCAGGCGGGAAAATTATTTCCCAACTTTGGCATGTGGGGATTACCAGGAGGACTCGCTCAGAGCCGAATCTGGAGGCTGCTTCCATCTCCCCCTCAGGCATTGACTTAATGGGGGAAAAAGCAGGCGAGCCCATGACGGAATCAGAGATTGCCGACGTCATTAAGGCTTATGCGAATGGCGCTGCCAATGCCAAGCGGATTGGTTTTGATGGTATTGAGCTGCACGGGGGCCACGGCTATTTGATTGATCAGTTTTTCTGGGAAAAAACGAATCAAAGAACGGATCGCTATGGCGGCAGTCTCGTGGCACGGACGCGTTTTGCAGTTGAGATTATCGAAGCATGCCGACAGGCGGTCGGACCTGACTTTCTCATCATTCTGCGGATCTCGCAGTGGAAAATAGGTTCATATGGCGCCAAACTGGCAAAATCACCGGAGGAGTTGGCTCAGTTTCTGGCACCGCTCGTGGAAGCGGGTGTGGACGTATTCGACTGCTCGAGCCGGCATTTCTGGGAGCCGGAGTTCCCTGGCTCAGATCTGAATTTTGCAGGCTGGATCAAGAAATTGACCGGCAAGCCGACCATCACCGTCGGTTCGGTGGGGCTTGAATCCGAGCCGTTTGACCACAAAGATGAGCACGAAATGATCGACGAGTTGGTGGAGCGGCTTGACCGTAAGGAATTTGATCTGGCTGCAATCGGCCGCGCCATGTTGGCAGACCCGGCCTGGGCGGCAAAGATTCGCGAAGGTCGCGACAATGAGCTGATTCCGTACACAGCGGATCGTCTGAAAGACCTGATGTAGGTGTCAGCCGGATCAAAATGCTATACTAATCTCTGTATGAAGGAGGTAGCGTATGGCTAGGAGCAGAGAGTTTGAAGTGAATACCGTACTGGGCAAAGCGATGGGCGTTTTCTGGGAAAAAGGATATGAAAAAACATCCATGCAGGACCTGGTTACGGAAATGGGCGTCCATCGTAGAAGCATCTATGATACCTTTGGAGACAAGCATGATCTCTTTATGAAAGTGATTGACCGTTACGAAGAAGTGGTCGGTACTCGTATCTACCATGCTGATGGGCATACATCACCGAAAAAGGCGATCAGAGAAATTTTTGAACGAGTGATTGGTAAAAAAGAAGATAACCCCCGCGGATGTTTAATGGTCAACACCGCTGTGGAGCTCGCTATACATGATGAGGAAGCTGCGGCTAAGGTCAATGAGAGCTTT
Organism: Paenibacillus sp. WC2504; assembly: GCF_052682475.1. NCBI lineage: Bacteria > Bacillati > Bacillota > Bacilli > Caryophanales > Paenibacillaceae > Paenibacillus > Paenibacillus sp. WC2504. The sequence goes on from NZ_JBQZFH010000001.1 coordinate 545,120, forward strand.
TCCAAGACGGAGGCACGCTTGCAAGAACTTGTTGAACTCGGTATACAATCGGGAGAAATAGCCGCGGGGCAGGATGCTCGAAAGCTTGCGCAGTTTTTAAATAATACGTTGCTTGGGCTGCGGGTTCTGGTCAAAACGACGGAAGATGCAGAGAAACTGCAAGGCATTGTAGATACAACGTTATCTATGCTTGATTGACGGATTCATTGAGACAAATGACAGAAAACCATAGTTGATACTTTAAGTTTGTTTATTCCTTGTGCTATGATGAGAATCATACTTAGGGAGAAGACCGATATGGCGAATGATCAACCCTTAACAAAGGAAGCAATTCTAGAAGCCGCGGAACAGGTTCTGCGACGCTATGGCCCAGAGAAAACATCTGTCGTAGATGTTGCCAAAGCACTGCAAGTCAGTCACGGGACCTTGTATCGACATTTCCCGAGCAAAGCTGCTTTGCGCGAAGCCGTGACTGAGCGTTGGCTGCACAGGATTGCGGAACCTCTGCAGGAGATTGCGGATCGATTGGATGGCAGTGCTGCAGAGCGGCTGCGGACATGGCTTCAGGCGCTGATCCAAAGTAAACGGAAGCATGTTGTCGAGGATCCGGAGATGTTCGGCATGTACTCGGCGGTGACTTTGGATGCCGTTGAAATGATTGCGGAGCATGTCCAACATCTAATCGGTCAGATGACGGCTATTATCGCAGATGGAGTGAATGCGAAGGAGTTTCGTTCTGGCGAACCTGAGGCTATGGCAAGAGCTATTTTTTTCGCAACAACGAGATTTCATCATCCCGCTCATGCCTATGAGTGGTCCACTTCAACGATTGAGCAAGAGTTTGATCTAGTGTGGGAATTAATCCTTTCGGGGATTCGCAAGTGATAGAAAGACCTGGCGGAGTGATTATCCGCTGGGTCTTTTTTTCATACAGCGGCGGATAAGCCGTCGAAAGTATAATGACAGATATATAATTTTGTCAGTTGTAATTTGTTATCGTTATACATATAATAGACTCATAAGCCAAACAATGAAGGTAACGAGGAGGAATCATCGCATGTCTAACTTATCCGGGAAAGTAGCCATCATAACAGGAGCATCCAGAGGGATCGGAAGAGAGATAGCCGAGCTTCTCGCCAAGCATGGCGCGAAGGTCGTCATTAATTTCGCCAGCAATCCTACTAAAGCCGAAGAAGTGGTGGCGAGCATTAAGCAAAACGGCGGAGAAGCTTTGCCTGTCCAGGCGGATATTAGCCGAGTATCCGATATCGAGCAGCTTTTTCAGACAACATTAGCCGCGTACGGTCAAATCGATATTCTTGTCAATAACGCAGGCATTATGATCACAAAGCCGCTGGCTGTCATGACGGAAGAAGACTTCGACAAGCAGTATGCCATCAATGTAAAAGGCACTTATTTTGCAATCCAGCAGGCGCTTAAGTATATGAATAAAGGCGGCCGCATTATTAACTTCTCAACATCCGTTGCCGGGATGATGTTTCCTACCTATAGCGCTTATGCAGGCACGAAGGGAGCCGTTGAGCAGATTACGCGCCAGCTCACCAAAGAGTTAGGACCGGCGGGGATCACGATTAACGCGGTAGCACCAGGCCCTGTAAATACCGAACTATTCACCGTCGGTAAGTCAGAGCAGCAGATTCAAGGGATCGCGAATTTGAACGCCTTTGGACGCTTGGGAGAACCGGAAGATATCGCAGGCGCCGTGCTTTTCTTGGCCAGCGAAGAATCGCGTTGGATCACGGGCCAAACGATCCGGATTAATGGCGGCATGGTGTAAAAGCGGCAAGTTAGAGTTGCAATCTACAACTTTGTGGTATATACTAGGTCCGATTAGTGATTGACCAATCACTAATCGGACTTTTTAATAGATGAGGAGGTCGCGGCCAATGGTGAAAGGTGTAACGTCTACCGATCGACGCAATGATATTATTCATTCCGCTGTCGAAGTATTTGCCGAATTCGGTTATTATCGTGCGACTACTGCGCAAGTTGCAGAACGCGCTGCTATTTCGCAGCCTTATGTGTATCGATTCTTTACCAAGGAGTCGCTCCTGGAAGCTGCACTGGAACTCTCATGGCAACGCATCCTTCAAGCTTTCCAGCGCGTGAAGGAAACTACATCGCCAGAGCAGCTGGAACTTGGCTTCATCCGCGCTTACGAAGAGATTACGGAATCGCACAGAAATGAGATTTTGCTGCAGATGCAGGCACAGACGATCCAGGAAGCACCCATCCGTGCTGTCATGAAGCGGGGGATGAATGAGGTGAAGCAGTTCGTGATGCAGGCTTTTGAGGAGGCAGGACTCCAAGAAGCTGAAGAGCGGACGACGATGTTTTTGGCGCGGGGGATGCTTTGCAACGTTTCCCTGGCACTGGATATGCCCGATTTGATGATAAAGAGATAAAATAAATTTTTTTCACTATTAGTAATTGATTGAACAATCACAACGTAGGAGGGCCAGCGCATTCAGCGGCCTTCTTCTTTGTCGTTTATCGGAAAAGTCCAACATGTTTTCTCCTTTAGGCAAATATCAGGGCAAATGGATTTGTTACAATGCATATGAAAGCTTGTAAAGCTTGTAATGGCGCTTACTTCTCTATTATGGAAAGTGAAAGGACAGGTTGCGGAATGATCATTACCAATGTGGAGACATTCATCGTCGGGAACTCATGGAAAAATTGGCTTTTCGTCAAACTGCATACGAAGGAAGGCATCTATGGCATCGGTGAGGGAACCCTCAATGGGTTCGCCAAAACGGTGGAAGCGGCTATTCATGAGCTGAAGCATCTGTATATCGGGATGGACGTTCATGATGTAGAAACCATCGCACTCAAAATGACACGCGACGTTTATTCGGATGGCGGTCAAATCCAGGGCTCGGCCTTGGCTGCAATTGAAACCGCTTGCTGGGATATTATCGGCAAAGAGGCTGGACTCCCGCTGTATAAGCTATTGGGCGGCAAATGCCACGAAAAGCTGCGCTGCTACGCGAACGGGTGGTACCGGGGATCGCGTGATCCGCAAAGCTTTCATGAGAAGGCAAAGGACGTTGTCGCAAGAGGCTATACGGCGCTAAAATTTGATCCTTTTGGTAACGCTTGGCGTACCGTGGATAGGAAGGATTTTCGCATTGGACTAGACATTATCGCGGCGGTTCGTGAGGCGGTAGGTCCAGATGTTGACCTTCTCATTGAAGGCCATAACCGCTTCAGTGTACATACAGCGCTTCAATTTGCAGAAGCAATGCTGCCGTATGAGCCTACCTGGTTCGAAGCGCCGGTGCCTCCGCAGCGGATCTCCTCCATGGTCGAGGTAGCGAAGCGCAGTCCCGTGCCGATTGCCTGCGGCGAGGACTATTACAATCGCGAACAGTTCGCCGAGCTGCTGCAGCATGATGCGGTCCATATCGTGCAACTGGAGCCGCAATATCTCGGCATCTCCGCTTCCAAGCAAATATGCGGCATGGTTCATGCGCATGGCGGTGTTACAGCTCCGCATAGCGCTCAGGGGCCGATCTGCTCGGTAGTTTGCGCGCATTTGAATATGGCGACGCCGAATTTCTTCATCCATGAAATTTTTGACGAATTTAATGAGCCGTGGGAAGAACACCTGCTTACACCTCCGCTGAAGGTTGACCGCGGCTATCTGCTGCCACCTGAGGGTCCTGGTCTAGGCATTGACCTTAACCTGGAAGAGATTGCGAAACATCCGTATGATCCCGGTCACTGGCTCCCCCTGTTCAAGCAAGGGTGGGAAAAACGCGAGAAGCATTGACTAAGCGAGGCGAAGCATGTTGCCAAAAAGGAGGATAGCGCATGAAAGCTTTGGTGTATGAAGGGCCTAGTACCATGAACATAAGGGAAGTGGCAAAGCCGGTCCCTGGGCCGAATGAGGTGCTGATTCGCGTGGAGCGGGTGGGCATTTGCGGCTCGGAATTGAGCGGCTTCTTGGGTCATAATTCGCTGCGCAAGCCGCCGCTCGTTATGGGTCACGAGTTCTCCGGTATCGTGGAACAGGTTGGAAGTGGTGAAGGGGAGGCTAGATTCCGCCAAGGGGATCGCGTGACGGCCAACCCGCTCGTATCCTGCGGTCGCTGCCGCGCCTGCACGACAGGGGCAGCCCAGCTGTGCCCGGAGCGCCAATTAATTGGCGCGCACCGCCCTGGAGCATTCGCTGAATATGTCGCGATTGCGGAGAAGAACGTGTATCGGCTGGACGACCACGTTTCTTTTGATGAAGGCGCTTTCGCGGAGCCGTTTGCCTGTGCCGTTCATATTTGCAAGCTGCTCAGACCGCTGCCAACCGACCGCCTCTTGATTATGGGAGCGGGGCCAATCGGTCTTCTGGCGCTACAGGCAGCCAAGGTGTATGGCTTGCAGCAGGTCGTAGTCGTTGATATCAATGAACAGCGACTCGAAATTGCCAAGGAACTTGGAGCCGTAACCGTAACTCGCGTAAGCAGCCTTGTGGAGGGGCATACCTTCGATGCGGCCATTGATGCCGTCGGTATGGAGCTGACCCGCCAAACTTGCGTGGAGTCGGTGCGCCCGGGGGGCCGGGTCATTTTCACCGGTCTGCACGAGGACACAAGCCGCCTGCCGATTAATCAAATAATCCGCAGCGAGATTCAGATGACGGGGGCTTTCGCGTACCATTCGGACGATTTCGAGACAGCGCTTCAGTGGATTAGCGAGGGGCGTGTCAGCTTGTCGCCGTGGACAAAACTGGCTCCGCTTGAAAGTGGAAGTGCTTGTTTTGACATGCTCATCAAGAATCCGGGGAAGATCGCGAAGATACTTTTGACACTGGATGAGAAAGGGGAATCTGTCCAATGAGTTTGGAACTCTTCAAATTAGATGGCCGTGTTGCTTTAATTACAGGCGGGACGCGGGGGCTTGGCTATGTCATGGCTCAGGCTTTGGCAGAAGCTGGGGCTGATGTGATCGTGACAAGCCGCGAGAAGGAGAAGGCGGAAGCGGCTGCACGCGAGATTGCCGAGTCAACCGGCAGACGGGCGCTTGGGTTAGCGGTGGATGTTACGATAGCCGAGCAGGTTGAGGCGATGGTTGCGGATTCCGTCCAGGCGTTCGGACGGATTGATATTTTGATCAACAATGCAGGGATTAATGTGCGGAAGCCGATCGAAGATTTTGATGAAGCGAGCTGGGATCTCGTTCAGAATACGAACTTAAAAGCGCCGTATCTATGTGCCCGCGCAGTCGCCAAAACGATGAAAAGCCAGCGTTACGGCAGAGTTATCAACCTGTCCTCTATGCTGGGGAGCATCGCACTGCCGGAAAGAGGAGCCTATTGTTCCAGTAAAGGCGGCCTTATTCAGCTAACGAAGGTGCTGGCCTTGGAATGGGCGCCTTATAACATTACGGTGAATGCGCTTTGCCCGGGGCCGATTGCGACGGAGCTGAACACGGTTGTGATGAATAATCCGGAAGCCAATCGCTTTTTTATCGAAAATATTGCTTTGGGACGTTGGGGCAGGCCTGAGGAGATCATAGGGGCTATTATTTATATGGCATCGGAAGCGTCCAGCTTTATGACAGGGGCTTCCATGGTTGTTGATGGCGGTTGGACGGCGAGATAGAAGGGAAAGGTGAATTCGGATGAAACTCGGACTTGCTGTATATGGCACTACCTTTATGATGGGCATCCATCCTCGCTCGACGCGTCCGCGTATCACGGCGTCTCAATTGCTTGAGCAGGCGACTGGGTATGGGCTCCAAGGCATTGAGCTTCCGTTGTCGCTGCTTGAGGGCGAAGACGCAGCCGCGTTAACTCGTCAAGCTAAAGCTAGAGGGCAGTATCTCGTAGTAGCCTCAGGTGGCTACGATCCGAAACCGCTTAAGGAAGCTATAGAAGCGGCTGCGAGACTAGGCGCGCCAACCGTCCGCACGGTCGTGGGTGGTGCGGATTTTGGCGGTGACCGGCGCAGAATGGCCGGGCGGTGGACGTCATTTTTACAGGAAGTGTTATCCGGGTTGGGAGAGGCGGCAAGAGCGGCGGAGCAGGCAGGCGTCGTACTGGCGGTGGAGAATCATCAAGATCTGGCTTCCGAGGAACTGTTATGGCTCTGTCAGGAGATCGGTTCACCCTACTTCGGTATTACGCTGGATACCGGCAATCCGCTGGCGACGGCAGAGGAGCCGGTCGATTTTGCAAGGAGGCTCGGGCCGCACCTTAAGCATGTGCACATGAAGGATTATTGGATCTACATGAGCGATGACGGCTATCGCCTCGTACGTTCTCCGTTAGGCCAAGGCGTCGTGGATTTCGCTGCGCTGCTTCAGGTGTTTGATGAATATTGTCCGAAGGTCAATATGTCAATGGAGCTGGGAGCGCTTGAAGCGCGTCATACAAGAGTGCTTTGTGAGGATTACTGGCAGGACTACCCGCAGCGGTCAGCAGCGCAGCTTGCCAACCTGTTGCGTTTCGCACAGGCCAATGCCAGACCGACTGGAGATTGGCGAACCCCTTTTGAGAAGAGTGCACCGGAAGAAGACATTATCGCCTATGAACAAAGGCAGTTCCTAACGAGCTTATCTTATTTGCAAAATTTGATGCAAACGCATAACACCGCTTCGCAGACGATGTAAAGGGAAGGGGAGGACGCAGGATGCATATTGACCTATCTGGAAAAGTGGCAATCGTTACCGGCGCCGGCCGGGGGATCGGGAAAGTGATTGCTCTAGCGCTTGCCAAGGAAGGCGTGACGACCGTTGTCACCGATATTAATGAGTCGAATTTGGGGGACATTCAGAAAGAATTAGACCAAAGTGGTTGCAAAGGCAGTACGTTCTTGTGTGATGTGCGCAACTATACGCAGATTCAAGAAGTCGTTCAACATGTCGTGGATCAGTATGGTGGTATTGATATTTTAGTGAATAATGCCGGGGTCGCCGGAGGAGCACCTGTGGATATCCTTTCCGAAAAGGTTTGGGACTTGAACCTTGATATTAATTTGAAAGGGACTTTTCTCATGTGTAAGGCTGTTGCGCCGGTAATGAAAAAGCAAAGATCGGGCCGGATCATGAACGCCGCCTCGTTCGCCGCCATCGTGCCGAGCTATGGCAGTGCAGCCTATGCGTCCTCCAAAGCCGGTGTGGAGCAATTCACCCGTGTGCTGGCCGGGGAGCTGGGTCCGTGGAACATTACGGTGAACTGTTACGCCCCCGGGATGATTCCGACGGACATGAACCATTTCGCGGAGCTTCAGGAGCCTCAGCAGCAGCGCTTGCTTGACACCTTGACGCTGCGCCGCTGGGGAGAGAAGACAGATGTTGCTAACCTGATTTGCTTCCTCGCTTCTGACTATGCCGGCTATATCACCGGCACGATGATTGATATCAGCGGCGGGAAGCTGGCCACACAAATCCCGCGGATGGCTTATGAGAAAGCGGCAGCCGAGGGTACTTACGAATTTTAGAGCGTGTTCAGGTTCTAGCGACGAAGGAGGAGTACGATGAAAGATACAGCTGGCTTTCAATATGATGGCAAAACCGTGCTCGTCACCGGAGCAGCCAAAGGGATCGGCGCTGCCATTGCCGAGCAGTTCCTGCTGTCCGGAGCGAACGTTGTGATCGCTGACGTAGATGAGCATGGGGAAGACGTTGCTGCTGCATGGCGGAAGGAAGGCCGCTCAGCGCAATTTTTCCGGTGCGATGTATCCAAGGGCGGAGAGGTGGAGCGGATGGTGTCCTTCGCAGAGACATCGTTCGGGGGCTTGGACATCGTGGTGAACAATGCCGGCATCTTCCCCAGAGCTGACTTATTTCAGACGGATGAAGCGTTCTGGGATCTTGTCATGGGGGTTAACCTCAAGGGAGCCTATTTGACCTGCCAAGCGGCTGTGCCTGGCATGATCCGCAGAGGGGGAGGCAATATCGTCAATATTGGATCCCTTCACGCAAGGAAGGGATCGCCGGATACATTGGCCTATTCGGTTTCAAAAGGCGGTATCGTCACGCTGACGCTGAATTTGGCAGGCTCTTTAGCCAAACATCGTATTCGTGTGAACTGCATACATCCTGGCTGGGTCGCTTCCGAAGGGGAGATGGCTCGGCTTGCTTCGACGGGGGAAGACGAGAAGTCTTTGGAGAAAGCAACCCAACGCATGCCTATGGGCCGGATGCAAAATGGCCAAGATATTGCATCCGCTGTTCTTTTTATCACATCTGATCAGGCAGGACAAATTACGGGCCAGCAGCTTACGGTTGATGGTGGACTTGGTTTGTAAGTCAGATAAATGAGCGAGGAGTGATCGTGAGGATGACGAAGATTGCTTTTATCGGCGCAGGCAGTTTGGTGTTTACGAAAAATTTGGTTCGAGATTTACTAACGTTTCCCGCCTTTGAGGCTTGCACCATCGCTTTGATGGATATTTCGGAGGAGCGGCTGGCTTACGCCAAGACAGCGGTTGATAACATCATCGCCGCAGGAGGATACAGGGCGAAGGTAGAGGCAACGACGGACCGGGCGCAGGCGCTAACCGGGGCGGATGGCGTGGTCTGTACCATTCTGGTCGGCGATTTGGAGATCTGGCGTACAGATATCGAGATTCCCAAAGCTTACGGCGTCGATATCAATATAGGCGATACCCGAGGTCCATCCGGTATTTTCCGTTTTTTGCGCACGATTCCCGTGATGCTGGAGATATGCAGGGATATTGAGCGTTACTGTCCCGAAGCGATCTTCCTGAACTATTCGAATCCGATGGCGATGCTGATCAGAGCGATGCAAGGCCAAAGCAACGTGCAAGTCACAGGTTTGTGCCATAGCGTGCAAGGGACGGCAGCGATGCTGGCCGGTTGGATTGGGGCGCCGATGGAGGAGATTACTTACCGGTGTGCGGGGATCAATCATCAAGCCTTCTATTTGGATTACAAATGGAAAGGCAAGGACGCTTACCCGCTCATTCGCGAAGCTGTGATGAAGCGGCCTGAAATCTACAATGAGGAACAGGTCCGCAACGAAATGTTTCTCCATCTGGATTACTATGTGACGGAATCGAGTGGTCATAATTCGGAGTATAATGCTTGGTTCCGCAAACGTCCGGATTTGATCGAGAAATACTGCACCCATGGTACAGGCTGGAATCCCGGGCATTATGCAGAGATCATCAACTATGCGGAGAAGCTGCGCGGAGGTTGGCATAAGCAGATGGAAGAGTGGCGGGACAGTCCTATCGATTTGAAGCGCGGCGAGGAATATGCGTCCTATATCTTCAACGCGACAATCGGTGACGGCACTCTCTTTGAATTTAACGGCAATGTACGGAACCTGGGATACATCGATAATTTGCCGCAAGGCTGCTGCGTGGAGGTCCCTGTTCTGGCGTCCAAAGGACGGCTAAGCCCGATTCACGTCGGGGCACTGCCGGATCATTTGGCTATCCTGGTCAATACAAGCGCTCGCTGCGAGGAATTGGCGGTGCAAGGGGCGCTCACGGGGGACCCGCGAATGATTTATCACGCCATTTGCTTCGATCCCTTAACGTCCGCCGTTCTCAGCCTGGCCGAGATTCAGGAAATGGTTGATCGCATGTTCGCAGCGAATAAAGAGTGGCTGCCTCAATTTAAACATCTCTCTTAAAGCAAGCTAATCCAATCCGAATTCCTCCCATGGAAAATAGCGCTTCCACTGTAGATTTAGCACACTTGTAAGCGCAACCAAAATTGGTATGATTAAGGTGTGAAACATTTCCGTATTCACAGAGGGCAAGTCATCACTTCAATCATGCAAAGGGAGGATTCGTAAAAATGAAAAAAACATTTTTAAGCGTTGCTGCCATGATGCTAACGATTTCCGTAGTTTTCATGGGCTGTTCCAGCCGACCAAGCTCGGGAACATCTACGACGGAAAGTCCGGCGGCGGCGGCGACTACGAAACCGACAACGACGACGGCGGCAAGTACCCCGGATGCCAAACCGAGTGGGGATAAGATCAAGCTTACGGTGTACAGTACGATCTCCGAACTGCCGAATCAAGAAATGATGAAGGGCATTGCGGCTGATTTTACCAAGGAAAATCCGAACGTGGCCGTTGAATTCCAATTCCCCGGCGCAGAATACGAGAACATTCTGAAGGTTAAAATGGCGGCAAACGATTTGCCGGACGTCTTCGATACGCATGGTTGGGCGATTATCCGTTATGGCAAGTATCTAGCGGATCTACGCAATGAGCCATGGGCAAAAGATATGACGGACACAATCAAACCTGTCGTCACGGATAAAGACGGCAAAGTAGAAGCGCTTGTCATGAGCGAAGCCAAAGACGGGATTTCCTATAACGCTGAAATTCTTGAAAAATACAGCATCACCCCGCCAAAAACGTTTGATGAGCTGATGGCGGCAGCTGAGAAAATCAAATCATCCAGCAACGGAGCGGTGACACCGTTCTTCATGTCCGGTGTGGATAACGGGATGATCGGCGGTTTCTCCGATCTGTACGCCACATCGATGTTTATCTCTCCGGCGACGAACGATGCCAAGACGCTGCTCGATGGGACATTTGACTGGAACAAATGGACACCGCTTGCGCAAAAGCTGCAGGACATGAGCAAGAAGGGGTACATCAACAAAGATGTGCTGACGGCCAAATACAGTGACATGCCGCAACTGTTTGCACAGGGCAAAGTAGCTTTCGTATTCGGTGCACCTTCTTTCGCGGACGAAGTGTACAAATACAATAAAGCTGCCAAAATCGGTATTGCCCCGCTGACCTCGATGGTCGAGGGAGACAGCCAATCCTTCTCGGGCGGTGAGCGGTATACGATGGGTGCCTGGAAAGATGGTAAGCACTTGGCAGAGTCCAAGAAGCTGATCGCCTTCTTTGCCAAACCAGAGAATATGTCCAAAATCGCCAATGCGACCAAGCTACCTGCAGGTCTGAAAAACATTGCGTCCAAGCATGAATTCTCCGAATACTACAAGCAATTTGAAAACATTCGTGTTTTCCCTTACTTCGACCGTGTGTATCTGCCAAACGGCATGTGGGACGTGATGTGTAAAACAGGCGTTGCCTTGCTTGCGGGAACGGTATCTCCTCAACAATTCTCTGACAAAATGAAATCCGAATATTTACGTCTGCGCAATCAGTAGTCGTGGAATGGGGAGGGTGACAGCCACCCTCCTTTTTTCTATATGATCATGAAGGAGGAAGGTGAATTTATGGCTGAATCAAGGACAGTGCTTGCGCAGACCCGTTCCGGTAAAAAAACGGAAACAACCTTTGGCCGCCTCGTGCGCAGCGGGGCTTTGCTAAATTTGCTCTATATTCCGGCGCTTCTTTTATTTTTCATTTTTATTTTTTATCCGTTTTTTAAAGGGATCAAAATTTCATTTACGAATTGGGACGGCTACAATCAAGACTACAAATGGATCGGTTTCAGCAATTATAGCCGGATGTTCACGGATCCTGAGATCCTTAAGGTTATCCGCAATACGGCCATTTATGGTATCGGCAGCGCTGTTTTTCAAAATGTGATCGGCTTGTTATACGCTTTATTCTTAAATCTGAATATCCGAACCCGAGGACTTGTCCGTACGGTCATTTATTTGCCGGTCATTATCTCCTCCTTGATTATGGGGTACATCTGGTATTTCTTCTTCCAGTATCAAGGCGGTGCCATCAATGACATTATTTTATTGTTCCATGATCAGCCTTCGAATTTGCTGGGAGATCCGAATCTGAACGTGTGGATTATTACCTTCGTCAACACGTATCAGTACTTGGGGATCGCGATGGTGCTCTATTTGGCCGGATTGCAATCCATTCCAAGGGATTACTACGAGGCGGCGACAATTGATGGAGCGGGTCCCATGCAGCGTTTCGCTCATGTGACATGGCCGCTTATTGCACCGGCCTTTACGGTCAGCATGGTGCTCAATCTGATTGGCGGTCTGAAATTGTTCGACGTCATCGTCGCATTGACCAACAGCGGTCCAGGTTATGCCTCCGCGTCGTTGTCTTCGATTATGTACTTGCTCTATTTTGGACGGGAAGATGCCGGATATGCCGCTACGATCGGTATTCTGATGTTCATCATGATCTCCATCGTGAGTATTACAGCCTTGCTGTTTCTTAGAAAGAGGGAGGTTAACGCATGAAGAACAAACGAAAAAGTCTGTTAACGCTGCTCTCTCTTGTCATTTGCCTGGCTCATATTTTGCCCTTCTATATTTTGATTACGACTTCACTCAAAGCCTTCGACGATCTAAGCTCCAAATGGATGTTTCCAGGGTATCTGTTCTTCGATAACTTCCGTGATGCTTGGAAGGAAGCGCATCTGGCGGATGCATTTCGGAGCAACTTCATCGTGACGGTCATTTCGGTCGTCCTGATTGTCGTGATCGGCTCCCTTGCCGCTTATCCGCTTGCCCGGCGCCAAACGAGCTGGAATAAGTTCATTTATGCGCTTTTCGTATCCGCTTTGATCGTTCCCCCATTGACTATTCTGGTTCCTTTGTATAAATTTATGGTAGATATTGGTGGGATGAATCAGTATTGGGGTATCATTTTATTGTTCATTACCTTCAATCTGCCAATGACGATTTTCTTGTACACCGGCTTTATCTCCACGATTCCCAAGGATTTGGATGAAGCGGCGATGATTGATGGCGCGGGGCGGTTCCAGCTGTTTTTCACGGTGATCTTGCCGCTGCTGAAGCCTGTGACGGCGACTGTCATTATTTTGTCTGGTGTTGCTGTATGGAACGACTATCAATTCTCGATCTTTTTCTTGCAAAAACCAGAGATGCGGACCATCACGGTAGCGCTTTCATCATTCTTTGGCCAGTACACGAGCAATGTAGGTTGGGTGGCTGCCGGGTCCTTCATGGGCGCGATTCCGATGACGATTGTATACTTATTTTTGCAGCGCTACTTTGTCTCGGGACTTGCTTCCGGCGCGATCAAAGGTTAATCGCCAGGAGGTTGATACAATCAGACAATCGATTCGATTCCGGTTATCTCTGCTATTTTTCATTACCATTGTCATCCCGATTGTCGGTATTGTTGTGAAGTTACCTTCCTATTATCTCGATTTAATAAAAGAACAGGAGTCCTCTCTGCTAGAGGGGACTTTAACTGCGCTCACGTTCGATATTCAAACGTATTTGGACGATTTGGAACGAATGACGGTCACCCCTTATTTGAATAATGAAGTGATGCTTGCTTTGAAATTGAAATCGACTTCGCAGTGGAAGCTCCTTACTCCGTATGAGCAATACGAGGCTGAAGAAGTCCTGAATAAGACCCTCCCCAGCTATTTGAAAAATATGCGAAAGGACATACTCGGAACCATTCTTCTGCCGATGGATGGTTCTGTTTACATTACACCGCCTCTCAGTTTCTCGGATCAAGCGGTGAAAGGTTTCCCTTTCAAAGAGCAGGATTGGTATATCAAGGCGGTGAAGGCGGACGGGAACGTAGCGTTCACCGGTGTGCATAAGCAGGATTATCTGAATAACGCCGATAGTGAGGTTTTCTCCGTTACTCGTCTGATCAAGGACCCGGACTCCAGCAGGCCGCTGGGCATTATAATGGCGGATGCCGACACGGTGCTTTTGGATCAAATGATGAAAGGCATTCGGCTGAGCAAGGGGGCTAAGGTGGTCATCCTTGACGATAATCAGCAATTGATCTATGCGAATCAGCCCATTTCAGGCGACATGCAGCGCCAAATTGCCTCAGGAAGCCGAACGGTCATGGACGTGAAGGATTCCTATACGGTCGTTCGTGAAACGATCTCCCGCTCGAATTGGGTGATTGCGATCCTGTCGCCGGAGGCTTTTATTCAAGCCCATTTGAAGCGGGTATATTGGATTGGCACAGCTTTTGCGGCTAGCGGCTTGCTGATCGCGTTGATTTTGTATTTCACAGTATCCCACTGGATTGTCACGCCTTTCAAACAGATGATTCAAGTGATGAAGCGCGTCCAGCGCGGGGATATGAATACGTTGTATCGTGTGAAGGGCAACGATGAAATTTCCCAGTTAGGCAGCAATTTGAATACGATGATCTACAAGCTTGATGAGTTGATCGACCGGGAATACAAGGCTGTGCTCGGGAAGCGGAACGCGGAGTACCGGGCTTTGCAATCGCAAATCCAGCCGCATTTTCTGTACAACACGTTAAATGGCTTCATTGGCCTTAATCGAACGGGCCAGAGCATGCAGCTGGAGCGGGCTATTTTATCGTTAAGCGGGATGCTGCGCTACACCCTGGAACATAACGATTGGGCGCAGCTGCAGGAGGAAATCGATTTTATCAACAAGTATTGCGGACTCCAACTGGTTCGTTTCGCCGAGAAAATACAGGTGCACATTAGCTGCGATCCGGATGCTCTGTCGCTTTTAATTCCGAAGCTGCTGCTGCAGCCGATCATTGAGAATGCCATCATTCATGGCATTGAGCCCTGCGATCATAGCTGCGAGCTAAGGATGGATATCCACATGCAGTCGGTCCCTGGCGAGAAGGAAGAAGTATTAGCGATACATATTAGCGATAACGGGGTGGGATTTGAGTCCAGCAAGGTGCAGGAGGGCTTAGGCATTCGGAATGTTAGGGAACGGTTGCAGCTGTCTTTCGAAGGAGCATCGATGAGTATTCATAGTGCTAAGGATCAAGGAACTAGTGTTCAAATCCTAATACCTTTAAAGGATGTGAGGCGAGGATGAAGTTGATCATTGCTGATGACGAGAATCTGATTCGGGCGAGCATTCGCAGTATGGTTCAGGATGTAGAATCCTCCTGGCACATTGTTGGCGAGGGAGCCAATGGCGAGGAACTCCTTGAGCTGGTCAGCGAGCATAAGCCGAATGTTGCAATTATTGATATCCGGATGCCCCGCATGAATGGGCTGGAGGCGATGCGTCTGGGCAAAGCGATCTCGCCTCGCACCAAGTGGATCATTTTGAGCGGATTTTCAGATTTTGCTTATGTGCAGGAGGCACTACAGCTCGGGGCGTCTGATTATTTGCTGAAGCCGGTGAATCCGCTGGATTTGGAGAGGGCGCTGACGAATACTGCCAAGCACAACAAAGAATTCATCCAAATGCTTAACCAGCAGTTCGAAAATAGTTTATTTGCCCTTTGCAATGGGCTCACGACGTTGAAGTTTGAGGAGTTGGACAGTGTCTATGTGCAAGGCTGGTTCATCGGAGCCGTTTGTATCTTTGACACGACCAAAACCGGGAAAGACTTATCAGACATGACCTGCGCTTTCTATGATGACTTGCGTGAGCGTATGACAAGTTTGCTCGTATATGGCATGAATTTCGCCATGGTGTCGCTGCCTGATGGGGAGTGTGCAGTGATCGGTTCCTGGGATCCGGCGAAAGGGTTCGACTGCAGGGAGCAGGTGCAGCAATTTTTTGACGAACTGGCAGGTGTTGCTGAACCATATCGCCAAGATGGCTTGGCTATAACGATTCTGCAGACCGGAGAATGCCGCGGCTTCGATCAATTGAATGCCCAACTCGCTCAGCTTGGGGAATGGAGCCATATGCGTGTGGTTCGCGGCATCGGCCAGCGCATCAGGTACATGGAGCTGGAGGCGGAAGCTCGGGTGCCTGAAAGCTCTAAAATCAGTCAACTCTTTTGCGCTATTAAGCAGCATATGTATTTCAGGGCGTATTTGAATTACCAAACGGCGGTGGGTGAGCTGGAGGGATTGCTTTTAGCAGGCAAACGAAGTTCGAACGAGCAAACACGGCGGGCTATTCAGCTGTACATGGAGCAGGCATTGGGTGTTGGAGAGACAGATGATGCCGTGCGCTCAGAGGCTGAAGTGATCAGGGAGCTTAGGAAGATCGGGGAAAGCAAACTGCGGGAGATCAAACCCCGGGAGCCGGTCACGGCGGATCTGGTCGAACAGGTCGTTCAATATCTCGAGCAGCATTACATGGACGATATCGGCATAGGTTCAATTGCCCAGCAGCTCAATGTGTCTGCCAATTATTTAAGCATGCTGTTTAATAAAAAAACCGGAACACCGTTCGTTAAATACTTAACGAATATTCGCATGCTGAAGGCCAAAGAGCTGCTGCTGAATACCAATTTGCAAGTGAAGCAAATCGCGGAGAAGGTCGGCTACTACAGCACGCGGCACTTTACCAAACTGTTCGTCGAGAACTGTTCCAGCTATCCGTCGGATTACCGCAAGAGTCACGCGTAGTCAAATGAACTGAGAGAACTTGCGGTACTGCTGTGCCGACATGCCTTCCCACTTTTTAAATATACGGCTGAAATAATGAAAGTCATCATAGCCGACTTCGAGCGAGATTCGCTCGATTTTATCATCTGTTTCGCGCAATAGCCGCTTAGCCTGCTGATGCCGCACGGATTGCAGGTATTTATTAGGGCTCATGCCTAACATATCTTTAAAAAGCTTACTCATATAGTCTTCATGAACGTTGATGAAAGCGGCCATTTCGACATTGGTCCACTTTTTTCGGTAACTCGTTTTGAGTTCATGAGCTAAATGCAGTAAGCTTTCTTGATATTTCGGGTGAAGGGTGCGGTCAGTCTCCGCTTGATGACGGATCAGCAGCGTGAGCATTTGGAGCATCAGCCCCTTGGAGACCATTTCGAAGCCTTGTTTCTGCTCGGTCATTTCATGAATGGTCGCTTCCATCAGCGAAACGACAGCTGGCGGTAGCGAGATGGAGTAACCGTACGGAAACAGAGGTGCCCCGTCGATATAAGGCATCGCGCAAAAACAATCCATGAGAGGATGGCTTTCATCCACGACAATATCCCCTTGCTTCACGCGCAGGTCGCTAAAGAAATCAAAGTGAATCCCCAATAGATGAACATGCGGCGCTGTTAATACTTCAATGGTGTGATACACATTGGCAGGTATAAGCAGCAGCCTCCCCGCAGGAATCAACATCGACTTTCCTGATAAAGTGGCCTGCAGCTCGCCTTGTATGACATAGAGAAACTGAAAGTCGTAAATGCGCCGCGCCCATTTGAATTGAGGCGTTCTTTGGTGCAATTGAGCCCAATGGACGCTGGGCGCCAAATCACGATAGGTGGTATGCCGAATCGGGGAGATGCCTGTCAATGTCATCACCATCCAATGGATAGACTGGGTAGTCACTCGGTACCATTTTATCACATCGCTTGTTCGACTTTTGTAGAAACTTGGCAGTATGATTTGTGGTTCTTATTCTAACTTAGGGGGTAATTTAAGGGAGGATGAACTCAAAACATTTGGCGGTGGTATGATGTTTTCTGCATTGAAAAGGTTACTCATTGGTCAGCCTTTGAAATCAGCCGAGTTAGGGGAGCAAAAGCTGAACAAAACAAAGGCGTTAGCGATCCTGTCGTCTGACGCGCTATCATCAGTCGCATACGGACCTGAACAGATACTGATTGTGCTTATCACCATAAGCACCGCGGCTCTTTGGTACTCGATACCGATCGGCGTGGGTGTGCTCATTCTATTATTGGCTCTCATTTTGTCTTATCGGCAAATTATTTTCGCCTATCCCCATGGGGGCGGGGCCTATGTCGTTTCGAAGGAAAATTTGGGTGTAAACGCCGGCCTTCTCGCAGGAGGCTCCTTGCTGGTGGATTACATCCTAACCGTAGCGGTCAGCATCTCAGCGGGGACAGACGCAATTACTTCTGCCTTCCCGTCGCTCCACCCCTACAATGTGAATATTGCTATTCTGCTCGTTGTCGCCATCACGATTCTGAATCTCAGAGGGATCACTGAATCTGCCTCCATCTTGGCCTATCCCGTCTACTTATTTATTTTGGCGCTGATTATATTAATCTGTGTAGGCTTGTATAAAGGGGTGACTGGCACAGTTACACCTGAGATGCATGCTCCTATAGGAACGCCGGTTGCCGGGATTACTTTGTTCTTGTTATTGAAAGCTTTCGCATCGGGCAGCTCGGCCTTAACAGGTGTGGAAGCAATCTCCAATGCCATTCCGAACTTCAAAGACCCGGGACCGAAGAATGCCTCCAAAACCTTAGCGGCCATGGGATTGCTGCTTGCCATTCTGTTCTCCGGCATCGTGTATTTGGCTTATGCCTATGGCATTGCGCCTAAAGCGGAGGAAACCGTCGTCTCGCAGATCGCCTCTCAAACCTTTGGGAGAAATTACATGTACTACTTCATTCAAGGCACGACAGCGCTGATCCTTGTGCTTGCCGCGAATACCGGGTATTCGGCCTTTCCTTTGCTCGCCGTTAATTTGGCCAGGGACAAATATATCGCTAGAATGTTCACGATCCGAGGGGATCGATTAGGGTATTCGAACGGGATTATATTTCTGGCGATTATGTCGATCATTCTGATTATTGCGTTTAAAGGCAGAACGGAGCATCTTATTCCGCTGTATGCTGTGGGTGTGTTTATTCCCTTTACACTTGCGCAAACAGGGATGCTCGTCAAATGGGTGCGCGAAAAGCCCAAAGGCTGGATCGTTAAACTAACGATCAATTTGATTGGCGCTTTGATTAGCTTTACCGTCATGCTGATCTTTTTTATCACGAAGCTGGGGCAGGTATGGCCGGTGTTTATCTTCCTCCCCTTGATTGTTTATACGTTCCATAAAATCAAAAAGCACTACGAGGCCGTGAGTGAGCAGCTGCGGATCACGACGTGTGAGCCTTCTATCCCGATCAAGGGGAATGTGATGATCGTGCCTGTCGCAGGAATTACCCATGTCGTGGAAAATTCCATGAATTACGCGAAATCGTTAGCGCCAGATCAGATTATTGCGGTGTATGTGGCCTTTGATCGGGAGGCAGAGAAGCAGTTCCAAGAAAAATGGGAGTGTTGGCAGCCGGATGTGCGGTTAGTCACCCTGCACTCCCACTATCGGAGCATTATTCAACCGTTGACGAAGTTCATCGATACTGTGGAGCATAAGGCGAACGAGTCGAATTTCCGGGTAACCGTCTTAATTCCGCAGTTTATTCCCAAACGAAACTGGCAGCACATTCTCCATAATCAGTCCAGCTTACTGATCCGCGCGTTTCTGCTGTACAGGCGGGATCTCATCGTGACGACGGTGCCGTATCATTTGAAAAAGTAGCTGACCATAAACGTACAGAAATCGGCAGTAAAACGCCATTTCTGTACGTTTTTTGTATGTCAGGCTTTCCTACATCGTAGGACTCTCCGTTTTGATTCTTTTCCCAAGGTGGTGCTCTCTTTGCACCCTTCGAATGAACGCTTGAAGTTCCTGCTCGGTTTCACACACGGCCGCGTGCTCTAACCAAAGGAAAAACCTTTTTTTCGATATGGCTGAAGCATGCAGAGGAAAGGTATTTCTTGATTTGACAACATACAAGCCAGAGGGAACATTCTTCCAAGGTGCTGTGAAATTCATGCGAATTGACAGCCTTGATCGCTTCTCCCAGTCTTGCTCCTTTTGTTTATTTCGTATGGATCTGTACATGTTCATGATCACGTAATGCTCCGAGATTTCGGTCAAATTGGCATATCCGGCTCGTTGCGCTTTTTGAATAATGTCTGATTTCTCCTTAGAGAACCAGTACCCGACAATAACAGGGAAACGGTTAGCCTCTTCTAACCATAAGACGCCGAACCACTCGTAAGTTAAGGGGATCGGATTTAACATTTCGGGGATTAACCCTAAATAATAACGGGGAGCGGAAGCCATCGTTATTTCTCCTTTGCACGTAAGACCTGACAGCAATAATGTGTGTGTTCTGCTCCTCAATTGTAAGGCTGAGAGGAATAAAAATGGGGTAAAGAAAAGCGGGGTAACCCATAAAAAAACGATAAAAATGGCGTAAATGGAAGAAAAACGAAGCTTGAATAACGAGAATTCATGCTTTAATTGTTTGAAAGCGCATCCACTCGTCTATATGGCAAAAAGAAGGTCGCGGTACGTTTTACAAGGCGGATCTCCGAGGCGTAAGATTCAGAGCATCAACTTCACAACAAGTTGATAACGCTGAGTCCCCACAAGGGGAACGGGGGAACCAATAGAGGACGGATGCAGATCAACGTCTTCGCGGGGTGAATCCAAGGCAAGCTCCGGCTTGCCAAGGTAGGGCGCTTCCAAGCCCGAATCCGACAGCTAACCTCGTAAGCGAATTGGGAGAGAGCCAACGTTCTATGTGCTAATTACAGCTTGCTTGTTATACCAAGCTGCCAAGAAGCCCGAGAGCAGGGAGTCTCTGCTCGCAGGCTTCTTTTTGTTGTCCAAAAAAATGAGGAGAGTGAATCTACACATGGTTCCCGAATGCAAGATTACCCGAATTGAATGCTATCGCTTTGATGATGAATTATCCGATAAACTGCTGCCCGGACATGGCCGCGACTGCCATTGCGGCATCCTTTCCATCTCAACAAGCTTGGGAACAAGCGGTTTAGGAGATTATGAAATTCCTTGCGGCAATCTAAAGGGAGATTTCGTTCAATGGGCTGTTGTCTTTCAGAAACTCAAAGGGCTTTCCCTTGAGGACGGTTTGCAGTATGTCCGTCAGAAGAAAGAGGCATGGGGAGAAGTAAGGACTCATGTGATCGAGTCGGCATTAACTGACTTGTCAGATAAGCTTCAACATAAATCTATAGGCAACAAAGAGTTGGATGTTCTATCGAATCGTTCATATATCTTTGACCATTCAGAGGCCTATGTCTCTTTCTAAGCATGCGCATTTTTATGTTTTTTTTATATGCACGCTAAGGATTCTTTACCTCATTTTTATACAGTTCGGCGTTACAATGAGTCAGAAAAGGAAGCGATGAAAGTCATGCAAAGCGATTTGCTGCTAATAGCTGCGCCAACCAAGGCAGGCGAGGACTTTATGAAACAAATCAGGTTGGCTGGGTTTCCTTATGTTGCATTAACGAACAACAAGATGGAAAAACTCAAGCTAGAAGGGCAGGGAGTAAAAAAGATCATCCAGGTGGATACATCATTACCGGGTTCACCCCATATCCCCGATTATCCGATCGGGAGCATTATTCTGTTCGAAGAAAGCTTGACGTTATGCTGCCGCTATATTCAGATATGCCGCAGTTGGACTTCAGGGCCGATGTATGTGATTACCCAAAGTGTAAATCCCCGATTGATTTATAAAGGGTTAGGCGCTGACTACGTTATTTATTCTAAAAATGGTGATGTGAAGTTTCTTCTATCATCTCTATTACAAACAAATAAATTAGGTTCTGTCTGATCTGGAGGAGGTGCGCGATGTACAACGATGTAACAATGGTCTTATTAATGGCATTAACCTTTCTGGGATTTTGGGGATTTATGAAATTTTGCGAAAAAGCGTAAGCTGATGCTTTCGATGCGAGTTTTTGAATGAAAACTTATAGGAGGCAACCAAATGATTGTGATTGGACTAATTGCGCTAGCGATCATGGTTTATCTCGGTTTTGTTTTAGTGAAGCCGGAGAAATTTTAATGGATAAATTAGAACTTATGTAAAGCAGGGGGAGAACCTACTATGGGTATGGGATTGTTGCAAGTAGTCATCACACTGGTGATTATCATGCTTTTGGTGAAGCCGGTGGGCAGCTACTTGGTGAAAGTGTTCGGTTATGAAAAGAGTGGTCTGGATCGTGTGTTCGGCCCCTTCGAGCGTATGTCCTATCGCCTAATGGGTGTTAAAGAAGACGAAGCGATGGGATGGAAGAAGTACTTAGGAGCTGTATTAATCGTCAACTTTGTCATGATGATCCTCATGTACGCCGTATTTCGGCTTCAAAGTTTTCTGCCGTTTAATCCCGATGGGATTGGCAACGTATCTCCAACAATCGCTTTTAATACTACGATTTCCTTTATTACAAATACGAACTGGCAAGCTTACAGTGGTGAAAACACGCTTTCCTATTTCTCTCAGATGGTAGCCATTACGTTCCCGATGTTTACATCGGCGGCAACCGGATTCGCCGTAGCGGTAGCTTTTATCCGCGGATTAGTGGGTCGTCAAGATAACCTCGGAAACTTCTACGTGGATATGACTAGAGCGATTACTCGCGTCTTTCTGCCGCTTAGCTTCATTGTCGCTTTAATTTTAGTTTTTCAAGGCGTCCCGCAAACCTTGCTGGGAGCTGTTCAAGCGACAACGATTGAAGGGGCTGAACAAACGATTACTCGCGGTTTAGTGGCTTCCTTGGAATCGATTAAGCATATCGGTACCAACGGTGGCGGATGGTTCGGAACGAATGCTGCGCATCCTTTTGAAAATCCAACGCCGTTTACCAACATGATCCATATTATTTGTATGATGCTTCTGCCGACTTCGCTCGTATACGCATTCGGATTAATGATTAAGAACAAGAAACAAGGTTGGACCGTCTTCGCGGCCATGGGAATCATCTTCTTGGTCATGCTGGCGACGGTGTTCTACGCAGAGTATAAAGGCATATCTACTGTGGATGCGATGGGCGTTCATGGGAATATGGAAGGCAAGGAAGTTCGATTCGGATTATCTGAAACAGCGCTTTTCACAACTGTTACGACAGCAGCTACAACAGGCTCTGTTAATGCGATGCATGAATCGCTTACACCGCTAGGAAGCATTGTTCCTTTTGCGGAGATGATGTTAAATAACGTATTTGGAGGCAAAGGGGTCGGCTTATTAAACGGACTGCTTTATCTCATCTTGTCTGTATTCATTTGTGGACTGATGGTTGGACGTACGCCAGAATTTATGGGCAAAAAGATTGAAGGCAAAGAAGTGAAACTGGCTGCGATCGCGATTCTGACGCATCCGCTCATCATTTTAGCACCGACGGCTTGGGCGTTGATTCGTCCTGAATCGGTCACGTCCATAGCGAATCAAGGGATGCATGGCCTTTCTGAAGTTCTGTATGCTTTCACCTCCGGTGCAGCCAATAACGGATCTGCCTTTGGCGGTTTGAGCGCTGGAACGAACTTTTATGCGATGAGCATTGGTCTTGTCATGCTGGTTGGACGATATATTTCCATTATCGCCATGTTAGCAATAGCAGGCTCACTTGCTACTAAGCGTGTTGTGCCCGTTACAACAGGTACACTTCGGACGAATACGCCTTTATTTATGGGGATTTTGATCATGATTATTTTAGTTATCGGTGCTCTAACGTTTTTCCCGGCGCTTGCATTGGGACCGATTGCTGAACATTTGGCAGCGCGTTAAGGATAGACGTAATAGAGAGGGAGGATTTACATGGCAGTGGAACGTAAAAAAACATTAACAAAAGAAATTGTCAATCAAGCTATTGTGGATTCATTTAAGAAATTAAATCCATGGGTAATGATTAAAAATCCGGTCATGTTCGTCGTAGAAGTAGGTACCGTCATTACCTTTCTATTATCACTTGCACCTGACCTATTTGGCTCGACGGAAGTAGGCAGGGCTTATAATATCGCGGTCTTTCTGATTCTGCTCTTTACTCTGCTTTTCGCGAACTTTGCGGAAGCACTGGCAGAAGGGCGCGGCAAGGCGCAGGCTGACTCTCTACGGAAAACGAAGTCCGATACGAAAGCTCGTCTGGTTCAAAAGGATGGCTCCTACAAGGAAGTGTCTTCTACTACACTCCGTAAAGGCGATATCGTTCGTATTGAAATCGGTGAGATCATCCCATCCGATGGCGAAATCATTGAGGGCTTGGCTTCCATTGATGAATCCGCCATTACAGGTGAATCTGCTCCTGTTATTAAAGAAGCGGGAGGCGACTTCTCTTCCGTAACCGGCGGTACACGGGTAGCGTCCGACTATATCGTTGTCAAAGTGACGACCGATCCGGGTGAATCTTTCTTAGACCGTATGATTGCACTTGTGGAAGGCGCGAAACGGCAAAAAACGCCGAATGAAATTGCTTTAACAACACTGCTTGCCGTATTGACGCTGATCTTCTTGATCGTCATTATGACCATGGTGCCAATGGCCCAGTATTTGAATGTGAAACTGGAGATTTCCACGCTGATCGCGCTGCTGGTCTGTCTGATTCCGACAACCATCGGCGGTCTCTTATCTGCGATCGGTATCGCCGGTATGGACCGTGTAACGCAGTTTAATGTGCTTGCGATGTCCGGTAAAGCGGTTGAAGCCGCAGGCGACATCGATACGATGATTTTAGATAAAACGGGAACCATCACCTTCGGGAATCGCATGGCGTCCGAATTCGTTCCTGTAAGTGGCGTGACAGCCAAAGACATTACGTTTGCTTCTCTTCAAGCTTCTGTTAAAGATGAAACACCGGAAGGGCGCTCCATTGTTGAGCTTGCCAATAAACTTGGCGAATCCTGGCAAACAAATGCTTACGAAGGTGCGGAAGTTGTCGAGTTCACGGCTGAGACGCGTATGTCGGGGCTTAATCTCGCAGGAGGCTCCAAAGTACGTAAGGGCGCTGTTGACGCGATCAAAAAATATGTAACAGCTTTAGGCGGCAAAATTCCTAATGATCTGGAGACGATTACGAACCGGATCGCTAAGGCCGGGGGCACTCCGCTTGCTGTAGCAATAAATGATCGAATCTACGGTGTTATTTACCTCAAAGATACTGTAAAACCGGGCTTGAAGGAGCGTTTTGCCGAGCTGCGCTCGATGGGGATCAAAACTGTCATGTGTACAGGGGATAACCCGCTGACAGCTGCAACAATTGCTCTTGAAGCAGGCGTAGATGAGTTTATTGCAGAGGCGAAACCGGAAGATAAAATCGCTGCGATTAAAAAGGAACAGCAAGAAGGCAAGCTTGTAGCGATGACAGGCGACGGAACGAATGATGCTCCTGCTCTGGCGCAAGCGGACGTAGGTTTGGCGATGAATTCAGGCACCATGGCGGCGAAGGAAGCCGCTAACATGATCGATCTGGACTCCGATCCAACCAAACTGCTTTCCGTTATTTCCATTGGGAAGCAGCTGCTGATCACGCGCGGAGCTTTAACAACCTTCTCCATCGCCAATGATATCGCCAAGTATTTCGCGATCATTCCTGCGATGTTTATCCTGGCGATGCCGCAGCTGCAGGCCTTGAATATTATGAATCTGGCATCGCCGGAATCGGCTATTCTATCCGCTTTAATTTTCAATGCCATCATCATTCCGCTGCTGATTCCAATTGCGATGAAGGGCGTTAAGTATCGCGCAATGTCAGCGGATCGATTGTTGTCCCGTAATGTTCTGCTATATGGGATTGGCGGGGTCATCGTACCGTTCATCGGGATTAAAATTATCGATATGATACTTCACGGATTAAATATCGTTTAAAGAGAAAGAGAAACGAGGAGATAGCGTCATGAAATCGGTTTTTATAGCAGTTCGTGTATCTATATTGTTCATGATCGTTTGCGGGCTTATTTATCCGCTGGTTACGACGGGCGTGGCTCAAGTCTTATTTCCGAAGCAAGCGGATGGAAGTCTGATTGAATCTGGCGGAACGGTCATCGGCTCGGAATTGCTGGCTCAGAGCTTCGAGTCCCCTAAGTTGTTTCACCCAAGGGAATCTACGGCGAAGTATGATCCCAAAGCTTCTTCCGGCTCCAATATGGCGGTAGCTTCAAGCGATTATGCAGCGTCTTTGGCAGAAAAGATTGAGGCCTTGAAGAAGGAAAATCCTAGCCTAACCGATATTCCAGCTGATTTAGTCACGTTGTCTGGCTCCGGCTTCGATCCGGATTTGTCACCGGAAGGGGCCAAAGCCCAGGTGCCTAGGATCAGTAAAGAAACAGGAATCGCAGAGAACGTGCTTAACGGTCTCGTTGATCAGTTTACAAAAACCAGACAGCTCGGTTTTCTCGGTGAGCCAAGGGTGAATGTAACAGAACTGAATATAGAGCTGCTGAAACAAGTGAAGTTGTAAGCAGCTGACAACCACTCTCGATAGGTCGAGAGTGGTTTCTGCGTCATTATGAGGAGAAAGGAGAGGACGCTGGATTGGATGGTTTCAAAAGGAAAACGCCGGAAGAAATTCTATTATCCATCTCCAAATTGCATCGAGGGAGTCTGAAAATCTATATAGGTGCGGTCAGCGGCTCAGGAAAGACGTACCATATGCTGCGGGAAGGGCATAATCTCAGGCAGCAGGGGATTGATGTGGTCATCTGCGCTGTATCTACGCTGCAAAGGCCGGAGACCGTGGAACAATTAGGAGATTTGGAAAGAGTACCGAGCATTCATTGGATGAAAGACGGCACGGAGCAAAAGGATTTAAATCTGGATGCATTAATGCAGAGAAATCCGGAAGTTGTCCTGGTTGACGGGCTGGCCCATCTTAATCGACCAGATGCCCGTTTTCCCACGCGCTTAGATGATATCAAGTTTCTACTGGCTAACAATATTAGTGTGATTACGACTGTTAACGTGTATGAGCTGGCAGAGGCGATGGAAGTTGCACATAAGTTGACGGGGATTGAAGTGGGGCATTGTGTGCCTTCAGATACGCTGGAGTTGGCCGATGAGGTTCGCTTAATTGATGCAACGCCGGAAATGATTCTGAATCGACTGGAAGAGGGGCATCTCAAGGGCAATAAAGACTCCGCTCTATTCAAGCGCGGCAACTTAGGCGTACTAAGAGAATTGGCGTTGCGTCTTGTTGCAGAGGACGTTAACGATTCGCTGGAAGCGCATCGTGAGCAGATGGGGATTCTGGGGCCTTCAGGCGCCACAGAACGCATACTGGTAACCGCCCAATATCATTGGAACGGTTCAATTTATGTGCGGAGAGGCCAACAGATCGCGAAGCGGTTGAACGGTGATCTTCATGTGGTGACGCTGCGTAAATTCAATAAACCGCTTTCGAAGGAAGCCTCTGCTTTTCGCAGATCGATTATGAAGCTTGTCGAAAAAGTGGGCGGCAAGTTCGATGAGCTTCCGCTACGATTCCGCCGTTGTATTCCCAAAGCCTTAGTTAATTATGCGATCCATCATAAAGTAACCCGTATTGTCTTGGGGCATTCCAAACAAACCAAGTGGCAAACCTTATGGCAAGGATCTGTGATCAATGGCATTTTAAAAAGAGTCAAAAATATCGATGTGTTCCTGGTCGCTGATCGTGCCTCTCGGGATGGGGAACGCATACTTCCTGCTCACATGCAGGTGTCGAAGGAGCCGTATAAATATAAGCGTCTGAGCAAGCAAGAGGTTCAAGCGAAAATTGAGAAAATCAAACGAGGCAGGTTCAAAGTCTATATTGGAGCCGCACCGGGCGTAGGGAAAACATACACCATGCTGCGGGAAGGCAATGATTTGCTTAAGAAAGGCATCGATGTGAAGATCGGGCTGCTCGAAACGCATGGAAGAAAGGGAACCATCGAACAGATTGGCGAGCTGGCCGTTATACCGCGGGCAGAAATAACCTATCAAGGCGTCAGGCTTGAGGAGATGGATACGGAAGCCATTATTAAGGCGCGGCCTGAAGTTATTTTAGTGGATGAACTAGCCCATTCGAACGTACCCGGCAGCAAATACAAAAAAAGATACGAAGATGTGCTGGAAATCCTGGAAGCAGGCATATCCGTCATTGCAACCGTCAACGTTCAGCACTTGGAAAGCTTAAACGATGCCGTCGAGCAAATTACCGGAATCCGGGTTCGCGAAACGGTTCCTGACAGCATTCTTCGGGCGGCGGATGAAGTGCAATTAATTGACGTGGCTCCTGAAGCTTTACAGCTTCGCATGAGGGAAGGCAAGATTTATGCGATGATCAAAGTGGATCAAGCGTTGAACAACTTTTTTAAAACCGGTAATCTGATTGCTCTACGGGAACTAGCTTTACGTGAAATTGCTGATGATGTAGATGAACGTCTGGAATCTATGGAGCGCAAGAACTCCCTGCGAGGCCCCTGGCGGAGAAAAGAGGTTATTTACGTCTGCATCACGGAGATATCACAAGCGGACCGCCTCATTCGCCGGGGATTTCGAATCGCACACCGGCTGAAAGCGGCTTGGTACGTAAGCTTTATCGCAGTGGGGAGTGGCGAGCAATGGAAGCCTAAGCTGGAAACGCTGGAGAAGCTGACGGTTAGGCTCGGTGGCGAGTTTGTGTATCAAGAAGTGATGAGCCGTAAAGCTGTCCCAGCTGTGTTTGCCTCTCAAGCAAGTATGGCAGGGGCCACGCAAATGATCGTATGGAAAGACGCTACAGTTAAAAAACTGCTGCCGCTTGCTTCCCAAATGGATGTGCTCATTGTCGCCGATTACGATCTATGGCAATCCGCAGGAAATAAGGTAAAATGAGAGCATGATGAATAAAACAAATGGTTGGAACCGATGGAAGTCTTATGTGATTACAGCTCTTTTTATTGCTGTGGTGACCTTATTTTTAAAAGCTTTTGGCGATTTTTTAGGCCTGGTGAATGTCTCTCTTTTCTATCTGCTTCCTGTTCTTTTTAGTGCGGTGCGCTGGGGGAGGGGGCCTTCCTTTTTTGCAGCGGCAATGGGCGTATTATCCCTAGATTTCTTATTTGTCCCTCCTGTATTTAGTCTCACAGTTGCGGATTTGCGTTATTTGATCTCATTTTTTGTCTTTTTATCCGTTGCCGCTCTCACGGCAAGCTTGGCTTCGAAGCTTCGCAATCAGATCCATCAAGCACAGCAGAGTGAAGCCAGTACGGCTGCCCTGTATGCGTTAAGCCGTAAAATTACGGCTATTTCCGATTTAGAAGGACTTCTTAATCAGATTGTACAGCATGTTTCTGAAGCATTAAGCGCAAAAGCTGCAATTCTATTACCAAACCCATTGGGTGAACAGCAAGTAGGAGCCTATTCCAAGGACGGGATCGAGTGGGCGGAAGATGAATCCCACTTGTCTATCGCGGCATGGGTTTACAATCATCATGCGAGCGCGGGGCGCGGCACACATTCGCTGAGAGAGTCCTCAACGCTTTACGTCCCGCTTGAGACAGATCGTCAAGTACACGGCGTATTAGCTGTGTATGTCGGTGAGCGGCCGTTAACGGAGATGCCGGAGCTGATTCGCTTCATCGAAGCACTCTCGGATCTGGTGGCTGTTGCGATTTCCCGCGTTAAGCTGGCTAATGAAGCCAAAGTGGCTCAATTGACCGCCGAGTCTGAGAAGCTGCGAACGGCGCTGCTGGACTCGCTCTCTCATGAGCTGCGAACACCGCTAGCTACCATCATAGGCTCTGTGACGGGGCTGTTAGAAAGTGAAGCTGTATTTAGTCCTGAAGACCGACGTGAGCTGCTGCTAACGATTCGTGAAGGGTCAACAAGGATGAATAGGCTAGTAGGGAATTTGCTCGGCATGGTTCGAATTGAAAGCGGCATGCTGCGGTTGAATAAACAGTGGTGCGGGATCGAGGACATTGTCGGAGTCGCGCTCGCCCAACTGAAGGATGCTTTGCAGCATAGGAAGGTGAGCATTCGGCTTGCTCCGGAGCTACCTTCCGTCCCGCTGGATGACGTGCTGATCGAACAGGTGCTGATTAATGTGATCAGCAATGCCATCAAGTATTCGCCGGAGGGCAGCGAAATTGTGATCGAAGCGGCGCAGCGCCGGGAAATGCTTGAACTGACCATCAGGGATGAGGGAGCGGGCATTGCGGCAGAGGACTTGGATCGGATTTTTGAAAAGTTTTATAGGGGACAATTAACCAAACATATCCCCGGTACCGGACTCGGGCTTGCGATCTGTAAAAGCATCGTGGAAGCCCATGGCGGGCAGATCGTTGCCCAAAGAAATGAGCCCAAAGGAACGGCTATTCATATCAGTTTGCCGTTACAATTCGCTGAGAAACAGGGGGATGGAGCATGACAGCAACTGGGGCGAAAATTTTAATAATTGATGATGAGGCGCAAATTCGCAAGCTGTTGCGAGTAACATTGAATGCGCATGGCTTCGATGTGACAGAAGCTGCAACGGGCCAAGAGGGCTTATTGCAAGCCACAATGGTTCGGCCGGATCTCATCGTGTTGGACCTCGGATTACCGGATATGACAGGGATGGATGTGCTGCAGCATATTCGTGAATGGTCGCAGGTACCGATCATTATTCTTACTGCCCAAGACCAGGAGCAGGATAAAGTGGCTGCCTTAGACCGGGGGGCTGATGATTATGTGACAAAGCCCTTTGGCATGGGAGAGTTTATGGCACGCATGCGGGTGGCGTTACGCCATATCGCTAAGACGCAAGATGAACCTGTGTTGAAATTAGGGGATCTGGTGATTGATTTATCCCAACGGGTCGTGGAACTCCACGGAGAGAAGCTCAAATTGACACCTACGGAGTACGATTTGCTAAAAGTGTTAGCCCTTAACAACGGTCGCGTAATGACACATCGCCAATTGCTCAAACAAGTATGGGGCGGCTCGCAGTATGAATCCGACAGCCAATATCTTCGGGTATACGTCGGCCATTTGAGGAAGAAAATCGAAGAAGATTCGACAAGACCCCGTTATATTCTGACGGAGCCGGGAATTGGTTACCGCTTTGCTTGGCAAGAATAGCTCCTTTTTGTATAGCCTTACATCACTTGTGGGAAATTAACGCAAATGAAAGCGACACAGGGGGTAAGTAAGGTGACCAAGCTTGATCAGCAATTATCGGTCTTCTCCTTAGGCGGTATTAATGAAATCGGTAAAAATATGTACGTCGTCCAATATGCCAATGACATTATCGTGATCGACTGCGGCTCTAAATTCCCGGATGAAACTTTACTGGGCGTTGATCTCATTGTTCCTGATATTACTTATTTGCTTGAAAATAGCGATAAAGTCCGTGCTCTGGTTATTACGCATGGGCATGAGGATCACATCGGGGGCATTCCCTACATCCGCAAACAAATCAATGTGCCGATCTATGCAACACGCTTAACGATTGGGCTCATTGAAGTGAAGCTGAGAGAGGCCGGCTTGCTAGCAGGTACCAAGCTGATTGAAATCACCTCCGATTCCACGGTTGACCTTGGCAGCATCACGTCCACTTTCTTCAAAACCAATCACAGCATCCCCGATTGTCTTGGGGTTGTTTTTCATACGCCCGAGGGAGCGGTTGTCCATACGGGAGATTTCAAATTTGACCTTACACCGGTCAATAATCAATATCCGGATATTCATAAAATGGCGGACATTGGCTCGAAAGGGGTCATGCTGCTTTTATCCGAGAGTACGAATGCGGAGCGTCCGGGTTATACGCCCTCGGAAAGCCATGTCGGGAAGCATATCGAGGAGGCTTTCCATAAAGCGAAGCAAAAAGTGTTCATCGCCACCTTTGCTTCCAATGTCCACCGGCTCCAGCAGGTGATCGATGCCGCGCAAGCGACGAATCGCCATTTAGCCTTGCTGGGCCGGAGTATGGTCAACGTCGTGAAAATTGCTTCCGAGATGGGCTATTTGAGGGTTCCTGACGGGATGCTGGTGGAGGCGGGAGAGATCGGCAGCCTGGCTTCCGAGCGGATTGCCGTTCTCTGCACGGGTAGCCAGGGAGAGCCGATGGCCGCGTTATCCCGGCTATCTCGCTCGAACTACAGGAATGTAGAAATCCATCGGGGGGACACCGTCATCCTGTCCTCATCGCCGATTCCTGGAAATGAGCGCAACGTTTCCAAGACGGTAGACAATTTGTTTAGCCTTGGCGCGGAGGTCATCTACGGCTCAAGCTCAGTGACCGGCATGCATGTTTCCGGCCATGGCAGCCAGGAAGAGCTCAAGTTAATGCTGACGCTCATGAAACCGAAGTATTTTATTCCGATTCACGGCGAATATCGGATGCTTCATCAGCACCGCATTTTGGCGGAGTCAGTTGGTGTCGAGCCTGCTAACATTTTCATCTTGAACAATGGGGATGTTGTAGATATCAAGGATGAAGTGGCGACGCAAAGCCGCAAGGTCACGGCGGGCAACACCTTGGTCGATGGTTTGGGCGATGTGGGGAATATTGTTTTACGTGACCGGAAACAGCTTTCAGAGGATGGGATCCTTATCGTGGTTCTTCTTCTCAGCAAAACGGATGGCAAAATTTTATCCGGACCCGATATTATTTCGCGAGGGTTCGTCTATGTGCGCGAGTCTGAGGATCTCATAGATCGAGCGAGCATTCTGGCCGCAGATACGGTGAACAGACTGCAAACAGGGCAGGAGCCGTTGAACCAATGGAATGTGCTGAAAATTAATGTGAAAGAAGTGCTCGGACGTTTCTTTTATGAGAAAACCGGCCGTAGACCTGTGATTCTCACGATCATTACGGAGTTCTAGCCGGAGGGGCGTAACTGGTGGCGGCCGCTAACCCCCTGCCGCGAATGGGAACAAAAGGGCGCTATTTCTACGAAATGCGCCCTTTTGATCGTGGAGAAATAACACCCTGTAGTTCCCCTACAGGCCACCACCTCCCGCTATTCGCAGAAATAGCGGATTGTAGTTCCTAATTTGGCTTGGCAGCCAAATTAGCTCATAGGCTACGCGAATAGCCGTGCGGCACCTCACTCAACGAAAAAGACTGTCCATCAAGTAGATCACTCTACTCTAAGGACAGTCTTTCTTTCTATACAGGCCGCAGCAGCACTTTGCCTGAGGTCATGTTAGCCGCATACTGTTGAATGGCATCTACCGTCTGGCAGAGCGAGAACGTCTGGCTAATCTCGGTCTGGATCTGCGATCCGACCGACTTCTTCATAGAGCCCTGCAGGGAGAGCAGCTCAAAGATCGATTGGGTCTTCACCCAGTCAGACGCCCAGAAGCCTGTGATCCGCTTGCGGCGGAATACCAGATCATCTGCGTTGATCGTTGTTGTGCTTCCTCCCAGGAGGCCGTATTGAAACAACGTGGATCCGTCCGGCAGCGCCGAGAGCACGGTGCCTGTCAGGTCTCCGCCTATGGCATCGAAGCATACGGCAGCTCCAAGGTCATGAGACTTCCGTTTGAGTTCGTCTTCGAAGGTTGGGGAGCTGCTGTTCACGATATGCTGTCCGCCTATCTCTCTAAGGAGCTGCGCATGCTCATCTTTGCGGACAACACTGATGACGGCCAGGCCGTTCTCTCTGCCGAGCTTCACCAGGATTCTGCCGAGTGCGCTGGCTCCGGCCGTTTGCACGATGGCTTTGGACTTGTGCTGCTTGGCAATCTTCACCATAGCCATGGCGCTTGCCGGATTGACGAAGAAGACAGCGCCCTGCTCGTCCGATACGTGGTCGGGTAGAACCATGCAGGTCATGGCGCTTGCCTTTGTATACTCCGACCAGGAGCCGTAGACTTCGGATACGAAGGCTACGCGTTTTCCTTTCAGCATGCGGGCTACGAGGCTATTGCCCGTTGCGATGACCGTGCCGCACCCTTCCATTCCGCCAACCGACGGCAATGCGCGTTTAATGCCATAATTGCCGGAAAGAAATAATAAGTCAGCGGGGTTAATAGATGCCGCATGCACCTTGATGAGTACTTCGTTACTGTCTATTTGGGGAATTAACGTTTCGCCGAATTCAATGCCTGAAACCCCGCTGTATGTCTTAATCAGCGCTGCTTTCATCGTTTGTGCCATATGGAAGTACCCGCCTATCAGTAGATGTAATTATAACTAATGAATGTACACTGTATTATATAATACGCAGTGAACGGGTAGGTTTTAATAACATTAAATTTACACAAAGATTTGGTCAAAAAGGGGCCTCAGTCACCTTTGTCTAATGTGCAGCGCGATTATAATTGATTCATGAAGCCATGGGCGATATTCAGGTCGGAGGGCATAAATTTGCTGGCGCCGGATTTAATGAGCCCGGCAAGGACGACACAATTCGAGGCGATGGCGCCGCGCATCCATTTCGGATCGAAAGGGGAGTTGTTTTCTAAAGCTGAAAGCTCGAGAAGAGCCAGTTGTCTGGTAAGTTGAGTAAAATCGCTCCTTGAACAGTAGAGATCCTGTTCAAGCTCGATCTGGAAATGGCGCAGATACGTTTTCTCGCCGCCGGTGTAAGCGAACGGCCCCAGTGATGCAGGTAAGCGAGAGGAGAGCCATTTGATGCAGGTCGTTATCTGCCTTTGATGGGGCGCCCCAAGCAACTGGAATTCTTGATTAAGATCCGAAATGCCGAAAGGAATGAGATAGGGCGCTTCGCACTCCTTGGTAATAATCTGGATGCTGCCGCCTCCGACATTGATGACGTCAAGATGGCTGGGGATATCCGATTCGCTTATCGCTTTGCGCAACAGTTCCGCTTCTTCTTTCTGACTGATCGTCCGATAGGCAATGCGCAAGTTTCTGCAGATCTCCTCCATATGTTCAGAGAGGTGCGGCGACCTTCGCATGGCTTCCGTCCCGAAGGCCTCAATGTTTCCGGGGGAGGCACCTTCTAAGAAGGTGCCTTGTGTGGACAACAAGGACTTAAGCTTATCTTCAATGGATGGAAGGCAGACCTCACTCTCCAAAAGCTCCCATGTGAGGACATCCACTTGTTCGATACCAATATCTGATTTCTTGAAAACTTTCGCGCTATGACTGCCCAAATCCAAAATTAATTTATCACTATTCATAAGAGTTCACCTGTTACTCCCTTTAGTAATGGTTATCGCACTGTGAATCCCTGTTTAGTTAATTGCCATTCGGTGTATAGCTGACTATTCCTAGCAAATAAAGGCCTCAGAAGTCCAATAATAAATGATTAATGTTTTCTATGTCAACCAATTTATGTTAAAAATATGGAAGAAGTTTCATTGCAATCATATTTCAACAGATTGCATGGTTATCCGACAAATTGGGCTCTCCGGGAATATGGAGAAAATCAAATAAGAGGCTATCTCCCGGGTCATTTACGGACCTTGGAGACAGCCTCTTCCCTTATAAAACAAATTTGTAGCCAACCCCCCAGACTGTTTTTATGTATTTGGGTTCTTTGGGGTTGACTTCAATTTTCCTGCGTAAATTTGTAATATGTACGTCGATAGCACGATCGTTGACATAGGAATCGAAGCCACGCAAAGCGTTAATCAGATCCTCCCGGCGATACACGCGTTCGGGGTGCTCATACAGCAGCCGAATGAGTTCGAATTCGGAGAATGTCATGTCGATGGGTTCGCCTCG
This sequence comes from Paenibacillus sp. WC2504, assembly GCF_052682475.1. Lineage (NCBI taxonomy): Bacteria > Bacillati > Bacillota > Bacilli > Caryophanales > Paenibacillaceae > Paenibacillus > Paenibacillus sp. WC2504. The sequence continues at coordinate 580,111 of NZ_JBQZFH010000001.1, forward strand.
CACATAAAGCGTTCTTTTTTCCAAGTTAATGTCCATATCAACAGACGGTACGGGAACAACTTGCTGGACAGGCTGCTCTTCGGGTGGATGAGCCTGTTTGAACCGACGCAGAAGGGCTTGTATACGGGCCTTCATCTCATGCATGCTGAAGGGCTTGCATAAGTAATCATCAGCTCCTACTGTAAACGCTTCAACTTTCTCGCTGACTTTGGAATTGGAAGAGATGATGATGATGGGAACGGGCGTTAAGCTTCGCAAGGAGTTGCATAAGTCCGTGCCTTCAAAGTCAGGAAGCATGAGGTCCAAAAGAATAAGATCTGGTTCGAATTCGCGAAGAGCGGCAAGGCCTTCCTGACCATTATGGGCTCTTAGCACTAAGAAGTTCTCTTCTGTCAGATACATACAGACCATTTCACCTATAATATCGTCGTCCTCAATTAAAAGCACTCTGTCCAAGCATAAACTCCCCCAAACTAAGTTTATTTTCTAATTTCTTTCCTGAATGAACAGAGGGATCAAAAGTCCTAACAATTTACTTGCTCAACCTATTATAAGGTGTCGAAAATTAAGTGTAAATCGCTCTTATACACTTTTTATCGGGAAATTGTTAGTAAATTGTTAGCGAAAAGGGGCGAGAAAACATACCATTTAGGTAAGTTACCTAATAAGTGGAAAGTACAATAGGAGATAATACGGTTTATTGTGGAAATTGCTTGTAGGAGGTGTAAATGAAGTGGGTCTTTTAAATAGGTATGGAGTCCTGATTGTAAGTGATTTTAATGATTTGAGAGAGAGGTTGCTGCCCATCTTTCAGCAAGATGAACAGTTCATCTTGACAGGTACGGCAAAACACGGAAATGCCGCATTGGATTGTATGCTTGCTGGAAGACCTGATTTGGTGGTCATTGATTTAGCGATGGCGAACATGGCAGGCATTCATGCGCTTCAACTCATTATGAATCATCGTCCAATTCCTATTGTAGTGCTTAGTACACATACATCCGAAGGTGCCATGCAGACCATTCAGGCTATGCGGATAGGCGCTGCGGATTATTTTCATATAGAAATGCTTACTGGGCCAATGTGCCATGAAACGATGATCATTTATTTCCTGGAACGCTGTAAAATGGCTATACGAAACGGCATTCAAAGCGTGCATGAGTCTCCGGTCAAATCCTTAGGAATCGTGGAAGCTGCGCTCTCCGGCTCGCTGCAGGCGAAGCACGACCAGTTTCAAAGACGAATGGATATCGAATTTCATTTGCGTAAAGCGATTGAGAATGAGGAATTTCATCTCGTATATCAACCCGTTGTTGATGTATACACGAACCGGATCGTCGGTTTAGAGAGCTTAATTCGCTGGCACAGTGCGTCTTTGGGGCAAGTGCCGCCTTGCGATTTCATCCCAGTAGCGGAAGAAAGCGGCCTGATTCATGAGATCGGAGAATGGGTGCTGAGAGAGGCTTGCACACAGAGCGTGAAATGGCAGCAAGCAGGTCTTCCCCGTTTGTTCATGGCCGTCAACCTATCCAGACGACAGTTCAATGATGGCGGACTCAGCGCGATGATTCAGAAGATTTTGGAGGAGACAGGCTTACAACCGAAGTACTTGGAACTCGAGATTACGGAGAGCATGAGCATGGATGTCAATCTGGCGGCAGATGCACTTAGTCAGCTGAAAAGGCTGGGTGTGCGCGTAGCGATGGATGATTTTGGCACCGGATATAGTTCGCTTGGCTATTTAAAGGATTTCCCGATCGATAAGTTGAAGATAGATCAGTCGTTTATTAAGGGATTGAAACATCGGGAAGTGAATGCGGCTATCGTGAATACCGTCATTACAATGGCCAAAAACTTAAACTTGCTCGTAGTGGCCGAAGGACTGGAGACCGAAGAGGAGCTTCAAGTGCTGAGGGACTGCGGCTGTCGTTTCGTGCAGGGCTACTATTTCAGCAAGCCGGTTCTAGCGGAAAGCATTGAGCACATGCTGAACACCGATGCGCGAAACAAACCAAACAGGATTGTTATTTAACTATAGGCTGGTGATTGTTCTGCTGCGCGATTTGATTACCAATTTTGCGATTATTACCGTGTTTGTCTTATTCGTCGAACAGTTTTTCATTATAACGAAATTGGATCAGAAGCCGACGTGGTACTACAAAGTTTATGTGGGTCTTACCCATGGCATCCTTGTTGTGATTCTGGTTAGTTTTGGTATTACATTCGATGCTCAAATAGGCCTTAATTTTCGTGGCGTAGGCTTCCTGCTTGCCGCCTATTTGGGAGGATACCCCTCTATCCTCATTACCTTCGCTGTCTTAAGTATATGGCGAATCATAATGGACGGTTCTATCCAGATTCCGCTGCTGTTAATTGGATTTGCTGCGATTATAGGAACCGGTTTTGTGTTCTCGAAAGTACGCTCCTACTGGTTCAAATGGTTATTAGGAGGAACATTCTTTTATGTGTTCTACTATGGAATGATCTGGACTGTGTACCGTTCATCGCTTCAAGTCATAGGAATATACCTCACCTACCAAATGGTGTGTGTGGTGGTTGTGGCATGTTTTCTTGGGTATCTGCTTCGTGCCCGGGAGTACAAGCTGCAGATTCGGCAGGTGGAGCAGGAACTCATTGATATGCTGCGCTTACAGCCGGGGTTTACGTTTAAATTCCATAAGCACCGGGGCCATTTTGTCTATATATTGATTGAGGGTCAATTACTTTATCAGCTGGGTTTGCGGCCGAGTCAATTTATTGGGAAAAAGGCTCATGAAATCAGCATATTAGGGACTAAGTTTCTGGAGTTTCTGCAGCCCTATTATGAGCAGGCTTGGGAGGGCGAAAGAGTCATCTATGAATATGACTGTCAAGGCTTCACGATCCTCGTTACTTTGCAGCCTATCTTTAAGTTTGGCGCGGTTAGTGAGGTCATCGGGTCAGCGGTGGATGTGTCGGAGCATCGTGCAGTGCAGATGAAAGTTAGGGTTAGAGACGAGCAATTCCGGACTTTAGTGGAAAACTCAGAGGACTTTATTCTCCGATTTCGACTGGATGGAAGCGTTGCCTCTGCTAACTCTAAAATGTATCAAACCTACCAACTTACGCCTGAACAGGTAAAAGGAAAGCAATTGACGGAAGTCATTGACATGGATAATCCTTCGAAATGGGAGCGCTCCTTCACCCAATCGATCATCAACGGCAAGACGCAGCAATTCGCCATTAATTTTCTGCTGCCGGACGGTACTGAGCATACCTATAATGTCACGTTATCCCCCCTTTTCAATGAAACAAGGACGGAAATTATTGCGGTCACCGGGACCGTTCACGATATTACGGATCTCAAGAAGCGCGAAGAGGCGGATGAATCCAACCGGGCCAAAAGCCAGTTCCTGGCGAGGATGAGTCACGAAATTCGTACGCCGCTTAACGGTATTCTGGGGCTGTCCCTTCTGCTGCAGCGAACCGAGTTAACACCGCTGCAGAAAGATTATTTGAGTAAAATGGACGCCTCTTCCAGTGTTCTGCTGGCGACGATTAACGATATTCTGGATTTTTCGAAAATTGAAGCGGGGAAATTAATTTTGGAGAAAGTCGACTTCTCCTTGGAAGAGTCACTCCAAAAGGTCGCCGACCTGGTGAGCGTTTCCCTCGGCAACAAGCGAATCGAGATTTTGCTGGATACGTCGGAGGATTTGCCGGATATCGTCAGCGGGGACTCTTTTCGATTAGAGCAAGTACTTATCAATTTATCGAATAATGCCATTAAATTTACGGAGCAAGGACATATTCGGCTTCAAGTGCAGCTTGAGGAATATGCGGAGGAAGGCATCATTATATCTTTTGCCGTAGAGGACACGGGGATAGGGATCTCTAAGGAGCAGCTGTCACAGTTATTCTTGCCTTTCTCGCAAGCGGATACATCGACTAGCCGGAGATACGGAGGCACAGGGCTTGGGCTTGTGATCTGCCAGCATTTGGTGCAGTCGATGGGAGGCGTGCTCCGGGTTGAGACTACGTTAGGGGCAGGCAGCCGCTTCTACTTCAGTCTGTTGTTCGGACGAAATCAGCAGACGGAGGATGACATGTACTCTGCTTACAGGCAGCATCTTCTGCCACAAGAAAACAAGCATGTGCTCGTTGCCGAGGATCATCCCATTGCTGCTCGGCACGTAACCGAGTTGCTGGGCTCCTTCCAGCTGGAGGCAAAGACGGTGCTGTCGGTATCCGACTTATTAGCGGCGTTGGAACAAGGAGAGGGAGGAGCAGGCCAAGCTGCGTTCCGCTATATTTTCTTGGATATGCAAATGGACCCCATGCAGCATCAGGCGATCTGGCAGCGAGTACTGAATGCGGTAGATCGCTCCCAAACTCATGTGATCGCGCTCACGACACTGGAAGGCAGAGAAGAAATGTGCGAGCTGCCTGAAGCGTTGAAGGCGGATGCCGTTCTGGTAAAACCGGTAAGCAGGTTGTCACTGCGCAAGGTTTTGCAGGTTCTGAGCGGGCAGAAGCCATCCCCTAAGAGGTGTGATCGCGATAAGGAGCAGGCTATGGCAGAAGGAGTACTTTTCCAGTCCAAGGGGCACATTTTGGTAGCGGAGGACAATGAAATCAATCAACTGGTCATTACGCAGCTTCTGCAGCAATTGGGCTATGAGGTGGTAATTGCACAAAATGGCTATGAGGTTCTGGAACGGGTGGGTCAGCAAGCCTGGAAGCTTATCCTTATGGATATTCATATGCCGGAGATGGATGGCTATGAGGCAACGCAAAAGCTGAGACAGCTGAAGCCGATGCAGCGGATTCCGATCATTGCGCTTACTGCAAACGGATTCGTGAAAGACACGATGCAAATGCTGAAGCTGGGACTCAATGGCATTTTAGTGAAACCCGTCAATGAGAAGCAGTTGGCCGATATGCTCGATAAGTGGCAGGATTTGCAGTGGTTATTGCGTATTAAGGGGATTGATGCGGAGCGTGTGCTGCGGAATATCGATCAGAAAGTCCATATTTTTCAATACATGATTGAGAAGTTTAAACAAGATTATACTTGTTTCACGGAAAATTTGCTGCCGCCTATCATCCACCAAGAAGATGCTGTTGCTCGCCGCAAGGTGCATACGCTGAAAGGAGTGGCCGCGAATTTCTATGCCGAATCCTTGTTGGCGGCTGTCTTGGTGCTCGAGAAAGAGATAGAGCAAGAGATCAACTTGGAGACATGTAAAGAAGAGATTGTGCGCGTGCAGCTGGAGATTGATCAAATTATCGCAACGATTTAGAGCATACAATGAAAAGAACCAGGCAGAAGTGATTGCCGGGTTCTTTTCGCTGCCGCTAGCTGGTTGCAAGGTATGTGAGTCCATAGGATAACCAGACGAAGTGATACACATTGACGACTCCGTAGATGATCACCGTGAGGGATAGGCAGGGCTTGACCCAGGCGCGTTTCCGGATATAAGGGTAAAAGGCCATGAGCAGCAAGGGAAGTATGAGTTTAAGGAAATAATACCCGGCGACATGCCATTCATATACACTTCGTATCAGAGGGTTCAGTTCTTCAATAAAGGACAGATGCAAGCCGATGTCCGTGAATACGGCATCACTCAAGCATAAGAATAACAGCCAAAGGAGTAGCTTGCTCTGAAAGAAATGGCGGATGACAGGCATAGGCTGGACGTCCTCGCTTTCGTCGCATGAATGGATAAGTTCGATAAGTAAGATCATTTTAATGATACACTTTGTATCTAACGAAAGCAACTAAACCCACGACTTTGACTAGGACGGTGCGAGCAAAATCAAGCCGAGAACGTAGACGGAATTCCGTCTGAGGACTGATTATCCAGCGACGGATCTCTTTTACAATGAATGCGGGATATGGTGAACGGTAACGGAGAGAGGGTGAGGATGCTGCGAAATGGGTTGATTAGGCGGGGGCGCCCGTTCTTCCTGCGTTGGACTTATTCGATACATCTTGCACTGATCCTTAGGTTGAGCTGTTTCCTTCGCTGCATACTTATTCACCTGAGTTATATGCAAACGCGGATGTTAAGCGGAGTTTGGCGGGTTCGGAAGCGGCAATGGCAGATTCGGAAGCGAAATGGTAAAAAAGAGGCCCTCCTCAAGTAGAATAATCTACTCGAAGACGGCCTCTTGCTCGATTAGAACACTTTCGTTGTCCAAGACTCGCAATTCCAAGTTTCCGTCACAACATCACGGTAAAATTCCGGTTCGTGGGAAATCAGAAGAATGCTGCCCTTGTAGGCTTGCAGCGCGCGTTTGAGCTCATCCTTGGCATCTACGTCCAAATGGTTGGTCGGCTCATCGAGCACCAGTAAGTTCGTTTCGCGGTTGATCAGCTTGCAGAGACGGACTTTCGCCTTCTCGCCGCCGCTCAGGACGACAACTTTACTCTCAATATGCTTCGTGGTGAGACCGCATTTCGCTAGCGCAGCGCGCACCTCAAATTGCGTGAAAGAGGGGAACTCGTTCCATACTTCCTCGATACAAGTGTTGTTGTTGGAATCTTTGATTTCTTGTTGGAAGTAACCGATTTGCTGGTTATCGCCTTTTTGAACGGAGCCGGATACCGGCTGGATTTCACCCAAAATACTCCGCAGCAAAGTCGTTTTCCCGATACCGTTGGCACCGACCAGCGCAATCTTCTGACCACGTTCCATTCGCAGGTTAAGCGGTCTGGATAGCGGTTGATCGTAGCCGATCACGAGATCTGTCGTTTCAAAAATGAGCTTGCCTGACGTGCGTCCTTCTTTGAAATTAAACTGCGGCTTCGGTTTCTCCTTTGCAATTTCAATAACTTCCATCTTGTCGAGTTTCTTTTGTCTGGACATCGCCATATTCCGCGTCGCCACGCTCGCTTTGTTACGGGCTACGAAATCCTTCAACTCGGAAATTTCTTGTTGTTGGCGTTTGTAAGCTGACTCAAGCTGCTGTTTCTTCATTTCGTGTACTTGTTGGAAGTGATTGTAATCTCCCACATAGCGGTTTAAAGCTTGATTTTCCATGTGGTAGATCAAGTTGATTACGCTGTTCAGGAACGGAATATCGTGAGAGATAAGAATGAAGGCATTCTCATATTCTTGCAAATAACGTTTCAACCATTCGATGTGCTGCTCATCCAAATAGTTGGTAGGCTCATCGAGGAGCAGAATGTCCGGTTTCTCCAGCAAAAGCTTCGCCAGAAGCACCTTCGTCCGTTGACCACCGCTCAAATCGTTCACATCTTTGTCTAAACCAATATCGGTGAGGCCCAGCCCGCGAGCGGTCTCTTCGATTTTGGCATCGATCATGTAAAAGTCTTGATTCGTCAATGTATCCTGAATTGTACCGACATCCTCCAGCATCTGTTCAAGCTCTTCCGGCGTCACATCGCCCATCCGACCGTACATGTCATTCATTTCTTGTTCCATGTCGAACAGATATTGAAAAGCTCCCTTCAGGACATCGCGGATGCTCATGCCTTTGCTCAGAACAGCATGTTGATCCAGGTAGCCAACGCGCATGCGCTTGGACCATTCAACCTTGCCATCATCCGGCTGAAGCTTGCCTGTAATGATGTTCATGAAAGTAGATTTACCTTCCCCGTTAGCACCGATGAGTCCGATATGCTCCCCTTTGAGCAGGCGGAACGAGACGTCGTTGAAGATGGCGCGGTCTCCAAAGCCGTGACTTAATCTTTCTACATTTAATATGCTCATGAAATGACACCTTTTCTTTTAAACTTTTTCTCGTTTTATTATAAGCGTTATGGGATGGAAAACTCAATGAATCAGCGAGCAAAAATGTGACTTGATGGGATACATAATACATCCAAAATAAGGGAACGGTACAAATAGCTAAACCAAAAACAGGGTGATCCTATGTCTACGACTGCCGCTCCATCGCTAACCCCTCATCTGCCTGAAAATATAGCGCAGCTTGTCGAGATTCTGGGGGAAAGCAGCGACATTATAATTAGAGAGCTCGGCATCGGACGATCGGGCGAGCTGCCGATTGCCATTGTTTTCACGGACGGACTGGCCGACCATACTTCGATTCATGAATTATTAGAATCTCTTATGCTGTTCACAGGGGACTTTCGGAACGCGGATGGAAGCTTGATAACAGATCTTCCAGGTGCCCTGGAACGATATATTATTTCGTTAGGCGGCGTGAGGAAAACCGAGCTGATGGAGGATCTTTACGATGCGATCCTATCCGGTGATACCGCTATCATGCTGGATAACTGCCGCCTAGGGCTCATCGTCAGCACAAGAGGATGGGAGTCACGCGGAATTACAGAATCCAATGTGGAAGCTGTCGTTCGGGGGCCTCGCGAAAGCTTCACAGAAACGCTGCGTACCAATACGTCACTCATCCGCCGGAGAATCAAGCATCCTTCGCTTCGAATGGAGAACCTCCGCGTCGGGCGGATATCCAAAACAGATGTTGCCTTCATGTATATTAAAGGGATTGCGGATGACAAAGTTGTGGACGAAGTCAGGAACCGCATTCAGCGGATTGACATCGATGCCATTATGGATACGGGTCAAATTGAAGAACTAATACAGGACGAAACGTTCAGTCCTTTTCCAACGATCTATAACTCTGAACGGCCGGATACGATTGCTGCAGGCATGTTAGAGGGGCGTGTTGCAATTCTGGTGGACGGCTCACCGTTTGTTCTGTTAGTCCCCGTTATTTTCACTCAATTTCTGCAGTCCGCAGAAGATTACTACCAACGATCGGACTTTGGCGTCATACGGATGCTGCGTTATGTGGCGATGCTGATCTCTCTCTTGACACCATCGGTTTATATTGCCGTGACCACCTATCATCAAGAGATGCTTCCAACTACACTGCTGCTCAGTCTGGCAACACAGCGGGAAGGGGTTCCGTTCCCGGCTTTTATTGAAGCGCTGTTGATGGAAACAGCGTTTGAAATTTTGCGTGAGGCCGGAATTCGCATGCCGAGGATGGTCGGCTCCGCCATTTCCATTGTGGGGGCCTTGGTGCTTGGACAAGCCGCCGTTCAAGCGGGTCTGGTATCTGCGGCGATGGTCATCGTTGTTTCGATCACAGCTATCGCAAGCTTCGTCATGCCCGCCTACTCCATCAGTTTTCCGCTTCGCCTGCTGCGGTATCTGTTAATGTTTATTGCGGCTTCCTTTGGCATCTATGGCATCTTCTTAGGTTGTATGTGCATCTTGTTTCATTTGTGCAGCCTTCGCTCATTCGGAGTTCCCTACATGTCCCCCTTTGGTCCCTTTCATGCAGCAGACCAGAAGGATGCGATCTTTCGCTTGCCGCTCTGGGCTATGCACCGCCGGCCATCTTTAATCGGTAAAGAGACTAATCGGACTCGCATTAAAGATAGTAAGCCTAGGAAGCCAATCGATTAGTTCGAAATAAGAAGGGAGGGTTTTCCTGATGTGCAAGAAGATAAGGGTTACTCTCCTGATCATCCTTCTATTAAGCATAACGACGGGGTGTTGGAACCGACAGGAATTAAATCAGCTCTCCTTTGTGATGGCACTTGGCATAGATAAACATGATAACCAAATTGAATTAAGCGCCCAAGTGGCGAATGTCGGCGAAATCGGGATGGACTCATCTTCGGAGCGCGGGACATCCGTTACGAATTTCCATGTCGTATCTCCCACTTTATACGAAGCTCTTCGCAAGATGACGAGCCATGCCCCCAGGGAGCTATACCTTTCCCATTTGCGAATGTTAGTGATTGGTGAGGAGCTGGCAAGGGAAGGGGTGAGGGACGTGTTAGATTTCTTTATGCGCAATGAGCAAATGCGTCCTGATTATTTCGTTGCGATTGCCAAGGACGTACAGGCTAAAGAGATATTAAGCACATTGACTCCAACGGAGAAAATTCCGGCGAATAAGCTGTATTCCTCCTTAAAAACCTCCCAGAACCTTTGGGCGCCTACGATTGCCGTGCATGTAGATGAATTTGTGGCCAATCTGGTTGCTCTAGGTAAAGAACCTGTCTTGACAGGGCTTAAATCCAATGGGGAATTAGCCGTCCTCAACAAAAATAATAAGCTGAAGATGACGGATGCTCCTGTCGGATTGGTCTTTACCCAGTTGGGTGTTTTTCGCGGGGACCGATTAGTTGGTTGGCTGAATGAGCAAGAGAGCAAAGGCTATAATTACATAAGCGGAAATGTGAAAAGCACCGTTGGAAATGTGCTGTTGCCTGATGGCGGAGAAGCGGCCATCCATATTTTAAGAACAAAATCCAAAGTAACGGCAAGCATGAAAGAAGGCAAACCGGTATTTACCGTCAAATTACAGCTGGAAGGGGATATCGGTGAGGTCGAGGGAAGCATTGATTTAACAAAATCAGAGTCGATTTATCTGTTGGAACAGGTCATGGAGAAAAAGTTGAAGGAAAGCTTGCAGGTCGCGGTTTCCAAAGCGCAAAAGCTTGAAGCGGACATTTTCGGCTTCGGTGAAATTCTGCACAGATCAGACCCTGGTTCTTGGAAACAGATGAAATCGGACTGGACGAGTTATTTTGTAAAATCAGAGGTGATCGTACAAGTGGATGCCAAACTGCGTCGAACAGGGAAAGTAAGCAGCTCTTTCATTGAAGAATTAAAGAAAAAGACAAAGGAGTAGTTGACCCATGGCACTTCTTCCTTTCATCTTACTTGCGGTTGCTGCCATCGTGCTCATTGAGGTCCCTAGAATGAGGCGAAAGCATCTGAAGAAGGAGCTGTGGTCGTTTTCTTTGCTGCTTGCGCTTGGCACGTATCTTTGCGCAGCGAAAGCTTTGGGCGCGCATCTGCGAAGCCCATTAGCGTACATTACGTATGTGTTTAAGCCTATGGGCGAACTTCTGCAGAAGATGATGAGTTGATGAAAGAGCTGGAGACGGGATTATGTCTTTGGCTTTTTAGTTTGTTTCGGCAGGTGGCGCAGCTTGGCAATCAGCAGCATGAGCAGCGGAAGCAGCAGGGTGACGGTGAGTGCGTAAGCGGGCCAAATTTTGTTCGTGAAAGTAAAGGAGTAAGGGATATTGGGGATTAAAACATTAGCTAAAGGGACTGAAATAACGCCAATCGGGAGCACAAGCGGGCGGTATTCTTTTAAACCTAGTATTTGGGCTAGAATGAGTGTCGTAATATAAAAGTTAATGACCGTATAAAAATATTGCGTGACAAACCAGATAATCGCAATAATGGCCTCGGCGCGCTGTAGAAAATCGCCAATATTGATTTTTTGCGCCATATCATAAGTCGGATAGATGCTCCCCAAAGCTAAAGAGACACCTAAAACGGCAATATTCGTCATCGTGACGATCCATATCACAGTCCCGCCGATAACTGTTCCTAGATAATAAGCTTTCTTCGCTTTGCTGACATCATTGGTATAAGGCAGCAGCATGAGAAAGTTGAAAACGGCTGTGAGCGGAAAACTGAGAAATTGGACGCTGCCTCGAATGGTCGGCTTAATTCCTTCTTCCAGAACTGGGAGAAAATTGGTTGGCTTCATCTGTGGAATCAGCATCAAAATGACAAGAAATAAAAACAACAAGGTCCATGGAAACAGAATTTCACTAACACGGCTAATGGTTTCGAGCCCCAGAATGACGCTGAAGGCTATCATGATGACCGTAATGGAGATGATGACTTCAATAGGCGTTTTGGACAGCATTCTTGTTGCGAGAAAATCGCTAATCCCCCACAAAGGGTACAAGGTGCTGATATAGACAAAAGATAATGCGGCCAAGGCCGCCAACTTTCCGAAGAAGCGGCCTAAAATCTGCTCGCTGTATTGAGCGAAATTCAGGTTAGGAAATTTTCCGCCGAGCGTGCAGTAGAAAACGATGAGGAGCATGCTGGCGAGTAATCCAACGATGATCGATAGCCAGGCATCCTGTTTGGCCAAGAAAATGAGTTGGGGTGGCGAGTAAATAATCGCGTTTCCAATCGTATAAAGGCATAAAAGTACCCCGAATTGTCTGCTTGATATTTGGCCTTTTTCCAACATTCGAAAGTTCCCCCGATTTTGTAGCATCTCAGTGATCTTTCCTATTTTTGCCTGATTGAGAAGGGTTAAACGTGGTGAGGACGGAAAAGACCTGAGGGTTGTTTGCCCTCAGGTCTTAAGATGATTATAGTGCCATCATTATGGCAGGCGAACGGATGCCCTGTATAAGCTGCTGTTCCAGTCCACTTTGCTATTCAGTGACTCCGCAACGAGACGGAGTGGGACGTACATGCGGCTGTCCCCCATAATCTGGAGCGGGACCGGCACGGAGACCGACTTGCCGTTCACCGTCGCTGAGGAGCTCCCGTCCTTCAGTTTCATCGTCACGCCTCCGCTCGTAATAGTAGCCGTTCGGGTTGCGGCATCCCACTGAAAACCGGCATTCATTGCGGTGATGAAGGGGCGGATCGGAACAACGGTCGTCTCATTGACGATGAAGCCGCTATAGTCATACTCAGGCTGACCGTTGATGTCGATTTGCACCTTCGGCTTGTCCATCTTACGCACGACGAGCGCGTTGCTCAGCTCGCGGCCGGGATAGGTCAACATGGTGCCGTTGGCGTACAGACCGGAGCTGGACCCGCCGTCCATATTCATGGCTTCCTTCAGTCCAAGCTGAAGGGTGATGGCGGCGAGCTGGGATAGCGTTGCGCTCGGCACGGTGCCCATCACGAGACGATCAGACCCGTCGATGCCGATGAAGCTGCGCGCAGCAAGGGATTGCGTCACCTTCGGATCGGAGAAGCCATCTCGCGTGACGTCGAGATCGACAGCGCCGCCGGTGACTAGCTTCGGCCCGACCCCGATCGCCGCGAGCCACGACTTGGCGTTCAGAGAGCTTCCGCCTTCGCCTTTGGCCAGCAGCTCTTTCGTGACGCGATCGCCGACGTCTAGATTCGGCAGGATGTGCTGCCGGTTGTTGGCGCTGTTGCCGACAAACAGGACGTAACCGCCGGCAGGAACCTGCACGGAATCGTTCGTGATGCGAGTGATGAGCCCATCTTCGATGACGACCTTGGTCCCGTTCGGGAAGTTGATCCAGCTGCCAAAGTCCGGGGTATACCAGATCACTTGATCGGTGCTGCTTTCACCGTAATACTTGTTAACCCCCCAAGGGTTAATGGTGTAAGTCCCGTTGCCTTCACTGACACGTACGGCGATGTCGAGGTCCACGAACTGAATATCCGGCACTTTATCCCGATTCAGAATAAAGGTCTGATTTTCCCCGGAGTGAAGAGCTTCACCGGCTTCTACCATCGTCCCGTTCGGGTAGCGAATGTAGGGGTTGGACTCATAGGCGTTGAAAAATGTACCGTTAATCGCGGCAACGGCCCCTTCGCGCTCGGCGATTGCTTGTAATGGAGCGTCATGTCCAATTCCTCCGTCAGCCAAGGCGGGAGCGAGCTCCAAGGTCGGGTCGGTCAAGTCGACCGTAACGACATTTACATTATAGGTTTTGTCTTGAGCGGTTACTTGCTTGGTAACGGCGTTCACCGAAGGGGAGTATAGTGCGGACGCGGGCGAAGCGCCGGCAAAAAGTGCAGCTGTCAGCAGAAGCGCCGCACCGGGTTTCATGATTTTATGACGAAACATGAGGTAGTCTCCTTTGGGTTCAGTCGAATGCTACCGAAAATACGCGGCTTACTTATATTATTCGGTTGAGATGAGCTTTTTTGTGACGTCTGGCGGACATTCCAGGAGGAGGGGATGGTTGGTAAAAGGGCAGGCGGCGGTGTAGGTAAAAGAAAACACCGGCTCAGGTGAGCCGGTGCATGGGGAATTAAGCAAGTTTCGCCAAGTACTCGTCGAGTTGATTGAAGGTACCGCCAAAGCCTTGTTCCATGTTCTCAATCATAGACGTGTAGAAAGCAGCTTCTTCTTCGGTTGGGTTAACAGGGCCACCGCTAATTGTGACAACGGTTTTACCATCTTGCTCTTCGAAGGTTACGATATTCAAAATTTCAAGTGGGAAAACCGGGCTGAACGGAGCACGGATCGTGTTCGCGTCCGCATCGGAGAACGAGTTCGTGTAGACGAGTTTATCCGAAGGGGAAACCTCGCTATATACAAATTTGCCCCACATTTGAAAGCCGTCAGGGGATTTCATGCTGAAATGGAACATGCCGCCGGGGCGAACATCACACGTGGATACTTCCAGTTGCATCCCTGTCGGTCCCCACCAGTGACTTAGATGTTCGGGCTTCGTCCAACATTGGAAGACGAGCTCGCGAGGAGCGTTGAACGTGCGTGTAATAACTAACGAGCGGGCGTTTGTCGTTTCGGACATGGGTGAGTACCTCCATAAGTTTAAAATAGTATCGATCTGTAAGAGTGGCAGAAAAGCGGGTCGGGTCTCCCTTCTACTTCGAAGCGGGACCCACGGCAGTCTTGCTGCGACAGCCTAAGGCTTGTCCTCCGAATTTCTTTCTTTGTTTTGCAGTTCTTGCAAATAAGCGTCCAAGCGGTCGAAGCTCAATAGTCGAATTCATGCTTTAAATATACTTTGTTAGGAATATTCCTGTCAAGGAATATATAAATAGCATAGGTGACTGGAGTAGTATGGCCTGATGCGTGGCGGTTTATTTCGGAGAGGATCTTGTGGGTGGTGGATGAGTAACGTTCGAACGTGTGTGAGGGAGGGAACTACAGGGCGTTATTTCAGCCGGAAGAGCCGGGTTTCACAGTTTAGGGGAACTGGAGGATCTTATTTCAGCTGATAAACAAACAAATGGCCTGATTATGGAGAAATAGAGGATCACAGTTCCCATTGATCGGAAAAGAAGCTAATTCGACGGAAATAGAGGCCCACAGTTCCCATTCGCCCCTCTCGCGCCAAATTCAAAAGGCCGCCAAGGAAAGGTATACATACCTTCCATGGCGGCCTTATTATTTTAGGCACCGGGTTGTTTCCCCGTGAGCTCCACTTCAAAAGCATCAATGATGAACAAAAACCTCTCGGCCTCCCGAAACACATGGTCCGCGAGCAGCGGATGGATGATGCTTTTGATTTTGCAGGCCTCGATCAAATCTCTGGCCGTCTTCTTGAAGTCGCGGAGCGAGACGACGGAAACGCGGTTCTGATCCAGGAATTGGTCCAGAAGCGGCTCTGTCTGTGATTGCGGCTTCATGCCGCTCAAGTCGATAGCTTGAAACAACAGCTGATCGAAATCATGGCTGAAATTGCGCGCTTGCTCGACTAATTGACGCTCTGACGGGTCGAGCAGATGCCCGATGAATTTGGCATGATCCGCCATAATGCGCAGGAAGAAAACATTTTCATGAATAATCGCATCGGGCAGCGGATCCAGTCTTCCAGTGTTTAATTCCTCCAGCCGATTCCTGAAATAGTTGGCTTCTCGGCTTGTATGATCAACGAGTAAGGGAAAGTTATTGCCTCCTGGCAGTTTACATTGAATGATTAGTCCAAGAACTTTTCTTTTAAAAGCCCAAATGTGCGTTGCTGCTGCGTGTGCTTCCAAGTTAAAACGCTGGATTTGCGAGGGATCAGTCGCTTCGGTATACGAATGGGCTTTAGCTTCAATTTGCTCAAAAATACTGTAAAATTGATTCGCTTCCTGAATGAGTTGCGTATCTTCGCAGCGGAAACCCAGCTTCAGAAAAAGGGAATGTTCCTTCATAATTCGGGACCAGAATCGCACTTCTTCCAAAGAACGTGCTACAAACGCATTGGACAAGATCAGCACTCTCCTCGCACTTCAAATATACTATGTTAAGTATAATCGCTTGGAGGAGAAGATAGACCATTTTCGGCCTAACTGGGACAGCTCCCTATCCGTTAGCTCACGTTACCCGGCGATGATGCTCCGCCTTGCGATAATCTTTGGGCACGATGCCTTTGCTTTCCCGGAAAATGCGGGAGAACGTTTTGTACGAGCCGTAACCAACCTCGTGCGCAATTTCCGTTACGCTCATCTCTGTGGACACGAGCAGGCTGCAAGCATGACGCAAGCGCAGGTCGTGGAGGAAGTGGACGAACGTTTGGCCAGTCGTCTGCTTGATCACCTCAGAGATCCGCGAGGCGCTCATCGCGAACTTCGCAGCGAGGTCCGATAAGGCCAGCTCCTCCTGATAGTTACGATGAATATAATGAATGATAGGCCAAACGGAGTGATGCGTCTTCGCGCCGTGAAGTGGGATTGCTGCTGCCTCCGCCAAGGGAGCTTGCTTCCAACGATGGCGGTCGAAGCGGATGAGAATTTCTTTTAGCTTGCCTTTTAAAAGTGTCTGTCTGTATCGTTCGGTGCCGTTATATTCCTGATACATCTCCTCAAGGAGAGCGAGCATCTGCTGCTGATCTTGTCCATGCAGCTGGACATAGGCAGGCAAGGCCGTCATCTCACCCAAAAGCCCCGACAGACCGGGATCGCTCCCTGATTCCATCAACAAATCCATGCTGAACATGCAGTTATACAATACCAGCTTTTGTCCGGGGTCCGTAAAAATTTCATGCACCTGATAAGGCAGCACGAACGTGAAAGTGCCCGTCCTCATCTCATGATTGACATCATTAATGCTTTCCGACCCGGTGCCCTCAATGACATAGGATAACTCGAGGAAATCGTGACGATGTGCGCGAAAGCCGTGCCCCAGCGTATTTTTGCTGATATGAAAAGGGAAGGATGAGTGCATGTTTGGGTACGTTTTCAAATAGTCGGGAAAATACGTCATACTCAGCTAATCTCCTTCGAAGAAATGGGACGTTTTCCGAAATATAGGTGCGTTTTTCTACTGCCTTTATTTTATCATAAAAGCAGGTCGTACAGGATGTACTTATGAGGAGGAACAGAACGTGGGAAGCAATAAAATTAGAATTGGTATTATTGGTGCCGGTAACATCGGCGGCGTGCATATACGCGAGTTTTCGAAATTGGCGGATTCCTGTGAAATTACGGAGATTACAGACGCCTATTTGCCTCTAGCACAAGCAAAAGCTCAAGAATACGGCATTGCTCACGTAGCGGCTAGCCCGGAAGAGCTTATTCAAAGCAGTAATGTAGACGCTGTCATTATTGGTGTGCCTAACCAGCATCATGCTTCCCTTGCTGTACAAGCTATTGAAGCCGGCAAGCACGTGCTGATTGAAAAGCCGATGGGCATTAATGCCGCAGCAGCTAAGCAGATTCTGAAAGCCAGCGAGGCTTCGGATAAAGTGGTCATGATCGGCCACCAAATGCGCTGGGAAGCTGTCCCGCAGCTGATCAAAGAGCAGGTTGAAGCAGGTGAGCTTGGTAAAATTTACACAGCCAAAACAGGCTGGTTCCGCCGCAAAGGGATTCCGGGCTGGGGCACATGGTTTACGAAAATGAACGAATCGGGCGGCGGCCCGTTGATTGATATTGGGGTTCACATGTTGGATCTTGCGCTCTACCTGATGGGCAATCCGAAACCTGTCTCCGTCTTTGGCGCTACTTATGCCGAATTCGGTCCTCGCAAGAAGGGGATTGGTACGTGGGGGACGCCAAACTGGAACGGCACGTATGATGTGGAAGATTTGGCCACGGCCCTTATCCGTATGGAAGACGGCAGCACATTGACGTTGGAAGTGAGCTGGGCGGTTCATATGGATACGGATAACACGCCGTTCATTCATCTGATGGGCTCTGACGGCGGCGCAAGTTATAAAGGAGCATCCGGCAAACTGCTGACAGAGAAGTTCAATCGGGCTATCGAGACCGATTTGAAAAAGCCTGAAAATGACGAAGGGGAGCGCCTGCGTCTAAGCAGACATTTCCTAACGTGCATTCGGGAAGGCAAACAACCGATTACATCCGCTTTATCCGGCTACACGAACAATTTAATTCTTGATGCAATCTATGAATCTTCCCGCACAGGGAATGAAGTTAAACTAAACTGGGACATCTAATTCGGGAGGGAAACACGATGCTTAGAGGGTTAACGGGAGCAGGACTTGGCAAGCTGGAGAGCAATGAGCAGTTCATCGAGCTAGCGGCAAAATACGGCTTTGCAGCCGTCGATATCGACGCGCTCGCCTTAGTAGAGAGCCACAGCACGGACGGAGCGCGCGAGCTGCTGAACAAGCATGGCCTCGTTATTGGCTCCATCGGTCTACCGGTGGAATGGCGCGGGTCTGAGGAGCGCTTCCGCGCGGACCTGCCGAAGCTGACTCAAGCAGCCGCAGCGGCTGCAGCGCTTGGCTGTACGAGCTGCTGCACGTACGTTCTGCCATCGACGGATCTGAATGCTGCGCATTTCATGGCGCTGGCCACGCGCAGATTGCGCACTTGCGCGCAAATCCTAGGCGCATACGGCATCCGTCTTGGCCTAGAGTTCGTGGGGCCGCATCACCTGCGCACACGCTGGAAACATCCGTTCATCTGGACGCTCGAAGAGACGCTGGATTGGATTGATGCGATCGGCGAGAGCAACGTCGGTTTGCTGTTCGATGCGTACCACTGGTACACGAACGGGTTAACGGTAGCTGACATCGAGAAGCTGCGCCCTGAGCAGATCGTCCACGTTCACATCAACGACGCGCCGGACGTTCCGGTGGAGGAAGTGCTGGATAACGGACGTGTGTACCCAGGCGAAGGTGTGATCGACTTGGCAGGCTTCCTGCAAGGTTTGGCGAAAATCGGCTATAAAGGCGCTGTTTCGCAGGAGATTTTGACGGCCACGCCTCCGACGGATTCCCCGGAGAGTTTGGTGCAGCGTTCCAAAGCGGGCTTTGATAAGGTTTATGCGGCGGCGGGGCTGTAGGCTTTTGTGTGGTTAGCCCCAAGCGCAGCTGGGCAATACAAGAATGATGAGCCAGAGGACGTAATGTCCTCGGCTTTTTTACTTTTTCAGGGCTCGCATTCTCACGAAATGCCAGAAAGTTTGCCATTCGACAAAGGTTCCCATGAACCATCCACACAGTCCGACAACATTTTCATGCATTCTCGTTTACTATGTTCCTGTTCTACTAAATATGCCTAAATCAAAATGAAAAGGAGATAAGATCATGCAAATTAAAAAGAAGGATGACATTGGCTTGATTTTGGACAACTTTTCGTCGTATGCGAAGTGGGATCCTTCGGGCCAGAAACTATACCTTGTGTTCGCTGATAACAAGCGTGGGGGGCAGTGGACGCTGATGAACTACAACGATGATCGTTTCAGCGTACATGGTCGTGGTAAAGACTACTTGGATGAAAAAGAAGCGTTCTTTGAGGAACGGAACAGCGTTGTTTCGTTCTTATGGAACAACCGTGCCGCGCTAAAGGCAGCTGTAGATCCAAGCGAGTAGAAAGCTGGACAGCCAGCTAGCTCACCTAGTTTAACGAAGAGGCAAAAGCCTCCGAAACCACCAACGATGCTTGGTGGCTCCGGAGGCTTTTGGCGTTGGGTGCTGCTCGGGTTAAAGAGCAGCGCCCTCTTTTTGCTTATCGCGGTATTGCCCCGGGGTAATACCCTCTTGCTTGCGGAAGGACCGGATGAAGTTTTGCGAATTGTTATAACGCAGCTTGGATGAGATATCCTTGATAGGCATATCCGTCTCCGACAGCCATTTCTTCGCCATGTTGAACCGGTAGGCGGACAAATAATCGCTGAAGGAGCAATTCGTCTCTTTGCGGAAAATGCTGCTTAAATAATTCGCATTGTAATGCAGTCTGGATGCACAGTCCTCCAGCGTGAGGTCGGTATCGTAATATTTTTGCACAAGATCGATAATTTTCTCTGAAATATTGTGATACTGCGCATCCTGTCGGTCACGGTAGATGCGAATCAGCGGGTGGATGACCTCTGTCCAGAACCAGTCTTCGATTTCCGCCGTCATATGCAAATTCAATAGCTCTTCGAAAAGCGAGCCCTTGTTCGGATGAATCTGATTCAAGGAAATGCCGGATTCCTGCATCACCATCAGCAGGTTGTTAAGCAGCCTAGCCAGCGGAATCTGATATTCCTGTGGTGAAAGCGGAGCGGCGAATACAGCTTGCAGGAGCTGTCGCAGCAGCTCTTTGGACTTATCCTTTTCAGCAACCTTGATGGCGTCCATCAATTCATTTTCGAGCGGCTTCGGATAGTTCAGATTCAAGAAATGTTTGCCCGAATTTATATTCTCGTACTGAATGATGATCCCTTCGCCGAGCTTGATCCGATGCTTCAGAGCTTCAAGTCCTTCTTTGTAGGCGATCGACATTTGCGAAAAAGCATGGATGGGAAGGCTCATCCCGATGCTGACATGCAGATTCAGGTAGCTGAAAATGTGCTGCTGCATCTGCTCCGTCAAAGCGTAAACTTTATTGCGGAAAGCGGCAGCTTCGCTGTCTGGACTTCCAATCAAGGTCACCACCGTCTGATCGATAATGACCGGAGCGAGCCGCTGGTCGGAAGGAATAAGCTCCTCAATCATATTGTGCGCGGCGAAAAGCAGCAGCTCCATGTCCCTTTTTTCATAACGGGTATTGTCGATGGAGTCGATCTGCAGGGTAATAACGGACATCGTTTTCCATTCGTCCATATGTTTCGTATAGCCAAATTGGGCTAATTTATCGGGCAGTTCGCTCGTTTTGATATGCCCCTGGAAAGCTTTGATCAAGAAGAAGGTCCGCACCTGGCCAATATGCTGGTGAACCTCACGTTCCAGCTGGGACTTGGATTGGAACAACGTATGGACGTGCTCGCTGATCATCTGGAACTCGTTAGCCTTTCGCTTCTGATTCACGGTAACGAGGCCCCCGATTTGATTGAGCAGGAGCTGGATGGGCGAATACATTTTGCGTGAACCGAGCCAAGCGAGCAGCATGGACAGAAGCAGCATCAGAATACAGACGTAGATGGTGTAGACACCGATTTTACGCGATTCCTTGGTCAAACTGTCGATGGAAGTTAGGGACAAATAAGTCCAGTTATTCAAGTTCGAGTGCAGATAGCTCACGGAATAGCTCTTGTCGTTGATATCCGCCGTGAACTGACCTGTAGGCGCCATTAGATGGCTTAGATCCTTCAGGCCGGCCTCGGCAATAGGTTTACCAATCAGACTGGCATCCGGATGCATGAGAATTTGATTGTGCTCGTCCATAATCAGAATATCTTCCAGATGTTTGGTATCGCTTTGAATCAAATCCTGCAGGGAACAGGCTGGAATGTTGGCCATCGCCAAGCCGTACTTCTCCAGACCGGTGGTTGGCAGCTTTTTGACCAGTGAGATGCTGTAATCGCAGGTTACACTCCGAGCATTTTCCTCCGTAAAAAACCACTTCGACGGGTTCAAAATCCAGGTGCTGTTCTCCTGCGTGTTCATCAGATTCAGCAATTTATCGTAAAAGGGGTAGCCGTCAAAACGGTACAACCCCGAGTTCTTAATCATCCAGTTCTCGCGGGCATTGATCAAGATGACATCTTCCAGCTTCGTGTCAAAAGATTGCATATACCGGATTTCGCTGCGCAAATCGTCATACATCATGAAATCGTTTACAGTTAGAGGCATATCCATCGCCTTCTTGAGCACGGTGGAGTTGACGACCTGATTAAGTGTATGGTTGACAGTCGTTAATTTCTGCTCTACATTGGAGTTGATTTGGGTGATTAACTGCATTTTTCCTTCGTTGACATTTTTTTGGATCTCATTCGACGAGGTCATGAAGGCAAAAGCGCCGATAAAAATAACCGGGAGCGTGCTGAGCAAGAACCCGAACATGGTCATTTTGCTGAGAAAACTTAAATTGGGCATCGCAGCCAACACCTTATCTTAGGATGATCAATTCTGTATCTAAGTTCTGTATCTATGTATTGTAGTCAAGTCTGTCGTTAAGAGCAATAATCATCTGTCTGGCGGATAATCATTTTCTCTGATTATGACCGCAAAACGCTGCTGCATCAAGGGGGAAGGATCATGAACACACAGGTAAACATGAAAGGTTTTAAGCGCGGTCGTCTCTTTATCTTTGGTCTGCTGATGGTTGTTTTGATCAGTGGTTGCACGAAAGGAAGCACTACGGGAGCCAATGAGGCGAGCAGTGATCGCCCTGTCATTTCGATTATGGCACCGCTTCATTTTCCGCATCCGCCTATCCCCGAACTTGTTCAGGAGATCGAAAAGCTTACGAATACGAAGCTGGAATTGAATTGGGTTCCGGATGGCATATACACCGATAAAATGAACACAGCCCTCACCACGAACTCGCTAAAAAAAGCAACCTATGTGAAATATACGGACTACATGTTGATGAAAAATTCGATTCGCTCCGGCGCCTTTTGGGATATCGGACCGTATTTGTCGGCTTATCCGAATTTGAAGCAGTTGAATAAGGAGATTTTGGGACAGGCGGCTGTCGATGGAAAGATCTATGGCTTGTATACCGAGCGGCCGTCCTCCCGGCAAGGGATTATTATTCGCGAGGACTGGCTGAACAATGTGAAGCTGGCTAAGCCTACTACGGTTGATGAGCTGTATCAAGTGTTAAAAGCTTTCACGTATGGCGATCCCGATCGCAACGGCAAGGATGATACCATCGGGCTGACGGACCGAAATGACTTGGTTTTTGGCGCTTTCAAAACGCTGAGCTCCTACTTCGGCACTCCGAATAACTGGGGCGTTGCGAATGGAAAGCTGGTGCCGGAGTTTGAAACGCAGGCTTATGTGGATACGATGAATTTCATGAAAAAGCTGTACGACGAAAAGCTCATTAACTCGGATTTTGCGGTCACTAGTAAAGAAGTGCAGCGTGATAAGCTGATTCGTGGCATTGCGGGCGTCTATATTGGGAGCATGCAGGATGTGCAGCGCCTTTCGGACGAAGTGCAGCTTGTGAATCCTTCGGCCAAATTCACTCTCGTGAATCATATCGAAGGCCCTACGGGATTCAAGATCTGGTCGATTCCGAACTACAGCGCGCTGTACCTGTTCTCCAAAAAAGCGATTCGCACGGAGGCGGAATTGAAGCAGGTGCTGCAATTTTTTGACCGGTCGATGGATAAAGATGTCGCCAACCTGATGAAGTATGGATTGGAGGGACGTCACTACACCACCATTGGGGACAAAGTCCAGCTGCTGGAGGAGACATCCAAGATTCGCGTGAACGAAGTGAATGCGCTGTATGCGCTCATGATCGCGGACTTGAACAACCCGCAGGTGAAGCAGGTCGCGGAGAGCGAGTCCCTGTCACAACTGGCGGATAAGCTCAGCTTGGATAACGAGAAATATATCGTTAAGGACCCGACGCTAGGGTTAGAGTCGAAAACCTACGACGAGCGTGGCGTCGAGTTGTACAAAATCATCTCCGACGCGACGTACAATTATATGCTGGGGAAACTCGATAAAGCTGCTTTCTTGCAGGAGACTGAGCGCTGGAAGCGTAGCGGCGGCGACCAGATCATTGGCGAATATAATGAGGCATATGCGAAGAAGTGATCTGATGGGAGTGCCCGAGGGCGTCTCGTGGGGGAAATCCGGCGAAAGTGAGCCGAACCTCCTGCGAGAGTGCCGAAAGGGCCGTCTCACGGCGGTGGAACCCGTGGACTCCGGCTGAGCGAGCCTTAAAGGGCGTCTCGTGGGGGAAATTCGGTGTAAATGCACCGAATCTCCTGGGAGAGTGCCGAAAGGGCCGTCTCATGGCGGTGGAACCCGCGGACTCCGGCTGAGCGAGCCTTAGAGGCCGTCTCGTGCCGGAAATTCACCCCAATCCCACTAACCCCAGCTAGCAACCGAAAAATCCTCTCCGCGCCACTATTTCTGTAACGTTGTTTTTCGACACTAAAGTTTGGATAGTGTGCCAACTGTTGCAGTTAACGTCTTAAAACACGCTTAACGCCGGCAGGGGATTGCCGCCCCTAGCCCGACCTCATCTGTAACGTTGTTTTTCAACGTTATAGTGTGGGGAATGAGCTGTTAGTTGCAGTTAACGTCTTAAAACAAGCTTAACACTGGCAGAGGATTGCCGCCCCTAGCCCGATCTCACCTGTAACGTTGTTTTTCGACGCTAAAGTGTGGGGAATGAGCTGCTAGTTGCAGTTAACGTCTTAAAACAAGCTTAACACTGGCAGAGGATTGCCGCCCCTAGGCCGATCCCATCTGTAACATTGTTTTTCGACGCTAAAGTGTGGGGAATGAGCTGCTAGTTGCAGTTAACGTCTTAAAACAAGCTTAACACTGGCAGAGGATTGCCGCCCCTAGCCCGATCTCACCTGTAACGTTGTTTTTCGACGCTATAGTGTGGGGAATGAGCCGCTAGTTGCAGTTAACGTCATAAAACAAGCTTAACACTGGCAGAGGATTGCCGCCCCTAGCCCGACCTCATCTGTAACGTTGGTTTTCGACGCTAAAGTGTGGGGAAATGGGCCGCTAGTTGCAGTTAACGTCATAAAACAAGCGTAACACTGGCAGAGGATTGCCGCCCCTAGCCCGACCTCATCTGTAACGTTGGTTTTCGACGCTAAAGTGTGGGGAATGAGCCGCTAGTTGCAGTTAACGTCTTAAAACAAGCGTAACACTGGCAGAGGATTGCCGCCCCTAGCCCAACCTCATCTGTAACGTTGGTTTTCGACGCTAAAGTGTGGGGAATGAGCCGCTAGTTGCAGTTAACATCGTAAAACAAGCTTAACTTGGTAGGGCCCCCCTTGCCTCTAATCAAATCCCACCTGTAACGTTGTTTTTCGACGCTATAGTGTGGGGAATGAGCTGCTAGTTGCAGTTAACGTCTTAAAACACGCGTAACACCAGAAGGGGAGCCTCGCTCACGCTCAAGGGCGTCTCGACCAACCCCACAAACTGCAAAAAGTGCAGCAATTTGCCTCGTCTTGCCCGTTTCTAGAGATGAACATGCAAAAAGTACATGTAATTCATTGTCTTTTACCCGAAATAGGTAGAAAACGCCAATTTAGCTGCACTTTTTGCATGATTGAAGGGAAATTCATTGATTTCCGCCGAATTAGCTGTACTTTTTGCAGGATGTGTTTTGCAACCGCATCTCCCTCTCGTTCCTGCACCCACACCCACCTTGATCTGCTGTATCCAGCCCCATCAAATTCCCCCATCTAGCTACTTAACACCCAAACCGCATCCCCCACTCGCGCCTACATCCACATTCACTTTGACCTCCTGAATCCATCCCCACCATATTCACTCCATCCAACCACCGCAACTCCGTGCCCGCACCCACATCCTACTACTCCAGTGTGAAGCTGAACCTGAGGGCCAATAATCATCTCCCTCCCCAATAATCATCATCTCACATCCTAGAAGAACCAGGTCGAAATGAGTAAATGATTATTTCGGTACCTACATAAGACCTTGTAACGTGGAATTTGTAGCAAACAAACAATTCACGGAGGTCTAACAAATATGAAGAGAAATTTCGTCTCGATACCGCTCGGCATTCTGCTCGTATCCAGCTTTGCACTTGCAGCTTGCTCAGATGGAGGCAAGGCCACTCCTGCAGCTACGACGGCAGCAGCCGGTACAACAGCAGCACCAAAAGCAACGGCCGATACAACGCCAGCCTCGATCACCATTATGGCGCCACTGAACACAGCACAAACGCCACCAGATACGATCATCAAAGAACTCGAAAAATTAACAAACACGAAGCTGACCTATCAATTTTTCCCGGCTGATACGTACGAGGAGAAGCTAAACACGACGTTCGCTACCGGTGCATTGCCGCAAGTGACGTACTTGAAAAACCAAGCGACTTTCATTCAAATGAAATCCGCCATCCGCGACGGCCAATTCTGGGAAATCGGACCGCTGCTCAAAGACTTCCCGAACCTGAGCAAGCTGAAGTCCACAACGAATGACAATACAAAAGTAGACGGCAAGCTATACACGCTATATCGTGGCGTAGACATCGCCCGCCAAGGTCTTATCTACCGCAAAGACTGGGCCGATAAGCTGGGCTTGAAGCCACCGTCTAACATGGATGAGCTGTACGCGATGGCAAAAGCCTTCACAGAGCAAGACCCTGATGGCAATGGCAAAAAGGACACCATCGGCCTAACAGACCGTAACGATCTCATCTACGGTGCTTTCAAAACAGCAGCAACTTGGCTAGGCGTTCCGAACAACTGGGGCGTGAAAGACGGCAAGCTGCAACCGGAGTTCATGTTCCCTGAATATGTGAAGTCGATGGATTACTTCAAAAAGCTGCGCGACGAAGGCTTGATGAATAAAGACTTCGCAGCAACAAGTAAAACCGATCAACAAAAGCTGTTCACGAACGGTACGGCAGGGATGTACATCGGAGCTATGACAGACGTTTCTTCCCTGAACAAGGATCTGGTCAAAAACGTGCCAACAGCCGTTGTAGACGTACACAGCATGGTAGCAGGACCTGACGGCAAGTTCGCTGCATGGGCGCTCCCAGGTTACGCGAACGTTGTACTATTCCCGAAATCTGCAATCAAAAACGAAGCTGAGCTGAGAAAAGTCCTCGCCTTCTTCGACAAAATGATGACGCCTGAAGTAGCGAACCTAGCAAACTGGGGTATCAAAGATGTTAACTACAGTGTAATCGACGGCAAAGCGAAAAAGCTGGATGAAGAGAAATGGACACGTGAAGTGAAGCCGTTCACTGACGCAGCCATCGGTGATGAAGATACATCAGGAAGACTGCTCGGTATTCCAACGATCCCTGCTCAAGGCAAAGCGGATGAGCTGAAAATTGCGAATCTGAAATTCGCTGTACAAGACCCTGTGGCAGCGCTTGACTCCAAAACAAACTTGGAAAAAGGCGTTCAACTCCAAGACGTTATCAAAGATGCAACGAACAAATACATCTACGGCAGCATTGATAAGGCTGGATTCGATAAGGCCATCGAGGACTGGAAAAACCGCGGAGGCAACAAAATCATCGAAGAGTACAACGCTTTATACAAAAAATAAGCCGTGGACTGGAAACAAGGAAATCATACTGGTTTCTAATCGGGGAGGCTGCTGATCATCAGGGGCAGTCTTCTCGTTTTTAGGAAACATCGGGAAAGGAAGAGAATTATGCAGGACGTACATGCTGTGCAAAGTGTGGTGGAAAGGAAACAACAGAGCAGTGAGTTAGGCAGGCGGCTATGGAGGAACAAATGGATTTATGTCATGCTGCTGCCGGGTATTTTATATTTTATCGTGTTTAAATATGTCCCGATGTACGGATTGATCATCTCGTTCCAGAACTATAAGCCGTTCAAAGGGGTTAGCGGGAGCGAATGGGTAGGTTTTGAGCATTTTCAGCGGTTGTTTACAGAGCCTGATTTCTTAAATATTTTGAGCAATACGTTAATTTTATTTGTGATGAACATCCTGTTTTACTTCCCGATCCCGATTATCATGGCCTTGATGCTCAATGAGGTGAGAGGGGAATTTTTTAAGAAAACGTTTCAAACGATCGTCTATTTGCCGCACTTTATGTCTTGGGTCATCATCGTTTCGATCTCTTTCGTTATGTTGACGATGGACGGCGGGATTATTAACGACATTATTGAATATTTCGGTTTTGAGAAAATCAATTTCCTTTTGGCACCGGAATGGTTTAGACCAATGTACATTCTTCAAGTCATCTGGCGGGAAGCCGGCTGGGGGACGATCATTTATCTGGCGGCGATTGCCTCTATTGATCCTGGATTGTATGAGGCGGCACGTATGGACGGTGCAGGACGTTTGCGCCAAATGTGGCACATTACACTTCCGGCATTGCGCAGTGTCATTATTGTTTTGTTAATTTTGAAAATTGGTGCGGTTCTCGAACTCGGTTTTGAACATGTGTACTTGCTGCTTAACTCTATGAACCGAAATGTTGCGGAGATCATTGATACTTATGTATATACAGCGGGTTTAAAACAAGGCCAATTCAGCTACAGCGCAGCGATCGGATTGTTCAAATCGTTTATCGGACTTGTTCTGGTGATGATTGTCAACCGCATTGCGAAGAAAATGGGCGAAGAAGGCGTGTACTAAGGAAGGCAAAGAAAGGCAGGAGGGCTGCACCATGGTAGAGGATAGAACATTAGCCGGGCGAATGTTTAGCATCATTAACTATTTGCTCTTAACGATTATTGGTTTGATTACCGTGATTCCTTTTGTGCATGTCGTGGCGGGATCCTTTACGACCAGCGCGGAGATGGCGGCGAAGAAGTTCGTCATTATTCCAACGGAATGGAGCATTGAGGCTTACCGTTTTATTTTTTCGACAAATACGATTTTTAAAGCGATGGGCGTTTCCATCTGGACGACGCTGCTCGGGACGATCATTTCGATGTTCATCACAGCACTCATGGCGTACGGCTTGTCCCGCAGAGATGTGGATGGCCGCAAAGTGATCATGTTCATGGTTGTGTTCACAATGTTGTTCCACGGCGGTTTAGTGCCAACGTTCCTGGTTGTAAAAGAATTAGGGATGATCGACTCTTATATGGCTTTAATTTTACCGTCGGCTGTTTCAGCGTTTAACTTGATTATTTTGAAAAACTTTTTCCAAAACATCCCGGAAGGTCTGGAAGAGTCGGCGAAAATCGATGGCTGCAGCGACTTCGGCATTTTGTTCCGCATTGTCTTGCCTTTGTCGATGCCGGCGATTGCTACGATTTCCCTCTTCTATGCCGTAACGTACTGGAATACCTACCTGAGCGCAATTCTTTATCTGAATGAGAGCGCGATGTGGCCGATTCAGGTACTACTGAGACAAATTGTCGTTCTCGCAAGCGGAATGGATCATAGCGTGGATCTCGACAGCGTGACGCCGCCTCCGGCTCAGTCCATCAAGATGGCGGTTATCGTTGTAGCGACATTACCAATCCTTGTTGTTTATCCGTTCCTGCAAAAGCATTTTGCGAAAGGCGCGATGATCGGTTCCATTAAAGGGTAAAAGAAAGGAATCCAACATGCAGATGTTTAAGCATATCGAAGAGATCCGCGAGCTGCTTGCGGACATGGACGGTTTGTTTGCCGGGTTTCACGACTGGCTATGGGGACAGTACGACGCGGAAAGCGGCGGTTTCTATTATGCAAATAGTTCTAAACAGCTGCCCGCCAGCAGTGGTGTCCCAGACATTGAATCAACGGCGCAAGCGCTCAATATTATGGAGCGCTTCGGCTTACTAAGCAGCCTGCCGGCGGAGATGAAGCGGGGGCTTACACGCTTTTTCCAGAAAAGGCAGGACCCTGTATCCGGGTATTTCTATGATGCGAATCCGCTTATGCGCGAAGATGAAGTGATGGTGGCGCGGGCCATCTCCTACAGCCGTAACGCGCTAAGGAAACTCGGCGGCCAGCCGCTGTATCCGCTGCCCTATGAGGCACAGCAAGCCCCTGCTTATATGGACTCACCGCAAAGCTATCTGACATGGCTGCAGTCGGTGCCGCTCGTGAACAGCTGGCGTGGCTGCGACCGTCTGTCTACCTCCAGCGTGTACGTGCGGCAGGTAGAGCTGGAGGAGCGCAGGGGGGCTTACGCGAAGACGGCGTTTGACTTCTTTGCGGAAAAGCAGGACCCGCACACAGGGCTATGGGGCGAAGGCTCCTACTATGTGCGGATATCGGGGACGTTCAAGCTGCACATTTTTTATGATCACTTCGGGATTCCACTGCCGAGTGAAGATCTGATTTACCAAAGCATCCTTATAGCGCTAAGGCAGGAGGAAGCAGCGGATATGTGTTATATCCGCAATCCGATTCACTTGCTTTCGTATATGAAGCTGTCGATCCCAGAGGAAGAGCTGCGCGAAATCATCCAGATTACACTCACGAATATGCGAAGACTGCTGCGCGCTGACGGTGGCTTTTCCCGTGAGCTTGCTCATTCTCCGACAGCGCCTAACGTCGCTCAGGTCAAGCCAGGCGAGTACTATCCCGGCATGCCGAAGGCCGTACACATTGGCGGCGGCAAGGTCGAAGGCGATATGAACGCTGGGACGCAAGCGCTGCTAATTCGCTCGGTTTGCCATCAGTTGGCTGGAAATCCATAAATCTATATAGGAATAGAGAGGGAAACTTACTATGACGGATATTTATGCAAAATCACCTATGGAATGGGCGCGAGCTGCCTGTGATTCCATTATGAGCCAGTATACACCGATGGAACTGCCGCCCGCCGGGCGTTGGCATTATCATCAAGGTGTGTTTTTATGTGGGATGGAAATGCTTTGGGCAGCTGAAAAGGATGATCGCTACGACGCCTACATTCAGGCTTATGTAGATGGCCTGATTGACGATAACGGCAATCTTTACTTTGCTCGCGATGAGCTTGATGCCGTGCAGGCCGGACTTTTGTTGTTCCGTTTGGAGGAGAAGACGGGACGCACGAAATACCGGATCGCTGCCGACAAGCTGAGAAATTTGCTTAACACGATCAACCTGACGTCAGAAGGCGGGTACTGGCATAAAGACAAATACGCCTACAACATGTGGCTCGACGGTTTGTATATGGCGGGTGTCTTCTCGCTGAAATATGCGAATGCTTACGGTGATCTCGCTCTGCGCGATACTGTGCTGCATCAAGAAGGACTGATGCGCAAGTACATGAAAGACGACGCAACAGGGTTGCTCTACCACGCATGGGACGAGAGCCGCAAAATGCCTTGGGCCAATGCCGAAACCGGCTGTTCACCCGAGTTCTGGGGCCGTTCGCTTGGCTGGTACGGTCTTGCCCTCGCGCAGTTCCTGGATGAGCTGCCTGCGGATGAGCCGGGGCGCGAGGTTTTGGTCGACTCCCTGCGGGAGTTCGTTCATGCCTTGATTCGTTACCAGGATGCCGAGAGCGGACTGTGGTATCAAGTCGTAGACAAAGGCGATCAACCGGATAATTGGTTGGAGTCCTCCTGTACAAGTCTGTTCGTTTACACGATCGCCAAGGCGGTTAAACACGGTGTTGTCGGCGGGGAGTGTGCGGCTGCAGCAGTGAAGGGGTATGAAGGCTTGATCCGCACGCTAAAATTCGATGAGCAGGAACGGGTCATCCTGCCTTTGATCTGCATCGGTACGTCAGCCGGCGATTACGAAAACTACGTAACACGCCCAACTAGCGAAAATGACCTGCATGGCGTAGGGGCTTTTGTTATGGCTTGTGTGGAAGTCGAGTCACTCGTTAAACAGACCGTATAGGCATCTAAGAGAAACAGACGTAAGAGCAGAGCATCACCTGTTATTCGTCTGTTTCTTTCTTATGATTATGTAAACGCATACATTTTAATTGTCAGATAAAAGGAGAGATACAGCTTTGAATAAACGGCGTATGATTTCGGTATTCATGTCTGTGATTTTGATGTTTTCGATGCTTCCGGTGGCGTTAGCTGCGGATGTGATTCCATGGGAATTCAGTGCCTTCGGCGCAGGGACTAGTAGTATAAATACACCAGTGCCAACCATGAATGCAGACGGTTCCGTTACCCTGTTAGCCAAAGACGGGAAACTGGCTAGCACAGAAGAAGGGATATCTTATTATTTTAAAAAGTTAGAGAAAGATGCCAACCTTGAGATTCGTGCAACAGCGACTGTAGGCAATTTTAATAGTAAAAATCCGCCATCCACACCCAATCAGAAATCGTTCGGGCTGATGCTGCGCGGAAGTTTTGCGCAAGGTAGCGCCAAACAATCATCGAACTATATAGCCATTGGAGGCATGGGGGATAAAGACAATACGCCGAATGTGGTACAAGCTATTTATAAACAAGGCGTTACCGGGACTACTTCCGATGCTGCAAATACGAACAAGAAATTACTATTTAGCGGAGTGAGGGCTCCTGCACCTAAAGAGGTATATAATTTTAAAATCAAAAAATCCGGTGACGCTTTCGAGTTAACTGTCAATGGAGTCACACAAATCTTAACAGTTAATGACCTGTTTGATGGCAATGATCAGCTGTATGCCGGGTTATATGTCGCCAGAGATGCAGAGATCACTTTCAGCAATTATGACATTAAAGTGGATGAGAGAGTCCCAAAACAGCTGAAATTGAATACAACTTCTATGAAAAAAGACTACTTTATCAAAGATAACCTCGACCTTACTGGCTTAAAAGTAACAGCCGTGTATGCGGATAATCACGAAGAGGAGCATTCATTAGGAGATTATCTTGTGACGGGGTTTGATAACAGTGTGGTGGGAACGAATCTCATTACAATCTATTTCAACGGTCAAACAGCCACCATTCCTTTAAACATGAAGAACTTAGTCGTCACCGCCATGGACATCCGCTACAAGCCGGCCAAAACCGACTACTACCCGGAGGAATTCTTCGATTCGCAAGGCCTGACAGTGCTGGGACAATTCAATGGAGGCGACGTTTGGTCCGAAATGTCCGATTCGCAATATACATTTTCCCTTCCGCCAGCGGCTGCAACCGTATCGAACGCAACCTATACACTCAAGACACCGGGAACCCATACCGTTACGGTTAGGTCCACAGTGACCACAACCACCTATGCGACATTCGATGTCACCGTGAAAAACGCCCAGCTAACGGGCTTGGACATCAAACAGCTGCCTCAGAAAACCCAATTTTTCGTTGGCAAAAATTTCGATCCGGCCGGCTTGGTTGTAGAGGCGAAGTACAGCGATGCTTCAACCGTTAGATTATTGCGAAGCGACTACACGCTTTCAGCGCCGGATATGTCGACGGCAGGTACGAAGGAGATTACGGTTACTTATAAAAATGTGCCCCAAACTGATAAGACGGTTAAATTTCCTATTATAGTAAAACAGCGAACGGTTATCGGAAGCCAAGTTACCGGATATCCGAAAACAACCTATGCCATTGGGGAGTCTTTTGACCCGGCAGGTTTAGAGGTGAAGGCGGTTTATGACAGCGGGGATCAGGAACTGTTGGCCGATGCCCAGTTCACGCTAGATACTTCAGCTTTTGACAGCACAAATGCAGGTGTATATTCCATTACGATTACGCCTGTAAATGCAGCCATTCCACCAACCGTACTGCAAGTATCCGTCGTTGAACCTAGAGAGCACGAGTGGAAAGTCATCCGCTTTGGGCAATCCACCTCAAACACGAACAACACGGTTACGGTCGTTGAGCCAGGTAAATCAGCTACACTTGTCGCCTTAGAAGGCGGCGGTAAAGTGACTGGCGACCACGATGGGATTAGCTTTTACTATACGGAGCTGGATGCGGTCAAAGACAACTTTGAATTATCTGCGGATATCAAAGTTGTTGCGTATGCCAAAGATCCGCATGACGGCCAAGAATCGTTCGGCATCATGGCCAGAGACGCGATCGGAACGGCCGGAGACTCCGCCGTATTTGCTTCCAACATAGCTGCCGTTGGCGGATACAGCGGCGGCACAACGAAGCAGAACGGTACGCAGTTGTTCGTCAGAACCGGCGTTACAGCTCCGAATGGCACTGGCAGCCAAGGTGATCAAAGCAAGATGTTGAGTGCGGTGAAACCAGCCCTCGCGAATACCTATCCAGCGGCTAATTATAAGCTAACGCTGACGAAAACCAATAGCGGTTTCACGGGTCGATTAAACACCGATAAGGCCGAAGAGATTTTTGCGCCGGATATTATGACGGTGCAGGATGGCGACAAGATGTATGTCGGCTTCTTCACCGCTCGTCTGGCAACGATTGAAGTGAGCGGCATAGACCTGAAGGTGACCGCTGCTCAAACGGATGCGCCCAAGAAGGAGCCTGCTCCGGCAGCCATCGATCCGGATATGAGCCTGACCGGGCTGACGAGAACTTCAACGACCGCGTATTCCTTTGGGCTGAAATCCAATGTCAGCGGTGTGGTGACGATCAAGCAAGGATCGAGCTTCCTTGCCCAAAATGCTCAAATTCATGCGGGACAGCCGCTTGTGCTTAACACAACGGTTACGGCTAACACGTATACCAACTTTAGCGCGGTTTTCGTGCCCGACGATACACAATATTTGGCGAACTACGGCAAAATCGTGAAAAACTTCACCGTCGATATGAAAACCTATGTGGATAACGGTGACATCTACGTATCGCCGGCAGGAACTGCGAGTGGGGACGGTACAATCAACAACCCTCTCGATCTGGATACGGCCATTGATTATGTGAAATCAGGCCAGACCATCATCCTGCTGGACGGCAGATATGTACGCAGCGCCAAGCTGGAGATCAAAAAAGGCAATGACGGCACGGCCGATGCCATGAAATCTTTGGTCGCGGCGCCAGGGGCGAAGCCAGTGATCGATTTTGACAAAAAGACGGAAGGTGTCGTGCTTAGCGGGAATTACTGGCATGTGAAAGGCATTGATTTCACTAGGTCTGTGGGCAATACCAAGGGCTTCACGGTAGGTGGAAACCATAACATTGTGGAGCTTAGCCGATTTTACGATAATGGCGATACAGGTTTGCAAATTAGCCGTACCGATGAGTCCGATTCGGATAAAACGCTATGGCCGTCCTACAATCTCATTCTGAATTGTGAATCTTTTGATAATGTGGACCCATCGAATAACAATGCCGACGGTTTTGCTGCAAAGTTGACTTCTGGTGTGGGCAACGTTTTTCTGGGAGATATTTCCCATAACAATATCGATGATGGATGGGATTTATACACCAAATCAGGGACAGGGGCGATTGGTCCTGTTGTCATCGAGAATAGCATCGCGTATCACAATGGAACTTTAACGAACGGTACGGTAGGTGCAGGGGATAAAAATGGCTTCAAACTCGGCGGCGAAGGCATCCATGTACCGCATGTCATCCGAAACAGCATCGCTTTTGGCAATGGTGCTTATGGCTTTGCGAGCAACAGTAATCCGGGAGTGCGCGCGGAAAGCGGAAATATATCTTATAACAATACCAAAGGCAATCTGAACTTTACGACGTACACGGGTATTCAGACCGACTTTCGTATCGATGGTTTTACTTCCTATCAAAAGGATTTCACGGCCAAAGATAATTATCCGGCAGCCTTAAATTCTGACACCAACTATCTATTTGATGGCTCCAAAAGTGTGAACAAATCCGGCGCACAATTGACGGATGCGAATTTTGCGAGTCTGGTTCCTGCACTTCCGTATCAAAGAGATGCGGAGGGCAATATCATCAGGGGCAACTTCCTGAAGTTGGTTAGTCCTAGCCATCCATCCCGGTCGGATTCAGGGGGCGGTTCATTTTCTAGTAGCGCAGCTCCTAGCAGCACGGTGAAAGAGGTAACGGGTGGTGTTGAACTACTAGGAGTACCTACTGGAGCTACGGTAGATGGGAAAAAAGTATCAACATTTTCAATTACAGCTGATCAATTCAATAAAGTGATCGACCTTCTGAAGAAGGCGAATGGAAATACGATTATTGCTGAAGTAAAAGGCGATGGAACTGTAGCTGCTGTGGAAGTGCCTGCAAGCTCAATAAGCGCAGGAGCGGCAGCCATGCCAAATTTGGAACTTTCGATTAGAGCAGGCGGCATGACTTACAACCTGCCTCTCAAAGCGCTGGATGTAGATGGGCTAGCGGCGAGTTTAGGGACAGATGCGGCAAATGTGAAAATTAGCATTTCCCTTGAGCAGGTAACTGGAGCAGCTGCTGATCCAATAACAGCAAAAATGAAAGAAGCAGGCGTCACGCCGCTAGCCGCACCGGTAGAGTTCAGCATCGTTGCTGAGGGCAACGGCAAGAAGGTGGCTGTCACCGATTTCGGGAGTACCTATGTCACCCGAGTGCTGATCTTGCCATCCGCGGTTGATGCTGAGCAAGCCTCAGCTGTATGGTTGAATCCGGCGACAGGGGAACTGAGCTTTGTTCCGGCGATTTTTAACGTCGTTAACGGTCAAACCGAAGTTACGATGAAACGTACGGGGAACAGTGTTTACGCTGTCGTTTCTTCGGATCAGACCTTTGAGGATCTGACCGGGCATTGGGCCAAAGCGGATGTGGAGCTGCTGGCTTCCAAATTCGTCGTCAAAGGCGTTGCAGCTGGCACCTTTGCGCCAAACGCGTCCATTACGCGCGCTGAATTTGCAGCGCTGCTAGTACGCGCATTGGGATTGAATGAAGCGGGCGCCAGCACTTTCTCGGACGTACCTGCGAACAGTTGGTTTGCAGGGGCGGTTGGCGCTTCAGCAAAGGCCGGACTGATTGAGGGATTTGAAGATGGCTCGTTCGGGCCTGGTGAGCAAATCACGAGGGAGCAGATGGCGGTCATGATCACACGTGCCATGAAGTTTGCCGGGCAGCAGCCTGCGGTGATGGATGTAGCGCAGCTGGATAAGTTTGGCGACAATGCCGCCATTCATGAATGGGCGAAAGCAGCTGTCGCCGAAGCGGTTAGCGTTGGCATTGTAAATGGCGTAATGGATACGACGTTTGCGCCTGGTGCAGCTGCAACCCGCGGGGAAGCAGCGGTTATGCTAAAAAGATTGCTGCAGAAGCTGCAATTTATGAACTGATCTGAAAAGGCGCCCGCGAGGGCGTCTTTTTTTGCGGGTTGAGGCAGGTGTTAGATGCTTACAGCACTGCAGTTGCTTCTTTCATTGGATGAATTCCAATAGAAAAGTCATTTGGAGGGCGGAATGGTCCGATCCTTTGGACAAATTCCAATGAGACGGGTGAATTCGGTGCCAAATTACCTGGTTTCACCGAGTGCTGTTGGATTTTATCCAAGGAGGAGTGGAAAATTACGCCTCAAAAGGGTAGTTTCATTGGAAATCGTCCAATGAGTCGTACGGACGCGGCGCTTACGCATACTCCCGTGACAAGCTCTTTTTGACATCTTCACCGCCTTAAACAGGTAATTACTATGATAAAATAGAATACTAGAGAGACTCATAGGGGAATGAAGCCTGACATCAGGGGGTACAGTAGATGAAAAGAACATTAGTCGTAAGCGATATCCATGGTTGTTTGGAGGAATTCAAGCAATTACTAGTTAAAGTCAATTTCAATGCTGAGGAAGACCAACTTGTCCTGCTGGGAGACTATGTGGACCGCGGTCCGGACAGTCGGGGAACGGTAGAATACGTCATGCGCTTAGTGCGTGAAGAGGGCGCGATTGCGCTCAAAGGCAATCATGATCAGCGGTTCGTAGAAGTGCTGAGCGAGGTAGATCCATTGACGGAGATGAAATTTTTCGAACATGGCGGTATCCAAACGTTCAGAAGCTTCTGCGGTCAGGACAATCTGGATATTAAGCAATCCAAAGAGCGGATTTTGGGGAAGTGTTTGGATCACATCACCTTTCTAAACAACCTTCCGCTTTATTATGAGGATGAGGATCATATTTATGTGCATGCCGGGCTGAATCCCGCATTCGTTGACTGGAAAACGCAGCCAGAACGGGACTTTTTATGGATTCGTGCACCTTTCGTTCAGCAGCCGACAGTTGTGAAAAAGACGGTCATTTTCGGCCACACCCCAGCCAAGGATATTCATGGCAAAGCGGATGTGTGGTTTGACCGCGATAAAATCGCAATTGACGGCGCATGCCCGTACGGCTTTCAACTCAATTGTTTGGAAATCAGGGGGGAAAACGAGTACACGACGTATTCCGTAGCCTCAAGAGGCAGCTGGAAATAGTCGCTGCTTAATATGGCTATTCAGATCGCTGCGCGGAATGATCGGAGTCGTCGCCGGAGTCCTTTTTAGCAAGAAAGATCAAGAAGCAAGACGTTCAATCACGTACACTGTGGATAGCAGCAGGAGGGGGCAATAGACGATGGGCACCGAGTACGATGTGCAAATCCAGGCGACATTGGATTATATTGAAGACCACCTTGCGGAGCCTTTGTCCGTGGAGGGGCTTGCTCGTGTAGCCTGTTTCTCTGAATTCCATTTTCATAGGGTTTTTCAGAGCATGGTTGGAGAAGCGGTAATGGAGTATGTTCGGAAAAGAAGATTGGCGAGAGCCGCCTACCGAATCGCGCATACGGATCAAAGGCTGATCGATATTGCCCTCGACCACGGGTTCCAATCCCATGAGAATTTCACTCGAGCATTTAAAAAGGTGTTTGAGCGAACACCGCTCACCTATCGGAAGCAAGGTATTGTGACACCGTTATATGCCAAAGCGAATGTGCTGCAAAGGAAATTAAATCTAAGTCCCTATTTAGGAGGCATACGCATGGAATATCAATTGAGAACGAAACCGGCTTTTAAGCTAATTGGGTACGAACTGAGGACGACTTGCAAGGATGGGCAAAATCACCGGGACATTCCTGTTTTTTGGAACACGTATCTGCAAGAGAATAAGGGAAGCCGCATAGGCAATCGCGTTCACACGGATTCACCGGTGGAGCTTGGCCTTTGCACGGATTTTAATATGGAGACTGGGGAGTTAACATATCTGATCGGGATGGAAGCTACAAGCTTCGATGGTGTGCCTGCTGACTTGGTGTGCCGTGAGTTCCCTGAGGCCAGATATGCGGTTTTTACGACGCCCAAAGTGACCCCGGATCAATTCGTCGCCTCGATTCAGAGCACGTGGAAGTCTATCTTCGAGGAATGGTTCCCTCATTCGGGCTTGGAGCACGCAGGCGGCGTGGAGTTTGAGTGGTATGATGAGCGCTGTCATGCCGACAAGCATGATCAGATCCAGATTGACATCTACATTCCGGTAAAAGATAAATAACAGCTTGTAAACAAAATAACCATCATTTGTAATCGAAATGCAATCTTGTTTTCATCTGGGATTAAGGTTCGGGACCTATAATGAAATTCGACCCCCTTTTAATATATATATACTTAAGACCCGCAGCCCGTTGCTGTGGGTCTCTTTTTGTCTACTCCGGTTAAAAGGATACGGACAGATAGCTCAGCGAGCCGACTTCATAGCTGCGGTGGATGACTTGAGGCGTACGAGCCGGGTCGCCGCTGCCCATTGCGATATAGAGCGGGATGAAGTGCTCTGGCCGAGGAACAGCCATGCGCGCATGAGGGGCTTCGGCAGCGTAGTTGAACAACGCGTTCAGGTTCTGAGCGCTCATGTTCTGCACGAGCCAATCGTCAAAAGCGACGGCCCAAGCATCCGGCTCCGTGGCTTCCCAGTTGAGCGCGCGCAGATTGTGCACGGTGGCGCCGCTTCCGATAATCAGGATATCTTCCTGATCGAGGCCGCGCAGCGCTTCCCCAATGCGATACTGCTCAGCAGGCGGCAGGTAGGGGTTCACGGACACCTGGATCACGGGGCAGACAGGTGTAGGGAACATGCGCAGCAGAGGCACCCAAGAGCCGTGATCCAGTCCACGCTGGGCGTCCAAGTTCACTTGGATGCCTTTGGCTTGGAAGCGCTCGGCAAGCTGAGCGGCGAGCGCTTTGCTGCCTTTTGCCGGGTACTTGATTTGGAATAGCTCCTTCGGAAAGCCGCCGAAATCATAGATGGTATCATAGACATCGTCGGTGGAGGAGATGGTAAGGACATCTGTTTCCCAGTGAGCCGTAAAAATTACGATGGCTTTGGGTGAAACTTTTTTGCCATAGTCCAAAAGGAATTCGGTGCACGCTGTATCTTGAATAGCCATCATGGGGGACCCATGCCCAACAAATATAGGTGATATCATCGTTATCGCTCCTCGTATAGTTACATTTAATAACCTAGTTACTTTATGTAACTTATATTACGCGCAAGTGTCTATCTGGTCAAGTAAGTTATTTACTTTTTGTAAGTTTAGTGGGAGGAAGGGAGTCATCTCAGGGATAGTATGGCCTTCTTAGCTGAGAACCTTTCAAGCAATGCCTTCGTACCCTACAACGTTGCGCACGGTAGCCTTTCCAGCTACCTCAGCTGAACCTTCTACATGGAGCGTTAAGCTGGAACTGGGCACAGGAGTAGATAGATTACTTTAAGTTAGCGCCCCTGCCCCTATAGATCCACTTTTGCCTTCATTGCACAAACTGCAACCTAGAGAGGTGATCTGGGCAAGTTAAGGCATTTACATTGCACAAAGTACATTCAGTTTCATCCCAAAAGGGCTGAAACTGGGGATTTTTCTTCCCTGCGTTGTACAAAGTGCAATGTAAAGTAGTGATTGGGGCAAATACCAGCGGCTACAATGTACAAAGTACAACGAAGACTAGAGAAGACTAAGACGCAACTCGCCGTGCGCGAATCCTTGGCGCAACCCGCCGCCTAAACGCAAAAAAACCTGGCCTAAAGCAGCCAGGTTTTCCTCTAATCGGTCGGGTCGACCAATTCCAACGCGGCAAAGGAGTTGCCGCCATCCTCGTCGTCGGACTCGACGAATCTTTTGAGTGCGTTTAATTTGTTTTCCCAATAACGCTCATAATAGGAAAGCCAGCGCTTGAGCTCCATCAGCGGCTCCGCTTCCAGCCTGTAGCGGGTTTCGCGGCCGACTTTCCGCTCTTTCACCAGCCCCGCATCGGCCAGGATGCGCAAATGCTTGGACACCGCGGTGCGGCTCATCGGAAAATGACCGGAAATCACGGTCACAGGGAGCTCCTGCTCACGAAGCAGCTTTAGCACCTGCCGGCGCGTGGGATCGGCTATCGCTTGAAACACATCATGTTTCTGCGAGGGGGAGGGGGCTGACATCTTAAGCCTCGATGTAGGCCGTAAGTTTCTTCGCGATACCAGTCCAGCCGTTCGCCATCATCTCGCGTACAACGGAATGAGGTTGGTTGAATTCCGTAACTTTGTCCGCATCCCAACCAGAGTGGATGAGAGTGAATTCTGTTTTGCCATCCACATCTTTCAATTCAAATGTAAGCGACCAGTCTTTACCCCATGCAAAAGAAAGGCGGTTAGGCGGTGTAACGTCCGTAACTTTGCAAGGGGAGTTGCCGAAAGGTCCGGCTTCCAAGTGAAATTCATACCCGGCCTCCGGTTTGAAATTATTCGGCATGAACCAAGCCGCGATGCCCTCGGAAGTCGCAACGGCATCCCATACTTTTTGAATCGGCGCGTTAAAAACGACAGTTTGTACAATGTCCGGTAATGTGTTTGTTTGATTGCTCATTTTTAAATTCCTCCAATAATTGATGTGTTGTTAATTCGGATTTGTTGTTAATTTTGCACTTCACTTGAATCATGTGTTGTTAACCCTTGCTCTTCACCTTATCCAGATGACGGAAGCGGAGTGCGGACCATGTCTCATCCACAGCCACATTACTAACCGCACGATACTCAGAGATGCTTGAAACCAAGGTAAACAGGCTGTCACGGTTAATATTCGTCTTGACCTTCGAGCTTTGCTTCGGATAAGTGATCCAGAACAAAGCGTCGTCTTTCAGATACTGGATCGCTTTAGGCGTCCATTCTTCAACTTCAGCTGCGTCCTTGACAAATAGCTGGACGAAATCGTAAGACCCATTCGGCTCCCCAGGCTCTTCAATACCGAGCGCATAACCTTCGGGCGCATGGAGTACGAGAGCTCGTCCTTGCTTGTAGTGCAGCTTTTTAAGTAATGCTTCTTGCATCGCTTGCGCCTGCCTTTCCTTTCCATGCCTAGCTTACTTGTAGGTTGTCCTAAAAGACATTCGCTCATGAAATACGAAACCAAATGGTTACATGTTGGATTATACGAAACCTTTTGGTTTCACGTCAAGAGGAAAAAAAGCAGCTGCTCTCTATGAGAGCAGCCGCTGTTATTTACCAAGCGTAAGCTTCCGGAGCCGCTTTACCGGGACCAGGGAAGATTTCATCCAACTTTTTCAAAGTCTCTTCACTTAGTGAAACCTCAGGTACGCGTAATGAGTCCTGAAGCTGCTCGATAGTTCTTGGTCCGATAATCGGTGAAGTAACAGCCGAATGCGATAGAACCCAAGCCAAAGCAACAACGTCTTCTTTTTCGCCGATTTCTTTGCAGAGTGCGGAGAATTGCTCCAATTGGCTCCGATGCTTCTCAACCCGTTCGGCAGAGCGTGTGCTGCGAGCACCAGTACCTGCCAAGGCGTTACGGCCGAGCAAGCCTCCGGCAAGCGGACTCCACGGAATGACGCCTAGACCGAGCTTCTCAGCAGCAGGAAGCACTTCCAACTCTGGCAATCTGGCAAGCAGGTTGTACAGATGCTGCTCGGAGACTAAGCCCAAGAAGTGGCGGGCTTTCGCTTCGGCTTGGGCACAGGCTATGTGCCAGCCTGCAAAGTTGCTGGAGCCAATATAGTCGACTGTGCCTTGGTTAACCGCGGATTCGAACACACCCCACAGCTCATCCCAACTCACGTTACGGTCAATATGATGCATTTGGTAAAGCTCAATGTGGTCGGTCTGCAGTCTTTTGAGGGAAGCGTCCAAATGACGTCTGATTTTGTAAGCAGACAATCCACGTTCTGAGTTAGGTCCATCATGAGGATCATTCATATCGCCATAGGCTTTGGTCGCAAGAATAACTTTCTCTCTGCGCCCACCGCCTTGCTTAAACCAACGGCCGATAATTTCTTCCGTCCAGCCCCTTCTTTCAACGCCACCGTACACATTAGCTGTATCGAAAAAATTAATTCCCGCATCCAATGCGGCATCCATAATTTTAAAAGCTTCTTTTTCCTCAGTTTCCGGTCCAAAGTTCATGGTTCCTAGACATAATTGACTGACCTTTAAGCCGGATTTCCCTAAATACGAATACTTCATGATTCATCCTCCCACATTCCTCTTGATATTAGTAAGCACTAATTGTTGAAGACTTGTACGTCGTGATGATAGTTTCTATTTTATAGAAGTTTCTACATCAGTGAAAGTAGTGAAATTCTTTACAGTTGGTGACTTGAAAGTAACTTTCTATAGAAGAAGTTACTAACTAACTCGATCAATTGGAATTGTATACCAAATACATTTTTATCCTTTCCCTCTCTTTAAAAATCTGTTAAAATGACATTGAAATCGCTTACAATTTTCGTTGGGAATGACGTAGAAACTTAAAAAATTGAGGTGATAGCCACATAAGAAGAGATCCTTCACGTGATTAATGAAATGTTTTAGGCTGAAAATTACCATTCTTAGGTTGCGCTGCAGTACCGGAAACAACATGCGTCATGTTTTATAACACTATATCCGCGAAATTCATTATTTTTAGACCTGTTTTTAGAATTTTTTTGTATACAATGCACCAAATATCTATTCACATAGAAGAAAATGCGGTATAATTTTCTTCGAAGGTCAAAAAATGATGAATACGGGGGATGCGGATGATTACTTCATCACATGTTGTGTATGCTTTAGTGACATTAAGCGTTATCGTCGTCATGTTGTTAAAACGAGGAGTCGTCATTCCCACCTTAATTGGTACCTTCTTAATCGGATGGATTTATAAGGGGGATGTGATCAGCGGGTTCAAAGCAGTCTACAACGCTAATCTGACTGCAGCCAAAGAATTATTTACGATTTTCTTGATTATTACGTTTATGGTCGCTTTGCTGGCTTCTTTGAGGGATATCGGCGCTGACAAGCGCATGATCACGCCTATTCAGAAGCTAATGGTCAATGGTCACATTGCCTACATTGTTCTAGCTGTTGTTACATATGTTATTTCACTTTTTTTCTGGCCGACGCCGGCCGTTCCGTTGATCGGAGCGCTGCTGATTCCAGCAGCCATTCGCGCAGGATTACCAGCAATGGGAGCCGGTATGGCGATTGCCATTGCTGGACAAGGCATGGCATTATCCTCTGACTATGTCATGCAAGTAGCGCCGATGCTTAGCGCAAAGGGCGCAGGCATTGATACGGCTTCCGTAGCGGACAAGGCGATGATCTTGTCTCTCATCACGGGGGGCGTAGCGCTAACCGGAGCTTATCTCATGAACAGGAAAGCGATCCGCAAGCCGGAAAGCACAACTGCTGAAACTTCAAATCAGGTACAAGCTATCCGTGTTGTACAGACAGCTTCCGAGTTTCCTGAAGCAGCTGCAGCCGTAGAAACGCTTAGTCCGGCCGTTATTCGATGGTCCAAAGTGTTCGCGGTGCTTGTTCCACTTTCCATGCTTGCCGTTATGGTGGTTATGATTCTAAGCAAGCTGGGACATAAAGGCATGAGCGGATTTGAAGGAGGAGATGGCGCCGCGTTTATCGGCGGTGTGGCGGTTATCCTACTCATTTTATCCTGTACATTGTTCTCCAAAGTTCAAGCCTTGGATAAGATCAGCGATCATCTGACAGAAGGCTTCGTTTTTGCATTCAAAGCCATGGGGCCGGTCATTCCGATCGCAGGATTCTTTTTCCTGGGGAATGCAGATTTCTCCAAAAGCATTCTCTCCTTAGGCGAAGGTGATAAAGCGCCGGCGATTCTCTACGATTTGGTGATGTCTGTTCAACATTTGATCCCGTCGAGCGGCATCCTGACTTCGTTTGGATTGTTGGTCATGGGGATTATCGCGGGATTAGAAGGCTCGGGTTTCTCCGGTCTTCCTCTCACAGGCTCGTTGTCCGGTGCTTTGGCGCCGGCAGTAGGTATGGATCCCTCCACGTTGGCGGCTATCGGCCAGATGGGGTCGGTATGGTCGGGCGGAGGGACGCTCATTGCGTGGTCATCGCTCGTAGCGGTTGCCGGATTCGCCGGTGTCTCGGCGATTGATTTGGCGCGGAAGAACTTCTTGCCGGTTATAATCGGCTTAAGTGTTTCTACGATTTTAGCTGTTTTAATATGGTAGGTTAAAAAAAGCGCCAAGCCATTTACGTCGCAGACGATAGATGGTTAGGCGCTTCATTCCCTAATTCAGGAGCAGGCATTAGCTGTGGGAT
Source organism: Paenibacillus sp. WC2504 (assembly GCF_052682475.1). NCBI lineage: Bacteria > Bacillati > Bacillota > Bacilli > Caryophanales > Paenibacillaceae > Paenibacillus > Paenibacillus sp. WC2504. The sequence goes on from NZ_JBQZFH010000001.1 coordinate 624,677, forward strand.
GATGTCTTGACATGATTTCACCAAAAGACGCGAGATCACCGCTGACATTTCATCAATAAACGTAAGGCTTGTGTGCTCCATGACTTTATGGTTGAGCAAGCTGTGGTTGTTAATAATCCCTTTGAGATGAATATGTCCGATAGGCGGAAGCTCTTTATTTAAGCTGACACCGGGCTGAAGCGGTTCTTCCACTAGTTGGAGCGTTCCGATTTTGTAGAACTGGCCAAGAGCGGCATCAACAGCAATCGTGTAAGCTTGATTATGTGATTTGGCAATGTGAGCGATGGTCTTCTGTAAATTGAGTGCATGCACGGGTTTCTCCAGCGTTCCATAAAGATGAACATGACGGTGGCCTTCGAACCGCTCGGATAACCGACTCCCGACCATCGGGCCAAGGGAATCCCACGTGTAACGATTGGTGCCGACGCATATAATGACAATTTCCGTGTAGGCCGGTTTTGATAAATAATGATTCGTTAAAGCTTCAGACAAATAGGCAACAGATTTCTTATCAAGGTAATGGATATGGCGCATCATGGGGTAAAATCACCTCTCTTCCGTAAGTAATATACGCCGAGCAGCTGTACAGTATGAGTATACATCCTGAAAGGAAAGAAAATCATAAATGATACTATATCCTAATATAATCTTGGTATACAATATACACAAGTAGAAAAAGGAGAGTGAATGCGATGTCGAATGCTTATATTTTAACACAAATGACATGGCCAGAGGTAGAAGTGGCCCTCAAAACGGTCAAAATTGCCATTATTCCACTAGGCGCACATGAACAGCACGGCCCTCATATGGTTGAAAGCTGCGATGCTGTTCTTGCTGAAGAAATGGGAAAAAGGCTAACGGCAAGGTTATACCCGGAGGCACTTTTAACGCCTACCATTAATATGGGCGTCTCCCCGCATCATCTTCATTTTCCAGGCACAATTTCCTTGGAGCCTACAACCGTTATTGCGATTCTGCGCGATATGATCAAATCATTAAAAAGCCAAGGGATCGAGAAATTCCTGGTCATCAATTCGCATGGCGGTAACCAAGCGACATTAGGCGTCGCGGCGGATATACTGACAGCAGAACTGGGAGTATCCCTCTTTTATGCCAAAACGACGGCATCTGCGAAAGATGTGATGGACAGGCGCATCGCATCCAAGCTGTACGGTCACAGCTGCGATCGCGAGGTGTCCGAAGCGATGTATTTGGCGCCTCATCTGGTCCGTGAGGATAAACTGGAGAAAGGCGACATTCAAGAGGGGCGCTGGAAAAAGCTTCGCCCGGGCAGTCCCCTTCAAGGCTTCTATTACTATGAAGAAATGACGTGCAACGGCTGCATCGGCGATGCGACGAAAGCCAGCCGGGACATCGGAGAGGAGATTGTTGAGACGGCCCTTGAGCGGTTGACTCAAGCCGTTAGAGACATGATATAAACTTATGAAGCAAGCACTGTTTATTGCAGCGATCGCCGCCTATCTTGTCTCTGAAATCTATCCAAGCGAGTGGCTAACTTGGCTCCAATCCGGGCTTAGTCTTGTCATTATTGTCGTCGCATTCCGCTCGATCAAGCCATTCGTGCAGCTATTAGGCACAATTTTCCTAAGCACAGGCGCCATTCTTCTAGCGGTGAACGGAGCTTCATGGACGGATTACTTCCTTAGCTTCGGCAGTATGCTGAACGTATTAAGCTTATTTGTGCTGATTCCGATGATTGCCTTGCCCATCGAGCTCGCACACTACGCGGTGAGAGTACAGGCGATTCTCTACAGCAAGGTGCAGCACTCCGGTATGCTCTATTGTATTACTTCATTATTATCCTATATTTTGAGTTCGTTTATGAACCTGGCCACACTGCCGATGATGTACCACAGTATTCAGCCTTCCCTGCAATATTATCCGATTCAGCAAAAAGACAGATTTATTAGCCGGGCAATTACACATGGCTACAGCATGCCAATTCTGTGGACACCAGTAGCCCCGATTGTCGGCATTATTGTGGAAATGACAGGCGTAAGCTGGAGTGCGATTTTACCCATCGTCATACCGTTCAGCTTATTAGGTCTGGCTTTGGATTGGTTGATGGGGACGTGGGTCGCTAATCGCCGCCTTAAAAAAATCAGTCTGACTACGCTTGAAGAGATTTCTGCTGCCAGGGAAAGTGCGGTCGTTCATCAGCCGAATGCGTCTAATGAGGTCAAAGGGAGCCATCCGTGGCAAATCCTTATCGCGATCGTTGTACTTAATGTGCTGGTTTTTGTATTAGAGCGATTTACGCATATGGGATTCTTGCTGTTAGTCTCGATCATCGTTATTCCATTTGCTTACGTATGGTCTTTGATGTTAGGGAAGGGCATGGCGTTTATTACAAGCAGCCAAACCTTGCTATCGTCTCATGTGCTGAAAATGAAGGATCAATTCTTCGTTTTCTTAAGCGCCGGTTTTATGATATCAGCTATTAAATCTACGGGCAGCAACCATGCGATCAACGAAGGGATCATGGCTATTCAACATGCCATCGGGTCTAATCTCTTTCTGCTCATGATCCCGCTAATTCCGTTAGCGCTTGCATTTATCGGGCTGCATCCTGCAGTTGGATTGGCTCTGGCAGCGGAGTCATTGAATCCGCAGGCGCTAGGTATTTCCGTGCAGCTGATGGCGATCGCTATGCTTACGGGGGCGGCCACGGCATTCTTAATGGGGCCTTACAACGCTACCGCCGGGATGATGTCTAATTTGATAGGGAAGAGCTCGTATAAGGTATCAAACTGGAATGCACCTTTTACAATTGCGTATTTAATGATGTCGATGATCTTGCTGTTAATCTTAAAAAAAGTGGGTTGACAGGGTAGCCCAATCTAAGTAATAATAAGTCCATGAAATCATTTTGGTATACCATATACCAAATGCCAGAACAATCGACGAGTTGATCTACTACGACACTTTACATTTTGAGAGGAGAGTTTTATATGACAACAGCAGCAACTGAATCCCGTTTGATGAACAAAGAGGAATTCCGCTATGCACTTGAGCAAGCCATTGAAGGTAATGCCGTTTCAAAAGCTCCTTTTACAACAATGTGGGCAAATGGTGAATTGAAGAAAGAGCATTTTGCCAGATGGGTAGAACAGCATTACGCGTATGTAGGTCCATTCGCAGAGTACTTGGCTTATATCTATGCCAACTGTCCGCATGAGGACGCAAGAGACTTCATCCTGCAAAACATGTGGGAAGAGGAACTCGGCGGCGACCGTCACACCGATTTGTTAATTCGTTTTGGTGAAGCTTGCGGAACGACGCGCGAACGCGTGGAATCCATGCAGCACCTGCTCCCTGAAACCATCGGCTTGCAATCCTGGTGTTACCGGATGGCTTTCAAAGAAAATTTTTTATTCGCAACAGCAGCGTTAGTTGTAGGACTTGAATCTCAAGTGCCTGCCATCTACCGCAGACAAACGCCAACGCTTCGCAATCACTACGGTTTTACAGATGAAGAAGTGGAATTCTTCGATTTACATATCGTATCCGATGAGATCCACGGCGAGCGTGGCTACCAAATCGTACTTGAGTATGCTAGAACACCTGAAGATCAACAACGCTGTATCAAAATTGTAGAAGAAGCTACGAAAATGCGCAGAATGTACATCGCAGCAATCTCCCGTGAATTTTGCTTAGAATAGTCCTTATCTCTTATAAATGTTCATAGAAAATAGAAGTTAAACCGTTCCCGGGAAGTTGAATTCTCGGGAATTGGTCTAACTGGCATACAGACCCTGCTTTTGAGCCGAAATTGGTCGTTAAAGAGAAAGGGGATTGACATGGCAGCAACAGAAACAGCCGTACAGACTTTCAAAAACCTGATTAACGGGGAATGGGTAGAGGCCGCAAGCGGTGAAACCTTCTTGACCATTAACCCGGCTAATGTGAAAGATAGCGTAGGAAGATTTCAAGCTTCGACAGAAGAGGATGTCATCCAGGCTATGGAGGCTGCTGAGCAAGCTTTCAAAACTTGGCGTCACGTTCCCCCTACCAAGCGAGCGGAAATCTTGTACAAAGCAGCGGACTTGCTGGAAGCAGGTTTGGAGCAATATGCGGAAGAACTGACTCGCGAGGAAGGAAAAACGATGGCGAGCAGCCGGATGGAAGTGAAACGTTCCGCCCAAACGCTCAGGTATTACGCTTCTGAAGGATTAAACGTTTCTGGCGAAACGCTTCCATCAGATGATGCAACTACTTTTGTATACACACGCAAAGAACCATTAGGTGTTATTTCCGTCATTACACCTTGGAATTTCCCGATTTCTATTCCAGTACGCAAGATCGCTCCTGCCTTAGTTACTGGCAACACCGTGGTCTTCAAACCGGCATCGAACACGCCGTTGATTGCTTATCGGTTAGTGGAGGCGCTTCATCAGGCTGGACTTCCAGCGGGCGTGATCAACTTCGTGACAGGCTCCGCATCCAAAACAGGCGTGCCGCTAGTCACACATTCCGCCGTCAAAGCGGTTACTTTCACGGGTTCCACGGGTGCAGGAGAGAAGATCAATCGTCAGGTACGATTATCCACTCGTGTGCAGCTGGAGCTAGGCGGTAAGAATCCGTTGATCGTGATGGATGACGCGAATATCGATCATGCGGTGGAGCTCGCCGTGAAAGGCGGCTTCGAATTAACGGGCCAAGCTTGCACGGGCACGAGCCGGGTCATCATCATGGATGCGGTGCATGATGAATTTGTTGAGAAGCTTGTAGAGAAAACCAAGCAGCTCAAAGTTGGCAACGGGTTAAGCAAAGGCGTTGAAGTCGGTCCTCTCGCGAATGAAAGCCAACTTCGCAATGTGCTCGATTACGTCGCCATCGGAAAAGCGGAAGGTGCTGAACTGGTCGTAGGCGGCGAGCAGCTAACCGACGGCGATTACGCCAATGGTTACTACGTAACGCCAGCCGTATTCGTAGGTGTTGCACCTGACATGCGCATCGCGCAGGAAGAGATTTTTGGACCGGTCATCTCCGTGATCCGTGTTAGCAGCTTCCAAGAAGCGATGGACATCGCCAATGATGTGGAGTTCGGACTTTCCGCAGCGATTTGTACATCCGAGTCCGGCCGGATTCAACATTTCATCCAGAACATCGAGACTGGCATGGTGAAAATTAACCGACCCACGACGGGGAATGCCTACAACGCGCCATTTGGCGGCGTGAAGATGTCCAGTACAGCAACGTATCGCGAGTCTGGTCGTGCGGCACTTGATTTTTACACGCAAATCAAAACGGTCTACCACGGCATCTAAACGATAGATTCATAACGGAGGATCTGACATGAAATCGGTCTTAAAGCTGGAACTGGAAGAAGCAAAAGTGATGATAGAGGCAGCTAAAATAGCGGCGGAAGAAGTTAAAGCTTTGGAATCCATCTGTATCGTGGATGACGGCGGTTATATCATTGCACTGGAGCGCATGAACGGCGGGCGAATTACAGGTCCTGAGATCGCAACGTCCAAAGCTTTTACAGCAAGTGGCCACAAGCGTTCCACGCATCTGTTCAACCAACCGGGAGGACCTGCGACAACAACCGGAGAAGCGTTCGGTATTCACGTGATGATGCCAGGTAAGTTCGCGATCTTCGTTGGCGGATTCCCGATTGTCGTGAATGGCGAAGTCATTGGAGGCGTCGGCGTTAGCGGAGGGAACGGGGAGCAGGACACAGCGGTCGGCACCGCGGCGTTAAAGGCTTTGCAGCAGCATTTGGGCAGCGAATATGAAGTAATGACCCAAGCGGATATTAAAAAATAATCGCGGTTCGTTCCTTGTGAAACTAGCTGCACATGGAGAGGGAAGAGGGAAGATGGTGTACTGGAATCTGTTCCTCGGTTTTTTTCGAATCGGTCTCCTGGGGTACGGCGGAGGGCCAACCATGATTCCATTGGTTCATGCGGAAGCTGTTCAGAAGTACCAGTGGATGACGGACGATGAATTTACAGATGTACTTGCTATGGGAAATGCATTGCCTGGGCCAATCGCTACGAAAATGGCGGGGTATATCGGCTACAAGGTGAAAGGCTACTTAGGCGCATTTATTGCGATAGCAGCTATGGTCATTCCCGTGCTTGTAGGTATGATTTTACTTCTTGGTCTCATCTATAAGTTAAAAGATTCCGGTATTGTAGGCGGCATGACACACGGAATTCAGCCTGTTATCGGTGTAATGATGGCGGTTATGGCTTATGACTTTTTCAAAAAAGCTTGGCAAAGTTGGGTGAAGAGCAAAACGCTGGCGTGGACACTCATCTCGATTATTGCGCTGGTTCTGCTTAACTTGAATCCGGGCTTGCTGATTGGCATCGCGCTTGCTTACGCGTTCACGGAGTCAACTTACTTGGCTAACAAAAAGAAGCGCAACCAGCAGCAACGCGATGCAGACAGGGGTTTTTCAGCATGAAGCTTTTAGAAATATTTTGGGCTTTTTTTGTTCCAAACATATTAGGCTACGGTGGCGGGCCGCCGATTATCCCGCTGCTGCAGGCTGAGGTAGTTGATCATTACGGATGGATGAACGTGGAAGAGTTCGGTAACGTGCTGGCGCTCGGCAATGCACTTCCCAGTCCGATCGCCACTAAACTTGCCGGGTATATCGGGTATCAGGTTGGCGGTATCCTTGGCGCGATTGTTGCGCTAATCGCTACCATTCTTCCCACGGCGCTTGCGATGGTCCTGTTGTTCAAGTTTATCAACTTCTTCAAAGGAGCTCCGCAAGTTATGGCGATGACGCTGATCGTGCGCCCGATCGTTGCTGTTCTTCTCGGTACGTTGGCTTTGCAGTTTTTCAACAGTGCGTATCAATCGGCGGGGATTTGGCAGACGGCATTCCTGGCAGCGGCTAGCTTTATTGCTTTGGAAAAATGGAAAGTACATCCCGCAGCTGTTGTAGGATTAGGTTTAGTGTATGGGGCTTTTGTACTGGGCTGATTCGGCGGTAGACCTCCGTATTTTAAAAAGTTGATTGGTTATGGTGTATCGATTACACTGTAAGAAAACGCATTCGCGGAGGTATACCATATGCCGGACAATCCAGTTGTTTGGAAAGATGAGGAATTAAGCCCTATTCGGGATAAAGTGTTTCAATATATTAAACAAGCTATTGTACAAGGTGTATACAAATCCGGTGACCGGATTATCGAGAGAGAGTTGGCCGATCAATTAAACGTTAGCCGAACGCCCATCCGGGAAGCCTTATTCCGGCTTGAATCACAGGGGTTTGTCAAGACGCTTCCCCGTAAGGGCGTGGTGGTCTCCAAACTTTCACCGGAAGAAATCATTGAAATATTCACGATTCTTTCTTCGTTGGAGAGTTTGGCGGTTAAGCTCGCTGTGAAGAAGTTGGAACAGCAGCAACGGGACGAACTCAACCAAATCGTTGTCGAGATTGACACGGCGTTAGCGAAACCGACGTTTGAGCAGTCGGACTGGAAATACCATTTTGAAGCGAATGAAATTATATTCCGTGCTGCTAAGAGTCCGAGACTAACGCAAATGTTGGATGGTTTATCCGACTATATTCGCGCCTTCGTTCATGTAGGCTATGAGCTCCCTGGACGCCAACGCAAAGCGATGGAGGAGCATAGGGAAATTGTCAAAGCCGTACTGAACGGTGAAGCGGAGTTTGCAGAAAATTTAACGAAAATTCACGTTGAAAACTCGAAGAAAGCTTACATGGAAGCTTTGGAAAGAGAATAATTGCCGTATTTGCCTACGCTCATGCTGCTGTATGGAGGTTGTGAAATGCCGAATGTGACATTGCACCAAAATGGCCAAGTTTATCAGCAAGAGGTTACTGAGAATAGTAACTTGGTGGTTTTAGCGGGGGTTAAGAAATTCCCTCATCTGAAGTATGGCTGTGGTATGGGGAAATGCACGAAATGTATGGTGAAAGTGGTTACCGGTGGAGATAAGCTTCAAGAACCCAATTGGAAAGAAAATAAGATGCTGGGCGATAAAATTAAGGAAGGCTTTCGCTTAGCATGCCAGTTATATATTTCGGAAGATATTGAGCTTTGTCAGGAATAGATCGGCGAGACAGCAGTAAATATGGGGTAGGGGATGACTTATTGTGCAAATTTATGGACAAGTTGAAGCCAAACTCGAAGAACTGAACATTCTGCTGGACTCTCCGCCTAAACCAAGTGGCAATTATCTGCCCTACACCATGGTACCGCCTTTGATTTATTTGAGTGGTGTAACTCCGAAGGTGGGTGGAGTGCTTCAATATAAAGGCAAAGTAGGACAAGAGCTTTCGAAAGAAGAAGGATATCAGGCAGCCAGGCAATGTGTGATTAATCAATTAAGCACATTAAAGGCTATTTTGGGAGACCTGAATCGGGTGACCAGTATTATTAAAATGGAAGGCTTCATCAATGCGGAAGCTGGGTTTCAGGATCTGCCTTTTGTATTGAATGGCGCTTCTGATTTGCTAGTTGAAGCATTTGGGGATAAGGGCTTGCATGCCCGTTCTGCTATAGGTGTTGCTGCATTGCCCGGAGGGGCGGCAGTAGAGGTAGAACTAATTGTGGCTTATAAATAAAAAAAATGAGCGGAGGGCTTCATATGAGCGAATATATTCTAGTATCCACAACGGATCGTTACCGTACCGTAACAAATAACCCGAATTTAGAGTTAGTGGCCGCATATGAGTATTACTTCTTCGGCAAGAAAAAAACACTTTTTGAAGTATGCAAAATCGTTGGTGACGATGCGAGAATCATCATTCAAGGGGTTTCCGAGAAATTCGCAGATAACAGCATTCCGCTCAAAGTATTTCCCAAGTTCGATTCCACCGCTCAAATAGAGAAAGAGATCTATGAATTGGACATCGACAAGGACAGTAAAATTGTTAAAACGGCATAAGGTAAAGGCGCAGGCTCTTGGAGCTTGCGCTTTTTTTATGGGCAGGGAGCGGCGGATGTGCGATTTGAGCTGTAACGGACTCAGATGACGTTATTTATTGAATTTGCTGCTATTTGAGGTAGTTTCTTGGCCAATAGCGGCTCTGGAGTCCGTTAGCTGCAATTTTTATCCAAAAAGCAGCAAATAAGGTCATCTCAGTCCGTTAGCCAATCAACCCAGCCTACCTAACAAACACATAAAAAAAGCAGCCCCCAAGGACTGCTGCCATCGTTCCTGCTATTGAGCTGCGTTAATTCTTCGCTGAGCGATTTTGCCGAGGCGATTGAGATCTTCTTCGCCCCAGGAGATAGTCACATCACCGGTGACGAAGGTTTGGCAGGCAAGGCGGAAGCCTTGATCGAGCTTTTCCTGGCCGAGTCTGTCGACTTCCTTTTTCATAATTTTGCTGAGGTGTTCATGTCCGTCCACGATTTGTACACGGCAAGTTCCGCAAAGGCCACCGCCGCATTTGTAAGGTACAGACCCTTCATAACGGATCGATGTTCTTAAGAGATTAGCGTCTTGTTCGACTTCTATCGTTTTTCCAGATGTTTGATAAGTCACTGATGGCACTTGGCATCCCTCCATGTCTTAGTAGAGTCAGTATATCATATTTAATTGGTTTATGGTATACCAAATACAATATTTTTGATATGATAGAGGGACAAGGCGAGATCATTTGAACCCACATTAGGAGGATCCCTTACATATGTTAAACGTTGGCATTATCGGATATGGAACCATAGGCCAGGATGTAGCCCAAGCTATTTTGCAGGGAAACGCCGGGCAGGTGCAATTAAAAGCGATACTAGTTCGTGACGAAACGAAGTATCCGGATACAAGTTCCCATGGATATGTGATGACATCAAATGAGGAGGTGTTTTTCCGTCAGGGGCTGGACGTTGTGGTGGAGAGCGCTGGACACGAAGCGGTAAGGCATTATGGCGAAAAAGCCTTAGACAATAGAGCGGACCTCATCTTGGTCAGCGTTGGTGCGTTAGCGGACGAGCCGCTGCACCTTAAAATTCTCGAGAAAGCACGGCAAACAGGCAGAAAAGTGATGGTTCCTTCAGCTGCAATTGGAGGTTTAGATCGCATCGCAGCAGGAAGTGTAGGCCCGATGGACGAAGTTACATTAGTGACAAGAAAACCTCCTAAGGCTTGGATTGGTACAGTTATCGAGCAGCAGGTGAATTTGGCTGAATTAACGGAGCCGTTTTGCGCATTCGACGGAGTGGCTCGTGATTCCGCTCGCTTGTTTCCGGAGAGTGTCAATGTTTCCGCTGCACTAAGCTTAGCCGGTGTAGGATTTGACCGGACCAAAGTGAAAGTGTTCGTAGATCCTCACATCAGCCACAATACGCATGAAATCGAAGCGAGGGGGAAATTCGGTCAAATCCATTTGCAAATCAGAAATACCCCTTCCGCCGGCAATCCCAAAACCGGCTATATTGTGGCGATGAGTGTTATCAAAACGCTGCGAGATTTAACATCACCTTTTGTCATCGGCATATAAAAAATGTAGAAACGGGGATCTGAATATGGCCTATAACAGTATCATTCTGCGTCTGGAATTAACTCTCAACCAAGTGAGTTTTGGCGATGTTGCTTCAGCCATTAGTAAAGCAGGGGGAGATATTACATCTATTGATATTATTCGCCCAGGGCAGGAAGTAACAGTTCGCGATGTTACGGTTCAAGTAGCTGATACGGCTGAGACCGCCGTTGTTGAAGCGATTAAATCGCTAGAAGGCATCCGTCTTGTCAATGTATCGGACCGCACGTTCCTTGCGCATCTTGGGGGCAAAATTTCTGTACAGCCAACACTGCCGATCAAAAACCGGGATGATTTGTCCATCGTGTATACACCGGGAGTGGCCCGCGTGTGCACAGCCATTCATGAAGATCCTCAGAAAGCGTACTCTCTAACGATCAAAAGAAATACCGTAGCTGTCGTAACGGATGGTACCGCTGTACTAGGCTTAGGCGACATTGGCCCTCATGCAGCTGCACCTGTTATGGAAGGTAAAGCTATGCTTTTTAAACAATTAGCAGGGGTTGACGCTTTCCCGATCTGCTTGGACACGCAGGATACGGAAGAGATCATTCGCACGATTAAAGCGATTAGTCCTATTTTTGGCGGTATTAATTTGGAGGATATTAGCTCCCCACGTTGTTTCGAGATTGAGACAAGGCTTAATGAAGAGTTGGATATTCCTATCTTCCACGACGACCAGCATGGAACGGCTATTGTTGTCATCGCGGGACTTCTGAATGCGCTCAAGGTTGTTGGCAAACGAATGGACCAGGTTCGTGTTGTCGTTAATGGCATTGGTGCAGCAGGCGTCTCTATCTGTAAAATGCTGCTTGCCGCCGGAGTAAAGCGGCTCGTCCCCGTTGATCGGGAAGGGGCGATCATTCGCGGAGGCGAATATGCGCACCACCCGATGTGGGCATGGCTTGCCGAGCAGCCGCAAGTTGAAGCTAACCCTGGCAGCTTGCGCGATATCATTAGAGGCGCTGACGTATTCATCGGCGTGTCGAGAGGCGGATTGCTGAACGGAAGCGATGTGCAAAAGATGGCTCCGAACAGCATCGTCTTCGCCATGGCGAATCCGGTGCCGGAGATTGATCCGAAAGAAGCGCTCCCTCATGTGCGAGTATTTGCTACGGGGCGGAGCGATTATCCGAACCAAATCAATAATGTGCTTGTGTTTCCGGGGATCTTCCGAGGGGCGCTGGACTGCCGAGCACGCGAAATCAACGAACCGATGAAACTTGCGGCAGCACGCGCCATTGCTTCTGTCGTTTCCGAGAATGAGTTGAATGACCAGTACATCATCCCGAGTATTTTTAATGAGCAAGTTGTCACCAAAGTCAGGAATGCCGTAGTTGAAGCAGCTATTTTGACCGGTGTTTCACGCCGTATTCCGCCTGATTTCAGATAAGTGGTACCATGAAATAGGACAAAGAGGCTTGGGGGCTAGATACCCGAGGCACCCCAAGCACCTCAAGCAAAAAGTACCCAACAAAGGGTGCTTTTTTTGCATTCAATTTGCGCGTACCTTTATCAACCATCCCAAATCAGGTATAGTAAAAAGAACAAATTGATGGAACCTGCCACATCACCAACATGTGGAACTACAGTCCGCTATTTCAGCGATATGCAAAAATATAGCCCTCCAAGCGGAACTACAGGGCCTTATTTGCCAACATTGGCCTCCGATTCCACCGAATGCGCCAAAATAGAGGACTGTATTTCTCGCTAACTCGTCAAAGTGACATTTTCTGAGCAAATAGAGGACCACAGTTCCCTCCGACCAGCCAAGCTAACGCCAAAACCTAATCACAAAGGAGACACTATGATACGTTTTGCAGTAATAGGAACAAATTGGATCACAGAAGAGTTCATTCACGCAGCCCGCGAGACGGGAGAATTTGCTCTAACAGCCGTGTACTCACGCACGGAGGACAAGGCGGCGGAATTCGCCAATAAATTCGAAGTCGCACACCGCTTTACGGACTTGAATGCTTTTGCTCAAAGCGATACATACGATGCGGTCTATATCGCTAGCCCGAACTCGCTTCACGCTGAGTACGCCGTTCACTGCATGAATCACGGGAAGCATGTCCTTTGCGAGAAGCCCGCAGCATCCAACTCGGCCGAGTTGTCCGCAATGATTGAGGCAGCGCGCAGCAACAAGGTTGTGTTCATGGAGGCGCTCAAATCCACGTTGATGCCGAATTTCAAAGCCATTCAAGAGAATCTGCACAAGCTTGGACCTATCCGCCGTTATTTTGCGGGTTACTGCCAATATTCCTCGCGGTATGATGCCTATAAGCAGGGTACGGTGCTCAATGCGTTCAATCCTATTTTCTCCAATGGTTCCTTGATGGACCTTGGTGTGTACTGCATTTATCCGCTGGCTGTGCTGTTCGGAACCCCTGATCGTGTGCAGGCATGCGGCATGCTGCTGGAATCCGGAGTCGATGGGGAAGGCAGCCTTCTGCTGAGTTATAAAGATATGGATGCGGTAATTATGCACTCCAAAATCGCAAGCTCCTATTTGCCGGCAGAAATCCAAGGCGAGCACGCAACGATGATTATTGATAAAATCAACCAGCCAGAGAAAGTTGAAATCCGTTACCGTGACGGTTCCGTAGAGAATCTTACGCGCGAGCAGAGCGCTAGAACAATGCGATACGAGGCAGAAGAATTCATCCGCCTCATCCAAAGCGGAGCGTCGGAGTCCGAAACGAACTCCCATGCCAATTCCAGCATCGCGATGGCCATTATGGACGAAGCTAGAAAACAAATGGGACTTGTATTCCCGGCAGACCGGAAATAAACGGCAAATAAAAAACCGAGCGATGATCAGGAAAAGGTCCTGAGTTCGCTCGGTTTTTTTTATTTGATAGAACCAGTGGTACGCATAGGTTTGTTTGATATGGCCATGGGAGCGAGGACGGTCCCAGCCCTCTCGGAGCTAACTTTTTTCCGGATCAGATGATACACAATCCCGATCATGAGCCAGACACCGCCCATCCATAAGGCGTCTCGGTCTAGCAGCGATAGTAGATAACCAATGAAGCCGGCTCCGACTAAGGGAAGCGCAAGATACATGATGGTTTGCTTTACGGAGCGTTGGTTTTCTTTGATGTATTTTTGCGCGATGACAGAGATGTTCACGAAGAAGAAGGCCGTTAATGCCCCGAAATTTACGAATTTGACGGCATTGTCCAGGGAGATCACGAGGGCCAGCAGGGAGACACAGCTCACGATCACGATGTTGATGACCGGTGTATTGAACTTCGGATGAAGGAAGGCAAACACACGTTTAGGCAGGATGGAATCGCGCCCCATGACATAGAGCAGGCGGGAAACGCTCGTTACGGACGATAAGCCTTGTGTAAAAATAGCGAGTATGAGCACAGTGATGAACACAGAGCTGAGTGCGGCCCCACCAACAAGTTTAACGATTTCGAAGCCTGCAGAATCTACATTTACGAAGGTTAGGTGTGGATAAATCAGCTGAGTCAAAATAGATGGCACCAAATACAGAATGCTCGCTGTAAGGATGATGATCATGATAGCCCTAGGGATCGTTTTCTCGGCATTCACCGTTTCTTCGGACATGGTTGTGACCGTATCAAAGCCTAGAAAGGAAAAGCAAATAATGGAGGCGCCGGCTAGAATTGTGGAGAACGGCACGTCCGTTTGAAGAAATAATCCCATCGGATGAACATCCCCCGTTAAATTACGGATAAGGAAGAAACAGAACACACCAATAAACAAAATCTGAATCCAAACGAACAATTTGCTAATATTCGCTGAGAATTTAATACCGATAATATTCACGATACCAAGAACGATATTCAGTCCGATGATCCAGACATAAGCCGGGATGGACGGAAACTGTGCATGCAGATAAATGCCGAAGGTAAGACAAGCAATGATAGGAGAGAAGAAATAGTCCAGCAGCAATGCCCAACCAACGAGGAAGCCCAGGTAGGGATGGATACTTTTTTTCGTATACGTGTAGGCGGAGCCTGATGTGGGGAACGACTTGGACATGACGCCGTAGCTGTAAGCTGTGAAGAAGATCGCGATAAAAGCAAGCAGGTACGCCTGTGTCAGCATGCCATGAGCATTCTCGTAAGCTATCCCATAGATGGAGAAATAAATCATAGGTGTCATCCAGGCAAGCCCCATGTAGACGACTTGATACAAGCTTAAGGATTTCCGTAGTTTGACTTCGTTGGTCATGATGGAACACTCCCTTATCGTTGGTGCTGTGGTCGCTGTCAGGGGCTGGTATGCAAAAAAGCCAAGGAGGATATCTAATAAACAGATATCTCCCGGGCTTTTGTCCCTCCGTGAACACAGGGTGAGCTGTGCGTTTTCTCTCGGACCAGACCGAGGCTTATGCCATCGCGGAACCCTAGAAAACTTTGTATGTCATAAATCATTACTTATAAGTTGAAAAGTAACCGTGATGATTCTTCAATGTTAACTATACGTCTTTTATGTAAGTTAATATAACACATTGTAAAGGGTATGAGAAGTATTTTGCATGAAAAAGGTAAAATGCATAGAAGTTATTGACACATCCACTGGTCGATGTTATGTTTAATAACACAAATGAATACGATTGTTTACTAGGGTTCCGCCGGCGCAGCGTCGGGCTGGTCCGAGAGTAAACCGTTCCTAACGCAAGGAGCGACACGGAAGGATAAAAACCTGGGAGATATCACCAAGACGATTTACGTCTTGTGATGTCTCCCTTTTTGTTTAAGCAAACTCAGGAGGAGATGGATACGATGGCAAACGTGTGGAACAAGACAATAGGGCCGGGAGGCAAGTGGTCAGGCGTGATTGGTAAAGGGAAGTTGATCCGGTTTACGGCTCTGGAGGCGGGAGCGAATGTGTCCATCCAATTGTTTCACGCGCGGGATTTGACGGAGCGCTATAATATGCCGGATACGCTTAAGGCGCAGTATACCGCCCATCTGACGCGAGGGCATGTGCTGATGAGTGACAATGGGAGAGTGCTCGCAAGCATCGTGGAAGATAGCATAGGCTGGCATGATCCGCTTAGCGGATACACGAGCCGAGCGGTGACGGACGCCAAATATGGCGCCACCAATTATCAAGAGCTGCGAAATGAGTGGCTGCGGAGCGGGCAGGAGAACTTCGCTGTAGAACTTGTTCGCAACGGGTTGAGCATGAGAGATATGATGCCGGTCCTCAACTTATTCTCGAAGGTGATCTGTGATGAGCAGGGCGATATGCATTTCAGTCTAACGCATTGCCCGGCGGGTGCCACTGTCACGCTTCGTACAGAGCTAGATACGCTGCTCGTTCTTTCCAACACACCCAATCCACTTGATCCAAGAACCACTTATCCATCGGTGCCTGTTCACATCGAGGTCCTGCAGGCTGATCCTGTAGGCATGGACGACTTTTGCGTCAATTATCGTTCGGAGAATCGCCGAGCTTTTGAAAATACATGGGAATATCACGCACTGCTTACTTAAAAAAACGGAGGAGGAACGGATATGGCGGTATTTAATCGTGTGGAAAGCCCTCGCAAAGTCGAGGAGGCGATATATAGCGAGATCATTCAAGCGGGGGATGGTTGGATGCATGCGCTGAAGCCGGGTCAAGTGCTGCGTATTGTTGATCTGGAGGGGAATCAAGCGGCGGATACGTTGTTTTACGACGCTGAGAACCCAGAGGATCATTACAGCGCTGTTGCGACAATTGCAGGCCAAAGCAACATTTATTTAAGCACAGGCTCGGTGCTGCGTGCGGAGTCCGGCAAAGAATTGCTCCGAATCGTAGCGGATACGTGCGGACGGCATGACACCGTAGGTGGCTCCTGTTCTGCTCAAAGCAACACAGTGCGCTACTCGCACGACAAGTTGTCGATGCATAATTGCCGGGATACCTTTATGCTGCAGCTTGCACAGCACGATGGGGCATATACGAAGCGCGATTTAGCACCGAATATTAACTTTTTCATGAATGTACCGGTTACAGCGGAGGGAGGATTGAAGTTCGATGATGGCGTCTCTGGACCTGGCTGCTACGTTGAAGTTCAGTCGCTGGGAAGCTCCATGGTGCTAATCAGTAACTGTCCGCAGCTTAACAATCCTTGCAATGCCTACAATCCAACGCCGATTCAGGTGCTAATTTGGGATAAATAGAAATTTAAAGGGGTGTGGATACGATGTTTAAAAAAGTACTAATCGCTAATCGCGGTGCCATCGCTGTACGCATAGAGCGCACACTGCGCAAGCTCGGAGTGGCATCGGTTGCTGTTTATACGGGAGCAGACCAAGATAGCCTGCATGTGGATGGAGCGGATGAAGCTGTTCTAATCGGCGAAGGGCCGGCGAAGGAAAGCTATTTGAATACAGAGTTGATTCTGAAAACAGCGCTGGAAACCGGTGCTGAAGCGATTCATCCCGGTTATGGTTTTCTTAGTGAGAACGCGGATTTTGCCCGTGCATGTCGCGATCAGGGGATTGTGTTCATCGGACCTACACCGGAACAAATGGAGATGTTCGGGCTTAAACACTCGGCGCGCGAAATCGCGGAAAAGGCTGGTGTCCCAATGCTGCCGGGAACACCACTCATCACAGAGCTTGAAACTGCGCTTTCAGAAGCTGCGCGGATTGGTTATCCGGTTATTCTCAAAAGCACAGCAGGAGGCGGCGGCATTGGCATGCGCGTCTGTGCGGATGAGGCGGCATTGAGA
Source organism: Paenibacillus sp. WC2504 (assembly GCF_052682475.1). Taxonomy (NCBI): domain Bacteria; kingdom Bacillati; phylum Bacillota; class Bacilli; order Caryophanales; family Paenibacillaceae; genus Paenibacillus; species Paenibacillus sp. WC2504. The sequence continues at coordinate 641,881 of NZ_JBQZFH010000001.1, forward strand.
GCCGCTTACGATGGCGTGCGCCATTTGGCCGAGACGAATTTCAAAAACGGCGGCATGTTCCTTGAAAAATATATCGCCAGAGCACGCCATGTCGAGGTGCAAATTTTCGGCAACAACTTCGGAGAAGTCGTTACGCTTGGCGAGCGCGATTGTTCCATCCAACGCCGCAACCAGAAGGTTATTGAGGAGAGCCCGGCTCCGAATTTATCGGACGATGTGCGTGAGGCGATGTTTGCTTCGGCTAAGCGTCTGGCGGCTGAAGTCGGCTACCGCAGCGCAGGTACGGTGGAATATTTGTATGACCCGGAAACGTGCGAGTTTTACTTCTTGGAAGTAAACACGCGACTTCAGGTCGAGCACGGTGTAACGGAAGAAGTGCTGGGAGTTGATCTTGTCGAGTGGATGGTGCGTGAAGCGGCAAATGAGCTGACCGACATCCAATCGCTCATTCGCAAGCCGATCGGTCACAGCATGCAAGCGCGGATATACGCGGAGGATTGCTTGCAGCAGTTCCGGCCGAGTGCGGGGCAGTTGGATCAGGCGGTATTTTCGGCTGGGGCGCGGAATGAAACATGGGTGAGGGACGGCTTAACGGTTACCACCTTATACGATCCGATGCTGGCTAAAATCATTGTCCACGGTACAGATCGTATGGACGCGATTCGGAAGCTGATCGAGGCATTGTCCGAGACGCGTATGTATGGAATTACAACGAATTTGCAATATTTGCAGGCGCTTCTGCAAGAGCAAGATTGCGTAGACGGCAACGTCTTCACGCAGCTATTAAATACATTTGCGCCTGTTGAAAAGGCATTGGAAGTCGTAGATGGCGGCATCCAAACTACGGTGCAGGACTTCCCTGGGCGCATCAGCCACTGGGATGTAGGCGTGCCGCCGTGCGGGCCGATGGACCCGTTCTCGTTCCGAATCGGCAACAAGCTGCTCGGCAACGCGGATGACGCTGCCGGACTTGAAATGACGCTGCGCGGAGGTTCTTACAAGTTCCGCAGCGATTTGTGGTTCTGCGTCACCGGCGCGGATATGCAGGCGGAGCTGGATGGGGAAGCCGTCGCGCTCTATAAGCCGGTATTCGCAGCTCGGGGGCAAGTGCTGAGTTTCGGTGAGGCCAAAGAAGGGATGCGGGCTTATCTACTGGTCAGCGGGGGCTTCGATATGCCGAAAATTCTCGGCAGCTCCTCGACCTTCACGCTGGGCGGCTTCGGTGGACACGGCGGTCGCGCGCTGCGCACAGGCGATGTGCTTGGTGTGAACGCGGGCGGCAGCCCTGTACAAGAAGCGGCTGAACTTGCTGTACAGCATCGTCCGCAAATGACACGGGAATGGACGATTGGCGTCATTCCTGGACCGCATTGCACAGGAGAATTCCTGCGCGCAGAGTACTTGGAGCAGTTGACGGAAACAAACTGGGAAGTGCATTTCAACTCTTCAAGAACAGGTGTTCGTTTGAAAGGGCCGGCTCCGCTTTGGACGCGTGAAGATGGGGGCGAAGCGGGACTTCATCCGTCCAATATTCACGATAATGCCTATGCGATCGGCACATTGGATTTGACGGGGGATATGCCAATCTTGCTGGGTCCGGATGGGCCGAGTCTCGGCGGTTTCGTTTGTCCGGTAACGACGGCTTCGGCTGAATTCTGGAAGCTTGGGCAACTGCACCCGGGTGATTCGATCCGGTTCCACCTGCTGACGCTTCAAGAAGCGGAGGCTTTGCGTGAGGGGCAGGAGGGGAATTTGCGAGCTATTGGCGAGGGGAATTTTGAGGAGCTAACCAGTGCGGCATTGCCTGCTGTTAATAAGGATATTACGCCGGAGTATCCGCGACTTTTCCATGAAACAGCTCTTCGTAGATTCCCAATTACGATTCGCTGCTGCGGTGATCAAAATTTGCTCGTGGAATACGGCGAGCTTGAGCTGGATTTGCTGCTGCGTTTCCAAGTGCAGGCTTTGATGCAAGCGATCGTGGAGAGCGGCTCGATACCGGTGCTGGATCTAACGCCGGGCATTCGCTCCTTGCAAATTCATATTGACCCGACCCGAATTACCGTGAGTGAAGCATGTGCAAAAGTTGTAGAAATCGACGCTGCTCTGCCTCCTCTTGAAGAATTCCGTGTGCCGTCACGCATAGTGCGCTTGCCGCTTTCATGGGACGATCCGGCGACTCAGCTGGCCATTCAACGTTACCAACAAGGAGTTCGGCCCGATGCTCCGTGGTGTCCGAGCAACCTTGAATTCATCCAGCGTATTAATGGATTAGATTCGATTGATGATGTGAAAAAGATTGTTTTTGATGCCAATTACTTGGTACTTGGCTTAGGGGATGTCTACCTGGGTGCTCCTGTAGCCACACCGGTTGACCCGCGTCACCGCCTAGTAACGACGAAATATAATCCGGCACGCACGTGGACGCCTGAAAATGCGGTTGGTATTGGTGGAGCCTACATGTGTGTGTATGGAATGGAAGGCCCTGGCGGCTATCAATTCGTCGGACGTACGATTCAAATGTGGAATCGCCTGCGTTCGACGGAGAGCTTTAAGGCTGGTAAGCCTTGGCTGCTGAGATTTTTTGACCAAATTCAGTTTTATGAAGTGAGTGCTGAGGAACTTCTCCAGCTTCGTGAAGATTTCCCGCGTGGCCGTTATGAAGCGGATATTCAGGAGACGACTTTTGATTTAGGCGAATATTTGCAATTCCTGAGTTCTATTGAAGAAAGTGCAGCAACGTTCCGGGAGCAGCAGCGAATCGCGTTCAACGAAGAGCGGGAGAGTTGGAAGGCGAAAGGCTTGGCGGAGTACGTATCTGAGCAGGAAACGGCAAGTGAACAACCCGAGGATGAACTGCCGGCAGGCACAGTCGCTGTTCGTGGAATTATGCCTGGATCGGTGTGGAAAGTGCTTGTTTCACCAGGTGAGCAAGTGAAGAAGGGGGATCAATTAGCCATTCTCGAGAGTATGAAAATGGAATTCCCGCAGCACGCTCCTTGCGACGGTTATGTCTCGATGATTCAAGTGAAGCCGGGCGATCAAGTTCATGCCGGTCAGCTTATTCTTGGAATTGCCCAATCTGCTTAAGGAGAGGTGTTTGTAGATGACAAAGATTAGGGAGAATGGCGTTGATACGGAGCTTGCTCTAGAACTTACAATTTCTTGGCTTCGGGATAAATATGGTAAAGGGGAATTGACTCCGCATGAAGTCATGGCGGCTATTGTACAGCGCGCAGCGGACGACGCGGGCATGAATCTTTGGATTACGCCGCCTTCTGTGGCGCTCATTCAACCCTATTTGGATGCGCTGGCTGAGCGGAATCCAGCGGATGCGCCGCTGTGGGGGATTCCTTTTGCGATCAAGGATAACATTGATCTAGCGGGGGTGCCGACGACGGCGGGCTGCGAGGAGTATGCTTATACGCCCTCGGAGCACGCAGGCGTCGTGGAAAGACTGATTGCCGCAGGAGCAATTCCAGTCGGCAAAACGAATTTGGATCAGTTCGCGACAGGGCTTGTCGGCGCACGAAGCCCTTACGGCGACGCGCACAATGCGCTGCGTCCCGAATTGATCAGCGGCGGCTCGAGCTCAGGCTCCGCCGTCGCTGTAGCCCGCGGCCAAGCGGCTTTCTCGCTTGGCACGGACACCGCAGGCTCAGGCCGCGTGCCGGCTGCGCTGAACAGGCTGGTTGGCTATAAGCCGAGTCTCGGCGCTTGGCCAACCAAAGGGGTCGTACCTGCCTGTGCGAGTTTAGACTGTGTAACCGTCTTTGCGCACAGTTTGGATGACGCACTCGCTGTAGACAGCGTTGCGCGTGGCCTTCACGCGGAAGATCCGTGGTCGCGCAGCGTGAGGCGAGATGAGACTAAACTTCCGCAGACGCTGTTGCTTCCGGATGGTCCGCTCGGGTTCTACGGTCCATATGCCGCGGAGTATGAAGCGGCATGGGGAAGAGCCGTGGAACAATTACAAGAGCTGAATCTCCCTATTGCGTACGTAGATGTAACGATGTTCGCCCAAGCGGCGGCGATTCTATACGAAGGGCCTTGGGTAGCTGAGCGTTGGGCGGCTTTAGGCGGTTTTATTGAGGCCAACCCGGGGATCGCTTACCCTGTGACGGAGAAGATCCTTCGCTCCGGCTCAGCAGCGGAGTATGATGCAGCTTCAGTGTTTCAAGCGATGCATAAGCTGCAGCGCTTCAAGTTGGAAGCCCGCAAGCTGCTGCAGGGTGCGGTGCTTGTTATGCCTACCTGCGGGGGCACATGGACCCGCGAGCAGGTGCTCGCTGACCCGATTCAGACGAATCGGGAGATGGGCCGCTACACCAATCATTGCAATCTGCTGGATTGGTGTGCGGTTGCAGTGCCGGCGGGCGATGCCGCTCCGCTGACGCCTTTTGGCATTACCCTCTTCGGGGTGGCCGAAGAGGAGCACTTGATCTGCGGCGCAGCCGAGCTGATCCTGGCGGGGGCGAGCGCGGTAAGCGAGGCTGCTAGCGCGAGCGAAGGCGCATCGGTGTCTGCCGATGCGGGAGCAAATGCAGCGGTAGCGCAGGCGACGACGCTCGTCGCGGTCTGCGGCTTACACATGCGCGGCTACCCGCTGGAGAAGCAGATGCGAGGCTGTGGAGCGCGGTTCATCCGTGAGGATGAAACCGCGGCGAAGTACAGCCTCGTGAAGCTGCCGACCACGCCGGCGAAGCCGGGGCTCGTGAAGCGGGAGCAGGGCGGCGCAGCGATCGCCCTGGAGGTTTGGGAAATGCCGCTGGAGGCATTCGGCGGCTTTGTGGCGGCGATCCCGGCTCCGCTCGGGATCGGTAAGGTTGAGCTCCGGGACGGCACGGAGGTCCCGGGCTTTGTTTGTGAGGCTTACGCGGCCGCGGGCGCGGAAGATGTGACGGCGCTTGGCGGGTGGCGCCAAGTAGTGCCGCTGCAAAGCTGATAACGATGTTTTATATCGTTACAGCATAACGTCATCTCAGCAACTGTTGGCTAACGGACTGAGTGGGCTTTATTTGCTGCTTTTGGGTAAGGTTCAGGCATCTAACGGACTCGGGTGACGTTATTGGCTGTGAAGTTGCCTAAAACAGCAGTAAAATGTATAAATAACGTCATCTCAGTCCGATAGCCCCTCAATTATCGCTGAAATGAGCAGAATAACGGCTGCTGAGTCCGTTACGAACGGTGGCTACTTGGATGTTGGTGGTTGAGCGGCTATTGGTGGGTTTATGGATCTTTAACTAGCTTGCTACTATAGATGGAGTCAGTCCGTGCTACTGCGGCGGTTGGTTTATCTTGTGTGATCAGCAACTGTTGGCTAACAGATTAAGTGGGCTTTATTTGCTACGTTTGGGTAAGGTTGGCGCGATAGATAACGATGTTTTACATCGTTACGGCGTGCACTTGGCGCGCTCCGCGTGCGATAGTGATGAAAAACAACGTTACAGAAGCTAAAAACCCCCTTCATGCGAGGGGGTTTTTTGTCGTAGCGGCAGGTCTTATCTACCTTAATCGTGATCGCTTTCTTTATTGCTTGGAGAGTTCATATATTCATTAGGGTTAGTTATTAATTAAGTTGACACTTAATTAAGTGTGTGCTAAATTATTGGTATGATTGATAAAGCCATCCAAGCGATAACGGAACCAAGGCGCCGAGATATTTTACATCTTGTCCGTGATGAGGAGCTGACCTCTAGCGCCATTGCTTCGCATTTTGACATTTCAGCACCGGCAATTTCACAGCATCTTAAGGTTCTTGAAGAGGCTGGACTCGTCGTTGTTCGACGGGCAGGCACCAAACGATTCTATGGCATTAGGAGGGAAGGATTCGCCGAGTTGATGCAATACATTGAGAGCTTCTGGGACGATAGTTTATTGCGCCTGAAAGAAGCTGCAGAAGAGGAGGAAAGAAGAAAAGATGGAAACAACGAGCAGTAGTGAGATGATTAAGAAGGAAATTTTTATTGCATGCCGCCCGGAGACCTTGTTCTCGTTTTTTACGGATCCGGATAAATTAGTTCGTTGGATGGGACGCAACGTACTGCTTGATCCGAGCATTGGGGGCAAATTTAGAATCGATTTGAACGGTACTGATATTGCAATAGGTGAGTACAAAGAGATTACCCCCAACGAAAAAGTCGTCATGACATGGGGGTGGGAACGCTCCAAGGCAGTCCCTCCGGGTTCAAGCACTGTCGAATTTAAGTTAACACCTAAAGATAATGGCACTCTGTTAGAGTTCATGCACTACGATCTGCCTGCAACGGAAATTGCAGATCATGTAAAAGGTTGGTCGCATTTTCTGCCACGTATTCAGATGGTAGCCGAGGGCGATGAAGCGGGGGAAGTCCCGTCATCTGAACACACTTAATGATAGGTGCATTAGAGGCGCGCATGACTATGCGCGCTTTTCATATTTCATGAGGGAAGATAACCTAGCTCAGGTGACCCTCCCTCTTTTTCATAGTCAAATCGCTCATTCTATCTAGTGGTTATTTCACCGAATCGCGTGTGCTTATCCCACGCTTCACCCAGCAATTCGTTAAGCTCCCCTCATACCTTTCTTCCCGCGCTGCGTCCATTATTCCTTCTGTTATTCCTCCTGTCATTCCTTCCTCATTTAGTCTCGCCCTTGACCACTCATTCCATCCTCCCGCGCCCCTACGCCATGCCGCCTTCCATCACGCTCCACACCCATCCGCTTTTTCCTCCCTGCTCATCGCCAATCAGCGCCTGTCCTCCCTCTTTTTCAAGCGCTATTCACACCTAATACCCACTTATCCACAAAATTACCCACAGTATCAACATGTCCACAAATCATACTGTGCATAAGGCTTCGTGCATTCTGTGCACATATCCACAGGACAAGTTATCCACATGGGAGTATGTACTCAGATCCTATATATATGATACTATTTGGTATGCGTAAGGGGCTGTCAGGTTACATTAATAACCAAATGTGAAGGGATAGGTGGGGCGTCAATGAAGAAGATTTTCAGCATCTATCGGACGGATCTAATTAACTTATGGAGGGTGCCTACAGGCCTGCTCCTTATGGTGGCGCTTGCCATATTGCCGTCTGTGTATGCCTGGATTAACCTAGAGGCGATGTGGGACCCTTATTCCAATACATCGGGGATCAAAATCGCAGTGACAAGCAACGATCAAGGAGCGAAAATTGAGGATAAAACCATTAACATCGGAAACGAGGTTGTGGATAATCTGAAAGAAAATCATACGCTGGGCTGGACCTTTGTGGATGAAGCAACGGCGTTGAATGGTGTAGAACGCGGGGATTATTATGCGAGCTTAATTATTCCCAAGGACTTCTCACAGAAAATTACGAGTATTGTGGATGGCACGATGGAAAAGCCCGAAATCGTCTATACCGTGAATGAGAAAATCAATGCGGTTGCGCCCAAAATTACAAGCAAAGGCGCGTCCAGTGTCTCTCAGCAGATCAGTGAGAATTTTATCAAAACGGTGAGTAACTCGATTTTGACCCGGATGAAGGAGATCGGCATCGATTTTGAGAAGGAGCTGCCGACGATTCGCAATATGGAAGCGAAGATTTTGGAACTGGAAAATCGGCTGCCTGAAATCGAGACGATGGGTGGAAAGGCGCTGGAGTTAGAGCAGAAGCTGCCCGAACTAAAAGAGAAGGGGCAGAAAATCGTCCAACTCGAAGAGAAAATTCCGGACATTAACCGCGCGGCGGATACTGTTTTGAAGATTGAAGAGCGCTGGCCGAAGATTCAGGCGGTTGCGCAGGAAGTGCTGCTTATTCAGCAGAAGCTGCCCGAGATTCAGAAAGCTGCCAGCCGGGTAGCGGAGCTGGACCAGAATTTCGGCAAAGTGGAAGAGGTGCTGAATACAGCCATTGATAAATCTCGCAAAGCCGATGAGATCGTTAGCGCTGCGCTGGACACGCTGCCGAAAATCGACTCGATTGCGACACAGGGAGCGGCTTTCGCTGATGCGCTCACGAATTTTTTACAAAAAAATGAGGCGGCATTCCAGACATTAATCCCGGTGGTAAAGCAGAACCTGACCCTGCTGCAACAAACGGCGGACGCTGTCACGCAGCTTACGGGAATGCTGCAGGACGTCAATATCGACCCGCAAAAAGCGCTGGCGGCTATAGGCTTTTTGTCAGAACGCCTCACGTCCGGCGCGGCAGTGCTGGATAACACAATCGATGTGTTCACGCGTTTGAACGCGAATTTGCCGAATAACCCGTTTGCGGATACCATCTCGCGGTTAACGGCTCTTCGAACGAATATGGCTAACCAAATTCAAGCCTTGAATAAGCTGCAAACGGCTATCGGACGCGGTGAAAAACCGGCAAAAGACATCGTGAATAATTTGAACACATTGTCCAAAGAGGCAAGTAGCGCGCTGGGCAGTATTCTCGCCAGATACGATTCGGAGATCGTGCCGAATATGACGAAAGCCTTTGGGCAAATACTGTCCGTCGCCCAGAATGCAGGAAGTGCGCTTCAAACATTGAAGACTCAGCTGCCCAATATCAAAGGGATTTTGACGGATGCGCAAAACGGCATCCATTTTGCCCAGACGCAGCTGGATACCCTGCAAAAGGAACTTCCGGATATCCGGGCGAAGGTGCACGAAGCGTCATCGACGCTTCAAAGCAAACTGGATGCGTTCACCACTGGCATCAATGAGGCGGCTCCGTTCATTCGCAACGACCTGCCGCGCGTAGAGCAAAAGCTGCACACGGCAGCGGATTTTATACGCAACGACTTGCCTGCGGCGGAGGAAGAAATCCGCAAAGTGGCGGATCTGTACCAGACGAAGCTGCCCGAAGTGGAAGATGCCGTCCATCTGGCAGCTAATCTTGTGCGCAGCGATCTGCCGGCATTCGAAGAGGCTGTCCACAAGGCAGCGGACCAGATTCGCAAAGTTCAAGGAAGCGGCAGCGTCGATGAGGTTCTCCGTTTGCTTCAGAATGACATTCAGAAGCAAAGCGATTTTCTCTCTAATCCGGTGCTGATCAAAGAGGATAAGAGATTTCCCATTCCGAACTATGGATCGGCGATGTCACCTTTTTACACAACGCTTTCGTTGTGGGTAGGCGCTATGCTGCTTGTGTCTCTGATGAGAGTAGATGTGGATAACTTGGATGGTGCCTACAAGACGCATCATATCTATTTTGGACGGATGATGATCTTCTTGACCGTCGGATTATTTCAAGCGCTGATTGTCACCCTTGGGGATATTTTTATATTGGGTACATATGTTGTGGATAAGATTTGGTTTGTTATTTTTGCGTTGTTAATAAGCGTTGTGTTTATAACCATCACGTACACTTTGGTCTCTGTTTTTGGCAACATCGGCAAAGGCATCGCTATTATTTTTCTGGTGCTGCAATTCTCCAGCTCGGGAGGGACGTTCCCAGTGAGCACGGCTTCGCCTTTTTTTCAAAAGCTGAATCCGTTCGTACCGTTTACTTATGCGGTTGGGGTGATGCGCGAGGCTGTGGGGGGGATGCTGTTATGGGTGGTGCTGAAGGATGTCATCTGTCTGTGCGTATTCATCGTGGTTTGTTATGTGGTGGCATTAGCTCTGAAAAAACCGCTTAGCGGGTATACGAAACGTGTAGCTGAAAAGGCGAAGATGACGAAATTGATCTCTTGAAAATATTTCCTTGATCCGTGAAGGTGCTCCCTGTTATTCTGATGCGTGTGTTAAGCGCTGTGATATATGGTGGAGTACGGTTTACAAAGTGGAGAAACGGAAAGAATGGATAGCAAGAGACACGAGAACCTGAGGCGATGCCTTGGGTTTTTGTTATGCCAAAATGGAACGAGTATTGCGAAGTATCTCTTTCATAGGAACGGAATCGACAGGGAGAACGGGAAGGGAATACAGGAATACAGTCACGTAGAACTTAGCCTTTAGTCTAGGTTTTATCAAGACTTTTGGCTAACAAAAGACAGTACCTTAGAGCGTTTAGATAAAAAAGCTTCTCCTTTATCATTGAGATAACGTTAAGGAGAGCGAGGAATTGGAGTGAGATTAACATCGTGGTGGTCCTATTGCTTGGCCTGCAGCGCATTGTTGCTGATCCCGTTGGTGGGTCTTATCTATGTTCAGCTGAATCAAGCTGGTGGAATGGCTTACAACCTGGTGACCGATTTGGATCGGCAAATCCCCTTCGTGAAAGCTTTTGTCGTACCTTATCTATCGTGGTATGGCTTTCTGCTTGTCGGATTTCTGTACTTGGCTTACAAAGATCGTCGTAATTATTATAGAACGCTAATGGAATTTCTGATAGGATTGCTGATTTGTTATGGCATATATGCCATTTATCAAACGACGGTTCCTCGGCCGGAGCTAACTGGCAGCGACCCTCTGCTGCGGCTGGTGGCGTGGGTGTACCGATCGGATCAACCTTTTAACTGCTTCCCAAGCACTCATGTACTGACTTCTTATCTCATGATGAGAGCCTACCTGCGTACGACTCGAGTCGCGACGCGCTACAAAATCATCGTAACCGCTGTATCGCTGCTCATCATCGTCTCCACACAGTTCGTGAAACAGCATGTCCTGCTCGATATTGTAGGAGCTGTTCTTGTGGCGGAAGGTGTTGTTTATGCCATGGATCGCGTGCGAAGAAGCTGGTTGGCGGAGTCGCGCATCAAAGTCAAAGTACGGACACAGCAAAGCAATCTCGAAGGAGGATTAAGGCGATGAAACGCAGAGAGAAATTATTGATTTTGACAGGCAGTTTAGGGGATGGACATAATAAAGCGGCTCAGGCGATCCTTGAGGCTACGAGATTGCATAGGCCTAATGTAGATGTGAAGGTGGTCGACTTTTTGGAGTGGACGCATCCTTACTTGCATGGGGTGGGCAAATACTGCTATATGCAGTGGGTGAAAAGCCTGCCGTCCGTTTATGGCTTCTTGTACCGTAAGACGCGTGATGATAATACTTTTTCCCATATGTTTAAAAAGATGAAATCATTCAGCACGGATCGGATGCTGTCGCTGCTGGATGAGGAGGAGCCGACAGAGGTCGTGTGCACGTTCCCTGGGGCTGCGGCGGCGATGTCGTACTTAAAATGCAATGGATTCACAACGGTGCCAACCGTTACGGTCATGACCGATTATACGGATCATAGCTATTGGATTCATCCGGGAACGGATCGTTATCTGGTCGGCGCTGACCATGTGAAGCAAGCGCTGCTTCGATACGGTGTTCCGGAAGAGCATGTTATGGTTACGGGGATTCCGATTCGGAAGCCATTCACACAGGTGTATGATCGGGCGGAGCTGCGAGATCGGCATGGTTTGGATCGCGAGATGCCGACCGTGCTAGTCATGGGCGGCGGGCATGGCTTGATCGGCAAGCAGTTCAAGTCCGTGCTGCAGTCGGATGAGCTGGCGGAGCCGGTGCAGTTCGTTTTTGTCTGCGGGCGCAATGAGAAGCTCAAACAGCTCCTCGAAGAGGAGCTTGGAGGCGAGAAAACGCGGCATCGCGTGAAGGTGACAGGTTTCGTGGACCATGTCCATGAGCTGATGGCTTTATCGGACCTGATCATCACGAAGCCGGGAGGTCTCACCATCTCGGAAGCGATGGCGTTGGAGCTTCCCATGATGTTGTATAAGCCGATTCCTGGCCAAGAGCAGGAGAACGCCGCGTACTTGGTCAGCTTGGGGGCTGCGATCGAAGTGAAAAATGCACTGGAGCTGAAAAGCCAGCTGCTGGAAGTGATCGCGAATCAATCGCTCTTATCGAAGCTGAAAGAAAACGTGAAGCAGAGTCAACAGCATCAGGATGCTCAGCATATGCTTCGCGCTATTTTTGAGACCCGCCATCATTTCGTCCCGATGGCTGACGACATGCGTTTGGCCTATGCCAACGGCTAAAATGGCGGGTGCCTCCCTCTTTTTACCCTTCAAAAACGCCTCTTTTTCGCTAAAAAATGCACGATTTCATAACTTGTCAAGCTTGGTGTCAATAAGTGCTTAATATACTTGAAAATCTACTTCTGGATGATTTGTTCAGATGCTTTGCTTGACAATTTATCTTTTGTAAAGGTGTTTGGCTTGCAGCTTCTATTTGTCCTCATGCATGGTGACGATGATGTCCTGTGCGTAGTTGCCGAAGCTTTTGCCGAATAAGGTGATGCCTCCGCAGTTGGGTGAGCTCTCTAAGGATGCGATGCGGAACTGAATATCCTTGCCGAAGGCGGCGGATAGGTCTTGAATCGCGGTATCGGATATTTTGGTTCCGTCCAGGTAGGAGCCGGTAGGACTGACCGTGATGACTTTGAGCAGTCCGTGCTGCGTGTTGCTGCTGCTCCACCAATCAGGCGTCAAGACGCCGCGTTGGGAGCCGAAATCGCCCGGGCTCGTCCAGTTGCCGAGAGGGACGTCGTTGATGTAGAACGAGATATCGGAAGGCCAGTTCTCGTTGAATCCCGGCGCTTCGGAGCAAATTTCAAAAGAAATTTCCAGAGTGCGCAGCTTCTGATTGCTGTGAAGGAAGTTAGGAATGCGGTATTCCACATAGCCGCTGGCAAACCATAAAATCCCTGCATGAACATGACCGGGATCAGCAAAATAACGCGGATCATCCAAGACGCCGATCAGCTGGGTCGGAGACGCAAGCCCGCAGGTTGGCTTCACCTCGAAGGAGGTGTATTGGCCGATCGGGATGGCAATTGTATTCGTCGGAAGGTCGAACGGCTTCTTCGGTTTGAACTGTAGGACGGCTTGATCGATTTTCAAGTGGCATATTTTCTGAGTGCCGCGAACACCAGTTGTGTTCTCGGAGGTGATGATGCCGGCTAGCTCAAGCTTCTGAATATGTTTGGTTACAATCGCGGAAGAAATATCAAGTTTCTGTGAGAGTTGTTTGATGTTGAGTGGCTCCTGCCCGAGCAGCTCTATCATTTTCACGCGCGTTTCGGAGGAGAAGCATTCGAGAAAAGCCATATTTTTGGTAGAGACTTCAATTTGCATAAAAGGAACCTCAATCTTTAATGTTTTAGTTTATTGTATAACTTGTAGGTTAATTTAACAAGTTGACATGGGATTATTTCGGAAGTTCGTTATGAACGACGTGGTGAGGCAAGCGGGAAGTGGGGCGCAGGAGGGCGAGTAACGCGTTGCTGCTCTATATTGCACAATGTGCAACATAGAGCGAGCATATTGCGGTAAGAGCAGGCTTTCATTGTATAAAGTGCAATGAAGAAGCTGGAAATGCGCGGAAAAGCAGCATTTTGGCGAAAATGGTTGCACAAAGTGCAACGAAGACAGTAGCTGTAGCGGGTAGAGCCCCAAATGGTTGTACTAAGTGCAGCATAGACAGCCGCGCAACCAGTACAGCCCGAAATGGTTGCATAATGTGCAACGTAGGCTGTATTACTCCAAGCAGCTGGCGTTGGGAGAAGCGAGCAGCAGTAGGTGCAAGTTGAAGCTTTTCTTCAACTGCCGAACTACGCAATGCAGCTCTATATTGCACAATGTGCAACATAGAGCGAGCATATTGCGGTAAGAGCAGGACTACATTGTATAAAGTGCAATGAAGAAGCTGGAAATGCGCGGAAAAGTGGCATTTTGGGGTTAAATGGTTGCACAAAGTGCAACGTAGCTAACCGCGGCAATGGGTACAGCCCGAAATGATTGCACAAAGTGCAACATAGCTAGCCGCGGCAGAGGGTGCTGCAAGAAATGGTTGCATAAAGTGCATCGTAGGCTGTATTACTCGAGGCAGCTGGCGTTGGGAGAAGCGAGCAGCAGTAGGTGTAAGTTGAAGCTTCTCCTCAACTGCCGAACTACGTAATGCAGCTCTATATTGCACAATGTGCAGTATAGAGCGAGCATATTGCGGAAAGAGCTGACTTTCATTGTACAAAGTGCAATGAAGAAGTTGGAAATGCGCTGAAAAGCAGCATTTTGGCGAAAATGGTTGCACAAAGTGCAACGTAGCTGGCCGCGGCAGCGGGTACTGCCGGAAATGGTTGCACAAAGTGCAACATAGCTAGCCGCGGCAGCGTGTACTGCCGGAAATAGTTGCACAAAGTGCAACGTAGCTAGCCGCAGCAACGGGTACTGCCGGAAATGGTTGCACAAAGTGCAACGTAGCTAACCGCGGCAGCGGGTACTGCCGGAATTGGTTGTACTAAGTGCAACGTAGCTAACCGCGGCAGCAGGTACTGCCATAAATGATTGCAGTCCCCTAAAGCAAATGTTGCCAAGCTTCCGGCTGCAGCTCATACTGCCGAACGACAGTTCCACGTCCGATTGGGCGGAGTATGTCCTTGGCAGCTAGGCTATGGAGCTGCTTGCGCGCAGTGCGGAAATTGAGCCCGCACTGCGCAATGAGATCCTTAGGTCGGATGGGTCTACCTAGTCGAATAGCCAGCTGAATCACCTCTTTTTCATCCGGAGAAAGAGAAGGGGGCGGGGCACTACGAAGCAGATGAGGACCCACCACCAGCTGGAGCAGCATTCGACAAACTTCCGGGCGGTGCTGGACATCATCTAAAGAAAAATGGATCATTTTCCACCCCATCCCGGTCAAGAAAGTATCCCGATTAAGCGAATAGCTGAATCCCTCACGGTCCATGTCCTTAATGTGACTTTGAAAACCGTCGCACTCAACCCCGAAGCGGCCGTGCGGCGGGAGAAAAGCAAAGTCGAGGAACTGTGACTTACGGTTCCAATCGTAAATTTCGTATTCCGGATGCAGGTCGTCAAAGTTGCCGAATAAGGGCCACCATACGTTTTGGAGCAGTAGCTTCTCCGCGTATTTGTGTCCTCTAAGTAGACGTCCTTTTCGCTCGCCGATCCGATGTGTAAGATGGTCATCCAAGAATCTCTGATGCGCTTGTTCAAATTCCGACATAATAACAGCCTCCTCCTACCTCCTTAAAATAAAAAAAACGCCCCGGAGCCTGGCGGCTCAAGGACGTTCTTCGTCATTTCATACTATAGCATCTTCAGCGAAGATGAGGTACTCCAACTTCAGTCAGCCTATTTTCAAACTCCTACTTCGACTTTGACACAAGACTCCCGTTCAATCAATTCGCCGTAAATGGAAATTTTGGATGGCACGCCGCCTTTTTCGATTCTGCGGAGCAGCAAATCAACGGCCTCAAAGGCAAGCTGCTCCCGCTGCACATGAATGGTCGTGAGGCGGGGCCGGACCATCTGCGCGGCTTCAATATCGTCAAAGCCGACGACAGACATCGCGTCCGGCACGTGAAAGCCTCTGGCGGTCAGATGCTGAATCAGCGAAATGGCAAGCCGGTCGTTGGCGCAAAACCATGCGGTTGGCCAAGGGGATTGGCCGCTCATTGCCTCCAGGAACGAAGCTAATTCATCATCAGGAGAAGCGGCCTTATTAGGTCCAATGAGACAGAAGCTCCTATCGATCGCTAGTCCCGCATCGGACATGGCATTTGTGAATCCGAACCAGCGCTCACGGAAGCTTTTGGACATGCTGCCCGCCCCAATGAAACCGATTTGCCGGTGGCCTTTTCGGATCAGATGGCTGACGATGCTGCAGGCGCCTTCCGCATTCGCTGTCACAACGGAATCCAGCTGCAGTCCGTCGTAGCAATGATCCACGCTGACCAGCGGAGTCTCCAATTCCTTGAGTTTGCTGACATACGCAGGGGTGAAGACGCCAATGAGGAGGATGCCGGAAAACGCAAACTCATGATAGAGATCGGGGAGAATCAACAGTCGCTCCATATCATTCGTTACCCCGCTAATGATAGCGGTATAGCCGTTTTCCTTGGCTCTTTTTTCAATGGACCAGAACACTTCGTAGTAGAAATTTTTATCGTTCTGGACAGATTCAGGGAATAAGACGAGCAGGTGATTCTGCTTCTTCCTCGCCTTGGATTCCGTCCGGTACTTAAGCTGCTGGGCGGCTTCAAATACACGGGAACGCAGCTCTTCGCTAACGCCGGGCTTGTGATTAAGGGCTAAGGAGACAGCGTTTTTGGAAATGCCGAGCAGATTGGCAATGTCTTGCATGGAGGTTTTGGCGTTCATTTAGCTCAATACTCCTTTAAGAAAAAGTGAATGATTTATAAATTGTAAAGCTTTAGAGGTGTAGTTGTAAAGGTTTATAACTTATTTTGTAACTTTACAAAAATTCGTCGTCAATTCACTTTGTCAATAAACTTTTCGAGCATTTCCAACTTCTCAGAAGTAAATGGTCCAGAATTGTCGAGATAGAGAATGGAGGCTGGATCAACCGGCCATCGGATCTCACTACGACTTAGGGAGGGGCTGAATTGTTCCCAGTTATCCAATTTCCAAACGTCTAAAGCCGAGCCTCTCCCGCTAATGCGTGAGTGATAGGCTTCCTCAGATGGAAGGTAGACGTAAACAGCTTTAACTGCAACATTCTCGGTGCTTGCGTTGATTGTGGAAAGTTCATGGTCCAGCCACAACGGATCGTTGATTTCGCGGGTAAATGGTCCGATGACGATGGCGTCCAAGCCTAAGGTCAAATTCTCCAGCGCGGCGTTCATGGTGATGCGGTATCCGAGATCTCGGCAGTGCTGTTTATAAAAAGGGGAGTCCCGATCCTCGGGATCTTTCCCAGCTAGTGACATCAGCGCTACCGCAGCGGGCCGAAGCAAAGTGTCCATGTCTAGAAAGGCGCCCCCGCGCTTACTGGCATATGCTTTGGCTAGCGTTGTTTTGCCTGCTCCAGCAGGACCTATGAAAAAGATGAGTTTACGCATGTTAACCTCCAATATGAAACCTGTGACAGCGAAATAGTTACGATTATTGTAACATAACAGGGATATTCCTTTACTTTTTCATCCAATTTTCAGGTTTTATTAAGGTTTTATTAAGGTTTACGTCATATTTGCTTCATAATTGAGTAGTAACCTATATAGAAAGAGAGAGGGTTAATACCATACTGGAAGGATAGATAGAGATGTCCGGAACCCAAGAAAAGACGTTACATTCGGGTAACAATACCATATCGCCATTCCAATCGAATGACAAAGAATCTACCGCGTATTGGCCAACGACAGGCTGGAGAACGAGCACGCCGGAAGCGCAAGGGATGTTCTCAGGTACGCTAGCTAAGACAGTTGAAATGTTCAGCAGTCAACAGGTATGCAGCATCGCAGTCGTTCGAAACGGCCATTTAGTTGCAGAAGCTTATAATAGTTGTACGCAAGATGATATACCTCAAGATGTGAAGTCCGTCACCAAAAGTGTAACATCAGCACTAGTTGGTATTGCTTTAGCTGAACGGAAGCTGATCAGTTTGGATCAAAAGGTTCGCGATTTTTTCCCTGAACTTGCCAATGACCCTTTGAAGTCCAAAATGACAATTAGACATTTGCTGAGCATGACATCCGGCCTGAATTGGGATAATACGAATGAAATCTCCTCAACCGAGATGATGTATTCATCCGATTGGGTACAGTACATTCTGGATCGTCCTGGATATGCAGAGCCAGGTACCCTGTTTAATTATAGCAATGGTGACGCGCATTTGTTGTCGGCTATAATGCACAAAGCAACGGGGCAATCGTTGTTCGATTATGCCCAGTCACGTTTATTCGATCCTCTTGGCATTACAAACGTGAGCTGGAATTCTGATGGAAAAGATCGCTCCATTGGCGCATGGGCAATGGCTTTAACGCTGAGAGATATGGCTAAGTTTGGCTACCTGTATTTGAAACAAGGCCAATGGGAAGATCAAACGATTATCCCACCAAACTGGATTCGCGATTCCCTGCAAAAGCGAGTAACGCTGAATTACAGCAATGGTACGCAGGGAGGCTACGGACTGCTATGGTGGTCCAAGACGCTGCCCAAAGGAATCGTCAAAGGAAGTAAAAAACAATACGACATGTTCTATGCCTCAGGTTCAAGTGGAAGACGCATTTTTGTTGTCCCTGAGCTGCAGCTGATCGTGGCATTAACCGCTAACTCCCCTGATCCGAATATGCCCGAAAATCTGCTGACTCATGTGCTGCAAGCCATTCGTTCTGATAAGGCTCTTCCGGATAATCAGGAGAACTTTGCCAAGCTGGAGCAAGCTGTGCAAGCTTTTAAAGAAGTAACTGAATAGAACAGGGAATAAGGAAGAAGCTGCCGCGGCGGCTTCTTTTTCTTTGTCCGAGGGTTGAGGTTGGGTTAAAAAACCATCCGTTTTGGCATCCGCTGCCGCTCTTGATGGTTTTTTTGGCACGTTTATGAGATAGTTGGAGGAAAGTGAACGGAAAGGGAGTTATTTAGTGGCATTAAGAAGTTTTACGGATTATCAATTAAGTGAGGATATCGTCCGGGCGTTGCAGAGCTTAGGTTATGAGCAGCCGACGGACGTACAGCACGAAGTGATTCCCATCGCGCTTCAGGAGAAGGATCTCACGGTGAAGTCGCGTACGGGAAGCGGGAAGACGGCGGCTTTCGGGATCCCGATTTGTGAGCTCGTAGAATGGGAGGAGAATCGGCCGCAGGCGCTAATTCTAACACCGACGCGAGAACTCGCGGACCAGGTGAAGCAGGATATTACGAACATTGGGCGGTTCAAACGGATTAAAGCGGTAGCACTATACGGCAAACAGCCCTTTGCCAAACAGAAGCTGGAGCTTCACCAGAAGTGCCATGTCGTTGTAGGTACACCGGGACGTGTGCTGGATCATATTCAGAAGGGCACACTGGATTTGGAGAAGGTCAAGATGCTCGTCATCGATGAAGCGGATGAGATGCTGCGGATGGGCTTCATTGAGCAGGTGGGAGCGATCATCGATGAGGTTCCGACGGACCGAATGACGATGCTGTTCTCAGCGACACTCCCTCAAGACGTGGAACAATTATGTCATCAATATATGCAGAGCCCGATAGATATTGAAATTCAAACTCCGGAAGCGGCGAAGGTTCAGATTGAACACGCGCTGATTACGATGAAAGAAACAGAGAAATTTAATGTGCTTAAGGATGTCTTCGTGACGGAAAATCCTGAGAATTGCATCATTTTCTGCAGGACGCAAGAACATGTGGATGATGTCTTCCGAGAGTTGGATCTTCTTGAATATCCGTGTGACAAAATTCATGGAGGCATGGTGCAGGATGACCGCTTCTTGGTTATGAACGCATTCAAAAGAGGCGAGTTCCGTTTCCTGGTGGCAACGGATGTTGCGGCGCGGGGGATTGATGTGGAGGATATTACTCACGTCATTAACTATGACCTGCCGCTAGAGAAGGAAAGTTATGTCCATCGGATCGGAAGAACCGGACGAGCAGGCAAAACGGGCAAAGCCATCACATTCGTGACTCCGAACGAGATGAAATTTATCCCCGAGATCGAAGATTACCTTGGATTCGAGATCCCGCGCAGAGATGCTCCCACAGAGGAAGAAGTTGCCCAGGGATTGCCGGCCTTTGAGCGGAAAATGCAAGCGACGCCGGTTATCAAGCGAGATAGAAGCGATCAATTGAACAAAGGGATCATGAAGCTCTATTTTAACGGCGGGAAAAAGAAAAAGATTAGAGCGGTGGACTTCGTCGGGACGTTAGCCAAAATTGAAGGCGTGAGTGCAGAAGATATTGGCATCATTACGATTCAAGACAACGTTTCGTATGTGGATATTTTGAATGGCAAAGGCCCGATGGTGCTAAAGGTCATGAAGAACACAACGATCAAGGGGAAACTCCTGAAAGTGCATGAAGCAAATAAGTAAGGGGAGAATATCCGGTAGGCCATCATCACGGCTTAGCGGATTTTTTTCGTCATCAGAGGGGCAATAGTGTTTATTGAAGGTTAAAATTTTACTCAAACGAGTAAATTATTTGACTTACCCGACCTGTCCTCCGCAAGGTAGACTATAGGAAACACAACACATGGGGTGAATAATCATATGGCCAACAATACACATACACATTCGAGCACCCTTTCCAATGCGAAAGTGAAACGGAGAAGTTCGACTGCGCAAATACGTGAGGACCTGATCGGATATGCCTTCGTTGCACCAATGGTACTCGGACTATTTGTCTTTACTTTATTTCCAATTATTGCATCCTTCTTCCTCAGCTTCACGGATTGGAACTTTGTTGCCGGTTTTTCGAAAGTGAAATTTCTCGGCTTAGATAACTTTATCAAGCTTGTGCACGATTCCGTTTTCTTACTATCCCTGAAGAACAACATGATTTTGATGATTGTCGTTCCCTTAACACTCATCATTTCTCTTCTTCTAGCGGTTGTTATCGATAAAAAAATCTATTTGAAAGATTTCTTCAAAGTTATTTATTTTATCCCGTATATTTCTAGCGTTGTTGCTGTTGCTATCGTTTTTCAGGTGTTATTTCACCCGACGTATGGTCCAATCAATCAAATCTTGATGGATCTAGGCTTTGCGAATCCGCCGAAATGGCTTGCTGACCCGGATGTTGCCTTGTATTGTGTAATGGGGCTTATGATTTGGATCAGTATCGGATATAACATGATTATTTTCATGGCTGGTTTGCAGTCTATTCCTAAAGATCTATATGAAGCAGCGGATATTGACGGGGCTTCCAAGTTTAGACAGCTGATGAGCATCACTGTGCCTCTTTTATCGCCAACAACTTTCTTCCTTCTAGTAACGGGGATTATCGGTACCTTTAAAGCGTTTGACGTTATTTCCGTCCTCACAGGCGGCGGACCTGCAAACTCCACGACCGTAGTGGTTTATCGTCTATACGAAACAGCCTTTGTTAACCTGCAATCCGGTTATGCCTCCGCTATGGCAATTGTACTTCTGTTGCTTGTGCTTCTGATTACACTTGTACAATGGCTAGGACAACGTAGATGGGTGAACTACTAAGAGAAGGAGGAATACCACGATGGACAAGAATCAAAAGTTGAAAAAAATAGTTCTTACATTACTAATGCTTGTCGTTGGCATACTATTTATGTCGCCGTTCCTTTGGATGATCTCCGCTTCCATGAAGCCGGAAGCCGATGTGTTCGCTTATCCGATTCAGTGGATCCCTCAGCATTGGAATGTCATTGAAAATTATAAAACGGTTTGGGAAACAAAATTTTCGTTGTACTATTGGAACTCCATTAAGGTTTCAGTATTAACAACAGCGTTATCCGTCTTACTTTCTTCTATGGCTGCCTATGCCTTCTCGAAGATCAAATTTCGCGGTCGCAACGCGCTCTTCGTGCTCATTTTAGCGATCTATATGATCCCGAGCCAAGCCATTCTCGTTCCGCAATTCTTGCTTTTCCGTTGGATCGGGTTGTTCGACAGTCACTTTGGTTTGATTCTATTAGGTTCATTCTCTGTTCTCGGAACCTTCATGCTTCGTCAGTTCTATCTCGGTATTCACGATGAGTATATGGAGTCAGCCCGGATTGACGGTGCGGGACACCTCAGAATTTTCTGGTCGATTTGTACACCGCTTGTGCGCCCGGCTATTGCTACGTATGCGATTCTGCGTTTCATCTGGACTTGGAACGACTATCAGAATCCGTTGATTTTCCTAAGAACAAAAGACCTGTTCACGCTTCCGTTAGGTATCCGGTCTTTCGCAGACTTGAACGGTGAGTTCTACTCGCTAATCATGGCTGCATCGGTATCGGCCATCGTTCCACTGCTGATCATCTTCATCATTGGACAAAAGCAGGTTATCGAAGGAATTTCGATGGGCGGCGTGAAGGGTTAATCCAAAAAGTCAAAATAAGAGTGCATGAGGTTAAAATAGTGCCTCGTGCGCTCCACTGAAGTTTGTTACGATCGGTCATGTAAAGGTTGTCACACAAAACAAAGCTCACTTGGAGGGGTTCCTATGAAAAAGAGTTTACTAGTATTAAGCGGTGTGCTTGCTATCAGTGCTGCACTTGCAGGCTGCGGTAATAAAGCAGAAAAACCTGCTGCAGATAGCGGTGCTGCGGGTGGAACGAAAGCTCCTGTTACGATTAAAGTGCAAGGTTGGTACACAGAAGCGCAAGGGAACTGGAATGCAACGGTTGATGCTTACAATAAGACACACCCGAACGTAAAAGTTGTCTATGAAAGCATGTCCGAGAAAGGCGATTCCCAAGAAGGGATGAAAAAACTTGACCTTCTAGCTGCTTCAGGCGAGCAAATGGACGTTGTGATGTATTCCAGCGCATCCGATTTCGCTCAACGTGTAGGCGCAGGAATCTTGGAGCCGCTTGATGATTATTTGAAAAAAGATAACATTGTTGTAAAAGATGAGTACAAGCTTGATCCGATTGTAAATGGTAAATATTATGCACTGCCAGGTAAAATGATTGAATGGTTCGTCCTCTTGAACAAGGACAAATTGGATGAAGCTAAGCTTCCTGTTCCAACAGAATGGACATGGGATCAATATGCGGAATACGCTAAGAAGCTGACCAAAGGTGAAGGTGCTTCAAAAGCTTACGGTTCCTACTTCCATAACTGGAAAGATTACGCGCTGCTTGGTTTGAACAATGACATGGAGAACCCGTACTTGGTGAAATCCGATGGTACGCAAAACATCGACAACCCGAAAGTTCGCTACTCCCTTGACCTCAGAAATAAAATGGAGAACGTAGATAAAACGTCCGTACCATACTTCGAAGTTGTATCGCAAAAAATGGCTTACCGTGATGTGTTCTACGGCGGTAAAACAGCTATGCTGGCAACTGGTAACTGGATGGTTGGCGAGCTTTCCCTGAATGCGAAATTCAAAACGGTTTTTGCTCCATATCCAAAGTTTGACGCTAAAGATCCAAACGGTTTGACAGAAGTAGGCGCTGACTTCATGGGTGTTGCTGCGAACTCCAAAAACAAACAAGCGGCTTATGATTTCGTGAAATGGTACACAACAGAAGGTATTCAAACACAAGGTCTCTTCTTCTCCGCATGGAAAAAAGCCGATGTTGAGAAAAACGTTGACGCGATTCTGAAAAGCGGTAAACCAGAACAAGTCGCTATGATCGATAAACAATCCTTGCTTGCTACGTTGAAAGTTAACAAAGCTACCAAACTGGTTGTTCCTCCAACTTACGCGCTGCAACAAGAAAAAGAATACCTAACGCAAGTTGAGTTGTTCTTGACAGGCAAACAAGATTTGGAGAAAACCATCCAAACAGCAAAAACAAAAATTGAAGATATCCGTAAGAGCAACGCGAAGTAAGAAGTAACGAATCGCGCAAGATTATTACTATAATGAAAAGAGGAGGCCTTAGGCTCCTCTTTTTCCCATTTCCAAAGGTGCATTCGAAAGGCAGGAGAACGCAGTGCCAGGTTGGCTTCGCAGGTTATCTTTACGCAATAAATTGGTGCTGACGATTCTGATTTGTCTCGTTCTGCCATCGGTTGTTTCCATGAATGTCTCCAGCCTGTTTACAAGAGATGCTGTAAGAACGCAGGTGACAGACTCTTCGCGCGAATCGATGCGGATTGTGAGTCAAATTGTGAATGCCCAGATCAAAAATATGATTTATGTGATGAATTTCATCCAATTTGATGAGGAATTGCAGCCGTCTATCCGGGAATTAGGCAGAGCGAATGAGACAACGGATAAGGGGGATGTGCTGCAATACAAGCAGACGATAGCGAAAAGAATGTCAACGGTGATTGATTCCTTCGGTAATCTGAGCGTGACGGTGTTGCTGCCCAATAAGGAGTACGTTGCCTCCTATACGACTTTTGCTTTTAATCCGACGGATTTTATGAAAAAAAGCTGGTTTAGCGCCGTTGAACAAGTTTCCGGCTACAATGTATTGTGGATCGGGGCTGAGCCCAATTACAGTGAATCCACGAATCAGCCTTATTTGCTGTCGGCAGCCAAACCGCTCCGCAAGAACGATATCACCTATGGGTACGTGATTGTTGGTCTGGAGCTTCGCTTGCTGCAGGACCTTTTCAATCAATATCAAAATAATGAATCTATGGTAATCATTGATGAACAAGGACGCATTCTGGTCGATAAAGATTCCACGACGATCGGTACGAAATTCCCTTATTATGATCAGCTGCCCAAGGAGGATGGCTCTTCTTTTGTGAAGGTGGCGGGAGAAGATTATATTCTGCTCAGCAGTCATGTAACGCCGGAGTGGCAGCTTGTGAATATGAGTCCCTATAAAACAGCGGCACAGAAGATTGAGTCATTTCGAAAAACAGATTTTCTTATTCAACTATTTTTTCTGGTCTTATTTGCCGTTACTTTACTATATATGGTGCGCACGCTCACAAAACCGATTGCGCGGCTTGTCCAAACGGTTGTCCGGATTGAATCTGGTCAACTCGGCGAACGCTCCAACATTACCGGTGTGGATGAAGTGGGCCGGCTGGGGTATGTGTTCGACCGCATGATTGACCGTATTGAGCTGATGCTCGAGGAAAACCGCCGCGAGCAGGAACTTAAGCGCATGGCGGAGCTGGCGATGCTGCAGGCGCAAATTAATCCGCATTTTCTGTTTAATGTGCTGAACTCCATCCGTTTGAAAATCATGATGAAAGGGGATTCCGAGAACGCGGAATTGATTTCCTCCCTATCGTCGCTCCTGCGGATGACCATTAATCGAAATAACGAGTATATTCCGTTGCATGAAGAAATTGAGATCATCGAACATTACGTTCGTCTGTTGAATTCCAGGCACGGAGATCGGGTGAACCTTCGTATTTCGGCGGCTTCCGATACGCTGCTCATTGAGATCCCTCGGTTTCTGCTGCAACCACTCATCGAGAATGCCTACATTCACGGGCTAAAAAGCAAACCTGGAGAAATCACGATTGCCTCCAGAATCTGTGAGGATGGACGGCTTCAGCTCGAAGTCAGAGATTCGGGCGTCGGCATGACAACGGAACGTTTGGAAGAGCTTCGCACACATCTTGTGACACGGCCGACGAAGCATCACCATGCTTCGCGAAGCCCGTCCTTATCCGGTATCGGTTTACAAAATGTATTAGAGCGCCTTCGCATCATCTACGGTCATCGTTTCGATTATGAAATCGCAAGCGGGCCAGATCAGGGAACGCAGATTGTTCTGCGCTTTCCGCAGCAGGCAGGAAAGGAGGGCTAAGCATGTATACAGTCATGATTGTCGATGATGATTTACCTGTGCTTGAATTTTTGAGTTCAGCGATCAAATGGGAGGAATTGGGGTTTCGATTGACAGGAGCCTTTGAAAATCCTCTGGACGCCCTGGAAGCGGGACGGCGGGCCAAAACCGATGTACTGATCAGCGATATCGGCATGCCGGAAATGAATGGACTGGATTTAATCCGCTCTCTCCGTGAGGTAGATCCTCATGTGAAGGCGGTCATTCTCTCCTGCCATGATGATTTTCACTATGCGCAAAAAGCGATGAAGCTTTCGGTGAGCGAATATATCCTGAAAGAAACGATGAATATAAGCAATATTTCGGAGGTGCTTGGCAGACTGAAGGAGCAGCTGGATGCCGAGGATCACGTGCTGTCCAAAAGCCGCAAGCTCGAGAAGGAGGCCGCGCTGCACCGCAGCTCGTCCAAGCGTCATTTTATCCGAAGTACGGTCAATGAGCCGTTGTTTGATTCGGAGGAGTGGAGCCAGCAAGCGGAAGGTTTCGGCCTGCGTCTTGGGCAGCACGGGGTGCTGCCGGTTTTCGGGTATGCCAACCGGGCGAAGGAGGCGAATCAGCGCTTCCAATCCAGGGATTTATTCGACTATACCATTCAAAACATCATAGAAGAGCTGCTCGTCGATCAGAAAGAAATCACGTTGTTCACGTATGATACGGGCGAAATTGTATTGCTGTTCCCGCAATATGGCAGCATGCATGTCAATAACGGCCAGAAGGTCGAGCAGACGCTGCGGCATTTGCAGAGCTGTTTGCAGCAATACGCGAAAGTAGCGTTCTCTTTCATTACGGGAAGTCCAGCCAAGGATGTGCGCTCGTTGAAGGAGCAGCTGAAGCGGATGGTAGAAGGGCGGAGCTCGCGGTTCTACTTGCCGGAAAGCTCCGTCATGAAACTGGAGCATATTCGGGAAGGCTTCGGTGACGGGGGATTGCTGCTGGCCGAGTATGCCCAGACGCTGGATGAGTTTCGAAGCGTAGTGTTCGATGAGCGATCCGATTTGATCGATATGTATGTCTCGAAGTGGATCGATTTCATCCAGTACCATAGGTTTCGTCCCATGGAAGTGAAAGAATGGCTTCTCAAGATGATTCTTGATGTGCGTATGCGGCTTAAATCGCTGCAGCATTACCAGTCGACGTTTTCATCCGAGCTCTTGCATCATGATGTGCATGAACTGTCGTCTGTACGTGAGCTGGAATTGTGGCTGAAGGATTATCTGCAGCAGGCGATTCAATGGGCAGGGCAGGTGTACCGTGAGTCGCACAACCGCGAGATTATCGAGTGTCAGCGGTTCGTCTATAATCATTTGCATATGAAAATATCGCTCGAGGACGCGGCGGCGCATCTGCACCTTCATCCGAGTTATTTGAGCCGACTTTTCAAGAAGGAAACCGGGGAGAACTTCGTGGAGTATGTGACGCGGATGAAGATGGAGAAAGCGAAAGAGCTTTTGGAAATCACGGATAAAACCGTGGAACAAATCGCCGACATGCTCGGCTACGAGAACAAAAACTATTTCGGGAAGCTGTTCAAGGCGCATACGGGGACTGTGCCGAATGCATTCCGTGGGCAGACCAAGGGAGCTCAGCCTACGCCGTAAGCTAGCTTCACCACGCCTGGCAGTAACAAAATTCAAAGCCTTAGCGGAATGAAAATTCCGCTAAGGCTTTTTTGAGGGAACTGGAGTCCGCTATTTAGAGGAAAACGAGATGTTTCCTTTCCGAGGGGAACTGTGGGGTCTTATCCGGCCTCCATGGCACGTTTTTTGGTTGAAATCGCCAAAATAAAGGACCGTAGTTCCCCCAGCAGGTGGGGAAGGTGTTTTTTCGGTGAAATAGCGGCCTATAGTTCCCAATTAAGCAGGCGGGAGAACGATCCAGTGCTGGCAAGACTACCATTTGGCAGAAAACAAACAAGCATAGAGAACGTTAAAGTATTTGTCATCTTACACAAATTTCCTTAACTTTACAAAAAAAATGCACTATCCCTTTTTGAACCATGGTAAAATTAGGGACGGTACAAGGCTTGTCACATAGATGATAAGGGAGGAATTTGTAATGGGTAAGAGAGCGGGATGGAAAGCAAAAGCGGTAAAAGCGGCGCTGGCTTTAACAGTAGCGCTACCTCTACAAGTGCTGGCTACAAGCAGCTGGCAGGCAGTAATGGCGGAAGGGCCAAGTGATCCGGCACCATTCATTGAAGCGAAAGTAGTCAACGAAAATGCAGGAAAGAAAGTCCTGTTCGACAACACGCATGAACAAACGGCTGGTGCGGCGGACTGGGTCATCGACGGCGCTTTTTCAGATTTTGGAAACGCGTTAGCGAATAATGGCTACTACGTCAAAGAATTGCGTAAAACAACACCCATCACACTTAGCGATTTGAGCGGTTATGACGTTTTTGTCGTAGCAGAGTCTAATGTACCTTATAAAACGAGTGAGCAGGCGGCTCTGGCGCAGTATGTGCAGGGCGGCGGAAGTATCTTCTTCATCGGCGATCACTACAATGCGGACCGCAACAAGAACCGTTGGGACGGTTCGGAAGTATTCAACGGCTATCGTCGTGGCGCGTGGACGAATCCAGCCAGCGGCATGAGCGCTGAAGAAAGCGCCTCATCAGCTATGCAGGATGTAGCTAGCTCAGACTGGTTAGCTACGCAATTCGGCTTGCGTTTCCGTTACAACGCTTTAGGTGATATAAATGCGAACCAAATCGTGTCGCCACAGCAGTCGTTCGGTATCACCACAGGTGTATCGAGCGTAGCGATGCATGCGGGTTCAACGCTGGCGATTATCGACCCGACTAGGGCCAAAGGAATCGCGTACTTGCCGCAAACGAATGAGGCTTGGGCAAGCGCAGTCGATCAAGGTGTTTATAACGGTGGTGGCGTGGCGGAGGGACCTTTTGTCGCAATAGCCAAGTCAGGTGCAGGCAAAGCCGGATTCATCGGCGATTCTTCACCGGTGGAGGATGCGACGCCGAAGTATTTGCGTGAAGATACAGGCGCGAAGAAGACGACGTATGACGGATTCAAAGAAGTGGACGACGGCGTCCTGCTTGTGAATATGGTGAATTGGCTGGCGAAAAAAGAAAGCTACACAAGCTTCTCGGAAGTAAGCGGCTTGCAGTTGGATCAGCCGACGGCGCTGCTGCCTTTTGAGACGCCGGCTAATTCTACAGAGCCGCAGCCGGAGCCTTGGGCGGCGCCGAACGCCGGCTACAAATGGTATGACCGCAGCACGTTCAAAGCGGGCTCCTATGGTGGTCCTGCTGCGACAGCAAGCGCAGCTTACAGCTTCGTGCATCAAGCAACGCTGCCGAATGCCGTGGATTTCCCTCTGCGAGTTGTCGTAGACAACCTGCCACCGTCTACAACGGTTACGGGGTTCAACGTTGGGATTTATTTGGTTAGCGGCGGTACGCAAATTGCAATGGTTCAAAATGCCGACGGCACATGGCCTACCGCATATGGATATAGTACACAGTTCAGCGTGACCTCGGATATCAACGGTCATGCGACGAAGGATTTGATGGTTCGCGTGAAGCCGGGTACGACGGCTGCGGCGAATTTACGTCTGCGTCAAGCTTCTACGAACCTGAAAACCGAGAGCGTTACCCTGGGCAACGTACCTGCGGAGTCTTTGCCCGAAGAGGAAAACCCGATCCCGGCGAAGATTAATATCTCCGATGCTCGGAGCAAAGCAGCCGGCACATTGGTAACGGTGGAGGGTGTTGTAACGACGGAGCCGGGCGCTTTTGGCGGTCAGGCATTCTACCTGCAGGATGAAACAGGCGGAATCTACGTGTTCCAGAGTCTGAGCGGCTTTCATCAGGGAGATAAAGTGAAGGTTACAGCATCTACGGCTCTATTCAATACTGAGCTGGAGTTAGCGGATCCAGTTGCTATCGAAAAAACAGGTGTAGCGGCATTACCGACGCCAATAGCTGCAGCAACAGTAACCAATGACAATCAAGGACAATTGCTCGAGCTTAGTGATGTTACCGTGAGCAATATCATCAGCGCTACGCCGGTAGGTTCTTTTGAATTTGATGCTGTAAAAGGTTCCGTGAGCAATCACATTCGTGTTGATGTAAGAACTGGCTTGACCCTGAGTTCATTCCCTTACCAATCGGGACAAACGGTGAACATCAAGGGTGTTGCGGCCATTTTTAAAGGCGTATTCCAATTGAAACCAAGAGGTTTAGGCGACTTCACGGTTGCAGCGGATACAACAGCGCCTGTTACTTCTGCATCTTTGTCAGGCTCAGCGAATAGTGAAGGCTGGTATAAAGAAGATGTGACCGTATCTTTGTCGGCGGTAGATGATACGGCTGGTGCTTTGACAACGAAGATCAGCTTGAATGGCAGTGCTGCGGTTCCTTATGAGGCGCCAGTCGTGATTCAAACAGAAGGTACGAATACAATTGCTTACTCCTCGACAGATGCGGCTGGGAATGAGGAAGCTGTAAAATCCTTGCAGGTGAAGCTGGATAAAACGGCTCCGACGGCCGTATTAACGCAGTCAGGTCATGCGGTTGGGGACGTAACGACTGCTGATACGTTAACATTTGTGTTAGCTGGTACAGATACACTTTCAGGTGTAGTTGAGCAGGCTTTGACATTGGATGGCGCTGCAATCAGCAGCGGTCAATCCATTGCAGTAGGCAGTTTAACGCAAGGTACGCACACAGTAGGTTACCGCGTTGTCGATGCAGCGGGTAATGTAACACAAGCGACTGTACCGTTTAATGTGAGCGCGAAAGTAACGCTTAGCCAAGCGACGCTTTCGGCGAATGTGACTTCGCTCAAACCGGGCGAAACAACAGCTACGCAAGTAGCGGGTGTGTTAAGCAACGGTGCGGCTGCTGATCTTAGTGGTGCTGCGATTGTATATAGCACAAGCAATGGAGCTGTAGCGACTATCGATGCGCAAGGTAAAGTTAGCGCGGTGGCAGAAGGTACGGCACAGGTAACAGCCGCTGTTACGTTAAATGGAACAACGGTGCATACAGGCGCTGTAACTATCACGGTTGTGAAGCCATTGTCCTTAGGTGCGCCAGGGAAGCCTGTGTTGTCGGACAATAGCGGCCAAGCAACCGGCTTGAAAGACGGTAACTACACGGTGACAATGAACATGTGGTGGGGCAATAACGGCTCCGTGTTCAAATTGTACGAAAATGGCGTGCTCATTCAGACGCAATCGCTGACAGATGCATCTCCGGCCGCTCAAACGGCTAAAGTAGAAGTAAAAGGCAAAGCTAATGGCACTTATACGTATACAAGTGAACTTATTAATTCTTTTGGAACAACATCAAGCGCTCCGTTGGTTGTGAAGATTACGGATGCAGCACCCGGCAAGCCGGTCCTTTCCCAAGATAACTGGGATGGAGACGGCAATTACAAGGTATCGATGAACATGTGGTGGGGAACGAATGCCACGGAGTACCGTTTGTACGAAAATGGTGTATTAATCGAAACGAAGGCGTTAAACGCAGTTTCGCCTAGCGCCCAAAGCGCGGTGAGCACGATCGCGGGTCGCGCTGTCGGCGTGTACGAATATCGTTGCGAATTGGTTAACGCGGGTGGCGTTACTTCCAGCGATAAGCTAATTGTGAACGTGACGAAGTAAGGAGTTACCCAGATAGAGCCTTTAACACCTCAGGGTGTTGGGGGCTCTTTTGTTCTTTTACTGCAAAAAGTACAGCAAAATATTGGATTTTTACAGTTTTGAGAAGCGATCATGTAAAAAGTACATTAAATTTGCCCGTTTTGGCTAAAGAGGTGGAAGAATCGCGAAATTAGCTGCATTTATTACACGTTTTCTTCTAAAAAATCTAGAACTCGCCGAATTACATGTGCGTTTTACATGATTTTAGCATCATCAGCTAGTCCAGATAATCCAAAATCCCGCGAACAAGGGCATATTGAACGATTTTGCCATTGGGGGTACGGCTGATCGGCTGCAGCCAACCTTTTTGGCATAGCGATTGGAGCAGTCTGATGGCCGTTCGATGATTGATCTCGAAATGCAATTCAACATCTTTGGGGCGAAGAGGTCGTGCTAACTGATGGAGTAGGCGGAGGACTTCTTTTTCAGCCAGATGGGCTCGATGAACAGGAGAGGGGCCGACTGGTAACGGCTGAGCAGCATGCGAAGTAAGGTCATGCATAACTCGGGCCGATGAGCCACGTCATCGTAAGCGAACGAGATGACACGGAAGCCAAGTGCGTGGAGAAAGGTTTCGCGGTTCAGTTCTTCGCAGTAGCGCTTGCGATCCATATCTTGCACATGGGGGCCGTAGCCTTTGATTTCCCACATGAATTTGAGCTCGCCGGGTAAATAAACGAAGTCGCCAAAGTAAGAGCGTCCTCTCCAATCTAGCACTTCAAACTCCGGGTGCAAATGATCGAAATGTCCGTGCATCGGGAACCACACGTTTTGCATGAACAAAGTTTCCGCATGCAGATGCCCGCGCTCGAGTCTCCCCTTGCGTTCTCCTGACCTTCGAGCGGCGTGGGAGGCAAGAAATGACTGATGTTTTTCATGAAAAAGGAAAGAATTCATATTGGGGTCTCCTGTTCGTAATCATAAAAAAACGCCCCTGATTCACCATAAAGATGAATAGGGACGTTCTTCGTCGCATTAGCTCTTATTATAGCGGAAGGGCAGTGCTCTGGCTATTGCTTTTCACACTAGACAAAATTAAGACGCAATGTTAGCTTAATTGAACTACTATTAGCTTAATTGAACTACTAAATGAAAGTTGTGATCAAAATGTCCAACCAACTGGCTTCCCAAGCTGGCATGTCCACAGGCCGCTACAGCCGATTATGGATCGTGCTCGTGCTCGGATCCCTAGCGTCCTTCGGGCCGCTCTCGCTGGATATGTACCTGCCGGCACTGCCGAATCTGGCCGGCGATCTCCATACCAGCACCTCACTCGCGCAAATGAGCCTCACCGCCTGCATGCTGGGTCTGTCTATCGGCCAGCTCATCGCAGGATCTGTCAGCGATGTGCGCGGTAGACGCACGCCGCTGCTGATCGGATTGATCCTCTATGCGATCTCTTCGATTCTGTGCATGTTTGCGCCGTCCATCGGCGTGTTCCTAGGCTTGCGATTCGTGCAAGGCTTGGCGGGCGCCGCCGGGATCGTCATTTCCCGCGCAATCGTGCGCGACATGTACGAAGGCGTGGAGCTGACGAAGTTTATTGCGCTGCTGATGCTGGTGAATGGGGCTGCGCCCATCCTTGCGCCGATTGCAGGCGGGCAGATTCTGCAGTTCACTTCATGGCGCGGCGTGTTCCTCGTTCTAGGTGCGATTGGCGTGCTGATGCTGCTAGCTGCAACATGGGGGCTGAAGGAAACGCATCCGCCGGATCGCCGTTCCAAGGGCGGCCTCGCCAACACGCTGCGAACGTTCCGAGGACTCCTCACAAACCGCATGTTCATGGGCTATGCGCTGACACAAGGGCTCGTCTTTGCCGGCATGTTCGCCTATATTTCCGGCTCGCCGTTCGTGCTGCAGGAGATTTACGGCGTTTCTCCGCAAATATTCAGCGTTTGCTTCGCCGTGAACGGGCTTGGCGTCATCCTTGCCGGTCAAGTGACGGGCAAGCTCGCAGGCAAAGTAAGCGATCACCGCTTGCTGGCAGGTGGGCTGGCCATGGCTGCTTTTGGCGGCCTGCTGCTTCTCGTCGCCGTTCTCATCGGGACGGGGCTTCCGGCCATCCTTGTCGCCTTTTTCTTCATCGTTTCCAGCGTAGGGCCTGTCTCCGTAGCCACTTCCTCACTTGCTCTGCAAAGTCAAGGGAAAACGGCGGGGAGTGCAGCGGCGCTGCTGGGACTGCTTTCTTTTATCATCGGGGGGCTGATTGCTCCGCTTGTTGGTCTTGGCGGCAGCCAGACTGCAGTACCGCTAGGAATCATCATTGCTTGCATGGAGATAGGGGCAATTCTTTGTTTCATAGGAATGACAAGGGGCGGAAAGACAGCGTAAACTTTTTGACGGAATGAGATGTGACTTCAAATTTTTTTCACAATTGTCCTGTATACTGAAGCAAATTAGACCAATTCATGAAAAAGGTGGAGTTACAGGATGAAGCTTATTCACAAGAAAGTGCTGGTCAGTACGCTCGCAGCAGGACTACTCATTGGCGGTGGCCTCGCGCTTCAGCATAACCAGGTATTCGCAGATGAGACGAGTACGGTAACGCCTGCACCTCAGAAGGACAAATTCAAGGATAACCATCATAAAGATTTTCGCGGAGGTTCAAATAACCAAGGTCACGGCTCAGCAAAAGGCGGTTTTGAATTTGGCAAAGGAGGCGCCATCGATTTTGCTGCCATTCTTGGGATTGATCAGACTGTGTTGAAGGATGAGATCAAACAAGGGAAAACACTGGTACAAATCGCTCAAGAGAAAGCGAATCTGACGGAAGAAGCACTTCTGGCCAAATTGACGGAAGCTGAGACTAAGAAGATTGATGATGCAGTCACAGCCGGAAAATTGAAGCAAGAGCAGGCCGATAAAATGAAATCGGGTCTGGCGGATCGCTTAAAAAAAATGGTGGAGTCCAAACCGCATATCATGGATTTCAAAGGCGTACAACCGCGTGGAGGCATGATGCCAGGTGGGATGTTCGGAAATTCCGCAGAAATCGCAACGATCCTGGGGATCACGGAAGACGAGCTTGCTGCGCAGCGCATAGCAGGGAAGTCTCTGGCTGAAATCGCCCAAGATAAAGGCATCACAGAGGATCAACTGATCGCGAAGCTGAAAGATAATTTAACAGATGAGCTCAAAAGCTTCGTTGAACGCAAAGGCGGAGTACCCCCGAAGAAACCGGGTTCTGGTCATGAAGGCTTTAAATTCAAAGGAAAACCAGGTCATCCGGCAGCACCAGAACCATCAGCAACACCAGAGCCACCAGCAACACCACAATAAATGCAAGAAAGGTTGCCTCTATCGATCTCTGTGACCGATGGGGCAACCTTTTTATACGTTTAAATCCCCGTCTTCAAACGGTTTCGCCATTTAACTAACAGGATTCCCGCCAGCACAGCGCACACACCAATTATCGCATAAATCAAAAATTTCTCTACCCACATGAATATCGCCTGCCACTGTTCACCGAACAGGTATCCGATTCCAAAGAAAACAACGACCCATAAGGCAGAACCTGTGAAAGCATACATTGCAAAAACCCGGAATGGAATGCGAATGATGCCTACAAAGTAGAAAATAAACTGCCTGATCCCGGGTAAAAAGAAGCTGAAAAGCAGCACTTTATTGCCAAACTTTTCGTAGTAGCTCCGTGTCTTGTCCAAATGGCTGGGCTTCAGGAACAGCAGTTTGCCAAAACGCTCGATAATCGGCATCCCCAGCTTGTACCCAATCCAATAGGTAATCGACATACCGATGATCGAACCGACCCAGGCGGAGATCATCGCCGGCGCCCATCTCAGCACCCCTTTATAAGATAAATACCCTGTATAGGTCATAGTTGTATTACCGGGAGGGATCGGAAGCGCAATGACGTCAAGCGGGAGCCCGAGCAGCAGGACCAAGTAACCGTATTGGGCAAATAGTTGTTCGACTAATCCTAGAAATTTCACTGTGAGTTCGCTCCTTCATTCTCATGCTCTAATAGAGGACACGCCATAGATAAAAGGTAGCATAAGCCTCCCAGCCTTTCCAGTTTTCAGCAAGCTGGCGAATTTGGGCGAGTGTCGGCTTCTCGTCTAAGCCAAGCACATGCTTCAGCGCGTTATGCAAACCGACATCCGCAATCGGGAAAGCGGCGGCGTTGCGCAAACAGCGCATAAGGACATAATTGGCCGTCCAGGGGCCGATGCCACGAATGCTCAGCAGTTCTTTCTCGATAGCCGCAAAATCGTTCATCTCCAACAGCTGTTCCTTGGCCAGCCGGCCTTCGGCCATCATCTGGGCAACGCCGATTAAGTACTCGGCCTTTTTACCCGTGAATTGCAGTGCAGTCAAGGCTTCCGGTGCAAGCCCGGCAATCCGCTCAGGCGCAGGGAACGCCCAATACGTTCGTCCTTGCCAGTCCAGCCGGGTACCGAAGGCTTCCACGAGGCGTCTTTTGAGTGTATAGGCAAAAGTAAGGTTGATTTGCTGTCCCATAATCCCCCAGCTCATCGCTTCGAACAGATCCGGAATTCCCAGCAGGCGAAGCCCGCAAAAATCCTTAGTGACTTGGCCGAGTAGAGGATCGTGTCCAGCCAGCTCATAGAACGGAGCAAGGTCTGTGCTGAGATCAAACCACTCCCACACATAACGGGCGACATTTTCAAGAAGAGCTGGAGTTACAGAGGTATCGGCGCTGGATAGAATACGAATGCGAAGCTGTAAGTTATCCTCACTGTGTACAGCGATCAGCACACGGTTATCCCCAACGAGAAGCAGCTTATAAATATCTGAGTTATCCACATGGAATAAGCATTCATTGGTGGAGCGGGTCAAATAGCCAAGATTTTGCTCATATTGAAAAGGTTCAGGCAGTGGCAGTGTGAAAGAGCTTGTCTGCTCGCTCCACGTAAGAAGGGAAGGGTCAAAAGACGGCATAAGTCATTTCTCCTATAATCGGTTAGTTGGACTAGCTCTATTATCGCTGAAGGCGGCTTTCGTAATCTTGCTTTCTCATCTCGCGTCCCTTACAAGAGAGGACCCGTTTGGGTATACTGAGCTAGTAGAGGGAAGGCACGGGAGGAGCGAAGCCATGCAAGACAGGTATTGGCAAGCTATTATTGGAAATGATGCGAGTTACGATGGCACATTTTATTATGCGGTCACGACAACAGGTATCTTCTGCAGGCCATCCTGCAAATCGAGGGTGCCGAAGCGGGAAAATGTCCGGGTATTTCCTGATCGTCAGACAGCGGTTGCGGAACATTTCCGCCCTTGTAAAAGATGCCGGCCTGATGGCATTCGGCTGCCGGATGAAGAGTGGGTCGACTTAATAGCCGACTATATCAAGGAAAGTTATACCGAGCCGATTACGCTTTCGGTATTAGCCGAGCAATTCTATGCCAGCGTTTATCATTTGCAAAGGACATTCAAACGCTTGAAGGGCGTTACGCCTCTCACTTATCTTCAACAACAACGAATTGAAGCAGCTAAGAAGCTTTTAATAGAGACAGATAAGCCTGTGAATGTCATCGGTACGCTGGTAGGCATTGCGAATGCCGCTCATTTTGCCACTGTATTTCAGAAAAAGACGGGTGTCACGCCATCGGAATTTCGTCAATCTGGCACTACCATCTAACCATAACCGAGGAGGGTTCTTGGATGCAAACAATAGAAGCGAAGACAGCGGCTAAATCCATATATTGGAGCGTAGTTCGTTTATTGGATAATCACTTTTTGATCGCGGCAACAGAAGACGGGTTAATTTATTTGCAATATCAAACGGGAGATGCGGAGCGAGGTATCGTTGATGCAGAAGCGTGGTCCGAATTAACCAAATGGGCTAAACTTCGTTTCCCTGATTATGGCTGGATGGAGAATAAGGCCGCATTAGAGCCTTATGTGCAGCAGTTGGAGGAGTATCTGCGAGGCTCACGCAAAACGTTCACATTGCCGCTGGATCTGCGCGGGACTGATTTTCAACAATCCGTGTGGCGCGCATTAAAAGAAATACCGCATGGTGAAACGGTCAGTTATTCACAGATGGCTCAGAAGCTGGATAAAGCTGGCGCAGTAAGAGCTGTTGGTACCGCTATTGGCGCTAATCCGGTTCTCATCGTGGTGCCGTGCCATCGTGTGGTCGGGAAAGATGGCGCGTTAACCGGATATCGCGGTGGATTGGTGAATAAAGAGAAACTGTTGGTTCTGGAAAAGGTCGGGTTGTAAGCAGCAGAAAAAGGAGGAGGAGTACGTATGCAGACTGAGGTGAATCACAAGTCAGCGAAGACGCTGCTCACGAAAGCCAGCGGCTTTCTCGAGGGATATTCGCATACGCTGAACCCTTATACGGGCTGCGCTTTTGCGTGCTCTTACTGTTACGTGAGACAGATGCCGGTGGCTCTGTTCCGCACGGAGGCTTGGGGCACCTGGGTCGATGTGAAGGCCAATGCCGCGGCTCTTCTGGAGAACGAGCTGGCCAAAGCGAAGCGAAAAGGCCCGGTCACGATCTTCATGTCCTCGGCGACGGACCCGTACCAGCCGAGCGAGTATAAGGAGCGGATCACCCGCTCGCTCCTGGAGGTGATGTCCGTGCAGCCGCCGGACTTCTTGTTCGTTCAGACCCGCAGCCCGCTGGTGAAGCGGGACGCGGATTTGTTAGCGCTGCTCGGCGACCGTGTCCGAGTCAGCATGACGGTTGAGACGGACCGCGAGGATGTCCGCCGAGCGTTCACCCCGTCCGCGCCGCCGATACCGGCGCGGCTGGGGGCACTTCGCGAGCTCGCGGCTCGCGGCATTCCCGTGCAGGCCACGATAGCGCCGGTGCTGCCGAGCTCGGAGCAGTTCGCCGAGCGGCTCGCGGGCATCGTGGAGCGGGTGTGCATCGACGATTACTTCATGGGCGATGGCAGTGGGGGCCGGCGCACGGCACGCATCGGCGTGCGCGCGATCTATGACGCGCTGGGGCTTTCGGACTGGTACAGTCCGGATGCGTACAAGCGCGTGCACGAACAGCTCCTGCGGCATTTTCCGCAGGAGCGTGTGTTGGTCAGCCAGCAGGGTTTCCTGCCTGGCTGACGTTAATCCGCTTGCGCCAGCAGGGGGGCGACCCCCGTTTGACTGCGCATGCGTTGTTTGAATTCTTTGGGCGAGCATTGATTATGCCGCTTGAACAGCTTGTAGAACTGCGCCATATTGAGGATGCCAACCTCAAAACTGACTTCCATCATGCTGAGGTCTCCTGTTAGCAGGAGACGCTCGGCTTTTTTAATGCGCTTGTAATTCACGTAATCCACGAAGGATATCCCCATCACTTTTTTGAAATACTTAATAAAGTAATGATAGCTTAAATTGAGCAAGGAGCAGACGTCTTCAACCGTAATTCGCTCGCCAAGATGATTGTCGATATAATCTAGCGCCGGGCGCAAGCGAGCGATGCCTGAATCCTCCGCAAGTGCGGACAGATCACGGTTGTCATTGCGTAACATAAGCAGCAGCAGGTTCTTGATCGCCGCGCTGATGGCAAGCTCGTAACCAATTTTGCGGGACTGTGACTCTTCGAAAATCTGAAGAATAAGGTCATAAGCGGCTTGCTTCACGGCCGGATTGCTCCGGAAAAGCTCGTTGAACTGCTCAAGCGGATGCGTCAGCTCCGAGAAACAATGCAGGTAAGGCATTGTACTCAGGTCAAAATGCTGCTTGAGATCAATTTGGAAAACGATCTGCCGCAAGGGGCCGGCGGAGTATTTGTACGTCCGATGGGGCTGGGAGGAGCCCAACACGATCACATCTCCTGCGGATAACACCGTAAGTTCATGTTTGGTTTGAATAGCCAGGAGGCCTTCCATGACGACCAGGAACTCAACCTGCTTATGCGAATGCCAAAGCCAAGGCGTTGGGACACCGAAGTGAGCGGAGTCGGAGCCTAGCTCCCATATTTTTAGGAAAAGCAGTGGATTCTGATAAATAACTTCTTCATTGACAATTTCGGAGAAAGCACTATGTGCGGATTCCATGGTTTCGTATACCTCGCTATAGGGTAGGACATTTTTGAATATGTAAAACGACGTTACAAATAAGGTTTATCAAGAGAAAGTATAACATTGTT
Source organism: Paenibacillus sp. WC2504 (assembly GCF_052682475.1). NCBI lineage: Bacteria > Bacillati > Bacillota > Bacilli > Caryophanales > Paenibacillaceae > Paenibacillus > Paenibacillus sp. WC2504. Next base: position 680,702 of record NZ_JBQZFH010000001.1, read on the forward strand.
TACTTGCCGAGGACACTATTGAATAATAAATAGGCACAATCTTGCCTTTCATTCCGGGAAGGGACGGACTATACTCACATTATGAATGAATACGCTATCTTGGAGGGAATAAGAAGATGAGTCAAAAGCTGAAAGTAACGGTTTGGAACGAGTACCGTCATGAAAAAGAAAGTGAAATTGTACGCGCCGCCTATCCGGACGGCATTCATACAGCAATTGGCGAAGGTATTAGCGGGAATGTAGATGTCACTTATGCGACTCTAGACGATGCTGAGCACGGTTTGACCGAAGAGGTTTTGAATAACACCGATGTTCTTATCTGGTGGGGACATAAAGCGCATGACCAAGTGCAAGACGAAATCGTAGAGCGCGTTCAAAAACGTGTATGGCAAGGTATGGGGCTAATCGTGCTTCACTCCGGACACTTCTCCAAAGTGTTCAAGAAGCTGATGGGCACATCCTGTGACCTCAAATGGCGTGAAGCGGACGAAAAAGAGCGTATTTGGGTTGTTGCGCCAGGCCATCCAATCGTGGAAGGCATTGGGGAGTACATCGATCTTGAAGCTGAGGAAATGTACGGAGAACACTTTGATATCCCGCAGCCGGATGAGTTAATCATGGTTTCCTGGTTCGAAGGTGGAGAAGTATTCCGCAGCGGTTGTACGTTTAATCGTGGAAACGGGAAAATTTTCTACTTCCGTCCAGGTCATGAGACTTACCGTACTTACTACAATGAGCAAATCCGTCGCGTAATCTCCAATGCGGTTCAGTGGGCTGCTCCGTCCACACGTGAGTATCCGAAATACGGCAATCATAAGCCGCTTGAAGAAATTAAAGCGAAGGTTAAAGCTTAAATATGAATCGGGGTGCCCACGAGGTCTTTTTGCAGACTCGCAGGGCACCTTTTTTTATTTCCAGAGTGGGATGTGAAAATAGATGATCAAGAATGTGACCGTTACAACAGAAAAAAGCAGCCCGGCCGCTCGATTCGTATGAAGCAGTCTCATAGCCGCGAACATGAAGAAGTAAAAGGCAATCGACCATATAAAGTTCCACCCATGATGGTAAGTGATTCGGTCGTAAGAATACCACAGATATTCAAGCGCCGAAAAACCGATTACCCACAGGAAATAGTAAATCACTTGGCGGCGTTTGGCCGCAGGAAAGAAAGTGAGATACAGCAGCGTTGTACTTGGGAGCAGCAGGAAAGTGTTAACAAGGTCGGCCGTTTTGTGGTTCAGCAACAAATCAGGGTGAAACGACCAGGTCAAGTACTCTCGACACAGGAAATTGTAAAGCAAATTGCAGAAAGAGACAAAAAGCATAACGTCGTAGTATTTATCCCACTGCTTATAGGCTCGTGAAACAATTGCAGCTATAACGAAAAGTAGATTCGTAATTAAAATCACGTACAAGGCCCCTAGTAATGAGTCGTTGATGTAGGGTTAGTTTCTGCAAGAGTGTAAATTTTTACACGTGCTGGGGGAAGCAGAACTAGAGGGCGTTATTTTGGCTGTAGCCATCCGTTTTCCTATTTTGAAGGAACTGGAGGGTCTTATTTCCCATCACCAAGCTGCTTTAATGCCATTATTGGTGAAATAAAGGCTCATAGTTCCTCTAGATGTGCCAAATAGCGGTTTCTGGAACAAATAGGGGCTCGTAGTTCCTCTGAGTTCTAAAATTCCCGCTATTTCAGCTGAGGGACGCTTCCTAAAGACAGCAACTTTTGAATAGGGCTATGGAGCACCCTGAGCGGAGATTGATTATTGGTAAGTAACGCCGAATACTCCTGTTATTTTTACGAATTATATCATTTTTGTGTTATTAACTGGAATTACTACCGCTAATCCGGTTGAATCAGGTGGTTTTCGCTTGCTGCTGAAGAAATAGTGGTAGTTCTTCCAACTATTTCAATCCCCAGACAGGCGAGGCACGAAGTAACGGTAGATTTTCCAGTTATCTCAGCTGAGACACGTTGTTATGCTCATGCCCAGCTTATGTTCCAGCTCCTGCGCCTCCTTGTGCTCAAGCTTCCGCATCTCCTCGTGCTCAAGCTCCCATTCCCACTCCTGCTAACCTCATACTAGCATTCGCCATCGCTCGCATAACGCCCCGCAATAGCGATAAGCCGTCTAACACCATCCCGTAAATGCTCCTCATTCACGAAGGAATAGCTTAAACGGATCCAGGAGCTCATCTCCCTGAGCGGATCGCAGATCACGCCAGGTACGAAGGAGACCGATTGCCGGAGGCACTCCTTCAGCAGCTGCTCAACCGGGATATGGTCCGGAAGCTGGATCCATAGGTTGAAGCCACCCTGTGGGCTAACCCAGCGCCATCCGGTGGAGATTAGCTCCTGCTCTACAATTTCTTTTCGGATCTGCAGAGCAATGCGCAGTTTCTCCAAATGCTGCTGCATTCGAGGAGATTCGAAATAATGCAGGAACATTTTCTGATTGACGAGCGGTGTGCCGTTGTCAGCTAATGATTTGGCGGTGATGAGCGATTGGATGACATGCAGGCCTCCCATGACGGCGCAAATTCGCAGCCCAGGCGCGATATATTTGCTAAAACTGCGGAGATACACGACCCAACCTTCCGTGTCATAGGTCAGCATAGGCTGAGGAGGAGGTTGGTCCATGTACATCTCGTGAATAGCGTCATCTTCAATCAGCAGACAGCGATAGCGTTCAGCTAGTTCAACGAGCTGCTTGCGCTGTGCGGACGGAACCGTATACCCGGTAGGATTATGAAAGGTAGGATTCATATAAAACAGCCGTGGTTTATGCTTCTCCATAAGCTTCTCGAGTTTCACCAGATCATAGCCGTCCGGGTTGATCTCGACAGGAATAAACCGCGCCCCCTGTTGGCGGAAAATATCAAGCGCTGCACTATACGTCGGCCGCTCAACCAAGATCGGATCCATGGGGCGGATATAGATCCGTGAGATGAGGTCGATGGCCTGCTGACCGCCTGTGGTAATCAAAAGATCGCTTGCAGCGAGCTGGAGGTTATGATGCCGAACCATGTAACGGCAGAGATACTCGCGAAGCTCCTCATCCCCTTGTGCGTTGGAGTAGGTACCCATGAGCTTAGGATAAATGTCGAAAACCTTTTTTACATGTTCGGACAAAAAAAGATTCGGCAGCAAGTTGGGATCGATCAAAGCTTGCGAGAATTGGTATGTGACAGGGATTTGCTGGATTTCTGACAGCGAGTTTTTTAAAGGGTTGGACGTTGTGAATGAATGACCTCTTTCCGCATGCTCCGTCGGGGATTGCTCCTCCGTCTTGCAAGGACTTACGTAATAACCGGATTTCTCTTTGACGTAAACTTTCTGATGCTGCTTCAGCAGCTGATAAGCACGAAAAACTGTCAGCCTATGCACCTGCAGCTCTTCGGCAAGACGCCGGATGGAGGGGAGCTTGTCATGGGCTTGCCACTCGCCGCGATCCATGCGGGTAACCATATACTCATAAGCTTGCCTGAAAAGCAGATTAGCTTCTTTTCCAGATGTTCCTGGCGTCTTCATCCGATTTTCCCCCTCTGTTTACTCTATGATACAACAATCATTAGAAAACTGTTCTAGTGTTACACATCTGATCTGTTGCTTACCTAGTATGATACATACCAAGAGGGGGAACAGTCATGATTATTTTTAATTATTTGCTTATCTGTCTAATTTTTGGCACGACATTTCTGGCGATTAAGGTCGGGGTGGATGCGTCAGCGCCGCCATTTTTTTCAGCAGGCTTGAGGTTTTTTATTGCAGGGATGCTTTTGTTCGGTTGGTTATTGTGGCGGAAAAAAGCGACCCTAGCTCTTTTATTTCGCAAAGAAATGCTGCTAACAGGCATCGGTCTTACATTTGGCACATTCTCAACTTTGTATTGGGCGGAGCAATATGTTTCTTCCGGGATTGCGGCCGTTTTATCGGCTACTGGACCGATTATGATTCTCATGCTCCAAACCTTCGTGTTGCGTCTGAAGACGACAATGCTCTCTGTATTTGGCTGCATACTCGGCTTTGCAGGTATTATCATCCTCTTGCTGCCACAACTTGCGGTATCCGCCAACATCATTTGGGTGATCGGGAGCGTGGCGATTCTGGTCGGAGAACTGTTCTATTGTATGGGAGCTCTATATTCCAAAAAGGTCATTCAGCAATTTCCTGAGGCATCGCCGATTGCGCTGAACGCGGCGCAGATGATATGCGGAGGGTTGCTGCTGCTGATTCTTTCATTTTTTACAGAACCTGTGGACGTTCACAGCTTATTTTCTCCAAAAGCAGCCGGCTCTCTACTGTATTTAATCGTGATTGGCTCTATGGTAGGACATAGTCTGTTCTATTGGTTAGTGGCCAAAACGAATCCGGTTTTTCCAGCGACATGGCTGTACATTTCTCCATTGATTGCCCTGGCGGTGGGGGTCGTGTTTTATGGTGAGAGCATCACTTGGGTCACAGCTGTAGGCGTGGTAACTGTTATTGCCGGGACGATTTGTGCGAATCTGGATAGCTTGAAACCATTGATGCAACGGCGAAAAACGGCGTGAGTGCGAAGAATGGTAAGTCAATTGCGTTCTGTTTCATATGAAACAACATTTATAGAAATAATAACCACAGGAGCACAGGGTTGAACGGAGGCAGCACAAGTTTGATGGAATGGAGCTAAGTGATGGGTCACATAACAGCGTTGATCAGTTCATATTTGCCTGTAGTCATTGCCTTGTTATGCTTGATTGCAGCTTGGTTTTTAGGGGATTGGAGAAACTGGAAGACCTATTATCCAACTATTCTTTTTGCCATCTGCGTGGATTTTCTCATTAGCCTTCTAAGCTATAATTTCTCGCTATGGGAATTTCATAAATCCGCGGTAACGCCTAACCATACCATCGCAGATTTTATGATTGCTTTTACTAATCTACCGTGCATTGTAATGGTGTACTTACACAAATATCCACTTAAGTCGCGTCCGCTGAGACAAGTGGTCTATATTGCCATTTGGTCGGCTGTATTTACCTGCATTGAAGGACTATTTCTGTTAATAAAAATGCTTACTTATCATAACAACTGGAATTTTTGGTGGTCAATTGCGGTTTGGGTTTTCATGTTCATTGGGCTGCGGTTGCATTTTACGAGGCCGTTATGGGCGTGGTTGCTGTGTTTAGTAGGTGTGGTTTTCTTGATTCTATATTTCCATATTCCGATTGCTAAAATGAAATAATGGCAGCGTGGCAGATGTCACGATTATACAACATCAATAGCAAAAAAGAAGGAGAATTCTTCATTCTCCTTCTCCAAAGGGTAAAACTAGACACTAATATCTAGATTCCCACCCAAGTTTGGTTGAACACTTTGTTGCATCATTTGTACCATTTGCTGAGCTTGTTGCGTGGATTGATCTTTAGCCATGCTAAGAACCCGTATTTGTACAGCTTGAGCTAAGCTGCCCTGAGCTACGGACATGGAAAGCGCAGGAACGTCCATGAGTCTCCTCCTTTATGATTGATAGGCTAACAAGTTATATATCGGAAAATGAGTGGAAATATCTTAGCTTATAGCAAGGATGAAAAATCCTTGCTTTTTTTATTTTATGGTGCTAATATTCAGGAATAAATATCACTTATGTTTTGTAAGTGACCACAAACTGAATAATTGAACCTTCGGGGCAGGGTGCAATTCCCTACCGGCGGTGAGGATACGTGTATATGTATCTCAAGCCCGCGACTCCCGGCCTGTTAGGCTGGGACTGACTTGGTGAGATTCCAGGGCCGACGGTTATAGTCCGGATGGGAGAAGGTGAAAAACAGCTTGTCAAAAACTCAGGTATTTGACAGGTCTGTTTGTCAATGCCCCCGCTGATCATGAAGCGGGGGCATTGTCTCTTTTCAGAGGGTTCAATTCAAAAATTCCTTAGGAGGTTTTTGAATTGGAAAATGTATTTAAGCTAGGAACAAAGCACGCGAATGTGGTTTCAGCGCGCTCAGGGGGCATTAGCGGAGTTTGGTATGTGGCGCTAGGTGCTACGCTTTGGGGGCTCGACCCGCTCTTTCGGATCTTGCTGTTAAAAAGCTTTTCTTCCGCGCAAATCGTATTTATTGAGCACTTGCTCCTTGCCTGCTACGCGCTGCCAATACTCGTGAAGTACCGGAAAACCTTGATTGGTAAGCTGTCGCTAGGAGTCATCGGCGCGTTGCTGTTCATCTCTTGGGGCGGGTCGGCGATAGCAACGATTTTGTTTACAGCCGCATTCTCGCATGGTAATGCGAACGCGATTTTACTTTTACAGAAATTACAGCCCTTATTTGCTATTATTTTAGCTCGCGTGATGCTCAAAGAGACGCTGCCTTCTAAATTTTTTGCTTATATTGCGGTGGCGCTGCTAGGCACGTATTTGCTGACATTCGGCTTTTCGTCGCCAGAGATGGGCCTCAAAGATTTGGGTACCCTAAGCTGCTTATTTTCAATTCTTGCAGCCAGCTTATGGGGCGGATCGACGGTCATGGGCAAGTTCTTGCTGCAGAAAAAACTGGATTTCCCCATTGTTACTTCGCTGCGTTTCCTGCTTGCCATCCCATTGCTGACAGTCGTACTTGTGGCTAGCGGCGATGCTTGGCACGTAACCGGAACTAGCGGCGGCTTGATACTTATTGCCGTTAACATGTTATTCCAGGCGTTTTTCCCGGGCTTGCTCTCCATGCTCCTCTATTATAAGGGGCTGTCCTCGACCAAGGCGTTTTTCGCCACGTTGGCGGAGCTTGCGTTCCCCGCGGTTGGCGTCTGCGTGAACTGGCTTGTCTTCGGGCAAAAGCTAACCGTAGGACAGCTCGCCGGCTTCATCGTTATTTGGCTCACCTTGTGGGTCATGAGCCGCAATCAAAGCAAATCGGCGGCATAAAAACTCAAGAAAGAGGCTCTCCCTCGGTCACATGATGACCATGGGAAGCCTCTTTTGTTTGCCTCTCGACGTTTTCGCCGACATCTCACGAAACCTTCGGGACCTTGAGTTTACTATCCATTTGCGCTGTTTCCCCAGGCTCAAGGTAAAAGGCAACCCCGCCTCGCTCATTCGCGGCCCGCACCGTCATACCGTGATGGTCCATGATCTGCTTCACGATGGCAAGACCAAGCCCGAACTGGCCGTCCCCGCCAGAACGGAAGGGCTCAAAGAGGCTGTCCGCGATCGCTTGATCGAGCGGCGGACCATCGTTGCTGATCTGCAGCCGCGAGAATCCGGCTGCAGCTTCCTTGCCATCGCCATGGGATGACGGCGTGAGGAGAATCCGGATTCCGCTTTTGGCATAGCGGAGCTGGTTGTCGAGCATGTTCTCCAAGGCGATTTTCCATTGATCGGGATCGCCATGCAGAGTAGCGGGAGGGAGCTCCATCTCCCACTCGATTTCAGGACGGCGATAGCGCAGCCGTTCAACCACGTCTTCAATGACCTCGTGCAGCTCGAAAGGGCGGAACGGCTTCTCGCGAGCGGTGACATAGTTCAGCTTGTTGAGCAGCAGCAGGTCGCGAATCCGCTTCTCGAGGCGCTCGCCTTCCTTCAGAATGACGCCTAAGCTTTCGCCTAAGGTCCCTTTCGGGAAAACGCCGTCGAGAATGGACTGGGCATAGCTGCGGATCACCATGACCGGGGTCTTCAGTTCGTGAGAAGTATGCTGAAGGAAAAATTGCTGCGCGCGGTCCTGGCGCACGAGACGCTGCCGCATCGCTTCAATCGCTTTGGCCAGACGTCCTACTTCATCTTTGCGCCCGGTTTCAATCGGGTCATGCCAATCTCGTTCAGCCATACGCCCAACGTGCTGCTCCATCAGAACGAGCGGACGAGTGAAATACCGCGCGATGATCAGACAGGGCAGCCATGAAATCACGATGAGACCAACCATCATCAGCATAAGTCTGCCGAACATGGTCATGACTAGGTCATTGCGATAATTGCCCCAGGCATAGGAAACGATAAAGTTGGGTTGGCCCTGAACAACTTCTTTGCGAATCACGTAAAAGATACTTTTCTTATCAATGATGGTCGTATACTTGGCAACGGGCTGTTTTTGGGCAAAAGCATCCTGTTCCATGGCTTGCATGAACGGCTCTCCGCTCGTGAAAGATTTGCTAAGGGCCAGTGACTCTTGGGTTCCGCTAATCGTAAAGTGCCGGATTGCCGGAGCGCTCAAGGTTGCTGTAAAGGGAGACATCACCTTCGTTGCAATAGAGGCTTCCAATGGGGTAGCAGATATAGCGCTGCCCATTTGTATGCTAGTCGCCTTCGGCATTGTTTCCGTTTCTGAGGCATCAGCATCAGGGATAGCTTGATTGATAGGTGTCAACGTTTTTACATTCGTTATGATATCCGTCATTTGCTCGGTTGTACCCTTGGTTGCCAGCGTTAGGGTCGGTGCCGCCAACGTCGTAGCTTCCATGCGAAGCCCACTTTGCGTATCCAGTAAAATATCGTACAGCTGCTCTGTAAAAAAACCTTTCAACGTCCAAGGCAGCAGAACGGCAAGCAGCGTAAAAATAAGCAGCGTCAAAGCCGCGAATGCTCCCCAAAGCTTCATGGCCAGCGGCCATTGTCCTAATCGAAGCGTCATGCTTTCACCATCCTGTACCCGTATCCATATACGGTTTCTAAACGCAGTTCCGGCAGCTTGCGGCGAAGTCTTCGTACCAAATCATCCACGACCCGGTCTGTTCCGAAGTAGTCGATTCCCCAAACAGCTTGGAGCACTTGTTCACGCTCTAGCACTTGCCCATGATGGCTCACCAAATATAGCAGCAGCTCAAATTCCTTGGAGGTCAGCTCCAGTTTGGTGCCATCCTCTGCAGTTACTGTGCGTGCTTGCTCATCGATCAAATAAGGAGCCACATTCAGCTTCGTGCGGCGTTCCAGCTGTGCAGGCATCAGGCCGGCAGGGTGTCCGCCGTACACGCGCTCCAGCAGCTTGCGAGTGCGAATGACAAGCTCGCGAGGTAAAAAAGGCTTGGCCAAGTAGTCATCGCTACCCATCTCCAGGCCAACGATTCGATCGATATCCGCATCTCGCGCCGATATGAAAATAACGGGCTGCGCCGGCTGATCCGCCTTAATCTCGCGCATAAGCTGATAGCCGTCTACGCCGGGGAGCATGATATCGAGGACCCACAAGTCCGGCCGCTCGGATATAGCGGATCTTGCCGAGGTCCCGTCAGCGAACGAACGCACTTGCCACCCCTCTTTCTCCAAATAGGCGGCCAGTACGCCCCTGAGATGCTCTTCGTCTTCTACTAAATGAATGCGATACATGCAGATTTCTCCTTTTTTCTACTCAGCGATGGGGAAAAGGTGGAGCCGTTCGCATAATTTTGCGTTCGGTCCACCGGAAAAGTCAACTTGCTTTTATCTATAAAAAGTTAGTTAGATTCTTCAGCTTTCTCTGCTGATTTCTCATCTGCTTTGGCAGCTTGTTCTTTCAATGTTTTTGCGAAGTTGCGCAGCGATTCCGTTTCTTTTTTGTAATCCGTGAGCAGCTCAGGCAACAGGCTTTGGATCGTAGCTGCATCGACAGCTTCGACAGCTTCCGCTAGCTTTTGTTGGCGCTTGAACGCTTCGGATGATTCTGCTTTAATTATATCACCAGAGATAGCTGTTCCCTCAAGTGGAAGTGCTTGGATGGTCGCGGTAGCGTCCGCGCCGTCTTTGATAACGGTGAACTTCATTGCTTCTTTACTTGGGAGCAATTGAGCCGCTTCGCCGTCAGGTAAAGTTGGAGCCGGTTGAGCAGGATCGAGTTTGAACATTTTAGTTTCCAACGTACCTGGCGTAGCTGGCTGAATTGTAGCTGCGCTTTTGATCACCATTGTTTTGGCAAAAGCAGGCTTCGGCATCTCGCTTTCAGCTTGTTTCCGATCCTCTAACGCTTGTTTCCATGCAGTCAAGCTCTCCGGAGCATAGTTGCTGACCAATAGCTTCAAATAGTTACGCTCATGAGCTGGTTGCAGCAACAGGCTGCCTGAGACCGAGTGCAGCTGAACCGCGCTGGTTGCCATTACCGGTGTTGCTGATGTGATTGCAGTGCTTGCTTTCGTATCTGTTGTAGTCGTGTCAGCCGCTGATGCGCTGCCTACTGCTCCGAAAGCCATTGTTACCATAAAAGCTAGCAGACTAGCTTGACTTGCGCGACGTTTCCATTGTGTTTTCATTGTAGAAAACTCCTCTCGATTTTGGGGTATGTAGGTGAGGTGCCTCTCCCTTACAACCTAAATGTACCGTAAGATTATGGACATCCTATCGTAACATTGTGGGAAATTATGTGTTGGCTTGAATCACCTGAACTAAAAAATGTAGTAAACTGTATGCTGAAACAGAATAAACAGGGGAGTGTCTACATGAAAGAAGTGCTGTTAGGGCCTGTCGAAAGTTTCACCAAGCTGCCCGCAGAAGTTGTGTTCGATAAGAACTTGTATTGGTTAATTCAAGCTGAGGATCAAGCAACGTACAGGCTCGTCTCCAGCCGATGCCCGCATGCGGGAGCTATTGTGGAGGCTGAAAAAGGGGAATTCGTATGTTCGATGCATGGCTGGACATTCGATCTTCACTCAGGCGCGTGCCTGAATGTGCCGACCAAAAGCCTTACGGCCTATGACGTTACAGTCAAAGAAGGCCAGCTTATTGCGCATGTGTAAAAACAAAAGGACCTGCCTTATCCGTTGAACGGTTAGGCGGGTCCTGATTTTTTTATAAATTCAAATGCAGCTTACGTGTGTTCAGCATACCGTCCAAACCGGTAGGGTCTTGGCTGACTTTATATTGTACAAAAGCTTCCGCCGCCTCTGAAGTGCGAATGCGCAGCGGTTTCGGATCCATTTCCATCAGCTTCACCATGACTTCGGCGACCGATTCCGACGTTTGGGGCACCGAGTTCCGTTTGGAGAAGGCGTCCAAATATTGCGTGATGATCGGTTTATATTCATCTTCCAGAATGCCGCCGGTTTGTTGGACATGCCCAAGGACCGTCTGGTTAAAATTAGTTGCAATCGCGCCGGGCTCAAGCAGCGTAACATCAATGTTGAAGGTTGGCTTGTAGTACGTAGCTAAACTTTCTAATAAACCTTCAACGGCAAATTTAGCCGAGCAGTAGATTTCATTGAAAGGTTGTCCCACTAGACCGCCAACGCTTGTTGTGGCTACCAAATGTCCGGCGTCTGATTTACGCAAAAGCGGAAGTCCAGCGCGGATCGTATGCATAACCCCATACACATTCGTATCATAAACCCGATGAATATCTTCCATCGTCGCTTGTCCTAATGCTCTTAAAAAACCAAAACCAGCGTTGCAGAACAGGACGTCCATGTAACCGTGATTCCGGTCGATCACAGCAAAAGCTTTCTCCAGCGACTCAGGGCTTGTTACTTCCATCTCTATAAAATGAAGATTCGCACGGTGCCCATGCTGCTCTTGATCACGCTCTACATGGCGTGTTCCAGCATAAACCGTCCAGCCTAATTCTGCAAATTTCAGGGCGGTCGCTAACCCAATGCCAGAGGAGGCGCCGGTAATCGCGATAACTTTGCTTTTGCTCATCATTCACCACTCCAAATGTTAATGTAATAAACTGTTTAATAACTATACAGTATGTTAATTCAACAGAATAGTCAAGTCATTTAAAAAATCCCAACATGAGTAAGGTCGGGATCTTCGTGCTATAGCGGCAGCTTCTCCAATAGCTTTTTGAGCTGCGCAAGCTCATCTTCGGTATATGGCGTGAAGAGCTGTTCAATTTTGTTATTATACGCTTCCAAGATATCGTTTATCAGCTTATTTCCTTTGTCCGTTACTTGCAGCAACAGGCTTCTGCGGCTAGTAGGGTGAGGCTTGCGAATCACTAGCTCCTGCTCTTCTAATTTATCCAGCAGCTGGGTAATCGCTCCCCGAGTTAGGCCAAATTCATTGGCCATATCAACGGCGATGCAATCCGGATGCTTGCGAAGAAACTCTAACGCATACATCATGATCGGTGAAATGTGAAAATGGGGAAGCACTTGCGTCAAATAGGAGGAGAGGGCATTTTTAATTTCGCGAAATTTGTACGTGATGAGGAGATCTTGGTTCATGGTTCAGCCGCCCTTTTTGTTTAGTATCTATACATTATAGCAAGGTCATACTTGGGATCCAAGCAGCTGGAAGGAAAAAAAGAGACCCACAGCAACGGGCTGCAGGTCTTAAGTATATATATTTTAAAGGGGGGTTGAGACTTATTATAGGCCCAGTTCATTAAAAGCAGATGAAAAACACATTTCATTTTCATTACATTTTTTCTAATGATAAAATAGAGAGATCAAGGAAGGGCGGGGAACGCTTTTGAAGCATTATTCCATGCGATCACATTTGACGGTAACGTTTGCTATCATGGCAATGATTCCGGTTCTGATTCTTGGCACCTTTCAGGTTTATCAAATAACGCATATTACGCAGGAGTCCAATAGGAACCAGCAGCTGACGACCTACCGTCTGGGGGACGCTGTGCAGGATTATATGTACTATCACCGCAATGCGGTTGAAACGCTGGCGGCCACGATTTCAGCCTCGGATGCGGCCTTTCGGACGCGCGAGAGCTTGACGTTAAAGCTGCAATCGCTGCAGCAGAACTTGGCTGGTTTCTCAGGTATTTATGTGGTTGATCAAAATGGTTTCATTAAGGCTACGCATACCACGGCCAATGATTCGCTGATCGGTACAGATGTGAAAGATCGGGACTACACCAAACGGGTGCAGACCGCCCATAACACCATCATCTCTTCGCTTTTCATCGGACCGGAAGGGCTGAACCAGCCGGCTGTCGCCATCGCAGTACCCATTTATAAAGGTAATAAACAGCCTGATGGCTTTGTGCTCGCTGTGCTGGAGCTTACGCCCATCAAAGAGCTTGTGACGAAGTACGATTACGGAAAAGAAGCATATCCCGTGGTACTGGATCATGCTGGCAAGCCCATTTATCATCCGAATGAGGCGTTGACCGCAACGTTGGCGGATTTATCGCAGGAGCCAGTCGTTGCAGACGCACGGAGTCAGAAGCAAGGCGAAGGAACCTATGCATTAAGCAATTCCAAGCAAAAAGAACTGATTACTTACAAAGCCATCCCCGATATCGATTGGATCGTTTGGGTGAGCAAATCCAAAGCTGCGGTTAATGCCGCTTTTACAGAGTCGCTAAGTATTACGATCTTCCTCTTGGTGGTTACGCTTATTTTGACGGTGCTGCTCGGCAGTCTTTTGGCGAAAAGGTTGAATGGCACCATCCATGCTTTGGTTGGATACACCCAACGCCTGGCAGGAGGAACATTCGTAGAGCCGGACAGCAAGGTCGTTCCGCAAGGGGCGCCTCTGGAGCTGCAATTGCTGGCAGATGATTTCTTCAAGATGGCGGAGCAGATCAAAGAGAATCAAGGCGCGCTGCTGCAGCTCAACAGTGAGTTGGAGGACCGTGTCGAAGAGAGGACCCAGCGGCTGCAGGATGAGCATGCGACTTTGAATGCGGTGCTGGAGAGCATGTCCGATGCCGTCGTATTGATCGATATGGCGCATCAAGTGGTATATGCCAATCATCGGATGGCTGAAATTTTCGCTATTCCGATGCCTGAGCTGGCGATTATGCAGGAATCGGCGTTGTTTGATCGTATTGCGCTGCTGCTGCCTGAACGTCAGGATGAACTGGAGAAGTTGACGGCGGGGCCGAGGGTACAAGGGACTTTTACGGTAAAAAGTGGTCAGGGTAAAAAACGTTTTATGATGGTATCGGCTTTTCAGGTGGCTAGAGAAGGACGGGTTTTTGGCCGAGGTTATGTGTGGCGCGATATGACGAAGGAACATGAAATCGATGCTTTGAAAAATGATCTGATCTCACTCGCCTCCCATGAGTTCAAAACGCCCATCACCAGCATACGCGGCAGTGTAGAAACGCTGCTACGAGTCGATGCGAAGTGGGAAGAAAGCTTTAAGCAAGAGCTGCTAGAAGGCATTCACGAGGATATCGGGCGTATTCAGGACCTGATTGACGACTGGCTGGATATTTCCAAAATCGATTCCGGCGCAATGCGAATCAACCCGCTGCCGCTACGTGTGGAGGCCGTTGTCGAAAGCGCGATGCGAAGACTTCCACAGCAGGCAAACGACATGCATACGCAATTTGAGGTGAACGTGGCGGAGGATACGCCGCTAATCTATGTAGATAAACTGCGAATGGAGCAGGTGCTCGTGAACTTGTTCACCAATGCCGTTCGGTATAATACGCAGCACCCGATTATCCGAATTTCGGCTCATGCGGATGAGCATTTTGTCTATTTAGATGTGCAGGACAATGGCATTGGTATCGCTGCGGAGCACGTGGACAAACTATTTGACCGGTTCTACCGGGTGGATGTTTCTTCGAGAAGTCAATCCGGAGGGACAGGGCTGGGGCTGGCGATCTGCAAAGGCATCATGGATGCGCACGGCGGAGAAGTCCATGTGGCAAGCAAGCTTGGTGAGGGAAGCACATTTACTCTCTCCATACCGAGGTTTCTAGGGGAGGAGAACGGACATGAACAAGAAGAAAATCATGATCGTCGATGATGAACCGAAAATTGTGCGTTTCATTGCGGCGAATCTCAAATCATTGGATTTTGAAACCTTGACCTGCCAAAGCGGGGCGGAGGCGCTGGAAAAAGCCGAGGAGTTCGATCCGGATTTAATTTTGCTTGATCTGATGATGCCGGGCATGGACGGATTCGATGTGTTAAAAAGGCTGCGCTCCTACTCCAGCGTTCCGGTCATCATGCTGACCGCGCGCAGCAATGGAGCGGACAAAGTGCAGGGGCTTAACCTCGGGGCGGATGACTATTTGACCAAGCCATTCTCCTTAGACGAGCTCTTCGCGCGAGTGAATGCCGTGCTGCGGCGCATGGATGGCCGCATGGCACCGCCGGTCACCACGAGCGAGATCACGCTCGGCCCTGTGACCGCGAACCTCGCCCAGCGCCGTATTTGGCTGGGCGACACCGAGGTGAAGTTCACGGAGACCGAGTACAACTTATTTGCGCTGCTTTTGCAGCATGCGGGGAAAGTCATGACCCATGAGCAGCTGCTCAGCGAGGTTTGGGGAAGCGAGTACCGCGACGAGGTCGAGTACCTGCGGGTCACCATCGCCCGCATCCGCCAGAAGATCAAAAGCGCAGCGGAAGGCGCTGCTGCCGAGCTGATTGTAACCTACCCGGGGGTAGGTTATATGGCGAAGCAGGAGTGAACGCAGAAGCCCCCTTGTCTGATTGTTATCAGATGAGGGGGCTTTTTGTTTGATGTTGGTGAGGGAGGGAACTACGGTCCTCTATTTTGACGATTATGGAGGGGGTGGAGCCGGGAAAGGAACTACAGGGCCTTATTTGCACGGAATTTCTGGGTTTCCCTTCGAAAGGGTGCAAATAGCGGATCGTAGTTCCCTCTCAGCTCGAAACTGGGTGCTTTTCGAAGAAATAGCGCCCTGTAGTTCCCATCCGGGAGGCAGTTTCGGTTGAAGATGAGTACAGACGTGCCAGAAAAGTTGGCCGAGAGCGCACAAAAGGCTGTCTCACCTCGAGAAAAGTAGCTAAATACAGTCGAGACAGCCGAATAGGCCGTCTCGGGGGAAGAAAGTGTGAATGGTGCAGCGAAAGTTGGCCGAGAGCGTACAAAAGGCTGTCTCACCTCAAGAAAAGTAGCTAGATACGGTCGAGACAACCGAATAGGCCGTCTCAGGGGAAGAAAGTGTGGATGGTGCAGCAAAAGTTGGCCGAGAGTCTCACTCCGAAAGCAGTTGCACATCAAGCGGATAATCCGGCACCACGAAGTCGCGGACAGCGCCAGAGACGAGGTCTACCACGGTCATCCCGTTCCAACCAGTATCTGCATAAGTGACACCGCCGGTGAGGTAGGCGTAACGCCTATCCGCGCTCGCGGCGACCATTTGGTGCATCCGCTCCAGCGGGATTATCTTCTCGGCGTACGTCTCGACGTCGAGCACCGTCAAGTTAGGCTTGCCGGTTACGCTTCCCGCAGCGCCAATGCCGACGATGAGCAGCTGCTTACCATCCGCTGTCAGGGCCACACCCTCTTGGTGCGTGTTGCCTGTCAGCGGCTTTGTCTCGTACTTGCCGCTAGTTGGGTCAAGCACGACCAGTCCTCGCCCCTGATACGGCAGGAGCAGGCGGCCATCAGTACGAACCGCCGCGTAATGCGGCTTCTCGAAGCCGCCTTTGCCGAAGGGAGCTACTTCCAGCGTGCGAGCTTTGAGCTGCAAAGGATCGACAGCGGTCACGGAGTAGGAATCGTGATCGATGCTGTAGACCTCCCTGCCGTCAAGGCTAGTCACCACATCGAATGGCCGAACGCCAACAGCGACACTGCCTGTCATGGCGAGTTTCTCTGCATCCATGATCTCCAGTTGGCTTTTCATCCCTCTGCCACCACCAGTCACGTACACACCGACATAGACGAATTTGCCGTCAGGAGATACGGCAATTCCCATACCGCCGGGACGGTATTCACCAAATTGAGGCTTGCCGATGGCGTCAGCTGCCTTATATGGTACTAACGCAACACGTTTGCGCTGCTGCGTATCCACGACAGCAACACCTTCCGCGGTGGATATGTAGGCGAGATGGTTAGGACCTTCAGCAATGGCAAAAGGGGCCTTGCCAACCGTCAGCTTTTCGAATTGACCCGTGGCTGGATCAAGGAAAGACATATAATCACTCTTGGAGTGAGTTACGAGTAGGCTTGATTTCCCTTTTGACACAGGCGGTTCAGGAGCAGGCATTGTTGTAGGTGTTGTTGATGGTGCTGGTGCTGGTTCTTGCGTTTGTGTAGGAGTTGGCGTTGGCGTTGCAGTTGGTATCGCAACAGGCGCAGGACGCGAACTGCAGCCAACCATGAAAAGAACTAACGTCAGCATCGAGAATAACGCACGATTTTTGAAAAGCATATATCAATCACCTCATTGGAATGAATGGTAGAACAAGAGGAGCACCTCATTCAAGGTACTCCTTCCCAATACGCTTCATAAAAATTTATTTCGCTACAGTCAAACTTACTCCCGCAGCCGTAGCCCACTTGCCTTCTGGAGCGACAGTATAAGTCATACCCGGCACAAGCTGGCCGTTATTTAGCAGAGCGAAAGTACCTACAGCACCTTTACGTGTGGTAATCGTGTATTCTGCTGTCAGTACAGTACCGTCTGTACCCGTCAAAGTAACACGGCGTGAAACGAAGATTTCATCCTTTGGATCCTGGGAAAGGGCCACATTAATCGTTTTCGCATCCACTGCGGAAGAAGATTGAATCGTTAGCGGCGCGATGTCTTTCGCTGTAAATGTAGCATTTTTCAAAGTAGCCCAGTCCGCAGAAACTGTGTAAGTCACGCCCGGCTTCAACGTTTCGCCGTTAGGCAGAAGGAATTTAGGCGCTTGACGACCATCCGTTGCCTGTGTGAAAGGCAAATAGGTGGCCGTCATCGGTGCACCTCCCTCAGGCGTAATTTGCACCACACGGTTCCGCATCGAAGAAAGAATTTGATAGGTCATGCCATTGTATTGGTTCTTCTCATCCACGATAAAGGCACCTGGACGACCTTTGGCATAGGCTGCAATGACATAACCGTAGTCCGCTACGCCATCAGTCAAATGGGACTCGACCTCAAAAACGTCATTGGCCACTTGCTGCGTGGAATCCAAAGCAATTTTCTCTGTGCTCGCTGTAAAAGTGCCTGCAAGCTCACCTTTATATGTTAGTGTGTAGGTCGTGCCGGCTTTTTGTGTTGGAACTGGAACGATGTACGTTGAAGTGGAACCTGTTTTTAAACGTGGAACGTTGTTAATAGCCAAACCATTGTCAAAAACAAAGTTTTTGGACGCAGGTTCAAGTTCTAATTCTGCCGTAGGAATCGGTGCAGAGAAGGTGACTTGCAAGGTAATTGCGTTCAAAACCACCAGCTTAGTCACATGGATAGGAGCTAATTGCTGCGCTTCGAAAATGAGTAGAGCGGCCTGACCACGTGTCACGGAGTTACCTGTCAATGACGAATAGCTCGGTAATTGCTGTACTGCGGCAGCATCAATTTTTAACACCTTCGCAATAACGTCTGCCAACTGCTCGGAAGAGATTGTAGAGCTGCCTTGGAATTGACCGTTAGTAGTAGAGATAGCTCCAACAGATTCAAGGGCAGCAGCGTAAGTGTAGAACCAATCTCCTTTTGTTACATCGCTAAATGTAGTCGTTGCTGCTGTGTCCACGTTGACGTGTAAAGCGAGTGCGGCCATTTTGGCGATTTCAGCGCGAGTTACAGCCTGATCAGGAAGAAAGCTATGATCCTCATATCCGGAAAGCACTTGTTGTTGAGCCAATTGTTCAATAGCAGCTTGTACTTTGGAAGAATTTGCGGCATCAGCGAAAGGGTTCGCGGCCAAAGCATTGAAAGGTAGAATTGCGGACAAGCCTACAGTTGCTGTAATGGTCAAAGCGGCGATTACTTTTTTGTTGTTTTTCATCTATAACACTCCTATTCAATATAATGGCGTTGCTAGGTTTACATAGTTGCTTTTTGCTTCATGTCCATGCGTCTGCATGGTACTTCTTGCGTCGTGCCTGCTTACAAGATCAAGCTTACACGTCAGAGCATTACAATCGAATAAAAAATCAGACCTGCACATTACAAAAACGTAAAAATCACATCACTACATGCCAAGCAAGCATAAAAAAACCTCACCGCTCAAAGAAATGAGCAGCAAGGCTGTAATTTAACGATTTGCGATTAAGGGACCGCATTAGATGTTTACATTCTGACATCCGTACGCTGCACAACGCTGTGCGAAGAGGACCCGGTAAGCCGCTCTGGGGAAAACACTTGCCGAACCGGCACAATGATCAGCACAGCAACCGCAGCTTTGATCGCGTCCCCGATGAGGAAGGGGTAACAAGCCGCTGCCATCGCTTTTGCAAACGTATAAGTCGGTACTTTGTACATCAACCACGGAACTCCGGCAAGGTAAAGAAGCAGAGAATCGAAAATCTCAAGCACGAGGAAGGCAGCTAGGTAGCCCATAAAGCCTTTCACACGAACACGCGGCAGGATCATACCAATCAGCATAGCGGAGAACGGCCAGATCATAATAAAACCACCCGTAGGTCCGAGCACGATGCCTAAACCTCCATTTCCATGAAGCAGAGGAAACCCGATTGCCGTCAGGATCACAACGAGAGCCATACTGAAGAAGCCGTAACGTGCTCCGAGCAAGCCGCCGGCAAGCATAACCGCTAGCGTTTGCAGAGTAATAGGGACAGGTGTAAAAGGTAGTGAGATGCTTGCAAAGCTGAATAAGACAAGAATTGCTGCAAAAAGTGCACTGAAAACAACGCCGCGCAAAGTGAGTTTCATATTGTCCATCGCTCCTGTTTCTGTTATTGTTTATGTATTGTCAACTTCAATTTATATCAATGGTTAACAATAAATCATTCAGATCATAGCACATCTTTTATGAAAGTGGAAGGACATTTTATATATGGCAAATCGAGAAATTGTGGCTTCTTTGCGGAATGCCTCCGTCGTCTATCGAACACAATCGGAAGAAGGGAGGCGGGTATGGTCGGACGTCTCTTTAGATATTCATAAGGGTGAATGGATGGTCGTCATCGGGCCGAATGGCAGCGGCAAAAGCACCTTAGCGAGCAGTTTACTGGGCTTAAGTCCCCTCTCAAGCGGTGAATTGATCCGCAATGAGTCTGGGCAAATTAGAGGCGTGCTTCAATTGCCGGATGCTCAGTTCGTAGGAGAAACGATTCAAGAGGAATTCGATTATCTGCCTGGTAAACAGGATTTAACAATAGAAGAACGCAAAGCCTGGTATCTCCAAAGCTTGTCAGCTGTGGGCTTGTCGCTCCCGCTCGAACGAGCGCTTTCCACTTTATCCGGGGGGCAAAAGCAGTTGGTTAATTTGGCGGCTGCCCTTGCGGTTCAGCCTGAAATCTTGGTACTGGACGAACCAACGGCGATGCTGGATCCAGCGGCAAGACAAGGAGTCCGACAGGCTGTGCGCGAAGCCCATCAGCGAGGTACTACCATTGTATGGATTACGCATCGGCTGGAAGAAGTGGCGGATGCGACGCGCGTCATCGGGTTTGGTGACGGACGGATCACGTTTGATGGGGGACCCCGGGCTTTCTTTTATGGAGAGAGTGAAGATAAGTCGTTAGAGAGGTCGCCATGTACCGAGTTAGGTCTCGACTCGCCCTATGTGGTGAAGACAGCTTTCGGTTTGCTAAAGTACGGCTGTGAGCTTCGCCTGCTTCCCTTGGATATGGATGAGCTGGCAGAGGCGGTGGCAAATTCATGTCTATAGCCCTGCAAAATATTCAAGTCAACGCCCCGGACGATCCTGGTCAGCAGCTGTTGAAAGATATCCGTTTTGAGCTTTCAGACAGCTCCGTTACAGTATTAATCGGACATTCAGGCTCGGGAAAATCGACGCTCCTTCAGGTCATGGCAGGTATTTTGGAGCCAGCTTCAGGAGTTATTACTCTTGATGACCAGCCTTTGTGGCATAAAAGAAAGGTAGACCAAGCGCATCTTTTGCGGCTGGGTTTGATTTTTCAATTCCCGGAGCAGCAGCTGTTCGCCAGCAGCATTCGCGGGGAATTCGCCTACTCGCTGCGCCCTTACCGGCTTGCGGAGGACGAGCGCGAGCACCGCATCCGAGCCGCTTGCGCCGACCTCGACCCCCGCGGCGTCTTCGCCCTGGAACGCTCGCCGTTTGGCCTAAGCGGTGGCGAGCAGCGCCGGCTGGCGCTGGCGACAACCTTCGCCACGGCGCCGGATTGGCTCCTCATGGATGAGCCAACCGCCGGCCTCGAGGCGACGGCCGTTCGCGAATTGCTGCGCATGATTCGCGAAAGGAAGCGTGGCGGCTACGTCATCGCCACGCACGACCTGGACACGTTCCTGCCGTTGGCAGACCGTGTCCTCGTGTTAGACCGCGGCGAGCTCGTCTTCGACGGGTCGCCGGCAGAGCTGTGCCGCGCGCCGGAGCTGCTCACGCGCGCGGGTGTCGGCCTCCCGAGCTGCGTGGAGGCCGCTCAAGCCCTTGCGCGACGCGGCATCGCCATCGCGCCGGATTTGCTCGCGCCGGAGCTGGCTGCGCCGGCGATCTTGCAGGCGCTGCGCGAGCGCAGCAGCGCAAGCCCGGGGCCGGCGCCGCAAGCGGCAGCGCCGAAGCCCGCGCGCGTTGCGCCAGCGGCGCCGCCGCAGGCCGCGTGGCTAGCGCGGGATCCGCGCGCGAAGTGGCTGCTCTACCTGCTGCTTGTCATCGGAACGATGCAGCTGCAGGTGTGGAGCGGCCTCGCGGCTTCTGCGCTGCTCTTGGGCCTTTCGTCCCTCGGGCTTCCACGCGCCGCGATTCGCGGCAGTTGGAAGATCGCCGTCCCGTTCGTGATCTTCATGTTCCTCTCCATTGTGCTGGCCGGCTTGGAGTGGAGGACGGCCGACGGGCCATTCCCGCTTGGCTTCGCGTCAGAGCGCGCGTGGAGCGCGGGCTTCGTCCTCACGCGCTTGTTCCTGATCCTGATGGCCGGCTACTGGCTGGCCGTGTCTACGCCGTATGGTCAGCTTGTGCAGGGACTGAATTGGGCGCTGTCTTTTTTTCGCAAAATGAAGCTGCCGGTGGAGTCATTTGCTTTGGCAGTCTCGCTCTTGTTTCGGTTCATCCCGCTTATTTTGCGGGAGTGGCAGCGATTTTCGGCGATAGTGAGGGCCAGAGGCAAAGCAGCGATCAGACCCGGCATGGTACGCATGCGAGATATCCCGGCGCTGGTTGTACCGCTGCTCCTCGCCATGTTTCACAAAGCTGAGCAAATGACCGTAGCGATGGAAATGAAAAAAATCGACGGCAAGCAGCAGCTGCTGAAAAAAAGCACACTGAGCTGGCAGCCCAAGGACACGTTGATCGTTATTTGGAGCGTAGTTGTTTTTGGTGTGCTGATCGTTATGCGTTACTAATAGGGAGAGAGCAGCTCATTCTGGAGGAGCTGCTCTTTTTGTGCTTGGCGGCTGTAGATCGAGGGGGAATCTTGAGGACGCAAGCCCCGTATACTATACTTTGACTAAGAAACTCGGACGGCGGTGACAAGCATGAAATTTTCTGATTACACCATCTATGAGCAGCAAATGCTGCGTAAAGTGAAGCTCTGGGAAATACGTCAACAGAAAACCCCAAATTTGCTTGAAAAAGCCTCGAAATCCGTCTCCACAAACATCAATAAGCTCATCCCGGAAAAGGTGCACAAAACGATCACGGCCACCGTCAGAGGGATGTTTCAGACGACATTGTTCGGGATGAACTATATCCCTCAGAATGACCCGCTTGTAGGCGCTTCTCTAGCTGAAAGTGATGCGAAAGCAGAGGAACTGCTGTCGCTTTATAAAAAGATTGCGGCTGCCGAGGGAGCAGGTACGGGAGCGGGAGGAATTCTGCTCGGCCTGGCGGACTTCCCGATTCTGATAGGGATCAAGTTGAAATTTCTGTTCGAGCTTGCGCACGCCTATGGCTACTCCACGAAGGACTATAGAGAGCGTTTGTTTATCCTGTATGTGTTTCAAATCGCGTTCTCTAGTCCAGCGAAAAAACCTGCTCTATTAGACACGATCAAGAATTGGCACGAGGTCGCAAGCGGCTTTCCGCCGTCTGACGCCTATATGGATCAAGTGGATTGGCAGCAGTTGCAGCAGGAATATCGGGACACTATTGATTTCCGTAAAATGCTGCAGCTTGTCCCCGGCATTGGAGCTGTCGTAGGCGCATGGGCGAATTTTGGCCTGCTGGAAGAGTTGGGCGTGGCGGGCATGAACAGCTTTCGCTTGCGTCGGTTAGAGGATAAAACCAGGTTGGAGGCTGAGGGTGAGCAGTGAACGGGTGGATTCCCGTTGGAGAAAATCCAATGAAAGTGCGAATTTCCTTGCTAAAATGCTGGTTTGGTTGGATGAAATCCAATAGGTAGGGGGAAATTGGCATCCTGTGGGCTGTTGCGGCGTGCTTCGTTGGATTTCATCCAACGGAACGCGGAAATCCGGCCTCAAAAAGGAGTTCTCATTGGAATTTATCCAATGAGAAGAGGCGAGGCATCGCCAGCCCGCGGTCCAACTCCTTAGCCCCTCCACGCGCTCGCCACGCCGTTCAATGTCTTGGTCCGCCACGTGCCCGCCACGCGCTCTCGCCCTACGTCCCGCATCCCCTCGCCCCGCGCACTTATGCCGCTGCACCCGCCCCCCATACCACACAGCCTTTTTTGACCAAGCTAGGCAATGTTCCAGTGATTTTTAGGAAAGAGGCACATATACTAATGATGAGCCAAACCATGTGTACGCCCTGAACGAGTATGTGATTTTTTTCACATGACAACCCTGGATGGTTTGGTCGATCTTTTTCACCAACGATGGTAGAGAAAAAAGATGATGTAATCGGAGGAGAGGATTCAGATGAGTAGACCGAAGGTGGTTATTCTGGGAGCTGGGTACGGTGGGCTTGTAACGGCAATAAGGCTGCAGAAGCTGATCAAAGCAGATGAAGTGGCGGTCACGCTGGTGAACAAACACGACTATCACTACATGACGACACATCTGCATATGCCGGCAGCCGGCACTGATCATCATGAGAATGCGCGTGTAGCAATTAAGGATCTGATCGATGAGCGGAAAATTCATTTTATCAAAGCAACGGTTCAGCAGATCGTACCTGAGGAAAAAAAGGTGGTTCTGACGGACGAAGTCCTCACCTACGACTACTTGGTCGTGGGGCTTGGGAGTGAGACGGAAACCTTCGGCATTCCGGGATTGCGCGAGTATGCGATGACAATTAACAGCATTAACAGTGTTCGCTTCATTCGTCAGCATACACAGTATATGTTCGCTAAATATAAATTGGATTCCAAGCATAAGGAATATTTGACAATCGTTGTTGGAGGCGCTGGTTTTACAGGCACGGAGTTTGTTGGGGAGCTGGCTGACCGAATTCCTGATCTTTGCCACATGTTTGACGTCGATCCTTCCCTTGTTCAGATCATCAATATCGAAGCATCGCCTACTGCTTTGCCGCCAGGATTGCCGAATGACCTCGTGGAATACGGCATGGACGTGATGCGCCGCAAAGGGGTTCAATATAAATTATCTACCGCCATCAAGGCATGCGAGCCCGGCGGCGTGCTGTTGGGAGACGGCCAATTCATACCTGCCGGCACGGTCATTTGGTCGGGAGGTGTTCGTGGGAATTCCTTGCTGCAAGATGCGGGCTTCCACGTCCAACGCGGCAGGGTCAAAGTGGATGACTACTTGCGTTCCTTGCAGTTTCCCGATGTTTTTATTACGGGTGATTGCTCGATTGTCATGAGCCCGGAAGGCACGCCATACCCCGCCAATGCCCAAATCGCCGTCCAACAAGGTTGTAATACGGCAAAAAATTTATACTATTCACTGAGTGGAAAGCCATTACGACCTTTTGCCTACGATTACAAAGGCACGGTCGCCTCGCTTGGTCGCGGAGAAGCAATTGGTATCCTGAAGGTCAAAAAAGTGAAAGGCAGGCTGGCCGCATTCCTCAAAAAAATAATCGATGCCCGCTATTTATTTCTCATTGGCGGTATCCCACTCATCTTCAAAAAGATGATTTTTAAGCAAAAACAAGCCACAAGGAAGCGTCATGTGAGAAATTAATTTTGCTGAAATACCCGAAAATCTAATGAATCAGACAATAAGCTAGTAAAACAGAGATACTGAAAGGATTACATCATTGTAAGCGGATTATCAAATGAATGCGGGGAGGGAATAATCTTTTTTAAGATTATTCTCTCCTTTACTATGAGCCAATAAGAGAGTAGTATCAACTCGTACGTTAACAGTTGAATATTTCGCTTAATTTTCTAATTAGAAAAGCGGGGGAACCATAGGTTTCAACGGGGTGAGTAAGGTGTGTCTTGTCGCATGCGGCAGCTACCTTTAGGGCAGATTTCTCGCAGCCCGAACCCGTCAGCTAACCTCGTAAGCGGTCGTGAGAAAGGAGAACATGTGGCTAAGCACAAGGTCTATCCTTGTGTTTTTTTGCGCCTAAAAAAGGGAAATCAAGCTGAAAACTAGGTTATTTGGAGGAATTTCACAGCATGACAAGTGACTCATTGAAAAAGATTGTATTCGGCAAACCGCTGAAATCAGCGGAGCTGGAATCTGAGAAAATGCAGGTATGGAAGGCTCTGCCCATCCTGTCTTCAGATGCCCTGTCTTCGGTAGCCTATGGCACGGAGCAAATTTTGCTAGAGCTTGCAACTGTTGGGGTTGCTGCTTTTGCTTTCTCATTGCCGATTGCAATCTCGATTATTGCTTTAATCATGCTTCTTGTTTTAAGTTATCGCCAAGTGATTGAGGCCTATCCAATGGGCGGCGGAGCTTACATGGTGGCCAAGGAAAATTTGGGCATGATGTCGGGAAGGCTCACCGGAGTTTCACTGCTGATTGATTACACGTTAACCGTTGCGGTTTCGATTTCAGCAGGCGTGCAGGCGATAACGTCGGCATTCCCGGTTACAGTGCCTTATATTGTCCCCATAGCCTTAGTGCTTGTCTGGTTGATGGTTTGGCTGAATTTGCGGGGCACTTCTGAATCCGGAACGGTGTTCGCGATTCCAACGTACTTTTTTATCCTGTGTATTTTACTGCTGATCGGCAAAGGGATCTTCGATATGCTGACAGGATCCATGAATATGCATGAATTCCAAGTTGTTCCCAGCTCGATGACGAGCTCATTGACTTTGTTTGTTATTCTAAAAGCCTTTTCATCCGGCTGCTCGGCCGTGACAGGGATTGAGGCGATATCCGATGCGGTGCCGCATTTCCGTACGCCATCTGTCAAGAATGCCAAGAGAACCCTGGCTTCGCTTGGTACACTATTGGCGATTGTCTTCGGGGGCGTCACCTTGCTGAGCTTGGGTTATGGAATTGCACCTGACCCGCATGGACATACTTCGGTCTTGTCGATGGTTACGGAGCAAGCGTTTGGCCGTGGCGTCATGTATTATGCCACACAGATTGGCACCATGCTGATTCTAGTATTGGCTGCGAATACGAGCTTCAACGGATTTCCTATTTTGGCATCCATTATGGCTCAGGATAAAAACTTTCCGCGCATGTTCTCGTATCGGGGAGATCGGTTGTCGTTTCACTACGGGATCGTAACGTTAGGTGTTTTGGCAAGTATCTTGCTCGTCATTTTCAAAGGAAAAACCGATGCACTTATTCCACTTTATGCGATTGGCGTCTTTTTATCTTTTACCCTTGCCCAAAGCGGTTTGGTCCGCAAATGGTTCAGAGAACGTCCGGCTGGCTGGATCGGCAAGTTCGTTATTAATGGGTTAGGGGGAATCGTTTCCCTTGCCGTTCTTATTATTTTCTGTATCACCAAATTTAGTGAAGGCGCTTGGATTGTTATTATTGTGACGCCGCTATTGCTTTGGGGAATAACCAAAATCAGCAATCACTATGATGATGTAGCCAAACAACTGCGCATTGATATCACACAAGAACGCGTATGCGTGAAGGAACCTGTAATCATTGTACCTGTTGCGGGCATTCACCGCGTTGTAGCGCAGTCTTTGAACTATGCCAAATCTTTATCTCCCAATGTCATTGCTTTCTACGTCTCGTTTTCGGATGAGGATGAAGAAGCGATGCAGGAGAAGTGGGATAAGTGGGATCCGGGCGTTCGGCTTGTCGTGTTCAAATCCCGTTATCGGACCATTTTGAAGCCGCTGGCTGAGTTTATTGAAAGAGTCGATACCCATGTTTCGGAAAAGCAATCGATCATGGTGATCCTGCCCCAGTTCATGCCGAAAAAATGGTGGCACCGCCTGCTCCACAACCAGTCTGCCGCACGTATTCGCTCGAAGCTGCAAGCCGATAAAGATATCGTCGTTGCGACGGTGCCCTATCATTTGCATGAGTAGAGGTGTACAATAAAGGGGTAAACCGGATGTAGAAATGGAACAGAGGTGAACCTTTTATGGCAAAAAAGAAATGGTCAAACACTACCGCTGAACCTAGCGCGCAAGATAAACCTGCGACACTCAAAGATTTGCTGCGCCCTGATATCGTAGCGGGGCTGAAGGCTCAGGCTGATGCGATGAAAGCTGAGGAGCAGGCTCGCAAAGAGGCTGCCAGAGCTGAAGCAGAGGCTGCGCGCAAGGCGGAGGAGAAACGGCTGGAGAATGATTTCGGCCACTTGCTCGAGAAGAGCAAGCTGGATTGGAGAAAACACAAATGAGGAAGCGCTTGGTGTGCTTCCTTTTTCTTTCGGGTGCGTTGATAGCGCTTACAGGTTGTGGGGTGGAGAGAGGGCCGATGAAGCTTGCGGACGAACCGGCTGTGTCGGGAAGGCCGGATTCTGTTGTATCTGCAGCGCCGGTTGTGCAAGGCGCCGTCACTCCGGTGCCCACTTCGAAAGTAATACCGACAGACATATCAGCGCCAACTGACGCACCACTCTTACCTGCAAAGTTGCCTTCGCTTGCCCAGACCTTAGTGGAACGCTATCATAAGGCAGTTCCGGCAAAATGGGGCGAGAACATCCCCGGCGTGCGGACACATCTGGTGACGCAGGATAAGGTGATCGCCCTGACCTTTGACGCTTGCGGCGGCAAAGAAGGCAGCGGTTACGATGAGAAGTTAATCGATTATTTGATCAAGGAGCAAATTCCGGCGACCTTGTTTGTTAATGCGAGATGGCTTGCCGCGAATCCGGACATTTTTGCCAAGCTGGCGGCGAACCCGCTGTTTGAAATCGAAAACCATGGGACCGAGCATCGGCCGCTCTCTGTGAATGGCAGAGCCGCATATGGCATCGCAGGAACCAAAGATGTAAGCAATGTGATTCGCGAAGTAACGGAGAACGCCGATGAAATCGAGAAGCGGACGGGTAGGCGGCCGCTATTTTTCCGCTCAGGCACGGCCTTCTACGACGATATCGCCGTTGACATTGCCCACGACCTGGGTTTTCAGTTGGCGGGCTATAACGTACTTGGCGACGCTGGAGCTACATTTAACACGGAGCAGGTCTACCATGCGCTTACTAAGGCCCGGAGCGGTTCCATCATTTTGGCGCATATGAACCATCCGGAGAAAGACACGGCTGAAGGTGTCATGAAGGCGATACCTGTTATGCAGAAGGCGGGCTTTCGATTTGTTCATCTGTCAGCCTATCCCGTAGAGTGAAATAGATGGACTTCCTATCGTTAATCTGCGCTGTTCATCACCTTTTTTTCATCTCAAAAAACTCGCACTCATTCCGATCATAGTAAGCTAAATCAGCAACACGCGATTGCAAAACCACGGTTGTTTCGCTGAAACGAAGGACGATCGCATTCGAATCGACAATATGATCGTCTTTGAAAACACGGACAAAAACGCCTTTTTCCACAGCTTCCTGAAAATCGGAATCCGTCACTAATCGTTGGTTACCGGCCATACTCAGCATTCTCCTTGCATGTATAAAATAGTTCTTCAATTGTACCACAACGCGCCAACAATCTCCCGTTCTCCACGAACGCCTACTCTTCGCCCGGCATAGAATGTAGCACCAAAGAGTCTATTCCTTGTCATTGACGAAATGGACTCCCAAATGCTGCATAGGCAGAGAGGATGCGTGATCCCGATGGACATTCAATTACTACCGATTCATTGGGTATATCTAGTATTTATTGGTTTTATTCTTACGTTTTTAATTAAACGCAGAGACACCACGATGATTTGTGTGGTTGGGATTTTTGCGCTGGGCTTGCTGGCAACGGAAACCCTAAGCGGTTCAGTATCCGGGGTGTTCAACAGCTTTATTTATGCAACCAAAGAGTTGATGGGAACGATTATGATTATCTCGATCATCGTAGCGATGAGCCGTGTGCTGATTCGCACGGGCATCAATGAAACGATGGTTGCTCCATTAACTCATTTTCTAAGGACGCCGGCGCTTGCTTTCTGGGGCATCGGGATTATCATGATGGTAACTTCCTGGTTCTTCTGGCCGTCTCCAGGTGTTGCACTCATAGGGGCGGTATTGCTGCCTGTGGCGGTACGTGTGGGTTTACCTGCATTAGGTGCAGCTATGGCGATGAACTTGTTCGGACACGGGATCGCGCTGTCAGGGGACTACATTATTCAAGGGGCGCCCAAATTAACAGCGGATGCCGCCGGGTTGCCGGTAACCGCGGTGATGGAGGCAAGTGTGCCGCTTGTTATTGTCATGGGGCTTGTGACAACGGTAACTGCGTTCTGGATGATGCGGCGGGATATCAAAAATGGGACATGGCGCGACGGTCTTGTGACGAGCGGTAACGGGGACAAGGATTCGCTGCTCTCCTCCGAGCAAGATGCCAAGTCCAGTATGTCTTCAAAAATGAGAAAAACACTCGCGGTTATCATCCCTGTACTCTTCGCTTTAGATGTGATTGCGATGTTCGTCCTTAATCTGCAAGGTGGGGACGCGACCGCGCTTGTCGGTGGAACCGCCGTGTTCATTCTCATCGGCGTTACGCTGCTGGCTCATCGCAGCAAAGGGCTGGAGCAAACGACTTCCTACCTCATCGAAGGCTTCGTCTTCGGGTTCAAAGTCTTCGGTCCCGTGATTCCAATCGCCGCGTTCTTTTATCTCGGCGACGCTGCTTTCACGGAGCTGTTCGGTAAAATACTGCCGGCAGGCTCGCACGGCATTGTGAACGACCTCGGCGTCGCGCTCGCAGGTGTCGTTCCGTTGAACGGCGCGGTCGGCGCCGTGACGCTCACTGTCGTGGGCGCGATTACCGGCCTCGACGGTTCCGGCTTCTCCGGCATCTCCCTCGCGGGCTCGATTGCGCAGCTCTTCGCAACCGCCATCGGTTCCGGTGCGGCGGTGCTGACCGCGCTCGGGCAAGTAGCCGCCATCTGGGTCGGCGGCGGTACGTTGATTCCTTGGGCGCTTATTCCGGCAGCGGCCATCTGTGGGGTTAGTCCGTTCGAGCTGGCGCGACGGAACCTCCTGCCTGTGCTGATCGGCCTCGCTGTAACGACAGTTGTCGCTATGTTTTTGGTGTAGATTGCAGCAAGGGCCTCCATTTGGGAAATGTCTTTAAGAGCAGCTTAATGACATTGTCCAGTTGGGGGCTCTTTTTCTGCCTTTTGACACTGCTGAATTAGCCCAATTGGGAGATATCACAAGACTAGCGCAGATAGTATCTCCTAAAGCGGTTACAATGAACGCAGAACGAACGGGATCGGATTTGCCTATCCCTCATCGGAAGCAGTAAGCTTACATACAGATGACTACATGAATTTGGAGATGAGACGAATGGAAGCAAAGTTTTGTATGACATGTGGAGCTCCAATGGAGACGCGCGATGTGGATGGTACGATTAGAAGAGCTTGTACGGCGTGCAGCTTTGTACACTGGGGCAACTACAGTATTGGTGTAGGTGCACTCGTTACCAAGGATGAGAAAATATTGCTTGTACGCAGAGCGCAAGAGCCCGGCAAGGGGAGATGGACGAATCCCGGCGGCTATATTGAGCAGCATGAGCTGATCCAAGATACCATTGAGCGGGAAGTGATGGAGGAGTGCGGCATTACAGCCAAGGTCACTCGACTGGTCGCTGTGCGGGATTTGCCTAGAAACATTCATAATGTGTACATAGCTTTTGAATTGGATTATGTCAGCGGAGAGCCTGTGCCTGATGGGGTAGAGGTGGATGCGGCAGGCTTTTACAGCCTTCAGGAGATGGAATCGATGCCGGTAGCGGATTTCACGCGCTGGTTGATCGATGTTGCGCTGCATTCTACGACCGTTGGTCTCGTTGAAGATAAAGAGCCTATTGTAAAAATGGACGGGTACGGTTTGTACCGCATCCCCAAGGTCCAAGTATGACGAAGCCGATCGGTCTCCGGGGGCATCATCTGCTTTGTTTGTTAGGGTACCGGGGAATGGGATATTCCAAGGATTTCTGTGAAAATATGACGCATGTATACGAAACTCTGCGAGAACAGCCGGAGACGATCATTCGTGTCGTCCTTGGTCCCGATGATCTATGCGCAGCCTATCCGACGAATGAGGTGCCGCATTGCGAGAACAGAACGGTCTATGATCGCGATGCAGAAATCGTAGCCAAGCTTGGCTTGCAAGTGGAGATGGAGCTAAGTTGGTCGGAGATTTGCTCAAAAGTAGCGGGTTATGTGATGCCGGAGGACATTGGCCACCTGTGCGCCACATGCCGTTGGGAGCCTTATGGCGTATGTGCCGAAGGCGTGCGTTTGATTGGGGAGGGTGGCGAGCTGCCGCCAGTTTCTAGGTAATAAGTGGCAGGTTCCTATTTCGGCACCGAATCGCAACTAGCAACCGAAATAGCAACCGATACCGCCACCGCCAACGAGAGTTAGAGGAGCTACAGTCCTCTATTTTTCCCAAAAGCGCTCATTTGGCATGGCAATGGGAACTACGGTCCGTTATTTTGCAGATTTCAGGCCAAATTCAAGCTTTGCGGGCAAATAAAGCCCTGTAGTTCCCCTCCAGCTCTAAAAGCAGCAAGTTTCGCTGAAATAGCGTCCCTTAGTTCCCCCCACTATGCCACACAGCTCCAGCAGCCATAACACACAAAAAAGCGATACAAGAATCATTCTTGTATCGCTTTTTCTTTTAGGCCAATACGCTGATGTCCGAGCCCGTCTCCAGCTTCTCTGCCGGAGAAGACAACACATTCGCCACCATAAGCAGATCATCAACGGGGCGAAGGAAAGAGCGGAGCAAACGACTGTCCTTCATGTCGGGATCCAACCATTTATCGGCCTGCTCTTGATCAAGAATGGCAGGCATGCTGCCATGGTAAGGGGAGACCAACGGGTTCGCTTCTGTCATCAGCATCATGCAGGTGCGAAGCTCCTCCTCGCCGCTCGGCGCCCGCCATACATCGTATAAGCCCGCGATGCCGAAAGTGCCGCTGCGCATTTTGAATTTCACCCATTGGGTCTCTTTGCCCTCCGTTACACGGATATAGAACCCGCTGCAGGGAAGGATGCAACGCTGTTTTTTGATAATGCGCTCGAAGGCTGTGTTCGTAAAGATTGAATCACGCTCCCCGCAAACAGCATCTTTGGCCCAAAATGGCATAAGCCCCCAACGGAATTCATCCAGAAGACGCTCGCCCTTTCGATTGATCATGACAGCGGAAACCGACTCCGTCGGCACGACCTCATACCGATTAGCGGTATAGGACAGCAGGCGGTCGATACGAAATTGTTTCATGACATCATTGACGTCAGCAAGAATAGATACGGAATGACACATCATTATTCACCTCATTTGATTTTGGTTATTATTTTCCTATTTCACCAAAATCATGTATGCGAATATAAAAAAACTGAGAGCTTTACGCCCTCAGTTACCCCGTGTATGGATCGGATAAATAGGTATGAATGCAATTTTTTCCATTTCTCTTAGCGATATATAAACACTCATCCACCTGTTGAAACCAGGCTTTCTTCATTGTGTTGCGGTTATAAGGCGCGAGTCCTATGCTCATCGTCAACGGCCGCCCTGGCATCTCCGGGATTTCGGTTTCACGGATGATCTGCATGAAGGATTCGCATACTGCCAGTACTTCCTCGTGGGTCTTGCCTACAAACAGCACGGCAAATTCCTCGCCACCGTACCTGAACGACATATCGTCTGGCCCCAGCATATCTTTGAGCAACCCGCCAATCGTTTTGAGTACAACGTCCCCGACCCAGTGTCCGTAAGTGTCATTGATTTTTTTGAAATTATCGATATCCATCAGGGCAAGCTCCAACGGCGTATCATAGGGCATATGCGAAATGAGATGGTCCGTGTGCTCTTGAAAGGAGCGGTGGTTGAACAACTCCGTTAGCGCATCTACCTTGGAAAGCCGGTCAATCATGACGTTGCGAATGAGCAGATCCTGCTCACGCAGAGTGGAGGCTCCAAGTTGTGCATGCAGCGTGCGGCCTTTCCTCATAATGGCGAAGCAGACAAGTGCTGTAGCGGATAGAACGGTGAGTGTAACGATAAGTTCAGAAGGCGTAATGAGATAACCTTTGTACACCTGACTAGGTACTAAGGCGGTTAAACTTGCAAGACCTAAACTATAAGCGAAAATAATATACTTCTTTTGAAAATAAACAGAGGATAAAATAATCGGAATGCTAATTAATTCGTAAGAGCTCATCAGCTCAGGGATACACATAATATAGATACAAACCATGGTCATGGTCCATATAATCATGATAAAATCACTGTATCTTTTGAGGAAATGAATGGCCAGATAACCGGCGCCCATGAGGGCAAGCTGCAAGCCAGTCGGAATGACTTGAAATTGCAGGAAGCTATGAAGCCACTGGGTAGGCTGTCCATAGATATCAAAGAGAAAACCGATCATAGCTGCTACTTCATAGATGAGCAAGATCCACCATAGAAGATGGATGAGTTTTCGGTTCCAAATATGATCGTTTTCCGGAAGTTGTTCCATCAGAAAAAGGCCACTTTCCTTTCATGCTAGCAAATAGTGGAAATATTTTTTGTGCCTTGTGAGACCATTGTAAAGAATAACCACCCGATTAGGCAAGCGATGAAAATTATTAATAGAAACACCAGGAGGGCTATGGCAGCTCAAGGTTATATACACGCATGGGAACATTATAAAGACGAGCTCGTTTTGCTGGATAAAAAGCTGGAGCTTCTCTATAAACGTCGGCAGAAGCTTACCCCCGATCCGCAGACGGATTCGTTTCGCGGGATGTTTGTGTCCGAAGATGAATTCATTCGTCTGATTGGCGAACAGGAGACAGACGAGGACCTCCTGGAGGAGGAACAGGTTCTCTTGGAGGACATTCATGAGATGGAAGCTTACATAGCCGGAAGGCTTGAAGAAAGCCGGAATACAGGCGTATTTCTGCCATTGTCGTATGCAGCCTCCGTGTTCGGGCTTTCCGCAATGGAGGAGCGCTTCGTCATGTTAGGGCTTGCGGTGGAATTAGACCGTAAATATGAACGTATCTTCGGTTTCTTGCAGGACGATCTGACCAGTAAGACGCCTAATATCTCTTTGGCGCTGCAAGTTGCATGCAGCAGTCCGGAGGACATGCGGGCTGCGCGAACAACTTTCATGGCTCCTGAAGGAAAGTTGGCGCGGTACATGCTGCAGCGCGAGGAGCAGGAAATCAGAGGCCAGTCGCTGCTCTCTAAGCCGCTGCTGCTGGACAAACGAATTATAGCCTTCCTGCTCGATTCCGGGGAGGTCGACCCGAAGCTAAAACCGGCGGTCGAGATGGTGTATCCGGACGACGAGCTGGCCCCCTTGCTCGTTCAAGAGGATTTTCAGCAGCGACTGCAGGGCTTCATTCGCGAGGAGCAGCAACTGCCGGCAGCTGAGCGCAAAAGGCTCGCATTCCACCTCTGGGGGAATGCGGGCGCAGGCAAGAAGCTGCAGGTCAAGCACTTCAGCAGCCATTTCAACAAGCCGCTGCTGATCGCTAATCTTGCGGATGTGCTGCTGCACGCAGCAAGCTTTGAGGAGCAGGTGAGCGCCATCGTGCGCGAGGCGATCCTGCACCAAGCCGTGCTGTGCTTCACACGGCTGGAAGAGCTTTACCCCGAAGAGCCGGATCTTGCGGCGCAGCAGCGGCTCGGGCGGTTTCACGAGCTGCTCGACGGCTACGGCGGCATGATCTTTTTGTTAGCCGGCAAATACAGCCGGCTAAACTGGAAGCCCAAGGAGAGACTGCTCCTTGAGCATGAACTGCAAGTGCCGGACGAAGGCGGGCGCGAGCGCCTTTGGACGGTATTCGCGCGCGAGCTCGGAGTGAGCGCGGGGCTGGATGCCCGGGTGATGAGCGGAAAATTCCGCTTCACCCCGGGGCAAATTCATCGCGCGCTGACGCTTGCGCGTGGATACTCCGCCTGGCAGCGTGAGCCCCAGGCGGAAGCCAACCCGGCGGCGCTGCGCACCGATGCGCTCTATAAAGCGTGCTACCAGCAGGTGCAGCACAAGCTGGAGCGCAAGGCGACACGCATTGAGCCTCGCTATCAGTGGGCGGATATCATTCTCGCCCCTGAGCAGAAGGATCAGCTTCGCAATGCGTGCAATCAAGTCAAATACCGTGGCGTCGTGTACAACGACTGGGGATTCGAGAAGAAGCTGGCCTACGGCAAGGGGCTCAGCATGCTGTTCGCCGGGCCGCCGGGCACAGGGAAAACGATGTCTGCGCAAGTGGTGGCCGGCGACTTGCAGCTTGAGCTTTACAAAGTCGATCTGTCGCAAGTGATTAGCAAATATATCGGCGAGACGGAGAAAAATCTGCATGAGATTTTTGAAGAGGCGCAGCTTAGCAATGCCGTGCTGTTCTTCGATGAAACCGATGCCCTCTTCGGCAAACGGTCGGAAGTGAAAGATTCGCATGATAAATATGCCAACATTGAAACGGCCTACCTGTTGCAGAAGATGGAAGAGTATCAAGGCATCACGGTCCTCGCTACGAATCTATTAAATAATATTGATGAAGCGTTCCTGCGCCGGTTCAACTACGTGATTAAATTTCCATTTCCCGATAGCGAGTATCGCGAGAAAATTTGGCAATCCATGTTCCCACCGGCGGCGCCTCTTAGCGATGATGTCGATTTCCGATATTTAGCGCAACGGTATGAAATTGCCGGAGGAAACATTAAGAATGTCGTCCTCTCGTCCGCCTTTCTTGCCGCAGAAGCGGGCGAACCGATTCGGATGCAGCATATTATTAAATCCATTCGCCATGAGCTTCAGAAGTCGGGTAAAATTTTGGCCAAACAGGAATGGGAAGATTATTAGAAATTAATATAACTTTCTATAGTCAGTCTAGCGATTTGCAATTATAATAGAAAAAGGTACACGATGTGACATATTCCCTACCATTTCAACACATTTCATAGGTATTTTGAGGCAGGGAGTGATTCCTATTGGTGATTATTCAGTCATTGCCGATGTAAGCGCATCTTTAGTGAAGCTGCTTAGAGAAAACATGACACCGGATCCCATTCCGCAACCGGAAATGATCGGGCTTGCTTCGCCTGTCGATAAAGGGGATTTCTACTTATCTCTTTATTTGTACAACGTTCGCGAGAGCGGGGATAACCGGCAGACCCACATGATTGCCCGTGGGACGACACAGATTCAATATCCTCCTATGGTGGTGGATCTCAGCTACTTGCTGACGGTGCATTCACCGGCTGAACTTCAATCCAGAGCGCTCGATGAGCATCGGATTTTGGGACGAGCCATGCAAGTGCTCTATGATCATTCTATTCTTAGAGGTTCAATGACCGTAGGAACGCTTGCTGAGAAAGACGAAGAAGTTCGCATCGTGATGGAGCCGCACAAAGGCGAAAGCATCCTGAATATGTGGAACTTCGCAGACACCCCGTACAGGCTTTCTGTCAGCTATACAGTGGGACCTGTCAATATTGATTCAACCCGCATCAAGACCACCAAAAGAGTTTCGGAAACCGATTTTCGCATACAAGGCTAGGGGGCAATGGTTGTGGAACATATTCGCGTATCACGATTGAAAACCCGTGTATCCTTAGTAGTCTGCGTAATCGATGGCATGACCTCACAAACTCCTCTTGGCAACAACACGACCACCGTATTTCTAGAAGGCACCCGTTCGAAAGCAATTAGTAAATCGAATGGTTCCTATATATTTAATGATTTACCGTCCGGTGAATACCGTCTTGTGGTAAGCAGCGAGCACTATTTTCAAGAACAGACTCTAATTACTATAGGAACCGACAATTTAATAGAGGTTGTTCAGTTAAAACCGCTGCCTTCCTATCCGTTTTCCCAAGGGGCTGGACTCATCCGTGCCATGCTTCAGGATGCGGATGGAGCTCCAGAGCGTAATGCCAGTTTGCAGGCCACGATTCTAACCGAAGAGTGCGCAAGGGCTCGCGTTATGGCAGAACAACTGGATAAGGGAGCGGAAGAGATAACACTAGGGGCGTTTACAGGTGTTATTTCTGCAGGTGATACATACATACTTCGAGGACGAGGTGCTAAAGCCGCAGAGGAGATCATCCAGATTGCGGAAGTTGTCGAGCATCAGAAACGCTTTCGGTTGAAGAAAAAGCTGACTAAAGCGTTTGCTAGAGGCTCCCTTTTGCTGCCTGTCCAAGAAACACGAGTTACAGAACGCGGAGAGGCTGTGATTGCTTTTCGTGGCAATCGAGTTTCGGCTTTTCAGACAGCATTGGTCATTACATATGGTTCTAACAAGCATTTGACGAAGGAAGTTCTTGTAACGGAAGGAACGACCGCCAATCTTGGCGTTATTCGTCTGACCTAACCCTAATTAGTAGAATGGACACGTCCATCTTCTATACAAAAATGACAAGCAGAAAGGAGAGAACTGGTTTCACGTCTATGGCTGCGCAATTGATATGAATGCCATATTGACGGAACTGGGGAACAATGGCTGACTATTTATCACCTGGAGTCTATGTGGAAGAGTTTGACAGCGGTGCACAACCGCTTGAAGGTGCAAGCACAAGTACGGCCGGGTTTATAGGGCTTGCGCAAAGAGGGGAAATTGAAGGTGTCCCTCAATTGGTAACGAGCGTAGCTGATTTTCATCGTTTATTCGGCAGCTACTTGTCCGAGAACGAATTCGGCGAGTATCGCTTCCTTTCTTACGCTGTTGAGCATTTCTACTTAAACGGAGGTTCCCGCTGTTACGTTATGCGTGTAGCGCCAACCGATGCCAAAGTAGCAACGAACAAAGCGGAAAGCAACAAAGAATCCGCTGTTCTCCAAATTGCTTCCAAAAACCCTGGAACATGGGGCAACCAAGTTCGTATCGTTGTTGTGCCATCGAGCAAAGCCAAAACACAAATCTACGAAGTGCTCAGCGAAACGCAATACCGTGTGAAAAATAACGCTGGCTTTAACGTAGGCGACGTTGTTGCTTTCGAAGCGGCTGGCAAAAAGCAATACAGTAAAGTCATCGCATCCCAAGATAACATCATTGAGCTTGCTGTAGAACTGGAAGGCGATGTTGTAGACGCTGGTCTGCTTCCTGCTAAAGTTTTGACGACTTGCGAATTTACTTTGCATGTATTCTACGGCGATGAAGCTGAGACTTACGAGAAAGTATCCTTGAACATCTCAGCAGCTAATCATATTGAGAAAATCGTTTCCCGTTCCAACATCATTACGGTGAAGGATTTGACGGAGGGTAAAGATCTTGGCGCTGTCGCTCCTTTCGAGGTGCTTTCCGGCGAGGATGAATCCGTTGGGAAATTCCAAATCGCCCTGTCAGGCGGAAGCAACGGTTCCATCGCACAAGTAACGCCTGATATCTTCATGGGTGTAGACCGTGGACCTGGTAAACGTACAGGAATCCAGTCTTTTATCGACAACGATGTTGTCAGCATCATGGCTATTCCTGGTGTAACGGAGCCTACCGTTCAGCTTTCTCTGGTTGCTCACTGTGAAAACCTAGGCAGCCGTTTCGCTGTTCTTGACATTCCGCGCGAGAAAACCAAAGTTGCCGACGTTATGACGCACCGCAACATTTTTGATAGTTCTTACGCAGCGATGTACAATCCATGGCTTCAAGTGTTCGATCCATTAGATAAAAGAAATATTTCCATCCCGCCATCAGGGTCTGTTATCGGTATTTACTCCCGTTCCGACCAAACGCGTGGCGTACAAAAAGCGCCTGCTAACGAAGTCGTTCGCGGTGCCGTTGGTCTGGACTGCCAATATAACAAAGGCGAGCAAGATATTTTGAACCCGCAAGGCGTTAACTTGATTCGTGCTTTTGCCGGACAAGGAATTCGCGTATGGGGTGCTCGTACAACGTCCTCTAACGGATTGTGGAAATATGTTAACGTTAGACGTTTGTTCATCTTTATTGAAGAGTCCATCAAGAATGGCACGAACTGGGTCGTTTTCGAACCGAATGATGAACAGCTTTGGGCTCGCGTACAACGTACCATCGATGCGTTCTTAACGCGTGTTTGGAGAGACGGCGCTTTAATGGGCGGAAGTCCGTCCGAGGCGTTCTACATTAACATTGGCCGCAGCACAATGACACAGGATGACATTGACAATGGCCGACTCATTTGTGTGATCGGGGTAGCACCGGTGAAACCTGCCGAGTTCGTGATCTTCCGTATTACTCAGAAAACAAGAGAAGAATAGTTGAAACGTTAGATATTTCTTACATTAGGAAAGGGGTATAACATGGCTGGCGAACGTAGGGATCCATACCGCAATTTTAGATTTAGAATTGAAGTAGAAGGAATTCAGCAAGCTGGATTCAGTGAAATCTCCGGATTTGACGCTTCCCTTTCGGTAATTGAATACCGTGAAGGCAATGAAACGATTACACCTCGGAAGCTTCCGGGGCTTGCAAAATACGGTAACATCTCACTGAAGTGGGGAGTTACGGACTCCATGGATATGTACAACTGGATGTCCGAGTCCATTCAAGGGAAAGTTTCCCGTAAAACGGTTACGATCATCGCGATCAACGAAGAAGGCGGCGACGTAGCCACTTGGCAGGTTATTGAAGCATGGCCGTCTAAGTACTCAGCACCAAGCTTCAAAGGTACAGGCAATGAAGTTGCCATTGAGAGCTTAGAGCTTGCTCATGAAGGTATGACACGTACGAAGTAACGATTGTTAGAGTAGGCGCCGGAGCAGCAGTCTCCGGTTCCTATCTCTTCTTTTTTTCAGCTTAAAGCATAAGGAGGAAACCATCATGGCTTTCAAAACAGAATACGAATTCGAACTGCCTAGAGGATATGTCGATGAGAATGGTAACCTGCACAAAAGAGGCGTTATGCGCTTAGCGACAGCTGCAGATGAAATCCTGCCTATGCGTGATCAACGCGTTCAGCAAAACCCCGGTTATCTGACTATTATCTTGTTAACGCGTGTCATTACGAACCTTGGCGATCTGCGTGCTATTGATACAAGAGTCGTTGAGAAATTTTTTACGGCGGATCTCGCATTTTTGCAAAATTTTTATCGTCAAATTAATGAAATGGAAGTGCCGAGAGTGCACACGAGTTGTCCGAAATGTGAGCATGAGTTCGATGTGGACGTGTCTTTTTTGGACGAGATGGCGGGGGCATAACCGGATATCCCATTGACAAGATCTATGAGGAAGCGGGCTTTATTGCTTACTATTTTCATTGGACGCATGATGAAATCATGTCAATGGAACACAAGGAGCGCCGAACGTGGTGCGAGGAAATTTCCCGCATCAACCGCAATTTGAATGACGAGGGTAAAAAGCAGCCTGACAATCCGTTTGATGTGTTCGGTAAGAGGTGAGTAACAAGTGAAAATATCCAAACCGCATAATGTTGGCAGCGCATTTCGATTTGTAGTAGAGCTTGACGGGCTGATCGTTGGAGGTTTCTCTGAAGTGACCGGCATGAAGTCGGAGACGGAGGTAAAGCCGTTATGGGAAGGTGGCGTCAATTCGCACCCCCACTACATGATCGAACATACGAAGTATCCGAACATTGTGCTCAAAAGAGGCATCACCAATTCCAGTGAACTGTGGGATTGGTACGATAGCGTTACTCAAGGCAAAATCAAACGAAAAAACGGCTCCATTATCCTGCATAATCAGGCGGGAACGGAGATGTGCCGTTGGAATTTCTTTGGGGCCTTTCCCGTGAAATGGAACGGACCGGATTTGAACGCCACCAGCGGAAGTGTAGCAATCGAGTCTATCGAGCTGGTACATGAAGGTTTGAAGACGATTTTTAAAA
This sequence comes from Paenibacillus sp. WC2504, assembly GCF_052682475.1. Classification (NCBI taxonomy): domain Bacteria; kingdom Bacillati; phylum Bacillota; class Bacilli; order Caryophanales; family Paenibacillaceae; genus Paenibacillus; species Paenibacillus sp. WC2504. Next base: position 721,572 of record NZ_JBQZFH010000001.1, read on the forward strand.
AGTAAAGAAGACGCAAGTTAACGCCACAACGCTTAGGGGGATTGTTTATGAAATCTCGACAATCAAATAAACCCCAGGTGAAGAGGAAAAAGGCCAAGAAAGCTATTTGGCAGACTTCGACGGCGAACAGCAGCTCCGCAGGTCGTACAGCAAGGGAATCCAATCAATTTGCGACAGGGATTGTTGGCAAATATGGTTTTTGGCGAAACAACTATTTAGGATTGCTAGCCCTTATTTTTAAACAAAATGGGAAGCACACCCGCAAACAATTAGCGGCATTAACAGATCCGAGTGATCGAGCATGGGTTATCCAGTTGGAAATGCTTTTGCAAAGCTTGCAGCATCCGGAATCGGCACCGCTCATCACGAAGCAACAAACCATTCGTCAGATTGAGCAACTTATGACGAATGCCGGATATAAGGTTCCGGCAGCCCAAGCGTTATCGCACAGATCTTCAAGTCCATTGGATGCAACTTCAGCTCATTTGCAAGATGAGCAGCCGACTGAGAAGCCGGTTAAGAAAAGAGGGCGCAAAAGCAAAAAGCAGCTCGAAACGAAGTCATCCGTTAACCATATAAATGATCCGCAAATGATCCCTGAATTTTCGCATGAGAAAAGGATCAAACCTGAATTAATTAATCACGTTAATAAAGGAAGCTTACCGTTAATCAACCGCTCGATTGGGCAGATTGCTGCTTCGATAGGGATGGTTGGCAGCAACCGGCGTCCGATGCCGGAACAGCAGTCGCAAGTGGTAAGCAGACATCAACATACAACTCAAAATATCAACATACAGCTTAAAAACATCCACCTTTCTCATAGAAATGTCTTCCATGAAAAAGGAGATCAGTCTGCAACTCGCACTGGTTTGAATAATGCAGCTAAGACCAGTCATATTAACGTGGCTAATCATGTAGAGGCTATTCAACAAACCTCGCGTTTACTCGAACAGTTTCAAGAGGGCAAGTCATCTGTGGGAGTTTTGGAAAAACAAGGTGCTGCTTCTTTTACTGTGCCGAGTGTAAGGGTAAGTTCGAGAGCAAATGGAAGTGCAAGTGTAAATGCAAGTACAAATGCAAATACAATTGCAAGTTCCGGTCAGCCTTCTGTTTTGCAGATAGCCAAACAATATTTAAATGGCGTAGTTCAGCCTCGGTTGGTCAGTAAGATGCAGCATCAGCAGGCATTTGAAGACGTGGCAACTACAAGCTTACAGGCATCGTTTCCAAAATCACTGCCAAAGCTTGGTGAAGGCCCCTTTTCGACAGGGACAGCACCAGCTACCGTACAATTTATCAATAGTTTGCTAGTAAGGAATGCTTCACAGGAGGCGGCAGCTGCGGCTTCAATAGATTCAATTCCGACATCTCGTGGAAGCGATGTGAGAGAGGCTTCAACATCCAAAGGTTTCCTGACAGCGAGAAAGGTTCCTGTTGCCATCAATGCGTCTCGCTTAACATCAACCATTCCCTTTGCTATGCACGCAACAGCTAATTTAACTGCAAGCGCTGAAGCTTGGGGAGGCGCGCCGAGTTCACAACGTGTGTGGCGAAAGCCACAAGGACAAGAGCAAGCACGGATGGATGCACAAGTTCAAGCGCAAGAGCAAACACGCATGCAGGAACGATTGGACATGCAGGTGCTTGAACGCGAGAAAGTGCGGGTGCAGGAGCAAGAGCGGCAGGAACAGGAAAAACAACAACAGCTGCAACAACAAGAGCAAGATCAGGCTAAAGAACATGAGAGAGTGCTTGCCCAGCAGAGTGTAAATAATCAGCATGCCGCACAGCTTCAGGAGCAATTGCAGAGTTTGCAAGAGCAAATGAGTCACGGGGATGAAGCTCAGAAGCAGCAGAATCAGGCCGAAACCAATTGGCAAGTTAGCGTAAGCGATCAAGAGCAAGGTGCTGTTCGAGATCAACGACTAGCGCAAGAGCAAGAGCGCGCGAGAGATCAACAGAGGTTGCAAGAGCAAGAGAGAACGCTAGAGCAACAGAGGTTGCAAGAGCAAGAGAGAACACTAGAGCAGCAGAGAGTACAAGAGCAAGAGAGAACGCAAGAGCAGCAGGGAGTGCAAGAGCAACAAAGTGCACGAGAGCAGCAGGGAGTGCAAGAGCAAGAAAGAGTACAAGAGCAGCAGAAAGCACAAGAGCAAGAAAAAGCTCAAGAGCAACAGAGAGCCGAAGAGTTAGATAAAACACAAGAGTTACAAAGCGTGCAGGAGCAAGAGAAAGCTCGGAATTTAGTGCAAATTGATGTGCAAACGGAAGCTCTTCAGCAAGGAAACAGGCAGCGGTCTAAACAAGTGTTGAATCATGCAGATGATGATCCGACGATTAGGCAGAGAAATAGTGAGTCAAGGAATGTCGGAGCAATTTTCAGGAATGGGAAGCTCACTGACGAAGTAAGCGCAGTTCACCAAATGGTACGCACAGCGGGCAAAATGGGACAGCGTTCCATAATGGAGCACCCCGAGCAGCCTGTGGCTAATCATGTGATTGGACACAAGCTTATTCATAGAAAGCCCAGCGCCATGGAAAATGGTGCAGAAGCAGCTGTGAAAATCCAAAGCAATGAAAAAGTGCTGCAGCAGCTTCTCCATAAACAAAGACAGCAATCTTCTAATGATTCAATTGTTGGAAGTACATATACAAACCCTAATCTTTTGATTAGAGATAGATCTGATAGAATTGATTTTACCGCCATGACGACTCACAAACCGCGAATGTTGCGGGGGGAGAGCAATCAGCGGAAGCATGAGATGACTCATGTTGAGAACAGACAGCTGATTAGTCAACCAAGCCAAATGGGTAGGCCAATGGATTCGGTGAAACAAGTCGGGGGAAGTCGACCTAAAGCGGGGGATATTGTATCCTCAGGACAAGGTGTATACCAACCTTCAAACATAACTTCTGAGATATCTGCAAATATAGCTAAAAAGGCTGAAAACAGCGTAGTGAAATTGGGTTCAGCAAGTCCGCTTGACGGTTACCGTGCTAGTCTGCAAGCAAGTACGCGACTTCAGGAGGCAGAGCGCATTTTCCGCTCTCCAGCAAGTAATGAACGAAGCAGCGCCCATCTCGAACAGCATGTCGAAAACCAAGTGGCTGAGCGCGATGCTGATGTTGTGCAAAGCACCTTATCGCCTGTCAACTTAGCTTCTGAGATATCTGCAAAAATCGCAGAATCCAGTATCTCGAAAATAGGTTCCATGTTTACCGAGATGTCGGCAATAAATGATGGAAAGAGACGAAATGGGCGCATAGTCGATGAGAATTTTGAACGGTCCACTGAAGGTACTAGAGTAGATCAGGCAAGAGGATCAAATACTTTTGGGCGGATGGTTGAAAGGATTTTTCGTAAACCGGCTGAGCAGCCAACCGATTCATCATTACCCCATGAACAAGCTGGACGTAGCCAGTTAATAGTGGACTCAAGTGAAATAGGATCGAATGATTGGACTCAAAACGGCCGGTCTTCGGGAGATTTTGCAGCTGAGATTGCTTCCAAAATAACGGAGAACAGCTTGAAAAGCATGGGGCCAAGTCTTGCACCGGCAGCAGCGGCAATAGGGATACTGCGGAACAGGCAAGCAGATACAGTATTGGTACAGCAATCACCGGTATCGGCTGTCCAAGCCATTTGGAGACAAAGAGAGGGACAGTCTTCTCTGGATAGAAAAATGGAACCTGAAAGCATTAGCCGTACAGTCTACGTTAAAGAATTTATAGAAACAGCAGCCACAGCTGCAAGCGACTCATCTCCTGGAATCGCTCGGAGAAGACCCTCCAGTGCCGCTAGAGAATTGGAAACTTCAGTTTCAATGGTAGGTAGAGCGACCAAAGGTTCACCGGATGAGCGAGCTTCAACTAGCCTAGGCCGAGTAGAGACGTTAGGCTCAAATCTGGTGGATGCAAGCAGATCAACCGAAGTGCATCGACTAATGGAAGCAGAGGCACGTGCGAAGCTTCAACTGCAGGCAGGGAGCGCAATTCAATCGCGGAAGCAGCCTGCCATGGGAGTTAGGCGCGGTGCGCAAGTGGAGCACATTCAGCGGCAAACCATAGCCGCTGAAAGCGAACGCGCGCTGCGCGCAAGATCTGGTTCGCTCAATCAGTCGGAAGCCGGCAGCTTCCTGTCTGATTCCGTAGAGCGAACCATCAGGGCCATGAGCGCGCTGGAAGAAGCACGCGCTCAGGCGGAGCAGCCCGCTGCCGCTTCGCGAGCAGCGGCAAGAGCAGACGCGCGCACGCCCCGCGCGTCGATGGCTCGCCAGCCCGCCAGCATGACACCGCGTGTCATGCCGCTGCTGGCGAGCAGCGCAGGAGCGCGCATCGCTGCTCCTGCGGGAAACGCTGCGGCTTCGCCTGCCGCAGCGGTACACCTCCTGCCCGCCCACGGGACGGGCAGCTTCACACAGGCGGCTGCCCTAGGCAGAGCCGCCGCCAGCACCGGCGCCCCGCAAGCGGGCGGCGCGCCAAGCACCCTGCTGCCTAGCTTAGGCAGCATCGCATCTGCGAGGCAGGAGCACCTGGCCTCGCACCTGCCAACGCTGGAGCACAAGCAGGCTCCAGCGGCTCCTGTACCGAACAGCGCGTTGGCGGATGCCCCGCTGGAGATGGACTGGCTGCGCACCAAAGCGAGCGCAGATGAGGCCCAAATCCCGGCGGCGCCGGTTCCACAAGCGCCGCCGGAGCTGAGCAGCGAGCAGCTGCAGGAGCTCATAAAGCAGATCCCGCAGCTGGATGTCACGAAGATTGCGGATAAGGTGTTCCGCGAACTCGAGAAAAGAATGAAGTTCGAACAGCAGCGGCGTGGACTTTAACTTTTAACCATAACTGTTTACATAGAAGAAGAGGAAAGGACTGACACCTGTGGCACTCAAGAAAGCAATGATTATCGTAGACAAGGGAAACAGCAAAGAGAATGTGCAAGTTTTGTTTAATCCGGGTGAGTATACACTTGATACGAGCAACAGCTATTCTTGGAATACGGTGCCGGGTCTGTCCATGCCTATCGGCCAATTCGTAAGCGGTGGGACGACCACGCTCTCCATGGATTTTTATTTTGACACCTACGAAAAAGGGACCGACGTCCGTGAATATACGAAGAAAATATCCGGTCTGTTAGATGTAGAGAAGGAACTGCATGCGCCTCCGATTTGCCGGTTTGTCTGGGGGTCTCTGGACTTCAAAGGCGTTGTCGAAAAGGTGAATCAACAATTCACCATGTTCCTCGATACGGGAGTGCCGGTTCGTGCCAAACTGAAGGTTACCTTTCGTTCTTGGCACACGAAGAAAGAGCAGCTGCAGACCATTCCCCGCCACTCGGCGGACCGAACGAAACAGAAGATGTTGAAGCAAGGGGAGCAGCTATGGATGATTGCCGCCCACGAATATGAAGATCCCAGCTTATGGCGGGAAATTGCCAAAGCCAATCAGATCGATAATCCGCTAAAAGTTGTAACGGGACGACGTATTGCAGTCCCAAGATTGGACTGATCCGATGGCGACTCTAAGCTTGGAATCCAGTACATTCACCTACGATGATTTAGCTAAGAAGTACAAAGAGTTTTTCGCGCCAGCTTATTTAATTACAGTTGATGGGGCGAAACTTTCTGATAATGTAGCCATATCCACGATACGCGTGGAAACTTCGATTGATGGAACGGCGGATTCTTTTTCATTCCGAATTACGAACGCTTATGATGTGACGAATAATGATTTTCAGTGGCTATCGGATTTTACATTAGGGAAAGCCATCGATATCAGTCTTGGTTATGTGGATAAATTCACACCGGTTTTTACTGGATTTATCACATCCGTCGTTGTTGATTTCCCAGAGGACGGCTCACCCGGTCTCATTGTACGAGGGATGGATTTCTCGTATTTGATGATGAAGGGGACGAAGTCCCGCTCGTGGAACAAAAAGAAATATAGCGATATTGTAGAGGAAATCGCCAAGACCTATGGTGCCAAAGTTCATGTTGATGCAACGACGACGGAATATCCGGTGATTGCGCAAAGCCAGATCAATGACTTTCATTTTATTCAAAATTTAGCTAATTTGGTCAACTATGATTTCTTCGTTGTAGGAAAGAACTTGTATTTCCGCAAGCCGTTAACCGAGATGTCGCCTGTAATGACGCTGGAAATGGGCAAAACGTTGAACAACTTAACCATCGACATGAATCTTGCCGAGCAGATCACCAGCGTGAAAGTACGGGCATGGGATAACAAAGAACTGAAAGTGATCGAAGGAGAGTCGGCCACCATTGCGAAGCTTGGCAGTAATTCCAAGACTGGCAAAGATATACTCGCAGCCAAAGGGGATTTCGTCGAGCATGTTTATACGAATGTTACCTCTGTGGAGGAGGCCAAAACGTATGCCAGTGCCTTGTTGAACAGACGAGCGATGAAGCTGATCAGTGGTTCAGGAGAATGTATCGGCATCCCGGAAATTAGGGCAGGACGGTATATCAAGCTTGGCGGTGTAGGCAAAAAGTTTGATCAGCCCTATTACGTGACCGGCGCTACGCACCTGATTAATGATGACGGTTATACGACGCGCTTTCAGATAGGAGGGAATGCAGTCTAATGTTTAAACTTCCCGATATCACCCTAGGCGGTGTTGCCAACTTCGCCTCCCAGAAAATCGGCGGTGTGATGGTCGCGGTTGTGACCAACAATAACGATCCCGATAAGCTTGGGCGGGTGAAGCTGAAGCTGCCCCTGCAAGAAACGGAAACCGAAACGGATTGGGTTCGCATTGCCACGATGATGGGCGGCAAGGAGATGGGCAGTCTTTTTATCCCGGAAGTGAATGACGAAGTGTTAGTCGCTTTCCATCTCGGGGAGCTGCGTCAGCCTTTCGTGATCGGCATGTTGTGGAATCCGAAGAACAAACCGCCGGCGCCGGCGGAGAAGAACGATCTGCGGATGATCAAATCGCGTTCAGGCCATGAACTATCTTTCAATGATAAAAGCGGTGACGAGAGCATCACGATCAAGACCAAAAAAGGCCAAATCATTGAGTTGAAGGATAAGGACGATAGCATTTCAATTGCCGATCAGAGCGGGAATAATAAGATTTTGATCAAAGGCGGATCGGCTAATGAGATTTCGGTTGTCAGCCAAACGTCCAAAATTACCCTTAACGCCAAAGGCGATGTAGCCATTGAAAGCTCAAAAGAAATCAAAATTAAATCAACGCAAATTAACATAGAAGCCTCCGCAACGATGGCTCTTAAAGCAGGGGCTACACTGGATTTGAAGTCAGACGGCATTATTAATATCAAAGGCAGTATGGTCAAAATCAACTAAACCAAGGAGCGTGGACGGATGTCGGAAGCATTTTTGGGGCGAGGCTGGAAATTCCCGATTCAAGTCGACCCTGCGACAGGGCGAATTCGGATGTCCGAATATGAGGAAGACATTGCTGAAGCGATCCGCGTTATTTTGGGCACCACCCAGGGAGAACGGGTGATGCGTCCGAGCTTTGGCTGCGGCGTGCAGGAGTTTATTTTTGGCTTAACGGACGATACCTCCCTGCATCTGCTGGAAAGCAATATCCAGGAGGCGATTCGCAATTGGGAGCCGAGGGTCCATGAGGTGGATGTGAAGGCTGTGCCGGAAGCGGATGATCCGGGTAAAGTCATGATTCGCATCTCGTATCTGGTGCGTACGACGAATAACTTGTTTAACCAAGTGTATCCTTTTTACTTATACGAAGGTTCGAAATAGAAAGAGGCAGCGGAAACGATGATCATACGTGCAAGAGAGGAGGTGGAGCTGAGCGATGCAACCTCCCAAAATTGACCCTAGAGATATACCGGATCTCATAGCGCAGATGAAGGAAATGGCGCCTTATTACACGCCGGAATGGCGCTTTACGCCTGAGAACCCGGACCCGGGTTCAGCGTTATTCCTTATGTTCGCGGACATGTTTCAAGACAACATCAAACGTTTGAACCGGGTGCCTACGAAAAACCTCATTGCGTTCCTCAACATGTTCGATGTCACACTGCTTCCGGCAAGACCAGCCAGCAGTTATTTAACTTTTGCGCTCAACGAGGGAACGAAAGAGTCTGTGTTTATATCGGCCGGAACGCAGGTTGCTGCTTCAGTAGAAGGCAGTAATATTTTGTATGAAACCGCCCGCAGCACACTGTTGACGCCTGCCCTGCTGACGGATGCTTACGTGACAAGCCGTAAACAGGATAAGATTATTCGCATAGCGGAGGAATTTTTGACCGCCTCCCGGCAAGGTTTGGCAGCCCCGACAAAGCTTTTCCGGCTGCAGGGCGACAACTTGCAGGAGCATGCCATCTTTTTGGAGCATAACGCTCTCTTCACCTTGTCCAGCACGGCGGAGATTGAAATTGAATTCCGCAACTCCAAACGGCGGTTCGAAGAGCTGGCGTTAGCCAGCCAACTGGCTGACCCACAATTCACCGAGTGGTTGTATGCCACAGCGGATGGATGGATGCCTTTTGACCAAGTAAAAGCCAAAGGCAATCGGGTCATCCTTTCGAAAGCGCACGAGGGAGAACTTGGCCTGAAGGAAGTAAACGGAAGAGAAGGCCGATGGATTCAATGTCGGTTGAAGCCTCTTCTGCCTGGCGGGAAAACATTGGCGGACAGCCAACTGTCCATGGACCATATTTCGTTCAAAACCGATTATGTCGATTCGCTTGAACAAGGCGGCATTCAGCCAGATCTCATGTTTTACAATGATATTGCTGCGGATCCGAGCGGTTTCTATCCATTTGGTGATCAGTTTGCGTTGTATGGCAGTTTTTACATCGGCAGCCAGGAAGTGTTCACGAAAAAAGACGGCGATATAAAGCTGAGCTTTGGACTGCAAGCCATTGAGAACCGATTTGGAGCGGAGCCGACGGAAAATATCGATTGGAAATTGGTAATGAAAAAGTCCAAATTCGATAAGCCGCCTGTCGTCCATATTACGGTGCTGCAGGTCGCTTGGGAGTATTGGAATGGTACCACTTGGGTGCGTCTTGAGGTGGGAAAAGAAGCGGAGAAGCTGTTTTATTACCCGAAGGAGCAGAAAGTGCGTAAAGACATTCGCTTCCGCTGTCCGCTTGACCTAGAAGCTACTTATGTGAACGGCAACGAGAACCATTGGATTAGAGCAAGGATTTTACATATCGAAAATGCGTACGTGGCGCAGGCGCTTTACTTATCCCCGTGGATCGATGAGGTCTCTATGACCTATGAATACGAGGATCGTCTTTATCCTGCTGAGCGTTGTTTGGCGCTGAATAATACGGTATTTGAAGATCGAACGCGGCACAGCAAGCAGCTCGAAGGGGGCTTTGAGCCATTTCAGCCGCTAGAGGGCAGCCATCCGGCTCTGCATCTATGTTTTGATTCGCCGCCTGTCAAAGGGCCGATTTCGCTGTATGTTTCGGTGAAACAGCAGCGGTTTGCTGAGCAGGATTTGCCATTGTTAGAGTGGGAATATTTGCGTGCTGGCTTAATGCCCGGACACGCTTCAGAGTGGGTCACACTAAAGGTGATCGACGATACGAACGGTTTGACGCAGAGTGGTACGGTGCAGTTCGTAGGTCCATCTGATTTTGCTGGTGAATCTTTGTTCGGCCGAGAGGGATTCTGGATTCGTGCCGTGAATCGAGACGATAAATACGATGATCTAACAGGACGGATACAGATTCCAACGCTACATGGACTCTACATGAACACCGTTCAGGTGCTCCAACAGGAGACGATTATCGGAGAAGTTCCTGAAGCCAAAGGGTTGGAAGAATTGGAATACCAGCTGAGCCGTACCGGCATCGTTTCGGAAGAAGTCTGGGTCGATGAGACGGAATTTGTAATGGAAGAAGAGATTGCTGAGTACGAAAGAGCTGGCTTGCCACAGATGGAAATTAGCCGAGATTCGGAGGGCAATTTGCTGCAGTTGTGGGTTCGCTGGGTGGCCGTAAGTCAAATGGCCGATTCAGGAAATAAGGATCGCCACTACATGATCGATCGTACGTTTGGCCGGATTCGTGTCGGCGACGGTGTTCATGGCATGCACCCGCCAAAAGGCGGATTGGCGCAGCTCAAAGTGACGTATCAAGTGACTTCGGGGCAAATAGGCAACGTAGGAGCACGTGAAATTAATCAGATGCAGGATTCAATCGCATTTGTCGGCGAAGTGTATAATCCGGAGCCGGCCTCTGGCGGCTGCCAAGCCGAGAAGCTGGAGTCGGCCCTGCAGCGCGGTCCTGAGATGCTGAAGCATAGAAACCGTGCGGTCTCAGCCAAAGATTACGAGTGGCTTGCGCGCGAAGCGTATCCGAACATTGCCAAAGTGAGCTGTATCGCCAATCGAAATGCTTATATGCAAAAAGAGATCGGCGCGATGACACTTGTCATCTTGCCAAAAGAAGGCCAACAGGGAAGCCTTGCGTTTCCTGTGCTTAAGAAACAAGTTGAGCGTTACATTATCGAGCGCGCATCGAGTCTCGTTGCTTTCCCGGAGCGACTCCAAGTGATTGAGCCGGTGTATATGGAAATTTCCGTTTCGGCCATCGTGGCTGTTGAAGGCATGGATGCCGTCGTTACGACGGAAATACAGGCAATGGATAAGCTGAATCACTTCTTGGACCCATTGACGGGGAACTTCGACGGCAAAGGTTGGGCCATCGGTCAGCAAATTCATCCATCTGTATTTTATGCGCTGCTGAAGACGATTCGAACGATCAGCCATGTAGAGAAGCTCTACATGACGGTTTATAAGCTGGAGGACGGCGAGCGCGTCGAGCTGGATGTGAACCGACTCCCGGCTCTCCCGCACGGCATTATTGTGAGCGGCAAGCATAAGGTGGTCGTGAACGCTTTGTAATAGGATGATTAAAGGAGGTGAGCACAAGTGCTGCCAATCCCTAATTTGGATGACCGAATGTTTGAACAGATGGTGATGGAAGCGCGGAAGTCGATTCCCAAGCTGTTTCCCGAGTGGACGGATGAGAATGAACATGACCCTGGGATTACGCTGCTGGAGTTGATGTCATGGATGACCGAGATGCAGCAGTATTACTTAAACCGCATTACGGAGAAGAATGAGCGGAAGTTTCTGAAGCTGCTCGGCATTCGTCCGCGCGAAGCGGTGTCGGCTGTTTGTCATGTGGCATTTTCCAACGTGGATCAGCCGCTTGTGCTTCCGAAGGGAACGCCGCTGAAAGCGATGGATCAGCGCTTCGAGACGGCTCGCACGGTACAGCTTGTGCCTTCGACGCTGGAGAAGGTGCTGGTGCGCACAGAGACGGCGGCTGGCGATTTTACATCCAATAATCAGGCGAAGATTGCTTATTATGCCTTTGGATCAGATGCGATCAAAGGAGCACATCTGTATCTTGGGTTCGATCGGGCGCTGCCGGTGGAAACAGAGGTTTCCTTGGCTTTTCAGCTATACGACCGCTATCCGGTCCGTGTGAGTCATCGGGAAGATGAGGCGGCAGCACCCATCATATCATCCGCAAAGGTCGGATGGACGTTCGCTGGAGCAGGACAAATTGCGGGACAGGGTCAGCGTGGACAAAGCGAGAGCTGGCTGCCGGTGGAAGCGGTAAGCGATACGACGGTTCACCTGTCACAGAGCGGTGAAGTGCGTTTCCGCATCACTTCCGAGATGACGCCCATGGCGCTTTATCCAGCTGACGACCGCAGCCGCTACTGGATCTGCTGTACACTGGAGGAGGACGGTTATGAGCTTCCGCCCAAAATTGAGAAGGTAAGCCTGAACAGCGTGCAGGCGGCAGAGCAGGAAACTTTCAGTGAAGTGACGGCATTTAGCAGTACGGGAGAACCTGATCAATTGTTCGAGGTCAGTTCTTACCTCGCCTTTGGCGGGCTGCACACGGTGCAAGTACAGAATGAGCAGGGCCGTTGGCGCGACTGGCATATCGTCGCTGAGCTTGCGGACTACGGACCGGAGGATCTCGTCTGTCAGCTGCTGCAGGATTCGGCCCGCCGTACAACCCGTCTGCGCTTCGGCGACGGGGTGAACGGCAGCATCCCGCCGCAAGGTGCGCAGCGGGTGCGGCTTATTGCCTACACGGCCGAGTTCGACTACGGCCGTTATATTGGAGGCAGCAAAGGTCTGCCGGGGCAGACCTTTGAGGTCGCTCGCGGCCGCACGTTCAAGCCCAGCAGCATGCTGCTGCAGGTAGGGTATTGGCCGCGTGGGGGAGGCAGCGTCGTGTGGGACGACTGGCAGTCCGTGGATGACTTCGATAATTCGAAGTCCACGGACCGCCATTACGTCTACGACGCTGAAGCCGGAACGATCCGCTTCGGCAATAACGAAGCGGGGCTTGTCCCGCCCAAGTCGGCGGAACCGAATATTCGGTTCCTGGCGCTGCAAGCGGGCGGGGGTGAGAGGGGCAACGTGAAGGACGGCCTCGTGACCGGCTTCACGGAAGAGCACGGCGTGAGCGTGACGAATCCGTTCCCGGCGCGGGGCGGCCTGGAAGCGGAGACGCTCACGCAGGCCAAGCTGCGCGTCCGGCGCGAGCTGGACACGCCGACAAGAGCGGTGACCGGCGAGGACTACGAGCGCATCGCCAAAGCGACGCCGGGTCTGCGCGTCGCGCGGGTGAAGGCGATCCCGCTGTACAAGCCGGGCATGCGGGATTATCCCAAGGTCAAAGCGCCGGCGCAGATGACCGTCGCGGTCGTGCCTTATAGCGAGAGCGATAAGCCGAAAGCAGGCAAGGGCTTTCTGCAAACGATCAAAGGGCATCTGGATCGACACCGGCTTCTGACGACGGAGCTTCACGTGATTCCGGCGGAATATATCAAAATCACGGTTCACGCCGTGGTTGTGATGGAGCCGAAGTACAAAAACGAGCAGCGCCGCATTACCCAAGAGCTGAGACAACTGCTTCAGCCGATGGATCACGGTCAGGGATCGGAGGGCTGGCGTTTCGGCCGGACGGTGTACAAAGGCGATATATACGGCGTTATTTCCCGGATCAAAGGTGTCGTGTATGTGCAGGATCTTTGGCTGGATGCTGAAGGCACCGGTTTTCAAAAGGATGGCGCCGGCGATATTCACATCCCTCCTTATGCGTTGGTCTACTCCGGTAATCACGAGGTGGAGACGATTAGCCAGACGGATCTATAGCTGCTGCAAGGAGCGCTTTGTTGGTAACGCATGTTACATGAGATGAGCACGTATACGTGCATATGTATGTGCATGTGTATGTGTATGAGCAGTACGGGCGGACGCTGAGAGGGAACTATGATCCCTTATTTTTGCGATTTACTGCGAAATGTGCTGGTTAGCGGAACTACGGGGTCTTATTTGCACCCAAGGTGGGTTAAATACAGCAGCAGCGTACAAATAGCGGCCTGTAGTTCCCTTTGTTGGCGGAACGGGTCCTGAATGAGTGGAATAGCGTACCCTAGTTCCCTTTCACACCGTGTACGGAGGCTTAAGGTAGTGCATGGTTGAGGTAACACAGTGTACATGGTAACGGGGTTCAGGGATACGACAGAAAAGAGGTGACGGACGATGCAGGATGGTCAAACGTTTTTTTCATTGAACAAACCGCTCGATTGGGAGCAGGGCTATGAAGCCAACATCGACATGCAGGAGAAAGGCTTTTCGATTCGGCAAACAGAGAAGTACAGCATTCATCGCATCGTTCGCACAGACGAGTTGGAAGGCATACACCCGATTCATGAAATGACGGTTGGCGCTGGAAGGAAGCTAATTCTGCTGGACGAGGCCTCGAATGTGTGGATCTACGATGATCAAAGCCGCCATCTCGAGTCATTATTTCGGCACGGGCATGGGCTGTTCAGCCATCAGGCGAAGCTGGCTTCCATGGCGGACCTTCTGGTCATTGCAGACAGTGAGCAAGCAACGGAAAGAAGGATTGCTGTATATTCCCTCTCCAATGGTCAGACCATGTGGGCGGTTGATGCGTGGCAGGGGCTAGAGCTTTATCCGCTCTCAGTCAATTCCAAATTAGCGACGAAACATACGTTTTATACGACAGTTCCTTTGGATATTGCGGTTGGTATGAATGGAAGTCCGGAAGTTCCTAAGGGCGGTAGGATTGGCATCCTTCAGTGGAGCTCGGCCGGCGAGGTTGTGCGCGTATATGAGCATGACATGCACCGCATGGAAGAGGCGGTTGAACTTACTGCACTGAAGGGGCGCTATTTCACTGCTGCGGCAGACGGCACTTTGGCTTTATTGGATGCGCACCTCAGAACCGTTACGGTATTCCATGAAGATGGCCGGGAGCCGCTGCATTTTAAACTGGAGCAGGAAGGGCGCTTTGCTGGCATTTCCATTGATACGAATCATAATCTCTATATAGGGGACAGCGGATACGCACAACTAGAGGGAGTTACCGAGCGGTTTATTCTCAAATATCTCGGAAACGGCGAGTTTTTCGATAAAGTTACGAACTTCCGTGGCCGAGTTGATACGTTAGTGCACGACAGCCGGAATCGGCTGTATGTGTTTGACCGAATTAGCGGTCAGATTAGCTTGCTTGATCTTCGGGCCCGGACGATGCTGCTTGAGGGGACTCAACTGCCGGAGGCGGTTTATTTCTCGGGAGACCTGGACACGACAGAAACCGAAACGCAGTGGCACAAAATACGACTGGAAGCCGATATTCCGGAGGAGACGCAGGTTCGCTTTTCCTATTTTGCCTCAGATGAAAGTGAAGGGTTGGTAGATGGCGACTACGTAAATTATACAAGCTACTTGACGGATCCGGGGATTGGGGTGCGCGAAAAGCTCGCAGCTACCCGCGATTTGTGGTCAGAGCCGATTCTCAATCCGAAAGATGCGCTGCTGAATGCGAGGGGCCGTTATCTCTGGTTCAAAATGGAATTGATCGGCAGCGAGCAAAAGTCGCCGTACATTCGCAAGCTGCGCGTTTACTACCCAAGAACGTCGTTGATTGACTATCTGCCGCCGATCTATCAGCAGGATGAGGAGCATAGCCCGTTTCTGGAACGTTTTCTGGCGATGTTCAGCACGTTTTTTGATGATATGGAGGATAAAATCGACCATATTTCCGCTCATTTTGACCCGGATGCGGTAACGGGCACTTATCTCGAATGGCTGGGCCGATGGCTGGCGATCACCGATCATGAAGCATGGGGCGAGAAGAAGCTGAGGGAATTGATGAAGCAGGCGCCAGAATTGTATAAATTACGCGGCACTCGCGAGGGTTTGATTAACATGCTGAAGATTTATACGGGCACGGAACCCTTTTTGCTGGAATATTTTCAATTCAAGCAGATGCAGGAGACCTCGGAACTGCGGCAGCTTTTTGCCCAATTATACGGGGATAATCCTTACTGCTTCTGCATTATGCTGAAGCCTGAAGTGGTGCGCACCGACGCACAGCGGCTCACGATCGAGCAAATCATTGAAGATCAAAAGCCTGCCTATACCGAAGGCAAACTGATCGTGCTGCAACCGTGGATGTACGCGGATATGCATACGTATCTGGGAATTAACACTTACTTATCTGAGCCTACGTTATTAACGCTCGACCAGCGTTCCTCGATGCCTTACAACACGGTGCTGATCGATGTGGATCGCGATAAACGCATGGATATACATACCAGGTTGGAACTGGATTCCGAAATCGAATAAACGAACGAAATGAGCCTTGGAAGGTGAGGGGATACTTATGAAAAAAACACGCTATTACCCGTTTGAGCGCAATCGGTATTTCTATGGAAAGCTGCTGACGGTCAGGGATTTTGAGTCCGAGCAAAAGTATTTCAATGACAAGCGAAGAATGATGAATCGTCTCCTTCATGGGTCTGGTGTGCTAACGGGCCTGCAAGTCGTCGCTGTGGATGAGAAGTCGGTTTCGGTTGAAATGGGAGCCGCTATTGATGCGCTAGGCCGGGAAATTGTCGTCCCTTCCCCCATGACATTGAAGCTTTCGATGATGGATGGGTTCAGCAACAACGAATACGCGAAGAACGTATACCTCTGCATAGCTTATGATGAAAAGGAAAAAGAGCCCGTTCACGCCGTAGCCAATTCCTCCGTTCGTTCGGATGAAATTAATGATTATAACCGCGTGCTTGAGAGCTACCGGCTATTTATTCGTGAGGATGCGCCGGAACCTTCGAAGCTGCCTTTGGCGAATTTGACGGACCAAACGATTGTGCTCTACCAGGACGCGCATGTGCGTGTACTTCAAACGACACCTCGCTACGTGAATCCGGGTCAGTTGTTTGAGATGAAGCTGCGTTTTGAGAAGACGTTGCGCGTAGGGCGGATTTCTTTCCAATATGAGCTGGCAGCTGATCGTGTTGAAGCGATTGACGGCAATTCGATCTTGTTTGAAGAGCCGCAGGATGTGCAAGAGAGTGAGTACGAAATGACCGTGCTTCTGCGGGCGGATAGCAGCGTAGGTGTGAAGGCGACGGTCGGTGTGCAGGCGAGCACGGCTGCCTTGAAGCTGGACGATAAGCAGCTTGAACTGCAGGCGCAATCCGTCGGCGAAATTCAAATTATCGGTGATGCCGTTCGTGAACGCTTGATGACGGATTTTGTGAAACAATCGTTGGAAGCCTCCTTGGAAGCTCCATCGGAGCCTTGTATTTATTTGGCCAAAATCTGCCTCATTCAAGTGGGACCGACTTATGTCATTGAGAGTGTGGAGCAAGTACCGTTTGGCGAGTATGTGTACAATTCATCGGTCATGTACCGACTTGCCAGAACAAGCGAATACCGCGATGAAACGACAGGCCAGTTTGTAACGAAGTCCAAAGTGAAAACATTGGCACCGGGGCAGCCGCCGGAATTTAAAGTTAATTTCAATAAAGCGATTAGTGAGCTTTCGTTTGATTTGGGGATTCCGGCTGGTGGCGGAAGCGGTATTGCCGGCATCGTGAGCGGTGTCGTGGACATTCCGGTGGAGCCGTTCACGAAGATTGCGGTGTCGCCGTTCGGGAAAGCGACGAAAAGCTTTTTCTCCGGCGAGATCGTGCACGGACTTGGTGAGGGCAACGTTTTGATCATCACGAGCTTGGAAGAGAGCAGTGCGGATGCCTTCTCCGACATCCTGTCCAGCGGGGAGCGCGTGTATGGTGGAGCATCCGATGTGTTCAAAGGCACGGAGTTTGAGCCGGACACGCCGGAAGTGAAGATCGGCACGATCGCCTATCCGCAGAAGGGCACCTTCCGGATCGGTGTGAAGGTGCAGCAAACGTCCGAGCCGTCAAATGTGCGCGTGCGCTGGTGGGCGTACAGCGCTGAGATGGCGGGTGCGGTATCCGCTTCAGCGGGGAGTGACTCGCTGGACCAGGCACTGTCCGCGATGCGGGAAGCGGCTTCGGCGGGTAGCGGTACGGAGTAATGGAATAATGAGACAAGGACCTCTTGGGGTCCTTGTTTTTTTTAGGAGTAACTGCAACTATGGCGCCTCAGTGGAAATAGATGGAAAGCCTACCGCTAATCCGTGCTGCAAAGTGGCTGTGAGCAAAATAACTGCAGAATCTCCATCTTAATCGCCAATTGCTACGTGAAACTTGCTAGATTTGGCGATATCAGCGGTAGAATTTCCAGTTAATTGGGTAAAAGTGGATGATTTGCAGAAATTAACAGGAGTAATCGGCGTTAAGCGCAAGTAATTCATCTACTCCTATGCCCGAGCAGCGCTCGTCTATGGCACCTCAGCCGTAATTGATAACCTTGATCGATCTAAGCAGAAACAGACCTCGCAGTACCCTGAGCACCAGCCGCATGATTGGCTTTATCCCCTTCACGCACCCTACCAAACACAAAGTAAAACACAGCCCAAATCACAAACGACAAGCCGGCAAGCACTAGACTAATATTGCTAAAAATAAAGCCGGAGGAATAACGGTACAGCGGATTCCAGCTCGCAAAACTGCCAAGATCAACGGCTTTGCTGTAGACGCCAATTGCGATGCCTTGCGCAATGAAGTTGATCATGGCGAGCATGCCCATGCCGACGCCAACCTGCTCCGCCTGCAACGTTCTGGACACGGAGTTGGAAACGGCGATGACCAGGAAGGATTGCCCCACGTTGCCGAGAATCAGGAAACCGGCAATAAGCAGCGGAGAGCCGCCGGTGAAAGTGGAGAGCAGCAGGAAGCAGCCCACTAATAAAATAGCGGCCAAATAAGCGACAAAGGAGTTGCCTCTGGCATCCGCAAGTTTCCCGCCTTTGCGCCCGAATATAGCCGCTGCAGCGGCGGCCGGGATCATCATGCAGCCGATCCAAATGGAAGGCAGCTTGTGAACGTTGGCGAACAGCAGTGGGCTAAGCACGTAAAGGGAGCAGCAGGTGCCGTTCACAAGGAAGGAAATTGTAAGCCCGAGTGTGTACTTGGCATTCCTAAATAGCTTCGGAGCAATAAAAGGCTCAGCCGCCTTGTTGATCCGAACAAGGAATAAGGCCAAAGCGAGCAACGCGCCGAGAGCAAGCCATAATCCTTTGGATACGCTCATCAAAAGCAAAGCAATGGCAGCGGCGAGGATGATCCCGCCAAGCCAATCAAAAGAGCCGCCGCTCCCAGGCAGCTCCTCGCGCAAATAGCGGCGGTACAAAGGGAGTACCGCCAGAACCAGCAGCGGCACCGCGAACAGCCACCGCCAATGGACGGTGCTGATGATCAAAGCCGCTACCACAGGGCCCAGCGCGTTGCCGAAGGCGAGTCCAACGGCTGTCATGCCAAGCGCGGCGCCCCGGCGCTCGGGAGCGAAATACCGCAGCGGGATGATCATCGCAATGGCGGGAATGACGGCGGCTCCTGCAGCCTGCAGGCAGCGGCCGATGAGTGCCATCGCGAAGGTTTGCGACGCGAGCCCGATCAATGAGCCGGCAGCAAACAGGAGGAGCCCGAAGGTGACGATGCTCTTCAGCGTGTAGCGGTCGGCCAGCTTGCCGTAAGTGACAGCGCCGATCGCGTAGATGAGTATATAAGCGGAGGACAGCCAGCTTACTTGGGAGAGGCTGAGCGAGAATTGCTCGCTGATTTTCGGTAGGGCGATATTGAACATGATGCCGGTCATCATGGAAATCGTTAAAGTGAACATGAGAACACGCATTAATTTGTTGCTGTTTGGCTGTGTTCCGGCTGCAAGAACAGATGTTGTTGCTGGAGCTGCGCTAATCATAGGGAAGACCACGTCCTTTTCCGTTTAAAATGACTGTCAGTACTGACTGACATATAGGGGGTAAAAAAACTAGGGCTGCAATGCCCTAGTAAACACTCTTACACTCTCAAGTACGAATGGTTCTAACCTGATACTGGAGTAATTCGTCTGGCTGTCAAGATCATTCATGAACGCGCCGAACTGCATCATCATGAAGGAGAAGGCGTGAAGCTCCGGGTTATCGGGGATTATTTTGCCTTGTTCCGCCATCGTGGTGAAATAATCAGTTAGGAATTCCAGTAGTTGCTGTGGATGTTTTTGGGTGCGCTCACGGAATCCCGGCAGTTGTCCGTCTTCTTTGAGCGAGATCTGAATCATTTTCCGATTGCGGTTCATAATCTCGTGATAGGTCTTTGTAATGAGCAGCAGGTCGGTCTCAAGCTCCCATACCAGCTTTTCGGCGAACAACTTCTTCATTTCCTCCGCATAATGATAGCGGTCATAAGCCGCTTCAAGCAGCTTCTGCTTACTGCCGAAATGGCGGAATAACGTCTTCTCGCTGAGGCCTGCCGCGGTGGCAATCTCGAGCGTGGTTACCCCGTTATAGCCCTTTTCGGCAATCAAATTGAGCGCGGATAAAAGCAGTCGATCACTGCTGCCAATCTTGCTGCTGGTGCTGTTCATGGCAATCCCTCTTCCGAAACAATGTCAGTACTCACTGACATTTATCTTAAGGGACGTCGATGAGAAAGTCAACCAAAGAATCCAATGAGCAGAATACCCAGTGTGATGAGAATGGAGCAGGTGATTCGCTTCTTGCCTTGTTTTTCTTTGAGGACGACAATGCCTAAGATGGTGGCGAAAACCGTGCCGATCTCTCGAATCGGTGAGATATGGGCAACGGGTGCATATTTCATGGCGAATAAAAACAACAAATAGGACCCCGGATTCAATATGGCTCCAAGCAAAATAATGCGGGTGTTCAGCTTCCATTCAAGCCGCAGCTGCTTGGAAGCGATGACGATCGGCGTCAGCGCAGCAACGAATCCGATATTCGTCACTTCGAGCAAGGAAATGGCCGAAACATGCTGCAAATTTAGCTTATCGACGAAGACGTAGCAGGTCGTGCATAAGCCTACGCACAGAGCCATTAGGAAAGGCTTAATATTCCTGCAAGATGCAGTTCCCGACCTTTTACCCACGAAGATGCCACTGAGTGCAAGGAAGCCAGCAACCATAAAGAGCAGCCCGAGCCAGCCGTAGATGGATAATGACTCTCTAAGGAACAAAACCCCTACAATAGGGATGAATAAGGTGCTGGTACCGCGCATGATCGGGTAGATTTGAGACAAATCACCCATATTGTAGGTGCGTGCCAAGAGCAGCGCATAAACGCTCTGAAAAGCTGCTGACAAGAGCAGAAGCCCGTAAGAAGATAAGGATAAAGGATGAAGCCATAATTCTCTGATCAAAAAAGGAAGCAAAACCACGGTGGTCACCATAATGATTGACCAGAGGAAGACACTTTTATTGTTGCTGCTTTTGGTGAATAAGCTCCAAATGGCATGGGTTAAGCCGGAAGCTATGACAAGTAAGATTGATACGATAACCAAGCCATCATCTCCAAACAAAATCGGTAAAATTATTCGCCTGGCGTATGCTCAGCTTGCTCGCTCACAACCGTGCCATCGGCTAGTCGCAGCCAGGTTTCGAAATTGCGCTCCCCTTGGCGAAGCCGGATCATCCGCGCGCCGCGGGGAAATCCCTCTTTGCCGTACGTGTTATACCCGGTGGCACGGCCATAGCAAAGCTCAATGCCATGCAAATTGCCCCGATAATCATTGACATGGTCGTGGCCGCAGAAGGTGCCGATGACATCGCCCATTTCCACCATGGCTGCAAAGAGGCCGGAGTTAACAGGTGCGCAGCACACAGGTTCATGCTTGCTGCCATAACAGATTTCTGTGTCCCAGACTTGCTTATACTCCGGAAGCGGGATATGGAAGAAAGCCAGTGCAGGCAAGGCATGCTCAGCATTTTCTGCTTGCAGCTTTCTCGAAGTGTCTACGTACCAACCGATTTGGCTGCTGCGAATCCAATCGTATCCTTGAATATGCGGCACGGGGGATTGGTTGCCCGAGTCAAAAAAATACAGTGCAGCAGCATCTTCTCCGTCAGCACCTTGAATGGATAACGCGTAGTTGCCGGTTCCATGAATATCACGCGGGCCGCGCTGTGTCACGGTATGCGATTGTTCCAACACGGCTTGCATGAGGTCTTCACGCGTAATGATCGTTTCCGTATCGTGGTTGCCGAATACAACCGCCCAAAGGATTCCGCGTGTTTCTACGGCGTGGACGGCTTCCCGAAACGCATCCAGCGGCTGTTCGCATCCGGGTTCGCCGGGAGTCACGTATCCGGTGTAGATAACGTCGCCTGTAAATACAACCAGATCAGGCTTCTCTGCATCCAGCACATCTTCCATCAGTTTCCGTGTCTTCTGATCGAGGGGGCCGCCATCGATCCAATGTAAATCTGTAAATTGAGTAATCGTAAAGGTCTGATCTTCACGAAAGAGCAGTTGATGCTGCATAAGTGTATTCCTCCATATTTTTTTATGTGAGTGTTGTTTTCGTGTGGTTTTTTATTAAAATGTTGTTGTTTGTTGACAATTGTATAACCGGCGCTCTGGAACTGTCAATGAGAAATTTACAAATCATTTACTTTTCATTCCATCAATCGAATCCATTCAGATCAATCGTCTTCTGGCATCGCGTTGACAGGCTAACCTCCGGCTTATACACTAGATGAAAACAACATGAAACATCACGATATTGCTATCATCGGTCATAGGCAGGAGGTTATTTATGTCATTAACATTCGAGGATCGCAGGATGAAGATCCTGAATCATTTGGAGTTGGAAGGAAAAGTACAGGTTCTTCATTTGTCTGAGCTCCTCAGCGTTTCGACCGAAACAGTCCGGAGGGACTTGGATCGTTTGGAGAAGGAAGGCAAACTTCGCAAAGTGTACGGCGGCGCAGTCAAAATGCGCATGGAGCTTGTCGAGCCGCCTTTTCTGAGACGGACGCAAATGATGAAGAAAGAGAAAGCGGCGATTGGCAAGGCGGCTGCTTCCATCGTGCAGGACGGGGAAACGATCATGCTCGATAACAGTACGACAACGCTCGAGATTTTGCCTTACTTGAAGGATCATACGAATGTTACCTTGATCACGCACTCTGTCCCTGTCCTTAATTTGGCGATGGAGACTTTTGGCGGCCGAATTATTTTCTTGGGCGGAGAAGTCAGTCTGGAACTCAAAGCGGCCACGGGCTCCCTTACGGATCAGATGTTGGATCAATTTAAGGTGAACAAAGCGTTCATCTCGGTTGGCGGTATTTCACTTGCCGATGGGATTACCGACTTTCATTTGGCCGAAGCGGTCATTTCACGAAAAATGATGCAGCGGGCGGAGGAGGCGATTCTGGTGGCAGACCATTCCAAATTCGGCATGTCGACTTTCGCCCGAGTGGCCAAGCTGGATGAAATCTCGATGCTGATCACGGACTCAGGCTGTCCGAAAGAATGGATCGACACCATCGAAGCGTTGGGCATTGAAGTGTTGATTGGCGAATAACCCCGAGCCATTTCATAATCGCTACTGAACCGCTTGCATATAGCGGGGAGGTGGCGATTTTTCCTTTGTTTTTCAGGGAATTCTCATAAAATGAAGATGCTACAAAAAGAGGCGACGACCTTTCTTAAGAAAACAATATGACTGAAAAATAAGCGATATACGGCTTCCACCTTTACCATGTATGCTTCATTCACAGGCTAATCCGCATATGGCATTAGCGCCAAATGATCAATAATCATCCAGGGGAGTGTTTCTATGAAAAGAAATAAAGCATTCAAAGTGCTTCCTGTACTTGCCTCCGCGCTCGTACTATCCTTAGTAGCAGCTTGCGGCA
Organism: Paenibacillus sp. WC2504; assembly: GCF_052682475.1. Classification (NCBI taxonomy): domain Bacteria; kingdom Bacillati; phylum Bacillota; class Bacilli; order Caryophanales; family Paenibacillaceae; genus Paenibacillus; species Paenibacillus sp. WC2504. The sequence goes on from NZ_JBQZFH010000001.1 coordinate 744,691, forward strand.
ATTCAGGTACAACCAAAGAAGCAAACGGAAGCGCATCGCCGGCTACAACGGCATCCGTTTCTAAAGATCCTGTGAAAGTAACGTTATGGACACCGATGAATCCCAACGCGAAAGCGGTTGTCAAAAGCTTGAACGAACTTCCTATGGTCCAGGAATGGGCGAAAAAGACGAATGTGTTGTTTGACTTCCAGCATTCCTCCGGAAACACGCCGCAGGATGACGTTCAGCAGTACGGCGTAATGGTTGCTTCTAATAATTTGCCGGATTCGATGCTTTGGAACTGGAATAGCGTGCAGGGTGGAACCGCTAAAATGTTCAAAGACGGCACGATCATTAAACTCAATGACTTAATTGAGAAAAATGCCCCGAATTTGAAAAAAATCTTGGATGCCAATCCGCAAATTGCCAAGCAAATTAAAGCGGACAACGGCGATATTTACGCGCTGCCCCACTTGAAGGTCGGCGAATACGGCCAATACAAGACGTTTAGCGGTATGGTGATTCGCCAAGATTGGCTTGAGGAGCTTGGTTTGCAAGCGCCGGAAACGGTCGACGAGTGGGAAGCGGTGCTAAGAGCTTTCAAAGAGAAGAAAGGCGTGATTCCTTTCACTCTGAACAAAAGCTATCCGCTTTCCTTCGCTGACTTCGCAGGTGCCTATGGTGTTGCGGGCATGTCGACGATTGCCAATGCAAGCTCTTTCTATATCGATGGAGGCAAAGTGAAATTCGGTCCTACCCAGCCGGAGTTTAAGCAATATTTAACGACGATGCAAAAATGGTACAAAGAAGGTCTGATCGATCCAGACTTCGCTTCGAATGATACGAAGACGATGGATGCCAAAATTACCTCCGGTAAGGCGGGCGCATTCTATGGCTTCATCGGCGGCAGCATCGGGACCTACACACCGGCGCTTCAGAAAACGGATCCGAAAGCGAAGCTGGCGGCTGTGCAGTATCCGGTTCTGAAAAAAGGCGACGAGCCGAAGTTCGTGCAAGCGTCATGGGAATATGACAATATCGGAACGGTCATTACAAGTTCCAATAAACATGCGGCAGAAACGGTCAAAGCCATCGACTATTTGTACAGCGACGAAGGGGCCATGCTCAAAAACTTTGGCATAGAAGGCCAAACGTATACAAAAGCTGATGGTCAGCCGAAGTATACAGACTTGATTTTGAAAAATCCGGACAACCTGCCGATTTCCCAAGCGATGGCCAAATATTTTATCGCCAACTACGGCTTCTCCGGTTTGGATGATGACCGTTACAACGATCAGTACTACCAATTGCAAGCACAGAAAGACGCAGTGAAGCTGTATGCCAAATATGCGAACAACGCGTATAAAGTCATGCTTCCGCCAGTTGTTCTCTCGACCGATGAAGCAAAAGAGTCTGCGAAGATTCTGAATGATGTCAGCACACTGCTGACTGAACAAATCACGAAAGTCGTGATGGGCACTGTGAAAGTAGAAGACTACGATAAAACGATGGAGCAAGTAAAAAAGATGAACATTGACCGTGCGGTTGAGATTTACCAAGCGGCGACGGATCGTTATAACAAACGTTAATATAAGGCTGGAGTAAGGGGAGCTCAGCCTCCCCTTTTTAATACATCAATAAGGAAGTGAGAACATGGCGAATTCCATTCGGGGTCTACTCGACGACATTAGAAAAAATCGCGCAATCTACCTGATGGTATTGCCGGTTGCGCTGTACTTCTTCATTTTTAAATATTTCCCGATGTACGGAGCGGTCATCGCTTTCAAGGATTTTAGCCCGGCGAAAGGGATCTGGGGCAGTGATTGGGTCGGCTTTGCACATTTCAAAGATTTCTTTCAAAGCTATTATTTTGTTCGCGTGCTGCGCAATACGTTCTTAATCAGCTTCTATAATCTGATTTTCGGCTTCCCGGCACCGATTATTCTCGCCATTTTGCTCAATGAAATTCGCCAGAAGATGTTCAAGTCCATCGTACAGACGATTTCCTATTTGCCGCATTTTATTTCCATTGTCGTTATCTCTGGATTGATTATAGATTTTACAAACCGCGGCGGCATTGTGAATTCGATCATTATGTTCTTTGGCGGTCAGGATTCAGCACTCATGAATAATGCGGAGAACTTCCGTACCATTTTCGTTTCCACATCGATTTGGCAAGAACTGGGCTGGTCATCCATTATTTATTTGGCTGCGCTTAGCGGGATTAACCCCGAGCTGTACGAAGCTGTTCGTGTTGACGGGGCGGGAAGGTTCCGCCAAATCTGGAGCGTAACGCTGCCAGGGCTCATCCCGACGATCATGATCCTGCTCATTCTTCGGATCGGCGGCTTGATGGAGGTCGGCTTTGAGAAGATTGTCCTGCTTTATAATCCGAATACGTATGAAACGGCGGATGTGATCTCATCTTTTGTTTACAGAGAAGGGCTTGCCCAAGGGAATGATTACAGCTATACGACGGCTGTGGGGCTGTTCCAATCGATGATTAACTTTGCCTTGCTTATTAGCGCTAACAGCATATCCCGCCGATTCTCGGGCAGCCGGTTGTGGTAGCCTAATCTTACGACGCCGGCTTTTCTTACGAAAAGCTCTCAGGAGGTAACGAACGATGAAACTAAGCGCAACTGAGCGTCTATTCGATATCGGTAATGCGATTCTTATGATCTTATTAATTATTTGCACTGTGTACCCGTTCTACTATGTGTTCATGGCCTCTATCAGCGACTCAAACTTGCTAATTCAGCATACGGGGCTGCTTCTTAAGCCGTTAGGTTTTAACTTAAGCGCCTTCGAGAAGGTAATTGCGAATCCAAACATTTTGAGCGGGTATGGGAATACACTTTTAATTTTGATTCTAGGTACGGCGGTTAATCTATTTTTTACAACACTAGGCGCTTATGCCCTGTCCAGAAAGTTTGCTTTGCGTAAATTCCTGATGATCAGCATTGTGTTCACGATGTATTTCAGCGGGGGGTTGATCCCGACATATTTGCTAATCAACAATTACCTGCACATGGGCAACAGCTATCTGGCGCTGATCGTGCCAGTAGCCATATCCACGTGGAACTTAATTATTATGCGGACTTCGTTTGAAGCCATTCCGGAAGGGTTGATGGAATCGGCGAAGATTGATGGCGCAGGCGAGTGGCGCATTTTGTTCCAGATCGTGGTTCCTCTGTCCATGCCGGTTATTGCCGTCATGGTGCTCTACTACGGTGTTGCGCACTGGAATTCCTGGTTTAACGCCATGCTGTTCCTTCATGATCGGGAGAAATTCCCGCTGCAGTTGATTCTTCGCGAGATTCTCGTCCAGAACAGCACGGATTCGATGACCACAGGTACGGGGAACGCGAACGATACGCAAGCGATTGGAGAAAGCATTAAATATGCAACGATCATGGTTGCGACGTTACCGATCCTCATTGCTTATCCATTTTTACAAAAATATTTCGTAAAAGGTGTTATGGTCGGAGCGATTAAAGAATAATACAACCAGAACCTGTTCTCTTTTTGGATGTTCGAAAAGAGGGCGGGCTATTTGGGTTTTCGGCTTAAGGGCAGGAAAACAATAAAAAATGATGATGCTGCAAGAATCGTAGATGTACATTGGGGGAAGAAGATGGGATAATGCGCATACAGCATGAGTAGGGGAGGGGCTTCTTTCATGAAGCGGAGCGTATTTCTTTTTTGGCTTTATTCGAACTTAACCATACTTTGTATCCCCATTGTCATCACGATGTTGGTACTGTTTCAATCGCAGCATTTGTTGAACTCAGAGGTCATCCGCTCCAATAAAGCGCTGTTGAACCAGGTGAAGCAATCTCTGGATAATCAATTTAAGGATATTAAACGGATGGGTCTGCAGCTCTCTCTGGACCCGAAAGTGATTAAATATGTGAATCAAACGGAATTCAACAGCTCGCAAGTGAAAATCGACACGCTCGACCTCATCACATCTCTTCGTTCCTATGCGGCATCCAACGGGGATATCAACGATTTGTATGTGTATATGAAAAAGCAGCATTTCGGTGTGACCACCTCGACGATGAATCAAGACGATCTTCTGTTCCAATTGCTTCACGAGCCTAATAAAGGGATTACCTTTAAAAAGTGGAGCGACAGCATGGAAAAGATCTACTTCGGTAATTTTCTGCAATTAGCCGAAGATGACATGGTGTATATGCAGTCTCTGCCTATTCAGAATGCGGATGAAGCACCGGCGACGCTTGTGGTCATGCTCAATGCGGAGCGTCTGAAATCAGCCATCTCCAACATTCAGCTAGCCCAGGCCGGCATTGTGCTGATTCTGGACTCCAGCAACAAGCCGATTATGATCGCTGGTGAGCCGGGACATGTTTCCGATCTTGATTTGGCGCAGATTTCGTCCTCAGCAGAAGGTTCGTTTAGCCAGCAATGGGACAAGGAAGAAGTAACGGTTTCTTACGTTTCCTCCGTCGAAAATGAGTGGAAATATGTCTCGATCGTGCCTACAAAAATATACGCGGCGAAAGTCAGCCAATTGCGCAGCTGGATTTATGCAGGCTTATTCCTGTGTATTTTCGTCGGCGGTCCGATGTCCATTTGGTTGACGCGAAGGCACTATATGCCGATTCGCCGCATGGTGGACTTGGTGTCTCCCAAGGTTAAATCGAACATGCAAGACAGCAAAGACGAGTTTCTGCTGCTGCAATCTTTCATGTCGGAAAATGCCGCCTTCCAGGATACGGCGAATACGACCATTCGGAAGCAGCAAGACGTGCTGCGCAGTCACTTTCTGGCGCGGCTCCTCAAAGGTAGAGTTGAGAGCGGCTCAGCCCTCGCGCAATCAATGGCCTCGTTTGACCTGCGGTTTGAGACGAACCGTTTCGCGGTCTTGCTTTTTCATATCGGCGATTACTCCGCTTTGTTCAATGACAACGGCTCACGGGATGCGGAATCCAAGCTGCAATATGTGTACTACATTGTGACAAACATTACGGAGGAACTGCTTGGCCGCAAGCATACGGTGTTTACGACCGAAGTGGACGGCATGATTGCCTTCCTCGTTAATATCCAACATGAGGATGAAGCTCAGGCGAAGCAGGATTTAATCGACGCTGCACAAGTGGCGCAGGAAGTTATTCAGGGGAAATTTTACATCCAGCTGACGATTGGCATCAGTGACATTCATCCGACGCTGACTGGAATTCCGCACGGGTTTGATGAGGCGCTAGAGGCGCTAGAGTACAAATTCGTCATTGGCCCGAGCCAAATCATTCCGTTTGACCGGATTAAACGGCCGAAGAATGAGCTGTATTATCCGCTCGATATGGAGCGTCAGCTCATCAATCATATCCGCACGGGGCAATACGAGGAGGCCATGGAGGCGGTCAGCGAGCTGATTGTCACGAATGTGTCAGACGGTACGCTGTCGCTGCAGCTAGGCAAACTTCTTATGTTCGAACTGATCGGTACGATTCTGAAAGCGATAGAGCATCTGGATCAGGGACCGAATGAGCTGGCCGTGGAGAAGCATGCGTTAATTAAACAATTGACCCAGTGTGAATCATTTGCGGAAATTGAAGATGAAATTTATAAATTTTTGAAAACCGTCTGCGATTATGTGGACTCCAAGAAGAAAAGCCATAATACGAATCTGAAGGATCATGTGCTGAGTTATATCGACGAGCATTTGGCAGATATGGATCTGAGTCTGACTTCGCTGTCGTTAAAATTCGAAGTGAATGCGCCCTACTTGTCACGCTTCATCAAAGAGCAGTCGGGTGAAACCTTCATTGATTACGTCAACAAGCAGCGCGTCCAATTGGCTAAGAAATTAATGATGGACACGGATGACACGATTACGGATATTACCCAGAAAGTCGGGTTCTCGAACAGCAATACTTTTATTCGCGTGTTCAAACGGTATGAGGGGATTACACCAGGGCAGTTTAGAAAAGGCGATCAGCTATGATCGTCTTGTTTCTATTGGATAAAATGAAGAAATTGGCAAATACTAACCGCATGGTAAACGGGCGGGAGGGAGAAGCATGGAATTGCCACAAGATTCATTCCAAATCTCTACAGAGATTAAGACGAATATGCGTAAGCTTTTCGATTGCTTCCATTCTTCCGACGATATTCGCACCAGGGAATTTCGCCTGCAGGGCGTTCAAGGTGCGATTCTTTATCTTAACGCTGCCACCAATCGGGACAAGCTGCAGTCGGATGTTTTGAGGCCTTTGCTCGAATCCAAAGAGGGGCTTCTGGAGGACATTCTTCCCATCCTTGATATCGAAATCGTCACCGATTTGGAAATGGCGGCTGCGGGAATGCTGCAGGGGAAATGCGCGATTCTGCTTGATCAGCGAGTGGACATCATTCTGGCTGATGTCAGCGCCAGTATTGAACGCAGCATCGCGGAATCGCAGAATGAACAAGTCATTCGCGGTTCCCATGAAGGCTTTGTCGATGACGCAGAAGTTAATGTGCAGTTGATTCACAGACGGCTCAAGAATCCGAATCTGATTGAGCGAGACTTCACCTTAGGTGCGCAAAGCCCGACGGTCGTTAAGCTGTTATATATGAGCGAGCTTGCAGATCTCCGTGTAGTTGACGAAGTGATTGCCAAACTTCTGATTAATGAAGATGAGTATATTAAATCACCAGGCCAGATTTTGAATCGTCTGGAGAACAGTTGGTGGTCACCTTTTCCGCAAATGTTGTACACCGAAAGACCCGACACCACCGTTTCCCATCTGATGGAGGGTAGAGTCATCCTGCTGGTAGATGGCAGTTCGTTTGCGGTCGTTCTTCCGGTAACGTTTTTTATGTTTTTTCAAATTGCAGACGATTTCAATGTCCGGTGGTGGAACGGGACTTTTTTTCGCTTTCTCCGGTTTATTAGCGTCATGATCGGTTTGGCCCTTCCTTCGGTTTATATTGCCATCGTCTCGAATCATTTCGAAGTGCTGCCGATTGATTTGCTTTTTTCCTTGAAGGCTTCTTTAGAAAATATTCCTTTCAATCCCCTCATTGAAGCACTGTTTATGATTACTGTGCTCGAACTGCTGCGAGAAGCGGCGATCCGGCTTCCGAAGTCTATTGCGTCTACCCTTTCCATTGTCGGCGGTTTGGTTATTGGCAGTGAAGTGGTCAACGCCGGATTAGTGTCCACAACGATGATCGTCGTTATTTCATTGACCGCTGTTGCTTCTTTCAGTCTGCCATCTCATGAAATGCGCCTCGCGGTTCGGTTGGTCAGCTTCCCGATCATGATTGCTTCTTTGCTGCTTGGCTTTGCCGGGATAGCCTTCAGCTTTTCACTGTTGTTCATGCATTTAAGTAAGCTTGAAACGTACGGGGTCCCTTACTTTTACCCATTTACGCCATTCCAACCGCGTAGAATCTTGACTACGCTCGTACAGCTCCCCAAGCGAATCTTTCGCAGGAAAGCTTCGGATAGGAGGGTGTCATGAGCAGAATGCAATTATTTGCTTTCATCCTGCAAACTCAGGTAGGCATCGGCGTGTTGTCTTTCCCTTATGTCTTGCATCAAGCTGCCGGTGAAGACGGCTGGATTTCCGTCATACTAGCAGGGGGATGCGTCAATGTGCTTCTAATCATTTATGCCGCTCTGTGCCGACGATTTCCAAAGAAAAACTTCTATGAGTTTATGCCGCTTATTCTAGGCAAATGGCTGGGGAATGTGGTCAACGCCTTTTACACCTTCCATTTTCTATTTCTTTCCTGTCTGATTTTGCTGATGGAAATGATGTTTGTCGAGCTCTGGATATTGCCGTTTACGAATCCATGGCTCGTTATTGCAGCCAACTTTGTCATATTGATCTATTTTGCTAAAGAACGATTGGCCATCATTGCGCGTTATCACACGATGGTTACCTTTCTGCTCATCTTAATGGTGGCGATGATGCTTACCAGCTTTTATACAATGGATTATCGCTATCTGCTGCCTATCGGACAGAAGGGCTGGACAGCCATCATGGCGGGAGTGAAAAGTTCCGTGATCACTTTCCTCGGTTTTGAGCTTTTCTTGGTGCTTTCCTCCGATGTGCAATCCAAAGAGAAGGGTATATTGGCCCCTGTACTGTGGGCGAACACGATGGCGACCTTGTTCTTTTTGGTTGTCGTTCTGCTGTGCTTCCTGAATTTCAGTCCCGAGTCGATTCCCTTCATCCCGCAGCCTGTTCCTTACTTTTTAAACGGGATTTCCTTGCCTTTTCTGGAACGGATGGATTTGATTTTCCTTTCCGTCTGGTTGGTCAAAGTGACCGCATCGCTCATTAGCTACATGTATGCCGCAGGCAAAGGGTTCGGATATTGGTTTCATAACAATGAACACAGAAAAGCCATATACTATTTAGTTCCCTTAGTCTGTCTGGTCGGTTTCGCGTGGCGTTCGGAAAAAAGGATTGCCCTCTTACAGAAGGTTACGGAATTCGAGAGCTTCATCGCGATCGGCCTACCCGTTCTACTCTTGTTGTTTGTTTGGCTAAAAGGCAAAAAAGGGGGACAGCAGCTGTGATTCGCTTAGCTCTATTCTGGCTGATCGTTGGTTTGTTGTTGTCAGGGTGCAGTTATCATTCCGATTTGAAAAATTTGCAGCTTATTTATGCAACCTCTCTGGATACGAACGAGAAAAATGAAATCGTCACCACCGTCACGATCCAATCTCCCGGAGGCAAGGAAAGAACCGTGCCCATTCATGAGGTATTGACGGCAACAGGTCCGACGCTGCAAGAATCCTTGTATAAAAAAATCGGCCTGCAAATTGCAGGGCCCATCGGCACTTCCAAAAATCAAGTTATGCTCATCTGCGATAAATTGGCGAAATCGGATATTCTGAATCTTCTGGACGCCACATTCCGCAACTCTAACGATCCTATGCTAGCCAAAGTGGCTATCGTCCACGGTGAAGCGGCGAACTTGATTCGCTTGAACCGTATCGGGTCCGCGACATCCGGAGAGTACTTGCGCAAAATCATTAAAAGCGCCCAGTATGAAACGGTCATTCCGTTTGTAACTGTACATTCCATTTACCCTCTTCTTCATGATCGGGGAAAAGATGGTGTCATTCCAATTCTAAGGAGAGAAAACGCCAAAGATGGCGAAACGGACAAAGATAAAGCTGTCATCGAAGGGGTAGGGCTTCTTAGTAAGAGAAAGTATACGGGATATCTGCTCACTCCTGAGCAATCTTCCTTGTTCCTTTTGATGAACGGCAAGAAAGCAGAGGTCTGTATCGTCACGAGAAAGGTGGAAGAAACGAAGGGCAAAAACGATGTGTCGCAGCACGTATCGCTGAACATCATCCAGTCGAGCCGCAGCAAAAAGGTTGCGGTTAGTTCATCCGGACAAGTTCAGGTTCAATTGCATCTGAAGTTGAAAGCGATCATCACCGAACATGCCAAAAACAATCGTATTGACAAGCAGCTTATTGAGCAGTTAAACAAACGATTTTCTGAGCTGCTCACACAAGAGGCGCAAGGGATCTGCAAGCAGCTCCAGAAGGCGCATTCCGATGCACTGGGCATCGGAAGGGATATGATCGCTTTCCATCCGAAGGAGTGGAAAGAGCTTGATTGGGATCACACATACCCCGAAGTGGATTTCAAAGTTTCGGTCAGTATGGATATTGTTTCTCATGGCATTATTAACTAGTTCGTCGAATGATGTCTCGGCTTGAATTCGCTCGGTGACTGGCCGGTCCAACGTCGGAATTGGCGGGAGAAGTGACTGGCCGAGTGGAAACCCAGCTTCTCCGCTATGTCCGTCATCGGCAGATGGGTCGTAACGAGCAGTTCTTTGGCCAGCTTCAGCTTCTGCTGACTGACATACTGGCGGGGGGAAAGGCCGTACACCTTAGAGAACAGCTTGCTGCATTGGCTGCGGCTTAGGTTCATCTCCTTGGCGATCCCCGCTACTGTCGCTTCTTCGCATAGACCGAGCGCGAGCTTCTCTTCAATCATGTGTGCGATATCGGCGGTGAAAAGCGAAGGATCTTTCTCGGCAGCGGTTCCTTGTCCGCGAGAGGAGCCGTGTTCACGAAAAAGCTGGAGCACAACGTGTATGATGAGCAGCGTATACGACTGTAGGAGCAGCTTATCCTCGAAACGCAAAGATGAGGGCTCGGCATCAGTGTGGTTGCGCTGCATTACACCCTCCAGTTCGCCGACGTAGAAGCGGAGCTTGCTTTGTTCCGCTTCTTTGTGCCGGATGAGCCGATAGGGTGCCTGGGAGAGCAGGCTGCGAATCTCGGGGTCATCGAGATCGAAATGTACATTAAAGAAACCGTAATCCGCCTGAGTGGTGTTGGAGGATTGATGCCTGACGCCGGACTTGATCAGCAGCCAGTCTCCTGCTTGCATCGTCACCCTATCACGGTTAATTTCATGCGCGACTTCACCTTCCACGCAGTACAGCAGCTCGAACAAATGGTGATGATGTCTGGGGTAATGCCACCCTGGAGGCTTCAAGCCAAAATGGCAGCCGGTCACCTGAAGCGTATTGATAATATTAGGGAATCGATACAAATCCTCCAACTGTTGTTCCATCCGCCATTCCTCCCATTAGTCCTCTTAGTTGTTCCATCATACCACGCCATTTGGCACATTTGGTATAGAAAATGATCCATTTGGCGATGGAGATTCACGATCCTTTCAGCGAAGATGAGAGTAGGTAAATTTATAAAAATATCCGACAGCACTCATCATCCGGAGGGATCATTGTGGCCATTTTACATGCCAGAGATAAACAATTTTTTTTAGATGGGGAACCCTTTCAAATTTTGTCCGGAGCCATCCATTATTTCCGTGTAGTCCCTGAGTATTGGGAAGATCGGCTGTTGAAGCTCAAAGCGTGCGGCTTTAATACCGTAGAGACGTATGTACCCTGGAATTTGCATGAGCCGCAGGAAAATGCCTATAACTTTGAAGGCATTGCGGACCTTGAGCGATTCATCACACTCGCAGGCGAGCTAGGACTTCACGTGATCGTTCGGCCAAGTCCGTACATCTGTGCGGAGTGGGAATTCGGCGGGTTGCCGGCTTGGCTGCTGCAATACACGTATATGAAGCTTCGCTGCATGGATGCTACATATTTGATGAAAGTAGATCGTTATTATGATGAATTAATTCCTAGGTTAACCCGGTTACAAAGCACCAATGGCGGACCGATCATTGCGATGCAAATCGAAAATGAGTATGGCAGCTACGGCAACGACACGGCATACCTTACGTATTTACGTGATGGTCTGATGAAGCGCGGCGTTGATGTTTTGTTATTTACATCGGATGGTCCGGAAGACGGGATGCTTCAAGGAGGGACGGTTCCCGGCACGCTTGCGACCGTTAACTTCGGCTCCAGACCAGAGGAAGCGTTCGAGAAGTTTCGTGAATACCGTGCGGATGAGCCGCTCATGTGCATGGAGTATTGGAACGGTTGGTTCGATCACTGGCTGAAGCCGCACCACACGCGAGATGCGGGTGAGGTCGCGGATGTCTTTGATCGCATGCTGCGCGCAGGGGCCTCTGTGAATTTCTACATGTTCCATGGCGGAACGAACTTTGGCTTCTACAACGGAGCGAACTTTGGGGAGAAGTACGAGGCGACGATTACCAGCTATGACTACGATTCACCTCTTTCAGAGTGCGGAGATGAAACGGAGAAATTTCGTGCCGTCCGCAGCGTGATTGCTCGCTATCTCGAGATGGATGAAAAAGAGTTCCCTGCATTCCCGGCGCCTATTCCGAAGAAAAGCTACGGCCGCGTAGCCTTAACAGAGAAAGCAGATCTGTTGGGGCAGCTAGCCCAGCTTTCCACACCTGTTAAACGTACGTGCCCGGAGCCGATGGAGATGTTGGGCCAAAGCTATGGCTTCATCGTTTATTCAACACAGGTATCCGGTCCGCGGACCGGAGAAAAGCTGCACCTACAAGAGGTGCACGATCGCGCACAAGTTTTCCTGGACGGTGTCTACCAAGACACAATTGAGCGTTGGGACCCGCGTCCTCTCTCGCTGGACATTCCTGCCGAAGGCGCGAGGCTGGACATCGTGGTTGAGAACATGGGCCGCGTTAATTACGGACCGAAACTGAAGGACTACAAAGGGATTACAGAAGGCGTACGCTTCAACAATCAATTCTTGTTTGATTGGACGATTTATCCACTGCCACTGGACAAAGTAGATGCAATTCCATTTGTGAGTTCAGAGAAAAACGTAAAGCAGGATGACGCGCGGGATCAGGAGCGCCCGACTTTCTATCGTGGGGAATTTCACGTTGAAGAGGCTGGAGACACCTTCGTCCGTTTGGACGGATGGTCCAAAGGCGTTGTGTGGATCAACGGTTTTAATCTTGGACGTTACTGGGAAAAAGGTCCACAGCGTACGTTATATGTACCGGCGCCGTTACTGCGGAAGGGCAGCAATGAAATCATCGTCTTCGAGCTGCATCGTACAGAAGAACCGATAGTTGCACTGACGGATTCACCTGATTTAGGGTAAAGCGGGGAGCGTGAGAACGATGGTATCAAAAAAGGATATCAAACGTGTCATTATTCTAGGTATTGATGGTGCAGGAACATTCATCCGTGAAGCACAGACCCCTTATCTGGATATTTTGCTAGCTGGAGGCGTGCAAACACACCTGGCTCGCACCGTCTATCCTTCCAACAGCGGGGAGTGCTGGGGATCGCTTTTGCATGGTGTAGTGCCGAATCGGCATGAATCTCATGTACATATTCAAAAGAATCGAAGCTTTCCGGTGGATTCTATGGCGCCCTCTATTTTCCGGATATTGCGAAAAGCAAGACCTGACAGTACAATGGCCGCATTCGTTTCATGGAAACCCATTATTACCGGCGTAATTGAAGACATTGATGGCATGAATAAATATGCCGCTCCGGATGAAGAACTGGTTCCCGCCATCGGGGCGTACCTGCGTTCAAATCCGGGGGTAGAGCTCATGTTCGTTCAACTGGATGATGTGGATGCTGCTGGCCATCGCCATGGGTACGGGGAAGGTTCCACGGAATACCTGAAGGCCATTACGCGTGCTGACAAGCAGATCGGCGAGATCAGCAAAGCGCTGCTGGAGGCGGGGATGCTGGAAGACAGCTTGCTGATCATCACAACCGACCACGGTGGCGGTGGTTTGGATGCTTTCAATCATGGGAGTGACGCGCCGCGGGATATAACCATTTTCTGGGGATGCCGGGGTCCTGGTGTTAATCCCGAGGCCAATTTGCTGGGCTTGTCGATTATGGACACGGCGGCGGTCGCGATTCATGCGCTTGGCCTGCCGATTCCGAGAGATTGGGATGCCAAACTGCCGGCGGGATTGCTGAATTAGGGTTGGAATTGGGGACAGTTCGATGGGGAGCATCGGACTGTCTTTTTGCGCTTGTTGCTGTGCCGCCTATTTTACAAGCGTCATCTCCTTTTCTTGAATATTGTGCTCAAGAGAGGAGTGAGGGCGTTGATCCAAGTTACGATTGCCGCTGTCGGAGATTTATTGATGAAAAGTGAAATTATTGCTGCGGCCAAAAGGCCGGAAGGGCATGTGTTTGACCCTATTTTCGAAGAAGTTGCTCCCATTTTGAAAGCGCATGATTTGGCATTAGGCAATTTGGAGACGACCTTCTCCGGCAAAAGACTGCTGGGCTCTCCCGGCGTCCGCCCCAAATGCAACTGTCCCAGAGAACGGAGAAATCCAAGAACAGGGCTTCCTGTTTTCAATTGTCCGGATGAGCTGGCAGGTTCGCTGAAAAAGGTGGGGTTCCATGTTCTGACGACAGCCAACAACCATTGCATGGACGGCGGGCGCAGCGGGGTGAAACGAACGTTGCAGGTGCTGGATGCGCACAAGCTTCAGCATACGGGAACTGCGCGTTCTGCGAAAGAAGCGAAAGGGCCGCTGATCGTGGATGTGAAAGGCGTGCGTATCGGCATAGTAGCCTATACCGAGAAAACCAATGCCATACCGGTACCGCAGAGGTGGCTTGTTAATCGGTTCAATGCGAATCAGATGAAGGCGGATATTCGGGCAATGAAGAATAAAGCAGACTTTATCATAGCTTGTCTTCATTTCGGCAAAGAGTATAGGAACTACCCGGACAGTGGTCAGAAAAAGTGGATGGACTTCCTGTTCAGGCAAGGTGTGAACGTCGTCTTAGGGGCACATCCGCATGTGCTTCATCCGGTCACTCAGGCCGTGATGAAAGATAAATACGGCGTAGAACGAACGCGCGTCGCTGCTTCTTCTTTAGGGAATTTCGTATCTTCGAAATTGACGAAGGGGACGAACACGGTTCGGGGCATGATTCTGTCGCTCACCCTGACGAAGCATGACAATGGTCGAACAGACATCAGCGGCGTTGAACACATCCCTACCCTTGTGGAGCGGAGAAAAGGGGAGACGACTGCGTACACCGTCGTTCCGGAGAGGTGACGCTTGATGCGCCTCGTGTCTGCGTTAACGTCGTAAAACAAGCTTAAACCAGCGGGGAGGGGGCAAAAATCCCCAGCGCCGAGTCATTAACGTTATTTTCATCGCTAACGTATGCTGAATGCGTCTTGTGTCTGCGTTAACGTCGTAAAACAAGCTTAAACCAGCGGGGGTATGGCAAAATACCCCCGGGCTGAGTCATTAACGTTGTTTTTCGTCGCTAACGTATGCTGAATGCGTCTCGTGTCTGCGTTAACGTCGTAAAACAAGCTTAAACCAGCGGGGGTATGGCAAAATACCCCCGGGTCGAGTCATTAACGTTGTTTTTCGTCGCTAACGTTTGCTGAAAGCGTCTCGTGTCTGCGTTAACGTCGTAAAACAAGCTTAACGCAGCGGGGATGGGCAAAAAGTCCCCGCGCCAAGTCTGTAACGTTGCTTTTCCTTTCTAACGTATGCTGAATGCGTCTCGTGTCTGCGTTAACGTCGTAAAACAAGCTTAACCAGCGGGGATGGGGTAAAAAGCCCACGCGCCAAGTCCGTAACGTTGTTTTTCGTCGCTAACGTTTGCTGAAAGCGTCTCGTGTCTGCGTTAACGTCGTAAAACAAGCTTAAACCAGCGGGGATGGGGTAAAAAGCCCCCGCGCCAAGTCGGTAACGTTGTTTTTCGTCGCTAACGTTTGCTGAAAGCGTCTCGTGTCTGCGTTAACGTCGTAAAACAAGCTTAACGCAGCGGGGATGGTCAAAAAGTCCCCGCGCCAAGTCCGTAACGTTGTTTTTCGTCGCTAACGTTTGCTGAAAGCGTCTCGTGTCTGCGTTAACGTCGTAAAACAAGCTTAAACCAGCGGGGATGGGGTAAAAAGCCCCCGCGCCGAGTCAGTAACGCTGTTTTTCATAGCTAACGTATGCCGAGTGCGCCCCTTCACCCCTCTTACATTGCACTTTGTGCAACACAAGAGGTGCTCCGTTCCTTTAATCTCGCAGTTCATTGTACAAAGTACAACGAACTTACCCCAACTGGCTGAATTAATCGACATTTCAGCCCATAACATTGTACTTTGTACAATATAGAGGGGCGCCGGAGTCAAATTCAGCCCATATTGTTGTACTTTGTACAACATAGATAGACCGTCAGGCTGAATGCCTAACGGTCTTTTCTGCCTTTTGCTATAGCTCCCCAGCATAAGGGAACTAAAAGACGATATTTGTTCCAAATCGACTGTTTTTAGCATTTGAGCGGAACTACAGGGTCTTGTCCGCCGCCCCGTCGAATCGCCCGCCCGCGGTTGTCTCGCTCGCCACCCAAGCGGAGCCCCTCGCCCAGTGCCCGCTGCTGTCTCGTTCACCGCCTAGGCGAATTCCTCGCCTTCCGTGTCTCATTCGCCCTCACCCCAAACCCCATGGTTTCACCCGCAGGTGAGACGGTTAAGCATACTATAGGCCAGCACCCCGCCTTAACAAAAATTTCAAATCTTTTTTCTACCTCATGTCGGATTGTATAAGATTCCATAGTTTGACATTAAGATTTAAAGACATCAAGTGTAAGTTAACATGACAAATAGTTTACATGGTTAAGCTTTTAAGTGAAGGGGGGGTTCCATTGATCTCATTCCAGCAAGTAGAGAAGCATTACGGCGATTTTCATGTGCTCAAAGGAATTGATCTTCAGGTCCAGCAGGGGGAAGTTGTCGTTGTCGTCGGTCCGTCAGGTTCAGGCAAAAGTACGCTGCTCAGATGCATCAATCGACTGGAGACGATCACCAGCGGAGAACTAACCGTGAACGAGCGTAAAGTCAGCGACAGAAAGACGGATATCAACAAGCTGCGCCGTGATATTGGGATGGTTTTCCAACATTTTAATCTGTATCCGCATAAAAAAGTCATCGATAACATCACGCTTGCGCCAATGAAAGTACTTGGCCTGCCGAAGAAGGAAGCGGAAGAAACGGCGATGTACTACCTTGAGAAGGTAGGCATTCAGGACAAAGCCGGAAGCTATCCCTCGCAATTATCAGGCGGTCAGCAGCAGCGGGTAGCGATAGCCAGAGGGCTGGCGATGAAGCCGAAAATTATGCTCTTCGACGAACCAACATCGGCGCTGGACCCAGAGATGGTGGGTGAGGTGCTGGACGTCATGAAGGCGCTGGCTCATGAGGGAATGACGATGGTTGTGGTCACGCACGAGATGGGCTTTGCCCGGGAAGTGGCGGATCGGGTTGTTTTTATGGATAAAGGGCAAATCGTCGAAGAATCGCCTCCGGAGGAATTTTTCGTCAATCCGAAAGAAGAGCGGGCACGACTGTTTCTAAACCGCGTTCTGAATCACTAATATTCGTTCTGCATCACTAATCCCGCGATCTGAACCATTAAAAATAAGGAGATGAACTTATATGATAGCTAGAAAGTGGAATTTTATCGTCTTATTAACAGCCGTATTCGCATTGGCAGGGTGTGCTTCAACATCCACAACAGGAGGGGCATCCAGTACGCCAGCAGGTTCACCAGCAGCAAGTGCGAGCGCACCAAGCACAGCCAAGCCGGCAGGCGGGGCATCGGTTCTCGACGAAATCAAGAGCAGAGGCAAGCTGGTCGTTGGCGTCAAATACGATACGAAGCTGTTCGGCTTGAAAAATCCGACAGGCGGCGAAGTCGAAGGCTTCGACGTGGACATCGCCAAAGCGCTGGCCAAGGAAATTCTCGGCGATGAGAAGAAAATCGAGCTGAAAGAAGTAACGTCCAAAACGCGCATCCCGATGCTCGACAACAAGGAGATCGACATGATTGTTGCCACGATGACGATCACGGACGAGCGCAAGAAGCAGGTTGAATTCTCCGATGTTTATTTTAAAGCGGGACAGTCCCTGCTAGTGAAGAAAGGCAGCCCAATCAAATCGGTTGCCGATATTAAAAAGGGCACCAAAGTACTGGCGGTAAAAGGCGCTACGTCCGTTGGAAACATTAAAGCCAAAGCACCGGAGGCAACGGTACTGGAGTTCGATAACTACCAAGATGCCTTCAGCGCCCTAAAAGCGGGGCAAGGGGACACGCTGACCACGGATAATGCGATCCTCTACGGCATGGTGGCACAGGATCCGAACTTTGCCGTTGTCGGTGAACCATTCACGGATGAGCCTTACGGCATCGCGATGAAGAAAGGCGAAACAGCGCTTCAAACCGTGGTTAACGACAGCCTGAAGAAGCTGCAATCAAACGGCGAATACGACAAGCTTTATAAGAAGTGGATCGGCGAGGCGCCATCCAAATAACCAAGATCAGATGGGTGGCCGCAAGCTGCCCATCTTCTGTCTATGAGGGGGGCACAAGCCGATGCCGGATTTCTCAATTTTCACCGACCACATTGATATCTTTATGAAGGGCTTTGTTAACACCATCTGGGCTAGTCTCATTGCCTTAATCGGCAGCTTTATTCTGGGGACGTTAATCGCCATATGCCGGATCTCTTCGGTAAAACCCCTGCAGTGGGTAGGTACGGCTTACGTGGAGTTCATTCGGAACATTCCGCTATTGCTCGTCGTTTTTGTCTTCTTTTATGGTTTGCCTTCCCTTGGCGTTACCTTGAGCGGCTTCGTATGCGGAACATTGGGGCTGACGGTGTACACGGCAGCTTTCATCGCTGAGGCGATCCGCGCCGGCATCATGTCAGTTCCGCTTGGCCAATCGGAAGCCGCAAGGTCCTCCGGGCTGACCTATGGGCAAGCGATGTGGCATGTCGTCCTTCCGCAAGCGATCAAAATTGTTATACCGCCACTGAGCAACCAGTTTATTAACTTGGTTAAGAATTCGTCGGTACTAGGGGTGTTTGCGGGACTTGATCTTATGTATTTTGGGGATATGATAGCAAGCGAGACGTACGCCACATTTGATACGTATATTTTCGTCGCTGTGCTTTATTTGCTCTTAACGCTGCCGCTGAGCTACGGCGCTTTGTATCTAGAACGTAAGCTGGCGAGGGGGTGAATGAATGGATATTTTGCATGCTTTCTCTGTGGATAACATGAGGTTTATTCTTGAAGGATTTTACATGACGCTAAAAGTTGCCCTGATTTCCATCATTCTCAGCTTTCTTGTAGGCTGCGTCGTGGGAACGGTTCGTTATACGAAAATACCCATCGTTTCACCTATTTTAGGTGTAGCTGTAGAGTTGCTGCGTAACTTGCCTTTACTTTTGATCATTTTTTTCGCGCGGTTTGCCCTGCCGGATGTCGGTATTAAGCTGGGCCCGATGAATGCGACGATTGTGGCGCTAACGCTTTTTGAAGGGGCGATGATTGCAGAAATTGTGCGAAGCGGGCTCATTTCCATCGAAAAAGGGCAGATCGAAGCCGCCCGTTCTTCTGGGTTAAGCTATGTCCAAACCCTTTGGCATATCGTGATTCCACAGGGGCTTCGCCGTATGGTTCCTCCGCTGGTCAGCCAGTTTATCTCCTTGCTCAAAGATACATCTCTTGCCATTGTTATTTCCTTGCCTGAACTGATGCATCATGCGAAAATAGTAATTGGACAAAGTTATAGCTATACCTTACCAATTCTGTTTGTCGTGGCTGTGCTTTATTTTGCAGTCAATTATGCATTATCGTTAGCGGCGCGAAGATTTGAAGCGAGAATGGTGTAGAGAATTTGAGCGGAAAGAGGAGTTATTGACATCATGTTACACTTGAGTTGGGAAATGTTATTGTTCGTCATCATTGGAGGGTTTCTGGCCGCCTATGTCGATTCGGTCGTGGGAGGCGGGGGATTGATCGCCTTGCCTGTTCTTCTGGCAACAGGATTGCCACCGGCCATCGCGCTGGGAACGAATAAACTGGCTGGCACGATGTCGTCCCTGACGAGTACCATTTCCTTCATGCGTTCAGGCAATATCGATTTCAAAGCAGTAAAAGGCTTATTTCTTTTATCTTTAACAGGAGCCGTTTGCGGAACGATGGTACTTAGGCAAATTCCTTCGGATTTTCTTAAGCCGTTGGTCGTCGTCATGTTGATCCTGATCACTATCTACACACTTTTTCGGAAAAATTGGGGAAACAACTCGACATTCCGCCAGTACTCGACCAGGACAGCCCTTCTAATGGGAGGCGCCGCTTTCGGCTTAGGCTTCTATGACGGCTTTTTTGGACCGGGCACGGGTTCCTTTCTTATATTCGTTTTTCTTATGTTAGGTTTTGATTTTGTGAAAGCGGCCGGGAACGCCAAAATGCTCAATTTTGGAAGCAATATAGCTAGCTTGGCTACGTTCATGGTGCTGGGGTCCATTAACTACGGAATCGGGATTCCGATGGGGATCGCGATGATTTGCGGCTCCTTATTAGGGTCGCGTATGGCCATTCGCAAAGGTTCAGCGTATGTGCGCCCTTTATTTCTTACCGTATGTATACTTCTAATTAGCAAGCAGATATGGGATTTAATCTAGGGGGTGATCGGCTGGGACGCTTGAAAAATGAAGGGCTACAAATGATTCTCATCGCCATTGTGACGGCCATTGCCGGCGAGTTCAAAATAACGCCCTTCAGCGGCGAAGTGTTTCGGATCGGTCTGGGGAGCAGCACCTTTCTTCTGTGCCTGCTCTTGCTCAAACATTTGCCTTATATCTATACAGGTATTATTACCGGCATTACCGTTTTACTGTTTCGTTCCATCGAGGCGGGGATCATGACACACGGAGCTGTATCGCTTGGCTGGAGCGTGCAGACCCATTTGCCTGCGATGCTGTACTATATGGCTTTTGCGGTGGGCATGAGCTTGATGAAAGAGAAAATGGGGAGATTCCATCCCCTCGTGCTTGGTCTATTCTTATCGCTCATTGATCTCATGTCCAATGAGATTGAGCTGCTGGCGCGCAGCGTCATTTTCGATACCCCCTACAAGTTTTCACAGCAATTAGTGTATATTTCCGTAACTGCCCTTGTAAGAAGCTACTTTGTAGTAGGCATCTACAGCAGCGTGACCATTCATCAGATGAGGGTCCTCCACAGTGAGCAGCAGAAGCGGATGGAGCAAATGCTGAATACGAACAGCGGACTATATGGCGAGGTTTTCTACCTGCGTAAGTCCATGGAAACGATTGAGCAGTTGACGGCCAAAAGCCACAATTTATATGAAAGAGTGAATGGCTCGGGGCTAAAGAGTTATGCCCGCACGATTTTGGAAATCACGCAACAAATCCATGAGGTAAAAAAGGACTCGCAGCGCATCCTTGCCGGCTTATTAAAGCTGTTTGACCGGGAATTCGCCTCGAATATGAGGCTGGCGGAAATCATCGAGTTCGCGATAAAATCCAATCTGGGGTACAGCGCAATGATCGGCAAACGGATTCAATTCACCACTGATCTGCGCATCAATTATGATTCGGATCACTATCTTCCTCTGCTGACGGTTATGAATAATTTGTTGTCCAACAGTGTGGAGGCGATCGAAGATCAGGGTACGATTCACGTAAGTGCATACGGGCGTGGTGCTGAAACGATTTTGATGGTCTCGGATACGGGAACGGGGATTGCTGATCTGGAGAAAGAGATGATTTTCGAGCCTGGCTTCACGACGAAATTCAATCAGGAAGGCTTTGCTGCAACCGGCATCGGGCTTTCTCACGTACGGGATATTGTTCATTCCTTAGGCGGAGATATTCATTTGCGTTCTGATGAGCTTGGCTCTCAGACAACTTTTGTGATCACCTTATTGACCGATACGTTGAAAAAAGGAGCGTAGAGATCATGCTGTCTTTCGGAATTGTGGACGATGATGCGGTAAGCAGGCTGATGCTGCACAAGATTATTGAAAAAGGCGGATTAGGTGAAGTCGTAGGAACGGCAGGCAGCGGGAGCGAAGGGGAAAGAGTGCTGCTCGAAACGACTCCGGACGTCGTTGTCATCGATCTGCTGATGCCGGATCAGGATGGCATTGAGACCATTATTCGGCTCAAGGAGCAAGGTTTTCAGGGCAAGTACGTCATGATTTCGCAGATAGAAAATAAAGAGATGATCGGCAAGGCTTACCAGGCCGGCGTCGAATACTATATCCAAAAGCCGATTAACAAAATCGAAGTGGAAGCGGTGCTTTCCAAGGTTAACGAACAATGGAAGATCAGTCGTTCCTTGAAGGAGATTCAGGACTCTTTGACGAAGCTGAGCCTCTTGAACCTCAGTCCGGAGAGCCCTCGTAAAAAGCGCAGTGTACGCGAAATCGTCCAGCCCATTCTCATGGACATGGGGATTGTCGGGGAGAGCGGAAGCAGGGACGTGACGGACATTATTGAGCATCTGACGAAGCATCATAGAGGTGACGGAATACCGCCACTGAAGGAGCTGTATGAGACGGCGGCACGTTGCCACAAACTGCAAGAAGCTGATGTGGAAAAGGAAGGGAAAGCCGTCGAGCAGCGAATTCGCCGCGCCGTTATGGCTGCTCTGGCCCATATAGCTAGCATAGGTTTGACGGATTACAGCAATCCGAAATTTGAACATTATGCGCCGCTCTATTTTGAGTTTCAGGATGTCCGTTTGAAGATGAAAGAAATCGATGAGAATTTGAAGTCGGAGAAAAGTAAAATTAACATCAAAAAGTTTCTCCAGGTCCTTTATTTGGAAGTCACGGACAAGATGCGAAGCGAGCATTAGGCCCGGAAGGTGGGCGTTTCGCGGTTGCGAATTGACCGACGGTTATGATATGATTTTGTACATAGTGAAGAAAAGGAGGTGAAGGTAGGATGAATCGAGAGTTTGTGAACAACCGTGTGAGCCAGTTACCTATCGCGATGGCTGGCATCGTTCATGCATCTGCATACAACGGGAGAAGTCTGTCCAAATTTGCTCATACGGCATCACAACTCACGAGAAGACACCTACCTTAACCTCAATCGGATGATCCGCTGAAGGTCGTAGGAATATTCCTGCGGCCTTTTTTGCTGCGTTCAGGATGTTCAGGATAGGGTCTTCCATAACCAAGGAGGATCCTTCACGATGTTAATTATAAATGGTCAAAATATAAAGAAATACCATGGCGCTCAGTTGGTGCTGGCGGACGTGACGTTTGAGGTTCACGAAGGCGAACGAATCGGATTGGTCGGACGAAACGGGAGCGGTAAATCGACGCTGCTGCGTCTCATTTCCAAAATGGAAAAGCCGGACGAAGGGCTGTTAACGGTGCGCAAAGATACACGAATCGGCTACTTAGCCCAGATTCCGACGGAGTGGGAGAACGGCACCGTGTACGATGTGCTCGCGGCTAGCTTTGCGGAGCTGTTGGAGTGCCGGGCTGCGATGACGGAGCTGGAACAGCGCATGTCAGAGCCTGCTGCGGACGGTCAGCTTGATCAGCTGCTGGGGCGGTATGCGCAGCTGCAGGAGCGTTTTGAGCGGGAAGGCGGATACGAGCTGGACGCCAGAATCGACCAGGTGGCAAGCGGACTCCGCATTGCCCGCGAGGTATACGAGCGAAGCTTCGCCTCGCTGTCCGGTGGGGAGAAGACGAAGATTGCACTCGCATCCCAACTGATCGGCAAGCCGGATGTACTGCTGCTCGATGAGCCGACGAATCATCTCGATTTATTTGGCGTTGAATGGCTGGAAGAGTACTTGACCCATTATGAAGGCGCGTGCTTCATCGTGTCTCATGATCGCTACTTTTTGGATCGGGTCGTCACCAAAATTGTGGAGTTGGAGGACGGGGAGTCTTCGACGTATCTGACATCTTATACGGGCTACATGAAAGAGAAAGAAGTCCGATTGCTGCAGCAATTCGCGGATTATCAGGAACAGCAGAAGGTCATCAAGAAAATGAAAGAGACGATCAAGCAGCTCATGGAGTGGGGGCGTATCGGAGGGAACGATAAGTTTTTCCGCAGAGCGGCATCGATGCAGAAGGCATTGGACCGCATGGAGAAGCTGAAGCGCCCCGTACTTGATCCGAAGGCCGCTGAATTCGGGCTGAAGGTGGATGATCGCTCCGGCAAGCGAGTTATTGTGTTTGATGACGTAAGCAAGCAGTACGGGGATAAAGTGCTGCTGCGGAAGGCAAGCGGCTTGCTCGAGTATGGCGAGAAAGTGATGCTTCTGGGGCATAACGGTTCAGGGAAAACGACACTGTTGAAAATGCTTTTGGGCGAAGTGCAGCCGGATGGCGGCGACCTGCAAATCGGCGCGCGCGTGGACATCGGTTACTTGGCGCAGCAGGAGTATCCTGAGGACCAGAAGAAGACGGTGCTGGCATACTTTTGCGAGGAAGCGAAGCTGGAAGAAGGGGAAGCTAGAAGCCGACTCGCCGCTTATCTGTTCTATGGCGCAGATGTTTTCAAGCCGGTTTGCTCCCTCTCAGGCGGAGAGTGGACGCGGCTGCGGCTGGCGCTGCTCGTGCTGCGCAAGCCGAATCTGCTCATTTTGGATGAGCCGACGAATCATATGGACATAACCTCAAGGGAGGCGCTGGAGGAAGCGCTTGAGGAGTTTCCGGGCACAGTGCTTGCGGTGACGCACGACCGTTACTTCATAAACCGGCTGTCCCAGAAAATCTGGGAGCTGGATCAAGGGCGCATCACCGTTTATTTGGGCAGCTTTGATGACTACAAAGCGAAAAGCGCACAGCTGCGCGCGGCGCAGGCGCGCAAGGCGGATGCCGCTCCGGTGACGAAGTCCGCCGGAGCAGGGTCCAAGGCAGCGGCGGCCAAGGCGGAGCCGCACGTGGCATCTGCTCCGCGTGGGAAGTCACGCAGCACGGCTGCGTTCGCGCGCGAGCGGCTGGAGCGGGACATCGCGGAAGCGGAGGCACGGCTCGGCGGGCTCGACCAGGCGCTGGAGAATCCGGCGCCTGAGGAGCTGAGCCGCCTCTGGGCAGAGCGCGAAGCGGCCCAGGGGGATCTGGATCGGCTGTATGCGGAGTGGATACAGCTTGAAGAATAGGAGGAGGGGAGCCTGCGGGCTCCTCTTTTTTTGGTGGCGGCGGAGAGACGGAACTACGATACGCTATTTTGATGTAAAGCGCCCCCTAGCCCTGTTAAAGGGAACCAGGGGGCGCTATTTCGCTTGTTTGGGTCGATTTGCAGGTGACTGCTCGCGGATAGGGCCATGTAGTTCCGCTAGGTCAGGGATATCGGCTGATTTAACCGAAATAGGTGATCACTGTTCCGCTAAAGCAAGCTCAAAGTCGCAGCATGGACCTGCAGCCCCACCCCTAAACCTGCACCCAACGCACAGGGATTTCCATGCGATGCGGCGTATACTGGCCGCTGCACTGCTCAAGCAGCAAGCTTACGGCAGAAAGCGCCATTTGCTCCTCATCCTGCAGCACGTGCGAGATTCCCGGGATTTCCGGATCATCGAAGGACACAAGCTCGGTATTAGGATTCAGTCCTTCTTCCTCATGGAGGGCATGATGCGCAAGCCTCGCCATCTCGGCTGTCAGAGCAAAGACAGCTGTAAGGTTGGGATGTTGATGCAGAAATTTAGTGACATAAGCTGAGGTGTCGCCTGTTCTCAGGATGTCGATGGGCACGTGGCACCATAAGTTTTTATCAATGGGAATGTTGCTGTCAATATAAGCCTTTTCGAAGCCGTGGGTGCGGTCCTCAATGCTCGTATTCGTATTATCCGGGGAGATGAGAGCAATTTGTCGATGCCCCACCTTGAGCAGACGGTCTACGGTTTCATAGGCGCCACCCCAATTATCGGATGTAATCCGGTACGTATCGATATTACGCAAGTAGCGGTCGATGAAGACAAAAGGGTACTTGTCTAAAGACAAACGCAGCAGTGATTCGTTATAGCTCTCATCTTCCGTAGGGAAAACAATGATGCCGCGAACGCCCTGCGTGTTCGTAAGCTGTTGGACGGCACGGGACTCTTCGTGAGAAGATTCCCGAGTGATATGCAGGACAAGCTGATAACCAGCTTCCTTAACATAAAACTCGACATAATCAACTAGTCGTTGAATGACCTTTGTTTTCATCGTAGGGATAATCAGACCAATGTAATTGTAATCGTGTGCAGTTGGCGAGATAGGGACAGACCGCGTCGCCGCCGTTTCCATGGTCACGGATACCGGATTTGTCGATACGAAGGTTCCCTTCCCTTGAATGCGCGTGACGAGCCCCTCGTCCACGAGGGCGGCCAGGGCATTTTTCACTGTAATTTTACTGACCCTAAATTCATCCATGAATTCCTGCTCGGAAGGTACGCGATCTTTGGGACGGAGCTCTCCTGAAATAATCTTGTCTTTGATGGATTGGTAAATTTGTCGATAGAGAGGAACTTTATTCATTCGAGCATCACCTGATTCTGTTTAATCTAGCTAGCCTCATTGTACTTAGTAAATCAATAAAAGGGAATATGTTTAATATAATAAATATGATTTTATACTGAATTGGTTATATAAATATGGGATTTTATGTACTATAATTCGATATGTAAAGCGCTTACACGTTGTTAATTCCAATCTAGGGGGAATCATTGTTATGAAAAGGAAGCTTCAAATAACTTCAGCTGTGGTGCTGGCATCGATGCTTTTACTATCTGCTTGCACATCAAGCCCGAGCTCCACGCAAAGTGATAGCGCAACCAAGCCAGGCGAGCCAGTCAAGCTGAGCTTCTGGACGTTTAATGAACTGCATCAGAAATTTTTTGAAAGCATGGCCGAGTCATGGAATAAAAATCATCCTGATCAGTCAATCAAACTAGAAGCGACGACGTTCCCTTATGATGATAACCACAATAAACTGCTTGTTGCGCTGCAATCCGGTACAGGTGCTCCTGATATGGCTGACATTGAAATCAGCAAGATTGGGAATTTCCTGAAAGGTGATGTGCAACTTACCCCTCTAAACGATATTGTTGAGCCGGAAAAAGCAAATCTGGTCATGTCTCGACTCGATAATTATGCCAAAGACGGCAAATATTACGGCATAGACTACCACGTTGGCGCTCAAGTCATCTACTATAACAAGGAAATTCTCGATAAAGCAGGCGTGAATGCGGACAACATTAAGACGTGGGACGATTATGAAAATGCAGGCAAACAGGTTCTCGCAAAGACCGGAAAGCCGATGACGACCGTCGAAACGCAGGATCAGTGGAGCTTTTGGCCACTCGTTGTTCAACATGGTTCAGATTTTCTGGATAAAAGCGGTAACGTGACATTGGGAGATCAGGCGAACACGGATGTGCTGTCTTACCTTCAAAAGCTGGTGAAGGAAAAAGTAGCTATTGTGGCTCCGGGCGGCTTTCACCATGCGGAAGAATACTATGGCTTTATGAATAAAGGCGGAGCGGCTTCGGTCTGGATGCCAATGTGGTATATGGGGCGCTTCACGGACTACATGCCTGACCTCAAAGGCAAAATTATCATTAAACCGATGCCGGTATTTAAGCAAGGCGAAATGCGTTCTTCCGGAATGGGCGGCACGGGTACGGTCATTACGAAGCAGTCGAAGAATCAAGACATTGCGAAGAAATTCCTTTCCTATGCCAAGTTGTCCAAAGAGGGGAACATCCAGATCTGGTCGCAGCTCGGATTTGACCCGATTCGCTCGGATGTTTGGAACGATCCTGCGCTCAAAGCGGATAACAAATTCACCGCATATTTTGGCAAGAATCTGTGGGACGTTCTCATTTCTGTAAAAGGTGAAATTGCGCCTACGAATATTAAGGAGAAGACGCCGGCTGTATCTGATTACCTCAAGACGAAAGCGATTTTCCAAGCGCTGAATGATTTGAAGGATCCGAAACAAGTCCTGGACGATGCCGTGAAAAATATCAAGTAGTTCGAACGCCTCGCGTTCCGTTGCTGGCTTTGCCTGAGCTGAATGATACGGCTTAGATGAAGCCGGCAGCGCTTCTAGAGAGGAGTAGCGATAGTAGATATGAGTAAATTTCTGTATTCCTCCCGGGTAGCTCCCTACGTATTTGTTTTGCCTTTTGTATTGTCTTTCCTCATATTTTTCGCCTATCCGGTAGTGACGACGGTGGTCATGAGTTTCCAAGAGGTGCTTCCGGGTCAAACGCATTTCATTGGGCTGGCCAATTATAAAAATTTATGGAGCGAGTCTTTTTTTACGGCATTGAAAAATAGCAGCAGGTATACATTCTGGACCATTCTGGTGTTAATCCCGCTGCCTCTTGTGCTGGCTGTATTCCTGAACGCTAAGCTCACCAAAGCGAGCGCTTTTTTCCGTTCTGCTTTGTTTATTCCATCGCTCACTTCGGTAGTTGTGGCGGGGACGATATTCCGGCTTGTTTTCGGCAGTTTGGACGAAGCTGTGATGAACGGTTTCCGACATTTGCTAGGCTTGCCGAGCATTAACTGGCTTGCGGGCTCAACGTCCGGCATGCTTGTCATGGTCATCCTGGCGACTTGGCGTTTTACCGGCGTCAATATCATTTATTTCTTGTCAGCGCTGCAAAGCATTCCGCATGAACTATATGAGTCGGCGGAGATTGACGGCGCGAACAAGTGGGACCGCTTCTGGCGCATTACACTGCCTTTATTGAAGCCGGTTGCGATTTATGTCATTACGATTTCCATCTATGGCGGCTATTCCATGTTTACCGAGAGCTTCATTCTGTGGAATGGCAATCGCTCCCCCAATGACATTGGTTTGACGATGATTGGCCTGCTCTACAGGGAAGGTATCGAGCGGAATAATTTGGGATTCGGTTCAGCCATTGGCATTACTTTGTTAGCGATTACGATGGTATTGAATGTCATTCAGTTAAAATTTTTCGGATTATTTAAAAAGGAGGACTAGGACATGCAAATGGAACGAAACAAATTCCTTCAATCCTCCTTATTGTTCTTGCTGTTTGCCGTACTTGCGATTCTCGCTTTGTTCCCGTTCTACAGTCTGGCTTTGGCCTCGTTAAAACCATCGAAAGAGATGCTGCGTTATGGGCTTAATGTGAAGCTGCAACTGGAACTGTTATCTTTACATAACTATTCGTTTCTGTTTTCTGCCTCCGCCAAGAAGTACTTGATATGGTATAAGAACAGTATTGTGATCTCGGTTGTATATACCCTATGTTGTTTACTTTTATCCTCTATGGTGGGTTACGGGCTGGCGATGTACCGTTTTGTCGGGAGAAATCTCATTTTCCTCTTCGTGCTCTTGGTCATGATGGTGCCCGTTGAAATTATTATGCTCCCGCTTTATAAGCAGATGATCAGCTTCCGTTTAATTGATACGTATGCCGGGGTTATTCTGCCATTTGTCGTAGCACCGCTGCCAATCTTCTTCTTCCGGCAATATGCGGCTGGGCTGCCAAAGGATTTCCTCGATGCGGGAAGAATTGACGGCTGCTCGGAGTACGGAATCTTTTTCAAAATTATGATGCCTTTGATGGCTCCGGCCTTTGGGGCAATGGCTATTCTGCAGGCTCTTGCCAGCTGGAACAGCTTTGTTTGGCCGCTCATTGTGCTCAAAACGGGTGAGAAGCTGACACTGCCCATCGGTCTATCTAGCTTAGTCACGCCTTACGGCAACAACTACGATATTCTCATTGCCGGGTCCGTGCTGGCGATCGTACCGATCCTGATTGTTTTTATTTTCTTCCAGCGGTTTTTCGTGTCGGGGCTTACGGTTGGCGGCGTGAAAGGCTGATGAACTGACAAATTGACAAATTGACAAACACAGATAGCGTTAAAGGAGACTAACTTATGAAAAACTTGGAAACCAACGTAATCAAACCTCTTTTGGAGCAGCGTGCTGATCCTTGGGTATATAAGCATACAGATGAATTTTATTACTTTACAGCGTCGGTTCCTGAGTATGATCGCATTGAGCTGCGTCGCTCAGCGACGATTGATGGTTTAAGGGAGGCGAAGCCGGTCGTAGCATGGCGGAAATATAGCGAAGGTCCGCTGAGTGCCAATATTTGGGCGCCGGAGATTCATTTTGTAGCGGGCAAATGGTATATCTATTTTGCTGCGGCTAGAACGACTGAAACGAACGAGGGTCTCTTTGACCACCGAATGTTTGTTCTTGAAAATGATGCAGCCAATCCGCTGGAAGGGGAGTGGGTGGAGAAGGGGCAGCTCCGCACCGAGTGGGAGAGTTTTGCGCTGGACGCGACTTCCTTCGAACATCGCGGAATTCGGTATTTGGTCTGGGCGCAGAAGGATCCTGACATTGTAGGTAATTCGAATCTCTACATCTCCGAAATGAGTAGTCCTTGGACACTCCAAGGTAAGCAGGTGATGATAACGACACCTGAGTATGATTGGGAAATTATCGGTTTTAAGGTCAATGAGGGTGCGGCGGTATTGAAGGCCAATGGACGAATTTTCATCTCTTTTTCCGCAAGCGCAACAGACTTCAATTACTGTATGGGGCTGTTAACGGCAGACGAAGACGCGGATTTGTTGGACCCGCAGTCGTGGTCAAAATCCCAATCGCCGGTTCTCTCAACCGACGAGCACATCGCCCTTTATGGGCCTGGGCATAACAGCTTCACCGTGTCGGAAGATGGTTCACAGGACATTCTCGTGTTCCACGCGAGGAATTACAAAGAGATCGAAGGCGATCCGCTCTACGATCCCAACCGCCATACATTTGTCCGTGTGCTGAAGTGGCATGAGGACGGCACGCCGGACTTTGCAGGTTCCGTGCTTGGCGATTAGTAAGCAGATAAGGGCTGTTCCGAAAGGTCTAAAAAGGCCGGGGGATGGCCTTTTTTGTTCCTTCGGCGCCTCGCCTCTATTTTGCAACCGTTCCGCCACGGTTCCGACATGGAAGTCGATTATCACAATATGATAAGCTTAGAGTACTACATAAAGGAGGCGATAGCTGTGATTCAAGTCTTTCCTGCACATACGCGTAACAGTTCGGATTTAGGCTGGCTTAAGGGGTATAAGAGCTTTTCGTTTGGTGATTATTTTGATGAAAATAATACGGGGTTCGGGGTTATGCGCGTTTGCAATTATGATGAAATTGCCGCGGGTCGCGGTTTTGGACCTCATCCGCATAGTGACATGGAAATTGTCAGCGTCGTTCTCAGCGGAGCGATTAAGCACGAGGATAGTTTAGGAAATGTGGCGATTACGGCAGCAGGCGGCGTTCAGCGCATGTCAGCGGGCAGCGGTGTGATTCATGCTGAGTACAATGCCTCGGATTCGGAGCCGCTTAGCTTGTTCCAACTCTGGTTCATGCCGGCAAAGCGGGGCACAGAGCCGTCCTTCGAGAACGTGACCTATGTGCCAGAAGCCATGACGAATGCCCTGCTGCCGGTCGTAACACCTGAAGGCGGCGAACACAAAGCGAAAATTTACCAGGATATGAGCATCTATCTCAGCAAGTTGGAAGCAGGTAAAGAGCTTGTCTTCAATCAGGGTGAGAATCGACGTATTTTTCTTATGGTCATTAACGGGAAATTAGAGGCCAATCAGGCACAGCTGGAAACCATGGACAGCGCGCGGATGGAGGCGGAGTCAACGCTTGCGCTTCGAGCGACGGAAGATGCGCATTTCATGTTAATCGATCTGCCATAACAAGGAGGCTGCGGAGATGAAGGAACAATTTTTGGTGAAGCATGCGGTAGGCGGCCGGGCATTTATCGATACAGGCAAGCAGCCGGTTGAGTATATGTATAAGCAAGTAGAAGACCGATGGGTTTTTACCGTGAGGATCGATAAGGAGCGTATTGCTGAGCTTTTAAAATGGAAAGATGAACTTAATGTCTTTATTTTTCAAGAGTTTGAGTATCAGCCGACACGGAAAGTATGGTTTTATGTTGGCGATGACGCCGTTCATTATTCAGAGGAGCAGGGCGAGTTGACGATTATTGCCGGCTCTCAGATAGCCTATGTACCGGAGCAATTTAGCGCACAATTGTAAGAGATAAGGAGCCCTGGCGGCTTGAATGGCCGAGGGAGCTTCTATGAATCGGAGTGGAGTTACACCTATGAAAGAAGTTCAGGATTTGCAGGATGTGCAAGATCAACTGTTAGATAAGGCTGTTCCTTTTATTAGAGAATGTTACGCTGAGTTAGGAAAAAGCGAGGGCGAAATGGAAGCTCGCATTGCTGAAATTACCCGTTCCATCGGGTATAAGGGTTCCTATGAGCACACGCTGCAAGAGCTGGAGCATGGGGCCAAAATGGCTTGGCGCAACAGTAATCGCTGCATCGGGCGATTGTTCTGGGAGACGTTGACCGTGCAGGATGCCCGTCATGCGACAACGGAAGATGAGATGGCGGAAGCCCTCTTCCGGCATATTGAGACGGCGACGAATGACGGGAAAATTCGCCCGATGATTACGGTATTTTCACCTATGCAGGGGGCAGAGGCGACGGCAGCTCCGGGGGCCTTTATTCATAATGCACAGCTAATTCGATATGCAGGTTATGAGACGGAGGATGGCATTGTAGGCGATCCTGCTTCTTTGCAGATCACAGCCATGTGTCAATCACTCGGGTGGCAGGGAGCGGGGACGTCTTTCGATGTCCTGCCTCTAGTCCTTCAGATGGGGAATAACACGCCGAAATTCTATGAAATTCCGAGCGGACTGGTTAAGGAAGTCGCTATCACGCATCCGGATATCGCGGCAATGGCGGATTTGCGTCTCCAGTGGTACGCGGTGCCGATCGTTTCTAACATGTACCTGGAGATTGGAGGCATTCATTACTCGGCGGCTCCATTTAACGGTTGGTACATGGGCACAGAAATCGGGGCTCGTAACTTCGCTGACGAAGCGCGATATAACATGCTGCCGCGTGTAGCGGAAGTGATGGGATTAGATACTCGGCGCGACGCTTCCCTCTGGAAGGATCGGGCGCTTGTGGAGTTGAATGTGGCTGTGCTGCATTCTTTCCAGCAGCAGGGCGTAGCCATTGTGGATCATCATACCGCAGCGCGGCAGTTCAAACGGTTCGAGGAAAAAGAGGAGAAGGCAAGCCGTGAGGTCACGGGCGACTGGACGTGGCTGATCCCGCCGCTTTCCCCGGCGACAACGCATATTTTTCACGAGCATTATAGCAATGAAGTGAAGCTTCCCAACTTTTTTTATCGCGATGAAGAGTAGAGAAACAGAGCAGGCGCCTTTGGCGGCCTGCTTTTTTGTTGACTGCGCTGCATGAGCGTGTCGCGTTAAGCAAACATTGCTCGGCTTTTATCCGCCTCGCGCCAAGTAGCCCATCTGCTCAGCCTGATCGCTTCGCACCAAGTAACCCATCTGCTCTGCATGATAGCTTCGCACCAAGTAACCAATTTGCTCAGCATGATCGCCTCGCACCAAGTAACCCATCCGCTCGGCATGCCCGCCTCGCACCAAGTAACCAATTTGCTCAGCATGATCGCCTCGCACCAAGTAACCCATCCGCTCAGCATGATCGCCTCGCACCAAGTAACCCATCTGCCCCGCACGATAGCCCTCGCCCCATGTCTCTGTTGTACTTTCTACAACATAGAACAGCATTAAACCCCACACCCCACTCTTCATTGCACAAAGTACAATCAATTCAATCGAAATAGCGCAAAAATCGCTCTATTCTGCCTTCCACGCTGCACTTTGTACAACGTAGAAGGAGGCAGCGCTCGATCTGAGACCGTAATGCTGCACAAAGTGCAACATAGTGAAGGCGTGAGCCATTATTGGGGGCAGCCATTGGATGAAATCCAATGGCTGCCCATTTTGGCAATAAAATGGCACACTTCATTGGAGTAATTCCAACGAAACAGCAATCTTTTGCCTCAAATACGCAGATTTGACCGGAAGTGATTGGATTTTGTCCAATGAAATCACACATTTGGCTTCTCAGGAAGCCTTTTCATTGGATTTCATCCAATGAAGCACGCACATCTGCAGCGCGCCTGTGGCGCGGGGCAAGCAATTGTGGCAGTTGAACTACCTCAGTTGAACTACTACTCAGCTTTATTTTAATCTAAGAAAGCTGGTAGGCAATTTCACACGTCTGTAGTATGATTTGGCAAGAAACATGTGCATGAATCAGACGGAAAAGGGGAACCCCACATGTGGCAGAAGGTGGCTAATTGGAATACATTGCGCAATCAAATGCTGGCCGGCTTCGTTTTTGTTATGATCATCGTGCTAATTTGCGCTGGAGCCATTACGTTCAACTCGGTATCCACTCTCCTGAACACGAAAGCGGAAACACAGATGAAGCAAATCGCCTCGCAGGCAAACGGCAGGCTAGAAGCGATCCTCACGCAAATTGACATGCTAACGTTGCAGGCCGTCAATGACACCTATTTACAGCAGCTGTTTCTTTCCAATGTGCAAGGTAAAGAGGTGACCTTTAGCGAGCGGCAGGCGTTGTCGAAAATCGCCAATCATATACAAGCTTATAGCGGTGTTAGCAATGTGGAGCTGTACACCACGAGTTTTGTACGGTTGTTCCCACTGGATGATCAAAGGATGTCCGATCGGGTGGACAACCATTGGATTGAGCAGGCGGATAAGGAAAAAGGGAAGCTGGTCTGGATCGGAAATGATCCAAAGGAACCCGGTACGGTTCTGGCGATTCGAAGGATCAACTTAATTGACCGTTGGTTTTCTAATGGCGGTTATTTACTTGTTCGAATAAACAGCAGCTATTTTGATTTTCAGAAACAGTTAACGGATACAGGCAGCCACCGGGAATTGTTAGTGCTTGCAGACAGCTCAGGAACACCGGTCATACCGGATGGTGAAGTCACGGACGAGGTGGGTGAATTAATGCAGACCTCCTCTCAGACGGTAACGATTAAACAGAAACGCTACATTTTGGTGAAGCAGCCATCGGAACAAACCGGATGGACGCTTATGATTTTGTATCCGGTCAGCGATATTACCGATGGGATCTCTGTTCTGCGCTGGGCCATTATCGTATCCGGGGCGATTGGGTCAGTGTTGTTCATTATTCTCTCATTTTTGCTCTCGATGATGATTACGCGGCCCATTTTAAGGCTTATGAGAGCTATGAGAAATACACGGCAAGGCGTGCTGACGCCGAATCTTACGAAAACGTATACAACAGAGCTGAACGATTTGAATATGACCTATAACCAAATGGTAGACAATATCAACGGACTCATTAAACTGGTGTATGAAAAAGAGGTCATCCAAAGCCGCACGGAACTGCAAGCGCTTCAAGCGCAGATTGATCCGCATTTTTTATACAATACACTGGAAGCTTTGTACTGGTCTTTGCAGGATAAAGATGAGGAGGAACTCGCCGATCTTGTTGTCGCGATGTCGGATTTGTTCCGTTATGTCATCGGCAGTCCCAATAAGGATGAATGGGTGTCGATGGGAGAGGAATTGGAGCACATTAAGCGGTATCTGAGCATTATGGGTGTGAGGTTCGGCTCCCGCCTGGTCTGGGAAATCAACATTGATGATGCGTACAATCATGTCCTCATTCC
This sequence comes from Paenibacillus sp. WC2504, assembly GCF_052682475.1. NCBI lineage: Bacteria > Bacillati > Bacillota > Bacilli > Caryophanales > Paenibacillaceae > Paenibacillus > Paenibacillus sp. WC2504. Next base: position 779,485 of record NZ_JBQZFH010000001.1, read on the forward strand.
CAAACTGCTGATTCAGCCTCTTGTGGAGAATGCGATCCTACACGGTTTAGAAGGAAAAACGGATCCTGGTCTCATCACAATCCGCGTAGAGCCTTCACCTTTGGGAGCCGCGGAACTGCGGATCACGGTCAGCGATGACGGACCGGGGATGAGCGAGCAGACGCTCCAAGCCGTCAAGGATGCGATGGAACGCGGAGGCGCGCCGTCGGGTAAAGGAAAGGGCATGGCGATTTCCAATGTGCAGCGCCGCATTCAGCTGTATTACCCGGCACTGGCAGAGGGCAGCAGAGGCTTGTCCATCCATAGTATTCTGCGAGAAGGGACAAGCGTCAGCTTCGACATTCCGATTCATAAGGAGGATAACGATGATTCCACCAAGCAAAACCATACTGATCGTTGATGATGAGCCGCTCACGAGAGAAGGCATCCGCAAAACGCTCGAAGCCTGGTCAATCGGCCGCTATCACATCTTAAGCAGCAGCAACGGAACTGAAGCGTTGGAGGTGTTGAATACCCGTCCGGTGCATCTGCTTATCACCGATATTCGCATGCCGGAGATCAGCGGATTGCAAGTCGTAGAGGACTCGCGCAATACAGGGCATAAGCCTGTCGTTATCGTCATTTCGGGACATCCCGATTTCCAATATGCTCAAACTGCAATTCAGCTAGGGGTCGTAAACTATTTGCTAAAGCCGATCAAAAAGAGCAAGCTCCTTGAAGCCGTTGAGCAGGCGCTGCAGATTGAAGAAGAACGCGGGCGCGTGGAAACGATGGAGAAAATGGTCGATTCCCGGCTCATGCAGGCCAAAACCGTCTCCATGAATTATAGCGCTCCCGTCAGGCAAGCGGTGCTTTATGTAGAGGAGCATCTGCAGGAACCTCTCGGTATGAGTGAGGTGGCAGGGCATATTCATTTGAATCCGAGCTATTTTAGCGCTCTTTTTAAGGAGCAGACAGGTGTCACTTTCAGTGAATATGTCACGAGGAGCCGGATTCAGAAAGCGAAGGAACTGCTTTTGCAAACCAGGCTGACGATTGCGGACATTTCCGAACAGGTCGGGTACCAGACATCGAAGTATTTTATTAAACTGTTCAAAGACTATGAAGGCATCAGCCCGAATCAATACCGCAAGCAGGCGAATGAGAACGAAGAGAACATGGAAACCCAAAATTAGAAACCCAAAAATAGTGGTATATTTCCCGATAGCCGTTACTCCCTGCCGTCGCAATGAAAGCGCTACAATAATACTCGTAGCAAACATAGTTTAAGGGGGAAAACAACGCATGGCAAGAAAAACGCTTACATGGACGATGACGACGATGCTTAGTCTCGGTTTAGTTTTATCCGGGTGCTCCAGTTCTACGACAGAGAGCGCCAGCTCACCGCAGCCTGCCAAGGAAACAGCGAAGGCAGCAGGAGAGAGCGCTCAACCAGCTAAGAAAGTAACGATCAAAATGATGCACCTCTGGCCGACCGGTAACTCCGCAACGCAAAACAAAATTGTAAACGATATCATTAAAGAGTATCAAACGGCAAATCCGAATGTGACCATTGAACAAGAAGTGCTTGAGAATGAGCAATATAAAAATAAAATGAAGGTCCTGTCCACTTCCAACGCATTGCCGGATGTAGGCTTCACATGGGCTGCAGGCTACATGGATCCTTATGTCAAGGGTGACATGTTCGCTCCGCTAGACGATCTGCTGCAAGGCGATTTGAAGGATAAATTCGTTAACGGAACGACGAACGCCTATGCTTTTGGCGGCAAAACCTACGGGCTTCCCGTGGAACTGAACATTGTGCCGGTGTACTACAATAAAGCGATTTTCGCGAAATATAACCTGCAAGTGCCGAAAACCTATGATGAATTTAAAAATGTGGTCAAAACGCTTAGCTCAAACGGTGTTGCCCCAATCGCATTGGGGAACAAGGACCGCTGGACCGGCTCCCTGTGGTACATGTATCTAGCGGATCGCATCGGCGGACCGGAAACGTTGAAGAAAGCCATTGACCGCTCCGGTTCATTCAACGATCCTGGTTTGGTTCGTGCAGCATCCGAAATTACCCAATTGGTTGATATGAACGGGTTCAACAAAGGCTTCAACGGACTTTCCAACGATGAGGGCAAAGCGGAATTCATGAACAGCAAAGCAGCTATGTACATGATGGGAACATGGGAACTGCCGAATTACACAACGAATAAAGATGTTCCACAAGCGTTCAAGGATCAAATCGGCTTCTTTAAATTCCCGACCGTCGATGGCGGCAAAGGGAACTTGGACAGCTGGGTTGGCGGTCCGGGCGTAGGTTTGTTCGTTGCCAACAACTCGAAGGTCAAAGAGGAATCCAAGAAATTCGTCTCCTTCTTCGTTCAGAAGTGGGGCGAGCACGCGATTTCCGAAGCGGGTGTGATCCCGGCGACGAAAGTGGATACTTCCAAGGTGAAACTGCCGCAAATGTACATTGACTTATTAAATGAACTTAATAAAGCAAGTAACATCACGTTGTTCGCTGACGTACAGATGAAACCGGCTTCCGCGGAAGTTCACTTGAACATGATTCAAGCGTTATTCGGCAAAGCGGTCACGCCGGAAGAGTTTGCGAAAAAGCATGAAGAAGCATTGGCCAAAGAAGGTAAGTAACCACATGAATCGAGTGGGAAGGACATATCCCGACACGCGGTATGTCCTTTTCCTTTATCGGTAAGGAAGGGAAGTGTCCGTTATGGATAAAGTCATGTCCAATAAATCCATGATCGCTTTGTACGTCATTCCCTCGTTACTTCTGGTTGTGGCCCTGATCTACATGCCGATCGTCATGACGGGCTATTACGGATTAATGAAGTGGGACGGCGTCGGTAAAATGAGCTTTATCGGCTTGCAAAATTATATGGAGCTGCTTCGTGATGAGCTGTTCTGGAGCAGTGCGAAGCATTCTTTTCTGCTTGCTATTTTTTCAGCGTTGAGCTTGCTCGTCTACTTGTTGGTAGCGTTGGTGCTATCGGCCAATCTTCGTGGAGCCAATCTGTTTCGCAAAGTATACTTAATTCCGATGCTGCTGTCCTCAGTGGCAATTGCCCAACTATGGCTGAAAATTTTCCACCCGACGAACGGAATGCTTAATCATATCCTGACGTCGCTGGGGGTCCAGCATACACCTGAATGGCTCTCTAATCCATCGATTGTTCTTTATGCTATTTTTATCCCGATCCTGTGGCAGTACGCGGGATTCTATATTCTAATTTACTATGCTGCATTGAAAAATGTACCCAGTTCGCTGATAGAATCAGCGCGCATTGACGGCGCTAGCCCATGGCGAATTGCCCTATCCATTCGTATTCCTTTGATCGCCGAAGTCATGAAAGTGACCGTAGTTCTAGCGGTTGTAGGGTCGCTGAAATATTTTGACCTGATCTATGTGATGACAGGCGGCGGACCGAATGGTGCCAGCGAAGTTATGGCCTCCTACATGTACCGCAAGGCGTTCAAAGGCTACGATTTCGGCTACGCCAGCGCGATTGGCTTCTTCCTGTTGATCATCTGTCTCGTTGTGACATGGCTGATTCGCAAAGCAACGGCATCCAAAGATAACATCCAATATTCGTAACGAAAGGAGCTTGATTAGGGTGAATATCGAAATGATTGAGCGTCAAGCGCAGCCTCAAATCATGCGGAGCAAGCTGCCGGGACGGATTGGATATGGTGTTCTTTATGCCATTTTGACCATCGTTGCTGTGATTCAGGTCGTTCCTTTGTTGTGGCTTATGCTGTTTTCGTTAAAAAATAACGAAGAAATATTTAATCTGGCGCCAATGGCCTTTCCGGAACGGCTGCGTTGGGAAAATTACGAGAAGGTGTGGACGCAGGGCCATATCAATAATTACTTTTTCAACAGTGTCTGGATGACAGTGGTTTCTGTAGCGATTACGGTGTTGTTGGCCAGCCTGGTCACCTTCGCATTAACGCGGATGAAGTGGAAGCTGCAATCGTTCGTGCTTGGCCTGTTCATGGTCGGATTGATGATCCCCGTGCACTCGACGCTGATCCCGCTGTTCAGTTTTTTCACTAAAACACATCTGACCAACCACCCGTTGTCCATCATCCTGTCGTACATCTCGTTCAATCTGCCGATTACGATTATGATCATGCTAGGATTCTACTACACACTGCCTCGTGAGGTGGAAGAAGCGGCTGTCATGGATGGGTGCTCGGTGAACCGCATGTTCTTCAGCATCACGCTGCCGATGACCGTATCGGTGCTTTCCACGGCTGTTATTATCAATATGATCTACAATTGGAATGAGTTTATTTTCGTCAATACCTTCATTAGTTCCGAGAAATATAAAACGCTAACCGTCGGGGTGCAAAATTTCATCGGTCAATATACGACAGACTGGGGAGCTATCGGCGCTACGTTGATGATCAGTATTTTGCCGATTCTGCTGGCTTTCTTGCTGCTTAGCAATCGTATCGTGGAAGGTATTGCAGCTGGCTCAGTTAAAGGGTAATAAAATCATAGGATGTCCACTTTTGAAACTCTCGTCTATCGGGGGTTTATTTTTTTTGTGAAAAAGTGGACTTAACTAGGTACGGACAGATGTGACACTCTATGTTACAATAGGACAATGCAAAATTGACCCGCGGATGATACAACTAGATTCACAGGGTTCTGTAACTAGACATTGAAAGAAGGATTCGACTATGAAAAAAGGGCTCTGGTACGCCATTATTGCTTATATCGCATGGGGGTTGCTGCCTGTTTATTGGAGATCATTTGAGTCGCTGCTTGCTGGGGAAATCTTGGCACACCGCGTCATCTGGTCATTTGTATTTATGGGTCTGCTTCTATTGGTAGGGCGAGGCAAGATGGCGCAGCTCCGAAATATGTTTACAAACCGCAAGACTTTACTTGTGGTCGCGGCAAGCTCGATTCTGATTTCGTCCAACTGGCTGATTTTCATCTGGGCCGTCAACAACGGCCATGTCATTGAGACGAGTATCGGATATTACATTACCCCGTTGTTTAATGTCATGCTTGCCGTCCTGTTTCTACGTGAAAAGCCGAACTTTAGCCAGTGGATTGCCGTCGCTTTGGCGGGAGCCGGCGTTTTGGTAGCTACGATCGACTACGGTAGATTCCCGTGGGTATCCTTGTCGCTGGCGGCTTCGTTCGGCGTTTACAGCCTGGTGAAAAAGAAGGTGTCCTACGAAGCATCGGTTGGACTGGCTGGGGAAACCGCGTTCGTTTTTCCTATCGCTGTCGCTTATATCGTTTACTTGCATTTTACTCATCATGAAGCGGCTTGGTCGCTTCCTACTGTTTCGTTTGTGCTGCTTTTATTGTCAGGCGCGGTAACGGCTTTGCCTTTGCTGTGGTTTGCCAAAGCAGCGGCGCGGCTTCCGTTATCGATGCTGGGCTTCATCCAATACATCGGACCTTCGATTACGCTGCTGCTCAGCATATTTGTGTTTAAGGAGAAGTTTTCGCCGGTGCTGTTTATCAGCTTCTCGCTGATCTGGGCGGCGCTCATCGTCTACGCCTTGGCGTCGATGCGGGTGGCTAGGACGAACGCTGCTACTACTGCTGCTGCTTCGGCTGCGGAGGCAGGGTAAGCGGATGTTTCAGTAGCAGGAAGATTTGATTACTTGGAGTAGCCAGTTTAGCCGGAGCGTGAAGTAGCGGTTGACGTGCAGTGTTACTTGGAGCAGCCAAAATAGATGGAAATTGTCCAGCTATTTCCTATATTTCGGTTTGACCCGGCGATATAACTGGAAAAACTCCAGTTATATCGGCTGTTTCGCTCGCACGAAAGCAATTTCGAGCGAATTAAATGGAGGTTGTCCACTTATTCACCTGGAAAACGAAGATTTGAATAAATTAGCGGTGGTTTTTCCAGCTAATTTATTAGAGCTCCCTCACCAGCGGTGAGTTGGCCAAGCCAAACCGCCAAAACGGAATAAAGGGCTATCCCACAAGTCTAACAAGAAGACTTGCACGGATAGCCCTTTATTTTTTTCTTTGGAGCAATCAGTTAGATTGGAATTTAATTTTACCGTGGTAAATAAACATTGAAATAAAATTTCTTGATTGGCGCCTAGGAATCCGTTAGGATAGGAGAAGATCATCTTGTATTTTCAAAAAAATATTCGTATGATATTAGTAATTTTAGCTCAGATAATATATGGCGAGTAGGGAAGAGCGATGGCAATTAACGATAACATTTTGATCAAAATTCGGGATATGAAAGAAAGTCTTACGCCTGTAGAGAAACTGGTGGCCGAGTATATCTTAGAGAACTTGGAAGAGATTCCTCACTTATCGATTAAGAGTCTCGCACAGTTGACGAAAACGAGCGACGCATCGGTGCTGCGGTTCTGCAAAACGATGGGTTACAAAGGTTACCGTAATTTTATCGTCAGCATCTCTGCTTCAATTGGCTCTATGGATGATGAGCAGAAGGATCAATATACCGATATCCAGCCTGGGGATGATCTTTCGATTATTATCTCTAATATTTCCCGCAACAATAGTAAATCAATTGAAGATACCTTAAGTGTGATTGATAAAAATGAAATCGCCCGTGCGGTGAAGGTGCTGCGCGAGAGTGGCCGCATTGTTTTCTTTGGGATTGGTGCATCCGGATTGGTGTGCATCGACGCGGAGCAGAAGTTTTCGCGGATTAACAAGATGTGCCATAGCTACACAGACGGACACAGCCAACTCACCAATGCAACACTTCTTGATAAATCAGATGTAGCTATCTTTATTTCAAACTCCGGCAGCACCATTGAAATTATAGAGTCGCTGGACATTGTCAAAAAGAATGGCGCGACCGTCATCGCGATTACGAAATATAATAAAAGCGAGTTAGCCGAAAAGGCGGACATCGTGCTCAGCATATCCACGCCTGAGGTTACGATCCGCAGTGGGGCGATGGGCTCGCGTATTGCCATGCTAACGGTAATTGATATTCTTTTTGCTGGAGTCGCCAGCGCAGAGTACAAAAAAGTGAAGAAATATTTGTCCAAAACACATGATATCATCGCCAGCAGCAAACACCGCAAATGAATAAGAAAGACAATGGCTAAGCATGATAAAGTCGTTGTCTTTTTTTTGTCGTTCACCAAAATAAAAATTCAAATTTTTTTTGTAAAATAAAATAAAATTTCAAAAAGTATTGACCATAGTGAAATTTTTCGCTAGTATGAATTTAGAAACTTAAAGAAACAGGATAGGAGGATGAGACAATGGATGAGTATCTGTCGGGGTTGACTACGGAAGAGATTAATGAGAAAACACAGATGATCGACGAATGTACAACAGAACAAATGTTACGTTTGATGAACGAGCAGGATGCGACAGTTCCCGCAGCCGTAGGAGCGGAGATTCCGCAGATTATGAAAGCGGTTGACATTTTGCATCATGCACTGAAAAATGGTGGCAGAATGTTCTACGTAGGGGCTGGATCTTCTGGCAGACTCGGTGTGCTCGACGCTTCTGAATGTCCTCCTACTTTTGGTGTAGATGCCATGCTGGTGCAAGGTCATATTGCTGGTGGGGATGTGGCCCTAAGATTTGCGGTTGAAGGATTTGAGGATAACGCAGAAGAGGGGGTCGCACTTATTGAGCGTTGCGGAGTGACTGACAAGGATGCGGTTATTGGGATTACAGCTAGTGGAAGTGCACAATTCGTTATTGCTGCTTTGAGAAAAGCGAAGGAAATTGGGGCTGCGACAATCGGTGTTGTAAATAACAAAAACTCAAAACTAGAACCTGTCTGTGACGTATGCATCGCGCCTGTCGTAGGGCCGGAAGTGATTATGGGATCCACCCGTTTGAAAGCGGGGACAGCACAGAAGCTGGTTCTAAATATGCTTACGACTTGTACGATGGTCAAATTAGGGAAGACTTATAACAACCTAATGGTTGACATGAAAGCAAGTAATATCAAATTGCGTGATCGTTCCGTACGGATTATTCGGGCGGCATCAGGCGTTGACGAGGCGACTGCGATGGCCCATTTGGAAGCTGCTTCCATGAACTGTAAACTAGCCATCATGATGATCAAAACAGGCATGAATGCCGCGGACGCTGAACAAGCCCTGCTGCAAAGTGAAGGCAGTTTGAAAAGAGCCATACGTACCTTTGTTCAAGTTGTGTAAATAACTGAAATTATTAGGAGGTCTGTTTTTCATGAAAAGAAAAATGCCCGTATTAGCATCCGTTGTAGCTTTAACAATGGCTTTAACCGCTTGTGGTGGCGCTTCAGGCACGAAAGAGTCGAGTTCACCGGCTGCATCAGCTCCAGCTGCAAGTGCTGGCGCTTCAACAGCTAAAGATACCATTACGGCACTTTTGCCGCCGGTTTCACCGAACTACCAAAAAACTTTCGAACAAATGTCCAAAGATTTTACTGCCTTATATCCAAACCTGACGTTGAAAATCGAACCGGCTAGCTGGGAAGATATGAAGCAGAAATTGGACACACAAGTGAATGCGGGCAGCCCGCCGGATATTGCATTCGGAGGCTCTGACGGTATCCCGAAATACGTGCAGCAAGGTTTGCTCATGGACATCACGGATACAGCAACTCCTGAAATGATTAATGATTATGACAAAGCTCCACTTGATTACATGAAAAATGGTAAAGGTCTTTACGGCTTCCCGGCGTACATGGAAGTACACGCATTGGGCGGAAATAAAGAGTTCCTAGAAAAAGCAGGAATCGACTGGAAAAAAGTACAGACAAACGGCTGGACGTATGACGAATTCCGTCAAGCGATCAAAAAAGGCGTAGTCACTGAAAATGGCAAAACGCGTTACGGTTTTGTGTTTGCGGTGAAAGGCGTTGCTGCTGTTGACTACTTGGGTATTATGGCGAAAAATGCCGGAATGCCGAACGCATTTGATAAAGATTTGAAATATGCATACACTAGCAAAAATTACTTGGGTCTACTTAAAGATCTTCGTCAACTGATTGATGACGGATCCATGCCGAAAGAGCTTAGCTCCGTAGATGCTGGTAAACGTTGGAACATGTTCTTGACAGGTCAAACGATGATCACAGGTAAAGGTCTTGCCGTGTTTGAGAACTCTGCAAAAGCAAACAATGCAAAACTAAAAGCTAATGATGCAAGTGCAGTAAAAGATTCCATCCCTGTTGATTATGTTGTATTGCCGGCTCCGACTTTCCAAGGTGCTAAACAATCCGCTGCTGCTGTCGTTGACGGTTACATGACGTTCCGCGGTAAAAAGGAACCAACTGCTGAGCACAAAGCAAACGTTGTAAAAGCAGCTTACTTCCTAGCTAGCGGTAAAAATGCGGCTACAACAAATAATGATTTGTTCTCCGCACATATCACACAAAGCGCTAAAAAAGCGGCTGAAAGCATGAAAATTGAGAGAAGCCCAGAGAACGTGGCAGCTGTTGACTATATGCTTAAAAATGCAACGCCAGCTCGTTCCGATATTCCAAGTGAACTAGGCGCTAAAGCGATTAAATTGGAAACGGAAGTTATCGTTCCTAAGTTCCAGGGTCTAATCGCAGGCGAAGTTACACCTGAAGCGATGTACGAAGCTGTGAAAACTGCCGCAATTGCTGCATTTGGTGCAGACGGCGTTGTTAAAGACTAATTAAAAACCGTACATTTCGGATAGTCGTGAAAGCAACTCACACGACTATCCGAACTATTTTAATCCGGGTTTTCTGAAACGGGGTTTGGGGGTTAGAGGAAATGGCAACGAATATCGCTAAACCGATAAAAAGAAGAGGAATCAAAGGAGAAGGTGTCTGGGGATATGCATTTATTGCCGTCGCTTTGGTTGTTTTTGCGATGTTCACCGCATACCCGGTTGTAAGTGCATTTATCATCAGTCTCCAGGAATACAAACCTCTTGGTTCCACTTATGTTGGATTCGCCAATTACGCTTCTTCATTAAAAGATCCTTTGTTCTGGCAAGCAATGCGCAATACGGTCGTCTATACGATACTGACCGTGCCAGTTAACTTGATCTTATCCATGGTGATCGCGATCTTGATTCTTCCGCTGAGGAAGAAAACACAAGGATTCTTCAAAGGTATTTATTATTTGCCTGTCGTAGCGTCCGGTGTTGCTTTATCTGTCGTATGGCTTTGGATCTTCGATCCGCTTGAGGGCGGGATTCTCAATCAACTGATTCATTTCTTCGGATTCAGCAATCAGAACTGGTTGGGGTCAAGTAAAACAGCCATGTTTTCTTTGGTCCTGATGTCTTGGCTATCCAGTCACGGCACAAGCATTATCATTTACCTGGCAGGACTTCTTGGCATTGATGATACGTTCTATGAAGCAGCGGAAATGGATGGCGCGAACTTCTTCCAGAAGCTGTGGTACATTGTTGTTCCTGCTTTGAAACCAGCTACGTTATTCCTTCTGGTAACGGGTGTTATCGGTTCTTTCCAAGTGTTCCAGAACGCTTACCTGATGACCGGCGGTGGCCCGAACAATGCGACAACGATGGTTGGCCTACTGATTTTCAATAATGCGTTTACTTATTTTGAATTCGGTAAAGCCGCGGCACAATCGCTGATTCTAGCTGTTATTATTGCAGGGATTTCCGTTATTCAGTTCAAATTCGCAGGAAAAGATGTCGACTATTAAGAGAGGGGATGGATAAATAATGGCTTTATACAGCAATCATGCAGGCAAACCTAGAGTAAAAACCATTCGCAATTCAATCATTTTTATCGCCCTTCTCCTTTTTGCTTTGGCGACGATATTTCCAATCTATTTCATGGTCATTTCATCCTTTGCAGATCCGGTTGAGGCAGGAGCGGTGAACTACTCCATTTTACCAAGCAAGTTCACATTCGCTTCCTTCAAATATTTCTTTGATTATAGCGAGTATTCGTATCGGTGGATTCTGAACTCCCTGATCGTAGCAACTACAGTAATGGTATCCAACGTGATTTTCGCCAGTATGGCTGGATATGCATTTTCCAAACTTCGTTTTAAAGGGAGAGGCGTGCTGTTTGCGGTATTGCTTGTCTCCATGATGATTCCTTACCAAGTTACACAAGTTCCTTTGTATATTCTTGTTGTGAATGTGTTCAATCTGCAAAACACGTACAGCGCATTAATTATGCCGGGTATCGTTACGGTCTATAATATTTTTCTTGCTAAACAGTTTATGAGCAGCATCCCGAACGAGATTATGGAAAGTGCCAAAATCGAAGGGTGCAGCCAGTTCACGATCTATTGGAGAATTATTCTTCCTTTGTCCAAAACGGTACTTGCCGTCATGGCGATTCTAACGTTTATGGATAGCTGGAACACGTTCTTCTGGCCGCTTCTGGTCACCAATACGATGGATATGCAGACGATTCAACTGGGGCTCAAAAACTTCCGCTTCGCCAACACGACGTTTATCGCACCGATGATGGCAGGGGCTACGATCTCAGCACTACCGATGTTTATTCTTTTCTTCAGCTTGCAAAAGTACTTCTTAGAAGGTGTAACGGTTGGAGCGGTAAAAGGCTAATACAAGCCGGGCGTGGGGGAGGTATCACTTCAGCATGATTGTGTCTTGGGATCAACAGTATCGTCAGGCCGTTATTGATTTATGGAATGAAGAAGCCGTGAAGGATGGCTATAAGGAACTGACGGAAGAAACCTTTGAGCGTATTTTCACGGCCAATCCTTATTTTGATAGCGAAAATACCTTTGTGTTACTGGATCAAAATGAGGTCAAAGGCTTCGCCTGTGGCTGTACAGGGGATGATCTGCCGCTTGGGGAAGTGGGTGGATACATCACCTGCATCGTTTTGGCCGAAGGCTTCCAAACGAATCAGAATTATCAAGGCATGCTGGACGCTTTGGAACGTCGTTTCCAGCAATTGGGGAAAAAGCAAGGCGAGGTCTTATTTTTTAATCCGATGTTATTGCCATGGTATATACCTGGGACTCCAAAGCATGAGCATAACAATGCGCCAGGTGTGCCGATCGAGAGTAAATTGTATGCGTTTTTGCTGGAAGCAGGATATGTAGAACGCGCGAAAGAATGCGCGATGTATTTGAAGTTGGACGGTTTCACCATACCGGAGGATGTAAGAGCTAAGGAGCATAAGGCGTCAGCTGAAGGATACACGGTGGAATTGTTCGATTCGGAAAAGCATAACGGCGTTAAGGAAATGCTTAATGGCTTTAACAATCTTTTGTGGCAAAGGGAAATCGGGCAGTGCACGGCAGATGGTGTGCCAGTGGTCATTGCTGCATATAAAGACAAAGTCATCGGATTTGCAGGCCCGGTCATTCGTCAGGACAACGGACGCGGCTACTTTGCGGGCATCGGCGTGCTTCCTGAGCATGAGGGTCATGGGCTGGGCAGCCTGCTTTTTTTTAAGCTGTGCGAAGCATTCCGTTCAATTGGTACGGACTACATGTCGCTCTACACAGGCAGTACGAATCCGGCCATTCGCATTTATGAGAAGGCAGGTTTTACAACCGTCAAACAATTTTCTGTGATGAGAAGGGAGTTTGTGTAAATGAGCGAGCAAAAGTTAACGATATTAGCGATCGGCGGTCATGTTGGGGATGCCGAATTAACGGCTGGAGGCGTATTGGCAAGCCACTTCCTGAAAGGTGATCGCATTGCGACACTGGCGCTGACAGCAGGCGAACGCGGTGTTCCTGCAGGACAAGATATGGCGGAATATCGCGTGCAGAAAGTGAAAGAGGCGAAAACATTTGCCGAAATGCTGGGCGGGGAAGCTTTCGTCTTCGACGATATTCCAGACGGCGAGCTGCAGGATAACCAAGAGATGCGCTTCCGTGTATGCGATGTCATTCGTCAAGTTCGTCCAAACGTGATTATCACCCATTGGAAAAACAGCATGCACAAGGATCACATGACTACGCACCGCATCGTGAACGATGCCCGTTTTTTTGCTGCCTTGCCGACATTTGAACGGGAGCTTCCAGCCCATTTTGCTCAGAGATTGTATTATGCCGAGAACTGGGAAGATGCGGTCGACTACCGTCCGTACGTCTATGTCGATTATGATCAGGAAGCTTTCGATCTATGGGTCAAAGCCGTTTCCACGCATTGGTTCGTAACCGGCAGCAAGTCGTTCAAGTACTTGGAATACTACAAGCATTTGATGAGAGTCCGCGGGCTTGAGGCCAGAAAAGAATATGCACAAACGTTCATGATTCCAGAAGAAAATATGCGTGTGCTCAAAACTGAATTATAGAAAATCATCCGACCTCTACACGCAGCCGCTTATCACGAATATGGCTTGGGTAGAGGTTTTGTTCAATAAAAAGAAGCGAGCGAGGGGAAAGCTATGATTCTTAACGGGATTGATTGTATCGGGCAGTATGCTCATCTATTCAAAGGGAAACGGCTGGGGCTGATTACGGCGCCAACGGGATTGAACAAGGATTTTGTTTCTACGATTCAAATTTTGCACGAGAATTTCAACCTCACGGCCTTATTCTCTCCGGAGCATGGGGTGCGGGGAGATCAAGCCGCTGGCGCACTGGTAGAAACTTATTTGGACCCGATTACACAGGTGCCTGTACACAGCTTGTATCGCAAAGATTCCAAACGTTTGAGCCAAGAGATGCTGGATGAAGTCGATATGGTCGTCTATGATATTCAGGATGTAGGAACCCGCTATTATACGTTTATATATACAATGTTATATGCTTTGGAAGATTGTGCGAAAGCAGGGAAACCTTTTGTTATTCTCGACCGGATTAATCCTTTGGATGGCGTGACGGTGGAAGGTAATATTTTAAAACCGGAATATCAATCTTTTGTAGGCAATTACCCGCTTGCAGTCCGTTACGGGATGACCGTCGGAGAACTCGCCATGATGGCAAATGATCAGATGAACTGGCAGTGTGAGCTGCATGTGGTCCGCTGTGAAGGTTGGGAGCGAAACATGCTATTCCCCGAGACGGGTCAAGAGTGGATCATGCCTTCCCTAGGTCTTCCGCGATTTAGATCAGCTTTGCTATATCCGGGAACTTGCATCTTTGAAGGCACGAACTTGTCGGAAGGACGCGGGACAACAGTTCCGTTTGAAGCCATAGGGGCTCCGTTCATCGATGGGCAGAAGCTGGCGGATGAAATGAATGCCAAGAAACTGCCAGGCGTTGTTTTCCGGCCGGTCTATTTTAAACCGAGTTTCTCGAAGCATCAAGGAGAGTCCTGCAGCGGCGTTCAAATTCATGTATTGGATACTCGCGCTGTCCAGCCTCTTGAAACGGGGATTACCCTGCTCTACACGATCAAAAACAATTATGAAGAGTTTGCCTTCCTGCCTCCTTTCCGAGAAGGCTCCAGACCTTTCATGGATTTGTTATGCGGAGACAATGTGTATCGACAAGACCATGTGAACGTTTCGGATCTGCTTCAGCAATTTGGTGAAGAGAGCAAGACGTTTGCGCAGATGAAACAACAGTATCATTTGTACAAATAGAATAAACGGAAGAAGTGATAAGTGACCCAATGACAAGATATGTAGCGGGGCTAGATGGCGGAGGTACCAAAACAGCGGTAAAAATAGCTGACGAGAGCGGCCAAGTGGTGCATAGCTTTGCATCTGGAGCGATTAACTATAATGGGCAAGATGCGGAGAGCATCAAGCGGAGTTTTCAGGACATTTTTCAAGGCATTAGCGATGCCTGCGGGGGACTGGAGCACTGTGAACATATCGTAATTGGTGCAGCAGGGGTTAGCAATCCTAGTGTTACGTCCCGTTTGGAAGCGAATGTTAGAGAATGCGGCTATCAAGGGAACGTATACATCACAGGTGATCAGGAAACGGCGCTTTGCGGAGCGCATGATCGCGAGTACGGCATCATTTTAATTGCGGGAACAGGGTCTATTTGTTATGGCAAAAAAGAGGACGGGACGATTCACCGTGCCGGCGGGCTGGGACACCTCATCGATGATGAGGGCAGCGGTTACAGCATCGGCCGCGACCTGTTGTCTGCGCTCGTTCGAGCTAATGATGGAAGAATCGGGGAGACTGTCATTACTGGAATGGTCTACGAACAGCTTCAACTGACGAATGTTCAGCAGATCGTTGGTTTTGTCTATAACAAAGAGACAAACAAGAAGGATATCGCAGCCTTGGCGCCTATCCTGTCTAAGGCTTGCGAACAAGGGGACGAAACGGCGCTGGCTATTGCGGCTAAAAACGCTGCATCGCTTTTCGAGACGGTCGTTCCTGTCGTGGAAAAGCTGTCCATGCAGCAAGGAAACCTTGCGATGGCCGGAAGTGTATTGCTGAATAATAGCCATGTGCGGGACGCATTTGTTCAGCTATTGTGTGAAAAATATCCGGATTTGACTTGTATTACGGCTAAAAAGGATGCGGCGAGCGGTGCCGTTTTGATGGCGCTGAATCGTTTGAAGAAATAGGCTGCGATAGAGATTGAGATAGACCGAGATAGACCGAGATAGACCAAGACAGAGAAAGACATAAAGAGTTAATTTTGAGGATAGAAGTTTTTTTAGCGAGGGAGAGGGATAGAGAATGAAAAAGATTCAGGACATGACGCTAAGAGAGAAAATCGGGCAGATGCTTCTTTGCGGGTTTGAAGGCACGGAAGCGACAGATCAGCTCAAAGCGCTGATTGCTGAACACCATATTGGCGGTGTTATTTATTTTGCGCGTAACGTAGAACAAACTGGACAGGTGGCAGAGTTATCCGAGCAGCTGCAGCAAATCGCCGAGCAGTCGGACACGTTACCGCTATGGGTTTCCATCGACCAAGAGGGCGGAATGGTTGCCCGTATTACCGAAGGCGTTGCCTTGATGCCTGGGCAGATGGCGCTTGCGGCTGGAGCGATTGGGCCGGTAGAGGGAGCGAGAGTTGGCGTAAAAGATGCAGGCGACGCCGCTTATGAAGCTGCGTTCATTTCGGGGAAAGAGCTCAGAGAGCTTGGAATTAACTTGAACTTTGCTCCTGTGCTCGATGTGAATAATAATCCGGATAACCCGGTTATTGGTGTACGGTCATTCGGCGAGTCTGCAGAGCTTGTCGCTGAATTTGGACGACGTTCGGTGCAAGGCTTTCAGGACGCTAACGTTGTCGCGACAGCGAAACATTTCCCGGGACATGGCGATACGAGCGTTGACTCCCATTTGGATTTGCCTACGATCAAGCATGATCAAGAACGGATTCGTTCTTTGGAGCTTGTGCCGTTCATTCAAGCTATCGATGGCGGTGTCGATGCGATTATGTCATCGCACATTTATTTCCCGGCTTTTGAGTCCGAGAAGCTGCCTGCGACGCTTTCCAAGTCTGTGTTAACCGGACTGCTGCGAGAGGAGCTGGGCTACGAGGGCGTCGTGATGACAGACTGCATGGAGATGAATGCCATTGCCGAACATTATGGCACAGTTGCCGCCAGTGTTATGGCGATCGAAGCTGGGGCTGATCTTGTGCTCATCAGCCATAGGCTTGACCGCCAGATCGGCGCTATTGATGCGATCGAACAGGCTGTTAAAGAGGGGCGTCTGAGTGAAACGCGCATTGACGCGTCCGTGGAAAGGCTGCTCGCGCTCAAGGAGCGCCGCGGGTTGTTTGCACCGCAGACGGGCTCGGCGGCTGAAGTAGGGACCGCGGAGCATTGCGCGGTCGCCCAACGTCTCAGCGAAGCGAGCATCACGCTCGTCAAGGACGAGCAGGGATTACTGCCGCTGAAGCGTGTAAGAACGCTAGCGGTCACCGTGGCCGCAGCGGTATCGTCCGGCGTCGACGAAGCGTACGCCGGACCGGCAAGTCTGGGCGCAGCGCTTGCTGAGCGCGGCCTTGACGTGCTCGACCGTGTGCTGCCGCTGGCAGAGGTCGGTGGGTTGACGGGATCGGTGCTGGCCGCAGCGGAAGAAGCGGAGCAGATCGTCATCGGGACGTACAACGCCCGATTCCATCCGGCGCAGGTCGAGCTGGTGCGCGCCCTGCAAGCACTCGGCAAGCCAGTAATCGTCGTCGCGCTGCGCGTGCCGTACGATTTGCTTGAGCTGCCGGAGGTTTCCACCTTCATCGCGGCTTACGAAAGCCGCCCGCTAGCGCTGCAAAGCACAGCCAAAGCTTTGCTGGGTGAGCTGGAGATGAAAGGCCGTCTGCCCGTCACGCTGGGCTTCGGATATCCAGCAGGTTGGAAATGGGAGGGCGGACTGTGATGCTCCGTTCCCTTTTGAATCAGACTTCGCTAACCGTAGCGGGCATCATGTCAGGCACTTCCCTGGACGGCATCGACGTTGCCATCGTCCGGATCGATGGCAGCGGGATTGATGCCAAAGTCAAACTGCTTCACTTCGAAAGCTTCTCCTATGAAGAGGAAGTACGCGAAAAGCTGAAGCAGTTGTGCTCCATCGATCACTCGAATGTTGCCCTATTGTGCGGCATGAACTTTGCCATTGCCGAGCGATTTGCTGACGCGGTGGTGCAGACGGCTAAGGCCGCGGGAATGAACATGGAGGAGATCGATCTCATCTCCACCCATGGACAAACCGTGTGGCACATTCCGGTTGCGGATGAAGCCGATCCTTATCTGCCCAAATCAACGCTGCAAATCGGTGATTTGTCTGTCATCGCCAAACGGACCGGCCGTGTGGTTGTCGGCGACTTCCGCACCGCCGATATGGCGGTAGGAGGGCAAGGCGCTCCACTTGCGCCTTATGGGGATTTCATTATGTTCCGCGATGCGGCCAAAGGGCGCATCCTGCAAAACATCGGCGGCATAGGCAATTGCACCGCAATTCCGGCTCAGGGAACGACTGCGACGATGTCCGATGCCAGCAAACTCATTGCTTTCGATACGGGTCCGGGAAACATGATCATGGATCAAGTCGTCTACGAGTTGTCCGAAGGCCGGCTAACCTATGATGCTGATGGCGCATGGGCGGCTCGCGGTCATGTCCACACCGAGCTGCTGGAGGAGATGCTGGCGCATCCTTACTTTGCGCAGCTTCCTCCGAAGACCACGGGACGTGAGCTGTTCGGCAAAGCGTACACGGCTGCATGGCTCAAAATCGCATTGGATCGCGGACTCGCTCACGAAGATATTGTCGCTACAGCGACGGCGTTCACCGCGCATTCCATTGCTCGCGCTTATAAAGATTTTGTTCTGCCGCACTGCGCCATAGCGGAAGTTATCGTAAGCGGCGGCGGTGCGCGCAATCATACGCTGCTTAACATGATGCAGGAGCTGCTCCCTGAGCAAGCGATTCTCACCTCCGACGAGCTGGGCATCTCTGGCGACGCTAAGGAAGCCATCTTGTTCGCCCTGCTGGGGAACGATTTCATCCACGGCGTGCCGAACAATTTGCCGTCAGCGACAGGTGCAGAGCGCCTGACTGTCATGGGCAAGTTGGCTTTGCCTTAGGGCGGAGATGAAGCAGAGAAGATGCAAAAAGTACAGTAAATCCGAATCGATTTCCCTATAAAGAATGAAAACCTGCAAAACATACATCAAATATCGCGATTTCACGCCACTTTGGGCTGTGACGTGCATTTTTGATGTATCAAATGCAGGTTTTTATGTTTATGGCTATTTTTTTGTGGAATTGCTGTACTTTATGCAGTAAAGACGTTGCTGACTTTGTACCAAGTCGTGAAAAAGGGATGCATTTTAAGACCGAGCCTAACGGATAAAGCCAAGTCTAACGGACTGAGCTGCTTCTATTTGAGCGATTTAAGCTCAATATGAAATTTAGCGGACATGAGAGACGCTAATGAGCGTGAGATGGCCAGAATCGGCCAATAATCAAGTAAATAAAGGCTCTCAGGTCTGATAGCCTCTTGATATTGGTCGGAATAGCCAAATTAAGGGCTTAGGTGTCCGTTGCTATAGTACATAGTTTAGGCGGTAGGTGAGATGGTGGAGTGAGGCTTATTTTCCTATATTGTAGATAGCTCAGAATTTGCATTACTCGGGGATATTGGTTGGAGTGGACGAGGGGGCATGTGCGATATGGAGTCAGTCTGATGCTGATGCGGACGGAAGATTGTGCGTGAGAGTAAGGAGTAGTGGAGAAGAAGGAATTGGTTGGAGTAGCTAGGGTAGTGAGGTTTAGTTTACTTTATTGTAGATAGCTCAGAATTTACGTTGCTCGGGGATATTAGTTGCGGTGGACGAGGGGGCATGTGCGATATGGAGTCAGTCTGATGCTGAAGCGGACGGAATATTGTGCGTGAGAGTAAGGAGTAGTGGAGAAGAAGGAATTGGTTGGAGTAGCTAGGGTAGTGAGGTTTAGTTTACTTTATTGTAGATAGCTCAGAATTTACGTTGCTCGGGGATATTAGTTGCGGTGGACGAGGGGCCATGTGCGATATGGTGTCAGTATGATGGTGATGCGGACGGAAGATTGTGCGTAAGAGTAAGGAGTAGTGGAGAAGAAGGAATGGGTTAGAGCAGCTAGGGTAGTGAGGTTTTGATTACTTTTTTGTAGATATCTCAGAATTTGCATTACTAAGGGATACTAGTCACATTGGAGCCCACAAAAAAACAGCCGGGAGAGCCCAATAGAGCGTCTCCCGGCTATTGCTATTTCACAGAGCTCACCTGCAGTAGGTGGGCTTCTTTGGTTTTATCAAAATGCGTCAAGGTGAAGAGGTAATCCCCCTTGTAATAGCTGTTCGTGTAGGTGCCATTCCCGGCACCGACCTCGGTTTCCATCACGACGTAGCCGGCTTCGTTAGGCTCGCCGCGTTTTTTGATGGTCTCGATGGCTGGCTGCAGCAGCGCCAAAGGCTTCGAGCCCCAAATGCTAAGCGAAGTAACAACCGCTTCCTTCGGGTTGCCCTTCGCTGGCTCTACCAGTAACGACAGCTGGTAGGCCGGATAGCTCAGCAGCAGCTTCACACCTGCCGTTGCTGCTGCCGCATCGCCCACCCCAGCGCCTACGGCAGCTGGCGTGGAAGCCCCAACGGCTGCTTCACCTGCACCGGCACTAGCACTAGCGCCAGTGTCAGCTGCAGCCGCAGCCCCCACGGAGGCGTCAACCGCCGCCTCCTGGCCCGCAAGCATGACGCTGGCATCCTGCAGCGTCACCTCCGCCGGTTTGCCCAGCAAGTCTTCGACTTTCTTGCTGGACAAACCGAGGAAGCCCTGCAGGCTAGCCTGGCCGCCTGCAAAAAAGCTCCGCAGAAGCGGCGCGCCGTCTGCATCAAACACAGTGCCAAGGCCGTCATAGACGCCGACCTTGAAATCGCCCTTGTAGACGAGTTTGCCCAGCTCGTCATACGCTTCTCCGGCGCCGTTCAAGGCGCCGCTCACATACGTGCCCTTGAAACGGGGCACGCCTTTCTCATCAAAGGCGGTGCCCTCGCCGCCGTACGTGCCGGCCAGGAACTGGCCTTTAAACTTCATCAGGCCGTTAGCGTAGTACTCGGCTCCGTCGCCGGAGTAGCTGCCGTTCTTAAAGCCGCCTTCATAAACGAGAAGGCCTTTGGTATCGAACAGCTTGCCAGCTCCGCTATACTGACCGGCTGCAAATTCCCCTTCATATTGGGCGATGCCGCCCGAAGAGAACAGCTTGCCCGCCCCATTGTAAAGGCCGCCGTTAAACGCGCCTTCGTAAAGCAGATCGCCGCTTGGGGCAAACAATTTTCCGGCCCCGCCGTACTTGCCATTTTGAAATTCCCCGATATACAGGACTTTCTGATTGGGAGTATATAAGGTGCCGGCCCCGTTGTAGGCATCTCCCGCAAAAGCTCCTTTATACAGCAATGTACCTTGTTCGTCATAGAGAGAGCCGGCGCCTGATTTCTGCCCCTTTTCAAAATCGCCTTCGTAAGCGAGAACGCCGTTCTTGTGATAAAGCTTGCCTTTCCCCGCGTACAGCCCGTCAACTAGACCGCCTTCATAACGCGCCGCTTTCTCGGCACCCACTACTTTGCCATTCCCCGAGAAGCTAGTCAGCTTCGTGGTGTTCTCCTGCAGAACAGGAACCCGGTTCAACCATTTATTCACGATCGCAGGAGGGCGGATGAAGATAAAAAAGATCAGGACGAGAATCAACAAGGTGATGAAAAGCAGGAGCCTTTTGGAGACGTAGTAGGAGCCGATCAAAATATAGTTTTTTAACGAGGTCTCACGCGTTTGCAGCATGACTCTAAGAATCTGTTGAAACTTAATAATCGCTAGTTTGGGCAGTCTTCCAATGGTTTGAAAGGCTTTCATGACATGTCCGATGAAAGGTGCTACGACGGGCTTTAGCACTTTTTCAATGGTTTTGACCGGCTGAATCTCCAAATGATTTCACTCCTAAAAGGACGCTCGATTTTTTTATAAAAATGCGTTAAGGCACCTGAATGGTCATTTGTCCAGGCTGCTGAACTTGGATGACACCGCCCCAATTGCACATGCATTTGGAGGAGTTGTTCAGAGCTGGCATGTTAGCGACGAGCACCGTTGGTGATCCAGGAACCCAAGGAGCTGCCGTCACCGGTACGCAGGGCATGGGCGTCAGGACGCCGAATGCCGCCGCTGTTGCTGCGGCAACCATGGGATTGGCCATGGAATTACACATGCCGAACGGCAAAATGTTCACCATAGGCTTATTATCCATAATGTTTGCGATGGGCATTGCGGTCATTACCATATTCGCTGGCAGCACCATTAACGAACTGGGCGCAGCGCCGAAAGAACATTGCAGCATGGCACCGCCGCAGACAAGGTTCCCCATGGGATACCTCCTTTTATGTAACAAGTTATTTATGTAGCAGGATCCGATGCAGTTGTAGTTTCTGTTACTTTTATACTACTAGAAAAGCAGATAACCATCAATCTATTACTATATTCGATTCTTTTCGCTAAGTTTCTCCAAAAGATGGGTGCGAGAGTGAAAGAGATATTGTACTATAAAGGAAGAGTTGCAAGCGAGCGGAGGGATTCAGAGTGGCAGGGTTAAAAGCAGTAAGGCTGGGACTTGTAGTGCTGCTGTCGGCAGCGCCGGTTCTGGCAGCAGGGCCAAGCGTGGAAGCTGTGTCGGTAAAAGCTTTAACCATGAAAGAAGCGATGGATCAAGGTGTGAAAATAAGTTCTGTACTGCGGGACGCCAGAACGGATATTTCAAAGAAAAAGCTGGAGCTGGAGCAAGCGCAGCATGCTGTGAAAAGTGAGGAAGCGAAGGCTTCCGGCCTTTTTGCCAAACCCCGGAATTTAAGTCAGGACCTAACGATACGTTTGAAGGTGCCTGAGGCCAGCAAGCAGCTGTATCTCGCACAGGAAACACTTCGACAATCGATGAATACGGTTCGGTTTGATGTGCAAAAAGCGTATTTAACGGCATATCAGGATGAAGCAGCGGAAGAGAACGCACGCAAGAAATGGGAGGACGCCAAAACGGCGTTGGATACGGTTAAAAAGAAGCGGAAATTCGGGCTTGCTGACAGTGCCGAGCAGGAGCAGGCGGAGAAGGCGCTGGAGAAGGCCGCATCCGTTTATAAACAAGCGCAATTGACGGCCAAAGCAAGTCGTTTGGCGCTGGGCAAGCTGCTTCAATTGGATATGGAAAATAAAGTTCAGCTTTCTTTTGAACCGGATTACGCGAATCTGGATCAGAAGCAGCTGCCGGCCTACATAACTAGCGGGCTCAAATCGACGGTCAGTCTGCTGAAAGATACGGAGGATCGGCGTTTGGCCGATCATAAACTAAGCACGACACGTGATCTGTACAGTTCCAAATTTGGCAGCAGCCGCATGAAGGTTATGGATGGTCTGTATAAGGCTAAGGATATCGACATGGATATGTTTCTGGCCAGCTATGAAACGACGTTGTCACAGGTGAAGAAAGATTGGGAAGGGTTTTTCCTTTTGCTCGGATTCATTCCGATTCCCAAATCTTTGCTTCAGGGGGAGTTTGATGGACTGCGTTACCTTGACGACCTGCGGGATGCGTTACCTATTGCTACCATGGAACAAAACAAAGCGGTTCTGCAGGAGAAGGAGAGCCGATCAGCGGTTATAGCAGCAGTGAGAGCTTCCTATATGGAAGCGAAGGGTGCGGAGGAAGGTTACGCGCAAGCTTTACGCGATAAGGATAGTGCCGTAAGCGCGCTGGATAAAGCAACTCAGAAGGTGAAACTCAGCTTGATGAAAACCGACGAGCTTGCGGCTTATAAAGAAGCGGTGAGCAAGGCAGACGAGCAAATTTTAATGGCGCAAATGAGCTATGAAACAGCGCTTGGCAAGCTGGACATCGACACGGGTGGGGCTGTTGCAAAAACGTTGAAGAAAGGCATCCTGCCTTATCAAAACCTGGATGACGGGCTCGCCGCCGTCAAGACGCAAAATCCAAAGGCGCCTGCGGGCTCTTGGAAATTGAAGCCGGCCGTTGGTCCGCTGCTCAGTGATTTTAGCGTGACCGTGAATAAAAAGCTCGGCGCCACCGATTATGCGTTGTTTACCAAAGATGGCCGAGCGATCGGTAAACGTACCAAGATGAATAAGGCTGTGCGACAATTAACGCTTAAACTTAGTCAGCTTGAGAACTTGAAGGTTGTGCTCTACGCGAAGGGGAAACCGATTGGGGAGCTGCTGCTGGAGGGCAAAGGAAATGCCGGACAGTTGGCGGCGGCAGATGAAGCCAAGGATGGCCCTGAAAATGGTGGAAATGGCGGAAGTTCGGTGGGAGACGGAACTACAAACGGCGAGAGCGCTTCTGGTGCTGACGAGGAAAAAGGGCTCGGTACCGTTATCATCGGTTCCTACAAGGTGCAGCTGGATGCGCTGACTCCTGAAGCCTATAATGCAGCTTCGGCAACGATGTCTTCATCGGGACAGGGGATCTTCTATAAAGCGGATGAGCCTGGAGCGGTCTGGTTCGGCATGGATAATGCCGTAGACCCGAGCGCGATAGCCGATCCGACGAGTTCCGCAGCGCTTTCACAGAAGGACGCGGAGGCTCTAAAAGTCACCGTGGAAATTGCGAAGCCTGGTGCTATCGCTTCTTTGCAAACGCCCGAACAGCTGCAGCAGCAGATTGACACGCTGAAGAAAGATATTGTGAAGCTGGAGGCGGCCAAGGAAGCGGCCGTTACGGATATGAAGCTGAGCGAGATCGCCGATTTGGCGGTCGAGATCAAGGATGCACAGGCCCAGCTCGGGATGCTGGAGGCGCTGCAGAAAGGCGACAGCCAGGCAGCTCTTCAGCAGATGGAGCTGGTGAACAACCCGGACGCGCTGATCGCAGCGCTGTCCGAGGAGACCGAGACACCACCGGGCTCGCCTGGTGGTGAAGTCCCCCCAGGCGGCACGACGCCTGGGAAGGAAGCGGCCAGCGAGGATGCGCTGGCCGAGCAGGCTGAGCTCCAGCAGACGAAGCTGGAGCAAGCCCTTGCCGCCGGCGAGCCGGTAGCTGCTGCAGCGGTGCTGCAGCAGCTTCTGGCAACGCAGGCGCAGCTCGCGGATGCGCAAACGGGCGCATCCGAAGGACAGGCTTCACTCGCAGAGGCGAAGCAGAAGCTGGAGGCTGCGCTGAAGCTGGCGCAGGCGCAGGGGGACACGGAGCGGGTCGCGACGCTGACCCGCTCGCTCGAAGCCGTCGCCGAGGCGGTGGCGACGGCGAAGAAGGACGCGCTGTTCGCGCAGCTTGACGCCGTGCAGGTGCTTGCGGCAGCGTTGCCGCAAGAGGCAGGCGTGCAGACGCAGCTTGAACAGCAGGTCACGAAGCTGCTGAAGGAGCTGCAGCAGCAAGAAAAGGCCAAGTATACGCCTGAGGAGCAGGCGGCCTTGGCCGATGTTTCAGCTGCATTGGCAGCCAGTGTTTCCGTTCAGCCGCTTCCGGCAGAAAACGTGCTTTCTCCCAATATTTTCATCAAATTTGATGCTCCGCCTGTTATAATAAACGGGCAGGCATATTTACCTATAAGATCCGTATCAGAGTCGTTCGGTGCTGCTGTAGATTGGGACCAAGATACTCTCACGGTTACGGTCAGCACGGAATATAAGACGATCACGAGCCGTATCAGTGAAGACAAAGCTTATGTTGATGGGGATCCTGTGCAAATCGACGGACCGGCCTATCTGCTTGAGGGAAAGACTTATGTCCCATTAAGGTTCATAGCAGAATCCTTGGGTCTGCAAGTGGATTGGAACGCACCGACGCAAATCATTCAGATTTCAAATTAAGAGGAGATTAAAGAGCGATGAAGAAATCGATTGCGGCATTGCTGCTCGTACTGCTGCTTCTGGGTGCTGCTGGAACCTACCTTGGAATAAACAGGGAAAGCTTCACACTATGGCCTTTTCACAAGAGCATGCCTTTCGACGGTTTATCGAAGGCGATCTCGGATGGGCATAACAATTTGTTTGTCATTGACAACGCGAAGAAGACGATTCACAAGCTGGACGGGGATGGTGTTCTTCAGTACTCCATTACGAGTGAGACGGGAAAAAACGGAGAAGTGTACCGTTTTAACGATATGGCTGTCGATGATTTGGGGTATCTCTACACGATTCGGACGTTGCTTGATCCGTATGGGATTGCAGTTAAGTCCGAGCAGATCGTTCGTTATACGCCGGATGGACAGTTCGACCGCAGCTTGTTCTCACAGGAATACAATGACGCGCAACCCCAAAGGTACAGACTGGGATCTTTGCGGAATGTTCAGGTTCACGATGGAATGGTCTACTTTTTCAATGACGAAGTACAGCAGTTAACTCTCTACCAAGCTCCAGTTGGCAAAGAGGAGACGTCTGCGCCCAAGTCGGTCTATACGATAAAGCTCCCGCAAAATAAGTTTGTCGCTGAGGCAGATGGCTTTAAGCCTGGCGAAATCTACTATTCAACGCGCAGCGGAGAGATCTATCGCGCTTTTGGCGACGGGCATTCCGAGCTTGTTTATCCGCTTCCCGGGCTTGATCGCACAAGACGCAATTTCCCTGAAAGCCTGCATCTTGATAATCAAGGCCGTCTGATCTTCATCGATTTTAACAACAAAATGATTTCACGGCTTGATCCTGCACAGCCTTACACGATTGAAGGACTTGTAACTGAAGATAAGGCGAAAGCAAACGACATAGATCTTGCTTTTGATGCCACATCGAGTTCCATCGCGCAGGATGGCAGCCTTATTATTGTAGAATCGACGCAAATTAATCGCCGCCTGCCGGATGGGACAATTACGCCGTCCATGGTAGAGGCTCTATACAGCCAGCCGGTAAGAACCCAATTGTTTGTACATTGGTCAGTTGCCGTAGCGGCTCTGATCCTTGTGCTGTATGCGATCAAACTTGTCTTCTTCAATTTGCTGCAGCGCCGTCTTCCTTTGATGATGAAACAGATCCTCATTCTAGTGCCGGTCATTGCGGCTTCGATGATTCTGCTGTCGACGGTCATTTATGAGAGTTTCTCGAAGAAAATGGAAGAGGAAACGTTTAGCGAGCTTATTTTACTGGCCAAAAACGGTCAAAATCTTGTCGACGGCGATAAGCTGGAAAGTCTGTCGTCACCGCTGGATTACAACGGTGCAATTTATCAATCTTTCCGCCGAAAGATTCAGTCGGTTTTTGAGAATAACGCCAGCGATGATAATCAAGGCTTTTACAAAGCTGTATATAAATACGAAAACGGGGTTATTTATCGGATTTTAGAAGACGATGATGGCATGCATATGTTCAATCCGTTCCAACAAACCCCTGAGAATCAGCAGGTTGTGCTTGAAGGTAAGCCGGCTACGGGACAATGGCAGGATTTCTCCGGCGAGTGGCGTTATGCGATTGCCCCTATTTTTAACTCAGCGGGTAAAATTGTCGGTGTTTTCGAAACGAGTAAAAACCTGGATGGCATCCTGAAGCATCGCCAAGCGGTACTTCAATCGATTATCCGCAATATTGCGCTTATCTCCGTAGGTTTGCTGCTTGTGCTCTTTGTAATGACTTATGTATTACTGTCTTCAATCCGGAAGCTGCGCAACAGCGTTGGCGAGATTGCCAAAGGCAATTGGGACACGGTCGTTAAGATCAACACGCGCGACGAGGTGTCAGATTTGGGCGACAGCGTCAATACGATGGCAGCCCGTATTCGGGACTATATTACCAAAGTAGAGAACTTTAGCCAGTCCTACTACCGCTTCGTTCCACAGCAGTTTTTGCGATTCCTGAACAAGGAAAGCATTCTGGAGGTTGAACTAGGCGATCAAGTAGAGAAAAATATGTCGATTTTGATTTTTAACATCCGAAGCTTCTATTTGCTTTCCAAGAAGCTCACGCCGGAAGAGAACTTCAACTTCGTCAATTCATTCCTTAGCCGATTCGGCCCTTATGTCCGCAAGCATCAAGGTCTTATGAACAAGTATCTGGGGGCAGGCTTCATGGCGCTTTTCCCGAATCAAGCGGATGAAGCGCTGCAGGCGTGCGTTGAGATGCGCAAGGAATTGGATCTTTACAATTCGCATCGAGCCAAAGTCGGCTATTCACCGCTAGATTTCGGTATCGGTCTGCATAAAGGACCGCTCCGTCTCGGAATTATCGGTGAACAGCAGCGCCTAGAGGGCAATGTGATCTCTGACGGTGTGAATGTGGCAAGTATGCTGGAGAAAATGACGGAACCGCTTGGCGCCTCCATTCTCATTACCGATCATGTGGTGCAGTCGCTGCAGCAACCGGCAGCCTTTCAATACCGGAACCTGGGATTGATTCAGGTAGAAGGAGTGAAGGAGCCGCTTCGACTGTTCGACGTTTATCAGGGCGATCCCGATACGATTCGGGTGCTGAAAGAGAAGACCAAGACACTATTCGAGCAGGCAGTCACGTATTACCAGGTAGGACGTTTCTATGATGCAAGAGAAGCTTTCTTGATGGTCATTAAACAGAATCGTCAGGATAAGGCGGCACAGCT
The DNA here is from genome assembly GCF_052682475.1 of Paenibacillus sp. WC2504. Lineage (NCBI taxonomy): Bacteria > Bacillati > Bacillota > Bacilli > Caryophanales > Paenibacillaceae > Paenibacillus > Paenibacillus sp. WC2504. Next base: position 807,333 of record NZ_JBQZFH010000001.1, read on the forward strand.
ATACTTCTATATTTGTGATGAATATTTCCAACACGGTACGACAGCAGAGTGGAATGGCACATTATCTGTTTCATGATGAAAGAGGCGAACTTGATATGCAAGTGCACGAGTTGACTACAGAGAGAGACGCTCAACGGATTACGGAATTTTATTTATCTTCCTCCTCATTTGATGATCAAAGGCATACGCCGGGGGAGCTAGAGCATTTTCGCAATGCTCCCCTGCTTAGCTTGACTCAGCGCAATCACTGGCATTGGTTTATTGAGAATGAAGCCGGAGAGATTATTGCGGTGACCAGCTGCAAGGAAAATGAGCATCAATCCGGTGGTTATTTATGGGATTACTTAGCCGTGCATCGCGATTATCGCCGGCATGGCTTTGCGAAAGTTTTGTTTCAAGCGCTAGAAACGTTCTCGAGAGAAGCGGGAGGGCGCTACATTCTTACGTATACATGCGATTTACCCGAATATCAGCCTATTCAAAAAATGTTCCGGGCGAACGGTTTCGAACTCATCGGCACTTATCCGAATTACTATTACGAAGGCGAAGCGCGATTAGCTTTCTATAAACCGCTTATTGAAGACAAATGATAGATTGGACCTGATGATATGCAAGGAAGCTTAACCAGATGGATGGGACTGCGGACGGAAGATATCCGAAAGCTGTGGATGATGCTGCCGATCTTTTATTTTAGCGGAATTGCGGAGTCATTGAACTATACGGCATTTATGGCCCTTTTTAACCAAAGATTCGGCGTGCAGTATTTGCCCTATATCTATATTGCCGAGGCGGCCATTATGCCTCTAGAGGGTTGGTTGCTGGCAAAGCTGGCCAATCGGTTGCCGAAGGCCAAATTGATGACGACGCTCTATCTGTTGATGATCGGTTTATTGGTGTTGAACGGTGCGGTGCTGCTGGGTTTCAAGCTGGGTGGCATTGACTTCCGCTTTTATTATCCCATTATGTTCATCTCCTCCAACTTTGTTGTCAGGCAGCTGACGCTGCTCTTGTGGAGCACAGCTTTTGATTTATGCCCCACTCAGCAGGCAAAAAGATTGATGCCGGTGTTCATCGCGTCGACGACGACAGGTGGAATTACCGCCGGTTTGCTCGCTCATCAAATCGGCAAGCTGCTCGGAACGGAAGCGGTCTATGCGCTTGCTCCGGTGTTGATGGTGTTCGGCTTCATCTTTTTTCGTAAGGCGCTCGCGCGCTACTTGGTGCCTTTAACGTTAAAAGAAGATCTGCGGCTGAAAAGCCAGAGCGGAACGGTTCAGGCAGAGGAAGAAGAACAACAGCTGCCTGCCGGCTACTATGCCAAGCAGATGCTGCGCAGCCCGTTCTTGTTGTGCGCAGTTGCGCTAATGACGCTGATGCCGGCCGTGTATTTCATGATCGAGTATCAGTACTTTACCGCGGCGGAAGCCAAGTTTCCACTTGAAGGCGATTTAACCTCTTTTTACGGCTTGATTACGGCCATTCAATTCACGTTCTGTCTTTTGCTGCAGACGGTGTCTACCCGTTTAATGAACTGGCTGGGCGCTAGCAACATGCTGCTCGCCATCACCGTGGTGTTCTTCGGAGGATTCGGACTTACGGCCTTATTTATGAATCAGTCCCTTGGATTGGTGCTGGTTTCGGGTTCTTATGCCGTCTTCTATATTTTGCTGTATTACATTGCAGAACCTTGTTATCAGCTTTTTTTCAAAATGATGCCCATCTCCAAAAGGGACGGCTACCGTTATTTTGCTCAGGGTGTCGCTGCCTCAGGCGGGATATTGATCGGCTCCTTGCTGTCGCTGCTGCATTCCTTCGGCTTGATCCAACTGTCGCTGCTAGCTTGGCTAGGCGTAGGTTTGGCGGTCGTTCTCGTCATTGTCGCTTGGTACGGCAGGCACTTATACATCCGCGAGCTGGTAAAAAGTGTGCAATCGCTGCACGCTGATTTGTCTGATATTGCGGAGTCCTTTATTGGGGGCATCCGCAGTTCTAAGGCGCTTTCTGCCATGCTGGGCTACTTGAAGCATCCGAACGATTATGTGCGGGAACTGGCGCTTGAAGTAATCGGCAAGGCGAAGGATTCCGCGTTTCTACCGCATTTGATCGGGATGATCGGGGAAGAAAGCTCACGTATCCGCATAGCCGTGCTGCGCGCGATGAATCTCCAAAGCGCTACGATTCAAGATCTCGTACAGGTTGCGTCCTTCCTTGAGGACGAAGACCCGGAGGTGCGCGCGGAAAGTGTAAAACTGATTTCCAAAGCAACGCATCTTAAAAGTCAGTCGCACTTTTTCATTCGCGTTAAGCTGCTGGATAACCATCCGAGGGTTGTACATGAAGGGGTTAAGGCGCTTTACTCGCTCGAAAGCGAAGAAAGCTATCAAGCCTGTGACGAGGCGATTATCAAAATGCTCGATAACGGCGGCGAATGGGCTGTCTATGGCTGCCATACCGTAGCGGATCTGAAGCTGGATACCTATTCCGCTTGGGTGTTATCGCTGCTCGATGATCATCGGCCCGCGGTTAAAGTTGCCGCTGCAGCGTGCCTCGGTAAGCTTAGCCATATCGAGGCGATTCCGGTCCTTCTGAATATGGTGCCCTTGGCGGATCAGGAGCTGCGCAAAGCCATTCTCCAAGCCTTGGTAGATATGGGCGATAAAGCATTGCCGACCCTGTCGGGCAGCCTGAACCATGCGAATCCTTTCATCTGGAACGCAGCCGTTACGGCTCTTGCAGAGCTGCTCGATGAAAATAAGCTGAGAACGCAGCTCGTTGACCCTTGCGTAAATCGCATGCTTGCCTCGACGCAGGAACGAGCTTTGTCGGAAGCCCTGCTCCAGCTTGGTATGAAGGGATTAGCAGAGCTTGCGAATCAACGGTGCGCTGAGCTGCACAATGCGCTGGTCGGCGGGGCTTGGGCCGTTATGGCCAAGTTCGCTGACGAACGTGTTGTGGCGACGCTGCGCGAAGCAACCAAGGACGAGAACGAAGAGGTCCGGGAGAATGCGCTTGAGGTGCTGGCCGAGGGACTGGGGGACCGTAAATTGGCTTTCGCCCTGCTGGAGTTATTGAAGCAAGGAACGGCCAGCAGCGATATAGCGATGACCGAGCCGCTCAGGTTACTGCAAGAAGCTGTACGATGGTCGGATGATTGGCTGAAGGATATCGCGGTTTACGCATTAAGTTCACTGGAGCGTGATGGGATGAGAGAAGAGCGCAAGTTTTTGACCATGCTGGATAAAGTTATTTTTCTGAAGCAGGTCTCTTTATTCGCTGATTTGTCCGTGGATGAACTGGGGTTAATCGCTGGTATTGCGACGGAAGAAGTCCACGAAGACCTGACCTATTTACTGCGCCGGGGGCAAAGCAATTCAGCGATGTATTTAATCATTGAGGGCAATGTTGAGCTGAGTAATGAGACTGGTGTAGGCGAAACCGTAACGATTGGTGTTCTGGGACCTAAACAACCATTCGGGGAAACGACGGCTCTGGACGGATCGCCTTCCTCAGTTACAGCTCAAGCTATTTTCGATGAAGTGCGAGTGCTTGCGTTGCAAGGTGAAAGTCTTTCCCGACTGGTGAGATTGTATCCGGAGATCGGCATCGGGCTGCTGCATGCATCAAGTGCCCGTGTTCGTTTGCTGGAAAACATGCTTTTGAAAATGGCTTAAATCGGCTAGGTGGATGAGCAGAGAGGGCGGGACGAACGTGTCGGTAGAGACCATCGTGTTAAGCAATGATCTGAAGGAGCTTGAGCGTCTAGGCGTATTCTTAAAAGGGCTGTCACCGGCAATGGGCATGGATGATCAGACGTTATTCCAATTGAATCTGGTTTGCGACGAGCTGGTAACCAATATCATTCTCTATGGGCACCCTCCGGAGGAACGCGGTATGCACACGATCCGTCTCGACATTGGGGCTGCTGCAGATGGCTGGGAGCTTTGCCTGACGGATCGCGGAGTGCCTTTTAATCCGTTACTCAAGGCAAGCCCTCGGGTTGATCTTAGTATGGACGAGCGTGGGATCGGCGGTCTGGGCATTCACTTTGTGAAACAAGTGATGGATGATATCCGCTATGAGCGTCTGAACGAAGAAAATAGACTGATGATGACAAAACGTCGAATTCAGAAGGAGGGAATATCATGAATGTAACTGAGAGCATACAGGGGGACATCGTCTTGCTGAGCTTAAATGGCAGACTGGATGCCAATACGTCAGCGAGTTTGGAAGCGGCTTTCTCTAAGCTGGTCGAACAAGGGAAAGGCAAGTTTGTTTTTGATCTGCAAGGACTTGACTATGTGAGCTCTGCAGGACTTAGAAGCTTATTGTCCGCAGCTAAAATGATCAAGGTTATACAAGGTAAGTTGGCACTTGTGCGCATGAATGAGAATGTCAAAGAGGTTTTCGATATGTCAGGGTTTAGTTCCATTTTTTCGATTTATGACAAGGAAGATGATGCCATCCATGCCATTTCGTAGCCGAACAAACAAGTACCAAGATCGTGCCCAAAAGCTGGGGAGGCGTATGGAATGAATATCGTCGTAGGTGCTCTTCTTCTTGTTTGTTTGGTGATCGGCATCGTGTGGCAGCTTAGCGAACGAAGACGCAAGACGGCTGATCTGGAGCTTCAGCGGACGATGCAGCTGTTCGATGTCAGCTTGGAAGTGAACTCGACAATTCACAAACAGGATTTGCTGATCAAAATCATGGAGACCTCCTCTCGCATCATGAATGCAGAAGCTTCTTCCGTCATTTTGGTCGATGAGGAAAAAGGAGAATTGTTTTTCGACCTTGCGCTTGGTGAAAAAGGCGATGAAGTCCGCGAAATTCGCCTCAAAATCGGCGAAGGCATCGCCGGCTGGGTGGCCCAGACCGGCCAATCGGTCAAAATCGATGATGCGGCACAGGACGAACGCTGGTCCTCGAAGGTCGCCAAACGCGTCGATTATCCGACACGTAACATGCTTTGCGTGCCGCTTGTGAGCAAAGGTAAAATTATCGGTGTGCTGCAGGTGTTGAACAAGCGAGAGGATGTGCATTTTACCGACCGTGATTTGCAGCTCCTGGAGTCCATTGCTTCTCCGATCGCGGCGTCTTTGGAGAATGCCATGCTCTACGACGTTTTGGAGAAGACGACGGCCGCCAAAGAACGAATGGAAAGCGAACTGCGTATCGCAACTAACATTCAGATGGGCTTCTTGCCACGCCAAGGCTTGTACATGACGAGAGGTTCAGAATCAGGACTCGCGGATGCCAATGAAATTACGGCAGAAGCTAGGGCATTTATTCGTCCGGCGCGTGAGGTCGGCGGCGATTTCTACGATTATTTTCGACTCGGCGACGACAAGCTGTTTTTCGTTTTGGGGGACGTATCGGATAAAGGGATTCCTGCAGCGTTGTTCATGGCAGTTACGATGACCTTGCTCAAGGGTAAAATGAGCCCGGACATGTCGCCTGGAGAGCTGCTTACAGCCGTAAATCAAGAGTTGTATAAGGACGATTCGACGATGTTTGCGACGATTTTCTGCGGTGTGCTTGACGTAAGATCAGGGAGGCTGCAGTACAGTGATGGAGGCCATTGTCCACCGTACATCGTCCGTGAGAACGGCTTTGTAGATCAGCTGAAAGGGAAAAAAGGCCTTCCGCTTGGCGTCATGGATGACATGCTTTATGCGGATAACGAAGTGACGCTTGATCAGGGTGACCGACTGATTATGTATACGGATGGCATTACGGAAGCCGAGGACCGGCAGCAGGAGCAATACGGCTTCTCGCGACTTCATGCACTTTTACAAAAGGAGTTGTCGAGCCAGCCGGCGCAGCTACTGGAACAGATGACCCGGGATGTCGACCGCTTCGCAAATGGTGCTATCCAGTCGGATGATATTGCCGTACTCATCATAGATCGTAAACCAAACAAAATGTAACCTCAAAAATCCGCAGGTGTGATATAGTGAAACTAGATGACATCATGCGCTCAGATACGGATAATGATGGGGCGCAAGCCGTCAGTTGATGGCATTTTACTCAGTACTACCATTCTAGGAGGGTTCATATGCCAATGCATCTATCGCGTATCAACAGGCAGCCAGATACTTCCCTGCACAATCATTCTCGCACGAAAAACAATACGCACGGGCAGTCTACGGGAGCAGATCTCATGAATATACAACGGGCTATCGGCAATAAAGCGGTAGGCAGCATGCTGTCCATACAGACGAAATTGACGGTTGGTCCGGCTGGAGACGCCTATGAACAAGAGGCGGATCAAGTAGGCAAAGAAGTGGCGGACAAAATCGCAGCCTCGGAAAATAGTGGAGCGTCAGCTGATGTACAGCGGAGCGAAGGCGGGGAGTCGGAAGAGGAAGAGCTGCAGATGAAGCCGTCCTCGGAGACGATCCAGCGGAGCGAAGGCGGAGAGTCGGAAGAGGAAGAACTGCAGATGAAGCCGTCCTCGGAGACGATCCAGCGGAGCGAAGGCGGAGAGTCGGAAGAGGAAGAACTGCAGATGAAGCCGTCCTCGGAGACGATCCAGCGGAGCGAAGGCGGAGAGATGGAGGAGGAAGAGCTGCAGATGAAGCCATCCTCAGAGACGATTCAGCGGAGCGAAGGCGGAGAGATGGAAGAGGAAGAACTGCAGATGAAGCCATCCTCGGAGACGATTCAGCGGAGCGAAGGCGGAGAGTCGGAAGAGGAAGAGCTGCAGATGAAATCGTCCGACGGTGAAGCGTTTGAGGCGGATGCTTCCATTGAATCGCAGATTAAATCCATGCAAGGCAGCGGCAGTAAGATGGACGCACAAATTCAGGCTAAGATGGAATCGGCCTTTAATGCGGATTTCAGCAATGTTAACATCCATAATAATCCAGCCTCATCGAAGATTAATGCTTCGTTAGGGGCGGAAGCTTTTGCGACAGGGAATGATATCTTTTTCCGTGAAGGACGCTATAACCCGGATTCGCGCCAAGGCCAGGAGCTGCTCGGACATGAGCTAACGCATGTTATTCAACAGCGAGGCGGCAAATAAAAGGGTCTCGTATAAGCAACAGGGATAACGATGTAGCCTGTTGCTTTTTCGCGTGTGGGAGCGAGTGTATCCCCTTCATGTTTGCACAGAAGCTATGGGAAGAAGTATATTTGCACTTGAGAAAGTTAAGAATGAGCAGATTATAGGGTAAGCAGATGAATGAATTTGAATGCATTTGAATGGATTAAGCAGCCTAGTTAAAGCATTGGGCATAAGAAAGTAGGAGGGCGGACACATATGCTGCCAGATCATGTACACGCGCGTCATTTCGCGCAGTTAGGGCTTTTAAAAGAGATTCTGGATGAGACAGGCCTTGCCACCAATTTGTTGGAGAAATCAGACGCGATTCCGCTTCACGTGCTGATGGCTGGTTTTCAAGAGGATAAAAAAGGGCGGGAACGTTTTCTGCATTTTAGCTATTTACCTTTGAACGACGAAGAGATCGCTGCGATCCAGCTGCTGCAAATATACAGTACGCTTCCTTTTCACCTTGAAGAAGGGAAGCGCGATAAGGTTGCCGCCGTGCTGCTTGAGATTAACACGCGGTTGCCGATTGGCCATTTTGGCATTAATGAGCATAATGAGCTGCATTACCGCTATGTGTACAGCATCTCGGCTGCGCGTTCTTTTGACAGTGAGGAAGTGCTGGAGATTTTAAGCTTGTTCGTTTATATGTGTGATATGTTTGCCGATCACGTGGAGTTGGTGGCCAGCGGTGAAGCGGATGCCGAGCAGGTTGTTCAGGCACTCAGAGGTTAAACATCAACGCTGAAAAGGGCTGTCCCGGATGTAGAGAAATCTACCGACGGGAAGCCCTTTTTTCGTTCGGGTTAACCTTACTTTCGATAAATTAACGGGCTATACAAGCCCAAATAACGTCATTTTCTTTACGGTTTCCAATGTTGCTGCCACGATGGCTATGGCCTGACTGAGCAAGCAGCCTGCTTACGCGCTAACGGACTCAGGTGCCGCTATTCGATGAAATAGAGCCCTTTTCAAAATCTAACGGACACAGCAGCCGTTATTTACCTCTGTGGCAGTGTTTTTCGCTGCTTTGAGGTGCAATAACGCTTCTGGGGTCCGTTAGCTCAAAAATCAGGCTATTTTATTGGAAATAGCGGCTGTGGGGTCCGTTACAATTGACTGTTGGCAGCACTAGGCAAAGTCCAGCCCATTATTCGCGTACACGAACAGACTGTCCGCGCTATACACCAAATTCCGCGGGCCTGAAGTTCCTCTAAAGATGAGATCCCTGCTTTATTTCACTCTCTCCTGCAAAAGCTCCACAAGCTGTTTGCCCGGATCCTTCATCATTTGCCCGCCATTGCCTCCGGCAGGACGATTGCCGCCTGGTTTGCCGCCGTTCTCGCGAGGCTGTTTCCCAGCGTCCGTGCCGTTTGAACCGGCTGCTGCATTCGGTGAAGCCGAAGAGGAAGGTGCGCCTGAGGCATCCGGTTTCGAGCCTTTTTGCCCATTGAAGTTGCCACGCGTGCCATCACCTTGGTTCCCGCCGCCATTCCCGCGATTGGCCATCTTGCTCGCAGCGTCATCGATGAACTTCTTCTGCGCGTCCGTCAACTTCTCGAGCAGCTTTGTTTTGTTCTCGTCGCTGAGCTCAGCTTTGGTTTCAATGTCCTGCGCAACGGGCAGCATGACTTGGGCCTGCTCCTTCGTGATGGCAAGTCCTTCCGCTTTGTCCATCATGAGAAGCGTTTGGAAGGTGCTGAACAATTGTCTCTGCGCCTGACTCATAGCGGGACGATTCTGCCCCTGCTGCTTCGCATCTGGCGAAGCTTGCGCACTCGCTTGAGGCTGTGCTGTGCTTGCCGCTGCTTGCTGAGGGGAAGCTTGGTTACCGCAACCGCTGAGCAAAGCGGGAATAAGGATGCATAAGCCGGCTATTTGTTTCATTTTAATTTTCATATGTCTATGTACCACTCCTATCATTGATCTTCCATTTCAGTTTCATTGTACGGCGTAATTATGAAAAAAAAGAGAAGGGAAGCTGAATAGGAGATAAATGTTAGCTTAAAAATGGCTGAGCGTGTAAAAGAGCATGCAAAAAAGAAGCTGCGCAGGCAGCTCCTCCATTAAACTTGTTTGGCGCGATTCACAGTAAGATTAGGTCTATCGCTTTTCAGAGCGTATTTTCTGTTCAATAGAAAACCAAATAATGACGCCAGCGATTGCTGGAACAGCATCCCGAGCACAACTGGAATGGCCACCGGAGGCGGAAAGTACGTTACAGCAAGCACGGCGCCGGCGCTAATATTCCGCATCCCGCTGTTAAACGTAAGCGCCACAACGACGTCCTGCTCCCACTTCATCAGCTTGGCGACGATCCATCCCAGGATGTAGCCGAGAGAAGCGAGGGCTAGTACAAAACCGGCCAAACCAAGCAGTTTGGCATTAAAATCACGCAAGTATGGCGCAATAACGGAGCTGTTAATCGCGACAACGATGCCCATGCATATTTTCGAAAAAGGACCTAGACGGCCGCTCCATTGTTCTTTGATTTTGCCTTTCGTCCATTGATTAAGCAGCATGCCCAGTAAGGACGGGACGACGATCATGAAGAATAGACCTTGCATCATGGCAAAAGTGTCCATCTGGACTTTCGTACCGACCAGTGCAGAGAGTGTATAAGGAACAACAAACGGTGAAAGAACGGTATCCATGAGAATAATGGATAGGGTCAGCACGATGTTCCCACGATAAATGGCGACCCACACGAAGCTTGTAATTCCTGTTGGAATGGCTGCTGCCAGAATGAGTCCAGTGATGGTTAACGGCTCAGAGCTGTAAACTGCGTGACCGAGTCCAAGCGCGAGCAGCGGCATACCGACATGTAGAATCAGCAGCGTAGCGATAAGAGGGAAGGGCTGGACGATAACTTTAATAAATTCCTTGAAGCTGGAGCTGATGCTGCCCGAGAACGTCATAAAGGCAAACAGCCAAGGCGATAAGAAGGTAAAGCCGGATAAATGACTGCCGAGCAGAACGCCGATAAGCACGCTGACAGGGGTGATGAGCGGCAAAATTTTTTCCAGTTGGCGATTCAATTGAGATAGCATCTGGGTGTTCATCCTTCCTGACAATGGATAATAAAGGCCGAGGGTTGCGTTCTCCCTATTATAAGAGCATTAGCTTCGGGTGACTAGGATAAGATGGGTTGGAAATTTTTATTTCCATCGACTGGATACCGTGTTATGATAATGAACAAATGAATACGAATGTATCCCTAGGGGCGCCGCAAGGCTGAGACAGAGCAATCTGAACCCTTTGAACCTGAACTGGGTCATACCAGCGGAGGAAAGTGGAAACCGGACTTTGGCGCCTCATTTTTGCATGTTTATTATGCGGGCAACCTACAACCACTTTTCTTAGGAAAAGTGGTTTTTTTGCGTCTTGATTGCCGCTCCAGGCTGCATTGCCTATCGATACATCGGTTCAAAAAGTGAGGAGGCGGACTTCCATGTCCGAGCGCGAGCTGCATGTGATATCGAATGGCAAGTTGGCATGGAAGGAGATGGCTGCCATTGCAATCCAGATCCATCCTTATGTCACAGCCATTCATATCCGCGAGAAAAATAAGCCGATGGATGAAGTTTTTATGGGCGTACAGTATTTGTTGGAACAAGGTGTACCCGCGCGAATCCTTTGTATTAACGGCTACCCCTGGATGGCAACTGCTGCGGGGCTTGGCGGTTTGCACCTTCCTGAAAGCTCTCCGCAACTGATGACGATAAAGGAGAGCTACCAAAGTGCGCATCGCACAGGAGTCTCCGTACATAGCACGGAGGAAGCTGTAAAACGTGAGAGCGAAGGGGCGGATTATGTCTTGTATGGGCATATTTTTGCAACGGGTTCAAAGCTGGGGGTTGAGCCAAGAGGGCTAGAACAACTGGGGAATGTTGCCCGGCAGGTCACGATTCCAGTCATCGCTATCGGTGGCATAACGCCTGCAAAAGTAAGGTCTGTGCTGGCTGCAGGAGCTTCCGGCATCGCAGTGATGAGCGGCATCTGGGAGGCGGATGACCCCGTGGAAACCGTAAAAGCTTACATCCGAGAGTTGCAGCAAGAAGAAACAAGAGGTGAGAGACTTGAAGCATACGAGTGACATTATCATCGTTGGCGGAGGCGTGATAGGCGCATCAATCGCCTATCACTTGGCGAAGCGAGGCCAGTCCGTCACGCTGCTGGAGCGCAGCAGGTTAGGGACGGAGGCCTCGGCGGCCGCAGCCGGCATGCTCGGAGCGCAGTCCGAGATGGAGGACACCGGGCCCCTGTTCCAGTGGGCCCGGCAAAGCAGAGCGATGTTCCCCGAACTGAGCGGGGAACTGAGGAGCCTCACGGGCATCGACATCGGTCTCGTCCGTGAAGGGCTCTTGAACGTCGCGCTCAGCGACGCTCAGGAACAAGAACTGCGCGCGAGGGAGAAGCTCCAGCGCGCAGCGGGTGAAAGAGCGGAGTGGTTGAGCGCAGCCGCAGCCGCAGCGCTCGAACCCGCGCTGAGCAAGGCGACGCGCGGAGCTCTGTACCTGCCCGAGGATGGGCAGGTCGAGGCGCCGCAGCTGGCGGCGGCATTCGCGCAGGCGGCGCGGGTGCTCGGGGCGAAGCTGCAGGAATTCGCCCACGTGCAAGGGCTGCTGACGGAGCGCGATCGCGTCGTCGGCGTAATGACGAGCGAGGGGCCGCTGTATAGCGAGCACGTTGTTGTGGCGGCCGGGACGTGGAGCGGCCAGTTCCTCGCCGGCAGCGGGATCGACCTGCCGGTGTATCCCGTGAAGGGGGAGTGCTTCTCAGTACTCACGGAGAAGCGCGAGCTGCAGAAGACCCTTTTCACGCCAGGGTGCTATATTGTTCCCAAAGCAGGAGGACGGCTGCTCGTCGGCGCGACGGTTGTGCCGAACAGCTACGACCGCAAGGTGTCGCTGGCAGGGCTCGCAGAGCTGATGGAGAGAGCGAAGCAATTAATGCCCGCAATCGGCGATGCCGAGTGGGAAAAAGCTTGGTCAGGCCTGCGTCCGCAGACGCCAGACGGCATGCCGTACATCGGCAAAGTCCCGATGTATGAGGGCTTATTTGCGGCCTGCGGGCATTACCGCAACGGGATTTTACTCAGCCCGATCACAGGGAAGATCATCGCTCAGCTCGTATCAGGCGAGGACGCGGGCAGTTTGCAGCCCAATTTGGACGCATTCTGCCCTGATCTGTCGGGAACGTCCAAGCGGATGGAAGGCGGGCGACTACAAGGAGAGGAGCTGCAAAGCATTGAAGCTGCACATTAACGGCCAAAGCGTCGAGGTTCCGGATGCGATTCGTACGATTGAAGAGCTGCTAGCCCATTTTGAGCTGCAGGAGAAAATGCTCGTTGTCGAGCATAATCAGAACATTTTACAAAAAGAAGATCATGTGAAAACGGAGTTATCGGAAGGACATAAAATCGAAATCGTTCATTTTGTTGGAGGGGGATAATTAACCATGTTAAAAATCGGTCCATATGAATTTCGTTCAAGATTATTGTTAGGCACAGGCAAATTCCCGAATTTCGATATTCAAAAGCAGGCTGTGGATGTGAGCGAATCGCAGATTTTGACGTTTGCGGTGCGGCGGATGAACATTTTTGAGGCGAGCCAGCCGAATTTCTTATCCATGCTGGATGTGTCGAACTTCACGCTGCTCCCGAACACGGCAGGGGCCAAAACAGCGGAAGAAGCGGTGCGCATCGCCAAATTGGCGAAAGCGTCCGGGCTTTGCGACATGATTAAGGTAGAAGTGATCGGCGATGAGATGACGCTTCTGCCAGACCCCGTTGAAACATTAAAGGCGTCGGAGATGCTGCTGGAAGAGGGCTTCATCGTACTGCCGTATACGTCGGATGACGTGTTGTTGGCTAAACGCCTTCAAGCGCTTGGGGTGCATGCCATCATGCCGGGAGCTTCACCAATTGGCACAGGGCAGGGCATTATCAATCCCCTCAACCTGAGCTTCATTATTGAGCAAGCAACGGTGCCGGTCATCGTCGATGCCGGTATAGGCGCTCCTTCGGACGTAGCGCTGGCGATGGAGATGGGCGCAGATGGTGTGCTGCTGAACACAGCGGTTTCGGGTGCCAAGGATCCGGTCAAAATGGCGTATGCCATGAAGCTCGCTATTGAAGCGGGACGCGCCGGTTTTGAGGCAGGCCGAATTCCGAAAAAACGTTATGCTTCGGCGAGCAGCCCGATGGATGGTTTTAGCCGGGTTTAGGAGGGGCTGATTGTAACTAATTCTGAAAGGGGGAGCCCAGATGGCCATATATAAAGCTCTGACAATCGCCGGTTCCGATAGCGGAGGGGGAGCAGGAATCCAGGCCGATTTAAAGACGTTCCAAGAGCTGGGCGTCTACGGTATGTCGGTGATTACCGCCGTGACCGCGCAGAACACGTTAGGCGTTCAAGGCGTGTTCCCAATGAGCGCTCAGGCAGTGGAACAGCAGCTAGCGTCCATCGGAGCTGATTTGCGACCGGATGCTCTTAAAACCGGTATGTTATTCTCGTCTGAAATTATCCGAATCGTAGCTGCAGCGATAAAAAGCTACAAATGGGAGCGGGTTGTCGTCGATCCTGTCATGATCGCCAAAGGTGGCGCTTCTTTGCTTCAACAAGAGGCGATAGACGCCATGATTAAATACCTGCTGCCGCTGGCTGACGTGGTCACACCAAACATTCCGGAAGCGGAGGCGCTTAGCGGGATATCGATCACGGATAGCGAGTCGCGTCAGCAAGCAGCAAGAAAAATTCACGCATACGGCTGTCAGCATGTGATGATCAAAGGCGGTCATGAAGCGGACTCCGTTTATGCTACGGATCTGCTCTATGATGGGAAGTCGTTTACAGAGTATTCGTCCCGACGTTTACATACACCGCATACACACGGTACTGGCTGCACATTTGCTGCGGCTATCACTTCCGGACTTGCGCAGGGTCTGCCAGCTGCTGAATCTTTGCATTTGGCCAAAAACTTCATCCAAGCCGCTATTGCTGAACCGCTGTATATCGGAAGCGGCCATGGACCAACGAACCATTGGGCGTACCAACGGGGGCAAAAGCAGGAGAGCACTGCATCCTCCAACGCGATTATTGTGAGTCATGATGTTTACGCTGGAGGTACCCGATGACTAGTGAAGAACTGCGCAAAGCGCTTCGGTTGTATTTGGTGATGGGCAGCCCGAACTGTGGAGGGGCTGATCCTTATGCGGTGCTGGAGGCGGCGATTGCCGGCGGCATCACGATGTTTCAGCTCCGCGAGAAAGGCGCCGGGGCCCTGCAGGGGCCGGCGCTGCTCGAGCTGGGCGCCCGGCTGCGCCGTTTATGCGCGCAGCACCGGATCCCTTTCATCATCAACGACGATGAAAGGCTTGCTCTAGAGCTGGAGGCCGATGGGCTTCACATCGGCCAAGAGGACGCCCCAGCCGCCGCCGTGCGGCAGCGGCTGAAGCATATGATCGTGGGCGTGTCAGCCCACGATCTGGGGGAGGCGCAGTCGGCGCTGGCCGAAGGCGCCGACTACCTGGGCGTAGGCCCCCAATACGCCACGCGCACGAAGCTCGATGCGCGTGAGGTCCGGGGGCCTGCCATGATTGCCCGGATGCGCGAAGGCGGCATCCGGCTGCCTTTGGTTGGCATCGGGGGCATCGATGCCACGAATGCCTTGCCCGTCATCCGCGCAGGGGCGGATGGCGTGGCGGTTGTGAGCGCGATCGCCGGCGCGCGCTCCCCGCAGGAAGCGGCGTCGGAGCTGGATCACATTTTAAAGATGCCGAGTTCATTTATACAATAACCCATTAAAAGGAGGTCATGATGTGACAACAAGCAATAACAGCAGCCCCGTGAAAAACGTTCAAGTGTCTACATTTCCTGGCAGCAAAAAGGTGTATCTACAAGGGTCCAGACCGGATATCCAAGTACCCGTGAGGGAAATTTCGCTCGGGACTTCCACGAATATTCACGGCGACGAAGTAGCGAATGAGCCTGTACATGTTTATGATACAAGCGGTATTTATACGGATACGGAAAGAAATACCGATATTCGACAAGGGCTGCCGGCTAATCGCTTGCCATGGATAGAAGAACGCGGGGACGTAGAAGCTTATGAGGGACGTGAAGTAAAGCCGGAAGACAACGGACTTTCCTCGCCGGATGCAAGAGGAGCTGCGGAGGTATTCCCGGGATTAAATCGAAGGCCCCTTCGAGCTAAGCCGGGCTGTAACGTAACCCAGATGCACTATGCCCGCAAAGGCATCATAACGCCCGAGATGGAGTACATTGCGATTCGGGAGAATCTGGATAGCGAGTTTGTGCGGAAAGAAGTCGCGCTGGGCCGGGCCATTATTCCTTCTAATATTAATCACCCGGAAAGCGAGCCAATGATCATCGGACGCAACTTTCTGGTGAAAATCAATGCGAACATCGGAAACTCCGCGGTCGCTTCTTCCATTGAGGAAGAGGTGGAGAAAATGACGTGGGCCACCCGTTGGGGCGCAGATACGATCATGGATTTGTCGACAGGCAAAAACATACATACAACACGCGAGTGGATCATTCGCAATTCACCGGTTCCAGTAGGTACGGTGCCTTTGTACCAAGCGCTTGAGAAAGTAAACGGCAAGGCCGAAGACCTCTCATGGGAAGTGTATCGGGATACGCTGATTGAGCAGGCGGAGCAAGGGGTCAGCTACTTCACGATTCATGCAGGCGTGCTGCTGCGTTACATTCCTATGACCGCTCAGCGCGTAACGGGGATCGTGTCTCGCGGGGGATCCATTATGGCCGCATGGTGCTTGGCGCATCACCAAGAGAACTTTCTATATACGCATTTTGAAGAGATATGCGAAATTATGAAAGCCTACGATGTCGCGTTCTCGCTCGGCGACGGGCTGCGTCCCGGTTCGATCGCGGATGCGAACGACGAAGCGCAATTCGCCGAGTTGGATACGCTCGGCGAACTGACCAAAATCGCTTGGCGCCACGACGTCCAAGTGATGATTGAAGGGCCGGGTCATGTGCCGATGCACATGATCAAGGAAAACATGGACCGTCAGCTGGAAGTCTGCGATGAAGCGCCATTCTACACGCTAGGACCGCTGACGACGGACATTGCGCCGGGTTACGACCACATCACCTCCGCGATTGGTGCGGCGATGATCGGTTGGTTCGGCACGGCGATGCTGTGTTATGTGACGCCGAAGGAGCATCTCGGCCTCCCGAACAAAGAGGACGTCCGCGTTGGGGTCGTCACCTACAAGATCGCTGCGCATGCCGCCGATCTTGCCAAAGGGCACCCGGGCGCGCAAATTCGCGATAACGCCCTGTCGAAGGCGCGCTTTGAGTTCCGTTGGCGCGATCAGTTCAATCTCTCGCTCGATCCGGAGCGAGCGATCGAGTATCACGATGAGACGCTGCCGGCTGAGGGCGCCAAAACAGCACACTTTTGCTCCATGTGTGGACCGAAGTTCTGCTCCATGAGAATCACGCAGGATATCAGGCAGTACGCGCATGCGCGGGGGCTGGATGAAGCGTCTGCGGTGAGCAGTGGGATGCTGGAAAAGTCTAATGAGTTCCGTAAAGCGGGAAACCAAATTTATAGTTAAAAATTATGGGACGTTTTGCGCCTTTCTTGGTGACAGAAACGTCCCTTTTTGCTACCATAGAGAATAAAGCTTAACTTCGGTAATTCGTTAACGCGTTGAAACATTTAAGTGAGGGGGATGTCGATGAACATTGCAGAAACGGCAATTGACATGATTTCCTTTTCGCATTATGATACGGTTAAAAAGATTTGACCGTCGTTTAATTAATCTCGTAAGAGATTAAGAGTTGACCAACAGACGCTTGTTTACACGGCAAAATTGGTACAGGAGAGGGAGGTCGAATCCAGGATGAAGCTGCAACCGGTCTATATTATTGAAGAGTTAGAACAATTAAAAACGATAAGTGATCCACTGCGCGCCAAGGTGCTGCTTTATCTCATCGAGAAAGCGTATACCGGCCAACAATTGGCTAAACTATTAGGAATGGCGCGTGCCAAAGTACATTATCATTTGAATGAGCTCGAAAAGCATGGATTGATTTCGGTGATACGTACGGAACTTAAAAATGGTATCGTTCAGAAGTTTTACCGAGCCGTCGCGCGTGGCTTCGTGCCTAGTGAAGCGCTGCTCCCCTATGTTTCCGAGGTAGAGAACTACTACCGTGAGAGAACCTTGAGCGTGCTTGCGCGTGCCAGACGCAGAGCGATTAATGCCCCTGAAGAGGCGTTCCAAATTCCATCTGCTGACCGTGCGCATTGGCCAATCATTATGACGCAGGTCGAAGTCAAAATGAGCAAAGAAAAATATGCGGAATGGCTTAGAAAGTTTCGCGCTCTTATTTTTGAACTCGATTCTCAGCAAGAAGAGAACGGGGAATGGTTTTACTTGACGACAGTCGGCTTTCAGACGAATGAGCCGTCTTTTGACCCAGTGGATGAAGTAGAGAAGTAGAGGAGAGAGATAGACATGTTAGATCCAAGATTAACGAAACTGGCTGATGTGCTTGTGAATTACTCGGTTAAAGCGCAGCCTGGCGAAAATATTTTGATCGAAGCTTATGGTATCGATAACGCGCTTGTCAAAGAACTCGTGAAAAAGGTTCACGCAGCCGGCGCTCATCCTTATGTTAACGTGCGGGACCATGCGGTCATTCGCCAGCTTGTTATGGAAGGAACAGAAGCTCAAATGCAAACTTGGGCGGATGTGGATGCTTTCCAAATGAAAAAAATGCAAGGCTACATTGGCGTACGCGGCGGGGCTAACATTTACGAGCTATCGGATATCCCTGCGGACCGGATGAAGCTTTACAATTCCATTTACTATCAACAAGTTCACTTTGATGTTCGTATAAAGGATACAAAATGGGTCGTTCTTCGTTACCCGACATCTTCCATGGCGCAGCTGGCCAGCATGAGCACTGATGCTTTTGAAGAGTTCTACTTCAACGTTTGTACGATGGATTACGGCAAAATGTCCAAAGCGATGGACGCGCTGAAAGATCTGATGGATCGCACGGATAAAGTGCGTCTGGTGGGTCCTGGAACGGATTTGACGTTCTCGATCAAAGGAATTGGCGGCGTGAAATGCGACGGCGAATTGAACATTCCGGATGGCGAAGTTTATTCCGCACCGGTTCGTGATTCCGTGAACGGCGTTATTTCCTTCAATACGCCTACCCCGCATGATGGCTTTATTTTCGAGAACATCGTGCTTGAGTTTGAAAATGGGAAAATCATTAAAGCTACGGCGAACGATACGGATCGCATTAATGAGATTTTCGATATGGATGAAGGTGCCCGCTATGTTGGGGAATTCGCGATCGGCGTGAACCCGTACATCCAGCATCCAATGAAGGATACGTTGTTCGATGAGAAAATCGACGGCAGCTTCCACTTCACGCCAGGCAACTGCTACGACGATGCTTACAATGGCAACAAGTCTTCGCTGCACTGGGATATCGTGAACATCCAACGTCCGGAATACGGCGGCGGCGAGATTTGGTTCGACGATGTGCTGATTCGCAAGGACGGCATTTTCGTTCTGCCTGAGCTTTTGCAGTTGAACCCGGAAAATTTGAAATAAGTTGAGTGATGAGCTCCTCTAGATCCTGCACGATGTGCGGGGATGGGGGGCTTTTTGTTTTGTTTGGTGGCGGCAATGGATGCGTGCGAAGGTACTGTGGATGGTTAGCGCCGAATACTCCTGTTATTTTTCGTGCGTTAGCTGCCACTTTTGTGCAATTAACTGGAATTACTACCACTCATTTCAGCTAATATGGTGATTTTGAGTTGCTACAGACAATTTAGCGATAGTTCCTACAGTTATTTCGTTCCCTGCCACAGAATAGCGCGAAATAAGGGTATACTTTCCATGTAATTCAGCAGAGGCACCTGATTGGAGCAAATTTCGTGGAATATGGCGAAGAAACTAGCTGCTGTAAGGATGTTTTCAACGTTAAAGTGGCAAATGCGTGTGGAGCGGATGTGTGCGGAAGAGTTAACGTTGTTAAACAACGTTAACGCAGGCATGCTGAAGAAACTAGCTACTGTAAGGATGTTTTTCAACGTTAAAGTGGCAGAGGTGCGTGAAGTGGTTGTGAGTTGAGGAGTTAACGTTGTTAAACAACGTTAACGCAGGCATGCTGAAGAAACTAGCTACTGTAAGAGTGTTTTTCAGCGTTAAAGCGGCAGATACGCGTGAAACGGAAGTGTACAGAAGAGTTAACGTTGTTAAACAACGTTAACGCAGGCATGCTGAGGAAACTAGCTACTGTAAGGATGTTTTTCAGCGTTAAAGCGGCAGATGCGCGTGGAACGGAAGTGTACGTCGGAATTAACGTTGTTAAACAACGTTAACGCAGGCATGCTGAAGAAACTAGCTACTGTAAGAGTGTTTTTCAGCGTTAAAGTGGCAGATGCGCGTGAAATGGTTGTGAGTTGAGAAGTTAACGTTGTTAAACAACGTTAACGCAGATATGACGAGGAAACTAGCTACTATAAGAGTGTTTTTCAGCGTTAAAGCAGCAGATACGCGTGGAACGAACATGAGCAAAAGTGCATAAAAACAGCGCCCGTCTATGACGGGCGCTGCGTGCGCAATCAGCCCCGGCGCTGCTGCGCCTGGTACTGGCGCGGGGGAAGGCCGACCGCTTTTTTGAAGGTGCGGATGAAGTTGGAGTAGTCGTTGAAGCCGGCCAACTGGCACGTATCCGTGACCGTAGAGCCTTCGCGGAGCAGCTGCTTCGCTTTGTTAATGCGCTTAAATAGAATATGCTCATGAATGGTGCTGCCCGTATGTTTTTTAAATAATCGGCAAAGATAGGAGCGATTCATAAACACCACATGCTCCAGCACTTCGAGCGACAGATCCTGATCCAGATTTTCGTCAATATACGTAAAAAGGGAGGACAGCTTGTCAGGGATCATGACCTGATCATCTTGTTTGCCTTGATTGAGGAAAATCCGGTTGATAAACACAAGCAGCTCGGTAAAAGCGGCCACAAATAAAATGTCCGATCCAGGCAACGCCTGAGGGCGCGTGTACAGCTCCATGCGCTCGAATATTTTCAAGAAGTCATCAATTTGCTGGGGATTCAGACGCATCCGGTTTTGTTCGCCGAACTTGCGGTTATTGAAGCAGTGCAGCAAATCAAACTGCGAAGAATTCAGGTTTGCGAGCAGCGCAGGGTTAAAGTGGATGACGCAGTTCTCATAACGCTGTTTTTTCGATTGGAAATTAGGCCTGTGAAGCTCGTTGCTGTGCATGATTAACAGATCGCCATACTGCAAATGATAGACCTGTTTTTCGATAAAATAGTGGACATCCCCGGTTAGAAAAAAATAGATTTCATATTGATCCTGATGCTGATGAAAATCCATCGGCCGCGGCTCATTCGTCAAGGTATGGCGGAAATTGATCAACTGATGAAGATTTTGGTATAGATCCTGCATGAGAGGTTCTCCTCTATTAAACTGGAGTCAATATTAGCAAACTTTTGCCCAATTAATGCAATGAATACGTTTTTATTATACTGCAAAATAAAGAAGAGTTAAACAAACAAGCTATTCTACTTACAACGATGATCGATACTCTAAGGAGGATTCAATATGAAATTGTCTATTTTTACAGTAGCAACACCTGACTTAACACCTGAGGAGCTGGCCAAGGCGGCAACAGCAGCAGGTATTGAAGGGATTGAATGGCGTTTTAAAGATACTCCAGCGGAGTTGGCCAACGAGAAGCCATCTTTCTGGCGTAACAATCTTTGCTCCATTGATCCAAGTGCTTCCGATGAAGAATTGGAGCGTTTCAGACTTATTGCTGTTAACAATAACCTGGTAAATTTAAGTGTTACCCCTTATTTGAATGACTGCAATGTGGATGAAACTGAGCGTGTATTTAAAGCCGCGAAAAAAGTAGGAGCTTCTTTCATCCGTTGCGGAGTTCCTAATTATGATAAAAGTGTAAACTATAACGACCTGTTTGCAAAAGCTACGGACTATTTGCACCACGTGCAAGAGTTTTCGCAGCAATATGGCATCAAGGCGTTGGCTGAAATCCACCATAATACGATTACTCCAAGCGCAGGGCTGTCTCACCGCCTGGTTTCGCAGTTCAATCCAGACCACATCGGCGTGCTGCATGATGCAGGCAACATGGTGCACGAAGGTTTCGAGAACTACCGCATGGGTCTTGAGCTGCTAGGGCCATACCTGGCACATGTGCATGTGAAAAATGCGCAATGGGTACCTACAGGTGAAATGCAAGACGGCATTAAGCTTTGGAAAAGCGAGTGGGCACCGATTGACGCGGGTATCGTGAACTGGAAACAGCTGCTGGTCGATTTGAAAGCAGTTGGGTACGACGGCTACCTTGGAATCGAAGATTTCAGCGGTCAATACGGCTCGCAAGAAATGCTAAACAATTTCTCTTCCAAAGTGAAAGAATGGTTAGGTTAAGTCCAGCATTTGGGCAATAAGCCATATTGACAGTCTGCGAACCCCCGTGTGACAATAAGGTAAGGTATAACAAAACAATTCAAAAAGTGAGTGAGCGCGATGAGGGATCGGCTGGAGCAGGATACCGGACAATCGCATAAAACCCTCTTTTTTAAAAAAAGGGACCGTATGGAAGAGAACATCTTCCGTACGGTCCCTTTCTTTTGTTAAAGCGAGAAAGGAGTCTGAATAGATATGGCGATGATATATAAAGAAAAGCAACAGCAGGATGACGGAGGAGGTAAACCTCCAGTGAAATTAGATGGTGAGCAATTAACGCCGGCATTAGTGGCAGCGGTTGCTTATGACGAAGTGCCTGTGGCACTGGAGGATGAAGCGATGAAGCGCGTGGTGAAGTGCCGCGCTATGGTGGAGGAGCTTGTTGCGACAGGCCAAGTGGTATATGGTGTCACGACTGGCTTCGGGAAATTCAGCGATGTACGCATTTCCCCGCAGGATGCTGTGCAGCTGCAGCTTAATCTGATCCGCAGCCATGCTTGCGCGGTGGGCAGGCCGCTGCCGGAACCAACCGTGCGGGCGCTGATGCTGCTGCGCGCAAACGCGCTGGCCAAAGGGCACTCCGGCATCCGGCCGGAAACGCTGCAGCTGCTGGTCGATTGCATCAATGGCGGCGTGCATCCGATTGTGCCGGAGCAAGGCTCGCTTGGCGCAAGCGGAGACTTGGCGCCGCTGTCTCATCTGGCGCTCGTGCTGATGGGCGAAGGCGAGGCCATCTACCAAGGGCAGCGTCTGCCGGGCGCTCTAGCGCTTGCCAAAGCAGGGCTGAAGCCGATTACGCTTCAGGCGAAAGAAGGGCTTGCCTTGATCAACGGCACGCAGATTATGGCCTCGATCGGCACGTTAGCGTTCGTCAAGGCAGAGCACCTCGCACGGATCGCGGATGTCATCGCTGCGATGACGGTGGAGTGCTTGCGCGGTATCCCGGACGCTTATGCTGACGAAGTGCAGCGCGTTCGTCCTTATCCGGAGCAGATCGGGGTAGCGGTCAATCTGCGCACGCTACTGCAAGGCAGCAAGCTGACGACGCGCCAAGGCGAGATCCGCGTGCAAGACGCCTATTCCTTGCGCTGCTTGCCGCAGGTTCATGGTGCGACGCGCCAAGTTCTTGGTTATGCGGGAGATAAGATCGCCATAGAGATTAATTCAGCGACAGATAATCCTTTATTATTCGTGGATAAAGGACTTGTGATCTCTGGAGGCAATTTCCACGGGCAGCCGATTGCTTTTGCAATGGATTTTCTGAAAATCGGCATGAGCGAGCTTGCGAACATTTCCGAGCGCCGCACGGAGCGGCTGGTGAATCCGGCGTTATCCGGCGGACTGCCTGCTTTTCTCAGTCATAACCCCGGTGTCGGCTCCGGCATGATGATTACACAGTATGTCAGCGCATCGCTCGTTTCAGAGAATAAAGTGCTGGCTCACCCTTCCAGCGTTGATTCCATCCCGTCTTCGGCAAACCAGGAGGACCATGTGTCGATGGGGACAACGGCAGCGCGTCATGCGGCCCAAGTGATCGACAATGTGTCGAAGGTGCTGGCGATCGAGCTTATCTGTGCAGCTGAAGCCGCTGAATTCATCGGGGCGGAGGGTCTTGCCCCAGCCACTCGCGTGCTTTACGACAAACTGCGAGCGGTCGTCCCGCCCGTGATTGAGGATCGCTCAACCTCTCGTGAGATTGAGGAAGTCGCTGCTGCGCTGCTGGAAGGCGAATGGCTGCGAGCCGTTGAGGCTGTTACCGGTTCGTTATTTTAAAATCAAAGGAGATGCTGATATGACGAATATGAACCATGGAAAAAGAGTCATCCGCGCCCCTCGAGGCACAGACTTATCATGCAAAGGCTGGGTGCAGGAAGCGGCGATGCGTATGCTGATGAACAATCTGGACCCTGAGGTCGCAGAGCGCCCGGAGGATCTTGTGGTTTATGGTGGTATCGGCAAAGCAGCACGAAATTGGCCGGCGTTTGACGCCATTGTTCGTGAGCTCCAGCGTTTGGACAACGATGAAACTTTGCTCATTCAGTCGGGTAAGCCGGTAGGTGTTTTCAAAACGCATGAACGGGCTCCCCGTGTCCTGCTGTCCAACTCGGTGCTCGTGCCCAAATGGGCCAATTGGGAGCATTTCCGCGAGCTGGAAGCAAAGGGACTGATGATGTACGGCCAAATGACAGCGGGTAGTTGGATTTACATCGGTACGCAGGGTATTCTGCAAGGCACCTACGAAACGTTCGCTGAAGCGGCCAGACAGCATGCAGGAGGTACGCTGCAAGGCACGCTGACCCTGACAGCCGGTCTTGGCGGTATGGGCGGTGCACAGCCCCTAGCGGTCACGATGAATGAGGGCGTCGTCATCGCCGTTGAAGTCGATCGCAGCCGGATCGAGCGTCGCATTCAAACCCGCTATTGCGATGTGTTCGCTGAAACATTGGATGAAGCGCTTCTCCTCGCCGAGAAAGCAATGGCAGCCGGGAAGCCGCTCGCCATCGGACTTCTGGGCAATGCGTCAGAGGTGTATCCGGAATTTGTGCGGCGTGGGATTAAGCCGCATTTTGTAACGGATCAGACTTCGGCGCATGACCCGCTAATCGGATATATCCCGGCCGGGATGACGCTGGAGGAAGCGGCGGAACTCCGGCAGCGCGACCCGGAAACGTACGTACAGCTTTCCAAAAGCAGTATGGCCGTGCATGTGCAAGCGATGCTTGATCTACAAAAGAAGGGAGCCATTGTATTCGACTATGGCAACAACATTCGTCAGGTTGCGTTCGATCAAGGTGTCGTAAATGCGTTTGATTTCCCAGGTTTTGTTCCTGCGTATATCCGACCGCTGTTCTGTGAGGGCAAAGGGCCGTTCCGTTGGGCCGCGCTTTCCGGCGATCCGGAGGACATTCGCAAAACCGATGAGCTCGTGCTGCGCCTCTTCCCGGACAATGCCCACCTGCATCGTTGGATTAAAATGGCGGACGAACGCGTCGCCTTCCAAGGGCTGCCGGCGCGGATCTGCTGGCTGGGTTATGGCGAGCGCGAGAAATTCGGGCTCGCGCTTAACGAGATGGTCCGCAGCGGAGAGCTGAAGGCGCCGATTGTTATCGGCCGCGATCATCTGGATTGCGGCTCTGTCGCCTCGCCGAATCGGGAAACGGAAGCGATGAAGGACGGCTCTGATGCCGTTGGCGATTGGGCGATATTGAATGCTTTAATCAATACGTCAGCAGGCGCCTCATGGGTTTCTATTCACCATGGCGGCGGCGTAGGCATGGGTTATTCGCTTCACGCAGGCATGGTCGTGGTGGCGGATGGAACGGATGCAGCGGCGGAGAGGCTGCGCAGTGTGCTGACCTCAGACCCTGGCATGGGCGTTATCCGCCATGTGGATGCCGGGTATGACGAAGCGGTCGAAACGGCGGAGAAACACGGCATTCGCATCCCGATGCGTGAGCAGGATTAGGAGGAGTGAAGATGGAACGAATCGATTTGCTCCTCACCGGTATAGGCCGTTTGGTGACCCCGGAGGGAAATAGACCGCGCTGCGGGGAGTCTATGAAAGAGGTTTGTGAGATCAAGGATGCGGTAATCGCTATTAGGCAGGGGAGAATTGCTTGGTTCGGGTCGGTGAATGAGCTACAGGATCAGCTTGCACGCAGCGAAATCGCGGTGACGATAGATGTCGGCGGACGGCTGATCACGCCAGGTCTCGTTGATCCGCATACCCATCTTGTGCATGGGGGTTCACGTGAGCATGAGCTGGCGCTGAAGCGGTTGGGTGTCTCGTATTTGGACATTTTGGCGCAAGGAGGAGGTATTCTTCATACGGTTAGATCGACACGCGCAGCAAGTGAGCAGGAGCTGTATGAGAAGGCGCACCGCAGTCTCAACGAAATGCTGCTGAATGGTGTTACAACCATTGAAGCGAAGAGCGGCTACGGTCTCTCGTTAGAAGCGGAAGTAAAGCAGCTGCGCGTTGCCAAACGTTTGGATGCGACACACGTTGTTGATGTGGTATCGACCTTTATGGGGGCGCATGCCGTGCCTGAGGAGTATAAGGGTCGCAGCGAAGTATTCGTCGATGCGATTGTTAACGACATGCTGCCTAAAGTGGCGGAAGAGGGCCTTGCGGAGTTTTGCGACGTGTTTTGCGAAGATGGCGTTTTCTCTGTCGAGGAGTCGCGTCGTATCTTAACGGAAGCGCAGCGTCAGGGACTCCGTGCGAAGATACACGCGGACGAAATCGTTTCGCTTGGCGGTGCCGAGCTGGCGGGAGAGGTGGGCGCGATATCCGCCGAGCATTTGCTGGCGGCAACGGATACGGGGCTCGCGGCTCTTGCCGAGAACGGCGTGATCCCGGTTCTGCTGCCGGGCACATCGTTCAATCTCGGTCTAGCCACGCATGCGCGTGCCCGTGACATGATCGACAGGTATGACCTGCCGGTAGCCCTGTCCACGGACTATAACCCCGGCTCCTGTCCGACGGAGTCGATTCAGCTTATCATGATGCTGGCGTCGCTCCATCTGAAAATGACGCCGGAGGAAATTCTGACCGCCTGCACGATCAACGCGGCGAATGCGCTGGGACGCGGGGATGATATTGGATCGATCGAGGTGGGCAAACGTGCGGATCTGGCGATTTTTGATGCGCCTAATATCGCCTATCTCTTGTATCATTTTGGGATCAACCACACGTACGGTGTGATAAAAAACGGGAAACCGGCCGTTTGGAACCGCCTGCTTGTAACGGCGACAGAGGAGGAGGAAGCGCGATGAGTCATGAGATTCCTTTTTTAAAATCGCCTGATCAAGCCGCCTTTCGTGATCATATGGAAACCAAAGTAGCCCAGTGGATTCGCCCTTGGGACGGTCATGAGGAGCTTCTTGCAGGGATTGTCGGCGTACCTTTATCGAAGTCCTCGATCTCGCATTCGGGCGCTTCGACGACCCCTGCTGCAGTTCGTGCGGCGTTCAAGTCATTTACGACCTATTCGATGGAATATGGCGTCGATTTGCAGGATTTGGCTGTCCGTGACCTTGGCGATATCCAGATGCATGTGACCGACATCGCGGAATGTCATCGACGTATCGAGGAGAGTCTTCGGGCTCTATACAAGGAGCAGCCTAACTTGATCCCGATTATTGTTGGCGGCGATCATTCGACGAGCTGTCCGTCGCTCAAAGCCTTTGCTGACCGCCATCCGGGCCAGAAGGTGGGCATCATCCATTTTGATGCGCATCATGATGTTCGCAACTTCGAGGATGGCGGGGTGACGAACGGTACGCCGTTTCGCGGTATCCTGGAGTCGGGTGTGGTTCACGGACCTAACATCGTGCAAATCGGAATCCGGGGGTTCATGAACTCTAAGCCCTATCATGACTATGTGAAGAGCAAAGGTGTGCATGTGTATACCTCAAAGGATGTACGACGTATGGGAATTGACGTCGTGCTGGATGAAGCGATTGGGCTTGCCGGGAAAGATACGGATGTGCTGTATGTGAGTTTTGATGTTGACGTGATCGACCAAGCCTATGCTCCGGGCTGCCCAGCCATCGGCACCGGCGGGATGCACCCATGGGACGCTATGGATGCCCTTCATCGCTTGGGAGCGCTTCCAAAGGTGCAAGGGCTGGATTTTGTCTGCATTGATCCGACTGTCGATCTCCGCAATGTGACCTCGCGTTTGGCGGTTCAGTTCATGCTCAGCTTCCTGGCGGGAGTGGCTGCACGTCCGGTTTAACTGGGTTAGTAAGGTTTTGCAAGGCACTTGCCGATAAATTGGTAAGTGCCTTTTTTATGGCTAATTCGTTAACTTTTATGGAAACTAGTGGGAAACTCTATCGCAAACGGCTGATAAATTGTACAATGGTAGGATGTCATTAAAAGTTGAAGTTGTTTTTCTTTTCGGAAAGGATGAAGAAAATGGACAAGCGCAAGAGCGCCAAAAAACAGAATGAGGCTTATGTAGGGGAGGAGTTTGGACCCGAGCTTACAATTCCGCTTTCACTCGCTGACTGTCTTGTTCGATTAACGAAAGGCGATCTTACGGAAATTCGGACTAATTTGGAGATTAAAGGGGTAAGCACTTTAAAGAAACAGGATTTAGCTATGGCATTGGTGGAGCATATTCCAAACTCTCTATCAAGTTTATTTTTTAAATTCGATGATACACGCTATCAAATTATGAAGCAAATTGCTGGGCGCGGCGGCGTTGCCCCTAGTACGATGATTGATGTAGAGCAGATTTCTTATTATGTGGAGCGAGGGCTGCTTTTCACTGGCATGCACAATGGGAAACCTGTCATAGCCATGCCGATGGAAGTGCGTGAAAGCTTTCAAAAGCTGGACTACAAATACTTCCGCGAGAAGTTCCAAAGAAATGCGGAATGGATTAAGCTCACGAACGGCCTTTTGTATTATTATGGTCATCTCAGTATCGAAGAGCTGCATAATCTCGTTGAGAGCTATATGGGGACGAAAGTGTATTGGCATGAATACTCAGCTGTTATAGAGGATTCACTTGTGTTTTATATGCAAATTAGCCCGGACTCCAGGGGCTATCATAATATCCTATTGAACAACCCTAAACAAGTGCAGCAGGAGCAGGAGTCCCGATTGAGTGTCTCCCTGTATCCTTTCACCAAAGAGCAGCTTCTGGCTGCTGGGGAGCGAGGATTTGTGGATCGGACTCCGGCGCACAAAGCGTTTGTGGACTTCATTCGCAAAAACTATACGATTTCGTATGAAGATGCAGACTTTATCGTAGAAGATTGTGTTGATCATATCCGCAATGGGGCAACACCGGGTATTCTGCTTCAATCGATCCAACAAGATCTTGAAATCAATGACTTAGAGCTGACAAGGAGCTTCATGAATCACATTGCAGCTTTGAATAATACGACAAGGCAATGGATTCTTAAGGGTTATTCACCGAATGAGTTATCTCCTGCCAGACCACTTGCTGTACTCCAGCAACCTCCTGCCGTGGCAGATGTTATTGACATGAAAACGCGCACGAAAGTAGGCAGGAACGATCCTTGCCCGTGCGGTAGCGGTAAGAAATTTAAGAAGTGCTGTGCGGGTTAATCATTTGGGTCAGTAAGTTGGCTCAAAAACGAGAAAACCGTCGAGACCATTTGTCTCGGCGGTTTTTTTGGCTGGGGCGTTCGGATGGGTAAACGGATTTACCTAATTTCTTCTACACATATCCACTCTTCACATACCACTGCTACTTTAACGCTGAAAAACATCCTTAAAGTAGCCAGTTCCTTCACCAAGCCAGCGTTAACGTTGTTTAACAACGCTAACTCCTCTGCACACATCCGATCCACGCACCACTGCTACTTTAACGCTGAAAAACATCCTTAAATTGGCCAGTTCCTTCATCACGCCAGCGTTAAAGTTGCTTAACAACACTAACTCCTCTGCACACAACCGATCCTCGCACCACTGCCTCTCTAACGCTGAAAAACATCACTTAATGTAGTTAATTTCCTCCCCCTGTTGGAAAGGCGATCCATTTCACCGCCTTATCTGAAATAGACGGATAAACTACCGTTAGTCTGCGCAGCAACAGTGTCTGGGGATGAATTAACGGTAGAAATCTAGTTAATCACCCAAAGTTGGATAAATGTATAAAATTAACAGGAGAATCGGCGTTAATTCCAAGTAGCTTCTTAGCCCCACGCTGCGGAGCCCTGTAACCTCCCATTCATTCCCGCATAACCCCCTCATTCAATAAACAATAGCGCCAAATTGTTGATATTGCCTCTTCTGTTTTGTAAGATGGAAATCAAATAAGACTGTGCCCGGAAGGAGGCAGCCCATGGCGCGTTCAAAGTCGCTTTGGTTATTAGTGGGATGGTTTCTGGCAGCTGGAGCGGGCTTGCTCGTTCTGCAATGGACCGGAGCATGGGCTCGCATGGACTTAAGTCGAGTGACGGAATGGCTGCGGCATTCGGGTCCTCTTGGCGGGATTTTGTACATTATTGTCTACACGCTGCGTCCTTTGGTGCTGTTTCCAGCAACGCCGTTGACATTGTATGGGGGCTATGTGTTTGGCGCTTTTTGGGGGACGATCTACGATATTATTGGAGCCGGTGCCGGTGCGATGCTTTCTTTTTATATAACACGAAAATGGGGCAGAAATGGCTTTCAACGGATTTTACGCAATAAGAAGCTGCAATCTTTTGATCAGAAAGCCGAAGAGAAAGGGTTCATGGTCGTGCTGTACATGCGCTTGATGCCCTTTTTTCCGTTTGACGGTGTCAGTTACGGGGCCGGGCTTTCCAAAATTCGTTTTTGGGACTACACATGGGGGACGCTCATTGGTATAATTCCAGGAGCAGTGGTCTATAACGTGTTTGGCGCATCACTGCAAGATATTGGATCCGGCAAATTTTATGCAGCCGTTGGGATGTACATCCTATTTGCATTAATTCCGCTGCTGCTCAAAAAAAGACAGTCGATACGGGCTCGCAAACGGGCCTGACGAATAAGGAAATCTAGCCGATCATCAGAGGGGAAATCAGCATGCAGGGGAAACCATTATACAAAGATTTAGTCTGGGGGTTAGGGGCGGCATGCGTGCTGCTAATTGGCTTTGTTATCTTATGGCAGAGCCTATCGTCCAGTTGGTTACAAACATTTGATAGAGGGATTAGCAGCGCTATTCAGTCACTTCGAAGTGACGGGCTGACGCCAGTTGTTATTTTTATTACTACGCTCGGAAAAGCAAAAGCAGAAAGTATCGTCTTCGTAGTGGTTGCTGCAATCTTGTTGTTTAAAATGAAACAGAGATGGGAGACACTTGTCCTGTTCATCGGTGTTCTGGCTACCTGGGGGCTTAACATTCTGATTAAAGGATTAATTGAACGCGAACGCCCTGCAGGACCGTGGCTCGTTGAGGAAACAGATTTCAGTTTTCCCAGTGGCCATGCGATGGTGTCTATTTTATTTTACGGATTGATAGGCTATTTGATATGGATCAATGTACGCAGATGGAAGGCAGCGTGGTTGGTACCGGTTGTGACAGTACTATTTGTATTGTGTATTGGAGCAAGTCGGATTTATTTAGGGGTGCATTACCCTAGCGATGTGCTGGCTGGATTCACAGCAGGCGGCGCGGCTCTGACGGGATGCATCATGGCCATTCATCGTATCACAGGTCGCAAGGCCCGCATACAGCAAGGAATGAACCGGTCAAATCGGCCGGGCTACAACCATCCTGCATAGACGAGATAAGGTTTATTTACAAAAAAGTAAGGCATAAAGTGATGCCAAATTCATACACTTTTAGTAAGTAAGAGGATCACTAAAGACATAGCTCACATCGGGGACAACGCCTTCCAGGGGTTCGTCCTTTTTCTTTTGCTTCCAGGACGTTGTATAATTAATCCATCGGCAGATGACTCAGAAAGAAGGGATGACTATGCTGAAATTAAGTATTCTTGATCAATCACCGGTTTCTTCCGGTTTTACGCATAGCGATGCGCTGCAGCAGACGATCCAGCTGGCGCAGTTGGCTGACCGCCTAGGCTACACGAGATTCTGGGTGTCGGAGCATCATAACTCGCAGGGTCTCGCAGGCTCGTCTCCAGAGGTGCTGCTATCGACATTAGCGGCGCGCACAAGCCGCATTAGGCTCGGCTCTGGCGGCGTGTTGCTGCCGCATTACAGCTCCTACAAGGTCGCGGAGAACTTCCGGATGCTCGAAGCACTATATCCGGGGCGCATCGACCTTGGCATCGGGCGTGCGCCTGGCGGCACGCCGCACACGGCCAAAGCGCTGAGAGGGGTCAGCGCCGATCTGTTCGAAGGACTTGAGCGGTTCCCGGCTCAAGTCACGGATCTGCTCGGGTTCCTCACCGATTCGGTGGAACCCGGTCACGTGTTCGAGGGCATCCGCGCCACCCCGATGGTGGCTGGAGTGCCCCAGGTGTGGCTGCTCGGCTCCACCGGGCAGAGCGGGGTGTACGCCTCGCAGGCAGGCGCAGCGTTCTGCTTCGCGCACTTCATTAACGGCGCGGGCGGACAGCATGCGGTGCGCAGCTACCGCAGCTCGTTCAAACCGTCCGCGCTTAATGTCGTGCCGCAGGCGACGGTATGCATCTATGTGCTCTGCGCCGAAACGCAGGTAGAGGCGGAAGAACTCGCCAGTTCCATCGATTTGCGCATTCTGCAAATGGAAAAAGGCGAGTTCACGGGAGTGAAATCGCCTGAAGAAGCGGCTTCCTATGTCTACTCGGATTGGGATCAAACGCGAGTAAGGGATAATCGGTCCCGGATGATTATCGGTGACCCAGGGCAAGTTCGGGAACAGATGCTGAACTTGGCCGACAGCTACCAAGTGGATGAAGTCATGGTCGTTGCCGGCGGTTACCTGCCTGAGACGAGGCAGCGGACGATTGAACTGCTGGCCGAAGCGTTTGATCTCGCTGCACTTAAGGTCTGATTTTCTTCATGGGGTTAACGAGTTCGTTTATTCCTTTTATCGATCTCCTGTGTCACGATGAAAGCAAGTTCTTCGTTGCCAAAGAGAGACAGCACGCCTAATACGGTATGATCAGCCACCTCGCCGGCTTCCTCTTTGGGAACGGTTAGATCAAGAGCTTGTTTAAGAGAGGCATTATCCTCTTGATCCGGATAAGCAGCACGATAAAGTGCGGCAGGGTCCAAATCATGATTGATACACCACTGGGCAAAAACGAGAATCATCATATGCTCCTCGCGTTTATAGTTTTCGATCATCTGTTCTTCTAATTGTTTTTTATTCATGCTAGGGTAAACATCTCCTTCAACTATCTATTCGACTTTATGGGACGGATGGGTTCATTATAGCGAAAGATCAGGTGTAATCACAATGATTAAGAATGACTTCGCTGCACGTTAGCATTGTATGACATTTATAGTGGTACCACGAGCGCATTCGTCCCGTCGAATGCGCTCTTTTTGCATTTATTTAGGTCTTCCAGAAACCGAGGAGTCATCCTGTTGGAATTACACGAAATCTCTTGTAATTTTTTGTCAGAACATGTCGAATTAAGTTGAAACTGCCGCAGCCTATGACATCATCTCCGGCTACAGCGACAGCTCTTTTGGGCCGGATGATCAAATCACCCGCGAACAAATGGCGGTGATGATTGTACGTGCAGCCAAGCTGCCTGCAGCAGCGGCAGGCAACACATTCACGGATCGCACAGCGATCTCCGAATGGGCGCAAAGTGCCGTTGCTTCTGCATCGGCTAGCCATGTGATCGACGGTTATAGCGACGGTTCCTTCAAGGCGCAAGCGAACGCAACGCGTGCTGAAGCCGTTACTGTGATTATAAAAGCACTTAAAAAGTAATAATAGCAAGCTGAATAAAGTCTCGGATCGCGAGCCTGAAGTTCCTATATGGAGCGGCAGGACGCGGTCGGGGACTTTTTTTCGTTAATCAATATGGTATAGTTTATGAGAAAAAGGTTGTACGTATAGGAGGTTATATGGGACATGATTATGAATGAGAAAATCAAGGCATCCGAGGTGCAGCTGATTGGCGTTGATGGCGAAGATCTGGGCATCGTCCCGACGGTAGAGGCGCTGGCGCTGGCGAAGAAGCTGAAGGTAGACCTCGTTTGCGAATCGCTCATGAGCAGCCCGCCGCCGTGCAAATTAATTGGAGCGGGCAAGGCCAAGCAGGAAGCGATGCAGGAGAGACAGCAAGCCCGCAAGCGGGAGCAAGCGCCAAAGACGAAAGAACTGCGCTTAACGCCGCACATCGAGGATCACGATTTGGAAACGAAGCGCCAACAGGCAGGACGAATTCTGCAAGGCGGAGATGCCGTGCAGTTGGTCGTGAAGATTTCGGGCAAAGAAGGCGCTCAGGCCAAAGCTTTGCTTGAAGATCTGGTGAAGGACTTAAGCGCTTATGGCCGCAAGCAAACAGGCATTCAGCTAAGCGGGAAGCAAGCTTCCGTACAGTTGGATCCTTTATAAGAAAAGCATGAACGCTCCTTCGTTCTGAAAGGGAAGGGATGTTCATGCTTTTTTCCGTCATAGAGAAAGTGGTTTAGTTCAAGGTAATGGCCTGCGAGCCCATAAGCTCCCATACTTGCTTGAAGTCGCTTAGTGCATAAGCTTCCTGCTGTCCGGTCATTGGGTCGTTCATATAGGCGTAATCTTCGTCCCAACCTGTTAATAGTAAGGCATGTTCCGGTTGATACCATTCCACGAGCCGATCCTCTTCATCTTGCCATTCCAGATCCAGATAGGGGGTATCCATATGCTCCGTAGCCCAAATCATGGCGGGCTTGCCTGCTTCTATGACGCCCAGCAACGTATCAAAAGAAGCGCCTGTGATATCTCTGAAGCGCCCAGGCAATAGCTGGTTCATAGTGGCATACATCGGTTTATGGTAAATGCCATATCCCGCCTTATAGGGGTTGCCGACAAATACGTCTTCTGGATTGCCGCCTACAAAAGCCCCATCGGCATTCTCAGCAGGCATCTCGCCTCTAGGGAGCACGTCAGCCACTTCCTCTTTGGTGACTGGAAGCCCGGCCCAATTCAGCAGCATGGTGGCCGCCACGGCTTCGCACCCATTGGGCAGCTCCGGCAGTTGTGATAAAGCAGGGGCATTAGGCACCTGATAATGGTGCTCTGCAGGTGGAGTGGCATCAGCAGACGGCAGCGGTACAGGCACAGGCGCAGGTGAAGATCCTGATCCAGATGCAGATGCAGCCAGAAGAAGCGGCTCACTAAGCTCACTAGCAGCCGGACTTGGAGCGACTGGTCGGAGAGCTTGTACAAATGCAGGCGCAGTAGGCTTGGGCAACGCTAGGCACATTACTGACCATATAACGATTAGACAGCATGTCAACTTTTTTATATGAAATCACTTCCGTTCTAGCACGATCTTTTCATTACATCATGAAGAATCTGGAAATGCAAGATGAAGTCAGTAAGACATATAAGAATGGTCAAGCGGCATAGTCTAGGAAAGCGGACAGCATCTTGAGAATATTTTATGGCATGAAAAAAGGACTAGGGATGACCATATGAGGCAATAGCTCATACAATAGGGTAAAATGGTGAAAAATACCCGTTTCTTAGATAAGAGGGAAGTATATGAATAAGCATGAAGAGGAGAAAAAGGCGCTAGAGCAAGCCGCTATCGATATTTTTCTTGAACTATATAACGTAAATAACCCGATTGCGCTGAGAATGGTTCGCCAACAGGAGAAGCCGGACGCGCTGCTGGAGGATGCCAATAACGAGCAAATAGGACTCGAAGTGACTCATTTGTTCTATGATATGGAGGAAGCCAGACGTATGATGTCACGATCCGAACTCACGAAACCTGGGGCGGAAGTACTGGATAATTTTATTAAGGTCATTAATGATCGGATTGCAAGTAAAGAACAGAAGTTACAGGATTATTCCCATGACTATCCTTGTATGCTGCTCATACGCAACGTATCTCTGCTGTTCGGGATGTCCGATGTGCTCAGTTTCAAGCATAAGCTCGTTCCGCCAAGTGGAAGGTTTACACAAGTATGGCTGTTGTCGAGAGATTTTACACCGGATTGGCTGTTAATTAACTTATATGACCTTGGCGGTGGAGGGATGAAATGAAGCGTCTGTACATAGGGCTTGGCGCAGCTTTTGGCGTGTATGCGATCGTCATGATTGTGTATTTACTACAAGGAGATTTATTTCCCATACCTCAAGATCTGGTTGGCACCAGCGCGGACCCGCACACGTTCATGACGGCACAGGAAATAGACAAAGCGGAATCATTATCACGCATTCGGTCATTAGCTTATTTCCTGAGTTCTCCGCTGCAAATCGGATTGATCCTGCTGTTCTTAGGTGTGGCTGTCCGTATTCGAAGCTTTGCTGAAAAGCTGTTCAAGGCTTCCTTCCTGCAAATGGTCGTTTTTGTGCTTCTGTTTACTCTGCTGATGGACGTGCTGTTCTTGCCGGTGGATTATTTTTTGTTCAAAATCGATCTTGCCTACGGGATATCGACAGAGACGCTTGCGATCTTTCTAGGGGACCATGCGAAGGATTTTCTGTTAAATGCCGTAGGAACAATTGTCATGGTTTGGCTATTCAGACTGGTGCTAAAATGGAGTCCCAACCGGTGGTGGTTCTGGTTCTGGCTTTTGTCTGTTCCATTGATTGTGTTCGTTACGTTCATTCAACCCGTTGTGCTTGATCCTCTGTACAATGATTTCAAGCCGCTTCAGGACCAAGAACTTAAGGCACAAATTCTTCAATTGGCGGCAGAATCGCACATTCCGGCTAAGCAGGTCTACGAGGTCAATATGTCTGAGAGGACAAATGCGATTAATGCTTATGTCAATGGAATAGGCGGCAACGCCAGAATTGTACTGTGGGATACGACGCTGAAAAAATTGCAGCCCGATGAGATTTTAACCGTAATGGCGCATGAAATGGGACACTATGTAGAAAAGCATATCTATATCGGCCTTGCTTACGGCATCGCGCTTAGCTTGGTGGGGTTATGGCTCGCTTTTCACGCTTATCGTTTCTTCCTTAAACACTGGGCCCATAGATGGGGAATTCGGGGAGAAAATGATCTAGCGGCGCTGCCTATTCTGCTGTTGCTTGTTACGTTCATGAGCTTTGTCTCCGCGCCCGCTCAAAATGCCTTCTCCCGAGTGATTGAGCATCGAGCAGATGTATATGCGATGCAACTGACAGGAGACGGCAGCGCCGCCATTCGCGCTTTTCAGCAAATTGCCAAAGAGAACTTGAGCCCTGTCACACAGCCGAGGCTGGTTCATTGGTTTCGTGGCTCGCATCCGGAGATTATGGATCGGATTATGTATTTTAAGCAGTTTGAAAAATAAAAGGCTAGTGAGGAGCGGGTAACCGCTTCTTCACTAGCCTTTTATGTTACTGTTCGTTCCTGCGCGTCATTTGCTGCCAGACCGAGCCTTCAGCTGCATGCCCGCCTTCGATGCGTTCCAGCGCGATTTTCACTTGCATGCGCACTTCGAACTCGGGGTCGTCCGCCGCTTCCTGCAGATCCTTCAGCACGGAGTTGTCGCCAACCTCGTACAAAAAGCGCGCCGCGCGCCAACGGACCAGCTTATTGCGGTCCTTGAGCGCCTTCGCCATAGCCGGCATGGCGGCGGGGTCGCCGAGGTCGGACAGCGTATCGCCAGCCGTTCGACGAACAGATGGGGTATCGTCCTCAAGGGCACGATACAGGAAGGGCAGTACCTCGGGTTCCTTGATATCCCCGAGGTAAACCGTTGCCAGTCGTCGAATCGACGTGTTCTCGTCCTGCAGGGCATGGACGAGAAGCGGCAGCGTCTCCAGCGACGGCTGGATCTTTTGAAGCGCGGCGTAGCGCAGCTTCCAATCACTGTGGCGCAGCTGTTCCAGCGTTGCGCCAGTCTGATCTTCTTCGGAGGGTTCCGAAGAAGGAGAGACGTCGGTCTCCAGCATCGCGCTGGAGACCAAAGCTTCGACGCGGGCGTCGTCGTAAGAAGCGTCCAGTTCCTGGACGACTTCGCCCGCGATGTCCTTCAGCTCGCCGTAGCGCACGCCGAGCTCCTCAAGCTTGCGCTCCTTGATCAGGTTCGGCGATGCCGTACCTGCGCGGACCGCGGCTTGCGTGAAGCGCTCGGGCATAGCCACACGCGCTTCTTCATTGCCGGCGCGCACCCGCACCTGGAGCGGGATGCCGCGGAACATCTGCACGAGGACTTGCGCCTCTCCGAAGGCTGCTTCAGCTTGAGTTTGTTCCAGCGGCAAGTCATTGCTGCTGGTAGAGCCTTCGGCTTCACCGAAAATCTCACGGGCTTTGGCTAAAATGAACTGCCAGTCCCCCTTGGAGGTACGATCCAGCGCAATGAAATCCGCTGCGTGGAATATGCTGATCACACCCTGAACAGCGAGCAATTGCTGAACGTTGTCCGGGGCTTCCGTGCTGTTATTCTTTGTGTAGGTTTTGCGCACACCGGCCGGCAGCGCTTCGTCCATGTTAAGTTTCATGGAATTTGGGCTTGGTGTAGGTTCTATGGAAATAATTTTCATTAATGACACTCCTTCCAGTCGGATGTTACATGAAAAGACCCGGACGTAGGTACGTCCAGGCCTGTTTATAGGCAATTCAAATTAATCTAAATCAACGAGGTTGCGGTTAAGGTATTTATCGAGCGTTTTGGTGAGATCAAACACGGTATGGGCTAAGTCCACGTTCTCGAAAACGTGATCGCATTGATCGCGGAAAGCCAGCTCATCTTCGTAATAAGAGAGATACTTCTGGATGATCTCCTCGGAATCTCCGCTTTCTCTCATCCGCTCTTCGAGAATATCGCGCTGCGCGTAGATGAAAACCAGAATGACGTGATCACCGTAATGCTTTTTGAGCGTTTCCGCGCCGAAGCGGTTCAAGATTAAATAAATGCTTCCGCTGTGTTCGAACATTTGTTCAATATCGGCACTTTTGATCCCATATAAATGATCATTGACGGTACTAACCTCAATGAATTCACCGTTTGCCTGCGCCTGTACAAATTGAGCAGGGGAGATAAAGTGATAATCTTGACCATCTTCCTCGGTTGCCCTCGGAGGTCTGGTGGTGTAAGAGATAACCTGCTTCATGCCCAGTGTAGAACCTGACATTTCAGCAACCGTCTTACGACCGGCTCCGTGTGGACCGGTGAATACAAAAATCATTTCCTTGTCCTTTAATGCGTACATGGAACATACCTCCTTATTTGTGAAAAGTGGGGGGTAAATCCTACGTGTGTGCAACGGTATGAAACGATTTTTGTCTGAGTAGGATCATTGTCAGCCGTACTTATATTTTACATGGTTCGGGTTATTCGGTAAAGGTCTAGCAATGGAAACGCTTTTCTGACTAGCGTTTCCCGCCGCGTCCGCCACCACGTGGCGCGCTGCCGCGAGGTGAACCGCTTCTGTCGCCGCCGCGAGGCGCTCCAGCGCGAGAGCCAGCGCCGTCCCCGCGTCCACGCGATGGACCGCTGCGTTCGCCGCCACCCTGGTAGCCGCGTGTTGCGCCAGGACGGTCACTGCGTGCAGCTGCGCCGCCGCGTGCTCCGAAGCTGTCTCCGCGGCCTGCACCGCGCTCGCCGCTGTCGCCACGGCCTTTGCCGCCGCTGCGGATCGCACGTGATGTGCTTGCAGCATCGTCACGGCCAGTGCCGGCGTACTTGTTGTACGGCGAGTAGGATTTATCGCCGTGAGGAGCAGAACGTTTGCGGTCTATGCCATCACCACGGCCTGCAGGGCGTGGTGCGCGTTCGTCGGATTCGCCGCGTCCCCAAGAACGGGTGACTCGCGCTTTTGCAGCGCTCATGTTGTCTCCGCGTCCCGGTCCTGCATCTACCGGCTCTTTTCTCTCTGCGCGCCCCCATGTGTTCGGGTTGCGCTCCGAATTAACCTTCGCAGGGCGTTGTCCTCTTGGCGCATCGCTGCGCGCACCAAATTTATCGCCGCCTCTGGATGCAGAACGTCCCGTGCCGTATTGCATGCCGGATCTCTCTTCACGCGCGCCGGATCTTCCGCGGCTTATCTGAGCGCGCGGCTCGGATGTCCGGCCGCTACGGCCGCTGCGAGAAGCTCCGCCGCCACGACGGCCTGATCCTCGGCCTTCTTGCTCGAAGGAATCTTCGGAGCTGGAACGAACGCGGCGCACTTGAGGCTCAGATGCCCCTCTTAAGGACATTTTGATGCCTTTTTCGATCAATTCGATTGTCGGCATATCCCGTTGGGTAGCGAAGGTCACGGCAACACCCGTATCTCCGGCACGACCTGTACGGCCGATGCGGTGGATGTAGCTTTCGGCGTCTTGCGGCACGTCATAATTGAAGACATGCGTGACACCTTCGACATCTAATCCGCGGGCAGCAATATCCGTAGCGACCAATAACTCGATACGACCCTCCCGGAATCGTTTCATAACTTGCTCACGTTTGGCTTGTGACAGATCTCCGTGTAGTTCGTCGGACATAAGTCCGAGTTCCTGTAAAGCTTCATTTAATGCAATGGCTCTTGCCTTCGTCCGGCAGAAAATCATCGCGAGGTAAGGTTTATATTGTTTAATAGCGGCAATCAAAGCATCCTGCTTCTGACGGTCAGTCGTCGGAACGAGAACCTGCTCAATTTCGGTCAACGTTACTTGTTTGCTTTGAATTTTAATTTCTTTGGCGTCCTTCATATAAGCTTTGGACAGGTTCATCACTTGTTCAGGCATGGTGGCCGAGAAAAGAAGGGTCTGGCGATAAGGAGACGTTTGTGCAATGATGTCCTTCACTTCATGAAGGAAACCCATATGCAGCATTTGGTCGGCCTCATCCAATACGAGTATTTTCAATTTATAGAAATTGATAGAACCGCGGCGAAGGTGATCAAGCAGTCTTCCCGGTGTTCCTACTACTATATGTATGTTCCCTTGAAGCTTTCTAAGCTGCTTTTCTACATCTTGCCCGCCATAGGCTGCAAGTACCTTGGCTCCAGTCACAGGGACAAGGCCTTTTAGCTCATTCGTAATTTGAATGGCCAATTCGCGTGTAGGTGTCAGAATCAGCGCTTGAACATCTGCACTCTCCACATCGATCGTTTCTAATATTGGAAGAACAAAGGCAAGGGTTTTACCTGTGCCTGTTTGAGCTTGTGCGATAACATCCGTGCCTTTTAATAAAACAGGTATAGCTTCCCTTTGAATGGGGGTCGGTTCGATAACGCCTGATGCTTGTAAGACTCCAACGAGTCTTTCTCTAATTCCTAATGAGGCAAATCCACTTGACATGGTAATTGGCCAGCTCCCTTTTTCCTACTATTGATAGGGATCTTTGGTTGTAGTCCAAAGTCTCTCCTTGTTAAGACGATTCCCCCATTGTACAGGAATGCCAGACAAATGGAAACAGGGGCCGGCCTACAAGCATTAAATATCTACTTTATATAGAAGAAAATGTTTTTATCTATGGGGCAACACTTGTGCAGTCCCAAAAACATGCTCCACCGTCTTGTTGAAGTCGGTCAGAAGCGGCATAAGCGAATTCCCTTTCCAACTCTCCTGGGCATAGCTGTTCATTTTGTTGAGGAAATCCCGATTTGCTGAAATATAGACATCCATCACATTGGGTTGGAGCAAACGGATTTTCTCCGCCATAGCTTGTTTAAAACGATGAGATAACAGGTCATGATGAACGGCTGTTTCATAACTGTTATATCCATTGTTCAAATCATTGGAAGGCAAATAGTCATCGTGAGGAGCACTATCATTGTAAAAACCTTTGTTCGTTCCCTGGTTGTTCGTCTCCTTCGTTGTTCCTTTGGTACCTGTAGCACTGCTGTCAATCATGAGGGCCACATAGGCGTTTTTGTCCGTCGTCATGACGATGGCCGTATTAACACCATTCATAGCATTGAGTTGATTTGATAGAAACTGATTGTAGGCCAGACTAGTATTATTGTGTGAAACTGGACCAGAGAGCTGTTGGGTTTGGTAGGCTCTTTCGGATTCTGTCGATTTATCGACGGGAGCACCGAAATTGGTATGGTCGGGACTCTTGCCATATTCCCGTCCGCCCTCCGCGCAGCCTGATAAAGTCAGCATGAGGAATAGCAATCCAGAAATCGGAAAACCTAACTTACTGAACATCAATAATGACCTCCCAATCTAGAGTGTAATGTCTATAGGATGGGATGTTTCTCTCCTTTTATTCGTGTTCACAAATATACGCTTTTGTGCATAAAGAGGTGGGTGTATGGAAATAACCATGAAGGGAAAATATATCGCTACAGAGCGGTTTAAGAACAATTTGTGAACTCTCCTCCAGCGATTGACAAAAACTTTTCACGAATTTATAGTTAATAAAGTGAATTGACATGGGCATGGCCATCGTGGTAAAAATAATGTTTTAAAAGTGGGGTTGATACAATGAGTCGATTGAAAAAGTTATGGCGTCTGCTACCCCTTTTAGCGGTAATGACGTTCTTGCTAACCGGGTGTGGAGACCCAACTCTGTCTGCTTTACAGCCAAAAGGTCCTGTTGCATCAGAGCAATTGTTTTTGATGAAATTAAGTCTCTTTATCATGGTTTTTGTCGTAATTGTCGTATTTGCGATTTATGTGTATGTTTTAATTCGCTTTAGAAAGCGCAAAGGCGACAACAGCATTCCGAAACAAGTGGAAGGAAGCCACGTGCTTGAGATTATCTGGACCGTTGTTCCGATTCTCTTACTGTTAGTACTTGCGGTGCCAACAGTATCTTACACTTTCAAGCATTCAACGAACTACAATAAGGACAAAGCCGCCGTTCACGTCAAAGTCACTGCGCATCAGTTCTGGTGGCAGTTTGAATATCCAGATTTAGGCATCGCGACAGCTCAACAGCTTGTTGTGCCTAAGGATAAAATTATTGCTTTTGAACTTGTTTCCGCGGACGTTTCTCACGCATTCTGGGTACCATCCCTAGGCGGTAAAGTAGATACGAACCCTGGAATCACGAATACGCTTTACCTTCAAGCGGATGAAATCGCTACTTTCCAAGGTAGATGTACAGAGCTTTGCGGAGCTTCTCACGCTTTGATGAACTTCACGGTTGAGTCGAAGAGTCAAACGGATTTCGATGCATGGGTAGCGAAAATGAAAGCGCCTGTAACTGTGCCGGCAACAGCACAGAAGGGTGAAGAGCTTTTCAAAGAAAATTGCATGTCTTGTCACGCAGTTACAGCCAATGGTCCTGGTGTTGCTCCGAACCTCAAAGGTTTCGCTGATCGCGATAC
The DNA here is from genome assembly GCF_052682475.1 of Paenibacillus sp. WC2504. Lineage (NCBI taxonomy): Bacteria > Bacillati > Bacillota > Bacilli > Caryophanales > Paenibacillaceae > Paenibacillus > Paenibacillus sp. WC2504. Next base: position 849,711 of record NZ_JBQZFH010000001.1, read on the forward strand.
ACTTGCTGGTATTCTGGAACATACTCCTGAGAAAATGGCGCTGTGGATACATAATCCGCAAGATCAGAAACCAGGAAACAAAATGCCGGCGTTCGGTAAAGCAGCAGGCGGTAAGCTTGATGACGCCCAAATTAACGATATCGTTCAGTACTTACAGACTTTGAAATAAACTTCTCAGGTAAAGGAGGTTAATACGTTGGCTCACTCTCATCCAGTAAAAAAACATACCGGTCTAATGGATTGGCTTACAACAGTCGATCATAAGAAAATCGGTATCCTGTACTTACTTGCGGGCGGGCTTTTCTTCCTCGTAGGAGGACTTGAAGCCATTCTGATTCGGATTCAGCTCGCTTATCCCGATCAACATATTTTCATCGGTGATTCATTTAACCAATTAACAACGATGCACGGAACAACGATGATTTTCTTTGCAGCGATGCCGATCATCTTCGCATTCATGAATGCCATCGTTCCTCTTCAAATTGGTGCAAGGGACGTTGCGTTCCCATTCGTGAACTCACTCGGTTTCTGGTTGTTCTTCGCCGGCGGCGTATTGATGAACACAAGTTGGTTCTTGGGTGGCGCACCGGATGCCGGTTGGACGGGGTATGCTCCATTGTCCTCGATTACCGACAACAGCTGGGGGCAGACACTTGAAGGTAACATTCAAGGTACAGATTTCTATGTTCTAGGTTTGCAAATTGCCGGTATTGGTACACTTATCGGGGGGATTAACTTCCTTGTTACCATTATCAACATGCGTGCACCTGGTCTTACGTATATGCGTATGCCAATGTTTACATGGGCAGCTTTCATCACTTCAGGTTTGATCGTTCTTGCGTTCCCAGCCATTACGGTAGCGCTAGTTGAACTAATGTTTGACCGTGTCTTTGGCGGAGCATTCTTCGATGCTGCCAGAGGCGGTAACAACGTATTGTGGGAGCATCTGTTCTGGATTTTCGGGCACCCCGAAGTTTACATCTTGATTCTTCCTGCGTTTGGTATTATTTCTGAGATCGTATCGACGTTCTCCAAAAAGCGTCTTTTCGGATACAGCTCCATGGTCTTCGCAACTGTATTAATCGGTTTCTTGGGCTTCATGGTTTGGGTTCACCATATGTTTACATCAGGCTTGGGTCCAGTTGCTAACTCGATCTTCTCGATCGCAACGATGGCCATTGCAGTTCCTACAGGTGTTAAAATCTTTAACTGGTTGTTCACCCTTTGGGGCGGGCAAATTCGCTTCACTACAGCTAATATTTTTGCAACAGCTTTCATCCCGACGTTCGTTATGGGTGGAACAACAGGGGTTATGCTTGCGATTCCTGCAGCAGACTTCCAATACCACGATACGTATTTCGTAGTAGCTCACTTTCACTATGTTATCGTTGGTGGTCTAATCCTTGGTTTGTTCGCGGGTCTGTACTACTGGTGGCCGAAAATGTTTGGCCGTATGTTGAACGAAGGACTGGGTAAATTACATTTCTGGTTGTTCTTCATCGGTTTCCATTTAACATTCTTCCCGCAGCATTTCTTGGGTCTAATGGGGATGCCGCGTCGTGTATTTACGTACCAACCAGGGTATGATCTTGAAGTAGGTAACTTGGTTTCAACAATTGGTGCCTTCTTCATGGGTATCGGTACAATCGTGTTCATTATCAACATCATTGCAACATCCAGGAAACCAGTTACGGCTCTATCTGATCCATGGGATGGTCGTACGTTGGAATGGTCGATTCCTTCACCAGCACCTGAATATAACTTTAAACAAACTCCGCTTGTTCGCGGCTATGATGCACTTTGGAAAGAAAAAATGGCAGGTAATAAACAAATGACTCCGGCTGAACCGGTTGGTTCGATCCACATGCCGTCAGCATCCATATTGCCGCTAGTTATGTCCGTTGGTTTGTTCATTGCTGGTTTTGGTTTTATGTACAGAAACTACTATGTAGCAGGCGCGGGTATGGTTGTTACATTAATTGCAATGTTCTGCCGCTCCGTATACGACGATCATGGTTGGCATATTGAACCGGAAGAACTTGAAGATGACAAGGGGGTAAAGGCATGAGTACTCATCACACGGGCGCACTGCCTGCTAATCCGGAAACGGCTACCCTCGAAGGGAAAAATAAGGTTCTTGGATTCTGGTTATTCCTTGGTGCCGAGGTCGTATTGTTTGGTTGCTTATTCGCAACTTACATTGCACTTCGGAACTCTGTTCCAGACGGTCCAACTGCCGACGAAATTTTCAAGCTCAAAACAGTGGGCTGGTCCACGTTTATTCTCTTAACAAGTAGTTTAACAAGCGTGTTCGCGATCATCGCGATGCACAAACAGAAGTTAGGCCAATTGTTATTCTGGCTTCTGATTACGGTATTGTTTGGTCTTTCGTTCTTGGGTCTTGAGATTTATGAGTTCGTTGAATATGTTCACGAGGGTCATAAATTTACAACAAGTGCCTTCTCAACTTCGTTCTATACGCTGGTTGGTTTCCACGGAGCGCACGTTGCATTCGGTATTTGCTGGATTACACTGTTGATTTTACAAGGACTTAAGAAAGGTCTTACCGTTGTTACAGCTCCTAAGTTCTACGTAGCAGCGTTGTACTGGCACTTTATTGACTTAGTCTGGGTATTTATCTTCACAGTCGTTTATCTGATGGGGAAGGTGGGTCACTAAGATGAGCAGCAATTCTCATGATACACACGCACCTAGCAAACGGGTAAAACATGAATCTCCTTTGAACCACTACTTGTCTTACATTATATCGATCTTGCTGACAATGCTTGCATTTGCAGTCGTACTCTACGGAGACCTGGATCGTTCGTTTATTCTGATCTTCATCGTCACTTTGGCGCTTGTGCAAGCGATTATCCAGTTATTCTTCTGGATGCACGCCAAAGAGAGAGGACACTTATTCCCGTTAATTTTTCTTGCGGGAGGAGCTTTTGTAGCTCTTACAGGTGTTATTACAGCCGTATACTGGATGTGGTGGTAAACCACTGGAAGAGGCAACTTTGTCTAGGCAAAGTGCCTCCTCTTTTTTTAGCATGAAGGTCTAGCATGAAGTTGAAAGGAGAAAGAGATCAGCTATGAGCCAAATTGGTGGATTTTTCGAGTTGTGGAATCCGGTATTACTGTTGGTGATCGTCGTTGTCGGATATATGTATCGTCACTTTGTCGCTAAGGGGAAAGGGAATTCCGCTGAGAATGAAACAGTTTCGGCTTCGCAGCAGATTTCTTTCTATATTGGATTGGCTCTTTTCTATATTGGCCAAGGAAGTCCGATTAATTATATTGGGCATCACTTCTTGTTCAGTATGCATATGCTGCAGCAAACTATTTTGTACTTAATTGTTCCGATCTGCATATGGCTGGGAACACCAGCGTGGATGATGCGTTCGCTGATGAAAATAACGATTATTCGTGGAATTTTTTCATTTTTCACACGTCCATTGATTGCACTATTCCTATTTAACATGCTCTTCTCCATATACCATATGCCTTTGGTTATGGATTACTTAATGATACATGATCTATCGCTATTCGGTTACCACACGGTGCTGTTATTCACCGCTTTCATGATGTGGTTCCCTGTTTTTTGTCCACTGCCTGAGATGAATCGCTTAAATGATTTGAAGAAGATGGCTTACATCTTTGGTAATGGTATTCTGCTGACACCAGCCTGTGCGCTCATTATTTTCGCGGATACGATTATTTATGACATGTACGCGAATGTAACCGTACCCTTCGCCCATTTATCGCCTCTGGATGATCAGCAATTGGGTGGCGTTCTAATGAAGATTGTTCAGGAAGTTGTCTATGGAGCAACACTTGCCTATATTTTCTTCCGGTGGTACCGCAGAGAGCGGAAGGAAGAGGACGATATGGATCTTATAGAGTCTCAAGAGGGTCTGAATAATCAGGGCGGTAATTGGAATCGCGCTTAGGGGAAAGGATTTAGGGAGATGCACATTTTACCAACGATTTCTACGATGTTTATCGTGATCAGTGCCATTTTTGTCGGTTTCGGCTGGTATCATATTGTGAAAGGGAACCGGGAAACCCATCAAAAACTGATGGTTCTTGGTGCCATTTTCGCACTAGCGTTCTTTATTATATATATGTCGCGCACATTGTTTGAGGGGAACACATCATTCGGTGGACCTGAGAGCTTGAAGCTGCCGTATCACTTATTCTTGTTTTTCCATATTGCCTTAGCTACGGTAGGCGGTGTTCTTGGGCTAATAACACTTTGGTTTGCCTACAAAAACAAATTTCTCAAGCATAAGAAAATTGGCCGCATTGCGGCAATTGTATGGCTTTTAACAGCACCAACGGGTGTATTGGTTTATGTTTTGCTCTACTTGATGTATCCCGGCGGAACAACGAAGCCGGTTATTGATGCGATTTTTGGACTATAATCAAAAAGTTGAACCTGTGAAGCATTCACGGTGTTCAGCTTTTTTTTATTGCGAGGATTCTTGTTGGATTTCTTTTATTTTCCAATCTCATGTAAACTGGTACATAGTAGAATGAAAACAATTTACCACGGAAAGGCAGGTTCAATCCATGACATACCCGCTTACGGTAGAAAACGTTTCGAAGCAGTACGGTGAGAAAACTGCTGTGAACGCTATCCATCTTCGTGTGCAGGAAGGAGAAATTTATGGACTGCTAGGCGCTAATGGTGCAGGGAAAACGACAACGATGCGAATGGTTCTCGGCCTCATCTATCCCGATCAAGGACATATTTTGTGGAAAGGGAAGGGCTATCGTGAAGAGTTGAAAAGGCTTATGGGCTACTTGCCAGAAGAGCGCGGCCTATATCCTAAAATTAAGGTGAGCGAACAAATCCTTTATTTAGCGGAGCTGCGAGGCCTATCCCGTAAGCAAGGGGAGGCAGAGCTGAAAGCTTGGCTCGATCGGTTCGACGTCCCAGAGTACTACAATAAGAGGGTTGAAGAACTATCCAAAGGGAATCAGCAGAAGATCCAATTTATTGCTGCCGTCATACATAATCCGGATATTTTGATCCTGGATGAGGCTTTTAGCGGACTGGATCCCGTGAATGTGGAGTTGTTGAAGAAGACAGTGAAAAGCCTGCGCGACGAGGGAAAAACGATCCTATTCTCGAGCCATCGCATGGAACATGTGGAGGAGCTCTGTGAACATATTTGCATATTGCATCGTTCGAATACGATACTGCAGGGGAGCTTGAAGGAGATTAAATCAGCATTTCCAAAAGAGAAAATCGCCTTGCAAACCGAGCGACCGGTTGAGGGCTTGGAGCAGCTCCAAGGTGTTACATTTGTGGAAAGGCAGCAGAACGGCTATCAGATTCGGATAGATTCCACGGCCGATCCCCAGAGGATTTTGCAGCATGCGATAGAGCAGTCTAGTATACAACGGTTTCAAATCATGGAGCCTACACTGAATGAAATTTTTATTCAAAAGGTGGGAAACGCGCATGAATAGAACCTGGACTGTTATAAAATTTACCTACTTATCTCGTTTCCGCTCTAAATCCTTTCGCGTGATGAGTCTAATTCTAATTGTACTCTTATCCGTTCTCATACATCTACCAACAATCATGGAAAAGCTATTTTCACATGAAGCGACGAAAATCGGCGTATTCCCGGGAAAACAAGAGCAGGTTGCAGGGAAACTGGCCGCTTTTTACAATACTCAGCAGAAACCGGATATCGTAATCGTGCCTCTACAAGACGCAGGAAGTGCCGCAGCGAATGAGGCGCTCGCTAAGAAGCAGATTGCGGATAAAGCGATAAAAGGTTATCTCGAATTTACAGATACAACCGTAGCCGGATTCCCCAAAACGGTTTATAAATCCGAAGGAACGATGGAGTTTTCGCTCAAAAACAAGCTTCAGACCGCTCTACAGCTGGTTAAAACAGATGTGGTCCTGCAAGGCGCAGGAATTGCCCCCGAGCAAAAAGCGAACATGCAAGCCCCCGTCTCTTTAGAGACTGTGCAGCTTCTTATGAACAATGAAGGGGCTGCAGGCAAGACGGAGTCGCAAATGGTGATGTCCTATGCACTCGTATATGTCATGTTATTCATGCTGTATATGGGCGTCATTGGCTTCGGCAATATGGTAGCGATGGAAATAACTGCCGAGAAGAGCTCGCGGGTGATGGAACTGCTCATCACGAGTGTTTCACCACTTAAGCAGATGTTCGGTAAAATCATTGGTATTTGCTTGCTGGCCTTAACGCAGATAGCCCTCTCCATTGCTGTAGGCGTTGCAAATTTATGCGTATCCAGCAGCAGTCAGCTCGTCTCACAGTTTAATCTGAAGTGGGAAAACTTGCAGGTTTCGCTTATTGTATTCTTCTTGATTTTCTATCTCTTAGGCTTCTTCATTTACGCTACTGTCTTCGCGGCGGTTGGCTCATTGGTAAGCCGCACGGAAGATGTTGGGCAGGCGATTATGCCAGTGACGATGCTGGTCGTAGCGGCGTTTATGATCGCGATCTTCGGATTAAATAATCCGAATGCGGGGTTCGTTGTCACGATGTCCTTCGTCCCGTTTTTTTCACCATTGATTATGTTCCTGCGAATAGGGATGAGCTCGCCGGCTTTGTGGGAAATAGGGCTGTCAATCATCATCCAATTGGTCTCGATCGGAGCAATGGCTTGGGTGGCAGCTAAAATCTACCGCACAGGCGTGCTCATCTATGGTAAAAGGCCTACATGGCGAGAGCTGCGCAAAGCGATGCGGGCTTATAAGGTTTAAAATGTGAAAACGTAGGCATTTATTGCCTACGTTTTTTTATATGTTTTGAGGGTCGCGAGAAGCGATGCTTGCCGGTTAACCCTAACGGACACCACGGCCGTTAAGCTCGTGAAAATCGCCCCGTTTCAAATCTAACGGACACGGGAGCCCTTATTTGCCGATTTCGAGGCGAAATCAGGGTCGAAACAAGTAAATAGCTGCGCTGGTGTTCGTTAGATTTTCATATCGCGTATAATTCGCCGAATAAGTGCCGCTGTGTCCGTTAGACAGCCGGTTCCTCCGGCTTTATTTTAGTCAGCCAACAAAATTTATCAATTGAAAGCACAAAAATTATCATGTGAAAGCGCGTCCATTCTCTCTAAAATTAGGTTTACAAAAAGATGATCTAAGGGGTATGCACCTGCACCGCTGTCATTACAAACATCATTGATGAAGGAATGAGGGAAGTACATGAATAACATGATGCAAAAAAGAGTGCTTATTTTTTCTTTTCTTGCGTTGCCGATTGGATTAATGCTGTTATTTCTAATCTACCCTACGGTGAAGCTGTTTCAATACAGTTTGACTGACTGGAATGGGATTAGCAGAGATTTGCACTTTGTAGGGTTTGAAAATTATTTGAAAGCGCTCAAAATGTCGCAAGTATGGCAATCGCTCTCGAATAACTGGCTTTATTTTATTATCCATGCGCTGTTGATTCCCATTGAGATTTTATTGGCAGTTATGTTGAATGCCAAAATGCGAGCTAGCGAGTTCTTCCGTTCTATCGTTTTACTTCCTTACATCATTAATGGTGTAGCAGTCGCTTATATTTTCGGATATTTGTACAACCCAGTGAACGGTCCGATCAACGAGGTGTTGATGGCCGTCGGTCTGGAGAGTTGGATTCATAACTGGCTCAGTGACGTGAAAATCGTTAACTATTCGCTTGTCGCGATCTCCTTATGGCGATTTGCAGGTTTTCATATCATTTTATTTCTAGCAGGCGTGCAATCCATCCCTAATGATCTGTATGAAGCTGCAACGATTGATGGCGCTAACAAAATGCAGCAGATCCGCTATATCGTTTTACCAGGCATTCGCCGCGTTATTGAAATTATTTTGTTCTTAAATATTCGGGGAGCACTTCAAGTCTTCGATATTCCTTTTCTTGTCACACAAGGTGGTCCAGGTACTTCAAGTAGTACGTTTACGATTTTCACGATCAATACGGCCTTTAAATTCAATAGCTATGGCTTAGCTTCGGCCTTGGCGATTATTCTAATGGTTATGATCATTGCATTCAGTTTCATTCAGAACCTATTGATTCGTGAGAAAGGGGAAAAATCATCATGAGCATGCCTCAAGCCGAGCTTGCAGCCAAACCTCGCAGAGTGGAAAAGGCAAATTTGTCTTCCTTTCTTGGCAAGTCACTCTATTACGTCATTTTATCGATCATCACGATCATTATCTTTGTTCCGCTGCTAGTGGTTGTTTTCGCCGCATTCAAGACATCTCCGGAACTCGCGGCTACATCGCCGTTTGCGCTGCCTAAGAGCTGGTCGTTCCATAACTTTGCCGTTGCCTTCGAGAAGGCAAATATGCTTGTAGGATTAATTAACTCACTAAGTGTTACGGTTACTAGTGTTGTCATTAATGCTATTCTCGGAGCCATGACAGCTTTCGTACTCAATCGGTTTAATTTCCGCTTCAAGAAAACGATCTTTCTGCTATTTATCATCGCGTCCGTCGTACCGGCCTATACCACGGAAGTAGCACGTTTTCAGACGATTAAGTCGTTAGGCCTCTACAACACGATTTTTGCACCGTTAATCATTTATGCCGGAACAGATTTGATGCAAATTTTCATTTATCTGCAATTTATTGAGAAAATATCGAAGCAGCTGGACGAAAGCGCGCTTTTGGATGGTGCATCGTATTTCCGGATTTTCCGCTCGATTTTATTTCCGCTCTTGCTCCCGGCAACGGCAACACTGGCGATCATCAAAGCCGTTGATATTATGAACGATATGTACATTCCTTATTTGTATATGCCTTCGAAGAAACTAAGTACGCTATCAACCGCGTTGATGACGTTTGTAGGTGAGCGCGCGACCTATTGGAATGAGTTGTCAGCCGCGATTATTTTGGTGATGTTACCAACCATCTTGATTTATTTGGTTCTGCGTAAATTTATTTTTGCGGGATTAATGGACGGAGCGATTAAAGAATAGCGTTTTTCGACGATTGAACTTTGGGGGGATAACCAATGATTAATGACAAACTGCCATCCATCTATTATGGCGGTGATTACAATCCGGACCAATGGCCAGAGGAAGTTTGGCAAGAAGACATGCGACTGTTTAAATTGGCGGGCATCAATATCGTTACACTGCCGGTGTTTAGCTGGGCGAAGCTGCAGCCATCGGAAGATACATACGATTTTGAATGGCTGGATAAAATTATTGCTACAGTCGCAAAGGAAGGCATTTTCCTTTGCTTGGCTACTTCAACAGCGGCGCAGCCTGCCTGGATGTCGCGCTTGTATCCGGAAGTGCTTCCCGTCGATATTGACGGCAGGAAGCGCACGCACGGCTCCCGCGTTAATTTCTGCCCTAACAGCCGCGTGTACCGAATGTTTTCGCAGCGTTTGGCAACCAAGATGGCAGAGCGTTATGGACAGCATCCATCCTTGCTAGTTTGGCACATTGGGAATGAGTATGCGCCGCATTGCTACTGCGATACGTGTGCGTCTGCTTTCCGTACTTGGCTTCAGAAGAAATACGGTACGCTAGAGGTTGTAAATCGCGTATGGAATATGAGTTTCTGGTCTCACACGGTATATGAGTGGGAAGAGATTGTTCCTCCTACGAATTTGAATGGAAATAACAGATGCTTCCAAGGGATCGCGTTGGATTATAAGAGATTTATGTCGGATTCGATCCTAGAGTGTTATCAAGGCGAGTACGATATCATTAAACGGATTACACCGGACATTAAAATCACGTCGAATATATGGGGATTTTTTAACGGACTGGATTTGAAGAAATGGGCTGACCATATGGATGTTGTTTCATGGGACAGTTATCCCCAAATGAATGAACCAATGAGCAACGTCGCGATGAGGCATGATTACATGAGAGGGCTAAAGGACGGACAACCTTTCATGTTGATGGAGCAGACGCCAAGCCAGCAAAACTGGCAGCCTTACAATAGTCTCAAACGGCCCGGTGTTATGCGGCTTTGGAGCTATCAAGCGATAGCGCACGGGGCAGATACGGTTATGTTCTTCCAATTGCGTCGTTCTGTTGGTGCGTGCGAGAAGTATCATGGTGCTTTGATTGCTCACGCAGGACATGAGCATACAAGAGTATTTAGAGAGTGCACACAATTAGGAAAGGAGCTGCAGATGTTAGGGGGTACGCTTCTAGATTCCGTAACGGAGTCCAAAGTAGCGCTGTTGTTCGATATTGATACTTGGAATGCAGTAGAAATGACCAGCGGTCCGAGCGTGGATCTGGATTATCTCAAGCAAGCTCAGAAGTACTACAAAGCTTTTTATGATTTAAATGTTAGTATGGATGTCGTTAGCCCGCTTAGTGACTTCTCCAAATATGAATTAATTATCGCACCAGTGATGTATATGTTGAAACCTGGCGTGAGCGACCGGCTGAAGTCGTTTGTGAAACAGGGTGGAACGTTCGTTACTTCTTTTTTCAGCGGGATTGTGAACGAAAATGATCTTGTAACGTTAGGCGGCTATCCAGGTGAATTACGCGATTTGCTCGGCCTATGGGTAGAGGAAATTGATGCGCTCCAACCGGAAATGACGAATAAAATTATGATGCATTCGACGTTTGGGGAACTTCATGGCGAATACGAATGTGGACTTTTGTGCGATTTGCTGCACCTTGAGGGAGCGGAGGCGCTTGGCGTCTATGGACGTGACTTTTATGCCGGCATGCCAGCAATCACCCGAAATACATACGGGCAAGGGGAAGCTTATTATGTAGCAACTGACCCTGAACAGAGATTTTTGGAAGAGTTCAGCAAAACTATCTGTGAACGATTGAATTTGACGATGGCTCATCATGCTCCAGAAGGTGTAGAGATCAGAAGCAGACAGAAAGATGATAAAACGTATACCTTTGTTTTGAATCATAATGCTTACGAAACAGCGATTCTATTAAATGCTGGATCCTATAAGGATTTATTGTCACATCGAGTCTATGAGCGGACGTTAGTGGTTGAACCGTACGGAGTAGCTATTTTAGAAGTTTGTTCCTGATTAATTCCATAGGGAAGACAGCAATGTCTTCTCTATCTTTTGTTGTAATTAATTGGATTTAATAGGGGGTTGACGTTTTTCGCAATAAAATTTATGATGACGGTAGATCATGTCGAAAATTGGTGAATACGCGATCAAGGATAAATGAAAGCGTAGCAACTTTTACACAAATTACCTGGTACCCAGTTTTCCCGTCATTTTGCCGGAATGTGTAATCTCACAGCATAGTTGTAACTTGAGAAAACGGGGGGAAGGCCAGTGCGTATTTTTAAAAAGAGATGGCCAATCACATCGATTCTGTACGTCATGTTCTTTTTTGTGATCGTTATGCCTATTGTTTTAGTTGCGTTTCTGTCATTAAGAGCCTATACAGATATTTTGTTGTCTAATATCACTTCACGCACTATGCAAACATTGGAACAAGTCTCTTACTCCATCGATCAGGAAAAAAGTAGATATATCAGGACGGTTGCCGCAATTGCCTCGGATAATAATCTAATTTCACTTGCTACGTCTTACCATCGCAGCACACAATCCAAAGACCTATTCAACTCTTCCATCCAATTAGAAAATCAATTGAAAAATTATTTGCACGATATGCCCGATGTTGTTTCCGCGATGTTCGTTTATCGCGACGGAGGCGCCTATTACTTTGAAGGCACCCATTTTCATAATATTAATACGCGGATTAACGAAAATCTCTTAAAGAGTACGGATCTTTATCAGAAAACGCTTCAAAACCAAGGGCGAGTTTTGTTATTCGGAACTGAAGAGAATGTATTGATTGAATCAAATGACAAATACATTTTATCCGCAGCAATAGCTCCCCAGTACGAAAGATCATTTAGTGATGTAGAAATGATCTATTTTGTGATACAAGCCAAAACATTTGAGAATCTGGCAGAATCTACGTCTAACCAGGATGGTAGTTTTATTATCCTCGACGGTAGTGGGAATATCATGCTGGATACAAGTAAAGATAAAAGTAAAAACATTGAAAAACAAACGATTGAACAAGCGCGGAACAAGAAAAGCGGCAATTTTGAAACGATGGTTTACGATGAAAAGATGTTTGTCACTTTTCTAACCATGGAGCGGACGGAATGGAAAATCATCTACATTACGCCATATGAGCAGATGACGGCCCAAGTCAGAGAGATCTATAAACTAGTGATGAATGTTTCCGCGGCAGGACTCATCATATTTTTGATCGTTTCGTTTTTCCTTGTCCGGAGTATCGTCGGCCCAATCAAATCGCTCATTTTCCAAATGAATAAAATGAAAAGCGGATCCTTTCATGTGGATTTGGAGCTTGCGGGTCCATTGGAAATTTATTCATTAGGTAAAACATTTCAAAATATGACCGTCCGTATACAGGAGCTTATCATTGAAAGGCAAGAACAAGAAAAGCTGAAAACACGGGCGGAAATCGATGCACTTCAATCTCAAATTAACCCTCATTTTCTGGTAAATACACTTAATGCCATTAAAATTATGGCGATGTTGTCCAAGGCTACCAATTTGGTGGAAATGACGGATTCTCTTATTAAATTGTTATCTTCAACCTTTCATCGCGGCGGCTCTTACATTCAAGTAATGGATGAAATGCAAAGCTTGGAGAAATATATCCATATTATGAAGGTGCGTTATGGTGACCGGTTTAAGGTCGAATACGACATCGATGATGGTGTGACAAACACCTATGTACTGAAGTTGCTGCTGCAGCCTATTTTGGAGAATGCCATTATTCACGGATTTTACGGCAAAGAAGCTATGGGAATCGTCAAAATTACAAGTAGAAAAAATAATGATCAACTCATCATCACAATCACGGATAACGGAAAAGGGATGGAACAACGGACAATGGAAGCCTTGCTGCATGAGAAGAAGGTAGAGTCCTTATGCGGGATAGGTATTGCCAATGTTAATGATCGGATTCGATTAAATTACGGCGAGCCATACGGTTTGAAAATTAACAGTGAGTTAGGGGTTGGAACAGAAGTCATTGTCATACTGCCGCTCTTATCGAATGATCCGGATCATTCGCAGGCATCATAGACCGATGTTTATAAACTGTAAGTAACTGCTGCTGTCCGTGATGCATAGAGAAAACGGATAAAGGGGGGCGTGTCTTTCCTATGAAATTTTGCTTATATGATACCAAATATGATCGAGTCATCCTCATTGAAAAAAGCTTTCTTTCAGCCTTGTCGTTGAAGGAGAAATTCGGGCTATCCGTTGATATAGCTGTTCTGCCTATTCTATCCAAGCAAGAGTACATGTCCTTTCCCAGCTCCTTTCGCGGAGAAGTGGGCGGTCGGTCTTATTTACTATACGAAGTTCCAGGAATCATAGATCAAAAGTACGATCAAGTCATTGTTCAGGATTAAGGCAGCAATATCGGCTTTATTTAGAATGGGGGAAAAGAATGTTTAGAGTCATGATCGTCGATGACGAGCCGCTAGTAAGACTAGCCATGGGGGCGATTATTCCGTGGGGCGATTTGGACAGTGAGGTAGTGGCAGAAGCTGCGGATGGTTATGAAGCATGGCAGCGCATATCGGTACATCAGGACGTTGATTTGATGATTGTCGATATGAGTATGCCAGTTATGGATGCCCTTACTCTACTATCTAAATTGCAGGAAGCCAATTTGACTAATCCACCGCTTAGTATTGTGCTTAGTGCGTATTCAGATTTTGATTTTGTGCGGAAAGCATTCCTGCTTGGAGCAGTCGATTACATTATGAAGGCGGATCTCGATCCCGAACATATCATTCCTGTGATCAAAAAGGCGATTAGCCAGATCGAAGAGAAATCGATCACTACGGCGAATTTGATAAAAAGCAACAGTGAATCCGACTTGAAGCAGCGAGAAACCTGGCTGCGAGGCCTGTTATGCGATAAAGATTATATGTACAGCCATAATTTAACGCAGGACGATTCCTTTCAAAAGTGGATGACGCAATTTGTGAATTTTCAGCATGTTATCGTATCTGTTTTGCCGGATATACCATCGCCCGCTGCGAATTTGCCGGGGCACGCCGGTATGGATCATCAGGATCATTTAGTTAAGATCATTAAACAAGGGATGGAAATCGTTAAACACCCTTATGAATTATTGCAGGTTCAAGAGGATGAGTATGCCCTTCTGCTATGTTTTGAGTCATCGACTAGCTTTTTAAATTTACGTGGATACGTAATGGAACTTCTGGATTCTTTGCGCAATACGGTCAAAAACTTTTTAAATGTCTCACTATCCGTGGGAGTAGCAGAATCATGCACAGACTGGAAAAACTGGCATCTCAGATATAGTCAGGCGAAGGGATTGGCCAGCTTGCGATTTTCAGAAGGTCCTGGGCGTGTATACTATCCCGAAACGGTGAGCGTGAACGAGAAAGTGCTGCCTACGCCCTATGATTACACGGTGATGATGTATCTTATGGAGAAGGGAGATAGCAAGTGGCAGCAGCAATTGTACACGGGGTTAAGTCAATTAAGCGAGATGCCGAATGTAACATTGGAAAGCTCTCTCCCGATTTATGAAGAATTGATTTGGAATATAGGGGCATTACTGCATGCCAAAGGGATGAACTGGACGCATGTCATTGAAACGCGACGAAGGCCTTATGAGATTGTTGAGCAATTCACGTTCCGTGATGATTTACACGAGTGGATTGAGAAGTTGGTGTTTCGCCTGGCGGATTTATTGCATCCTGATAAAATTCGTGAAGAAAACCCGCAGCGGTTGGTGGAGAGGGTCAAACGCTATGTAGAGAAAAACTACTGTACGGCTATTACGTTGGGGCAAGTCAGTGATTGGGCGCAGGTGACCGAGAGCCATTTGAGCAAACAGTTTGTGAAAGAAACAGGCGAACATTTTATTGAATATGTGACAAAACTACGGATTAATGAGGCGACAAGGCTCATAGAAACGGAAATGAAAATGTATGAAATTGCCGTTAAGGTGGGATATGAGAACCCGGAACATTTCAGCCGTGTGTTTAAGAAATATCGGGGAATGAGCCCTCAAAAGTATCGGGATAATTATTCAAGGAAAAAAGAATGAGCACAAAATATATCAAGTTAATCACCAAATATATCAATGAAAGCGTATTCTGTATTTCTGTAATATATAGATGTAAATAGGTTACGTTATCTTAAGGGGGTTAAGAAATATTATGAAAAAGAAATTTGTTACATCCGTACTTTCCATTGCCCTAACGTTTGGATTAGCAGGTTGCGGCGCGAATACAGCGCCTGCGAACAACAGCTCTTCAGCTGCTCCTACAGCAGCAGACAGTACCAAAGAGAATGCGGTTACATTGAAACTTGCCATGTGGGATAGCGACAGCGAGTTCCTGGATAGCTGGACCAAAAAGGTAAAAGAGTTCTCAACCGTTATGCCGAACGTGAAGATGGAAGTTGAAACTTTCAAAAGTGACGGCGACTACCTGCAAGCGATGAAAGTTAGATTAGCCGCTAACGAATTGCCGGATATTATCGAGTTGAAGCCTAACTTCATCAACGATTTCAAAGCGGAACTTCTGCCGCTGGATGGTTTGAGCGTTACGGCTAAAAATACAAAAGCGAAACAATTTGCTGTTGATGGTAAAGTGCTGGCACTACCGGTTATTTCTTTCCCTGAACTTGTTTACTATCATCCGAGTGTCTTTAAAGAGTTAGGTTTAAGTGTTCCGACAACGTGGGATCAGTTTGTAAGCGTATTAACGGACATTAAGAAGAGCGGTAAATATCAGCCTTATGCGATGGGCGGTAAGGACTCCTGGCCGAACTATCCTTTCAATGAATTTATGCCGCTGTTAGCATCCGGTGACGAAAATTATTACGACAAAATCGCCGGCATGGACAAACCTTTTGAAAAGGGTACGGCTTTCTACAAATCTTACAGCGATATCCAAGCTTTGTATGATGCCAAGGTGATGGGAGCAGATCCGCTAGGATTAAGCAATGACCAAGCAACAGGATTGTTTGAAGCGAAGAAGGCAGCTGTCATTGCCGCAGGACTATGGTACTTGCCGCAATACAAATCGAAAGTAGGAAATATCGATGACCTTGCAGCATTCCCACTTCCTACTCGTCATTCTGAAAGCGAACCGCTGAAAGTAATGACGTTCACGGATAACTTCTTCGGGATTAACAACAAATCCAAAAACGTAGAAGCAGCGAAGAAATTCCAAGAGTGGATGTTTGGCTCGGATGCATATTCCTTCTATGTGAACAAGAAGCAAGCCAACTCCGTCATGGAGGGTGTCAAGGCAGATGTTCCGTTCTTGAATGACTTCTACAAAGCCAACAAAGTGGAAGAATTCAACTATCGTCCAGGCGGCGAAAACTTCAATAAATATGTAAACTCCATCCAATTGGATTGGAAAAAGCTGGGCCAAGAGATGATGGGCGGAACACCACTAGATAAGATTGCTAACGATCTGAATGACAAATGGACGAAAGCAAGAGCCAGCAAGTAAGGTTTGGCATGTAAGCGGGAGAGGGATGGCTTGTCATCTTCTCTCCTCATTTAAAGGAAATTGATGCAAATCGATTTCCATTTTTTCAAACTACTATGGTAAGCGTTTCCAAATTATGGTTTTGGTGGTTATGCCATCTTAGAAGGAGGTTGTCTTGATGACAACAAAAGTTGGACGAAAAATATTTGCTTCCTGCCTTGCTGCTTCGTTAGTTACACCTGCGTTTTATGGTCTAACAGCTCAGCAGGCAAGTGCCGCTACAACATCAATCAATTTAGATCCGAGCAACATGCAGCAATCATGGGACGGATGGGGAACGGCGCTAGCTTGGTTCGGAAATGTTACAGGCGGTTGGAATGATGCGACTAAAAACGCACTGGCCGATGCGCTCTATTCGCCGCAAGGATTGAATTTCAATATTGCCAGATACAACATTGGCGGTGGTGAAAATCCTGCGTACGATACAATGCGCCAAGGCGGTGAAGTGCCTGGTTTCTCCCCTTCTACTGGTGTATACGATTGGACACAGGATGCGAATCAACGTTGGTGGCTGGGAGCTGCCATAGCAAGAGGGGCTAATAAATTGGAGGCATTCTCCAATTCCGCTCCGTATTACATGACGGTAAGTGGAAGTACGACGGGGAATTCGGATGCTTGGAAAGATAACTTGAAATCGACGGAGTATGATAATTTCGCAGACTATTTGGCGACGGTTGTCCAACATTTCGACGCTGAGGGGATTAAGTTCAACACACTGTCGCCGATCAATGAACCGAATACGAATTATTGGGGATTTGGCGGGGGGCAAGAGGGTTCTCACTGGGATACGGCCTCGCAAGCGAAAATGATTAATGCGGCTCGTGCCAAACTCGATTCCAAAGGACTTCAATCTGTCGCAATCTCTGCGATGGATGAGACTAGTGTGGACACGTTCATGACGGATTGGAACTCCTATGATTCAACAACCAAAGCGAACATAGGACAAATGAATACCCACTCGTACAGCGGGTCGAACCGAACTGCGGTCAGAGATGCAGCTAAAAATGCCGGCAAACCGCTATGGATGTCTGAAGTGGATCTTGGTCCATCGGGAATTGCTCACAATCACGATGATTTTGAACCGGCATTGGCGTTGGCAGAAAGAATTATGACGGATATTACTTGGCTTGAACCTAAGGCTTGGGTACTTTGGCAAGCGATTGAAAGCGAGAAAAACATGCAGAAGGAAAACATGAACTGGGGTCTCCTTCACGCAGATTTTGATACACAAGATTGGTGGTACGGTAAAAAGTATTACGCAATGGCGCAATTCAGCAAATTTATCCCGCAGGGATCCAGATTCATTGCAGATAACAATGATAACACGTTAGCCGCGTATGATCCTTCCAAGAATAAAATCTATGTTGTATACAGAAATGCTAACACGACTAGCCAAAACATTTCTTTAGACATGTCACAGTTTGATGCTGTCACAGGGATTGCAACGCCATATGTTTCATCTGCTGCCGAGAATGTAGAGCGGCATACAAATGTTCCTATCGTGAATAAAACATTAAATACGACAGTTAGCCCGAAATCAATTACAACGTTTGTGATTGACGGAGCATCCTATACGGGTAATACGGTAATTCCGCAAAGTCAAATGAGTGTAACGGCGAGCAGTGCTCAATCCGGAGAAGGGCCTGAGAAAACACTGGATGGGAATGCTTCAAGCAAATGGCATTCGTCTTGGGATCCTTACGACGGAGGTCCGCATACCCTTACTTATAACCTTGGGCAATCTTATAATGATGTCTACAAGCTGAGCTATTTACCAAGGCAAGATGCCGACTGGAATGGCATTATTACCAAATATACCGTCGAAGCGAGCACAGACGGCACCGTTTTCAATCCTGTTGCGCATGGCACATGGAATAACGACAAAACCGAGAAAACGGCAACATTCTCGTCTACCGCTGCACAATATGTAAGGCTGAAAGTGGAGCAAACGAATGGTTCGGGAGCACAATATGCATCGGCTGCCGAGATCAACATTTTTAGAAAACCAGGTTTTACCGTAGATAAGGATATGCTGAACCAGACAATTGCCAGCGCAGAGGCATTGATAGCTACTGACGCAAGCTTGACGGCATTGCAAGCTTTAGTTAACGAGGGCAAGGCAGTTCGGGATACCGCTTACGTGACACAAGAAGCTATCACAAACATCGCAGGTAGAATTACCGCTGAATACATTCAGCAATCTAATTCGTTCGGAATGATCCCGCAAAGCCAAATGACGGCAACGGCAGACAGTTCCGCATCCGGTGAAGGACCAGCGAAAACGTTGGACGGTGACATCGGTACGAAATGGCATACGGCGTGGGATGGTTCCTATACACCGCTTCCTCACTCTATCACTTACAAGCTTGGCAAGGCGTATGACGGTGTTTACAAGCTGAGCTATGTGCCGAGGCAGGATGTGGATTGGAACGGGGTTGTGACCAAGTTTGAAATATCCGTGAGCCCTGATGGTATCGCTTTCACTAAAGTTGCCGAAGGAAACTGGGATGCAGACAGACTGGAGAAGTCGGCAACCTTTAATGCACACGGCGCTTCCTATGTGAAGTTTACCGCACTTGCTTCGAAAAGTGATGCAGGCAAGCAGTATGCATCGGCTGCTGAAATCAATATTTTCAACAGAGCTGGGTTTACCCTAGATACGTCCAAACTCAACAATACGATGGCTACAGCGACTACGTTCATTAATAATTTTTCGGGTGATCCTGCCTATTTGGCTGACCTGGAAACATTGCTCACGCAAGGTACGGCGCTGTTGAACAGCAGTACGGCGACCCAGGAAGAGATGGCGAGCCTAGCAAACAAACTCACTGCCGAGATCGCGAAAATCCAAAGCAATGAACAGCAGACTAACGGAATCAGTCTCTTCTACGCTCCGGAAGCTTATGCTTCTAATCCTTCTAGCCTCATGTTGGATACAAACAACGGAACGTTCTATGAATCCAATTGGGCCGCGAACGGAAGAAAATACCGCTCTGGGGATTACATCATTGTAGATCTTGGTCAGAACAAGCCGGACATTGGAAAAGTTATGGTTACGCCAAGGCAGGATAAGGCGAACGGAAGAATTGGGCAATTTAAGATTTACTACAGCGATGCGGATTTAACCAATAAACCGGTAGACGGTACGCAAGCTTATTTGGATCAGAATTTCACTTTTGCCGCGAATGGCGTTTGGGACACATCCAGCTCCAGCGCACAATCGGCAACATTCAAATCGCATAAAGCCAGATATGTAGCGATTCAGGCTATTGCTACAGGCGGCGACGGTGATACACTCACTGCCGCAGAGATTGCTGTCAGCCAGAAGAAATCCACAGGCTTCGATACGTCAAGCTTGGAGAATGCCATTACGCAATTACGCACGGCGTCCAGCATTAGCCCGAAAGTAGCGGAGACGATTGAAAGTAAAGTTTCATCGATCGGAACGCTCAGCGATTTAACTGAGGAAAGCATTCCTTACTACACTAACACTCTGCAGGACTTATACAATTTATATCAGACCGTAGGTAAAACGAATTCCATTAAAAATGGTGAAGTGTGGCTGGATGGAGATGGCGTTCCAATTCAGGCTCATGGCGGAGGCATTCTGTATAACGAGAAAAACAAAACGTACTACTGGTATGGCGAAGACAAAACGGAGAATAATGTTGGCTCAGGTTATGTACCGGTAACAGGCGTTCACGCGTACTCTTCTAAAGATTTGTATAACTGGAAAAATGAAGGGGTTGTATTGCCGGTATTCAACAACCCGCAATTGGGCGAATCGGTATTGCCTAGTGGGAATTTGCCTTTATATTTGGACGAGAATAGCGATACGTATAAGAACAGCGGAGTACCATTCGATCCGAATCGAGTTGTCAATATCACGGATCGTTATGGGGATTATACAGGTTCGATGAAATCGCCGGTTAATTCATTAAGCAAACATAATTCACCTGAACGCATAGCTGAGCTTAATGCATTGTACGTAGATAAAACGAATGCAGAGAAGCAAGCGATGTATAAAGCTTTCAACTGGGATAAAGTTGTTGAACGTCCGAAGGTTGTCTACAACAAGAAAACGGATAAATATGTGATGTGGTGGCATCAAGACGGGCCGATCGCCGGTAAGTATTGGACGGCGGCAGGCGGCGTTGCGATCAGCGATTCGCCAGCGGGTCCATTCAAGTTTCTCGGCATATCCCGATTGCCGAACAATGGATGGGGTGGCGGCGAAGGCGAAGGCATGCTGCGCGACATGACGCTGTATGTAGACGATGACGGCAATGATGCGACGGATGACAAAGCTTATTTGATTTATGCATCCGAAGGGAACGAGAGGACTGTCATCACGATGCTGGATGATGACTACACGGGTCCGGCTACGAATGCGAACGGCCAGTCTGTGGAAGGTACTCATTATGTGAGAGCCTTCCCGTGGTACAGAGAAGCGCCGACGATGTTCAAACAGGATGGTGTCTATTACATGATTACATCCGGACAGTCGGGTTGGAACCCGAACCAAGCGGAATATCATGTATCGACAAATGGCATATTCGGCCCATGGGAACATAAAGGTGATCCGTTTGTGGACGACTGGAAACACACGACACATGATAGCCAAAGCACGTATGTTCTGCCTTACCGGGATGGCAATGGCGATATCGTACCGAATAAATTCATTTTTATGGCCGATCGTTGGTACCCTAATGATCTGAAGGATTCCAGATATGTATGGCTTCCATTCGAGATAAATACCCAGAACCGAACGATTGGCGCAAGCTGGTCCTACGAGTGGAAACTCTCCGTCTTTAAAACAGGCACGACCGTGAGCTTCAACAGCAACGGTGGCAGTGAGGTTCGTTCCGTGTACGGAGCTGTACAAGGTTCCAATATTGCAGCGCCTGAAGCTCCGGTGAAGAATGGGTTTACTTTTGCGGGCTGGTATCAAGATGAAGCCTTGACGGTCGGCTGGGATTTCGGCGTGAACATGATTCCGGCAACGGATATCACGTTGTATGCGAAGTGGGAGCAAGTTGGTGCACCAGTCATTACAGGCGTTCCGCCAGTGACTGTAGCTACAGCTACCTATGTGCCACCAATTCTGCCTGCCAATGTCACAGTCGTTTATAACAATGCCACAACGGGGACAAAATCGGTTCAATGGGACCCAGTGGCTCATTCTAAGTATGCGGTGGCTGGCAGCTTTAACGTGAATGGAGTTGTAGACGGCACAGTGATACCGGCTGTTGCGAACGTGACCGTAACTGATAATGTGTACCCTGTTCAATCGATTTCTGTGAGCGGCGCAGGCGGCATTAGTACGATAACGGCACAAGGCGGCACGCTGCAAATGCAAGCCGTAGTACTGCCTTCGAATGCCAACAGTCAAGTCACATGGAGTGTCTGGGAAAACGATGGTCTCACGATGACCAATAAAGCAACGATTAACGCCAGTGGACTGCTTACGGCAAATACGAACGGAATTGTGAAAGTGGTGGCGGCAGCTGCTGACGGCAGCGGTGTTCAAGGTTTCAATTATGTCACGATCAGCGGTCAGACACCGACCGATGTGCCTCATGCTACGCTGACAGGAGCTGCAGCGGTTCAAGCAGGAGCTGAATTCTCGACCAACTTTGGTTTAACAAACGTCACGAATAGTCCATCTTCCACCGTTTATGCGGCAGACATTCAGCTAAGCTATGATGCGAATGCGATTGAATTTGTATCGGCGGATTCATTGAAATCCGGTTTTAAAGCGGTCGAGACGATAACGGATGTACCGGGTCAAGTTCGGATTATCGCGATTAGCGAAGGAGAAGCGGGAGCTATTACAGCAAGCGGAGATATATTCAGAATGAATTGGAGGGCAAAACCTCAACAATCATCCCCGACAACCAATCTGAATCTAACCAAGGTAGCCCTTTCTAATGCACTTAGTCAAAAGATGGATGCCTCCGTGGCAAATCTAACGATCTCTATTACAGCGGCTGAAGCCATAGATAAGACAACGCTGCAAACGGTGCTCAATATGGTACAGTCCATCTATGATCGTGCGATAGAAGGAACGCAAGTTGGACAGCATGCAGTAGGTTCCAAAGCGGTACTGCTAGCTGCGATTCAAGCAGCCGCTGCCGTCAATGCGACTCCGGCGGTTAGCCAGCAGCAGTTGGATGACGCAGCCATCGTGTTAAACCAAGCGATACAAACGTTTAACGAGCAGTTCATCACCACCTATGCGCCAGGAGATGTCAATGAAGATACACTCATTAATATCGGAGACTTGGGTAAAGTAGCGGTGAATTATGGCAAGACTTCCGCAGCAAGCGATTGGGACAAGGTCAAAGCTGCCGACTTCAATCATGACGGCAAGATTGACATTATCGATGTAGTAGGAGTCGCTAAACGGATCCTGCAATAACAATCAATCTGAAATGGAAGAGGAAGGCCAGCCCTTTCTCTTTCCATATTCGGATGATATTCAGAAGGAGTGAACCCCATGTTACGCAAAACAGGGTTATTTTTGACGGCTGTGATGTTCTTATTCACGATTATCCCATTCGGTACGGCTGTAGGTGCTGCCGGAATCCCTTCATTTAATGTGAATCTAAATGCTTCTCAAGTAACCGTCGGCGACAATGTGGTCGTTATGATCCAAGGTAATAATGTAACGGATTTATACGGTTACGAAGCTGTTTTAAACTATGATGCAGACCGTCTGGAATTTGACGAAAACGATAACAGTAAATCGTACGGCTCATTTGAAGGGTTTAAAATCGTACAAGATTCGGGCACTCAAGTCACATTTGCCTATTCCAAAATGAACAATAAAGCAGGGGAAAATGGCAATCTAGCTATGTTTACACTGATTTTCAAGGCTAAACAGAGCGGACAAGCTAACGTAACTTTGACAAAGATGACAACCGTGACATCGCAAGAGTTACCGTCTATTTGGAATGTTAACGCACAAGCTGCCGTAAAAATTAACGGGACGACTCCTGGTCCTGTTGGCGGTGGCGGAGGAGGCACGGTAACTCCACCAACAAAAGAAGACCCGGGACTCTATGTACCAAAAGAATCGGAGCTGCGGATTGAAACGACACAAGACGGCCAAACCTCTGTAACAGCAGTGATAGACAGCAAACGTCTGGCACAGAAATTAGCGGATCTACAAGCAGCGGGCAGCGGCACCGTTTTGAGCTTTGAGATTCCTGGCGAGCGTGAGTTGAATGCCTTGCAATTACCGTTGCCGACGTTGCTCGACAGCCTGAAGAATCATAAAGATACAATTTTGAGCGTGCGAAGCCACTTGGGCACTTACGATCTTCCGATGTCCATCCTGAACCAGGCGGATTTCTCGGGTATAGCTGACGTAGAAGGAGCAACGCTGATCATTCATATCGATAAGGCCAAATCGCTGCATGAAACGAAATTTGATCAATCCATTTCCGATAAGGGCATGGTGCGTGTGAGCAATATGATTGATTATAAAGTCATTCTGAAAACCAAGGACAAAGAAGTGGAAATTCATAGCTTCGGCAATAGCTTTGTCACTCGCGTTATTCATGTAGATGAATTGATTCAAGACTCCTCTGCAGCTACGGCGGTCGTTTATGATCCAGCTACAGGAGAAATGAAATTTGTGCCTTCCGTGTTTACAGTGAAAGACGGTAAAACCGAAGTGAAGGTGATTCGAAACACAAACAGTTTGTATGCGATCGTTCAAAACAAGAAAACATTTGACGATATGATCGGTCACTGGGCGCAGCAAGATGTGGAACAGTTGGCTTCGAAAATGATTATTAACGGGACTTCGGACCGTACGTATACGCCTGAGATGCAAGTCACCCGCGCTGAGTTTGCCGCCTTGCTCGTACGAGGTCTGGGATTGCCTGCAGAGGCTGGGCTGAATGTCTTCACAGATATCGCAGCTACGCAGTGGTACGCCCCAGAAGTAAATACAGCGGCGAAGTACGGCTTGGTTCAAGGCGTCGCGGAGGGTCAATTCAGACCGGATGCACAGATTACAAGAGAGCAAATGGTCGTGATGATGATGAAAGCGATTGGACTCGTGAAGGGAACATCAGCATCTAACGCAAGCACGACGAATGCGCCGTTCGCCGATCAAGACCTGTTGTCGGATTATGCCCGCAGCGCGGTGGCAGATGCCGCCGGTAAAGGATTGATTCACGGCAAAACAGAAACGACGTTTGCACCTCAAGATGTAGCCACTCGTGCTGAAGCGGCTGTCATTATCAAACGAGTGCTGCAATATGCGAATTTGATCAATTGAGTAGAAAGTTTATTACAAGATGTACGGTAAGCCTGCTTTCAGCAGGCTTACTTTTCAAAAGGAGGGGATTTCGTTGTCTAAGAAGATTTCAACATGCGTAGGACTTATATTCATACTATTTTTTGTCTCCGTTGCCCCGGCTTTTGCGACGACAAATAATCAAAATACAGCAAACCCCGTTGTGAATGACATTTTCACGAACCAGAAGAACTATGTCGATCTCAGATTTGGCATGTTTATCCACTATAACATGGGAACTTATCACGATCAGGAATGGGTGACGCCAGGCCAAGATCCGCTTTCTTTTAATCCAAAGCAAGTGAATACAGACCAATGGGCGGCAGCCGCCAAATCCGCAGGCATCAAATATACTGTTTTAACGACCAAGCACCATGACGGATTTGCCCTGTGGCCAACCAAATATGGAAATTATAACGTGATGAACAGCTCCTACAAGAAAGATATCGTAAGGCAATATGTCGATTCCATGCGCGCTCAAGGCATTTTGCCGGGGTTATACTTCTCCATCTGGGATCGTCAGCAAGGTATTCAAAAAGGTTCCGTCAGCAGAGCAGATATCGATTTTATTAAAGGACAACTAACCGAGTTGCTGACAAATTACGGAGAAATCCCGGTTTTGATTATCGACGGTTGGGCCTGGGAGATGGGGCATAATGAAGTTCCTTACCAAGAAATTCGCGAATTAATTAAGCGCTTACAGCCTAATATTCTTATTGTGGATCATAATGGACAAACGCAGCCATGGGATGAGGACATCATTTATTTCGAAGAACCTAAGGACGTTTGGGCACCTGCCAACAATTCGTTTGCCGCTAATCAGGGCAAGCCGCTCGTGTCCAATCAATGGTTCTGGCACAATTGGATGACGAATACAGAACCGGCAAGCGTGCAAAATATTGTGCAGGATCATCTCGGTTATTTGGAACCGCGTTATACAAACTTTTTGCTCAACGTTTCACCTAATCCGGATGGAGAGCTGGATGATAACGTAGTTAATCGGTTGGCGGAGATTGGACAAGCGTGGTCGCCGAATGCATCTCGTCCTCCACTGCCTGGGCAGCCAATCGTAATGGAGCATCCGATTACAGCTAATTCGGCTACTGCTACTAGTGGGACTGCAAGCAATGCGATTGATGGCTTTATGGATTATATAGGCACTTACGTGGAGACGGTTTGGCAAACCACCACCTCGCTGCCTCAATCCATTTCCCTGGATTTGGGTTACACCTACAACAACATTAATATGTTGAATTACTTACCTTCGCAAAATCTATCACAAGGGATGATTACATCCTATCAGTTATACGCAAGCGAGGACGGAACGAACTTCACTCCGGTTACAAGCGGCACATGGGATGGGGACAAGACCATGAAACGTGTGACTTTCCCATCGCAAACAGCACGCTATTTCAAAATGCAAGTAAGTGGGGCTGTAGGGGGCTTTGCTGCTGCGGGCGAGCTGGAAGTGGGCTCTTACACCAACGACATTCCAACTCGAACGGGGATCGATG
This sequence comes from Paenibacillus sp. WC2504, assembly GCF_052682475.1. Lineage (NCBI taxonomy): Bacteria > Bacillati > Bacillota > Bacilli > Caryophanales > Paenibacillaceae > Paenibacillus > Paenibacillus sp. WC2504. Next base: position 876,088 of record NZ_JBQZFH010000001.1, read on the forward strand.
CCTTTGATGTCAACACGCTGTATCGCATCGTCAATAAAGCAACCGGGAAAGCGCTGGGAGTTGAAAATTCTTCGACGAAAGGAGCAGCTGTTGCCGGGCGAACCCAATCAGGTTCTTTGGATCAGCAATGGGTTATCGACGATTTAGGTCTGGGTAAATATAAGATTGCCAATAAACAAAGCGGGCAAGTTATGGATGTTCCAGCTGCCAGTAAATCGCCTGGAAAGTCAGTCATTCAATGGACAGATTCGGAAACGGCTGCAGATCCTTCCGCCATCAACCAACAATGGGTCATCTCCAATGTGGGCAACGGGTATTTTAAAATTACCAACGTAAACAGCCAGTTGGCATTGGAGAACAGCAACCGTTCTACAGCTGACGGGAATCCGGTTGTTCAAAACACCTACACCGGAAGCGACAGCCAATTATGGAAAGTGGAAAGCATGCTTTCTTTGATCAAAAATGTGAAAGTGAACGGAGTGTCTGTCAAAGGCCTTAATGCTGAGAATCGGACGGCGACGTTGAAGATTTTGAGAGAAAAAAATCTGGCGATCCCAGCCGTTACAGTGGACAAAGCTTCTGAAGACGTGCAGGTGGTTATCGACCCAGCCGATAGCTTGCCAGGCGCAACGACCATCACAGCTACATCTGACGGCGGAGCGAAGCAGGAAGTCTACACGCTGAATTTTGAGCTGGTGGACCGTTATGCGAGCGATCTGAACTGGTTAAGTGCATCCTCAGGCTGGTCAACCGTTAAGAAGGACAAGAGCTTGGACGGAAATGCGATTCGTTTAATGGGCGGAAACGGCGCTGTAACGTACGAGAAAGGTTTTGGCGTACATGCGGATTCAAGAATTATGTTTGACATCTCGGGTAAAAATTATGAGTCCTTCACTGCTCTTGTCGGTGTCGACCAAGAAATGGCCAAATCGCCGTCTTACGCCGATGTGGAATTCAAGGTGCTCGTAGACGGTGTAGAGAAATTCGCGAGCGGTGTCATGAAGGTTGCCGACGTGGCTAAACCGGTAGATGTCAATGTAACTGGCGCAAGCATCGTGGAACTTGTTGTTACAAAAAGTGATAACGATAATAGCGAGGATCATGCAAGCTGGGCCAATGCGTCGTTTAGAGTTGCGGAAGGCAAGCCCGAACAGAAAATAGCATTGCCTGAAGTTAACTATTTGAGCGATCTGAACTGGTTAAGCACGGAATCCGGCTGGTTAACGGTTCAGAAAGACAAGAGCATCGACGGCAATGCGATCATATTGAATAATGGAGATCAGGATCTCTCCTTTGCCAAAGGGCTTGGGACTCACGCCAATTCAACGGTCAAGTATGATCTTACTGGAGCAGATTATGAAACGTTTTCCTCCTTTATCGGTGTAGATAAGGAAGTGAATGGCGGAAGTTATAACGGCTCGGTGAAATTTAAAGTGTCAGGCGTAAAGAATGATGACACGATCGAATCACTTTACTCCGGAAGTGTGTTGAGAGAGTCGGACAATGCGCAATTTGTGAAGGTGAATGTGAAAGGTTATAAACAGTTAATCTTGGAAGTTACGGATTCCGGCAATGGCAACAGCGAGGATCACGGTGATTGGGCGGATGCGAAACTGGCTAAGTTGGCGGTTGAAGCAACACCGGTGATTACAGGAGTTAAGCCAGTCAACGTGGTTACGGCTGCGCATGTTCCGCCGGTTCTGCCTGCGAGTGTCACAATTGTGTATGACAATGGGACCTCGGCCGAGAAGTCGGTTCAGTGGGATTCGATAGACTCGTCTAAGTATGCAATAGCTGGCAGTTTTATTGTAAATGGTGTTGTAGATGGCACCGTCATACCGGCTGTAGCGAACGTAACGGTTACTGAAACACAGCAGGTGAACGTTCAATCAATTGCTGTCACAAGTTCGGCGACGACGATTACCGAGAAGGGCGGAAGCCTTCAATTCCAAGCTTCGGTGCTCCCTGCCAATGCGACGAACAAGTCTTTGACATGGGCGGTTTATGAATCAGATGGGGTAACTGCAACAGATAAAGCAGTGATTACGTCTAGCGGCTTGTTGACTGCGCAAAAAGACGGTGTCATGAAAGTCATGGCGACAGCTACGGACGGCAGCGGCGTTCAAGGCTCCAGTTATGTCGTGATCAGCGGTCAGCTACCTGTGCCGACCGACGTACCCCAAGCTACGCTCACGGGTCCGGGAGTCGTTCAAGCAGGCGCTGCGTTCTCGACACAGTTCGGTTTAAACAATGTAACGGCCAGCGTATATTCGGCGGTGTATGCAGCGGATATTACCGTATCGTTTGACGCTGACACCATCGATTTTGTATCTGTAGATCCAATAATTTTTGGATTTACTAATGTTGAAACCAAAACCGACGTACCTGGCCAAATTCGGATTCTCGCTGTGAGCCAAGGGAATACGGGAGTCGTAACGACGAACGGAGATTTATTCAAATTTAATTGGATCGCGAAGCCGAATCACCCGTCAACGACAACGAATTTGGTACTAACCAAAGTAGCTGTTTCCAATGGGCTTAGTCAAAAAGTGGATGCTGCTCTCGCCAATCTAACGGTTTCAATTACGGCGACGACAGACAAGACAACGCTGCAGACGATCATCAGCTTGGCGCAGTCCATCTATGATCGCGCAGTAGAAGGAACCCAAGCCGGACAATATGCGGTTGGCTCCAAAGCGGTGCTATTATCTGCGATTCAAGCGACAGTTGCCATCCAATCGGATCCTGCGGCTACACAGCAGCAGTTGGATCAAGCAGCGATTGCGTTAAACCAAACGTTACAAGCTTTTAGTGGGCAATTCATCACCGCTTATGCGAGGGGAGATGTCAATGGAGATAATGCCGTTGATATTGGCGACTTGGGCAGAACTGCTATGCATTACGGGAAAACTTCGGCTAGCAGCGACTGGAATGAGGCGAAAAGCGCGGATATTAATCATGACGATAAGATTAACATTGTAGATATTGTAGCGATTGCTAAATTGATCCTGCAATAGGTAACTAGCAGTGCCCGGTTCAACGTTAAGTTGGCCCGGGCACTGTGTCGTTTCTGGCATTGTTTTAGACGATAAAAAGGTAGAGGATTTGACATCCACTACCTTTTTGGAAAATTATTGGGTCTTAAGGGGACAATAGTACTCTATTTCCTTGAAGCGGAATTCAGAATCCTCGCTTGGTTTTCGTGAACGAGATATCGATAGCGGGAGTGGCTACTCGCTAACCATGCGATTCGTCAAACTTCCCAGCTTCTCGATGGAAATAGTGACTACGTCGCCGTCTTTTAAATAAACGCGTTGATCAACCGGATCGCCAAGCACTACACCCTCCGGTGTTCCAGTGAGAATGATGTCTCCCGGGTATAGGGTCATATGCTGAGAAATATAGCTGACGATCTCGTCACAGTGGAAAATCATATCCGCCGTATTCGAGTTTTGGCGCACCTTGCCATTGACCGTGGTGCTGATCTTCAGGTCATTTGGATTGCCAACTTCGTCCGCCGTGACCAGATACGGGCCAAGCGGGCTGAAATCGTCACACGATTTCCCCAACAGCCATTGTGCAGTACGCATTTGCAGGTCGCGAGCAGAGAGATCATTGACACAGCAGTACCCGTAAACATGCTCCAATGCTTCTTCTTTGGAGACGTATTTCGCCTGCTTGCCAATTACGATAACGAGCTCCGCTTCATAATCAACTTCTTGGGTGACACGGGGGAGGGCGATATCATGGCCATGTCCTGTCAGCGTATTATTAAATTTGTTAAAAAGAATCGGATACTTAGGGATAGGGGCATTCGTTTCTTCTGCGTGCTTACGGTAGTTAAGTCCGACACAAATAATTTTGCCAGGTTCTGTGACGCAAGGACCGTAGTTCAAAGTCTCTTCATTATGCAGCAATGTATGGCGTTCATTGCTCTCAAGAGCGAGGTGGACGAGCTGCTGCAGCGCTTCAGTAGCAGCTGCCCCGCCTTGAATAGCTTCCGTAACCGTAGTTGGAACTGCGAATGCCGGTGAAAGCTGCTGGGCAGCTTGAACGACATCAAGTACACCGGAATCGGTTTGAATACCTAGACGGGAAGCATTGTTTTGGTTAAATGTAAGTAGTTTCATGTGAAAACCTCCTAAGTCATGATTTATATGAAAAGTGTATAAAGAACAGGCTAAGCATTCTTGCCAAAAGTCGCCCCGCCGTCAATGTACAACGGTGAGCCCATCATGAACCTGGAATCGTCAGAAGCGAGGAACAAAGCGGCTGACGCAACATCTTCGGGACGGCCCATTTCGTTGCTGAGCTGTCTGGTTTTCAGAGAGGCGATAGCCGCTTCTGGATCATCATAAGAGGTGCGAATGTAATTTTCGACAAAAGGAGTCATGATCGTTCCCGGCAGCAAAGCATTCACGCGAATGCCGTATGAGGCATAGTCCACCTGCATGGATTTGGTTAGCGCAAGGACGGCGCCTTTCGTTGCGGCATAGGAGGCACGGCGAGCCAGCCCGATTTCGGCAATGCAAGAAGACATGTTAATGATCGAACCCGATTTGCGTTCCATCATGTAAGGGAGTACATGCTTCGAAGGGAGGAAAACGCCCTTCACATTAATGCTCATGATACGGTCCCAAGCTTCGGGTTCCAGCTCATGAAGCGCGCCAACGCCGCTAATGCCTGCGTTGTTGAAAAGCACGTCAATTCGGCCGTAAGCCTGAATGATTTGTTCAACCATCGCCTTGACGGAGTCGGAATGCGTAACGTCTGCCTGAATGAAGCGGGCTGTCCCGCCAGCCTCTGTAATTTCATTCACTGTCTCGATTCCTTTGGCCTCGTCGAGATCATTGATGATGACCTGGGCGCCTTCCCGCCCAAATAAGAGCGCTGTGCTTTTGCCAATACCTGAAGCTGCGCCTGTGATGAGAATGACTTTGTTATGTAACCGCATGTTCAATTCTCCTTTGCTATTCGGATAGTTGATGAGCAAGCTTACAAACTTCTTCTATACAGATCTGCTTCTTTTGCTGCCACTGAGGCAACATCATCGAGCAGCTGACAGCGGCGATAACCCTCCCATGCGAGTTGCGGATCGGAGCAGCAGCGCAGTTGAATCCGATAACAGCTTCCTCCAAATCGAGCGCGAAACCTTGTTGGCGGATTTGCTCCAGGTCTTTTTTCAGTTCTTTCAAAGAGACGATGGAATGTGTAGTTAACTGTGAAAATGGTTCTTGATCTACGCGATAGAATCTATCAAGTTCTTCATCGCCAAGATCCGCCAGCATGACCTTGCCGAGTGCAGTGGCGTGCGCAGGAAGGCGCATGCCTGGTCCAGAGGCGAGCCGAACGGGCGTAAGCGCTTCCTCTTTCGCGAGATACAGAACTTCATTGCCATCTAATCTGGCTAATTGCAGCGATTCTCCCAGTTTTAGCTTGATGAGAGAGGCTTCCTTGTGGAAGGACTCGTTCAAGTCTCGATGCTGGACTGCCGCATGGCCCAGGCGAGAGAGCTCACGTCCAAGGCGGTAAGTTTCGCCGGTATCCTTCTCGATCCAGCCCAAGTTCTCCAACGTTAAAAGCAGCGAATACATCGAGCTTTTATTGATGTCAAGCGAACGCGATAGATCGATGAGTTTCAGCTGACTGGGTTGCAGCGAGATTTCCTTGAGAATAAGGTGAGCACGTTCAATGGCTGGAACGCGGTATTTATCGTCCAAAGGTAGGCCTCCCAGCTCATTTGGTTTACTATACAAAACTAAGTTTACTGACTAAAACTATCATAGCATAGGCTTGTGCAAAAAAGTAGTAGGCAAAAAGAAAAGAGACTGTCCTATAAGTCATAAAAATGACTTAGGGATAGTCTCTTCTGAGGTTTAACGCCTAGCTCTTTCGCTAACGGACACCAAAGCCGTTATTCACGTTATCTGAGTGGAATTAATTAGTCTACAGATCAATTAACGGCGCTGGAGTCCGTTAGATCTACAAGGGCAGGAGAGTGACCTTAATTAAAGCAGCAAAAAGCTACAAATACGCCGGGCTGCCTGTTATACACGTAGCCCAAGCCCATAGTCTAATCTACCTGGCGCCCGGTATGAATTGCTTCAGCCATCCGCCGAAGCTCTGCGGATTCCGCGTTTGAATAAGCACAACGCCTTCGCCGCGGAATCGGCATACGACACCTTCACCGCTTGTGAAGCTGGAGAGCCAGCCTTTGGCAGCTTTCTCAATCGTATACTGCGTATAATCCGGCCATGCGACCAGATGCCCGTTATCAATGACAACCTCTTGCCCGGGAGCAAGGTTAATGGCATGAATAGCCCCGTAGGAGGAGAGGAAGACCGTGCCTCTACCGCTGATTTCAACGATGAAGAATCCTTCGCCGGACATGAAGCCGCTCATCAGGTTTTGCATTTTCGTATTCACTTGAATCCCGGATGTTCCGGCAAGAAAACCGTCCTTTTGCACGTACAGCTTGTACGATCCGTCAAGCTCGACAGCTTCAATGTCGCCAATTACGGAAGGTGCCAATAGCACTTCGCCACTACCGCGAGTTGGGGTTAACTCCTGGAAGAAGAATTTCTCGCCACTCAGCATACGGCCAAGACCTTTCATAATACCGCCATCTACTGTTCCTTTAAGCTCAATGTTAGGCGACATTGAAACCATTGCTCCTGATTCAGCCTTAATATTTTCTCCAGCTTCAAGTTCTACGCGCAGCATTGGAAATGCGCCCTTATATAAAATCTCGTGTTTCATAAATCATCCTCCATGAATAAGTGAAATTTGAATAAGAATAAGGCTAAACTGAATTCGTCTGACGCCAGGTCTCCAAGCTGCGATTCAAGTAAACGAACATCGCACAGAGCAGCAGGATACCCATGGTGATATAGAACACCGACTTAAATCCGTACGCTGCCGCAACATGACTGCCGAGTAGAGGGCCGATCAGATTGCCGAGAAACAGCGAAGACGTATTAAAGCCGTAGGCCGTTCCCTGAATTTGAGTGGGGGCCAGCTTTAAAACCAGTACGTTCAGGGAAGGGATCATACCTCCGATGAACAGCCCCAGCAGGAACCTGCCGATTAGCAGCATTGTAATGCTGGTGGCGAAAGCCTGCGGAATGAAGGCGAGTGCCGCCATCGACAAGGCGATGATGAGTAGTTTGCGTTGGCCGATACGGTCGCCAAGCCTCCCTAAGGATGGCGCGCCAAACAAGTTGGCGATCCCCGTAATCGCCACGATCAAACCGGCGAACAGCTCCAAATGATTGCCGAAGTAAATCGTCTTGGCATAGACAGTCACGATCGGCTCGATGCTCATCATCCCAATTTGCGTAATCAGCGAAGCGGCAAAGACCGGCAGCAGAGGGCGAAATAGGCGCCATTCTGTACGCTGGCGCACTTTTTTCTGAACGGGGGCTTTGCGCTCCTCATGAACGAAAATCATCACGATGAGGCTGGCGCAGAGCATGAGACCGCCGGTAACAAAAAAGATGTGGCTATAACCGATCATACCAGCAAGCAACCCGCCGATCAAAGGACCGACAAGCGATCCGGCGATGGAGCCCGTTTGCAGCGTGCCGAGCGACTTCCCGGAATGCTCCGGGGGTGTCACCGATGCTTGCAGGGAGACCGCCATGGAGATGAAACCGGAGAAGAAGCCGTTCAGCAGCCGAAGCGCAAGCAGCTGCCAGGGCTCCGTGACAATGCCCATCAAGGCTGTCACAACAGCCATCCCGAATCCGGCTCGAAGCAGCATGATTTTGCGGCCGCGGCGATCCGCGATGGCTCCCCAGAGTGGCTGCGTTAGAAATGAGGTGATGAATTGAGCGGCAACAATCCACCCTGTCCACCGCACGACATCGCCAACCTCGTGAACCCCAAGTTGTCCAACGTATAAGGGCAGAAACGGAAGAATTAGGTTCATTCCGCACATGATGGAAAAGTTAGCCCCCCATAATATCCATAGTGACTTTTTCCAATGTAAGGGTGCAGGCATCAGAGAGGCTCCTTATCTTTTTTTCCCAGTATAGCATACTTCACTTCGATGCCATTTATTGCGTGATTGAAAATAAAAAAGGCTATCCCTAAGCGGATGGGACCGCCTGATGAGGGATAGCTGCAAGTCTATGTATTTAAACTGGACATCACGGTCCCGAATAGGATGACTACGAAAATGAGATAGAGCACGAGACCAATAGCCGCCCAAATTAAGCTGGCTTTCGCATAATTCGACTTCGACGGGTTTTCGTTTTTGCTGAAAGCCCACACGAATAACAAGACGATATTCACAATCGGTATGGCCATCAGCAGAATGGTAATCATCCAATCCTTGACGCTTAGCACGGGCGCATGTTGTTGCTCTGGCATCGAAAGATCAACTCCCTCGCAGTCATTTACCTTACTGTATTGCCAGAGAGCCCCATATATGCCTTGAGGTTGACAGAATTAGCTGCCCGCGGCTCTTCGCGTACACCTGCACTTACCGCCGGTAGGTGCGGAAAATAATATCCCGGTTGTAGTTGCCGAAGCCTTCACCGTAAAGTGTAAGCCCGCCGACATGCGTCGCATGCTCCGGTACTTCAATCCGCAGCGTCCACTCGTTGCGCGACATGCGGATGTCCTTGATCGTGACGTCCGAAAGCCGCTGCCCGTCAAGGAAAGTGCCCTGTTCGGTGATCCGTATCACCTTCAACCAACCGTATTGGTTGATAGAGTCCGGCCACCAACTAGGGGTGTAATGCCCGCGGCCTTGCCCCGAATCGCCGGGGCTTGTCCAATAGCCGAGCAGCGTGTCGTTGACATAGAAATGAATGTCCGACGGCCAATTCTCGGCAATGCCTGGCGCTTCCGAGCCAAGCTCCAGCGAAATCTCGATCTCCTCCAGCGTCTGGCTGGGGAGCAAATAATTCGGGACGCGGTACTCTACGAAGCCGCTACCAAACCAGAGAATCTTCGCATGCATGCGCTCAGGTTCGAGAAAATAGCGCGGATCGTCGTATTGTCCGATCGTATGATCGGCCGTAGCGAGCCCGCACGTAGGCTGCACTTCAAAGCGCGTGTAATGTCCGATGGGAATGGACACCTCATCGAACACGCGCTTCGGCTCGCCCTGCTGCGGCAGCTGGATCTCGACACGCGAAACCGCAAGCGTGCACATTTTGTGCGTGCCGCCCTGCTTGCGTACTAACGCCGTGTGAATCAGGCCGCCGGCCTCAAGCTTCTTCACGTGCATGGTTACGATAGCGCTGCTTAAGCCAAGCGTCTGGGCTAACTCTTTCACGTTCATCTCTTGTTCGGCCAGCAAATCTAAAATCTGAAGCCGCACATCGCTGGCTAGAGCTTCATAGAGCGGCAGCCATTTACGGTCTGTTGACGCGTGTATCATGATACAAATCTCCTCTACTCCTATCGACTCATCATTTCGACTGATTCATATAAATATAAATCCAAAACATTCCCAAAGAAAGTCTTGAAATCAAGCATTGATTATTGTTTAATAAAGACAACGCCATAATATTTGTGTTAACTGATTTATATTTTTATTAATTATACGACGAGGTGAAGGCAATGTCTATGAAAGCAAGCATGATTGTCGACAAAGATTTTAAAATCGGAGAAGTGGATTCCCGTATTTACGGCTCGTTTATCGAGCATTTGGGACGTGCAGTATATGGGGGCATTTATGAACCGGGACATCCGCATGCGGATGAGCAGGGGTTTCGCACAGATGTTATGGAATTGGTCAAAGGGTTGGATGTGCCAATCGTACGTTATCCGGGGGGTAACTTTGTATCCGGTTACAACTGGGAGGACGGTATTGGACCGATCGAGCAGCGTAAGAAAAGACTGGATCTGGCTTGGCGCACGATTGAGCCCAACTTGGTAGGACTTAACGAATTTATGGATTGGTGCCGCAAAGTGAACACCGAGGCGATGATGGCTGTGAACTTGGGAACACGCGGGCCGGATGAGGCTAGAGATATTATCGAATATTCCAATATCCAAGGCGGTACATACTGGAGCGATTTGCGGATCTCTCATGGCTACAAGGCGCCTCATAACATCAAAACCTGGTGCTTGGGCAATGAAATGGACGGCCCTTGGCAAACTGGAGCCAAAACAGCTGCGGAATACGGGCGTACAGCCTGTGAAACAGCCAAAGTCATGAAGTGGGTGGATCCTTCGATTGAGCTGGTCGCTTGCGGTAGTTCGAGTTTAACCATGGCGACATTCCCGGAATGGGAAGCGACGGTGCTTGAGCATACTTATAATCATGTTGATTATATTTCGCTGCATCAATATTACGGGAATCGCGATAAAGATTCAGCGAATTTCCTGGCGCAATCCATGGGCATGGATCGTTTCATTAATACCGTGATCTCAACAGCTGACTATGTTCAGGCCAAAAAGCGCGGTAAAAAGAAAATCAACCTCTCCTTTGACGAGTGGAACGTCTGGTACCATTCTAATGAAGCTGACCGCCAAATCGAGCCATGGTCCATTGCGCCGCCGCAGCTCGAAGACATTTATAATCATGAGGATGCACTCCTCGTGGGTTGTATGCTGATTTCCATGCTGAAGCGTGCGGATCGTGTAAAAATGGCTTGCTTGGCACAGCTCGTCAACGTGATTGCGCCAATTATGACGGCGAACGGTGGAGCAGCGTGGAAGCAAACGATTTATTATCCTTATATGCATGCAAGCTTGTTCGGGCGCGGAACGGTTCTTGTGCCTCTCATCAAATCACCTAAATATGATGCCAAGGATTATACCGATGTGCCTTATTTGGAGGCCGTTGCTGTTCATAATGAAGAGAAGTCGGAAATAACGATCTTCGCGGTTAATCGTCATTTGGCAGAGGCGCTTCCGCTTGAGCTGGATCTTCGCAGCTTCGGCGCTTGCCAAGTTACTCAGCATATCGTGCTGGAAAGTGACGATTTGAAAGCCGCGAATACGATAACCGCCCAGGATCGTGTGAAACCGCACAACGGCGGCAATGCAGCGGTGGACTCGAACGGCCAAATTCACGCAACGCTTGGGAAAGCGTCATGGAACGTGATCCGTTTGAAGTTGGCATAAGCTCGGTTTTATAGGCTGGCCAAAAAGCTATGCAAAATGAGACATGGTAAGAAGGTGCGAGTGCTTCTGCCATGTCTTTATGTTGTTCTATTTAAGCGTTTTTTAGTAGATAAGAAAGTATACGTTTTTTACTTTTGCTTCGCTCTACCTCGACAATCGCACTCGTCCTAAAAGGACGGTGAAGTCGCTTATTTTTGCATCATCTTAACAAAATAAATCGGCCTCGGGCATCACATACTATGACCAATCAGCACCGCGGGAAGTCTTTCAGTCGTTCAGACCGGCGAATTCTTTATTTTGCAGTACAGGCTCTGGTATGATGGAGGAAATCTTCCTTTAAGGAGTTTCCAGTATGAAAATAAAGCTGCTGCTGATGAGTACGATCATTTTATCTATGGGACTGACGGCCTGTGGAAATGGAAATAAACAACCAAATAATGCGCAGACAACGCCTGCACAAGCCGATCCGCATAAGGTTTATCAGAACTTTTGTATCTCTTGTCATGGTAATCAATTACAGGGCGGAGAAGGCCCCAACATTCAAAAAGTCGGAGAACGCTTGACGGAAGATGAGATCATAAAGCGCATCCAAAAGGGTGGTGGCGGGATGCCGCCGTTCCAAGTCGCGCTCAAAGAAGAGGAATTGAAGGTGTTGGCTGCATGGTTGGCAGGTCTCAAGTAAAGGCAATATATGGGTATCCTAAGGTTCCTTTAAGGTTATCTACATATTTTCTTCACATTTGGGGTTTACAATAGGGGCAAGAGGAGAGTGATGCAAGATGCACTTGAATTTGAAGCCCCGGAGCCGTCTTCGCAAGAAGCCGAATAAGAAGATGAGACCACAACGACTGGGTGCGACGATTTCGTTAGTACTTTTTTTAATTTTATTACCCGTATTATCAGTGGCCGGCATGGAGCTACTCGAGCGCGGCTCGCTGCATAATACGATGGATTGGATAACTTCTAATCAATCACTTTTTTTACTAAACGCAGGAATCACCTTTTGTTTACTTATTTTTATTTATGCCTTGGTGGGATCTTTGGCGATCTCGGGAGCCATCTCAACCTTACTTCTCGGCCTAATGGCTTTAATTTCTTACATGAAGGTGACTATGATTGGGGAGCCCTTCTTCCCGTGGGATATTTTGCTCAACAAAGAAAGTATGGATATTGCTTCGCTTGTGACGGGTAAAGCTGCGCTGATCCGAATCGGAGCCATCATTGCTTCAATTATTATCGTACTTTCATTAAGATGGATCATTCCTCGTGCCACGATTTCTATTATCTCAAGAATTGGTTTAGGACTGTTCTCGCTCTATGCCTTATATGCTTTTGGGATCAAAACACCATTAGCAGGCAAAATCCTGGACCATATCGGTGTGAATGAAATTGTATGGAATCAGCAAGAGAATTACGCGAATAATGGTACAGCGCTCGCTTTTACACTCAACGTCAAAAATTCCATCGTTCAAAAGCCGGAAACCTACAGTAATGAAGCTATTGGAGCTGTAGCGGCAAATATAGAGCAAGTCTCGCAAACACAGCCAACTATGAAAAAGGCATCCGTTGATCTGCAAGGGAAGAAGCCGAACGTTATCTTCATTATGAGCGAGGCATTCTGGGACCCGACGTTACTGACGAACGTCAAATTTAGTGAAGACCCGCTGCCTACGATCCATCGTTTGCAGAAGGAGTCGACGTCCGGATACCTCTTGTCTCCTCAATTCGGTGGGGGTACAAGCAACGTAGAGTTCGAAGTACTCACTGGTAATTCGATGAGCTTCCTACCGGGGGGATCTATCCCGTATCAGCAATATGTAAGTAAACCTGTGCCAAGTTTAGCGAGTTATTTTGCCGGTCAGGGTTATAAAAGCATGGGGATTCACTCCTACGAGGGCTGGTTCTGGGATCGTAATTCCGTTTATAAGCAGCTTGGTTTTGAATCTTTCAAAAGCAGTGAGCATTTCGTGAATCCGGAGACGAAGGGTTACTTCATCTCGGATGCCGAGGTGTCTCGAAACATTATCGATGAAGTGGATAAAACGGAAGATCCGATGTTTATCTACACGGTTACGATGCAAAACCACGGACCCTACGATGATCCGCGGTACGGTGAGAATCAATTCAAGGCGGAAGGCAATTTGACGCCGCAAGCCAAATCGATTTTGGAAACTTACACACAGGGTGCGCATGATGCGGATCAAAGTCTGAAAATGCTTATCGATCATTATCAAAATTCGGATGAACCAACGATGATCGTCTTCTACGGGGACCACCTGCCGATGCTTGGTCTCGACTACCAAGTGTACAAAGAAGCCGGGTTCATCTCAACAAGCAACGCCAATGATTGGTCGCTGGAAGAAATCAAGAAAATGCACAGCATTCCGCTGGTGACTTGGTCGAATTTCGATATGCCCAAACAGGATATCCCATTGCTTAGCGATTCTTTCTTAGGTTCTCACGTGCTCGATATGCTGCACATGGAGAAACCGGCTAACTTCGCATTGAATGCGGAAATAGCCGCTCAAGTACCTGGATTGTTAAGTAATCTGGTTGTGGATCCAGACCAAACGCTTCATGCGCAGGCGCCTGATTCGGCCAAAGCACTTATTGACGATTACAGGAACGTCCAATATGATCTCCTCTTCGGTAAGCAGTATTTGGCCGGATACCTTGATCATGATTATTTAACGAAGGCCTCACAGCCTAGTTACAATGCCGAGTTTGATCAACCGGACACGAAACTCCGGGCAGAAGGGGATAGCGGCAGTCCTCCGGAAGCTAAACCTGTGAGCGCGCAGTAAAAATATAGAAGCAATCCCGCAGTCAGGTGATGACTATAGGGGTTGCTTTTTTTATATGAAAAAAAACATTGCCATGCATAGGGGATTTTTGGTAATATGAAACTCCGTCTCTACGCTGCGGCTGCAGTGGAACATCGTTTTTTTGCACGAAAAAACATAGGAGGTGTACGATGCTTTTCGCGGTTTTAGCCCGTAAGGCATACGCAAGGAATTTGCAATATCGCGGTTCACACTTGCTCCACAATGCTGTCAGTGCCGTGTTTGGCTTCATTTATGCAAGTATCTGGTCCGGACTCGGGAGCGATTCCTCGCTGGGCGACTACGGAGCCAAAGGGATGGTCGGCTACATTGCTTTTAACCAGGCGATCCTGTGGATTACGCAGTTTACGACGAATGGACTGGGACTCGAACAGTCGGTGCGCACAGGTCAGATTGCCGTTGATCTCATGAGACCCGTACACTTGTTCTATCAGGCCATGAGCAGGGAATGGGGCCAAATATGGTATCAGTTTCTGTATAAATTTATCCCGATTTACGTCCTCTATATGTTCATTTTCTCCTTACAGCTTCCACACAAGGCTTCCGTTTACGGCTGGACGGCGATTGCGCTGGTTGCAGCAGCTTATATCTCCATTTGCATGAACTATTTGATTGGCATCGCCGCCTTATGGACCACGGAATCCCGTTGGTTGTACTGGTTGAGCTACTCCTTCAGCATGCTGCTCTCCGGATTTTTCATACCGCTTGAATGGCTGCCGGGTTGGCTTCGCACCATAAGTAGTTTCACACCTTATCCGTACCTTCTCTATTATCCGACTCGCATTTATATGCAACTTGAACAAGGCACGATTGTGCTCGGAGCTCTTCTATGGGGCATCGGGTTTACTTGTGTCTGTCTGGCCGTTACGCATGCGGTGCGAAGAAAGCTGGAGGTGCAAGGAGGATGATGTCAGTCAAGCTCTATCTCCTGTTGATCAGGGCGAGTTTACGCAGCCGGATGCAGTATAAGTTTAACTTTCTTTTCTCGGTGGTCATGGCCTCATGTATACAAGTTTCAGAATTTCTTATGGTGGCGCTGGTCATGATGCGCTTCGGCAATATCAAAGGTTGGACACTGTATGAAGTCTGTTATCTCTATGGTGTCATGATGATCTCCAAAGCGATATACCGTACGCTGGCTTCGGATGTGCATCATCTGGAAAAATATCTCGTATCCGGAGATCTGGATGCGTTATTGACGCGCCCTGTGCCGGTGCTGCTAGCGCTGATGACGCAAAACTCCCGGGTACTCTTCGCTGAAATCGGGCAGGGGATCGTCCTGCTAGTCATTTCCATGCGAGTGCTGATGGCCAAAGGGCAAATCGAGTGGTCGGCCGTACCGTTAACGGCATTAATGATTTGTACGGGAGCGGTTATTTTATTCGCAATCGGGCTGGCTACGGCGGCTGCGGGCTTTTGGCTGACCCGCATCGAGTCCTTACAAAATATGACGGAAGACGCCTCTCAAACGGCGGCTCGCTATCCGCTTACGTTATATCCGAAATGGCTGCAGGGCGCCCTTCTGGTTCTTGTTCCGGTAGGTTTCGTGAACTACATACCTACCTTATATTTGTTGCGACACGAAGGCGGTATCGGCATGCTGCTGGGAACCGTGGGTGTTGCTTGTGCAGCGCTCTGGCTGGCTATGCGATTTTGGAAACTGGGCTTATCCCGTTATCAGAGTACAGGAAGTTAATCACGTTAATAACAAGGAGGGATGGCATCCACATGATCACGGTTACGAATTTGCGCAAAACCTTTCAAACCCCGGTTATTCAAGAAGGCAGATTTTCAGGTATTCGCACCTTGTTCTCGCGGGCTTATAAAGAAAAGGAAGCGGTACGAGATCTCAGCTTTGAGATTGAATCCGGCGAGTTCGTCGGGTATATTGGACCTAATGGCGCGGGAAAATCAACGACCATCAAGATGCTGACCGGCATCCTGCATCCCACATCGGGTGAAGTGCTGATCCACGGCTTAAGTCCGCAAAAACACCGAAGGCGCGTCGTTGGCAAACTTGGCGTCGTGTTCGGGCAGCGAAGCCAGCTATGGTGGGATTTGCCGGTTAAGGATTCGTATGAAATTCTAACAGCGATGTATCGCGTGGAGGAGAGCACCTCACGCCGCAGGTTAGACGAGTTGAATGAACTCCTGGAGCTTAAAGAACTGATGGATATGCCGGTTCGCAAACTTTCGCTCGGTCAGCGGATGCGTGCTGATCTGGCGGCATCCATGCTGCATGATCCGGATATTTTGTTCCTTGATGAACCTACCATTGGGCTGGATGTTGTAGCTAAAAAGAACATACGCAGCTTTTTGCAGACATTAAATCAGGAGTTTGGGAAAACGATTTTGCTGACGACGCATGACATGGATGATATTGAGCAGTTATGTAAAAGGGTGATCGTGATTAATCACGGTCAGATCGGATATGACGGCTCACTGGATACACTAAGAGACAGAATCGGTTTGCCAACGATGATGAAGATCACGTATCGAGGGGATGTCCAAGTTCCCGAGAGCTGGGAGCTGCCGTTCCGTGTAGTGGAACAGGAGGCGAACGTGCTGACGATCGCCTGCAACCGCCAGGAGCTGAAAGCGATGGACGTGCTGCGAATGGTCAGTCTTTGGGGCGATATGGACGATGTACATATGGAAGAGCCTGAGTTTGAAGAAGTCATCCATGGGGTATACAAATAGGCAGGAGGGAGAATAAATGCCAATTGATAAAGAAGAGCGGGAGCGGGAAGACCAGCGGGTTGCCTCGGTACGCTCCCAAATTAAAGAGCGAATTATCGACTTGGGGGAGACGGTGGATCAACGCCGCTCGGAAGTAACGGAGATTGGGCGCAGCTTCTGGGACGATATCTCCGTTAATGCGGACAACGCCGACGACGTAATCGAGACAGCCGCGAGTATGGCCCAGCAGGAGCATGTGCTGATGGGTCAGAAGCGCAGCTTTCAGGTGGCGCAGGATGCGCTGTACAAACTGCAGCGTGTCGTTGATGCGCCGTATTTCGCGCGCATCGATTTTCAGGAACGCGGTGAGCAGGAGCGTGAGAAAATCTACATCGGTCTCACCTCCTTCATTGATCCGAAGACAGATGAGATACTTATCTATGACTGGCGCGCACCGATAGCCAGCTTATTCTATGACTACCCGCCGGGGCCGGCCACGTACCACACGCCGGAGATGGATGTCAGCGGGGAGTTATTGCTCAAACGCCAGTACATCATTAAAGCCGGTGAGCTGCAGGATGTGTTCGACACCGGGATCTCAATCGGAGACGAGATGCTGCAGAAGATGCTCAGCCGCAGCGCCGACGAGAAAATGCACAGCATCGTGACGACGATTCAGCGGGAGCAGAATCAGATCATCCGCGATGACCGGCACAAGGTGCTTGTCGTGCAAGGCGCGGCCGGCAGCGGCAAAACCTCGGTCGCGCTGCAGCGCATCGCGTATTTGCTCTACAAATACCGGGCGACGCTCAGCGCCGATAATATGATTCTGTTCTCGCCGAACTCGCTGTTCAGCGATTACGTTTCGCACGTTCTTCCGGAGCTGGGCGAAGCGACCATGCAGCAGACAACCTTTCAAGATTATTTAACCCATAAATTAAGCGATACGGGTTTAAAGCTGGAAGATCCCTACGATCAGCTGGAATTCATTTTGACGGGGACGGAGCAAGATCCGGCTTATAAAGCAAGGCAGCAAAGTATCCTGTACAAAACGTCGGCAGCCTTCCTCAGCGTTATTGAGGCTTATGGCGAGAAACTGAAGCATGGCGGAATACGCTTCCTCGATTTGTCGGTCGGCAAGAAAGTGCTGATTACCGCAGAAGAGTTAAGCGAGCGGTTTTACAGCAAAACTTCGATTCTCGCGCTCGGAGAACGGATGGAGCAATTGTCCGAGTGGATGCTGGAGAAGCTGGATGAGATCCAAGCGGATGCACAGAAACGTTTCTATCGCAAAATGGTGCGCGAGCCCAAATATGTGGGTACGGAGCCCGAGATGAAGAAGATGAGCAAAATGAAGGCGCATAAAGCGATCGCTCCGCTGAAGGAGAAGGCCCGCAACCTTGCTTATGTCGACGTACTCGGCATGTATCGAGATCTATATACGAGCAGAGAGCTCCATCAGGAGCTGATGGCTCAGGCTGGCCAGCAGCTTCCTGAGGCTTGGGCGAGCATCAGTTCTTTCACTTCGGCAGCCTTGGAACAAGGGATTTTGCACTACGAGGATGCGACACCGCTTGTGTATTTGAAGGGGCTTGTTGAAGGTCAACTGCGCGTTGGAACGATCCGCTACTGCCTGGTGGATGAGGCGCAGGACTACTCGCCGTTCCACTATGCGTATCTCAAGAAGCTGTTCCCGCGTGCCCGATTTACCTTGCTTGGCGACTGGAACCAAGGGATCTTCACGCACGCGAACGCAGCTAACGACGCAGGTGGCCCTAAGAACGAGTACAGCTCGATCAGCGAGCTGATGAAAGAGGAAGAGACGGAGACGATCCGCCTCGTCAAAAGTTACCGCTCGACGCGCGAAATCGCCCTGTTCGCCAGCCGCGTGCTCCCGTTCGGCGAGCCGATCGAGCCGTTCAGCCGCAGCGGCGAGGAGCCGCGTCTGCTGCGCGCGGCGAATGAGACCGAGCTCAGCCGCTTGGTCGCGGATACGGCGCTGACCCGTCAGCACGGCGGTGCGAGCTCCGTCGCGATCTTGTGCAAGACCGAGCGCGAGACGGAAGCCGCGCACGCAGCCCTTAAGCCGCTGCTGCCTGGCCTCACGCGGATCACGAAGGAGACGCTGCACTATGAGGCAGGCGTTATGATCATGCCGGCGTACCTCGCCAAAGGGCTCGAGTTCGACGCCGTGATCCTCTACGATGCCGGTGCGGCTGTCTACGCGGAGGCGAAGGAGCGCAAGCTGTTTTACACGGCTTGCACCCGTGCGCTGCATCACCTGGATGTCTGCTATCTTGGGGAATTGACACCTTTTCTCCCGCAAAAGTAGACATTCGTCCATACCCATTCGCCCTGCCTGACATAGGATCATACCGCTCTTCGAGAAATCGAGGGGCGGTTTTTTATTTGCATAATTCCACATGGATTGGAAAACTTAACAAATAAAAAGTTTCCACCTCATACCAAAGTGGGAGATTACCTCATGGCTGCACGTTATCGGAAAATTACCGCGCTTCAGTTGTACTACGTCATTATTATTTCAATTGCCATAACGAATCATGTGCTCTTAATCCCTGTACTGCTGCATTACGGCAAACGTGATTCCTGGGTGGGAGCGGGTTTATCCATTTTGCCTACATTAGTATGGGCATGTCTCGTGTACATCATCATCAAACGCTCTAAGCAGCAGAATCTACTGCTATGGGTCGGGCAGCGATATGGAAAGTTCGTTGTATTCTTTCTAAAAGTGATCGTCATTGGCATCGCCATGACGCATGCGACCATTACCATGGAGGATATGGTAACTTGGACGCACATCTCTTATTTGCCGAGGACCCCGCCGATCATGATCTCGCTAGCGTTTATGATTTTTTGCTTTTTTGCTGCTCGTGAAGGCATCCGCGCCATCGCGATAACCTCGGGCATTCTACTCCCCGTGGTTGTCTTGCTGGGCTATTTTGTGATGGGTGCCAATTTTCAATACAAAGACTATAGCTTACTTACGCCCCTGTTTACCCATGGGTATGGGCCTGCTCTGAAATCGATGTATTTAACCAGCGGTTCTTCGTTTGAGCTGTTAAGTATTGTTTTTCTCCAGCATCATGCCGATACCCGTATCCGACTGCCCGCCTTGCTTATCGTAGCGGTTTGCTTAGTGGGATTAACCGTAGGACCCTTAATCGGGGCCATTGCGATTTTTGGACCGTTTGAAGCAGATCAACTCAGGTATCCGGCTTTTGAACAATGGCGTATGGTGACGCTTGGGAAATATATTTCCCATTTGGATTTTTTATCGATTTTTCAGTGGATATCAGGCGCTTGTATCCGTATGTCCATGCTGATGTTTCTCACTATTGACGTGTTGATGATCCAAAAGAAACGTACCCGCACATGGCTGCTGATAGGGATAAGCTTTTTTTTCGTTACGATGTGTCTATTGCCGGTCACGGACAATCAAATGGTGAATTTTATTCAGGACTGGTATTACCCCATGATGTTTGTTACTGGCGCAGGATTAATCCTGGTGCTGTTTGTGCTGATCTTCCTGCCGATGAGGCGAAAGGAGAACGTGATGAAGTGAACGAGCGAGATTTGCGAGATTGGTTTGCCTCGTCGGCCGATGTCATCATTAAAGAGTACCTGTTCTCAGAAGGGGATGCCAGTAAAAAGATCCTGCTCATGTATTGCGACGGTATGATTAATAAGGATCATATTGAGCAGCGTGTACTTCCTAACCTTCAATATGTCATCTCGCATCACCGGGAAGGGGGCATGTCCAATTTCGCGCTCCCTACACTGCTTCAAATGCTGGAGATGACCGGACCTGATGTGATGGAAACGATGACAGTCAATCTATATTCAGGGTTTCTGATTATGTACTTTGAAGAGCAGCAGCGCCTTTTTGGGCTTGATTTGTCCAATCCGCCTAACCGATCGCCGGAAGAGTCTAATACGGAGACTTCAATTAAAGGACCAAGGGATGGGTTCACGGAGAGCATCGTTACCAACATCGCTCTGATTCGCAAAAGGCTGTTAACCCGCAGTCTTTGCTGCGAGAAAATGGAAATTGGCAAGCGCAGCCATACTTCCGTAGCTCTTATGTATATCGATGATGTCATCGATTCGGATGTGCTTCAGGATGCCAGGCGCCGATTGCAAGAAATTGATCTCGATGCCTTGATTTCCAGTTCGCAATTGGAAGAGCTGCTAACAGAGCAAAAGTACAATTTTTTCCCGTTGCTGGATTATGCGGGTAGACCTGACTTTGTAGCGGATAGCTTGCTGCGCGGACGATTCGTCATCATTGTTGACGGTTCGCCGATGGCCCTCATCGCTCCGGCAAATTTGATGTTTATTTTAAAATCGCCAGAAGATGTACACTCTCCTTTTTACTATGTGGCGTTCGAACGAGTACTGCGATTGGGGGGATTGATTGTAGCCACGTTTCTTCCTGGCTTCTGGATTTCGCTGTCTGCCTTTAATATC
Organism: Paenibacillus sp. WC2504; assembly: GCF_052682475.1. Lineage (NCBI taxonomy): Bacteria > Bacillati > Bacillota > Bacilli > Caryophanales > Paenibacillaceae > Paenibacillus > Paenibacillus sp. WC2504. The sequence goes on from NZ_JBQZFH010000001.1 coordinate 897,183, forward strand.
GATCAAATCCCTTTTTCTTTAGTCGCTACCATATCCTCTTCCAGACTGGGATTACCGCTATCGGGTCCTATGGATTTTATTATTATGCTGCTGCTGTTTGAATTGTTTCGAGAAGCTGGCGCAAGGCTTCCTAAAGTCGTTGGACAAACCGTTACCGTTGTTGGAGGGCTGATTGTTGGCGACGCAGCGATTCGTTCCGGTATCACTAGCCCGACGACCCTTGTTATCACCTCGATATCGACGATAGCCATGTATACCCTCGTGAACCAGACACTTGCTGGAATTGTGACGATCCTGCGGGTGATTATTTTATTGGAATCCACGATCTTTGGGATCTATGGGTTCATGGTGTCATTGATTGGGCTTGTTTTATACATGTCGACCTTGGAGTCATTTGGCGTTCCCTACTTGTCGCCACTATCACCGCCACGCTTTAAGGAAATGGTCACTGCGGTTTTCGCCAAGCCTTTCAGCGCAATGAAGAGCAGGCCTAAGATGCTAAGCCCTAAGGACGACACACGTCAGAGCGAGGATCCTCAATGATGATGAAGCGAGTAGGACGGATCATGATAGGCGTGTTGATTCTCACGAGCCTGACAGGCTGCTGGGATATGAAAACGATTCAAGACACGAACTACTTTACGGCGATAGGCTTCGATTTTCAAAAAGGGCGTTACATCGTCTATGCGCAGATGTTGGATTTCAGCTCCGTAGCGAAACAGGAGGGGGGCAAAGCTGGGCAGCCGCCTCAGATTTGGGTAGGTCGCGAAGAAGGAGCTACGGTGAATGAAGCCTTCAATCGATTGTACAAAACGACGCAACAGCGTGTTTTTTGGGGGCATGTCAGCGCCTATTTGTTCTCCAAAGAGGCTCTGAAGCAAGGGATTAGTAAATTTATGGATGGGTCCGTTCGATACAGTGAAACAAGATTTACCCAATGGATCTATAGTACAGATGAATCAATTGAGGCTATTTTCTCCGTTGTTCCTTTTTTCAATGTCTCTCCGATGGCTTCCATTTTGATGAATCCGATTGAAAATTATCGGCAACTTTCCTTTATACGTCCATACCGATTGTACAGGGCGGCCGCTTTGCTTCGCGAACCTGGCTATACATTAATGATACCGAATTTGAGCATTCGAGAGGATGCTTGGAAGAAAAATCAGAAGCCTGATCCTAAGCTGGAAGTTAGCGGTGTTTATGCGCTAGGAAAAAACAATGTAGTCGAATGGTTTACAGATAATCAGTTTAAAGGTGACCGCTGGATGGAGAAAAGCACCGCCCGTTCGCCATTAGTTGTCTACATCAAAGGAAAGCCCGTTCAGACCGTTTCCATTCATAAACCGAATCCGCGGATCACACTGCGCAAGGGAGATAACCTGATCTTTGATGTTCATATGAGATGCAAGTCGATCACGATTGAATCTCAGGTGACCGTTGATGATGAATCCGTACGCAAACAAATTGAAAAGCAGATCGCAGAAGAAATCGAGGAAACGTTCGAACATGGAAAAGACCGAGGCGTCGATATCTATCAGTTGGAGCACGTCTTATATAAGCAGAATTTCCAGTTATGGGCCAAGCTGACTTCCAACGGCGAGCAGCCACTTGAAGGGTACCAGTTAGGGGACGTTCGAGTGGACGTTCAACTCACGCATACAGGGATGTTGAGAGAGAGGGTGGAAGATCAGCAGTACTGATAGTAGTAAATAGTGCTTTGCACGCGGGAGTCGTAAGAGGTAAGCGTAGGCTTGCCTCTTTTTTATTTGTTCTTTAGCTGGAAAAACTACCGCTAATTTATTCATATCTCTGTTTTATAGCCAAATAACTGCAAAATCTCCCGCAGTTTCGCTCGATAATTGCCCCTCTATAAGAGTGAGGGTCTGATTTAACTGGAGTTTTTCCAGTTAGCAAACCTTCGCAGCCTGTAATCGCAGGAATTAACTGCATTATTTCCATTTAGTACTATTCTTACATACGTCGCAGCCCTACCCGATCAGTTTAGAAATATTTAAGAATTGTTTTAGGCGAGGTTAATAGGTCTTTTAGAAGCAATTAAGATCGAGGGGATAAGATGAATACATGGAAGCGAGGAACGCATCCAAATTAGATAAAGCGTTAGAAGACGCGGAGGCAGGTAGGTATGAATAAGAAATTAGCCATGATGGGATTAGGCGTGGCGGTAGGCAGCATGATGCTGGTGACGTCGGTTTACGCCGGTGTGGGCGATGCGCCCGGGTATGAGACGTTTAAATCAGCCGTGAAACAGACGGCAACCGTACACAATGTAACACGCCAAGTGAACGTGACGCTGCAGGATAACGGAGCTCCATTGCTTAACGTAAAATCCACGATTAAAAGCAGCGGTGCGAATCACGCAGGAAGCGCAGAAGTGACCGTGAATAACGGCACGAACGAACAAACCATACATTTCTACAACCAAGACGGCAAACAAATTATAAAAACAAATGATTCCGATGTGTACAAAGTGCTGGAAGGAGAGGGCATGGGCAAATTCAAAGATCATGAAGGCACAGAGCATACACCGGACCCTCAAGTCGTTAGCGAAGTGGAAAATGTGGTTGACGCCCTAGTCGGCAATCTCAAAAACTATGTCACGATGGATGAAGCGGCAGGCAACGTGAAGGAGATTCATTTCAAATTGTCAGGCAGTCAAATTTCTCCGGTTGTCAACACGATCGGCTCCCTGGCTATCAAGCATGCTACGATGGAAAATAGTCAACGTCCAATGCCATCCAAGGCTGATACCCTTGGTGTTGATGTGACGACACTCAAAAACAGCCTCCCTCAATTAACTTCCGACATCAAAATGGATGAAGTCGAAGTGAACGCCAGCGTGGACAGCGATAATCATATTACCAATCAAACCGCACAAATTCATATTTCCGGTAAAGATGCGCAAGGAACAGCGCACAACGTCGTATTGAGTGTGGATATGACACTATCCAGTCTGAACTCGACAACGCCGGACACGGTAGATTTGACAGGGAAGCAGTTGGAAACCGTCAAGATCGATCCTGAGAAGTCCCACCATAGAAACTAGGGAAAAAAGGAAGGAGGCAGGGGCAACTCCCACCTCCTTATTATCTTGAAAGGCGGCTAATGTATGAAGCCTGTCGTAGAAATCAATCGTCTCACGAAAATTTACAATAACTTGCGCGGCATCCACGAGGTGAATATGACCGTGCAGCAAGGTGACATTTACGGGTTCTTCGGGCCCAACGGCGCCGGGAAGACGACCGTCATGAAGATCATGACCGGACTCGCCAGAGCGCAGCAAGGAGAAGTGAAGCTCTTTGGTTATCCTGTATCGACGCACTATGAGCAGGCTATGGCCAAGGTAGGCGTCCTGATTGAAACCGCCGAAGCGTATTCCTATATGAGCGGCAGACGGAATTTGGAGCTGGCCGCAAGATTTTACCCGGGCATCAGTCAGCAGCGCATAGACGAAGTCTTGGAGATCGTCGGACTTACCCTTTTTCAGAAGGAAAAGGTAGCGGGTTACTCGCTAGGCATGAAGCAGCGGCTAGGGCTCGCGGCAGCGATGCTGTCGAAGCCGGAATTGCTCATACTCGATGAGCCGACGAACGGTCTGGATATCGAGGGGATGGTTCATATCCGCGAGATCATTATGCACCTGGCGCGAGAAGAGCGCATCACCTTCCTGATCTCCAGCCATCTCATTCATGAAATGGAGCTGATGTGCAACCGAATGGGCATCATTCATCAAGGACGGCTTGTCCGCGAAGGGCTCGTGTCGGAAATTGCTCAAGGAAGCGCGACGCTGGAAGAAGCGTATCTGCGCGAAATTAAAGAAGTAAGGAGGCTTGCTGCGCATGCATAGCCTAACCGCCAACGTGTGGAACGAAACGGTCAAAATGACGTCCAAGAAGAAAACCATCTTTTTCCTTGCGGTTACGCTGCTGCTTCCGCTCCTGGCAGGGCTGCTGCTGTCCAAGTTTCAAAACGGTATCGGAATCGGAGCGATTGCCTCGCAGGATTTTCCGATCATCATGCTGGGGCTGCTCACGAGTATTTTTCTGCCGTTATTCGTTTTCATGGGCGCTGCCGACGTATTCTCGGGTGAGATGGGCGACCGCACGATGAAGAACACATTAACGCGGCCCATTTCTCGGTTCAAGGTGTTTGCTTCCAAGCAGATTGCGCTTGGTGTTTTTATTGCGCTGTACTTAATTGCCGGATTGCTGGCATCCGTTATTTCAGCGCTATTTTTCCAGCACTTTGGCGGCTTTGGCGCGGTGATGAATTGGTTCCTCGCGTATGGCGCGGCCTTTGTGCCACTGCTTGTGCTCAGCATCGCCGCTGTGTTTCTGGCACAGTTTTTCTCCAACGCCTCTTCTGCATTGACGGTGAGCATCCTTCTTTATTTGGCTTTTAAAGTGGCCGCCTTTTTTATCCCGCAAATCGCCACGTATTCGCCTACGGCTTACACAGACTGGCATATGCTTTTGATCGGAAGCGGCATGGCGCTTGGCAAGGTGAGCAGCATCTTTATGTTTTTGATAGCGTGTAGTATATTGTTTTTTACAGCAGGTTTTTATTTGTTCGATAAAAAGGAGATCTGACCACGATGTCGATTCGCTTACGGCTGGTACTCTCATACATTGCCATGCTGCTTGTACCTCTCGTCCTGTCGGGGCTAGCCGTGATTCTAATCTCCATCGCAACGTTCGGCACACTGAAGTCCGGCTTTCAGGTCGATTTCTCCCAAGGCAACCCGATTAAACGCGTCGTTGAACAAGAGCTCGAGAATGTCGCTTACATGAAAGCGAAAACGGAAACCGAACCCGACGCGTTCCTCGATCCCGTGTTTATTCAGGATTTGGAGGACCGTTTTCATAAAATCAATATGGGCATTATCATCCGCAAAGATAAAGAAATCACGTATAGCTCTCCCTATTTGAAAGAGGGCGAAGCCCAGAACAGCTCCAAACTTCCCGCTTATGGTACCTCATCAGGCCAATTTCAGCGGAATCAGGGTTCTCTGTGGATAACTCGGCAGCAGGATTTTCTGTTTTCCGATCAAAGTAAAGGATCCGTTTTTGTATTTTTGGATGGAGGGCCTTTTCAGAAATATTTGCACCAGTTTTCCAAATCGGTTGTTTTGACGTTTATCCTTATCCTTGTGGGTACGAACGGTGTGCTGACCTATTTCGTTTCCCGCAGCATAATTAAACCTCTTAAGGCGCTCAAACGAGCGGCGGAGGAGATCAAGGAAGGCAATCTGGATTTTGAAGTGGTGCAGCAGTCCGATGATGAAATCGGGGAGCTCAGCAGAGCTTTTGAAGAAATGAGGCGCAAGCTCAAGAAATCCGTTGACCTTCAGCTGCAATATGAAGAAAATCGCAAAGAGCTAATTTCTAACATTTCGCATGATCTGAAGACGCCGGTTACAGCCATTAAAGGATATGCTCATGGTATTATGGATGGCGTCACGAACTCTCCGGATAAGCTGGAGAAGTATATTCGAACGATTTACACGAAAGCGGCCGATATGGATCGACTGATTGATGAGTTGTTTTTATTTTCCAAGCTGGATCTGGGGAAAGTCCCGTTTCAGTTCGAAACCGTGGATCTAGGCCAGTATGTGCAGGATTGCGCGCAAGAATTACAATTCGATATGGAGAAAAAAGGTGTACATTTCAAGCTGACGGAACTGCCAGATGAGCCTCTGCTTGTAACGGCAGACCGTGATAAGCTGCGGCGCGTGCTGCTGAACATCATCGAAAATGCAATCAAATACAGTGATGAAGGCAATTGCCGAATCACCTTAACCCTCAGAGAAATCGACGGCAACGCCGTCATTCAAATAAAAGATGCCGGTCAAGGCATATCCGAAGAGGCGCTGCCTCATATATTTGACCGGTTTTATCGGGCGGATCCTTCGCGCAACACCGCGACCGGGGGAAGCGGGTTGGGTCTTGCGATCGCCAAACAAATCATGGAAGAGCACGGCGGACGTATTGGCGCAACAAGCATGATCGGACAGGGAACAACCGTTTATATGGCATTACCGCTTAACAAGCAGGAGGAGAGTCAGGAATGAGCCGGATTTTAATCATAGAGGATGAACAAAGCATCGCCGAGCTGGAGCGGGATTACCTGGAGATTAGCGGCTACGAAGTCGACATCGAGAACAGTGGGGACAAAGGCCTGCATGTCGCGCTCTCGACGGAGTATGATCTCATTATTCTTGATTTAATGCTGCCGAAGATCGACGGTTTCGAAATATGCCGGCGCATTCGCAGCGAAAAGGACATTCCGATTTTGATGGTCTCCGCGAAAAAGGAAGACATCGACAAAATCCGCGGCTTGGGCCTTGGCGCGGACGATTATATGATCAAACCGTTTAGCCCCAGTGAATTGGTGGCAAGAGTCAAAGCGCATCTTGCCCGGTACGAAAGGTTGATGGGGCGGCGTGAAGCGAAGAACGATGAGGTCCGCATTCGCGGTTTGATGATTGATAAAACCGCACGCCGCGTATTTGTGAATGAGCGAGAGGTCGTGTTTACGACCAAAGAATTCGACCTTTTGACGCATTTGGCGATGAATCCCAATCGGGTGTACAGCAAAGAGCAGCTGTTCGATCTCCTCTGGGGGATGGATGCCATGGGCGAAATCGCGACTGTTACGGTGCATATCCGCAAGCTGCGTGAGAAGATTGAGCAGGATCCTTCGAATCCGCAGTATATTGAGACGATCTGGGGTGCGGGGTACCGGTTCCGGATTTAGCTTCATATAGAATAAAAAGACTGCCATTGCTCCCGGAATGTGGGGCATGTGCAGTCTTTTTATTTGGAATTTACAGAGAAGTTGTTCCGCCATGAGCCGGAAGGTTTGTCTCTGCCGACGCCTTTCGATTCAGCTTGCGTTTATCCCTCCACAGAGCTAGCCGTAGATAGAAGGAGGGGACGATAATGAGCGTAAGGATCGTGGAGACAATAAGCCCTGAGATAATGACGACGGCCATCGGTCGCCACAGGCTGCCTCCCATGATGGCCATGGGCAGGAGGCCGCTGATTGCAGTAGCGGATGTCATCAGGATGGGGCGAAGCCGCGCACGGCCTGATTCGGCAATGGCATCGTGCAAGGCCATCCCGTGATGTCTGGCGTCTTCAATAAACTCAACCAGCACGATGCCGTTGCGCACGACAATCCCGGCCAGACTGACGAAGCCCATGAGCGCCATGAATCCGATTGGAGCACCAGTTATGAATAAACCAATTAAAGCTCCCCCCATGGCCAAATAAACAGTCATCATGACCAGGAACGGTATGGACAATGAATAGAATTGAATCGCAATAATGATGAAGATAAGGCATACAACCACAATAGAAAGCTTACCGATGGAGGAGAAGGCGTCGTTCCGATCAGCGTTCTCGCCTGCAAATTCAATCGTGTAAGCGTTCGGTTTTTGCAGTTTGCTTACTTGTTGCTGCAGCTCGGCGACAATATCTGCCGGCAATCTTCCGTCCGTGTAAGCTCTCACCGTAATCGTTCGTACCAGATTGCGATGCTGCACGGAGGTGATCATGCGATCGTTTTGCACATTGATGAACTGCTTGATTGGGTACAGTTGCCCGGATTGCGAAGGAACGAGCAGTTCTCCAATCGTTTCGTCGGACGACGTCTGGTTGGCCTTGCTGAATAAAGTAACGGGAATATCCTCGTTGCCTAGTTGCAGTTTGGAAACCTCAATTCCGTCGGTTGCGAGTCGAGCGGTTCCCGACAAATCCTTTTCCGTGACGCCGTAATAACGCGCTTTCTCCTGATCAAGCTGCAGATCCATCGTATAGGTTTCATCACCGACGCTGTCAGAGACGTTAGTCGTGCCAGGGATGTTTTTCAGCATCGTTTGCAGCTGTTTGGAGAGCGATGTTAGTTCGCTTAAGTCCGGGCCACTGATTCGAACGGCAATCGGCGCTCCGACAGGAGGGCCTTGTTCCAGTTCTCTGGGCAACAACTCGATGTTCGGATATATACGCTTGAGTTGGTCTCGCCAATCGGATACAAGCTTGCCTGTTTGGGCTTGGGACTCGTCGACCTTGACGTATAATTGGCCTATTCTTGTTCCGACATTAGCGGTTTCTGCATAGTAAAACTTAGGTGTTGTCCTACCGGCATAGGTAGAAACAGACTGGACCCCATCCTGCTTAGCCGCCCAAACCGATAAACTTTTCATCATATCGGCGGTTTGCTTATAGTCGGCGCTCACGGGCATTTTCACATCAAGCAAAAATTCGCTTCGTTCCGCGCTCGGAAAGTACTGAACGCCAAGCAGGGGCAAAAGCCCATAGCTGGCCGTACCAATGACAAGACCTATCATTCCGGTTAAAAGCGGTTTTCGCAGCAGCCGACGGATGAGCTTTTCATAAAACTCGCTTAGGAGCCATATAGGTTTACCCAAAAGTCCAGGCAGCTTTTTCTGGGAGGAAACTCCTTTGCGGAGACTACGTTCGCTGCTCCATTTGCGGAAAATCGGAATGATCGTTAACGACATTGCCATCGACGCGGCTAAAGTCAAGCTAACAACGACGGGAATCGGCTTGATAAAGTCCCCGATGTTGCCTTTTAAGAAGAACAGCGGGAAAAAAGCGGCTGCTGTAGCAATCGTTGCCGTAAGAATCGAAATCGCAACTTCCTGGCTGCCTTTCAGCGAGGCGTCCAGAGGAGAATCGCCCAGAGACAATCTGCGTTCAATATTATCGTTAACGACAATGGCATCATCGACAAGAATGCCAAGTACAATGACCAGCGCGACAATGGATATCTGATTAAGATCGATGGACGTCATGCTGATCGGGAGGAAGCCGAGTGCGATGGATACGGGAATCGCGAGTGCGACGATAATGGACGTTCCGAAAGCGAGCCCCAGGATACAGACAACGAGTACCGCAGCCATCCCGATCAACATTTCCCGTGACAAATCGGCAAACAGATGATCGACGTTCTCCTTTTGCGTAAATAACGATACCATCGTCACATGCGGAGGGAGCTGAGCCTGCAATTCGGAAACCCTTGCGTCGATCCCATCTTGCAAAGTAGGAATATTTTGTCCTTTAGCCGGATAAATGACGACATCGACGGCGGGTTTGCCTTGATAGAAGACCTCCTCTTCCGTTTTCTTAGGGCCTATTTTAACTTCAGCGACATCTTTAATGCTCAGCGAATTGCCTTGCCCTGCAGGCCGGTAAACAACCGTATCGGCAATATCGTTGGCGGACTTCCATTCGCCGGTTAATTGAACATAAGTGTTGTTATTATTGGCAACCACATTCCCAATGGGTGTGCGGTCGTGCGAGGTGGTGAGCGCCTGCATAACCAGGGTCCAAGGAAGCTGCAGGCTTTCGAGCTTCTCCTTGTCCAGAATCACCTTCACTTCCTGATCGGGGAGCCCAACAATTTCAACGTCACTGACACCGGAAACTGTGCGCAAATGGTCCTTCCATGTTGTAGAAATGGACCGTAAGGACTCCAGCTCAGATGGGTTTTCCACAATTAAGTGAATGATTTGCGCAGAAGTCTTGGCTAGATCATCATCGATCTCTGGCTGTTCCGCCTCTACGGGCAGCTTGCCTTGCGCGGTCTGCACCTTTTGTCTGAGCGTATCCCATGCACGGCTGTTATCGACCCCGGGCTGCATCTCTACAGTAATGAAGGACACATTGGTAGAGGAAGTCGAATCGATCGACTTGATGGACTCCATCTTTCTAATTTCCTCTTCCAACGGCTTGGTGACAAGCTGCTCGACCTTTTCGGGCGATGCTCCGGGATAGATCGTTTTTACTGTAGCCATGGATACCGTGATTTCCGGATTCTCACGCTGGCTTAACGATAAAAAGCTGAAGGCGCCCAGCAGCACGAGCACGACAAAGAATAGCAGGGTAATCTTTTGGTATTTGATCAGTTTGGCAATCAAGCGGATTCACTCCTTCTGTCCGTCCAGCTGTTCCAGTTAGAAAATCAAAAACTACTGGCCGGGCGCTACTTTCTCCATATGTTTAAGTTGGTACTGACCGGAGACGATCAATACCTCGCCTGCCTTCAGTCCTTGGGTAATTTCCGTCATGTCATCCTTGCTGCGGCCGAGCTTGACTGTCCTTTTTTCGGCATGGTCTCCAATCAAAATGAATACATAAGGCTCGCCATCCTCGCGCAAAATGCTGCCCGCCGGTACAACGATGACCTGCTGTTCGCCGCCACCAGCCAGTAGAAGCTGGACGCGCATTCCGGATTTCAGGCGGCCGTTTTCGTTTGCGGCTTCAAGTTCCAGCGAATAGGTTTTCGTCTGGGTATTGGCCGTGTTCGCCAAATAAGTTACTTTCCCTTCATATGTATCTGGGGAGTCTGACGCTTGAAATGACAAGCTCGGTTTGCCTTGCACGAGCGCTAAGTCCGCTTCCGTTACTTCAGCACGGATTTTGATCGGTGATTGCCGCTGCACAACGCCGATTTTTTGTCCTCGGGCCAACGTCATTCCTTCCTCAATGGGCATTTCGGTCAAAAGACCAGACGCAGGCGCCTTGACTTCAAAATAAGAAAGGTTGACATCAGCATCCTGCAAATCAATATCGTTAGCTTGCAATTGGTATTGGATGGCGGCTAGCGGTTGGGTATTTTGGAGCGTTTGAAGCTTTTGCTGCAAAGTTTGAAGATTGAGTTTCAATGGTTTGACCTGAGATTCCATTTGCTCCTTCTGATCCTTCGTTGCCTGCCCGGTGTCATAGTCATTCAGAATCCGATTATATTGCTTGTTTGCATCGTCCAAGGACTGCTGGGTTATCGCAATATTGTTGGTTAACTCCAGAATGCCGTCATCCCAATCCTTTTTGGCTTTGGACAACTGTTCTTCAAGACTGGCTCTGGCATAAAGCAGTTTTTGTTTTTGGCGAAGCAAATCTTTATTATCCAGCTCGATGATCACATCGTCTTTTTGAACTTGTTCCCCGCGCTTCTTCCGTACGGACTTCACATCGCCATCCACTTTGAGCATGACATTCAATTCTAATGAAGGAACCACATCGGCCGTGAGCGTCTTAGCACCTGCCCATGCTTGTGTGGTAACCGGAGCCGTTTTCACAGGCTTGATTGCTGTCTCGGCCGCATGCTGAGCTGTTGTTGTGGAAGATAGTGGGGCTTCATTGGAACAGCCTGCGAGCGCCATAGCGGCCAGGATGAATAGAAAACCCGTTTTATGTAGTACTTTTCCGGTTGTTTTTACAAGATCGTCTTTCGGTTGATTTGAACGAGTAGCCATGTTTCCCTCACGCTCCATGATTGAGCCTCCCTGGTTATTAATTGTGTATAAGATCAGATATTGCTCTAAGTATGACTTTTGGTCAACTTTTTGGCTTGATTGGTTCGAATAAGTAAAAATATTTAATCGGAAGACCATGAAAGAGCACTAATAACTTACCGATTAACATTATATAAGTTCATTTATAGCAATAAAGTGACTTGTGGTCAATATTATTTTTGGATAGGGGGTGTCAGGAGATGAGAGGAAGGTGTGGATAGGGAAAAAGTAAAACTTTGGATTATAATTGTAACATCTATACCTATTTATCTACGAGGTTTAAATGTTAATATATTGTAAATGACATCTAGAATAGGAGAGACAACAACGATGCTAGTGACTGTGGACATACATGATTTAATAAAACTAGGAATTGCAGCTATCTTCGGTTTAATTATTGGCTTAGAACGAGAAATCAGAAATAAACCTCTTGGACTGAAAACCTCTCTAGTCATTTGTTTAAGTAGTTGCTTGCTGACAATCGTATCTATTGAATCTTCGAATAAATATGCGGTTCCCGGACTTCATGTCATGGATCCTATGCGGCTTGCGGCGCAGGTGGTTAGCGGGATCGGATTTCTTGGCGCAGGCGTCATACTTAGGAAGCATAATGATGTCATTATTGGACTAACGACGGCGGCGATGATTTGGGGAGCGGCTGGGCTAGGAATTGCCATTGGCGCAGGTTTTTTTGTTGAAGCGTTTGTGGGCCTGCTGCTAATAATGGTGAGTGTCGTGGTATTGCCGTACTATATTAAGAAAATGGGTCCAAGACCACTATTGATGAAGGATCTGCGAGTCAAGCTCATCGTATCCCATGAGGGTAATTTAACGAATATCATCAAGGACATTATCGCTAGAGGGTATAGAATGAAAAGTGTACACATCAAAGAGTTGAGTCATGAACTGCAGGAACTCAATTTCATTGTTTTTATTGACCGTAAGTATGCATCAGAAGTATATGAAGAGTTGAAGAGTATGCCGTATATTGAAATGGCTGAAGTAGAGACTTTGTAGAAAAAGGGATTGGAGCAGCAGCGAGCAGCTGTGTTCTGGTCCTTTTTGTTTGGTGCTTATATGAGCTGTTGGGGGAGCTTCGTTGCATTTTTTGCAGCGAAAGAGGTGCTTATTTCAGCCTGAAGAGCAGCTCGTTGTACAAAGTACAACGTTATTAGCCAAATGGCTGTGAATGGAACGATTTCAGCTAAACTAATTGCACATTGTACAACGAAAAGCTGAAGAGGTGCTTAATTCGATCAATTTGATTGTAAAAAGTGCAATATAGGTGGGTGTTAATAAGAAGCGAGCCCAGCGAAGTGCCAAAGCCCGCCAACATGATGTATTAGGCCGAAACAGCGACAGCAGCAGCGAATTTTGCGCCTAGTTCACGACATAATTTCTTTTGCTCGCTAGTCGGATTAAATTCGATTTTCAAACCGTCAAACACTTTCTCAGTTCCGATCTCGGCAAGTCTCTCCTCAATTGTGTCTACAGCTGCACCGAAGTGTGTATAGGAGGAGTCAGCGGAGCCGAATGCACCGGATTTGCGTCCACTTAGATCCAGATCTTCTAATTCATCGTAGAAGTCTTCGAATTCGTCCGGTAAATCGCCATCACCCCATGTATAAGCTCCAAGCAGAATACCATCGTAGTTCACGAGATCTACACCGCTCACATCCATGACGGATTTCACTACAGGCTCAATGCCTGCCTCACGTATGCCTGCTGCGATTTCTTCAGCGATTTCCTCCGTATTTCCTGACATGCTGGCGTAAACGATAATGATTTTTGGCATGGGAATCCCTCCACGAAATGTTTTTATAGGCATGTAGTCATCTTGTAATTGTCCTGCTGTTACCAACCAACTTCATATTATTTGATAATGATTATCATTGTCAACATATAATTGAGAATATATTGAGAATGAACATTTTTTGCTGAGATGGCCGGCAAGGAAGGACTATACGACTTCGAGGAAGAAATCATGTTACAATATCGAAAACATGAACTTATCGCAGCTTATGAAAAGGGGAACTGGCATGGAGGATATCCACTTGCATTTGAAAAACCTCGGCTTCACCGACTTGGAAGCCAAGTGCCTGCATGTGCTTGCCGAAAGCGGCACACAAACGGGTTATGAAATCGCCAAGCAGCTTGGCGTATCGCGTTCGAATGTGTACTCCGCGCTCCAGAAGCTTGCGGAGAAAGGCGCCGTGCTCACCAGTCACGGTGAGCCGACGCATTACCAAAGCGTGCCGATCGAGGAGATCGGCGATCGTGTCGAGGCGGAGCTGCAAGCGTCAATCCGCTATGTGAAAGAGCACATGCCGAAGCAGGGTGCGCACCGGTCGGAGTATTTCAGCTTGGAAGGCGACACGAAGGTGCTGGATCGCATCCGAACAGAACTGAGGAAAGCGAAGGAGGAGGTGCTTTGCGATCTTTGGGCACAGGAGGCGCAGCTGCTGAAGGAAGAGCTGCGGAAAGTACCCGCACAAGGTGTGCGCCTGCTTGTTTCGACGATTGGAGATGCGGCTCTGCCAAGTAGCGTACAGCAGTTCTCGCATAAACGTGATGTTACGTGGAACGAACGCAACGGGAGGAAATTTACGCTGCTGATCGACCGCAAACTGGCCATTGTCGGCACAAGAGGCGGCGACGAGCCGACACTTGCGATGTTGACTGAGCATCCAGCGATGGTTGAGCTGCTGCTCAATAATTTTTGGCGCGATGTAGTGATTCACGAGCTGCAGCAGGATATGGGCGCGAAGCTCGAAGATAAATATGGGAAAAATTTTAAGAAAATTATCCAGAAATATACCGCTCCCGAAGGCAGAGAGAAGGATGCACCATCCGTTGAGGGAGAATCGGCAACTACAACGGATGAAGGAAAAGCTGGGGAAGGAAAGAGGAAAAAGAAGAAATGATGCAGCATGATGGAAAACACTTGACGAGAGAACAACAGGAGAGCATTTTACTCGCGGCGGAAGCGCTTGTGAAGGAAAAGCTGGAGCGCGATAGCAGCGGCCACGACTGGTGGCACATCTATCGCGTCGTGCAGACGACGAAGCGCATCGCCGCCCAAGAGGGCGCCGATGCTTTCGTCTGCGAGCTTGCGGCGCTGCTTCACGACGTCGTCGACGAGAAGCTGAACGCCGATCCAGCCGCTGCGCAGCGCGAGCTGGAAGCATGGCTGGCCGCCAGCGGTACGCCGGCGGCCGCAGTGGATCACGTGCTGGAGATCATCAGCACGATGTCGTTCAAGGGCGGCGCGCGGCCTCCGATGCGCACGCTTGAGGGCCAGGTCGTGCAGGATGCCGACCGGCTGGATGCCATAGGCGCGGTAGGCATCTCGCGCGTATTTGCTTATTCGGGCTGGAAGGGCCGCCCGATTCATGATCCCTCCGTCACGGCACGTGAGCACCTGACGGAAGCGGAATATCGCGCGGGCAATGACACCGCGATTAATCACTTTTACGAGAAGCTCCTTAAGCTGAAGGAGCTGATGAATACCGCCTACGCGCGCAAGCTTGCGGAGGAGCGGCACCGCTTCATGGAGCAGTACCTGGAGCAGTTTTATGCCGAGTGGGAAGGCGAGCGGTAATTTCATTAATCACATTAAGAAAAACCGTCCAGGCAAACAGCCTGACGGTTTTTCGTCTTTTCCCAGCTAGGCGCCACCCTCATCACTCAAATGACGGCTTCGTCAGCGGACAATTCGGCAAACTAAGAATCTCCACGTTGTAAGCAGCCAGCTTATGCAAGAAATAGCAAGTTTCCGGCAGGTGATGCTCAAGGAAACGCAAGGTCAGGCGGCTAAGCAGTTCCGTATGCTGATATTCGCGGATGACCTCTTCGACGAGTCGATAGAAGCCGATCACTGTTTCTGCAACTTGTCTGGCGAACTTCTGCTGCACCGGGAAACCCGGTGCTGTGAAGCGGAGGAACCCGCGGATGGCGGTGTTTTTGACGATATGGGCGCTGAATTGCTGTGCGTATTGCTGGGTGCTTTTCAGCAGCTCCATTTCCGTTGGGTCCAAATGATTGCTCAGCAGCACGGTATGTCCAAGCTGATCCTCCAGCCACATCTCCATCAGCGCAACAAGAGGCAGGGGCTCGTAAGGCACGCCGTTCATCCAAGCGTGCAAAATCCTCAGATACTCGCCGTTTTCCAATAAAGTTCCGTTGAAATACACAGGTGTCAGTGAGATGACGACTTTATTTTCTATGCGTAAATGCTGCATAAAGCCCTCAAACTGGTAGTACCCATGCGCAACGGGGTATATGTCTTTAGAGAGCTGAATCATGGTTTCCGAGGAGACCGGGAGGGAAGGATCTGTTTTCAAAATACGGTTGCGCAGTTCGGTGAATGCCGCTATGTACCGTTTGGCAATGGTGATCCATTGCACCTCTTCATTAGCAAGCGCCTCGTCCACAAAAATGGCATGATCTTGCAGGATTTCAACCCAAAACAAATGTTCCTGCCAAGGCGTAATGGTTTCATTTAGGCTCATGGAAAGGTTCCTCCTAGGTCTCTTAACTTCGGGCCAAGCCTTGCCGATATTTCACATACCGAAGTGTATTCAACGGATTAAGGTTCGAGAACAGCTTTCGTCGGAATTTGTGGTAAAATAGAACGAATAGTGATTGAAAATCGAGAAAGAAAGAGATGTTATGACGATGAAAAAAGAAGCAAAGTATATAGCAACGGTCTCCTTAGGTGTGATGGGAGCAGGCTTTTTGGCTACAATTCCTGTAGCTTCCACGGTTTGGGGAGATTTCCTGCAAGGCGGTTTCGAAGCTGGGGTTGTGGGCGGTTTGGCGGACTGGTTCGCGGTTAGCGCCTTGTTCCGTCACCCGATGGGCATTCCGATTCCGCATACGGCGCTGCTGCCGAAGAATCGCGAGAAAATTACGAACGCCCTTGTCTCCACGGTTCAAAATGAGCTGCTTTCCAAAGAAACCATCCGCGCCCGTTTGCAGCAAATTCGTTTTCTTGAAAGAGGGCTGGAGCTGGCGGAAAGCCATCTGGATAGCGAGGCGCTTCACAAAGGCCTGAGTGCGCTTGCCAAACAAGCATTATCCGCTATTGATCTTGAAAAATTAACACCGCTGCTGGCGGATGAGATTAGCAAGGCGCTCCAGGACGTGGATACGAGCCGCTTGGTTCGCGCGCTTGTCGATACAGTCAAGGATGGCGGTTATGACGGCAAGACGTTTGATTTTGTCCTCGATAAAGTGGAAGCTTGGGCATTCAAATCAGAGACCCGTGATCAGCTTGGGGCTATGGCGCTTAAGGCGTTCGAGGGGCTGCAGTCCAATGGCTTCATGGCGTTTGCCGTGAATGCGTTCATCGGGATGGTCAATGAGGAGAAGATCGGGGGCATTATCCAGAATTTCTTGCTTTCCTATATTGAACAAATGCGCATGAAACAGCACCCGCGCAGGGAGGCTGTGCTTTCCTTCATTCGGAATGAACTAAATAAGCTGGAGAGAAATCCGAAACTCTTGGCCGAGCTGGAATCACTCAAAACGAAGCTGCCTGATATGTTCGAAATGGATGCGAAGCTGTCTGCACTTCTTGTACGTCTGAAAGCTAGAGCTGAAGAGTTTGTGGACCAGCCTGATTTTGTCCCTGTCCATGTCGTTCCGATCCTTCGGAATGTGCTTGCATCCGTGAAGGAGAATGAAGCTTTGCTGCAGCGCGGCGAGATCTGGGTGCAGGAGCAGATTGCTTCTTATTTGGAGAAAAATCATAGTAAAATCGGTCAGCTTGTCAAAGAGAACCTGGATAAATTCGATAACGAGAAGCTGACTCAGCTGATGGAAGATAAGATTGGCAAGGACTTACAGTGGATTCGTGTTAACGGTGCGATCTGCGGATTTATCATCGGGCTTGGTCTGGCAGGATTAAAGATGCTGTTTTAAAGGAAACGACTACGGGATATACCCGAGTGGGGGGAAGCATTTTGATCGAGATTAAAGGTGTCAGCAAGACGTTCGTACAGCGAATCGGCGGCAATTATAAGGCGCTGGACAATATCACATTAACGATAAAAAAAGGGGAGTTCGTCTCCATTCTGGGGCCATCCGGCTGCGGGAAATCGACGGTGCTGAACCTCGTTGCAGGCTTCGATACGCAAAGTGAAGGCACGATTGAAGTGAATGGTAAAAAGGTTGCCGGCGCTGGGGCCGACCGCGTGGTTGTGTTCCAAGAACACGGTCTGTTTCCGTGGCTTACGGTTCTGGACAACGTGGCTTTTGGCCTCAAGCAGAAGGGGATTCCCAAAAAAGAGCGCCACGAGCTCGCCATGGAGCAAATCAAAGCGGTGCATCTCAGCCGCTTCGCAGATCGTTACCCGCATGAGCTATCGGGCGGGATGAAGCAGCGGGCGGCAATTGCCAGAGCGCTGGCGATGGATCCTGAGATTTTGCTGATGGATGAGCCGTTTGCGGCTTTAGATGAGCAGACTCGCCTTATTTTGCATAAGGAATTGGAAGAAATCTGGATGCGGACGCGTAAAACGATTCTTTTCATCACCCATAATATCCGGGAAGCGGTTATCCTCTCAGATCGTGTAGTCGTCATGTCCACACGCCCTGGCACGATTAAAAAGGAGTTCATCGTGCAGGCGGCAAGACCACGGGATGCCGCAGATACGCTGCTGCACCATGTAGAGAATGCAGCCATGGACGCGCTGGCGGATGAGCTTGAGAAGGTGGTAAGGGAGGAGACGGGCGATGAGTACCGCATTAAAAAGAACGATTTTTCTGGTACTGCTTCTGATAGCTTGGGAGGCGGGATTTAGGCTGTTTAATTGGGGCTGGAAATTTCCTTCGCCGACCCAGACGCTGCAAGCTTTTTATGACGGATTGGTGCATGGCGAGCTGCTTGCAGCGACTCTAGCCAGTATGATCCGGCTATTGATTTCCTTCGCCCTATCGCTTGCGATTGGGACGACATTAGGTTTCTTATTCGCGCGGTACCGTCTGCTGGATGATACGCTTGGTTTCCTGGTCGTTTCGCTGCAGACGATTCCAAGTATTGCTTGGCTGCCTTTTGCTATTATATGGTTCGGTCTTAACGAATCTTCGGTTATTTTCATTACGACGCTTGGCGCAACCTGGACAATGGCGCTCGCAAGCCGCACAGGAATCAAGAACATTCCGCCGATTTACCTGCGCGCTGCGCAGACGATGGGAACAGGCAACGGGTATAAAATGTTCGTGCAGGTCATGATTCCAGCTGCTTTCCCGCATTTGATCAACGGGGTGCGTACGGCTTGGGCTTTTGCTTGGCGCGCCCTTGTTGCCGGGGAACTTATTGCCAAAGGGGCGGGGCTCGGACAGTTGCTTCAGGACGGGCGTAATTTGGGCGACACTTCACTGATGCTGTGTATCGTCATCATTATCGCTGTATTGGGTACGGTCTCTGACCATTTCTGCTTTAAGAAACTGGAAGATAAAGTGCTGGAGCGCTACGGCCTCGCCGGCTCGAAGTCTTAGCAGGGAGCGGATCGCATGAGAAAAAATGCATGGATGCTGCTGCTGCTTTTGCTCGTTATTACGATGCTGAGCGCCTGCGAGGAAAAGCTTACAGCTTCCGGTAAGCCGCAGGTGGTCAGGGTTGGTGTTTTTAAAAATGTCACTCATGCCGCAGCCTATATCGCACTCGAAAATGGTTATTTCGCCCGAGAGTGGGGCGATGACGTGAAGATCGAGGTCACGGCCTTCGATAACGGATCTGACTTATCCATTGCGATGGCGACAGGTGATATCGATGTAGGATTCGTAGGTCCGGGACCTGCGACAACGTTTTTTCTAAAAAGTGGGAACTATCGGGTCGTTTCCGGCTCCAATAATGGCGGCGCGGTGCTTGTTGCCCGTAATGGCGCAGGAATTAATGGCGTTAAAGATTTGGTGGATAAAACGATTGCGATCCCGTCCAAAGGGAATACGAATGAGATTTCACTGCGGATGCTGCTGCAGCAGGAAGGCATCTCTTTAGGTCGAGAGGCGGGGAGCGCACATCTTATCGTGCGCTCCCCGTCGGATGCGCTGATTTCCTTCCGGCAGAAGGAAATTGACGCGACGCTCGTTCCCGAGCCATGGGGGACGCAGATCGAGAAGGCCGGGCTCGGCAAGGTCGTCGTCGATTGGCAGGCAATCCCGCCGAATAACGGCGATTATCCGACGGTCATTATGGTGGCGAGCGATTCAATGATTCAGCGCCATCGGGATATTGTAAAAGGCGCGATCAAAGCCAACATGGACGGCATCGCGTTCATTCAAAACAACCCGGAGCAAGCCTATGAGCTCATTAACAACCAGCTGAAGCAGTATAGCGGTAAAGGGATGGACAAAGGCTTGATCAAAGCCTCGCTTAGCCGACTGAAGCTCACCACGGACGTTGATGTCAAAGTGATGGAAGAGATGGCGAGGGTCTCGATTGCTGCTCGATATATTAAGGGCATTAAGGAAAATGAGCTCGATCTCAGTAAGTTTGTTGATTTATCCATGCTCGAAGAAGTGAAGAATGGAAAGTAAGAACAAGAAGCCTGTGTCGATCCGAACGTTGGATGGATACGGGCTTTTTTTAACCTCAAAAAAAGTCGTTGCCAAATATAACCAACTCATCTATACTGAGATTAATTCCATATGGAAGCGATTCCAGAAACCGCTTTCCTACACCTAATCCTCATCATGAGGATTCTATTTGACACTAATCTGGAATCGATACCAGAAAGAATGAAAATGTCTTAGGAAGGTGGTCATGACATGGAAACGAATCTGCCGCAAGCTATTGTCAGCACTGCGGTGAAGAAGAGAAATGCTGATCTGGGAAAACGAATACGACAGCACAAGCATTTATACTTTATGCTCCTTCCCTGTCTTGTATTTTTCGTTATTTTCTCGTATATCCCTATGGGCGGATTGATGCTGGCTTTTAAGAATTATCAGTTTAACAAAGGGATACTGGGCAGTCCATGGGTGGGACTCACGTATTTCAAGGCATTTTTTAACGACTATCAAAGCGGGAAACTTATTAAAAACACATTGATTATTAGCAGCATTAAAGTTTTCATAGGATTGCCTTTTCCAATTCTGCTTGCCTTAATGTTTAATGAGATCAGACATCGGAGATTCCGAGGAATCGCCCAGAGCATTTCGTATCTGCCGCATTTCCTTTCATGGGTTATTGTGATCGGCCTCATGCAGCGGATTCTTGCTCCGGATACAGGACTGCTCAACGAGGTGATCCGATTTTTTGGCGGAGATGGAAGTACGTTTTTCATGATGGAAAGCAAATACTTTTATCCTCTCATGTTTGGCAGTCATATTTGGCAAAGTATTGGTTGGGACTCTATCATTTATTTGGCCGCTATAGCAGGCATTAATCCTGAACTGCACGAGGCCGCCAAAATAGATGGCGCTAATAAGTGGCACGAAATCTGGCACGTTACTTTGCCAGGTATTCGCTTAACGATTTCCATTCTGTTTATTTTATCGCTAGGCAATATTTTGCAGGCAGGGTTTGATCAAATTTATCTCATGCGAACTCCCGGCAATATGGAATTGGCGGATATTCTAGATACCTACATCATTCGGGTAGGGCTTCAAAATGGACAGTACGGCTATGCGACAGCTGTTGGTTTAATGCAAGGCATAATTGGATTAATCCTTGTTGTGGCTGCGAACCGAGCTTCAAAAAAGTTCTTTGACGAGTCAATATGGTAGCGATACCAGAATCTTTCACTTTTCGACAGTTGATGTGTTGAAGATCACCGCCAGGTGTTATTCATAATATTTAATGGAAAAGGGGAGTATTGGATGAGCAAAAGATGGGTTAAATGGGTGACCATGCCCTTGGCAGCAAGCTTGCTGCTAGCAGGATGTGAAAGCTCCACTCAGCCTGCGGCAGGAGGGGACTCGGCTTCTACGACACCTTCATCTGCCAGCAGCGGTAAGCCCGCAACTTGGATTGCAGACCGAACCATTAAAGGACTACTGTTTATTGACAGCGATGACATAACGAAAGATATCAACCCGGAGATTGCTAAAAAAGTAAAGGAAATGACAGGGATTACGCTACAAATGGAAGGTGTAAATTCGCAGCATGCGATTGATGGACTCATTGCAGGGCTGGCTTCCAATGATTTGCCGGACTTCATCGTTTATTATCTGAACAACAGCGGCCGCCCGGAAATGCCCGTCATTTTGAAAGCAGCCAAAGAAGACATGTTAACAGATCTAACTCCTCTTATAAAAGGGACCAAGGTGTTCAGCAAGTATTTGGATGATAAGTATTTACCGCTGGATACGAAAAACGGTGTGATGTTCCGGCCAGAATTTAACGGCTCGAGCTATTTTGTCCATATGAACGTCCCAAGAGAAGGCGGCTACGAAGAGCGCAAGTATGTTTCCGGTCCTTACATTCGTAAAGACATTGCCGAGAAGCTGAACGTTGATCCACGAACGATTAACACAACCGATCAAGTGTATGAGCTTGCTCAAAAGATCAAAGAAGGCAACTTCAAGGATAAAAACGGTAAGGATATTACGCCGATTGGCCCTCGCTACTGGGGAAACAGCAATCATGAGAACGGCACGTTATTCAGCAGTTTAACCTGGGGGGCCATTGATCAAGGCTTCGACAAGAATAAGGACGGCAAAATTGTTCATGAAAGCAAAACGGAGTATCCGCTAAAGCGCATTGAATTTGTTCAGAAGCTTCTGAAGGAGAAATTGATGGTGCCGGATTACTACGCCATGCAGGAGAACAAAGCAACGGAGGGAGCTATTAACGGATCATTTGGTATTATCGGCGATATGCATAACTATCTGGAGTTCAATAAGGATATGAGTTACATCCCGCTAGGGCCTATTAATTCTGTGGATGGGACATATCGGATGAACGTTGATTTTAAGAGCGGGTATATGGCCTGGTCGATTCCAAAAACAACGAAAAATCCGCAAGACGTCGTCAAATTTGCAGATTTCCTGGCCAGTCGCGAAGGGAAGCTGATCTGGCAGTACGGTCTGGAAGGAAGGGACTATACGTTGGATGCCAAAGGCAATCCATTAGTCAAAAAAGAAGTGCTGGAGCTTCGCAACAAGGATCCGAAGGCGGCCAAAGAATTGGGCTTTGACGGCGTAGGCAATGGCTGGGGAGGTTATCTCGGCAGTACGGATATCAACAGACTGGGTGATTTCGGCGAAATGCAGTATGCCGATGCGGTCTCTCCGGAAGCGAATGCGACACCGCTGAAAATTGCCGATTACTGGGGCTACGATGAGAAAAAGAAAAACGCCAATATCAACGATGGTTATCGCCCTCTCTCCTTCATTAACGAGCTTCCAACGGGCAATGAGTTGAAGACGGCTTTAACGAACTACAATGAAAGCATCATTCGCGCATTTTACGCCAAAAGCATGGATGAAGCGCAGAAAATTCTAGATGCTTCGAAAAAGCAGCTGCAAGCAGCGGGCTTGGATCAATTCGAAGCGCTGCTTCAGAAAAAAGACAGCGATCCTAAAACGAAAGTCATTCTCAAATAGTCCAAAGCTGAGTTAGGAGGCTGGCGCTCCTGCAGGAATAGCGGGAGCGCACTTCTAGTATGGGGAGAGATTAACGTGGGAAATGAATTCTATAAGCTCTCAGCAGGCGAGAAAATATTTAAGTTCGTTAATTATGCCCTGATTATTCTCCTGTGCTTATCCATCGTGCTTCCTTTTCTGAATATATTGGCGCTTTCCTTTAACGCTGGTAAGGATGCCGAAAGAGGGGGTATCTATTTCTGGCCCCGCGTATGGACGCTGGAAAATTACCGTGAAGTGTTTACATCGGCTAATATCGGCAGAGCCTTTGCCATTTCTATATTTCGTACGGCTTTGGGTACGATTGCCGGCGTATTTCTATCAGCCATGGCTGCGTATACGCTAAAAAGCAAGACGATGCCGGGCGTCCGATTTTTTACGCTGATGGTTTTCTTTACCATGCTGTTCTCCGGCGGCATTATTCCTTATTATATGCTGCTCAAAAGCTTGCATTTGACGAACACCATCTGGGTCTATGTTCTTCCGGGCCTGTATAGCGCGTGGAATTTGATCATCATGCGTACGTTTTTCCAACAAATCAGCATCAGCCTGGAGGAGTCGGCGAAGCTGGATGGCTGCAGCGATTTCGGCATTTTTATGCGAATCATCATGCCGTTAAGCAAGCCTGTGCTGGCCACAATCTCCTTGTTTACGGCAGTGGGTCATTGGAATGACTGGTTCACAGGTGCTTTTTATGTCAGAACCGCATCACTGAGACCGTTATCCACCTTGCTGCAAGAGATGCTGACCAAACAGGATGCTATTCGGGAGTCCCTGATGCAGGCAGCAGGTTCGTCCCAGTTTCAAATGCTGGAGCGGATGCAGCTAACGGGTGATTCTCTGAAGATGGCCACGATTATTGTAGTTGTGGCGCCCATTATTGCGGCATATCCATTTATACAGAAATATTTTGCAAAGGGAGCTATGATCGGATCGGTCAAAGAATAAACGGCTTGCAGCCGAATAATTGATGATCTTCGCCATGCCCAATGTGTGATAAAATGTATAAATATGGTTCTGTCGACTACAGAGAAAACTGTTCATGTTGCGAGTAAGGAAGGATGATAATCATGGCGCCCAAAATCAAAGATGTAGCCCAAAAAGCGGGAGTATCCGTCACCACGGTCTCCAGAGTATTAAACGGAGAGAAGTACGTGAAGGACGATCTGAAGGCCAAAGTGAAACGAGCGATTGACGAGCTTGGTTATGCGCCCAGCCATATCGCGAGAAGCTTGGTGCGGAAGAAAACGAACCTGATTGGAGTGATTGTTCCCGATCTAACCTCAAGCTTCTATTCGACGATCTTGAGCAGCATCGAGGAAACGGCGAGTTTGAATGATTACAACCTGCTGGTCTGCAACATTATCGAGGATACGGATAAAGAACTGAAATATTTGAATGTATTTCATGAGATGCGTGTAGACGGCATCATTATTATGCATGAAAAGTTAAGCGAAGAAATTCGCAATTTTATTCATAAATTGGATATTCCGATCATTTTTTCAAGTGTAAGACCTGTCGATCATAAGTTCATTTCTGTCATTATCGATGATTACGAGGCAGCCTATGATGCGACCAAGTATTTAACTGAGCTCGGTCATGAGCGGATTGCTTTTATAGGCGGGGATATGCGAGACGTTACCTCCGGGCAGAATCGTTACGTAGGGTACCGGAATGCCCTGAAGGATCAATCGGTCAGAATCATCAACGATTATATCCGATTTGGCGACTATAAGACGCAAAGCGGATATGACATGATGAAGGAACTGCTGGCCTGTGAACCTCGTCCCACCGCTTTATTTGCAGTGAGTGACGATATGGCGGTAGGCGCTATGAACTGTATACATGACCATCAGCTTAAAGTCCCTGACGATATATCGATTATCGGATTTGATGGAAGCCAACTGACAGAACTCGTACGACCGCGGTTGTCCTCTATGGAGCAGCCCATTCAGGAGATGGGGAAAATTACGGTAAATACGATGATTGACATCATCTCGAATCCCGGCTCCAGTCCGCGGGAAGATTTGGTACTGAAACACAAGCTCGTCGTTCGCGATAGCTGTAAGGTATATCAAAAAGAGAGATAGGCAGAGAACAGAGCGGAAGAGGGAGAGCGGCGTGAAGAAGTTTGATGCGGTAGTCATCGGCGATGTCAATATTGATCTCGTGGTAGTGGGCTGTAATCAAATCCCTCAACCTGGACAAGAAATTTTCGTAGATAACATGATGATGCATGTGGGCGGAGGCGCAGCTTTATTTACAATTGCGTTAGCTAAGCTAGGGCTGCATGTTGCATTTGACGGTATTCTTGGAAATGATGGCTACGGTCATTATATCCGGGAACGTTTTGTTGGATATGGTATCGATACCAGTATGGTCCGAACAAGCGAAACAAGTCGGACAGGAATCACAATTGCCATTAATCCTGAGCTGGACCGTTCTTTTATTACCTATGTGGGATCCAATGCTGAACTGCATGTAGAGGAACTGGATTTAGGGCAAATCGCGTTAGGCAGGCATGTGCATGTTACCGGCTACAGAGGGCGGCGCAACCACACCGAATTCGTGGCCATGGCTAAGCGATTGAAGGAAGCGGGAGCTACCCTTTCTTGCGATGTAGGTTGGGATGATACCGGAGAATGGTATTCGGGTGTTTTTGAGTTGATGCAGCATGTGGATGTTTTCCTGATGAACGAAACGGAGGCCCGTCATTATACAGGATTTGAGTACATCGAGGATAGTTTAAGCTATATGTCGGGCTTCAGTCCTCATGTTGTCATTAAGCTTGGCTCACAAGGAGCCGCAGCGATGAAAGACGGCTTGCAAACGATGAGCCCCGGATTCCCGGTGGAAGCCGTCGATACGACAGGAGCAGGGGATTCGTTTAACGCCGGTTATATCTATGGTTTTTTGACGGGGTTAGATGTGGAGACATGTCTGCTGTACGGCAATGTATGCGGAGCTTTGTCAGTTGGAGCTTACGGCGGGAGTACGGGCACGCCAGACCGTGAAGGGCTGGAAGCCTTTATCAGGCAAAACAGGTGAGGAGGATTTTGAATGCAGAAGATGCACATACAAGGTGTAGACAAAGCCATTTCCCGCTTGATCATGGGCACTGGGGATTTGAGGAAATTGGAGGAACCGCAGCGGATGATGCTGGATGCTTATATACGCGCAGGCGGCAATACCTTCGATACAGCTCATCAATATCGGAATAAAGAGGTTATTCTCGGCCAGTGGCTGGAGGAAAAGCAGCTGCGGGAGAAGGTTGTCATTCTCACCAAGGGTGCTCATCATGACGATGGCAGCCCCGGTCCGCGGGTGAATCCACAGGCCATTCGAAAGGATCTGCTGGAGAGTCTGGACAGATTAGGGACGGAATATGTCGACTTGTACGCCCTCCATCGCGATGATCCTGATACAGCGGTAGGTCCGATCATGGAAGAATTGAATGAGCACATTCAAGCATCACGCATCCGGGCTATCGGAGCTTCCAACTGGTCCTTTGGGCGTATTCAGCAAGCGAATGAATATGCTGCTTCCCATGGATTGATAGGGTTTACGTTCAGCAGCCCGAATCTAAGCCTTGCTAAGCCGAAAGAGCCCAGATGGGAAGGCTGTGTATCGGCCGATGCTGACACCTGCGCATGGCATGGGGGCAATCAACTGCCGCTCCTTGCGTGGTCCTCGCAGGCAGGAGGTTTTTTCTCCGGCCATTTTACGCCGGACAATCACGAAAATTCTGAAATGGTAAGGGTTTATTATAGCGATGATAATTGGGAGCGGTACCGTCGTGCAGCCAAACTTGCCGCGGAAAAAAGCGTCAGCCCCATTCAAATTGCATTAGCCTATGTGCTGAATCAGTCTTTTCCGACTTGTGCAATCATCGGTCCGAAAAATCCTGAAGAACTGCAAACTTCAATAGAAGCTATGCATATTCCGTTTACGCCGGAGGAGCTTGCGTGGTTAAATCTAGAACGGGAGGAAGCTGCGAAATGATTAGACAGAAGCTGGCAGCCCAGTTGTATACGTTAAGAAACGAACTTAAACAGGATTTTCCGGGCGTGTTAAGAGAGTTGAAAAAGATGGGGTGGGCAGCCGTCCAAATCGACGGATTGCACGGGTATCCCGCCGCGGACATTGCGGCTGTGATGAAGGAAACCGGCCTGCGTACGGCAGGCATGCATGTAGGCTTAGAGCGGATGAAACACGATCTTGAGGCTGTATTGGAGGAAGCCAGGCTATTCGATACCCGGGATATCATCTGTCATTCCCTGCCGAATGGCCTGCAAAATCCGGAAGGCTACCTCAGCGTGCGCAACGATTTGCATCAAGTTGCTTCTGTGGTGAGCGGCTCAGGCTATCGGGTCGGTTACCACAATCATGACTTTGAATTTCATACGACGATGGATGGAAAGTTTGCGCTTGAATATCTGCTCGAAGACCCGGCTGTTTATCCGGAAATCGATACGTATTGGGTCCAAAAAGCAGGTCAAGACCCGCTTTCTTTCATCAGTAACTACGCGTTCCGTATGCCGATTCTTCATTTGAAGGATATGACCTCTGACGGAAAACAATATTTTGCCGAGATCGGCACAGGAATCATCGATTTTGCACCTATTCTAGCATGGGGATTGCAAAATGGCGTTGAATGGTTCGCTGTTGAGCAGGATTATTGCCCAGGCAGTCCAATGGATAGTCTGGCTATCAGCTTAGCCAACTTGTTGGAGCTGGAGAAGAAATTGGTTTAGGCCCTGTAGTTCCCTAGGAAAACACAAATAAGGACTGTCCCCCAAAGAAACTTTACTTCTTTGGAGGACAGTCCTTATTAATTTCCGCCGGAAGCAGCTTGCTGCTCGTTTTTCTGCTGCTTATGCGCCTGCGCGTCGATGACCTTGCCGCCGCCGCTTTTGTCGCTCACGGAAGCGATTTGCATCGCGCTGCTGCCTTGGAAAATCCCGCCCTCCTGAACAATGAAGGAGCGGACATCGATGTTGCCCACCAGCACGCCGGAGCTGGTGACGAGGAGCTTGCCTTTGGTCTGTATGTTGCCTTTCACTTTGCCGGCAATGATGACGTCGCGCGCTTGGATGTTGGATTGGACGACAGCATTTTCGCCAATGGTGATATCGCCTGCGCATTCAATGTCGCCATGCAGCTGGCCTTCAATACGAAGGCTGGCTTCGGACATAATTTTTCCTTCGCAGATGGTACTTGCCCCGATTAACGTGTCCGTTGTTTTCGTATCTATGCGCTTCGGTTTCGAGCTTCCAAGCATTAGCGTTCATCCTTTCTATTGCTTATTAGATAAGGGGTGGGGTCAATGGGGACACGGTTTTTCTGTACCTCGTAATGCAGATGGGAACCCGTGCTTCGCCCTGTGGAACCAAGCAGGCCGATCAGTTGACCTTTTGTTACTGATTCTCCGCGTTTCACGAGCATTTTATTCAGATGCATATAACCGGTTTGAATGCCGCGCGAATGATCGACAATAATACGGTTGCCGTACTCATTGTCGAAGCTGGCTTCGATCACTTTGCCTGAAGCAGTTGCATAAACGGGATCGCCTAACTCGCCGTCGAGGTCAAGGCCCGTATGCATGGATGGCTTACCTGTGAAGGGATCTTTGCGGATGCCGAAACCGGAAGTAAGACTATGCGTGGTGATGGGCCAGAGGGTTGGCGTGATGCTCCTTAAATAGTCGGCTTCCTTCAATCGCGCTTCCGACTCGCTGAGATTAACAAGCAGTGCGTTGATATCCCCGACCAAGGTAGAAAGCCCTTGTTTGGTATTGCTCACAAGCTGAGTCACTTCCTGTGAAGTGACCGGGACCTCGTTGCCGCCAACATCCGAGTTGGCAGTAGAGTCACTTAATGCGGACAACTTTTTGCTTGTCCTGTTTGGTTCTTCTGATTCGCTCATTAACTGTATGACATGATCTAGTTTCTTAATTTCTTCGAGCTTGCTCTTAAACTCATCTGCTTGCTGGGATAAGTCAATCAAATTAGCTTGAAGCTGCTCAAGTTCATTATCTTTAAGTGTAATTTGATTAACTAGTTGGCGTTCTTGTCCATCGAACGTTCGCTGCAAGTTTTCTTTCGTTTGATGGGAGTAGGTATTCATAAAGTAAATCGTGACAAAAAAACCAATCAGCACGAGCAGGATCACGCTAGGCACAATATACAAGCTACTGTGCGGAAGCTTAAATCTTACGGTACGGCGGTTGGCGCCCGGAATGATCATGAAGGTTAATTCTTTTTTACCCCATATGAATCTCAACCGATCCTCTTCCTTTCCGTAATAAAAGTCCCCCCTCCTTGATTGGATTGTATTCGAAAAGAAGAGGAGTCATGCCTAATTTATTCATTTGCAAAAATTAGCCAATGAATTCCCTGATGCAGGACATACTAAATTTGGGTATAAAATTGGGTGTAGGCAGGATGTTCCCGTACTCAACTTTTTTAGAAAAAATTACGTCTATAGGGAAGAATGGCGCAGTACAAGAAGTGAAAGGAGTGATTTGGATGTTGAAAAAATATGTACCTATATTGGCGTTAGCTGCTATGACGCTTGCCGGATGCGAGTCGTCCGGAACGACGAACGGGGCTGTGAGCGTGTCCGATTCACCTCAGCCGACAGCGACTACAAGTTCACAACCAACCGTACAACCAACGGATCAAACGGCAACTCCCTCTGGCACACCCGTCTCCGGAACCAGTGATAAACCATCGAAAGTTGCTATGACGGGAGTGACGGCTGTTCGCTTGGCGGATGCCAAATCCGGATGGATTGGCGGTCACGGGTGGATTGCTCATACGGATGACAGCGGTGCTAAGTGGCAGGTTCAATATGAGGGCAAAGGCGATGTCAAACAATTGTTTGCTTTGAATGGAAAAGAAGCTTGGGCGAGTGTCGGGAAGGAAGGCAGCTTGCTGAGCACCAAGGACGGAGGCCAACATTGGGCATCTGTCGGTCAAATGCCGAACGCCGCCTTCTTTCATTTTGTATCGAAAAGGGAAGCGTTCAGCGGGAATGCTCACACCGTGGATGGCGGCGTGAAGTGGACGAATATGCCTGTACCTGACGGTATTACAGGAGATGCTTATTTCCATGATGCGAGTAACGGGTGGGCCGTCAAGCAAGGAAAAGACACAGTGGAAGTGATGAGAACCCAGGATGGAGGCAAAACGTGGAACAGCGTAATGTCCCGCAAAAGTGCCGCGGGCCTCACTGGCACTGTGATTCGTTCCGCCGGAGCGAACGATGCCTGGATTGAGCTGATCGGGGAGTCAGGGATGACCCAAACCTCGTATTCCTTGTTCCACACGAAGGACGGCGGGAAGACCTGGCAGACGGTGCTCGCGAACAGCACCGCTGGAGGCGGGCCGGCCCCCGGCATCCCTGCAGGTGATACCGCAGGCCCGAAGAACACGGGCTCGAAGCCCGGGCCGCTCTACGTCGTAAGTCCCGACGTAGCCTTCATGGGCGGCCAATGCCCGAGCTGCGACAAGCCGAACTCCGTCGGATGGACGAAGGACGGCGGCAAAACCTGGGTGAACGGCAAAGAGACGTTCACCGGCTACGGCGAGCTTCTGCTGGGCATGGCAGATGCGAATCAAGGCTGGCTGATCACGAATGACAATGAGCAGCCGAGCGTGATGTACACCACCGGCACAGGTGGTGTGAACTGGACGAAGGCGCATACCTTCGATGCACCGAAATAACAAAAAAAAAAGCCTTACCGGAAGCTGATGGCTAACGGTAAGGCTTTTTCTCATCCATGAAATTCCAACGGTTACGACCCCCTAACCACGGAAGTGGTGGTAGAATGGTATGTATAGACTTGCTATATCTGCACATACACAGGAGGTCAGACATGCTAGCCCCTAAATATACGATTTCTACGCTAGTCATCGCACTTGCCGTACTTATTGGTTTTACTGTGAAAAATCCGGAAAACATGGCGCTGAACGCGGCATTGACGAATACGAACGATCATCAAACCATACCAACAGAACCGGCACCACCAGCACTTCCAGCTGAATCGGCAACCCCGGAACCAACCCCCTCAGCAGTACCTATAACAAAAAGTACGGTAGAGACAGCACCTTCCACGTCATCCCCGGCTCGGACAGCGAAGCCAATAGCGAAACCTTCAGCGACGCCCAAAGCAGCAGCCCCAAGCTTATCGCCACCTGTGATACTGCCTGGGACTGGTGAAGAAGAGACTCCCACGGCAGCGGCTCCAGCTACAACGACAGAGGTACAAGAGAACTTGGCACCACCACAGGCAAGCCAGGCACCAGCTGTGGTCATTTCTGCGACGCCTTCTATAAATAAGCCTGCGTTAGAGCAGGTTCGAGAGGGAGATGACCCCGTTCCGGGTGTGAAGAAGGTGAATCTCGCCTCCGCTGAGATTGTGAAAATCAAAGAACAATACGAACAAAAGGCGACTTCCGATAGTAAGGATGAAATGTGGAAACGTAAAGCTGACCCTCTCATTATCAAAGGAATGAGCTTCCTTGGTACCCCTTACGTATTCGGAGCGAAGGGAGGTCAAACCGATGCATTCGACTGTTCTTCCTTTCTCCAATACCTGTTTGCGACCCAAGAGGTAAACTTGCCTCGCGATACAGGTCAGCAAAGTGAACGAGGGACCGAGGTGTCCATGAACGAATTGCGCGAGGGTGATCTCGTGTTTTTCACGACTCCCAAGCGCAAAAACAAAGAAGGTACCGAACAGATCGGCCATGTGGCGGTCTATATGGGTAACGGACTTATCCTGCATACCTTCCGTACAGGCATCGGCGTAACGATCTCGGAGCTTGATGCTGTTTGGAAAGATCGCTTTGTTAAGGCCAAGCGTGTGCTGTCTTAATGAATTTTCGCGGGGATGGCCTTGTTATAGCCAAGAAGCTCCGATACGGTGATTAACTTGTATCCCCTGTTTTTTAATTCAGGCAAAATAATCTTCAAGGCGGCGATGGTTTGCGTCGGGCCTTCAATATAGTCATGGAACAAAACGATGTTCCCATTTTTTGCATTTTTCAGCACTGTGTTCACAATGCGATTGACCCCCGGTGTATCCCAATCCTTCGTATCCAGCTGCCAGCTCCACATGATCATTTTGTAGCCCTCATCTTTGACAACGGACACAAGTCGTTCGTTGTAGAAGCCCCCAGGCGGACGGAACAATTGTGACCGCTGCCCTGTTTTTCCAACAATCAGATCCTCCGTCGTATTCAGCTCTTTCTTGATATTGGTATTCCGCCCGATGTAGGCATGGCTGTATGTATGATTAGCAATCTCATGACCTTCTCGAGCTGTTTGTTCCAGCACATCGGGATAGAGCTGAATTTTGTTGCCGACGACGAAAAAGGTTGCCTTCGCGTCATACTGCTTAAGCAGTTCTAGAACTTGCGCCGTATACTTGGGATGCGGACCGTCATCGAAAGTAAGAGCGATCACTTTCTCATCCGTATTCACTTCCCAGACAATTTCTCCACGGTTTTCATAGTAGCTACGGTCTTTCTTAGGGGCGGCGCTGGCTGCTACTGGCTGCATCAAAAACAAGCAAATACACAAAGCTGCAATGATTCTCATGATGTCTCCTTCGTTGATTTGGTACAAGTAGCGTTTCCAATTCTCCTGAAAGGAATTCAAGATTTCGGCGGTTCACTTCCGTTGCCATTCCCATTTCCGTTTCCGTTTGTAGTTCCATTCCCATTGAAGAAGGTAGTCGTAAGCGCCTTGATTTTTTCCATAAATTTACCATACCCATAACCGGTCAAAAAAGCGATAGAAATGCGTGCCGACATGGAATCGCCGACCTGCAGCAGCATAATGCCGCTCTCGAACAAGACGATGGTGATGATCGCTGAACCGAAACAGAGGATAGGCCTCATGAAATACCAGTACATCCACTGCGAAGTCAAGTCATGATAATGTTCGTGGAACATCCTCAGGCCGTACAAGGCCCCGCCCAATGCGCCGGCAAAGCCAAAACAGGCATACTCATGATACCGGCTTACGTCAATGCCTAATAGTTTCCCCTGAACGGACCCGCTGCCGAGTACGGCCATCATCCAGAGACTGCCGATGAACCATGCGAGCAAATAAACAAAGATAGCCTGCTTGCCGAATCGTTTCAAGGGGTCCAAAAAAAATCACCGCCCTATACATGGTTAATACCATTGTATGAGCGGTGTTGTTGTTGATGCCTGCCGATAGGGACGTTGATCGGATAACTTTAAATACTGAATGATCGCTCTGGAGCAATCTTGGGCGCCGAATTTCTGATGCTTGCGGATCGTGATGCGGCGTTTCGAAAGCTCGGGATACTGCTCCAGCAACAGCTTGAACCAGTGATCGACCATTTCGAGAGATGTAATCATTTGACCGTAACCTTGATCCTGAAAATATTGGCAATTCATTTCTTCCTGTCCGGGAATGGGGCTGTAGAACAGCATCGGAATGCCTTTGGCCATAGCTTCGGTACAGGTCATCCCACCAGGTTTGGTGATCAATAGGTCCGAAATGTCCATTAGTTTATTAATCTCATTGGTGTACCCAATCAGATGGATGTTCGGCTGCCGGAAAATCTCTTCCTCTAACAGCTGCTGGCGTGCTTTCTCGTTCGTCCCGAGACAGATGAGAAGCTGTATATCCTTGCTCCAGCCGGCTAAATACGTTAACAATTCTTCTTTTTCTTCCTTCTTAAAAACACCCCAACCGCCGCCCATTACCATCACTGTAGGCATGGCGTTAAGCCCGAACTGTTTGCGGGTCTGCACTTTGCTATGCTCGAGATGGAAGTCAGGGTGGACGGGGATGCCTGTAACTTCGATGTTCGTCTCCGGTACGCCGCGGGCGATGAGACGCTCTTGCACCTTCGGCGTCGAAACCAGGTATTTGTCTACGGCAGAGTCAATCCATGCACCGTGGACATCGTAATCGGTAATCACGGTGAACAAAGGCACCGTAAGTCCGGCGCGTTTCAATCGTGAAACGATCGCGCTTGGAAAAGGGTGCGTACACACGATAATATCCGGCTTGAGCTGTTTGATAATCGCTTTGGTTTGGGAATAAAACATCCGGTGCAGGAAGAGTCCTGCAAAGCGGCCCAGTGACTTTTCATATTGATTGCGGTAAAGCATACCATAGAGTTTGGGTTGTGAAGTAACCGTGCGGCGGTATGCCGAGAAGATCCAAGGTGCAAGGGTAGGGTGCAAAAATGCGCCGAGCTCAAGAACGCGTGTAATAATTTCCGATGAGTTTTGTCTCAGCTCAACGGAAAGTGCGTGTGCAGCTTGTGTATGACCTTTCCCGAAGCCCTCAGATAAGAGCAAAATCCGTTTTTTTCGCAAGGAACTCACCTTTCTTTGACAACCATATCAATCTTATTCATAGATTAGACGTAATTTGCGGGGAAATCCCTACAAGTTAACAGTTAAGCGTTGCTTTCAGCTTCGATGCGTAGCATTTGCGGCAGACAGGGACATAACTTTCATTGCCGCCGATTTGAATCTGCTCACCGTGGAAGATAGGCTCTCCATCCTTGCAGCGCATGTTCATGATCGCTTTCTTGTCGCAATACCAGCAGACCGTTTTAATTTCCTCAATCGTATCCGCCGCCGCAATCAGTGCCATGCTTCCTTCAAAGAGTTGCCCCATGAAGTCCGCCCGCAAGCCATATGCGATAACAGGGATGTTCAAGTCATCAACAATCGTGATCAATTGCGCGACCTGTCCTTTGGTTAAGAATTGCGCCTCGTCCACAAGGATACAGTTAGGAGACTCTATTTGCGCCAGTTCAACCATGTCCAAAGTATCGTCTACCACAATGGCATTTTTTTGCATGCCGATTCGGGATACGACCTTGCCAACACCAAAACGGTCATCAACGACGGATGTCAGGAGGAGCGCTTTTTTACCTTGTTCTTCATAATTATGCGCAACGCGCAGTACTTCAATGGATTTGCCGCTGTTCATCGTACCATAACGGAAATATAATTTTGCCAAGCTGGGCCAGTCCCCTCTGAAGATCTAGGATCGAATGGATGTATGACTATATGTTAAAAAAATAAGTAGCTGAAAGAGATTGAAGCTCTTCTAATTTCACGGCGGCCTGGAAACTTGTTTCCGAAGCCGGTTTGTCGCCGATCAGCGGCTGTTTCTTGTATATTTTACGAATATTGACTTCAATACTGCCCTTCACCGGCTCTTCCGTAATCTGAATGCGATGGGGTTCGTACATTAAAACATGCATCGTGTCCTTAGCCACCGGGTTTGCACTTTGCAGCAGCTCCTGAATGAGCTCATGATCCAAAAGGGATGGAAGCTTTTCTTTCATACCCGGGTTCGTTTCGCAGTGATGAGCCACCGCTTTGGCGAGCAGCGCATCCATGGCAAGGAAGGGAGGGCTAAGGAAAATACGGTGGTCCTCCACGACCGCATGAATAAGCGCAGCTGCCGTTTCTTCATCTGTTTCTATATAATTGCCGCGAAGGCGCAGCTTACGGACGAGATCGGAAGGCGGCATGAGCTGCAGCCCGGCATAATGCGTATCCCGCAAAAAACTGTCCAGATGATCAAGGCCCATCAAGGAAGTTTTGTTCGTTAAAGGGCTGTCCTGATTCAAAATGGATACAATCGCTGCTGGAGAGATGCCATGCTCAGTCAGGATGTCGGCAACGAGTCCGTTCAGGATCAGTCGCTCTGTATGTTGATGGTGGTCATAACCGAGTGTTCGTTCCACCGCATGCGAAAAGGGCAAATGGCCGATGTCATGCAAAAGTGCAGCTATGCGAAGCAAGGGCTCGTCCGGGCAAAAATGGGCCATCAAGGACCACACACCAACAGTGTGCTCGAACCGTGAATGGGTCATTGGCGAAAAAAGCGCGGAAGCTCCGAAGTGATGCAAAAACTTCAAACGGCGTACCGGCTGCGATCGGAAAAGCTGGACTTCAACCGGATGGGCTGGTATATGCCACTTATAAAGGGGCTCCCAAATCATCCCAGTCGAAAAAGTATGCTGTAGACTCAAAGCAGCGTTCCTCCTAGGCTGTGGAATCTGGATGTATATTTCATTTCAGCGCATTAGCTATCATAGCATGAAACATAGAAAGTTCGCTATCATGAGCGTATGAAAAGGCAGCGTAAAACATGCACAACAAGCTGTGGATGCTTCTTTCATGCGGGGCTGGCAGCGGCAGCTGCACTTGTTAATTATGGGCGGAATCGCGGTTTAAGTTGAAGTTCCTCCATTGAAAAATAAAGCGGATAGCGATACTTGGCCGCCACTTCCTTTTTTTAGGACTATCTTATAAAAATATTAAAATGAAAACCTTTACAATTAGATTGAACTATACTATTTCTGGTGTTAATATAATATAAAAAATATTGAGACTATTTCACCAATTTGTACTATTCAATATATTTGAGTGAAATAGGCGTCACCATGATTCGACAATTTAATACTTTAAAGCGTACATTGGACAAAGTGTGTCCAAAAACCAGAAAAGAAAGGTTGCACAACATGACCAAAAACGGGTTACCTCCCAAGCAAGGATTGTACGATCCTCAGTTCGAGCGTGATGCCTGCGGTATCGGCTTTGTAGCCAATATTAAAGGTGTTAAATCGCATGAAATCGTCAAGCAAGCGCTTCGTGTACTTTGCAATTTAGATCATCGCGGTGGTCAAGGCAGTGAGCAGAACACAGGCGACGGAGCGGGAATTTTGATGCAAATTCCGGACGCGTATCTCCAAATTGCTTGTGCGGAGGAAAACATCAAGCTTCCTGCAGCAGGTCACTATGGTGTAGGTATGGTCTATTTGCCTCAAGATCTGGAGGCGCGCCAAGCATGCGAGAAAATCATTGAGCGCATTGTTAGCGAGGAAGGTCAGCAATTCTTAGGTTGGCGAACTGTTCCTACAGATAACAGCTCACTTGGAGAATCCGCACAGTCGGCAGAACCTTTCGTACGCCAGGTATTTATTGGAGAAAGTTCGGATGTGGCGAGCAATCTCGATTTTGAACGGAAGCTGTACGTCATACGTAAACTTTCTGAAAACGCTATCAAGTCGTCGATTCAGGATTCGCAATTTTACTATTCTAGCTTGTCTAGCCGAACAATCGTTTATAAAGGGATGTTGACGCCTAAGCAAGTCGACGCTTACTACATGGAGCTGCAGGACGAGAAGGTGGAGACCGCGCTTGCGCTCGTTCACTCCCGGTTCAGTACGAACACATTCCCAAGCTGGGAGCGTGCGCATCCCTACCGCTATCTGATTCATAACGGTGAGATCAACACGCTGCGTGGAAATGTGAACTGGATGTATGCACGTCAGGCGATGTGCGATTCGGAACTGTTTGGCGAAGATTTCAAACGCATTCTTCCTATTATTGATACCGACGGATCGGATTCGCAAATGTTTGATAATACGCTTGAGTTCCTCATGCTTTCAGGACGTTCGCTGCCGCATGCGGCGATGATGATGGTGCCTGAGCCGTGGTCCAAACATGAGTCGATGGATGACGCCAAAAAAGCGTTCTACGAGTACCACAGCACACTCATGGAGCCGTGGGACGGACCGGCAGCAATTGCCTTCACGGATGGCAGTCAGATTGGCGCTATCCTTGACCGTAATGGTTTGCGTCCATCGCGTTACTATGTCACTACGGATGATCTCATCGTTCTGGCCTCAGAAGTTGGCGTTTTGGACATTGAGCCTGAGCGGATTTTGTACAAAGATCGCCTTAGACCGGGTCGCATGCTGCTGGTTGATACCGTATCAGGCCGCATTGTAGCCGACGAAGAAATTAAAAGCGGCATTGCCGGCGAGCAGCCTTATCGTGACTGGTTGAATGAACATCTTGTTTCATTGGAGGACTTGGATGATGCGCCTATCGTGCTTGGTTCCGATCATGACACGGTCTTGCAGCGTCAGCAAGCTTTTGGCTACACATTTGAGCAACTGCGTAAAATTCTTGAGCCTATGGCCAAAACAGGCGTAGACCCTATCGGATCTATGGGTACGGATGCTCCGCTTGCCGTGTTGTCCGATCGGCCGCAACTGCTATACAACTACTTTAAACAATTGTTCGCACAGGTCACGAATCCGCCGATCGATGCCAATTTCGAAGAAATCATCACAGCGCAGGGCACAACGATCGGGCCAGAGCGCAATCTCATAAGCCCTGAGCCGGCGAGCTGCCGTCAAATTCGGTTGAAAACGCCGTTCCTCTCCAATGAAGAATTGGCGAAGCTGCGTCATATTCAGCGTGACGGCTTTAAGACGGTAACACTTCCTACCTTGTTCGAGGCTGCTCAAGGCACGGCTGGCTTGGAAAGCGCGATGCAAGCCCTTTATGCTGCTGCGGACGGGGCGATCCAAGATGGCGCTTCCTTGTTAATTCTTTCGGATCGCGGCGTGGACGGGCAAAAGGCGCCGATCCCAGCACTGCTGGCAACATCAGGACTGCATCACCATCTGATTCGCCAAGGGACTCGGACCAAAGTCAGCTTGCTTGTCGAGTCGGGCGAACCGCGCGAAGTGCATCATTTTGCTTTGCTGCTTGGCTATGGCGCAGGTGCGATCAATCCGTATTTGGCTTTGGAAACGTTAGATGACATGATCAGACGCAATCAGCTTGTCGGCATTGATCATGATAAAGCAACTTATAACTACATCAAGGCAGTGACCAAAGGCGTCGTGAAGGTTTTGGCGAAAATGGGCATCTCCACGATTCAAAGTTATCGTGGGGCGCAAATTTTCGAAGCGATCGGCCTCAGCCAAGAGCTGGTTGATGCATATTTCACTTGGACCTATACGCCGGTTGGCGGTGTAGGAATCGATGTTGTGGCTAAGGAAGCGGTGCTTCGCCACCAGCGTGCTTTCTCTGAGCAGGAGGGGCGCGATAAGGTGCTCGATACCGGCGGTGATTTGCAGTGGCGCCGGGACGGGGAAGACCACCTGTACACACCGGAAACCGTGCATGCTCTTCAATCGGCGGTTCGCACGAACAATTACGCCCAGTATAAGAACTTTGCGAAGCTCATCAAACGCGAAGATGAGAAATATATGGCTTTGCGCGGACTGCTGACCTTCAAAGCAGGCCGCGGGCCGATCCCGATCGAAGAGGTGGAGCCGATCGAGTCGATTTTTAAGCGCTTCAAGACGGGAGCCATGTCCTACGGCTCCATCTCCAAAGAAGCGCATGAGACGATCGCGATCGCGATGAACCGCATCGGCGGCAAGAGCAACACCGGCGAGGGCGGCGAGCATCCGGAGCGCTTCACGCCGGATGCGAACGGCGACTTGCGCCGCAGCGCGATCAAGCAGGTGGCGTCCGGCCGCTTCGGCGTCACAAGCCATTATCTCGTCAATGCCGACGAGATTCAGATCAAGATGGCGCAGGGCGCGAAGCCCGGCGAGGGCGGCCAGCTCCCGGGCACCAAGGTGTATCCTTGGGTGGCCGAGGTTCGCGGGGTTACGCCAGGCGTAGGTTTGATTTCGCCACCGCCGCATCACGATATTTATTCGATCGAGGATCTCGCAGAGCTGATCCACGATCTCAAGAATGCCAACCCGCGTGCACGTATCAGCGTTAAGCTGGTATCCGAAGTTGGGGTTGGCACCATCGCTGCCGGCGTAGCCAAAGGGAAAGCGGACGTCGTCCTTATCTCCGGCTACGACGGAGGAACGGGCGCGTCACCGCAGACGAGTATCCGTCACGCGGGACTGCCTTGGGAGCTCGGTCTTGCGGAAACGCATCAGACACTCGTTCTCAATGACCTGCGCAGCCGTATCACCGTCGAGACGGACGGCAAGCTGATGACAGGGCGCGACGTGGTCGTAGCTGCGCTGCTCGGTGCCGAGGAGTTCGGCTTCGCGACGACTCCGCTTATTACAATTGGCTGCGTGATGATGCGCGTGTGCCATCTGGATACTTGTCCGGTTGGAGTGGCTACGCAAAATCCGGAGCTGCGCAAGAAATTTGCCGGCGATCCGCAGCATGTGGTGAATTTCATGACCTTCATCGCGCAGGATGTGCGTGAGCTGATGGCCGAGCTTGGCTTCCGAACCATTGAGGAAATGGTTGGACGTACCGATGTGCTTGAGTCCAAGCAAGCTGTGGCGCACTGGAAAGCCAAAGGCGTTGATTTATCGCCGCTTCTGCATCAGCCGAATGTCGGCGAAAATGTGGGCCGATTCTGCCAAATGCCGCAGGATCACGGATTGGATCGCTCTTTGGACGTTACGAAGCTGCTTGAGATCTGCGAACCTGCGATTGAGCGTAAGGAACATGTGCATGCGAGCATGGACATCGCCAATACGAATCGCGTTGTCGGCACGATTGTCGGCAGTGAAGTCACTCGCCGCCATGGCGTAGAGGGCTTGCCTCACGACACGATTCGCCTTCACTTTAACGGCTCGGCCGGCCAGAGCTTCGGCGCTTTCGTGCCGAAGGGGGTTACGCTCTCGTTGGAAGGCGATGCCAACGATTACGTGGGGAAAGGGTTATCCGGTGGTAAACTGGTCATTTTCCCGCCTTCCCAATCTGCTTTTGTCCCGGAAGAGAATGTAATTATTGGAAACACAGCTTTCTATGGGGCTACCGATGGTGATGCGTACATTCGAGGTATTGCCGGCGAGCGCTTCTGTGTAAGAAACAGCGGTGTGCGGGCAGTTGTCGAAGGCGTAGGCGATCATGGCTGTGAATATATGACAGGCGGACGTGTTGTTGTGTTAGGATCGACCGGTCGTAACTTTGCGGCAGGGATGTCCGGCGGAATTGCTTACGTGCTGGATGAGAATGGCGATTTTGCCGACAAGGTTAACAAAGAGATGATCCATCTCGAGCAGGTTGAAGAAGCTTTTGAAATGAACGAACTGAGAACGATGATTCAGCATCATGCGACATTTACGGATAGCAGCGTTGCCCACCGCGTCATACAGCACTGGGATGAATACGTTTGGAAGTTCGTGAAGGTGATACCGAAGGACTACAAGCGGATGTTTGATGCCATCGAGAAGGTGAAACGATCCGGACTTGGCCAGCAAGAGGCCATCATGGTTGCTTTCGAGGCAAATATGCGGGATGTTTCCCG
This sequence comes from Paenibacillus sp. WC2504, assembly GCF_052682475.1. Lineage (NCBI taxonomy): Bacteria > Bacillati > Bacillota > Bacilli > Caryophanales > Paenibacillaceae > Paenibacillus > Paenibacillus sp. WC2504. Next base: position 938,233 of record NZ_JBQZFH010000001.1, read on the forward strand.
TGTCGGTGGAAACTAACGAATCGGAGCAGAGGCTTACGACGTAAGTTTTGCTAAAGCAAAACTCTTAGGAGGGACTAAACGTTCATGGGTAAACCAACGGGTTTTATAGAACATCGCCGAGAAGTGGCCACCGAAGCCGCTCCGCTGGTCCGTATTGGCCATTGGAAAGAGTTCGCGACACCGCTGACGGATGATAAATTGCAGACGCAAGGTTCAAGATGTATGGATTGCGGCATTCCGTTTTGCCACACGGGAGCTTTGATCAGCGGCATGGCTGCCGGCTGCCCGGTTAATAATCTCATTCCGGAGTGGAATGATCTCGTGTATCGTGGACAATGGCGGGAAGCGCTCGATCGTCTGCACAAGACGAACAACTTCCCGGAATTCACGGGACGTGTGTGCCCTGCGCCATGTGAGGGTTCCTGTACAGTGGGGCTCAAGGACACGCCGGTTACGATCAAAAGCATCGAGAAAGCCATTATTGATAAAGGCTTCGCAGAAGGCTGGATCAGGCCGGAGCCGCCTGAAGTGCGCACAGGCAAAAAGGTTGCCGTCGTAGGCTCGGGTCCATCCGGGCTCGCTGCCGCAGCGCAGCTGAACAAAGCCGGACACTGGGTGACGGTGTTCGAGCGCGCGGACCGTGTGGGCGGACTGCTGATGTACGGCATCCCGAACATGAAGCTGGACAAAAAGTACGTCCAGCGCCGTGTGGACCTGCTTGAAGCAGAGGGGGTCACGTTCATCACCTCCGCCCACGTCGGTGTGAACTATCCGATCGAGAAGCTTCAAGAGGAGTTCGATGCCATCGTGTTGTGCGGCGGCGCCACCAAGGGCCGCGACCTTCCGATTGAAGGCCGCGAGCTTGGCGGCATCCACCTGGCGATGGAATTCCTCAGCAAGAACACGAAAAGCTTGCTGGATTCCGAACATGCCGACGGTGAATTTATTTCCGCGGAAGGCAAAGACGTTATCGTGATCGGCGGCGGCGATACGGGGACGGACTGTGTGGGCACTTCTTTGCGCCACAAGTGCAAAAGCGTGACACAGTTCGAGATCATGCCGAAGTCCCCGGAGACGCGTCCGGCGAACAATCCTTGGCCAGAGTGGCCGAAGGTCCTCAAAGTGGACTACGGTCAACAAGAGGCTGCTGCGGTTCAAGGCGAAGACCCGCGCCAGTACTTAATCAACACGAAGAAGTTCGTGGGGGATGAGCACGGCAACTTGAAAGAGCTGCACACGGTGCTGATCGAGTGGCAAAAGAACGAGAAGGGCGCGTTCGTCCCTGTGGAAGTGCCCGGCAGCGAGAAGGTGTATCCAGCGCAGCTGGTCCTGATCGCGATGGGTTTCACAGGACCGGAGAACACGGTGCTGGATCAGCTTGGCGTCGCCAAAGACGAGCGCTCCAATGCGAAAGCGGAGTATGGCAAGTTTGCGACGAGCGTGGAAGGCGTTTTTGCCGCTGGTGACATGCGACGCGGTCAAAGTCTTGTTGTCTGGGCGATCAATGAGGGGCGTGCGGTGGCACGTGAGGTTGATCGTTATTTGATGGGTTCGTCGAATTTACCATAGGATGGAAAATAGGAAAGGAAGGTCCCTTGGTTTAGGGCCTTCCTTTTTGTATGTTGAGCTGAGCACTCCATCCCTTGAAGGGTGTGCTGCTATCGATTGGCGGTTCCTCTCTGGCAGGGGGGGAACTACAGGGTGCTATTTCATCAAAATAGGCTCTATTTCGCGTGTAGGGGAACTGTGGGCCGCTATTTGTCCGTCTTCTTAAAGAAAACGGGGTTAGGCGGTCAAATAACGCCCTGTAGTTCCGCCTGAACGCGGAAACGGGCGGAATTTGATGGAATAGCGGCCAGTAGATCCTCAAATTTGTATCGTTGTCTACTTTGACGTTAGTATGAGGCTCCCCTCCGCAAAGTGTCTCAGTAACGCTGAATTTTTAGCGGCGCTGGTGTTCTCCACCTCAAAAATTCGCTCCAACCAGGCTCTTAACAAGCATTGGCTCGTACCGGGCAACTCCTCTAACGGACTGGGGCGACCTTATTTACCGTATTTTGGCCGGATACAAGTTCTAACGGACCCAGGAGACGCTAACAGCCTTGAAATTACTTAATACTGCTCTAAAGTTCACAGTTAACGCCCACCCAGTCCGTTAGTTCCAAATAGGCTGCCGAATTTCTAAAATAACGGATTCTGAGTCCGAATCGTCTACTGAAACCGCCGAATAGCCGGCACACAAAGCACACTGGCGACAATGGCCAGGCCGATCGAAGCAAATATCGTGATGGTGATCACGCCTCCAATTTGATCAGCAATCCAGCCGACAAGGAAATAGCTCAGCGGCAGTAAGGCGAAAGAGCCTAACAAATCCAAACTGACCACCCGCCCGAAAGCTTCGGGGGGCACTAGCTCCTGAAGGCTGGTCTCCCAGATGAGACCGAAGATCATCAGCCCGAAGCCTTCGACGGCCATGAGCAGCGAGAGCGCAATAGGTGACGTTATGAAAGTCATCGTCAGCAGTGCAACGCCACTTAAGATCACTGCGCCATAGGCGATTATGCCCCGGTGATGCCACTGCCTTTTAGACCCAAAGAGAAGTGCTGCTGCAATAGCTCCAACTCCGGAGCATGTGATGCCTATCCCATACGCGAGTGGATCGAGCCCAAGATGAACCTTGAACAACCATGGGATGAGAATGACAATGATGCCCGTATAGCAAATATTAATGAAACAAAAGGCGAGGATCGTGATCCAGAGCCAGGGATGACCTTTGAGGATGGTGATACCTTCAAGGAATTCGCGCTTCCAAGTGAAGGTAGAATTGCTTGTTGAAGTTTCCGGCTTATTTTGATGCGAAATTAGCGATTTTTTTACTAATACCAGCAGACACAGATAGGAAATTAGGTAGGTCAGCGCGTCCAGGCCGAACCCGTAACTGGCGGACATGGAGGAAACGATAAGCCCGCCTAGGACAGGTCCAATGAGTCTGACCCCTTGATTGCTCACTTGTGTCAGCGCATTGGCGGCATTGCGAATGTCTGGCGTGAAGACGGTCGCGCGTACGGCGGAATATGCAGGTTGAAAAAGCCCTTCCATAAGGCCATAAAGGCTTACCAAGCCAAAAAGCATAGGGACGGACAAGACGTCTGAGAAAATAAGTACGGCTATAGCCAACATGACGATGAAGCGGACGATATCGGAAAGCATCATAATTCTCACGCGATCATAACGGTCGACAATCCATCCCGAAAGGGGGAGCATGAGGACATAAGGCAGCATGTAGGCGCTCATGACCAAGCCCATCATCGTCGTTGACCCCGTGAGCGAATAAACGACCATCGGTAAAATAACGGTTGTAACGGAACCGCCAAGCATAGAAATGAGTTGACTTAGCCATAAATAAGGAAAGGAGCGCGATTGGATAAAAGGAAGTAGGAAGGAGTCCAGAACGCGTGGTTTCTTTTTGAGTGGTGCATCAATGTGCATAGGAACATGCCCCTTCTGTTAATTTCTTAGGTTGAGTAGATTGCAGACAATCAAAAAGGTGAACAATTCGTGAGCATCATGTACAATAGAGGGAACAGGTTAACGTCGGACGAGCACGGACGCCTAGAATCGAACCGGAATTGGAGGAAGCACATGAAGAAAGAGGATCTCATAAAGGCGGCAGAACTTTATGCGCTTCTGGCCGAGAATGGCGAGGGCACTCTCGATTTTGATGCGGATGAACCTATAGGAACGCAGCATGTGATTGATCTTCAAAAAGCAGTCTTGCTGCTCTCCCGGCAGGTTGCCGATCTTCAATCTCAGCTTCATGAGCACCTTGAGCTCCATAACAAGCAGCAGGAACAGCTGCTTCGGCAAATGAATCACCAAATGGAACATAAGCTTTATGAGCAGATCATTCACCGGGTTGCCGGAAGACAGGACGTCTCGGTGGAGGAGGAACGGACACAGCTGCAGAACATTGAAGCAACGCCGTCAACAGCATTGGCTCTAATTTCGGAAGAGCAGCCACCGGTGGAGCAGCAGCCTACTTATTCTCGTGTGAAAAGTTACCGGAAAATCCGCAAGAGAAAAAAGGGATTTCTGGAGAGGCTTTTTGAATAGTGAAAAGCGGTTTGTGGACCGCTTATGAATCAGTCGGTTGCGGTGCTCGCGGTTAGCTCGAACGACGAATCTCAGCAACCGGTCCCGCTGGTCCCGCTCCAAACAAACACAACAGCGATACAAGATCTACTCTTGTATCGCTGTTGTTCGCTTTTAAGCGGCCTAAATCATACCTTCCTCATGCGCCTTTTTAGAAGCCTGCACGCGATCTCGCACGTCCATTTTGGAGTAGATGCTGGAAATGTAATTTTTCACTGTACCTTCGGACAGGAAAAGCTTCTCGGCAATCTCCCGGTTGTTCAGCCCGTCAGCGATGCAGTGCAGCACCTGCACTTCGCGCTCGCTCAGTCCGTAAGCGTCAGTGCGAGCCGGCTCCTCTCTGGCCGGTCTTGAAACCTCCGTATCACGAACGGTTGGCTCGGCAGCGCCTTTGGCTTGCTGGACGAGCATTCTCGCGATATCCTGCGGGATGAGGGTGCCGCCTTGATGCACCCATTTGATGCCGGCGGCCAAATCCTTCGGATGAATGGCCTTGAGCAGATAGCCTTCAGCTCCCGCTCCCAAGGCGTCAACGACATAGGAGATCTCCTGGAAGGTGGTCAGGATAATGACACGGATTTGCGGCCATGTCTCCTTAATTTTGCGTGTCGCTTCGACTCCATCCATGACGGGCATATGAATATCCATCAGGACAACATCAGGCTGATGCTCTTCGCACTGCTGGATGGCGATATGGCCATTCTCGGCTAAGCCTACGACTTCAATGTCCGGGTCCATGCCCAGCACAATGTGAAGGCTTTCTCGTATTAAATCCTGGTCGTCGACCAGGAGCAGTTTCAGTGGGGCAGGGTTCATACGGGACTCCTCCTAGCTTAACTTGCTTGTGTGTTGTTAGGCATATTGTATCATTCACGGCTAGCAGCTTGGAAGAAAGCTTTTAAAAAGAAGACAAACGCTTAGCAGGAATGAAACATTCGACAACGGTTCCCTGACCGACGGTTGAACTTACCTGTAACGTTCCTTGCAGCGCAAAGATCCGTTCCTGCATGGCATTAATCCCGAAACCGACTTTGAGCTGCTCGGTGCCGACGCCATCATCTTCAATGCGGATACCGACCCCATCATCCACATAGTTGAGCTTGATTTCGACCGTAGTTGCGCGGCCATGCCGTTTGGCATTGGTTAAGGACTCCTGCAAGCAGCGAATGAGCGAGAGCTTGGTTTGTTTCGGAATCTCAAATTCCTCCCCGATAGTCGTGAACCGGATCTGGGTGCCGGTATGGAGGGCAAACTCGTTAGCCAGCCTCGTTAATTGCTGCGAGAGCAGCATATCGCCTTCTTTGGGCACCATTTGATGAATGCTGCGCCGCACTTCTTCCAATCCGTTGCGGGTTACGCCCCGCAGGACGTCCAGCTTTTCTTTGGCTTTATCAGGCGCAGCCTCTATTAAATAGGAAACAGCGTCCATGCCCATGATGACGGAAGTAAAGGTGTGCCCGACGGTATCGTGCAGCTCCCGAGCCATCCGATTGCGTTCCTCCAGCAGGGTCAACTGCTCGATTTGGTTGGCGTACTGCTCTAAGGCATTATTTTGCTCATGAATAAGATAGTATTGTCGTTGATTTTCCGCTAAAAGCTTTTCCGTTTTTTCGTTAGAAGTTACAACTCTCTGCAAGCTAAGGCCGATCGCGAAAAACAACACCGCATTCAGGATGATGCTGAACAGCTCGCTAACACCCATACCCATATCCCGATGAAGGATCAGGAAATAGGCAACAGGCATCGCGACAAGCGAGATTGGAGCGGCCCACCAAGCGTTTTTTCGATCGGTAAGGAATCCAATGACCATTAATGGGCAATTAATAGTAAGGTAGGCATCTTCTTGCATCCATGATAGATAGATTTGTAGAGGAATACCTGTGAGGATTACGGAAATCGGGTACAGTGTTGTGTTAATGTAGGTAGGCCTCCAAAATAAAAAAGGAATACCATAGGATAGAAGCAGGGCAAATATGGTTAAAAAGATATTACCGTGCTCGTTTTCGTTCATATGGAGCAGCGCGTAAAGCAGGCCTAGCAGTACAGAGCCGGTCAAAACGATAAATAAGGACCACTCCACGCCATGCCACTGTCTTCTTTGAATCATAGAGGAACTCCTTCTAGGTAAAATCGTATAAGATCATTGTACATAATTGTTGGAAAAATCCATAGTGAGCGCAGTCATATTGTCAGCAGTAATCAGGTATGACTCTTATGACTTATAGCGGTAGGGAGCGATAAAACATGGCAGCAGCAGTGCAAGATCAGTCACCGATTGTACAAATTGAGCGGATAACCAAACGAATCGGTACGAAGACGATTATTGATCAATTAACGTTCGACGTCCCACGGGGGGAAGTTTTTGGATTTCTAGGCCCGAATGGGGCCGGTAAAACAACAACGATACGAATGATGGTTGGACTCATGTCGATCACGGAAGGAGATATCCGGATTGGCGGTTATTCGATTCGGACCCATTTCGAACAAGCGATTCGCCATGTCGGCGCGATTGTTGAAAATCCGGAAATGTATAAGTTTCTGAGTGGCTACCACAATTTGGTCCATTACGCCAGAATGTTTCCGGGAATAGGAGAGGACCGCATTGAAGAGGTCATTGAGCTTGTAGGCATGGAAAACCGGATTCATGATAAGGTGAAAACCTACTCTTTGGGCATGCGCCAAAGACTCGGTATTGCGCAAGCCTTGCTGCATAAGCCGGATGTGCTGATTCTGGACGAGCCTACGAACGGCCTGGATCCAGCCGGTATTCGTGAGCTGCGCGATCATTTGCGCAAGTTGACGCGCGAGGATGGCATCTCGGTTATTGTATCCAGTCACCTGCTGGCCGAGATGGAACTCATGTGCGACCGGGTTGCCATTATACAGAATGGGAAGTTAGTCGATGTTAGATTGATCAAAGAGTACGCTAGGACGGACGGCAAGCTCCATGTGGCTTTTGAAGTGTCGTCGCCGGATAAGGCATTGGCTTTGGCTGCTTCACATTCTGTGAAGGCTGAGGCGGAGGGCGATGAACTGATCCTGATGCTGGATAAGGAAGAAACGGCCCTATGGAACAAACGTTTTGTAGAGGCAGGCATTGCGGTTTATGGAATCCGTACGGCAACGAAGTCGCTGGAGGATCAATTCTTAGAGATGACAGGGAGTGATCCGATTGCTTAATTTAATCCAGAATGAACAGATGAAAATTTATCGCAGGCTGCGTACTTGGATACTGGCCCTGCTGCTGATCGCTATTGTCGTCTTGGCTGGTCTCGTTTCTCATCCGGGTACGGATGAAGACGCAAGCGATAAATGGAAGGTTAGCGCTGCAGAAACGATTGAGCATAATAAGAAAGAGCTGGAAAACAACGATCTTCCGGACAAATTCAAACAGCAGATGAAGGAAGAAATCGCGCTTCAACAATACATGTTGGACCATAATTATCCTCCTACGGATAACACGCTCTGGGGCGGAGCCATTAGGGCCTCTGGCATAATCATCGTAGTGACGCTGTTTACCGTCATTATTGCCGGGGACATGGTGGCTGGCGAATTCACTTGGGGAACGATCAAGCTGCTGCTTATTCGTCCAGCGAGCCGGGCCAAAATTCTTCTGTCCAAATATCTAACGACGCTCCTGTTTGCTGTGACCCTGTTGATTGTGTTGTTTGTTACGGCTCTCATTGTGAATGGGTTCCTGTACGGCTTCCAGAACCTTGGACTTCCTCACCTGAAAGTGGATGCAGAAGGGCAAGTGCATGAAGGGAGCATGCTGGTGTTTACGCTAGCTACTTATGGGTTGAAGTTGATTGAGCTCGTGATGATTGTAACGTTGGCATTTATGATATCGACCGTATTCCGCAGTTCCTCTTTGGCCATCGGTCTCAGTATCTTCATCATGTTCGCCGGACAGATCATTACCATGCTGCTCCTGAGATACAGCTGGGGCAAATACTTCTTATTTGCCAATACGGATCTTACGCCCTACTTAAAGGGGCAGCCGCCGCTTGCGGAAGGCATGACACTTGGATTTTCCATTGTCGTTCTGGTTGTCTACTTCCTGCTGTTCATTCTGCTTTCCTGGGAAATATTTCGGAGACGCGATGTGGCGGCGTAAACAAGTAAGGTTCCCCTAAAAAATAAGGCTGCCCCTTGGTCAATTCATGACTTGGGGACAGCCTTTTTTACGTTAGCGTCTTATTTATTTCTTGATATACGACTGAATAGTGGTTGGAACTTCTTGCAAGGAACCGAGCTGGTAGAACGCTCCTTGAGGCTTGATATCGATCGTACCTGTGTTGTAAGCCCAGTCCTGTTCAACAGGAATGTGAATGGAGTGGATCCCTGCATGGAGGGCAGGCAACACATCCGTTTTGACGGAGTTGCCAATCATCCACGTATGTTTGCGATCAAAACCTTGCTCATGCATGATCGTTTCCATGAATTCCTTGGTCTTATGCACGGTTACGAAGATTCGGTCATGAAAATAGGTGTCCAGGCTTAGGTCCTTGACCTTTTTCATTTGAATCGATGCATCGCCGCCTGTGTACAGGAAGAGACGATGGCCATCCTGCTGCAGTTGATCGAGTGTTTCGTTCATGAGCGGATAAGGTTCGACCGTGTATTCATACACGGTATGACCTAATTGCATCAGCCATGATTCTTCTTTAGCGCTCATTTTCCGGTTGAAGTGCCTGCTAAACCATTGATACGTTTCAACAAATGACTTGGGAAAACGCTCGGGCATGAAGCCATGGATATGAATGCCGGCGAGATCAATTTGGAGCTGTTTTTGTTTAATGTCCTGCGCGTTAAGCCCATGTCCGGAAAACCAGGTCAGCATGAGATCAACGAACTGGTCAATGACGACGTCAAAATATTTATTACAATGGACTAATGTATCATCAAGATCAAAAAGTATCGTTTGTTCTTTCATAGGCGCTGTCTCCTGCAGTTAGAAATGAATTTCCAACCATTATACCATGCTCTTATCGCATCTCCTAGGGGCAGCGTTGATGCTCCATTTACTTACATCGCAATGGTATTTCCTTTGTAGGTGCCATTTGTAGTGGATGCAGGAGGATTCATATGGCTATCCGGCTCGTTTTTTGGCTGAGGTTGAGGTGCTGCTGCAGCGGATGTTGTTTCCATCTTGCTGTTTCCTTGGAATTGCCCACCTTCTTCAATAATAAAAGAAGCAGCGCTAATGTTGCCATGCAACGATCCTGTTGACGTTATGGTCAGTTTGCCTTTGGTGATAATGTTGCCATGGACATTCCCTGCAAGAATGACATCTCTGGCTGAAACATTGGACTTCACGACGCCGCGCTCCCCGATGATGACATCCCCGGCACATTCGATATCCCCTGTGATGCCGCCTTCGATGCGAATGCTGGCTTCCGATTTAATTCGTCCTTCAAAGGTGGTCCCTTCGCCAATCAACGTATCTGTCGTATTTGGATTCATAAGGTTTTTCTTGGATTTAAACATGATGTCTAGTCATCCTTTCGATTCGCTTTGAGATATGGTTTAGGATCAATGCTTTCTCCATTTTTGAGCACTTCATAATGAAGATGGGGGCCAGTGCTGCGTCCTGTGGAACCAACTAGGCCTATAGTACTACCTTTGGTGACGTTGTCTCCATTGTTGACAAGAATTTTATTTAAATGCATATACCAAGTGCGTAGGCCCTTGGAATGCTCGATGACAATGTTATTGCCGTGGTAAATATCCTTTCCGGTGCTGACGACTTTTCCATCAGCGGTGGCGTAGACGGCATCATTCTCCCTGGCCCCGAAGTCAATGCCGGAGTGAAAGCTCGGGCTATGTGTGAAGGGGTCGGTTCTATAGCCAAACGTCGACGTGACGATCCTCACATTCGTCGGATACAGCGTAGGCGTTATAGCGAGTTGGTGTTGTTTATCGGCAACCTTTTGTTTCGTTTCGGTTAAACTGGTTTGCAGTTCTTTCACTTCGCTGTTTAGCGCTGTAAAAGAAGCGGATGTCTGCTCGCCTAGCTGCATAATAGCTTCCTGAGAAGCTGGATTAGGACTTCCGCCTATTCCGCTCGTGGCAACAGGGGGAGTCTGTTCCTCCGTAGATTTGTTTTCATTAGCTGCTGTCGCGCTGGCGACCGCTTTGCCGGTTACGTTGGCATCGAGACCCGCGATGGATTTGAGATCATTCTCGAATTTTTTCATTTCTTCGACTTGCGATTTCATCTGCTCCGCTTGCTGGGACAGTTGAATGACTTCATTTTGCAACTGTTCAATTGCTTTGTCTTTCGAGGTTAAAGTCGCGTTCCATTGCTGGCTCGCTCCGCTAAGTTTAGCCTGCAGCGCGTTGGCTTTTTTCGTGGTTTGCGCGTGCAGGGCATACGTAATGAGGGTTATAAGGAGCAGCAGTGAAAAGCAGGCCGCTGCGATATAAGCGAATAAATGGGGTACTCGAAACCTGACGACCGATTGATTGGCATCCGGTATGATCACCAGCGTCAGTTTTTTGGGCTTCCATTTGAGCTTCATAAAGGCTAATTTGTCTCCTTATCGTGGTTGAATTTGGTAAAGTCTATCTAACAACATCATTCGTCATGATCCGATAAAAACCTTCCTTATACCTACTGGTCCTAGTCAAAATGAGTCGAAAGTAGGAAGGAATAGTGTCGGATATAATCGAATGTTCTTAACAATTACAGGAAAGACAGTAGATTTGGAGTGGAGGCACGCATGATTAAGCTTGCAGGTATTGATATTGGTAACGACAGCATTAAGCTGGTGCTCGATGGGTCCAAGGATCCTTTAGTCATCCCGAACATTATTGCGCCGGGTTACGAAAGGCACATTTTACAGGAAGAGGATTCCCCTTGGAAAGCGCTAGACGTCATGATTTACAGTCCCTCTCTCTCTCAAAGAAATCAGCGTTATTTCGTCGGTCAGCTTGCGCTGGAACACGAAGACAACCTGGAGCTGGAAGACACCGATAATAAAGCGGTTTCGGATCAATCCCTTATTGTCGCGCTTACTGCGTTGGCCTACCAAGGTCTCGCCACTCAAGCCTTCAACAGCGGTTACGGCGCCGTGGATGAAGTGGAGTACACGCTGGGAACGGGGTTGCCCGTTCGTGCATTTGCGAAGTACAGTCAACAATTCGAACAGAGGTTACTTGGCGAGCATGAAGTTACGTTCCTATCCACGCCGCAATTCCATAACCGCAAAATTAAAGTATCCATTCGCAAAGTCGCTGTTTCAATTGAAGGAGCCGCAGCTATTTTTCATCTGGCCACCCACGACAGTTTAATGGTGAAGGACGAAGAAATTTACAACGGTTGTATCGGCGTTTGTGAAATTGGCGCATTGACGACGGATTTCCCTGTTATTAAACGGATGGCGATTGATAATCATTTCAGCCATGGCGAGCAAATTGGCATCGCTACGTATCTGGATGCGATCATTCGCGATGTGGAAGATGCTTACAGCTACGTGTTTCCAAGCCGAGCCAAGCTCGTGCAGCGTATTAAGCAACGTGATTTCACGATTCAATTGCTTGGCGAAGGTCAAGTTGACATCCGCCCGATCGTGGATCAGCACTTCCGGCGCGCAGCTTTGCGCATGATCGAGATGATCAAGAAACGCTGGCGCAAATATCCTGACATTCAATGCTTCTATGTCATTGGCGGTGGCGCTTCAGCCTTGAGACCCTACATCCAAGAGGCGGCAGGTTCACTTAAATTACGTTTCGCGAACGATAGCGAATTCCTCAATATGCATGGCTACCTGAAGGTGGCCAAAAGTCGGTTAAACCAGGCAGCTCCTGTCTAAACCGAGCAAGCACCTGTGAATCGGGTGCTTTTTTTTATGCCCGCTATCATTTGCCGGCTTCCAATTGTTTCAGTTGGCTCACCTCCATATAAGTCGTCAACGAGGCCAGCAGCATGCAGATGGCGAAAATGATGGCGCAGACGCTCCCGATGGCCGAATGGTATTTACTGAACATAAGTCCTACCATCAAGCATAGAGCCGCAAGGATCATCAAGGCATTGCCTCCCCAAAGCCAGTGCTTGTAGGATACACGTTGACTAAGTTTTCCAATTTTTTGAGACGCTTGCACGCTGGAATTCTGACTGCTTGGCGAGCTGTCTTTCATATAGGCTGGATTGCCCGACTTGCGTTTTTTCCGAGCGATGGCTACGACGAGAATAGCCATCACCAGAGGCTGATAGGCCAGCGCGAAAACTGGAGCGCTGTAGTTAGAGAACGCTAATAGATCTGTTGTGTTTCTGAAGGACAATAACGTGGTCATCACAATGCACAGTGCAACAGGTTTGTTAATCGTCGGGTAGTTGCGTTTATCCAGGATGGCAGAGATACCTAGCAGAAGCGCCATATAGATCGTAATCATTTTACAAGTCACCGTTGGATACCAGATCATCAAGATGATGAGATCAACACGATCGAGAAAGTCCGTGACATGAATCGTTTGAACCAAATTGTATATGGGATACAAGAAATTTCCGGGCATCTTGGGTCCAAGAACAACCAAGATCAGGAAAACCGCCATGGTGAGCAGGAAAATGCCAAGCAGGGAGCCATGTCGGATGGAAGACCTGACTTGGTTGGAATTGCTCATCATATGAAGAAAAGCCCCGAGAATGAAGATATCTCCTGCATTGCCGATCGTGAGTATAGAGCCTGCGGCAACATGCTGCAGCGGCATGGTCATGGCAGGAGTAATAAGCTGAAGATATAACTCGTTCGACAACAAGAGCGGCATACTCAGCACGGTTACGACAAAGAGAGGGTAGAATAAATCATTCACCCGGGCGATCACTTCCACGCTGCTTTTGCCGAAATAAATCAGCAGCAGGCAAGGCAGCAGCGTTAGTATTTCAAGTGGTGTATTGTGAAGCAGCAGCGTAGTACTAAACCTGGATACGGAAGAAATATCGCGCATCACAATTTGCCAGAAATGAAATATCATAATTAGATTAACGATGGTACCGCCAACACGGCCCAGCAATTCTTGTGTAATTTCAAAAATATGTTTTTGCGGATAATGTTTCGTGATGTAGCCAAAGAAGCTGGCCACCCCAAAAACATAGAACACAGAAGGTAAATAGCTGTACCAAGCATCCATCTGTGAGATACGGATCAGCACATTTTGCAAGGTGAGAATCCCTCCGCTTGTGATGACAGAAGACGCTAACCAGGAGAGTTGCCGCTGATTGATCACTTGTTTTCGATCCATGGTGAATCCCACCCTTTTCCCTTAATGCTTATCCCTTAGATGCCCAGTATTCTTGCAAACCAAGGGGAAACGGTATGAATAAAGAAACGCGAAGGCATAGGGACTTTCCAGTGCAAGTACTTGCTGAAGAAGAGGCCTAGGGTGAGAAAAGTAAAAAAACCATAGGTGATCTTGATCGAGCCCTTCTCTTGCCTTAGCATCCTGCGATCGATGAGAAGCGAACCTGCCATAGTAATCAGAAAACATATCATGAATATGCGATCCAATAGGTTACATCCCCTCTTTGATAACATTTTTGTTGATCAGACCGGTTTCTTCAATGGTAGCACTGACGTGAATGCGGAACTCCGCATCCTTTAAATAAGCTTCCCATTTCGCTTCTATACCATTGTTCCACTCATACGGATGGCTTCGCCAAAGAGTCAAACCAAGATGAGCAGAGTCCGTTCCTTCTTTTTGCATCTGCTTAACCGCCGCCTGAATAGACTTGATAATTTGTTCCGCAAGTTGCTTCTCAACTCTCCGCATCACTTTGGCCTTGTTCAGATCCAGATTCGATAGATCTTCTTTCACAGAGCCGTTCGCGTCGATGAGGATATCAAAGATGACCTTGTCTTGTTGAAGCCTAGGTTTAATTTGCGTCTGCCCTTTCGTCACTGTAATGGAAATCTCGTTGGCGTTTCCCTCCTCTGGCGGGAAGGAAACGAGATATTCTTTCACATGATTCCTCAGCCACATGAGCCCTTCTGCTTCGTGGTTCTTGTAAATGCCAACCAAGCGGTCGCCTTTAAATTGTCCATACCCAATCATTTGAATTTCATGGGAAGGTTCCTTGGAGGCTTGCGATTGCTTTGGTTCCAAATAAGTCAGGATTGGATCGCTGTTGAAGCTCAACGTAATGCCAATATCCTTGGTGGAAGTACCCAAGGACTGCCTGGATTTCGTCAGCTCCCGAATGACTTCAGCCGGGAATCGTTCGAATTTCGGCTCGGTGTTCAGCAGGTCATAGCCCTTGCCTTTGGTTATGACGAGGAAGGATGTCATCCGGCTTTCAGGTGAGCGTGGAACGGTGTCAAAGATGACACCGATGCCCTTCTTGGCCAACTTCTCTCCAATCACGATCGTCCTCCGATGGGAGAGAAACAAACGGCGCGACATGCGCATCTGGAGCCTTGTGTTGGCTTCGTGAAACGTATTGCCTACATCGGAGTCGATGTAGTAGCTCTTGCCGCCAGCGGTGCCTCCGCCTCCGCCGCTTGCACCGCCCATGGAACCGGGGAGAGGCAGCATGTAGGAGACACGAAATTTGCCGTCATCCTCCAAGTCGACGGCAGACGTGAGAACAAACGCGATGTCGTTGGTTTCAGTTCGATCCCAGCAGCCTGTCAGGCAGACAATCAGGAGGGGGAGCGGTAAGAGCTGGCATAGCCGTCTAGGATGAACCATTCTGATTGCCCTCCTCACTGGAGTGATGCTTATGCTGGATCGAGCTACCGTCTAGGCCTCCGTCCTGCATGATCTGTTGACTGAGTTTGTCATCCATTCGGTGAGCATCTTGAACGGGCATGAATTCCGGACGTTTGTTAAGATCCCACCAAGGGGCACGAACGAATACATCCTTGATATCGCCCGAGGATAGAGGTCCGATAGGTGACAAGTAAGGCACGCCAAAAGAGCGGAGGTTCGCCATATGTCCGATTAAAATCATCAACGAGAAGAAGATGCCATAGAAGCCGAAGACCGCTCCCGCCAAAAGGATGGGGAAACGCAGCATACGAATGGCGATGGCGCCGTTAAAGCGCGGGATTGTGAAAGAAGCAATCCCGGTAATGGAAACAACGATAACCATTGGCGCAGAGACAATCCCTGCTTGCACGGCTGCCTGACCTACGACCAGCGCCCCCAAGATGGAAACCGCAGAACCAACCGCTTTGGGGAGTCGGATGCCGGCTTCGCGCAGCGCCTCGAACGTTATCTCCATGATGAAGGCCTCTACGGCCGCGGGAAACGGTATGGCTTCTCTGGATGCCGCAACGCTTAGCATTAATGTCGTTGGTAGTAGTTCTTGATGGAACGTCGTTATCGCGACATACAAAGCGGGCGTCGTCAGCGATAAAAAGACGAAAACATAACGAAGCATCCTTAGGAGAGAGCCGATTTGGAACCGCTCATAGTAATCCTCGGACGTCTGCATCGTTTGGATGAAAACAAAAGGCACGATGAGCGCAAACGGCGTGCCGTCCGTGAGAATGGCCACCCGTCCCTGCATCAAGGCTCCGGCCACAACATCAGGCCGCTCCGTATACTGCATCTGCGGAAAGGGGGAGTATGCATTGTCTTGAATCAGCTCTTCAATCATGCCGGACTCCAGAATCGCGTCGATCTTGATGAGCTCCAGCCGTTTGACCACTTCTTCGACAAGGGAGGGCATCGCCAAGTCATCCATGTAACAGATGACGAGATTGGTGTTGCTCTCTTTGCCGACGCACATGGACTTCATTTTCAGCCTGGGCGTCTTCAGCTTGCGGCGGATCATCGAGGTGTTCGTGCGAATGCTCTCCACGAACCCCTCCTTCGGTCCGCGCACGACGGTCTCCGTCTCCGGCTCTGCAACGGAGCGCTTTTCTGTTCCGCGGATGCCGAGCAGGATCGCCTTCGCGTTTCCTTCAACGAGCAGGGCGGCGTCCCCGCCCAGCACGGAAACGAGCAGGTCTCCGTAATTATCGGAGATCTGTGTTTGGGAGACGGGGAGAATGGCGTCTGCGATGCGCTGGACGGACGTTTCTCCGCCGCCAATCAGCATGAGCGATTTCATCGTGTCATTCAGCAGTTGGGTGTTCGTGAGCCCGTCAACGAATAACAGAAGTGCGGGAATGTTCGGCTCAATGTCGAATTGGCGAACGACGACATCGGAGCAGTCCTGGAAAATGGCTTTAATGAAGGCGTGATTATCATCCAATAGCAAAGAGAGTGGTGTTTTCTTCAACTCTTCGATGAATTGATAGTCCAGCGAATCATGTAGTTCTTTTTGCTCGCCACTAGAATCCTCCTGCTTGTTTGATGTGCGCTTGCGCAGGATACTTTTCATCAATGGATTGGATGTTTTGACCATGCGAATGGCACCTCCCGCCAGAATGATCATAGGAATGCGTTTATTATTCTCTGCGAAATGAAGGATTTTATTACGAAAGTTGGAAAATTTTATTGTTTCCATGACTTGAAGGCAGATCAGTATAGAGGGAAAGCCCTTGGCAAAAGCTAACGTGACAAGGAATTAGAAGGAAGTTTTTCGCGCTACGAAGAGGGGTGAAGCTCGTGATTTGGATGGTTGGTGTACTGCTTCTTTTCATTTTTCAGACAGCTACGATATTGATTGGTGAGTACAAAAGGCCCGCCAAGACGGTGGCATGGCTGTTCGTTTTATTTATTCTCCCGATCATCGGCTTCCTCATGTACTATTTCTTAGCCAAGGAATACACCCAGCGCAAAACGGTTCGACGTAAAGGGCGCCGTAGAAGTTCCGAAGCCAGACACCAGTGGCTGGGCAGGGGAAGCCACAACCAGGAGAGAATCGAAGAGCAGCACTATCAACTCTTCGAGGATTCACGGCTATGCGGGCTGCTTCATAACATTCCGGGCTCGGCCATTTCGCCGAACAACCGAGTGAAAGTGCTGACCAATGCGGATGTCACATATGAGGCGATGCTGGAAGCCATCGAGAAGGCCGAGAAGCATATTCATTTTGAATTTTATACGATTCGGCATGATGCCATAGGTACCAGATTTCAAGAAGCCCTCATTCGCAAAGCGTTGCAGGGGGTGAAGGTTCGCGTCATTTATGACGGAATCGGTTCCTACTCGCTTTCGTCAGCTTATATCGATAGATTTAAACAGGCGGGGATTGAGGTTTATCCCTTTTTGAGACCACTTATTGCGTTTTTCGATAAACGAATGAATTACCGTAATCATCGCAAAATCATCGTCATCGATGGGGTGGTTGGTTTTGTCGGGGGTATTAACATCGGAGACGAATATCTGGGGGGTGACCCCAAGCTTGGCTTTTGGCGCGATACGCATCTTATGCTGAACGGGGACTCAGTGTATTACTTGCAGACGACTTTTATGACGGATTGGCTGTTCGTAAGCGGGGAGCGTTTGGCTGATGATTCCATGTATCCGGAGCATCACGAATCGGAGACTTCCTTGGTTCAAGTGATTTCAAGCGGCCCGGACGCTTACTGGGATGCGATACAGGAGATGTTTTTTGCAGGAATTGTTGCGGCCAAGAAGCGGGTGTATATGACGACACCCTACTTTATTCCGGATGCAAGCATAACGATGGCGCTCAAAACGGCCGTTCTCAGCGGTGTGGATGTCCGCATTATCCTTCCTTACAAAGCAGATTCCCGTATTGTTCAATATGCCTCCCGCTCCTATTTATTAGAACTCATGCAGGCCGGGGTTCAGTTCTACCTCTATCGGAAAGGATTCATGCATGCCAAGGTCATGATCATCGATCATATGATGGCAACCGTAGGAACCGCCAATGTGGATATGCGCAGCTTCTTTAGCAATTTTGAATTGAATGCGGTTATGTTTAATCAGGACGTGATTGATCGTCTGGAAGATGACTTTTGGATGGATTTAAAAGATAGCGATGAATTGAAATTAGCCGAATTTGAGCAAAGATCGCGATTGGAGAAGGGGAAAGAAGTGATTGCCCGACTGCTGTCACCTTTATTTTAAAGGAGTTCTATACAGAACGACTAGCTAGCCGAGTCGGGCTAAAATCGCGTCCAGGTTTTGGAGAGGAACCCCTTCAATCAAGTCGCCGTATTTCTTTAACCGGTCGAGGACCGTATGTAAATTGAATTCACGAGGGCTAGGACGCAGTTCAACCTCTTTCCATAACAGGGGAGTGGAGACGGATGCGTCTTTTTTGGCGCGCGGCGTATAGGGGGCAGAGAGTGTTTTCCCGTACCAATGCTGAAGGTAGTCGATATAGATTTTATCCCCGCGGTTCTTCTTGAACCGTTCGATCGTAAATAGATTCGGGTAAATCTTGACGACATACGAGGCGATAAAATAGCCGATTTTCCGCAGCTGCTCGAACGTGTAGCCAGGCTGAATTGGAATATAAATTTGAACACCTGTGGCGCCGGAGGTTTTGGCAATGGACTGAATGCGCAGAGAGTCCAGCACCTCACCGATGATATGCGCGGCTTCCATAATGCGCGGCTCTTCCTCCAAAGTTGGGTCGATATCAATCACCCACTCTGCCGGCAGCGTGTCCCCGATATGGTGAAAAGAGGGATGGAACTCCAAACAAGCCAGATTCCCCAGCCAAAGAAGCGTAGATAAGGAGTCCAAGTTAACGTACTGAATGCCATCGAGCGGAGCCAGCTTCACGAAGTTAGGTACCGGATCGGGGGCATTTTTTTGGTAAAAGGACTTTTGATCATACCCGTTGGGGAAGCGGATAGTCGTTAAGTGCCGGTTGCGGCAGTAACGCAGCAGGTAGGGTGACAGCTCGGATAATTTGGAGAGATAATCTCCTTTCGTTATGCCTGCTTCAGGCCAGAGAAGCTTATTGGGGTTGGTGATGGTCAGCTCATGACCTTCCACGAGCAGTGTTCCTTTGGTTGTGACCGCCATGGGAATATCCCTCCTGCACTTTGTTTAGTTCTGATTATTCCCTCCTGGACGAGTTCTCAAACTTTAGAGGAGATTTCCGTGTTCAAAGTGGTTGACAAAATTCGAAGAATAAATCATAATAATAAAAGTAAATAACAAATAGTAAGTAACATATGAAGTGGAAGATGATGCTGTTTTGTTATTAAATTTATTTTATACATTACACTAAATCACATGTGATGGAGGAGATTTTATATGAGTAACAATGCGGTAGAGAAAAGCAATGCTTTCCTGAAAGCTGTTAAAGAAAGACGTACGTACTATGGACTAAGCAAAGGAACTGTTATTTCTAACGAACGCATTCAAGAGATTGTGAACGAGGCTGTGAAATACACGCCATCCGCTTTTAACTCACAAAGTGCCAGAGTTGTTGTCTTGTTCGGCGATCAATCCGATAAATTATGGAGCATCACCAAAGAAACGTTGAGAAAAGTCGTGCCTGCAGGCAGCTTCGCGCCAACAGAAGAAAGAATTAACGGCTTCAGCAACGGTTCCGGTACTGTTCTTTTCTTCGAAGATCAAACTGTTGTGGAAGGACTTCAAGCTCAGTTCGCCTCTTATGCCGATAACTTCCCGATTTGGTCCAACCAATCTTCAGGCATGCTGCAGCTCGTTATTTGGACGGCGCTTGAGCAAGAAGGTCTTGGTGCATCCTTGCAGCACTATAACCCGCTGATTAATGATGAAGTTGCTCAAACATGGAATATTCCAAGCGAGTGGAAGCTGATTGCCCAAATGCCTTTCGGTAAACCAACTTTTGTTCCTGGCGACAAAGAGTTTCAACCGCTTGAAGATCGCGTAAGATTCATCTAATCGAATTGAGAGAATGCCCCTTTCATTGTCAGACGACAGTGAAGGGGGTTTTTTATTTATTTTTTAAAATAAGCAAACCGCCTATGCCTAAGCTTCGTTACCTTAAGTAGCAAAAATAAGGAGGAGTCATCGCGCATGGTTAATGTGAAAAAAGTAATCGTATCTTCCCTCGTATTATTAGGGTTAGCAGCAGGTGCTACGGCTTTATCAGCCGCGGCGGCGGAACCGCTGAACGTGAAATCCGAAACGGATATTGCGGGAGACTTGGGTATTCTGCAAGGAGACGGCAGCGGCTTGACCGCGGAATATTTGAACAAATCGACGACAAGGCTGCAAGCGGCGGTTATGTCTTTGAGGTTAAAAGGTTTGGAATCCGAGGCGCTGGCTTATAAGGGGACTGAGAACTTTAAGGATGCAAGCGGCGTTTCCAAGGAGAATCAAGCGATTCTTGGCTATTTGAAAGCGAATCCTGCTCTTGGTTGGCAAGGAACGGGTTCCGATATTTTCGAACCTATGGCTGGTATTACGGCGCAGCAGTATTACAAAGTTTTGCTGGAATCCCTTGGCTATGGGCAAGGAACTGATTTCCAGTACGACGATGTCATTACGTTTGCAGCCAAAAATGGTTTGTCCAAGATTGCTGGTGTGAAATCATTCAAGAACCTACATATCGCGACTGCTACGCTCGAGGCGTTAAAAGCGCCAATCAAAGGGTCATCCAAGACACTGGCGGTAGACTTAAGCGACAAGGGCAAAATTAGTGCGAGTAAACTTAGTGTGCTCGAAACTCCGGCGCTTGGCTTGAAGATGAGCGATGCTTTGGGAAGTTATTTAACAGATGCCAAAGGGATGACTTTATACTATTTTACTAAAGATGTAGCGAATGTTAATTCTTGCGTAGACGCTTGTTTGGCGAACTGGCCGATTTACAATGCCAATAATTTTACGGTTCCCGCTGAATTCAGCGCGGCAGACTTCGGAGTTTTCACGCGTGCTGACGGCAAGGATCAGATCACTTACAAAGGGTGGCCGCTGTATTACTTCGCGAAGGATCAGAAACCGGGAGACACGGTTGGCGATAACGTAGGCAAGGTCTGGTTCGTTATTAAGCCTTCGAATGGCGGAATCGCAATGGGCACGAAACCCGATCTTGGCAATTATCTGACCGATGCTCGCGGCATGGCGTTGTATTACTATGATAAAGACACGAAAGGCGTTAGCAACTGCTCGGGCAAATGTTTGGAGAAATGGCCAGTATTCTACTCAAGTGCAATATCCGCGCCTACGGGAGTGAACTCGGCTGATTTCGGCACCTTGGTCCGCGCAGATGGCAGCCTGCAAACGACGTACCAAGGATTTCCGTTATATTACTGGGTGGATGACAAGAAAATGGGAGACACAACGGGACAGGACGTTGGCCATGTTTGGTACGTGATTGATCCTGTGAAGTTCAGTGGAACACAAGCTGTAAATTCCTCTGTAAAAACAAGTAAATCCGATGCGCTAGGTACCTATTTAGTTGATCAAAACGGCATGGCCCTGTACTTGTTTACCAAAGATAAGGCTGATCCTAATTCCTGTGTAGGTCCTTGTTTGGTAAATTGGCCGATCTTCTACGACGAGAACCTGACGGTTTCCACGGATCTTGCGGCAAGTGATTTCGGTGTGCTGACGCGAGCTGACGGTAAAAAGCAAAGCACTTACAAAGGCTGGCCGCTTTACTACTGGGTGAAAGATCATCTCCCTGGTGAAACGACGGGACAAAATGTAGGCAAAGTCTGGTTCGTTCTCGATCCGGCCAAGACAGAAGCGAGATAAACAAGACAGCTTTCAAACGCTCCGGCATGCTGGCAAGCTCAGCGATGCCGGGGTTTTCTTTTTCTATAAATCTATTGCCAAGACAACATGCGGGGAGATAAGGTAGTAGTATTAACTTTATTTCCACTCGGAGTGTGCCGAATATGCGAAATCGAACGGATGCCGAACTCATGAAGTTGGTCTTGGGTAAGCACCATCCTGCACTGGAAGAGCTTTACGATCGTTATGCGAAGCTTGTGTATTCCTTTGCCCTGAAGTCTTTGAAGGAGGAACAGGCCGCCAGAGAAATTGTTCAGCTTGTTTTTACACGGCTCTGGACGACGGAGAAGGGCTATGACGCAAGCAAAGGCGGCTTTGTAAATTGGATTATTACCGTTACGAGGAATATAACGATTGATTATTTAAGGAAGAAACGAAGACTTGAGCAAGTGGTCCGTTTTGAACCTAGAGAATGGGAACATTCCCTTGTGTCTGACGCTCCGGATCCGGAGTCCGTGATCTCACGCAAATGGATCGGGGAGCAAATTCACGAGGCGTACGTACATTTGTCAGAGAGCCAGATTCAATTGATCGATATGATGTATTGGCAAGGTTATTCCTTAAGTGAGATAGCCTCTCAAACCAACGAACCGGTGGGCACGATCAAAAGCCGCTTGCATCAATGTTTAAAAATACTTCGTAAGCATCTGACATCACTGAGGGAGGGATGACGTCATGAAAGAACATGAAACTGTGGATTGCAATGATTTGGTCAACTATTTGACCGGCGATTGCACAGAGCTAGAACGCGCGGCTTTCGAGCGGCATCTGCGAACTTGTGCCAGCTGCCGCGAAGAATTAAGAGACCTGCAGGATGTTTGGCAGGCTTTGCCTTTTGAAATGGAAGAAGTGGAGCTGCCGCCGGACTTAAAGCAGCAGGTCATGCAGTCCATCCTGCCACCAGCTAAGATCGAGGCGATAATAAGCAAGAAAAATCGGTCATACAAATGGATTTACGGGTTGTCCGCTGCGATTATCTTAGGATTGGCAGTAGGTATTTGGTGGAGCAGCCAACCGAAGAATTCAGCCCTATCCGTGAATCCGGGTTTAAGTGAACCGGCAGAAATCATGCATACGTTCCAATTAAAGTCCGTTGAAAGCACAATGCCAACGGCTTCAGGAACGGCATGGGTGCTTCAGAACGGCGATGTTCACAACGTGGTTATTAATTTGCAAGGCCTCCAAGAGACAAAGGGAGATACGGCGTACCAAGTTTGGTTTAATCGGAACGGAAAGCGGTATAACTGCGGAACGCTCCGCGTTGATGAGAAAGGCACAGGGGTGTTGACTTACAGTATTCCGGTGAAAGGCAAGGATTTTCAGATTGACTCCTTCGGCGTTACGCTTGAGCCCGATCCTAACGGGCTGCAGCCGCGCGGGAAGAAGATATTGGGCACCTCCTAGAACGCTGCCTATGAGAATGAACAAGCCGCTTTATGTACGATTGGGTTCATAAAGCAGCTTGTTTGCTTTGCTCTAACTTGGCAAACTCGCTCGTCCTAGAAGCACGACGAAATCATTTATCTTGGTGAATGCGTCCCGGGGGGCGAAAGGAGTGGGAACCATGGGGCGTTATTTCACGGGAAATAACCGTATGAGCCTGCGAAGGGGAACTGTGGTCTCTTATTTCGTAATTTAGGCGCGATTTGAGCTTATTTCGCTGAAATAAGAGCCTACAGTTCCCTCCAGATGCGAAAAACCGCGCTTTTTAGCTAAATAGCGCCCTGTAGTTCCTTACATGAGGATTGTCTCCGTCCAATGCACGGCACCTGTTGTTGTTGGTCTGCCCCGGCGATACCGGGAATGAGTAGAAAATCAGGATTCCTTGACAAGACAGGGCAAATTTCAGATGATGGCTTCAAATGCCAAGGTGTGATTTGGCGGAATCTTTATCAGTGAGGAGAATGAGATTGTGTTGTTATCCATATTGATCTTTGTTGTCGCAGGGCTAGCGGAAATCGGCGGGGGTTATCTGGTTTGGCTATGGCTGCGGGAGTCCAAGCCTTTGTGGTACGGCATCATGGGAAGTATCATCCTCATCGTATATGGGATTATTCCAACCTTGCAGAGCTTCCCCTCATTTGGTCGGGTGTACGCAGCTTATGGCGGAGTCTTTATCATACTAGCCGTATTATGGGGATGGGTCATCGACAAAAAAACACCGGACCTTTACGACTGGACCGGAGCGGTTGTCTGTGTCATCGGTGTTTCAATTATGTTATGGGCGCCCCGGGGATAGGGGAGACTTATTTTCAACGGGCGAGCTTTGTTTCTCCGTGTTTGCGTTTCCAACCCAGCAACATCATCGCAATAAGCGCTCCGATTAGACCGAGTCCCATATCTTTTTCCGAGTCAAAGACATCTCCTTGCATACCGACATACTCCTGGCCAGCTTGACCTGCCACATAAGCAGCACCCATTTCTATGATTTCGAAGAAGGAGCTGAAACCGAAAACGACCGCCACGGGCATCGCATAAGACCAGAAGCCTCGCATGCCGCCGGCGCGGGTCAGCCATTCTCGGGCAGGATATGCCCAAAGCAGCCCGAACAGGAGATGCACAACCCGATCATAATAGCTGCGATGGGTATGGAAGGCTTCTTTTAGCCAAACGTCGAAAGGGGTACCTTGATAAGTATAATGAGCTCCATAGGTATGAAAGCACAAGAAGATAAAGATGAACAAATAGGACAATTGAGAGAACCGAAATCTTTTATAAGTGAAAAGAAGGACAAGAACGACAGAGACAAGCAGTATATTTTCCATCAGCCACTGCATGCGATCCGTTGGTGAAATCGCCATGAATACCCAGTACGCCGCAAAAACGGTGATCATCACGTACAAAGGCCATTGCTTTTTACCCATCCCCATCAAGCCCACCTTCTCTAGATGACTATTTTGAATAACAAATCTGCTTATTCTTATAGTGTGGACATAAATACAAACGTCATGCAGCCCCTAGGTAATAACCTTCAACCACAGATATAGACCAAGTAAAGTGATGAGCAGCGTAGGGATAGTAAGCACGACGCCGATTCTAAAATAAGTCACCCAGGTGATCGTTACCCCTTTTTTCGAAAGAACGTGGAGCCAGAGCAGTGTCGCCAGTGACCCGATCGGTGTCATTTTAGGCCCCAAATCCGACCCGATCACATTGGCATAAATGAGAGCTTCTCGAATCACGCCGTCAGTCCCCGTGCCATTCACCGCCAGTGCGCCAATCAGTATGGTCGGTAAATTATTCATAATCGAAGAGAGAATAGCTGACAGGAACCCCATGCCGACAGAGGCAGCCAACAAACCATACCCCGAAATAACTTCAATTACTTTTCCTAATGCATCGGTTAAGCCGGCATTTTTTAAGCCATATACGACGACATACATGCCAATTGAAAAAATAACGATAGCCCATGGAGCGTCTTTGACGATCTGCTTCGTTTGGATGGCCTTGCTGCTGCGGGCAAGCAGGATGAAGACGAGCGTAGCGATTCCTACAATGAAGGAAACAGGGATTTTAACGAATCCGCTGGCCAAATATGCCGCTAGCAGGACACCTAGAATGACCCAGGACAGTCGAAAAAGCCGAGGATCTCGAATGGCGGCAGATGGATCTTTGAGATGAGTCCCGTCATAATCCGCAGGAATATCTTTCCTGAAGTATAGATACAGCACCAGTAGACTTGCTCCTAATGAAAAAAGGCTGGTGACGAACATCCGGCTGGCATAGGTCGTAAAATCAATATTGAAAAAGTCGGCCGAAACAATATTCACCAAATTGCTGACAACGAACGGGATGGAAGTTGTATCCGCGATAAACCCGCTGGCCATGATGAAGGGGAGAATCATTTTATCCGGAAATTTTAAAGCCCGAACCATGGCGAGCACAATAGGCGTCAAGATGAGCGCAGCACCGTCATTGGCGAAGAAGGCCGAAACTGCGGCTCCCAGCAGGATGACGTAGATGAACATGCGTTTGCCATTGCCCTTTGCCATACGCGCCATATGCAGGGCTGCCCACTCGAAGAAACCTATATTATCGAGGATGAGGGAGATCAGAATAATGCCGACAAAAGCCAAGGTCGCATTCCAAACGATCCCTGTTACGGTGGCGACGTCCTGCAGTGAAACAACTTGAAAAATCAGTGCCAATAAGGCGCCTGCCGAAGTGGAGTAGCCGATATTAAGTCCCCGTGGCTGCCAGATGACGAATGTAATGGTAAGTAAAAAAATAAAGACAGCCAAATAAATCATGTATTCCTCCCGACTCGGATTTCTTCAACATTTTCATAGTTCCTCTATCATTTGTCAATGCTTAAATCAAAGATTTGATAAAGGGGGTCAAACCGTACCTTTAAATCGAAGTAGTGTGTTAAAATGATGTATCTTATTTTCGAGGTGCAGATATGTCCAAAGAACGATTACCCAAAGCGGTCTACGAGCAGCTAGCTTTATTTCGATATCAGATCCGAAAGTTTATACATTTCAGTGAGTCAGCGGCGAGAGCGCATGGGCTCACCCCGCAGAATCATCAGCTGATGCTGGCGATCATGGGGTTTCCGGGGCGGGATTATGCAACGCCAAAAGAGCTTGCCGAGCGCTTGCAAGTTACACCGCACGCCTGTGTGGAATTAATTAACCGTTGTGAACAGCTACAATTGGTGTATCGTATGCCTAATCCGGATGACGGGCGGAGCATATTCATCCGTTTGTCGGAGTCCGGCATGCGCCTATTGGAGGACCTTTCGGAAATTCATATGAATGAATTAAAAAATATCGGGCTTTTGGAATTCCCGGAAGAGGATTAATGTTATAAAACTTAACGTATATAATGTGATAATCAAAACAATATCTAAAAATTAGGTGTTTTAATGTTATGTAAATTAACATAACCCCTTGATTTTTATCGCAGTACGATATATATTTTGTTGTAAGTAAGTATAATTCGTTTGCGAAGATGTCGCTTTTCTTACATTTATACAAAAATTAATCACGTGCATCTTGCACGTTAGCGCTGGTGAATCAACATGACAACAAACAAAGTGAAAAGCGTCTGTCCCTATTGCGGTGTTGGATGCGGAATTGTGCTTGAGGTATCAGGAAACCGCGTGCTCAAAGTGACGGGTGATAAAGAGCATCCGACTAATTTTGGCCGTCTGTGCACCAAGGGCAACACCTGTGCGCAAGCTATCGCAGAGTCTGGGCGGATGGAATACGCATATAAACGTCTAGCGCGTAAGAAAGAACCTGTCAAAACCGGGATGGCCGATGCCATCAGGGAGACGGCGAAGCGGTTGCGTTCTATCGTTGACAAGTACGGGCCGGATGCCATGTCTTTCTATGTGTCGGGTCAAATGTCGCTGGAGGCGCAATATCTGGTTAATAAGCTGGCGAAAGGCTTCATCCGAACCAATAACATTGAATCCAACTCCCGCTTATGTATGGCTAGCGCAGGCAGTGGCTACAAGCTGTCGCTTGGGGCGGATGGTCCGCCGGGCTCGTATCAGGACATGGACCGCACGGATTTATTTTTCGTCATTGGAGCCAATATGGCGGATTGCCATCCCATTCTCTTCCTGCGAATGATGGATCGGGTGAAAGCGGGAGCTAAGCTGATTGTGGTGGACCCCCGCCGTAACGCGACTGCAGACAAAGCAGGGCTTTACATGCAAATTAAGCCTGGGACTGATCTTGCGCTTCTGAATGGCCTGCTGCACTTGCTTGTGAAGAATGGCCATACGGACCCGGCTTTTATAGCGGAGTTCACGTCAGGATGGGAAGGTATGCCGGCATTCCTGGAAGACTACACGCCGGATAAAGTTTCTGAACTAACCGGCATCCCCGAAGCCGACATCCGTCAAGCGGCATTATGGATTGGCGAGTCGCCGGAATGGATGACGTGCTGGACGATGGGGCTGAACCAGAGCACTCACGGAACTTGGCATACCAATGCCATCTGCAACCTGCATCTGGCAACAGGCGCCATCTGCCGACCTGGAAGCGGGCCCTTCTCCCTTACGGGCCAACCCAATGCCATGGGGGGCCGGGAGATGGGGTACATGGGCCCTGGCTTGCCAGGGCAGCGATCCGTGCTGGCGCCGGCTGACAGGGATTTTATTGAAGACATGTGGGACGTACCGCGGGGAACGTTGAAAACCGAAGTAGGCACAGGAACAGTGTCGATGTTCGAAAGCATGCAGGCCGGAGATATCAAAGCCTGCTGGATTATTTGTACGAATCCGGTCGCGACGGTGCCTAACCGCAAGAATGTGATGGCAGGTCTTGAGGCCGCTGAGCTCGTTATCACGCAGGATGCTTTCTATGAGACAGAGACGAATGCGTATGCGGACATCCTGCTTCCCGGCGCCTTATGGGCGGAGGCCGAAGGCGTTATGATCAACTCCGAGCGGAATTTGACGCTAATGGAGAAAGCGGTCGAGCCGCCCGGCGAAGCGATGCCGGATTGGCAAATCATCGCCAAGGTGGCTTGCGAGATGGGGTATTCCGCTGCGTTCACTTACACGTCCTCGGCGGAAGTGTATCAGGAGATTCAGCGGGCGTGGAATCCTAAGACCGGCTACGATATTCGGGGAGCCTCCTATGAAAGGCTGCGCGAAACATCGATGCAGTGGCCAGTTGCGCCAGACAGCCGGAATGATCGCAATCCGATTCGTTACTTGAATGATGGGGTCAGCCAGCATTTGAAGGAACTTGCGGACGGAAAACGTCCGCGCATCGTTTTTGCGACAGAGAGTGGGAAAGGAATATTCTTGGCCCGGCCATATTTGCCGCCGGCGGAGATGCCGGACTCCGATTTCAACTTTGTGTTGAATACAGGCCGGTTGCAGCATCAATGGCATACCATGACGAAGACGGGGAAAATACCGACGCTGAACAAGCTGAACCCCGGTCCCTTTCTCGAAATTCACCCGGAGGATGCCGAGTCGCTTGGCGTCAAGGAGCAGGACAAAATAGAAATTCGTTCGCGTCGCGGACTTGCAATCCTGCCTGCGGTCATAACCGATCGCGTGAGGCCGGGGAACTGCTTCGCTCCTTTTCATTGGAATGATGTGTTCGGAGAGAAGCTGGCCATTAACGAGGTGACAAGTGATGCGGTTGATGGTATCTCCTTTCAACCGGAACTCAAGTATTGTGCGGTTTCACTAGCTAAACAGAAGGAGGAAGTGAAGATGGCTACGATGGCACCTATAGATACGCTTGCAACGATGTTGGGCATTCAATCCGCACCGCCAATGACGCTGGATAATCATGAGAAGATGTATCTTTCCGGATTTTTGACAAGTCTCCGAGCGGAAGATTCCCGTCAGGTGCCAGGTATTCCTGTTCTGCCTCCTACAGCGCCTTTGGAGGCATCCAAACGGTATTGGCTGGACGGTATGCTGGCTGGTATGTTCTCTCGCACTTACCTTCCGGAAGCCATAACGCTGCCTGTGATAACGCCGGAGACCCAGCCAGAAGTGAAAGCAGCAGTAACAACGCAGTCTGATAAAGCATCGGTGACGATACTATGGGCCTCACAAACTGGGAATGCAGAAGGGGCAGCGATCCAATGTGCGCAGAAATTGCAAGAAGCGGGCTACAACGTGCGTCTCATGAATATGAACGCCTATGCAATGGCAGATTTAAGAGCGGAACGTTACGTTTTCTTCTTGGTTAGCACGTTCGGTGCCGGAGATCCGCCCGATAACGGTGAGAGCTTCTGGAACGCGCTAAAAGGAGAAGCGATGACGCGTTTACCTGAGTTGAATTACTCCGTTCTGGCCTTCGGGGATTCCAACTATGATTTGTTTTGCGGCTTTGGGCGCAATTTGGATGCGCGTTTGGAGCAGTTGGGGGCTAAACGCATTAACGGGCGGGTCGACTGTGATACGGATTACGAGGAACAAGCCGCAGCGTGGATGAAAGCCGTTGTGATGAAGTTAAGTGAACCGACTGCTGCAGTTACAACCGAAGCCCAAGTCACCTATGACCGCAATCATCCATTAACTACACGAGTTGTAAAGAGTAGGCTTTTAAACGGAGAAGGTTCCGAAAAAGAAACCCGTCACTATGTTTTCGATCTGGCGGGCAGTGGGATGTCTTACGAGGCCGGGGATACGCTTGGCGTATGGCCAACCAATGATCCGAAGATGGTCTCGGACATATTGGAAACCGTTAAAGTAGATCCATCGACACAGGTGACGGTAAAAGACAAAGGTCAAATGACCGTCACCGAGGCGCTTAGCCGTCACTTCGAACTTGCCAGGGTCACACCGGGGATTTTGGAGTTCATTCAGGAGCGTGTCCACAGCGAAATGCTGGGTAACTTATTGAAAAATAAAGCGGAATTGAAAAAGTGGCTTTGGGGCCGCCAATTGGTTGATGTGCTGCAAGCTTACCCGATGAGTAAAGCTGTCTCTGCGGAGGAACTTCTACAAGTGTTAAAACCGCTGCAGCCTCGCCTGTATTCCATTTCCTCTAGTCCCAAAGCGGAAGCTGATGAAGTCCACATTACCGTATCAACCGTTCGTTATGAAATCGAGGGCAAACCGCGGACCGGTGTTTGTTCCGGATTCCTGGCAGATCGCGTCCAAGGCGAGGGCGAGGTGGGACTCTTTATCCAAAAGACCGCTCACTTCAGACCTCCGGCCAATCCGGACGCTGGCATGATCATGATCGGACCGGGTACAGGAATCGGGCCTTTCCGGGGCTTTCTTCAAGAGCGTCAGGCGACTCGCGCCAAAGGGAAGAACTGGCTCATTTTCGGGGAACAGCGTGCAGCGTGTGATTTCTACTTCAAAGAGGAGCTGGAAACCATGCTGCAAGAGGGGACGCTGCACCGTCTGGATACCGCTTTTTCCCGTGACCAGGAGGAAAAAATCTACGTTCAGCACCGCATGCTGGAGCATGGGGCAGAGCTGTGGGCATGGCTGAAGGCTGGCGCTCACTTCTATATTTGTGGAGACGCCAGTTCAATGGCCAAAGAGGTAGATGCCACGCTGAAACAAATTATTCAGCAGCATAGCGGCATGAGTGCAAGTGAAACGGAGAGTTATGTGAAAGAAATGTCGCGTACCAAACGATATGCGAAAGATGTCTATTAAGTTTCAAAGAGAACGCGCCCTGTTTGGGATAGATTATATCCTTGAATAGGGCGTATTTCATTATGGAAAACCTCCGATTGCAGCACTTCTTTTACCCGCTCGATCCATGACAGATTCTCTGGTTTCTTCAGCATAACAAGATCAACGCGCTCTTGAATGAGCGGAATGAAATCGACGCCACCGACCATAGAAGCCGCTTTTTCGATCCCTACACCGAAATCTCCTTCCCCAAGAGCCACTTTGCCTGCCACGCCCATATGATTCGATTCCTCACGTTCATAGCCGATAAGATCCCGATAGGAAATGCCATGCAGACGGAGCTGCTCATCGAGCAAAACGCGGGCGCCGGAGCCCTTTTCGCGGTTAATCAGCCGAAGGCCTTTCTGCTTGAGATCAGCCCAGCGCTGAATCTTTTTGGGATTTCCTTGCTGGACATAGAGACCTGCCGATCTTGAGACAAGATTGATGACAACATAAGAGGAGCCGATCAGTATTTTGCGTACATAAGGAATGTTGTATTCTCCGGTGTCACCGTCCAAGAGGTGTGTGCTGACGATGTCGGTTTCCCCTCTGTACATGGCGATTAAGCTGTCCAAACTTCCGACATAAGACCGTAGGGGCCATCTGTCAGGGACTTTTTTCTCGATATGTTTGGCCAAAATGTCCAAGCTAACATCCTGTCCGGTGATGACAAGCGTGTTTTTGGGGACTGATGACAAGCCGGATGAAGTGGCTAACGATGTATTTGACGGCGGCGCTAAATCCGCAGAGTTCACTTTGAGCGTAGTAGGCATATCACCTTTGGCGCGCGTTTTATAAGCCTCCAAGTCCGAGGCGTCTACACGCATTTGCTTACCTACCCGATAGGCGGGTAAATCCCCCTTTTTAATGAGGTCATAGACCGTTAGTTTGGAGATTTTTAAAAGCTTCGCGATCTCTTCCGTGGTATAGGATATATCGGCTGTCATGGTCACCCTCCGTGGCGCTCTGGTTATTCGTTATCCTCTATCATAAGCGGATCTATGGTGTAAGACAATCTCAATCAGTTCTAGAAAAAAGAATGATTATATAATAGAATGAAACTAAATCATGCTATTTATAATTAAATAGATACAATAATAATGATGGAGGGGTTGTTTTGTTTAAAAAAGGACTATTTAGTTATGTTTTATTACTTCTAGTTATTACTTCAATGGTATTTACAGGGTGCGCTAGTACGAAAGAGCCATCGGCCACTGCTCCAGCAGCGACTGCGCAAACGACGCAAGCTACACCATCGCCAGCACCGGCCGCAACAGCGTCAACACCGGCGGAGAAAGTGGAATTGACCATTTCTGCTGCTGCCAGCTTAACGGATGCCTTGAAAGAAATTCAAACGAGCTACGAAGCTAAAAATAAACAAATTAAGCTGAACTATAACTTTGGCGCTTCTGGAGCGCTTGGGCAGCAAATTGAGCAAGGAGCTCCAGCCGACGTATTTTTATCGGCAGCGACCAAAAATATGAAAGCACTCGTTGACAAGCAGTTGATTGATGCCGCACAGCAAAAGAACCTGCTGATCAACGAATTGGTGCTTGTTGTGCCGGCAGATGGCAAAGTAGCTGTTCAGAAAGTGGAAGATCTAACGTCGGATGGAGTTAAACACGTTGCGATTGGCGAGCCGCAAACCGTTCCGGCAGGAAGTTATGCCAAAGAAGCGCTGACACAAACAAAGCTTTGGGATGGGCTGCAAGCCAAAATCGTACAGGGGAAAGACGTTCGTCAGGTACTGACTTATGTAGAATCAGGAAACGCTGAAGCTGGTTTCGTCTATAAAACCGATGCGCTGACTTCGCAAAAAGTGAAAGTTGCGTTAAGTGTCGACTCCAAAACCTACACGCCGATCGAATATCCGGCAGGTATTGTCAAAGCAACAAAACATAGCAAAGAAGCTGCGGATTTCTATGCGTACCTTCAAACGAAAGAAGCGCAGGATGTCTTTGTGAAATACGGTTTCACGATTCCGAAATGATGGAACAAATCGCTTGGCGTGAATTCTTTGATCCCATTCTGCTTTCGCTGAAAGTAGCGGCGGTATCCAGTGTATTCGTTCTTGTCCTTGGCGGCTTGGCGGCCTGGGGAATGTCGCGGCGAAGCTTCCGGGGGAAGTCCTTCGTCGAAACGGCGATCTTGCTGCCTTTGGTGCTGCCGCCGACCGTTGTTGGCTTCATCCTGCTGGTGGTTCTCGGCAAAAAGAGCTGGATCGGTGCAGGGATGGAGATGTTATTCAATCAGTCTATTATTTTTACATGGGGTGCTGCCGTCATCGCTTCGATTGTGGTAGCTTTTCCCCTAGTCTATCAAACGATGAAAACAGGCTTTGCCTCCGTTAGCAGAGATGTGGAGGACGCAGGAAGATCGTCGGGAGCCAAGGAATGGCAGGTGCTGCGTTACATCACACTGCCACTTGCGTGGCGCTCGATAACGGCCGCTTACATCCTGGGTTTTGCCCGGGGGTTGGGTGAATTTGGCGCAACACTCATGATTGCGGGCAACATACCGCATAAGACGCAGACGCTGCCTACAGCAATCTATATCGCAGTGGAGTCGGGGAACCAGACCCTCGCGTGGTGCTGGGCAGGGGCGATTATTGTGATCTCATTTGGTTTGGTGTTGTTCGTTAATCGCAAAAGTGTCAATTAAAGAAACGAAAGCGTGTTATCTCGTCAATTTTGACGAAATAGTACGCTCTAGTTTCTTTTTTTATATGCTGGCGGCGTTAATTTTCCAAGGATGGCAATAATAAAGAATACCGATTAAACAAGTGGAGGAATGTATGGAACTAACGCCTGTAATTCCTTTCGAGCCGATTAGCACAGAGGCACTGCCCGAGTCTGGCGATTGGGTGGCGCAAATCAAATGGGATGGCGTCCGAATGCTCACGTATTTCGATGGCAACGAAGTCCGTCTCATCAACCGAAGATTAAACGATCGAACGATGCAATACCCGGAGATAGCTAATATTTCAACCTACTGCAAAGCCAAATCCGTTATTTTAGACGGGGAAATTATTGCACTCAAAGACGGGAAGCCATCCTTTCATGAAATCATGCGAAGAGACGGTGTAAGAAACTCGAAGAACATTCCACAGCTCCTAAAAACAGTCCCCGTCGTTTATATGATTTTTGACATCCTGTTTCATGATGGACAATGGGTGGTTGAGCAACCACTGCAACAGCGGCAGCAACTTTTATCTAAAGTGGTCTCGACGAGTGAAATGATCCAGGTTGTTCCTAACCATTCTGATCCTGCCTCGCTATATGCCGTGATGGAGCAGCATGACATGGAAGGGATTGTGCTCAAAGACTTAAACAGCAAATACCAACTTAATGGCAAAGATAAGCGATGGATGAAAAAGAAAATCATTCATGATCTTGTCGCTGTCGTAGGCGGGGTAACGAAGAGAGGGAAGTTAGTAAATGCTGTTATGCTGGGGCTTTATGACGATGCCGGGCAGCTTTGGTACATAGGCCATGCAGGAACCGGAAAGCTGACGCAAAGTGATTGGAGATCGTTAACGGAAGTCACGGATAAAATGGTTTTGGACAAAAAGCCGTTTTTTAACACGCCCGAAAGGTCCAAAGAAGCCATCTGGATTCAGCCTCTCATTACGGTCAAAATCAATTATATGGCCTGGACGCGAGAACGAAATTTACGCCAGCCCAGTATTCAAGCTATTGTTTCCGTATCGCCTGAGGAATGCAATTTCAGCCAACTTTAGCTGCCAGCTCAACAAACAAAAGCGCTCATCCTTAATCCAAGGATCAGCGCTTATTTATTTTACGTAACAGGTTCCTTCGCTTTTTTGGCGCGCGGCTTAGCTTTTGGTTTCTTTTCCTCTGTAACGGTCGCATCAGACTCCAAAGTCACTTTGCCGTCATCGGAGGATTTGGTAGCATCAAGGCTCGCTTGCAGAGCAGCCATAAGATCGATAACGCTCGTTTTTTGCAGAGCAGGCGCGGCTTGTACTTCTTCCCCTGCAATTTTGTGCTCGATAGCTTCCAGCAATCGTCCCCGATATTCATCTTTATATTTTTCCGGTTCAAAAGGAGAAGATAACTGGCTGATCAGCATTTTGGCCATATCCAGCTCACGTTCGTTCACGGTAACCTTCTCCGGCAAGTTAGGAACTTGCGAGATGGGACGAATTTCGTCGGGGTAGAAAATAGTCTCGAGCGCCAAGCAGTTCTCAATGACACGAATCGCGGCCAAAGAGCTCTTGGAGCGGATAGAAACTTTGGCGATGCCGATTTTGCCGGTTTGGCGCATCGAATCGAGCAGCAAATTATAGGCGCCAGCACCCGTATCCCCAGGCCCTAAATAATACGTTTTTTGAAAATATACAGGGTCGATATCCGTCAAGTTGACGAAGTCCAAAATTTTGATCTCTTTATTTGCTTCTCCTGAGATCGTTTCCAACTCTTCCTTTTCAAAAAGGACGAATCGCCCTGGTTCATATTCATAACCTTTCGTAATTTCATCCCACTCTACTTCTTTGTCGCAAGTCTGGCATTTGCGTACATAAGCAAGCGGGGTTATGCAGGTTTTATGTATATATCGCATGGAGATGTCCTTATCTTCCGTAGCCGAAAACATTTTCACAGGCACATGTACAAGTCCGAAAGAGATAGCGCCTTTCCAAACCGTATGCATCGCTTGATTCCTCCCCAAATGAGCTTCATTGTACTAGTATTCTCTTGATTTCTTTCCTTTATACGGATGCAATTTGAGAGAATGGTTTGCTACCTGAGTGGGTACGTTAATGATGCAAGTTTAATGCTAACTAGCTTGTCATAGGCAAAGCTAATGCTAAGGAGGGATTCACGGATGGCACAAGATTCAAATGCATCCCAAGATACAAGTAATCAGGGTCAAGAAGATCATTTTATGGATATTGACCGTATGATTAATGAGGGCTTGGGAGGCGGCAACGTCACCATGCATAACGGATTAATCGAGTCCACGTCAACGGATACGATGGATCATCCAGAATCCGTATTGGATGAGCCATGAACCTTCATCGCGCTCAGGAAATTTTAGCCGCTGATGAAAAGATTACGGTTGAACTTAACGGCGTTCCCGTCTGGATCGACAGTGTCGACTCCAACAAAGCGCTCGCTAAGGTTCATGCCGAGGAAAACCCGGCCGATTCCCGATTAGTGACCGTTCAAGAACTTGAAGAGGTTCACTGAGGAAATGGCAAGCCGGCCCCGATGTAATTCGGGGCCGGCTTTTTTTCATTTCAGGTTGCTGTGGCCTACTGGCGAAGTCTATAATAGGAGCAGCAAGCGCAATCGGAAGAAAGGGATGAGATCACTGGCTCAATCCACATTTACGTACTACTCCCAACATGAGGATGACACGGATCTACTTGGGAAATTGCTGGCAGCTTATTTGATCCCCGGCTCCGTCCTAACTTTAGACGGTGATTTGGGAGCAGGCAAGACGAGATTTTCGCAAGGTTTTGCAAGGGCGATAGGCATTCAAGAACACGTTAATTCCCCCACATTTACAATTATAAAAGAATATGAGGGAGCTAGGCTTCCTTTCTACCATATGGATATGTACCGCATTTCCCAAGAGGAGGCGGACGAGCTGGGGTTGGAGGACTACTTCTATGGAACCGGCGTGACCTTGATTGAATGGTCAAGCTTGATTGAAGATCTTCTGCCGCAGGAGCGACTTGCCATTACGATATCCCTTCAGGGGGATCAAACCAGAGTGTTTCACCTGACTCCGCACGGAGATCCGTATGTGAGTTGGTGTGTGCAGATGAAGGAGAACGGACATTTACAATGACAGACCGGACCAATTATTCAGGACGATGCTTAGCCATCGATACCTCATCTTCAGCGATGACAGTTGCGATTCTAGAAAACGGAAAGATGCTGGGCGAGGTAAGTTCGCATGCTGAGCGGAATCACTCTATCGGATTGCTTCCCCATATTCAAGATTTGCTGGCTGCGCTGCAGCTGAAACCGAAAGACCTGCAATCTGTTGCAGTGGGACAAGGCCCGGGCTCGTACACTGGGGTGCGTATTGCTGTTTCCGTTGCCAAGACATTTGCCTGGTCGCTGGGACTTGATCTTATCGGGGTATCCAGCTTGGAAGCCATGGCGCTTGGTGGAGCGATGAAGCAGGAGGACAAAAGCAATAAGAGGCTCACGTGGGTCGTGCCGCTTTTGGATGGAAGGCGCAAGCAGGCGTTTACTGCCGTTTACGCGTATTCGGGTGTTTCGCCGATGTCAGATCAAGTGGCGCTAACTGCAGATTGGCATGAAGTGCTGCCGGATGGTATTCGAGTCATTGGAGCCTGGTTGACGCAGCTGCTCGAGCAGGCGGCAAGTGCAGAGCCTGAACAAGTGCCGCATAAGATCCTTTTTGTAGGCGAAACGGAGGGCTTCAGCGAAGAACTTGCACAATTTGCGCAAGATTGGAAAGGGAGCTCTGAGCAGCTTTCCTACGGGATCGAAGCCCAGTATATTGGCGCGCTTGCCTACCCTCGATTAGCGAAGGGTGAGAAGGCGGATGTGCATACATTTGTGCCAAATTACACAAGACTGCCGGAAGCAGAAGCGAATTTGCTGGCCGGCATCCAAGTGAAGAAGGGAGGGAATTGATTGTGGAACAACATCAACCGCAGACAACGGAAGAAACGTTGGTTTTTCGCTCCATGCAGATGGATGATATTCCCTTTATTTGTGAAATTGAGCAGGAGGCCTTTACGACACCTTGGACCAAAGGCGCTTTTGAAAATGAATTAACGAACAATCAGTTCGCTCATTATATGATCATGGATATTGGCGGCGACGTCGCTGGATACGGCGGCATGTGGCTCATTATGGAAGAGGCGCATGTAACGAATATTGCTGTCCGAGACTCTTACAGAGGCCGTAAGCTCGGAGAGCGTCTTATGCGTGAGTTGATGAAAACAGCCGCTTTTCTCGGGGCGATTCGCATGACGCTTGAGGTGCGGGCATCGAACTACGTGGCGCAAAATTTGTATGAAAAAGTCGGCTTCCGCTCCGTTGGTGTACGCAGAGGTTACTATACCGATAATCGTGAAGATGCGGTCATTATGTGGGCGGATTTGCCTAAGAGAAGAAAGGATAGTCTCGGGGATTGAGGCTTTCGGCAGGTGAAGAATGTGAGTAAATTGGATCAACAACAACGAGAAGTTGCGGAAACAAGTACAGATAAATCTAGTAAACCCGTCTATATTTTGGCTATCGAAACAAGCTGTGATGAAACCTCTGTCGCCATTGTCGAAAATGGTAAAATCATACGCTCGAATGTGATTTCGAGCCAGATTGAGACACATCAGCGTTTTGGCGGCGTCGTGCCTGAGGTGGCTTCCCGGAAGCACGTGGAGTCGATCACGTGGATGCTGGAGGAAGCCGTTGAAAAAGCCGGGGTATCGCTTCAAGAGCTGTCAGCGATTGCCGTCACAGAGGGCCCCGGTCTGATCGGGGCTTTGCTGGTTGGCGTCGTTGCAGGCAAAGCGCTGGCTTGCGCACTGGATCTGCCGCTCATCGGTGTCCACCATATCGCGGGACATATTTATGCGAATCAGCTCGTGCATGAGCTGGAATATCCGCTGATTTCCCTCGTCGTGTCCGGCGGGCATACCGAGCTCGTGCTGCTTGAGGAGCCGGGCAAATTCCGCATCATCGGGCGAACACGCGATGATGCAGCTGGCGAAGCCTACGACAAAATCGCCAGAGCCATGGGGCTGCCATACCCTGGCGGCCCTCACGTGGATCGGCTTGCACAGGAAGCCGAATCCGAGATCAAGCTGCCGCGCTCGTGGCTTGAGGCAGATTCTTACGACTTCAGCTTCAGCGGATTGAAATCCGCTGTGCTGAACGTCGTCAACCAAAGTAAAATGCGCGGCGAAGCCGTCCAAACCGCGCAAATCGCCAAAGGCTTCCAAGCATCCGTCATCGATGTGCTTGTCGAAAAAGCGGCGCGCGCCGTCCGCGAATACGGCGCCAAACAGCTCCTGCTCGCGGGCGGAGTCGCAGCGAACAAAGGGCTACGCAGCGCGCTGGCTGAGCGCTGCGGCGAGTTGGACGTGCCGCTGCTGGTGCCTCCGCACGCCCTATGTACGGACAACGCTGCGATGATAGGCGCAGCCGCTTTCCTGAAGTGGGACAAGCAGGAGTTCGACTCCATGGAGCTCAAAGCGGAGCCGCAGCTTAAGCTGGAAGAATGGTAGTCTGAAAAAAATAAATGTTCAGATAACGGTATTGACTTTGCCAAATGTGCATATTATAATCACAATCAATACTTTAAAACGCATCGAACGGGATTAGTACGGAACCTCAGTTTCGCTCAGAGAGCTGTGCGCTTGGTGAAAGCACAGACGAAACGTGACCAGAACTCGCCCGGGAGCGGTAAGGCTGATATGGATGCCAAGGATCCAGCACCCAAGTAGGTCTTGACGGTTGACCCCCGTGATCGGGTACATGAGTGGTTTCGAGTGTAACAGCTCGGATCAATTAGAGTGGTACCGCGGAAGGTTCAGACCTGTCGTCTCTTATTATAGAGATGGCAGGTCTTTTTGGTTTTCGAATATAGAACAAACGCAATGAACAAGAGTAGTAAGGGCTCACTTCTACGGTACAGAAAGCTGCGGGTTGATGCGACGCAGACCGTGAACGCCCCGAACTCGCTTGGAAGCGGTCATCCTGATCGGCAGTTTCACCTGCTGTTAGGG
Source organism: Paenibacillus sp. WC2504 (assembly GCF_052682475.1). Classification (NCBI taxonomy): domain Bacteria; kingdom Bacillati; phylum Bacillota; class Bacilli; order Caryophanales; family Paenibacillaceae; genus Paenibacillus; species Paenibacillus sp. WC2504. The sequence continues at coordinate 977,850 of NZ_JBQZFH010000001.1, forward strand.
ATGAACGGATGACCTCCGTGATCAGGTGACATAGCAGCCGCTATGTCTGAGGTGGGCTTCGTCATGCGGAGCCAACAAGAGTGGTACCGCGCTGGGTGAAGACCCGTCGTCTCTTATGTGGAGATGACGGGTCTTTTTGTCGTCTCCGTCTCCCGGACGGGAGCTCTGCCTCGATCGGCGGCGGAAAGGGAATTCCAGGGCGCTATTTCGTCGAAAAAGCCTTTAAAAGTTTTGGGAGGGGAACTATGGTCCGCTATTTCAGCGTATTTGGTGAAAATATGGCCCGCGGAGAGAGAATAAGGCCCTGTAGTTCCGCTTCGTGAGTGGAACTTCATCATTCCGTATGAATAGAGGAATGAGGTTCCCTTAAGTGAAAAAGTGAGTCACGATTTTCGGGGAATAGCAGCAAAAGCAACAGCAACAGCAATACCAGCAGCACTCACCAACAACACAAACAACTTATCATCCAGCCGACGACCGGCAAGTATCAAGCATCACCACCAACAAACCACAGCCAACAAAGATTGGCTCTAATTCAAGGAGGAATTGAACCATGGAAAATAACACAAACCGCCGCATTCGCATTTTTGATACGACACTTAGAGACGGAGAACAAGCACCAGGCGCTTCACTGTATCCGGAAGAAAAAATTCGCATCGCAAGACAGCTGGCGAAAATGGGAGTTGATACAATCGAGCCCGGCTTCCCTATATCGAGCCCTGGTGACTTTCATGCGGTGCAGCAAATTTCGCGCGAACTGCAAGGTGTGGAAATTTGCGGATTTGCCCGTGCGATGAAGGCCGATATTGATTCGGCAATCAAAGCTACTCAAGACGCGGCTTCGCGCCGTATCCACATGTTCTTGTCCTCCTCGGACATCCACCTGGATTTCCAGCTTCGCAAATCCCGTCAGCAGGTCGTCGAGATGGCTCGATCCATGGTCGCATACGCGAAGCAGTTCGTGAACAACATTGAATTCTCGCCGATGGATGCTACACGGACCGGGGACGAATTCCTGTTTGAAGTGCTGGAGGCGGTCATTGCAGAGGGCGCTACGATACTCAACATTCCGGACACAGTCGGCTATGCGCTGCCGGAAGAATACGGGGCAATGTTCCGCAGAGTGCGCCAAAGTGTAAGAGGCGGCGATACGGTCGAGTACAGTGCACATTGCCATAACGATCTTGGGCTTGCTGTAGCGAATAGCCTTGCGGCAATTGCGGCTGGGGTCACACACGTTGAGGTAACGGTGAACGGAGTAGGAGAGCGCGCAGGAAACTGTTCCCTCGAAGAACTCGTGATGGCGATAGAGACGCGCAAGCAAACGATGGGTGTGGAAACTGGGATTGTGTCCAGCGAGATTTTCAACACATCCAAAATGGTCAGCCGCATCATGGGCTTCCCGATTGCTTACAACAAGCCGATTGTTGGAAGAAATGCCTTCCAGCACGAAGCGGGCATTCATCAGGACGGTTTGCTGAAAAACCGCAATACTTACGAAATTATGGACCCGGAAAAGCTGGGTATTCCACGCTCCATGATCATTCTTGGCAAGCATTCCGGAAGACACGCGCTGAAGCATCGCGTAGGCCAATTTGGCATTGAGCTTTCAGGAGAAGAACTGGATACACTGTACACCAAGTTCAAAGAAAAAGCCGATGAACAGAAAATGGTAACCGACGATCAGCTTCTGGAGCTTGTTGGTTCAACGGTCGATGGACAAATGGAGCCATTCACGCTGACGCACATGCAGGTCGTTTCCAGCAGTGATCGCAATCGTGTGGCTTCCGTCTCAGTTCGAAACAATCAGACAGGTGTTGAAAGTGTCTACTCAGGCACTGGCGAAGGCCCAATCGAAGCAATCGTGCAAAGCCTGCGTCAAGCGATTCCGATGGATGTGGACTTCTCCGATCTGGAGCTGCATTCCTTGTCCACAGGTGAAAAAGCAACCGGAGAAGCGGAGGTCACGATCACGGTAGAAGGTCAAACCTATAAGAATACAGGTATCGACCAGGATGTGCTGGTAGCAGTGGCAAAAGCATTTATCTCCGCGTGTAACCAAGCGATTCGCATGCAAGGTCATCCTGCGGCAGATTCCACGGAAGTGACGACAGCTTCTTAATGGGTTCCGGCTACTCGAATTGTGAGAAAACTTAGTTATATACACGACTTGTGAACAAAGTTATGCACATGGCTTGTGGATAATGTGTATAACTTCAAAATTTCCCCATAGATCAAGGATGATAAAGGCGGAATTTGTCGAATAACTTTTTAACAAGTTTTTGTGGATAATGTGGATAAGATTGTGGAAAACAGTAGAAAACCTTTAGGAGGGGCGGATTTCGCCCTTCTTTTTTTTGTGGATAACGCTGTGTATGCAGAAAATAGACGTTTTGAGCCTCATTTTAAATTTTCGGAACAATCAAGCAGTGGATACTTTCGCCTATGGATGAAAATGCTAAATGCTAAAACAGCAGGAGAATGTCCATGGAATTTAGAAAAATGGTCCGAATTGTGGGTATCTTAGGTTTTGTTTTTCAGTTGTCCACAATTTTGGGGACGGTAGAGGCTCGTGAAGACACAACCATCCACAATAGTGCTGACCGAAATGAAAGGGCCGACAGAGCAGAAAGAGCTAAACAAGTGACCGTGGTTTCGATACCGGGCCTTTCTTTTCAGGAGCTTCGACCCGACCAGCTGTCGGACTTGCCTTATTTTAAGAAAATGACAGAGTTAGGCGCAGTAGGCGCTATGAATATTCGCACGGCAAATCGCTCAATGCGGGATGTGTATACCTCTTTGGGAGCAGGTGAACCCGCTGCAGGCCATGTGGAGGCGCTCGCTTTTGAAACGAAAGAGTCCAGACATGGTGTTCGTGTATCAGACCTTATGAACCGGTATACAGGTCAATTGGAAGGTAATCAAGCCAGTCTTCTAAAGGAAGACTCCCTGATCGTTCCTGAGCTGGCCACGCTCAAGCGGCTTAACAATGAGCAAGCCTATGGCGTAGGCGCATTGGGAGATTTGCTGAAAACGTATGGTGTTCATCGTTCTGTACTAGGAAGCAGTGATTTGGGAAGAGGGTTGCACCTGGAACAAAAGCAATTACGTCGTTTTGCTCCTCTTATGCTTATGAATTCTAATGGAATTGTGGATAAGGGGACACTTGGTGAGGATGCGGCGATAGCTTCTGTGGATAGAGCAAGCGGTGTGAGTACCAATTATGCACATCTGTTTTCGTTGTGGAAAAATAGGCAGCAGCCAAGCATTACGCTAATTGAATTAGGTGATTTGTACAGATTGTATAATGAGAAAACGCATTACGATCAGGATCGGTTTAATGAGCTCAAAAAATGGGTGCTGCGTGACATGGACCAATGGTTGGGGCAATTGATGGAGGCGATGCAGCCTGGCATAGACAGCCTATGGTTGTTCTCGCCAGAGGTTAATGCGGAAGCAGCCAAAAGTAAACTGTACTTATCTCCAATTCTTCAATACACAACAGACGGTGTAGCAGGGATGTTTATTTCGGAATCTACCCGTAGGCAGGGGGTTGTTACTTCACAGGATTTCACAAGTACGCTGCTGAGCGAGTTCAAAATCCCGGTTCCTATTGGGTTAATGGGGATCCCTTTGGCTTCCACTGGCGTGAGCCATGCACTAGATCAGCTTGTGAAGGATCAAAGCAGCATGCAGATGGTTTATCGCAGCAGACCCTCGCTGCTGTATCCTTTTGCCACTTTTGAGATGATTGTCCTCTTGATCAGTTTGATCTATATTGTGTGGATAAAAAGGGGAGGAAGAAAAGAGGCCGTTCCTGCTCATGACGTTCTGCGGACGGTGCTGCTGTCACTTTTGACTGCACCTGCCGTTATGTTGTTACTAGGATGGATCGCTGTGCCAGCAGTAACGCAACTCGGGATCGATGGAGCAATCATCGTCCTTGTTTTTAGCTTTATCGTGGTGAGTTTGCTACTGGCCATGATTCTGTCAGCATACAGCGAAATAACAACGATGATTTGGCTAGGTGTAGGAACCGCGTCACTCATCGTGCTGGACGCCTGTACAGGGGCGCACGCGATGAAATATTCCGTGCTCGGCTATGATCCGATGATCGGCGCACGTTACTACGGCATCGGCAACGAGTACATGGGCGTCCTGATCGGCGCCCTCGTTCTCGGCGTAACGGCGGCCTTGCAGCGCCGTTATGCCGCTCGCGGCACGCGAGCTTCGCGCGCGGCGGCGCTCGCCGCATACGCTGCGTTCTTGCTCGTGACGGTGTGCCTGACGGCACCGTCACTTGGCGCGAACGCGGGCGGCGCTCTAAGCGCCGCGGTCGCCTTCGGCGTAGCCGGCGCGCAGTGCTTCGCCGGCGAACGCTGGCGCGAGCTGCGTCTAGGCAGGGCTTCGGCCCTGCTGGCGGCGCTGCTCGCGCTGGGGGTTGGGGCGCTGTGGCTGCTCAACAGCGCCGATTCTCCCGCGGCGTTCGCGCGGGAGAGCCATGTCGGGCGCGCGTTTCACGCGCTGCGCGCCGGGCAGTTCGATCAGATCGGACATCTGATCGTGCGGAAGCTGCGGATGAACGTGCATTTGCTTCGTGCATCCGTCTGGAGCAAAGTGCTCATCACGAGCCTTTTCGTGATGGCTGTGTTGGTGCTTCGCCCCCGCGGCCGCCTGCGCGTGTGGCAGCACAAAAACCCGTACTGGATGTACGGGTTCTCGGCCAATATGATCGGAGCCATCGCAGCGCTGCTGCTGAATGACTCCGGCATTGTTGCTGCCGCGACGATGATCGTTTTCGTCGCCGTTCCTTTGCTGCTGCTTCGCCTGCGGGAGCTTGCGGCTCAGCCGGACGCTTAACGTGCAGCGGATGTCATCCAGCAACAATTAAGCGAGCAAAGTCTCCCACTCTTCATAACAAGCCGCAAGCGCGCTCTTCCGCTTGTCCACCTCAGCCGTCTTCTCCTGAACGAGGACGTAATTGTTGTACACGTCCGGATCGGCGAGCTCAGCCTCCAGGGCCGAGACTTCGTCCTCCAAGCGCGCGATGTCGAGCTCAAGCTGCTCCAGCTTACGCTGGCGGCTGCGTTCTTCACGTTTAGCCAGCTTGTCCGCTTCATACCCGCCGCCGCTGACGGCGGGTTCATTTTTACCTACGCTGCTAGCGGATTTCTTCTCCGCTTCCTTGGCAATTCGCTTCGCTTCCATTTCGGCGAGCTCCGCTTTTTTCTCCAAATAATCGTCGTAGTTGCCAAGATAAGTTGTGAGCCCGTCCTTTTGCAGATCGAGCATGCTCTCGGCCATTTTATTCAGGAAGTAGCGGTCGTGAGAGATGAAAAGGAGGGTACCCTCATAATCCATCAACGCGGATTCCAGCACTTCTTTACTGTATAGATCCAAATGGTTGGTAGGCTCATCGAGGATGAGCACATTTGCTTTTTGCAGCATGAGCTTGGCCAAAGCTACACGGGCTTTTTCGCCGCCGCTTAAGGCAGAGACTTTCTTGAAGACTTCTTCTCCGCTGAACAAGAAATTGCCGAGTACAGTGCGAATCCGGGCTTCCTCCAGATGCGGATAGGTGTTCCACACTTCCTCGAGCACGCTGTTGGAGGGAGTTAGGCCCGTCTGCTCTTGATCGTAATAGCCAATTGTGACGCCCGTTCCCCATTTGAAAGTGCCGGCGTCTTGTTTGTGCTGACCGATTAATGTCTTGAGCAGCGTCGATTTGCCGACCCCGTTGGGGCCGATGAGAGCAGCCGTTTCCGAGCGGCGCAGCTGGAAGGAGACACCGTCGAGCAGACGGTTTTTCCCGTCATAGGAAAGCGCCAAACGATCGACCTGAAGGACTTCTTTACCGGATGTCTGCTCGATTTCAAATGAAAACGAAGCGCGCTTCAAATCGCCCAAAGGCTTATCCAGACGATCCATTTTCTCGAGCTGCTTGCGACGGCTTTGCGCTCTTTTGGTCGTAGAAGCACGCACGATGTTGCGCTGTACAAAGTCCTCCAGCTTAGCAATCTCCTCCTGCTGCTTCTCAAATTGCTTCATTTCAATTTCGTAGTTGGCTTCTTTGATCTCGATAAAACGGGAATAGTTGCCCGTGTACCGCTTGGAAGCATGGCGTTCAATTTCATAAATGGACGTGGCTAAAGCATCCAGGAAAAAGCGGTCATGGGATACGACCAGAATCGCACCCGGATAACCCCGCAGATATCCTTCCAGCCAAGTGAGCGTCTGAATATCCAAATGGTTCGTAGGCTCATCGAGCATGAGCAGATCGGGTTCTTCGAGCAGCATTTTCGCCAATGCCAATCTTGTTTTCTGGCCGCCGCTTAGCGTTTGAACAAGGGTGTCGGGAGAAAACTGGCCGAAGCCCATCCCGTGAAGAATCCCGCGAATTTTGGCTTCGATTTCGTATCCGCCTTGCTCACGAAAATATTCGGAGCGCCCCGCGTAACGATTCATCGTCGTTTCGTACTTTTTCTCATCTTCAATGAGGGAGGGGTCAGCCATCTGGGCTTCCAGCTCGCGCAGCTCTCTCTCTGTTTCCAGCAAGGAGCTGAAAACGCTGAGCAGCTCATTCCAAATGGACTTGTCCGTTTGCAGACCGCTGTTTTGTTTTAAATAACCGATTTTCGTTTCTTTCGCTTTGAAAAGATCGCCGCTGTCATAGGACATTTCGCCGGCAATAATCTGGAGCAGGGTTGACTTCCCGGCACCGTTCACACCAACTAGACCAATCCGTTCCTTGTCCTCGATTTGAAGCGTTATATTGGAGAGTACAGAACGTACCCCGTAGCTTTTGGAAATGTTAGAAACCTGTAATAACATCTTCTGCTGCCTCCTGCTTATTAATGAAAGAATCTGTGCAAGTCGTGAACCAAACTGCCTATAATCCCATCAATTCACTAGTATACACCATGCGTGAGTACGTCGTATGCTTAATTTTGCATAGAGGCTGAAGGGGGATAGAGGGATGGCGTACGTGTCTTTGCGGCTTGCCAGGTATATAGGTTTTTTTGCGCTGCTTGTTGTTGTGCTTACGTCGCCAATCCAGAGCTGGGATAAAGGCTTATTATCCAATATTCCCGTTATGCCTGCAGCTAGTATCGAAGCACCTGCTTCCTTCACTGTTATGTCTTTTAATATGCACCACGGAGAAGGCATGGATGGTAAAGTGGATATCATTCGGATTGCCGATCTTCTGCGGCATGGAAATGCCGATATTATCGCTCTCCAAGAAGTAGACCGTTACCGCGTGCGCAGCGGATTCGTGGACCAGGCCCGAGAGCTTTCCGAAATGCTCGGCATGCATATGGTTTATAGTCCTAGTCTAACCTATAAGGTAGGTCAATATGGCATTGCCCTTTTGAGTCGCTATCCGATTGTCGACAGCAGTTGGGCGCTTCTTCCTGGAAATTTGGAAACGAGAAGCCTGCTAATGGCCACTGTACAGATTGGCTCCGAGCCCGTCCATGTTGCCACGACCCATTTGGGACTTTCCGGGGAGGACCGAAGGCTTCAGCTTACACGTATATCGGAGCTTTTGGCAGATAAACAAGAACAGCTTGTCGTTGCCGGCGATTTTAATATGGAAGAGGATGCATTTCCAGTCAAAATGAACAGGATGTCGCTCTTGGACGTCCCATTAAGCAAAAACTCTCAGAGCACTTTTGCAGGTGGCCAAAGGATCGATTATGTTTTCGCGAATGTGAAAAATACCGGTTCAGCATGGACGGTTCCGACGATATTTTCGGACCATTTACCTGTTATAGCACGGTTTAGAGTGGGCTCTGCAGCACGAGTATAGTTTTTTTCTTTGTTTATGTTAAAATGGGGGAAACCACTCCTTGTTAGGAAGGGCTGAGCCAGTATGAACATTCGTGAACGGAAAATTGAACTACGTAAGGATATGGAAGAACTACGCTCATCCATTACAGCGGAAGAACGAGAAGAGAAGCAGCAGCGCATTCATGAGCGAATGACGAAGCTTTGTTCAGATAGACTTCTTGGTGCTGGGCAGCAGGAGGCGTCCGTTCCCCCTACGATAATGACTTATATGCCATTCCGGTCGGAGCTGGATGTTGCTCCACTAATGGAATGGTGTTGGCAGCAGGGAATTCGTGTGCTGGTGCCGAAAGTTGTAGCAGATACGAAAACAATGAATTTGCATATCATACACGCCTACGACGATCTGGAGAGCGGCGCCTGGGGCATTAGAGAGCCTCATAGCAATGTGCCGATCGAGCAAGATTTATCCACCATTTCGATGATCCTGGTGCCAGGGCTTGCCTTTGACATGGATTTCGGAAGGCTGGGGTATGGCGGAGGTTTTTATGACAGATTCATGCAGCTATTTGCTGCGCGAGGTCTGAAGAGACCTTTTGCGGTTGCTGCTGCTTTTGATAAGCAGTTGATTCCTGCAGTGCCCTCCTCCTGGCATGATTTCCGGGTAGATGGCATTGTCACCGAAAGCAAAATGGTCTTTAAAACAGAAACCTAAAAGGGAGGTAAGTAATTTGCCCGATTCCTCTCCATTAACCCATTTTAACGAACAGGGACGAGCTCGCATGGTTGATATTTCGGACAAACCGGAGACGAAGCGAACCGCGACAGCCCGTTCGACTTTGCTTATGAAAAGCGAGACACTTTCCTTAATTAAACAGGGTAAAATGAAAAAAGGCGACGTCCTCGCTGTCGCACAGGTGGCTGGCATCATGGCCGCGAAAAAAACGTCAGATTGGATTCCTATGTGCCACCCGATTGCTTTATCGGGCATAGATATTCAATTTGCCGATAATGGCAGCAACGAACTCTACATAGAAGCAACTGTTCGGACGACGGGACCGACAGGCGTGGAGATGGAGGCTTTAACAGCCGTATCCGCCGCCGCGTTAACCGTCTATGACATGTGCAAAGCCGCAGAGAAAGATATGATTATTAGCTCCACGATGCTAGTCACGAAAACGGGCGGTAAAAATGGGGATTTTCACAGACAAGATAGTTGATTGAGACGCGACTTAGACCACTAGGGTTTGCGCATAGATGAAGTCGACGATCATTCCGTAGTAGGGGTTATCTCATTCAGTTAACAAGGGAGAGGTGACGAAGGATGCACTGGAAAGTTGCGATTTTGACAGCCAGTGACCGCGGTTACCGAGGAGAACGAGAAGACACCAGCGCTCAGGTAATCCGCGAGCTCATTGAAGAGGAAATTCAAGGTGAGATCATCGAGTACCGTGTTGTACCGGACGAGATGGACGAAATTATGGCTTCATTAATAGAAATGACGGACTATTATCAGGCTGATCTGATTTTAACGACAGGCGGAACGGGGCTGGCGCCTCGCGATGTGACGCCGGAAGCAACGCTGAATGTCATTGACCGGGTTGCTCCGGGCTTTGCTGAAGCTATGCGGATGATTTCCATGCAGAAAACGAGGAAAGCGATGCTTTCCAGAGCGGTATCGGGTATTCGCGGCCGCACGTTGATTATTAATTTGCCAGGCAGTCCCAAAGGCGTGCAGGAGAATCTGATGGCGATCATCGATCAGCTGCCGCATGCGTTGGGGATTCTGACGGGCAAAGAAGGTGATCACGGATGAGCAGACAGGAGTCCATGCTGCGCGAAGTGAAGGTGGAGGATGCCGTTGGGATGATCCTGCCCCATGATCTAACGCAGATTTTGCCGGGCGAGTTCAAAGGTCGCCTGTTCCGCAAAGGCCACCAAGTGACGGAGTCCGACATTCCTGCACTGCTCAGCATTGGCAAAGAGCATATTTACGTGATGGAGCTGCAGCCGGGCTATCTGCATGAGGATGAAGCCGCGCAGCGGATGGCGAGAGCGATAGCCGGCGACGAGCTCATTCTCACGGAGCCGCATGAGGGCAAAGTGAATGTGAAATCGCCGATTCGCGGCTTGGTCCGAATCGATAAAGCTTTCGTCGACAGCGTGAACGCGATCGACGAGGTTGTGATGTCGACCATCCGCAGTGGCGTGGTCGTAGAGGCAGGCGCTTCGTTGGTCGGCACGCGGGTGATCCCGCTGATTGTGGACGAAGCGAAGGTCGTGGAGGTCGAGCGGATTGCCGCCGCTCGCCGTGCGGAGGGCTTCACCTTGCTTGAGGTGAAGCCGTTTCGTAAACTGCGCGTTGGCGTCGTGACGACGGGCAGCGAGGTGTTCAAGGGCCGAATCCAGGATAAATTCGGCCCGGTGGTGAAGGAGAAAGTCGCGCAGCTTGGCTCCGAGGTGGTAGACCAACGCTTCGCGCTCGACGATAGCGAAGCGATTGTTGGTGAGATCCACGCGCTGCTTGCGCAGAACGTGGATCTGGTTTTGGTCACGGGCGGCATGTCCGTGGACCCGGACGACCGCACGCCGGGCGCGATCAAGCAAGCCGGCGCCCGCGTGGTCAGCTACGGCACGCCGATGCTGCCGGGCTCGATGCTGATGATCGCCTATCTGGGCGATGTGCCGATCATGGGCTTGCCGGGTTGCGTGATGCATGACCCGTATACGTCCTTTGATGTGCTGCTACCGCGTATTTGCGCAGGCGAGACGATTGTGCGCAGCGACATTACGGAGATGGGGTATGGCGGGTTTTATCAGTGTTAGGAGATGAAAGACATGTTTCAAAACATCGGTTTTACCGAGTTATTATTGATTGCGGTCGTTGCGTTAGTGTTGTTCGGACCTAACAAGCTGCCTGAGATTGGCCGTGTGCTGGGACGTACGCTCAGGGATTTCAAGAAAGGTGCCTATGAGCTCATGAACGATGAGCCGAAAGCGGCGGCACCTGCGCCAGTGGTGGTTCAGCCGGCTCCGCAGGCTAGCTCTGCTGCCGAGGGCCTAGTAGCCGAGGAGCAAGCGCCGGCTGCTGTTGTCGCTTTCGCGAGCGGCTCGGCTTTGGACGAGGCTGATGCCTCGCCTGCGTCTCCAGCGCCAGCTGTTGTCGCGATCGCGACGAGTGCTCCAGCCTTGGATAAGGCTGATGCACCGTCTTCAGTTCAGGCGGCTCCTGCAGCCGCACAGATTGCCGAGAAAGCAGCTGTGGCGTTCATCTCGAGCACGCCCGGGCCTGAGTTGACTGACTTGGCGGAGGATTCCTCCGCACAGCGTGCGACATCTACGGCAGCAACGCCGGCGGCAGCTGTTCAACCAAGTCATTCGCGCCGCTTACCGGACTAGTTTATTTTTCTTTTTAGCATAACAAGTGGTTCAGTCTTTCAGGCTTGATTCACTAGATCAGGTTGGTGAAATATGTCAACGAACGAAGAAATGTCACTCGTGGAGCACCTTGGTGAGCTGCGTAAACGGATCATGTGGATATTGGTTGTGTTGGTCATCGGGATGGTGGCCGGTTTAATTTCCGCCAAACCCGTTATTCGATACCTCAAAAATATTCCACCGGCCGATACGATTAGCTGGAATGTTTTTTCTCCATGGGATGCTTTGCGATTATATATGAATTTTGGCTTAGCCGTAGGGATCCTCATTACCTTGCCGGTTACGCTTTATCATATATGGGCCTTTGTTAAACCGGGGCTGCGCGAGACGGAGCAGAAAGCTTCGATCATTTATATTCCATATGCATTTGTGCTTTTTCTAGCAGGTCTTTCGTTCGGTTATTGGGTTGTTTTTCCAATGGCTTTTTACTTTACTTCTTCCATTAGCAAAAGTCTCGATATCACCGAGATGTATGGTGCGGCTGAATATTTTGCATTTATGTTCAATATTATTTTGCCATTGGCACTTGTGTTTGAGATGCCGATTGTCGTTATGTTTTTGACGAAAATCAGGCTTCTTAACCCGAAACGGTTACATAAATTCAGACGGTATGCCTACATGCTGCTCGTCATTTTAGCTACAGTCATTACGCCGCCGGATGCCATTTCGGCTATCCTCGTAGCTCTGCCGCTTATCGTTTTATATGAGTTTAGCGTATTTATGTCGCGTTTTATTTACCGTAAACAGCTGCTGCAGGATGCAGAATGGGAACGGGAATTCGGTCCCAAATAAGAAAACAGTCTGTCACTTTTGTGCAGGCTGTTTTTCTTTGCGATAGGGAATATTTGTTTTTCATTTGGGTAGAATGAGGGGGGTGTTCGAAAGTACGAAAAATGTGTAAAAGGACTTGCAAATTACTCCCAGAATGAGTATCATAAGAGTTGTTGTTAGCACTAAACACATTCGAGTGCTAATAACCTTGAAACACACCATTACCAATTTTCTAAAGGAGGCTATTTTTCCATGATCAGACCGTTAGGTGATCGAGTTATCATTGAAGCCGTTGCGAAAGAGGAGACTACAGCAAGTGGTATCGTGCTGCCAGATACAGCGAAAGAAAAACCACAAGAAGGTAAAGTTGTAGCCGTAGGCGCAGGCGCGTTGAAAGATGGCGTTCGTGTTCCGCTTGAAGTAAGCGAAGGCGACCGTATCATTTTCTCCAAATACGCAGGAACTGAAGTGAAATACGAAGGCCGCGAACTGTTGATCTTGCGCGAAAGCGACATTCTCGCTGTATTAGCCTAATTTAGCAGGATATAGATCGGCATTACGTTTTACTTAGGTTTTCCGTTTTATTACTTACTATGTATCGTTTAAATAAGAGGAGGTTTCCTATTCATGGCAAAAGATATTAAGTTCAGTGAAGACGCACGCCGCGCGATGCTTCGCGGGGTAGATGCTTTGGCTAACGCTGTAAAAGTAACCCTAGGTCCTAAAGGCCGTAACGTTGTACTTGAGAAAAAATTCGGTAGCCCGTTGATCACGAATGACGGTGTAACGATCGCGAAAGAAATCGAGCTTGAAGATGCTTTCGAAAACATGGGAGCTCAACTTGTTAAAGAAGTTGCTACCAAAACAAACGATGTTGCCGGTGACGGTACAACAACAGCAACGGTTCTTGCTCAAGCTATGATCCGTGAAGGTCTGAAAAACGTTACTGCAGGCGCTAACCCAATGGTTATCCGCAAAGGTATCGAGAAAGCTGTTAAAGCGGCTGTGGAAGAGCTTCAATCCATCGCTAAGCCTATCGAAGGCAAACAATCCATCGCACAAGTTGCGGCAATCTCTGCTGCTGACGAAGAAGTAGGCGAACTTATCGCTGAAGCTATGGAAAAAGTAGGTAAAGACGGCGTTATAACCGTTGAAGAATCCAAAGGTTTCTTGACTGAGCTTGAAGTTGTAGAAGGTATGCAATTCGACCGTGGCTACACTTCCCCTTACATGATCACTGACACGGATAAAATGGAAGCTGTCCTTGACAACCCATACATCCTGATCACTGACAAAAAAATCTCGAACATCCAAGAAATCTTGCCTGTTCTTGAAAAAGTGGTTCAATCCGGTAAACAACTTCTGATCATCGCTGAAGATGTTGAAGGTGAAGCACAAGCAACGCTTGTTGTGAACAGACTTCGTGGAACATTCACTTGCGTAGCTGTTAAAGCTCCTGGTTTCGGTGACCGTCGTAAAGCTATGCTTGGCGATATCGCTGCTTTGACTGGTGGACAAGTGATCACTGAAGAGCTTGGTTTGGATCTGAAATCCACGCGTCCTGAGCAATTGGGTAGCGCGCGTCAAATCCGCGTAACCAAAGAAAACACAATCATCGTTGACGGTGCTGGCGACGCAAAAGACATCGCTGCACGCGTAACGCAAATTCGTTCCCAACTGGAAGAAACAACTTCCGATTTCGATAAAGAAAAACTGCAAGAGCGTTTGGCTAAGCTTTCCGGCGGTGTAGCGGTAATCAAAGTTGGCGCAGCGACTGAAACAGAACTGAAAGAGCGCAAACTTCGCATCGAAGATGCTTTGAACGCGACTCGCGCAGCTGTTGAAGAAGGTATCGTTTCCGGTGGTGGTACAGCTCTCGTGAACGTATACAACGCAGTAGCGAAAGTAGTAGCTTCCGGCGACGAGCAAACAGGTGTTAACATCATCCTGCGCTCCCTGGAAGAGCCAGTTCGCACAATCGCAGCTAACGCTGGTCAAGAAGGCTCCGTTATCGTTGAGCGCTTGAAAAACGAAAAAGTAGGCATCGGCTACAACGCAGCATCCGGACAATGGGTAAACATGTTCGAAGCTGGTATCGTTGACCCTGCGAAAGTAACGCGTTCCGCACTTCAAAACGCAGCTTCCGTAGCAGCTATGTTCTTGACAACTGAAGCGGTTATCGCTGATAAACCAGAAAAAGACAAACCAGGCATGCCTGATATGGGCGGCATGGGTGGAATGGGCGGTATGATGTAAGAGGGCTTCGCCCTTCTGCATCATAGCTAGCTCGAAGAGGCTCCTCAGATTCATCTGAGGAGTCTCTTTTTTTATGATCGCAGTGTCGATCATTTTTTAACGGACACAGTGGCCGCTATTTTGGTATTTCGGCTGTTTTTCGGGAGCTAACGGACGGGAGAGACGTTATTCGCTAAAAAATGGAGCGGAAATGGGTATTTCAAGTCCAATAGCGGCGCCTCAGTCCGTTAAATGTTAAATTGAGCCAAAAAGTGGCGAATAGCGGCATCTCAGACCGTTAGGCTCGCCGTACTGTACCGCTCCAACTGCATCGCGTCATACCGCTCTTTACTGCAACGAGTTGAACCCCACCGTGCCATACCGCTCCGTATTGCAACGCGTTGCGCCGCCATAATGCCCAGTACCGCAATTCCGGCACTACATTCCCACACTGTAGGGACTGCACAGCAATCCCGCATCACCACCCGCTCACAAATCCCAAGCCGCAATCACCTTGTTCTTCCCCGTCCGCTTCGCCGTAATTTCAGCAGTATCCGCTTGCTCAATAAGCTGCTCAATAGAGCTAGGTTGGCACAGTTCCAAAGAAGAAACACCGACACTAACGGTGATCGTGTATGGACGCCCGTAGGCGAACTCTTTCTCAATTTCGCCACGCAGTTGATGGGCAATCTTGAGGGCTTCTTTGCCGTCCGTTTTCGGTAAAATAAGAATAAGCTCCTCGCCGCCATATCGGCCGGCAATGTCGCTTTTCCTTAAATTGAACCGGAAAATATCGGCGATCTCCCGCAGCACCCGGTCCCCTTCCGGATGACCGAATTCGTTGACTCTCCGGAAATTATCGACATCGATCATGATGACAGAGAGATCCAGCTGATAACGACTGGCAAGCTCAAACTCTTCTCGCAGCTTCTCCATGAAATAACCTCGCAGGTAGAAGCCAGTCAAGTTATCAATGACCATCTCGCGATGCAGAAGTACGTTGATGATATGAGGTTTGATGAAAGACAGGAAGTGCTCCATGTGCTGCTGTTTGGTTTTGGTCATGCCATCGACATGAACTTGCAAGGTGATAGCCTGATCGCCACGCTGAAACAGGGTGAAGACGAGCACGCAGTGATCTTCGCTTCGCGTTTGGTAGGCGATCAATTCGTCGTGATCACGCAATCCCGAGGCGGTGACGAAAACCTTTTGCTTATAATGCAGCAGCTTGTACGTAATTGAAAGTTGAATGACCGGGAAATAGTCGAATAAGGCCTTTGTCAGTCTCTGCATGGTTGTGGACAGATCCAGCGTTTCCGTTACTTGCTCGCTCAGTTCAATAATAATTTGCAAATCCAATGAAAGAAGCAGCCATTGTTCGCGGTCGGCCATCATTTTCTGCACATAATCATCCTGCAAAATAGCCGGAGATGCTGGTGCATATGAAGGGGCAATCGCTTGCTCCATGCAGGCTGTCAGATACGGGCGCCACGTTTCCTTTTGAATCATCTGATAGCCGTTTAATGCGCGCCGCAAATACAGCATGGCGGGTTGAATGTCGCCCTCGGCCATAGACCTCTCCGCTGAAAGCCTGTAATAATCAGGCCAAAAGACATCATAGGCGTATCGTTTCAAGTAGGTTTCAAATTGGTCAAACCAGTGGTCCACTCTTTCCGAATGCAGTTTGAGCAGAAGCGTAATCATTTCCCGATAAGCCCAGCCGGCGTAAAGGCCAGCGTTGTTTTTAGAGATAAACTGCTCAAAAAGCTGGCAAGCACTCAAGGTGTTACCCAATCCTGTTTGATGCAGTGCTTCAAGGAAAACGGAGTGATTCTCATTCTCAAGAGAGTCGGGAACGTGAACCGGTAGATGCTGACGAAAGGCGGCGTAGCCCTGATAAACGGCCAGCAGGGACTGGCCCCAATCAGTAATTTGCTGCTCAATGAGGCTTGTCTCCAACTGATGGAATAACGCCCATTCTTCCCACTCCAGAGCGAATAAAAGTTGATTGGTCAAATAATTTTCGGCCAAATCCTTGCGACGCAGCTTGTCGACCTGCAGAACACGTTCCTTATGGTACAAATAACTGGCGATATCGCCTTGATTCAAAGAAAGCTCCATCGCATTCAGATGGCCAACTTGCTCCTTAATCGTGTATCCTGAGCGCTTGGCGCCTTCAATTCCGCGATAGACATACGTATTGATAATCTTATTGTTGCTTTGATACGAATAAAGATCATAAAGACGCAGCATCAAATCCGTATGCGGTGAGGAATCCAGTAACGGTTCAAGCTTGGCTGTAATCGATAAGGCCCATTCTTCCGTTTCTGGAAAATGGATCAACATATTAATCGTATAGTAATTCGTAATCTCCGCAAAATGCCTCAGGGCAAGCAGATGACGTTGTGGATAAACAACTTCAGTATAGAATTTATGCAAGGTATGCATTTCTTCATCCTGCAGCGGAAAGCAAAGATTACTCGTATTGAGCAAAAATGCTGCCCGTACCCGATCCGTAAGCGGCTGTTTCTCATCGAAAATGAAAGGGAAGAGCTCCTCGCGCAGCTGATAAACGTCCACATTATTTTGAATGATGCGAATAGACAACCAACCAAAGCGATCGGATATAGTTCCTGTTCGTTCATAGACGGTTAAAGCCAACTGTTCGGATAGCGCGAACTGGTTGAGCAGATGATACATGCGGCTGAGCAATCGATCCAGGAAAACAAGGTAAGGCCTTTCCAGTTTTTCATATAAATATTTGATACGCTCTAAGATTTCGACCTTTTGGCTGTAAGAGAGCAAGGTGCGAATCTGTCTGTAATATTTTAAAAGCAAATAATATTCGACCTTGTATTCTCCTGCTTGACATGACAGCGTGATCAACTGAGGCAATGCGAATGGCCGGTACCTGTATAGATATTTCAGTGCTGTTTGGTAATAGGACGCAAGCTTGTCCTCAGGTAGCTGTTGCAGGACCAGCCCGATAATATCATTCGAAATAAAAAGACTGTCATTGCGGCTAACATGCATAAGTCCGAGCTCTGCAAGCCTGGTCACCGAAAGTAGAATATTGCCTGCATCCAGTCGATTTGCGGTAAAGAGGGAAGCAGCATGGACCGGCATAGGCAGACAGCATAGCAGCCTCATAAGCTCTAAGTCCTTCTGATCCAGAACAGCGATACGCTTCGCAATAAGGCGGAGAGGATTCAATTGCTCATAATCCAAATGAAATCGGGTCGTTGGTTTCCAACCGTTTCGAGTGATCTGAATGCTGTGAGACTGCGCAAGCTCTTCCAAAATAATGCGGCAGTGGCTTGCGTTTATTCTATATTCGTATAGCCAGTTTTTTAGCTGGTTGACTAAAGTTTCATCTGCACGTCCAAACTGCGAAGCGAGCAACTGCTCATAGATGGCAGGGTCCGAAAGATGGATGTTAAGGACTTGGAAAGGCACTTCTGTAAACTGGGCAGGAACACGGCTACCGCTGAAAATGAAGTTCAGGCAATTCATCTCATGGCCATGCTCTCTCCAGAAGTTCAGAAGAATAAGCTGGGAATCTTCATCAAAGTGCTCGCAGTTTTCAAAGGTGAACACAAAGTTTTGAATGGGAAATAGCGGAATAACCGACATGAAAAATTGATGCAGCCACTCTGTCAGCAGATAAAGGATGTCGTCGCCTTCATAGTGTTTTTTGAGCAGTTGGTCAAATTTCCGCGCCAAGTTTCGCAGCATCGTAATGGACTCCGGCAGAATATCGTAAGCTCTGTGCAGCGTTCTGGAAACCACTTCACGCAAGGTGGAATAGGGAAGCTCTTGCGAAACGATTTTGAAATAATATCCCTTTTCAATGACTTCATTAATGTGATGGGCGTACAAATCGAAACGAATAGCCTCATCTTCGCAGATGAGACCTAGCAGTCGATCCTCATTTGATTTCAAAAAATCACGAAAACGCTCCTGCTGGTCAAGTGTGATGGGAGAAGCTGCTGGATGCAGCAATTTTGAGCTGATTTGGATAGTTGTATCAGGTTGCGGCTCTGCTGGAAGCTGTAAATAGTCAAGCAAGGCTGCAGCAATCTCATCAGCGAATAGAAAGGATTCAGGCTTAGTATGAAGCCGTTCAGAAAGAGGTTGCAAAGCTGCAGGTACAAGGCCGTTGTACATCGACTCCAGCAGCAGATGGATAGATTCAAAATCAGCAACGCGTGATAAAAGAAACCTTCTCGCATAACGTGGAAACAAGCTGTAAGGATAGTCCGTCAGCAAGTGATTGATAAACTCAATGGCGGAGGGGAATGGTTGGACATCAACTAGAATGGTTAGTGTTTTTGGGTGAAAAAATAGCATGTCCTGCGAGAGAAAGCCCATATAAAACTGTTTATTGTGTAAAATTGAAAGCGCTCTACAAAGGGGGATAAGAAGTTTCGCTTTGGATTCATCGCTTAGCTGCTCATGCTCCAATTGCGAAAAAGGCACAAAGCCATCCGGTAAAGAAGGCAACTGTACAATCAGATCTCCGCCCGTGAGCTTCCAACTTGTGGGTTGACGGAAATAGTCTCCTTGAGCTGCTTCCGCCCAGGAGAGTAGGCGGCTCTCAATTTGTTTATAAGGGAAGTAAGACCATAGCTTATGATTAAAATTCATTTCTGAATAGTCAAAGGTGTGAGAGTAAGTTAGATGTCGAGTTTCCGAGAAATTTCTAAAAGTTGTAGTATTCATCTTACTCCCTCTCCTTCTAAAGTATAGGATTCCTGTATGCACGGGATGGGGATGTTTCCATCGAATAGGACTGATTTCTTAATTGTAACAAAAATAAGCGCCAAATGGGAGAAGGAAATGGTGAAAACGGCAGAGAGCCTGTCATTTTTCGTTCTGATTGGACATCTACCTGCTTGGCCTGCAGAAAATGAGCCTAATTATTGAAAAACTAGGCATTGGTACATTCTTTGGACTAGGCATGGACGTATACTATCTCAAACCTAAAGAGGAGTTGACTTAATCAATGGCGTATCAACCGAATCAAACTAGCCAAGGAAAACAATTTCAGTGTCCCCCAGCTGACCCTATAATGACAAGTCCAGAAAGAATCGTTAGAGATTTCTATCACCCGCAAAAAGTTCAAGTTATTCACCCGATTCAAATCGTAAATAGACATCATTGTGTACCTGTTTATGAGCATGTGTGTACGTATGAAGAGACAGATGAGTATTGCGGTACTCACCCGCATCCGCACCAAGGCATGTTGCGCGACAAATAGTGGTGACTCCCTAGTAGGAATCTGAGAAGATTCCAGCTAGGGTTTTTTTATCGATGGCCCCTTTTCCTGTATAATGAATAGATAGCTTTTTTGAGCGAGGGAGGGTCGGGCATGCAAGAATTAGATGCTAAACCACAATTTGATTTAACGGCCCGGGGTCCGGTAAGCACTCCGAAGGAGACAGGAACGTGCGCGGAATGGATCCTTTACTTCGATAAGCAATATGCGAATGCCAAAGTATATAACGCTTTTAGCGTCGAGGAATTATATATGCGAGCGTGGGGTCAGCTCAATCAGTTTGCGGATGATTGGGAGCTAACGATCAGGGGGATCTATGATATTCAAGTTGTATTGTACTTAACTCAGCTCTGTGATGCTTTGGCGGATGCGAAGTCAGGCATGTATGATTTCTTTTATAATGCAGGTTACTTTTTTTCTAAAATTACGAAGCACAGTCAGGGACAACTGACAACTGTTTTGCGTAATATTGATATGGAGCATGCCCAGGAAAGGTATCAAGAGCATTTGAAGGAGCTTGCGGCCTACGTGGCTGCACAAGTTTCCAAGGAATCAGGGGAATCCAGAGGGAAATGGTTTGAGATCAGTAAACAGCTGTGGTCTGGTTTATTGTATGAAAAAGAGCTTGTAACGGACGAGCTTATAAGATTGCGGAAGCTTGCAGGCGATAGAGGAAGAAGTCAAGCGGAGCGTGAAACTGCGGTTATGGCTTTAGCACATTTCGATATGTTGTCTGGTGAGGACGAAAATGCTTGGGATCGCGTCCTGACGGGAACTGATGTGATCGAGCCAGGGGATTGGTTTGGTTATCTGAGAACTTTTATTAAGGAGGGACAGCGAGATCGATTATTAAAGTGGCTCAGATGGCTAGGTCCAGCAATTCGCAAGGAAGTGACGTATGAGACTGCTGAATATTTTGATTTGTGGGAAGAGGCGGCAGCGGGCACTGGCATAGATGAAGAGTACAGGAGAGCCATGGTAGAGCAGCTTCCTGGCAGTTATCGGCATTACGCTCGCTTCTTACTGGGAAAAGAGGAGTATCGGGCATGGGCAGATTTGATGCTTTGGTTAAGCATATCTCCCTTTGATATTGATGCCAATCATCTGAAAATAGTTGAGAAAGCTGATGTTCGCGCGCTGCTGCCGCTGTATCATTATGCAATTGATGAAATCCTCCAGGTTAAAAATCGCGAATCGTATAAACAAGGGGTCAAGCTCCTCAAAAAGTTGGCCGCTGCCTACAAAAAGCTGAACCAAACGCCTAGATTTGAAGCATATTTGCTGCAGCTTATTAAACAGTATTCGCGATACCGCGCGTTTCAAGAGGAGTTAAGGAAAGGGAAGCTACTGCTATGATCAGCTTGTCACAGATACATATTCGCGTGCAAAAGCTCCCTACAGGGAGTTTTGCCTTCTATGGAGAGACAGAACAGGCCAACGAAGTTCCTGGCTATGCGCTGCGAAAGCTGCTATTTGCTTGGCATGAAGGTTCTTTTTACGGCACGCAGCTTGAATGCATTCGAACGGGGTACGGCGAGGCCCTGGTCTTGACACCTTATATGGCATTGGACTATTTGGCTAATCCGAGTACATTATTGCATGGGAAATTATCCTGGGATGCGGATGTGCTTTTGATGAAAAAAGGGGCTGCCCTATTTAGTGAGGCGCTAGCTGCCGGGTGGTACATGCCGTCTTTCCGGCATTGGCTTCAAGGCGGTATGGGGTGGAAGCCGCAGCTGCCAGGTGCGAAGCTGGGAGAACTTGAGCAGCTATATAAGGGGGCGCAGGATGAGGGATTCTGGATTGACTGGTTCCATGCTGCATCCTTGGAAATGATGAAAGAATCGCCTGATTCGGAGATCGGCATGGCGTGGAGGCGGTTATCGGAGGGGAATGCACTATTGAGAGAGGGTCCATCCTCCGAAGTAGGCTGGATGCAAGAGGATGATTGGCTGCTGGCCATTGGTTGGAAACAGGACGGTAAACCTTACCGAATCTGTGTACAGCTCGTAGAACCCTATGCGGAAACGTATGTAGACGGGACAACGACTGCCAAAGATAACGGAGCCGATTGGCGGCTAAGATTCATAGCGCAGGATCGTCAGGATACTAATCATTTCGTGGAATTCAGCACGGCGGGGACTATTTTGGTGGGAAGAGTTCCTGCGGCATGGCAGGATGGCATGGATGCCAACATCCAGGATCAAACGAATCGGGTGCTGCGTATTTTGCCACAGCTTGAAAGTGAGTTTCAGAAGGGGAAAATCGTAGAGCAGTTATCAGACGATCAGGCCTGGGAGTTTCTTACGGAATCAAGCTTGCTGCTCGCTGCTGCCGGCATCTCGGTTTTCCTACCTTCGTGGTGGGGAGAGCTCAGCCGTACGCGGCCCCAGCTGCGAGCGAAAGTGCGCAGCTCTGTCGGCACTTCGCGCAGGCCGATGTTTGGCATGGACCACATTATCCAGTTCGACTGGCGAGTGGCTTTGGGCGGTGTCGATCTGTCTGAGGAAGAATTCCATCAGATTGCCGAGCAGAAAAAAAGGCTGATTTATATTCGCGGAAGATGGGTGCAGCTGAATCCTGCCGACTTAGAGCAGATGAAAGCGGCGATGCGGCAGAGAGAGAAACGAAAGGGATTCTCCTTTCGAGACGTTCTGGAGATGCAGCTTACGGACGAGCCTTCGCAGCCTGCTTCTTCCACCATGGAACCGAAGGAAGAATTTAAGATCAATATTGAACTAAACGGGTCTTTAAAAACCTTGCTAAGGAAGCTTAATCAGCGTGTATCGCTGCCTTTTGTTCAGATTGAAGGCTTGGAGGCTGATCTTAGGCCCTATCAGGAGGAAGGGGTGTCATGGCTCCTTTTTCTGCGAGGAATTGGACTGGGCGGGTGCTTGGCGGATGATATGGGGCTTGGGAAAACGGTGCAGTTTATTGCTTATTTGCTGGCTGTGAAGGGTGAGTTACAACCTATTTCGAATACGGCTCCGTCCCTGCTGATTTGTCCAACCTCCGTGCTCGGCAATTGGCAAAAGGAACTTGAGCGTTTCGGGCCGTCTCTCAACATTCATCTCCACTACGGTGCGCAGCGCGCAAAGGGTGATGCATTTGAGGCTTCTATAGCAGGGGCGGACCTTGTCATAACCTCTTACAATATCGCTCTGTTGGATGAAGAAGAATTAGCGAGCATCACTTGGAACACGCTTTGTTTGGACGAAGCCCAAAATATCAAAAACGCCTATACCAAGCAATCCCAAGCCATTCGCGGTCTGGATGTCCGCCACCGAATAGCGTTGACAGGTACGCCGCTTGAGAATCGATTGACCGAGCTTTGGTCGATTTTTGATTTTATTAATCCAGGGTATCTTGGTACATTACGCCATTTCAATCATCATTACGTGGGACCTATTGAAAAAAGCACCGACGGAGCGCCGGGGCTGACTTCACGCGTTCAGCGCTTGATCCGCCCGTTCATACTAAGGCGAGTCAAAAAGGACCCGGCCATTCAGTTGAGTTTGCCCGAGAAAGTGGAGTCCAAAGCTTATGTGGCTTTGACTCCCGAGCAGGGTGCACTCTACGAGAATGTCGTGCAAACATTGATGGAGAGAATCGATAGTCTCTCCGTAATGGAAAAGAAAGGGCTTATTCTGGCTTCATTGACGAAGCTGAAACAGATTTGTGATCATCCTTCCTTGTTTTTGAAGGAAGGAGATCGTGCGGGGGCTTTTGACGCCCCCGCGAGGGCGGTGCGCTCAGCGAAGCTGGAGCGCCTGCTTGAAATGATCGACGAACTAAGAAGCGAAGGAGGCGGCTGCCTCATCTTCACCCAGTTCGTCGAGATGGGCCACCTCCTGCAGCGCTTGATCGCGCAGGAGCGGGGGGAACCCGTGCAGTTTTTGCACGGGGCCGTGGCGAAGGCGAAGCGCGATGAGATGATCGCGCGCTTCCAGGACGACGCGCTCCCGGAGGCGGAGCGCTGCAGGATCTTCATCCTCTCGCTGAAAGCAGGAGGAACCGGTTTAAACCTCACCGCGGCGAACCATGTTTTCCACTACGATCGTTGGTGGAATCCCGCCGTGGAAAACCAGGCCACGGACCGCGCCTTTCGCATCGGCCAGAGCCGCGATGTACAGGTGCACAAGTTCATCACGCTGGGCACGCTCGAAGAGCGTATCGATGAGATGATCGAACGTAAAAAAGGCCTCAGCGATCAAATCGTCGGCACCGGCGAGAGCTGGGTCACCGAGATGACGACGAGTGAGCTGCGGGAGCTGTTTGCGCTTCGGCGGGAGTGGGTGGAGAAATAGATTGATACAAAAAAAGGCTATCTCTCAGGTCAGTTCAGACCTTTTGAGATAGCCTCTTTCTTTTTATTATTTTGGAAAGCTTGCAGTAACAATCGCATCAATGTTTTGCTTCTCAGCAGGATCTTTTGCAATTAATTTATCCTGAAGGGCTTGATCGTTTTTGCCTTGTTTCTGTAAAGCAGCCAGATACCATCGGATCAAAGTGCGATTCGGTTGATCATCGAGATTATCTGTTATATACGGTTGTATCGTTGAAGCAGAACCGGCGTAATCTCCACGCATATAGCTGATTTGACCGACATTCAAAGCCATATTTGGTGTAACGGCAAAAGGACGACCTTGCGCCTGCTCTTTAGGCAGGTTTTTCAGGGAATCAACGCGAGCTAGAACTTCTTTGTAAGTAGCAAGAGCATCATCAAGTCTTTTATTGTATTCCTGCGTATTGTTCTTTGCACTTGCTTGATTCGCAAGATCGATATTTAGCGTTATACTTTTTTCGTACATCTCCGTGTACCAAGGGTAATTTATAATCTGAGAATTTGACCAGTTTAGTGCCTCTTCGTGCTTGCCTTTTATCAGAAGCATATTAAGCTGCTGCATGGCCACCGCGCGGTTATGCGGTTCTTTTTTCAACAGCTGATTCATTAGATCTTGGGCTTGATTGAAAAAAGGCTCCGCTTTTGTTGGATCTTCTTTCTGCACTTGATTATAGACCTGAAGCAGAATTCCGATTCTGCTGACTTGGCCCGTTAGCAAATAATCCGGATGCGCAGGGTGTAGAGAGATTGCTTTGTCTAATGGCTTAATAATTTGATTGTAGTCTTGGCTGGTTTTGATAACCGCAAGCGTTTCTTTATAAGAACCATTTGCCGAGAGGAGCTGAACCGAGATGTAGAACATCACTAGCGACAAGATAGCCAGCAGCGCTGGGAATGATTTGTGAATCACTGCAGAATCGTTTTTAAAACGAAGCGGTGCTGATGAAGTGTTACTAAGCAGTCCGCCAAGAGCAAGGAACAGAATAGCGCCCAAGTACACATAACTCAAATCGAAGTCAATCATACTGTGGACCAAGAGTGAAATCGTTACAATGAAAAACAGGAAGTGGAGATCTCGTTTCTCCTGTGAACTTTTGATGTAGCTTCGTATGTAGAACACCATGACTGCTATTACGAAACCTACGAATGCAAGGAATCCGAGCGCTCCGGTCTCAACCAGATATTGAAGAGCGAAGTTATGAGCCTGTCGGCTTGTGTATGGATTGTTTTGATACTTCTCATATAAAGAAGCCCAAGCTCCACCGCCGGCACCTATGATCGGATAATCCGTCCAAAGTTTGATTGCGTCTTTGTAGAACGTTCCACGTTCTAGAACGCTGTGCTGTTGGAAGTTAATATTTTCAATCCGAGTTTTTACATTGTCAGGAAGAATGTTTTTGAAGCCAGTATCACTTAGGATTAGAATGGCAGCTAGAACACCAACAACGATAGCCGCTACCGGAAGAATGAAAGTAGCATATTTTTTTGCATCAAAACGAGCGGTAATTCGCTCTAACCATGGAGCAATGAAGAGCTGTATAACGACAGCAACCACAGTGAAAACTACAGAAGCAATGAGCAGAATTGACCAGCCGTGCCATGATTCAGAAGCACTAGGCTGCTTTTGTAAGCCGATTCCGATATCCGTTACTTTTTGAAGAATCAAGATAGACGTTAGGAAAGCTAGTCCGAACTGAAGGAGAGCAAGAATCTGTCTGCTGATTGAAAAGAAGAACAACATAATTAAGAAAACAATCGGAATAACCACAATCGCACCGCGGGAAAGCGTCAACCAGAAAGAAACAAGGATTGGCACCAACAAGAATGCATGTGGGAGAACCGTTTGCCACTTGCGAGACTTCACTATGAAGAACAACGCTCCAAGTGACAAAGTAATTAGGAAAGCCGCGTATGTATTCGCGTATTGAAAAACAGAAGTCAGACGCAAACCGTTCGAGTCTGTCATGATCGCATCGCGGTATAAATTCGGTGAATCCATAAAGGCAAACCAACTAACCAGGTGAGCTGCAAAGCTTCCATTACCCAGCCAGTACAAAAGTCCGAATAAAACAATGAAATATCCCGATATCATCAATAAACTTGCAACTATCGACACACCAAGCTTGTTTTTTGTCAGAAATACACCTAAAATGAAGAAGGTTGCATACAGCATTTGGATATAGACCATATTGGTTGCCAAATAGTGTGAGGCCGAGTTCGACAAAGAAATGACATAAGTAAGAGGCATAATGAGTACTAGAATCGTTAATACGTCTTTCCGATCCTTAAGCTTGAAAACAAAGAAAGCCAGGACTGCAATCAGCAGCATAATGATGGAGGACCACACCGAAGCCGAGTAGATCGAGCGCTCGAAATCATACGTCCCTCCGTTAAACAACGCCCGCTGAAACGGCGCCCAGAACATGAATAAGCCCGTAAACACAATTAAAATCCAAAAGATAACAGAGCTCTTCTCTGTCGTTATCGTACCATTCGCTTTTGCACGCGACGCCGCGTAGGCATTCTTACTTGCACTCATGAGAAAATAGTCTCCTTCTTCGCTAAAGTTCGACTTCATTTTAGCATAGATGGAAGCGAGTTTCCAAATGGAGAGCCATTTTTTTATTAAATTATTAGCGAGTCTTTATAAAAAATATGAATTAGAACTTTTATACACTAGGTGGTTAACAAATGCAGCAGAAAAAATACAAGTTTGATATATTTGGTGTTTTTAGTACATTGTGGACACATTATGAATTAATAAAACAATTTACCAAAAGAGAGATAGCTTCACGATATAAGGGTTCCTTATTAGGTATAGTTTGGTCACTAATTACACCTATAATAATGCTATTTATTTATACATTTGTATTTAGTGAAATATTTAAATCGCGCTGGACAGTAGATAATGATAATAAGCTACAATTCGCACTAATTGTATATTGTGGACTTATAATATTCAATATATTTGCAGAGGTAACAACTAGGGCTCCATCACTTATATTAAATAATCCAAACTACGTAAAGAAAGTAATATTTCCGTTAGAAATCCTACCTGTTGTAAGCATGCTTTCTGCATTATTTCAAGGAAGTATTAGTTACATAATTTTAATAATAGGAATATTAATTAATCAAGGAACAATTAGTATTTCCCTGATATTGTTACCAATCTTAATAATACCTTTTTTACTATTTTTGGTAGGCATTACTTGGATATTAGCTGCTTTTGGAGTTTATTTTCGTGACATTGGTCAAATTATTGGATTGGCTGTTCAAGGAATTATGCTTCTTACTCCTATTTTTTATCCAATATCTGTAGTTCCAGATAAGTACTTGATGATTTATCATTTGAACCCTTTAGTATACATAGTTGAGGATACTCGAAAAGTTTTAATTTGGGGACAGTTTCCAAGTTGGTATTCTCTTAGTTTAAGCTTTTTAATTGGATTTGTTTTTTTTGTAATTGGTTATAATTTCTTTAAAAGAACCAAGGGAGGGTTCTCTGATGTTATCTAATGGGAATGTAATCACAATTGATGACGTGAGTAAAACTTATAAAGTATATAATTCTCCCAAAGATCGATTTATGCAAAATATATTCCGAAAAAATAAGTATTATAATGAGTTTCATGCCTTGAAAAACATTTCATTTTCTGTTGAAAAAGGTGAGATGTTAGGAATAATTGGCCGGAATGGATCTGGGAAGAGCACTTTACTTCAACTCATTGCTGGTACATTGTTACCAACAGAAGGGTCTATTAATGTTAATGGTCGTATAGCTGCATTATTGGAACTAGGTAGCGGCTTTAATCCCGAATTTACTGGGAAAGAAAATGTGATCTTAAACGCATCTATTTTAGGTTTAACTAAAGATGAAATTTCTGAGAAATATGACGATATTGTAGCTTTTTCAGAAATTGGTGATTTTATTGAACAGCCTGTTAAAACATATTCAAGTGGAATGTTCGTTCGTTTAGCTTTTTCAGTAGCTATTCATATTAAGCCTGAGATACTAATAGTTGATGAAGCTTTAACAGTTGGTGATGTGTTTTTTCAGAGAAAGTGCTTTTCCAAAATCAGTGAGTTGAATGAAGATGGATGTACCTTGATTTATGTTACCCATGAATTGGCAACACTTAAACAAGTAGTGAACAGGGTTATTTTGCTAGAAAATGGAGAACTTAAATTTGATGGGGAACCCGTAAGCGCAGTAAACAAATTTTATAAAAGCGTTTATGGTGCGAGTAGTGTTGAAAAAAAAATATTAGAACCGAGCGTTGAAAAGGCAAATGAGTTTCTCCCAATGAATGATCGTGAAAGATATGGAAATCAGGACGTAATTATAGAAGGAGTAAAAGTTGCGAATTACAAAGCATTTATTTGGTCAGGAGACCCATTTGAGGTTACTGTAAGTATTAATTGTATAAGATCAGTATCACAACCAGTATTCGGGTTTAGAGTAAAAACGATTTCAGGATTAGATGTATTTGCTTTTAATACCAGGGATGATGGTATACAGATTCAGGACTTAGATGAAGAACAAAAATATTTGCTTAAGATTTCAGTTAATAATTTAAATTTAGTTGCAGGTGAATATTTTATGTCTTTTGCAATAGGCATCCAAGATAGGGACGAGTACATCCCAGTTGATCACCGTATAGATGCAATAAATATAAAGGTTATTCAAAATAATAAAGCTACTGGAATTATAAGCTTAAATCCGGAAATTTCAGTGACAAAGGAATAATAATTATGAGCTATCAGCCATTGGATTGGGATATAATTTCGTTGTTGCAGATGAAAAAAGATAAAATAGATACGATTAGTTTATTTAATTCGATGAATTTATCAAGCGTTGAAAGATTTACCTTTGATAGATCAATTGTTATTTCACAATTTCTTTTGGACAAGGGCCTGAAGAGACCAAGCGTTCTGGATTTAGGTTCGAGTGGTGGTGTTTTCGCTCTTACTTTTAAAATAATACTAGATGCTCATGTTACGGCTATCGATGACGATAGATATATATTAATTCAAGGAGAAACAGAAAGCTCTAGTATTAAAATGATGAAGAATAGACTAAAAAGACTAAATATACAAGGGATTATCCCTATTAATACCTCAATTGAGGAGTATATTGGTAATTTGCCGCCAATACCACTGTATGATTCAGTATTGTTATTAAATATATTGCATCATTTTTATACTGGATATGGTCAAGGAAGTAGCTATGGTCAAATGGATTTCGAGGAAACAAGCCAACTACTCCGTAAAATTGGAGCAATTACGTCAAAATATTTATTCTTTGAAATTAATTCGTCCGTTATTAAAGATTACGAACAATACTTAACAGATATTATGTATATATGTAATTTCAGAAAACTTGAATATGTAACAAGATCTGTGGCTACTGATGGAAGTCTAAGAGCCATTTGGTGCTTCATAAAGTAAGTTAGGATGGTGTTCATAAGAATGAATTTTAATCTACCGATGATGATAAACAATAAGCTTGAGTATAATGTTAATTCCGAAAGAGTCTATTGTTCAGATACTTGTCTTTATAAAACAAAAGAATATTTAGCCTTTCATTTGTCTGGATTAGGTGGAAGTAGTAATCATCTAGATTTGCCACTAATTACAGTGCAAAATACATTTGTAAAGAAAAAAAATAATTCAAAAAGAAAATGTAATCATCTTACATATAACTATGAAATACTTCCCAATACTCAGTTTGAGATATTTGAAAATTTAAGATCCGATCCAATTCCTGGTCTTTTATATATTCAAGACCAATGTTCTTGTTCTTATGAAACAGAATATTTTAGCGGAGACCTTGCTTACTGTGAATCTTTACCTATAACTGAATACTATCTTAGAAATTTTCATTGTAAAGAAGATTGGAATAATGAATCTCTTATAGAATTTGTTTGTCAAACTTCTAGAGTATTGGTAGAGCTTCAAAAAAGAAGTCTAATTCACGGAGATGTTGCTGCACATAATTTTTTGATTAATGATAGAAATGAAATAAAGCTTATTGATTTGGACAATTTTTATTTCGGCAATGACGAAATGATAGTTCAAGAAATTTGCGCTTATGTGTTATATACTGTTTTCCCAATTATGTTATCTTTCAAAGAATTCTCAAGTGCTGAAATTGTTGTTTCAAATTTCTTTGATGCATTGTTTAATAATAGTAACGTAAGAAACAACTGGCCAGAGGTATTGATATCGTTTATTGATAAAAATGATGGTGATAATATTTCTGATTTTAATAAATATTCAATTATAATGCGAGCATATTTATATAATTTAAAAATCCTTAAAGAGAATTACCAAAATAATGTTTCACTTTCAAATAGAACACAGCAATTACAAACAGAATTGTTAGAAGCAATCCGTGTGAAAAATAATTATAGTCAGGAGTTAACAGAAACTCACAACAAGCAATTAAATGAAATAAATATTTACGTCAATTCACTTGAGACTCAATATAGAGAAAGTTCAACATATGCTATGACTTTAGAAAAACAAGTGACAGAGATGAAAGAATATATATTATCATTAGAAGCAAATTTAACTGAGACAAGATTCCATGCAAAGAATATAGAAGAACGAAATAGCGTTCTAGATCTTGAACTATTAGAAAATATCAACATGAAAGCTGAACAAAAGAAAGCATTAGATGAATTGAATAACAAAGTAACTGATCAAAAAGTAAACATAGATGAATTGAATAAAATAATAATTGAACAAAAAGCAAGCATAGATGAATTGAAAAAAACAGTTGAGGTTGAACAAGCAAAAATAGAAGAGTTAAACAAAAGAAAAAGAAAGTTCCTTTTTTAACGTAACAAAATAAATCTGCAAAGGGTGTATTTTTATCAAAACGGCAGTTTTTACAATAGTATCAAAAAATTATATTGCATTTGCAAGAACATTAATAGAATCTGTAAAAAAACATCATCCAGAATGGGAGCCATTTGTTTTACTAGTTGATGAGATAGATAATAAAATTAACCCGGAATTTGAACAATTTAGTCTCATATCTATGAATGAAATAAATTTACCTGACTTTAATAAATTTATATTTAGATACACAATATTAGAGTTAAATACTGCTGTTAAACCATGGATGTTCTATTGGTTATTTAATGAAAAAAATTATGATCACGTTTTTTATATTGACCCAGATATTTATTTGTATGACAGGTTAGCAGAGGTAGAGGAGGCGCTAATTGAAGGGAACCTGATGGTATTAACGCCTCACTTAACTGGCTTCTTAAATGATGATAAAAAGCCAAGTGAACAAAATATATTACAAGCAGGAACATATAATCTAGGTTTTTTAGCCGTATCGAAACAAAAGGAAACTAATGTTTTTCTGAATTGGTGGAAGAGTAAATTAGAATTCGATTGTACAGTTGATATTGCAAATGGTTTATTCGTTGATCAAAAATGGATGGATCTTGTTCCTGGCTTTTTTCCAAGAGTTAAAATATTGCATCACCCCGGGTATAATGTTGCATATTGGAACTTAAATCATAGAAATGTTAAGTATATTAATGATTCATATCATGTTAACGAAGAAAGACTCGTTTTTTTTCATTTTAGTGGTGTAAATCCATCCAATCCTTCTTCTTTATCAAAACATCAGGATCGACTTACTTTAAAAAATATAGGTGATGCCGCGGCACTAGTTAAAAGATATGCCGATGATGTACTTAAGAACGATCATGAAAATACAAAGATGATGAAATATTATTATGCAAATTTTAGTGATGGAATATCCATTAATGATTTTGTTAGAATTTCATATAGGAACAATGAAGAAATTCAAAAACACTGTGGCCAAAACCCATTCATACAATCAGGGTATTTTTTAACAACTCAAGCTAGGTTTGAAGATAGATCCAGCAAGTTACCTCTAATTACACATATCATGTATTCTTTGTGGCTTTCTAGAAAAGATTTACAAAGTGTATTTTCAGATATATGGAATAAAGATCGAATGATGTTTTGTCAATGGTTCGTAGATAGCGCACAAAGAGAGTATAATTTTACGGAAGCTTATACAGAACCTGTTCTAAAATCTCTTGTCCAATCAGACAGTAGAACAGTAATAACAGAAAAAGAAGTTCAGCCAATTATTACAAATAATACTAAGGCATATGTTTCTCGTAAATTATATCATACGGCTCTTAGATTAAAGCCTCTAATTTTAAAAGTTGCACCAAAATCAAGCAAAAATAAGCTTAAGATGATAAAAGAAAAATTACAAAAAAACGCTTATTCTGCATCCACAATTGTAAGTACTGAATCGGCTCCTGCTAAGGTTGAAAGCCCGCAATTTACACAGGGGATTAATTTGATAGGATATTCGCGTTCTCAAACAGGTGTGGGTGAATCATGTCGCTTGGCCGCGCGGGCTCTAGATAATTATGGTTTACCTTTTGGAGTTCTGAATTATAATGTTGGAAATCCTGCTAGCAATACTGATATAACTTGGATTAATAAAGAAATCGAAAAGCCCATTTATAATGTCAATATCCTACATATTAACGCCGACCAGATCCCAATAGCTTTTGACTATTTAGGCAATGAAGTTTTCTCAGGGAAATATAATATTGGTTATTGGCACTGGGAGTTACCAGACTTCCCTGATGAATGGAAAAGTAGTTTTCAATATTTAAATGAAATTTGGGTTCCTTCTCGATTTATTATGGATTCAGTGTCAAAAAAATCACCAATTCCTGTAGTTAGAATCCCTCATGGTATTCAAGTTACAATACAAGAGCAGATTAGCAGAGAAGAATTTAACTTACCTTCTAATACATTCTTATTTTTAACAATGTACGATGTATATTCTTTTCAGGAACGAAAAAATCCGAATGCAGTTATTGAAGCATTTAAAAAGAGTTTCAGCGGTGATAATATTTCTGTAGGTTTAGTTATTAAAGTAAATCATTCTTCAAATAACCAAGATGAAGTTCAACAGTTACAAGAGTTGATTAAAGGGTACGATAATATTTATTTGGTTGCTGAAACAATGTCACGAGACAAAGTAAACTCGCTCATAAATTGTTGTGACTGTTTCATATCGTTACATCGTTCCGAAGGTTTTGGACTGGGCTTAGCAGAAGCAATGTATCTAGGCAAAGCTGTTATTGGAACAAATTGGTCGGCGAATACTGATTTTATGACTGAAAAAAATTCATGTGTAGTTGATTATAAATTAGTTCAACTAGGGCAGGATTATGGGCCATATAAATCATATCAGCACTGGGCAGATCCTGATATTGATCATGCTTCATATTTTAT
This sequence comes from Paenibacillus sp. WC2504, assembly GCF_052682475.1. Taxonomy (NCBI): domain Bacteria; kingdom Bacillati; phylum Bacillota; class Bacilli; order Caryophanales; family Paenibacillaceae; genus Paenibacillus; species Paenibacillus sp. WC2504. The sequence goes on from NZ_JBQZFH010000001.1 coordinate 1,011,020, forward strand.
GAAAAAGTTGGTTGGAGACGAGAACTTCTATCGTGATATTTCTAAAAAAGGAGAATTTACAATAAAAACGGAGTTCTCTCCAAAAGCGGTTGGTACACAAGTAAAAGAAAGATTACAGCATTTAGGATTATATTAAAAGATGGGGTGTCATTTTTGAAAAGCGCATTAATTACAGGTATAACAGGCCAAGATGGTGCATATTTAGCTCAGCTCTTGCTAAACAAAGGATATAAAGTGTATGGTTTTATTGCAAGAAGAAGTACAGATACACAATGGAGATTGCAATATTTAAGGATTCAAAACGAAGTTCAATTAATTGAAGGAGATCTCACTGATCTCTCCTCGATAATGAGAGCCATTCAAATTGCGAAGCCACAAGAAGTATATAACTTAGCAGCACAAAGTTTTGTTGGTACTTCATGGGAACAACCAATCACAACAGCTCAAATAACAGGAGTAGGGGTTCTAAATGTACTTGAAGCTATTAGGTTAATTGATTCATCTATTAAATTTTATCAAGCTTCGACCAGTGAGATGTTTGGTTTGATTCAAGAACCTATGCAATCTGAAAAAACTCCCTTTTATCCAAGAAGCCCATATGGAGTAGCCAAACTTTATGGTCATTGGATTACTGTTAATTACCGCGAGAGTTTTAATATTTTTGGATGTAGTGGTATTTTATTTAATCATGAATCGCCATTACGCGGTATCGAATTTGTAACTAGAAAAGTAACTGATGCAGTGGCAAGAATTAAATTAGGAAAACAAAAGGAACTCCGCCTAGGGAATATTGACGCACAGAGGGATTGGGGTTTTGCAGGTGATTATGTTGATGCTATGTGGAGAATGCTTCAACAAGAACTACCTGATGATTATGTCATTGCAACAGGCAAAACAACAACTGTAAGAGATATGTGCAAAATCGCTTTTACATTTGTAGGTCTTAATTACGAAAATCATGTAGTGATTGATCCGAAATTTTACCGGCCCGCCGAAGTTGATATATTATTAGGTAATCCTGAGAAGGCTAAAAAGCACTTGAATTGGGAGCCTGAAACAAACCTGGAAGATTTAATTCATATGATGGTTGAGGCCGATTTAATTCGAGTAAGAAAAGAAAGCTAAGGAGTTTTCAATGAGAGTACTAATAACGGGATCAGGTGGTTTTGTTGGGTCTCATTTAACACAAAAATTGTTAGATGAGGGACATGAGGTTATAGCAGGATCAACCGTTTTGACTGAAAAAAATTCAAAATATAATTTGAAGAAAGTATACCTGAATGTAAATGATAAAGAATCAATAGAAGAAGTATTGAGAAAATATAATCCAGAAGGAATCATTAATCTAGCAGCGCAGTCTTCAGTGGCAAAAAGTTGGGAAATTCCAGAAGAAACTCTTTTAGTGAATGTACTTGGGACCCTAAACATAATAAATTCAATGTGTAAGAATACACCATATGCAAAGTTTATTAATATTGGTTCCAGTGAAGAGTATGGATTAACAGCAAAAAATGGTGAATATTTAACTGAAATTATGCCATGTTTACCACAAAATCCATATGCTACTAGTAAGTTGTCAGCAGGCCAACTTGCTTTACAGAGTGCAAAAAAACATGGATTAAATATTGTACATGTTAGAGCCTTTAATCATTTTGGACCTGGACAAAGATTGGGATTTGTTGTAAGTGATTTCGCTTCCCAAATTGTGAATATTGAAAAAGGTAAGTCCCCTTCAGTAATAAATGTTGGGGATTTAAGTGCTCAAAGAGATTTTCTTTATATAAAAGATCTAGTGAATGCGTATACTCTGCTTCTTGAATCTAAGAAATTAGATCTGGGTATAGTTAACGTCTGTTCAGGAGTACCCCGAAAGATTGAGGACATACTCAAGTATATGATTACTCAATCAAAACGAGAAATTACTGTTAACTTGGATTCTACTAAACTTAGACCTTCAGATGTACCATTTTTCGTTGGCTCAAATGGAAAAATTAAGGAGACGCTCGAATGGGAATCGACAGTTGAGTTTAATGATGGACTTGAATTAACGATTGAATGGTGGCGTCAAAATCTTCTGTACGAAAAAGGATGATGAATTTGAAGTTAATATTATTATCAGGGGGATCTGGCAAAAGATTATGGCCTTTATCAAATGACTCACGTTCCAAACAATTTCTTAAGTTGCTAAAAAATGAGCGGAATATGGAAGAATCAATGATTCAGCGAGTTTGGAAGCAATTAAAGAAAGTTGATTTAGATAAAAGAACAATAATCACAACCAATAAATCTCAATATGATATGATTTTAAATCAGTTAGATGAAGAGATTAACATTGTAATAGAACCTAATAGAAGAGATACTTTTCCAGCTATTGCGTTAGCTGCGACATATCTATTCTCAGAACAAAATTCTGATTTGAATGAAGTAGTCTGTGTGCTACCAGTAGATCCATTTGTGGAGGATCACTTTTTCGATAAGATTAAAGATTTCGAACAAGTACTAACCACATCAGGTGCTGATATAGCTTTAATTGGGGTTCAACCAACAAATCCTTCTGAAAGTTATGGTTATATTGTCCCAGCAAGAAATGAAAGTGTTAATAGTAATTATGTGCGTGTTAGTCATTTTAAGGAAAAACCAACAACTGAAGAAGCAAAGAATTTAATCTCAATGCAGCAAGCTTTTTGGAATTGCGGTGTTTTTGGTTTCAAACTAGGCTATTTGATAAATGTCCTTAGAAATAATGATCTACCTACAAACTATATGGAATTATTGGAGAGTTATAGCGAATTACCGAAAATAAGTTTTGACTATAAAGTTGTTGAAAATGCAACGAAAATAGTAATGGTACCATATAAAGGTTACTGGAAAGATTTGGGTACTTGGGATACATTAACTGGAGAAATGTCGACTGATGTACTTGGGAAGGGGATTATTAGCGAAGATTCCAAAAATTCTAATATTATTAGCGAACTAGATATCCCAGTTGCAATCTTAGGAGTATCAAATATTGTGGTTGCTGTTAGTCCTGATGGAATTTTGGTTAGTGATAAGAATAAAAGTCCAATGATAAAAAGTTTAGTAACTTCAATTGAAAATAGACCTATGTATGAAGAAAGAAGATGGGGGTGGTATAGAGTACTTGATTATACAAAACAAGATAATAAAGAATCAGAAATATTGACAAGAAGAATATGCATCAAAGAAGGAAAAAACCTTAGTTATCAATATCATTTAAGACGATCTGAAACTTGGAATTTTATTAGTGGCAAAGGCGAGATCGTTTTAGATGGAAAACGTTTATTTGTTAATTCGGGGGATGTAATTAAAATAAATAGTGGAATGAAACATGCCTTAAAAGCAATTACAGAATTAGAGTTTATAGAAGTTCAAATAGGCACTGAATTAATTAACGAGGATATAATTAGAATACACAATAACTGGGAAGATATTTTGTCAGAAATTTAAAGAATTAAAAATAAGGGATTTTTTATCTAATTTAAAATTAGGGTGACAATAATGGTATTTAGTAGTCCGATTTTTATTTTTCTATTTTTACCTTTAGTTCTATTGTTATATTTTCTTATAAGAGTTCAGCTGCGGAACATTTTACTGTTGTTAGTTAGTTTGTTTTTTTATGCATGGGGTGAACCAAGAGCCGTAATTTTAATGGTTTTTTCAATATTACTGAATTATTGTTTTGCAATATTAATTGAACAAAATAATAAAAAAATAAAGCTAAGTAAAATATTATTAGCTGTTGCAATCGTTATTAATTTATCATTTTTAGTATATTATAAGTATATTAATTTTATCTTAGATAATCTTAATAATTTATTAGCAATTTTTAATACACAGCCAATTGTAGTAAATGAAATATCTTTACCTATTGGAATCTCATTTTTCACCTTTCATGTAATCTCTTACATTGTTGATGCGTATAAAGGAAAAATTCCAGTTCAGAAAAATCCTCTTTTACTTGGATTATATGTATCTTTCTTTCCACAACTTGTTGCTGGCCCGATAGTACGTTATCATGATATTGCAAATCAACTTACTGATAGGACCATTGATATAAATGGAGTTGCTTACGGTTCGAAGAGATTTATAATAGGACTAGGGAAAAAGGTATTAATTTCTAATCCTCTCGCATTAGTCGCTGATCAAATCTTTGCGTTAAATAATGGTGAACTATCGACACCAATTGCCTGGTTAGGTATTATTTGTTATACACTTCAAATTTATTTCGATTTCTCAGGATATTCTGATATGGCTATAGGACTAGGAAGAATCTTTGGATTTAAATTCTTAGAGAATTTTAATTATCCATATATTTCATCTTCTATTCAAGAATTTTGGAGAAGGTGGCATATTTCTCTTTCCACATGGTTCAGGGATTATTTATATATTCCTTTAGGTGGAAACAGGGTAGGGAAAATTAGGTTTTATGCTAATTTATTGATTGTATGGCTTGCTACAGGTATTTGGCATGGTGCTAGTTGGAATTTTATTGTTTGGGGTTTATTTCACGGTTTCTTTATAATTATTGAGCGTTTACCCAGAATAAAAAGAATTCTTGACTTACTATGGAGGCCATTTAAACATTCATATACACTTCTAATCGTGATTATAGGTTGGGTTTTCTTTAGATCTGAAAATCTAAGCTTTGCATTACAATATCTTAAAATGATGTTTATTGGGCATTCCTCGGGAAAAATACACTTAAGTGTAATAACATACCTAAATAACGAAGTTTTCTTAGCTTTATTTATTGGAATAACAGCTTCTACTCCGATTATATTAAAACTTAATAATTTTACAAAATCCAAAGCGACTAACTATGGAATTTATGTAATTAAGTTAGTTGGTTTGGTTTCAATATTCATATTAACGGTTATGTCATTAGCTAGTAATACTTATAACCCTTTTATTTATTTCAGATTTTAAAACTAAATATTGTAATTCGAGTAAAGTTTTATTAGCTAAATTCATTTTGTTCATATTCTGCTGATTAACCCGTTAACTTAAAAAAGTTAGGATTGAGAGAATGTCTAAACGACTTATATTAATTTTATGTTCACTTTTTCTCGTGTTTTTTTTCTTCATTAGCTTAAATATAAGTGGAAAGATTACATCAAATGAAAAAATAAATTTACTGGCTGAAATTAAGACCTCAACCGATGATACATACCAGTTATTCTACGATACTGGCAAAGGTTATAATGAGTCTGATTCAATTCCATATTTTGTTTCAGGATCTTCTGAGTTTCAACAGATTAAATTTATGCTACCTGTAGCTGATATTGTAAATTTAAGATTGGATTTTGGTTCTAAAATTTCTGAAATTCAGATTAAAGCAATATACCTTCAAAATGCTAGGAATAAAACAAATATTACTGATGAATTTGATTTGAAACATGATATTGGTTCTTATTCTACTAATAATGGATTAATTACATTTACTTCAATTGGTACAGATCCATTTATTAATACTAAAGATATTTCTAAAAGTTTTTATAGTTTAAAAAATAAAAGTAGTATATATATATTAAATATAGTGATATCCCTCTTTTTTACAATTGTATTTTTTTTCCTTCTGAAAACTAATTCTATTCATATTGCTAATCTTATTAATTTTTTGAAAAATAACCTCCAATCAACCATATTAATTGTTACATTCATTTTGTTGATATTTATTCCTCTTTTTAGCAATATTCTGCCAAAGAAACAATTAGTTTCTAATAATGAAAATAGAGTCCTTGCATCTAAGCCCGAGCTCACATTTAAAAATATTAATACATTTCCAAAAGAATTTGAAAAATATTTTAATGATAATTTTGCAATGCGTAATCAATTATTAACACTTAATAATTATATTAAAGTAAAAACACTTCAAATTTCCCCGAATCCTTTAGTTGTTCTTGGTAAAAATGATTGGTTATTTTATACAGGAGATAATGCGCCAGAATCTATGGATGATTATCGAGGAATTGTTCGTTTTACAGACAGTGAATTAAACACAATTAAGAGTAATCTTGAAACGAGAAAAAAATGGTTAAATCAAAAAGGTATTACTTACTTATTGTGTATTGCACCAAATAAGCAGACGATATATCCAGAATATTTACCAAATAATATTAGAAAAATTAATGATGAAACAAGAATGGATCAGCTCATTAATTATTTGAAAAAAAATTCAAATATTGATGTGTTAGATTTAAGAAAAACTTTATTTGAAAATAAGTCAGGAGATATGCTTTACTATAAAACTGACACTCATTGGAATGAATATGGAGCTTATTATGGTTATCAGGAAATAATGAAAAGTTTAAATTCTATTTATCCCAATTTGAAGCCTATACCTATATCAAGCTTCACAATAGATAAGAGTTTTGGTTTAGGAGGAGATATTTCAAATATGTTAGGTATGAAATCTGAGTATGTGGATAGTTATATTCATTTACAACCTAAATTTAATACTCATGTAACCGATTTAAAAGTTGATAATAATATGTACCCAAATCCAGAGCAACTAGTCACAAAACAAATAAATGATGAAAAACTACCCAAATTGATAATGTTCAGAGATTCTTTTTCTACTTCCATGATTCCGTTGCTATCGTTGCATTTTAATAAGAGTATATATATATGGGATCATAAGTTTAATGGCAATATTATTGAAAGGGAAAAACCGAATATTGTAATTGATGAAACAGTAGAAAGATTACTTCCAACCTTATTACTTCCAAATTCAATTGAAGTAAAATAACTTTGGAAATAAATTTTCAAAACAATCAATTGAAAAAATTGAGGGAGAACAATAGATGATAAGAGATCTGAATAACCGCATTAATTTTTTTATAATAGTAGGGATATTTTTAGTGAGTGTGATTATCAGATTTTATTTAAGTCAATTAACCGCAGCTCCCATTGTTTTTGGTGACGAATTACTTTGGAGTAAATTAGCTGAATCCTTTCATAATCAATTGAATACAGATTTCAGAGGAAACTATTTCATTACTCAAAATATACTATACCCAATAATAATATCAGTTGCATACTTTTTTAATGATTCTTCTATGATTTACTTAACTATTAAGTTGATAAATTGCTTTTTAATGTCTGCGGTTGTTTTTCCCATTTTTTTACTTTCAAGACGTATATTTGATAATAGATGGTTAGTTTTCTTTTTAGTAATTATTTCAGTTTCTATACCGGAGATGTTTCAAACAGCACTTATTATGCAAGAATCCCTTTTTTATCTTATTATTGTTGTAACAATTTACTTTATTTTCATTGAATTTGAAAACCCATCTAATTTCTCAACAATCACTTGGAATCTATTCATATCATTTTTATTGTTTTTATGTTATTTTACCAAGGCAATAGGTCTAGCATTATTTTTAAGTTATTTACTTTATACAATACTAAGTTATTTTATATTTAAGCGTAATAAATTAAAGGAAGTTGCCTTAAAGGTTTTGTATATTTCTATTAGCTTTGCTTCTTATTACTATTTGACTAAGCTTTCAATTGAATTTGTTAATGGATTTCCAGATATAAGTGATCTATATATGCAAAAGTTTCATTTTCAGTTCAATATTGATTTTTTAATGAAAGCTGCAACTGGATTAGTACTAATCTCCTTTTACACCATTATAGCGTTTATGATTCTGCCAGTGATTGTCTCAATTTCTAGTATATCAAAACAACACTCGGCCATTAACCAATTAAGTATTTTTATATTATTGAGTACTATAATATCAATTGTCATTATAGATTTTATGATATTTGTGCTTGAAACATCGAGTATTTATGAGATAAGAGTTCATATTCGATATTTGTTTGTTTATTTTATCTTCTACTTAATCGCTTGTGCCTACCAGTTATATAATAAAAATGAAAATTTAGTGAACCTATTTTTTATTGTACTAAGTGTACTTTTTGCAGCATTATCATCTTTTATTCTAGAGAAATATAAGCTTGTAAATGCTATGCTATATGTTGATGCTATGATGCTCTCTTATTTTAATCTTTATTATAAATATGACGTTTTCAAATTACTGTTTAACATTGGAATCATAATAAGCCTTACTATATTTGTTTATTGGCAGATAAAAAGGAAATTTCGACAAACTTTAATTTTTACTCTTGCATCCGTTTTTATTATTTCATTAATAGGTAATTTTACTATGTATTCGTTATATTCTTCGAATTATAAAAACATTGGGAGTGGTTTTGGTAGTAATGAGCTCAGAAAAGAAATTAATTCTATCTCTAATTTCTTAAATGAAAAGAATAAGGAAAAGAGTGTTAAAGTATTACTCATGCCACGTACTGAAGCAAAAATGGATGGTGGGGATGGTTTTCGAATTGATAGTCTAGAAAGCATGCTTAATGTGAATTACAGCTTTCTGCCTTTTTTAGAGGGGCTCAATGCTCCGTTTACAGACGGGGTGTTCAATCTTGAAAATTTTTATCCGTTCGGCTACAAATATACTAACTCTCCTAAAGTTCCAATTGGGAAAATTGACTACGTAATTACAACTGTAGAAAATGTGATCTTTGAACACTTAAATCTTGTATCCATTGATGGTGTTGGTAAATTTTACAGAGTTTATAAAGTCGATAACGAGAATGGGACATTCGCAGTTGCTCAAATGATAATAAATAGACACGTGGATTTATGGAATGACGGTATTGTTAAAATTCGGATTTATTCAAATAAGCAACATATTAATGTAGATCTTAATTTAAATGCAACAGATAATCCGACTAACCCAACAATTAAAATTAGTGATAGTACTGGTCATTTAGAATCTACAATAGTAAAAAAAACGGGTAGCATTTATAGTTTTGAAGCAAATAAGAACCAACAGGATCAGTTTTTTGAAATTTCAATTGAAAGTAATGATTCATTCGTGCCCAAAACGATAATACCTAATTCGGTCGATACAAGAGAACTTTCATTCAGATTACTCGATGTTAAAATAAAGAAGGATTAAGATATAATAGTCAAATTTTGCAGAATTGGAGGGAGATATATTTTGAGGACACTAATTATAATTCCTGCTTATAATGAAGAGAAAAACATTGGAGATTTACTTCACAAAATTTTAGAAACTGAATTAGATAATTTCGATATTCTTGTAGTAAACGATAAGTCTTTGGATAGTACTTCAGAGATATGTTCACATTTCAATGTTAAAGTGATAGACCTTCCATGTAATTTAGGTATTGGTGGGGCAGTTCAGACTGGATATAAATATGCACGAAAATATGGTTATCAAATTGCGATACAAGTTGACGGTGATGGACAACATGACCCAAACTATTTGAAAACAATTATTGAGTTATTGCAAAGTAAAAAGGCAGACATGATTATTGGGTCAAGGTATATAGAAAAGCAAGGATTTCAATCGAGTGTTTTAAGAAGGGTGGGTATAAGATACTTCAGTAAATTAATTAAGTTGTTAATTAAGGAGAAAATTACAGACCCAACTTCAGGTTATAGGGGGTGTAATTCGAATGTAATTGAAATATTGTCACAGTATTATCCATCCGATTACCCAGAACCTGAGTCAATTGTCTATTTAAAGAGAAATGGATTCAAGATTATGGAGATTCCAGTTAAAATGAATGAAAGATTAGGCGGAGTCTCCTCAATTCGATCTTTCAGAACATTATATTATATGATTAAGGTTTCATTGGCTATAATTATTGATGTTTTAAGAAAATCTCCTCAAAAGGAGTTCTAAGAAATGATTTCATTTAAGCTTCAGCTATTTTTAATAGTATTTTGTTTTATATGTTTCATGATGTTTTTAAATCTGATAATCAAATTTAAATTAGATCTAAAGTATTCATTATTATGGTTTTTACTTATAATAATCACAATTAGTTTGGCAGTCTTTCCAAATTTGGCAGAACAGGTTGCTCATTTTATAGGTATTGAAACTCCAGTTAATGCTATCTTCCTCTTTGGGATACTTCTAACACTTATCATTATGTTTAGCCTTACTCGTACCTTATCAAATCATCAGAGTAAAATAAAAGAGATTTCTCAAGAACTTGGTGTTTTAAAACTTGAGGTACTTGAATTAAAAAATCAACAACTTAAAACTAATTATCATCTTAATAATGAAAAGGTTAATGAAAATGAATAATATGTTACTTCTTGCTCTTAATATAATTTTTCTAGTGTCAGGACAAACTTTGTGGAAAATGGCATCCTTAGGGATCAGTGGGAGTTTCTTGAGAATATTTTATACACCATATTTTTTAGCAGGTGGTATTTTGTATGTATTAGCTACGGGGATTTGGGTATATCTTTTGTCTAAATTGCCATTGAGTTATTTATATCCTTTGCAAAGTTTGGCATATGTATTAGGAACAATTATTGCTTGTGTAATTTTCAAAGAAGTTATTCCAGTAACAAGGTGGCTTGGCGTTTGTGTTATTATATTTGGAGCTTACTTAATTGCAAAATGATTATTTGGAGGAATAAAAATGAAAGGTATCATTCTGGCTGGAGGAACAGGCTCACGTCTGTTTCCATTAACAAAAGTTACAAACAAACACTTACTTCCTGTCGGTAAGTACCCGATGATTTTCCATTCAGTAGCTAAGCTCAAACAAGCAGACATCAACGACATTCTAATCGTTACTGGTAAAGATCATATGGGTGACGTAGTGAATCTTCTTGGCAGTGGGCGCGAAATGGGAGTAACCTTCACTTACAAAGTTCAGGATGAGGCTGGTGGTATTGCTCAAGCTCTAGATCTAGCTGAACATTTCGTTGGGGATGACCAAATGGTCGTGATTCTCGGAGATAATGTATTTGAAGAGAGCATCGTTCCATTTGTTAATAATTTTAGGGCTCAACGTAAGGGCGCTAAAATTCTTATTCAAGAAGTTCAAGATCCTCAAAGATATGGGGTTCCTGAGCTAAATGGAGATAAAATTGTCTCAATTGAGGAAAAGCCAAAACGCCCAAAAAGTAATTTTGCAGTAACAGGAATTTATATGTACGATAGTTCCGTGTTTGGTATTGTTAAGACACTTAAGCCATCAGGCCGCGGTGAACTTGAAATTACTGATGTTAATAACGCGTATATTGAAAGAAATGAATTGACTTATGATATCCTTCAAAGCTGGTGGACGGATGCTGGGACACATGCTTCTTTAGCTAAAGCAAATGAATTGGCTAAAGATATGCTGTTTGGCGAAGAATTTGGGAAACTTAAATTATAAGAGGTGTTCATATCATGCAAGTCATAACTACTAAACTTGAAGGATTATACATTGTCGAGCCCGATGTCCATGGAGATAATCGTGGCTTTTTTATGGAAAGCTATAGCAGTCGAAAATTTGCTGAGCATGGAATTGATTTTCCCTTTGTTCAGGATAACCATTCACTGTCCGTGGAAACTGGCGTTGTACGTGGACTTCACTATCAATTAAATCCCAAGGCGCAAACAAAGCTTGTTCGAGTAACGTCTGGAGCAATTTATGACGTTGCGGTGGATATTCGTAAAAACTCATCTACTTTCGGGCAGTGGGTTGGGGTCATTCTAAGCGAAGACAACAAGCGACAACTACTTGTCCCACAAGGATTTGCACACGGTTTTTGTACGATTGTTCCAAATACACAAGTGCTTTACAAAGTGGACGAGTATTACTCACCGGAGCACGATAGAGGAATTCTTTGGAGCGATCCAGCGCTTGGCATTGATTGGCCTACATCTAAACCAATCCTTTCTGATAAAGATCAAAAGCATCCGCTGCTTAGAGATGCGGAAATTAATTTTTAAGATAGGAGCCTTTCACAGATGAAAATACTCGTAACCGGCGGAGCAGGGTTCATCGGCAGCAACTTCGTTCATTATATGCTGGAACGTTATCCTAGCTATCAAATCATTAACTTGGATGCATTAACTTACGCAGGAAATCTGGAGAATCTTAGATCAATTCAAGAGAACGACAATTATACATTCGTAAAAGGCGATATCACTGACTCGACGCTTGTGAATAGTCTATTCGAACAAGGAGTAGATACTGTCGTTCATTTCGCCGCGGAATCACATGTGGATCGGAGTATCTTAGAGCCAGATGTTTTCGTGAAAACGAATGTCCTCGGTACACAAGTGTTGCTTGAGGCTGCACGGAAATATGATGTTAAAAAATTCGTCCATGTTTCCACAGATGAAGTTTACGGTACTCTTGGAGAAACAGGTCTTTTCACTGAAGAAACCCCTCTTTCTCCAAACAGTCCATACTCAGCTAGTAAAGCAGGTTCGGATCTTCTAGTTAGATCTTATCATGAGACTTTTGGTCTTCCTGTGAACATCACCCGTTGTTCTAATAACTATGGGCCGTATCAATTCCCGGAAAAGTTAATCCCATTAATGATTGCTAACGCATTAAATGATAAATCTCTTCCTGTATATGGAGACGGACTTAACATCCGTGACTGGTTGTATGTCGAGGATCACTGCAGCGCGATTGATTTAGTTTTACATAAAGGAATTAATGGCGAGGTTTATAATATTGGCGGAAATAATGAGAGAACGAATATTCAAATCGTGCAAGCGATTCTTCGTGAACTGGGGAAACCAGAGTCATTAATTCAGTACGTTAAAGATCGTCCTGGACATGATCGCCGATACGGTATAGATGCAACTAAGATTACAAAAGAGCTAGGCTGGGAGCCTAAACATAATTTTGAGACTGGCATTCATGAAACGATTCGTTGGTACTTGGATTATCAGGAATGGTGGAAAAGAATTCAGACTGGTGAATACCAACAATATTTCGCCCAGCAATACGGCGAGCGACTAGGAGTCTAGAGATGAAGATCTTAGTGACAGGGGCGAATGGACAACTAGGGCAGGATATCGTTAAAATTTTGGGCAGTAACCATGAAATATATGGTTTTGGAAGAGAGCAGCTTGATATTACGAACGAACATCAATGTCTTGAAGTGTTAGAATCCCTTAAGCCGGATGTTGTCATCCATAGCGCTGCTTACACAGCTGTTGATCTAGCTGAGACGGAAGAAGATAAGGCTTACGAAATTAATGCATTCGGAACTAGGAATCTCTCCGTTGCTGCTGAAAAAGTAGGAGCGAAACTTTGCTATATAAGCACAGATTATGTTTTTGATGGGACTGGTATAACGCCATATCGAGAATATGACAATACGAATCCTCAAAGTATTTATGGGAAATCCAAAAGAGCTGGGGAACTCCTCGTTCAAACGCTTTCTACGAAATACTTTATCGTCAGGACATCGTGGGTCTATGGTTTGTATGGAGCGAATTTTGTGAAAACCATGCTTAAACTAGCTCAGGATCGCGACAGTTTGAAGGTTGTAAATGATCAGTTCGGATCACCAACGTACACGGTTGATCTTGCAAGTTTTTTGGAGCAGCTTGTTCGAACTGAACGTTATGGCATTTACCATGCTTCAAACACTGGAGTTTGTTCGTGGTTTGATTTTGCTAGCGCGATTTTTGAGGAAAGCGGGAATCAGATAAATGTAATACCATGCTCTACAGAAGAGTTTCCGCGACCTGCACCAAGACCACGCTTCTCAGCGATGGACCATATGGCAATTCGGACGAATGGATTTGAAGATTTAAGACCATGGCGTGAGGGGCTTCAAGCTTTCTTAGAGGAACTTGGAGTGAGTAATGTACACAGTTAGTATCCATATAGTGACCTACAATAGCTCTGAACACATTGACGACTGCTTAAATGCAGTCATCATGCAATCCTACCCCATAAATCAAATCGTTATTATTGATAATGCTTCAAAAGACAACACACTTGAGAAGTTACAAAAGTGGTCGGACAGGATTCTTCTAGTTAAGAATACTAAAAACAACGGCTTCGCCGGCGGACACAATCAAGCACTAAGAATGACAGACACGGACTTTTGCTTGATTTTGAATCCAGATGTAGTCCTCGATGAAGACTACGTGCTTAAAACAATAGAAGCAATAGAGAACACACCAAGTGCAGGCAGTTCCACAGGGAAACTGCTTTTCAAAGCCGATCCAAAGCACATTGACAGCACGGGGCTTATCATCAACAAGGCACGTAGGGCATTTGACCGCGGAGCTCATCAGTCTAGCGAGGGTTTCCAGCTACCTGAGGAAGTGTTCGGCGCCTCAGGCGCCGCGGCCATGTACTCTCGCAAGATGATCAATGACATTAGTTTAGATGGCGAGTTTTTCGACGAAGACTTCTTTGCATACAAAGAAGATGTAGATGTCGCTTGGCGAGCACAGCTGCTCGGTTGGAAGGCTCAGTACGAGCCATCTGCAATCGCGTATCACGAACGAGGCTGGAAAGAAGGCGGCAGGAGTAGTAAGCCGCTTTTTGTCAGGAGACTGTCCTACATTAACCGTTACAAAATGATGGTAAAAAACGATACGGTTCCAGCAATGCTCAAGCACATTGTTCCACTTTTAATATACGAATGCCTCAGCTTGGCTTACTCTCTTTTAAGAGAACCAAAGCTGCTAGGAGCATGGGCTGACTTCTTTCGCAACTATTCGGATCTCCGTAAGAAGAGACAATCAATACGCAGTAAGCAAAAAGTATCAGCAAACGAACTAATTAAGTGGTTCAGATCATAAGATTAGCACAAGCTAGTCTTATTTTTTTAGGCTAATTTTAATATTCGCATGTTATAATAGGGGTAATGAAATTAAGACAAGTGAGGTTTCCCCTTGGATTTATCAATTATTATCGTTAATTACAAAACACATGACCTAACCTTAGCCTGTATAAAGTCAGTATTTTCGTCAGCTACAGCTTACACTTATGAGATTATCTTAATCGACAATGCCTCGAATGATGGCATCATAAAGTCCGTTAATGAAAAGTATCCCCAAGTCACCAGTATCGCAAATAAAGACAATGTAGGCTTCTCAAGAGCCAACAATCAAGGCATTCGCAAATCAAAAGGGAGATACGTGCTGCTCCTGAACTCTGATACCGTTGTCCAACAAGACACTTTAGAAACGATGCTTCATTTCATGGACGAGAACCCCATCGTAGGAGCCAGTGGCTGCAAAATCGTACTGCCAGACGGTTCGCTCGACAAAGCTTGCAAAAGGGGCTTCCCAACGCCGTCAGCGTCCTTTTACTATGCCTTCGGCTTTTCGAAGCTATTCCCGAAAATTCCACGCTTCAATCAATACCAGCTGGGATACTTGAATCCAGACGAGGAATACGGTATCGATTCACTGGTAGGTGCTTTCATGTTAATCCGCCGCGAGGCGATTGATCAGGTCGGAATGCTGGATGAGGAATTTTTTATGTATGGTGAGGATATAGATTGGTGTTATAGAATTAAAGAGGCGGGCTGGGTCAATTATTATTATCCTAGGACGCAAATCATTCATTACAAAGGTGCGAGCAGCAGAAGGAAGCCTTATAAAATTATCTATGAATTCCATCGTGCGATGATTTTGTTTCATAACAAACATTACCGTCAGAAGTATTCCTGGCTGACCAATTTGGCGGTTTACATAGGAGTAGGCTTGAAGTTCGGGCTATCTTTGGCAAGAAATAAACTAAAACCAACGAGGTGATTTACATTGATTCGACAGAGTCAAGGTTTTTTGACCCAACTTTACGCGCTGGCCGACTTCATTTGTATTCAGCTCGTATTTTTACTTTCCTGGTGGCTGAAATTTAAAAGTGGCTGGATTCATTTTGATTCTCCACTGCCAATTAAGCATTACTTGATGTGGAGCGTCAGCTACGCATTAATCGCGATCTTCATCAGTTATATGACTAATTTTTATACGCCAAAAAGAAAAAAGCAGTTTTCATTTGAGGTATTTAAAATTATTCAAGTGCATGTATTCAGCTTGCTGCTGCTCTTAAGCCTTTTGTTTATTCTAAAAGAAGTAGACGTTTCGCGTTCTTATCTCTTGCTTTTCCTAGTGAACAATATCTTAGCCATAAGTTTTTATCGCTATATGATTAAAATTTCACTGAAGCGAGTTCGACAAAAAGGCTATAATAAGCAATTTATCCTTATTCTTGGGGCAGGGTCGCTTGGTAGACAATTTTACACAAAGCTCAGGCAGCATCCAGAGTTAGGGTATGAGGTTGTCGGATTCCTTGATGATTATCAAGAAAAACACGAGATTCCTTACCAGAATTATAAGCCAATTATTGGCAAAATTGATGATCTTGAATCCATATTAAATGATACCATCGTTGATGAGGTCATTATTGCACTCCCATTGGATGCTCATCGTAAATTCGGTCATATCATCAATGTCTGCGAGAAAATTGGCGTCAAAACGCTAATCATTCCGGACTTCTATGACTTCTTGCCGTCACGACCTTATTTCGATAATTTTGCGGAGATGCCGCTCATTAATGTTCGGGATATTCCTCTAGACGAATTCAGAAATCGGCTGTTCAAGCGGGCTTTTGATATCATATTTGCTAGCGTAGCTATTATTATTACAGCACCGGTTATGGTCGCATCGGTTATCGCGATTAAATTAACTTCTCCAGGCCCAATTATTTTCAAGCAAGAACGTGTTGGGCTGAACCGTAGGAATTTTATGATGTATAAGTTTCGCAGCATGAATGTGTTGCCCGAAAGTGCTTCTAATACGGAGTGGACGGTTGAAAATGACCCGCGGCGCACAAAGGTTGGAACTTTCCTGCGCAAAACGAGTTTGGATGAGCTGCCACAGTTTTTCAATGTGCTTTTTGGGCACATGAGTGTTGTTGGTCCAAGACCGGAACGCCCTTATTTCGTGGAACAATTCAAGGAAGAGGTTCCGAAGTATATGGTGAAGCATCATATTCGACCTGGCATTACGGGATGGGCGCAAAGCAATGGTTTGCGTGGAGACACATCGATTGAGGAACGTATCAAGCACGACATTTTTTATATTGAAAATTGGACTTTTTTATTCGATATTAAAATTATTTGGCGAACGATTATTAATGGCTTTATCAACAAAAATGCGTATTAATTAATTTTTTTCACCCCAACCGCATGATTCGTCAACATCTTCCCCATACTAAGCATATACTGAAGTAGTGCGGGGAGGTTTTTTTATGATCGATCATGATGACGCTTACCAAGATGAACGCGTTTCAATTGGCAAAGGTTTGATTGTTGGCGTGGTGTTCGGTTCCCTGATCTGGGCAGGTATTATTGCCGGTATTGTGTATATTTGGTGAAAGCAAATAAACAAAGACTGCTTGGGCTTATATAGCCGTAGGCAGTCTTTTTGTTTTAGGAGACAGGTTTTGAAGACCGGGAAGGGCTTACCTTTATGACGTCGCGAAGTCCAGCGACAAGCGGTTTCTCAGCCAACCTGTATGCCATGTGACATAGCGGCACGACACATATAACAATTATTACATTTGTGAGCAGAGGGCCCAAAAAATCGACGAGATGAGTAGCCACACTTAATTTCATTAATATGGAGATAAATATCAGATGGGTTAGTAAAATCGTGTAAGACGCATCCCCAAGTTTGCTGAGGGCCAGAACCCACTTTGGCAGCTGAATTCGCTCAGGTACGGAGGAAGCGCCTAGCAGTACAAATATAGCCGGAATAACGTATAGCAAGTAACTGTGAAAAGGAGCAAATTGATATTTGTTATTGATCCATATCAGTAAAAATCCAAACACCCCGATAGAAATTAACCATTTGTAATGTTTACTTCTATGTTGCTCCACCCATTTGGCCATTAAACAACCAGCCATGAATTCCAAGTTCACATCGCTAAAGAGAAAGTTTAGATAGAAATGACGATCGATATCTGCACTTATCAATGGCACTCGCAAAAAATGGCATAAAGTTAAGGTAATCCAAATGGAAGCTAAAATAAATGCTGGCTTTTTCCCAAGAGCAAGGAGAAGGCTGAAAGCCAAGTAAAATAGTACAAAATAGCTTAACGACCAAGCCACTGGCAGCACGGGACCATGTGCTTGAGGGAGCAGCAGCAATGATTTAATAATGGTATCCTTATGGGTCTCAAAGCCGTATCCAAAACTCGGAACAAAAAAGTAGACAGGCAGAACAACGAGTGTGATTAACCAGTAAAAGGGATAGATACGAATCAGACGGTTAGTCAAGTAGGGGAGAACGGTCATTTGAGTTCCTATTTTATGGCCATAGGTATGAAAGAGCAGGAACCCGGTTAAAAGGAAAAAGAAGTCTACCCCGCCTGATCTGCCGATCGAGCTGATCCCTAGTAAGTCGTATTGATAATACTTGAAAGACATGGCTGACGTATGGAAAAGCAGCACAAAAAATGCTGCCGCTCCTCTTGAGGCTTGAAGCGTGATTTTTTGGTTGTTATTCAAAGGTAATTCCTCCGGTTCATGAATGAATCTTCAATAGATCATTATGCCAGATGACTGTGAAAAAAATATGTCTGGAACCTGAAGGGTTGCTGAATTTTGTTGAGTCAAATAGGGGATTTCATATTTTTAAGGGATTCTTTTTACTTCTCACGTAGGTTATAATATAAGGACTAAGGCTTATAGGTTGGAGGACATGGAAAATGGCTGAGATGACAGATCGTGAGTTTTTAAGTGCCATGCTCGGTAGAATTAATGAAATTGGCGCGGATGTTAAGGCCATTAAAGACAGAGTTGACAGTATGGACAGACGTATGGGTAATTTAGAAGACCGCATGGGTAATCTAGAGGACCGTATGGGTAATCTAGAGGACCGAATGGGTGGTATGGAAGACCGCATGGGGAGTTTGGAGAACAGAATGTCAAAAGTAGAAGACACGCTGCAAGAAATCAAACAAGTTCAAGTACAGCAAGGTGAGCAAATTGCAGGAATTGCTGTGACGATGATGGAACATGCAGCTAGTATTCGTACGCTAAAATTAGTGAGATAAATGAGTAAGATTAGACGAATCCAGAGCTAGTCTTATTTTTTTTGCTTAAATCTGTCCAAGCCGGTAGCTTGGCTGCATAATCGGCCAAGTCCCCTCATATGCATGTACTATGTTGATGTTAATCATGAGTGAGGGGATGATCGAATGCGCCGGGTCACATGGATGGTAGCAGTGGTGATGTGCTTAGCATTGGTTCTCGCGGGATGCGGGATAGGCAAGAAAGATGCAGGATCTATCGTAAAGGATTTGGATCATGTGATCAGCAAAGCGGATAGCTATCAGGCTTCAGGCAGCATGATTTTGCACACAGGGTCACAGCCGCAGGAGTACCAGGTGGAGGTGGCGTTCTCGCCGGAACATTTCTACCGGATTTCACTGACGAATGCATCGAAAGATGTGACGCAAATTGTGCTGCGTAATGAAGAGGGCGTGTTTGTTTTAACGCCGCATCTGAAGAAAAGCTTCCGTTTCCAAAGCGATTGGCCGGAGAATCAAGGACAGGTTTACTTGTTCCAATCTCTAGCTAGAAGTATTATTGCGGACAAGGATCGCCAGTTTACAACGGACAATGATGCCTATGTGTTCGATGTGGCGGCGAATTATCAGAATGAGCAGCTGTCCCGCCAGAAAATTTGGCTGAATAAAAAGACGCTGGCACCTACGCAAGTTCAAGTGTCGGATGCGAACCAAAATGTGATGGTGCAGGTGAATTTCACGAAGTTCGAATTCGATGCGAAGTTTGATAAGGATTTCTTCCAAATGGAGCGGAACATGACGAGCTGGAACATGCAGACATTGCCGACAATGTCCGATGTTAAGGTGACGGATGCCAATCATCCGGCAGCAGGTGTAACGGACAAAAACTTGACCGCAACAGGCGGCCAATCCGATCAATCCCAACCAACAACCTCTACAGGAACAAAAACGGATGCAACGAAATCAAATGCCGCGGCAAGCAAACCGCAAAGTATTGGTATCATTGAGCCTAGCTATCTGCCTAAGGATGTCGTGAAGCAGGACATTACGGATATGAAACTGGGTGAAGACGCGGCAGTCCTTTTGAGATACAAAGGGAAGTACAACTTCAGTATGGTTGAGGTTAGACCTCAGGCGAAGTCGGTATCTTTGCAGCCAGGTGATATTGTGGATCTTGGCTTCACGATCGGTGTTCTCACAGGGGAAGATAAGAAGACTCTCACTTGGACGAATGACGGCGTAGAGTTCAGATTAACGACGGGAGATTTGCCGACGAATGAAATGATTAAAGTGGCGATGGCGACAGAAGGCCAATCTGGTAAGTAACTAACCAAAGATCTGCTCTTAAGAGCAGGTCTTTTTGGCCTCTAAGGCGATTATCAGAGAAAATTAATGTGGGAAATTGTGCCAATGGAGGATTGAATACGATGGAAGATCATACTTTTTAGAAAAGAACTGAATGGGCTGCAAGTGTACGAGGGGAGTAGCATTGAGCCGATTTCCTTTCGGAGATGGCCATGCGAACAGACATGCTCATAAAAAGAGTCGTTTGGATATGACGCGATTTCGCCTTATTTAAGGCCAAAGGACGGTTGACAGTGTTTCGTGACTCGGTTTAACATAGGTTTATCGGTCCTAACGGGTTCGGAATTATTGGAGGGGGAGTCCTGCTGCTCGCATGGAGCGGGCCTTCCCTTGTCCTTTGCATTTGGAAAAAGAGGTGAACGCTGGTGGATGCTTTTTATCGTCCCACGTGGGTTGAAATTTCGTTAGATGCACTGCGAAGCAACATTGAAGGTTTTCAGAAGATACTGCCGGCAGGAATGAAGCAGATGGCAGTCGTTAAAGCGGATGCGTACGGACACGGGGCTGTAGAAGTATCCAAAGAGGCTATAGCCGCAGGTGTGGATTACTTGGGTGTAGCGTTTTTTGATGAAGCGCTGGAGCTAAGGAATGCAGGAATAACCGCACCTATTCTGGTGCTTGGCTATACGCCCCCAGAGGGAGTCGAGCGGGCACGAGAGCTTGATGTTACGATAGCGGTCTATAGTCATGATGTCCTCAAGGAGCTGCAAGCACAGCAGCATAAGAAGAAGCTGAAAATCCACATCAAGCTCGATACCGGCATGGGTCGTCTTGGTTTGCATACGGAAGCGGATGCAATTCCTTTCATCGAGGAAGCGTTGACGCTGCCGAATGTGGAAGTTGAAGGATTGTTCACGCATTACGCGAATGCAGATGAAGTGGATAAAAGCTATACGCTGGAGCAGTACCGCCGTTTTGAGCGGATTGTGAGCTATTTTACGGATAAAGGTGTAACGTTTCCATATATACACGCAGGCAACAGTGCAGCAGCTATTGATTTGCCTGGTCTCACATATTCCATGGTACGTTTGGGTATCTCGATGTATGGGCTATATCCTTCCGGAGATGTGGATCAAACCAAAATTGCGTTAAAACCGGTGCTTAGTCTCAAAACAGGTATCGTCCATCTCAAAACATTGCCGCCAAACTCAGGGATCAGCTATGGAACGATCTATCACACTACAGGTGAAGAGCAGATCGGAACGCTGCCAATCGGGTATGCGGATGGGTATTCACGGATGCTTTCGGGTAAGGCAGAGGTTCTGGTTCGCGGCAAAAGGGTGCAAGTAGTCGGTCGAATTTGTATGGACCAATGCATGATCAACGTGTCTGAAGTCGAAGGTGTGCAGTCTCTCGATGAGGTTGTGTTGATCGGGGAGCAGGATGGAGAACGAATTACGGCTGAAGATATTGCCGATCAGCTAGGCACAGTGAATTATGAAGTGATTTGTATGATTTCACATCGGGTCGCACGTGTGTATGTACGCGGCGGCGAGCGGGTGGATGCCATTAATCCGCTGATGCGTCATCGATACTAGATCTGGGTTCATTTTAACTTAGATGAAATTACCATTTAAAAATGTTCCTTCCTTTGGAGGAATTTAGAGTAGGCTATCGAATAGGTAGTGTAGAATCTTATATCCATAGGTGTAACATATTTGATATACTGGTTGCATATATCTATTGTATAATTTGGTTTTCAATTTGACATACTGGTAATATTGTCTTTGTATCGTTTCTGGGGGTGCGAGAGTGTGAGTAATGCGCATAATACGAAAAGGATCATGATTAGCTTGCCTGACAATCTGTTGCAAGAAGTGGACGGCATTGTCGAGAAGGAGAACTCCAATCGCAGCGAATTTATTCGCCAGGCAATGAAGCTGTATTTAATTGAACGCAAAAAGCGCAGTCTACGCGAATCCATGCAGCGTGGGTATATGGAGATGGCGAAAATTAATCTCAGCATGGCATCTGAAGCTTTTCAAGCGGAGGAAGAAGCGGACGGTACGCTTGATCGCTTAGTAAGCGGGGTGTAAGAAGTGATTGTGAAACGTGGCGATGTTTTTTTCGCAGATCTTTCGCCGGTAGTAGGGTCGGAGCAGGGAGGAGTTCGTCCTGTTCTAGTGATCCAAAATGATATCGGCAACCGCTTTAGCCCAACCGTGATTGTTGCAGCGATTACCGCTCAAATCCAGAAGGCGAAGCTGCCCACGCATGTGGAAATCGACGCGGAGACGCATGGTTTCGATCGAGATTCGGTCATTCTGCTTGAGCAGATCAGAACGATTGACAAGCAACGGCTTACGGACAAAATTACGCATTTGGATGAAGAAACGATGCGAAAGGTTGACGACGCTTTGCAAATTAGCGTGGGACTGATAGAATTTTGAATAGGATCAGGAACGGACGGGGGGAAGTGGTTCCCTCGTTTTTTGGTTTGCATACATACTTGAATCTAAAGTAGAAGTGGGGAATGACTGTGACGATATTGGAAACGATGATGAACAAATGGTTTCACGCAGCCGGCGAAACATCCGGAATTACCGGTGTGACAAGCGCAGCGGTAGAAGAGCAGGCCGACAGCAAAGGAGCAAAGAACAAATACGAGGAAGAGCCAAAGGAAAAAGTCGTTCTTTCTGATGAGAAGAAAGCGGAGATCCAAGAGCGAATCTTGAAGCAGATCTCCGCTGAGCTCCAGCTGCCCGCAGGGAAAGTAAAAACGACGATGGGACTGCTGGATGAGGGGAACACGATTCCTTTTATCGCTCGGTACCGAAAAGAAATGACGGGCGAGCTGGATGAAAACCAGCTGCGAGACATCGAGGAGCGTTTGCAGTATTTGCGCAACCTCGAGGATCGCAAGCTGGAGGTCGTGCGTTTGATCGACGAGCAGGGGAAGCTGACGGATGAGCTGCGCAAATCGATTGAAGGCGCTGCAAAGCTGCAAGAAATCGAAGATCTGTACAGGCCGTACCGTCAAAAGCGGAAGACGAGAGCCAGCGTAGCCAAGGAGCGTGGCTTAGAGCCGCTAGCGGATTGGATCTGGAAGCAGCCTAGAAACGGATCGCTCGAACAAGAAGCGGAGCGTTACGTAAACGCGGACAAGCAGGTTGCAAGCGCGGCTGACGCGATCCAAGGGGCGATGGACATCTTGGCGGAGAACATTGCAGACGATGCCAAGATCAGAGCCTGGGTACGCAGATACACGCAGGATCAAGGTGTCTTACATACGGAGGCAAAAGATGCAAAGGCTGAGTCTGTCTATGAGATGTACTACGCCTATCAGGAGCCGGTGAAGCGTCTCCCGCCACACCGTATTCTTGCTATTAATCGTGGAGAACGTGAGGAAATTCTCAAGGTTAATTTGGTTGTTACAGTAGACAAAATTCATGATTATATCGCTAGGCAGATTATCAAAGGGCAATCCGTCGTACAAGATGTGCTTCGTGCGATTGTCGAAGATGCTTACAAGCGTCTAATCGCACCGTCTATCGAACGCGAAGTGCGCGGAGAGATGACAGAGATGGGCGAGGAGCAAGCGATTAAGATTTTCGCAGAAAATCTACGTAATCTGCTGCTCCAAGCGCCCGTCAAAGGGCACGTTGTGCTCGGTGTCGATCCCGCTTACCGGACAGGCTGCAAGCTGGCCGTCATCGACGACACCGGGAAAATGCTTGAAATCGCCGTGACGTACCCAACACCTCCGAATAATAAGGTGGCGGAAGCGAAGGCGAAGTTCAAGCAATTGATCAGCAAGCACGGCGTCGAGCTGATCGTTATTGGGAATGGAACGGCTTCCCGTGAAACGGAGCAGTTTGTTGCGGAGCTGATTGGCGAGATCAAGGAGCAGAAGCTCAAGTACTTGATCGTCAGCGAAGCGGGGGCGAGCGTATACTCCGCGTCGAAGCTGGCGCAGACGGAGTTCCCTGACCTCGACGTCGCCGAGCGCAGCGCGATCTCGATCGCGCGGAGGCTGCAGGACCCGCTCGCGGAGCTTGTAAAGATCGAGCCGAAAGCTATCGGCGTCGGGCAGTACCAGCATGACGTTTCGCAGAAACGTCTGGATGAGAACTTGAAGGCCGTCGTGGAGTCGGCCGTTAACCATGTCGGCGTGGACTTGAACACGGCGTCCCCGTCTTTGCTCTCGTACGTGTCGGGCGTGAACGCGACGTTGGCCAAGAACATCGTCAAGTATCGCGAGGAGAACGGCAAGTTCGGCTCCCGACAGGAGCTGTCGAAGGTTCCGCGCCTTGGCGCGAAAACCTTCGAGCAGTGTGTCGGGTTCATGCGGATTCCCGGCGGCGGGAACCCGCTGGACAACACCCCGATCCATCCGGAGTCTTATGACGTCGTGGATCGGCTGTTCAAGGAGCTGCGCCTGGAACTGGCGCAGCTGGGCTCGCAGCAGCTTCTGTCGCTGCTGCAAACGCTGGAGCCTGAGGAGATGGCTCCGAAGCTGGGCGTGGGTGTCCCGACGCTGCGGGACATCTTAGACAGCCTGCAGCGTCCAGGGAGGGATCCGCGGGAAGAAGTTCCCGCGCCGATCTTCCGCACGGACGTGCTGCAGCTGGAGGACCTTGTGCCGGGCATGGAATTGACCGGCACGGTGCGCAATGTCATCGACTTCGGCGCTTTCGTCGATATCGGCATTAAGAACGATGGGCTGGTGCACATCTCCCAGCTCAAGAACGGCTTCGTGAAACATCCGATGGATGTTGTTTCCGTTGGAGACATTGTTCAAGTGTGGGTGCTGAACGTAGACCAGAAAAAAGGCCGCGTCGGCTTGACCATGAAAAAACCGCAGCAATAAGCAAATAGATAGCAGTTGGCGGCGATGAGCTGCCGGCTGCTTTTTTGCATCATCCTTTCTCTTTTTTGCTTCATTCTTTGGCTTCTTTTACATCATCCTCTCTCTTTTTCAGCATCATCTTTCGCATCTGTCCACATCATCCTCTCCAGCAATATTTGAGAGTAAATCTCATTCCGAAGTGTGTCCCACCTCCTTCACGAAATAAACGACTGACTTCTGCGGGCCAACGACCGCAGTGAGAACATCCTCACACGCTAAACGGGACAGCCATCCGGCAGCTATTCGAAAAGGGACATTACATTCGGCCGCGATGTCTTGGATACGGATTTGGCCATTACGGCGCTTCGCAACCTGGAGAATAACTTGCTTCCTTAACTCCCACAGATCGGGTATAGATGGGGTGGGGATGTTACGTACAGAATAAGATGACCTCCTTTCATGCAGCAGATAGACGTTGTCTCCTTGACCCTTTTTCACTCTTCGACGTAAAACCATGAATGATCGACTCCCTTTAGACATATTTAGATAACAAAAAAACACACCGAACCGCAGAACATTCTGCTGGATCAAGTGTGCTTCACTCAACGGACTATTACATTTATTTACAGTATAGTGGGCTCATTTCAAATATGCAACATATTTTTCATTTAAGCTTGCTGCTTCTATGTACGGGTTACGGCAAAAAAGCCAGCACCTGTCTCAAACAAGTACTAGCCCTTTTATCAAAATTTACGTTTGCCCGGTCCGTCCGTCGATTGGGTGTCAGGCCACTCCTCTTGTGAGCGGCGGGTGCGGTAAAAGTACCAGCTATCATTCAGCAATCGGATTTGTCTGCGGTTTTTGTTCTGGAAGGCCCGCATTAATTGATTACAGAGCCATTGCGGCATATGCCCATCCCCTTCTTCGCCATGTACTTATAGCATATGAAGGAGAAGGGAGTAGGGTGCAGGTCCTTTTGACATTAATCTTCAAATTCCTCTTCGTACCACTGTTCCAGCTGCGCTTGAAGCGCGCGGATTTCAGTTAGCAGCGAGATCAGTGGATAGGATTTCTCCTGGATGCCGGCAAAGGATTTTTCCAAACGATTAATATACTCTAATCCTTGAATGAGCGTATACGTCGTTCCGATTAGCTCCAGATCATCACACTCTGCAATCACCCGAGGGAGTTGAGGGACATCATCGGCCGTCAGTTTATCCAATTCTTTGTGCAATCTTTGATTCAAAGCGGTTAGTTGATAGGAATAGGAAGATGGCATTGCAACAAATTCTACTTGCTGGTCGAGCTTTAGAATGGCATATCGCATTTGTGGCATTCGATTGGTCAAATCCTCTCTGTATAAAGCTTTCGTTCTTTCTTTTCTACTTGACAGTATAGCCGTACATACGGTACAAATTCAAGTGAGAACTTGTCTAAGATGAGCTTGCGACGAAAGTTTTTAATGAAAAATCTAAGGAGCGTAGGGGATGGAGGATCGGGAACTTCAGGAGTGGATTGAGCAGATTTCTTTGGCATCGTTTGGAAGGCCGTTTGTTCATCAGGCGCGTTTTAACCGAAGATTAAGGTCGACGGGAGGACGTTATTTTACCAAATCCCATGATATCGAAATCTCTTGGATGCAGTGGGAGATGTTTGGCCGTGAAGAAATCGAGAAAATCATTAAACATGAACTTTGCCATTATCATTTACATATCTTAAAACGAGGTTATAAGCACCGCGATCATGATTTCAAAACATTGTTGGCGCAGGTTGGAGGGTCCCGCTTCTGTCAATCGCTGCCTCAGGCACGTCAGAAAAGGGCTTATAAATACCGTCTGGAATGCGTCAATTGCAAAACGGAGTATTTTCGAAAGCGGAAAGTGGACGTCCGCAAGTATGCCTGTGGAAAGTGTAGGGGAAAATTGAAATCGTATACACTTGACTTACAAGCGCCTTCATAATAAAATTATACTTATTCATTCCCTGATAGCTCAGTTGGTAGAGCACTCGACTGTTAATCGAGTTGTCACAGGTTCGAGTCCTGTTCGGGGAGCCATATCTTTGGAGAGATACCCAAGTGGCTATAAGGGGACCCTCTGCTAAGGGGTTAGACTGCGTAAGCGGTGCGAGGGTTCGAATCCCTCTCTCTCCGTATGAATTTGGAAATAAGCTCAGATGGCGTTTACGCCGTTTGGGCTTATTTTTTTGTGAATTGTGCTAACATTTGTTTAATACTTAACAAACGATTATCCCTTATAGTGATGAAAACAACAGACAACTAGACGGGGGCTGAAGAGATGGTAAAAGGTTTATCCATTCGAGTGCGTTTGATTTTATTGTTATTAGTGCCTTCCATCCTGTATTTGGGGACAAGTATTTATTTAATGGAGCAAAACAAAAGTAATACAAGGGCGTTGGCGTCATCCCTATACGAAACAACGGACAAGAGTACTTCGCTCATTTTGAACGGGGACCGGGATATGTATCAGGCGCTAGTGGCATACCAACTGCTCGTATCAGGCACATTGAATGCGGAGGACACAGCGAAGCAGCTCAAAGCGATGAAAGAGAATATTGAACAAGCGAATACGAGAGTTGAGCAGGCCGCAAGCATTTTAAAAACGAAGAATCTTCATCAGGTGGCACACGCAGAAACGAAGCTGACGATCGAGCAGAATGTTGCCGGGTTTCATACCTCTTTTGATCAGTGGGCAAAGGAAGCGGATGCCGTGGTACAGTCTTTGGGAAAAGGGAAAAACGCCAGCAATGACCCTAAACTTATGGCTACTTTCGAGAAAGGACGCGAAGGTATGAACCAAATTGGTGAAATTTTGGACGCTTATGCAAATGCGAGTATCGATCAGATCGAGGATCAAAATCGTAAAACAGAGCAAACCGTGTATGCATCTGTCGCACTTATCGTCCTTTTGCTGGCCGTATCCGGTTGGATGATCATTCGTAAAATAATGAGGACGGTCCGGTCCATCATGAGGGTCACTTCTGAAGTGGCGGCTGGAGATTTGCGGCATGAGCCGGGGAACAAGTACGCGAAGGATGAGCTGGGAAAAATTACAGAGTCTGTCGATACGATGGTTATGAAAATAAAAGGTTTGATCGCTGTAATTGCCACCAATACGCAATTCGTCCATGACGCTTCAATTGAGCTCTCGGATAGCTCCAAGGAATCGGCTACGGCTGCCGAGCATGTCGCTACGAACATTCAAGACATGACGCATGACGTTGAAATTCAAGTCAGAAGCAGTGAAGAAACGAGCAGAACGATTGAGGAAATGGCGATTGGTATTCAAAGGGTGGCTGAAAACTCGAGCGTCATGGCGGACCACTCGTCGCTGACTTCGCGCCATGCGGAGTTAGGCAATGAACTGCTGGAGAAGTTGCAGCAGCAAATCGCGAGCATCCTGAAATCGGTGGATCAACTCTCACAAACCGTATCATCGTTGACGCGCAAATCCGATGAAATCGGGTTAATTGCTTCTAGCATTACCTCTTTTGCTAATCAAACGAACCTGCTATCGCTAAACGCTTCTATTGAGGCGGCCAGAGCAGGCGAGCATGGTAGAGGATTTCATGTTGTCGCCAATGAAATCCGCAAGCTGGCCTCGCAGTCCATCGCTTCTGCCGATGGTATTAATCAATTGATTCATCAAACGCGAGTTGAGATTGCAAGCGTGTCCGAGTCCATGCAAGTGACGAAGCAAGAGGCTGGTACGGGATCAGCGATGATGCAGGAAGTAAATCAAAGCTTCCATACGATCATGGCATCCGTCACGCACATTGTGACGCAAATTCATGAGACTTCAACTATCACGGAACAAATGTCGGCGAGCTCGCAGGAAATTTCTGCGACGATGGATCACTCGGCTGCAAGCTCATCGCAGATTCTGATCAAATCACAGAACGTTGCTGCTGCAACGGAAGAACAGTTAGCCATGATGCAGAATATCGCTGCAGCTTCCGAGCAGCTTCGCTCTGTTGTGAATACACTCAATGAATCGGTTGCTTATTTTAAAATAGCATAAGATAAAAAGGCACCCGGTGATGTAGATATCACGGCGGGTGCTTTTCTTTTTTCGCACAATGCATAGTCAGAACCAATGTTTACGTTTAAAAAAGTACCACATCAAAAAACCGATGCCAATCATCAGAATCCAGACATACAGATACCCATAGTCCCAACCTAGCTCGGGAATGTTTTTGAAATTCATGCCGTAGACGCCAACAATAAAGGTGAGCGGCAGAAAAATCGTGCTGAAAACGGTCAATGTTTTCATAATTTCGTTCATGCGATCGGATTTCATGCTCATCTGAAGCTCAAGCAGCCCAGTCAGCGATTCACGGAAAATATCCAGCGAATCTACGACACGCGAAATATGGTCCATAATATCTAGGAAGTAGACATCATCTTCTTCACGTGTGTAGGGAAAAGAGTGGTGCGCAATAGCCGCCAGA
The DNA here is from genome assembly GCF_052682475.1 of Paenibacillus sp. WC2504. Lineage (NCBI taxonomy): Bacteria > Bacillati > Bacillota > Bacilli > Caryophanales > Paenibacillaceae > Paenibacillus > Paenibacillus sp. WC2504. Next base: position 1,040,532 of record NZ_JBQZFH010000001.1, read on the forward strand.
GTTATTCGTTCATCGACAATGACGCGGCGGAGCTGGTGCATGATTCTTTTCAGCTGGAAAATATCCTGTGCGATGCGAATCGCGGGATTATGATAGACGGATTGCTCCATATGGTCCAGGCGATCGTCCAGATGTTCCACGATGACGGTATAGTCGTCAACACAGCGGTCCAGAATGGCATGCAAAATGACGCCGGGATGGCTGATGCGTTCAGGCACTTCTTGGCATGTCAGGTAGAGCTGGTCCATGAAAGGAAGCTTGTCTTTGTAAACGGTAATAACAAAATTAGAGCCGATCACAATCGCAATTTCTTGGGGCTCCAGCCCCTCGGAGACAGCGAAGAAAGTCAGGAAGATGTGATCTTTATACGTATCCATCTTCGGCCGTTGGTTGAGCTTGATGGCATCCTCAACGAGGAGCGGGTGGCACTTGAATACATCGCCAAGGACATGTTTGACTTCATCGGGCGACGGGTTCTCCATTCGCACCCAAACAACTTCGTTTGGGGCTGGAATGCGTACCTCTTCCTCGTGGACGGTTGCCTTTGTAGATTCATATATAAGCATGGATGACAAACCAAACACCTCGGTCAGGTTGAATTGGTTTCAGCATACCATATTTGTCCGGAAATGATCCAGATTTTGCACTTGTCAATTGAGATTTGATCCTTTATAATAACAATTGTCGTCAAAATGGGCTGCACAAGCTTCATGACTTTCGTGGCCCGTTGGTCAAGTGGTTAAGACACCTCCCTTTCACGGAGGTAACAGGGGTTCGAGTCCCCTACGGGTCAGTTTTTATCCTCTTTTGCGGTCGTGGTGGAACGGCAGACACACCATCTTGAGGGGGTGGCGCTCACAAGGCGTGAGGGTTCAAATCCCTCCGACCGCATCCCAGATTTCCAAGAATTTATAAACCAAGGAGCTAAGCGAGCTGTTCTCGCTTAGCTCCTTGGTTTTTTGCATGAGGAGAAAATTGTGGGAAAGGGATAAGGGATAGCCAGGTCTTTCTAAGAGTTTTCCAAGCCGTGTTTATTGGCAATTCGCTCGCTCTGGTTAGGATGGCCCTTACCCTCCGTAATCAAGCTGCGCAAGCTGCCGTTGATATAGGTGCCCCAGGAGTCTGTGCAAACGCTGTAGCATTCATATGATGGGACTAGACCTACGTGCGTAAAGCGAACTTCTGTTGTGCCGTCCTTCTTGGAGATTTCAAAGACAATGTCGGTATCCTTCCATTCGCTCTTGTCCATTACGAAGTTGAAGTAGTTGTCCATAACGTGCCAAACAACCTTCTTGCCTGGAATAAGTTCGGTGATTGCGATGGTGCAGCGGTGAATGTCCTGGTAGTGGTGCTTAAATTCGCCAAGTTCGTCGGTTTTGCCTTCAAAATCTTCCGACCACCAACCTCGGACGTTATTGATAGCGGCATAGACTTCGTCGGGGCTTTGGTCCACATTAAAGCTAGTGGTGTAGTCTTGATTCATGTCAGCTATCTCCTCTCAATATTTGGTAATAGCACTCTTAGTATAAAGTTGTCACTTGCAAATTGCAAGTACAAACAGGGCGAACATGTCAACTTGCAAGATGCAAGTATGGGGAGTATAATCTACTCATGAAAAAACGAGCCCCTACAGTTTGTCCAATCGTATATGCACTCGACATATGGGGCGATCCATGGAGCCTCATCATACTTCGTGATGTCCTTATCCATAACAAGCGGCATTACCGCGAGTTTCTTGCTTCACGCGAGGGCATAGCAACCAATATTTTGAGCGCACGCCTCCAATCCCTAACAGATACAGGCCTTCTTGTCAAAATAGAAGGCGCTTCAAGCCGCGCACAAACGATGTACCGACCAACGCAAAAAGCACTTGATCTGTTTCCGGTCATATTTGCCGTGATCCACTGGGGCCTTAAATACAACCCCAATACCGATATGGATATTCCGATAATGCAAGAATTAATATCAAACGAAAAAGGTCTGGAACGGCGCCTTTTGAAGAATTTCGACGATGTTACTTCGTAGATGATGAATAGTCGAAGAGGACAACCTTCACCGGGAGTTAAGCAGGTATAAGCCGCTTAGCTCCTTTTGCATTTGTCCAAATTGCTAGTAGAAGTATTTTGAATAAACACATAATTCCGACTGAAAACACATGTGAATTTATTGTAAGTGTTAATATAATGAAAACTATCATGGGCCCATGATAATAAAGTTTATAGAGAGGGGCTACTTCATTTGAAAGCACTTTCGAACAACTCCCGTTTCCTTCGCAAGCGGAGCGCTATCACGATAGTTGGAGCTTTGATGTCTGTTGTTATGCTAGCCGGTTGCGGCAATTCTTCTAATGAAACCAAGGCAACTTCCACTTCTAATGCATCGGCTTCCGAGCCCATTCATATTCTCCTGTCGCATTCCGAATTTGCCTATGCCAAACAAGCCAAAGAAGACGATATCTACAAGAAAGAACTGAACCGATTATCCGGTTTCAATGTGAAGTATGATTTCTTGGGACATAGCGATTATGCCCAGCAGTTGTCTCTTCGTTTTGCATCCGGTGATCTGGCTGACTTGATCCGGACGGACAGTATCGTATCTACCATTCACAGCGGTGCTGTCGATCAAGGTGTTTTTCTCGAACTCGGTCCCCTCATTGATAAATATGCGCCTAATCTCAAAAAGAAAATACCCGCAGAGTTCTGGAAAAGTCCCCGCATTTCCAAGGACGGTAAAATTTACGGCATCCCCGTTACCCGTGGGGTACCGGCTGACCGTTCTATCTTCATCCGTCAGGATTGGCTGGATAAGCTGAAAATGGATACTCCTAAGACACTGGATGACTACTTAGCCTTTTTCGAAGCGGTTAAAAAAGAAGACATGAACGGCAATGGCGATCCAAATGATGAATATGGTTTAGGCATGTTCAACAATATTATTTGGACGGATATTTTCACACCTGCATTTGGTGTTCATACGAACAAGTGGAGCCTCAAGAACGGGCAGCTCGTCCCGGATATTATTGACCCTAGAATGAAGGAAGCGATCGCTTTCTACAAGCAGTTATACGATAAAGGCTACATCAATCCCAATTTGTTTGTGAAAAAAGAAGATGAACAGAATGCTTCCATTGCCAAAGGGGAAGTTGGGGTTTGGGGCGCTGCCGTTTATCAATACCTGGCTGGGTACGGCAAGGATAACGCTGCAAAAACGTTCCTTAACCAACCCACTGCCTCTGTTAGCATGATTGCGCCCCCACAAGGCCCACGCGGTGATAAAGGCATGGCGCTGCAATCGGATGAGATTTATTTCGTCTGGGTAATTCCAGCCAAAACCAAAAATCCAGAGAACATCATTAAGTATCTGGAATGGGCCTATAGCAGTCCTGACGCTGACCAATTTTTTGCTTATGGGATCAAAGGACAAAACTTCACAGAAGAAAACGGACAGATTAAATACGATATTAATCAGCCGGTCAATGCAGAGAAAAATGCTTTCCAAATGTATCAGGTTTCACTGAACCCGCGTGAGATCGGTTTCGCTGCTCCACTTGTGCTTAAGGCGCTGCCGGAATCCGAGAAGATTACCAAAGGTTATGCCACGTCCAAAGAAAGTCTAATCCCGAATGAAGCTAAATTTATGCCTCGTTTGGAATCGCTCGCAAGCCATCCGGAATTAAATATTGGAGCTGCTCAAGGCACTCTTTTCTTGGACATGTTTGCCAAGGTGCTTACGGGGCGTGAACCGCTTGATTCGGCGTTCGACAACTTCGTGGTTGAGTGGAAAAAGCGAGGCGGCGATGCCGCAATTAAAGAAGCGACAGAATGGTACAACAAATTCAATACTAAATAACGAATAGACCCGGTTAAACGTGGATCGAGATCAGCCCCGACTTGGACCTCCTGTTGCTCGATCCACATCATTTCACAAAGGGGGAGAACGCCCTGTTTGCACAGATCCGATCCAAAGAGTCCTGGGTGCTTATTCTCATGGCAATCCCCGGTTTACTCTACTTTTTTACCTTCAAATACATCCCTCTGGTCGGCAATATCATCGCTTTTCAGAATTACAACCTATTTCAAGGTTTTATGCACAGCAAATGGGTGGGGTTGGATCATTTTCTGACGTTGTTCCGATATGATGATTTCTGGATTATTATGCGCAACTCCTTAAAACTGGGACTTTACTCCATTTTATTTGGTTTTCCGGCGCCTTTAATTCTAGCTATCTTGTTGAACGAATTGCGAGCAATGTGGTTGAAACGTCCACTTCAGACGATGTTGTATTTGCCGCATTTCCTATCATGGGTTATTGTAGGCGGGATCTTTTCCAATCTTCTTGACGCTAAGGGCTGGATGAATCAGCTGCTTCATCACTTTGGCCTCGGACCTTTTGACTTTCTGGGGAACTCGACAACTTTTCTAGGAACGATTATATCTATTAGCATTTGGAAGGAAATTGGATGGGGGACTATCATTTATTTGGCCGCGCTTGCCGGAATCAATCCGAGCTTATATGAGGCTGCCACTGTAGATGGTGCAAGTCGAATTCGGCAAATATGGTCGATTACGCTGCCATCGCTTATGCCGGCAATCATCGTTCTGCTGCTTCTTAGAGTAGGGAATCTATTGGATGCTAACATTGAGCAAATGCTAATGTTCTTAAATCCGCTTGTGCGAGATGTTGGTGAAGTGTTCGATACCTATATTTATAGAGTTGGCTTACTAGACAGCCAGTATAGTTACTCTACCGCAATTGGTGTGTTTAAATCCGTCATTGGGTTGATATTGTTGGCGTTGGTGAATACATTAAGCAAAAAGACAACGGGTGAAAGCGTTTATTAGAACAAACAGGAGGGGATTGACCTGAGAATCGCTCGTTCCTTTCAATGGTTTTCAGTTGTAAATATAACTGTCTTAGTTATAACCAGTTTGAGCATGATCGCGCCATTAATTCACTTATTGGCCGTGTCGCTTAGCCTTCCGGAATATGCGAATGCCAAATTGGTAGGGCTTTGGCCCAAAGGCATGCAGTTTGATGTCTATGAATCTATTTTTGCGTTAGACGAGATTTGGAAAGCTATGGGAGTAAGCATTTATATTACTGTCATTGGAACGCTTGTGACGCTGCTCCTTTGTTCGCTCTTAGCCTACACCCTTACGAGGCCGATGATGCCGGGGCGGACCATCATTTTGAAACTTATTGTCGTTACGTTCGTGTTTCCTGTACCCTTAATTCCATGTTATTTGTTGGTCAAGCAGCTTGGCATGATTAATTCGCTATGGTCACTCATTATTCCTGGGGCGATGAGCGCATTTTACGTTCTTATCATTCGGACTTTTTTTAAAGCACTTCCTGGGGAATTGTTTGAAGCAGGCAAAATGGATGGTTGCGGGGAGCTGCGCATTTACACGCGAATCGTATTGCCATTATCTATGCCCGTACTGGCGACCATCACCTTATTTCATACCGTCAGCCAATGGAATTCCTATTTCTCGGCAACGATCTACATTCGCTCGCGAGACTTATATCCGCTTCAAGTTCTGCTGCGTAATCTCATTGTAGACAATGGTGCCAATACCGGAATGAGCGATTTCCAACTGAGTACGCAGTTTACGCCGGAAATGATGAAAGCGGGCATCGTGCTGGTCGCTACCTTGCCGATTCTCATCGTATATCCGCTTCTTCAAAAGCATTTCGTTAAAGGCGCAATGCTAGGCTCAGTCAAAGAATAGATAAGGGTTTCTTGATTCCGTAAAATAAGTTATTTTTATAGTAGACAACCTAGAAGCACAGACGGAAGAAAAAGGGGAATGCAGTATGCGAATCAAGACGATGACGATTAAGTTAAAGCTGGTTCTGCTCTTCTTCGGCTTCTTCTGTTTGCCGTTTTTAATCCTCGGGAAGTTCTGGTACGATCGTTCCATGGAAACCATTGAGGATAACGCCATTAATAATAATCAACAGCTTATGCGCCAAATCAATTATAACCTTGACGTCTATTTTTCTGATATCAAGAAGGCGACACTTCCTCTGCTAGCCCATCCACTCGTACAGCAATTTGTCAAAATAGACCCTACTAATCAATATGACTATTATGATTTAAGCTCGCGTATCCGAGCGGATCTCATTCCCAACATGGTCTATAATCGAGATGATATTTATGGACTTTCTATTATTTCACTTAAAGGTCCTTATTATAGCAATATAGCATTCGCAGATCGTGTTGATAGATACAGAAAAGAATTTGCTGATAACAACAAGGACAATTTTCGGATTTTGGGCATCAGCATGACAGGAGACGGTACGGAGGTTATTACGGTCTTCCGAAGAATCATCGATAATGAAACGTATGTAACCGCAGGTTATCTGATCATTGATTTATCCTTGAATCGAACGACCGACATCATTAACCAAGCCCAATTGGGTAAAACAGGGATTATTTCTATCGTAAACACAGACGACAGGTACCTGTATCATCCTGATCCGCAAAAGTGGCAGCAGCTACTGCCGGCTAAATATAAGAATCATTTCGAAAACATAAGCTCACCTTACTTTACGAACGGAACAGGAGCAGGCAAGTCAATTGTTGTGTATAACCGCTCAGCATCAACAGGGTTAACGATTGTGTCGGAAGTTCCGCTGCGGGAACTGATGGAAGATTTGATTTATTTTCGAAATCTAACCCTAGGGTTTGTCTTGCTGCTCATTGTTTTGGCCTTTGTGACGATTCTCAGCTTTTCACTCTCCATCACGCGTGCACTCTCGCACTTAATGAATTTAATGAAAAAAGTGGAGATGGGCGACCTGAGCATTCGAGCTCCGCTGCGCAAGGATGAAATCGGAAGTCTGAACAGAGGGTTTAATCTGATGTTAGAAGATTTGAATCGGCTGATCAAAATGATGAATACTTCCCATCAGAAGGAAAAAGAAATGGCTATTCACCAAAGGGAATCCAAGATTCAGATGCTTCAAGCGAGAATCAATCCCCATTTTCTTTATAATACACTGGGAGTTATCAATGCCTATGCCATCATCGCTAAAGTAAAACCGATCAGTCAGATGACGGTATGGTTGTCCGATATATTCCGTTACAGCATTGACAATCCTGAGGACACGGTATCACTTGCTGAAGAAATCCAGCATATGTTCAACTATATTCACATTCAGAAAGAACGCTATCAAAGTTTGGAAGTAGACGTCGATTTGGACTTGAATCGTTTGAAAGAAATTCATACACTTCGTCTCACGGTGCAGCCGATTGTTGAGAATGCTTTTATTCATGGCTATGAGGATTATTCGATTAAGCCCACGTATATGGGTCTTCGAGCCAGCTTCGATGATGCCGGGATAAAACTTCTGATTATCGACAAAGGCAGGGGGATGCCGCCGGATCTGGTGGAGACGTATAACCAAGCTTTTGCCTTCATGTCGGAGGAGCAAATGCTGCAAGCAAGCGCTCCATTCGGAGGGATCGGCATGTGGAACGTTCACAGCAGGTTGAGACTTGAGTTCGGTGAACCCTATGGCCTTTACATTGTGTGCTCAGAAAACACGGGAACTATTGTTGAGATTAGAATGCCTTATCGGAAGGAGCGATCCGTATGATGACCGTCGTCGTTGTCGAAGACGAACCGATAGTAAGGATGGGACTGATTGCTCTGATGGAGTCAGAAGCCGAGGGATTCAAGGTTGTAGGGGAAGCAGAGGATGGGCAGCAGGCCCTGGCTCTGGCAAGACTTCATGTGCCGGACATCATTATTACGGATATTCGAATGCCTGTCATGGATGGCGTAGCCTTAATGTTGGCTCTTAAGCAGGAGGGTATCTCATCTTCGGTCATTGTAGTTTCCGGTTATGGGGAATTTGAATACGCTCAGCAAGCTCTGCGTGCTGGTGCAGCAGATTATTTATTGAAACCGATTAATGAGGATCACTTGCTGCCCACGCTACATGCTTTGCGGGAGAAGATACGGCTAGAGAAAGCACGCATTGTTCATGATAACAAAGAGCAGTTATGGTCATTCAAAACGAGTGCGAAGCAGCTGGCCCGTGATTTATGGGATCTCCGGGAACTGGAGATTGAGAAAGAGCTGAACTCGTTGCAGCATGAATTAACGAATAACCAGATGACTACCCATGATATGGAAAGAAAACTGACGGGTTATATCGCCTTGTTGGAAGATGAATTTCGTTCTGTTTCGGGACAAGAATTGCCGTTTCCGCGAGGTTTGGATAAGATTACCCATCACTTCGACACATTCATTGCACATATTTATGCGGCCATGAAGACGATTCGGGGAACTAGAAACTGGGGGTACGGCAAAGTGATTCAAGCGGGAATTGCCTATGTCGAGAAGTATTATGGCGACCCTGATCTTACACTAACGAAAATTGCCCAGCAGCTGGAAGTCAAACCGGCTAATTTCAGTCATATGTTTAAAACAGAGCTTGGCGTTCCCTTCAGCCAATATCTGATTCGACTGAGAATGGATCAAGCCGCAAAGCAGCTCTCGGATTCGGCTAATAAAGTTTACGAAGTTAGTGCGGCCGTTGGGTTTTCGGATTATGTTCACTTTTCCAAGATGTTCAAACGGCATATGGGCTTTACTCCCACGGAGTATCGTCAAAGTAAGTGGAAATTATAGCAGCTCAACAACTGTTTAAAAGCAAATTCCCCCGCTAATTGCAAGTTAAAACAGGAAGCGGGGCACATAACTGGAAAAACTCCATCTATTTCAGCGCTAGGTACACCAATGATGCAAAAGCGCTGAAAATAACGGGAGTTTTTCCAGTTATATGGATTTAAAGGCAATCAGTTTTCACAACAAAAGTGGTCGGATTTATGAATAGTCATCCTGGCTATTCGTAGACTATGCTGAAAAGGATATACGATGGAGGCGAATAACATGATGCCTGGGGATCACGTTCCAGATTGGCAAAATCTAAGCATTCTAGAGAGAAATACAGAGCCGCCGCATGCGGATTTGATACCGTATGACGATTGGGAGAGTGCTCTCGCTAATGAGAGAGAACGTTCGCCTAATGTGCAGTCACTGAATGGCGAATGGCATTTTAAATACGGGGAATCTGTGGCGGAAGTGCCGGCCGATTTCTATATGGCAAGCTTTGAACCGAACGGCTGGGCGACAATACCGGTTCCTTCCAACTGGCAGTTACACGGATATGGGAGACCCCATTATAGCAGTTGTCCGTATCCTTTCCCGATCAATCCGCCTTATGTGCCTAATCAAAATCCGGTTGGCTGCTACAGAACGCAGTTTCACTTCCAAGAGACAACGAACAATCAACGGGTTCATCTTGTTTTTGAAGGAGTGGATTCCGCTTTTCACGTTTGGATAAACGGCCGCTTCGTCGGCTATAGCCAAGGCAGCCACTTTCACTCCGAGTTTTATGTAAGCCCTTACTTAAACGAGGGGCAAAATGTCATTGCCGTACAAGTTTATCAATGGTGCGACGGCAGTTATCTGGAGAGCCAGGATAAATGGCGGATGAGCGGGATTTTTCGCGACGTTTACTTGTTGTCCTCCCCCCAAGTGTCGGTGAGGGACGTCAGAGTCAGTACTCATTTGGATGAGGGTTATGCCAAAGCGAAATTAGAGGTTCGTGTTGATTTCGCTGATGTAACGGATGCGCCTTTTCTGAAATCGGATTTCTTTCAACTTCGTACGACGCTGTTGGATGCGGATCGTCATATTGTCTGCGATCGGTACCATCATGTGCGGCAGGATGAACCTGTTGCAGAGCTGATTCAAGAGGTGTTTTCTCCCCGTTTGTGGACGGCGGAAACGCCTTATTTATACACGCTATTACTCACGATGTACGACAAGAAACAGCAAATTGTAGAGGTCAAAAGCATTCACGTCGGATTCCGGGACATCAGGATCGAGGAGGGACAACTGCTCGTTAACGGTAACCCGATTATTATAAAGGGCGTTAATCGTAACGAGTTTGACCCTGAGCTGGGCTATGTAACAACGAAGGAATCGATGCTGCGCGATATCACTTTAATGAAGCAGCACAACATCAATTCGGTTCGGTTATCCCACTATCCCAATGACTCACGATGGCTGGAGTTGTGCGACCGCTTTGGTTTATATGTCATCGATGAAACGGATCTGGAGACGCACGGGTTTCACTTTTACGGGAATGAAGGGCATCTGGCTCAGCAGCCTGAGTGGAAAGAAGCGTTCGTCCAGCGGGCGAAACGAATGGTGGAAAGGGATAAAAACCATCCATCCATTATCATGTGGTCGCTTGGCAATGAGTCCGGCTACGGGGCCAATCACGATGCCATGGCCGCATGGATCAGGGAAGCCGATCCGACGCGTCCGATTCATTATGAACGTGCTTATGATGCACCTGTCGTTGATGTCGTCAGTTCGATGTATCCTGCGGTCGAAACCGTCATTCAAGAAGGCTGCAAGGACGATAAGCGCCCTTACCTCATGTGCGAATTCGGGCATGCCATGGGCAATGCCGTGGGGAATTTGCAAGAGTATTGGGAGGCGATCTACACGTACCCACGGCTGCTTGGCGGTCTGATCTGGGAATGGGCGGACCAAGGGATCAAGCAGCAGGCGGAGCGAGGGGGAGCTTGGTATGCGTATGGCGGTGATTTCGGGGAAGAGCCGCACAGCGGCCATTTCTGCCTGGATGGGCTGCTTTTCCCGGATCGGTCGATCAAGGCTTCTCTGTTGGAATACAAGAAAGCCATTGAGCCGGTGAAAATCGAGGTGATGGATGCAGCGCTAGGCAAGCTGAGAGTCTGGAACAGGTATGATTTTGTGCCCTTGTCCCATTTACAGGGATTATGGAGCTTGGGGCAAGATGGCGTCATGGTGGAGAACGGTGAACTTGCGAGGCTGCACACCCCTGCGGGCCAGTCTGAGGACATCCACGTCCCGATTGATGTACACAAGCTGAAAAACAAGGGTGAATATTGGCTTCACATTCATTTTATGCTCCGAGATCCGGTCGTTTGGGCTGAAAAGGGTCATGAGATTGCCTGGGCGGATATTCCGGTGCTAACTGTCGCTGAGGCACCTGAGCCGAAGGATGCCGCTCAAGAGGCAACTCCTTTGACGCTGCATGAAGCTGGCAATGAAATTACGCTTGCAGGCCAAGATTTCTTAATGGTGTTTGATAGACATCAAGGCGCAATGACGGCATGGACGTACAAAGGAGTATCCTTGCTGACGACAGGCCCTAAGCTCCATTTATGGCGTGCTCCGGTTGATAACGATGTTCATCTCGCCAAAGAGTGGGTGAAAGCCGGCTATAATCGACTCGTCACCGATGTGCGCGAGGTTGCAATTGACCGGACGGAAGCGGGAGGCAGCCGGATAACGGTCAAGTCCGTTGTTGGAGCGCGAGGCGGGAAGATCGCTTTTGATTCCCGCATGGTCTATACCATCGCTGCAGACGGTCAAGTGACGTTGTACGTGCAGATTGAACCGAGGGAGGAGCTGCCGCCGCTGCCTAGATTCGGGGTAGAGCTTGTGATGCCGGACAGCTTCAACCAGCTGTCGTGGTTTGGCCGTGGGCCGCACGAATGTTATGCGGATCGTAAGGAGAGCGGCAAGCTGGGCCTATACAGCGGATCGGTACAGGAGCAGTTCGTGCCGTATATCAAACCGCAGGAGAATGGCAATAAAGCGGACGTAAGATGGTCGTCCCTTCGGAATCAAGAAGGAGTCGGACTGTTGTTCACAGGCGAGCCAGCCTTCGACACGAGTGTTCATCACTACACGACGGAGGATTTGACAACAACGAAACATGTTCATCACCTCACAAGGGTGGATCAAACCATTGTCAAACTGGATGCCAGACAGAGCGGCCTAGGCAATCATAGCTGCGGCTATGCGCCTACGCTCGACAAGTATTTGATTAAAGCAGAGCCGATGAATTTTACGATTCGGTTGAGACCTGTCTAAAAGCACAATAAATGGAGGGTTACCTAATGACGACAAGAGTAGCACATTGTAAAACCGAATATATGCGGAATCCGATTGGCCTTGACGTCCTGAAGCCTCGGCTTTTCTGGCAGCTGCAATCCGATAAGCAAGAGGTCGTGCAGAGCGCTTATCACATCATGGTTGCTTCTTCTCGGGAAAAGTTAGCGAATGATCAAGCAGATATGTGGGACAGCGGCAAAGTGAGTTCGAACGCATCAACGCATGTCCCGTATGAGGGGCAACCCCTTCAGGCTGAAGGGGAATATTATTGGAAAGTGCGCGTCTGGGACGGAGCTGGCGCGGTCACGGAATGGAGCGAGACGGCGTTCTGGATGATGGGGATATTGTCACGTGGCGATTGGAAGGCGCAATGGATCGGACGCAAATCCGAGCCGGGTGCGCTCATGCAGCCTTCACCATTTTTCAGAAAATCGTTTGAGGTCAAGAAAAAGGTGCGGCGGGCTATTGCTTATGCGACAGCGTTAGGCGTTTATGACTTGTATGTGAACGGTGAGCGAATCGGTGACCGTTTTGCTCCGGGATGGACGGATTACAACATTCGTGTACAGGTGCAGGCCGTCGATATTACAGAGAAGCTGAAGACTGGCGATAATGCGTTTGGCGTTATTTTGGGAGATGGCTGGTATGCGGGAACGGTAGGATTTCTGGGTGATAAAGTTTACGGGGAAAGACCGTTTTTCCTCATGCAGGTGAGCTTGGATTATGAGGATGGGACGAAGGAAAGAGTGATCACGGATCGTTCATGGACGACGACCCGAGGGCCGATTCAATATTCCGACATGATCAAAGGGGAAGCCTACGATGCAAGAGAGGAATTAACCGGATGGCATGAGCCGGGTTATGAGGATTCAGCCTGGGAAGTGCCGGATGTGCGCTCAGGGTATAACGGACTTCTTGTGGCAGCGATTGAGCCGCCGATCCGCATCACCAAGACGATGAAACCGATCAGTGTGAAGAAGACGGCAGCGGGTACTTATATCTATGATATGGGTCAAAACATGGTCGGTTGGACGGCTGTAACGGTGCAAGGTGAGCGCGGAACGATGATTACATTAAGTCATGCGGAGATACTGAATCCAGATGGCACACTATATGTGGATAACTTGCGAGAGGCCTGCCAGCAGGATCACTATATTCTAAAAGGAGAGGGACTGGAAAGTTACGAGCCCCACTTTACGTTCCACGGTTTCCGCTATGTGGAATTGATCGGCTATCCGGGAGAGCCTGATCTGGATACCCTCACAGGAAAAGTTGTTCATTCCGATACGCCGGTTACCGGGAAGCTGGAGACATCCGATGCGATGGTGAATCAGCTGTATTCGAACATTACATGGGGGCAGCGCGGGAACTTCCTGTCTGTGCCGACGGACTGTCCGCAGCGGGATGAGCGGCTTGGCTGGACAGGAGATGCGCAAATTTTCGCTCGTACAGCGGCATACAATATGGACGTCTCCCGATTTTTCAGCAAATATGTCTGGGACATGGTGGATTGCCAGCAGCCTTCAGGGGCATTTACGGATGTCGCTCCGGATGCGGGTTGGATTCGCCATAAAAACTGGAATACGAGGCTGAACTGGTTCGCCCCGGACAACTCCGGTTGGGGAGATGCCGGTGTCATTATCCCATGGACGATCTATTTGATGTACGGCGATGTGCGTATCCTCGAAACGCATTATGAGGCGATGGTCAAATGGGTGCACTACCTGAAAAACACGACCGAAGAGCTGGTGCGTCCAGGGTACGCCAATTACGCCGATTGGCTATCCATCGGGGCTGACACGCCGAACGAAGTGCTCGCAACAGCTTATTTCGCTTACAGCACGAAGCTGCTTGCGCAAATTGCCGGCGTATTAGGGAAAAGCGAGGAAGCCGATCAATACCAAGCCTTATTTGGCGATATTGCTGCGGCATTCCGCAAAGCTTTTGTCGCTGAGGACGGGAGCATTCACGGCGATACGCAGACGGTTTACGTATTGGCGCTGCAGTTTGGGCTGCTAACGGAAGAGCAGCGCGGGCAAGCGCGGGAGCGCCTGGTGGCGGACATACAAGGGCGCGGCGACCGGTTATCAACGGGGTTCCTCGGCGTAGGCTACTTATTGCCGGCGCTGACGGATAATGGCTGCTTGGATGTCGCTTACAAGCTTCTGACGCAAGAAGCGTTCCCGTCTTGGATGTATTCCATCAAACACGGGGCAACCACGATTTGGGAGCGCTGGGATGGATGGACGGAGGAGCAAGGCTTTCAGACGCCATCGATGAATTCCTTCAATCACTATTCCCTTGGCTCTGTCGGCGAATGGATGTTTCGGTATATGGCCGGCATTGAAGCAGATCCAGCGGCTCCAGGTTTTCAGCATGTCATCATACGGCCGAAACCGGGCGGTAACTTGAGTTGGGTGAAGGCAAGTTATGAATCTCTTTACGGAGTAGTAACGGTAGAATGGCGTTTATCTGAGGAAGGGGACTTCCATCTTCAAGTGAATGTGCCTGCGAATACGACAGCAACCATTCATGTCCCAGGGCCATCTGCGGCTGTGCACAAGGTAGGTTCAGGAAGTTATGTGTTTGAAAACGTTTCTATGCTAAACTAAATGCAAGTCAAACAGACCGGAGTCGGATAGAGGGTGAGCGGGTAGCGCAGCCTTCTAACCGATTCCGGCTGTTTTCGCATAGATAGAAAGGTGGGTCATCAAGATGCGTTGGATGGAAAGCTTAAGGAAGAGATTAGAGACCTTATTTCCTAGAATTCGTACGATGCTGTTATTGAGTTATTTCGTCATTATTCTTTTCTGCATTGCCTTGATTGGAACCGCTTCATTTTATATCTCCTACAATTCCATGGCGGAACGCGTAGAAACCGCCAGCTCGCAAATCGTCCGGCAGATCGAATTTAACATGGATAATGATTTTCATAATAAAAGAAATCTGCTCCTCGCCCCCTATTATACACAGGAATATATTGACAACATTAATGCTTACCCGACTATGGACAGCCAAAATAAATTTCTATTCCGTCAGAAGCTTGGGGATCTGTTTTTGAAAAGCTTTAACATTACGCCGATTCCCGACTTTATCCGTTTTCAGATTTATTACAGCGATGGTGAACTGCTGAATTCCTCCGATAATACCTCCTTCGGCAGCCCGAGTCAGGTGCTGAACGCCGAATGGTTCAAGCAAACGATAGCCAAAGATGGGCTCGTGAATTTCTTCAGTTCCCCCCCGGTCAGCGGGCAGGAGGAGACTCCGACAGCCTATTCGACTTCGCTGCTTATTCGCGATTTCTCGAATCCGACCGGTTTTATTGTGGTGCGCGCCGACTATAATTACGGTTTGTTTAAAGGCATTGGTCAGCGTGCAGACCTGACGAAGAACAGCCGTTTTCTTATTTTAAATGAGATTAATAATCCGATTTACGATTCCGCAGAGGGGCATGCTTCCGATATGGAGGCAGAGGCTTTATCCCAGATTAAAGGGGACGGCGGTAAGTTTTGGACGGGCAGCGGCGATCAGACGATGTTGGTTTCGTACACCCGCTCCCAATACTCCAATTGGAAAACCGTGCTCATCATGCCGAAAGAAGAAATATTCAGCCCGCTGGATTCCATCAAAACGACAGCTATCTGGACAGCTTTGGTTGCTTTTCTGGTGACTGCGATTCTATCGCTGTTGTTCGGAAGAAGCATAACCAATCCGATTCTGGATCTCTATAAAACCGTTAATCACATTAAACGTGGCGATTTTTCCGTGAGAGTGGATATTAAGCGGAAAGATGAAATCGGCCGAATTGCGATGAATTTCAACGCCATGCAGGATGAATTGCAGAAACAGATCGAGACGAAGTATGTCTATCAAATTAAGCTGCAGCAGGTGGAGCTGGCGATGCTCTATTCGCAGATTAACCCGCACTTCCTGTACAACACGCTAGATAGCATCAAAGCTATGGCTGATTATCACCACGTAGAAGAAATTGGCCAGATGTCGCAATCTTTAGCCGATATGTTCCGTTATAACACGAAAAATACGGATGAAATCGTTACGCTGCAGGAAGAGCTCGTACAGATCGACGCGTATATCAACATTCAGAGTATCCGTTTCGATGGCAAGATTGACTATCAATTGGAAATCGAAGATGATCTGTACCATTTTCCAATGTTAAAAATGACTCTGCAGCCACTGGTCGAAAACGCGGTGTTTCACGGAATCGAGCGCAAGAGAGGAAAAGGCACGATTCGCCTCAAGGCTTGGAGGGAAGCGGAATGGGTGTATATCCAAGTCAAAGACAATGGTGTCGGCATCTCAGAGAAACGGCTGGAGCAGATTCTGGCATCGCTGAGACAACCGCTTTATCAGGAAGAATATAAGCTGTCTGCCGCAAGCGGAGGGATTGGCGTCCAGAACGTATACGCCAGGTACACGATTCGTTACGGCGAGCAGTTCCAATTTAATATTGCAAGCAGAAAAGGAATAGGGACGGAAGTGACCTTGAAACTGGTTCATCAACTTGGTTGAGATCAGGATGTAGGAATATTCAACATAGAAAGTCGTTATCGTGCATGGGTCGTAAGTAAGCGGTTGCAATATAATCAAATCTGTAAGGAATATTGAAGGAGGGGTACAGAAAATGAGGAAAATGAAAACGGTAACACTGTCTGCGTCGGTGGCAGCAGTTATGGCATTGACGGCTTGCGGAAGCGCAGGCACAAACACAGGGAGCAGCACACCGGCAGCTGCAACGCCTGCTGCATCAACAGCCGCAGCAACACAGGCTCCAGCGAAGAAAGACCCTGTCACACTGACGTTTGCGATCGCCAATACGGTTGATGCTACACCTTTTAATAAAATATTCAAAGAGTTCGAAACGAAAACAGGCAATAAGGTCGAGCTGCAAGCACTGCCTGGCGGTGATTTCGACAACATGATGAAAACACGCTTTTCCACAGGCGACTTCCCGGACCTCTTCCTCATGCAGCCAGGCCCTAAGCAGTACGTTAAGTTGAGAGCCTCTGAAACGCTTCGCGAATGGTCGGGGGATCAGGCGGTATGGGATCGCATTATTCCGACGATGAAAGATTTTCAGGCAGATGCGAACAAGAAAATTTATGGTGTCCCTTTCGGCGCTACCGGCATGATGGGCATCTACTATAACAAAGATGTATTCAGCAAAGCGGGCATTCAGCCTCCCAAAAATTATGCGGATATGATTGAAGGCGCTAAGAAAATCAAGGCAGCTGGCGTCACGCCTTTCTATGAAGGTGTCAAAGACGGTTGGCCGCCGCAAGTGTTCTACTTCACGGGTTGGGTATCCAATGTGGACCCGGCGATCGGGGATGCAGGGGTTCAAAATTTAGAGAAAAATGCGCTTAAGCTGGCCGATATTCCGGCACTCAAGGACCTTTTCGCCAAACAAAAGGAATTAAAAGATCTTGGATTGATCCAATCCAATCCGCTGGCTGGCACATTTGACGAACTGCAAAATTTGATGGGCGAAGGCAAAGTAGGCATGGCCTTCATGCTTGACGGCATTATTCCGCAATTGGAGAAGAAATTCGGGAAAGAGTTCGTGACGAACAAAATTGGCTTCTTCCCATTCCCCTCCGCTGCGGATGCAGGAACAGCCATGATCACGCCGCCGAACCAATTGATGATTCCGAATAAAGCGAAACATGCCGATGTGGCTGCTGAGCTGGTTAAATTCATGATTTCTCCTGAGATGGTGGATCTGTACTACCAAACGAGCCCAGGTATTCCGATTTTCCAAGGCGCTAAGAGCAGCTTGTATCCTGTACAACAAACGGTGAAAGATCTGATCGATGCGAATAAAGCGAAAATTAACGTGCAAAATCGTCTGACACCAACCTTCGCTGATTTCCAAAAAACGTTGCAAACGTTCTTCATTGACGGAGATGTCGACAAAGCACTGAAAGAATTCTCTGCGAACTATGAGAAAGATGGCAAAGCCAAGCTGCTTGAAGGTTTTAAGTAAGCTGATTTCGTTCCAAGTCTTTCAGTCCGGTCGGAATTAGGTTCCGGCCGGAACACTTTATGAAGAAGGAGGGGAGACGAGATGGGAAAGACGAAATACCCGCTTTATTTTTCATTCCCGGCTCTCGCCGTGTTTCTATTGTTTTTCATTACTCCAACGATCATTGGGTTTTATTACAGCTTTACGGACTGGAATATTAATGCAGAGCAGATTCGTTTCAACGGGCTGGATAACTATATCGAGCTGTTCAAAGAACCTAGATTAAAAACGGCTTTGATCAATACGTTGATTTTTGCGGCGGTTGTGACCTTGATGCAAAACTTTTTGGGATTAGGATTAGCTTTAATTTTGAATGAAGCACTTAAACTGCGAAATCTGCTGCGCATGATCTTCTTTCTGCCCTACGTGATTGCGCCGATTGTCATAGGTTATATTTTCCGAGCGATCTATCATCCCGAGCATGGCATTGTCAACACGGTACTTGATGCAGTAGGGCTGCATGTGATGGCTCAGGACTGGTTGAATGACCCCAAGTATGCCTTATTCTCGATTATCGTGACGGACCTGTGGCGTGTTGCCGGATTCTCGATGGTTGTTTATTTGGCCGGCTTGCAGTTTATTCCGAAGGATCTGATTGAAAGCTCATCCATGGACGGGGCGCAATATTGGCAGCGTTTCCGCTCCATTATATTCCCGCTGTTAGCTCCGGCACTTACCGTCAACGTCCTTCTCTCCATGATTGGTTCCATGAAGGTGTTTGAAATGGTCATGGTCCTGACAGAAGGTGGACCGGGTTATACCACAGAAGTATTTTATACGTACATTCGCGGTATGTTCAGCACAGGTTTATTCGGTTATGCGACGGCGGTTAACGTTGTTTTATTCGTCCTAGTTACCATTGTTGGCGTTCCGGTACTGATGGCGATGAAGAAGAGAGAGGTCGAGATGTGATGAGAAAAAAGTGGACACTCTGGATACTGGAAATCGTCGCGATCTGCTTGGCCTGTCTGATTCTGATTCCCTTTCTGATGATTCTGGTCAATTCGTTTAAAGGCATTCGGGAATCGGCGTTATTCGGCCTATCCCTTCCTTCCGAATGGCACTTTACCAATTACAAGGAAGTCTTTCAGCAGGCAAACATTTGGCGGGGGTTCAAAAATAGCATTCTTATTTCCGTCCTGGTTGTCGTCTGTGTGAATTTATTTGCCTCCATGGCTGCTTTCATCATTCAACGAAGAGATGATCGGTTTCTGCAAGGAGCTTATTACATGTTCATTATGGGGCTGATTGTTCCAGTCTCCATTGTGCCTACGATTAAGCTGTTGGGTGATCTTCATATTAAAGGTACTTACTTCAGTTTGATTATGTATTATACGGCGGTGCTGCTGCCTTTTGCTGTGTTTCTGCTCGTGGGCTTTATGAAGTCGATTCCGAGAGAATTGGATGAAGCGGCTTTGCTGGAAGGCTGCAGCTATTTCCGGTTGTATTGGCAGATGATTTTACCGCTGCTGCTTACCGTGCTTGTAACCGTCTCCATTGTGGTGATGGTGTCGGTTTGGAACGATTTCTTCGGACCTTTCTATCTGATGACAGATAGCACGAAGTGGACGATTGTCCTGCAAATCTTCAATTTTGTCACGATGTACAGCACGAATTGGGGCGTTGTGTTTGCCTTCATGGTGCTTGTCATTGCTCCGATTCTGATTATTTATTTACTGCTGCAAAGATACATTATTGACGGGCTGACAGCGGGTTCCATGAAAGGTTGAGTCAAGCGAAATCTAAGTCTTTGAGGAGGTACAGGAAATGCGAAGAGTCATCATTGTAGACGATGAAAAGTGGATACGAAGAGGATTAATTCAGTCTATTTCCTGGAACGAATGGGGCTTGGAGCTTGTTGGCGAAGCAAGTGACGGGGGAGAAGGCTATGAGATGGCTTTGGACAAAAAGCCGGACTTGCTCTTCCTGGATATGCGGATGCCGGGCCTCGACGGTAAACAGCTGCTGGGTATGCTCAGCCAAGAGCTGCCGGACTTGCTGACGATTGTGATCAGCGGGTATTCGGATTTCGAATATACGAAGGAAGCCATTCGCCACAAAGCTTTCGACTACTTGCTTAAGCCGGTGAAAAAGGAAGAGCTTGCTGCGGTGGTGGAAAAAGCGCTTCTGGAGCTGGATCGGCGCGAAGCCGAGAAACGCAAAGCCTCCCGTGTCCAAGGAGAGGATTGGCTGCGGCAGCTTCTGCTGCATGCCGAGGAAGGGGAGGATGCCTTCGTTCCCTCCAGTTGGCAAGCCGGTGAATATGCCGTGATGCTCGGTCACACGGACACCTTCCAAGAGCATTGCGATTATGCTCGTCTGCTGCCGGTGATTTATGAGCAGTTAAACCGGATGAAGCCCTTCCTTTTTGGGGGGCGGTGGGAGTACGAGGTTACGACGCTGCACGACAGCAGCCGGGAGATTGCGATTGCGCTTTGCGGGGCTCGGCTGGAATCGAAGGATTTTAGCCGACTGCACACAAGTTTGTTAGCTGGTATAAAACAGGCGGGGAGCGCTAGCATCAGCTTTGGCATGAGCAATAGGAAGCTGGAGGCTGCCAAGCTGGGGGAGGCTTATAACGAAGCGAGAAAAGCTTTGTCGGGGAAACTCCTGTCAGCGGTGAACGCCTTGCTTTTTGCAGAGAACAAAGCGATCCCTTTATCCGGCATGTATCCGCAGGACCAAGAGAACTCGTTCCTATGGGTGCTTCAATCCGGGAATAAGCAGGCTGTGGAGCAAGAATTCGAGCGGTTGTTTGCGGCATTCGTAAGCGACGTTACGACGGTGGGACATTTGCAGTGGAGTGCGGATTTACTCCTTCATGCGGTGGAAAAGCAGCTACAGGCGAAAGATGTTCGATTAGAGGAGATCTGCGGCAAAAATACACACATGTATTCAGAGCTAATTCACCAACGTAACGACGTGGATGCGATGAAAAAGATTTTCAAAGATGACCTGCTGCCTGCTGTGCTCTGTTTCTACGGTCAATCTGGGGAAAAGCAGGGAGAGAAGGTCGTCAGCGAGCTGAAAAAATGGATGGAGAGCAATTACGATCAATCCCTCTCCTTACATCAAATTGCCAGCAGCTATTATTTGAATCCTGACTATTTAAGTCGGATTTTCAAAAGGATGACGGGGAAAAATTTCGTCGATTATTTAACCGATATCCGTTTGCATAAGGCCAAAGAGCTGATGAATAAATCGAAATACAAAAACTACGAAGTCGCGCAAAAGGTGGGCTATGAGGATTACCGGTATTTCAGCCAAATTTTCAAAAGAAAAATCGGCATGACCATCGGTGAATATCGCAAAGCCATCGGTCAAGCGGACCAATAAGGAGAGAACACGTATGTCGAAACAGTTAATTCCCGATACGCTTATGCTCGAAGAACGCGCAGCACACGCCATCAATGCCATGATCGGCATGGCGGATCGCGACCATAACTATATTCCTTTTTTTGCAGCCGATTTGATGCACAAACCTGCTTTTATGACGCATGGCGATTGGGACTACGGTTCCTCGCACGGACGGATGATTGACGGATTAATTCTTGCCCGCCACATGTCGGGAGAAGAGTTCGGCAAAGAGGTCGAGGAGCGTTATCGTGCGAACCTGTTGTCTTTTTTCAAAGAAGACGGGATGAGCTACAGACAGATTAATCCAACCCGCAATTGGGAGCCGAATGCAAACTTGATTGACCAGCGGGCGGTTATTTTATCTTTGACCACTTGGTTTATGGAATCGGGGGACCCGAAGGTCAAAGAAGCAGCTGACCGCCATGTGGCGGCACTCAAGCGTATCGCGATCAAAGAGCGCGATGTCTGGTATTATCCGGCTTCGGAATACAAAGAAACGGGCTGGCCTTCGAATAACGCGATACAACTACGTTTGGCGCCCGATCCGGCAGCTTTCTGCGGTCGTTTAGTCATGCCTTTGCTGAAATATCATGAGTTGACGGGCAATCAGGATGCTTATGAACTATGCCAATTTTTTACAGCATTAATTATGGAGCGCAGCGGTGTATTCAATCAAGACGGCAGTTTCAACGACTCGCTGGCTTACCGGAGCGGACACTTCCATACGCGGATTGGCACGCTTGACGCTATCGCGAGGTTCGGCGTCTACACGGGCGATGCGGCTATGCTCGCTTGGGTCAAGAAATGCTACGATTGGGCGCTGACCAAATGCACGAACTTCGGCTGGACGCCGGGCGATCTGCACGAGCAGGCTTATGAGCATGAAACATGCTCCTTGGTTGACTTAATCGCGACAGGCATTACCTTAGCCCAAAGTGGCTACGTGGAATATTGGGGAACGGTGGAACGGTTTTTGCGCAACCATCTGGCGGAATCACAACTGCTGGATCTGGATTGGGTGGAGGAAGCGGATGATAAGTCGGCTGACATTCCTGCGAATAAAAGCTTCTATAAAGTAGCGGAGCGGACACGAGGTTCTTTTGCAGGCTATTCGGCGCCTAATGATTTCGTTTGCGATGTGAATGAGGGACGCGGTCATACGAACGATTTGCAAATTTGCTGCTTAGGCTCAGGCACACGCGGGCTCTTCATGGGCTGGAGTAACACGATTACGGAGAAAAAAGGGACGATCAGCGTCAATTTCCTTTTGAATCGCGGCTCCAAATGGCTGGACGTCAGCTCCTACCTGCCGCATGAAGGGAAAGTCGTGCTCGATATTCACACGGATATCTCTCGTCTGCAGATCCGAATCCCAGAGTGGGCCGGCTTTACGAAAATCAAGTATGTTCGCGAGCGCGGTGGGGAAGTCATCGAAGGCAAAGGCAATGAAGCGAGCAGCTGGGTGAACAAGCACTTCCTCTTGCTGGGGGCAGCTGTCGCAGGTGAGAAAATTACGGTGACCTTCCCGCTGAGCTTCCGCAAGACGTTGGAGAATGCGGTAGGTCAAACCTTTGAGACGGAATGGCGTGGGGATGATGTTGTAAATATAACGCCGAAGGGTACGAAGAAACCTTTGTACAGCGGGCGTCAGGTGTTTGAAGAGGCGCCAATGCGGGCTGGGGAGTATCGTCGATTGGATAAGGAGTTTGTTTGGTAAGTGAGTGAAGGAATAGATGAGCAAATGAGCAAATGAGCAAATGAGTGAAAGACCATCTGCTTTCGGAGTGAAAGCGACTAGGAGGAGTTCGATGCAAACCGTTGTTGCGATTTATACAGGTCAGGGCTTGGCCGATCCTTTGAAAAAGGTGTTTCAAGAGATGCTGCCGGATATTCGGCTCGTGAATATTATCGATGACAGCCTGATTGGCGATGTCGTGCGTGCTGGGCACATACCCGAAGTCGTGTCGCGCCATTTGGTACAGTATTATCGGCACGCGGAAGAGCTGGGTGCGGATGTGATCCTCAACACATGTTCCTCCGTTGGCGATGTGGCGGATGAGGCTGTGGAGGCTATCGGCATTCCGATTGTGCGAATCGACGAATGGATGGCGGCCAAAGCGGTAGCCGGCTACACGCGGATTGCCGTGCTGGCCACGCTGCCATCTACCTTGGAGCCAACCTTGCGCCTTATTCAGCGCAAGGCGGACGAAGCCGGCAGAGAGGTACAGCTTGTGAGCGGACTCGCGGAGGGCGCCTTTGATGCCTTGATCAGCGGCAAGCCGGAAGAGCATGACCGCTTATTGCTGGAAACGGCGAAACGGGCAACAGATGACGCCGATGTGCTGGTATTGGCGCAAGGCTCCATGGCGCGTATGGAGCAAGCGTTGGCAGAAGCAACAGGCAAGCCAGTGCTTTCATCCCCGAGATTCGGCGTGGAACATGTGAAGGCTGTTCTCGAAGCAGCCAAAGAAACGAAGGCAGGGTCTTAGAGCGATTTGGCTTAGAGAAAGGAGAGAAGAGAAAATGGAGCAAGATCGTGTAACAGCCGTCTATTTGGTGGAAACGGCGTATTCGCTGGAGCGGGCTGCCGCCTCCATCGCCGGCGAGCAGTCCACGGGGACGTTCACGGCTGTGCCTGGAGAGACGGACGCCGTGAAGGAGCGGCATGGCGCAAGAGTGGAGCGTATCGAGCCATTGGACGATACGGATACTCCGTCCTTGCCGGGTGCGAAGACTCCGCCGGGTCATGACGGCAAATATCGGCGTGGGCGAGTGACGGTATCGTTTCCTCTTCATAATTTCGGGCCTTCCATACCGAATTTAATGTCTGCTGTTGCGGGCAATTTGTATGAGCTTCAAGAATTGTCAGGGCTGAGACTTTTGGATTTGGAGCTGCCGGAGGCATTTACGGTGCGATACCCTGGCCCAAAATTTGGGATAGAGGGGACACGAAAGCTGACGGGCGTATATGACCGACCGATACTTGGGACAATCGTAAAGCCCAGCGTAGGCTTATCAATGGAGGAGCTGTCGGCTTTGGTGGAGAAGCTGGGGAAAGCGGGCATGGATTTCATCAAGGACGATGAATTGAATGCGAATCCCCCTTATGCGCCATTAGCGGACAAAGTCAAGGCCGTCATGGAGGCGGTCGAGCGAGCTGCAGATGCTACGGGCAAGAAACTGATGTATGCCTTCAACATCACAGGGGATTATGACGAACTGCGCCGGAACCATGATTTGGTTGTCAAAGCGGGCGGCACTTGCGTGATGGTGAGTATACTCAGCGTCGGGCTATCGGGGCTGACGTATTTGAATCAATTCAGCGAGGTTCCCATTCACGGGCATCGCAATCAATGGGGAATGCTGACGCGATCTCCGCTGCTGGGCATTGAATTCACGGCTTATCAGAAGCTTTGCCGGTTAGCCGGGGCCGATCATCTGCACGTAAACGGTTTAAATAGCAAGTTTTATGAAAGCAACGAATCGGTGGTTCGGTCCATTGCGGCTTGCACGGCGCCGCTGCTCGGCGGCTACAAAGCGATGCCTGTCGTATCCTCAGCCCAGTGGGCGGGGATGGCTCCAGCTACGTATGTGGCAACGGGGAACGTAGATTTGATGCACTTGGCCGGCGGAGGCATGCTGGCTCATCCGGATGGTCCTGCGGCCGGCTTCGAGAGCATGAAGTTGGGCTGGGAAGCGGCGGTTCAGGGGATACCGCTGGACGCCTATGCGGCGCAGCATCCTTCCCTGCAAAGGGCGATCGAGAAATACGGGAAGGGGTGAAGGCCGATGGAAGAACCCCCTTTTAAGCAAGAACCGGCTTCTGGGCCAACCGCTACCCGAACTGCTGGGCGAAATGTCGGGCGATCTTCGAGACGAACCGCCAGGAGACCGCTCTGTTATTACGGTGATGATTTCACCGGGTCTACGGATGTGTTGGAGTCGCTGTTTCAGGCGGGGCTGAAAACCGTTCTGTTTCTGGAGCCACCCACGCCCGAGCTGCTGCAGGAGCAGTTTCAAGACGTCGACTGTTTCGGCGTCGCCGGTGTGGGACGCTCCTTAACTCCCGAGGAGATGGAGCGGGAGCTGCGTCCGCTTTTTATGACGCTAAAAGCAGCTGGAGCCGCCGTCGTGCATTATAAAATATGCTCGACCTTCGACTCCTCGCCCGGCACGGGCAGCATCGGCAAAGCGGCGGAAATCGGGCGCGAGGTATTTGGCGGCCGGTACATCCCGCTGCTTGTCGGCGTTCCGTATCTGGGCCGGTATACGCTGTTCGGCAACCATTTTGCAGCTGGCGGCGCAGGAGGAACTGTGCATCGCTTGGATCGCCACCCAACGATGTCCAAGCATCCGGTTACGCCCATGGCGGAGTCCGATCTTCGCAAGCATTTGGCGCAGCAGACAGCGCTGAAAACGGCTTTGCTGGATATTAAGGCGCTAGACGGCTCGTCTGCGGATGTGCGAAAGCGCTTGGAGACGGTTATCCGCCAAGAGCAGCCGGATCTGCTGCTATTTGACGTATTGGATGAGCGGCGCTTGGAAGCGGCTGGGAGAATGATTTGGGAAGAGGCAGAGGAGCATGACGGACTGTTCGTCATCGGTTCTTCCGGTGTCGAATACGCGCTCGGAGCCGTTTGGCGAAAAGATGCGGGGAATTTGGATACCGCAGTGGACAGCAATAGGATACGAGCTGAGGTCTCAGAAGCTGCGCCCTTGTTAGTCATTTCAGGCAGCTGTTCGCCTGTAACCGAGGGTCAGATTGGGCATGCGCTGCAAGCCGGTTTCGCAGGCATTCGCGTTCCGATGGAAGATCTGCTTAGTTCAGAAACGCGGGAAGCGGCAAAGATTGCCTTGCAGCAAGAAGCGCAGCAATGGCTGGCGGGCGGCAGGAGCGTCATTGTCTACTCGGCCACGGGGCCAACCGATGTAAGCATTGGACACATGCGAGAGGTACTGTCCGCCCGGGGGATCAGATCGGAAGACAGCAGCCGTCTGCTTGGCCATGCGCTTGGAGAGCTGACCAGAGAGCTCGTTCGTCAGCTTGGTATTTCGCGTGTTTTAATAGCGGGAGGGGACACCTCGGGGTATGTGACTAGAGAGCTTGGTGTCTACGCTTTGGAATGTATTTCCATTCTTGACCCTGGCGGACCTCTATGCCGGGCTTATGCCAATGAGCCATCGTTTGACGGTCTGGAGCTCGTGCTCAAGGGCGGCCAAGTTGGCGGTGTGGATTTTTTTGAGCGGGTCGCCGGGTACAGGTATGGAGGCTGATCTCGGTTAGCCAATTTCTCGCCAATGGGATGAGAAGGTGCAAAAAGTGCAGCAAATTTAAGCTAAAAAGTGGTTTTTACAAGAAAACCTGCATTTCCTGCATTAAAATTATGGATTCAAGCCTGAAAAAGGGTTGAACGTTTAAATTTGATGTATGTTTTACATGATTTGAACCAAGATTCGCAAAAAGGGTTAATTTAACTGTATGTTTTACATGATTCTAGAAATGAAGACTATTTTCTGCAGCGTTGCAGGGATAGTCTTTTTTCTGCTTCCCCGGCTTTGGGTTGTCATCTAAATGGGCTATAATAGGAGTTGAAATTTATAATAGGGAGAACTAACATGACTCAATATAAAAGAAATAGACTGGTTGAAGTGAGCGGGAAGTTGGCTAAAGTCGCCATGGGCAGCGCTTATGCGGATGTTGTCATTAAAAACGGCACACTGGTCAATGTGTATTCAGGGGAACTACTTGCGCATACGGATGTCGCTGTGTCCGAGGGACGTGTGGCGTTTGTCGGGCATGCGGACCACACGATTGGCGATCAAACAGTTGTTATTGACGCTGCTGGGAAATATATAGCTCCAGGATTCCTGGACGGTCATATGCATGTTGAAAGCACGATGCTTTCGGTTACGGAGTTTGCCAAAGCGGCTCTACCCAAAGGAACAACGGGAATCTTCATGGACCCTCATGAGATTGCCAATGTGTTCGGGTCCGAAGGAGTAAAGCTGATGCATGAAGAGGGCCAGCAGCTGCCGCTCAAAGTGTTCACGACCTTCCCGTCTTGCGTGCCTGCGACGACAGACTTGGAAGATGCCGGTGCCAGCTTGGAAGTGAAAGATATTGAAGAGGGACTGCAATGGGACAATGTGGTCGGGCTTGGTGAAGTGATGAACTTCCCTGGTGTCGTCTACGGGGATCCGAAAATGTGCGGAGAAATTGAAGCGACGATTAACAGCGGCAAAGCTGTCACTGGGCATTTTCCAAGCGAAGATGACCGTATGCTGCAAGCTTACATCGCGTCCGGCGTGACCTCCGATCACGAAACAGTTACACGCGAGCAAGGACTGCACAAAGTCCGCATGGGCATGCATTTGATGATTCGCGAAGGCTCCGCGTGGCATGATGTCAAAGAGGTTATCAAGATCGTTACCGAAGATAAAGTGAACACATCTAACATCTCCCTCGTCACGGATGACGTCAGTCCGCAAACATTGGTGGAAAAAGGACATCTCAATCATGTGGTGCGCCGTGCGATTGAAGAGGGTGTCGATCCCGTTACCGCGATTCAAATGGTGACCATTAATGTGGCGCGCTATTTTAACCTGGAGAAAGATCTGGGCAGCATTACGGCAGGTAAATGCGCAGACATTTTATTGCTTGATGATTTGCAAAAAGTTGAGCCTGTAACTGTCATTACGGATGGAAAAGTCATCTTTGACCAAGGCAAGATTGTTGCGGATTTCCCTACTTACGTGTATCCAGCGCATATTCGCAGCTCCATGAATGTGAAGCGGGAGCTGACGGCGCAGGACTTTCAGCTTGCAAGCCGCGGCAACGATGAGAAAACAAGCGTCAATGTCATTCAGGTGATTGAAAATAGTGCAAGAACAGCGAAAATGACAGCCACGCTAAATGTCGAGCAAGGGATTATTCAACCGGATATCCAGCAGGACGTTGTCCGTCTTGCTTGTATTGAGCGGCATCGCGGCACTGGCGAAATTTCGCTTGGGTTCACGAGCGGATTTCAATTGAAATCCGGCGCTGTAGCGTCTACCGTTGCGCATGACAGCCATAATTTGATTGTTATGGGGATTAACGAGCAAGATATGGCTCTCGCTGCTAATGAGCTGGTCAAATTGGGAGGCGGCACCATCGTCGTAGAGAACGGCCGCGTGTTGGCTCAAGTGCCGTTAACGATAGCAGGCCTTATGTCCGATAAATCTTTGCTAGAAGTCGTTGACGAAGTTGCCCAGCTTGAAAGAGCATGGAAACAAATTGGCTGTCCGTTAAACGCACCGTTTATGACTTTTTCATTGATCGCACTGCCTGTTATCCCTGAGATTCGGATTTCAAACCGTGGAATAGTCGATGTAACCCAGTTTAAGCTCATTGACGTCGAAGTGATTTAGGTTATTAAAAGGTGCCCCTTCGGGTGCCTTTTTATATCTGGGGGAGGGAACTACAGGCCGCTAATTCCCAGAAAAGGAGCAATTCCCACGTATAGGGGGAACTACGGTCCACTATTTTGCCGTTTTCACCCGGAAAACCCTGCCATGAAGGCTGAATAAGGCCCTGTAGTTCCGCTCGGAGAGGAATTAGCTCGTTTTCCTCACAATAGTGGCCTCCAGTTCTCCTAGCGGTGTTCTTGTTTGGTTTTGAAAATTAGCAGAAGACCGTCAGGGCTCAGGGCCTTGGCGGTCTTCGTGTGTTTTTTAGCGTAAATAAGGAAAATACGGAATAGGGATGGGCGCACTGTTCACATTTGCAGGTTTAATCACGATGTCCGTGGGAACGGTTTTCCCGGGTGGCAATTGAATGATACCGCTTCCATCATAATACACAGGTTTATTCGATTCTGCCGCCATTCCTGTTTCCTCCTACAAAGGGGATTTTTTTGGACTACTGCCGATACATTAATGTATGACGGTAAAAGGAATTAAACAACGTGTTTCTTCCAGAAATTGTTTGACAAAAGATAGGGCGCCGAGTTACGATAAAATGGAATGAGTAATAGTTAGTAAATTATTTTTAATAAGTTATTACTTAGGAGGCGTAACTTTTATGGCAAAGTCAAAATGGGCAGTAGATGCAAGTCACAGCAGTATTGACTTCTCCGTTAGGCACATGATGATTGCTAAGGTTAAAGGCACATTCCACTCGTTCGAAGCTCAGATTGAAGCGGATGCGACAGATCTCTCGTCGGCCGATATTCACTTTCAGGTGGATATAAGCAGTATTGATACCCGGAATACGGATCGAGACGCACATTTGCGTTCAGCCGATTTTTTTGATAGCGAGAAACACCCTACAATGACATTTCAGTCCACTCAAGTCACAAAAACCGGAGACGGGGAATACGCGTTAACTGGCGATTTGACGATACGCGGCGTTACGAGGCCCGAGACGTTTGAAGTAACATTTGAAGGTACCGGCAAAGATCCCTGGGGGAATGAGAAAGCGGGTTTCAGTGCAGTGGGAAGCATCAAACGTGCTGATTTCGGCCTAACCTATAATGCCGCATTGGAAACAGGCGGAGTCTTAATTGGCGACGAGGTTAAAATATCAATTGAAATTGAGGCTGTTGGGCAGCCTTAATAAGATAAAAAGCAGGTCGGGAAACTTCCCGATCTGCTTTTTTGTGTGGAAGAAAGGAGCCGCAGCTAAACTTCAACCGTCGGCAGCTTAAAGCTGAAGATGGAGCCCAGGCCAATGGCGCTTTTCACTTCCAGCGAGCCGCCGTGGTCAACGGCGATCTTTTGGCAAATGGAGAGGCCCAGACCTGTCCCGTTTTCTTTGGTGGTATAGAAAGGATTGAAGATTTGCTCCATTTCGCTTTCGGACATGCCTTCGCCGGAATCTTCGATTTCAATGATCGCGAGTTCATTTTCCTGTTTTATGCGCACGTGAACATCGCCGGGATGCTTCATCGCTTCGAATGCATTTTGGATCAGATTCAGCAGGACTTGTACAATTTTATCCCGATCGATGAAGATATAAAGAGCCTCTTTCGTATCCTCAAAAATAATGGTGTGTCCGCGATAAAGCGCATCCGATTCCGCTAAGGATAGAACCCGATCCAGGCACTCTGTGATGGACTCCGGCTTCATGTTGCTGATATGCGGTTTGGAAAATTGCAGGAATTCCGCCGTCAGCTCATTCATTCTTCGAATCTCGCTCATAATTAATTCATGCCATGGCTGAATATTGTATTGGCTTTTGGTCGCGATTTGCATGAAGCCTTTGATCGTTGTCAGCGGGTTTCGAATTTCATGCGCCATCCCTGCCGCCAATTCGCCGATCATCTTCATTTTCTCGGAGCGGAATAAATGCTCTTCTCGTTTGAGCCATATTTCCCGTTTACTTTTGAACAAACGCTCCTCGGCCAAAGAGATAAGTTCTTCCTTCGTTGCAGCCTCAAGAGGGTGCTCGGCAAAGCTGTAAGTCACTTGAAAGCCTAATATATTGGAATTCAAGGATTCGCTAATATTAGAAATAAGGTTCTCTTTTGCTGGTAAAATAATAGCAAACCTGTCTCCTGCGTAACGGGATATCGCATAGGAATCATAGAAAATGCTGCCCAGCAACAGCGCAATCTGGTTCAAGGTTTCATTTCCGTTATGGATATTCTCGTAATTGACCGATTTGAAATCCTGAAAGTCCA
Source organism: Paenibacillus sp. WC2504 (assembly GCF_052682475.1). NCBI lineage: Bacteria > Bacillati > Bacillota > Bacilli > Caryophanales > Paenibacillaceae > Paenibacillus > Paenibacillus sp. WC2504. The sequence goes on from NZ_JBQZFH010000001.1 coordinate 1,071,569, forward strand.
ACAACACTAAAACAAAGCTGAAGCGCTTAACCATTAAGTTTTCAACGGTGGTTACGTAGCCTTCATAATTCAATAGCCCTGTCAGCGGGTCATGTGTCGTGAGATAATCATTTTCTTCGCGTAAACGTTTCTTCTCTGACTCTGATTTAATCACATATTGCACAAGCAGCACGAACATAACGGCGCTTGCAATATCGTAGATCGAAACCAAGAGATTGTAAGTGGTAAAAGGCACATAGGATAAACGTATGCACGTATATAAACCGATGTACATGAGCGTTTTCTGCATGGTGTAGGTATACTTCTGCCCATTTTGTATCGAAAAGCCGATCAGCATATAATACAGCAGCAAGCACCAATTCAGATGACTGGACCAATGAAACAGGGCGAGGAAGATGAACTGAATGTTGGGTAAAAAAGGGAGCTTTCGCTCGAGGGCGATGCTGAGGTAAAAAGCGCAGCCTAATAGGATGACTGCTGTGGTATTGGGTGCATTCCCCATTGCTATGGATGATACCATGGTCAAGCAACAAATAAAGGGGATACCTATATGTTTGATTATCTTGATGACCAACGGATAACACTCCCGACTCTTGTATAGAATTGGCAATCTTCATATTGTTAGATTATAAACGAAGTTGGATTCAATATATGTCGGTTTATGTCACGGATTTCGTTAATTTTTGATGATTTTTTTTAGCATTATTTAAGTGTTTGAGAGAAGGATGTCGATTTAACGACACCCCTGTTACCGATGATTCCGATACTCCTTAGGAGACATTTGAAATTGCTGCTTAAATACGTTGGTAAAATAGTTCGGCTCGTCGAAACCAATGGCACATGCGATTTCGAATATTTTCATATCCGTGTTTCGCAGCAGCAGGGCTGCTTTATCCATGCGCAGACGGGTCACGAAGCGGGTGAAGCTTTCCCCGGTTGCCTTTTTAAACAGTACGCTAAAATAGCTGGAGTTGAGGTGAAGATGAGCGGCTACATCCGTTAGGCGGCACTCTTCGTTGTAGTGCTCCTCGATGTACTTTGTAGCTTTCTCAATGACGTTGTCGCTCTTGGACGCTTGCCAGTTATTGAACAGAAGCAGGAAGTTGTTCACCTGTGCGTCTGCCCAGCGAAGGACTTCCTCCGCCGTCCAATGTGCTTGCGGCATATCGGTCGGTATTCTTGCCGTCGCTTCATGGCCGTCAGGATCGAACTGTTTCTGAATGGTTCCCAGCAAAGCAATCGAGAGCGTGAGCGCCTGAATTTTCATATCTTCAGGCGGTTGATGGGACAGATCGGTAAGCAGCTGATTGAGAAGCTGCTGCAGCGCGTTTTCCTGTGCGATCAGAATCGCGGACATCAGCTTCATTTCCAGCTCATTGACTTTCGCTTGATTTAAGGAGAGTGTCATGCCTGAGCCTGTACCCGCTTCTTTATCGATTCGTTGGCTGTCAGAATCCGAAGGGGTCTCACCGCTCTTGAACTGGTCATAGAATTCAGCCAACTGCTTATAAGGGGGAGCTGCACCCATAGCTTGAACGTTCACACGGATGTTCAAGTACTCGAGGGAAGCATCCTGCACAGCTTGGATGAAGCTTTCGTCAGGCCCAGGCTGATCGGCGATCACGACGAAACAATCATGTTCGACCAAGAGGAGCCTGGCAGGAATGCCGGCGCCTTTCAACAGCTCCTCGGCAATATTGGAGAAAGCGAATTGGATGAGGCTGAGGTCCGCTTTGCCATAGTTTTTGAGGGCTAAGTCTTCGCTGTTCAACTGAAGCAGCCACAGCTCCTTCGTCAGAAGTACCTCATCCATGTTTTTCATGGCTTCGTAAGAGGATGGCAGATCTAATAAAGCTGCACGCAGCTCCTGATCCTGCTGCAATTTGCGCTGAGCGAGAAGATGCTGCTGCTGCGCGTATTTCTCATAGTACCGCTCAGAGGCTTTATTCATGACCTGCATGACATCTTGTTCCGTGCAAGGCTTGATAAGCAGATCGAGCGCTCCGAGTCTGACGGCTGCCTGGGCGTACTCAAAATTTTTGTAGCCTGTAAGGATGATAACCAGCAGGTCCGGATAATGCTTCCTTAGATGCCCTACAAATTCGATGCCGTCCATAACAGGCATGCGAATATCCGTAAGCACGAGATCAGGTTTAACCCGATCTACCAACGCCAGCGCATCTTGCCCATTGCTGGCCTCCCCGACAACGTTCCAGCCAATTTGTCCTTCTTCAAACATTTTGATCAAGCCCTTACGGAAGTTGGGCTGATCTTCCACGATGACCACGTTACCCTTCAGCATGCTGGCTCAGCTCCTTTTTAGTTGGGTGATTAGGCAGGATGAGGCGCATTGTCGTTCCGCTATTCACAACGCTCTCAACTTCGAGCCGGTAAGGCTGCCCGTGAACGAGCTCCAGACGCCTAACAACACTGCGAACGCCAAGGTGTTCCCGTCCATCCGAGCGCTGAGGCAGAGAAGTCCCCTTCGGCCCCAGCAGGATAGCGATCGCGGATTCATCCATACCGCAGCCGTTATCGGTCACTTCTATTTCCAAATGGTCAAGATGCTGACGAGCTCGAATAACCAAGATTTTATGTGACACCTTATTCCGAAAGGCATGTACGAATACATTTTCTACGAGAGGCTGGAGAAGGAAACGCATCATCTCGTTGTCCAGTACCTGCTCATCCGCTTGGATAATCGTTTCCAAATCAGGTTCGAACAATTCGGTTTGCAGCTTCACATAATTGCGAATTTGCTGAAATTCTCCCTGCACGGTTGTCAGTGTCCGGACGGGCATCAGGGAGTACTTGAGCATTTCCGAAATGGTGGCGATTAAGGCAGCAGTGTCCTTTTCATTTTGCAAATAAAGCTTCCAATAAATTTCGTTGAACATATTGTGCAGAAAATGTGGGTTAAGCTGAACCTGCAGCGCTTTGAGCTCTGCTTCTCTTTCGCTTAGCTGGGTTAGATAGACCTCCGTAATCAACCTGCCGACCTGTTCAGCCATGGCATTGAAGCTCTCGCCTATATAGGCGAGTTCATCTTTGGTGCGGATTTCAATACGGGCGCTGAAGTCACCGGAACGTACTTTGCGAAGCCCAAGCAGCAGATCCTTGATCGGCCGCAAGAGCTTGCCTGTCGAGATAACGATGAGAATGCTCGTTAACAAGATACTGATGAAGCCGGTATACGCAATGCGTTTGGATAAAATTTTGTTTTTAACTTGAATGTCGGAAAGGGACGTTGAGCTGACAAGCTTGAAGGAGGTCGCTTTGGATATCCCCTGTACATACAGATGATTGTTCATCACGCGGGTTTCGTTCATATCCTGCAGCATCTGTGCTTTCTCCGCTGTTTCCTGCGTGGAATTGCTATAGAGCAACTCCTTGTTTTCGTTGTACAAATAGACTTCGCCTGTCCCGTCCTTGATTAACTCCTTCAAAATCCCGGCAAAAAAGGATTCATCCACAGCCATTACGAGAACGCCATAGGTTTGCAGAGCACTATTTTTCATCAGCCTGGCGATAATAATGGTTTGCCTGAAGCCACTCGGTTCAATGGAGCTGGGCAGCGGCATGCTCATCCAGGCCAGATTCCCATAGGTATCGTTTAGTTTGGACTGGATGGTTTGAAAGGTTGGCTCATCCAAGTTTTTGATCGCAGAAGTCGTATAGCTGAAATAAGAAGGATTGCCGTTTAAGTCATACAGATACATCCCTGTAATATAAGGCGCGTCTGATTTGATTTGGAAAATCTGCTCTTCGATTTGCTTTTTATCATAGTACAGATTAAAGGCGTCGGCATCCTCTTGGGAATTGATTCGTTTGATGAGCATTTCAATTTGCGGATTGAATACTACGGTCTGAGATACACGCACAATTTCCTGAACTTTCATCTCGATTTTGGCCAAAGCCTCTTCATTCGTACGGGAGAACTGCTTGCTGATCTCCTCTTCAAACAGTTTCAGATTATACTGATAAGTCAAATAACCGGTAATCCCGAAGGCAAGTAAAATGATGGCGGACAGGCTAATGATTAATCGAATTCGAAAGCTGCGGTTGATGCTGATGAGTAGTTGTCGCCAGATTTGCATCTCAGATTCCCCAATTTACTTATAGTTTGCAAGCCATAACGTTGCTGAGGACATTATACAATATTTTTTTCATATAAAAATCGCTTCCATCCATTACCTAATGAATTTATAGAATCTTCTATAATTTTTTAAGGGTTTTGATACACGAAACCGATATGATAGGATTCATACCAAAGATTGAGGGAGTGAGCAAGCATGAGCAGTCGAATCGAAGAACCTCCTGTCACGGTATCATCCGTGAACCTGCGCAAGACAGCTTCTTTAAAGCGAAGCAGGCGATTGAAACAAAATATTCCTTTGTTCATCATGCTGATTCCAGTTATCGCTTATTATGTGATATTCAAATATTGGCCTATGGGCGGACTTGTTATCGCTTTCAAAACCTATAATTTTGCGGATGGCATCTGGAATAGCCCTTGGGTGGGACTAAAGAATTTTAAACTGCTGTTTTCCAGCGCGAGCACGCTCCAAATCATTTGGAACACATTTTGGCTGAGCTTTCTAAGCCTGGTGCTCGGATTCCCGGTTCCCATTTTCTTGGCTGTTTTGCTCAATGAGGTCCGGAAGTCGTGGTTCAAAAAGTGGGTGCAAACGATCATTTATTTACCGCACTTCTTCTCTTGGGTCATTGTGTCGGGTATCGTATTATCGTTATTTGCAACCGATTATGGTTCCATCAATAAGGTGCTCAAACTGTTCAATCTGGAGCCGGTTACTTTTTTATATGAGTCGCATTCTTGGATAAGCATTTTTATCGGATCTGGCATTTGGAAGGAAATGGGCTTTAGTACCATCATCTACTTGGCTGCTCTAACGACCATTGATCCGTCGCTGTATGAATCCGCCTGCATGGATGGAGCTACCAAGTGGCGTCAGATGTGGCATGTAACGCTTCCCGGCATTCGGCACACCATTATTTTATTGCTGATATTAGCGATGGGTAAAATTATGGAAGTTGGGTTTGATCAAGTCTATAACTTACAGAACGCTGCTGTTGCGGACGTGTCGGAGGTTATCAGTACTTACATTTATAAAATAGGACTCGGCAGCTCGCAATTTAGCTTAACGACGGCCATGGGACTATTCGAATCGGTCATTAGCTGCAGTCTCGTGTTAATCGCAAACCGGATTGCCAAAAAATTTGATCAAGCCCTGTTCTAGAGAGGAGGACATGTAGTGAAAGCGACAAGAGGAGAAAAGCTTTTCTATACGATCAATTACGTGCTGCTTGCACTCATTGCCTTAACTTGCATCCTGCCGTTTATTCATATCATAGCGCTATCGCTCAGCGATCGGTCATCTGTAGATTCAGGTCATGTCTTCTTTTGGCCGATAGGGCTGCAGTTCACGGCATATAAAATTTTCTTCATCGCAAGCCCGGCCTTTAATGCTTTCAAAAATAGCATATTTATCACCGTGGTCGGCGTGGTATTAAGTTTATTGGGCACCATTTTAGCTGCTTATCCGTTGTCCAGATCCTATTTGTTCGCTCGTCGCTATCTGGTTCTTGGTATGGTGTTTACGATGCTATTCGCGGGTGGTTTAATTCCAACTTATCTCGTTGTAAAAAACATGCATCTCATCGATTCTTATTGGTCCTTATGGCTGACAGGCTTCATTAGTACTTATAATATGCTGCTGATGAAAAGCTATTTTGAGAATATTCCTTACGAAGTACAAGAAGCTGCGCGAATTGATGGATGCAGTGACACTGCACTGCTCATCCGAGTCATTTTACCCTTATCCTTGCCGATGTTGGCGACTCTGGCGTTATTTTATGGCATTAACTATTGGAACGCGTTCATGAGTGTTCTAATGTATATCAATAAGAGCGATATGATGAATTTAACTGTCGTTGTGCAAGCTATGCTGCAAAAGAACGATTTGCTCAACTCTCCTTCCCTGAATACGGAGGAGCAAGCAGCGGTTGCTACAGAGATGGTGAAAGCCGTGGGCGTTGTTGTGATGGTTGTGCCTATGCTGGTGATTTATCCTTTCTTGCAGAAGTATTTTGTCAAAGGCGTAATGCTTGGATCCGTTAAGGGTTAAAATCGTTGGTGTTCCCGTTTAACAAAACTTCACTATAAAATTTTGCAGGGGGAAAATGCACATGAAAAACATGAAACTGTGGCTTGGAATCACCGTAGGGGTTGTCGCGCTTGGTGCAACGTTGGTTGGCTGCAGCAGTGACAAAAAAGAAGGGACAGCAGCTACGACAAGCAGCAAACCGGGGGAAGAGAAACCGGCTAAGCGTGGCGATGTGACGGTATCCATGTACGACCGGGGGGCAGTACCTGCCTCAGAGGGATCGTATGAAGAGAATCGCTGGAGCAAATGGATCAATCAAAATGGACCTGTCAATGTGAAGTTTGTTCCTATCCTCCGCAGTGATTCAACGAAGAAATTGAACGTTTTGTTTGCGTCGGGTTCCGCTCCGGATATCGTCAACGAGTATAACACACCGTTTCGAGGAAGTTTGTACGATCAAAAACAACTGCTTCCCATTGATAACATTTTGCAATATATGCCTGAATACCAGAAGCTGCTGACGCAATATCCGCAATTGAAAAAGGCGGGGACGAAGCCGGATGGCAAGCTCTACGAAATTGGAAAAGTCAAAGAGGCTGTTCCTGCCCATATTTTACTCATTCGGACCGATTGGTTGAAGAAATTGAATCTGGCGATGCCGACAACAACGGATGAGCTATTAAAAGTGGCTAAGGCATTTGCTGACCAAGATCCTGATGGTAATGGTAAAAAAGATACGTATGGCCTGAATATGAGCACTTATTCCGAGCAAGCCATCAATGAGATGTTCGGCGAGAGCTCCTCGAGCTCGCTACTGGCTTGGGATCTGAAGGATGGCAAAGTTGTCCGTGCTTGGGACAAAGAGCTTGCTTCTCTCACCTTCAAGAAACGTCTCTATGATGAGGGCTTGATCGATAAAGACTATATTAACGATAAAGATGGCGCCAAGGCGAAACAGGACTTTTTAAATGGAAAGATCGGCATTTATGTGAAGTTCACCGGAGGTTGGTATGACTTTATCATGAATGACCTTACGACATTGCAGAAAAATGCGCCTGGGGCGGATGTCGCTCCATTAGGTTATCCAAAATCACCGATGGGGACATTTACTGGGGCCATTGATAATCCTGTTCAAATGACAACCGTTGTGAACGCTAAAGCGAAAGATCCGGAAGCCGTTGGCCGCTATCTTGATTTTATTATGAAGCCGGAAACCGCTAATAAAATTGTCAATGGTGATGAAGGCACACACTGGAAGAAAGCTCCCAATGGTTGTCCACAAGCAATAGACCCTGCAAAGTCCAAGAATGAAGTTAGCTACGCATATGACTATACAATGTTCTTCTCATCGGGCGTAGATAAATGTACGTATGTTCTGAATGGTTTTAATGCTGAAGTACCAGCGCAAAAAGCAGGAATGGATATGTATAAAGAAGTTCAGAAGCTCTATTTTGATCCGCAAAGAGAATATCCAGGCATTGCTTTGGGTGACCACATGCCGGTGTACAGCGCAGATCTTCAAGTCATTAACACAACGATTCTGAAAGAAAAAGGCGACTTATTCGTGAAAGCCATTCTCAGCGGCGCTAAGTACACGCCGGAGCAAGCGATCAAAGACTCGCAAGCGGCTTGGGCGAAAGCAGGCGGTCAACAGCTCGAGGATTTTATGAACAAATGGTATCAAGAGAATAAAGATACAGCGTTCCTGGCTAAGGATGCGATGATTATCGCGAAACAACAAATGGAAGCAGTCAAGTAAGTCATTCTTGAAGGAGGGCTGGATATCGATTAGGTTGCCTGCGCGTTCAGGCATCTCATCGGTGTCCAGCGTCTTGCATCATGGGGGGAATCATAATGAACAAAGTTAAAGTAGCTATCATCGGTTGTGGCGGTATCGCAACGGGGAAACATCTGCCAAGCTTGAGCAAAGTTGCGGAAGCGGAAATCATCGGTTTTTTCGACATCTTCCCCGCAAGCGCACACCAAGCAGCAGTGAAATTCGGCGCTCCCGGCGCAAAAGTATACGACGATTACCGCGAATTATTGGCGGATCCTGCAATTGATGTTGTACATATATGTACGCCGAATGATACGCATGCGGAAATTTCGATTGCCGCTTTGGAAGCAGGCAAGCATGTCATGTGCGAAAAGCCGATGGCGAAAACAGCTGCGGATGCCCGCCGTATGGTGGAAGCTGCCAAACGGACAGGCAAAAAATTAACGGTTGGTTATAATAATCGATTCCGAGCAGACAGTCAACATTTGAAACGAGTCGTTGAGAACGGCGATTTGGGCGAAATTTACTTTGCTAAAGCACATGCTGTTCGCAGACGCGGTGTCCCTACTTGGGGAGTTTTCCTGGATGAAGAGAAACAAGGCGGAGGTCCATTAATCGATATTGGCACACATGCGCTTGATCTGACATTATGGTTAATGAATAACTATGAACCTAGAGTGGTGCTGGGCACCGCTTATCATAAATTATCACGCAAAGAGAACGCTGCTAATTCATGGGGCCCGTGGGACCCAAATAAATTCAAGGTTGAGGATTCGGCCTTTGCTATGATTGTCATGAAAAATGGGGCCACCATTATGGTGGAGGCCAGTTGGGCGCTCAATACGCTGGATACCAAGGAAGCGAAGTGTACGCTTTGCGGTACCGAAGGCGGAGCGGACATGCAGGATGGGTTGCGCATTAATGGCGAGAGCCATAGCCGACTATATGTGAACCAAATGCAGTTCGAGGCCAAGGGTGCAGACTTCTACGAAGGCAAGAAAGAAAGCATGCAGGATAAAGAAATTCGATTATGGATTGATGCCATTATTCATGATAAAGAGCCGATCGTAACGCCAGAGCAGTCTTGCGTCGTATCGGAAATCCTTGAAGCGATTTATGAATCGAATCGAACTGGAAAAGCCGTCTATTTTGACTAAACGATGGATAAAGTATCGGAAAAGGAGTCTCAAACAATGATTAGAGTTGCGATGTTGAGCTTTTGGCATGTTCATGCCAAAGACTACGCACGTATGGCAAGTCAGCATCCCGACACCGAAATCGTGGCCGTTTGGGATGGAGATGCGCAGCGTGGCAGAGAAAAAGCCGATGAGTTCAGCGTCAGGTTTTATGAGAATCTGGAGGAGCTCTTGAGCAATCCTGACATTGATGCGGTTATTGTGGATACACCCACAACGGCGCACCGGGATGTGATTATCGCCGCGGCTCGTGCGGGTAAGCATGTTTTTACAGAAAAGGTTGTCGCTACTACAACAAAGGAATGCAAGGAAATACTAGCGGCGGTTGAAGCTGCCGGCGTGAAGCTCACCGTCTCTTTGCCGCGGCTGTACACCGGGTTCACTCAAAGCATCATGAAGTCTATTCATGAAGGTGATCTTGGCACGATATCGACAGTACGTATCCGGCTTGCTCATAACGGTGCGCTCCCGACGGAGAGTAATCCGAATGGCTCGCTGCCTTCGTACTTCTTCAATCTGGCGTCGTGCGGGGGAGGAGCCTTGATGGATCTTGGCTGCCATCCCATGTACTTAACCCGCTTATTCCTGGGTTTGCCGGAAAGCGTCAGCGCCAGCTTCGGCTACATTACGGGGCGCGAGGTAGAGGATAGTGCTGTAGCTACTTTGCGTTATCCAAACGGAGCATTAGGGATTGTTGAAGCGGGATTTGTGAATAGCTACTCGCAATTCGACATTGAGGTGCAAGGGACCGAGGGAAGCATGAAGTATTCTCGAACCGATGATCTGGTCTATATCCGCAGCTCCAAGTTATCAGGTGAGGCAGCAGAATGGCAAGTAGCTCAGGAACTTCCGGCGAGTCTGCCGACCCCGTTCGAACAGTGGGTGTCACATATGCAGAACCAAACAACAGCTTCAGAGAACATCCAATTAGCGCTTGATTTAACACGTTTAATGGAAGCATCGACGCAATCGGCACAGACGGGCACAGCTATTTATTTGCGAGATCTTACCGAATAAGGCGGTATTCCCGCAGAAAGGCCAGTTCATCCCCTACATATGGAAGCAGGGTGATCTGGTCTTTTTCATAAGAATAAGGAGGCATACAGATGATCGACAAAGGCGAATATTCGTTTTCAACGTGCTGGAATATTAAGAAACATACCATTGGCCGGGACATGGTGGAGGAAATTAAGGGACTTGGCTTTCGATATGTAGAACTGAATTATAATGTGACGGAAGAAATGATGAGAACTATTGAACCTATGATTGAAAAAGGGGAAATAGGCGTTTCGAGCGTGCACAATGTATTCCCGTTCATCGACGATAAGGATTATGATACCGATTCCGTAATGCTGGGCTTTGATGATGAAGAAAAGCGCAAACGCTCTGTGGAGCTGCTCATTCGATCCATGGAGTATGCCAACCGCTATGGAGCCAAAGCCGTAGTTGTACATCCAGGCGAAGTCCCTTTTGACTACAATATTGATCTGGATTTGAAGAAGCTTTATCAGGAGCATGGAAGGGCGTCGGCGGAGTATCAAGGGCTGTGGCGGAACATGCTGGAACGGCGCGATAGTCTCAGTCCTCGGTATACGAAACGGATTCAGGATAGCTTGGACGAAGTGAGTGATTATGCAGCGAAAAAAGGATGGGATATCGCGATTGGCATCGAAACGCGTTCGAGATCGTATCAGATGCCGACGCTGATGGAAGCCAAGACGATTTGCGACAATTTGGAGGGGAGCCCCGTTCGTCTTTGGTACGACATCGGTCACGCCATGATGATGGATCGAATGGGTTTGTACGACAATTTGAAGGAGCTAGAGGAAGTTAAGCAGTATATCTATGGTGTGCATATTCATGAAACACTCGGGCTTTCCGACCATTGGTGTCCTTATGTACATAGCAAGGATCTGCATTTCTTTGACCATTTCCTTGAAGCTATCGACATGGCCAAGGTTAAAGTGTACGAGTTGAAGGCTGTATGTCAACCGGATGAGATCGAGGAGAGCCACAGACTGATCACAAGTAAAATAGCGGCCGGGAAAGGGCAATAGGTGATACACATGGACTTCATATATAAGCGGTTGGTGGAAAATAACGACGAACTGGCAGCATCTGCGCTTAAAAGCCAAGTGCTTGATCCAGCATCCAAGTATTACGGTGGAATCATCGATGAGACGGGCATTGCGCGCGCTAGTCATCATAGTACACCTGTTTATATAGCTGCGTGGGCAGCGGCTTTGGTGAATCCGGACTCCAGATTCTACCATAGCGAGTCATTAGCAGCTTCCTTGGAGTTAGCAGCAGCGTTCATGCTGAACAGGCAGCATCCGGACGGGACGATTTCGCTGGGGTCAACCAATTATAACTCCCCGCCTGATACCGGCTTCGTAATTGGCGGCGTAGCGCAGATTTATCAGCTGCTCGCTGGTCATGATTGGTCGGTCCTACAGCCAATAGCAGCCAAACTAAAGCTATTTCTTGAACGAACCATACCGGCCATGCTGACGGGCGGCTGTCATACGCCGAACCATAGATGGGTGCTTACGGCAGCTTTAGCCCAGTTGTATGACATTTTCCAAAGGCCCGAGCTCCTCGCACGAGCGGATGAATGGCTCGCAGAAGGCCTGGATATTACGGCAGATGGCGAATGGACGGAACGGAGCAACGGAATCTACAATGCCGTCAGCAATGTTGCACTGTATCATACGGCTCGCGTCTTGCATCGTCCCGAATTATTGGATAGTGTGCGCCGGAATCTGCGTATGATGGTCTACCTCATTCACCCTTCAGGTGAAGTGGTGACCGACTATTCGGGCCGGCAGGATTTTGGCCAAACCTATGACATGGCTACCTATTATACGATTTATCGCCTAATGGCTGCTCATGACAAGGACCCGCTCTTCGCCGCCATGTGCGATTATGCCGCTGCTTTCGTCAAGCGTCCGGACGGTGTAAATAATAATGCTCTGCTGCATGTGCTGCTTTACCCGGAAGTAGGGGAAACCCTCCGTGATTTGGAACGCGCCGAACTTCCCGATCAATATGCTTGTATGCTGAATCAGCATCATCCGATGAATGAGCACCTGAACTTAATTGATGCTGTCGGTCATCATCTGAAAATTCAGCACAGCTCCATGCATCTGGCATTCGGAGCGCCGGTCGTGCGCATTCGCGAGAAGGATAAGAGCATAACGATTATGCCGCAAACGCCGTCCTTTTTCTCGCTTCGCCATGGGAAAGTCAGGCTGCTGGGCATTAAGCTGTCCACGTCCTTTTCTCCGGGTATTGTTAAATTTGATCAGCTAACCGCCCAAGATGGCGTCTATCGGCTAGGTGTCGTTATGGAAAAAGGCTACAATGGACCTATTCCACAGCAGCATCTTCCCCTTTCGGCGAAAGGGCCGGCAAGTCCGTGGTATTTGCTGCCGCATCAGCACCGGCCAATGACGCATCTGCAAACCCATGAGCTGCAGGTGGAAATTAAACAAAATTCGTCCGATTGGACGGTGCGCATACATTCCGATGAGCGTGAAGACGTCTTTACGCAGCTAACCTTTATTCTGGGCAATGAAGGAGCAGCAGAGGGAGAAAATCTGCAGGATGCAGGCGACGGGAAATATTTCCTCAAAAGCGGATCTATGACCTATCGGGTGGAGGAAGACAGCATTGAAATATCTTCGGGAGCTTTCGAACACTTATTGCCTATACTTCGTGAAGACCAGCACCCGACAGGCTGCCAATATGTCCATGTGAACTTGGTGACGCCGTTTGACCGAACCTTCACGGTACGATTGCTGTAGAAAGGATTGTGGAGAGATGACAACCTATTTCAATGAACAAGAGAGCATCCAGTCACGCTTAGGTACGGACGAAAAACGCACGCTGAAAGTGCTTGCTGATCGCTATATCGGAGCCAATCCGCCTGTGCCGTTTGCTTTTCGGGCGTTCAATCGAGCAGGTATTCTGCAAAATGACGAGGGGTTATTCGATCTCAATCTTCGTCATAGATTTCCTGAGGCAAAGCAGGGGCAAATTTCTTATGCTTATTCGCTTGTATGGAGTGATAGTGACCGGAATCTAGACGTGTTGATGCGTTGTTTGGGCCCGGTTCAGTTTTACTTTAATGATGAACTATCCTACCGTTCCAACGTTATAGATGAGCTGAAGCCGGATGCGACTGTCAAATTAAACCTCAATTTCGTCAAAGGCTGGAATCGTCTTTTCATAAAAGCGAAAGTGACCCCGGCGGGATTCGGCTGTTTATTCGGATCGGATGAAGCTAAAGTAAGAATTCTAAATGTGCGTTCTCCTTTTGCTGAAAGAGCGGGCCAGGCGGGATGGGTGTATTCCGTTCCAATCGACGCTGATCTGTTCGAGGAGAATCCGCTGCCGGCATCGTTCTCTTCCGAGAAGGAGCAGGGCCTTAATTGGCTTCCGGGATCGGACTGGAGTGAAGAGGAGTTGGCGTTACAAGTTTGCGAGCGCTTATTCGGTCTTCAGCCAGGCAAGCGGGCCTACGCTTGGACCCAGCTGAACGCTACCGGCATGGGGCGGGCTCCTTATGTGTTAAAAGGGAGCACAACCGGACCGCTGACGGTCTGGGTGAACGGTCATCCAGTCGCTGCGGTCCAAACGGAAGGCAGCTTTGAAGTGGAGCTGCTGCTCGCCTTCGGCAAACACGATATGGTGATCCGCAGCGAGTGCGTACTGGCTTCACGCGCGTGGGGCTTCACCGTGCAGGCTTATGCGGGCGGAGAACATTTACCGTTCCATGCGCCTGTAGACGTGCATGGCTCGAATGAGGCATGGCTCTATTTGGGTCCTTTTGATGCAAATGTGGAACTGAATGAGAACGAAATCGCTACGACGAAGCGAGTTTTTGCGAACCATTATTGGCGCTTAGACCGCCCGGAGACGTGGATTCGTCCCTATTATGAGAACGCCATGCTGAGCAATAAATGGACCGTTGGCAATGTGACCAACTTTGCTCGCTGGGATTATCCGCTGGGGGTGACCATCTACGGGCTGCTGCAAACCGGCCGTTTGCTGGAACGGCCGGATATTCTCTCGTATGCGCTGGAGCATGTTCAAAGCTGTACGGATATGTTCGAGTACTCGCTATGGGACCGCGAGCAGTACGGGTTCCCGGCCATCAATCAGCAGCTGGTCATGATGAAAATGCTCGACAACTGCGGATCATTCGGATCGGCCATGTTGGAATCGTATAAGGAAGATCAACATGCAGGTTATCTGCCGATTGCACAAAGGATTGCCGACTTCATGCTTCTGCAGTTGGAGCGGAAGGAAGACGGAGCCTTTTATCGTGTGTGCCAGGATGAGTATTCGGAGAATACCATGTGGGCGGACGACCTTTATATGAGCACGCCTTTCCTGTGCCGCTATGCGGCAGTAACGGGAAATCGTGAAGCGCTGGATGAGGCGGCGAAGCAGTTCCTATTATTCCGGAACTACTTATTTATGCCGGAGCAGCGCATCATGTCCCACGTATTTGATTTCAAATACGGGATGCCGACAAGGATTCCGTGGGGGCGCGGCAACGGATGGACCTTATTCTCACTGACCGAGGTGCTGGAGGCTTTGCCGGCAGATCATGCGCTTCGCGCTGAGCTTGTCCGCTTCTTTAACGAGCTGTGCGCAGGTTATGCCGAGCTTCAAGCAGCAAGCGGACTGTGGCATCAGGTATTGAATGATCCTGATGCGTATCTAGAGGCTTCTTGTACGGCGATGTTTGCGTATTCGTTTGCCAGAGGCGTCCGCTTTGGCTGGCTCGCGGAGCCGCAGCGGTACATACAGGCTGCGCTTAAAGCATGGGATGGCTTAACGCGGTATGCCATAGACGCGCAGGGTAACGTGCACGGCGTTTGCAGCGGCTCGCGGTATGCTTTTACAGCGGACTATTACAAGAAGGATCTGCTTACCGTTACGAACGATAACCATGGGGTAGGCATTATGATGCTGGCGGGTACGGAGATCGTTAAGCTGAAGGGTTGGTTAAAGGAACTGGCAAGCAGGGATTGAAGACCGTCTGTCACGGCGGATTTTATATTCAAAAAGTTCTATTTTTCTTTGTCGATTTCTGACAGGAATAGCGCTTATAGTTCTTTCCTCTAGTATGCGAGAGAGATTCTCTCGATATATTAGAGGTTTTTTTTGTGTTTTCTACAATTTTTTACAGGTAACCTAAGCAAATAGTGCTAAAGGTACATAGTATAGGATTATGGCAGTCATACAATTTGCTAGATTCATATAACATGTCCGCCATTATACCAATACATTGCGAGGTGAGTAGGATGATGCTTCCGATTAATGCAAAGGCTAGCCAGAAAACGGTTGATGTTTTGAACTATTTGTATGCAATATCAGGTTCCAAAACATTAACAGGTATTCATAACTGGCTGGAGGACCCCAGTGGTTATGTCAATGAAATTAACAAACTGTACGGTGATTACCCTGGTGTTGCCGGGTATGAAATGGGACCCATTTCAGGTCAGACAGCTGCGCAGGTCACATCTCAAAGACAGAATGTAACGAATGCAGCGAAGAAATATGTTCAAAGTGGCGGTATTGTGACCGTGATGTGGCATCAGAATTATCCACTCACAACCTACACCTGGTCCAATGTTCAAAGGAGTACGACGGATGCGGAATTCAACCATGTGTGTACGCCTGGTACAGCAGAGTACAATTGGTTAATCTCGGAGTATGACAAGGTTGCGGTTTTTTTGAAACAACTCAGAGATGCCAACGTTCCTGTTCTTTGGCGCCCGTACCATGAGATGAACGGTGGCTGGTTCTGGTGGGGGAAGAAGCAAAATTTTAAGCTCCTCTGGGACATTATGTATGATCGGTTTACGAATTTTCATGGCTTAAATAACTTGCTTTGGGTTTGGAACGCCAATGCACCTAAGAGTTCAGACATTAACCCTTACTTGACACATTTCGTAGGGACAAGCAAATGCGATATTTTAGGAACGGATTTATATATGTATGGGAGTGAACCCTTTAAGCAGGAATATTATGATGGTCTCGTGGCTATTTCAGGTGGCAAACCGGTTGCTATTGCAGAAATCGGTCAATTATTTCCGAGCTCAACCTTTGCGAAGCAACCCAAATGGGCATGGTTCATGGAGTGGGCAAATTATTTATATGACTATAATACCTCCGCTCAGCGATATGCCTTATATTCGACTTCTTTAGAAAGAATGTTGAGTCGAAGTAAGATCAATATCCCCACAACACCGATTCCGGATACGCAAGCACCGACAATGCCATTGAATTTGGCGGCGTCTTCCAAGACCATGACTTCGGTTACACTGACATGGATGGCATCCACGGATAATATTGGCGTTACGGGGTACGAAGTTTATGTAAATAACACAAACTTAGCGGGAACTACGACCACGACCAGCTTCACGGTCACGGGTCTAACGGCGAATACGGCGTACCGTTTTCTAGTAAAAGCCAAAGATGCTGCGGGAAATAATTCTGCTTTTACGCCACCGTTAACGGTGACAACCGATGCCATTTATACGGGGTTTGTTCGTGGAATTAATTTCGGAGGGGCATCTGTCACGATGGATGAGCAAGCATGGTTAGCGGGAGATAATGTTCTATTCACGTATTCCTCCAATACCAAAACTTACGTCAATTCGCCGGCAATTACACCGGTTCCAGCTGTTGATAGCGTTTCAAGCGTAATGCTTAATTCTAAAATTTATGCTTCAGAATCCAGTTTTACGGTTGCTCAAGCGCTGTCCAACGGCAATTATCAAGTGTATGTTTGGTCTCTTGAAAGTTCTCAAACAAATCCATCTGCTTTCGATTTGGTTCTTGAAGGTAGCCAGGTAACAACAGCTCCAATCGGTATATTAGCGCTAAACAGCTGGGCCAAATATGGTCCTTACGGTGTCACCGTAAAGGCCGGCGTGCTGAATATGGAGGTACGACGGGTAATTGGCGATCCGAGCCTGGCGGGGATGGCCATCTACACAGCCGCCGTGTAAAGCAGAAAGTCCGACACCCACTTATCGTGTGTGTCGGACTTTCTGCTTTCATTGCTCTGTTAGCATGTGAAGGAATCGATAAAACGTAAATCGATACCGAAAAACATCCAGGAGAAACCATTCCAACGGAAGCCGGCAATGGAATTACGACCGACAAAAGTCGGATAATACCAGAACTGCTGGCCATTGCTTAGCCATACATAGGTGAAGCGGAACATGCAGCGTCTAATGCCACCCGGATCTACAGCGAATGTAGAACCAGCCACAGATTGCGGCTTTTGCGGGGTATACGCAGGCGGAGCCGAAGTTGGCGCTTGCTCATTGCCGCCTGGCACGCCAGGTTGCCCTGGGAATCCAGGCTGCCCCGGGAATCCAGGTTGCCCTGGGAATCCAGGTTGCCCTGGGAATCCAGGTTGCCCTGGGAATCCAGGCTGCCCCGGGAATCCAGGTTGCCCCGGGAATCCAGGCTGCCCCGGGAATCCAGATTGCCCTGGGAATCCAGGCTGCCCTGGGAATCCGGATTGCCCTGGGAATCCAGGCTGCCCTGGGAATCCAGGCAAGCCCATGCCAGGCAAGCCGGGAAGCCCGAGCATGCGTGTGTCATATACAGGTACCCAAGCGTAGGCTTGCGGTACAGGATAGCCGTATGCATAAGGCACGGATTGAGGATAGGCTTCCGCATACGCAGGGTCAATTTCGGGCTGCTGCAATACGTCAGTGTCCCGTTCCAACTGCCGAGTCTCTTGTTTTTTGTTTGAAGTCATGGATGTAAGTTCCTCCTTAGGTTAAAGCGGATTAGTCGATACTTACTATATGCAGGAGGCTAGACGAATGTCACGGTTAGAACTGGTCAAGAGGAGAGATTTTGCCAAACTATACCATTAGTCCTAATTATATTTTGATTTATGAAGGCTCTAGTCTTTTTATCCTAGTGATAAAGGAAAAATACGGGATTTACCTCCCATGGTTGGAACCTAATTTGTCGTATATAATAGAAATTGGTTATATTTTGAAATAATTGGGGCGGGGTTAATTGAAAGAACTTACGGGGAAAATGTTGAAATACGATGTAACAACGAGCTATGGGCTTGTATTGGCACCAAGCTTAACCGTTCTTACGGCAGAGCATTTAGATTTATTTAGACAGCATCGTATTGACTTCATGGACATTATTACGACAAATCCCCAAGAGCAACTGGAACAAGAACTAGTCGTCGCCGACACCCAAGATTCTTCAGAAATTCTAGTACAGCAAGCTTCTCAGCTCGCCAAGAAAATATTTGAGCAAATAGAGTCAGAGAATAAAATCCCATTGCTTGAAATTAAGAATCAACTCATTCCTATTGTTCAGCAAGCTGCCGAACATCCTGATTTATTCGAATTGCTTGAAGCTGTCAAAGCCAAAGATGAGTACACGCATCAGCACAATGTCGGAGTAGGGGTACTTTCGACCCTAATTGGAAAGTGGCTTAAGATGGATGATAAAGAGATAGCCTTGTTGACGCTAGCTGCTACTTTGCATGATGTTGGTAAAATTAAAATATCGCAAGACATTCTCCAAAAGCCAGGGAAATTAACCAAAGATGAATTTAACACCATGAAACAGCATACCATTCGGGGCTATAACATGCTTAGGGAAACGGTTGGAGTCAACTACCGAGTTTCACTTGTTGCGTTGCAGCACCATGAGCGAGCAGACGGAAGTGGATATCCTATGGGTTTAAAGGATAGCCAAATCGATCGCTTGAGCCGGATTGTTGCCGTTGCCGATGTCTTCCATGCCATGTCCTCGAATAGACCTTATCATGACATGATGCCGTTCTACGAGGTTGTGCGACAGATGCGCGCAGGGCTTTTTGGAGAGTTGGATCCACATATCGTATCCGTGTTTCTGAGAAATATTATTCGAAGTTTAGTTGGCAGGAAAGTGAAATTGACGGATGGTCGATGGGCGGAAGTCGTCTATATTAATCCAACAGATGATACAAATCCACTTGTAAGAGTCGATGAAGCATTTGTAGATCTTAGCCGAGAACGCCACATTCATATAAAGGAAGTTGTTGTATAATGCATAATTCAAACGCAGAGAATACAGTTTTGCAACAATTTTTCACAAATTATGGGCTGACGCAGCGAGAATCGGAAATCCTTTCCCTTATCGCAACTCACGGGTACACAAACAAGGAAATTGCTGAAAGCTGTTGCATCAGCGAGAAAACAGTCAAGATTCACCTAGCGAATATTATGAGTAAAATCGGCATTGGCTCGATGCGCCGGCTGCTGGCACTACTTTTGCAGCAAGCGTTGATGGTTTCAGGACTTAAAAGTGAGAAGAATTTAGTGAAATCCGTAGGGATGAATTAACAAAAAGAGAAGGCCTTTCGAGGTGCTTTTCTTTTTTTTTTATATGCATTTTAGGTGATACAATTTGGAACTTAATAAAGGAATATTTTGTTGACATGATACGAAAAGTATCTTAAAGTAATAATAGAATTAAGATACAAATAGTATCATTTAATTTCGAAAAAGATGACTTCTCACGGAGGGGAAACATGGAAATTAATTTAAAAGAATATTTGATGATTATAAAGAAGCGTTGGTGGCTTATTGCATTAATTGTATGTGGTAGCACCATTCTAACCGCCATGTATACGACAGCCAATTATGTTCCGATTTATCAGGCTTCGACAAAATTGATTGTCAACAAAACATCTGAACAGGGTCAACTAGGTACAGAGCAAATCGATTATGGAGCAATCGGCGTTAATATGGCCCTCATTAATACTTACAAAGAAATCATTAGAACTCCGGCAATTATGGATAAAGTAGTTCAACGCTACCCTGACCTCAACGTATCTACCGACCAATTAATTTCTATTGTTAATGTGTCGAACCTCAATGAAACGCAAGTGATGTCGATTACGGCCCGACATATTTCACATGATCGAGCGGTGAAGATTGCGAATGCCGTATCGGATGTTTTCCAAACCGAGATCCCCAAAATTATGAAGGTCGATAATATCACCATTCTGAATAGAGCCAAAGTTCAGGACAATCCTATACCTGTCAATCAAAAGTCGAACCAATATATCATTCTTAGTTTTGTTGCCTCGCTCGCTGTTACAGTTGGTATCATTCTTCTGCTCGATGCTTTAGATGATACTTTGAAAACGGATGAAGATGTTCGAGAGGCTTTTGAACTCTCAACCTTAGCTTACATACCGAAAGTGAAAACCAAAGCACTAAGGACGGCGCAGAAAAATAAATCCAGAAAAAAAGTAGAGGATATTGCTTATGCCAAAACTATCCACTGATGCTTCCATAACGATGCAAAAGAATCCCAACTCTCCTGCATCCGAGGCTTATAGATCTTTAAGATTTAATATTGATTGTTCGGTATTCGGGCGTGAAGCAAAGACAATTACCGTCACATCTTCAGGCAGAGGGGAAGGGAAAACAACGACGGCCATTAATTTAGCCGTTGCGTATGCACAAACGGGCAAGAAAGTGGTGCTCGTAGATGCCGACCTGCGAAATCCATCGATTCACTTAACGTTTCGTGA
The DNA here is from genome assembly GCF_052682475.1 of Paenibacillus sp. WC2504. Classification (NCBI taxonomy): domain Bacteria; kingdom Bacillati; phylum Bacillota; class Bacilli; order Caryophanales; family Paenibacillaceae; genus Paenibacillus; species Paenibacillus sp. WC2504. The sequence continues at coordinate 1,092,260 of NZ_JBQZFH010000001.1, forward strand.
AGATAATGGAAAAGGGCTGACCAACTATCTGGCTAATCAGAGTACATTGAACGAGATCGTGCGAGAATCTTATATTGAAAATTTATCATTTGTAACCTCGGGTCCGGCCCCTCAAAATCCCTCTGGCTTATTGGCATCCCATCAAATGGATGTCTTGCTGGCAGAGCTTAGTACGACATATGACATGGTTATTGTGGACACTACGTCCATTCTAACGGTTACAGATGCCAAGATTATGGCAACAAAGTGCGATGGGACACTTCTCATCGTCAAATCCGGTAAAGTCAAACGCGGGATCGCCAAGAAAGTGAAAGAAGAGCTCCATCTGGCAAATGTGAATTTAATTGGCGTCGTCATGAATGAAGTTAAAAGCGATCATGCGTCGTCGTACCTTTGACCGTTGCGGGAAATCAAAGTAAGGGGAGAGAGTTTATATCCAATGAGAAAAAAACGGCGGAAGCAGCAACCGAAAGTCGTGAGAACCCTTTGCATTTTGACTTTAAGCATTGGCATATTGGCCGGGTGCTCGGATACGGCAGTAAACAATGCAGACAGCAATTCCATGTATAGTGATCAAGCACCGAAAAGCATTAAAGTCTTCAAGGTTATTAAACAAAAAATAGGTGACCCATTGGAGCGTGTAGCAGAAGCACAATCATCAGCCCAATTTGACCTTACATCCAAGGCAGCCGGAGATATTGATCAGATTTTGAAAAAACGCGGAGATATGGTTCAAGAAGGCGATGTGATTCTTCGGTTGAGATCCGGCGATCTCCAGACACAGAGAGAGACCGCGGCTCTTGCTGTGCAAACGGCTCAGGATGCGATAGAAAAAGCGAAAATAAGAGCTAAAAAAGACACGCAAAACCAAAAGTTGGATATGAGCAATGCCATTCAAAAGATGGAGTTGTCGATGACTGGTTTAATGCGAAATTACAATAAAATGAAAAACGATTATGATATCGGACTGGTTACGAAAGCTCAGCTATACCAGATGGAGACTCAAATGATGAGTGCCCGCATGGATCTGGATCAGCTTAAACAGAAACTAAGCGCTGTAGAACCGCAGGAAGTTTCTCCTGAATTGGACGTGCAGCTCAAAAATGCTCAGGTTAACCTGCAGCAGCTTGACCAAGCTATGAAAAACCTTGAAGTGCGAGCTACGGTAAGCGGCTTATTGACGGAGATGCCGATGGAAGCAGGCATGGCGCTGCAGCCGGGAGCTAAGGTCGGGGTTATTCAAAGACTGGACCCGATTAAAATTAAAGCACAGCTATCGGAAGCGGAAACGAACCAAATCGGTAATAAGACTCAGCTTTCTTATTTCGTAGTGGGAGCAAATGAGAAATTCAAGGGAGCCATCAGCTATCTCTCCAAAGTGATCGATCCCGAAACGAAGGCCTATGAAATTAATCTCGAAGTGCCGAATAAAGATTTGTCATTGAAACCTGGAATGAAGCTGAAGCTTCAACTGACGGAAGATCAGGACCAGATTGTAGTGACGGTTCCTACCTACAGTATTGTTAAAGAAGGTGACAATGCTTACGTATTTGTGCTCAATGGAGACACCGTAGAGAAACGCAGCATTCAATTAGGCAGATTGAACGAGCCTAATCAAGAAGTGCTCTCGGGCCTCAAAGAGGGAGAACTGGTCGTAAAAACGAGTCCAAGTCAGTTAAGCAATAAAGAAAAAGTTCAAATGACGGCTATTGAAGAGCAATAAATAAAATTGGAGTGACTTGACTTGAAAATAAATTGGAAACATACGATGGTTATGTTCATTTTATCCGTTTCACTCGTGATTCCATCAGCGGCTTTCCATGTAGCAGCCGATGAAAAATATACCTCAACAACGACGGTGAAAAGCTATCCTTTGACGAGTGATATCAAGGTGGAAGTGAAAAGTATTTTAAACGAATCAACTCCCGAAGGAGCTCGAATCGGCACTGTTGTACGCTTGTATAACGATGGGGATCGCCTAACGGGCGTACCGGAGTATGAAGTTCGTGCCAAGACGCAAGAAGGCTTGGAATATATCATGCGTCCAAGTCAGGCTAACGCCAAGAACATTCAGCCCAAAGAGACGGTAGAGCTTAGTTATATGACGGTCATCGAGCGCTTTGATGTCTTTTCATTAACGGATCTTTCCTTCTATGATGTTGACGAATTCGTCTATCCCAAGCAAGAAAAGAAAATCATATCCCTGCCGATTTCCGACATAGAATGGAAGGGTGAAAAGGCTAATCTTACCGATCCTTCCACGATGAAGAAGTGGGATGATCAGTTTACGATCCCGGTGCTGTCCAGCACGCTGTCATACAAGCCGGTTAGTCTTACTGAACAGAATACGCCGGACGGGCCTATGACCATTGTGGCATTGCTTGCTAAAAATACGGGGGATAAGAAAACCAACATCCCTGACTTCCGAATCAATGGCAAATTAGAGAATAAAATTTATAGTGGAAAACGGATAGAGAAAGATCCGATCACCCTCGACCCTGGGGAAGAGAATTATGTTCATTATGCCATTCCGATCAGAAATAAGATGGATTTGAAAAGTTTATCGGTCCTGACGCCAGAAGACTTTGTAGGTGAGGACAAAAAACATACCGAATATTTGATTGGCAGATTGACAATTACGCCGCCAGGAGCCAACGATGTACGGTACTTTATGAATCAATTGTCACAATATGAGTGGAACAAACCGCTTCAGATAGATCCTTTAACGAAGCTGATTCGGCCAGAAATCAGTGTTTCCATGGTAGATCTTCGTGTCTATGAAAGCGCGGGTGGCGGTTTTAAAGCGGCTGTGGCCAAATTCAGGCTGCTCAATAAAAGTGAGAATCCCTTGCCGGTTCCTCTCTTTCAGACGGTCCTAACCAGCAGCAGCGGTAATAAATATTTGGGTACAAGACAAAATACGCAGGTGGAATCACTCATTCCTAACCTAAGCTACGTCATCTACTATTCCTTTATTATTCCTAATGCAGAAAACGGTGAGCAGTTGGCCATGGAAATTACGGATGGGAAAAGTGTAGAGCCTTACAACCTTCCACTTGCAGCCTTCAAGACGAAAGTTATGGATGAGACGGACGATAAGGATGCAGCCTTCTTTCCTTTCCAAGTCACGTTGAATAATTGGTCAATTGGAATCAACTACAATATGGGACAAGGAAGCGTACCCTACTCATATAAAAACAATCTGGATTTCGGGATTAAACTTCAGGATGAAATCGTCGTTGATAAAAGCTTTTCTCAAATGAGGCTTGAGTTCGCCGATGCCAAAAACAGAATCATGGCTTCCAAAGTGTTATCCTTTACAGGAGATAATAAGCTGATTAGCGGTGCACAATCCATCGATTTTAACGCGGACCGATTGGAAAATACCGTCTATCTTCGGATCTATGAAATCATTGATACACCATTTGGTGAAGCAAGACGCCTTGTCCAAACTATGAAACGATAGGAGAGCGAATGCGATGAAAGACGAAACGAAGAAGGTACCCAAAGTATATATTCGCCCAATGGTTCTAAGTCAACAGCCGGTTCGCTTTGAGACAGCGCAGAGCTGGAATAAAGGCCACGGCAATTTGAATCACCCTGGTAAAGGAAATGGCGGCATTAATTATCCCAACCCTCCGTATACCGGACCTCATAATGGCAATGGAAACGGCAAAAATAAGTGAAATTAGTCGAAGAGGTTAACGGCTAACTGCCGTTGACCTCAACGATCAATAAAGTCCCAAGGGGATGTACAATGGCGCGCATGCACACAACGATTGGGGAGCATCTTGTTCAAATGATTTGCGACTCCGATCAGATGACGTACTGGATTGAGCGGAATTTCCCAGTGGTAGATACGAGCAATCGGAACCCGGATCTCTTCATTAAACTGACAGAGGGATATGGGACTCCTTTTGTTGACTATCACGTGGAGATTTCCAAAGACTCACACAAGATTTTATTTCAGAGGGCAGATTACAGCATCGAGACTAGTTTGGATTATCGGGAATCTAACATTTCTGTGCATAATGAGTTGGCGCTAAAGCACGCGTTAATGAATCTATACAGCTCCTATCTGGTCTATCATCAGTGGGGACTGCTGATTCACTCATCATGTGCGATAGATAAGGGCAAAGCCTACATGTTTGCGGGACACTCGGGGGCCGGCAAATCTACGGCGGCTAAGCTATCGCATCCCCGGGAGCTGCTTTCCGATGAGGCAACCATTATTAAAATCACTCCTGGTCAGGTTACCGTCTATGATTCTCCATTTCGAAGTGAACTGGGAAGAACAGGTGTAGGTGAAGTTAGTCCGTTAACCAACATATATCTCTTGCATCAGGCCATGGAACATCATATCGTTCCGCTTAGCAAATCGAACAGCCTTCTTTTTCTTATGAATAAAGTGTTTTATTGGTCTCACAGTTTGGAAGAAACAAGGAACATCTTCCGACTGCTGCAGCAAGTCGTTCATTCGGTTGCAATTTCCGAGCTGCATTTTCAAAAAAACGAGACATTTTGGGAGCTGATATCCTGATGACCAAATACCTTCGAATGAATGATTATGAGTTTATTCAGCTGGATGTGGAATGTATTATTTTGAACACGGATGAATTTACGCTGACGAAATTAAATGAAGTAGGCGGCTACTGCTGGTCGTTACTTGGTGAGGCACAGACAGTAAGCTCAATAAGCGAGGCAGTTCGTGAGGAATTCGCAACCGTCGGCGAGAGTGTCGAAGAGGATGTTGAAGCCTTTTTAACGGAGATGATAGGGCGGGGTTTGGTCCAATATGCTGTTTCCTAAAGAATCCATACAACTTCTTACACGTGTGATGGCCAAAAATGGCTGGATTGAACTTCCGGCGCGAGGAACGAGTATGTATCCCTTTATCAAAAAAGGTGACATTTGCCGATTCAGCGTTACTAGCACGGAAAGCATAAAGAAAGGCGATGTCCTTTTATTTCGTACATTAGGCGGAAACTTGGTGGCTCATCGATTTTGCCGGATGGTCACAAGGAATCAACAGCTGTATTACCTATGCAAAGGTGACACCAATTTAAAGCATGACGAAGCAATTGGGCTGGATCAATTGATCGGGAAACTGACTTGGATTGAGCGGAAAAGGCGGATCATCCATACAACGGATCTATATGCTCATGTTTGGGGAAGAATTATTCTAACATTTCCAATGATTGCGCTATTATTAAGATTTTATCTAAATAGGAAAGAAAGCTTTCAAGTCTAGACTTACAGTGGAGTGTCGCGGGTATGATGGGAAGATTGGCCATAAAAGATGTTCGCACGACTTACTCCATATTGAAGCCCTACATGATTGCGCATCGTAAGGCATACATGGGGCTATTCCTCTTGTTATTCGTGGATATCGCCTTAACGTTATCCTTCTCATGGTTCTTTGGCCATCTCACGGATGCGGCTATTCATAGTCATTTTGGACGAATGAAATGGTTGGTGCCTTTAGGCGCGTTTCTGGTTGCCGTAAGTATTGCAGCGACGTACCTGACAACACTGTGGGAGACCATCGCAACAAATGGGGTAAAAAGAGACTTCTCCGCAGATGTGTTCAAACATATTATGCAGCTGCCTGGAAAGCATATCGACGGTAAACATTCTGGGGATCTATTGGCGCATTTCACGAATGATATTCATAACCTGGATGGCATTATTGGCAGCAGCCTTATTTATTTGGTTAAATTACCGTTCATTTATCTGGCTGTTTTCATTTACTTGCTTCAAATTAGTTGGAAGCTAGCGCTCGTAAGCATGGTTGTGGCTCCAATTGCCATGGTTTCCGGAGTTATTTTTGGTTTCATGCTTCGAAAAAATAACCGGTTGATTCAGGATTTAGTAGCACGAATGAACGTGCTGCTGAATGAAACGTTCAGCGGTTTGTTCGTTATCCGTTCTTTCCTCATGGAAAAGTTCATTTTCGCCAAATATGTAAGTAGGAATCAGGAACTATATGCACTAGAGCTGCGGAATGCCAAATTGCGCGGATGGTTTTATGTGGGGAGCCAGGCGGCTGCCTCCGTCACATTTCTGATAAGCCTATGTTTGGGTTCGTACTACGTCTCAAGCGGTGTCCTGACGGTAGGTGCCCTATTAACGTTTATCAACCTTGTTAACCACTTGGTATATCCGCTGACAGAGCTGGCCGGACAATGGGCAGGCCTGCAAAAATCCGTTTCCGCCATGGAAAGGATATTTAAGATCCTGGATACAGAGATTGAATCCGACAGCTTGCCTGAGGCGATTGCCTATAAGCCTATGTTGTCAGCCATTCACTTCAAAGATGTTTCGTTTAGCTATGATGGGCAGAAGCTTGTTTTCGATCAATTTAATTTGCAAATTCCGCCCGGAAAGATCGTCGCTATTGTCGGTTTAAGCGGGGCAGGAAAGAGCACGTTGTTCCACTTGCTTCAGGGCTTTTATTTGCCGCAAGCTGGTAGCATCACAATCAACGGTCATTCGACTGCTGCGCTGACTGTTTCCGAACAGAGAAGCTTATTCGCTCATGTTTCCCAAGAAACCGTGTTGTTCAGCGGTACGGTCCGAGAGAATCTGCAGCTAGCCAAACCTGGCATCACAGATGCCCAGATGATACAGGCGGCGTCTATTGCCGGCATACATACCTTTATCACCTCTCTTTCGAATGGGTATGATACCGAAATCGGGGAGAGAGGCTCTAGACTTTCCGGTGGGCAACGGCAGCGTATGGCTATTGCACGTGCCCTGTTAAAGGATGCGCCTATCCTCCTGTTGGATGAAGGGACGTCAGCTTTGGACAGCGAAACGGAGTATCATGTGCAAAAGGCGATGGAAAAGCTGCTGCATAATCGCACCACGTTAGTGATTGCTCATCGACTATCCACCGTGCAAAATGCGGATCTCATTATTGTTATGGATGAAGGAAAGATCGTGCAGATGGGCCGTCATGAAGAGATCATTAGGCAGGAAGGGCTGTATCGTCGATTATACCGGTTGCAGTCGGAGAAAGGAGCTTCAAGTGATGATCATTCCTTTGATACAAGCGTTGTATGATCCGCGGGCTTCTTTTCCTCAGGATGTTACCTTTTATGAAAAAGCGTTAGAGGATATTGCTTACTTTGGCGTAGCTTCCCAGGTTTATTTTTTAATCCAACAGCAAGGCAGAGGGTCGCAAGTTCCACTCTTTTTTCAAGAACGATTAAAACAAGACTATGATGAAACGTTATATCTCAATCTTTTTATTAAAAATCAAACGGACCGGCTGCTGAAGAAGTTCGAAGAATTGGCTATTTGTGTCATTCCGCTTAAAGGCGTCTATTTTGCTGAGAAATATTTTGGTCATCTTGGAGCCAGAGGGACAACCGATATTGATGTGTTGGTGCAGAAACATGATTTGGAGCGGGCTATTCAGTGTGTGAAGTCGCTGGGGTATACCATCGAGCAGGATTGCACAACGTCGCATTTCCACTGGAGCTTGTCTAAACCGCTGCCTTACTGTTCGGTTCCGCTCACGGTTGAACTCCATTGGGATTTCCTGATCGAGAAAACATCAAACTTAAATATGGACGAATTTTGGGGAGAAGCGTTGCCGATGGCATCCTTCCAATATGTCAAGGAGCTGTCTGTTTACCATTCGTTTTACATGATTTGTCTACATGGCTGGAGTCATTATATGAATTCGCCCAAATATTTTATAGACATTATCCAAATTCTCCATGCAAGGCGAGATCAGATTGACTTTAATCGATTATTAGAGGATGCCGCTACACATAAAACGCTGCGCCGAATGATAAGAACATTGCTTATCGTGTATCGTTATTTTCCTCATTTATCGGAGATCAAGGAATTGCCGTTGCCATTGCCGCTTCAAAGCAAAATTAACTTTGAGGGGGCGTATAGGGGAAGCAAAAGTCGAAATATTAAGCAATTTGTAAGTAAAGTTTATGATAAGTTTTTCAATTTTGATTCCCTTGGACATTCATGGGCAGCACTCGTTCAATTCGTATGTAATTTAGGAAAAATGATGTTTTCGAGCGAGATGAAAAAGTTTTAGTTAGCAGTTGACAGTAAAGAAGTAAGATGATATCCTGAAATTGTTCTCGATAAAGAACGACAAGTGGTCAAATAAATGAAAAGTAAGACGGGTTATCAAACAAGAAGTGCAAGGCATACGTTCACTCAGTCGTTCTTTAAAAAGAACGTCAACGCAGTGAAATATCAATTACTAATTGTACTGTGGGGTAGAAAATGAGTGCCATCGCCGGGATATTCCATTATGATCAAGAACCGATAAATACGGAACATGGTCATCGTATGATGTTCGATTTAGAGAAATATCCAGCTGACGATGTTCAGGTATGGCACCATGAGAAGATCTTCCTGGGCTGTCATGCACAGTGGATCACGCCAGAGTCGATTGGTGAACGATTACCCTACTATGATCAGAATAGAAAGTTAGCGATAACCGCTGATGCGATCATTGATAACCGAGATGAATTATTTGAGAAACTTCAAATAGAGCGAGACCGGAGAGCTGGCATACCGGATAGTGAGCTGATTTTGCTGGCTTATCACAAATGGGCTGAAGATGCTCCGAAGCATTTGATTGGCGATTTTGCCTTTATGATTTGGGACGAGAGGAAGCAAACGCTTTTTGGCGCTCGGGACTTTTCGGGGAGCCGGACGCTTTATTTTCACTCTAATGCAAAGCGCTTTGCGTTTTGCACGGCCATTGAGCCTTTGTTGACGCTACCCTATGTGAAGAAGGAACTTAACGAACAATGGCTGGCGGAATATTTGGCTATTTCTGCTGTGGTTGAAGCGGTAGATGCTTCAATAACACCGTATCAACATATTGAACAATTGTTACCGTCTCACAGCATCTCGATTGCCGGCGGGCAAATAAAGCTTACGAGATATTGCACGCTAACTGCGGGAGAACGGTTAAAACTGAAGTCAAATGATGAATACGTAGAAGCTTTCCAAGATGTTTTTCGAACTGCTGTCCAATCACGTCTACGGACGAACCGTGGGGTCGGTGCTCAATTAAGCGGCGGATTAGATTCAGGCTCCATTGTCAGTTTTGCTGCTAATGCTCTAAGCAAGAATGCCAAACGATTGCATACATTTAGTTACATCCCTCCCAAGGATTTTAAAGATTATACTCCCAGGCATTTAATGGCGGATGAACGACCCTTTATTCATTCGACTGTGCAGCATGTGGGGGGAATTAACGATCATTACTTGGATCTTGAGGGTAAAAACTCGTATACAGAAATTGATGATTTTCTGGAAATAACGGAGCTTCCATATAAATACTTCGAAAACTCATTTTGGATAAAAGGAATATTTGAGAAAGCGCAGGAGGAAGGAATTGGCGTGCTATTAAGCGGTGCGCGAGGGAATTTGAGCATATCCTGGGGATCCGCTTATGAGCATTACGCCCTTCTTTTAAAGAAAATGAAGTGGTTCCGTCTTGTACAGGAACTGCATCACTACAGTAGTAAAGTGGGAGGGTCAAGGCTGCGGAGGCTTCCGGAAGTGGCAAGAGTTGCCTTCCCATTCATCGACCGGATATTTCCAACAGAGGATAAACCTTATATATTTCCGAGAATCATTAATCCGAGTTTAGCTAAAAGAACGAATGTGTTTCATAGACTAAAAGACTATGGGATAGACCAAACGGGTTGGTTTTCCTCCAATGCTAATCTGCATGAACTAAGGAGAAGGCATTTCAAGGATGTATTCCACTGGAATACGACAAACACATTGACGGCAAAATTGTCATTACGTTACTCGTTATGGCAGCGTGATCCAACCAACGATTTACGGGTGATTCGATTTTGCCTTTCTGTACCTGAAGAACAATATGTACAAAACGGTGTTGATCGGTCTCTTATACGAAGATCTACAGAAAAATTATTACCGGATAAAGTTAGGCTAAATCTGCATTATCGAGGGGTTCAAGGTGCTGACTGGGTTCATCGAATGATCCCACATTGGGATACATATAAAGCTGAGTTAAAACAACTCAGCAAGGATGATAGAATCTTGAGCTATTTAGATGGTGATGTGTTAAATGCTGCGTTGGCAAAGGTTGAAGCTGGGGCTGTCCCGGAATATGCGACCGATGCTGATTATAAGATTTTAATGCGCAGTTTAATCCTATACAGATACATGAAAAAATTCGCTTGAAAGGAGGTGAATATATATGAAAAAAGAATGGAAAAAACCGGAATTGGAAGTATTGAATGTAAACATGACAATGCTTGATCCTAAAAACGGGAATCACCTCGACCATAATTACCCTACAGGGACGCCTAAAGACCAATTAACATGGAGCTAAGATTGGCTTAGCTTAAAACTAACTAGATTTCTTACATATGTTAAAGCCCTTATACATCAAGACAGTATAGGGGCTTTAACATAATCATGGTAATAATGGAGTGAAATAATGTTAGAAATCAAACAAAAACTTATCTATAAAGCCTTCGGGTTAACCATATCAAGCGATATGGATTTGCCGGAATTAATCAAAGTGAGTGAGCAGCAAGAAGTAGCGGATATTGAAATACTTATTGACCCGGATCTCACGCCATTATACTTTGAGGTATCCGAAGATCCCAATCAATTTCTAGTTAAAGAGAATTTAACGATGTTTCATATCCCTGAAATAGCTACCTTCTCTATCCAGGATGGAAAGAGGATCACGGTTTCACCGATGAAAGAAGTAGAAGAAGGCGAGATTCGACTTCTTGTTCTTGGAACATGCATGGGTGCCATTTTGATGCAGAGAAAGATATTTCCGCTGCACGGAAGTGCCTTAGCAATCAATGGTAAGGCTTACGCGATTGTTGGGGATTCAGGTGCGGGGAAGTCAACGCTAGCTTCAGCGTTCATAACTCGAGGATATCAGCTTCTAAGTGATGATGTGATAGCAATCACGTTGTCAGATGATAACATTCCATACGTTACTCCATCCTATCCACAACAGAAGCTATGGGAAGATAGTCTTACCAAGTTTGGTTTGGTATCCAGCAACTATCAGTCTTTATATGGCAGAGTGGATAAATATTATATCCCGGTATCCACTAGCTACTGTACGGAATCCTTACCTCTCGCCGGCGTGATTGAACTTGTGAAAACAGAGAATGAAGAGGTAGAAATTCGTCTTATTGAAAAGCTCGACCGTTTCTATCCTCTATTTTATCACACCTATCGCAATTTCTTTATTCCTGGTCTAGGATTAGTCGATTGGCACTTCAAAACATCTGCGAGCATTCTGCATCATATTCAAATGTTTCAATTAAGTCGACCAGTATCCAGCTTTACGGCTCCTCAATTGGTTTCGACCATCCTGGAAACATTACATTTGGAGGAATAAACCATGATTAATCATGAAACAATTTCACTGCAAGATTGTGTATATCAAGGAAAAGGGAACATCGTCAGTGATATGGGCGGTGAAAAAGTCATGCTAAGTGTTCAGAACGGAAAGTATTACAACCTAGGGGAAATTGGTGGCAAAATATGGGATTCTATTGAAAATCCTATATCCATTGGGCGGTTAGTTTCTACATTAATGCTGGAATATGATGTGGACCAAAATGAGTGCGAGCAGCATGTGATATCTTTTTTAGAACATATGGTAGGAGAAGGTTTGGTTCAAGTTGGAGCCGATGAGCAACGTGAATAAAGTTAGAAGTTTTTTCTCACTAGATACGAAAACAATGCTTTTATTTATAGAAGCTTATATCTATTTGGGGTGGGCACGTCTGCTACTCTTCATTCCTTTTTCTAGGCTTGCACCTTCGTTAGGCGCCCAGATGGAGGAAACGACGAATAGCCAAACCTTACTTAATAAGGCCACATTGAGCAGAGTTCACGATGCGATTCAGATTATGAGTCGACATACGTTCTGGGAGAGTAAATGTTTGGTTAGGGCTATAGCTGCTTTAAAAATGCTTGAAAAGCGTCACATTGAAAGCACGCTGTATCTTGGGACCGGTAGAGACGAGTCTGGCAAAATGGTAGCTCACGCATGGCTCCGCAGCGGCCCCTATTATATTACCGGAGCAGATGGCATGGAACGGTATGCTGTTGTTGGTAAATTTGCTAAATATATCAGTCGGTAGATAATGAAGGAGCAGATTAAAATGATGGACAATAATGTTCGTTTGGATTCGGCGCCTTTTTCTGATGAATTGAATTTATTGCTATCCATCATGAGAAAGGATCAGGTAGAAATAACGGATATCGATTGGGATAAATTCCTAGCACTTGGAAGACATCATCGGGTTTTCTCTATCCTATTTAACCATCTTAGGAAAATAAATGAAGTAGGGATTCCGCTGAAAGTCATGCATGCTCTGAAAAAAGATTATGAAAGTAACACCTTCAATATGCTGCGCTTGAGCGCACAGATGGAAGATCTTTGTAAGCAGTTCTCCGAAACGGATATCCGCGCTATCGTCTTGAAGGGACCTGTTCTTGCAGCTGATCTTTATGGCGATGTATCCCTTAGAACATCACGCGACTTAGACATCCTGATTCCCATGCAAGATTTGAACAAAGCAGAGGAATTGCTCAAAGGATACGGCTACGTGAAGGAAGAGGAATACAAGACGATACTGAATGATTGGAAATGGAGACATCACCATGTCACCTATATCCACGAAATTACGGGAGTTACCCTCGAGCTGCATTGGAGACTAGGCCCAGGTCCAGGAAAAGAGCCTGCTTTCGATGAATTGTGGGAACGGAAACGGATAAGTACGATTACGAGTAATCCTGTCTATTATTTAGGGAGAGAGGATTTATTTTTATTTCTTGCTGCACATGGGGCTCGTCATGGATGGTCCCGACTCCGCTGGTTGGCCGATATCGATCGAATTTCCAGGCAAAACCTAGACTTCCCTAAGCTCTATAAGCTGCTAAAAGAATTCAGGCAACTCCACATTGGTGCACAAGCGCTTATTTTGGCTAAACAACTTCTGCATACTCCGTTAACAAAGGATCTGGAATCAATTACTGCATCCAAGAATGCTAAACAATTAGCATCTGATGCACTATTCTATATTGGGCAAATGATTAATCTTCATACGCCTCCTTTGCCGGAGCATGTGGCTAATTATCATAAACGCCATTTATTTTCACTAATGCCGACTCCGCATAAGATACTTTTCGTCATGAGTTTCTTTTATCCGTACCCGGAAGATGCCGAGACGCTGCCGTTGCCTAAACGGTTGCAGTTCCTCTACTTCCCTTTACGTCCTGTCTTATGGGCATGGAGAAGAAAATTGAAGCGTAACTTGCCACAGGGAGAAGTGTAATGGAACAACTCTTTTATTTTATCAAACAACTGCATGGCTACGCGGGTAAAATTTTATACGTGAACCTTCTGGCAATGATGCTTATCAGTTTCCTTGACGGTATGGGGATTTTCTTACTGCTCCCATTGCTGGGCATCAGCGGTATCATGGACATAAATACGGGATGGAGCTCCCATCTAGGCATCATTAAATGGTTGAATGAGCTTCCAAAGTCAGTATCGCTGATCATTATCGTAGGTGCGTATATTGTACTAATAACAGGACAAAGTTTGATTCAGCGGAATCTCAACCTTAGAGATATCAAAATCCATACCGGATTTATTAATTACGTAAGATTAGAGACATATAACGCCTTACTTCAAGCGAACTGGGACTTTTTCATTAAAAAAAGAAAATCGGATCTCATTAACTCTTTGACTGGGGAGTTGGGGCAAGTAACAACGGGATCCTATGTTTTTATGCAGTTTTTGACATCCATTATATTTACTTTGATCCAAGTCGGGATTGCCTTATGGTTATCCGTTAAATTAACAATCTTTGTCTTATGCTGCGGACTAGTTGTCTCATTCTTTTCTCGTACTTTTATTAAAAAAGCAAACAAGATCGGAAATCAGTCTTTGGAGATCGGGAGAAGTTATATTGGAGGAATCACGGATCACTTCAATGGAATCAAGGACATTAAAAGCAATATGCTGGAGGAGTCACGCCGTAACTGGATGGTAGATTGGTGTCACCAATTCGCGCGGGAACGGTTTGCAGCGGCTAAAATAAGTGCTAATTCTCAACTGTACTTCAAGGTTTCGTCATCAGTCATTATTGCCGTTTTTATTTACGCTTCCGTTATGCTCTTCCATACACAAGGACAGCAGCTGATGTTAATTATCCTCGTGTTTTTTAGGCTTTGGCCTCGATTTCAAGGTATTCAGACGAATCTCGAACAAATCGCCACGGCAATTCCTGCTTTTAAATCTTTGAAAGCTTTACAAAATGAATGTAGAGCGTCCAGGGAAGTTAAAGAAGAGAACCGTGACTTTAATTATGTGAAACAAATTCATATTGAGAATTACCTCGAATGCCGTGATGTGTCTTTTCGATATAATCGCAATGAAGAGGTTCGTTCACTCCAAGATATTAACTTGCGAATTCACTCTAATCAAATGACAGCAGTCGTCGGTAGATCCGGCGCAGGCAAAAGTACTTTAATTGATATCCTGATGGGATTGCTGCAGCCGGAGAAAGGGCAGGTCCTTGTGGATGGAGTTCCCCTTACAGGTACGAATTTATTATCTTTGAGAAAATCGATCAGTTATGTCCCCCAGGATCCGTTCCTTTTTAATGGAAATATACGTGAAAACCTGCTAATGATCGCTCCAGATGCAACAGAGGAGCAGCTCTGGGATGCCTTAGAGTTCGCCGCATCGGCAGATTTTGTTAGAAAACTTCCTCAAGGGCTCGATACACTCATTGGAGACAGAGGCATTCGATTGTCGGGTGGAGAAAGGCAACGGCTTGTTTTAGCGCGAGCCATATTACGAAAACCTTCAATCCTGATCTTGGACGAGGCGACCAGTTCGTTAGACACGGAGAATGAGACGAAGATTCAAGAAGCGTTGGATCGGCTTCAAGGAAAGCTGACCATTATTGTCATCGCTCATCGATTGTCCACGATACGAAATGCGAATCAGGTTATTGTGATGGATCAAGGTAGAATCGTTCAAAGTGGCGGATTTAACAAATTAGCGGAAGAAAAAAATGGGCTGTTTGCAAAGTTTTTAGGAAATCAATTGACAGACTTGCAAACGACAACTGCGACGTAAATCTAAATTTAATAATCAGGATCATTGACATGTTCTTTATTAAGAACTACAATTGATATGAAAGACAAGGCATCATCAATTCCCCTCATTACGACATTCATTATTCATGTGCAATAGTTCACTATAAAGAACGAATGAAGGGCAAGTAGTAGGCTCTGGAATATTTATATGATCTAGGGGGCAATATCCTTGAATAATAAAAGCAACAGGATTCCTAAGATTATCCATTATTGTTGGTTTGGCAAAAATGAACGGCCGGAAATCGTTAAAAAATGCATAGCCAGTTGGCATAACTATTTAACTGACTATCAATTCATAGAGTGGAATGAAAGCAACTTTGATGTCAACAGAAATATCTATGTGAAGCAAGCTTATGAAGCAGGTAAATTTGCATTCGTTAGCGACTATGCGAGGGTATTTGCATTATATCACTTTGGTGGAATCTACTTAGACACTGATGTTGAAGTGTTCAAATCCTTTGATGACCTACTGCACCATGAGTCATTCTGGGGGTTTGAGCAGGAAAATTTTATTGCAACGAGTACGATCGGGGCTGCAAAAGAAAATAAGCTAATCAAAGTTTTTATGGATTCCTATCAGCATAAGAACTTCATTCGGGAAGATGGCTCCTTTGACTCGCTAACCAACGTTGCCTTGATAACGAAGATACTAGGAGACTGGGGAGTTAAGCCCAATGGCCTTTATCAAGAGATAAGCGAAGTTGGCACTTTTTATCCTCAAACGTATTTTTCCCCCTATGATTACATTAACTGCAGAACATTTATGTCCAATAATACTTATGCCGTGCATCATTTTTATAAGAGCTGGTTACCGCCTAAAGCACGGTTTAAAGGTCAGATGAAATGGATGCTGGCCAAAGTAATTGGTGGCAACAATATCGCAAGAATGAGGGAAGCTCTCAGGAGGATCCAATGAAGAATATATTAATTGCATCCTTCGATATGGAAGTAGGGGGAGTAGAGAGAAGTCTGGTCAGCATGCTTGATCAGTTTGACTATAACTCGCATGAGATTGATTTAATGCTCTACAAACATCAAGGTGAGTTTATGAACTTAATTAATAATAAAACCAATTTATTAAATGAAGTCCCGCAGTACACCACTTTTAGAAAATCAATTGGAGAGACCTTTCAGGATAGACATTACGCTATCGGAATCTCAAGAGTCCTATCCAAGTTACATGCGGAGATTTTTCGGCGAATTAGCAGGGTAGCTGAGCCGGGATATTACCAAATGCAATTGATGTGGAAATATGCGCTGCCCTATTTACCTCAGATTGAGAAAGAGTACGATGTGGCAATCAGTTATTTATGGCCTCATTATTTTATAGCCCACAAAATTAAGGCAAAGAAGAAGATAGCTTGGATTCATACCGACTATTCCAATGTAGAAACAAACGTACAGATGGATTTGGAAATGTGGAGAGAGTTTGATCACATTGTCGCCGTCTCGGATGCATGTAAGGAGTCGTTTTTATCCAAGTATGGGGAATTAGAAAATAAGGTAATCGTCATAGAAAACATTACCTCTCCAGACTTTATTAAAATGATGGCTGATAAAGAATCAGCTGAACCTATGATGAATGATAAAAGATTTAAATTAATGACCGTAGCTAGACTATCACATGCCAAAGGAATTGATAATGCCGTTAAGGCTTTAAGGCTTTTAAAAGATAAAGGTTATAAGGATATTGCATGGTACGTTGTTGGCTACGGTGGGGATGAGGTTGCAATAAAGGAGTTAATTGAAAGTAATGGATTAGACGACCAATTTTCCCTATTAGGCAAGAAAACAAATCCGTACCCGTACATAAAAGCTTGTGATCTGTATGTACAGCCATCCAGGTATGAGGGCAAGGCAGTCACCGTAACGGAAGCGAAAATTTTGGGTAAGCCTATCTTGATTACGAATTATGCTACCGCGAAGAGTCAGGTCGAGGATGGTATTGATGGGGTTATCTGTGATCTTAATATAGAAGGAATAGCAGCTGGAATAGAGCGGCTCTATAAGAAGTATGAGCTAAGAAACAAATTAATTAAACATATTACGAATCAAGACTACAGTAACACATACGAATTAGAAAAGTTGTATGGGGTGATGTAGACATGAATATTAAAGTAAGTGTAGTCATCCCTGTTTATAACGCTGAAAATTATTTGAATCATTGCTTGGATTCTCTTATTGGTCAGTCATTACAGGAGTGTGAGTTTATTTTTGTTAATGATGGATCCAGAGATCAAAGCGGGCAAATGATTGAAAACTATGCGAAGCATGATCCAAGAATAAAATTGTTTCATCAGGAGAATAAAGGTGTAAGTATGGCTCGAAATAAGGGGCTAGAGGAAGCTGCCGGTGAATATATCGGATTTGTTGACGCAGATGATTATATTGAAGAGGACATGTATGCGACATTGTATAGATCAGCTCATGAAGGTGGCTATGATGTCGTTATTTCGAATTTTGAAAGTGAGATTGAGGGACGGAAGGTTATAACCAGGTATCCTTTTCCAACCAATACCCTGCATCCAAGGGAATATATTGAGAAGAATATCTTACCTTTCTTCTTGCAGTCTGATCAATTAAATACAGCATGCAACAAGCTTTATAAACGCCAAGCCATTATTGACTTCCAAGCAAAGTTTCCGGAGAAAGTTGCATTAGGTGAGGATGGCATGTTTAATATGCAATTTTTTAGCCGTGCCGGCAGTGTGATGTATATCGATTATACCGGATATCATTACCGTGAAGTGGCGGGAAGTGCGACTAGAAACATTTTGGAAAAGGATTATTTCAGCAGAGCATTAGAAGTGTATACACTTGCCATGCCAGAAGCGCTTTTGGGGGCTGTGAATCCATTAAGGCTAAAGCAACTAAAGTCGATCAAATTAATTCATAGTGTAATGTCTTATGTGTATGTATATCTAAATTCATCAAACGAATTAAATATCAGCAAAAGACTAGGCTATGTAAGTGATATGATAAAAAATCCTTATGTTAGAGAGGCCTTGCCATTTTACTACAATGAAGTCTACGGGACTTTAAGTAGGTATGAAAAATTTGTCCTGAATATGATTCGAAGGAAATCAATCATTGGATTATATTGCGCCACGACTTACAGCCGAATAAGAAATAAATCAAGTTAAGGAGATCAAAACATGAAGATTATGATGTTTGCTCATGATGGCAGTTTGAATAGAGGTTGTGAGGCAATTGTTCGCGCTTCGACTAGTATTATTAAAGAGAAAATGAAAGGAGCAGAGGTATTTTTGGCCTCGGGGAAACCGGAGACGGATCGTATCCTTTCCAAAGTAGATGGGATTTATGACGGATCGCCTCGTTCTATTAAGAGATATTCGTATGAGTGGCTTCTCTCATCAGTTAACGTAAAGCTTTTTAACAATGAATCGTATGCACTTGGAAAAATCCACAATAACATTGTTAAGCATATTCCTCAAATGGATATTTGCCTTTCCATCGGTGGAGATAATTATTGTTATGGTGAACAACCTGGCTGGTATGAAATTAACAAAAGAGTAAAAGCACAAGGCAAAAAGTTAGTCTTATGGGGCTGTTCGATAGGTCAGGAGGATATGTCATACCGGAAATTAGAAGACTTAAAGTTGTTTGATCTCATTCTTGCTAGAGAAACGTTGACTTATCAAATGTTAAAAAGCAAGGGATTGAATAACGTCAAATTATGTGCTGACGCCGCATTCACAATGGAGAAGGAAGAACTAGAGCTGCCTAGCGGGTGGCAACTTGGAAACACTGTTGGTCTTAACTTTAGCCCTTTGGTGTGGAAGAAAAATGAGAAATCTCAAACTGCAGTTAGGGATCTCATTACCCATATTCTAAAAACAACTGATATGACCATAGCTCTTACTCCTCATGTGATGGAAAATGGAAATAATGATTATGAAATTCTTCAGAAGTACTATGAGGAGTTTCAGCATACCGGCCGGGTGATTTTATTGCCGAGTCATCTAAATGCCATTCAGTACAAGGGTTATATATCAAGAATGAGATTTTTTATTGGAGCTAGAACACATGCAACAATAGCAGCTTATTCCAACTTTGTACCAACGATGGTTCTAGGATACAGCGTAAAGTCCAAGGGCATAGCCAAGGATATTTTTGGAGAAGAAAAGTTGGTCTTAGGCATCGAAGAAATCTCGAATAGCCTACGCTTAATTTCTAAATTCGATGAAATGGTTAGAGAAGAAGAAACAATCAAAGAGACTCTTCAAGTATCGATTCCGCGCATCAAGCAAATGTCCTATAAAGCTGTTGAGTATTTAGATCAATTAGTTCAATGAGATTGAGGTGTGTATGATGAAGAAAAAAATACTATTTGTCATACCCAGCTTAGCGGCCGGTGGTGGGGAAAAGAGTTTAGTCAATTTATTGTATCAAATTGACTATGAACTCTATGAGGTGGATTTACTCTTATTTAGCCGTAAAGGTGCTTTTTTAAGCACTATACCAAGTGAAGTGAACATACTAGATGTTTCTCCTCTCCGAAGTGTGTTTGCAGGTCAGTTAATGACAGCATTGAAGACTTTTCTTGTAAATGGTCAAATGATCCTAGCCTATTCTAGGCTAATGTTTACAATGAAGAACAGATTAATTAAGAACGCAGCTGCGTCAGAGCAATACACATGGAAATACCAGAGAATATCCTTTGAGGCCGTAGAAACGAATTACGATGTTGCAATTGGTTATTTAGAGAAATCATCGATTTATTTTATAGTGGATAAGGTGATTTCGAAAAAAAAGATTGGATGGATCCATACAAACTATTCGGATTCGGGAATGGATTCCCATTTCGACAACCCATATTTTAAGCAATTGGATCATCTCGTAACTGTCTCTGAAGAATGTGCCAAGGCACTTCAAGAAAACTTTGAACAACTCAAGAATAAAATTAAAGTCATCTATAACATTGTTTCTCCTAAGATCATTAGACATGAGTCTAGTCGTGAACTAGACAGTAATTTCACTTATGATTTGAACTTCACAAATATTATTACGGTGGCAAGATTAAGTAGAGAAAAAGGGATAGATCTTGCAATCAAGGCATGTGAGATTTTAGTGGCTCAAGGCTATAACGTCAGATGGTATGTATTAGGTGAGGGGAATGAAAGAGAAAAACTTGAAAAATTGATCGAAGGTTGTGGCTTACAGAAACATTTTATCTTGGTAGGAATTAAGGAAAACCCGTATCCATATATAAAAGGTGCAGATATTTATGTTCAGCCATCCAGATATGAAGGTAAATCCATAGCTATCGATGAAGCAAAAATACTTCATAAACCTATTATAGTAACGAATTATGACACCGCGAAGGACCAGATAACAGATGGTATTAATGGTTTGATTGTTGAAACGACAAAACAGGGTATTGCAAGTGGAATTGAAGCATGTATAAATGATACGCAGTTAAGGGAGTCCTTTATTAGCAATCTTGCCTTAGAAAAATTGGGGACAGAGGATGAAATAAATAAGCTATACGAAATTTTTTGTTAGGGTGGTCTCTAGTGAAGAAAAAGATATTATTTGTGATGAATAACTTAAACTGTGGCGGTGCTGAAAAGGCTCTCATCTCATTATTGGACACTATAGACTACACGATGTATGATGTCGACTTGTTATTAATGAAACATGAAGGCTTGTTTCTAAACAAAATTCCAAGCAGCGTTAATTTATTAGAAGAACCAACTGGATATAAGTACTTTGATATGTCAGTAAAATCAGCACTCGTTGATTGCATAAAAAAAGGGAGACTAGATATTGCAATATCTAGATTGCTTGCTGGCATCATTATAAAAACTGAAAAAAACCGAGTTCGATGTGAGCAAAGAGTTTGGAAGTATATATCGAAATCGTTGAAACATATAAATAAAAATTATGACATTGCGGTTGGATATCTTGAAAAAACACCCATCTATTTCTGTGTTGATAAAGTAAATGCATGTAAAAAAATAGGTTTCATCCATAATGATTATGACAAGTTAGGCATGGATCCATTACTCGATAGACCTTATTTCGAAAAATTAAAGAACGTTGTAACAGTCTCGGAAGAATGCGGGAACATACTGAAGAATAGGTTTCCCATGTACGACGAGAAGGTGAAAATCATGCATAACATTGTATCTCCATCTACGATCAATAAGATGTCCTTAGAGGAACGAGTTCTTAGTGAAGATGAAATAAAGATTGAAGATGAAATAAAGATTGTTTCTGTTGGAAGGTTAAACCATCAAAAGGGTTTTGAGCTAGCTATAGAAACATGTAAAGAACTTGTCCAAAAGGGATACTTAATAAAGTGGTACATCATTGGTGAGGGAGAAGACAGAGAGAAACTGGAAAGAATGATCAGTCTGAATAGTCTTCAAGAAACCTTTATACTCATGGGGATAAAGGAGAATCCCTATCCGTATATAAGAGAGGCAGATATCTATGTTCAGCCCTCCCGATTCGAAGGCAAATCCATTGCGATAGATGAGGCAAAGATACTTAGGAAACCTATTGTATTAACGAATTTTAGTACGGCTAAAGATCAAATAACGAACAATGAAAATGGTTTGATAGTAGACATGAATTCGAAAGCTTTATATGAAGGGATTGCTTCTTTGATAGACAATTCTGCGCTTAGAGAGCGGTTTTCACTTCGTTTATCCAATGAGAATTTAGGAACGGAGTCTGAAATAAACAAACTTTACGAAATGTTTCAGTAATCATAGAGGGGACAGATCATGTGATTATTCAACTAATTGGTATCGCACTACTTGGATTCATTGGGATTATTGTCGTAATTGATATAGTTCCTATATTTAGAGACTGGTTAAGTCGAATACATATTGGAAGATATCAAGATAAGCAGATTTGGAATAAATCTATCACTAATTTGGGCCTTAAGTGGCTAAATACAACTCCAAAGATCAAGGTGACTGATAACACGAGATTGGTAGTTATTGACATGCTGAAAGGTAATTATACGAAAAGCGCCATTCAGCATTGGCAAGAGGCGTCGTTACTATTAGGGCTATCAGAATATCTAATGAATCATGACGATAAAGAAGTACAAAATGAACTTAGGAAATTCCTAAACTCGAAATTTGATAGTCAAGGCCAGTGGATGAATAAGCCGGTGCATGTGGATGGGGCAATATTAGCTTATGCTGTAATGAAATTAGATTTTATTGAGATCGACCGATATAAACAGGCATTTGATTATACGTGGCAAATGATTAAAGACCATGTAGGGCACGATGGTACCGTGGCATATCGTAAGTTCATGAAAGGATACCGTTATGTGGATACGATAGGGTTTATTTGCCCTTTTTTAGTGTCTTATGGATTAAGGTATTCTATGGATGAATGCGTAGATTTAGCTATAAAGCAAATTAAAGCCTATGATGAGCAAGGTATGCTGGAAGGACATCATATTCCAAGCCATGCTTATCAAGTTGATCAAAAATTGCCACTTGGACTGTATGGCTGGGGTAGGGGGCTAGGATGGTATGCAATTGGTCTTATTGATGCATGGAATGAACTGCCTTCTGCACATAAATATAAGTCTGTATTAGAGGAAAGTGTGAAAAAGTTTGCTAAGGCTGCAATAACATTTCAGCAAGATCAGGGGAGTTGGAACTGGACCGTAACGAGAGGGGAAAGTAGGCCGGATTCATCTACTACAGCAACATTGGGCTGGTTCATGTTAAATGCTTCGCGGATCACGGATATATCGGAAGATTGTTTAAATAGTGCGAATAAAGCTACCAACTATTTGATGAAGGTTACAAGAAGGAATGGAGCAGTCGATTTCTCTCAAGGAGATACGAAAGATATTGGCGTATATTCGATGTTGTTTAATATACTTCCTTTTACTCAAGGATTCTGTATTAGAATGATGAACTCCCAAATAAGCTACAAGGTAGTGTGATTAAGATGATGAAGAAAATTTTTAACTTCGTTCGGGCTAGGCTTAAAAAGTATATTTTAGAGGAAATTTGGTTAGAGGATTACATAAAAATGGGAATGAAAATCGGTCAGAATTGTTCCATTCAACCTGGAGTAATCTTTGACTACTCTCACTGTTGGTTAATTAAAATAGGAAACAATGTGACTATAGCTCCTCAAGCCTACCTGCTCGCGCATGATGCTAGCACTAAAAGTATGACTAATTATACGAAGTTAGGATGCATTACAATTGAAGATAATGTATTCATTGGTGCAAGGGCTCTCATTATGCCTGGAGTTACAATCGGTAAGAATTCTATAGTAGGTGCAGGGAGTATTGTAACTAAGTCAACTCCATCTGATAGCGTTGCCGTTGGAAACCCTGCGAAAGTAGTTGCTACGGTTGAGGAGTATTTAAATAAAACTAACCATTTAATAGAAAAAAGCCATACGTATGATCATAGTTACACGATTAAAGGAAAGATTTCCGCTAATAATAAGGATAAAATGTATCAAGAATTAATGAACGAGATGGGATTTGTAGTATGAGAACATTTCTGATGCACTCACAGGCTTGTTAGGTTTCATCATATATAATCTCTTTCAGATTTAATAGAATAAACTTATAATCTCCCAAATCCAGATTTCAATTTAAGTCCTCACTCAAATTTCTATTATTAATTGCTGTCCTAAAGACATAATATTTCCATTTTTTTGGGTGTGAATAGACCAAGTATTCATCCCCTATTTTCTTTCCGCTGTGATATCTGTACATTAGTGCTGTTCAGCATGAAATCCGTAATGACCACCTCTTTTAAGAACCACCTTTGATTCTTGCAGTTCATTTATATTTAGTTTTCTGTTTTTTTAAGACCTGTTTTGCATCAGGCTTAGAGATCATCTGCTTCTGTTCGGCAATCATCGATGTATATAATCATTATAATCTGGTATTAATTGCTCGATTATACTTTAGTTACTTAAAGTCTGAAATTTGGTTTCATTGCCTCGCATGTCTACAAGTCAAATAAGTTAACCTCGGGAGCCTCCAATCCAATCTCATCAATTTCTTAAATATGCCATTTAAAGATTTACCACTCTCACTTTTATTGTTATTATTTTTGCGGATATTCCCTTACCCTTTGCTAGGAATAGATCTAAGTCTCTATTCTTTTGCATCTATGAGCGAGTAATACCGCTAACATATGAAATGTTTACTTCGACATTTTCTGTAATTATTGTATAAGATGCTTTTTAATTTGTTAATCTGATTATAAAGTTTTTTGCGATCTGGATTACCGCGGGTAATTTAAAACTATCATTCAAAGTAACTTCATCAAAAAGTCAATTAATCTGTTATACAGATAGTGTTTATTAGCAACATTTTCTGGCTCAAAACGTTTGTAGTTAAGCATTATCAGAACATTTTCTTCGTTCTATTTGTCTTCAGGAGTAAATTCTATTTGTTTTTATATGTGTTTTGAGAAATAGCAGATTTCAAAACTAGGCTAGTGTTTTATATAAACTCTAAAAATATCGTTCCCATTGCTCTTTGATTCTTCTAGCATAGCATTCTTTTGCTGCAATACAACCCTTACACAAATAGAATGTTTTCGAAATACTTGAGGACTCTGAATTTAACAAGTAGAAAGAACTTGCCAAGTCGATCAATTTATCACAACTTAAACAAAATTTTAGCCTTATTTTAGTTGGTTTTATAGTATTTCTCCCCATTTTATTTTACCTACATTCGAACTCCAGATAAGCTCGGGAGAGGACTTCATTGACTATTACACAAAGTAGGTTGTTTCTCACATTAAACAAATAAAAGACACCCGAAAATTCGGATGTCCCATCTTTGCACTTTCATATGAAATTGCAGTTTTATTTAGTTGTCAGTTAGAGTATTTTCTTTCTTTATTAATTTCTTAGATCTTATTTTGCTTAAAAGAAGATTTAATAAATTGCTTACTACGGTGAGCAAGTAGCTAAACTCTTTTGTTTTTCTAAATATAAGGACGTATATTAAATTTGGAATTACTAAAGCAATCAGCCCTTTGAGACACAATCCCAAAATGGATTGAATATCAATGGTGCTAGACACCAGAACAGTTAGTAAACAAACGGTTAAGCCGACTATAAAGAATTTTAAATAATCAATAAAGTAGTAGAAAAGAGACCTTTCAAAGACTTTTTTATACACAAGATATGGAGCTACCCAGAATGGAACAGTTAGAGTGCTTATAAGAGTACCGATGAATACACCTGCCATACCTAAGTACTTCACAAGAACAATTGAAAAAATAAGATTAATTATTGCTTCAACAAATGAAGCGTATCTATCTTCATGGTAGATACCCGAGGTTTGTTTTACCATATTAATTGAACGTCTCATTCCAGTAACATAAAAATTAATCATAACTATAATTAGAACTAGTCTACCTAAGAGGAAGTCAGTTCCTAGCCATATCCTAATGAATGGATCTAAAGTAATGAATAACAATATACTAAAAAAAGAATAAATCCAAAAATTAAAGAACATTGTAATTTTAAAAATATTATAAATTTTATTTTTTTCTTCTGTTGCAACTAAGTTACCTAGACTATGAATGATATTATCGAAAATTTGATTAATGAAGGTTCTACAAATATTGATTAGCATGTAGTAATTCGAATATAGTCCAACAGCTGCAACTCCAACAAAGGTTGAGATAATGATGTTATCAGTACCAAACACAGCGTAGCTACCAATTTGATGAAGTATTAGTGCCTTCATGTTTTTGATTATTCCTGATTTAGTTTCATTATCTAGCTTACTCAATGTCGGTATCTTTAAATATGGGTAAATTTTATTTACAAATAGTGATAACAAAATTGATGTGGTAACTGTTATAATAACATCCGCTATAAGATAGAAAATATAATTATTAGTATATTTTAAAATGGCGATTTTAACCAACGCAGATAGAATAGAGGATATGGAATAGATTCCAGTTGAGATATACCCTTTTTGCGCAACATTTAATAAAGACACTTTATAAGAAAATAGATAAGAAGAAGAAGTGCTTATTAGAAAAATAAAGAAAATTATTTTAATATTAGGTATTGTAGTCTCACCGACTATGGAATTTAGAAATGGAATTAATGCCACACCAATTATAAAAATAACAAGGGCAATAGCTCTAAATGCATTTCTATATAGTCTCATTAACATATTGATCTTATTTGTATCATTATCCGCAACTGGTTTATATAAGGCGTATATAATGCTAGAACCTATTCCTGCCTCAGCTAACGAGAGCATTCCAAGTATGTTTGTAAATAGACCATTGATTCCTAGGTATTCAACACCAAGGCTATTAATAAAAACAGTTCTAGAGACGAAACTGAGTAATGTTATTATTATTTGACTACCGATACCTGCCGAAATATTATAAAATGATTGTTTAGTTCTCATACATATCTCCCATTGGAATATTAATTACATTCGACTGGTTAGTTGAATGAGAATTCTCTTTTGAAAATGAATGACACCAGTTTAAATTTCAGAGCCAAATAATATGCATATTCTTTCAAATTGTTACAATTATAAAAGAAGCCTATCTCTTTAGCACTCTCAGTCATCATTTCAAGATTGGCAATTCTATCAATATCCTCTTTACTACATTCGGGGCTATTTTTTATATTAGTAATTAGCATTCTATATATATTTTTAATATAATAGTTTGCCAAGTCTTTTCTGTATTCATTGTTATTCAACAACCCAAAATCGTTGGAAAGTTTGTTCCTGATTTTGTATTGTAAAATTAAACTACTTTCAAGCTTGGGATTATATGGTACCCTCATTGCACTATTTTGATTGTTTACAGTGTAAAAATACATTATATCTTGAATTGCACAAACCCTATCTGACTTTAATATGGCTTCAAGATTAAATATTGTATCTTCACCAATGTGTACATTTTCGTTAAATAGAACTTTGTTGCGCTTTAATGTTTCTAAATTGTAAAGGTTTCGCCACGCAAAGCACAAATCATTGTTTGTATGTACTTTAGATGCGCTCAATATAAGCTCTTTTCCTGTCATGGTTGTTTCAGTTTTGAATCTGGGTGCAAATTTGGTATTTGTTGGAGTGGTTTGATATCCTGCGATAACAACATCACATTTTCTTATCTCAGCTACATTAAACATCTTGACAAAGAAGTTTTCAGATAGTTCATCATCTGGGTCTATGAAAGTAATATATTTACCAGTTGCAACGCTCATACCTGTATTGCGGGCACTGCTAACGCCTCCATTCTTCTTACTGATTAAATTAATACGAAAATCTTTTTTCACAAATTTCTCTGCTATTTCAGCAGATCTGTCGGTCGACCCATCGTTTACAATAATAATCTCAAAATTATCGTAGGTTTGTTTAAGAACACTATGGAGACAATTTTCCAACCATTTCTCAACATTATAAATTGGAATAACCACGCTTATTTTACTGTTAGATGGTCCAGTGAAATTTTCATTCATCGATTGAATTTCCTCCTTTAGGGGATACTGATAAACAATTTGTGCTTTATAAAGAACAGTATACTCTAATATTGAAAATGTTGTACAGAAAGAATTATTCAAATAATTGTGAAATATAAGGTCAAATTAATGTATTATTTGTGTCACGGATTCTGTAGCTAGCTTTTTGGTGTTGTAGTGTCATGACATATCGCACTAGACATAGTATTCTGAGGAAAATAGGATTTCGCATGTGGCTAAACCTGCGCTGCCATTGTCCTAATAAACACAATCCTTAATGTATCAATTCAAGTTCAATGACATACCAACTGTTCCAATAGAGTTTTTGTATTGAAATCATTATCTTGGGATGTTGGTGATTAATCCTGGTGATACATTATTTAAGCAAACTTAGCACCAATCGGCATATTGTATCATGGTTAACATCATAGTAAATATACTATTCAGTCCTTGGTCGTATTTAATACTTCTGGTATAATGTTCTTAATAAAGAATAATTCAAAATTTAGACTCAATTAAAGTCCCTGATTATTTCCAAATATTTGTATAATAGAAGGAGTATGTCGCTTTGTGGCGTTTCTATTTCTATAAAAACAAAGGGGGTTATAAATTTCGTAGTATGTAAATAATGAAAATTAGTTAAGCACTGCTTCAAGGACTCTTAATAACAGTTTTGGGTTTAAGATAATTTTATAAGGAGTGAAATTTTAAAATGCGTAGGCTTGTTTTTATGGCATTGTTGATGTTCATACTTTTCTTCCCGACGTGGCCTGGTGCTTCAGAAGCACAGACCACGTTTTCTGTGTCTAATCAGGAGCGTGTGTATGAGCTGGATTTAAAAAAGTGGAATATCTACAATGATAATTCTCATGCGGCTGAAACAACAGATGGAATAAATAATGCACTTATCTGGGCCCATGAGCAAGGATATACTGTATTCAAAGTTCCCGCAGGCACGTATCGCATAGCCAAAGGCACCAATGGACAATGGGACCTTCGCGGACGTATCAATATGGTCAGTGACATGACATTTTGGCTTGACGATAAAGCTGTAATTCAAAAAGAAACAAACGCATATGCAGATTATTCGACATTGTTGGTAAACGTTGGTGTCAAGAATGTAACCATTAAGGGTGGTACCTACCGCGGCGACAGGGATACTCATGATTATTCGAGTGGAGGCACTCACGAGAGCGGATATGGGATTATTACAAAAGGTTCTTACAATGTAATTATTGATGGTGTAAAGACTCTAAACTTTACAGGAGACGGGCTTTGTGTAGGCGGCGGAAGTGGTACTATGCAGGATTTGTATGCGAAGGATTTCGAAGCTGGGGGTATTGACGACAACGGAAAGCTTTTACCAGATCAGACAAAAGTCAGAAGCAAGTCGAGTTGGAAACTTACGCATCCTTCCTATGAGTTAACGCACACTGTTATTATTGACAATGCGCAGTATCTTTCAAATGAATGTGATATTTATTTTTACAAGGCTGATGGCACGTTCTTATCTAAAGCAAAACAACAAAGTCAAGGGGAGTATATTTCTATTCCTCCTGGGAGTGACTCCATTAGGCTTGCTTTTAAAGGGACTATTCAAAAAGGACAATATCTAGAGATATGGAACAGGGTTCAGTCGACCAATGTTACTGTTCAGAATTCGGAATCTTCTTTTAATCGCAGACAAGGACTGACCATTAATGGTGGTAAAAATGTTCTGGTACAAGGCAATAGCTTTCATGACATTGGAGGCAAAGACGGTACTGCTCCTATGGCAGGAATCGATGTGGAAGGAGGAGCGGGTGATAACGGCTTTATCAATGAAAACATTACGATCAAAAATAATCAGTTCTATAAAAATAGCAGATATGATGTTATTTTTTACGATGGTCATGATGGGACGCTAGAAGGTAATCGGTTAGCTTCTGTTGGAGCGATTGGCTTAGCCGTGTCAGCCCCGTTTACAGGTGCAACAATAAAAAATAATGATTTTGAAGGTACAAGTATTTATGCAGCTCATGATGTGACGTTTATAGGAAATACGATGAGTGATTCACTAACGCATCTTGAAGGCCCTAATATCAATATTAAAGGGATGACTGTAACAAATACGAACTTTGCTATTAGCAGCTCGGTTCCATTTGGTGTAACGGCTTCAGATGTAGTTATTAATATAACAAAAAGAACTGCAAATTCAGGTTTATCGATATGGCAAAATCCTGTTCATTTGACTAACATCACAATCAATGGAGCACCCTCATTAAGATCAGTTTCAGGTGGCAAGGTTGAAGGGAATATTATTGATAATCTAGTAGTGAATGATTACAATTCAACTTACGGATTGGATTTGCCGCCGGGGACCTACAACAATTGTGTATTTAAAGGGCCTAATGATGGGGGGAAAGCAGTACCAAGTGTAGGGCAGTCTGGAGAATATGTATTCAATAATTGCTCATTCACTGGATATGGCGGACTCAGTGCTGGGAACCCGAACTTGGATCTTACAGTTACGAATTCAACATTTTATACGACTGGAAATACAGCTGCCATTTCGGTAGATTCAGCTAAAAAGGTTGCAATTGAAAATAACGTGATTGTTGCAAGTGGTATCACTGCAAAAACAACAGAAATTATTAAAATGAATGATTACTGGCAAAAAGACAAGCCATATGATATTTTATCGGCATCGATTAGAAGTAATAAAATCACCTCCAATATCGAAGCGATTGGGATATCTACGATATATGCTGGAATTGGTGCACCTGCATTTACGATTGACGGTAATATTTTGGAAAATGCTAATTTTAGTTTAAAAGCCAACGATATTAATGATAACAATTAAACAAATGAAAAGGGAAGACGGGTATTTCCCAATCTTCCCTTTTCTGATCGCAATTAGAGGCTAACGTTATCGATCATTCTAGTATTCGAGTTAGTGTCTGCTGTTACATTTTTGAAAATGCATCTTGCAATTGTCATGGATTTATCACGTGTTAACCAATGTAAATTAATTTTTGTATCTTCAAGATAGCTGGTACTGATGACAGCCATGTTCACATTATCAGCTTTACCGATACTTGAATTGATAAAAGTGCTGCGATTGTTTGTTACGTTTCCATTAAAGTTTATTCCTACATTTTGAAATGAACAGTTATCGATAACTAATTTTCTTGTATAGCGTGCATCATTCGTTCCGAGAGAAATATCTCCACCAAGAACTCCGGTTTTACTTCTGGTAAAGAAACTATTGATTAAATTACACCCTTCGAAGTTAGCTCCGCCTTCAATAAGGGTAATCCCGTCTATCTGTAAGGGTCTACCTACATAATTAGCAGGGGGACGAATATCAATTTCATAGTTTTTAACAGTAACATTTCTAATGAGTCCACCCGTCAGAAGCAGTTGGAAATTGGGGGATAACGTATTGTCGTTTCTCCAATCCCGTTCCACAACAATATCTGAAATATAACATCTACCGTAATTAAATCTGCTTATGTTGAACCCCGTTATACCACTGTCTGTTATCGCTACAGGAGTACCGTTTAGTGTTTCTGATACTTGAAAACTATTTGTTTTAACATTTACAGTGTAATAGAGTTTATCCACACTGATGCCAGTAGGGACTTTGCCAACCCATTGTTCAAAAGAAATCTTTGCACCATTCCCCATTCCATGAGGCGAACTATAAGTGAACGTGCTTGTAGGAACATCGACAGTTGGAGTGCCAAAATATCCATATATACTTGAGCCATAGAACAAGCCATTTTTTATCTGACAATTTGAAATTACTGCTCCTGTAATATCAGCAATTTTAATGTTACCATTATAACAAATTGCGCCATTTACAAAATTATCGCCTTTGACGACAAGTTCACAATTAATTATTGTATTGTTAAGGTATTTTACGTACATGTTGTTCGGATATGAACTGATTCCGCCAACATTATAACCCTCAAAAGTGTTATTCTCTAGAACTACATTAATACCATCCGCATTCACGAAGTGCCCACGGCTATTATTATATATATAATTGTCTTTAATATAAATTCTAGTGTTGAGTTCTAAACCAGCTTGATTAAGCTCGGGTCGCCATGTCGGTATGTTTGATTCTGACCACATGGACTCGATATCGATGCCAAACATGGGGGCGGTTCCATCTTCAGTTACGCCATCATCAGCTTTACCAATATGATGAATTTTATTATTTATTATCGTTACATCAGTTGAGCCAGCATTAGAAATTCCCTGTCTTCTGCAGTAATTGAGATCACAGTCATGGATATAGATATTGGATCCCATTTGTTCTTGGGTGTAATCAGAAGGATTAAGTTTGTATTCTAACCAGGAAGTAAAAATTGCATCTCCAGTACAATTACTGATATCTATATGATCTATTTCAATATTGTTAGAGCCGGCAAGTTCAATACCATGTCCCCATTCATGAGTGTAGTTTTGGGAATCAACTTTCGCATTAATTTGTGCAATTTGTGCGTCACTTAGCGGGCTTGAAGTAATGTCGATGGCGAAAATCATTTTGTTGGCATTCTCAATTTCTGCAAACCATCCACGTCCTGTTGGGGCTGCGGGGGCGAATTGTCCGTTCGTTCTGGACCCAACTAACGTACTAGTGGATATCGTATCTTTGTATTGATAGAAGTTATAACCTGAGGCTGTTACTCCACTGATACTCCAAAGCCTGAAGGCTTTTAATAACCCGGGATTACTATACCTGTCCACTATTTGGCTACGGATGAAGTTAGCATTATTGTTTAGCGAGCCATCGGCATTAACTCCTCCTCTTACAAATTTTATGCCTAGTTGGTATATATGTGTTTTCTTGTCACCCACGATTGCTCCACCAGAAATCCTTCCATTTGTTACACCTTTCAAACTGAAGATCCTATACCAAGGTGATGAATTCGTTTCCAATTGTAAAATACAACCATCAGTCATCTCAAAGTGCATATCGCTTTGCATAAGAATACATGTGAAGGATGTGCTATCGATTCTTAATTTATAAGTACCGCTTGGCAATATGCAATGAGTAATATTTTGTGATTTTGCCCAAATAAGTGCGTCATTAATGCCTTTTGTTGTAGCAGCGGGGTCAGTGCCATCATTTTTTATGTTCCATCTGTTTAAATCAATGACAAATGGATTAGTAACAGCGCCGCTTGTAGGTTTCTTTGGAATCCAACTGGATTGAGTACTGTCATAAGTCAGCACGTCATTGTTAGTAGGGAGATTGTCCGTTAAATTAATGTCATCAAGGTCACCAAGATTAGCTTTTATCACCCACATTCACCTCGTTCTATTTTTCTAGTAGTGTATGATTTACAAGATAAAATAGTTCCAATTTAGCGTCATAATGGGCTAAACTACTAAAAATAGTATACGTTGACACGTTCTTTATAAAGAACTACAATCGGAGATATTGACTGTAATATTAAATAGCAGAGGTGAAAATGTGAATAAATTTTATAATAATTTCTTAAAGGCTAATAGCTTATTAGAGGGAAGAGTATCTATTTATTTGGATTTTTTAAGAGGGCTAGCTGCAATTCTAGTATTGATGGAACATCTAGGATCTAGACTATTCCTGGGCTATGGATATTTACAGAACCCCACTGCAATTATTAAATTACTGTATCTTCTTAACTTACTTGGAGGACCATCCGTTATAGTTTTTTTTGTTCTTAGTGGATTGTTTATATCGAGATCCGTTCTAAAATCAATCATGGATAACAAATGGTCTTGGAAAACATACCTTGTGAATCGATTGTCAAGACTTTACGTAGTATTAATTCCTGCTTTATGTTTAACAGTTATCGCTGATAAGTTAGCTAGTCATTTTTTTGATTATAATAGGTATATTGATAATTACAGCAATATTAAGGAATTTGTTGGGAATCTATTTTATCTGCAAAATATATATGTCGGTAGCTATGGGTCAAACGGGCCATTATGGAGTCTGAGTTATGAGTTTTGGTATTACATGCTATTTCCTGCTATTATTTTGCTGCTTCGGAATCAGAAAAAAATCTTGAAAGTTGTGTACCTTTTCATTGCTCTAGCTATCATACTCCTGATTGGGCAACGGATGAGCTATTATTTCTTAATATGGTTAGTGGGAATGCTTGTGTTACTTCTGCCAGCTACTTCAAGAGTAAAGAATAAATTTACTATGACCGCGTCACTTTTGCTTGTTTGTTTGGCTATGTTCATGAGACCGCTGGTAAACAACGGCAGGTTATTTGTTGATCACGATACAAACAACTTATTTATTGTAGATCTTTTTATAGGGCTATCTCTAGGCCTTTTAATTTACATATTTATGCAGGGTACTGCAAAGGAAACAAAGCCAGAAAGTAAAAATAAATGGTTTGAAAAGACCTCAAAGTTGATAGCCAGTTTTTCATTTAGCCTTTATTTAATTCATTATCCCATTATTAATGTTGTTTATTACTGGGCAGCTAAAAATGGCTTTAAGGGGTTACAACCTAACTTATTATCTGTACTAATTGAAATATTGCTCGTAGCCTTCATGTGCACAATTGCTTTCATGTTTTCAAGAATAACTGAAGTACGAACTAATGTTGTAAGAGCTGGCATCATGAATATTTTAGAAAAATTAAGTTATAATGATCAAAAAGCAAAAGTGACGAAAATGGAAAACAATCTATTTAAATAAGAACTCTTCAAGCCTCGAGTTAATCGGGGCTATTTAGTTGGTCTCAGAATATTTTTCGTTGACACGTTCTTTATAAAGAACTACAATTGAGCTAAGAGAAATGGAAATCTGTTAAAGGCACGGAATTCTACACATAAGTTCTTTATAAAGAACATTTACAAGATAAAACGTTCTTTATAAAATTTTCCGGGTCTAGGTAATCCCTTTTGTTCTTTATATGGAACACCTCATTGGGTGTATTAGATCAGATGCCACACAAGTAGCTAACATTAAACTTACTTCGGTGATGCCTCCTAACCGTTATCAACGGAGGCACTCGGCCATGCTGTGGGTTGAATTGACCTTAGACGCGAGTCGTCAAAAGTGTGGTGCGAGGCGGGGTTAGATGCCCTAATAAAATTAAAGGATTTAATTATATGGTCTTTTTAACAAAGGCCTTATACTTAAGAACTTTAGTGAGAGGGTGCATTCATTTGTCATATCGACAAAGATTATCTTTATTAGTCTTCATTGACTCCTTTATCGTTATCACTTCCATTTTCTTTAGTCGTTTTTTATTGAGTGCAAGTCTAGACGTAATCACGTTGCCTTTGGTTGTTAGCTCCATCACCTTACTACTTAGTCATCATATATTTTCTTTCGTGTATAAGCTTTATAAGAAAGCTTGGGAACATGCGAGCATTGGGGAACTCATTTTTATTATAAAAGCTACTACCTACTCGTTAATTACCGTCGCTTGTGTTCAGCAGTTGATCATTCATGATATTTACTTCCGGTTACTTGCGGTGACATGGATGCTGCATATGATTCTTATCGGAGGTTCTCGTTTCTGTTGGCGGATCATTCGGAATACTTATATTAAGAAGTCAGTCGTGAAGAAAAGAACACTGATTGTGGGCGCTGGGTCAGCTGGAACCATGGTGGTCAGACAATTGATTAAAAACAACGATACTGAAATGTTTCCTGTAGGATTCATTGATGATAATGTGAAAATTCACAATCTTGATATTTTGGGGATTCCTGTTATTGGGGGAATTGATCAAATAGAACGAGCGGTTAAAGAGCTAAATATTGATAATATCATCATTGCTATCCCTTCCCTAAGTAAAAAAGATTTAAACCTTATCTTCCAGGAATGCACAAAAACCAACGCAAAGACGCAAACTCTCCCCAAGCTAGAAGATCTGGTATCCGGAAAACTTTCGGTAAATCACTTTATGGATGTGCAGGTAGAAGACTTATTAGGCCGAGATCCTATCGATTTGGATATAGATAGTATTTCAGGATATGTCACGAATAAAGTGGTATTGGTAACTGGCGCCGGTGGTTCGATTGGCTCTGAAATTTGCCGTCAGGTCGCGAAGTTTACTCCTCAGAAGCTGGTTCTATTAGGCCATGGTGAAAACAGTATTTATTCCATCGAAATGGAATTAAAAGATTTATACGAGTCTACATCCATTGAGTTCTTCACGGAAATCGCAGATATCCAAGATGTTAAGAAGATGATGTCGATCATGAACAAATATCATCCGGACGTTGTCTATCACGCCGCTGCTCATAAACATGTGCCTTTAATGGAAAGAAATCCTGAAGAGGCATTTAAAAACAATGTGATAGGTACGATGAATGTAGCCATAGCGGCAAGCCAAAGTGCGGTAGATACGTTCGTCATGATCTCTACGGATAAAGCTGTGAATCCAACCAGTGTCATGGGTGCCACCAAAAGAATGGCTGAAATGATTATTCAGGATATGGATCGAAACAGTAACACGAAATTCGTGGCGGTTCGTTTCGGCAATGTGCTAGGAAGTCGTGGCAGCGTCATTCCTCGTTTTAAACAGCAGATTGTAAAAGGTGGTCCCGTATCCGTCACTCATCCTGACATGATCCGCTACTTTATGACGATTCCAGAAGCCTCCAGATTAGTCATTCAAGCAGGTGCGTTAGCCAGAGGCGGGGAGATATTTGTCCTTGATATGGGAGAACCCGTAAAGATTGTTGATTTGGCCAAAAACCTGATCAAGCTTTCTGGAAACTCGCTAGAAGATATAGGAATTGAATTTACGGGTATGAGGCCAGGGGAAAAGCTTTTTGAAGAGTTGTTAAATAGCGATGAAATCAATGAAAGACAGGTTTATCCTAAGATTTATATCGGGAAAACATCGGAATTGTACATGGAAGAAATAAAAGAAATGATATCCACCTACACCACACTAGATAAAGAGAGCCTAAGAACTCAATTGTTGAATCTAGCCAATAGTCATGTCATTCCAATTCCAAAAAAATTAATCTCAATCGTTTAAAGAGGAGTTTTGAATCCATGAAAGTACGTAAAGCCATTATCCCAGCAGCCGGTTTGGGTACAAGATTTCTGCCTGCAACGAAGGCTATGCCTAAAGAAATGCTTCCCATTGTCGACAAGCCGACCATTCAGTATATCGTAGAAGAAGCAGTGGAATCGGGAATTGAAGATATCATTATTGTAACGGGTAAAGGCAAAAGAGCGATTGAAGATCACTTTGATAATTCCTTCGAACTTGAACAGAATTTATTTGAAAAACAAAAGTTTGACTTATTGACCGAAGTTCAGAAATCGTCAAAAGTAGATATTCATTATATCCGCCAAAAGGAGCCAAGAGGTCTGGGGCACGCGATCTGGTGTGCACGAAAGTTCATAGGAGACGAACCATTCGCTGTGTTGTTAGGAGATGACATTGTTCGTGCGGATAAGCCGTGTTTGAAGCAAATGATGGATCAATATGAGTATCGCCATTCCTCTATCATTGGTGTCAAGCACGTTTCTGACGATGAAGTATCCCGCTATGGCATTGTCGATGGAAGACAAATTGAAAAGCAGCTATTCAGCATCAATCATTTGGTGGAGAAACCTAAGAAAGAAGAGGCTCCGTCTAATCTTGCCATCATGGGCCGCTATATTTTGACAGCAAGAATTTTTGATATTCTGAATGACCAGAAACCAGGCGCCGGAGGAGAAATACAGCTTACGGATGCCATTGAAGCGTTAAATGCGCTCGAATCGGTCTATGCTTATGAATTTGATGGTGAACGATTCGATGTGGGTGAGAAATTGGGATTCATACAAACCACGATCAATTACGCCTTGCAACGTGAGGATTTAAGATTCGATTTACTCAAATATCTTTCTTCCGTTCTGGAGAAAGAATTAATTAAGTAGGGGATACAGATGTCTAAAAAAGTGCTTTTATGTGCCACTGTTGATTATCATTTTAAGGCATTTCATTTACCTTACATGAAGTGGTTTAAGGAACAGGGGTGGGAGGTCCATGTTGCCGCTAACGGTGATATGGACCTTCCTTATGTGGATGCAAAGTTTAATATTGCCATCCAAAGGTCCCCTTTTAAATTAAAAAACCTTAAAGCCTATGGAGAGTTAAAGTCACTCATAGATGAAAATAAGTATGACATCATTCACTGCCATACGCCAATGGGTGGTGTGCTCGCACGTTTAGCAGCGCGGAAAGCACGCAAGAGTGGGACGAAAGTGATCTACACCGCTCATGGGTTTCACTTTTGCAAGGGGGCTTCACTGCTTAACTGGACGGTTTATTATCCACTTGAAAAAATCCTTTCTTATTTGACTGATTGTCTAATAACGATTAATGAAGAAGATTATCAATTGGCCGTTGACCGCCGTTTCCGAGCAGGTCGAATAGAACATGTGCATGGTGTAGGCGTAGATACCGTTCGATTCCATCCCATAAATGACTTACATAAGTATGAGTTGAAAGAAAAGGCCGGTTACCGTTCAGAGGATATCCTCCTTTTTTATGCTGCAGAGTTTAATCAGAACAAGAATCAGCAAATGCTCGTTCAGGCTTTAGCCCTGATTAAGAAAGATGTCCCGAATACTAAACTGTTGCTTGCAGGTGAAGGACCTCTACAAGAGCAGTGCCGTAATCTTGCTAGAGAGTTAGGTGTGGAACATCAAATTGATTTTCTGGGCTATCGAGATGATATTCACCTCATACTGCCAATGTGCGATGTTGCTGTTGCATCAAGTCTGCGTGAAGGGTTGCCTGTAAATATGATGGAGGCTATGGCTTGTGCTCTTCCAGTAGTTGCTAGCAGCAATAGAGGACATAGAGAGCTGGTTCTTAATGATAACAATGGCTGGATTGTAGAGCCCAATGATTATGAGGCAATGGCAATGAAGATCAAGCAGTTAGCACAGAGTAAGGATCTTCGATCAAAGCTTGGCGAGCACGGCAGAAATATTGTTGAGATCAGATATGCAATTCAGACTGTGCTAAATGAGAAAAGAAGTATCTATTCCCTATACATGAACGAAAAGGTGGATGTCATGTGGGCGATCCAATAAGGATTTTGCAAGTCGTCGTCAATATGAATCGAGGTGGGGCTGAAACCCTGCTCATGAACTTATATCGCAATATGGATCGATCAAAGGTTCAATTTGATTTTCTCACCAGTAAACCTGGTGTTTTCGATGCTGAAATCGAAGAGATGGGCGGAAGAATTCATCGAATTCCCTATGTATCAGATATAGGTCATACGAAATATATGCAAGCTTTGGAGCAATTCTTTGAGACACATCCCCATTACCAAATTGTGCATGCTCATATGGATAAAATGAGTGGTTTTGTTTTGCGGGCCGCGAAGAAAGCAGGCGCACCTGTCCGGATTGCTCACAGCCATAATACAAGTAGTGAGGGTGGAGTTGCCGCCAGAGTCTACAAATGGGTCGCTGGAACATTTATATCCTCCTGTGCAACTCATTTTGTAGCATGCTCGAATAAAGCAGCGAAATGGTTGTTTGCAAACAAGGTGAAGAAAGCGATGATTTTAAAAAATGGGATTGAGAGTGAGAAGTTTGCATTCTCTCCTGAGATTAGAGAGCAAGTTAGACAAGAGCTGGAACTTCCTTCGGAGAGTTATGTTTTAGGGCATGTTGGAAGGTTTGCACATCAGAAAAATCATTCGTTTCTTATCGATATCTTCGCGCAGTTGCAACAAGAGAAACCTAATGCAGTCCTTATCTTAGCAGGAGATGGACCATTGCGTGCAGAGATCGAAAAGAAAGTAGAAACTTTACATCTACAAGATAAGGTAAAGTTTCTTGGCGTACGAAGTGACATTACACGATTACTCCAAGCTTTTGATATGTTTGTATTTCCCTCTTTACATGAAGGTTTGCCTGTTACACTCATTGAAGCGCAGGGGGCCGGTTTGCCTTGTCTCATATCCGATGAGATTACTCAGGAAGTGGATATGGGCATTCAATTGGTTGAGCGGATATCGTTGGAAAACAAGTCGGTTTGGATTGATCGTATAAATAGCGTTATCGCAAGAAATTTACCGAGGCATATCCCAATGTTCTCTTTATCGAACAATGGATACGACATTAAGAACAGCGCTGCTTGGACGGAAGGGTTTTATTTAGGCGTATTGAGGTGATTGGATGAAGAAACTTACTGTGTTTACACCTACATATAATAGAGCTTATTGTCTGCATGTTTGTTACGAGAGCCTTAAGCGACAAACGTCCAAAGATTTCGTTTGGCTGATTATAGACGATGGCTCGACGGACAATACGGAACAATTAGTGGCAGGTTGGATCTCGGAGAATGAAATCCAAATTCGATATCACCGTCAGGAAAATCAGGGGATGCATGGCGCTCATAATACAGCTTACAGGTTAATCGATACAGAGTTAAACGTATGTATAGATTCCGATGATTATATGCCGGATGGTGCTGTGGAACAAATTAACACTTTTTGGGAGTTACACGGTAGCGAGCATGTAAGTGGAATCGTTGGGCTTGATTCTTTTACAGATGGCCGTATTATCGGCACGAAGCTGCCGGAGAATATGAAGCGTTCAACGCTATTTCAGCTATACAGCAAACATGGCGTGACCGGGGATAAAAAGCTGGTTTATCGAACAGCCCTTACACGGGAGCATCCTTACCCTATTTTCGAAAATGAAAAATATGTTGGCTTAGCTTATAAGTACTATAAGTTAGACGAGCAGTATGAATTGCTTCTTATGAATGAAGTGCTCTGCTGTGTGGAGTATTTACCGGACGGCTCATCTATGAACATGCTAAAGCAGTACCGCAAGAACCCTAGAGGTTTTGCTTTTTATCGTAAGGAGCTTATGAAGCTGCCGTTCGCTAGTTCACCCTTTAAATTCAGGCAGTCTATCCATTATGTGTCTAGCAGCCTGACTTCCGGTAATCGCAATTTCATGAAGGAAACACCTGCGAAACTGCTCACTCTTCTCGCCATCCCGCTTGGTGTCCTGCTTTATTGGTATGTAATGAGAAAAACGAGTGTCACATAGGACTCGAAAGGAAAACAACAATGGCCATACTGTGGGTTAATCTGATTGTCGTCTATATCGCTTCCTATTTTTCAAGACGTTTGGCCAAACCTGTGGCAATTGGTGCTGAGGCTATAGCGGTAAAGCCTAATAAATGGTTGGCGGCTATCGTTATGGCAACATTCGTAGTAATAGCCGGGCTTCGCAATAATATTGGTGATACCTTCTTTTATATGTATTCTTACAAATTAAATAATTACACGTGGGAACAAGTGAAAGCTGAGAAGGATATAGGCTTCGGTATTTTACAAATGATATTGCAAAAAATCACTGATGATCCACAGTTGTTAATATTTATCACAGCATTAGTGACTAATGTGCTCATTATTTATGTGTTATACAAATATTCAAGATTGTTTGATTTAAGTATCTACCTATACATAACCTCAGGACTTTATATTGTTTCCATGAACGGGGTTAGGCAATTTCTTGCTTCTGCAATAGTATTTGCTGCTACCAAGTTCTTGTTTGAAGGAAACTGGAAGAAGTATTTTCTTGTGGTTTTATTCGCTTCTTTATTTCATGGTAGTGCTCTAATTCTTATACCAATTTACTTCATTGTAAGAAGAAAGGCTTGGACAGCGTCAACGATTGTTCTACTATCTTTGGCAATGATATTGATTCTAGGATATAGCGTAATATCTGATGCCATATTCACTGCAATTGCTGATACTCACTATAGCGAGTATAAAGATTTCCAAGAAGGCGGAGCTAACGTTATTCGGGTGGCCATCGGAGCGGTTCCCTTGATTTTCGCATACCTGGGAAGAAATAAACTAAGAGAGTTATTTCCTTACGGTGACTATGTTGTGAACATGTCTTTATTGAATTTTGTTGTCATGGCGGTCGCGACACAAAATTGGATTTTTGCCAGGTTTACCATCTATTTTGGATTATACAATATCATTCTCATGTCATGGGTGATCAGTTTATTTGTAAAGAGAGAACGAAAGTTTATCTATTACGCCATTTTAGGTTTCTATCTAATTTATTTTTACTATGAAAACGTGGTTACTTTACATCTCTTTTATCGAAGTGACTACCTAAAATTTTAACCAACAGTCAGGAGGTTCAAAATGCCAATACTTATAACCGGTGGAGCCGGCTATATCGGAAGTCATACCTGTGTAGAGTTACTGAACGCAGGATACGACATTGTTGTTGTTGACAACTTAAGCAATAGCAGTCTAGAGTCCTTGAGACGAGTAAAAGAACTAACAGGTAAGGACTTTGCATTTTATCAGATTGATCTGTTAAACCGCCAGGATTTAGAGTTGGTCTTTAAACAAAATAAAATCGAAGCTGTGATTCATTTTGCAGGGTTAAAAGCAGTTGGCGAGTCCGTTCGTTTACCACTGCGATATTACCACAACAATATAACGGGCACGCTCGTGTTATGTGAGCTTATGCAGGAATATGCGGTGAAAAAAATCGTATTCAGTTCGTCAGCCACCGTATATGGCATGTCGGATCAAGTGCCAATTACAGAAAACTTTCCTCTAGGCGCAACGAATGCTTATGGTCGTACAAAACTGATGATCGAAGAGATCATGCAGGATATGTACGTGTCCGATCCAACATGGAGCATTGCGTTGTTACGCTACTTTAACCCGATTGGGGCTCATAGCAGTGGTAGATTAGGCGAAGATCCAAACGGCACACCGAATAATTTAATGCCTTACATTACCCAAGTGGCAGTAGGGAGATTAAAGGAATTAATGATTTATGGAAATGATTATCCAACTGTAGATGGCACAGGTGTCAGAGATTATATTCATGTTGTCGATTTGGCATGTGGGCACGTGAAAGCGTTGGAGAAGGTTATGGCGAGTACAGGAGTAGAGGCATACAACCTTGGTACGGGACAGGGTTATAGCGTTGTGGAAATGGTATTAGCATTTGAAAGTGTAACTGGACAACATGTTCCTTATACGATGACAGATCGAAGGCCAGGTGACATAGGCGTCTGTTTTTCGGATCCGAACAAGGCTAAACGTGAGTTAGGATGGAGTGCTCAGAGAGGCATTAAAGAGATGTGTCTTGATTCCTGGAGGTGGCAAGCCCATAATCCATACGGTTTTCATAAAAAGGAAGAAGAAATAACGGTATAGCGGGGGCTTACTCATGCGTATGTCGGTACTGACTGAAGGGTGATTAAAGTTTGTTCCCTATAAATCGGAAATTTATTAAAAAACTAAAGACGTTAATTTCCCTTATGAAGAAGGGAATTGTTGCTCAGATATGGTCGATCAAGGTTTTCAGTTCCGCTGACATGATAACAACATTACTAAATGAAACTGAATTGGACGTGGATAAACCGTCTATACATGCCTCAGACGTAAGTGATGTGCCAGCTGAATTTGTAGCAGATCCCTTTATTCTCAAGGATGATTCAAGGTTTTATTTGTTTTTTGAGATCTTTAATAAAGAACTTGAACGTGGGCAAATTGGCTTAGCCATAAGTGCAGATGGGTTGAAATGGGAGTATCAACAAGTCGTTCTAAGTGAAAACTTCCATCTATCTTATCCTCATGTTTTTAAAGTTGAGGACGAGATGTTCATGCTTCCTGAAACGATTGAAACCAATCGTGTTTTATTGTACAAAGCC
Source organism: Paenibacillus sp. WC2504 (assembly GCF_052682475.1). NCBI lineage: Bacteria > Bacillati > Bacillota > Bacilli > Caryophanales > Paenibacillaceae > Paenibacillus > Paenibacillus sp. WC2504. The sequence goes on from NZ_JBQZFH010000001.1 coordinate 1,135,601, forward strand.
AAGCGGTTTCCTTATGAATGGGAAGTTGCATGTGAGCTGCTGGAAGGTAACTTCATGGACCCCTCCATTATCAGATACGCTAATAAATGGTGGATTTTTGCAGGGACTGAGGGTGGGAATCTTCACTTATTCCATTCAGCGCAATTGGAAGGACCCTATCTCGCACATCCCCAAAGCCCATTAATTACTAGTAACTTGATGATTAGCAGACCCGGAGGAAGATTCATTCTTTCAGATGGAACGATCTATAGGTATACCCAAGCGGATTATCCTCATTATGGCGATTCAGTGAGAGTCTTTAAGGTAAACAAGCTAACGGAGTTTGAATATGAGGAAGAGGAAATCTCCTTAGTCTTATGCGGTTCGAAAAAAGAAGGCGATTGGAGAAAAGATGGGATGCACCATATCGACCAGTTAATGACGGATGATAAACAGTGGTTAGTAGCTGTTGATGGTCATAGCACCCAGAAGTCCAATTACTTTGTATGGAAACTTAACCGTTTGAAATCAAAATTTTTAGTTAAGACCAATAGGAGCATGATCATGATGAAGCGATTTTTTGATTTACTAATCTCAATTCCTTTATTACTCCTTTTTTCCCCGATTATCGGCATTGTCGCTGTTTTGGTTAGAGTAAAGTTAGGATCACCGATTATCTTCACACAGTTAAGACCAGGATTGCACGGCAAGCCAATTAATATCTATAAATTTCGGACCATGACAGATGCAAGGGACAACGAAGGGAATTTATTGCCGGATTCAATTCGATTAACTTCCTTTGGGGAATTCCTTAGAAAATACAGCCTTGATGAGTTACTCCAATTGGTGAATGTGATTAAGGGAGACTTAAGTTTAGTAGGTCCAAGGCCGCTGTTAATGGATTATTTGACACTATACACGGAAGAGCAAGCCAAGCGCCATCAAGTGCGTCCTGGCATTACGGGTTGGGCTCAAGTTAACGGTAGAAATGCAATCTCATGGGAAGAGAAGTTCAGGCTCGATGTCTGGTATGTGGAAAACCAAAGCATTCTCCTCGATATCAAAATTCTAGCTTTAACTTTTGTTAAAGTGATCAAGTCGGATGGAATCAGCCACGGGAATCATGTGACCATGGAGAAATTCTCCGGATCAAATCTATCATGAAGGGTTTGGTACAGGTTGGATTTAGTCGTTATTGGTGAAGGTGGCCATAGTAAGGTCATAAGGGATTTGATTCATTCCAAAAGTGATGCGAAGATCATCGCCATACTGGATGACAAGTATGATGAGTTAACTCTAAGTAATGAAGTATACATAGGTCCGATTTCTTCTGCACATCTTCTGTTGAATCAAATGAGTCATCTTAAATTTGTGATTGCGATTGGGAATAACGCGGTTCGCAAGTCGATTGTGACAAAGCTTGGCCTAGCCAAGGAAAACTATGTTTCACTCGTTCACCACACAGCGATTGTCAGTTCGAGTGCTTCTATAGGGAATGGTACAGTTATTATGGCAAATACCATTGTTAGCGCCGATACATGCGTCGGCGATCATGTGATTATTAACTCGGGTGCAATTGTAGAGCACGATAATCACATTGGTGACTATGCCCACATTGCTCCTAAAGCTACACTTACCGGCTCCGTGATTGTAAAAGAAGGGACTATGATAGGTGCGGGAGCGACCGTCATTCCTGGGAAAAGCATCGGAGAATGGGCGATTATCGGAGCAGGTGCCACAGTAATTAGTGATATCCCGACGAATAGCACAGCAGTAGGAACCCCGGCAAAAATTATAAGCAGCCGAAAGTTCGCCTAATAGCGCCCAAGGCGCTTTTTTTGTCACAAGAACCCATATAAAGGGAGTGCATAACCAGTGTTCACGCATACAAAAAGAATATATCTTTCCCCTCCACACATGAGCGGGAATGAAATGACCTATATTCAAGATGCTTTTGATACCAATTGGATCGCTCCACTTGGCCCTCATGTCGATGCATTTGAGAAAGAGCTTGCCTCCTATGTGGGGGTTAACGACGCGGCTGCGGTCAGCTCCGGAACGGCGGCCATTCATTTGGCTCTGCGGCTGCTGGATGTTCAAGCGGAAGATACGGTTTTTTGTTCAAGTCTAACCTTTGTTGCAAGTGCCAACCCGATTGTCTATTTGGGAGCTTCACCGGTATTTATTGATTCGGAGCCAGAAACATGGAACATGTCCCCTCAAGCGTTAGAACGTGCCTTATACGATGCTGCCCAAGAAAAAAAACTGCCTAAAGCAGTCATCGTTGTTAATCTGTATGGCCAAAGTGCGAAGATGGATGAAATCTTGGCGATCTGCCAAGCGTTTGATATCCCTGTAATCGAGGATGCAGCAGAATCGTTGGGCTCCACGTATAAAGGGAAAGCGAGCGGGTCATTCGGGAAGTTTGGCATCTATTCCTTTAATGGCAATAAAATTATTTCGACCTCCGGCGGGGGGATGCTGGTTTCCAACGAAGGCGAGGAGCTGAATAAAGCTCGTTTCCTGGCAACCCAAGCGCGCGACTATGCGCCGCACTATCAACATAGCCAGACTGGTTATAATTATCGGATGAGCAATGTGCTCGCCGGGATTGGCAGAGCTCAGTTAGAGGTGCTGGAAGAGAGAGTTAACGCCAGGAGAGCGATTTTCAGAAGATATGTTCAAGAGTTAGCGCATGTTCCAGGGATCGAGTTTATGCCCGAGCTGCCCAATACGCGTTCGAATCGTTGGCTGACAGTGTTAACTTTGGACGAAAATGAAGCTGGTGTATCGGTTGAATCGTTATTAGGAGCATTGGCGGAACAAAATATCGAGGCACGTCCAGTTTGGAAACCGCTTCATATGCAGCCTCTATTCGAAGGGGTTAAGTTTTACCCACATAGTGATAATGAGATTATATCCGAGCAATTGTTTAAAAGGGGACTTTGTCTACCATCCGGGTCCAGTCTGTCGGAAGATGAGCAGATGCGGGTTATCGCATGCATCAAGGAGTCATTGATTAAGGCCAAAAGCCTTAGTGTTTAACATTGCGCCATGCTTAAGCGCCTTCATTCATCTTCTGTCTGTGATGCTGCATCTTTTCAAATAGTGCTTCTTTCAATTCTATGTCAAGACAGTCTCTATAAAGTATAGAATTGTATGCATGCAAGACCTTATGGTAAGTACGTTGTGCCTTTTTCCATACACTCGTCGAAAGTGAATACATGACAGAATCCCTCCCTTTTTAAAAACTTATGTGGGAATTGGATCATGTATTCAATTTATAACTAATTATTACTCAATTGTTCTTTATTAAGAATTTTATTTCAAAGGAGATTTAAAATGTGTGGAATTGTAGGATATATCGGTAATCAGGATGCGAAATCAATCTTGATTAAAGGTTTGGAAAAACTAGAATACAGAGGGTACGATTCTTCCGGAATAGCTTTATTGAATGCAACAGGTATACATGTTTACAAAGAACAGGGACGGATAGCTGCGCTTAACGATGTGATTGATCATCAGGAGACAGCGTTAGTTGGTATTGGCCATACGAGATGGGCGACACATGGCAAACCTAGCCGCAGAAATGCACATCCTCATCAAAGCAACAGCGGTCGCTTCACGATTGTCCATAATGGGGTTATTGAGAACTACGAGGAAATCAAGCAGCAATTTCTTTCTGGAGTCCCTTTCTCAAGCGATACGGATACGGAAGTGATTGTCCAGTTAATGGAGAAATTAGTGGAAAGCGGCTTAGAGGTTGAAGAAGCCTTTCGGCAATTGCTCGTCACAATGAAAGGTTCTTACGCCGTTGCTTTATTAGATGACGAAGATATCCATACGATTTATGTTGGTAAAAATAAAAGCCCTTTGCTCATTGGACTAGGCCAAGACTTTCATGTTATTGCAAGCGATGCTATGGCGATGTTGCAGCTAACGAATCAGTTCGTGGAATTGATGGATGAGGAAATGGTCATTCTTCGCCAACATTCAAAAACGATTAAAAACTTGAGCGGAGAGCACATGCAGAGAAGGCCTTTTCAAGTCAAGCTTGATGCTAGTGATATTGAGAAAGGGATATATCCGCATTATATGCTGAAAGAAATTGACGAACAGCCCTTTGTCATTCGCAAAATCGTTTACAAATACCAAGATGGCAATGGTGATTTGATCATCGATCCTAACATTCGTAATAGTATGAAGGAAGCGGATCGTATCTATCTCATTGCTTGTGGAACAAGTTATCATGCGGGATTGGTCGGTAAACAGTTGATTGAGAAAATAGCCGAAATCCCCGTTGAAACTCATATCGCAAGTGAATTTTTATATAACAGACCGATTCTCTCCAAGAACCCCCTTTTTATCTTCATTTCTCAAAGCGGAGAGACGGCGGATAGCAGAGGTGTATTAGTAGCCATCAAGCAGTTAGGCTATCCGACATTGACGATTACCAATGTACCAGGTTCCACGTTAGCACGTGAAGCGAACTTCACGTTACTCACCCATGCTGGACCCGAAATCGCGGTAGCCTCAACAAAAGCCTATACAGCACAAATTGCTGTATTAGCGATACTAGCATTTGACAACGCGCATGCAAAAGGAATTAAACAGGAGATCAACCCTTTCCACGAGTTAAGTATTGCCGCGAATGCGATGGAAATTATGATTAACAAGAAGGAGATGATGGAAGAGAACGTATGGAAGTATTTAAATACGTCACGCACTTGCTTTTTTATAGGGCGAAGCATGGATTACTACACATGTCTGGAAGGCGCATTAAAGCTTAAGGAAATTTCATATATTCAAGCCGAAGGGTTTGCCGGTGGAGAATTGAAACATGGAACCATTGCCTTAATTGAAGAGGGCACTCCAGTTATTGCACTTTTAACCCAATCTCATATCAGGGGCAATATTAGGAGCAACGTCCAAGAGGTTCTGGCACGTGGTGCTCATGTTTGTATGATCAGCATGGAAGGGATGGAGGAAAAGCACGATCAGATCGTTCTGCCTGCCATTCACGAGCATCTTACCCCGCTGGTTTCGGTTATTCCGTTACAATTAATTGCGTATTATGCAGCCGTATATCGAGGTTGCGATGTTGACAAGCCAAGAAATCTTGCCAAAAGTGTCACCGTGGAGTGATGATAACCATGATCGGTCAAAATATTTCAAGTATACGTAAGCAGAGGGGGTACACATTGTCTGAGCTCTCAGAGCGGACAGGTATTTCCAAATCCTATTTAAGTAATATCGAAAGAAATCTCAAACAGAACCCCTCCATTCATGTCATAGAAAAAATTGCAGAGGTTCTTAACGTTGATCTTAAACTCTTATTGAAAATTACGGAAGATACGGGAACGAATCATCAACTGGATCAAGAATGGATGGATTTTATAGCTGATTTGAAACAATCAGGTATCGCCAAAGAACGTATTCATGAATTGAAAATTTTGATAGAGTTCATGAAATGGCATAATGATAAAGTTAACTAGTGAGCATTCCCAAGTCATCGGTTTGCACGATACTGACTGCTGTTATAGATATGTGTTATCCGTCTACAAGGTCTACAAGAAATACAAGCTGTTAAATCCAAGCTTGAAGCAAAAGCCCCGCAGGGGGCTTTTTTCTTATTGTTCTTAATAAGAAACATATTTGTTCTTTGGAGGAAATTCTGATATAATTATGAGAGCACACATCACTTTGAGATAAGGGAAGATATGAAATGATTGGAAAACGTGTTCAACAATTGAGGAAAGAGAAGGGCCTGTCATTGACAGAACTTGCTGAACGTGCAGGGGTTGCTAAATCCTATATTAGCAGCTTGGAGCGGGATATTCAGAAGAATCCTTCTATTCAGTTTCTTGAGAAAATTGCAGCTGTCCTTAAAGTGCCTGTCGAGAGATTAATCGATGAGCAGGATGAGACATCTCAGGATGGGCCTCAGCTCGATCAGGAATGGTATGACATTATTAAAGAAGCGATGTCATCTGGGGTCGATAAGCAGCAGTTTCGCGAATTTCTGGATTTTAACAAATGGAGAATGAAGCGACCAAACGATGAATAATCCAGATAACCTTGTGTAGATCTATGGGGACATACAAGGATCATTTTCAGCTGAATTTTGTGATTTTTGAGTCGTTTGGAAAGGGCTTCTTAGGAATGCGCGAATTTCGTCCATCGTAAAACCCATCTTACGTGCGCTCATAATAAGTTCGATCCACTCCGTATCAAGTTCTTCCAAATCCGTCTGATGCATCTGATGATTCACAAGTGACCCCTCCAAAGCATTCTTTGTGATACAAATCGTATCTGGTAATTTATTATCGCACGTTTTTTCCGCGAAATCAATCCCGATCATATTAAAATTATACAAATTGTATCGAGGCTTATGTGATTCCCCTCGACAAATTCCGCATGAGCATCCGCAGTTAGGCCTAGAGATACTCGTAAGGGAAGGGGACATTTAGTGACCAATAAACGTATGAATCGCAGGGCATTTCTTAAGTATAGTATGACTGCGGTAGGATCTTTGGCGACGCTTGCGGGAGTAAGCGGTCTATATGGCATCTTTGGTGAGCGGTATTGGATTCAGTTAAATACAGTTCCTCTTGCGTATCATCGGTATCCGGCAGCATTCGCGGGCATGCGCATTGTTCAGTTCAGCGACACACATCTCGGTAAGTACTATAGCTTGGGCCAATTGGCTCGAGTGGTTAAGCTAGTTCAGCGGGAAGAGCCTGATTTGATTTGTTTTACAGGAGATTTATTTGATTCTAACTATGGTCAAATAAATGACGATGTGATCCCGATTCTATCGCGGCTTCAAGCCAGATTGGGCAAATACGCGGTTCTCGGCAATCACGATATGCGCCTGGACCCTAAACGGGTCAAGGATGTACTTGAACGATCCGGCTTTACTGTCCTAGTCAACACAAATAGGTCCATTGTACGCGGGAATAGCCGTTTATGGATAGCAGGAATAGATGAAATGTTCCATGGTAAACCGGATCTGCCTCTCGCGTTAAAGGGGACCGAAAAAGACGAGTTCGTGCTGCTGCTTGCACATGAGCCGGATTTCGCTGATACTGCCTTGAAATTTCCTGTTGCCTTGCAGCTTTCAGGTCATAGTCATGGCGGACAAATTCGGATTCCTTTTTACGGGAGCCTATTTACACCGGACCTGGGACAAAAGTATCAGGTAGGACTTTATACCTTCGAAAAAAGTGAATTTCACGTTTACACAAACCGCGGAATAGGAACTACATTGTTTCCCATAAGATTCAATTGCCGGCCTGAAATTACCGTGTTTGTTCTGGAAACGAAGCAGCCATAACCGACAGAACTCCGCCAGCTGATGCTGACGGAGTTTTTTGTTGGTTAATAGCAGAACCACTTTTTCCAAATATCATAGGATTCCGGACAATCATGATTGCCCCAATCGATGTCGTCCCAGCAGTCGTCATACCAATTGTTGTTGTGATTGTTATTATTATTGTTGTTATTATTGCTGTTATGATTGTTGTTATTGCTGTTGTTGTTATTGCTGTTGTTATTGCTGTTGTTGTTGCTGTTGTTGCTGTTGTTGTTGCTATTGTGATTATTATTGTTGTTATTATTACTATTATTGCTATTGTTGTTCTGGTTTGTACTTGAGCTCCACAATTTACTCAGATTAAACAAAGAAGTAAGCTGTGATAAGAAACTGTTTTTCTGAGAAGTGCCTGACTCATAACCCGAAGCATAAGCGGAAACTGGAAACGTAATAGCACTGAAAATGAGAAGGATGAATAGAAACCTAGCAACTTTTAACAATGTACGTGGCCTCCCTCCATGAGTGATTAAACGATGAAAACGTTCTCTATTAAGAATTATACCGTAGATATTACCGTTTGAGAACAGGAAAAGGCATAGATCATTTATCAAATTTGTGATACAATATGTAACATACAATAATTAGGAGGATTGATAGAATAGAGTACCTTGAGTTCATATGCAATAGCAAAATATAGATACATACAATGAAATTTGATTATGGTCATGTGAGGTGCTATTCATGCAAGTTGTTCAACCGATAAGAGATCAAGAGAAAATTGAACAATTACAAGAAGTTTTAAAAGAACAATCGATTCGGGACTGGCTTCTCTTCACAATCGGGATTAATTCCGGACTCCATCTCAGCGATCTTTTATCATTGAAAGTAAAAGATGTGAGGGATCGAAATGTGGTAAGTGTTCGGGAGGAAAAAACGGGTAAAGTCAAGACATTCCAGCTTTCTTCACAGCTTAAGGCCTTTATCAAGGAGTATATTCAATATATGGACGAGGATAATTACTTATTTCCGTCCCAACGAACGGGTAATCCCATCAAGAGAATTCGTGTTTATCGAATTTTAAATCAAGCGGCGAAACAAGTTGGTTTAACAGATATTGGCACCCACACACTCCGTAAAACATATGGCTATCACTACTATTTAAAAACGAAAAATGTCTCTGTACTTAGAGATTTGTTTAATCAGTCCGCGCCATCCGTAACCTTAAAGTATATCGGTGTAAATAAGCAGTAGCAAGCGAACATCGCTATTCTGTCTCATGACAGATACATAATGTATCGTATATAACGGAGAATGATTTTTTACTTTTTAAGAAAAGCTGAGCGTTGGGAGTAGGTCCGTATATGAATCAAGAACTTAAGATTTCAATCGATATTCATCAGATTCTTCTCTATCTTGGCATCGACAAACAGAAATTTCAGGCTCATAAAGTACAACTTGCTCGGCAATCAACTACTCCAACGAACGCTCAGCCCTTACAAAGGCAATGAACCGTTTTGCTTCATCTGGTGAAAGCTTTCGGCCATCAACGGTCAATGAAAACTTTTGCAAAATATTTTCATCTGTTAAATCAAGATTTTCTACAAAGTCCCGAACATCGTTATCAAGAACAGTTTGCTGAAGGTTCGTGCGTCCAAGCAAATAGTCAATGGAAACATTAAAAAAGTTCGCTATTTTATTAATGGTTTCGTAATCGGGCTCACGACGACTTGTTTCATAGTGAGAAAGGGATGCCCTAGATATGCCAATTTTAATGGATAATTCTTCTTGGGTCAGTCCTCTCTTTTCACGTAAGAGGGCAATACGGTCTCCATACTTCAGCTTGATCATTCCTCACTGTTTATTTTTCTACCATTATATCCACTGTGTTTAACCAAATATACCAGAAAACCATTATAACAAAGCAAAGATTCATTTGACTAGATACAATATGTATTAAGGTGGTGTGAAGGCTTTGACGATCGGAAAAAGAAGCAAATTAACACTGACTACTCCTTTAGAAGGTAAATTAACAATTGTTCAAATGTACGCGAGAAATATACATACGAAGTATGCAATAATCGATATTTTGGAATTAGAGAAGTCACAATTTACTTTCGAAAGTTCATTGATTTTACCTACGGATAACGAAATCATCTACGGCTTCGAGCTTATCGTTGCGAATCGAACGTTCCATTGCGAAGGTTGCATAGACCTTGTGAGCAAGAACAAAGATATTTATTTGTATAAAGCGGCAGTTCAACCTAATGACTACGTAGAATTCGAATTGCTTTATGAAATAAATCAACTTGCAACTTTACATAATAAAGAATTTGCTAGGATCACGAAAAGCTACGAACCAGATCGCTATTACGATGATGTCATAGTCAATTATATCTGTTAATAGGAACAAACCCCTTGTTAAGTTACGAAATGTATCTTATAATCATTTATATATACATAATGTAACAATAAACGACATTAAGATTCAGTAAAGGGGAGAAATTTATGTTTAGCTTAGATATGGTGTATTGCGTGAAATGCGAATCGGTGATGTCCAGAAACAACGCGGAGAAAGTCTTCAAAACAGGGTATTATAAGACTACGATCCCTCTGTGTCACTGTAAGGACTGCGCCAACGAGCGTTTGGAAAAATTAAGTGCTGAGTTGTCCGGAAATTCGCAGATTTGTTATTCCGGTTTTGAAGCCTCCGCATTTTTATTTACGACATAGGAGGCATGACCATGAGTCTGTTTGACAGCCGTCATAATAAATAAAGCCATCCCTTGATTATAAGGGGTGGCTTTTTCATTTACTGAAGCAAATGCTTATAGGCGCTATAGTCGATCTGCTCTCTCTCAAGGAAGCTGGTTAAGCTGCGGTAGTCACGCTTCGGAGTCGCAAGTATATACCCCTCGATACAGTGAGCTCTTGTTACCTCATTAGCATTGGCCTCCAGAGCAACCTGTCCGATGCGAGCAGCGATGGAGTGCTTGGCAATATCTCTAAAAGCTGTTGGCACGGGAGAAACTAACTGATCCAGAAAGGCTTTGGAATCTTCCGTCCATAGATGGCGAGAATTATCGACATAATGGTTCTGCCAATCGAGCTTTGACTTTCCGTCCTCTTTGGGGAGTACCTTCAGGAACTTGCGGAACATGAAGTATCCGCCTACAGACATGAAGAACAGCAGGACAAACACCCAGAAAATAATGAACCACATGAAAAAATCGTTAGCCATTTATTTGTCACCTCACTACCAAACGGTCATATATGATAAGAATTATACCTTATTTCTAGATTTCTTGCGACAATCCGAGTAAAATAGGAAGGTAGCAGATAGACACTCAATAAAGGAGCAATGAATCATGCCCAAAATTGGCTCACACGTTTCGTTCTCAGATAAAGGCTTGTTAAATGCAGCTGAAGAAGCAGTTTCATACGGTTCTTCCACGTTTATGATATACACAGGCGCACCACAAAATACGCGCCGCAAACCCATTGAAGATCAATACATTGAAGAAGGCAAAGCTTTGATGGACAAGCATGCAATGAACGAAATTGTCGTTCATGCTCCTTACATCATTAACTTGGGTTCCTATAAAGAGGATACCTTTGAACTGGCTGTTCGCTTCCTTCAAGAAGAGATTCGTCGGACGGCCTACATCGGTGTGCGCAATATCGTTCTTCACCCAGGTGCCTACACGGACAAGGATGCGGAGTATGGCATTGAACGCATCGCTGAAGGTTTGAATGAAGTACTGGCAGGCGTGAAGGACACAGACGTGAATATTGCTCTGGAAACTATGGCAGGCAAGGGTACCGAAATTGGCCGCAGCTTCGAGGAAATTGCGGAAATTATGGAGCGCGTGGAGTTTAACAACAAACTTACGGTTTGTATGGACACTTGCCACATTCACGATGCTGGTTATGATATTGTGAATGATCTGGATGGCGTTCTGCATCATTTCGATAAAGTTATTGGCTTAGAGAAATTAGGCGTTGTTCACTTAAACGACAGTAAAAATCCTCGCGGGGCTGCGAAAGACCGTCATGCGCCGTTAGGCTCAGGCTGGATTGGCTTTGAAGCGATGAATAATGTGGCTAATCATGAGAAGCTGCAGCATTTGCCAATGATTCTAGAGACGCCTTGGATTGGAAAAGAAGACAAAACGCAGCGTCCGATGTACGAAGCGGAGATTGCCCTCTTGTCCGGTAACCTCAAAGGCCGCTTCGGCGAAGAGTTCCTGGATCATGTAGAGCGAATCGACCATATGTTTGGCAAAAAAGATATTCATTTCCGCGATTATGTGCTGAAAACTTGGGAGATTTTGAAAAACGATGCGAAAGCGAAAAAAGCGGACGGCCGCGAGCCGTTAGAGCGCTTGTACGATATTTTGCATGAGGAAAGATTGTTGTCCGACCTGAGCGAGGAGCAGCTTAACCAACGTCTTATCGTTTGGCTTGCCGGTCAGGATATATTGAAGAAGGCTTAATACAGATAGCTTTCGAGTAGAAAGCAACTAGGGGGATTCACATGGAACGGGGAAATGCAAACAGCCTGACTCGCAGGGAGAGCGAATGGGCGAATAGAGCTAGAATGTTGATCTCCTGTCCGGATCAGCCGGGCATCGTGGCGGCAGTGTCACAGTTTTTGTTTGAATATGGAGCGAATATCGTGCAGTCCGACCAGTACACGATGGATCCGGAAGGCGGTATGTTCTTCATCCGCATCGAGTTCGACTTGGAGGAGTTGGAGAACCGCGTCCAGCAGTTGAAAGAGGCTTTCTCTGTCGTTGCTGACAAGTTCTCTATGGATTGGAGCCTGTCACTAGCTAGTCAAAAGAAGCGTATCGCGATCTTTGTTTCGAAGGAAGATCATGCGTTGCTTGAGCTTCTTTGGCACTGGCGTGCAGGCGATTTGAATGCGGATATTGCGATGGTGATCTCCAATCACCCAGACATGCAATCGCTGGTAGAGCCTTTCGGCATTCCGTATTACCATATTCCGGTTACGGCAGATACGAAGGCTGAAGCGGAACGCCGCCAGCTGGAAGTAGTGGGAGACAAAGTGGATGCTATTGTACTGGCCCGCTATATGCAGATCGTCTCGCCATCTTTCATCAAGCATTACTCAAACCGCATCATCAATATTCATCATTCGTTCTTGCCTGCCTTTGTAGGCGGCAAGCCGTATGCCCAAGCGCATAACCGCGGCGTGAAAATTATTGGCGCAACCGCACATTATGTGACGGAAGAATTAGATGGTGGACCTATTATTGAACAGGACGTTCAACGGGTTAGCCACCGCGATAATGTGGAGGACTTGAAGCGAATCGGCCGTCATATTGAACGAATCGTTCTAGCCAGAGCTGTTGCTTGGCATGTGGAAGATCGCATTATTGTTCATAATAATAAGACTGTTGTTTTCAATTGATGGGAAAACTAGACTGTATCCAATTAGGGTGCAGTCTTTTTTTTGCTGGTAAGCGCAAATCCGATGAGTTTTAACGGTTTATTGTGGCAAAGCCTCAAAGCAAATGGTACAATAATGCAAGCGAGAAAAGTCACTTGTATGTACAAGTTATGACTTAGGTAAGTAGAGACATATAGGAGGGAATTTTCGAAATGACAGCAACAAATAAAACAATCGAACAATTAGCAGTTGACACGATTCGTACGTTAGGTATCGATGCCGTTGAGAAAGCTAAATCCGGTCACCCTGGTATGGTCATGGGGGCTGCTCCAATGGCGTACGTGCTGTGGAAGCAGCATATGAAGCACAACCCAGCGAATCCGAAATGGGTTAATCGTGACCGTTTCGTACTTTCTGCGGGTCACGGTTCCATGCTCCTATACAGCCTTCTTCACTTGTGTGGATATGATTTGCCGATCGAAGAGATCAAAAACTTCCGTCAATGGGGAAGCAAAACACCAGGACATCCGGAATACGGTCACACACCAGGTGTTGACGCAACAACCGGTCCACTTGGACAAGGGATTGGTATGGCTGTAGGTATGGCAATGGCGGAAGCTCACCTGAGAGAAACATATAACAAAGAAAACTTCCCTGTTATCGACCACTATACATACGCGATCTGTGGCGATGGTGACATGATGGAAGGCGTTTCCTCTGAAGCGGTATCCTTGGCGGCTCACCTGAAACTGGGCAAATTGATTATGCTTTACGATTCAAATGATATCTCGCTGGATGGCGAGCTGAATATGGCATTCTCCGAGAACGTTCATGCACGTTTTGAAGCTTATGGCTGGCAAGTGCTGCGCGTAGAAGAGCAGAATGATCTGGCTGCAATCTCCAAAGCGATTGCCGAAGCGAAAGCTGACACAACTCGTCCGACTTTGATTGAAGTGAAAACGACAATCGGTTTCGGTAGCCCGAACAAAGGTGGAAAAGGCGGACACGTTGGACCTCACGGATCCCCACTTGGCGGCGACGAAGTGAAATTGACGAAACAAGCATACGGCTGGCCGGAAGAGCCGGACTTCTTGGTTCCTGATGAAGTTCGTGCTCACTATGCGGAAATTGGTAAAGAAGGCGCTGCAGCTGAACAAGCTTGGAGCACACTTTTGAATGATTACATTAAAGCTTATCCGGAATTGGGTAACCAATTCAGCGCAGCGGTTAATAACGAACTGCCAGGAGGTTGGGATGCGAACCTTCCGGTTTACAGCACATCGGACAAGCCTATGGCAACTCGTGTCGCTTCGGGTAATGCGATCAACGCGATTGCTCCTTTGCTTCCACAGTTGATTGGTGGTTCCGCGGATCTAGCGAGCTCCAATAATACGATGATCAAAGGCGAATCCAACTACAGCGCGAGCAACTATGCGGGCCGCAATGTATGGTTTGGTGTTCGTGAGTTCGGTATGGGTACAGCCATGAACGGTATGGCACTTCACGGCGGCGTGAAAGTATACGGTGCAACATTCTTCGTGTTCTCCGACTACCTGCGTGCATCCATCCGTCTAGCGGCACTTATGCAGCTTCCGGTTATCTATGTTCTTACACACGATAGTATCGCAGTTGGCGAAGATGGACCGACGCATGAGCCGATTGAGCAATTGCCAGCGCTGCGTGTCATTCCGGGCATTACGGTTATTCGTCCGGCTGACGGAAACGAAACTTCCGAAGCTTGGCGTTATGCGATTGCTGAAGCTAAAGGACCAGTTGCGCTCGTATTGACTCGTCAAAATCTGCCGATCCTCGAAGGAACGGTTGAAGGTGCAAAAGCGAACCTGAGTAAAGGTGGATACGTAGTATCCGATGCAGCTAACGGTAAGCCGGATGCTCAAATTCTTGCAACAGGTTCCGAAGTACAATTGGCTGTCGCGGCGCAAAAGCTGCTTCAAGCTGAAGGCATCAGCGTTCGCGTTGTCAGCTTGCCAAGCTTGGAACTGTTCGAGAAACAGTCCAAAGAGTACAAAGATTCCGTCATTCTTCCAGATGTCAAAAAGCGCCTAGCTGTTGAGATGGCATTCCCACTTGGTTGGGAGCGTTATGTTGGCGACGAAGGTTCCATCTTGGGTATTTCCACGTTCGGTGCATCTGCGCCTGGCGATTTGGTTCTGAAAGAGTACGGCTTCTCACCAGAGAACGTTGTAGCTAGAGTCAAAGCTCTATTGGCTTAGAACAAACATAGCCGCGTTATTCACAAAGCCATAGCCCACCATGCGTGGGCTTGGCCTTATTTTATAGCCATTTTAGAGGGGGAACTATTGATCATGTCCAGCTTTGAAAATGTAACGGTATTGACGAAAGCTAACGTATATTTCGATGGTAAAGTAACAAGCCGCACGGTACAATTCGCGGATGGTACGAAAAAAACATTGGGAATTTTGCTTCCGGGTGAGTATGAATTCGGAACTGATGTGAAAGAAATTATGGAAATCCAAGCTGGTGAGCTGAACGTACTTCTTCCAGGCAGCAGCGAGTGGATCAGCATCAATGGACAAGGTGAGTTCACTGTTCCGGCGAATGCAAAATTCAAGCTTGATGTGAAAACCGTTAGTGATTATATCTGCTCTTATATTAGTGAATAGGTAATCCTATCCCATACATCGGATGAACATTGTTCATGGATGTGTGGGATTTTTTATTTGAGGGGCTTGTGCGAGTTATGCCAAGGGTACAAAGTGCGCACCTCCATCTGAAGCACTTCTTCGATGTCATTCATCCGCAGCCATAGCTGCTGGATATCGAAGAGTCCTTCTAGATGTGCAGCATGTCGAAGCTTCAAACTGGAGAGGGAGATACCAATGGCATGGGGACGCTCCGGATGGACAATGAGGTCCTCCAACAGCACGGTGATGCCGGCATCGAACTCGTTAATCTCGTCCATGTTCAGCTGCTGAAAAGGCGCTCCCAGCGGCACATAAAGCGAATTTTTGCTAAAATCAAGCTCGTTAGGCCGAAACCGCAGCGATAGAAGGATGGGAACGATGCCCTCTTCATGATAATCATAAAAGACGGTTAGCTTTGCCACCTGCAGGCACCCCCCTAGATTTTAAAAACTCCAGCTTATTCATGATTAAACGGGTAGCTTCGGACCAATTGGATGGATCGTATTTCTTGTTTGTCTGATTTTGGGTATATTGTTGAAACTCGTAGTCCAGGGATCCCTGCAGGACACGCCTCTCAATTTGATCGATCCTAGCTTTGGCAAGTCGGTAAGTGACCTGGAATTCTTCAGAAAGATAGGCGATCAATTCATTTTTGTTCTCAGGCAGAGCGAGGTTTCTCAGCATGGAGAGGGGAAGCGCCGCGTAGAGTTGGAAAGCGGATGCGTCCTGTTCCTGCCAATTTACATAACGATCAGGCATTGCCATCTGGTTGCCGGAGTGCCGAAGAACATGGCAGAGTTCGTGCAAGAAATCTTCCCACTGCTCCTTGGGGGAGAGACGACGGTCAACATTAATGCTGAATTGCCCGTTACTTTCGATCGCCATACTGTTCATATCCATGGTATACACCCAAATGCGTAGCTTAGCAGCCAAATGCGTCATGCAAAGCTGAGAAGGTATTGTGATTTCATGCTGCTCATATAAAGCTTCGACCCATTGTTCCAGAGGGGTTGTTTGATAGTGAGTAAACAGGGAAAACACCTCGTTATGATTGAAATGAGAATATATGTTCGATTTATAGGGATAAAGAAAAGCCCAAGGGGCTTAACTTCCTATCATATGTACTATTGCTCGCTATCCGGCGTACGGTTAATCTGCTGCTCTTTGATGAAATGCCAGAACCGAAGCATTTCGTCCCGTCGTTCCTTAGGCGCACTTTGGAAGTCCTTGAAAAATAGGCTGACCTCAGGATCATCGATATCGCTAACCCCAGGTCCGGAAGGGGCATCCAGTGACTCTTCATCCGTCGGCGCAAAGCCTGCGAGCAGCAAGAGCTCGTCCTTGTCAGCGGAATTAAGCGCATCAGCTAACGCAATCACCGTTTCCCTAGATGGGTTAAAGCGGTTATTTTCTATGGAGTTAATAAATGAATAACTAACACCGGACCGCTCTCCAAGCTCTCTAAGGGTAAAATGGTTCATCTTGCGCAGCTGCCGGATTTGAAGGCCGAACTGGACCATATCTTTCATCGATTCATCACCTGTTCCTTATTGTAAATGGTTTGAGGTACAAAAAACAAGCGTTTTTTTCGTTTCTCAAAACTTTTGTGTTGAAATTATAAACAAGTTTAGCGTATGATTTGTTTATAATTTCAAAACGACAAATTTTGGGAGATGATGAGGATGTTGGAACAAATTTTACACATAGAGCAAGATCAGATAGACAAGCGGGCTACGCGGAAAAGGGTGGAGAGTCTGCTGGAGACCGTTCGTTTGCACCAGACGCTCGGAAGAGTTCGCAGAGATGGCGGGATGCATAATGTGAGTAAGGTGGCGGAAATGCCCGCTGAATATATCGTAGCATCTGCACCGGAAGAGCAAGCAGCGCTCTTACAAGCTGAAGTTGAGCAGGCGCTGTCGCGGCTGGACGAGCAGGAGGAAGCGATTATACGGAGACGTTATTTGCAGAAGGAGAAAGTGCTGGATTACTTGCTATGTTACGAGGTGAATATGAGCGAGCGTACTTATCGAAGGGTGAAGGCACGTGCGATGGAGAAACTGGCCTATATGCTTAGGGCGGAGGTGGTCCGGACACTTGGTTAATGTGGTTGCTTGTTGGCCGCTTGTTGGCAATGCATGAGAGTGGAGGCATGGTAAGATCAATGTGTAGACCAAGAAGGCGGTGATGCTGCTGAAGAAGAACGAAGTAATTAATCTCCTGAAACCTTTAAGCAAGGCTCATTGGGAGTAGATGAAAGGATGTGGTTGCGGTAAAGAAAAAAATGTTTTGAATTTCAAAACAAAAAAACAAGAGAAGAGGTGAGAGAATGAATGATTAACATGGCCAAACAATTGGCGCTGTTTTTACAAGCGAAAGGAGAGGGAACGATCGGCACGGACCTGTTCGTGGATAGCGAATCTCAGAACTCTAATGAGGCCATTATCCTATGCCATGTCGGAGGTAGCGCGGAATTCAAGCTGGACGCTCCTGGCAGTTGGCGCAAGCTGAGCCTGCTGGTTAGAAGCGCAACCGCTGAGGGTGCACAGGAGAGAATCTGGCGGCTCATTGGCCGTATGCTGGAGCCGGAGGAGGGCACCATTCAAGTGGACGGTGGACTGTATACGGCGCAAATTACATCGCTGCCGGCAGGACAGGCTCTTGATGCACAAGGCAGATCTTCTATGAAAGCCGTCTTTCTGCTAAAGCAGATCAAGCCTGTCGTCGAATCGTGGCTGGAGGCTATCTCACAATTCACCGAAACCGCACTTGGTGGGCAATGGCGTGTCTATCGAGGTTTCAATGGAACCTGCCGACCCGCAGTCTCATGGCAGTGTACAGGTTGGCATAGCGCAGCAGCCTCGCGAGGCGTTCAGCAGCTGTCCAAGCAATTCGTCGGCCATATTGCCGCTAGATCGGCAAGTGAATATCAGCTGGCAGCGCAAGTGCTGATGCTTGGCTTAGCTGAGCATGCCAAATTGCCTCTTGGCGGGTTAGGCGGCAGGTGGTTAACAGTCTTGGAAGCTCAGGCAACGATTCGCTCGGGTGATTTGTCTACAGGCGTACTGACAGTGACGTTGACGGGGGCTGCGGGGGTTACGCAAAGTTCGAATCCGTTGATAGCTGGTATCCACACGGAACCAAAAATTTAAGAATGAGGTGACTGAATTTGAAACAAGACAAAACGCAAACAAGCAGTATGACGAGTGATGAAATCGTACTGTATGACAAGGAAGAACTAATGGCAAATTCAAGAGCGCTCTTTGATTGTACTCCGGAAGTGATTGTTGGTGCCTTACAAGGAGATTCCGAAACGATGTATGAGATCGCATATGTCAATCAAGCCGTTCAAAACTTTTTACAAAGGAAGGTGCAGGAATAATGGCGGGTGGAGCTTGGAGTGAAACGGATCGACCGGTATTACCGGGATTTTATATGAATTTTGAGGCGGCGGCGCTAAGTGCGATCTTGCCGGGGAGTCAAGGTGTTGTTGCCGTGCCGGTTAAAGCAAATTGGGGAGCAGTGAGACAGTTTGTTGAAATAACGAGTGAGCAGGGCATCTATGATGCGTTCGGTCGCGATCAAAGCGGCTCGGCTTCCGCACAAGCGATTTTGAAGCTGGCCTTGCTGGGTAAGCCGAAGAAGGTGCTGGCATACCGAATTGCGGATACCACAGCAGCCAAAGCATCTTTAACGCTGAAAGACTCGGCTTCGGCCAATGTATTGAAATTAGAAGCTAAGTACGAAGGGACACGAGGTAACAGCTTCTCGATCATTATTCAGACGAATGCTGTGGATGCGTCGAAAAAGGATTTAAAGCTTCTTGAAGGCTCCTCTGTTCTGAAGACATTTACATTCACGGGCAGTACCGTTCAGGCTGCAGCAGATGTTTTAAATCAAGACAGCGGTAATCCTTGGCTGACAGCAACCGTTCTTGCCCCTGGCAATGGTACGTTAGCTGCCGTCTCAGGCAGTGCGCTAACTGGCGGCAGCTCGGGTATCAGCGGGATTGCCTCAGCCGACTACCTGAATGCTTTGAGCGCGCTGGAGACACAGGAATTCCATGTGCTTGCGCTGGATGGAGTTACAGATACAGGCATTCAAGCATCGGTAGCTGCTTGGACGAGTCGATTGCGCTCTGAAGGGAAAGGCATCATAACGGTGCTAGGCGGTTCTACTGCTGATGATACGGCTTCCGATGCAGCCAGTCGAGCAGCGGCACGCAGCGCGTTGTTTAATCATGAAGCGATTGTCAACGTCGGGACAGGAGCAATCCTCGCGGGTACAAGTTATAGCTCGTCATGGGTAGCAGCCTATGTAGCGGGGCTGATTGCGGGTCAAAAGCTGAGTGAATCTACGACTTACGCGGCTGCTCCGTTCAGTGACGTGACACGGAGATGGACGCGCAGCGAGCAGGAGAGTTCAGTGAAAAACGGCGTTTTCCTGCTGTATCATGACGGTCAGAGAGTGAAAACGCTGCGTGGAATGAATTCACTCGTTTCATTGCGCCAAGGCCAAAATGCAGCTTGGAAGAAAATCCGTACGATTCGTGTTATGGATGCCATCAATCAGGATCTTCTGCGAACGGCGGAAGAGGGATATATCGGAAAAGTAAATAACACGGAGGAAGGGCGTCTTGCTCTGGTGGAGTCAGCCAAGCAGTATATGCAGACATTGGCACAAGCCGGTGTCATTGAAGCAACGAGCTTTGATGTATATCTGGACCCGGCTTATTACGGAGAAAGCGCTGAACTGACACCAGAACCTGATCAAGTATATATCAAGTGGGATGCGCAGTTGACCGATGTGATGGAACAAATTTTTGGCACTTTTATCGTACATTAAGGGGGATTACGAATGAGTTTAGATGCGAGCAGAGTAATTTTAGGAACATATGGTTCGGTATTTATCGGTGGTGTATGGCAGACTAATTTCAATCATTTGGAAGCGAATGTGGAGATGCAGAAGAAAGAGCTCCAGCTTGCGGGAGACCCGTGGGTTCGGCATAAAAAAGGTGCTATGAAAGGCACCGGGACACTCAGCGGTTTCAAAGTTACGAGCGATATGATCGCCAGAGGATTTGACAAATTTAGTCTTGTATCCAAGTTGAATGATCCTGATGCATATGGTTTCGAGCGGATTACGCTCAACAATGTCATGCTGGATAAGCTTCAGTTGGCCAATTGGACAGCAGGGGAGGAAGTGAAGGAAGAAGTAGCATTTACATTTGAAGGCTACACGCTTAATGATCCTATCAGGGCTATTTAATCAGTTGAACTTAAGGAGGAATAAATGATGTTAACAGATGAACAAATTTTGCAAAAGCTGCTTGAGGCTGATCAACTCCCGGAGAAAACCGTGACAATCGCTAGATTCGGTGTTCCCATTTTATTGCGAGGTCTGACTGGAAAGCAGGTGTTCACACTCCGTGAACGATGCACAGAACGCGCTGATCGTCGAGGTGTACAGACCGATAGGCTCGATGAAGAGCAGTTCAACGTCGCTCTAATCTTCGCTGCAACCGTCTCCCCCAATTGGGGGGACCCTCGGCTGCTTGCGAAGTACCAGGCCAGCTCCGGTGAGGAAGTGATTAAGCGCATCTTGCTCGCAGGCGAACTGTCTGCGCTTGGCGATGAAGTGCTGGACTTGAGCGGATTTAATACAA
This sequence comes from Paenibacillus sp. WC2504, assembly GCF_052682475.1. NCBI lineage: Bacteria > Bacillati > Bacillota > Bacilli > Caryophanales > Paenibacillaceae > Paenibacillus > Paenibacillus sp. WC2504. The sequence goes on from NZ_JBQZFH010000001.1 coordinate 1,156,636, forward strand.
CGCTGGATGAAGTAAAAAACTAATTACCTCCGGGGGGCTGCCGGCAATGCTCCACGCGATATGGATGCGTCATCATCTGCGCCCCGGAGTATTCTGGACATTACCTCGCGGGGAGCAGCAGTTCCTGCTTGCCAGTATGGAATTAGAGCTGGAGCATGAACATGCGCTTGAGCGGGAGCGTGAACGCGCAAGGAGGTGAAGTGATGAGTGAAATCGTGACGATTAATAATTTGGCACGAGTCATGGCTGCGCAAGAGCGATTGCGCAGTTTGGTAGAACGGACAGGAGCATCAACGCAGCGGCTGATGGGCTTATTTAACAAAGCGGCTGAGGCCGGAACCAAGCTGAGTCAGATTACGGCAAGACCTGCGATTGCTGGTCGGGATTACTTTTCTTTTGTCATAGACCGCATGCTGTTACAGCTGGCGGACTTGGGACATACGAAGGTTGATGTGAAACTAATGATCAACGATCAAATTATTCGGACGGCGAAGCAGCTTCGAGAGTTGCTGCAAGGTCTTGGCGGCGAGTTTTCCGGAAGTTTGGAAGGAAAGGCGAAAGCTTCGGCGTCCGCTTCAGCAACTGCGGCTGTAATCATTGCTGCCCCACCTGAGAAAGGTCAGCTGGACAAGTGGCTTGACCGACTTTTGATCATGGCCGAGATTGTGAAGTTACTTGGTGAGGCCTTCGAGGCTTTTGGCAATGGATTTAAAAGCTTTGCACAGGGGCTCAAAATTCTAAAAGGCTTGTTTGCCGGAAACGGCGGTAAGAAAGAGAAATGCAAGGACCCTTGCAAGGATAATGTCGGTAAACGTACGAAATCTGATGCCGATTCGAAGACCAAATCCAAATCAGGTACCAAGACGAAGAACAAGACAGGCGCGAGGTCGAAGAATAAGGCGGGAGCCAGGACCAGAACACGGGCAGGTGACCGTTCAAATACGAGCCCAGGCGGCGGTAGGAACAAATCGAGGGTTAGAACGAGAAACGGCGGACAGGACCTAGGTCGTCAAATCGATCAAAGCGATAGAGGAGGACATCCGGCTGAGCCAAGAACGTCTAACCGGTTAGGTAAGTTTAGCCGAGCCTCCAAGCTGCTCAGAACGACAGGTAAAGTGCTCAAACCATTAGGTATCGGGTTGTCTGCACTGGATATTCTGACCTCGGACAATAAAGTAGGCGCTGCGATCCAAGCAGGCGCCGGTGTGGCTGGAGCTGCTCTGGGTGCATTCGCCGGTTCAATTGTTCCTGGCGCCGGTACGGCTGTTGGGGGCATTATCGGTGGCTGGTTGGGGGATAAAGCAGGAGAGTTGATCGTCAATAAATGGTTTTCGGGGAAAGAAAAAGAACCTCCGAAAGAGGCACGAACTGAGCTGTTGCCCGCAGGGCGCGAGACTATTTTGATGTCCGCTTCTGCAGCGAGTGCTGGAGTGAGTGAAGGCGTTGCTTCGAACAATTACAACATTTCTGTGGCTGGAGTTACGGTTAATATGCCGAAGGAGAAAGTGGATATGGAGGAACTGGCGATTACCATCGGTCACCAGATTGTTATGCAAATTGGAGCAGCTATCCAAAATCGTGCGGAGAACGGAGGCCGAGCCTATGGATACTAAAGAAATGAATTTTACATTGGAGGATCCAAACGGCATTTCCCTATGGTTTCCGGTAAATCCGTCCGAAGTTAATATTCGACGCGACAAGAGCTTTGAAACCATCACTATAATCCGTGGCGGTGAGTTGGATGTTCCGCAAGGTGTAAAAGTGAAGGAGATTGCTTTCTCATCCTTTTTCCCGGCGGTGTACGATGCGAGTTATTGCAAATATAAGCAGCTGCCTGATCCCCAAACGGCGATGAATCAGCTTAATACGTGGATGGAGGGGCGAGATCCGCTTCGGCTTATCATCACTGGCACAGATGTCAACGTACTTGTAATGCTGTCTGCTCATAATAGCAGCTTCAAGGGCGGGGAGCCTGGCGATGTGTATTTTGATCTCATTTTTCGTACATGGAAAGAATACAAAATTAGAACACTGGATGAGCGCAGCGGCAGTTCGGGTGGACAGACAAGGCCTGATATTAAGCCGGTTTCTGCTACTTATCAGGTACAGCCGGGTGATTCACTTTGGTCTATTGCGAAAATGAAGCTCGGTTCAGGCAGCCGCTGGCGTGACCTCTACGAAGGGAATCGTACGCTTATCGGCGACGATCCTGATCTGATTTTACCTGGGCAGGAGTTGGTGATGCCGGTATGACAAATAACCTTTCGGATGGATCTTATGATATTTGGCTGGATGGGTCCTATGCGCTTCGAGACTTCATTTATGAGCTGACACTTGAAGAGGCGCTTGATGAAATTTCATACAGGGCACAGGCTACAATCGTCGTCACTCCGGATTTTCCAGGTATGAAACCAGGTCAGGATGTACGAGTCATAGGAGTACCCTACGGTAGTTCGAAGCAAGAAGATTTACTCCATCCCGCCGTTGTCTGGCAGTGCGAGAATAGCTATGAACGGGCGGATCGGCTGACGGTGACGATGTATGATCGTACGATTTATTTGGCTAAGTCGGAGGATGAATTTGTGTTTCCGGCAGGAATGACGGCAAGTGAACGCATACGCCGTTATGCCACGGGCTGGAATATTAATGTGGGGGATTTGCCGGACACGAAAGTTAAGTTGGCGAAGTCCATCTATCGTGCAGAGACGATTTACAACATGATTATGAAAGATTTGAAAGAAACCGCTCGAAAAGGCGGACCCATGTATCGGCCACGAATGACAGTAAACGGTCTTGAGCTAGTGGAAATTGGCTCTAACTCTGTCGTATGGTCGCTGGAGCCGAGTGAAAATGTGATGAACATCATGCAAAAACGAACGCTGGAAGGTGCAGTAACCAAAGTGAAAGTACTCGGGACCAAAGATGCAGGAGATGAGGGCGCAGCCCAAGTTTTAGTTATCGAAGAAGGCGAGTATGCCGAACTGGGTACACTGCAGAAAATCGTGCAGGACAGCAGCTATCGATCCATTAGCGAAGCCAAAGAAGCGGCGAAAGCCATGCTTTCCGGCATACAGGAAACAATTAGCGTAACATCGCTCGATATTAACACAATTCGTGCTGGTGATAAGGTCGATCTGGCTGGAAGCGGGATGGAGTTGATTGCCATGACGGTCAGACACGAGCTTGGGGATCCCGGCAAAATGGTGCTGGAACTGGGCAGCCCTGAGTTGGTTCGAAGGAGGTTTTATATGAATGAATCCGTATAACAAGCTGGCAGCTGCACTAGACAACCGCATGTCTGTCCATGCGAGCTCGGCTGTAGCAGGAATGCCCGCTGAGCTAGGGACAATCACAGCAGGCGGGTTGAAACTTGATGGTTTCAAACATGAGATTTCTGACTACTATGTGGCGGATTGGATGACCAAGCTGTTTCTGCCGTCTTTTACGATCAGCGGTACGGTTACGGGCTTAACCAGTGGTAATGTGCCGGTAACCGGGCAAGGAAGATTCGCTTTTTCCGAATCAGAGGTTGAAGAAGTACGGATTGCGTTTCAATCCGGCTTGAAGGTGGGGGACCGTGTGCTGGTCATACCTGTGAATGATGGGAATGATGCCGTAATTTTGTGCAAGGTGGTGAAATAGATGCCGAATTTATTTCCGCTCGCGGTTACAGAAAAGAGTGAGCTGCCATTGCTGGGAACAGGTACAGGAAGGGGAACAGTTGGATTTGGACGTAGTCCGAAGTTTGATTATGCCCTTGGGGAGTTCGTGTTGACGCAGACTGGACGAATAGCCGAATGCAGAGACACGGAGGCTTGGTTGCAATGGTGTCAGAAAGCTCTGCTCACCCAGCGCTATACTTATCTGGCCTATTCACGGGCTTATGGTCAGGAGTTTGATGATTTGATAGCCAGACAATTGTCCAAACCAGCGAATGAAATGGAAATTGCCCGTATTACGAAAGAGACCCTGATGGTTGATCCGCGTACGGCGAGTGTAGGGCCTTTTACATGGACGTGGAATCAAAGCGAGTGTTCGTTTCAATGTCAAATTACGAATGTGCGAGGCGATAAGAAAAATATTCAAGGAAGTGTTGTGATTAATTAATATGATCATTATACCGAATTATCTGTCTGAACAAACCGAAGAAGCGATTCGGGGCCGAATGCTGGGCAGTTTGCCTTCTGATTTGGATAAATCAGAAGGTTCCTACATGTGGGATGCATTGGCTCCGGCCTCTATTGAGCTAGCGCTGGCGGCGATTCAATCGCAGGAAGTCTTGCGGCGGGGATTTGCCGGAACGACTTACGGTCCTTATCTGGACCTGCGTTGTGCGGAGCACGGAGTAATGCGTAAGGCTGCGGTGAAGGCCGCCGGGACCTTACGGTTTACGGGTTCGCCGGGTACGGTGGTTCCACTAGGCACTCGTATCGGCACATTGGCGGATGCCGTGCAGGGGACGGCTTCCTTGCTTTTTGAAACGATGGTCCCCGCTGTTATCGACAGCTCGGGCAGCGTGACATTGGAAGCTCAGGCTGTATTAGGAGGTTTGGGCAGTAATGTTCCGAGTGAGTCCATTGTCTTCGTTGTAGCGCCGGTCGCCGGAATCACCAGCGTGACGAATGTCACCCCGATGGTCGGCGGTGAAGATACTGAAAGCGATAGCTCGCTGCTGAACCGTTATTATGCCAAAGTACGCTCCCCAGGTACAAGCGGTAATCGAGCTGACTATCTCAACTGGGCGCTTGATATTGCCGGCGTTGGAGCTGCTCAGGTGCAGCCGCTATGGAACGGCCCCGGGACGGTGAAGGTTGTCATCATCGGCACGGATAAAAGAAGCGCGTCCCCTTCCACCGTGGCTGCCGTGCAGCAGTATATTTACCCGGCTCCGCCACTGACGGGCAAAGCACCGATCGGTGCGATCGTTACCGTCGAGCCGGCTTCTGAAATTGCCATCGCTCTGCAGGCCAATCTTTCCTTGAATGGCACAAGAACGCTCGATCAGGTGAAACAAGATTTCGCCGTGGCTGTTCGTAACTATTTATCCGAACTGGCGTTCTCTTCTGATCCCAACGTACGTTACGTTCGTATTGGTTCTCTGCTGCTCGATACACAGGGGGTGCAAGATTACAGCAATCTGCTGGTGAATGGTATGAGCGCCAACGTTGTGGTAGGTGCAGGTCGCGTTGCTGTCTTGGGGGAGGTGACGCTCACATGAGTTTCGTCACTTCCCCAAGCGGAAGGCGCATGAAGGGCTACTTGCCCGACTATTACGAAACGTCGCGGGTCATGGACTCTATCCTGCAAGCGCAGGGCGCGGAGCTGGATCAATTGCGTGTCTCCCTGGAGGAGACACTGCAGCAGTTCTTTGTCAGCTCCGCTACGTGGGGGCTGGATGCCTGGGAGGCTGAGCTCGGCATCGCGACGGTGCCGGGCAAGCCTGACGATCAGCGCCGGGCGGTGATCCATGCGAAGCTGCGCGGTGTCGGCACCGTCACCGTTGAGCTGCTGCATAGCGTGGCCAGCGCGTATGAACGTGGTGCCGTCGAGGTCAAGCAGCAGCCGGAGTTGTATCAGTTCACCGTGCGCTTCGTCGACACGTTGGGTACGCCGCCGAACTTGGGTGACCTGCAGGCGGCCATTGAGGAAATTAAGCCGGCCCATTTGCAGGTCGTGTACCAGTACAAATATTTTCTGCTTAACCAACTTCATCAGACGATGACTATAAAAGACTTGCAAACGAGGAAGATGACCGACTTCGCGCCATTTATTCCCGTTTCATAAGGAGGGAGCAAGCTTATGCCTAGTACGACCACGAACTTGGGACTTTATAAGAAAAACCCGTCTACGGACGGGAATGATACCTTTGATATTAATACGATGCTCAACGATAACTGGGATAAAGTTGATGCACAGCTCGGCGCACAGTTCGCCGACGCGGCTCCGACCCCCGTGAATTTAGTGAACGGGCTGCAGGTGGTTGATGTACCACAGACGGCACCGTTGGAAAATTTACGGATAACGGGGCGGACGTTGGTTAATTTGTTGGGTCGGGATGGGAATTGTGAGGATGTGGGGAGGTGGGTGCAGTATTTCGGAGCGACTCTGTCTTTGGATGGTGCAAATCAAAAATACGGAAACAACGCTATTAAATTTACTTGTACATCAGCATCAAACCCTACAGGCTTTTATAGGGAAATAACTAATTTGATTGTTCCTGGACGATATTATCTTGCAGTGGCGGATGTGAAAAATGGAAACGCAGTTAACGGTGTAGCTATACAAATCAATCTTAATAATAATACATCTGCTTCCACATACAACATTACTTCGACATATCAACCAAAAGCGATTAGATTTCAAGCACCTGCATCTGGGTTATCTTATGTGTACGCAATTGCAAACACTGGCACAGCAGTAGGTCAATTTGGTTATGCTGATGGTTTTAGGCTTTATGAAGTGACGCAAGCTGAATATAACGCCTTAGCAACAATTACAGATGCACAAGTAGCAGCTAAATACCCATACGTAGATGATGTAAAACATGTAAACGCACCTTATGTAATTAAGTATGGTGAAAATCTAACGGCAACATTTAATGAATGGATTGTGTATGCTGGGAGTCCACAAATATTAGAACCGTACAAAGTAAACGTTTCATTAAATGATAAATTAGTGTACGGTCACAAAGTTGTTCTTGGACAAGCTTATAGCATATCCGTTATCTTCTCAGATGCGAACGGTAGGATCAATGTGTCGTTTTCTGACGCAGCAGGAGCAACAATTGGGTCAGCAATAGATGCAGTAGGTACAGGCTTACAAAAAGTTGAAAACTTAATAGCACCTACAAATGCAGTTAGTTTAGACGTTAGACTGCTAGGAACAAACACTGCAATGACAACCGCAAGCAATCCAGTCGTAAGCCTTGGAGGAACAGTAAAGCCATTCAAACCACGTAACGATGATCAATTACTATTCCCTAACGTGCAACTTGCTTCAAGCGTGGATGGTAAAGTATATGACACGTTGTTTAAACGTGAAGGAAAATACTTTGTTGAGAAGCGTTTTAAGGATGTTTTGCTGGATGGTAGTTTGGCGTGGCTTGCTAATGATTTTTCTGGTGTCAAACAAGTCAGGGTTCCTCAATCATTGTTAGGTGGAGATGGTTTAGCGGGTAGTGGCGTAGTAATAAAGCAGGACGGAAGAATTATTCCGCAAGGCGTATCATCCGTAGCTGATTTTAATGCTGTTTCCGCTGATGGTAACTTTTATTTAGGAATTGCCGACACAGACAGCGGTTGGGGAGAAACATACACACCTACAACACAAGAGATACAAGCGTATTTCTATGGGTGGATTATGTATGATGGGACAAATTCTACACCTTATACGACAGGCACTAAGTATTGGAGAAAATCGACAGTTTCTTTAGGTAATGCTACTGTAACAGATGGTTCGGCAGTAATGACAAATGTCCCTAACTATTCAGTCGGAGCAGGATATATGCCTTACAAACTCACTTATCAACTAGCAACACCAACCTTTGAAGAAGTCCAAGTTGATGCAGGAATGACGTTGCACGAAGGATTGAATCAGATTGAAGTAGGCCAGGGTGTTATTGTAAGAGAGAAGGCGTTTCCATCATATTCTGTAGGTGCTTATCGCATTTCTGATGTCGCATTCTCATCTTCAAATCTTAGATACAGAAACAGTATGATTATGGGCATTTTTAAAAGTAATATATTAGATAAAAAGTGGATAATTGATCAAAATAGCAGCTATGGGAACTATCGAATGTATATTATAAATTCATCGGATTTCGACCCAGCAGCAACGTACGAAGTAACCTATATCGCGTTAGATCAACATTCATTATCTGCGCCTGTAAATACTGTAAATGGTGATGTAGCCAGTAACATTAAAAAAGTGGTTGATGTTCTGTGTATGAATCAATCAGATATCGAAGTACGGACAAGTGAAACTGAGAGATTGGTCAAGCAGTTTTATAACGTACCGCAAAAGACTACAACGGATATGACTGTATATGTTGATGCTACAAATGGAGCAGATAATAATGACGGGAGCAAAGGAAAACCGTTTAAGACAATTAATAAAGCTATATCCATAGTTCCTCAAATTGTAAATCATACTGTACGCGTAAACGTGGCAACGGGAACATATGCGGAGACTGCGGTGTTATACGGGTTTAATGGTTCGGGTGTGGTTCAATTAGTTGCATCTGGTGTGGTTTCTTTAAATGCTATATCTGTAATTCGTTGTCAAACCACAGTAGTAGAAGGATTCACATGTACTTCCACGACAGGCAACGGGTTCTATACGGAATACGGAAGGATGACAATCTTTAATAATTGCAAAACAATCAGTGCATCTTCATTTGCAGGCTTTAGCGTAGTTTCCCAAAATGGGCAAATACTCAATTGCACAATTAGTAATAAGGACAATGCTGTTGCTGCACAATATGGTTCTAGCGTACTTGTTTCAAATTGTACTGGAACTTCAAATAATTATGTTTTAGTTGCAGCAGATGGAGCCACTTTAACATACAGTGGTTCGGTCCCAAGTGGAAACATTCTATTTGGAACGTATAACGTTGGTATGATCAATAAAGGATTTGTTGTTAATCCTTGGGGAGATAACACATTCGGCACACGTCCCGCATCTCGTGCTATGGGCAGTGTCAGCAGTGGACAAGCCATATCAGCATCAGTATGGACTAAAGTACAGTTTCCAGTTGAGAATTTCGATAATTTAGGAAGCTATGATAATGCTACTTTATATAGATTCACAGCACCTAGTACGGGTATCTACCATATAGATACCAATGTACTTCTGACTGCGATTGCTGCAAATACTACTTTGCAATTATCGATTTATTTAAATGGTACTCATTATCGGAGACTTGATTATTTTTTAAATGTTAATAGTGCTTCTGCATATGAGTTAAAAGGAAATGCAAGTATCTACTTAGGTGTGGGTGATTATATAGAAATCTATTTAAACTCCTCTACCGCCATTACACTTGCATACGCTAATGATATTAATTTTGAAGTTATACGTATCGCATAGGAGGAAACCATGAACATACCACAAACAATCATATCTCTATTCCCACATGCACAGCCACTAACCGACTTCATCGTCCAAGACGATTCAGACGGCAACGGGCCATATATCGCGCAATGGAACCTAGAGGAACCGCAACCGACGGAAAAAGAACTACAAGCCGCATGGGAAGCCATTCAGCCAACACCCGAGTCCCAAATCGCCAACGCTAAACTCTCAAAAACGGCCGAACTCAACGCAGCCTGCAACGCAGAAATACTATCAGGTTTCACCTCCAATGTCTTAGGCACAAACCACACCTACGACTTCGACTACGAAGCACAAACGAATCTCAACACGATGCTCAACGCAATCATAGCTGATCTAGTCTCTGAACCTATCATTTGGAAAGCTAGCAACGAGCTTCAGCCACATACGATTGATCAATTTAAGACATTGTTCACAGACAGTCTCACCCACAAAACGACCAACATCAACAAGTATTGGGAGTTAAAAATGACTGTCGAATCAGCGAACAGCATGGAGGGTGTGGCATCTATCTCATGGTAAATATTTTGAAAACACAACCATTCTTCCTCCCATCTCAAAAGAAAGGAGCGAAACCGATGAACCAAGTTATGTTCAGCTCGATTTTGGCTGCGCTTAGCGCATGTGTGACTTATGCCTTCGGCGGGTTGAGTGAATTACTGGGACTCTTCCTTATGACAATCGCCGTAGACTATGTCACAGGTATTGCGGCCTCCATGAAGGAACAGCGCGGTCTGAACAGCCAAGTTGGTTTCTGGGGGCTTACCCGTAAAGGAATGATGCTGCTTGTCATTATGCTGGCTCACCGCATGGACCTACTACTTGACACGAATATCATGATGACGGGGGCAATCTATTTTTACTTGGCTAATGAGTTTATCTCGATCACTGAAAATTATGGACGGTTAGGGCTGCCGCTGCCCAGCTTTTTGAAACAAATGATTCAAGTGCTTCGCAACAAGAGTGAAGGTCTATGAACAAAGATCGTTTTATCGAGCAAGTGGCACCTGCTGCCCAAGCAAATATGCGGGAGTTCGGTATTTTGGCTAGCGTGACGATAGCTCAAACAATTTTGGAAAGTGGCTGGGGCAATCATGCGTCAGGCAACAATTTGTTTGGCATCAAGGGGAGCGGGCAACAGTTAGTTACTCAGGAGTTTATTAACGGCAGATGGCTGCAAATTGTAGATGGCTTCTGTGTTTATGACAGTTGGTATGAAAGCATTCGTGACCATTCCTATTTTCTTACCCAGAATCCCAGGTATGCCAATGTCTTGCATGAACTGGACTATCGATTGGCCTGCCAGAAGCTGCAGCAAGCAGGTTACGCAACCGATCCGCTCTATGCGGACAAACTGATTCGTATTATTGAAGGGAGCGATCTCACGAGATTTGATCAGATTGAAGGGAAAGGGGAGTATATGATGAGTTGTGAAGATGCGGATAAAATAATTATGTTTCTGTCCGCCGCTTGGACAATCACTGAAGATGCAGAAGCTAGAGCGGAGTTTCATCGCTTGGCAGACGAGCTCCGGAAAGCATCCGGGCAGCTGTGATGAGCTTGTAAGAATAAGAGTCTTTACCGACTCTTATTCTTGCATTTAAGCTAATATGTATCAAAATAGAAGCCTCAAAAGTCTCTTATTTGTTCCAAAGCTTCCGTGCCTCCAAATAAAATAAACCGCCTCTCCCAATAGGAAAGACGGTGTTCTTCACATCAATGAGTTTACATGTAGTTATGTTTTCATAGTTTCATATTTTTTTCAATTATTCATGTTTCAAGTACTTTTAACCTCTACAAAGCATAAGCAATATGCTCTTCAATATATTTCTCCAGCTTAATCCGCACATAAGGCGGCAGGCCGGAAAGCATACAGCCATAGCGGAATTTATCGCCATCGGTCTCGATCCGAATCACGCGAGCGGTGATTGGTGGGAGCTCCGCTTCCTGCGGGAAGTGGATAACGATGAACATATCCGGTGCAAGTGGCGCAGCGGTAGTGATTTGCAGTCCGCTTTCCGATAAGTCGAACAGCGTACCGTCAATGTTTTGCCCGGAGAAGGAGCCCTCCTGCTCCCATTGATAGATGGACAACTTCAAGTTGATGTCCAGCTTCACACGTGTGTTCCGACGGCGTTCACGGCCAGAAAGCGGAGATGCCGACTTTTCTTGGGCAGCAGCAGGTTCGCTAGGTTTAGCGATTTGCTGCCCCATCCAGTCTTCGTAACATTGGATGATGGAGCTCAAATCTTCATCGCCGAGGCCCTTGCTTAATCCCATTTGGAATAAGCCCGCCGTTGTTTGCAGCAGTGGAACCGGTAATTGGAAGTTACTAGCGAGTCCTTGAGCAAGCAAGAGATCCTTGAGCATCAGCTTCAAGGAGAATTGATTGCTGAAATCGCGATTTAATATTTTATCGCCTTTGAGGTCGACTATTCTGCTGTTTGCGCCGCCAGAGCGGACAATTTCTAGAAATTTCTCGAGGTTAACCCCTGCTTTGGATGCAATAGACAAGCCTTCCGCAAAACCAAGCAGGTTAATACCCACCATAGTATTGTTGGCAAGCTTGGCATAGGAACCGGAGCCGGAGGGACCTAGATAAAGGGCTTTACGGCCCATCGCAAGGAATAATTGCTCATGTTCTTCAAACACTTCCTGGCTGCCGCCGACCATGAACGCGAGTGAACCCTCTTCGGCAGCAGGTTTACTGCCTGTGACAGGCGCATCGAGAAAATCGACGAAATGGGCGGCAAGCTCCTCGGCCAGCTTTTGGCTTGTTTGTGGGGAAACGGTACTGGAATCAATAATCGTAAGAGCCGGATGAATACCGCTTAGTACGCCTTCTTCGCTGTAGAATATATCCAACAAAGCAGCGTCATTGCTAAGCATGGTAATCAGTACATCTGAATGACGGGCGGCATCGGCGGGTGTTGCAGCCACTTCAGCGCCAAGACGAGCCAGCTCGTCCGCTTTTTCGGGAGTACGATTATAAACGGTTACCATAAAACCTTTTTGAATAAGATTAGCAGCCATGGGTTTGCCCATTGTGCCAAGTCCGATAAAGCCGATACGTTTCATGATCATTCACCTCTGGAATCATTTTATCATGGGAAATCTAACCTGTGAATGCCTTCTTTACTTGCTTTTGTACAAGCAAATAAGTATGCTAGGAAAAGGAAAAAAATAGAGATGGAGGCGAGCATATTGAGCTCTAAGCTACAATTTGACTACAGCAAGGCATTGTCCTTTTTATCCCAACATGAGGTTGATTATTTGTCTGGACAGGTAGAACTGGCACATGATCAGCTGCATAACAAAACAGGTGCCGGCTCTGATTATTTAGGATGGGTGGATCTGCCTGAGAAATATGACCGTGAGGAATTTGCTCGCATTCAAGCGGCTGCTAAACAAATTCAATCCGATTCCGAAGCGCTTGTCGTCATTGGGATTGGCGGTTCTTATTTGGGAGCACGCGCTGCGCTTGAAATGCTTTCTCATTCGTTCTATAACATTTTGCCTAAAGATAAAAGAAAAACGCCTGAGATTTATTTCGTTGGAAATAACATCTCCTCTACATATGTAACACACCTTCTTCAATTGTTGGAAGGCAAGGACTTCTCCGTTAACGTGATTTCGAAATCCGGTACGACAACAGAACCGGCGATTGCTTTCCGCATTTTCCGTGAACTTTTGGAGAAGAAATATGGCAAAGAAGCCGCTCGCAAACGTATCTACGCAACAACAGATCAAGCGAGAGGCGCTTTGAAAACGCTGGCCAATGAAGAAGGCTACGAATCTTTCGTCATCCCGGATGATGTAGGCGGACGTTACTCCGTTCTGACGGCTGTTGGCTTGCTGCCAATCGCGACAGCTGGTATTGATGTAGAAGCGATCATGAAAGGTGCTGCGGATGCTCAACGCGAGTTCGCGAATCCGAAGCTTAGCGAGAACCAAGCGTATCAATACGCTGCTGTTCGTAACGCGCTTTACCGCAAAGGCAAAACGATCGAAATTCTCGTTAACTATGAGCCGTCCTTGCATTTCGTTTCGGAGTGGTGGAAGCAGCTGTTCGGCGAAAGCGAAGGGAAAGACTACAAGGGTATCTACCCGGCTTCTGTTGACTTCTCGACAGATCTTCACTCCATGGGCCAATTCGTTCAAGACGGCAATCGCATTTTGTTTGAAACCGTGATTCAAGTCGACCAAGTGGCTGATCATATTACCATCGGTACAGATGCTGACGATTTGGACGGTCTCAACTTCCTGAGCGGAAAAACGATGGATTTCGTGAACAAAAAGGCGTTCCAAGGAACCATGCTTGCTCACACGGACGGACACGTACCGAACCTGATCGTTACGCTGCCGGATATGACGCCTTACTCCTTCGGGTATATGGTGTACTTCTTTGAAAAAGCATGCGGCATCAGCGGTTACCTGATGGGCGTGAATCCTTTTGACCAACCAGGCGTTGAAGCTTACAAGAAGAACATGTTTGCGCTTTTGGGTAAACCTGGTTATGAGAAAGAAAAAGCGGAGCTGGAAGCACGTTTACAGAAGTAAATGACGAATGTAATGAACCAAACGATCCATCCAATCGGATAGGTCGTTTTTTTTCATAGAAAATTACCATTATTTATGTGGTAAATTTTCTTACAATATTGTCGAAGTCAAAAGATGTGTGTAGAATGTAATGAAACAGTTGTTTCCTTCTACCAAGAAAGGTCGGCTATGCTAGCAAATTTCAAAACAATCCAATCGTACGGATCGTCGGAAATCATCATCAAGAAGTCGCGTTTCATCGGTCATGCCAAGCCTGTGGAGTCAGAAGAAGAAGCTATCCACTTTATTGAAGCGATCAAGAAGGAACACAAAACGGCTACACATAACTGCAGCGCGTATGTCATCGGAGACAGGGACCAGATTCAGAAGCAGTCTGATGACGGAGAACCGAGCGGCACGGCAGGTAAGCCGATTCTGGAAGTGATTAAGCATCAAGGGCTCAAGAATATCGCAATCGTCGTAACCCGTTATTACGGCGGCATCATGCTCGGCGCGGGCGGACTCATTCGGGCTTATACGGATGGAGCCGTGGTGGGCATTGAAGCTGCACAACCGATTTACAAAGTGAATCATCAGAGGGTGATGATTGAGGTTGATTATACGTGGTATGGCAAAATCGAGAATGAACTGAGAAATCAGGGAATGCTCCTCGGGGATATCGATTTTACTGACAAGGTAACAGTAACTTGCTATCCTTTGGCAGCGGCAGCGGATGCTTTTATCAACTGGGCAACAGATTTTACGCAAGGTCAAGGTGTTATTATCGCTGGAGAGAACGAGTACATCGTTCACAAGAACCTGCCCGAATAGGCAGGTTCAAGACTAAACAAAATTAAATAGGCTAAGGATGCGGAGGGATAGGAATGGCTAGGAAAGCAGTCGCGCAAGAGCTTAGCAGAGAACGAATACTTACCGAGGCGCGGGATTTATTCGCCACTTTTGGCTATCGCGCTTTAACGATGCGCAGCATCGCAAAAGCAATGGGTTACAGTCATGGTGCGTTATATTATCACTTCACTGAGAAAGCGGAACTGTTTTACGCGTTAATTAAAGACGATTTCTCCATGCTGATGCAGCGTCAACGAGAAATGATCGTGCGTGAACATGGATTTAGCGTGAATTTGCTTCAAAAGTTAATGATGGAGTTCGTCTGGTTTGGACTTAGCAATCCGAACCACTATGAAATGATGTTCATGCTGAATGAACCTGAACTTCAGCAGTATTCCCGTACCGAACAAGCGCAATGCCTCGAAATGTTCTCCATCGTCGTTCGTCAGGTTGTCACGGACCAACCTGGTTTCGAAAGCAAAAAGTTTACTCTTCCTTGGAATTTGTTTATGTCTTTACACGGCCTCATATCGTATTGCATCCAGTTTAAAATTACTTATGAAGAAGCTCGCAAGCTGGCTGATGAGCACATTCGTCTAATTTGCGTAAGCTTGGACCTAGATTCTTATGAGCAGCAGCGGCCGCTTGTCAAAATGGTGGGTCCGCATTTGCCGATCACCAATGCCATATAATTAGTTAAGGAAGAGAGACGGGGGTCTTTCTTCTTTTTTTTGCCTGTGTGAAGCTTGTATTTTACATTAGCCCCCATGTGCATTAATATAGGGAAAAGAACAGCTGGGAAGGATGAGGGTCTAACATGGATTTAAATCAGTGGTCGGAAGAGAACGTGGAATTTATGTTTGAAGAAATAAAGAGGAAGCTGCGCATGGCTACGGGAGGTTCCATTAAGGCTTCTAACGTGAAAGCGGAAGTGTATGAGGATCTGAAAGATCTGTACGACATGGTCGCAAGTAAGGATAGATTCAGTATCAGCGAGATCGACGCTATAACAACTGAGCTTGGAAAGATTCGTAAGGGATAAGCAATTATTGATAAAATGCTGTTTTTCCAGGTGTATGGCCTGGAAAAGTGGCATTTTTTTATAGACAAACGACTATTTTTCCGAGTGGGTGGACAGCTATCCAAGCGATGTTACCTGCACAGGAGTACACTGTAGAGCAATGTATCCCTGGTGGCTAAAAGGAGGTGGACGTTTCGTGGCATCCCAAATTCGTAAAGAAGACGTTCGTAAATTGGTCGGCAAACAAATTGTGGCTCTTAAGAAAGACGGAACAAGCGTGTCCGGTAAATTGGTAAGAATCAGTGGAAACACGTTGATCGTAGCTCCACAAAAAGGTAAAAAAGTTCAAGTTAAAGCGATTATCCCTTTGGTACTATTTGATCTGTTAGCAATTGGTACTTCACCTTTTGCATTCGGTGGTGGCTTTGGCCCAGGCTTCGGTTTTGGTGGCTTTGGCCCAGGCTTCGGCTTTGGTGGTTTTGGCCCGGGCTTTGGCCCAGGCTTCGGTGGCTTCTGGTAGTAAAGTAAAAGATGAGGGCTGTGCCAACATGGTGCAGCCCTTTTTGTCTTTATCAAGACCGAGTGGACTCCTCGCACTTACGACCTGCAGGTTATTCGTACACCAATTGGTTGATGAATGAATAGGCTAGCATACAGGATTTATCCCATAGCCTTGTCAACCCATGATAGGAGTGAGCACTATGCCGAGTTCCATCGTTTTTAACATGATCAATATCAACAATCAGAATACCAATGCCACCATCGGGATCGGTGAGAATGCACAGTCGAGCTGGGATTCCCACAGTAAGAACAATTACGGAACCGGTGAATTCATCGGGAATTCGATATCCGCCAACATCGTGAATTTGATTTTTGATAATGACTTTATTGATGCTCCAATTAATGATCAAGACTTCAAACCGGCTGTCACGAATCAAGCCTAATCGAGTGAGGTGAGTCGCATGCAGAGAACAGCTCTTTCAGCCATTCCGCTAGATCCGCCGCTCATTCAGTTTGACGCCATTCATGTGAATGCGATATCGGATGCTTCCGGTATTTTTATCGGGACGAATACACAAGTATATTGGACAACAAGCGGCAAAGCGAATTCCGGCTTAGGCGAGGTAAGCGGCGAGAACAATTATGTCGTGAATAATATTAACACGGTTCATGATAATGATATTATCGACGCGCCTTACACCAAAGGGGATCTTGTTATTGGCCGGGTATAAAAGGCAGCTTCCATTCACCTTTAGTCAGGCGTTTGTGTCGTGCTGATGACTTCTTCCGGCTTTTTGGCTCCTGGCGTTGGGGTAAAGCCGGAAGCTTCCGCTTGCGCAGTAATCATCTCCTGAAGCCAATCAGGTGTTTCATTATCGCCGACATTGAGCATGTCGAGGAAGTCGGAGTCATTGAGCATGGAACGTGTTCCGACTAACTGATTGTTGTCACCTTCTACAGCGCCAAAACCTTGTACAGTCTTCTGGTTGCTCTGGAAATCGGTTGGCCAATTGTTGCCCATATTGATACAGGATGCACTTTCAACCGATCCGATTCGGATCGAGCCGATGATAAACGTCGGTGACATGAAGGAGGACAAAGGGAAACACCTCATTTCGTTTTGGATTGCGGCGTGTACTTGTATCCGGTGGCGGTACGCTCTGTCGTTGATGCCGCGCCGTCGCTGCCAGGCTCCGCTGAAGCGGAGGACTGTCCCTTAGCAGGGGGAGAGGCTGGCCTTGAAGCGCCCGCGGGCGGCTCTTTTGTCACTTGAGCACGTGTCAAAGCCTCATCGTGAGGGCCTTTTTTCTCATTGGGCTTAGCTCCGAAGTTGTTACCCAAATTTAAGGAGCCACTCAGTTCCTTGATGTCCAAATGATCCAGACGAAAGGTTAGATTTTCTAAGACAGGCTGATGAACATGCAGAGTATCTATATGAATCTGCGGATGCTTAGCAGTCAGGTTGGATAATTCTTCTTCTAATTTCTTCAGGCGCTTTTCTAATTGCTGAACGGTAAGGGAAGACGCAGTAGTAGAAGCAGGCTCGGGTACTGTAGGTACGGTCGCGCCGGCCGGTGATGGCGGTGGTGCCGCATTTCTGGCTCCTTGCGGTTTGGGAGGCGGCGATTTTTTCTTCTGAAACCACATGGTTGTTTCTCAGCTCTTTCGGATAAATGGTTGAAAATCAAAGCGGTCCCCATCGCTAACGACATGTTTGCCGCCGATCACGACATTGCCCTCGCCATCCACTTCTCCAAGTCCCTGGTTGGTCTTCACAGAGTGCCGCCTGCCGACGATCCGATTCGTTCCCTTGTTCACACTGGATGATGCCGCGAGGCTGTCGATATGAATTGATTGAAATTGGATGCGTACCACAATAATCCCCTCCATATCCGCTTTTCCGAATGTTCTCTTTTTAATTATATGGGGACAAACGAAGATTCATTTCTCTTTTCCAAAAATCCCAAAACAAATAACGCTCAACCTTGGTCCTATTTGCGTGCAGGTGACAGCGTCTCCGGCGGCATAAGGCGGTTGAACGTTAGGTGAACTGAATAGGAATAACCTTTTCCCCGTCGGGTGGTGACAAAGGAATGCGAATGATGAGCAGACCGTTATGATACTGCGCCCGCATTTGCTCGGTCAAAGCTCTTCCGGGTAAGCGGATGGTCCGCTCAAAAGCTCCGAAGAAACGTTCGGACAGCCTCATTTGCTCATCAAGCACCTGATAAGGCCGGACAAGATGTCCGCGGATTAACAGCGATTGATCGCGGAAAGATAGTTGAATCTGCTCCGGGGCGGACAATCCGGGAACCTCCGCGACAACGACTAGCTCCTGCGGTGTTTCATACATATCGATTCTTGGCCCGGTTAACGGGATGATACTGGCAATGTCCTGCCAGAATTCAGGGCCCAGCACATCGCCGGCTTGCGCCGTGAGCCCTTTCCAATCGGGCTTTGGCGGACGGTTGCCTGGAGGATTCATCGACCATCATCACCTGACTTTTGCATAGAAAATAGCGCTGCAAGCAGCTTGCTATTAGTTTATGTGCAGCCGCGGCGGATTATGGCATCTCTTGGGAAGCGGATCAATGCGGGGGGCGCTGCTCCGCTAATTTCTGCTGCGCCATGCGCACGAGCTCCTTGACCATTGCCCCGCCAATGGGACCGCCAACCCTGCCCGCGTCTTCCGAGCTTAATTGGCCGTTGTACCCTTGCTGCAGGGGAACTCCCAACGTTCGGGCGACCTCATATTTGACCAAATCAGGCCGCTCTGGATTCACGTTATAGCCTTGATTTCGCATGACTTGTGCTTTAAGAATTCCCAGTCCATGTTCGGATCCGGGCACGATGGCCCGGTTGCTTCTTCTACGTGCCATTAGGCATCACCTCTTGGTGATTAGGATACCCCGCTGCGGGTGGGACCATTAGCCCGAAATGTAAAATATTTATGTCCCAAATAATTACCAATGGTGTATAAGCCATTTCCAACCAAAATAGCAGCATTGTGCAGCCAATCTGCCCGCAACTCAGGCCACAGTACGCCTGCGGCTTCAGCCAAAAGCAGACCGCAGCTATAAGACAAGCCATAACAGCTTAAAATAACGATCGCAAATTTCCACCAGCTGCTGCCCACACTGGCATTGGAGCGGAAAGTAAACGTGCGATTTAGCGTGTAGCTGACGATAGCACCTAACGTATTTCCCGCGAATGTCGAAAGCCAATAGTTCAGATGGAGCACATTAAAAAAAGCGAAGCTGGCAGATAGACCAACCAAAGTATTAAAAACGCCGACAAGTAAAAATCGTAAGAAGCTTCCTGATAACAATGCCAATAATCGTTGTTGTATCATGTTATCGGCGGTTTGAAGCAGCCGGGATGGATGGAGGGGTTACAGACAATTCCTCTTGTTCCTGAGCGCTCCCTTTCAATACTTTTTCAATGACAAAAAGCGGTCTTTGCTTTACTTCTTTATATATTTTTCCTATGTATTCGCCAATTAGACCAAGCGCCAGCAGCTGCACGCCGCCAATGAACCATACGGACAAGACCAATGAAGTCCAGCCAGTTACGTTCGCTCCCAGCAGTTTGCCGATAATAGCATATAAGGCGGCAACGACACTAAGAAGGAACAGGACGAACCCCATCAATGTAACGAAGCGGATCGGAGTTACGCTGAAAGACGTGATGCCGTCGAAAGCGAAGGCAAGCATTTTGCGCAACGGATATTTGGATTCTCCGGCGAAACGTTCTTTCCGGGTGTAATACACTTGAGTGGACGGGAAACCAAGCAACGGCACCATGCCACGCAGGAATAAATTTACCTCTTGGAATTTCTCCAAATTATCGAGAGTACGCTTGCTCATTAAGCGAAAATCCGCATGATTGTAATGTATTTTTACCCCTAGGGAAGTCATTAGCTTATAAAAACCTTGCGCGGTTGCCCGTTTGAAAAAGGTATCTGCAGACCGGTCCTGCCGGATACCGTATACGATATCGAAGCCCTCGCGGAATTTGAGGACGAATTCTCGGATAACATCCGTGTCATCCTGCAGATCCGCATCAATGGATACGACACAATCGGAATAAGACTTGGCGTGCATGAGACCGGAAAGCAAGGCGCTTTGATGCCCCGCATTTCGCGCCAGTTTTAGCCCGGTAACAAAGGAGTTTGAGGCGTGAAAGCGTTCGATCAGCGACCACGTTGCGTCTTTGCTGCCATCATCAACCAAGAGCATGGTGCTTGTGCTTGCGACCAGATTATCTGTAATGAGGGCGTCGATGACACTGCTAAGCCGGAATACCGTTTCCGGAAGAACTTCTTCTTCGTTATAACAAGGGACCACAATGGTTAAAATCGGAGTAGCCACAATACCTCGTCTCCATCCTGAGTAGGTCATATAGGTAAAGAATGATACAGGCTTTCATTATAACGTAAAAGCTCATAAAAAAGTAAGCGGCCGAGACGAATTTATCGTCCCAGCCGCTTGTAATCGTCATTACCAACCAAATCCGAAGGTACTTAATACGATAACCAAGAGGATGAATAAAACGAGGACTACAGCAGCTCCATTATAGGTTGTTCCGCATCCATAACTCATGTCTATCCCTCCCTTCACAAAATTACTATATGTCATTCATCTAAATGATGTATGGATGAATGTCCATAGTGCTTCATTTTATTTGGGGACGTGTCCGCTTGACGTTGCGACGCAGAGGCCGATCAAGATAAAGTTTCCCATTTGGCCCACATTTCGGGCGGATTCAGCTCATAAATTTCGTTTTCCCGGAACATAAACTGATGCATAATAAACTCCCGGCGAATCGTTGCAAAATCGGGATGATACTGCTTAATCCACTCGTTAAGTTCTTTCTCCGTATAGGTGCGCCCCTTGTCGAGCTGGTCAATGAGATGCCCCAGAACGATTAGCTTCTTTTTAAGTTGAGAAGGGATGTGCTTAAGCTTGCCGTCTTGCGTGAAAAAGTTGCGAATGATGGATTGCTTCAGGTTCTGACGGGTGTCTTCGGTCTGCATGGTGCTGGCTTCTCCTTTCTGATTTTTGAAAATGAGATCGGCTGTCGCGCTGGCGTTGCTGCGGATAAAATACTCATTTAACGCGAAATAAATCGTATTCTTGTCTCGCCGTTCGTGAATGAGGCTGGCTTCACGCAGCTTAGCAGCATGATGCGTAATTGTAGCGGGTGTAACGCCTAGTTTCTCCGCAAGCACTTGACCGTTCAGTTCCCCATCTCTCAGCAAAATGAGCATGCGAATTCGCGTCGCGTCAGACAGTGCTTTATGGTAGGTAATAATTTTATCTAACTGCATTATGGGCACCTTCTTCATAAAAAACTAATTTGCCATACATCTAATTAGATAATAATTAAATTAGTCATTCAAGTCAAGAAGGCGGGAGCGGAAGTGCTCAAAAGTTTCTTATTTAGTTCTAGTCATGTAAAATAATAGACAGAGAATTCATCATGGTTTTTGATTAAAAAGGGGATTGGCCTAATAATGCGTGTACTTATGATGACGGCAGTAGCGCCTGAAAGGGATGCTGTGCAGCGGGGGCTTGGCCATGACAGCAGGTTTGAATTCGCTTTGGCCGGCGTAGGACTTGCGGCAGCAGCCGTTAATGGTGCCATGGTGCTGGCCGCAGCACAATATGATTTGATTGTTATCGCCGGTATTGCCGGCGGATTTCCCGGGCAAGCGGAGATCGGATCGCTTGTGGTCGCGAGCGAAATCATCGCCGCGGATCTTGGCGTGGAGCTGCTGGACGGCTTCAGCTCCCTCGACGACCTCGGCTTCGGCACAACGCGCATCAGCGTTGCAGCCGACATAGCCGAGCGACTGACGGCGGCGCTCACAGCCGCCGGCCTTAGCGCGCGCACAGCACCGGTGCTCACGGTAGCGACAGCTACCGGGACGGCCGCTACCGCCGCTCAGCTCGCAGCGCGAGTGCCTGGAGCCGCCGCCGAAGCCATGGAAGGCTTCGGCATTGCCACGGCCGCTGCATTGCGCGGCGTGCCTGTCATTGAAATCCGCGCGATTTCCAACGCGGTTGGTCCACGCGACCGCGATGCCTGGCGCATCGGGGACGCTCTACAAGCTTTAGAAGCAGCAAGTTCAGTCTTAGCGGAGGTGCTTTAAAATGAAAATTGCGTATTCACCTTGTCCCAATGATACTTTTGTGTTCCATGCTTGGGCGCACGGCTTAATCCCCGGCGCTCCAGAGCTGGATGTCTTATATGCCGACATCGACATTACGAATAAGCTGGCTGCCGACGGCACCGGACCCGACGTGCTCAAAATCTCTTACGCCGCACTCCCATGGGTGCTGAAGGAGTACGCCCTGCTGCCCTGCGGCGGCGCCTTGGGCAGAGGCTGCGGCCCGCTCGTGCTGACGCAGTCCGGCGGAACAAACCCTGACCCGGCTCAGCTAAGCGGCCGTCGGGTCGCCGTGCCAAGCGAGCGCTCGACCGCGTACTTGCTGTTCCGCCTCTGGGCGGAACAGAACGTTCCCGGCGGCGTCGGCGAAATCGTGGTCATGCCGTTCCACGAGATCATGCCAGCCGTGCGGGACGGCCAGATTGACGCCGGCCTCGTGATTCATGAAGCGCGCTTTACTTACCCGTCGTACGGGTTAGCGCTTCTCAAAGATTTGGGCAGTTGGTGGGAAGAAGACACCAACTTGCCGATCCCGCTCGGCGCCATTGTAGCGCGGCGCTCGATGGATCTTGATGCGCTTGCGGGCTGGGCCCGCGCCTCGGTGGAGTACGCGTGGGCGCATCCGGAAGCTTCGCGCGACTACGTCATGCAGCACGCGCAGGAGATGGACCCGCAGGTCGCTCAGGCGCACATCGACCTGTACGTGAACGAGTTCACCGCGAATCTTGGTGATGACGGGTATGGCGCTGTTTTGACGCTGCTTCAGCGCGCAGCAGAGGCTGGCATTGTGCCGCAGATGGATTATGCGGCACTGTTGAGGTAGGTAGGGGAACTACAGTCCCCTATTTAGTGTTAAAACCACCGTGCCCGGCAGCAAAGGGAACTGAAGTCCGCTATTCTCCCAATACTCGGAGAAAAGCACTCTTTTGGGTTGAAATAGCGCCCTGTAGTTCCGCCAAATCAGCTATTTCCCACTATTCACACCAAATAGCGCCCTATACTTCCGTAAGGACACGCAGGTAGCACTATCAACAAAAAGAGGACCGAAATCCCAACCCTGTTGGAATCTCGGCCCTCTTTTCATTTCTGTTGCATCGTTATCCTCGCGAGTATCACCCGATCAAATTCTGTGGCTGCCCTTCAAGGAAGGCACGCACATTGCTAACGGCAGTCGTCATCAGCCTGGCGCGCGCTTCTTTCGTTGCCCAAGCAATATGCGGCGTGATGAGCACATTTCGCGCATGCAGCAAGGGATTATCCGGCGTCGGCGGCTCTACCGTCAATACGTCGAGACCGGCGCCTGCCAGACGCCCATGGTTCAAGGCCTGCGCAACATCGGCCTCATTCAGAAGGCCGCCTCTAGCCGTGTTGATGAGAAAAGCCGTAGGTTTCATAAGGGCAATTCGGTCTGCATCAATAAGCTCTTTGGTCTCCGGGGTTAATGGACAGTGGAGCGAGATGACATCGGACTGCTGCAGAAGCTCATCCAGCGAAACCCAAGTTAGACCTTCGACAGCCTCAGGCGTACGTCTACCGCTGCCTGTTGCTACTACGTTCATGCCCAAGGCCTTGGCGATGAGCGCCACTTGCTTGCCGATTTGGCCTAAGCCGATGAGACCGATCGTTTTGCCGCTTAACTCGGTCAGTGGAGATACCGTGTAGCAGAAGTCGATTGATCTGGACCAACCTCCATTTACAACGCTGTCGCTATGCTGCTGTACTCGGTTGCAAAACTCCAGCAATAGAGCAAAAACCAATTGAGCAACCGATTGCGTACCGTATGCAGGTACATTGGTCACAAGAATGTTATGCTCCTTAGCTGCTTGTAAGTCAATGATGTTATAGCCAGTCGCAAGGACGCCAATGTAGCGAAGTTTAGGAAGCTGCTGTAACGTGGCTCCGGAAAGCGGCGTCTTGTTCGTTAACACGATGTCAGCGTCAGCTGCACGATCAACAATCTGTGAAGCAGCGGTGCGTTCATAGACAATCACTTCTCCGAGAGCGTGTAGACCTTCCCAGTCCAAATCGCCGGGATTTAACGTATAACCGTCAAGCACAACAATTCGCATTGTAATTACTCCTACTGGCTTATTTTTTTGCAGGTAATTCACGGAAAGGGTTCATGAACACCTTCGGAATATTCGTTTCAAAACGCAGCAGCTCCCCCGTTGTCGGATGCAAAAAGGCAAGTACGCGCGCATGAAGTCCGAGGCGGCCAATTTCTTTTGTTTTCGAACCATATTTCTTATCGCCGACGACAGGGTGTCCGATGTCCTGCATGTGGACGCGTATTTGATTCTTACGTCCGGTTTCCAGATTAACTTCAAGCAGGGAGAAGCTCCGGTTCGCTTGTAGCGTTTTGTAATGCGTTACGGCGTGCTGGCCGTCATTTGGATAAGGTGTCGAGTACATTTTGAGAGATTTGGGATGCTCCTTCAGCCAGGAAGTAACGGTGCCTTCAGTTTTTTTGACCAACCCTTCCACTAGGGCTACGTATGTACGCTCTTTCACACTATCCTGCCAGGTGTTTTGCAGATGCTGCTGAGCTTTTTCGTTTTTGGCGAACATCATGACACCTGAAGTATCCCGGTCAAGTCTATGCACAACGAAAATTCGGGCTTTCGGATCATGGTTACGCACATGTGCCGTCAGCTGGCGGTAGGCGGTAATTTGGTTTTCCTCTGGATTGGTCGCGATCGATAGAAGCCCGGAATCCTTTTGAATGACGATAACATCCTCATCTTCGTGCAGAATGGACATCCCGGCGAGCGGAATATTTTCTAAGATTTTCTCTTTGCTGATGGTTACCGTTTGCTCAGGCTGCAGGGGGTGATTGTAAGCGGTGACGGCTTTTCCATTCACAGAAACCTGTCCGCGTGCCAGGGTGGCTTTCACGGAATTTCGGCCTACGCCAGAGAGCTTTTCCAATAAAAAGGGCAGCAGTTCCGTTGCTTCCTTAACCGTATACTGGCGCGTGTTCGCCTCCGTAATGGCCTTGGTTGAAACAGGTTTATGCGTTTGGCTCTTGCTGATTTTGAGCTTGGGGTTGTGATTTTGATTTTTGCCAGGGCTTTGATGCTTGCCTTGCTTTTTTGGCATAAAATGACCTCCTTTTCAATACATACGCACGCCGATCTAATCGTGTATGTCTAACAATATATCATGTTCACAAAAACAATAGAAACGTTAACAGGGAATTTCATGTGTGCAGAAGCGGAAAACTCAGCGCCTGTAACTTTTGTGTAACCTCCGAAAGCGTATAGTAAGAACATATCTAAAGAAATATTGCTCCTTACATAGATGAAAGGGCGGGTACTTTTCAAAATGGGAAAATCGACCGATTTCTTAACGTTCCGGCAAGCACGCAGGATCTTCATGCAAGGGATTCAATTTTTGTATAGAACGAGTGCAATCACGTATGTTCGGGAGCAAACGAACGAAACGCCGCATTTTCTTACAGAGGCAAGTCACCCAGACGCCAATCAGGGCATTCTTGCGGTGACGAACCATTATATCGCATTCTTTGACCGAAATAAAAAAACGATGGAAAGGTTCCCGCTGCTGCAAACAACCAGCTTGGGTTTTGATACGATCGATTCTCAGCCTGTTGTCTGGATCGAGGGAGCTTTTGAGCAGGGTACTGGTCGTTATTATTGGTACGTAACGAAGCAGAGACCTTTCATAGAGGCTGTGAAGGAGCAGATGGAAAAAGGCGTTGTCGCCCAAGAAATTGCAGCCATCAAGCGGAATCAAGCGAAGCTGGACTCCTATATGGCAACTGTGAATACGCGATTAAATGAGAACCGTGAAACGATTTTGTGCAACACGAAAGCGGCGATCGACGACCGTGCGGACACGCTCTTGCAGAATATGCAAGTTATGCTGGAAACCATGTGGGAGGTTTTCCTGACGGGTGCAGCGCCGCAATTGAAGATTTTGAATCCGGAAGAAATGCAGCTTTTTAGAGACAACATTATTTGTTATGCAGCAATTAAAGGTAATCGGATTGCCAAACTTGTTCTGGAAGCCAGGGGCTACAACCTTCCTACGGAAGATGTATTTATAGAAAGCGATGCTTTTATTGATGAGTACTATAACACGGTGTTACCTCCGTTTGAAGTTTTGGAGTTGGTATATGAGGATGTTCGCACCGTTTACCAAAAGTTTTTTCCCGCAACCGCTTTGCATCATGAGCAAGTTGTCATGATTATTTCTGAGGCTGTTAATCTGGGGTATAGAGTGACCATCGCGAACGCCATGGTTATTGTGAAAACGCCACTGCGCATTGCGAATTAAATAGAAAGCTTTGGAAGGTGCACTCTGCGGATTGCGCTTTTTTTGTTGGAAAGGTGGAAACCTCCAAAGATTTTTGTACAGCTAGTCATATTGTTTAAATGCCCCGTTCCTTATATGATAGAACCTAACATAGAACGGAATGGTGGTGCATCGGTGTCTTTTGCGCAAGTCAATGGCGTTAGCCTTTACTACGAATTTATTACATCCACGCGCGACTCCGAAGAAACGATCGTTTTTTTTCATGGAAACGGTTTTGACTCCTCACGATGGGGACACTTGATTGACGGCTTAAAAGAGGATTATCATCTTCTGCTTGTTGATCTGCGTGGATGTGGAAAAAGTGAACCAACCTTAGGCGAGATCTCATGGGACCTATTTGTCCATGATATTTATACGCTGATCGGGCACTTGAATCTACAAACTTTTCATCTGATAGGACATAGTTTTGGAGGGTCCTTGGCTATTTTCTTCGCCATCCGGTACCCTAAGTTAGTGAAATGTCTCGTCCTTATCTCGATTAACGTGCTGTTTCCAGAGACGAGTGGGAGCACTGTCATTAAGAACTATATGGATTTGATTGAAAAATACGGTATGGGCTATATGCTCCAACATTTTCTTCTCCCTTCGTTAACGGTCTATCCGTTTCGGCATGAGGAAGCTCAGCGTTTGTACAATATGTATGCAGATGTGCCCGTTGAAAGTTACATGAAACTATTTAAGTTGCACATTGAGCAACGACCTGTTAGTGAATTATCATGGATTCAAAGTCCCACTCTGCTGCTTGCTGGGGAATGTGATACAGTTTATCCTTCTTCTTTCCAAAATATGACGGCCGAGCTTATTCCGGACGCTACGTTTTACATCGTTCCAAATGCGGCGAATGCCATATTTATCGATCAGCCTGATGTAACCGTCGAGTGGATCAAGGACTTTATTCAAAGGAAGAGGAATCGTCCAGTAGAAACTGAAGGTGTGGAGCCGTCGGAAATGGCAAGTTCCATTCAACACATGTGGGATTCTTACCTGCAAACGTTGATCCCTAGCAGACAAAATCCGGTACCCGTCGTGAAAGTGGAACTTTTATTCGGATTTCGGGTGAGCGTGAACGGACAAGAAATTTTGGATGGCTGGAACAAACGGTATGCCCAAAACATCTTCGTCTATTTGGTTTTACACCCGTCTTCAACCAGAGAAGATCTGTGTGATGCGATATTTCCATCGCTGCCATTGCCTATTGCCCTGAAAAATTTAAAGGTCTATCTTAACTATTTGAAAAAGTTGCTTACCTATGATCAAGATCAAAACTCAATTTTGAAAACGGATCGTAAGCATTTATATTTGCAATGCAAGATTGAGTGCGATCTACTTGATTTTTTTGAACATATCAAACAGACTTTGCATCATGAGGATAACGAAGCGGAGATGTATGAAAGCTGTAAAAGATTGTTTCGTTTTATGCGCAATAAGGAAATTATGCCAGGTATTTTTGACCAATGGTTCATTGAGAAAAAAGCAAGAGCAGAATTCAGGCTGGGCGTTCTTGCCGCTTGGATGTCCGGACAGGAGAAGAAGAGGGGCAATGTCATGAAAGCAGCCGAATTTAAGAAGCTTGCTAATTATTATACCAGTGAAGAAGAGTAAGAGGGAGCTTGGTCAAGCTGCCCTCTTTTTTATTCGTTATACTTATGCACAGATAGTGTGCTCCCCATGAAAAACTCCCCCTGCAGCCGCACATGTTCGAAGGGTAAATGCGGGTTGGCAATCCGCCAGAGCATGCGGTCTGCGGCGCGATACCCCGATTCCCGGATGGGCAGCTGCGGGCGTGAGCACAGCGGCAGCGTGTCGGTTTGCTCGTTGAGCAGCGCGACGAATGAGCATTGCTGCGGAATTTGGGCGCCCATTCGGCGCAGGGTATAGTAAACCGGCGCCGCCTCTTCGTCGATGCCGCAAATAACAGCTGTAGGCTTGCGCTGTTGATAGAGCTGCTCCACATCTTGCAGCCACTTGTCTGTGCCATCGCGTTTGGTCACGTGTTCCCGCATATCGACTGCATAGCCGGCTTCCTTCATGGCTTCGCAAAACGCTTGCCATCGAATAACGAACCCCCGCTGATCTTGCGTATCTCCCACGTACAGAATATTCCGATGTCCCATTCGAACTAACCTGCGTACGGCCTGGAACATCGCTTCGTATACATCCCAAATGACACTATCCACTTTTGATTCCGGTGGGGGGAAATTGAGCAGAATCCGTGGCAGCGGCAGCTCCAGCAGCTTCTGCTCCAATAGATCGTGATTCATTCTCGGCGCTATGAAAATTCCTTCTGCATATAGCAGTTCCTGATCTTCCGCCCAGCTTTGAAATTGTGAAGGCTTCAGATCGGGCGGGATAAGCAGCGGCTGGACGGTATGTCCAAATTCCATGAACCGTTCATGGAGGCCTTGCAGCAGCAAGCGATTGAAATTCAATGACATCTTGTTTTGAACGAGTACAAATCTGCGCTGAACGACAGGGTACGGAGAGATATGATCGAGCTGCAGCGTTTGCTTCTGGTCTTTGGTCATATAACCAAGCTCGCGCGCAAGCTTAAATACTTCACTGCGTGTTTGTTCAGACATGCCAGGCAATCCGCGAAGTGCCTTGGACACCGTTTGAATCGTTAAGCCAAGCTGAGCGGCGAGATCATGGAGTGTTATTCTTTTGCGCATAAGTTCCGGAGTCCCCTTGTACAAGTATGTAGTAATTTTAAACTAATTTTAAACTAAATTGAAAGTTAAATTTCATCTATACTTGGGAAAAGCGAGAAAACAGCCTGAATTCAGAATTCGATACAAGGGAGAGATTGAAATGAACAAAATCATAGAAGCGGATATTGTTGTAGTTGGGGGCGGTCCGGCAGGGGTTAATGCAGCCATTGCTGCAGGGCGGAGCGGGGCTAAGACGGTTTTAATCGAAAAGTATGGGTTTATTGGCGGGATGTCCACGGCTGCCCTTGTATATCCCTGGATGACCTTTCATACGACGGACGGCAAGCAGGTGATCAAAGGACTTGCGCAGGAGATTATCGATCGTCTTATGGCGATGAATGCTTCCCCGGGGCATCTCCGAGACACCGTTGGCTTCGTGAACACCATAACGCCGTATCACCCTGAGATTTACAAAGTACTGGCGGTGGATATGCTCAAGGAAGCGGGGGTTAAGCTGCTATTCCACAGCTTTGTCGATCAAGTGGAGACCGCGAATAACCGTATTCAAACGGTGCAGCTTACGTCCAAGTCCGGCAGAATCGATGTGCGTGGTAAAGTATTTATCGACACGACGGGGGATGCCGATCTGGCTTACTTGTCTGGCGCTCCGTGCCTGCAAGGCCGTGACGGGGATAAGCTGACACAGCCGATGACGATGAAATTCCGTATGCGCGGCGTGGACTTGGCCGGCGTGAAGCAGTACATGCTCGATCATCCGGATGAGTTTTATAAAAAAACACCGTTCTCCGAACTGGCTGAGCTGCCATTGTCCGGTGTTCTGGGTTACTTCAAGCACTGGAAGGAAGCGAATTTGCCGATTAATCGCGATCAGGTGCTCTTCTTCACTGGACCTGAAGCCGACGAAGTGCTGGTCAATACTACCCGTGTACAAGGGCTTGACGGTACTAACGTGGAGGATTTGACCGAAGCGGAAGAGCTTGGACGCAAGCAGGTGTTGATGGTGGCGGAGTTCATGAAAAATAACTTGCCTGGCTTCGAAAAAGCGTCGATCTCATCGGTTGGCGCCCAGATCGGCATTCGAGAAACGCGCCGCATCGACGGCCAGTACGCTTTGCAGGTGGACGATGTCGTGCAAGGCCGCCATTTTGAGGATGTCATCGCGCGAAGCGGGTATCCGATCGACATCCACGATCCTTCCGGCAAAGGTGTGACGGCAGCCTGGGTCAAAGGCGATGGCGCCTATGACATCCCTTACCGCTGTCTGCTCCCGCAAAAGATCGAGAATCTGCTCACCGCAGGCCGCTGTATCTCGACGACGCATGAAGCGTTAGCCACGACGCGCCTGACTCCGAGCTGCATGGCAACGGGGCAAGCGGCCGGTTCGGCTGCCGGCCTTGCCGTTAAGCACGGGGTACTGCCGGGCCAGATCGATATTGCTGAGCTGCAGGCTTTGCTTGTGCAGGATGGAGCGTTGCTCTCGTAGGATCAGCTTAACCACCTCAACTGGGATAGATGGAAAAATTATCGTTAATCTGCGTTGTTCTGCCGCATGGAGTGCAGTAGTGGTAGAAGCTCCAGCTAATTCATCGGTAACTACGCGAAATCTGCGAGATATGGTGAAATTAGCGGTGGAAAATCCAATTAATTGTTAGAAAGCGGTTAGGAGTCTGGCAATTAGCAGGAGTAATCGGCGTTACTCAATGGCAGCGAAGCCAGCTCGCGGGCTGAGGCGACGTTTTGCCATCGGTATGCGCACCCACGTCATAGGGAATACTTATACTTACTCAATGTGTGAGAAAAGGTGGTATCCCCTATGCTTTTATATCAATTAACCCAGTGGTTTGAAGAACGCACATCTCTGCAGCAGGCGCTGCAAAGCGGCACGGCAGAGAGCAGCAGCGATCTGCAACAAAGGATTCAAGACGTCGAACAGCAGCTGCAGTCTCATGCCGAAAGATGGAAAAATGCGATCCAAGAAGCCTCATATCTGCAGTTTCCCTATGAAAATCCGCAGCTCGACGATGATATGGTGTTATAACCGTTGCGAAGCGTGCATCTTTCACTGCTCCTTTGTATTTCCTCGGTTTTCGTGTAGAATTAGAGAGAACGATAAACGAGAATAGAACGAGGTCTTTTTACAATGAAAGTACTAGTAACGACGCTGAATGCCAAATTCATTCATACATCCTTGGCGCTGCGCTATTTGAAAGCGTTCTGCGAGAAGGATTTTGATGTTGAAATTACCGAATATACGATCAAGGACCCAGTGATGAACGTTGTCTCCGACCTGTACCAGAAGGCGCCGGACGTGCTGGGCTTTTCCTGTTACATTTGGAACATTGAAGAGACGATTCATATTATTAAAATGATTAAGAAAATCAGGCCCGAAATCCTCATCGTGCTCGGCGGCCCTGAAGTATCTTACGATACGGACTACTGGATGGAGCGCATTCCAGAGGTGGATTTCATCGTTATGGGCGAAGGCGAAGAGACCTTCCACCAATTGCTGACGGAAATTTCGACGACGCGCAAATATCACTTCGTGTACGGGCTTGCGTACCGCAAAGGCGAAGAAGTCGTGCTCATGCCGGGCAGACCGAAGCTCAAACTCGATGACATCCCGTCACCGCATCGGTTCAAAGAAGATTTGCCGAGTTTAGCGAACCGCGTCGTCTATTTCGAAACGAGCCGCGGCTGCCCGTTCTCTTGCCAATTCTGTCTTTCCAGTATTGAAGTGGGTGTGCGTTACTTTGATATGGAACGGACGAAGTCGGATCTTCTGTACTTAATCGATTCAGGTGCGAAGCTGATTAAATTCGTTGACCGGACGTTTAATATCAAACGGGACTACGCGATGGAAATTTTCGAATTTCTGATTGCCAATCACCGCGGCGTCGTGTTCCAATTCGAGATTACGGCGGATATCATGCGGCCGGAGGTTCTCGATTATTTGGCTGAAAATGCGCCACCGGGCACGTTCCGTTTTGAAATCGGCGTACAGTCGACCAATGATACCACGAATGAGCTGGTGCAGCGCAGACAAAACTTCATGAAACTGAGCCGAACCGTCTCCAAAGTGAAAAACAGTTTCAAAATCGATCAACATCTCGATCTGATCGCTGGTCTTCCTGAAGAGGACTACCAATCGTTCCGTAAGACGTTTAATGATGTTTTTGAGCTAGGACCGGAAGAGCTGCAGCTTGGGTTCCTCAAAATGTTGCGCGGCACCGGGATGCGCAAAGACGCGCATAAATATGGCTACGTGTATATGGATCATGCTCCGTATGAAATTCTGGGCAATGACATCCTCCCGTTCACGGATCTAATTCGCATCAAGCGGGTAGAGGACGTGCTCGAGAAATATTGGAATGCACACCGCATGGACCATACGGTCAAATATTTGATTGCTCATGAATTTGCGTCGGCCTTCGATTTCTTCCAAGAGTTCGGAGACTTCTGGGAAGGCCGAGGCTGGCAGAAAATCGGGCATCAGCTCGAGGATCTATTTACCCGCCTGCGCGAGTTCCTCCTTCAACGCGAAGCGAAGAACATGCCTGTAATCGAAGGTCTCATGAAGCTGGATTATTTCCTGGGGCATAAGTATAAGCCACGTAAAATCTGGTGGGATTTCACATTGGAGAAATCCGAGCAGAACGCTTACCTCAAGCTTCTGGCCGAGCAGCCGGAGCTTGCAAGCGGCGATTTCCATCTGCTGCGCATCAATGAAAAAGATCTCCACAAGCATGCGATGCTTGAGGTACTGCCTTTCGCTTTGCAGACTTATCTGCAAACGGGTGAGATCGACAGCTCCAGTCAGGAGCTGCTTATCGTACACTTCCCGCCGGATGCCCAGCTCCCGGCTAGCTGCTACAGTATGCCGTTGCACCAGACGGCGACTGTCTAGAAAAAAGCCCCACGCCCGTCGTCATGATGATGGGAAGGGGCTTTTTTTCGCATAAAAATAGGCCTTTTCAGGGTAATCTAGGGGAGTTGACCCATAAGCTGCTTGCTAAACTAGCACCTGATCTGAAAGGAGTTTTGCTGAATGAACGAGACAAAGAATAAACTGGAAGAGCAGATTGAACAAGTTCTCGACGCTAATAAAATTTGTTCGTTTGCCACGGTTGAAGGAACGAAGCCGAAAGTCCGTTATATGGCGCTGCATCATGAAGGGCTGACCCTGTATCTAACTACGAATCGGAAGACGGATAAAGTGGACGAGGTGAAGGACAATCCCAATGTCCATATCCTGGTCGGATATGATGGGAGGAAGTCCTCTGACATTTTGCAGATTCAAGGGACAGCGACGATAAGCAAGGATAATACGCTGCGTGAAAAGCTGTGGACAGACGAGATGGCAAAGTGGTTTGACGGTCCGCAGGATCCCAACTACGTCGTCCTCGACATCACGCCTTCGTACATGGAATATATGAATGGTGAGGCTGAAACGCAGATCTGGAAGGGGTAAATATACGTTTTCCTGAAAAAACCATTGACCACAGGTGAGGTTCAATGATACGATTGAAAAAATTTACCTATGGATCGATGAGGAGGAAATTGTAAAGTGGCTACGTATTACTTGGAACCATCCCGCACATTCAGCGAGTTTCTGTTAATTCCTAACCTGACAACAAAGGCTTGTACACCGGCGAATGTTAAGCTCAAAACACCGCTTGTCAAGTTCAATAAAGGCGAGGAGCCTGCAATCTCGCTCAATATCCCGTTTTCATCTGCTGTCATGCAAGCCGTATCCGATCATGGAATGGCGATTGCTTTGGCGCGTTGTGGCGGGATTTCATTTATTTTTGGCTCGCAGTCGATCGAAGAGGAAGCACAGATGGTACGGAAAGTGAAAGGGTATAAGGCTGGCTTCGTCGTAAGCCGCTCTAACTTGACGCCCGATCATACATTAAGCGATGTGCTGGCATTGAAAGAAGAGACGGGCCATTCCACAGTAGCGATTACGGACGACGGTACAGCGAACGGCTTGCTGCTGGGTATTGTAACAGGTCGTGATTACCGCAAAAGCCGTGACCCGCTGGATCGTCCGATTCGTGAGTTCATGACGCCTTTTGATAAGCTGATTTACGGAAAATCGGGAATTACTTTATCGGAAGCGAACAATTTAATTTGGGATCACAAGCTGAACTGCTTGCCGATTGTCGATGAGCAATTGAAGCTTGAAACGCTTGTTTTCCGCAAAGATTATGATGAGCACAAAGAAAATCCGATGGAACTTCTTGATGCTAACAAAAGTTATATTGTTGGTGCGGGAATCAATACCAAGGATTATAAAGAAAGAGTTCCTGCTCTCGTTGAGGCGGGAGTAGACATTCTGGTCATCGATTCCTCTGATGGCTACAGTGAATATCAGCGTGAAACGGTTCAGTACGTGAAAGAAAATTTCAATGTGAAAATCGGGGCCGGCAACGTTGTCGACCGTGAGGGCTTCCTCTACCTCGTGGAGTCTGGTGCAGATTTCGTGAAAGTAGGAATCGGTGGCGGTTCGATTTGTATCACACGGGAACAAAAAGGGATTGGCCGCGGTCAAGCTTCCGCCATCATGGAAGTCGTCGAAGCCAGAGACGAGTATTTCAGAGAAACAGGGACGTACATTCCGATCTGTTCCGATGGTGGTATTGTGCATGACTACCACGTTACACTAGCCTTAGCTATGGGCGCTGATTTCGTGATGCTTGGCAGATATTTCGCCCGTTTCGATGAAAGTCCAACCAGAAAGCTGAAGGTAGGCAACAACTTCGTGAAAGAGTATTGGGGCGAAGGCTCCAATCGTGCCCGCAACTGGCAGCGTTATGACACAGGCGGCAAAAGCAAGCTTTTATTCGAAGAGGGCGTGGATTCCTATGTCCCTTATGCGGGTAGCCTCCAAGAGAACTTGGATAAAACTCTTGGCAAAATTAAATCCACCATGTGCAACTGCGGATCACTTACTTTGGATGAGCTGAAAAGCAAAGCGAGAATTGCGCTTGTTTCGGCAACCAGCTTAGTAGAGGGCGGCGCACACGACGTTATTTTAAAAGAAAGCTCCCTGTCGGAAGAATAGACGGTATTCCTAAATAAAAAGCGCTCCACCACATCGATTGGATGTCGGTTGGAGCGCTTTTTGTATGCCATTTACGGCTGGCTGTTGCTTGATGGGTATTAAGGCAAGTAGCTGCGAATTACCGTCATGTTTCCTTCTAACGCATAGCTGCCCAGGTCAGCCGGAAGCAGGAAGCAGTCGCCTGGCTTGGTGGAAATGGTGCCATCTTCCCATTGAAGCGTGCCATTTCCGTCAGCAATGACGAGAATCACGAAGCTTTCAGGTGATGTGCTAAGCTCCCACTTAGGTCCTACCAAACCTTTTTCCACGATGAAAAATGGAGACTTGGCTAACGTTAACCATGTGCCGGTTTCGCTCAGGTTTGTTTTCATGCGCGTGGAGCCTGAACCTTCATAAGCAATGACGTTCAGTGAATCTTCAATATGAAGATCGCGCGGTTTGCCATCCAGTCCCGGACGGTTGTAGTCATACAGACGGTAAGTCGTATCGGAGTTTTGCTGAATCTCCGCCACCAATACGCCAGCGCCAAGCGCATGAACAGTACCGGCAGGGATGTAGAAGGAATCGCCGGCTTCTACAGGAACTTCCTGCAGGCAGTCCAAAATACGATTCTCGCTAATGGCTTGCGCTAAACTTTCACGTGTAACGCCTTCCTTCATGCCATATATAATTTTGGCGCCGGGTTTGGCGTCTAGGATGTACCACATTTCGGTTTTGCCTAACTCTCCCGCGGCCAAATGTTCGTAGTGATCATTGGGGTGAACTTGAACGGACAGATCGTCTTCACAATCCAAAAGTTTAATCAGGAGTGGAAAACGTCCGTTTTTTTCGGAAAAGCCTTTAGTGCCGAATAACGTTTTACCGTATTTTTGGCGGATTTCGTCCAACCCAAGACCTTCGAGCTCTCCGTTAATAACTTTCGTTGTTCCGTTCGGGTGATCGCCGATCATCCAGCCTTCGCCAATTGCGCCTTCCGGCAGCTGAAATCCAAACTTCTCCAGGGCTCTGCCTCCCCAGACGCGTTCTTTCATTTCAGGTTGAAATTGAAGCGGGTATGATTTCACTGCTATCCCTACTTTCTCTCTATGTATTTAATAGGTAGTAAAGGAGTAAACCTACTACTCTCCTAGCATTATACCATGGGTCTATCTTTTTTCTAGAGCCAAGAGATAGGGGGCATGCGCACTAGTATTCATAAATTGGTAGCGAAGCACCTGATAAGCTGCAAGCGGCAGCTGCTGTGCCCAAGCTTCGACGGCTGCAGCTTCTTCGGATCCGCCGTCGTGCCCGCTATAGAGCACGATGGTTACAATGCCGCCTTTGCGAAGCAGGCGGAGCGCGGCTTCCAAAGCAGGAAGCGTCGATTCCTGCTTCGTGATCGTTGCCGGATCGGCGCCAGGGAGGTAGCCGAGGTTGAAGGTGACCGCGGCCACCTTGCCGTGGCGGTCCTCCGGCACAGCCGTCTCCATGAGCGCATGGCTGCATAAGCTCATGTGCACAGAAGAAGATGCGTCCGGAAGTTCTTTCTCCAGACGCATCTTCGTTTGATCCAGCGCTTGCTGCTGGATGTCAAAGCCGTACACGCGGCCGCGGCGTCCCACCAGCTTCGCAAGGAAGACGGTGTCAACGCCGTTGCCGAGTGTCGCGTCAATGGCGGTATCGCCTGGTTGAACATGCTGGCCGATTAGTTGATGAGCATAACCTAAAACAGAAACAAAACCCATATGAAGAAAGCCTCCATGCTGTTGTGCTGGTGAGCGACAGTTATTTTTTGGCTGCCAGCCATGAGGCCAGCGTTTCGATCTCTTCAGCCTTTAAGGCTTTCTGGAAAGGTGGCATATCGCCACTGCCCTTGATGATTTGCTGCACAATCTCATCTTTGGTTTTACGCGAACCGACCTTCGTCAGGTTCGGCCCGAAGTCTCCTTCAAGGCCAGCCCCGTGGCAGGCCATGCAGTTGTTCTTGAACAGCGCTTCAGCCTGCGCTGCGCTTGTAACACCGGCATCCGCCGTAGCCTGCGGCTTCGGGGATGGCGGAGGCGCCTCGCTTGCAGGCGCAGGCGTTGGTGTTGACACCGGCGTCGGCTTCGCCGTAGCCGACGCCACTGGCGGCACAGCGGTTGCTGCCGCTGCGCTAGGTGTCGCAGCCGCTGCGCTAGGTGTCGCAGCCGCTGCGCTAGGCTGCTGCGTGCTGCTTGCCGCCGG
Organism: Paenibacillus sp. WC2504; assembly: GCF_052682475.1. NCBI lineage: Bacteria > Bacillati > Bacillota > Bacilli > Caryophanales > Paenibacillaceae > Paenibacillus > Paenibacillus sp. WC2504. The sequence goes on from NZ_JBQZFH010000001.1 coordinate 1,194,102, forward strand.
CACTGGCGTGGCCGGCGTTGTTGATGCAGCCGCTGGCGTGGCGGCGGCTGTTGGTGTCGCCGCCTGCGCCGCGGAGGCAGGCGTGGCACTTGCCGTCACGGACGGTGACGGCGATACAGAAACCGGCGCCGCTGTTTCGGGCGCCGCTCCGCATCCTGACAGGATTAGCATGAACCCAACAAAAGCTGCTCCAACCCTTTTCTTCATCGCACCCATCTCCTTCATATAAGCTCTCACTATATAATAGGAAACGGTTCAAAATCGAAATGGGTTTGATCCCAGCCGCTATTTATTTGTTGGACTTGCCTTTCCAATACTTGCCTTGCCATGTATTTCTTTCTGCTAATAGTTTATCGAAGCTATTTAGCACTTCCCACTTCTTAAGGCTCCACATTGGCCCTATCAGCAAATCGCGAGGAGCATCTCCGGTTAGCCGATGAACGATCATTTCCGGTGGCAGAAACTCGAGTGTATCGACAATGAGCTTCACATACTCGTCTTTTTCAAGAAATTGGAGCAGTCCGGCTTCATATTGTTTCACCATAGGTGTTTTACGCATTAAATGAAGCAAATGGATTTTGATGCCTTGCACATCCATTTGAGCGACTGCTCTGCCGGTGTCCAGCATCATGTCATGGGTTTCCCCAGGCAATCCGTAAATAATGTGCGCACACGTGCGGATATTATGCTTCCTGAGTTTAGCCACAGCATCCAAATAACACTGAGTGTCATGTGCGCGGTTGATCAGCTGGGACGTTGATTCATGAACGGTCTGCAAGCCCATTTCGACCCAAAGATAGGTTCGCTGGTTCAGCTCGGCCAAGTATTCAATGACATCATCCGGCAAGCAGTCGGGCCGCGTTGCAATGGATAAGCCTACTACGCCTGGCTGCTGTAAAATGACTTCATAATACTCGCGCAGTTGCTCCACAGGTGCATACGTATTCGTATAAGCTTGGAAGTAACCGATATATTGGGCATCCGGCCACTTTTGATGTTGGAGATCTCTGATCTTGTTAAACTGCGTAACGAGATCGTCGCGGCGGCTTCCGGCGAAATCGCCGGAGCCTCGGGCACTGCAAAACGTGCAGCCGCCGGTTGCAATATTGCCGTCGCGATTCGGACAAGTGAAGCCTGCGTCGAGCATGACTTTAAACACTTTGCCGCCGAACGCTTCGCGCATTTCATAATTCCATGTATGGAAACGTTTATCCCCCCAGAGCTGAGGCGATTCTTGTATGATTGTAGACATCAGATTAGAACTCCTTTCCTTCCACCCTATTGTAGCGAAAAATAAACATGAAAGCGACCCCTGCCTTTCCACCAACTTCCCATTTAAAAGAGGGCTTATCGGAGCATGATAACTTTGCATGACGATCATATGCCGAGAGGGGAAATGAAAAAGTGAAAAAGTTTCGTACAGTGACATTGGCGGTAGCTTTAACGACAGCATTGAGCTTTGGGGCAGTTGGGGCGCACGCTAACATGAGTACACCGACAATGAACGCTCATACGGGTACTTCAGGGACTATGGGGACGGGGACTACGACAACATCGGGCTATTCGGGCAGTACTTATGACGCTACGACGGGGACTAGCGTCGGAACAGGCTTGTTGAACGGAACGGGGACGATGACCAACACGAATACGTACAACGGAGTTACAACTCCAATTACAAGTCCAAATGCTGTGGCTCCAACTACTAATCCACACAGATATGATGGCTTGTACAGACCAGACGGAACAACGACTAACACGTATACGGGAAAAAGCACGGGTACTGGCGTGTTAGGTCAAATCAATGGCTATGGCAATAATCTCATGGACCGGATGAGCACAACAAGCACAACAGGAACGAATCGCGGCAATTATGATACGTCATCTTATCGCGCTTATGCGACCACGTCATCTGACAAGAGCATGAACTGGGGATGGCTTGGATTGATAGGGTTAATAGGGTTAGCAGGATTAAGAGGTGGCAATAGAAACAGAGATGAGAGTTACAAATAACGAATGAACAATGGACGCCTTCCTGATGGAGGGCGTTTTTGTTGTGTAGGCGAAGTTTACCCATAATAGGGCCAGGGCTACATTGCATTATATACAACAAAAATGCTTGATTTGACGGCGAATGTTGTCTTTCGTTGCACAAAATACATCGATTTGTTGCGAAAAGGTGAGATATAAGCAGTTTAGTGCTTATATCGTTGTATGAAGTACAACATAAGGGCGGGCTAAGGCCCAATTACAGCTAAATGATTGTAAAAAATACAACATAGAACGCTGCTAACGGAATCTGGCATGAGTCTGAATAAGCTTTTTTATGTTATTCTCATGATCTGCCATTCATAAAGCTATCTCTTTAAACCGAAACTACTTTATCGAGAGACACCTTGTCTGTTGAACTTACTTACTGTGAAGAAGTTCAATTCCCTTTGATTTTTTCCCAAGAATGGTCTATGATTTGTATTCGATAGCTTGTACGTGTAGGAGGCAAATAATAGATGCGGTTACGGGGAAGAAAAGGAATTCGAGAAGATATTGAACGCCAGAAAGAACTCGTTGTTCTTAATGCCAAAGATTATAAGGGCAAATGGGCGGAGTTATTTGGCAATAATAACCCTATTCATGCTGAGCTTGGGATGGGGAAAGGGCGTTTCATCAGTGAAATGAGCAAGAAATACCCCGATATTAATTTCATTGGCGTCGATATGTATGATGAGCTGATCCGCAAAGCGAGTGAGAAAGCGAAGATCGCTCATGAGATTAATACCGAGGAAGAATCAGAATCAGTGAATAACATCCCGAATTTGAAGCTGATGCTGTTCAATATCGAACATATTGAAGAAGCTTTTGCTGAAGGTGAACTGGAGCGGGTGTATTTGAACTTCAGTGACCCGTGGCCGAAGAAAAAGCATGCCCGGAGACGTCTGACACATCCAGGTTTTGTGGCTAAATATCAGCAAATTTTGAACGCAAACGGCGAGATTCATTTGAAAACAGATTCGCAGTCACTATTTGAATTCTCGTTGAATTCTTTTGCCGATATGGGTTTAAGAATGCGCAATATTTCTTTGAACCTACATGCTGAGGGGTTCCACCCGGATCATGTCATGACGGAATACGAAACCAAATTCGCCACAAAGGGTATGAACATCCATCGTTGTGAAGTGGTGATTGGTCAGGACGTGCTGGCCGCTCATCTCGATCAATTGAACAAGGCGAAAGCTGAATAAACTCATCGTTATCTCGCCATAAAAAACCAAAAAAGAGGCTCCCCTTCGTCATTTGATGACTTTAGGGGCAGCCTCTTTGTACATTTAATGATAGGTTAGCCCATCACTTGCAGAATAACCTCTGAACAATCCGCTGAAGGCGTGTTCATTCGTTGACGGTAATTCCATACGCGTCTGGCCTGGACATCCGTATAGCGGCTGACGAGCATCGACAACCAGTTCGAGATCGTATCGGCGGACCGGATAGGTTCACCGAATCCTTTTTCGGTAAAGTAGTGCACATTCTCTTCCTCTTGTCCCGGGATCGGATCGTAGAACAGCATCGGAATGGACTTAGCAAGACCTTCTGAACAGGTCATTCCACCTGGCTTGGTAACCAACAAGTCCGAAACTTCCATTAATTTGTCAATGTCTGGCGTAAATCCGAGCAGGCGGATGTTCGGGTGCTGATACCGTTCGTCCGCGGAGAGTTTCGCTAATATTTTGGCGTTATTTCCTAGGCAAAAGATGAACTGCACGCGGTCTCTCCAGGCAACGAGATGCTCGCTGAGCGAATCGCCCCCTATTAGACCCCAACCGCCGCCCATGACGAGTACTGTTGGCATCGCGGCTAATTGGAACTGCTGTCGGATGATGGCTTTATCGTGCGCTACACGGAAACTTGGGTGGACAGGGATCCCTGTAATTTCGACCTGAGCCGCGGGGATTCCCCGACCAAGCAGCTTATTTTTGACATCCTCTGTCGAGACCATATACTTATTCACTTCACGACTGACCCATGTTCCGTGTACGTCATAATCCGTAATGACGGTGCACAGCGGAATGGCAAGGCCGGCTCGTTTGAGCCGAGACACGACGACGCTGGGAAAAGGGTGCGTGCAGACGATTGCTTGGGGAGCCCAGTTCTGGATAATCTCCGCGGTCTGTGCGTAGAAAATGCGGTGCAGTGCTAATTGCGTCAACGGATTTAACGATTTCTTGTACTGAGAGCGGTATAATCGACCATAAAGTTTGGGATTTGTGGTCAGCGTCTTTTTGTAAGCCTGGATAATCCATGGCGCAATAGTCGGATGCAGGAAAGACCCCAGTTCTAATACACGTGTTTCAATCGTTGTGCATCGCTTTTCTAAGCTTACTGCGAGCGCATAAGCTGCTTGCGTATGACCTGCTCCGAAACCTTCGGAGAGGATGAGAACCCGCTTTTTACCCTGCCCAGCATCCATTCATTTTACCCCCATAGAGCTACAGTTGTTAGTGCTGCTGCCGTACCGATCAAACTGCCGACGAAACAATCGGAAGGATAATGCAGCCCAAGATAGATACGTGATAGACCAACGATAAATGCAAGCGGCAAAAGAATGATTCCCAGGATAGGCATGGCTGCTATAAACGGAATGATGATCGAGAAAATAGCGGTTGTATGTCCGGACGGAAAAGAATGATCCGTTAATGGATTTTTATACGTAATCGTTTGAGGATGTACGAGATAAGGGCGGAGCCGCGGATATTTCTTTTTAATGATAGCAACTGGTATATGGCTGATGGTTAAGGCGATTAGAGCTTGAATACCAGCGGTTTGCAGTGCTCCTTGCCCAAATAAAGCACAGCAAAGTGAAATCACGATCGTCGCCGTAGCTCCTCCTAAATGCGTAATTCTAGAAAAGAAATGATCGAGGAAGAAGTGCTGAATACGTTGATTCACAAAGTGGAACATGCGTGTTTCATGATGCTGAAGCCAGTTCACGACTCTGCTCATGAGTAGTAGCCTCCTTCGAAACTTGAGATATCTGTTATTTCAAATTATATAGATCATTTATTAAAAGGAGATTAACGCAGTAATAAATTTTTAGAAATATACGTTTACACTTTTAAGGTCGGGTAAAAAGAAGTAATGATGGAAATAATGGTAGAGTATTCCTTTTATTTTACCCTAAATGTCGAAGTGCTATCCCGTTCCATTGGGCCTAGAACGATTGTTTTGTAACCCCTTTCAAATTGGGATTTATTGGATTTGATGTCGACGTTGCGCGGTTCAGGCTGAAAATGCCCGAAAGAAAGTCAGTGCTTAGGTCGTATGGCATCGACGTTGCGAAGTCCGTTATGCTGTAAGTCGGGCGTTATGGTGCTTGTGAATGAGTTTTTCCGATGACGGACTCTCTGCGTGGAAACCCAGCGAATGTTATGAAGGATACCTCTGAAAAGCTCACAGGAACCGTTGCTTGATTGAACCCGGCAAAAGTTGTCAGGGGAAGCTCGGGTGAATTATAATAAACCCGAAACACATGAGGGGTTGCTGGTTGGTCTAAATGGTGAACTTTTTGTACACAATAAAATGAAAAACGTTGAAAACAGGACTTTAACGATCTGATTTCAAGCACATACGGCAAAGTATGTGTCCGTTCCCCTTAAATCTCTGAGAACTGGCTATTTTTCGGTTTTTGTAGACTTTGACAAATAGGGGGAAAGAGAGGAAAATCAAGAACGGTTAATTCACCTGTACATAATTGCGCACTATGCGTATAAAAAGATAGCTTGTGTGCATAAACAAAAAGGGGGACTTTGCTTCATGCTTGACAAGATTGTGCTTACGTTTCAGATTGGCTTGGCGCTCGTCGGTGCGTATCAGTTTTTTTTAACATTCTTCGGATGGTACCGTCCAAGAAACAAACAGAAATTTGCGCCGCAAAAATCGTTTGCTGTCCTGGTTGCAGCTCATAACGAGGAGCAAGTCGTTGGCGCATTGATCGAGAATCTGAAGTCTTTGGATTACCCCAAAGAGCTCTATGACATCTTCGTGATTTGTGATAACTGTACGGATAACACGGCTGCAATTACGCGCAGTCATGGCGTTTATGCCATGGAGCGTCACAACCCGAATCTACGAGGCAAAGGTTATGCGATTGAATGGATGCTGAAGGAGCTTTGGAAGCGCGAACGCCAGTATGACGCGGTGGTCATGTTCGATGCCGACAATCTCGCCAGCCCGGACTACCTGATTCACATGAACAATGATCTTTGTTCCGGCTCCAGAGTTATTCAGGCTTATTTAGATAGCAAGAACCCGAACGATTCTTGGGTTACTGGCTCCTACGCAATTTCGTATTATTTTGCAAACCGTTTCTGGCAGATGCCCCGCACGAACTTGGGCCTTGCCAACTATTTAGGCGGTACGGGCATGTGTTTTGAGTCCAAGCTGTTAAAGCAGATTGGATGGGGAGCTACCAGCCTGGTTGAGGATTTGGAGTTCTCGATGCGTTGTATCAAAATGGGAATTAGACCGACTTACAATTACGAAGCGTTCGTTTACGATGAGAAGCCGCTTACGTTCAGAGCATCTGCCAAACAGCGTCTGCGCTGGATGCAAGGACACTTTGACGTGGCCAAGCGTTACTTCTTCCCGCTATTGTGGCAAGGTATCAAAGAAGGCAGTTGGACGAAGATTGACGCGGCTATTTACTCCGCTAACGTATATAACTTCTTCTTCGGAGCGATTATCACCGTGCTGCTGTGGATCAAATCCATAACGCCGGGCTGGTCCGAAACACCGATGCTTGCTGATATCAATCCGGTTTTCTTTAACTCTGTGAGTTTTGCCATTTTCGTGCTGCTGCCAATCTCTATGATGATTGAGAAGGCGCCGCGCCAAGTGTATAAATATTTAATCTTATATCCTGTGTTTATGGTCTCTTGGTGGCCGATTACGTTCTTTGCGTTCTTTACGCAAAACAACAAGCAATGGAGCCACACGGAGCATACACGCGTCATTCGCCTGGATGAAATGAAAAGTAAACAAGTCAGTTGACTTTTCTTCACCGAGATGATATTATACTTCAAGTAAAAGCAGAAGCGCCCGCTTCTCACCTGACCAACTACGCTGTTGGCTGGTTTGAATGAATCATCATGAATGCTCAATAGGTTGCTTAAACCTGTTATTGATGAAGATGTGGGCCGTTACCGTGCCCACATCTTTTTTATATTGGATAGAGGTACATACTTTCTGGAGGTGGAACACTATTAGCAAAGACCATATGATTAATGATGAGATTCGTGTGAAGGAAGTACGCCTGATTGGGGCGGACGGAGAACAACTTGGCATTACGCCGATTCGCGAAGCTCTTCAAATCGCACAAGACGCGAACCTGGATTTGGTAAATGTGGCACCAACGGCGAAGCCGCCGGTATGCCGCATTATGGATTACGGTAAATTCCGTTACGAAACACAGAAGAAAGAGAAAGAAGCTCGTAAGAACCAGAAGATCGTGGATATCAAAGAGATTCGCTTAAGCGCGACAATTGATGAGCATGACTTCCAAACGAAGCTTCGCAATGCGATTAAGTTCCTTGGCGATGGCGATAAAGTGAAAGCCAGCGTCAGGTTCCGCGGGCGCGAAATAGCGCACTCGGAGATTGGTCGCAGAGTGCTTGAACGTCTGGCTACTGAAACAGCCGACATTTCCTCACAGGAGCGCGCTCCTAAGCTTGAGGGAAGAAGCATGATCATGATCTTAACGCCAAAGGCAACAACCTAGGCGGTATACTAAATTAGGAGGAACAACACACCATGCCGAAAATGAAAACACACAGCAGCCTGAAAGGCCGTTTCAAAATTACTGGCACAGGCAAAGTGATGAGATACAAACAAGGTAAGAACCACTTGCTTTCCGGTAAATCATCCAAGCAAAAACGCGTTTTGTCCACGAACCCAGTAATGGCTCCTGGCGATGTACGTCGTTTGCAACAACAACTGACACTAATCAAAGGTTAATTCTTTAGCATTCGAACATTATTTATACATCCCAGGAGGTAGTTAACAATGGCAAGAGTCAAGGGCGGATTTATTCGCGCTCATCGTCGTAAGAAAATTTTGAAATTGGCAAAAGGTTATTTCGGTTCCAAACACCGTTTATTTAAAACAGCTAAAGAGCAAGTAATGAAATCTTTAGTGTATGCTTACCGTGACCGTCGCCAAACGAAACGTAATTTCCGCAGACTGTGGATCACTCGTATCAATGCAGGCGCTCGTCAAAACGGCTTGAGCTACAGCAAATTGATGCACGGCCTGAAATTGGCTGGTATCGACATCAACCGCAAAATCTTGGCTGATTTGGCTGTAAATGATGCTAAAGCGTTCAACGATTTGGCAACAGCTGCAAAAGCAAAAGTAAACGCGTAAGCTTGGCTTCGCGTACAGGAAGCTTGTCCCCGCAAGGGGGCAAGCTTTTTTTATTTTAACACGCATTCTCGCGGGGGGCTGGGGTGTCCTCTGAAGGTGGATTTTTCTTGAGCTTGCGGAATAAAATGGCGATGAACATAGCGAGAGGGAGCAGAATTTGAAAGATGGGGAACAGCTTAACGCTCACGGCAAGACCTAACCAGATGTGATAGGTGTAGTTAGGTTCAAGAAAGGAAGAGGCGAATATGACAGAGCCGACTATGCAGATAGAAACCTTGGCTCTGCAGCCTGTGAGCTGGGAAACCCCATAAGAGGCCGCCCAAAAGAACGCTGTGAGTTTCACGAATAAGCCGAGAAAAAGCAGCAGGGTCACGAAGACGTCCAGCCGTTCAAAAATATCGCCAACCTGAATTAACTGCACGGTCTGCAAAAAGGGCAAGGTGCTGTTGCCAATTAAGGAAGGGCCAAGCACCAACACATTTATCATATTCATCCCAACGAGAAATACCGCTACTCCAAGATAGGTGAAAATGCTGATGCGTTTCACTTTATTGCTGTCTGCCATAAGGTGCCAAAACATCAGAAACACGACCATTTGGCCAAAGGGGAAAGAGACCAGGTCGGGAAAAGCCGCCGTTAGGATTGGCTTGAAGCCCTTTTCCATAATGGGTTGTATACGCTCAAGCTTGACTAATTTGGAACCAAAAATGAGGAGACAAAGGATGCTATAGCTAAAAACTATCGGCAATATTAAACTTTCGGCAACGCGGCAAAAGGTTTCAATGCCCATAATTATCGTATAGGCGGCCAGCAGGATGACGAGCAGCATGACGACAAATTTGGGTGTTCGCGTGAGCAGGGTGACGCTTGTGATTTCGCCGAAGTCGCGCACGTTTCTCATGGATTCATAAGCAAAGTAAATAAGAAAGCAGCAGCTTAGCATGCCGCCTGCTATTTTGCCGAAGCACATCCGCATTAAGAAGATGAGAGACTGATCCGGCGCGATGCTTTGGATATAGAGGAACATTCGCAGCAGGATTAAGCCAATGATTGCCGCGACGATCATAGCAACCCATGAATCCTGTTTCGCTTTACTGCCAATGGCAAATAAAGGCGTGCTGCCGATTTGGAAAAGAATAATCATAACGGCAATTTGGTAGTTGCTGATTCGTTCCATGCGGTTAGACTCCTTCTTCTTCCGAGTGCCATTAGCGATTGTCGATCTCAATAAGCTGCTTAACGGACTTGCTGTTCATGCCGATGTTCTCAATGTCGATTTGGAAAGATGACTCCATCTGGATTTGGGCAAAATATTCTTCCCAGTCTGGCTTTAACTTCTCCCACGCTTTCGGATCCTTTCGATGGATAAGACCTGCAAATCCAAGAACATCTGCTTTCATGCTTTGGGCTTTACGTAAGGAAGTCGACATAAGCTCCGAGATTGTTTCTCCGATGAGCTTCTCCATCTCACGACTGCCTTCCGGCTTTGAGGCATCAATCACACACCCATTTTCAAGCAGTTGTCCGCTAGCTTTTACCGCAGCTTGGATGATCCACTTGCCTTGGATATTCACGGGGGTCAGTTTGGTTGAAGCCTTGGTAATACGTATGGCGGAGCGAGATTTCTCACTTTTCTCCGAGCACCCGAAAAATAAGGTGGACTGATTGATCTCTCCTTTAAGCCAGCTGAGTCCGTAACCTTCATGTCCAGTCATCCAGCCGACGAGCTTATCTTTTTGAAAAACGCCAATGCGCCCCATTTTGAGCTTGGTATCGAAATTGGTGCTCTTTAAATTTTCAATCGAGGTCGATTCGATACCCTTGCCTGAGATAAACACTTCAGGGATGGTGGAGTAGCCGGAATCGCTAGCCATCCTCATCGCGAGCTGATAAAGCATGACTTGTTTAAGGTTGCCATCGGTTTTGTCCTCGTTAAGCACCATGTTTCTTAACGCTGCGCCTGGAATTTTTTCAAGCGGTAAAATTTGCTCCAGGATTTTTCGTCCTTCGTCTCTGCTCACGAGCAAGCTTACGGTTTCCCTGGAATTCGCGCTTCTTAAATAAACGTCGATGATGGGAGAAATGCCTTTCCGAGCTGCACTTTCGCCAATGACCACGACTCGGTTATGAGCGAAGAACATCGTACGAGGCATCTCTAAACTGGCTCTTTGAACGGCAGATTGGATGGAATCTCCGTTCGTTGAGAACACCAGTACAGGAGCCTGCTGAATCGCCATTCCACCTGTGCTGGAAATGGACTGAGGGATGACGACTTGATAAGAGACCTTCCAGTGATCATTCTCCCAATCGACGGCGGTTGCTGCGGTGATGGCGATCTTATTTAGTTCAGTCCGGTCCCAACAGCTCGTGCATAAGCAGCAAATAACGAAAGAGATCAGGCTTGTCAACACCACTCGGCGCTTGGTTCGCATGCATCCAGTCTCCTCCGTGCGCAGTTATTTTTTCTTTGGATTTTTTGCTGTTGGACGCTGTCTATAAACGTTCTTGGTCAGTACCAACGGCCTCGTGATTAACTTCCACCATGGAAGACGAATGAAGATATCTTTCACATTGGATGGAATAAACGGAGAAATTGGTGCCATATAAGGAAGTCCGAACGATTTAATTGAACACATGTGAATAAGAATGAACATACAGCCGAATAAAATCCCAAACAATCCGAGTAGACCGGCAAGCAGCATAAGCATGAAGCGGATCAGCCTTGCTGCTACAGCCAAGTTAATCGCGGGCGTGACAAAATTGGAGATGGCTGTAAATGACACGACGATCACCATCGCTGCAGACACGAGACCGGCTTGTACGGCAGCTTGCCCGAGGACAAGCGCGCCTACAATGGAGATGGCGGGCCCGACAACGCGGGGCATCCTCACCCCTGCTTCCCGTAGCACCTCGAATGTGATCTCCATCAGGAACGCTTCTACAAGCGCGGGGAAAGGCACGCCTTCCCTTTGCGCAGCGAGGCTGATGAGCAGTGTTGTGGGCAGCATCTCCTGATGGAACGTGGTAATCGCGATATAGAGAGACGGGAGCAGCATGGAGACGAAAAAAGATGCGTAGCGGATCAGACGCACGAAGGATGCGATATCATATCGTTGGTAGTAGTCCTCACTGGATTGCAGGAACTTAAAGAACGATACGGGAGCCATTAAAGCGAAAGGAGTACCATCGACCATAATGATGATTTGTCCTTCAAGCAAACCGGCTGCTGCAGTGTCAGGTCTTTCTGTGTTTAACATGGTGGGAAAAGGCGTATAACCCTTATCCTCGATAAATTCCTCGATATACGCACTCTCCAGAATGCTGTCCGTATCAATAAGCTTAAGCCGTCTGCGTGCTTCATTCAGCACTTTTTCATTGGAGACGCCATCGAGATAGGCCAAGATGATCTCAGTCCGGGTGTAACGGCCAATCTTCATGCTCTCAAAGCGAAGATCAGCCGACTTGATTTTTCTGCGGAGCAGAGTCAAGTTTGTTCGAATATCCTCCGTGAAGCTTTCCTTCGGTCCCCGAATCACGGTTTGCGATTGGGGTTCTTCGATCGCTCGTTTCTCCCAGCCGTTCGTGCAGGCGAAAAAGGCTTCGTCGAATCCATCAATCAAAATAACCGTGCTGCCCTCTAAAATGGCATTCAGCAGCTCACTGTCATATTTGGCTTCATAGATCTCGCCAACGGAAATGGTTTGCTGCAGGATTTCGTGAACTCCGCAATATTGCTCGCTTGTCTGCTCAGTTGCTTGAACATTTAATAAGGGCTCTATAAGGTGCTTATGGATAGATTCTGATTGGACAAGCCCATCTATGTAGAGTAAAGCAACGGAGAGGTGATCCTGAGTAACCTGCACATCGAGCAGGCGAGTAATGAAGTCTGGAGAATCGCCAAGCGCTTCTCTCAGTCTCGAGATGTTCGTATGCAAATCGGTTGCTAAAGGGAGAGCGGGTTGCAGAGAAGATGTCATCAGCGAAGCCCTCATTTCCTGAATTGGTAGTATATTCCCTCACTTTCGTTTGTTTTATTCGATATGCTATTGACTAATGCTCCGGGGATGCATATAATAATCTCTAATATCATCTTAACGGATGGTGTTCACGAATAAATCGGCTATGAAGAGGAAGAAGTCATAAGGGCACTTATGCGCAGAGAGCGTTGGACTTGCTGAAACCATCGCCTTAATCCCTTACGTACGAAGTCACCTCGGAGCTGTTTTCCTGAAGACTTACGGCATTGTCTGTAAGCACTAGGGAGAATCGGAAAAGCACACGTTATCGTGCTGAGGGTATTGTTCTATGCGAACATACCTGCTAAGGCTGTATGCTGTGAGGCATGTAGCAAATTTGGGTGGTACCACGGAAGCTTAAACCCCTTTCGTCCCGTTTAACACGTTACGTGCGTGTACGGGATGAACAGGGGTTTTTCTTATTGTCTAAGAAAGCTCGAAGTATAACATGGACTTATTTTTTGAGAGGAGGATCACAATGAATGTTCAAACTGAACCAAAGAGGTCGAAAGAAGAACTGATTGACAAGCTGATGAAGCCGGACCTGATCACAGGATCTGAGATTTTGCTAAGAAGCTTATTGCTGGAGGGTGTGGACTGCGTCTTTGGATATCCGGGCGGCGCTGTTCTGTACATCTACGATGCGATGCATGGCTTTTCCGATTTTAACCACCTACTGACAAGACATGAGCAAGGAGCCATTCACGCTGCCGATGGATATGCACGTTCCACAGGCAAGGTTGGCGTATGTATCGCTACATCAGGACCGGGGGCTACGAATCTCGTCACTGGGATAGCTACCGCCTATATGGATTCTGTTCCACTCGTTGTTATTACAGGGAACGTTGCAACGAACTTTATCGGTACGGATGCTTTCCAAGAGGCAGATATTACGGGGATTACGATGCCGATTACGAAACACAGCTACTTGGTTCGTGATGTAGAAGATCTGCCGCGCATCATTCATGAAGCGTTCCATATTGCGAACTCAGGTCGTAAAGGTCCGGTTCTCATTGACATACCAAAGGATGTCTCCGCTCATAAAACGATATTTAAGCCGGTAACAGAAGTAAATATCCGCGGCTACAACCCGACTGTTCAGCCTAACAAGCTGCAAGTTGACAAATTACTTAAAGCGATCGAAGAAGCTGAACGTCCAGTGATCATCGCAGGTGGCGGCGTTGTTTACTCAGACGCTTCCAAAGAGCTGATCGAGTTCGTGAATGCTACGCAAATTCCGGTAGCGACTACGCTTCTTGGACTCAGCGGTTTCCCAAGTGCCCACGAGCTATGGCTTGGAATGCCGGGGATGCACGGAACGTACACGGCGAACACAGCCATTCAGAATGCGGACCTCCTGATTTCCATCGGTTCGAGATTCGATGACCGTGTGACAATGAACTTGGACGGTTTTGCACCGAAGGTGAAAACAATCGCACATATCGATGTGGATCCTGCGGAAATCGGCAAGAACGTGAAAACGGATATCCCGTGTGTTGGCGATGTGAAAGCAGTTCTTGCTTTAGCGAATCTTAAAGCGAAGCCTGCGAAAAGCGAAGCTTGGATTGCTGAAGTTCAAGCGAACAAAGAGAAATTCCCGCTCAAATACGGTGATACGGAAACAGAATTGAAACCACAATACGTGGTTGAAATGATCAGCGAAACGACAAACGGTGAAGCGATTGTTACAACTGACGTTGGTCAGCACCAGATGTGGGCTGCTCAGTTCTACAAATTCAAAAACCCTCGCTCCTTGGTAACGTCCGGTGGACTTGGTACGATGGGCTTTGGATTCCCATCCGCGATTGGTGCTCAAATGGGGAACCCGGATAAACTGGTTGTATCCATCAATGGCGACGGCGGCGTTCAAATGTGCGCGCAAGAGCTTGCGATCTGTGCAATTAACAATATTCCGGTGAAAATTGTTATTTTGAATAACCAAGTACTTGGCATGGTTCGTCAATGGCAGGAAATCATTTATGACAACCGCTACAGTCATATTGATTTGGCCGGCAGCCCTGATTTTGTGAAGCTTGCTGAAGCTTACGGCGTGAAAGGCCTGCGTGCCACGACGAAGGCAGAAGCAAGAAAAGCTTGGCAGGAAGCGCTTGATACACCTGGACCGGTCTTGATTGATTTCGTCGTACCAAAAGGAGAGAACGTGTTCCCGATGGTTAAAGCGGGCGATACAATTAGCGACATGTTAATGGGGGATTCGGAATGATGACGACAACTAAACATACAGTTTCCGTACTCGTAAACAATCAGCCTGGTGTTCTGCAGCGAGTATCCGGTTTGTTCGGACGCAGAGGCTTTAATATCGAAAGTATTACTGTAGGGGAGTCCGAAGAACTCGGACTTTCCCGGATGGTTATTGTAACAACAGGGGATGACAGCACTTTGGAGCAAATTTCCAAGCAGCTGTACAAGCTGATTGATGTCATTAAAGTCATCGACCTCAGCTCCAACCCGATGGTCGCTAGAGAATTAGCACTTATTAAAGTAAATGCTGAACCTATCATGCGTCCTGAAATACTCGGAATTGTCGAAACATTCCGTGCCGCGGTTGTCGATATTGGTCCATCTTCAATTATCGTGCAAGTTGTCGGAGATTCAGATAAAATAGATGCTATGGTAGAGTTGCTTCGTCCATACGGTATCCGTGAGCTCTCCCGTACGGGAGCGACGGCGATGATTCGGGGTTCAGTTAAATAAAGAATAGTCAACAATGTGAAAAAGTAGGGAAAGCCTCCTTGAGTGGGGCTTTGAGCGATAGACTCTTTAGCGCTTTAAAAGGCTAGTTGTTCAGGGTTAATCGTTGAAACACCCACTCAAGGGGTAGACATTACGGATTCATCATATCAAAGGAGGATTTATACGAAATGGCAGTTACTACTTACTATGAAAAAGATGCAGACTTAGCGGTACTTAAAGGCAAAACGATTGCAGTTGTTGGTTATGGTTCCCAAGGGCACGCACAAGCGCAAAACTTGCGTGACAGTGGTTTGAATGTAATTATTGGTCTTCGTGAAGGCCGTTCTTGGAACGCAGCAAAAAATGACGGTTTCGAAGTTGTATCCGTTGAAGAAGCAGCAGCACGCGCTGATGTCATTCAAATCTTGATGCCGGATGAAACACAAGCTCGCGTATACCGTGAGTCCATTCAACCGAACATGAAAAAAGGCGCAGCTTTGATGTTCTCCCACGGCTTCAACATCCATTTTGGTCAAATCGTAGCTCCTGAAGGTACAGATGTATTCTTGGTTGCTCCTAAATCCCCAGGTCACATGGTACGTCGTACTTATGTTGAAGGCTTCGGCGTTCCTGGTCTGATCGCGATCGAGAAAGACGCTACAGGCAATGCAAAAGCAATCGGACTTGCTTATGCGAAAGGTATTGGCTGTACTCGCGCAGGAGTTATCGAAACTTCCTTCCGTGAAGAAACAGAAACGGATCTGTTCGGTGAGCAAGCTGTTCTTTGTGGCGGTGCATCTGAACTGGTTAAAGCAGGTTTCGAAACATTGGTTGAAGCTGGTTATGCACCTGAGATGGCTTACTTCGAGTGCTTGCACGAGTTGAAATTGATCGTTGACATGATGTATGAAGGCGGAATCTCCTCCATGCGCAGCTCCATCTCCAACACAGCGGAGTATGGTGACTACGTAACAGGACCTCGCATCATCACAGCTGAAACGAAAAAAGAGATGAAAGCTGTTCTTGCTGACATCCAACAAGGTAAATTCGCTCGCGACTTCATCTTGGAGAACCAATCCAACTTCGCGTTCATGAACGCAACTCGCCGCAACGAAGCTCAACACCCAATCGAAGTTACGGGTGCTCAATTGCGCGAAATGATGCACTGGATCAAAAAGTAATGTAATGCCTTATTGAATCATATAGTTATTCATCCCACAGGGAGTGATTGCGGAGAATTTCCCAGTCACTCCCTGTGAATACTATGTAGACGAGTAAAAATTAATCTGTAAATTTTTAGAACCTTCCCTGAAATGCCAAGTGGAGGGCTCAGTGTTTGTCGGAGAAGCGTAGCGTTTGTATTTGAAAACGTGTCCCGACTTTTTGTTTTATTCAAATCAGGGGACACGGTTTCAAGGAACGATCGGAGACAAATACGGAAGAACGGAACGGTCAGCAGTTAGGGTAAGGTTGTAACTCATTTACAAAGAATCTTTTAGGAGGTGACCATGGTGCGCAAAATCTACATCTTTGATACAACGCTCAGAGACGGAGAACAATCGCCAGGCGTGAACCTGAACACACAGGAGAAGGTCGAAATCGCGCTTCAACTAGAGAAGCTGGGTGTCGATCGGATGGAGGCCGGCTTCCCGGCTGCATCACCTGGTGACTTGGCAGGCGTTAATGCCGTAGCGAGAGCGATTAAGAACGCCTCTGTAATCGGTCTGTCCCGCTCGAAGGAGACGGATATTGAGGCTGTCCGTGAAGCGCTGCAGGGCGCTCAAGACCCATGCATTCATTTGTTCCTGGCGACGTCCCCGATCCATCGGAAGCATAAGCTGAAGATGGAAAAGCACCAAGTGCTGGAGACAGCGGAAGCTGCGATTAAATATGCGAAGAAGTATTTCAGCAAAATCGAGTTTTCACTCGAGGATGCCGGACGTACGGAGCTTGATTTCATCGCAGAAGTAACAGCAATGGCGATCCGCGCCGGCGCTTCGGTCGTGAATATTCCCGATACAGTCGGTTATATGACACCGTACGACTATGGGAATATTTTCAAAATGCTGAAGGACACAGTCCCAGGCATTGAGAAAATCCAACTGAGCGCGCACTGCCATGACGATCTTGGCATGGCGACGGCTAACGCGCTAGCGGCGGTTCTGAATGGTGCCGATCAAATCGAAGGCACCATCAACGGCATTGGCGAGCGAGCAGGGAACACCTCGATCGAGGAAGTTGTGCTGGCGCTGGAAACACGCCAGGACTTCTACCAAGCGAAAACTTCGCTTGTGTTGAACGAGATCTACCGTACCAGCCGTTTGGTCAGCAAGCTGACCGGCATGGTGGTGCCAGGCAATAAAGCGATCGTCGGCGCTAACGCGTTCGCTCATGAGTCCGGCATCCATCAGGATGGGATGCTCAAAGAGAAAACGACCTACGAGATTATTTCCCCGGAGACCATTGGGGTCAAGGAAAGTAAGCTCGTGATGGGTAAACACTCCGGCCGCCATGCGTTCCGTGAGAAGCTGATCGACCTCGGCTACGACCTCGCAGACGAGCAAGTGAACGTGGCGTTCGGTAAGTTCAAGGATTTGGCCGACCGCAAGAAGCAGGTGGAAGACGAAGATATTCGTGCGCTGATCGAAGAGAAACTGATCGAAACGCCGGAAATTTTCGCTCTTGGCACGCTTCAAGTGGCCTACGGCAATCAAATGACACCGACAGCGACGGTGCACGTTCGTTTCCAAGACGGCGGCGAAGTGACGGAAAGCGCTGTGGGTAATGGTTCTGTTGATGCGATTTACAACGCCATTGACAAAGCGACAAAGGAAGAAGTCGAGCTGGATGACTACTCCATCAAGTCGGTCTCTCACGGGAAAGATGCGCTCGGGGAAGTGCATGTCGTTCTGAAACAGAACGATGTGTCCGTTCAAGGACGCGGTATCTCGACAGATATTCTGGAAGCAAGCGCCAAGGCTTACCTGGACGCGGTGAACAGACTTATTGATAAACGCAAAACCCCAACAAGCAATAGAAGCAACGTTACGTTGATTTAATAACCCTAAGTCCACGGGACTACTAGATAAGCACCTCACCTCCAAGCTAGAGGAGGGGTGCTTTCTACAAATGCGAAAGGATGCGTCCATTTATGAAATATCGATTTTCTAAATCGCTAGAAGGTTTCTCATCCTCGGCGGTAAGAGAAATTCTGAAGCTGACACAAGGCAGCTCGATTATTTCTTTTGCCGGCGGATTGCCAGCGGAAGAGTTTTTCCCATTGGACGCGGTGAGCGATGCGTTTAAACGAGTTGTTGGCGGCGGGAAGTCAGCACTGCAGTATGGATTAACCGAAGGGTACAAGCCGCTGCGCGAATCCTTAAGCAAACGTATGGCTGCCAAAAACATGCAAGTCACGCCAGACGAGATGCTGCTAACGACAGGTTCTCAGCAAGCGATTGATTTGTTGACGCGCGTATACATTGATGAAGGCGATGTCATCTTGGTCGAAAGACCGACTTACTTGGCGGCGATTCAAGTTTTTCAAGCTAAAGGAGCGAAGATTTACTCCGTAGATAGCGATAACGACGGTATGATTCTTGAGGATTTGGCTGCCAAGGTTGCTGAGCATAATCCGAAGCTGGTTTATGTGATTCCGACATTTTCGAATCCCGCAGGCCGTGCGTGGAGCTTAGAGCGCCGTCAAGGATTGCTGAACATTTGCCGTGAAGCAGATGTCCTGATTCTTGAGGATGACCCTTATGGTGAAATTCAATTCGATGAGAATGAAACGTATCCATCCATTTTCTCGCTTGGCGGTAAAGCCGAAGGCGGTAATGTGGTGTACACGAGCACCTTCTCCAAAACGGTAGCACCTGCTTTCCGGACAGGCTGGGTGATGGGGGATGAGACGCTTATTCGTCAAATCGCTCGTTTCAAACAGTCGGCGGATTTGCACTCCAGTACGATTGATCAGCAAACCCTGTATCATCTGCTTGAGCATTTCGATCTTGACGCGCACATCTCTTTGATTCGTGAGCAATATTTGGACCGGATGAAATTCATGTCGGGTCTTTTGAAAGAGTTGAATTGGCCGGGTCTGAAGTGGGAAGAACCAAAGGGCGGCATGTTCATCTGGGTGGAACTTCCACCAGGTATTCGCGCAGAAGATCTGCTGAAAATTGCGGTAAAAGAAGGCGTAGCTTTTGTTCCGGGGTCCACATTCTATGCGGAGAACCCACAGTACAACACGATGCGCCTGAACTATACACACACAGATCGTGAGAACACGATTCTTGGTATGCAAAAACTGGCGAAAGCCATGGAATCTTACCTACAAAGCGTATAAAAAGAAGGGACTATCCCGAGAGTAGATGCTTCTACTGTTGAGATAGTCCTTTTGTTATTGGCATGCGACATGGCTGCGAATCTAAATTTGATGAAAACTTAATCATTTAACTGGATCGGGGAACCAGATCTAACAAATTAAACATGGATGGTACAATTCCTTCGATTGTATGATGAAGCAGTTCGTTGTCTTTATATTACATGCGAAAGGGTGTTCAGAATGAAGCTTCTGGTTCTGATCCATGTGCTTTCAGCCATCATCGGGGTTGGCCCGACGTATTTCGCTCATGTGCTTCTTAGGAAAAATCAATCGCTGGATGAACTTCGCTCGTCTTTACGTGTAGGAGCACGGCTTGAGATTTTTCCGAAAATAGGAGGATCACTTGCTGTATTGACAGGATTACTGCTGATTTGGCTGGGCGATTACGGCTCCTTCATGCAAATTTGGCTGTTCGGATCGCTGGTTGCTTACGTGTTGATTCAAATTATTGCTATTGGTTTCGCTACACCCTATCAGAAAAAGCTCGGAGGTTGGGTACTCGATCCAGCCAATCAAAAGGCTTCGAACTTGCCAGCCGAGCAGCTCATGCAATGGATAAAGGCACGCAAATATTTCTATGGTGCATCGGCTATTGGTCTTATTTTGTTCATTTTTATGATTGTAAAGCCTAGTTAGTGAAAGGTAAAAATAAACGTGAATTTGTATAAAACAGAGCGGTAGTAAGGACGTAAAAAACTCCTAGACTACCGCTCTGTTTTCCAATTGTAAATTACGACTTAACGATCTGAGCCAGCGCTTCACGGATTGGCGTTGCCGGGCGGCCGAGCAGCTTCTCGAAATCATCGCTTTCGATCTCAAGCGTACCTTCCCGAATACCTTGTTGAATACTTACAAGGATAGGGACAACGAAGTCGGGAACCCCTACGCCTTTCAAAATATCCGCATAAGTGGCATCATCGACTTGCTGCACAGAAACTTCCTTGCCTAGCACTTCACCAAGTGCAGATGCGAGCTCATCTTGCGTGTGTAATTGACCTGAAAGCTCATAGGTTTTATTCTCGTGTCCGTTCCCGACTAACACAGCCGCTGCCGCCTCCGCGTATTCTTGCTGCAGTGCCCAACCCACCTTGCCAGAACCGGCAGAGGTCACCCAAGGAGTTCCAGCCATCACGCCTTGAATACTCGACAGTTCATTCTCCAAGTACCAGTTGTTGCGCAGGAAGGTATAAGGAATGCCGGTTTTGACGATAGCTTCTTCTGTTGTACGGTGCACCGGGGCCAGGAAATTGGTGCTGCCACTTGCATTAGCTATGCTGGTATAGGCAATAAATGTAACGCCAGCATGCTCTGCAGCAGCTACAGCATTGTTGTGCTGGCGAATTCTTGTTTCTGTATCTCCATCCGCCGAGATGATTAATAAGCGATCGATCCCTGCAAAAGCAGTCTGCAAGGTTTCTGGACGATCAAAATCCCCCAGGCGAACATCTACGCCGCGAGTACGCAATCCTTCGGCTTTCTCCGGATTACGGACACTCACAGCCAGTTGACTTGCCGGTACTGTTTTCAACAAAACGTCTACTACTCTCGATCCCAATTTTCCTGTTGCGCCTGTGACTAAAATTTTCATGTTCTTATCCTCCTAAAATTATGTGTTGTAATCATCTTCGTTATAACAATAATTGTTACAACTTATATATAAAATAAAAGCTCTCTATATGGAGCTCTTACTTATTTGAACTTCTCGGTAAGTTGACTCAAAGTCGTCTGTGACAGCCTGTGTTCCATAGCGGATTGAGCCTCGCTGAGCTCCGACTGAAGAACGGATTCAATGTTCCTCCCGACAGGGCACCCCTCATTCGGATCTTCATGAAATCGGAATAACTGGTTATCTTCAATGACGTGTACAGCCCGGTAAATATCCAGAAGCGTAATGTCTTCCGGTGTTTTGAGCAGAGAAGCGCCCCCAACCCCTGGACGTACTTCCACTAATCCTGCCTTTTTCAACAAACCCATAATTCTTCGGATAATCACAGGATTGGTATTCACACTTCCCGCAATGTAATCACCTGTACAGTCCTCACTCGAACTGACTGCAATCAGGGAAAGTGTATGTACAGCGATTGAAAAACGAGTACTGATTTGTTTCAAAATCATTCACCACCGTTGTAACCATTATAGTTACTACTCGGAAATGTGTCAATATCCTTGTATTTAAAAGGAGCTAGATTGCTATTATAGGAGGAACCTATTAAAGCAATAGCTTTTATATCTAATGAAAAGGGTTATCTTATGTTACAATGAGAGCATCATATAGTCGATAGAGATGCTTACCAAGCAGCTTTACTAATTTAAGGAGTGAATGACAGTCATGGCAGATGTGAAAAAAATTGCTGTAATCGCTGGAGACGGCATTGGTCCAGAAGTCGTTGCAGAAGCGGAAAAAGTATTGAAGCGTACCGAAGAGCTTTTCGGTTACCAATTTGAAACAGAGCATGCTTTGTTCGGTGGAATTGCCATTGATCAAACAGGTACACCACTTCCGGAAGAAACATTGAAAGTTTGTCAATCCGCAGATGCTGTTCTTCTAGGTGCTGTAGGTGGACCGAAATGGGATAACAACCCGAAAGAAACGCGTCCGGAAACAGGTCTTCTGGGTATTCGTAAAGCGCTTGGTTTGTTCTCTAACATTCGCCCGGCTTTCATCTTTGACTGCTTGAAAGAAGCTTCCACATTGAAACCGGAAGTACTTGAAGGAACGGATCTGATCGTTGTTCGTGAATTGACAGGCGGTATCTACTTCGGTGAGAAATTCCGTCGTGAAACAGCGAACGGTCAAGAAGCTGTAGATACTTGCGCATATAACGTTTCTGAAATCGAGCGTATTGCTCGTCAAGCGTTTGACATTGCCCGCACACGCCGCAAAAAACTTGCTTCCGTTGACAAAGCAAACGTTCTGGAAACTTCCCGCCTATGGCGCGAAACGGTTAACCGTATTGCGGTTGACTATCCGGATGTTGAGCTTGAGCACGTGCTTGTAGACAACTGTGCAATGCAACTGCTGCGTCGTCCATCTTCCTTCGACGTCATCGTGACAGAGAACATGTTCGGTGACATCCTGAGCGACGAAGCTGCAATGCTGACAGGCTCGATCGGGATGCTGGCATCCGCATCGCTTGGCGAAGGCAGCTTCGGCTTGTATGAGCCGGTACACGGTTCTGCGCCTGATATCGCAGGCCAAGGTATCTCCAACCCAATCGCAACGATTCTATCCGTTGCTTTGATGTTCCGCCTGACTTTCGGTTACCACGATGCAGCGGATTCCATCGAACGCGCTGTGAAAGAAGTGCTTGATGCAGGCAACCGCACAGGCGACATCGCTGTCGATAAGAGCAAAGCAATCGGAACATTGGCTATGGGCCAACTGATTGTAGACGCTATGCGTAAATAAGAATAAGAGCTTGTCCGCTAAGCATCTGTGCTGCAGCGAGCAAGCTCTTTTTTTAGTGATACGTGGGATTAGGATGGAAAAGGAAGCGCAATTAAACGTGTTCAAGGACCTTTCATATTTTAAAGTAATTATTATGTTGTATGTGGTCTAATTATTGACTTTCATCTATTCGGATGATACCATTTTATACGAAGAAGATAGATTTGAGGAGGAATTATACACATGGCAGAGCGTTTAGTTGGTAAACAAGCTCCAGATTTCACAATGGAGACAGCTACAGGTGACGGTACAGGGTTTGGCAAAGTATCTTTGTCCGACTACAAAGGCAAATGGTTAGTATTGTTCTTCTACCCATTGGACTTCACATTCGTATGTCCGACAGAAATTACAGCGCTTAGCTATGCTGCTGCTCAATTCAAAGAATTGGACACTGAAATTCTTGGCGTTTCCATCGACAGCATCCACACGCACAAAGCATGGATCAATACACCTGTTAACGACAATGGTCTTGGCAAATTGGAATTCCCACTTGCTGCTGACATCACGAAATCCGTAGCACGTGACTACGGCGTTCTAATCGAAGAAGAAGGTATCGCACTTCGTGGTCTTTTCATCATCGATCCAGAAGGCGAATTGAAATACGAAGTTGTTAACCACAACGATGTAGGCCGCAGCGTAGAAGAAACACTTCGCGTGCTTCAAGCGCTACAATCCGGCGGATTGTGCCCAATGAACTGGAAACCAGGCGACAAAAACCTTGTCGTAAAATAAGCTTTTTTTTACATAGACAAGCTCCTCTTAGCTGGCATGCGAATGCGGCGGGGGGAGCTTTTCTTCATGAAGGAGAATGAACGTGACCGTACCTACGCATCTGCAATATACAAGAGATCATTATTGGATACGCATAGAAGGGAATGAGGCTGTCGTCGGCCTGACGGAAATCGGCTTGCTTGCCTGGGGGATGGTTCTATTCATCGAGCTTCCGGAACGCGGAGTGGTGCTTGGGCAAGGTGATTATGCAGGCTCCTTGGAGACTGCTGAAAGTGAGCATGATTTGCTAGCGCCGTTATCCGGCGAGGTCATTGCTGTTAACATGCTGCTGGAGCGGGCTGTGATGATGCTGATTGAGTCGCCTTATGATAAAGGGTGGCTGTTCAGAGTAGCATGCAGCGAGCACTCGGAGCTGGAGCAGCTGTGGGATGCGCAGACGTATGCGTCGAGTTATTCGTTTGAGTGAGGGTACAGCCGAAAGCCGTAGGACTACTTTACAGGGTCTTGCGGCTTTTTTATTGGTGTAGCCGGATTGAAGCCTGTTTCATTGGACGTCTTCCAATGAAACGGCGATTTCAATGGCTACAAAGGTCATCTCGTTGGATGAATTCCAATGAAAGGACTGAATTTGGCCCTTTTTCGGCGCAAAAAAGTCAGCTTTATTCGATTTTGTCCAACGAGAATGAGATATTACCCGCCAGTTTAGCCAATTTATTGGTTTTCATCCAATGAACCCGGTGCATCATTTTACACGCTATGTCCAAAGCAAAGGTTTGAATCGAAGTTAATGGAATCAGCAAAAAAACCGCCGGGTTAGCACTTATTCAAAAAAAGTGTTAACCCGGCGGTCCAGTTGCATTATTGTTTGGAGAGCTGCTTGTATTTGTTTAAGTACTTCACAACGGCAAGCACATAAGTCGCATGCGACCAGGTAAGAGGGGCGACGGAGACCGGATCGCCTGAGAAAGGATCCAACTGCTCAGAGAGGACGCCGCTTTCCATAGCGTGTTTGACGACCCATTCTAACGTCTGGCGAGGCGCTTCGAGGTCAGCGAGTGTTTTGGCGTATTCGATTTCCCACTCTGCGATCCAAAGCGTACAGATGATCCAAGGGTTTCCGGGTACATTTTCGATATCGGTGGAACGTTGGAAGTAATAATCATGATGATAGCGGGCAATGCCACCGACGCCTGTTTTAATTCTAAGACCTTCTTTATTCGCTTTCATGGTGCCGACAACACGCTCATCGTCAGCAGGCAGGACGCCGAATTCAAATATACCGTAAACCGAGCTTTCGAGCGTCATATCTTTGACCCATTCGCCGTCCTCCATGTACAAACCGCGAACGAATCGGCCTTCATTCTCATCCCATAGGTGCTTGAGAATACCGGCTTTAATTTTCTCCGCTGTATGCTTATAGCGGTTGCTGCGCTCTTCGTCCCCGAAGAGGTTGCTGAAATTGGAAGCTGCGATAAGTCCGCCATACACCGCTGAAGCGGTAAAGGTATAGATCCCGTAACGCTCTTCCCATAGATCATAACTAGGCTTCGGCAGGTTCAATTCCTGATCGATATAAGTGGACATGAATCTGGCCGCTCTGCGAATTAAATTGCGATAGAGAGATTGGGCGAATTCAAGGCTTCCATTTTTCTGGAAATCGGCCCAGAGAGCGAAGAGCACAAGCGCTGTTTCATCTTCTTGAATAGGGAGCTGGACACGTCCGGAATGAATATAAGGATGCCAACTGGAGCCTACGGTGCCGTCCGGATTATATTTATGATGCAGGTAACCTTCAGGAGACAGCACATTCGCACAGAAGTTGAAGAAAGGAATAATCATCCCTTGGTAGCCGGCCATGGACATGGAATAAGCGATCAGGGCGCCGTCCCGAGGCCACATGTAGCTGTAATGATCGCGGTTGCTCTGCATGATATCCGAATCGTTCGCGGCGATAATCGCGCCGTTCACATCGGTTTGCGTCCTGACAAGGAGCAAGCTTTGTTTGAAGAGGCGCTGTACATCGGGATTCAAATCTCCGTAATCTCTTTCGATCTTATTCGCCCAGCGCTGCCAATAAACCGTTACGCGATCGAGCAGCTTGCCGGGGTGGCTGTCTTTGACGTAGGCGTCAAGCTTCTTGACTTCCTCAAGCGTTTTGCCGGCGCCCATCCAGTAGTAGAGCGTTTGGTCGGCATTTGGCGGCACAAAAAGTCGAAAGGAGATCGTACTATCGACAGATCCTTGGGCAATGGCGTTGCCCATGAGATGCCCGTCTTCCGCATCGCGCCATGTGCCTTCCGCGTTATAAAATCTTTTGACACCTGTAGAGTATTGATAAATGCCTTCTGTTCCGGTGCTGCCATTGAACATGAAATATCTGTCTTTTTTATAGTGGAATACCGTATTCGTCAAAGGATAGAAGGCAGCGGTATCGCCGACCTCAGTTTCATTAATGAGCAAGTCCTGATTGAAGAACATTCTCACTTCGCGAACGGTATGATTGTGATTCGTAATTTGGATGCGTTTAATATAAATATCCTCTCGCTGATGAACGCCGTCATTCATGAGTAAAGTGATGCCAAGACCAGGATGCGTAGCTCTTACTTCAGTAACAAGAGAATCTTCCACATAACCAAGCTGGAACTGCCACTCGGGGGAATTCAGCCAGGCAAAGTCACCATCCACCCAAATACCGACACGGCACTGATAACCGCCAATATGATTAAGCTGGCCTACGAAAGGATAGTACAGATCTCGCATATAGGAATGCTGATCGAGATTAATAAGAAATTTTCCGTTTCCGATGACCAGATGTCTAGGCAATACAATCACTTCCCCACTCTTTTGTTTGATCAAAATCGAACATCGTTAGCACAAGGCCTGCCAATAGGTTACCTAATAATTACCAAGGAATCAATGTTTCTTTGAAAAAATTCTGAAAATTTCGACCGAATACGCTTTCATTTGGCATAGATGTCCATATTATTTGATTATTTCCTTTTGATGCGGGATTATACCCGATGACCGCTCGTGAGCGATTAATTTCGTGTACAAAGTAGCCGTTATGGCACCGATCTGCTCCCATCCAAAGTTGTCATGGATTTTGGCCAAAGCCTGAGCAGCAAGTTCAGAAGCAGCAGCGGGATTTTGTAAAAGCTGAACAATTTGCAAAGCAAGCAGGTTAGCATCATCTGCAGGAACTTTATATCCGTTAATTCCATGGTCTACGATATCGGACAGACCTCCTGTATCCGAAACGATAAGCGGTGTACCGCTGGCCATCGCTTCCAAGGCCACAAGGCCGAACGGCTCGTAGAGGCTGGGAAATACACAAAGCTCGGCATGATGTAATAGCAAGCTTTTGTCCCATTCATCCAAGAAACCCGTGAAAT
This sequence comes from Paenibacillus sp. WC2504, assembly GCF_052682475.1. Classification (NCBI taxonomy): domain Bacteria; kingdom Bacillati; phylum Bacillota; class Bacilli; order Caryophanales; family Paenibacillaceae; genus Paenibacillus; species Paenibacillus sp. WC2504. Next base: position 1,221,180 of record NZ_JBQZFH010000001.1, read on the forward strand.
TGACACTGTCGCCGAGCGGGGCAGCCGAGAGTTGGAGCGCTTCAAGTTCTGGTCCTGTACCGGCAATCACCAACTGAACCCTAGGATACTCCTTGTGAACGTGCAGCATGGCGTTAATCAAGAGGTGCACGCCTTTCTCATAAACAAGCCTGCCGAGGAAAGCGATAATGGGACGAGCAGCCTCTCCATCCATAACCGAGAGTACGCGAGAAAGCTCCAGGTTAACCGCTGAATCATGAGCGCCGGGTACCCGAAATGGCATAACGCCATTAGGGATATGGGTCATTTTATGAAAAGGAGTATGAAAAAGGTGCATAACTTCTTGCAGCATATAGGGGCTGCAGACCACCAGGTGATCGGCTTCGTGCGCTAATTTATTTTCTAGGGCATGAATGCGCTTTTGCGCTGGCGTATCCAACTTGCCCAGATTGCGTCCCGACTCCGTCGCGTGAATCGTGGCTAGAAGAGGGATGTGCAGGATCATCTTGCACTCTTTCGCGGCATAGTAGACGAGCCAATCATGAGCATGGATGATATCGAATTGTTGTCCTTGAGCGAATAGGCGCTGGACGGTATCCGAGAATGCCAGGTTCATCTGAAACACCCAATCCAGGAAATGAAGGGGTTCAGCGGAAGAAAATACGTCTACACGGTGAATATGCACACCGTCGAGCAGCTCGTAGGACAAGCATTCGGGAGACAGGCATGTGACGACATGAATCTCCAAACCGCTTGCAGCAAGCTGTACAGATAGGTCACGAACGGCTCTGGCGAGACCTCCGATGACTCGTGGCGGATATTCCCAGGCAAGCATCAGAACGCGTAGAGGTTTTGGAGCTTCCGGCAGTGAAAGGGCATGGAATGAACGCTCGGCGGCATCTGGGAAAAAGCTGATCGATGAAGCAGGCTGAAAAAGACGATAATGCGCCTCGGGCATAAAAGGCGTTTGCCGCTCCAGGGTCAGCACAAGCTCGGAAAGTGCTTTGTCTGTCATTTCAGCTTTATCCTCGTCGTCAACAGTATCTAACAATTTATGGAAAGAAGCGAGATGCGTCTCGATTCGTTTCACGGCGTAGCTGGTTACCGTTTCAGCATCCAGGATGAAGGTCCAGTCGCTGCTTTGTGCGAGCATCAACTCGCGCGCGGCTTGATTCAGCGCACGAACCTGCAGGCCGCTGAGCAGCTCCGGCTTCCGGTGCTTATGCGCCGCAAGCACCAAGCGATCCTCCGCCGCATGCAGCAGCGGATGCACCCACTGGCTGCGCGGCTGCAGCCAGACCTCGGCGAAGCCGCCACGGCCCCAGCTGGACTCCGGCAGCGTGGCGGCCGTGGTCGGCACATAGGCGGCTGCATAGCCGCCTAATGTCGCCGTCTCGCAGCGCGCAGCGGCAAGGCCGCGCAGCACGGCCTCCAGCCACTGGTGGCCTTCATGCCACCAGTGGCCGAACAGCTCAGCATCGTATGGACATACGATGACCGGCGGCTGCGGCTGCTGATCCGCGCAGCCCCGAAGCTGCGCCACCCGGCTGGCGACGAAATGCTCAGCATGCTGCTGAGCTTTCTGCGCGGCCAACGCCGGGTCGTAGGGCGCTTTGGCGTCACCCTTACCGGTGACGCGGTGGTACTTGAAGCCCGTATGAATGCGTGCGCCGTCCGGCAGCACATAGGGCTTCAAGTACTCCCATTCGGCCCCGCCGCTGTGGCCGAGGTCAAAGCCGATATCGCGGTAATATTCGCGATAGTCGGGGTCGCTCGGGTAACCGCTTTCGGCGCTCCATACTTGAGCGCCGGCTTCGAGGTCCCGAGCGTAGGCGCAGGCGCCGTTTGGCGTGCGCAGGGGATAGCTTGTGGGTGCCCCGGCAAAGGCATGGGCATCCACCACGAAATAGCGCAGCCCCAGTGCCTGCAAGTGAGGCTCCACGGCAGGCGTATAGCCGCACTCCGGCAGCCAGATGCCTGCCGGAGCGAATCCGAAATGCCGCCTGAATTCCTGGACGGCGGCTTCAAGCTGCGCGCGCAGAGCGGCGTCGTTCTTGACCAGGGGCAAGAAGGCATGTGTCGCGGCGCACGTTATTAACTCTAAGCAGCCTGAGCTTCTCAGGCTGCGGAATTTTCCGATCAGATCGCCCCTCAGGCGATCGTACAAAGCAAGCAGCCGATGATAGTGATCGGCGTAGAGCCTGGCTGTTGGGCCAAAGTCGGCATGACCCCACAGGCGAATCACTTCGCGCTGGGACAGCTCGCAGAGGGAGGCCAGATGCTTGCGAAGCCGTTTCTGCAAGCCGGTATCTTCCAGCATAGCAAGCAGCGGCGGAGATAGGGATAAAGTCAGCGCGAAGGGCACGCCGTCCTCAAGCAGCCGATCCATCATTTCAATGAGAGGCAGATAGCTGTCCACAACCGCTTCGAAAAACCAACGTTCTTCTAACGTAATTTCCGCTTTATGATGACGCACGTAAGGGATATGGGCATGCAGGAGCAGAGCAACATAACCGTGTACGTTTGTGCTCAATCGAGATCGCCTCCGAATTCCGAATCTGCTGGGTGTGTGCACTTGGGTAAGTACACGGAGTAGGCCGAGAAATACTCATGAGCTATAGAAGCCTTAAGCTGAATGGAAACGGCAGCAGGCCTGTAAGTAACTTGGTTTTCCGTTGTTAAAACGTTTGAAGGAAATTCTTGATTCGTATGTATATGGGGAGTCTGAATCGTATTAGAACGCAGAAGCGGGAGAAATTGTCCCTGCTCATTCTTAATGCCGAGTTCTGCGAAGTAAAACCGGCCGGGTAGGAAACCGTTCAGGAAGCAGCATTCTCCTTGTGGAAGGGGGAGTTCAGAAATTGTATCTGGCCGGTGAGTGCTGACGGCTTGTTCGACAGTTGTTTCATAAAAACGCAGAGTGGGCTGAAGCAGGAGCCAGTCCGCTCCGAAGTGATCCTGCACCATCCTTTTTTTCCGCGAAGAAAGCTGCCAATAAGCAAAAAGATTAGCCGATGACTGCACCAGCAAGTAGAGTGTATCCCTGTCATTTGAATGAGCAGAGAAAGCTTGAGTAGGAATCAGACTCACCTTTTCTTAGGTCGTAATGGGAAATAAATGGGATAGACCATTCGGACAACATTGTAGCATACGCACCTAGGAAACGAAAAATCTCCTCCTTTCAAGAAGGGGGAGATCTCCTGTATGTGCTTTACTTGATTGGAGGTTGACCTTCCATGTATCGGGTCTCCGTAAGCCTCATTAAAGAATCATATCGATTGACAGAACTCAAAATCAACAGATAATCATCCTGATTAATATTCGTATAAGATGCCTTGAAACCGGTATGATATTGAACCGTCATACTGGAAGATTGATCGTCATACTGCACAAAAGCGATCTGCCTGGAAACACTTGGAATCATATTCACGCCGCTCTCCCCTTCATCTTAAGACTTCGGATCACCCGCTAATGGATATATCTGTCATATAGTATGCTTATTGCAGCACATTTAGAATGTGGTCTCGGTAGGAATGGACAAGCTCTTCGGCAAGAGCCGGATTCTGAGACTGGGCGACAAGCCTAAAAACAGGGTCTTCACTATCGGGCAGCAGCAAAATCCAACCATTTTCGTGATAAAATTTGATCCCGTCCACTAAATCAACAGGCGTGTCCTTGGCCTTGTTCATCATACTCCGCATCACTTCTCCCTTGGCGTCCCATGGGCAATCGATTTGCTCGCGGTGCAGATAGAAACTCGGAATCAGAGATAGAAGCTCTGACAGCGGTAAACCGGTTCTGCCTAGATGAAGAACGACAAGTCCAATGGCAAAAAGCGAGTCAAACAAAGGATGCATCCGCGTCTGCTCCGTAGCTTCTAGAATGGAGCGTTCCCATTCCTTGGTGCGAATGATTGTAGCGCCTAGTCCCTCGGCCATGCTCTCCAGGAGCTCAGGCGCGCTGACGGGAGCGCCGATGGTTGCTCCTGGCCGACTGTGCAGGTAGCACAGGTATAGGAAAACGGTCTGCAAATCCGTATCGACAAGCTCTCCCTTCTCCGTCACAAGCTGCAAGGTGCGGCCGTCGTCCAACATGCGCAAACCCAAATTGGCCCCGGCTAGCGATGTGAACAGGGGGAGTGGTTCCTGGTTATTTGCCGCGGTCACATGAATCGCTTCCAGTCCCAATTTCTCGAAAAACGGCACCAGATAAGGCTGCAGCCAAGGGCTGGCTTCAATGACGATCCTCATAGTCGATAGGGGCAATTTTTCTCCTTCATCTGCGATTTCTTCAGATAACGTACGGACATAGGTCTGAAACCAATGTGTTTCATCTTTATAGCTGCCGAGGTGTTCCATCGATGCCCGTCCGTAATCCTCTTGCCAAAAGCTGTTTTCCACTTTGCGCTCGGCGGATCTTGTAATAGGGAGCCCTTCGGCATCCATGCAAGCCAACAGGCACCGTTCGTTCTCCTTGCCTGACCAATCCAGGTGGATACCTCCTGCGGCGCCCAAGTGACGAATGGCAAACGAAGCTGCCGGAGCCAAGCAATCCCCCAAATCAATGACATGCGTGCCGACGGATTGCAAGCTTGCTGTCAAAGCACGCTTAAGCAAACGAGTGAAGGTATGCGGGGCACAGCTTACAGTGAGTGTTTTACCGATAGCAAGCGTTGCACCGTAGGCCGTGCCGAACTTGGCGGTCATCTCGGGTGTTAGTTCGAGATTGGGAAGGCCGCTGACTCCGCGGGTTTTGAAAAGCGTTTTAGCAGCATGCTCCCCCCATATATGAGAAGTATGAAGGCGGGATTTATCGCGAATTTGTTTATGGGGCCATATTTTCACATGAGGCTCGATTCGGCTCTTTTCCCCGATGATGACATGATTGCCAACGACCGACCCTTCACCGAGATACGAGGCCTCTTTGCAAACAATGCGGCTGGTTAGCGTCGAACCGTCTAATTCGTTATGGGGGGCGATGTGGTTATGGTCCCAGAGTACGCTGCGCGTGAGCTTGCTGCCCTTGGAAAGCCGATTATTTTCCCCGACGATGCAGTATTCTCCGAGTTCTACCCCGTCCTCAATCTTACTCCCTTTGCCGATAAAAGCGGGTCCAACGACGCGGGCTGTGTCACTGGTCTCTACATCGTCTGCGATATATACGCGAGGCCGAATTTGAGTGCCGTGGATATGGAGCTGTACCTTGCCATCGAGCATATCAAACTGGGTTTGCCGATACTGCTGCAAGTTTCCGATGTCCATCCAATATCCGCTGCTGACGTAACCGTAGAGCCCTCTATTTTCTTGAAGCAATGCCGGGAAAAGCTGCTGGCTAAAATCAAACTCCTGGCCCAGCGGCACGCGCTCCAACAGCTCCGGCTCCATGATATAGATGCCGGTATTCACCGTGTCGCTGAACACTTCCCCCCAGCTTGGTTTCTCCAAGAAGCGGGTAATCAGGCCGTTCTGATCGGTCATGACCACACCGTATTCCAGCGGATGAGGGACACGGGTCAGCAGTAACGTAGCTTTGGCTTGCTTTTCTTTGTGAAAAGCGAGCGCCTGCTCCAAATCGAAATCGGTTAAGGCATCACCGCTAATGACGACGAAGGTATCGTTTAGAAACTCATGCGCCTGCTTGACGCTTCCGGCTGTACCCAGTGGACTCATTTCTTCAAAATAGTGGAGATTAACGTCAAACGCTTCTCCATCGCCAAAATAGTCGCGAATCACTTCAGGTTTATACTGCATTGTGACGGCAATGTCCTGGATGCCGTGTTTGTGCAGCAGCTCAATAATATAGGCCATGCACGGTCTTCCCAGGAGAGGCACCATGGGTTTGGGAAGATGGCAGGTAAGGGGGCGAAGCCGTGTGCCTTTGCCTCCAGCCATAATAACAGCCTTCATAGTGGGTCCTCCTTAGAGTTTTCTTTAGAAAACTTGCTTCGTAAGCGTGTGCTTGAGTTTTCTTTAGAAAACTTGCTTCGTAAGCATTTGCAGTTGCTTAACTTTTTACTGTAACCGGAATGTCAGAGAGATTGGTGGTCAGTTTGCGATAATCCTCCTGAACATGCGCAGCAATATGGTTCCATTGGTAATTTTTCTGCAGCAGCTGGTAGGCGCTGTCGGCCATTTTGGCGGCTAATTTGGGATGCAGCAGCATTTCGGAAATATGCCATGCCAGCGAATCGACGTGTCCCGGCAGAGCTTTGTAGCCGTCCACGCCATGCCGAATGATTTCAGCCAGACCGCCTGTATCCGAGAGAACGAGTGGCCGCCGACTGGCCATAGCCTCTAAAGCAACGATTCCGAATGGCTCATACAAGCTCGGTATGACACAAACATTGGCATATTGATAGAGCTGGGCACGGTAGCTATCATCTATGAAACCAGTAAATAAGATGCGATCTCCTAAATGGGCCGCTAACGCGCGAAGTTCGTTTTCCATCGGTCCTGAGCCGGCAATGATGAGCTTTGCTTGCGGCACATGCGTTAAGATGCCCGGCATGGCATGGATGAGCGTGTGAATTCCCTTTTCATAAACAAGCCTGCCAATATAGAAAATGACTTTATCCTGTTTCGCAATTTCACGAGGACGTTTCCCTGTTTCCTTGCCGGATGACAGAGAGAGCTGAATGCCATTTGGATGAACGGTGACTTTATCCGGAGGCAAGCTGAAGATGCGGACAACTTCCTCTTTCATATAGGAGCTGCAAACAAAAACGCGGTTGGCCTCATATGTCAGTTTCCACTCTAACTGATGAATTTTGCGCTGTAAGTCGGAGCCCAAATTCCCTTGATTTCTTCCCCATTCCGTCGCATGAATCGTCGCTATCAAAGGGATGTTGTAACTCATTTTTATTTCTCTCGCAGCGTGAAAAACCATCCAATCATGTGCATGTAGCAGATCAATGCGGCCGCCATTATGCACCCAATTGACCAAATGATCCGTCATGGCCAGATTCATTTCGAAAGTCCAGTGATAAAAGGATGTATCACCGGAATGCTGAACAGGCAATCGATGGACATAGACGCCATTTTTATTCTCAAAAGAAGGTGCGCCGTCATAGGACGTCGTGATGACATGCACTATTTCTCCAAGGGAAGCAAGGGCTTCCGACAGTTCATGGACGGCTTTCGATAAACCGCCGACTTGTTTGGGCGGATATTCCCACGCCAGCATGAACACATTGTGGCGATGTTTTGTAGCTTCGAGTAAGTCTTCCCATTCACTTCTGCTAGGAATAATAGGAATAGGCGACTGGAGGCTGACGCTTCTGAAAGCTTGATACTCGACATCCGGAAGGCAATGATCGTGCTCCTCTAATGCAGCAAGGAAATCCTCATCGATCTGATAACGATTCAATTGATCACAAAGTTGGTGGAAGCAGCCTAGATGGTTTTTTATCCGGCGGCTGGCATAATCAGCATAGGTTGCCGAGTCCATCAGGAAGGCCCAATCGCTGCTCTGAGCCAGCATGAGCTCTCTGGCGGCTTGATTCAATGCACGCTGGAACACATCGGCGTTTGCTTTGTCAGCGTGATTGAGATGCTCCTGATTTGCGGCTAAGTGAATCATCCGCTTCTCCGCTTCATGAAGATGACGGTAAATCCAGTCATTGCTTGCTTGCAACCATGTTTCAGAGTTGTGGTTGCGCCCTGTGCTGGAAGGGTTCAATTGGCCGACACCGGCCGTTGGATACTCATCTAGGTATTCGCTGGGTGTTATCATTCTCACCGCCGTCTGATCGAGAAACATTTTGCGGCAAAGCTGCTCCAGAAAGTGGGGACCTTCATACCACCAATGCCCAAAAATCTCCGCATGATAAGAGGAGACGATAACCGGTTTTCGGTCCAGCCAGCGACGCGCTTTTTGCACCTGCTTTTGGCGATGTTTGAGAAAATCATCAGCATGCTCTTCCGCTCTTTCGGAGGCGAGTGCCGGATGATAAGGCATTTTGAGCCGGCCTTTACTTGTATTGCGGTCGTATTTGAACCCTGCGTCGTTAGCCGAATAATAATCTCGATAAAGAAAATCGCTGCTATACCCATCCTCAGGTGAGCAAATTTGATGAATAGATGCTAGATCGCATGGAAAAGCCGTCACGCCGTCAGTCGACGTCAGCAACGGAGCCAACTGTTCACGATGGGGGTGAGGGGATGCAAAAGCAACGGCGGTTGCGTCCGTGAAAATATACCGAATGCCGGCTTCGCTCAAAATCCGCTCAATCCCCGGCGTATAACCGCATTCGGGTAACCAGAATCCGCGCGGCTTTTGATCGAAATAACGCTCAAAATCTTTAACCGCCGTTAGAATCTGAGCCCTGATGGATTCTTCCGTTTGCATCAAAGGCAGATAGGCGTGTGTAGCGGCAGATGTTACGATTTCTATATGACCTAATTCTTGAAAATGTTTGAAGGCGACAATGACATTTCCGTCATAACTTTCGTACAAATCCTGCAGCTTTTGGAATCTTTGCGAATACTGGTAGGCAGCCGGGAGGAGGACGGGGTCCTGTTGTAACCGAACCTGTTCGCTATCTGTAAGCGTAATAAGCTTTTGGAGATAAACACGATATTTGGCTTGCCAGAACGGATCGCTGAACAGAGATAACAGTGTCGGAGTTATGGAAAAGGTCATGCGGAAATCAATTTGATCTTGCGAGAGTTGTTGCATGACTTCCAATAATGGCAAATACGTTTCTGTCATAGCTTCAAAAAACCAACGTTCTTCCAACGCAGTGTCCGGACTTTGATGGCTGATATAAGGAAGATGAGCATGCAGGACGAGGACGAAATACCCCTTAATCTCAGGCTTTGATTTCAAGCGATTAATCAAAACTTATCGTCACCTCGGTTCTCCCCAATTCTCTTCCGAATCTTTGGGGGTTGCGACACAATTGGATCGAAGTAAAGGGATGAACTCATGCTCCCACGTATACGTCCCTACATCCACGATATAGTTGCGATTAGCCCCAGCTTGATGCAAGTAGGCATGCGTAGTTTCGGGCGGTATGGTTGTATCCCAGGAGGTATGGGCATTATGTCCATTAAAGAGTACATGGGTCACATCGTACAAACGGATGACACACGGCATGGCGCCGAAGTCGCATTCAAAATGCTGGGACACCAGCCACCTGCGCCTGTCAGATATTTCCCAATATACATAGAGCGAATTTGTACCTACAACCATAAGATGGAGTAAGTCCTTGTAATATCTTCCAGGAACCTCATACTCCGAGAATGGTGAAGCTTTCAAGGCTATTCCTCTTTTCTGGGCAATCGCATTTCTGGCGACCATTTTCTTGTAAAAGCATTCGCTTTTCAACAGAAAAATATGCGTGGATTGCTAAAATCTAGATGTCTCGTAAAAAAGGAATTTCACACTTTTAAGGCGAATATATTGGATTAATCCGGGTGACAAAGATGATGCTATGATGCAAGTTTTCCTCACGGAAAACGCAAAGGGAGTGATATCGATGAGTTTTTGTTGTGGCGCTAGTATGATTGGAACAAAAGGTACATTGAAGCACATCCGTACACAAATTCATAATGTGCCGATTCTCTTCTGCCCGGTATGTCACCACATTGAGGTTCACTATCTGGTAGAGAACGAATACGAAATATTGGCGGAATACGCCCACGGTGATGGGGCTGCCGAGGTTGATTTTGTAGAATACGTAGATGGGAAAGACCATCTGCTGCATGACAATTGTGTGAATCATGAAGGCGAAGAGCCTATGGATATTGTGCGCAGCCAAATCGATATGGCGCTGGATCTGCTCATGGTGGCCAAATCCTTAGCGGATGCCGAATGGGAAGATCAGCTCATGAAACGATTGAAAATGCTGAGTGTACGCCGCGATAAGCTGAAAAACAAAAAAACCTCCAAGCCCATGTAGAGGTTCTAATGATAAAAGCCGCTATCTTTTCCTAACGGAAGAGAGAGCGGCTTTTTGTTTGGATGAGTCTAGACTTGGTCATGTATTTCCTGGAGCAATCGCCCGAACTCTTTTTGCAGACTTCTGCTTAAAGGGATTTTTATCGGCGTATGATTCAAGTGAATAAGAAATCTGCGGGATGTAGGAAACCCGCTTTCCTTCACATAGCTGACAACATGCCGCATATTGACAAGAAAGCCCTTGAAGGGGCTGAACATCAGTGGTGAGCTCTGAGATAAGATGTCCGATAAATTGGTGCTGGAATCCATATGTGCACCATTCTTGAGATGAATTCTTGATAATCGCTTGTCCTCTTTCTCGATGAAAAGAATCGATTCCTCTGAGATAGGCAACTGCGATTTTTGATTTTTTACAGTAATCCAATTTGTTTTCATTGGGGGCGGCGCTTGCTGCGCATGATTGCGTTCCAATTGAATTTCGGCGATGGCCTTTCGAATGGCAGCTTGAAACTTAGGCAGCATGACGGGCTTTGACAAGAAATAAACAGAACCCAGGTCATGAAAACTCGTGAGGATATGATCGATATTGGTCGTTCCGCTAACCATGATGACCTTCTGCTGATAACCGGCTCTGCGTAATGTCTGTACCATGGTAATGCCGTCCAGATTGCCTTCCAAGCCAATATCGACGAGCAGGATATCCGGAAGAAGCTGGTCATACATCCGAATGAATTGTTCGCCATCCGCGGCGATCGAGACGACATCCAATCCGCACTGCTGACAATAGCTTTCAAGTAATTTACCAACCCAATGATTATCTTCCACAATGGCAACGGTGTAATGAAGCCCCATACGATCATCGCACTCCATTTCTCTCGATCATCCATGCATTCTGTCAGCTCATGCTAAGAAACAGCCAACTTAGTCCACATTGAACGCAAAAGAGCTATTATCCTGTATAATTCTAGTTGTAGAGTTAAGTGACGTAATTTCTAAAGAGCAAGCTTAGAAATGAGGGGTTAGTCTTTGTTTACATGGGCGATATTTATCTTGACCTGTCTTGATTTTGTTCCCATGATTCTATTCTCATTGGTTCTATTCAGACAAAAAATAAAGCCGCACAGGTTGCCGATTGCTTTGGCATTCCTTGCTGGAACGTTGGTTACATACCTTGGCCAAAGGCCTATTTTATACATAAGTATCATCTGTGTGCTATTAATATCTGTTTGGAGATTTTATCCGATACCTGCCGTCATTCTCGCATTATCCGGATATATCCTGTCTGTGATTGTATCGACAGGCGTCTTTGCGATATGGGAACTGACTCCGCTCACGTCGTATGTGTCTATGAAAAATGATCCGGATGAGTTCGTTATCGTCCTGCTGTTGGCATTAGGCGCGAAATGCGGTATTCTTGCAGGTTTACATAAACTTCGCCTTGGTTTTACATTCTTGACGCATTACACGCGAATAATGCCAACCAAAGAAAATGCAGGCTTCTATCTTTTTATTATTGTCGTGATGGTTGGAATTATTTACCGACATTCCTATCCAAACAATGTGCTAAGCGCACTGATGCCGATTCAAATGCTTGGTATCGCAACAGCTCTATTCATCTATGTTATGCTAGGTAAGGAGCTTAGCTTTCAACGATAAGGGATGGGCATCGCCATCGGCCTGAGCAGTAGCGCCCGTATTGCGAGCCACATAATCCACAAGGGTTTGATGATATTTCATCTGCGCCATGGCAGCGATAGTAACATAAGGTCCATCTTCATAAGCATCAAAATAAAGTTTGCCTTCCGAGGGGGCATACTTTTTTATTTTGTTCAGATTGACGAACAGGTGCATATCCATTTTTGCAAATTGAAGATCCATTAATGCTTCTATGAAACTAGTAAAAGCCACGAGTGATTCTACGTTTTCTTCCACCATTCCATCTTGTGAGACGTACTTGATTGATTTCGTACCGAACTCCACATACCAGACATTATCTAAACGGATTTCGTTAGGCGTCTGCCAAGATGACGCTTCTTCCAGATATCCGGCTTTCATTAAAAGATCCGTGTAAGGATATTGATAAGCTTGCGAAAGCTTCCTTAAGGTGTCAGGGGATGGCTTGATGATGTCATTCGTGGTACGATTACGTCCAAGCTCTAAGTCTCGGATGTACGCATGAGACAGGCCGCTTTTGCTGGCAACTTTGCGCAAGGACATTTTGCCTCGCAGCGTCTCTAGAAACTTGCCAAATTGATTACCTTGTTCCAAATGAAACACCTCCTTACCTTAATTGTAAAGGATTCTAGTTTAAATTGAAATCGTCTACAAAGGTTTTATTTCCCAGTAGGTGCTCATTTGGACATCTATGTTATAATAAATTTGCTTTTTATTTCTTTTTTACATATGCTGTACCCCCCGAATTGATATACATAAGGACGAAATTACTATACTGTGAGGTGGAAAGGTGCTACTGGTACTATTCAAAAGGTTCCTTGGAAAAAAGGAATCCCAGGGTCAAAGTGAATCCTATGCCTCTTCCCTTGAGGTTACCATACATCAAATTCAATCCGGAGACCTAAGACTTAGGAATCAATTTATTTCAGACTATCAGCCCTATGTGGCTAAGGTGACAAGCAGGTTCTGTAAAAGGTATATAGATCCGGCTAGGGACGATGAATTCAGCATTGCTTTAGGGGCATTTAACGAAGCCATTAATCAATATTCTTCTGTGATGGGGAGATCTTTCCTCGGGTTTGCCGAAACTGTCATGCGGAGAAGGTTAATTGATTTCTTGCGGAAAGAACAACGTTTCAAAGGACAGATTCCTTATAGTTCATTCGATCAGGAAGATGATGAAGATAACCTACTCAATCCGATTGAGGTTCATCAAGCGATAGAAGCTTATGAAAAGCAAAAAGGACTTGAAGAACGGCGAAGTGAAATTATGGATTTCAGTCGCTGCTTAAGTGACTTTGATATCGATTTCTCTGAGTTGACGGAAGCCTCTCCTAAACATGACGATTCCAGACAGATGCTTTTCGGCATCGGTCGGACGCTGGCACAGGATGCGGAACTTATGCGGACTCTTCTAACGAAACGGCAGCTACCCATTAAAGAGCTGCTGGAGCAAGTACAGGTTTCTAGAAAAACCTTGGAGCGCAACCGTAAGTATTTGATAGCTATCGCTCTCATTTACAACGGACCATACCCTTACTTGCGGGATTATTTACAGATTCGAGAATGAGGACGGCATTAAGAAAGGAAGAACAGCGCATGAACAAGGGAATCGTAATGGAAATTAGCGACAGCTCCATTATTGTCATGAGTCCAGAGGGTCGATTTGAGAAGCTCCCTAAGGGAACACGAAATTGTGAAGTAGGAGAAGAAATCCTGTTCGCACCTGCGACAAGACGTTTCCGGGTACCGCAAATAGGGATTCTTTCTGGTTTGGCCGCCGCAATTATCGTGTGCTTTGTCTTGGTATCCACTTTAACGGGAAGTGTGCCAGGTGGCCAAGTGGTTGCTTACGTAACCATAGATATCAATCCAAGTATCGAAATTGGGATTGATAACGAAGAGGTTGTTCAAGATCTGCAGGGTTTAAACTCAGACGGCGATGAGTTAATCAGCACCTTGGAGTACAAGGGCAAGTCGTTAGAAGCTGTTACCTCAGACATCTTGGATAAAGCGGAGCAGGGTGCCCTTGCAAAAGGGGAAGGTGATATTATCATCTCATCTACAGTCGTAGAACAAAAAGCAGCGGTGAATGATGAGGCGATTGCCACCAAATTGAAGAATCAGGTGAGCAAACATATTGAACAATCGCATCCCGATCAAGTCAAAAACTATGAAGTGACTGCGTTCGCAGCACCGCAAGAAGTGAGACAAGAAGCTAAGGCCAGCGGTGTATCCGCAGGGAAATATGCCATCTATCTCAATGCGGTAGACAACGGGGCAAAAGTATCGCTGGATGACATCAAAAGCGTCTCCATTCATCAGCTGGCCAAAGAAAACGGCGGGATCGACAAGCTGGTGCCATCATCGAAGCCTATCGATAAGTCTTCCCTGCAAAGACTTGTCGCCGATGAAAAATCAGGGAAATTGAGTGAGCGAATTCAGCAAATTCAAAATGACCGAGATAAAGGCAAAAGCAATGCAAGCAATGATAAAAACGATAAGAGCGATAAGAGTGACAAGAACGACAAAAATGGCAATGGCAATAATAACAATACCAAGTTCGGTAAAAACGAAAATAATGGCAAGCCTAGTGTGAAGCCGACACCTACGCCTACGCCAAGAAACAATCGCAATGACAGCAAGAACGGCCAGGATGTTAAAAACGGTCGTGACGATAGAGATGACAATAATGACAATAATGACAAGAATGGCAAAAACGACAACGATAATAAAAACGGCAAAGATAACAACGGCAAGGATAATGACGATGAGGACAAAAATTCATCAAAACCAGGCCGTAAGGACAACAATGACGATGATCCGAAAAATGGATCATCGTCAAAGCCACAAGAGACCCCAAAGCCTAGTGTAAAGCCTACCGTCAAACCAACAAGCACGAGCAAGCCGACGGCAAAACCGACAGCGAAACCGACGGCAAAGCCGACATCGACTCCAAAGTCAGACAATGATAACAATTTTAATTGGAATTGGGGCAATCGGGATTGGGGACAGAAGAAAGACGGCAAGGATGATTGATGAGTTAATAACCCTGAGACACTTTGAGTGTCTCAGGGTTTTTTATTGGGGGGAGAGGTGGCAGGGGGGCCGTCTACCCCGATCATTTACTCGGATCGATTAACGCTGCGACGACGCAACCGGTGCACACTGACAAGCTACCCCAGCTAACTCTACCAAGAGAGTAGACTGACAAGCTGCCCCAGCTAACTCCACCAAGAGAGTAGACTGATAAACGGCCATAACCAACTCCGCCAACGGTCTACTTCGACCTGCTACCCCAACCTGCTTACGAAATCTACAGGGTCTCCCCATAGGGGAACTATGGTCCACTATTTGTAGTAAAACAGGCGATTGGCTAGATGCAAGGGGACTCTGATCCCTTATTTTTCTAGTTTACGGCGAATTGCTGCTTATTTTAAGAGAATAGCGCCCTGTAGTTCCCATATGCACTCCAATATACTGTTTTCTAATGATATAGCTTCCTATAGTTCCTCTAAGCATGCACGATCTCGTGGAAAGTAGGATAGAGTTGTATTACAATGGTTGCATGTGCAATTATTCATATCTTCGTTAACGGAATGGAAGGGTGATCTTGGCTTGAGATATTCGAGATTCGGTAAATCCGGTTATAACGTATCGTCACTGGGCTTTGGGGCAATGAATCTTCCCAATGTACCCCTGGAACAGGCTAGAGAGGCGTTGAACTATGCCTTGGATCACGGCATTAATTATATCGATACCGCAGCCGCCTATCGTAACAGCGAAGAGATCATCGGCGAATGCATTTCGCATCGCAGGGATGAGTACTTCTTGGCGACGAAGACAGGAGCACGCGATTACGAAACGGCGAAGGCGGAGATCGAGCGAAGCCTGGTGCGTATGAAAACGGACCATGTCGATTTACTGCAAATTCACTATGTGAACTACGTAACTGAATTTAAAAAGGCAATGGATATCGAAGGCGCTTACAAGGCAGCGCTGGAAGCTCAGCGAGAAGGCAAAGTCCGCTTCATCGGCATTTCCGGACATCGGCCGGATTTGCTGACGAAATGGATCGCAAAAGGGCAATTCGATCAAATTTTGTTTCATTTGAATTTAGCGCAGCCTTTTGCCTTAGAGGAGCTTATTCCCAAAGCAACAGAGATGGACTTGATGAAGGTTGCGATGAAGCCGCTATCAGGCGGATTCATTCAACCCGTTGACCGGGCCATCCGGTATCCGTACAGCCAGAACGTTCATGTAACCATTTCGGGGATGGTCAGTGTGAAGGAAGTGCAGGAAAACCTGGCTGCACAAGAACAAGAGGTTGGCACGGAAGAGCGTCAAGAGCTCGAACAATTGGCAATTGAACTCGGTCAGCACGATTGCAGACGGTGCAACTACTGCTCCTGCCCACTTGAAATCGCCATTCCGGATGTGATGATTTCGAGCAGATTCAGAGAAAAATTTGGTTTGCTGCCGAAGGGCGAGGGATTTTTCGAAAGACAAAAGGATAGAATAGTAGGCTGTGCTGACCATGATCCGTGCAAAGAGAAGCCGATTTGCGAAGAGAAATGCCCATATCACCTGCCTATGCAGTCCGTTATTCAGAAGGCAGCATCTTTTTATTAAGCTAACAGGGAGAATGACACTATGTTTGAAAAAAACACAGCAATTACGACGGGCGTGTTCACGTCATTCACGCATAACGAGCAAGGGGCAGACGCCATCGTCGTCTGCCTAAGTGAAGCCGAGCTGCGCGAGGACACCGTCCTCGGCGAGCCGCAGCTCGACCAAGCCCTTCAGCGCATGCGCGCGAAGGGCATCTTCACGGGCGCCTCAGGCGAGCTCGAGGCGCTGCCCACCTACGGGCTGCTGCCGTACGCGTACGTGCTCGTTGCGGGGCTCGGCCCCGCAACCTCACGCGATACGCTGCGAGCAGCCGCCGTGCATGCAGCGCGCGAGGCACTCGCGCTGAAGCTCGAAAGCTTGGCGCTGAAGCTGCCAAGCGGCTTCGACAGCCGGTCCGCCGTCACGGCGCTGACCGAAGGGCTGCTTCTCGGTACATACCGCATCGCGGTGTACCGCAAAGACGAGCCGGCGCGCGCAGAGCTGCGCCGGGCGGTACTGCTCACAGAAGCGGCTGCGGATGCAGCGCTTCTGGCATCGGCGATCGCAGCCGCTGAGGCGGTTGCGGAGGGCACGAACTATGCCCGGGATCTCACGAACCTCCCGGCCAACAAGCTGCTTCCGGCTACCCTCGCAGAGGAAGCCATGAAGCTTGCCCAGCACTACGGCTTCGGCTGCGAAGTGCTGGACGAGCACGAGATCGCCGCCCGCGGAATGGGCGGCCTGATCGCGGTTGGCGCAGGCAGTGCCAACCCGCCACGGATGATCACCCTGCAGTACAAGGGTGATCCGGACTCAGCCAACGTGCTGGGCCTCGTCGGCAAAGGCGTGACCTTCGATACCGGCGGCATCTCGATGAAAAGCCCCGACGGCATGGAAGAGATGATCAGCGATATGGGAGGAGCCGCCACGCTGCTTGGAGCTCTTCACATCGTCGGGCAGTTGAAACCGAAGATCAACTTGGTCGTCGTCATCCCGTCGGCGGAAAATATGACGTCCGGCTCGGCGTATCGTCCAGGCGATATTGTGAAGATGCTTAGCGGACACTCCGTGGAAGTGCTGAATACGGACGCAGAGGGCCGTATTATCTTGGCGGAGGGAATAACCTACGCGAAGAAGCTCGGAGCAAATCGTCTGATCGATGTCGCTACTTTGACAGGAGCTATCTTAATTTCCTTCGCCGATGTCGCGACGGGAGCTGTGACGAACGATGATGAGTTCCTGAAGCCACTGCTTCAAGCGGCTGGCGAAGCGGGAGAGAAGCTCTGGCAGCTGCCTAACTATCCGGAGTATCGCGAAATGCTGAAAAGCGATGTGGCGGATATTAAAAACCAAGCCTCCTCAGATCGCTGGGCGGGAGCTATTACCGGAGGGCTTTTCATCGGGTACTTCGCCGAAGAAACGCCTTGGATTCATCTCGATACAGGCGGCACCGCGTGGTTATGGTCAGCCAAAGGCATCGAGCCCAAGGGAGCAACAGGCGTTATGGTGCGGACATTAGCTGCTTATTTATGCGGCGATCAATTAAGATAAATGCTTTTCTAATAAAAATGAGGCTGTCCCAAGTCATCCAATGACCGTAGGACAGCCTCGTTTGTCGTTTAAGCACCGACACTTCTACCGGCTGCAGCAGGCTGCGAAACCGTTTTTTGCAGTAGCTCATTCACATCAGACAATTGAATGACGATTCTGTTGATTTCATTCGTCGTATAAGAGAGTTGGCTCATACGCTGCTGAAGCTGGGGCAAGGAGATGCCGATCCAGTTTTTCTTTTTGCGATGCAGGGACAGGTCATATTTGAGCACCGTCATTGTGGCGGCGAATGGATCTGGTTTGATATAGACATCTTTCATGACATCATCCAGATTGAAATAGAGCTGCCTACGGTCCCATTTAACAAAACCTTGCTCGAACAAGATCACTAGGAAATCGGAACCTGACTTGTCTTTGTTCTCCATCGTAATAAGTCGGACAGCGCCTTTGGCCTGATTTGGCTTGATGTACTGGCCTGAACGAATATCAGGAAGGAAAGGAACAATGAGAAGCGGGCCTACACTGGCGATATACAAATAAGTTGTTGACTGAAACACAAGAGAGAGTACAATAAAGGTCAAAAAGAGTATTGAGCTTGTGATAAGACCAAAATGGTTTGGTTTCATAGTATGTCGATGATCCCGCCTGACATGATAGATTAGGTAGTCTGTCCCATTTTACCATAAGCGCCCTATATCTTGTAAACTATTAGATCTTTCAATAGGTTTTACCCTTACAAAATGGAGGCGAGCACGCTTATGAAAATGCTGGACAGCTTGTGGAATCCCCGGAAAAAACGCTCCTACTACCGAAAAAGTCTTCTCATTGCTACGCTGGAGGGATTCCCGGCTGTTGTGATTTTTCAGCTTTTGGGCGGTCCTTTCTTGACCGGGTATTTATTGTACCTTGGTGCGACATCAACGGAGATCGGGTTTATATTAGCCATCACGACAGTGGTGAATATCATCCAAATCGGTATGGCTGTAGCGATGCAGAAATTCAGGAACCGCAAGCGGATGCTTCTCATTTTCGGCTCCTCTCACAGGTTGTTATGGGCTTCCGTAGGTTTGATCCCGTTTCTGTTCCCGCAAGATTGGTGGGTCGTGATGTACATCATTCTGTACACGGTGGCTCATTTAGGCAATGCCGCAGGCGGTGTCGTATGGACCTCGTTGATCAGCGATGCGGTTCCGGGCCCGGTTCGCGGGCGGTATTTTGGAATTCGCAATACGATTCTAGGCGGAGTAAGTTCCCTTGCTCTTTTTATAGGCGGTCAGATTCTGGATAAATATCCTGGCGGACAGGGTTTTACCTATTTATTTATGATTGTCGGCGTTTGCGCGCTCCTCAATATATTGGCTTATTGCTTATATCCGAATCCGCCTTTCGAGCCATCCAAGGAATCGAATCCGATAGGAATGATTGGGAAGCCATTGAAGGACCGCGCTTTTATAAAAGCGATTATTTTCTTAGCTGTGTTTTTATTTGTGCAAAGTTTGACCGTACCGCTATTTTCCTATGTCATGCTAAAGCTCATGGCCATTAATTATGAAACAGTTTCCTACATCACCGTCGTCCATACGTTGGTCATGATGGCGAGTTACTATGTTTGGGGTAACCTAAACGCACGTTATTCAGCGCAGACCTTGCTGTTATGGTCTTTACCGATCATTGCCCTCGCTTGTCTTTTGTGGGGGGCGATTGCCCTCATTCCGGCGATTGTCGTGCTTTATGCGGTTCATATCGTGCTTGGTATAGGACTCGGCGGGTTTAACCAGATGGTCTTTACATTTACAATTGGTGATACACCGAAAAGTGAACGGCCTATGTACATTGCAACGTATTCGGCGATTACGGGTTTTGCGGCCTTTTTAGGACCGATCGTTGGGGGAAAAGTATATGAGCTCATTGCGGAGGCCCCGATGTGGATGCAGATTTATGGCGTTTCGACACTTGTGGGTGCTGTGCTGATGATACTTGGATTCGTGGTAGGACGCCTGGTACTCGGGAAACAAATAAGGAGCTGACTTTTTAAAATGACAAGAAAAAGAATCGGAATCATCGGGCTTGGGGATATCGCACAAAAAGTATATCTGCCGCTGCTTTCCGTTAATGAACAAGTGGACATCGCTGGCATTATGAGCTCCACACCGGCAACCGTTGAACGAATGAAGACCAAGTATCGTATCCCTTTCGGGACAACGAAGCTGGAGGAGTTGCTCGCGCTTGATTTGGACGCTGTTTTCGTGCACAGTCCGACCCCAACCCATTATGAAATTGCTATGAAAAGCATGGAGCAGGGTGTTGCGGTTTATGTAGATAAGCCATTGTCCTACGATTGGGAGCAGTCGGTAGAGATGGCTTCTTATGCGGAACGAAAAGGGGTGCTCCTTGTAGCGGGCTTTAACCGCAGGTTTGCTCCGCTTTATCTCGAAGCGCGTGATTGGCTGAAGGAAGCAGGCGGTTTTGATTGGTGTTCAGCGGTTAAACACCGGATTAAACAGCAGGGTCATGGCGCGAAAGAGACGCTGTATGATGATTTGATCCATATGTTGGATCTTTTGCTCTGGCTGGGGGAAAGCCCCTATGAAGTGGCTTCGCATCATCAACAAGTGGATGAAGTTGGAAGGCTGCTTCACGCTTCAGGTACACTGTCTTTCGGCTCCTCGCAGGGTACCTATAGCATGGTAAGGCTGGCGGGCGTGGATCTGGAAAAAGTCGAGCTGCATGGCAGCGGCCGTTCGGTCGAGGTGACGAATCTGGAGTCAGCAGTCTTCTATGAAAAAGGCGCCGCGCCGCGCGTACGTTCCTTCGGAAGCTGGGACACCGTGCTGGAGAGAAGGGGATTTGCCAGCGTCGTTCAGCATTTCCTGGACAGCTTGGCTGACCCGAATGCCTGCACGATCCGCGGCGACCTTGTGCTCGCGTCTCATCAGCTGGTTGAGCGGCTGTCTGTTTAGAAATGTTACTAGGGACTGTCTTTGAGTAGAATGTAGGGTTCTACTTGAGGGAGTCCCTTTTTGGTTTAGCTGAGCTAGTTGGGTAGCTTCGTATCAAAGGTGTGTTTTGCTGTGCGGGAGAGGGGAGCGGAACTACAGGGCGCTATTTGAGCGGAATGAGCTGATTTTGGGTCACTGGGGAACTACAGGGTCTTAATTGATGGGAAAAGCTGTTATTCGCTCTGAAAATGGCGGAATAGAGGATCACAGTTCCCTTAGAAGGCTGAGCTAGCGGATTATTGCAAAATAGGGGATTGTAGTTCCCTATTATGAGGATTCGTCTGGGATAGCGGCTAATTTTACTCAGTAGGCACTTTTTGAGGCACTTTGGTCCGATGGAAGATTGATACGTAGATCTGGTTATAAAGTTTAGTTGGAGTAAATCCAACGAGCAGGTCGTCTTGGCGGATTATTCGTGTAGTTCATTGGATTATTTCCAACGAGATGGTTGGAAATGACCTGATTATGGCTCATTTCAGAGGCTTTATTGGAAATCATCCAATGGGAAGCCGATTTACGAGCCTAAAATGACCTTCTCATTGGAATTCTTCCAATGTAACTTGAATTTGAATCGTATGGCCAGCCACTTAGGCAAATGCGCGTGCGAAACGAATCTTGAAGAGTAACCTCAGACCGGAACATGCTATGATAAAACTACACGTAACCTTTTCTTAGGAGGACTAGCCCCGAATGTCAAAAGCGGATCAAATGCTAGCCATTCTATGGCTCATCAAATCACATAAACAAATAACGGCAAAGCAATTAGCCGAAAAGCTGGAGATTCACATCCGCACGGTGTACCGGTACATCGATGCGCTATGCGCGAGCGGTGTTCCGATCATATCGGATTCCGGGCATCATGGCGGTTACCGCTTGCTCGGGCAGTTCAACGAGGCGCCGCTCGTCTTCGATCTGGATGAGCAGAAGGCGCTCATCCACGCTGCCTCGTTTGCCTTGGAGGCAGGGTATCCCTATGGAGAGAAGCTTAATCAAGCTGTTGCCAAGCTTAAGCTATACACCAATCGGGAGCAGCTGGAGCAAATCCATCTTCATGAGCAGGGGTTGGACGTTATATCGCCGCAGGCGGATGCCGCTAAATCTTCCTTGCTGCAAGAAGTGGAGATGGCCGTCGCCAAACGAGTCACGCTTCGCATGCACTATCAAAAAGGCTACGGTGCGGCAGCAGAAACCCGCGATCTGAATCCGTATGGACTCGTTTGCTGGAAAAACAAATGGTATGTCGTTGGACACTGTCATCTGCGGAACGAAATCCGCAGCTTTCGAGTGGATCGCATCCGGGAGTTGTCCAAGATGGATACGACATTTGAGAGGCCGATCGATTTCTCGGCTCGCCAATTTATTCTCACAAGCGTCCTGCCTGAAGCAGATAAATCGGAAGAACGGATCTCCGTTAAAATCACCGGGAGTGAGCAAGCGCTGGACGACCTGTGCGGGCATTGGTTCCTGGCCCATGCCCTAGTAGAGCGCTCGCAATATGAAGCCCATTTTCAAGTCCAGGAGAAAGCCATCCACACTCATCTTCCATATCAACTCCTCAGTTATGGAGGCACAATTCAAGTTAAGGAACCTCAAATGCTTATCAAGATGCTGCGGGACATTACGCTGAATTTACATCATTATTATTCGTCGCTGCCAATTGACTGACCGTTTTTGTCAGTGAAGCCGAGGTACAATGAGCTCATAGTTAACACAGAGTTCCATTCTGAGGAGGATGATGAAGCATGAGAGAACAAACGATCAAAACCTATGATTATCACGTCTGGGCCAATAAAAAAGTATTTGAACGACTGGAGGAATTGCCGGAGGAAGTCCTGCATCAGGAGCTTGGCAATGTGTTTCCGACGATTTACAAAGGGCTGGTGCACATTTACCAGGTGGATACGGTTTGGTTGTCAGGCATGATGGGGAACAGCTATGAGCAGATTGTAGAGCTGATAGGCACGATTGAAGCTAAGACAGCGGGTAAAAGCCTGAAGGAGCTGCAAGCAGTATATTGGGAAAAAGCCGAGGATTATCGCGTTTTCCTGAACCGTGTAGACGATCTGCAAGCGAAAAAGCAGTTTCCGCATCCAACCTTTGGCGTGCTGAATGCCAACATTCAAGAATTGATTCAGCATATCGTGAACCATGGCACCTACCACCGAGGCAATATTTCCTCGATGCTCCGTCAGCTGGGACATGCGGGGGCTTCAAGCGACTTCGTCTTCTATTTATACGAGGTCAATAAGTAAGAAAAAGGGCTGCCCTAAAAGTCTATGGATCATAAGACTTCTAGGGCAGCCACATCTTTTATCCGCAGCTGCAATTCAGGACAGGCTTGCGGGCGGCAAGCGCTTCGTCCATACGGCTGACCACGGTGGTGTATGGCGCATTTTTAACGATATCGGGATTTTCTTCGGCCTCTTTGGCAATGGCGATCATCGTGTCGATGAATTCGTCCAGCGTCTGCTTGCTTTCCGTCTCGGTCGGCTCGATCATGATGCATTCTTCGACGCTAAGCGGGAAGTAGATCGTCGGTGGATGATAGCCGAAGTCAAGCAATCGTTTGGCGATATCGAGCGTGCGCACGCCAAGCTTCTTCTGACGGTTGCCCGACAGCACGAATTCGTGCTTGCAGAAGCGCGGATGCGGTACGTCGAAGTAAGGCGTAAGCCTAGCCAGCATATAGTTGGCGTTGAGTACGGCAAACTCGGATACTTTGCGCAGGCCTTCCGGACCGAGCGTCCGGATATAGGTGTAGGCGCGGACAAGGATGCCGAAGTTGCCGTAGTAGCCTTTCACGCGGCCAATTGACTGCGGATAGTTGTAGTCGAAATAAAAGCTGCCGTCTTCCTTTTGTGCCACAAGCGGCGTAGGCAAGAATGGGATGAGCTTTTCTTTGACGCCGACTGGGCCGGCGCCGGGACCGCCGCCGCCGTGCGGGGTGCTCATTGTTTTGTGCAGATTGAGATGGACGACGTCGAAGCCCATGTCGCCGGGGCGGGTAATGCCCATAATGGCATTCGCATTAGCGCCGTCGTAATAGAGCAATCCGCCTGCAGCATGAACGATCTCGGCGATCTCTACGATCTGCTCCTCGAATAGGCCGAGTGTGTTTGGATTGGTGAGCATCAAGGCGGCCGTGTCCGGTCCAACGGCTTTGCGAAGCTCATCGAGATTCACGAGACCGCGTTCGTTGGACTTGATCGTGATGGTCTCAAAGCCTGCGACTGTAGCGCTGGCAGGATTCGTGCCGTGCGCGGAGTCAGGGCAAATGACCTTGGTCCGCTTCTCGCCGCGGCTTTCATGGTAAGAGCGAATCATCATGAGTCCGGTCCACTCGCCATGTGCGCCTGCTGCGGGCTGAAGGGTGACGCGATCCATGCCGGTGATGGCTTCAAGGTCTTTTTGGAGGTTGTAGAGCAGCTCCAAGGCGCCTTGCAGCGATTCTTCCGGCTGGTACGGATGTATTTTGGCGAAGCCTGGAAAGCGGGCGACGTCTTCATTGATTTTGGGGTTGTACTTCATGGTACACGAGCCAAGGGGGTAAAAGCCGTTGTCCACGCCGAAATTACGGCGGGAGAGGGCCGTATAGTGGCGGATGACATCCACTTCATATACTTCCGGCAGCTCCGCGGCGCTTTTGCGTTGGAACTTGGAAGGCAGGACGTCGTTCAAGTCCAGCTCCGGCACATCGGATTCCGGCAGGGAATAAGCGACACGGCCCGGATGGCTCATTTCGAAAATGAGGGCTTTGCCGTCATTTTTTACGGTAATGTTGTTCTCATTCGTACTTGTTGTCATACGAGTTCCTCCAGTGCATCAGCGAAGGCATCGATCTCTTCGCGCGTTCTTTGCTCTGTGACGGCAATTAGCATATGGCCGGCGAGCTCGGGATAATCGCGGCCAAGGTCGTAGCCGCCGATGATGTTACGCTGCAGGAGCTTGGTGCTGAGCTCCTGCACATTCGCGCCGTCCGGAAGCTTGACGGCGAATTCATTGAAGAAGCTGCCGGCAAATGGCAGCGAGAGCTTACCGGACACGGTGAGGCGTTTCGCCGCGTAGTGAGCTTTTTGGACGTTGAGCTTGCCAACGTCCTGGATGCCCTGCTTGCCCATCGTGGACAAGTACACGGATGCGCAGAGCGCGAGAAGCGCTTGGTTGGAGCAAATGTTCGATGTGGCTTTCTCACGGCGAATGTGCTGCTCCCGCGCTTGGAGCGTCAAGACGAAGCCGCGCTTGCCGGCGCGGTCGACGGTTTGGCCCACGATGCGCCCCGGCATGCGGCGCATCCAGCTTTCGGCGACGGCGAAGTAGCCGCACGTCGGCCCGCCCAGCGCAGCTGGGATGCCGAGCGGCTGGCAGTCGCCGACAACGATGTCAGCGCCGAGCTTGCCCGGCGCTTCGAGCAGCCCTAGTGTGAGCGGATTCGCGCTCACGACAAGCAGGGCGCCCGCGCCGTGCGCGATCGGCTCCGCCGCGCCGATATCCTCCATGCAGCCGAAGAAATTCGGCGATTGGAGGATGACGGCGGCGGCGCCTTCGGCCTTGGAAGCGAGGTCATCCAGGTCCGTCACGCCCTCCGGCGTGAGGCCGATCTCGACCACTTCTAAGTTCAGCCCGCGGGCGGTCGTGCGCAAGATGGCGCGCGCCTCCGGGTGCACCGCGCGCGAGACGAGAAGACGGCTGCGCTTCGTCGCTCCGCTGGCCAGGGCGCCGGCTTCGGCCAGCGCCGTGGCGCCGTCGTACATCGAGGCGTTCGCTACGGCCATGCCGGTAAGCTCGCAAATGTACGACTGAAATTCAAAAATCGCCTGCAGCTCCCCTTGGGAGATCTCCGGCTGATAGGGCGTATACGCGGTGTAGAACTCCGAACGCGAGATGACATGATTGATCACCACGGGAAGGTGATGATCGTAGATGCCAGCGCCGAGGAAGCTGGGGTAGCGGTCGAAGTCGGCGTTGCGGCTGGATAGGCCGCGCATGTAGCGCAGCAGTCCTTGCTCATCCAGCGCCTTCGATACGTTCAGTTCGCCTTGAAAGCGAACCTTTTGCGGAATATCTTGAAACATCTCTTCCATCGAGGAGATGCCGATTGTCGCCAGCATATCTTTCTGATCTTGCTCGGTAATAGGCAAATAACGATGCTTCATGGTGGGGGCTTGCTCCTCTCCGGGTTACGGCTTTCTTTTATAAAAAGGGGTGGCCACGACTTTCGCTTTGACCTGTGCCCCGCGAATTTCCACATTCACTTCCGTGCCTAGCGCACTGTAGGCGGAATCAATTAAAGCGAGGCCCACATTCGTTTTGAACGTAGGGGACTGTGTGCCCGTTGTGACTTCCCCTATAGGCGCACCCTCCGTCGAGAAAACCTTGTAATGCGGCCGCGGAATGCCACGCTCAATCATTTCAATGCCAACGAGCTTGCGCGGCGTGCCGTTCGCTTTATGCCCAGCAATCACATCACGGCCTATGAAATCTCCTTTATCCAATTTCACGAAATAGTTCAGACCAGCTTCCAACGGCGAAATATCCTGGGTGAGTTCCTGCCCGTAAAGGGGAAGCCGCGCTTCAAAACGCAGCGTATCGCGAGCGCCCAAACCAGCCGGTACGAGCCCTTGTTCTTGACCTGCCTCCAGGAGCAGCTTCCATAGTTGAACGGCATCGTGCCCATCGATGTACAACTCGAAGCCGTCTTCTCCGGTATAACCTGTACGGGATAGTAAGGCGTTAATACCGGCTACCTTCACGTCGGTTAGGAAACGAAATGTTTTCAAAGTCTGAATAGGCGCGTCTGTCAATTTGGCTAAAATCCGTTCGGCGTGAGGACCCTGCAATGCGAGCATAGCGGTTTCATCGGATATGTTGGAGATTTCAGTGCGGCCAATAAGATTCTGCTGCATCCATGCCACATCCTTGTCGATGTTGGATGCGTTAATGACCAGCATGTAGTTGTTGTCGCTTAGTTTATAAACGAGCAGATCGTCAACGACACCGCCGTCCGGGTAGCACATGAGGCTGTATTGGCATTGCCCGTTTTCGAGCTTTGCCACATCGTTCGTGGTGATCTTTTGCAGGAAAGGAAGGGCGTCTTCCCCGGTAACCCGGATTTCTCCCATATGTGACACATCAAAAAGCCCGGCTTGCTGTCTGACGGCATCGTGCTCTTTTTGAATACCCGTGAACTGCACCGGCAGCTCCCAGCCTCCAAAGTCAATAACTCGCGCTCCATACTCCGCATATACAGGAAAGAGCGGTGTTCGTTTCAGCATGCGTTTACCTCACCTTCGATTTTGTACATCCCATATCTTGCCCAAAATACAAAAAAGAGCAAAAGATATGCAACACAAACATACCTTTTGCCCTGTCCTTTTTACCTGAGAGTTACCTCGATTAGACCCCTGTTATGCGGCCGTCAAGTTTCCCCTTTGGTGTTCGAGTTTCCGCATGCGCGGTCACTCGAAGCTCTCCAGAGTTGCGTCCGGTACAAGTCCTTTTGCCTGAGAGATTCACCGTTATTCGGCTTACTCCTTCGGCGCCGCGATCGTTCTCTGCGGTCTCTCCCTGCACCATCATTCGCCAATATTCAATTTGTAGTATTGTATTAATTTTTGCCTATGAAGGTGTGAATTGTCAATTGTAACTTTTCATAAAATTTACCTTCGTCCGCCTTGACTTTGATGTTCCCATTAGATTAAGCTAAAAGCAAAATTTGCTGGTAAGCGAGGCGTAAAACGATGAGTAACGTACAAGCCAATTTGTTATACACCAAAGAACATGAGTGGGTAGAAAAGCTTTCGGACACGGTAGTTCGTGTAGGTATTACTGATTTTGCCCAAGATCAATTGGGAGATATTGTGTTTGTTGAATTGCCTAAGGCTGGAGCATCCATTACCGCAAATGAAAGCATCGGCAGTGTGGAATCCGTCAAAACGGTTTCCGATATTTTCTCGCCCGTATCCGGCAAAGTAACGGCTGTGAACGGCTCATTGGAAGGATCACCGGAGCTGGTAAACAGTGCGCCGTTTGCCGAAGGCTGGATGGTTGAGGTCGAGGTATCCGGCGCGGATGCGCTTGAAGGTTTGCTGACGGCTGCTGAGTATGCTTCGTATATCGGCAACGAGTAAGACGTATTTGCATAAAACGAGTTCCTAGCTATCGATTTTTCGATAGTAGGACTCGTTTTTTTTGTTTGCCGGAATGTGGTAAACAATTGTCCAACGTAGGTTGTATTTATTGCAACCAAAACACATATTTTCTCTGCAAACAGCCGCTTCGTTGTACAAAATACAACCATTTTAGAGGAGAAGGTGTCAAAACAGCCCTTTAGAGTCCAAATTGTTGTATTAAGTGCAATGAAGCGAAGGGTTGGATCCTGTAAAGCGCTCTCAAGTTGCACAAAGTGCAATATGCACTTGAACTCGCACTGCGCTTGAACGCGCAATTCACTTGAACACGAGCCCGAACACGCACTTGCACGCTGACGGAAATGGATAAACCGAAGGTAAACGTGCACCAATCCAACTGCGATGTTCGGGTATGCAGGGTGTAAATATCGCCCCCAAGGAAAAAGTCGATTTTTGTCGGTAAAACGGAGTTTGGACTTGACAGCTTTTAAAGAGGAGGCATATAATAAGAAACATGAAATAGGTAACCGGTTACACATCGTGTATCACAGTAACATTAATAATTAATATGCAATGTGTAAATAATAGTATTTATCGAGATAAAGGAAAATTTCGGGAGCATGTAACCGGTACCCTACGCAAGGATTTCTTTGCTAAGAGTACGGGTTTGCTTTTTAGTAGGAGTGAGTCGTAACCAGTGGCAACAATCAGAGATGTAGCAAAGTTGGCAGGCGTTTCCGTAGCGACCATTTCCCGATACTTGAACAAAAACGGATATGTCAATGAAGAAACAAAATTGCGAGTAGAGCAAGCGATCAAAACGCTTCAGTACGAACCAAACGCGATGGCTAGAGGGCTTGCAGGAAGAAAGACAGGAACGATCGCCTTAATATTCCCCGATATCACGAACCCATTCTTTGCGGAGCTGGCCAGAGCGGTTGAGGATGTTGCCCGCATGTATGGGTATACAGTAATCCTGTGCAATTCGGATAATCAGGCAGATAAGGAGCAAACCTACATCAGGGTGCTGAAGCAGCGGTATGTAGACGGCATTTTGTTTGCTTCCTACAGCCTTCGCTCCGATGATGTTGATGCTCTGAACAACGAGAAAATTCCTTTCATTATGTTGGATAGAGCGCCGCGCGAGACTTCTTGCACGGTCGTCAGCTCCAAGCATTTGGAAGGGGCGCAGCAAGCTGTACAGCATCTGCTCGATGAGGGCTGCACGAAAATTGCTCATATCTACGGCCCGCAGGATACGGTAACCGGAAGAGAGCGATTCATGGGATACGAGCAATCCGTGAAACATTTTCCTTGGTATTCGCCAAGCCTCGTCGAACCGGGTTATTTCCGCGTCGACGGCGGAATGGAAGCGGTTGAAAACCTGATGAAACGCCATCCTGATATCGATGGAATTTTTGCAGGCAACGATACGATGGCGGTTGGAGCGCTTAAAAAATTGCAGCGAATGGGCGTGCGCGTCCCTGATCAAGTTGCGTTGTGCGGTTTTGACGGTATCGACCTTACGGTCATCGTAGAGCCGGAAATTACGACGGTCGCACAATCGATTTATGATATGGGGATGCTGTCAACACGGCTTCTTATTAAGAAAATCGAAGGTGACAACAGCGAAGATCAAACGCATCTATTCGATGTCAAACTCATTCCTCGCGAATCAACGAGAAGAAAAAGAAAAGAATGAACCATCGAATCGGATGATGGACAGTGGAGGTTGTAAAGCA
The DNA here is from genome assembly GCF_052682475.1 of Paenibacillus sp. WC2504. Taxonomy (NCBI): domain Bacteria; kingdom Bacillati; phylum Bacillota; class Bacilli; order Caryophanales; family Paenibacillaceae; genus Paenibacillus; species Paenibacillus sp. WC2504. Next base: position 1,250,763 of record NZ_JBQZFH010000001.1, read on the forward strand.
ATGGAACAATTCAAAATTTTGGCGCCCTGTGGGATGTTAGGCTACGGATTTCCGAAGTCATCGTTTATAAGAGGGATGGAACATAAGCCGGATGCGATCGTCGTAGATGCCGGATCAACGGATGCCGGTCCTCATAAATTAGGAGCGGGTACGGCGATTGTCAGCAAACAAGCTTGCAAGAAAGACTTGGAACTGATGATCGTAGCGGGCGCTGAGGCCAAGATTCCGGTCATTATCGGATCTGCCGGAGGAAGCGGCGCAAAGGTCCATGTTGAATGGACGCGAGCGATCATTATGGAGATTCTTGAAGAAAACAACATTAACGGTCTGAAAGTCGCGACAATCTGGGCGGATATTCCGAAAGATGTCGTGGAAGCTAAATTAGCAGCAGGCGAATGTGAACCTCTTGGCCTTGCAGTGAAGACGCTTACGAAGGAAAGGTTGGAAGCTACCAACGGTGTTGTCGCCCAAATGGGACATGAACCCATTATCGCGGCGCTTCAAGAAGGCGCTAACATTATCATCTGTGGTCGCGCTTACGACCCTTCGCCGTTTGCCGCGGTCGCGATGTATCATGGTTTTGATACAGCGCTTGCTTATCATTTGGGTAAAATTCTTGAATGCTCTGCGCTTTGTGCAGAACCGGGGACAACGAAAGATTGCATGCTGGGCATTCTGACCAAAGATTCCTTTATCGTCAAACCGCTGAACGACAAACGTAAATGTACGGCCGTTTCCGTAGCTGCGCACACGTTTTATGAGAAGGATCATCCTTATCTGCTTCATGGTCCTGGACTTGTTCTGGATCTTGAACATTGTGAGTTTAAGGAATTGGGAGACGATAGCGTTGAAGTGCGTGGCAGCCGGATCTTGCCAACTCCTGAATATAAAATCAAGCTCGAAGGGGCAATGAAAGTCGCTTACCGTACGCTCGTCGTCGCAGGTATCCGCGATCCGCTTCTGATCGAACGGATTGAAGAAGTTGAGGACTTGGTCAAACAGCAGGTTTGGGAGTATTACAGCGAAATACCGCAAGAGGATTATGAAATCAATTTCATCAATTACGGCCTTAACGGCGTGTTGGGTGAATTGGAGCCGCAAAAAACAGCCGGTCACGAATTAGGTGTCGTCTTCGAAGTTATTGCAAAGACACAAGAGCTAGCGAACACAATTTGCAGCTCGGTCAGATCAACATTCTTGCATTACGGCTATGAGGGCAGGAAATCGACAGCGGGTAATCTGGCGTTCCCTTTTGCCCCAAGTGATATCCCTTTCGGCGCTGTGTATGAATTCTCTGTTTATCATTTGATGCAAGTTGCGGATGGCGTGGAGATGTTCCGCAACGAGTATATCGAGGTGTAATTATGAAGCTAGTAGATGCAGCGAAAGTACTGAGAAGTAAAAATAGCGGACCGTTTGAAATTACGGTGGATGCCCTTTTTACAGATCCGGAGATTTATTACAAAATCAAGAGTTCCGGCGTCATTAACAAAGATTTGGTATCGAAGCTTTACAACATTGAGCAAGATAAGATCATGCATATCGTCTTTTTCGATCAAGCGCTCGGCTTCAAAATTACGTTCGCGCGGAAAGTTTCTTCAGGCACGTTCTTGGATCGTGACGTATACGGAGCTCAACAGCATGCCCCACTGATGGAATTGGAAGTCGACGTATGATGGGAAAGGAGTCGATTCAAATCAGAACGCATTCGAAAATGAAACAAATGTGGAGTGACAAAGTGCTCTACTTGATGCTTTTGCCGGGAATCGCTTATTTTATCATTTTTCACATCTGGCCGATTATCGGCATGAAACTAGCCTTCTACGATTATCAGATTCTTGGAGATAACGTTTTTGTTGGATTGAAATATTTCCGTGAGCTCTTCAGCACGCCAATCTTCGAGCAAGTATTAAAAAATACGCTCATTATCAGTGCGATGAAAATGTTTCTTATTTTTCCAATTCCGATCATCTTCGCGCTCATTCTTAACGAATTCATTAACGGAAAGTTCCGGAAATCGATTCAAGTCATTTCGTATTTGCCGCACTTTCTGTCCTGGGTCGTTATCGCCGGGGTATGGTTCGACTTTTTATCCAAATCAAACGGTGTAGTCAACGAGATCATTCAGGTTTTCGGGTTTCAACCGCACGACTTTCTGACTGATAAATCAGCGATCAGATGGGTGCTTGTTGCCAGTGAAGCTTGGCGGAATATCGGATGGGATTCGATCATTTTCCTTGCCGCCATCATGGGTGTGAATCAAAGTTTGTATGAAGCGGCACACGTTGATGGAGCCAACCGCTGGCACATTGTGACGCGAATTGTATTGCCTCATCTGTATATTCCGATGGTGACCATCTTCATTCTGAATGTCGGATTTATTATGAATGCAGGGCTGGATCAGGTGTTGAACTTCACGAATGATTCCGTTAATAGCCGGATTGATATCATTGATACTTATGTTTACCGCGTTGGTTTGATCAACGGTCAATATTCATTCGCAACAGCGGCTAATTTGTTCAAAAGTATGATTGGGGTCGTGCTGGTGCTTTCCACGCATTTCATTTCCAAGAAACTGACCTCGAAAGGCGCATGGTAAGGAGGAGCTAGCATGAGTGTCCAAAAATTTTCGTTCACCAAATTAGTGCTCGGTGCCATACTCATCCTCATATCGCTGACGATGTTTGTACCGATCATGAACTTGATCGCCAAAGCTTTCTCGAACCCTAACAAAGTTCATATGCTGCACGGCTATGACATTTTGCCAAAAGGTTTCTCGTTCATCAATTTCCAGGTCGTGCTCAGCAATCCGATCGTCGGGAAAGCGTTAATGAACTCTTTATTTATTACGATTGTCGGAACGGCTTTCAGCATTTTCTTCACCACCATTACAGCTTACGTATTAACGCGTAAAAATCTGGTCGGTAAAACGCCGATTATGATTTTCCTCATCATTATCATGATTTTTGAACCGGGGATCGTGCAAGAATATATGGTAATCAAAGACCTGCACTTGCTGGATAATCTTTGGGCGATGGTCCTCTACCGCACGATTAACGTCTTTTATTTGATCATTATGATGCGGTTTATTGAAGAAATACCGGATTCCCTGGTTGAGGCTGCGAAAATCGATGGCGCTGGGCACATGACCGTGTTCATGCGGATTATCTTACCGCTGTCCCGCATTCCGCTTTTGACCATCGGTATGTTCTATGCGGTGGCTAGATGGAATGAGTTTTTCAAATCGAGCATTTTCTTATCCAGCCGAAGCAAAACCGTACTGCAAGTACTGCTCAGGCAGTTCGTTGTTGAAGGAGATACAACGACCTTGGTCGGCGCGGCTGATTTGATGAAAAATAATCATATCGCACAATTGGACTTCTCGTCCTTGAAAGCGGCTACGATTGTTATTGCTATGGTTCCGATTCTAATGCTATACCCCATTATTCTGAAGCATTATACCAAAGGAGTAATGGAAGGCGGCGTAAAAGAATAGTATTCAAACATTATCTTGGGAGGCAATCCAAATGAAAAAAGCGCTTTTTGCAATGGCAGCAGTCGTTCTGGTCACAACAGCATGCAGTTCCGGGGGGAACAATTCAACGAACACATCTGCACCATCCGCAACGCAAAACGGCCAAGCGGTTACGACGGTTTCCATTTTGGCTAAAGATTTTGCACCAGATGATCCTAACGTTCAGAAGTTGATTAAAGGCATCGAAGACGGCATGAAAGCAGAAGGTAAAAATGTAAAGCTGCAAATTACGCCGGTTCAAAGCGGAACGTATTCCGAGAAAATGGGCTTGCTCTTACAAAGCGGCAATATCCCTGATCTGATCTACTTCCAAGGTGGAGATTATCAATTTGCAACGACTCAGAAAATTTTGGAGGACTTGACTCCATATATTGATAAATCCAAATATGTTAAGGCTTCTATGAATCCTTATAACATTGAAAGAATGAAGAACTACCCTTACTTGCTATGGTTATCACCGGTTAATAGTGCTATTCCTGTCGTGCGTCAAGACTTGATGGACAAAACAGCATCCGGTAAAGCAGCTTTGGAAAACCCAACAATCGATAACTACTACACGTTCTTCAAAGAGTTAAAAGAAAAAAGCGGTGCGAAATACGCCTATACGACAGCGGGCAATCTTGATGAGTTGGATGCTATGTTCGGGCAAGCCTTCGGATTGACGACAACTTGGATCAAGGGTACAGACGGTAAATTCGAATTCGGCAAAACAACCCAGTTTGAAAAAGAAAAACTAGAATTCTACGCGAAGATGTACAAAGAGGGCTTGCTTGATCCTGAGTTCCTGACGAAGAAATGGGATACGAAGGAAAAAGCATTCTATGATGGTCAAGTAGCTATCATGGCGGGTACACAAGGGAAAGTAATCGACTTGTATAACTCCAAATCAACTGCACAAAATGGCGCAGGCGCGAAAGTCGTTCCTCTGCCGCCGGCAAAAGGCAAGGCACAAGGCTACACACCGGTAGATACAAGCAAAGAAAGCCGTGGTTTCGCGATTTCCAAAACGTCCAAAAACAAAGATATGGCTTTTGCCGTATTAGAATACATGGCAAGTCCAAAAGGTCAAATGATGGATAAGCTTGGTTTTGAAGGCTCCGAGTACCAAATCGTGGATAACAAAATCAAATTGACAGATAAGTTTGCCGCTTGGTATCCACACTTTGTCGAGTCCGTGATCAGCTTCACGCCGGACAAAGAGTTTGATCCGACGACACCTTACTTCTCGGAACCGGCAGCGAAATCGCTCAAAATGTTCGAGAGCAATTCAACCAAAGACAATATCTTCATTATGCCAGCTGATTTGACAGCGAAATGGGATGCAGCTACAGCGGTTTACAAAGAATTTGCGGCTGATATCGTAACGGGTAAGAAAACAGGTGCTGATTTCGATAAATTCGTTCAAGCCTGGAACGCAGCAGGCGGTAAAGATGTAACGGATTACGCGAATAAAACAATTAAGTAAATCGGGCTTTGATGCCAATAAATGAACTGCAAAGTGTGGGGCGTAACAGCCCCGCACTCCCTGTAGAAGGGAGTAAGTCAAATGGTTACTTTTGCTGATAGAGTGAAAGGCGTTGTTTTCGGTACGGCGTATGGCGATGCAATGGGCGCTGTCGTTGAGAAAATGACGTTTAATGAAATTTATGAAAAGTATGGTCGGGTTGAAACGACGATGACCAAATGGTGGAAAGCGGATTGGTCGGAAGACAAGAGACTCGGCAGGATGAGAGGCGAGGGCATCGTTACTGATGATACGCTCATGACGCTAGCGCTTATGAATGTATACGGCATTGAACGCCGCCATCTAGACGCTTACGATCTGGCTAATGAGTTTGTCAAAGAAATCTCGTTCCGTCCCAAATACATTCCCGAGTTGGGGAAAGTCGCGATGGTGATGGACCGTTTGTTTTATCCGGAGAAGCATATCTTCAACCGTCATGTGCTTGCCAATTGCGAGCCTCGTGAAGGCGGCTATGGCAATATGGTTAACTGCGGCGCTGCCATGTATATCTCGCCGATCGGTATGGTGAATGCCTGCAATCCGAAGGCAGCGTATGATGAAGCGATCCTTTTTGCATCCGGTCATCAAGTCAGTTATGGCTTGGAAGCGGCGGGCGTATTGGCTGCTTGTGTTGCGAAAGCTTTTGAACCCGGTGTGACGGTAGAAGATATCATTCAAACAGCCTTAACGTATGCAAAAGATGGTACAAAGCAAGCCATTCAAGATCTGTGTGACACCGCTCGATCCCTCAAGCCAATCAAGAATAATCGGGCCGAAGTTGTTGGGCAGCTGCATGCGGCAATGGCTAAATACTCGCCAATGGGCGATGATGTCAATCGAAGCATTCATAAAGTAGGCATTCCTTCTAATCACTATACCCCAAGTCGATTATTCTCGATTGAGGAACTTCCTTTAGCATTAGCTTACATTATTTTGCATGATGGGGATTTATTGGAATCTGTAAAAGACGGGGTAAGCTCGGGACGCGACACGGATTCTATTGGTGTTATGGCCGGTGCCATTCTCGGAGCTATGCATGGCGTTGCGGCTATTCCGCAAGATGAGATTGCTATTATTGAACAGATTAATAAGCAAGAAATCGAGAAACACTGCAATGAATTTATTGAAGCAGCCTCATTTATTATTGAGCAAGATCTTGCACTGAGCAACCGAAGACAACAACAGATTCGTTCTATTATTTAAAAGGTGGTGTAATCGTTGATTCCTTCTAATTATTTGGAAAAACTTTATTCAGGTTACTTAGGTATGAACATTGGCATAAGACTGGGCGCTCCGGTAGAACCGACGATTTGGACTTATGAAAGAATACAAAGCACATATGGTGACATCACGGACTATGTCAAAGAATTTAAAAACTTTGCGGCGGACGACGATGCGAATGGTCCTTTCTACTTCTTGCGCGCGCTGTATGACGATGCGAAAGACCGGGATATTACACCTAACGATGTCGCTCGCGCTTGGTTGAACTATGCCCGTGAGGGGATCGGGATGTTCTGGTGGGGCGGTTATGGCGTAAGTACAGAGCATACAGCCTACATCAATTTGAAAAAAGGGATTGAAGCTCCACAGTCCGGTTCGATTGAGCAAAATGGACTTATTATCGCCGAACAAATCGGCGGTCAAATTTTCATCGACACATGGGGTCTCGTCAATCCTTGCAATCCGAAAAAAGCGGCCGATTTCGGTGAAGCGGCAGCTCGTGTTTCTCATGATGGCGAAGGCGTGCTAGGCGCAAGATTTTTCTGCGCAGCTATTTCCAAAGCGTTCGAAACAAGCGACATCAATGAAATTATTGAAGCCGGTTTGGCTCAAATTCCAGCTGACTCGATCTATGCTCAAGTGTCCAGAGCGGTTCTTGCGTTCCACGCGCAGCATCCGAATGATTTCAGAGCATGCCGAGATATGCTGGAAAGAGACTGGGGTTACGACAAATATACCGGCGTATGCCACATCATTCCTAATGCAGGCGTCTGCGTACTGTCCATGATTTACGGCCAAGGCGATTTCAACAGAACCGTTGAGATTGCAACAATGTGTGGTTGGGACACGGATTGCAACGCTGGTAACGTTGGTACTGTGCTTGGTGTAGCTTGTGGCTTGGAAGGTATTGCGGATAAGTATCGCAAACCGATCAACGACTCCATCGTCATGTCAGGGATTTCAGGTTTCATGAACATTCTTGATATTCCGACCTATGCGAAAGAATTGGCGATTCTCGGACATCGCTTGGCGAATGTTCCCTGCCCGGAAGGCCTTGTGGAGAGCTTCACGGAGCACGATATTTATTTCGACTTCGAGCTGCCAGGTTCCACACATAACATCCGTATTTCGGATCCGTTTTTCTGTCAGGCGAAGCACTCCACGGAGAAATCATTCAAAGGAACAGGCTCTCTGGAAGTAGTCTTTGACCGCATGGTTCGTGGGGAAAAATCAAAAATATTCTACAAACCATTTTATACACGCGATGATTTCAGTGACGAAAGATATTCACCGACATTTGCGCCTAAAGCATCCTCCGGTCAAAAAGTATCCATGCAAATCTTTTTGGATCAGTGGGGCGGCAACGAAACAATGGGTATCGCACCTTATGTGCGCCTGTCCAAAAGCAAAAAAGAGCTTGTACAAGGTTATGTGAAGCTCGTTGATCAAGAGTGGGTTCATATTGAATTTGTCATTCCGGATTCCGAAGGCGAACTGATTGTTGAGGTCGGTATCGTGTTGGAAGCTTATTCGACTCGCAAACCGAAAAGCTTGGGACGTATTTTCATCGATGAATTCCGGATCTACGGTAACGCTGATTACACAATTGATTTCAACAAGCAATTGAGCAATTTTGGCTGCATCACGCCATTTGCGCATAACAACGGGGCTTGGAGCTTGGAGAATGGCGCGATGTATCTCATGACGGCGGAGCCAAGCGAAGCGTATACAGGTAACTATTTTGCCAAAGATTACTCCGTCTCTGCCCGGCTCAACCCTCAAAGCGGACATTCCCACTTAGTGGCTGTTCGTGCGCAAGGCGCAATGAGAGGTTATCACGTAGGATTTGATGGAGCGAATCAAGTGTCTCTGTACATCAACAATTTCGGGTTCACGAAGCTGGCGGGTGCGGAGTTCCCTTGGCAGCTAGGCAAAGATTATGATTTTAAAGTGACGGTTCAGGGAAATACCCTAACATTTGCTATTGACGGGCAAGAAGTTTTGAAGCACACTGACGATACATTCGATTACGGTATGTTTGGTGTAAGCACAAGAACTGCAGCGAGAACTTATTTTAAACATATTAGATTTACGGAAATTTGAATTTGTGGGTGGATCGGGGAACGTTATGAAAATAATCGTAATTGGCAGTGCAAATATGGATATGGTCATGCAGACTAGCCGTATTCCAGAAATGGGCGAAACAATGCGGGGCGATGGATTTATGCTATCCGCCGGAGGCAAAGGGGCCAATCAGGCAGTTGCTTGCGCAAAAATGGGCGCTGATACCTGGTTTATGGCGAAAGTTGGCGACGATATTTTTGGGCAATCGTTGATCGGCAGCCTCAAAGGGTTCGGTGTAAAAACTGATTATGTAGGAATTGAACCTGAAGTTACAACAGGTGTAGCCGCGATTACGGTTTGCGATGGGAATAATGCGATCATTCTTGACGGCGGCGCCAATAACCTAGTTAAACCTGACTATATTGAAAGCTACAAAGATCAGTTGCTCGCAGCTTCAGCGGTCATGCTGCAGCTGGAAATTCCATTGGAAGCCGTCTATGAAGCCATTCGACTTGTGAAAGGCAAGGTGCCGATTTTCTTGAATCCGGCGCCTGCCGTTCCACTCGATGATGAGATTTTGGATGGTGTGGATTATTTCACACCGAACGAGATCGAATGCCGGTTGTACACGAATGTGGAAGTGAAAACCACGGAAGATGCTTTTGCGGCGCTGGATATTTTACGCGGCAAGGGCATTCGCTTCCCGTTGATTACTCTTGGCGAGAAAGGCATTGTGTACTATAACGGCACCGAGAATGTTTACATGGAAGGCCGTAAAGTGAAGGCCATAGATACAACGGCTGCTGGAGACACGTTCTCAGGGACGCTTGCAGCTATGATTACTTCAGGTAAATCCCTCGATGAAGCGGTAAACATTGCGCAGCATGCGTCTTCCATTTCGGTTACCCGGAGGGGCGCACAGAATTCGATCCCGTATTTATCGGAGCTTGCAGGTCTATGATGAGCACAGGGGAGATCCGTTTTCATGAGTTGTTGAAAACTGCCGAGCACTTAGGTGAACACCGTATCAGTACGGTGGAAAATAGGTCAGATGAGCATGGTGACTATGCTGCTGTGTATCTAGAGACCGAACTAATTCCTGGCCAGTGGGTGAAAACGTATTTCTGGATAGGCGTTCCTTATGGGGAAACGCCTTTTCCTGCTATGCTGCACATCCACGGGGGAGGTTCGCAGACGGCGAATTTGGAGCATGTCCGGCATTGGACGAGCAAAGGGTATGTCGCGCTTAGTTACGACTGGAAAGAGGAACTCTCCGGGCAAGCGCATTACTCCGATTTGGCGGACATGCCTACGAAAGACATGGAAGAAGAGTTTGACCCGCTGCAATCGGTCATGTTCACGCGCCTTATTCATGCGAAGAAAATGGTCACGTGGTTGGCTGGGCTGCCAGAAGTGGACGCAGGCCGGATGGGGGCGTTCGGTATTTCCCGAGGAGGCACGGTAACGAGACTGCTTAACGCCTGGGATAACCGTTTGCAGGCGGCGGCTCCTATTTATGGCTGTGGCAAGCATATGTCGCCGGGACGGCTGAACCGCAACGTTCGAAGGCCGCATACGTTGGAGGACACCTACGAATGGGAGAAGCTGCTTAGCGGTTGGAGGCTAGCCGAGCGGGAGCAGTCGCCAATGCTGATCATGTCAGCTACGAATGACTATTGGGGCTGGATGGACGCGATCTGTGAAGGAGCTGCCCACCTCCCGAAGGCGAAGCGCGGGTTATTTTTTGCAGCCAATCAGAACCATCATCTGGATGGCTGGGCAGGCGCCACGTTGGATTGCTGGATGGATGCCCTGGTCAAGGGTGATGGGCATTGGCCGCAAGCCCCGGCGGCTGCAGTTTCGGTTCACGAGGGAACCTTGCGGGTGAGCGCCGTATTTAGCGCTGACAAGTTGTCCGCGCTTCCTCAAAAGCTCCGCTTTTGCTGGTCTTGGTATGACTGGAGCGAAGTGCTTCCGCCGGGCAGATACTGGCATGTGAAGGAAATCGATTGTTCGCCAGACAGCGGCTTTAGCGTGGAAATACCGGTTATCGATCCTGCAATAAGCGGTTTCGTTTATGTGGATGCCATTTATGCAGATGGGGTAAAAACGAGCAGCTTCCCTCTGCGATTCTCTCCCATTTATCTGGGAGCTGTTGCATCTGCTATGCCTTTAACGCTGGAGCTGGCTGATTTCACTAGCGGGCTGGACGGATGGCATTGTCCGGAGCAGCGGACGGAGCCATTCGATCCTGATTTCCGCTACGTATTTGTGGATGATCCGGAGGGCGGCAAGGCGCTTGCCTTGGACAAACCGGGCATGAAGTTTGCCCTGGTTACGCATAAGCCGGTCGATCCGATGATGCAAGCGGACAAAGACCATTTGCAGCTACAGCTCAGGCTGTACACGGATGTTCCGGGCGTGTGGGAGATTTCGGTTTTACATCGTCCAGATCAAGCGGGTCAGATTGTTTGGGTGAGCGAGGTAAAGGGAGTGCTCGGCTGGACAGACGTACGACTGGCTAGGCAGTCGTTTGACAGTGCAGGCGGCAAAGGGTTCTCATCTTGGGATAAAATGCACAAGATCTCCGTGTGCTTTGTCCCAGAGCAGGTGAACGCAAGCAGCGGTTGTAGGCCGGCTCTTGGCTCGGTTCGTTTTGTTTAAGATGGTGGGTTACCATTAACGCCGATTGCTCCTGCTATTTTCTGTGATTTTGCCAATATCGAGTAAATAACTGGAAATTGTACCGCTAAAATCACCGAATCTAGCAAATTTCGTTCAGTTACCTCGATATAGATGTAGATTCTACCGTTATTTCGTTCCCTGCCAAGGTGCAGCGCGGAATAGCGGTAGTTATTGCTTCTACGTAAACTAAGCCGGGTTAAAGGATTGATAGAAGTGCTTAACAGGACTACGGAGAAAATCCGTAGTCTCTTTATATGACGACGGGCACTCCAAGGCGCATGGCTGCGCCCTAAATGGTCAAAATAACTGTTGACACAATCTGAGCTACTTACTACTATAAAAGTGTGGGTAATTGGATGATCCAATTCTCAGCATATTGCCAGACGGAAGGTACTCATCATGACAATAAAGAAAATCAAGTACCACAGAGTGTATGAGGATGTTATTGAGCAGATTGAAAAACTGATTCTTGAAGGCAATCTTGCGCCTGGAGACGTTTTGCCTACGGAAAGAGAGCTTGCCCAAGCGTTTGGGATCAGCCGCGGAACTTTGCGTGAAGCGTTCCGAATTCTGGAACGAGAAGGGCTGATTGAAACTCGTCCCGGCGGCGGCCGTTTTCTTAACAAGAACCTCAGCAAAGCGGAAGATAAAACGAGAATCCTCGATAATATTGAGCGAGCTACGATTATTGAGCTGCTGGAGGCTAGAGAAATTTTTGAAACTGGTATCGTGGAATTGGCAGCCTTGAGAGCATCCGAACAGGATATTCTAGAAATTGAAAGCGCTCTCGAAAAATGGGGTACCATTGACACGGAATCGGATGATCCCGTTTCTCCAGATCAAGCTTTCCATCTATCCATAGCTAAGGCTACACATAATGTGGTGCTGGTAAATCTTATCGATCTTAACATGGATTTGTTGAAACGAACGGCTACGAAGACGGTTGAGATACCCGGTCGCAGAAACGAAGTGTATAAGGAGCATTTTAACATTTTCCAGGCTATAAAAGAGAGAGATCCGCATAAGGCCAAAGAAACGCTGCTGTACCACTTGAAGCAGGTCAAACAAAATATTCAAATGAAATAGCCAAAAACGGACGAAGGTTATCCGTCTTGACTAATTGGATCATCCAATTACCCAAATCATTCATGTAATCGCTTTAACTAAATTGTAAGCGGCTACAGGAACATTAATGGCGATTCTCGTTCCGTATCCCATTCTTCTACAGGCAGGCACGACTACGATACGAATGAAGTATGGAAGACGGCTTCAAAGAATAATAGAAAGAATAAAAGGGAGGAAATAGAATGAAAAAGGCACTTCTCATGGTGGTCTCGGCTTTAATGGTTGTAACAACCGCATGTTCCAGCGGCGGCAGTAAGTCTTCTAGCAACACATCAGCTCCGACGTCCGCTCCAGCAGCAACAACCTCAGGGGAGGCGAGTAAAGAACCGGTCACTCTCTCCATCGTAGCGAAAGATTTAATGGGAGATGACCCCGGCGTTCAGAAGCTGGTGAAAGGCATCGAAGAAGGAATGAAAGCGGAAGGTAAAAACATTAAGCTGAAAGTGGTCCCTGTTCAAAGCGGGACCTACTCGGAGAAGCTTGGCCTGCTGCTGCAAAGCGGTAATATTCCTGACCTTATTTACTTCCAAGGCGGCGATTACCAGTTTGCTGTAACGCAAAAAATTCTGGAAGATTTGACGCCTTTTATCGATAAGTCGACGAACGTGAAGGCATCGATGAACGTTTATAACCAAGAAAGAATGAAGAACTATCCATATCTGCTATGGCTGTCGCCTCCGAATAGCGCTGTACCTGTGGTTCGCCAGGATTGGTTTGATAAAACCGCATCGAGCAAAGACCTGCTTGCCAATCCGACAAGCGACAACTATTATACCTTCTTCAAGGACTTGAAGGAGAAAAGCGGTGCCAAATACGCCTACACGGTGGCCGGCACACTCGATGAGCTTGACGTCATGTTCGGTCAATCCTTCGGCCTGACATCCACATGGATCAAAGGGGACGACGGTAAATATGCTTATGGTAAAACTACACAGTTTGAAAAAGATAAGCTCCTATTTTACGCAAAATTGTACAAAGACGGCTTGCTGGATCCTGAGTTCCTGACCAAGAAGTGGGACACGAAAGAGAAAGCCTTCTATGATGGGCAAGCTGCTATCATGGCAGGTACGCAAGGCAAGGTAATCGACATCTATAATAACAAGTCGACTAGTCAAAATGGAGCGGCCGCCAAAGTCATGACATTGCCGCCGGCGAAAGGGAAAGCACAAGGATATACCCCGGTTGATATCAGTAAAGAAAGCCGCGGTTTTGCCATCGCTAAGACATCTAAGAATAAAGAAATGGCCTTTGCTGTGCTGGAATATATGGCCGGCCAAAAAGGTCAGATGCTGGATAAGTTAGGCGTTGAAGGCGACGAATACCAAATCGTCAATAACAAAATCAAATTAACAGATAAATTTGCGTCTTGGTTCCCGCACTTTGTAGAGTCGACAGTGAACTTCAAACCGGATAAAGAGTTTGATCCAGCAACACCATATTTCTCTGAGCCGGCAAGTAAATCTCTACAAATGTTCGCTTCCATGTCGACCAAAGACAACAGCTTTGTGATTCCTGCTGAACTCGCTGCCAAGTGGGATGCTGCCTCTGCCAAGTACAAAGAGTTTGCGGCAGATCTCGTAACCGGTAAGAAAAGCGCGGCGGATTTCGATAAGTTTGTTCAAGAGTGGAACGCAGCAGGCGGTAAAGAAATGACAGAATACGCTAACAAAACGATTAAATAAACAACAGACGGCAAGTGGGGCGCAAGCCCCACTTTTTACCCATGAATAGAGAGGTGAAAGCAATGGAATTTCATACTGGAGATGACAATCGAGTGTTCATTCCGGAAACATCGTACATTTATCGTGTTCAACATCGCATAATGGAAGGGGATTGCCAGTGTGATCACGGGCCTTTTCTGGTTACGGTAGAGGCTTTCTATATAGACAAATACCCTGTTACGAATGAGCAGTACAAACTGTTTCTGGACGAAAGCGGCTATTATCCTGAAGACAGTCACAATTTCATCAAGCATTGGCAAGAAAACGGCATCCCTCAGGGTAAAGAGAATCATCCGGTCATCTGGGTCAGTCAAGAGGATGCAAGAGCATATGCCAAATGGAAGGGCGGAAGGCTTCCGAAGGAGACGGAATGGCAGCTCGCGGCTGGAGGCAGCCAGAAATTAAAGTGGCCGTGGGGCGATCATTTTAACGCCGACAAGTGCCATTCTTCCGGTTCGGATACAATGCCGGTTGATGCTTTTTCCTCCAACAGTAGCCCTTATGGTTGTGTTGACCTATCTGGTAATACCTGGGAATGGATGGATGATACCGTAAACGATGAACAGCACAAATTCACCTTTTTGCGGGGAGGATCTTACTATAAAGCGCCACATACATGGCATGCGGAGGGCGGCCCACATCCGACAGATTATCATCTGAAATTCCAACTGCTGAATGAAGGGTTAAACCGCTGTGAAACCGTTGGTTTCCGCTGCGTTTACGAGGTGACACGATGATTTTGAGCGATAAAGCCACTCACATCACGACGATTAAAAATGAGAAGATGGGGTTTGCCGTCAAGCATAACGGTCATCTCTCTTTGCATCAGGTGTTTCATCGTGCCATCTCGCAGCGCGCTGAACTGACGGCTGAAGAAGCTGAGCTGTTCACGATGGAGCTTGAAGGGGGGCACCTGCTTCCTTGCAGCCAGTGGCTCATTACGGGAATGGAGTCGGGCGGTGATCAAACGGAAGAACTGGTATCCGTTTCACTATCGATTCAATGTGGGCAGGATGAATTGATGGCCAAAGTCATTTTCCTTCATCATCTGGAGGATCAATCGATTCGATACCTGATTCAGCTTGGCGCTAAATGGGATGAAATGGGGCCGAAGGAAGTTTATTTACACATGCCATTCCTGGCGAACTTTAGATGGGACGAAGAACAGGCGAATCATTACTATTTTCCGTCTAATCCGCAAGCGAAACGAGATGGCAGCAGCATTATGCAGATGCACGTTGAGTTTACGATGCCACTCGGGATTTTCCATCCCAACCAGCAGCATGGTTTCAGCTTGGAGTTCCCCAATTTGAACGAATATTGGTTTATTTGGGTGCAAAACCGCAACATGGAGTTAAAACAAATTACCTCTCTTACGGAGTTGAAACATCATTGGTTGTTGCTCCGTCCTGATCCGGTGCCAGCGGATGTGATGGAAATCAAGTTCTCGGCGATCGAGCGCGGGTGGGTGGAGTTCTTCACTAGTTGGAGGCAGAATGCTCGTAAGCCGATATCTTATAAAGAGTATGAGCGGCCGGAATTGAAATGGTATAAAGATATGTTCCTGCAGCATTTTACGTACATCTTCAGCAAAGAAGTGTATGATTTTGAGAAGAATCAGATCGATGTGGAACGTTTACTTCAGCAAGGTGAAGCATTCGGAGGCTACGATTCCGTGCTGTTATGGCATCAATATCCGCGCCTTGGTGTAGACAGCAGAAATCAGTGGGACTTTTTCGGGGAATTTCCTGGAGGCATGCCGGGATTGATTAAAACGGTTGAGCAATTCCACCAGCGCGGTGTAAAAGTATTTTTACCTTTTAAACCCTGGGATATTGGCTTTGACGAGTCGGTGAAACAGTCCACCCTGAGTATTGTGGAGATCGTGAGAGAAACGAATATTGACGGTGTATTCCTAGACACCATGGACAGTGTTCCCGACAGTTTCCGTGATGCTGTTCATGAAATCAAACCTGACTTCGTGTTCTGTTCCGAAGGGCGTCCGAAAAAGAAACATCAAATTGAAATCATTACGGGTTCGTGGAACCAGTTTAAAAATAAAGAATCGATGCCGGAAACCGATATCTTCCGCTATGTGATGACCGAGCATTTCTCGCCGATTATTTCGCGTTGGCATGTAGGCATTCGCAAGGATTTGCTCATCAAACGGGCTATTTTTAATGGTACTGGCATACTGGTCTGGCAGGATGTTTTCGGCAGTTGGCTGCCTTATAACAAACTGCAGCAGGCAGCAATAAAGAAGTGGAAGCACATCTGGCGGGAGCATAAGGCGAACTACCAGAGCTCAAGTCCTGTTCCGTTGTATCCGATGCTACAGAGTGGATTATATTGCAATGCCTTCCCGTCCGATGATGGAACGAGCATTATTTATACGATTTATAATGATACCGATAATGAGATTCGTGGGGATTTGTTGAAAAGCGCAAGCTTGGGAATCATGAGTGTTACAGAGTTGTGGGATGATCTTCCGGTGCAAGTGAAGCAGCTGGAGGGATATGACCTAATTCGAGGGACTGTGAAGTCTAAAGAGTTGTCGATTATTAGAGTGGGTTTGTGATCGTTGTAAGGATGCCATAACAAAAGAGCTAAGCGAATTTCAAATCGCTTAGCTCTTTTGTTCCTCAATCCACCAACCGCAAAAGTTCCGCCTTCACACTCTCGTAAGCGTTCCGGTCGCCTTTTTTAGCATAAAATCGGAGGCCGTCTACACCTTTGAAAAGCAGCGCACACTTCAACCGCTCCTCGAAATGCGGGATGTCTCGCTCCTCACTGGCCCAAGCGCTGCGCACCATTTCTGGAATTTGCAGCTGTGGCGTCCATAGATGCTGCGTCGCCAAGTCGAACACGAAGTCGCCATAGAAGGCCATCTCCCAATCGACGATTCCCGTAACGCGATGCCCATCCGTCAGCATATTCCCCAGATGGAAATCACCGTGTACGAGATATCGCTGCTGCGGTGAATAGGTCGACAACTCCATCATGATGTCATATAAGCGTTGAAAAACATCCTTTTCCAAGAAAGTGTCCGTAAATAGCGTATACCAGTTATGCCAAAAGCCCGTCTGCTCCTCCCGAAAGAAGGAAGCCAGGAAATCAGGCCAACTCTCGTGAGTGCCGTCTCCCGAAGGTTGAATCCAGCCATACCCTTTGGTTTCACCAAGCTGGACTTCATTCATATTTTTAAAATGGTGGAGGAGATCGGGAAGAATCCGCTTGATCTCAGCTTCCGGATAGGAGATGACGGTACGTCCCGGTACCTTTTCGGCAATGGAAAAGCATAGCTCTTCGTTCGCACGGCCAATCTCCAGAACTCGAGGAACCGGCAGACCCTGGGGTGAAAATGTTTCATGCACATAACGCTCTCTGACAAACCCTTCACGGCCACTGTTAAAATGAATGATAAATTCCTCATCGTCTTGAGAGTAGCTGAACACTTTGCTCACTTCGCCTTGCTCAATCGGCCGGACATCGGTCACGGGTTTGTTCAAAAACTGCTGCAAGAAAGCTTCTGCTGATCGGGTATCCATGTTGGGTTTAATCCCGGACATTTGCTATCACCGTCCCTTATTCATCCTATGTTTTTTATTCGCAGCCTGGCTATATGAAACATGAAAGCAGGATACTTTCTAGTCTATCACGAAAATTAAAAACAGGAAAAATAAAACAATTTTCTGAAATAATAACTGACAGTATGCTGTCAGGGATCCTCCTGTATGATTATGATAACAATGAGAAATGGCCTTGAGCTAAAGGAGAGATACTTATGACGCAGCAGATACGGAACATGTATGATTTCCATGTATGGGCGAATCAAACGATGCTGACCCACTTGAAAAAGTTAGGAAAAGATGTGTACACACGCGAGATTCAAAGTGTTTTTCCTACGGTGTCGAAGGTTATCGCACACATCTATGTTGTGGATGCCGGTTGGTTAGACATGATGCAAGGTAAAAGCATGAACGAAGCCATGGCGGATTCGGTTCAGTTGACGGCTGATGCGGAGTCCAAGAGCATGGAGGAGCTTGAAACGATGTATGTTCAATTATCGGAGAGGTTCAAAGCTTTTTTGGATGAGCATGCGTCTTTGGAGGAAACGATTGTGCTGGATAATCCTTATGCAGGGGTGCGGGAAACAAGCCGTGCGGAAATGCTTCTTCAAGTGGTCAATCACGGCACCTATCACCGCGGAAATATTACAGCGATGCTGCGCCAAATGGGGCACGCCTCTGTAATGACGGAGTACGGTCTGTTCTGGTATGCCGGATAGTTTTACTGCATGTTCTCCATAGCTTGAATCGCATAGTTTAGCTCAACATCTTGTCCTTGTATATATTTTTGCTCGAAAGTCTGTTCATTTAAGGGAATGTCAATATCGGGAATGGCGCCGCCTTGCCCCTTGTCGTCACTATCTCCTTGAATCATTTTATCTTGATTTAGCGACCTGCCATCCGGCAGCTGCAAGAGATAGCCTTCCGGCATTTCAACCTGTATAGGGCTTGAAACAACCCCAAATGATCCATTTGTAGAGGTAAATCCAACAATTCGAGCATGGGGCAAGCCCTTCACCACAAGAGGTAAGCCTTCTCCGGAACTTCCCGTTCGTTGATTGATCAGAATAGCTAACTTACCGCCATAGTAAAGCTCTGCAGGTTTGATTATACGAGTTTCAATAGCATTGATTTCAAACTTGCCAGCCATACGATTGTAATAGCTCACATACTCATAAAGTTTCGGCTTATTTACAAAATAACCTGCCATTGCAATAACCAGGTCATCACTTCCCCCCGGATTGTCACGAACATCAATGATGAGGCCATTTATTTGCTTTTCCTGAAACTCTTTCAGTTTGGTTCCCAATACTTTATCCGGATGAGGCATTGTCGCGCTTGGGAGAAAATATCTGATCTTCACATAGCCATATTCGTTACTTAGAACTTCGCTTTCCACTGGAGCATCCGTTTTATTTGGTTTCACTCTTGTTTTCTTTAGCGTCTCGTAATTGTCGTCATAAGCCGTTAAAGTTACTTTTTTTATTTCAGTCTCCCCTTTGTTTTTAAAAGCCACCTGGACGTCTTTCCCAATGGACGTTCTTACCATAAACCTTCCTTGATTATCGTTCCGGTCTCCATCCGTAGCCATCGGGTTTTCACTCCAGTAGGTGGCATGGTAAGCTTCTTGTGCCTCTTTTCCATCCCAAGAAATGATCTCAGCCCCAAGCTGGATCCCGCTTTTTTCAGCGGGACTGCCCACTAAGAGCAAATTGACCACAACCTTGCCCTGATCTAATTGAATCGTACTTAGACCAACACCACCACCGACTTCTTGTTTAAAAACGTGATTATCATCGTACAATTTCTCATTCACGATTTTGACATGCCCGTCTCGAAGAGAATAAAGATACGATCTTAACGTTGTATAGTATAAATCTTTGTTCTTTTGCTGTTCTGCTTGTAGAAATAGAGGTTCATACTTATTTTTCATTGCTGCCCAGTCTACCTTTTTCCAATCACCAAACGGGTACTCCCGGGATAGCCGCTCATTTAATTGAACAAATGCTTGCGAATAGCTCATATGACTGAAATGACTCACTGGATTGTAACGTGACTCACCCGCCAGTATCAACGAAAAGACAAGAGGGAGCATACCGAGTAGACACAGGGCGACTCTTATAATTCTATACTTGGGCAAGGGCACAGGGATGTGACGAACCGGTCTAAATACTTTCTTGACCGTACATAAGAAAAGAACCGCGGCAACTGCGTAGAATATTAATGCCAGCAGGGTCGTATCACCATTTAGTACACTAGCAATGGCGATAAGGAGACCGGCGCTTGGCAAAAAATCAAACCATGTGACATGTTTTTGAATTGGTATGGCATACCAGACTAACACAGTTAAAATGATGGCAAACAACAGCAGTTCATAAATTGTGAACCACTTCAATGAACCTAAAAAATCTCCAATCATGCTCATGTTTCATCTCCTTCATCTAAGTCTTTACGTTGCATTTAAAGATTAGAAAAGAAATATGAACGGAGCGTGAACGTCACAAATACCGGCACCATCAGGTACCGGCTTTTGTTGAAAGCGTGTTTGGAGGAGAACTCGGAATATGCAGGGTGAATTTCGTGCCTTGTCCGACAGTGCTTTCTACTTCAATGTTTCCATGATGATGTAAGACAATTTGCTTCACAATAGCGAGGCCTAGACCACTTCCCGTACTGTTTCGCGATCTATCCGTTTTGTAAAACCGCACGAAGATTTGATTTAGTTCCTCAGGCGTAATCCCAATCCCTGAATCTTTAATGATAACTGTATACGAATGGTTGTTAGCGTGGAGTTCGATACGAATCGTTCCATTGTCAGGCGTGAATTTGATGCTGTTTCCAAGCAGGTTAATCCACACTTGATTGAGTTGATCGGCATCTGCCGTGATTTTGGCGCCAATGGGCAGCTTCAGGTCGATACGAATATGTTTGACAGACCAGAGTGGCTCGCAGGAAACAACGACCTGTCGGATTTGTTCATCAAGGTTAAACGTTTTTGCTACAAAGGGATGATGCTTGGATTCAAGAGAAGCAAGCTTGAGTAGATTATCGCTAAGTCGGGACAGTCTATCGCTTTCCTTCAGAATGATGTCCAAATACCGTCCCCGTTTCTCCGCTGTTACCAGATGGTCGAGCTTTAGCGCCTTCGCAAAGCCCGAGATGGAAGTTAACGGCGATTGTATCTCATGGGAAACATTCGAGACAAAGTCCTGACGCATCATCTCCAACTGCTTCAACTCACGGGCTGTCTCGTTGAAACTTCGGGCAAGGATCCCTAGTTCGTCTTTTCGCTTAAGCTTCAATTCCACATCGAAATCGCCCTTAGCGAGTCTTTTGGTTGCTTTCGTCAATAGTTTAAGGGGCCTCACCAAGAATCGGGCGGCAATCAGAATACATAAGCTTCCTATAACAAGCACAAGAAACAGAATAGTGATCAATAACCGGATTACTGCCTTTTCATTTTTGGTGGAAGATTGCAAGAAGAGGGCATAGTTCTTACCTTCAAACGCAAACGGAAGCCCTACATACAAGTCCCCCTCTGATTTAACCTTCGATCGGTATCGTGTGCCTTCCAGCACCTGTTGGACGGGTTCCTTATCAATAGCAATGAACTGCTCTTTATTGTCTGATCCATATAGTTTCTTTTCGCCTGAGGCAGCAAATAGTTGAATCGGGTACACCGTTAACTGGGATGCTTTTTCCATGAAGGCTTCCAGATCTTGAGGCTGAGTTTGTTTATAAAGTTCAACGATGTTGTCGCTTACCTTGATCATGTCGTTTTGTCCCAACTCGTTTAACTCTTTTTGAAATATGGCAATTCCGATAATAAAAGAGGAGATTAAGCCGATTACAATTGCAGCTAAAAAAGTGAGCACTATGCGTACATATAAGCTCTTCATCCTGCCACAACCACAAGTCTGTATCCGAGACCACGCGCCGTTTCAATGTAAAAGTGTTTGATATCGCTGGCAAATCTCTGCCGCAGCCTCTTGATGTGCACATCGACGGTCCTGTCATCGCCTTCGTAGTCCATCCCCCAAATTTGAGTGATCAGTTGCTCTCGTGTGAAAATTTGGCCCGGGTAACTGGCCAGCTTGAACAGCAGCTCGAACTCTTTTAGAGGAAGGGCTTGCTCCTCATTCCCGCGCACGACTTTGTAGGTACCCAGATTTAGCAGAACCTCACCCAATTGTATGACCTTGGAGGATGAGATCCGGGATCGCTTCAACAGTGCTTTGATGCGCAGCACGAGCTCCACCGGATCGAACGGCTTCGCCAAATAATCGTCTGTCCCTAGCTGGAAGCCCTTTACTTTATGCGCCGATTCCCCCTTGGCCGTCACCATTAAAAGGAGGATATGAGGATCTCGCTTTCGGATCTCTTTGCACAAATCCCAGCCATCCACCAGCGGCATCATAATATCAAGAATGACAAGCTCAACGACCGTATTTTCCAGTAAAGAGATTGCTTGCTCTCCGTTCTCCGCTTCTATAACGTCGAAGCCTTCATTCTGTAGAAAGAGGCTCATCAGCTCACGAATGTGCGCGTCATCATCAACAATAAGTATTTTGCTCATTTACTTTCTGACTCCTTTTTATGAGATAAGCTACTTAAACCAGCCTTTTTTCCAGAACCAGGCGAACATGCCAAGCCCTATGCCGAACATGATGAGGAGGATGGCAAAATACCCCCAATGCCATTCTAATTCGGGCATGTGCGCAAAATTCATTCCATATATGCCGGCAATGAATGTCAAGGGCATGAAGATCGTGGTTATCACCGTCAATGTTTTCATAATCGAATTCATGCGATTGGAATTCAAGGAGATGTAGCTGTCACGCATATCGGCTGTCATGTCACGGTTGGATTCAATCATTTCTGAAAGCTTGAGCAAATGATCATGAATGTCCGTAAAAAATACAATGTGCTCGCGAAATTGTTCAATCCGATCGGTATTGATGACCCTGTATAGAAGATCGCGCATAGGCACGATCGTTCTGCGTATTTTTAACAACTTGGAGCGAATTTCAAAAATATCATTCATGAGCACCTCAATGGACTCAGAATGCACATTATTCTCAATCTCATTGAGTTGATCCTCTAATTGATAAACGCTGGGAAAATACTGGTCAACTAAGTTATCTAGCACTAAATAGGCGGCGTAAATATGGCCTTCGCTTCGCAGGTTTTCTTGCTCGGACAGACGGCACCAAGCATCCTCAATTTCTCTGGAGTCATGCTGATGGAAGGTGACGATAAAGTTGCTCCCCAGAAACATATCCACCTCTTCTGCATCCAGCGTCTTCGCATTCATCGCATGCATGACAAAGAAATGGACATTTTCATAATGGTCCATTTTCGGTCTTTGCAGCAAATAAAAACAGTCTTCAATAGCCAAGGGGTGAAAATAAAAATGGTCTTTTAGCTCCAACGCTTCTTCTTCACTGGGATTGTGAAAATCAACCCAATACCACTTAATGTTGGCGTCATCGAGCTGGCGAAGAGGAACATCGTGATGTACGGTAAAATCAGTCGTAACCGCTAATGAACGAATCATAATAAAACTCCTAGGTTGAAATACGTTATTAACTACATATTTTACCATACAAAGAGGCGAGATCAGAATTTCCTGGGCAATAATCGGGCGATTTTTGTGGTAAAAGCAAGAAAAAGTGCTCGTGTGAATTCACACGAGCACTTTTTCGATGGTAAGCGGATGAAGCGCACGGCTTTCATCCACATGCACGAAGGCGTCGTACCGCCGCGCCATCACCGAGGGAACATAGTTCCCGCGTTCATAGGCTTGGCGGTACACGACCCCGATGGCACGGTGCCCCAGCACCTCGTGCCCGAGAACAGGATCCTCCCTGCGCAGCAGGAGGATCTGATCGTGCGCGCCGGCGCGGTGCATGAGCTCCTCCCAGCTGCCCGGCTGGGCAGCGGGCACGTGCATCGCCGCCACCGGCGCGCCCCAATCTTTCGCGGCTATGACCGTGCCGCGATAAGTGCCGAAGCCGATGGCGAACACATCGGCTTCACCGTGCGCTTCGCGCACGAGCTGGCCGACGTTGACCATGCCGTCGGCCTGCATATCCGTTGCACGCGCATCGCCGATGTGCGTGTTATGCTCCCAGACGATGACTTTGGCGTCTGGGCCATGATACTGTACGAGGCGGCGCAGCGCCTCGGTCATGTGTCGATCGCGGATGTTCCACGAATCCGCGTCGTGGCGGACCATGGTGCGGTAGTAGTCCTCCGCGTTCACGGCAACAAGCGCGTTGAGTTCCGCGCTAAGGGCCGCTTCGCTGTCTTCGTCGTACCGCACGCGCTTCGCGTGAAGCTCTTTCAGCAGCTTCAAGACCTCGTCTTTGCAGCTTTCTCCGTAGAAAGCTGCGGAAGCGCCATAGTTTTGCCCCTCCTTGTCATAGGAGTCAAAACAGGCGAATGCCGAGCGTGCGATCGCGAGCTGCTCAGGCAGGCCTTTTTCCAGCAAATAGCGTTCGATTTCCTCGAAGGACTCCCACAAGCTATAAACGTCGAGACCATAGAAGCCTACGCGCTGATCCACGGGTTTATCTGCATTGTGCCGCTCAAGCCAATCGACAAGTTCTCCTACTTCCTCATTGGCCCACATCCAAGTCGGCCAACGGTTAAATCCTTCTAACACTTCACGGATGTTTGGTTTTGCATCTTTATACTGTTTGACATAACGGTTGACCTCGTAGCAGGAGGGCCAGTCGCCTTCGACGGCGATAAAGGAGAACCCTTTCGTTTGTACAAGCTTGCGAGTTAACTCCGTGCGCAATTTATAAAACTCGGATGTGCCATGTGTTGCCTCGCCCAACAGCACATATTTCTTATCTCCGATGGCCTCGATAAGCACATCTAGATCATCTGGCGTGTTAAGAGGAACAGCCTGCTGTTTGATTTGTTCCACGATGGCTTCTTGGACGTTCTCGTTCATCTTCATGGTTATCTGGCAAACTCCTCTCCTCTGGATTTTCTTCTGTAGTATGTACAAATTTGGCATGATCAAAAGGCGATTCGTCATAAAACCATTTTTTTGTAACACAATTGGAATATTTCTGTTACAGTCCTCTAATATATGTGGGGTATTATAATAAACAAGACCCCCTTTTTTAATATAAACTTTGGACCTGGCCCCGTTGGCTAGGTCCCTTTTTTAATCTATGGAGGTGTAGCTCGTGCTCATGTCAAAACCTTTCGTCATCATCATTAACGGACTTCCTGGTACAGGAAAAACAACCTTAGCGAAGCGGCTTGAACAAGACCTGCGTATCCCATTATTCTCGCGGGATGGTATATATGAGACCCTGTACGATGCGTTAGACTGCCAGAACAACGGTTGCCCTCCTTTGATGGCACCGGCCTCTTTTACTATGCTTTACGCCATTGCAAGCACTTTGTTATCAGCGGGTCAATCCATGATGATTGAAGGATTTTTTGGCCGACCTGAGTTAAGAAGCGCTGAATTTTTAAAATTACAGCGTGCTTCCGGATTCGAGCCCATTCAAATCCTGTGCAGAACAGAGGGCAAAGTGCTTCTTGAGCGCTTCCTTACACGTATGGGGGCAAAAGAACGCCATGCTGCTCATGCTGATTTGGAATGGATTGAACAGGAGGAAAATAAAGCAAGAATCTTGCGGGGCGACCTTACACCGCTAACTCTTGGTGGTACAATGATAGAAATAGACACAACGTCACCTGACAGTTTTGATTATGCACTTTTAATTAAATCGATACAGATGACTTTGTTGCATTCTCAAATCAACTAAATCAGAAGTGGGGGATCTCAGTTTGCACAATATAGCACTCCCAGAGGACTTGTCGAAATTGACAAACGGTTACAACTGGCAACGAATCACCCTTGGTTTATCTCAATCTCAAACGTACTTCTTGTCAGGTGCCACCTCCAACTTATACATAAAAATCCACTCCCGCACGGCGGTTGAAAGTCTTCATCACGAGAAGGAAAGGCTGGTTTGGCTGCAAGGTAAACTGCCTGTTCCAGAGCTCGTATATTATGGACAAGACGATGCCAATGAATACTTGCTAATGACGGAGATTGAAGGAGTCAACGCCTCGGACAAGTACTATGAAAGCATGCTGCCGCAATTAATGCAGCAATTAGCCATTGGACTTAGAAGCGTCCATGAAGTCCCCGTTGTTGGCTGCCCTTTTGATCAAACGCTGGAATCGAAGATCGTTGAAGCTACAAGACGAGTGGAGCAGCAGCTTGTTGATGAAGAAGATTTTGATTCGCAGAGACAAGGGCGAAAAGCTGAGGATTTAGCACAGGAGCTTCTGCGCCTGAGGCCCGAGACCGAGGATTTGGTTTTTACGCATGGCGACTACTGCTTACCCAATATCATCCTCAAAGATGGAAGGGTGCACGGTTTTATTGATTGGGGCAGGGCGGGGATGGCAGATCGATATCAAGATATAGCCTTGGCGATTCGCAGTATCCGATATAACTTTGGTCATGAATATGTGCAAACTTTCCTGGATGCTTATGGCATGCCAACATTAGATGAGGCTAAAGTTCATTATTATCAACTTTTGGATGAGTTTTTTTGAATGAAGAGGAACTACAATCCTCTATTTGCCCGAAAATGGCGAGATCGCAGCTCAGAGGGAACTACGGTCCTCTATTTTGCCGATTTCGGCCGATGTACAGCCGTCTGGCCGCATATAAGACCCTGTAGTTCCGCTACAAGGGAATAACGGCTGATTTTGCTCAAATAGCGCCCTGTAGTTCCCCAATACTCTTAATTGGAGCGAAATTTTGAAGTTGTATGAGATCTCGGGATTGCACTTGAGGTACTGAGGATGCACTTGAGGTACCGGGGTTGCACTTGAGCTACTAAAGTTGCCCTCGAGTTACTAGTCTCTGCAGTTGCCCTCGAAATTCAGCCCGCCAATCCCGCAGCAAAAAAAAGGGACCCAGCCACCAAGGCCGGGTCCCTTCCTATTATCGCTTAGAACGATAGATATCCTTCACGATCCGGTAAGCCAGCTTAGGCTTGCGGTATTCATTCAGCAATCCTTTGTTGTTAAAGCTTCGCGCACGATCGCGGAAATATGGGCGGTCACTGCGAACATCGACGCGGATGTCGGCGAAATGCCAGATCAGCGTACCGACGATACGTGGATCCTCGCGGAAAATATGCAGCGCCTGCTGCACAACGTCAGCCTGGTAATCTTCGCTGAACAAGCGCGGCTCCCAGCCTGCGTCTCCAAAAATACCGGCCGCACCGAACTCGCTCATGATCAAAGGCTTGTCCCCAGCGCCTTGTGCTTCGGCATTACGGTAGTAATTTTGCAGCATATCGCGGAATCCGCTTACGTTCCCTTCGTACCAGCCGTAATATTTATTGATGCCGATGACATCGAAGTAGGACAGGACGATATCTTCCACAGGGTGCATGGTTGCATAAGTGACTAGACGGCTTTCGTCCATGCTGCGGATTTTACCTACGAACTTTTTCGTTAACTCAAGCGCCTCTGTCGTGCGTGTATCGATTTCATTATGAGCTCCCCAGAAAATAATTGACGGATGATGATAATCGCGGGTAATCATTTCATCCAGCATCTTAACGCCACGTTCTGCAAAAAGAGGACTAGCCAGCGTATCTGTGCTCATGAAACAGCCCCACATCGGGATTTCGCTCCATAAAAGCATGCCGTGTTCATCCAGCAGATCCATCCAGAACTGGCTTTGCGGATAATGCGAACCGCGCACGATGTTGCAGCCCAGATCCTGTAAAATGGCAAGGTCTTTCAGCATGAGCTTCGGTGGGAAAGCAAAGCCCCACTCCGGATGCTCCTCGTGCCGATTAACACCTTGCAGATAGAGCTTATTCCCATTCAAAAGGATTTGGCCATTGTCGACCGCAACCGTTCGGAATCCTGTACGGTCGATAAGGTCGTCTTCGCCAGCCTGAACGGTGAACGTATACAGTTCGGGGCGGCCTACATCCCATCGACGGATGTTAGCGAGGGTTCCACGCAGGGTTAATTGGGTGGATTGGCCTGCTAGCAGCTGTACGGTGACAGCGGGGAAAACGAGTCCGTTTGTAGAAGCGTTAACCTCGACTTCGCTGTCTGTATCGCTGAGCGAGTTGACCTGTACTTGCAAGCTGATATCCGCTTGATCACCTGTCAAATGGTAATCGATTTTCATCGTATCAATATAGACGCCAGGCAGCTCTTGCAGCTCTACGGAACGGATAATACCGCCGTAGGAGTACCAATCCGCCACATCGGTAGGCAGTGTCTGCCAGTCCAAAGTGCTGTCTACACGAATAATAAGTTCATGCTGGCCTTGGGCCAAATGAGGAAGCAGCGTACTAAACTGTGTATACCCACCAAAATGATAACCAAGATGCTGACCATCCACATAAATATCGGCATGATGAAGAATGCCCTCAAAGATCAAACGAATATTGCTGTCTTGGGTTGTATCAAAATAGGTACGGTACCATGCAACGCCAATGTATTCAAATAAGCCTAATTCATTATTCCAACAGGAAGGAACAACGAGCTTACGGGAATTAGAAGGAAATTTCTTGTACCATTCTTCTGTAGTGCCTAAATGACTTGGATCTGTGACAAAGTCCCATAGTCCATCAAGTGTGCGGGTTTTGCGGAGGATATGTTGTCCAAAAGTACGAATCAAAGGAAAAGCCCCTTTCATGTCTGTTTCGTAAAGCGTATCATGGAGGAATGGGGATGATCTATGGATAAAGGATTTTATCATTTGTCAAAATCGCTTTGCAGGTGGTGGCTATATGGAATCGAAAGCTCACAGAATTTATCATCTTCGTCTGACCTATGAGAAGCTTCCCGTGCCTGGGTGGAAGGATATTCGCAATACGATGGATGTTCATTCGCTTTACTGGATTATGAGCGGGGAGGGGGAATTCTCGCATTCACCGGATGAGAAGCCCATTCAAGTGAGAACAGGGACGCTGATCTATCTCAAGCCGGGTTTTACCCTTACGATGTCATCTTCCATAGAACAACCGCTTTACATCCGTATGCTTTTATTTGATGCTTTCGATGTGCCTTATGAGCAGGACATTTGGCAAAAGCCTGTGTACCTGGACACGCTGAACTTGCCTTTTATCAAACTATATTCTCCGGAGCAAGCGGTTTGGATTCATGAGCAGTTTAAGCAAATGTGGTCGATCCAAGGGACTGATCCGCATGAAAGACAAGCCGAGTTTCAATACGTGCTTTCCAAATTGCTTCATTATATGAGAGATACGCAGGAGTCGACGGACCCGTATATGAAAGCTTTTCAGCAAGCAAAGTTTTGGATGGAAACCTGCTACAATCGTCCACTTAAGATGGAGGAGCTGGCGCGGAATTTTCATATCTCCGTTTCCCAATTACGGAAAATGTTCATGCAGCAAACGGGCATTTCTCCGAAAGAGTACTTGAACCGAATTCGCAATGAGAAAGCCAAAACACTGCTGCTGCTGACAGAGGAACCCATGAAAGCGATCGCGGTCGCTTGCGGCTTTGCCGACGAGTTTCATTTTGGTAAAATGTTTCGGGCATGGAATGACATTTCCCCGGCTCGTTTCAGAGCCCTGTACAAATAACTGGCAGCAGGTTGCGTAAGCATTTTTATGGTAAAATGGTGGATAAAATAAAGATTGGTTTGGGAGAGGGGCTTACCTATGAGTGCTGAAATTGAAAAAAAATTTTTATTGCCTGCATTCCCTGCGAGTGAATTGGAGAATCAAGACATTAAGCTGGTGTCCAAGCAGTACATTTATCAAACGTATTTGGCTTTTTCGGAGGATCAAGAAATTCGAGTGCGTCAGCTGGTCGATAGCTCTGGCGAGTCGCATTTTACTCATACGTTCAAGTCCGGTCATGGGATGGTTCGTGAAGAAATTGAGTACAACATCTCTGAACCGGTTTATAAACAACTTTTGGATCACACGGGCTTGATTCCGTTAGAGAAGATTCGTACTACGGTAGAACATGCGGGACTTTATTATGAAATTGATGAATACAAGCAAGTGGATTTAGCAGTGGTTGAGGTCGAGTTTCCAAGCATTGAAGCGGCGGAGCAATTTGAAGCGCCAGCCTGGTTTGGACGCGAACTTGGCTCAGAAGACGAATTCCGTAATAAATCGATGTGGGTTGCTTTGCAAAAAAAGTCGGCCATGGGGGATTAGAGCACATTAGTGCACATTAGAGCATTCTGCTGAAGGAGGATCCATTGATTTTGGACATACAACGATTAGGGGAGCAGGATGTGCCGCAGGTGCAAGCACTTTTGATGGATGTGGTTTCACGGCTGCCGTCCAGTGCTTATTATTCGACGGATCGTTTAGAAGCGTTATATGAATATGTTGAGCAAAAAGGCGAGATGTACGGCGCTTATCAGGGGAATACACTCGTTGCTTATACGGTGATTGCATTCCCTGGGCTAAGCGCCGGCAATCTCGGACGTGAGTTTGGCGTGCCGGAGGCAGAGCTGCCAAGAGTTGCTTCGCTGGAAGGATCCATTGTCCACGAGTCGGTGAGAGGACAAGGACTGCAGCGGCGTTTCCATGCCTGGAGAGAACAGCGCGCGCGGGAGAAGGACATGCTCTATTTATATGCGACCGTTCACCCGGACAATGTGATAAGCCGCCAAAATTTAGAGTCCGCTGGGTTGACGCTGCAGTTCTCCTGGCCGATGTACGGTGGTTTACCAAGGCACTGTTATGCGAAAAAGTTATTTTGAATAAGCCAATTCTCTGACTTTTTTCCACTGGCTTAACTGTTTTTCCAAATGCTCGACTAACGTATCGACATCGTTTAGAAACTTGTCTTTTTCGCCGGCGTCGAGCTTGGAAGCAGCGCTCTGCAAATCGCTTTCCGATGGAGCTTGTACAACCGAGAGAAGTTGCTGCAGTTTAATTTGAATAGGCGTCACTGTCATTGCAGCAGTCTCATCTTGTTGAAATTGGCTGCTTGGCAAGAGCCCGCTTTGCTCCGACAGTGGCGTATCAATCGCTGTGCTGGCTTTTTCTGCTTTTTGCGCTTTGGCGGGTGCCTTAGCCGGAGCAGGTTTAGCCCGTTCTGCGCGGTTGTTTTGAAAAACAGACCACGTTTCGACTAATTCGTGCCCCGATTTGTATAAAAGCTTCCCTTTCGTACTCTCCGAAATCTCTTTATCTTTGAACATTTTTGCGATTTTCTTCACATCGCTTACCGGCATTTCGTCTCTTGCAATAATCAATGCAAGCGGGTCACGATGCTCGATGGCTAAATCTTTGATAGGCAGCAGCTGATCTTCGGTCAGCTTGTCCTTGCGAATTTCTGTGCCGCTGACGATCAGCTTTTTGACGGCGTTGCCAAATTTTAATAGATCACATTTATTTTTGATATAGGACTCGGGTTTGCCGAGTTTGCTGGAGAGATACTTAATAGAAGAACTGAACTTCGCATCGTTCATCAGTTTATGAAAAGCCTCGGCTTCCTCAATCGGCGAAAAGCCTTCCCGCGTCAAATTCTCCGCAATTTGCTCCAAATAGATTTCCATCTCATCTGTCACATTAGATACAATGCAGGACATGGTAGCCTTTCCGAGCATTTTACTAGCTTTGTACCTGCGGTTTCCATAGATGATTTTGTAGCGGTTGTTTGCCGTCGTTCGTACTTTAATCGGAGAAAGCAGACCAATTTCCTCAATGCTTTTCATAAGTTCTTGAAGTGCTTCTTCATCGAATTGATATCTGGGCTGATCCGTGTCTTCATCAATTAATGCGATAGGAATTTCAATAATATCCATAACAAATCTCCAATCGTTCAGATTTCATCTAAAGCGCGACATTGCGTTGTTTAAACTCCGTTGGGGTCAATCCGGTAACCGCCTTGAAATTTCTGCAAAAATAATGAATGCTGGAATACCCTAATTTCATGGCTACGGCTTCAATCGTGGATTCGTGCAGCAAAAGCAGCTGCGCTTGCTTCACTCTTTCCAGAACCAAATAGTGCTTAGGGGCATAGCCGGTTGCTTCGCGGAACAGCTCTGCGAAGTAGGTAGGATGATAGCCGCTTATAGCAGCAAGCTCGGGCGTTGACCAATTGCGGGACGTATCCTGCTGAATCGCTTCAATGGATGCTGCAATTTTGCTATGCTCGGTTGCAGCTCGAAAACGTTTGTCCATTTGGTAGCGCAACAAAGTGGTAAGGATTTGGATGAGGTAACCGCGGGCAATCGAACCATAACCAGGCTCCTGATGGACGAATTCCTTGGCGATCCGGGCAAACAGGCTTTCCAGCTGCGTAAACTCGTAGAAATGCCACATATCCACATCTCCGTGACCTTCCACATGAACGGTATAGGTTTTGGCAGGTCTCACTAAATGTTCTTTCGTATGTAAAATGATTGTCGGTTCTGGATGTATGGCTTCGGTCGAGGTGGAGTCCCAGCTAAAATGGATGCTCCCCAGCGTCGAGGGACCGTCGGAAGAAATGGTTAGTCGATGCGGTGTGTCTGAGCCATAGAACAGGCAATTCCCAGGCAGCAAATTCAGGCATTTTCCTGCGAATTCAAAACTGGCGGAACCAGCTACCAAGAGGATGAGCTGGCAGTCGGGAATCGTGCGCGGCCCCCAGAACGTGCCTGCTGGAGCTTGAAAATAATTACTGAAATTGACCGTAGGACGCAGATTTCCGAGAGATCCGAGATGCGTCTTCATGGACATCCCCCCACAAGGGTGTGACTTGCCTCTATTGTTTCACACTATCTGTGAAAAGTGCAAGACCTATTCGGACTGTAAACTCTTTTCTATGTCCTGATTTTGGAAGACATCCATTTCAGATAAAAAGATTGATCTAGCGGTTCGCAGATGAAATAATAGAGAGGAGATGTCGAATTATGACGTTTAAAGTTTAAGGATGACGGGAGTAGAGTCTCATGAAAGCGATGCAATACACGATAATAGCTCTAGTCTTCGTCATATTGGTCTCATCTTCCGAGTTCGTTCTCGGTAAGTACAAAAACTCCTTATTGAATGAGCTTAGAATGACCGAACAGTCGCAATTATCCTCAAGGGCTTTGGTATTGCAATCGGTCATTGACCGCAATTTTAACTTAATGGTCAGTCTGGAAGCCTATGTGAGTTCAAATTATTTGCAAAACAATGATCAAGAAGTGTTGAATTACATTGCTTCTCTATATCTTGGGGCTCAAGCTTCTGCACTTAATCTACTCATTGCCCCCAAAGGGATTGTGAAGGACGTTTTTCCGCTTAAGGGCAATGAAAGCATAATGAATTGGGATTTGTTGAACGACCCTCGCCCGAACGTACAGCAGCAAATTGTAAACGCGCTAACAACGAAGAGGATGACCATGGATGGTCCGTTTAAGCTGCTGCAGGGGATGGACGGGTTAATTGCGCGCAAAGCGATTTATCAAAACGGGGAATTCTGGGGATTCGTATCGGTTGGAGTCGATGTGGATCAATTGCTTGCGGAAGCGGGAATTAAGAACGGGGACCCCAGAAATGATCGACTTGCGATCCGCAATCCAGGCCAACCTGCCTTTTTTGGGGATGATTCGGTATTTCAAGAGTGGCACATGAAGGCCAACAT
This sequence comes from Paenibacillus sp. WC2504, assembly GCF_052682475.1. Classification (NCBI taxonomy): domain Bacteria; kingdom Bacillati; phylum Bacillota; class Bacilli; order Caryophanales; family Paenibacillaceae; genus Paenibacillus; species Paenibacillus sp. WC2504. The sequence continues at coordinate 1,283,814 of NZ_JBQZFH010000001.1, forward strand.
AGAGCTTGCGGATCATAATTGGGAGCTGGGTGCGCTTCCTCCGAACAGTGCGGTTGAGAGCATCAAGCAGCAGATTTTAGTGACGCGTGCATCATTCATTACGATATTGGTTCTCGGCTTGCTTTTCTTCCTTTATATGCTTAGACAGCGAGAGACATTAAGTAAAGCAGTGAATGAACGAACGCAAGAATTGCAGCTCGCGAATGAAGATTTGACGGCGGTGAATGAGGAACTGCTGGCCGGGCAACAGGAACTGCAAGAATCGACCAAAAGACTAATGGAGTCCGAACAAATGCTTTCCTATCTGGCCTATCATGATGTACTGACAGGGATTCATAATCGTACGTATTTTCAAATGGTTTTGAAGGAACAGATCGTCTATAACGAAATCAGTCATACCTCGCTGGCGGTGCTGTTTTTTGACTTGGATAACTTTAAAATGATCAATGATTCGCATGGCCATCATATGGGGGATCTGATGCTGCGTGAGGTTGTAAACCGGATTCAGCAATCTGAGCTTTCCTATCATACATTCGCCAGATTCGGTGGGGATGAGTTCGCGATCCTGCTCGAAGATTGTGCGGATGAGAAGGACGTTCGGGATTTCTGCGAGCAATTGATGGAGATCTTGAAGCCACCGTGCCTGTTATTGGGTCGTGCTTTTTTCATCAGTGCCAGCATAGGAATTGTGCAGTATCCGTATGGTGGATTGACATGGGAATCCCTGCTTAAAAATGCGGATATCGCCATGTATATGGCCAAGAAAGAGAGTGGCAGCTCCTATAGCTTCTTCGATAAACAAATGGCGATGAATTCCGTATCCAAGCTTGAAATGGGGAACCACCTTCGTCAGTCCATGGATAGGAACGAACTTGAGATTGTCTATCAGCCGCAAATCGATTGCCAACTGGGGAAAGTCATTGGTGTTGAAGCTTTGCTGCGCTGGAACCACACGACGAAGGGGTATATATCTCCTTCAGAATTTATTCCGATTGCCGAAGAAATGGGCTTTATTGTCGCCATCGGTGAGTGGGTGATGCGGGGAGCCTGCCAGCAGATGAAGGATTGGCATAACATGTTGCAAGAACCTTTGACGGTATCCGTTAATCTCTCCGTTAAACAGCTGAATGATGAACGTTTTGTCGATAAAGTGATTCAAATTCTAGAGGAAACAGGCCTGGAGGCCAAGTATCTGGAAATTGAAATTACCGAAAATGTCGCGATGCGTGATGACCAGCTGGAGGCTCTCGGACGATTGCGTAAGCTAGGTATTGCAATATCCGTTGACGATTTCGGCACGCATTATTCTTCGCTCAGCTATTTAAAAAGGTTTCCCGTTACCAAAATCAAGCTGGACCAATCGTTTGTTCGCGGCGTACAAACCGATGACAAGGACAGGGCAATGATTAAAGCGATCATTTCCGTGGCCAAATCGTTTCAACTGCAAATCATTGCTGAAGGGGTTGAGACGGAAGAGCAGGCCAGATTTTTGGTCGCGAATGGCTGCAGCCAAATTCAAGGTTATTACTTCTTCCAACCGATGTCGGCCGATCAGACGCAGGTTACCTTGCAGATGAGTATGCAATCGAAGCTCGATTTTATGAATAGGATTTAAATGAAAAGAGGCTGCACCGAAGTAGAAATATCTACTTGCGGAGCAGCCTCCTTTTTATAGAGGAACAACTTGTTTTTGTTTGTTTTTGAAATAAACCCAATGTTTGAAGCCGATCTCTTTCAGCGTTTTGCTCACTTCTTCCCAGTCATCTCCAACACGGCTTGGGATATGCGCATCGGAGCCGAACGTAACCTCAACGCCGTAGTGAAGGGCTTGCTCTAACATCGCGTGCGAAGGGTACCAACCACCTACGTCTTTGGTTTTGCCTGACGTATTGATTTCGATAGCTACACCGGATTCGCCAATGACTTTCAATGTTTCGTTGACGGCTGGCGTCGGAATGTCAGAGAATGCCGGGTAGAAGCCTTTCATAGCATCAATATGCCCAAGGATATTGAACATGCCGGAGCGGGCGGATTCAGCAATGAGGCGATAGTACTCTTCCTTATGCTCGATTTTCTGCGCATCATTCAAATTTTTCCATCTGTTGCGATTGAAAATACTGACGCCGCCGGACAAATGCACCGAACCGATGATGTAGTCGAAGGGGTATTTGGCATACTCTTGACGGTAAATATCAACATGCTCTGGGAAATAATCGGATTCTACGCCTAACAGGACATCAATTTTACCTTCGTATTCTTTTTTAAGCTGAAGCACTTCCTCGATATAGCGAGGGAATTCGCTTTTGGCCATGGCGATTAAAGGTTGTGCGTGATCTTCCGGACTTCCGAAATAAGGGGAGTGGTCCGAGATTCCAATCGCCGTCAAACCGCCGGCAATGGCGGCTTCGATATAGTCGCGAATTTTATCCTGGGCGTGCCCGCACCGATCGTGATGGGTATGTAGGTCGAATTTCATACGAGAAAACCTCCTAAGCCTGTTATTTATTCTGAGCCAAGAAATTGAGTTTCCGGCATACCTTTTAAATCTCGAAGGAACTGCTGCATGGCAGAATTTAAGTAACGTCCCGACTTATATACTACACCTACAGGATGGGTAATATCCAACTCATTTACTTTTACAATTTTCAAAGTGCCGTGCCGCAGTTCATCCGCTACAGACAGCTTGGAAATGATGGCGACGCCGAGGTTTAACTCAACCATGCGCTTCACTTCTTCACTGCTGGACAACTCCATGACAATATGCGGCGCGACATCATAGTTTTTGAAAACTTGATCGACAAAGCGTCGCCCAGCGGTCTCTGGAGAAAGCATGATGAATGGAATATTGCGCAGTTTTTCAATGGATAAATGGGCGAATCGGCTGAGTGGATGCTGCGTCGATACAACGAGCTCGAAATTGTCATAATACAGCACGGAAGTTTCTAAGGCCTGATTTTTCTCAAATAAATAAGTAATCCCGATATCGATTTGACTATTCTCAACTGAGGTCATAATTTGCGAAGAGGTCATGGAGTGAATGGTCGTTTTGATCAAAGGGAATTGGTCTTGGAAATAAGAAAGCACCCGCGGTAAAATTTGCATGGCAATTGAGGTCGTCGTGCCGATGTGGATATGGCCTTGCGGTGTTTGGTGTAGATCTGACAGGCGCTGCTTGAGGTCACTGGCGATCCGCAGCATTTTCTCAGCATGCTCCAGAAATAGCTTTCCACTATCGGTTAACGTGACAGGTTGGTTGCGATCAATGAGAATCGTGCCGAATTCGTCTTCTAGGCTCTTGATTTGCGCGGAAACGGCAGGTTGGGTCAAATTAAGAATTTCGCCAGCTTTACGGAAGCTCATCGTCTTGGAAATCGTGAGCAACGTTTCCAACTGGTTCATATTCATGCGATTACCTCCTGCTATTCAAATTGTAATTACAAATAAAATTTATCGAAATTGTAAAGGGCATAAAAACCTTTTCTAACCTTATTATATGATAGGAGGGAGGCGGTCGGCAATGTCTCTCAGAAAACACGGACAATCGCCTGTTGAATTTGTTTGCCATATACTCAAATTTGATTATAATAATTAATATATAATAAATTGAATGGTAAAGGAGATTTATTTCATGTCGTTAACACGCAAGTCTAACCCTACCTGGACAGTCGTCGGGTTGATGTTAGGACTTTTGCTGGCTGCGCTGGATCAGACAATCGTTTCTACGGCGATGCCAACCATTGTGTCCAAACTAGGGGGATTCAACCAGTATGTCTGGGTTTTCTCAGCCTATTTGATTGCTAACGTGGCAGCCATGCCGATTTTCGGAAAGCTCTCGGATATGTACGGGCGTAAGTTGTTTTTCATCATCGGGATCATCGTGTTCATGATCGGATCTGCACTTTGCGGAACCGCTGCATCGATGACCCAACTCATCGTGTATCGCGCGATCCAAGGTATCGGAGGCGGTGCCTTGATGCCGATTACCTTTGCGATTATTTTTGACATTTTCCCACCGGAGAAAAGGGGTAAAATGCAAGGGCTTTTCGGGGCCGTATTCGGTTTATCGAGCGTGCTCGGTCCGATTATCGGCGCTTATTTCACGGACTATGTCACATGGGAATGGATTTTCTTCATTAATCTACCACTTGGTATTGTGTCCTTGTTGCTTATTATTTTCTCCTACCATGAGTCTGTGGAGCACAGCAAGGCCAAAATCGACTGGGGCGGTACGATTTTACTGACAGCAGCGATTGTGTCTCTGATGTTTGCACTGGAGCTTGGTGGTAAAGACTATGCGTGGGCTTCATGGCAAATTATTAGTCTTTTCGCAGGGTTTGCCGTACTCTTGGCAGTTTTCCTGACGGTGGAAAAATTTGCAGCCGAACCGATCGTTCCGCTCGACTTGTTCAAAAACCGTCTCTTCACCGCAAGCATGGGTGTCAGTTTCGCTTATGGGGCTGTTTTGATTTCAGGCGGGACGTATATTCCTTTATTTATTCAAGGTGTATTTGAAGGTTCTGCAACAAGCGCGGGGTCTACACTCACGCCGATGATGCTGGGTGTTGTTGTCAGCTCTGCGTTAGGCGGACGTTTCATTGGAAAATTCTCTTACCGTAACGTGATGTTGGTATCCGTCGCATTGTTGATTGTGGCAACTTCGCTTTTGGGTGGCATTTCGATTGATTCCAAGCGCTGGGTCATCACGACTTTTATGATTCTAATGGGACTTAGCATCGGAGCATGCTTCCCGATTACTTCTATGTCCGCCTTGCATAAGGTAGACTTCCGACGCAGAGGCACAGTGACTTCACTTGTTAGCTTCTTCCGTTCCGTAGGTTCCGCCATCGGAGTTGCGGTGTTTGGCAGTATTCAGGTAAACTCACTTAGAGATAACATTACACAATCCCTACAAGATCCAGCTATGGCTGAAAAGTTTCATGATGCGCGCGCCTTGCTGCAGCCTCAGGTTCGTGCCAGTATTCCTGCCGATGTGCTGCACAAGCTGCTGGCCGCACTTGCTGATTCTATTGCGGTTGTTTTCCAAACAACGATTGTTTTAGCTGTAATTGGACTCGCGTTTATCTTACTTATGGGGAATGCGAAGCTGGAAGTGGGGAAAGCTCCTGTCAAAGGGAGTGCACCTGTAGGGCACTAGGAGGTAACCGCTATGTCGATGAAGCTCGTCATACTTGGTCTGTTGATGGAAGCCAACCGGCATACGTATGAGATTCGGCAAACGATGAAAGAAAGAGGCATGCATAATTATATGAAGCTGCAAGACGGTTCGCTTTATTATGCGATGGATCAACTGCGCAAAGACGGTCATGTGGAAGCACTTGAAGTTGTGCGCAATACGAATCGTCCGGAGAAAACCGTCTTTCAAATTACAGAGGCTGGGAAGCTTAAATTTCAAGAGCTATTGATCGAGCAGTTTCATGAAGAAATCAAACACTATCACCCGCTCTACGTCGCTCTGCCCTTTTCCGTACATGGCGATCAGGCCAAAATAGCTGATATCTTGGAAAATAAAATATTGGCTCAGAAAATGAGCATGAACAGAATGAAAAGCTTGTATGAAGAACATCTGAACGTAGTTCCTCGCGTTATTTTACAGATGATGATTGGCACCTATAAACGTTCGTTCAGCGAGTTAAAATGGCTGGAGCAGCTGCAAAAGGATGCAAGGGAAGGCCGTTTGCAGGAAAAGGGCTCCCCGCCTGAGGTGGACTGGGACCATCTGGATTGAACTGAACGTAAGAAACCGCAGGCCGCTGGAAACAGTTAACCACAAGAAACCTCCAATTCCACGTCTGTGGGTTGGAGGTTTTTTGTTTCCAGTGCCCCAGTATGGCTGCTGCACACCTGCAAAGGGAACTAGGGTACGCTATTTCGTAGAAAAGGTACATTTTCCACCCGTGAGGGGAACTACAGTCCGTTATTTTGAAGGAATGAGCTGAAAATCGGGTGATGGAGGCCGAATAAAGCCCTGTAGTTCCGCTCCAAGAGGAAACAGCGTGTTTATCCTGCAAATAGAGGCCTGTAGTTCCCGTAAGTAAAAACCCTAGCGTTATTCCCGCTAGGGTTTTTGAAATTTGCGGCTTATTTCCCGCCAAGCCGAGTAAACTGATCGATGAAATGTGCCAAATCATCGCAAACAAGGTCCGGCGTCACGCCCGCCGACGCCATCTGCTCGTGCACGTTCTCCGGCGTTGCGACGCCGGTCAGCACGAGCGCCGTGCGGCACCCCGACGCCACGCCTCCGCGGATGTCGGTATGGACATTATCGCCGATGACCCAGACATCGGCGGCAGGTAGACCGAGCCGCTCGATGGCGTAAGCCATGATGATCGGCGAAGGCTTCCCGATCACCACCGGCTCCACGCCTGAAGCGGCGGTGATCGAAGCGGCCAGGGAGCCAGCCCCTGGCATAAGCCCTCCATCCGACGGCAGCATGCGGTCGGGATTGGTTAACACATAGGTCGCGCCGGCCTTCAGGTGGCGGACCGCTTCGGTCAGCTTCGCATAAGTGAAGCTACGGTCAATGCCTTGGACGACGTAATCCGGAGGCGTCGTCCCTTCCATATCGAAGCCGGACGCCTCCAGGGCGATCCGTAGTCCGGATTCGCCGACCATATGCACGCTGCGGCCTCGGCGCTGCTCGGTCAAGTACTTGGCGGCGGCCTGCGAGGACGTATAGACCGCCGTCTCCGGCACTTCGATGCCGAACGCCAGCAGATGTTCGGCGACCTGTGCAGGAGTACGGGACGAATTGTTCGTCACCAGTAAGTAGGGCAATTGGTGCTGCTGCAGCCACTGAATGAAAGTAGCTGCATGTGGAATCGGTTCATGTCCCCGATATAACGTACCATCCAAATCTATGAGAAAACCGTTCATGTAACAGACACTCCTTCGGTTATTTTAACTTGTATGGAAGGAAGTGTAATTTCAACCGTCGTTCCTTCTTCCAGCTTGCTTTGAATTTCCATCATGCCCCCATGTGCCTCAATAATCCGGTAGCATACCATGAGGCCAAGACCGGTGCCTTTTTCCTTGGTACTATAAAAGGGTTCCCCCAGCTTGGGCAGCCGCTCTGGTGCAATACCGCACCCTTGATCGATGAAGCGGATGGTGATGTTTTTCTTAGCAGCATCGGTTGCTGCTTCAATACGCATTAAACCTCCCTCTTCCATGGACTCCAACGCATTTTTCAAAATATTGATGAAAACCTGTTTAATTTGCCTTTCGTCGCAAGAGACAGGAGGCAGATTGGGCTCAATATCGGCTTCGATTTGAATATTTTCCAATATCGCTTGAGGTTGAAGCAGCTCGATCGTGCTCATCACAATAGAATCAATGGTTCGGGTATCAAAATTGGTAGCCTGCGGTTTTGAGACGAACAGGAACTCATTCACGATAAACTCAATGCGCTGCAGCTCTTTTTGCATAATTTCTATGTAATATTGCTCTTTTATACTGTTTGTTTTCAATAATTGCAGGAATCCCTTCAAAGCTGTTAATGGATTGCGGATTTCGTGCGCCACTCCAGCCGCCAGTTGGCCTACAGCCGATAGCTTATCCGATTTGATCAGCAGCTCCTGGGTCTTTTTTAATGCGGTAATATCTTTAAATGTAATAACGGTACCGAGAATGTGCCCCTTCTCCTCTAAGATGGGACTCGACATGAACTCGACAGGGAAGGAAGTGCCATCCTTTCTCCAGAACAGGTCCTCTTTCATAATAGGAGCATCCCGATTTAGAATCATATTCAAAACAGGACTCTCTTCGCGCGAAAAAAGAGTGCCGTCGGTCTTCTCAGGCCGAATTAGATTATGTATTTGCCTGCCGAGCATTTCATCTACTTTCCAGCCGGTTATCGCTTCAGCAGCTTGATTCCAGAAGATCGTGCGCCCGCTCATATCAATCCCATAGATGCCTTCGGAGACGGAATTGAGGATGAGCTGATTTTGCTTATAGAGTTTGTCGATGACTTTTTTCTGTTCTTTCACTTCTGTCAGGTCCTTGAGAATCGCGTAAATCCCTACGACTTGACCGTCGACTTTCGTCGGGACGAACGTGACATTAGAAGGGATCGGAATCCCGTTTTGATGAATAAAAGTAGCCTCGAAATTTTGCGGCATCCCGGCTGACGCCACTTGGAAATGATGCAAAGCTTTAAGCAAATCAGGCGGGCTGATCATTGGGATAAAAGAAGTCGTGGCGTTCTCGCGTCCAAGACCCAAGAGGCTTTCAAGCCCGTGATTGGCTGACAGCACTTCACCGTCTAGGCTAAAAGAAATAATTGAATCCGGATGATTGTCGTATAGAGATTGGTACCGCTCAGCGGTTTCCAGAATGGAAGTTTCGCCTTTTTTGATTCTTCTGAGCCCGTATAAGGCAACTCCAAGCATCGTGCATAATACGACAATATCGATAGCCAGCCCGATGGGACGGTGTTCGATTACATATGGAAGTTGATGAATAATGAAAAAGTTCGTACCGATTAGCAGCAGAGCGATAATATGATAGACAAGCGTAAGTTGATATAACGTGTAATGTTTTATTGTCGTTTTCTGTTTCATCATGGTTGCCTTTCATCGCTCCTTTAAAAGGACGAATACCCTGCAAGCCTATCAGGATTCGACACATATTTATATATTCTTCCAGATTACTTGCTGTATTTCCTGCTGATTAGGATCCATTAATCCAGATTCGACAATTTTAGTATGAAGGCAGGAAGAGTGTCTGTATGTGAGTATAAGGAACTATTTTATGAAAAAATACAGTATACTTGTCCTAGTATTTTAGGTATAATGTTGAAAAAGGTCGTTTTTGGTGGAACTTATTCACAAATGAGATCGGAGCGGAGCTATGAAGGCTGAGTACATTAATCCTTTTTTGGAGTCGGCTAGAATTGTCATCGAGCAGGTTGCTAACATTCGCCCAACTACAGGGCAGCTCGGCGTCAAAGACGTCAAATTTGTGGAAAAGTATATTTGGATCCAAATCGGGATGACCGGACAAATGGAAGGCGATATTGTATTCGGCTTGGCTGAGGACGTCGCTTTGAAGATGGTTTCCGCGATGATGGGCGGGTTTGTAATTACGGAAATGGACGAAATGGGCAAGAGCGCTATATCGGAGCTAGGCAATATGATTAGCGGGAATGCAAGCACCATGTTGTTTAATCAAGGCGTAAGGGTAGATATCACGCCTCCGAAGCTGGTTCAATCAGCGACGGCTGCCGGTTTTGTGCCGAAGCGGGCGCTAACGATCCCTTTGATTATGGATAGCATTGGGGAACTGGACATTCAAGTGTTAATTACGTAATATGAATATGGAATGAAATGTTTTATACATAAGCTAGAATGAATGGAGTACTGCGATTAGCGGTTCTCTTTTTTTTGTAATTTACTGGAATGGGGAGAAATGACGTTGAACATTTCGAACAAAATCGTCTTGATCACCGGAGCGTCAAGTGGCATCGGCGCTGTCATGGCACAGCAATTTGCGGCGATGGGGGCGATTCCAATTTTGACAGCCCGCAGCACAGACAAGCTTGAGTCGATTGCTGCAGGTATTCAAGGCCAACATGCTGTTTACGCGCTTGACGTTACGAACACGCAGCAAGTGCAGGACGTGGTTAGTCAGGTTATCGCGAAGTTTGGTCGTATCGATATTTTAATCAACAATGCCGGTTACGGGATATTTGAGTCGTTCGCCGGTGCGCCGCTGGAGCATTTTGAAGATATGATGAACGTGAACTACATGGGGGTTGTCCGCTGCACGCAAGCTGTATTGCCTCATATGTTGAAGGCGGGAAGTGGTCATATCGTGAACATAGCGTCCATGGCGGGGAAAATCGGTTCGGCCAAATCTACGGGCTATTCGGCAACGAAACATGCGGTGCTTGGTTTCACAAACAGTTTGCGCCAGGAGTTAATGCGAACAGGTGTATTTGTTACGGCGATTAATCCAGGGCCGATCTCCACGCCATTTTTCGATAAAGCAGATCCGAGCGGGAACTATGTTAAAAATGTAGCTTGGTTTATGCTCAAACCGGAGAAAGTTGTGAAAGAACTGATCCATGCCATTGAGAAGAAAATACCGGAGAAAAATCTTCCCTTTGTAGCGGGCGTTGGCATTAAGCTGTTTCACTTATTTCCGCGGCTATTCGACCGGTTGGCATCGGGGATTTTAAATAAAAAATAAGCGGGTCCCGGTCTATGCTGGGATCCGCTTTTTTCATTGTGTGAGCGAAATTACTTCGACTCAGGCTTTTTGGCTTGCAGAGCTTGATTTAAATCACGAATCTCTTCGAAAATTCGACGCACTTCCGCTTTGCTTTCGGGATGCGTTTGATTCCAATGAGAAGTCAGGGCCGGGAGCGATTTATGAACATGATTAAAAAATGCCCATACTTTTATTTTCTCAAGCATTTCAGGCGATGTATCTCCCGTAATGAGTTCTGCGGTTTTTAACACAAGTGCGTTGAATTCTTTCTCAAAATCTGTATTCATAGTTTCATCCCTTCGGATGGAAAATAGTAAGTCACTTCTAGTTTATCTGATGATTTGAAAGCTGTCAAAAATAGGGGGACCCATGTCCATCGCACAATTACGAGATGGTCAATTAATAGGAAGAGCCAGCTGTGATAGCGCGAAAAAAACCAGCATAAGCACTAAGTGGGTTTTATTACCATATTACAATGTTTTTATTGTTGTTTACTCCCTAGCTTTGTCCTAAAATAAGGGTAAGAAACAGAGATGTTTTTACCTGGTTGGCTAGGGGGCGTTTATTTCGAAGTCTCTCAAACTGTTATTTAGCAGTGATTTTTACACTTTAGAGAAGAGCGTGCAGGAACAGATATATCAAGAGTTTTATCTACTCGTCTATCCCATGATTTATTTTATACTTAGGGACCATGCAGCCGTGGAGGATATTATTCAAGAGTCTTTTCTTCGGGCTGTGCGGAAAGCGCCGCTGCTTCAGGATATTGATAAATATGAAAGTTGGGTCAAGAAACTGACCCGGAATGTAACGCTGAATCATCTTCGCAAACACAAACGCAACCGAGATGAGCTAGAAACGGAACTGATGCTGTGCATCAAGGAAACGGCACCTACCTCAGATTATTTGGGTTCCCTGGATCAAGAAGTCGAGCTGAAGCTCATGAGGGAAGCCATCATCTCTTATATTAATCAACTAACTCCCTCCTACCGTCAAATTATTGCAATGAAATGGATACATAATTTATCGTACAAGGATATGGCGATTGAACTAGGGGTTACCGAGGGTGTTGTGCGGCAGCGGTTGTTCCGGGCAAGAGATGTCATCAAGCAGAAACTGTTGGAAGAATGGGGAACGGGGAAATAAGAGTCCATATGGACTCTTATTTCTGCTTATAGGGGAGAGATTGGGCCATCTATTAGCAGCATTTTCGAAGTACTGATTTGTATCGATATACAGCGTGACATATAATAAGATCATTAGGTTGAATGAGAAAAGGGGTTTACGTCCATTGAGTACAAGCTTTGAACAGCTGCAAATTGCACAAACTTATTTAGATAAATTGAAAGAATTTGGTATTGGTGAGCCAACGCCGATTCAGGCAGAAGCCATTCCGGTTTTGAAACAAGGCAGTGATGCCATCATTCAGTCGCAGACGGGTACTGGCAAAACGTTAGCGTATTTGCTGCCGGCACTGGAACAAATTGATCCATCGCAGAAACAGCTGCAAGTTTTAGTTGTTGTTCCTACGAGGGAGCTGGGTATGCAAATTATGCAAGAAATCGAAAAATTAACGGCTGGCGGTCCTATTCGTTCGCAATCTTTGATTGGCGGAGCGGCTGTGGTTCGACAAGTCGAGAAGCTTCGATTGCACCCTCATATTGTTGTGGGGACCCCTGGGCGTTTGCTTGAGCTTATGAAAATCAAGAAATTGACTCTGCACCATGTGAAAATCGGTGTTGTTGATGAAGTGGATCAAGTATTCGAGCTTGGTTCCATGCAGGATGTTGAGTCGGTGCTAAAAGGCATGCTGAAATCCAGTCAAAAGGTGTTCGTGTCTGCGACCATTCCGCAAAGTACCGAACAAGCGGCGGGCAGATGGTTGAAGGAGCCTGTTATTATTAAAATCAACCCAAGCCAGCGCACGGCGGAAACGCTGGAGCACATGTATGTGCTTTGCCAAGAGCGCGAGAAGGTGGATACGCTTCGTAGATTAGTTGGTTTGATTAAACCGAAGTCTGCGATTGTATTTATCAATGTGACAGACGATATCGCTCAAGTTGTGGCAAAGCTGCAGTATGTTGGGTTATCTATTGAAGCCTTGTACGGTGAAGCAAGCAAACAGGATAGGGCCAAAGTCATGGGGAATTTCCGAGATGGGAAATTCCAGCTGCTGCTGGCTACGGATGTTGCAGCAAGAGGGTTGGACATTGAAGGCGTGACTCACGTCTTCCACTTGGATCCTGCCACTAACGCGGAGTATTATCTTCACCGCGTAGGTCGGACCGGTCGGATGGGCCGCGAGGGCACGACCATTTCTATCGTGACACCGAAGGAGCAGTTCATTCTCGAAAAATTCGAGAAGCAGCTCGGTATCACGATTGCGCCGAAGGCGATGTACGAGGGCCGGCTCGTCGACCCGGCCCAGGACCGCAGTGCGGCTGCCATGCGCAGCCGCCGTGAAGCTGCACGCCCGCGGGGCGCAGCACCTGTGCGCAGCGGCTCCGCCGGCTCGCACGATGCTGCCGCGTCTGCGGGCGCGGTGCGCACTAGCGCGGCGGCGACGGACGCGCGCGAATTTAGCGCTGGCCCGGCGAAGCCGGCAGCGCCGAAGCACACGGCCGCCGGCGGCAAGGCCGTGAGTAAAGCCCAGCGCGAGCGAGATCGCAAGAGCAAGGGCGCTCCTCGCTGGCTGAAGGAAAAACAGCAGAACAAAGAATAGCCGTAATTCACATCATGATCTGTACGGCTTGCCAAATCTGTCTTCTGCGGGGTGTTGCAACGTGCTGCAAAAACGATTTATTTTTCTCATCGTGGTCGTCCTTTTCCTTGCGGCCGCCACGGTGTTATTCATCCGGCACATCCAACCTACCGAGGATTTAGATCTGAATTATCAAGAAATTTCAATTGGCAGTAAAATCGCGGACATTGTCAAGAACCGGAAGCTCGAAGTTCAGATCACAGAGCAAGATTTGAACAATTTGGTTAAAAAACAGCTGTCAGCCCACCAAAATCTGCCCAACGGCATTCGAATCGAAGGAGCTAAGCTTACCTTGCAGGGAAGCAACCTCGTCGCTGATGTCAATGTTAAATGGCAGGACAAGTTGCCAGTTGGCGCCCAATTGCTTTTTACCTTGGCGTGGGATCCGCCGAATGTGATCATTCAGCATCAGAGTACGATGGTTAGGGGCATACAAGTTCCGAAGGAGTGGCTTCAATTCGCTCCAATCGAACTCTCGATCGAAGATCACTTGCCGCTTCTAATAGGAGTGAAGGATGTACAGTTCGAGGAGAAAGCCGTACTTATTCAATTAAAGGCTCTGCGGTAATAGCGCGGCAGAACCAAAAAGGACAACCCGATGAGCGGGTTGTCCTTTTTTTTAACTCGAAGCCTGAACTTTCCATCTACGCGAATAGAGAACAATGCCGAAAACCACACACATGCCAACTAACACAAACCAAATCGATAAGCCGACTTGAAACTTATCCATTCCCCACCCGACGCCAAGCGGAATGACGGATCCGCCTAAACCACCAGCAGCGATAAGCGTGCTTGTTGTTTGCTCCGTGCGTCCAGGGAGTAATTGATTCGCATAAATAAGAGCTACAGCGAACATTCCTGACATGAAGAGTCCAAGCAGCAGAACAATAGCGAAGCTGCTCCATAACTGCGTGCTGAACAGCCACAAGAAGACGGTTATCAAACTGCCGCCAAAAGCGACGGCCAAGTAACGGAAATAGGTCATTTTCTCGGCAAGCACACCGGCAAATAGACGACCAGCCACCATGGCAATCCAATAAGCTGTTACCGCCAAAGAGGATAGAGAGCTTGAAGTGTGCATTTGATCGATAAAGATCGAAGGCAGGAAATTAACGATCGTATTTTCCATCCCTACATAGATGAAGAAAACAAACATGAACAGAATAAGGAAGGTTAACGAACTTCTTGTCAGAGCTGGCGGTTTTACCTCTTGCTGCGTCTTGTCGGCTTTGTGAGCCAATAATTCGTCATGTTCGCCCAAGGAAAGCTTAGACCAGATGAGTCCTGTTGCAAGCGCGCTTATTCCCAGCAGCATAAATCCATATTTCCATAACCCATTGGCAATCAAAATACTGGATACAATCGGCATGAATAGTGCACCAAGTCCGAAGAAAACTTCAAGCGTGCTGAAGGCCGAGGCCTGCTTATCCTTTGCCGCCATTAACACGAAGGTTGAAATGCTTGCTTCTACGAGTCCGAAAGCCACGCCGGCTACGAAGGTGAGGCTCACGGCCAAAGCCCAAGGGGGCAGCATGACGATCGTCATCATGGCAAGGAAAAGCAAGCCGAAAGCCGTCGTAATCGTGTTTCGGCGGCTGAATCGGCGGCTGAATGCGGGCATGCTGAGCACGCCAAGCAAAAACCCGCCGAATTCAAGGAACACCAGCAAGCCGCCATCGCTGTAGCTGCGTCCATAATGAGTGAGCAGCTCGGGTAATACCGCTCCAAAAATAACGTGGGTACAGCCCGTTAATAAATAGGACAGGCACCCCATAATTAATAATCTTCTCATACCATTGTGCTTCCTTTTTGCTCTTGCATGTATTTATCGTTATAGGCAAATACATGATCAACGACTTCAGCGACAGACTCGACATGATAGTTCGCTTTTTGTTTGACCTCCGGATGAGCACCTTTCATAGCAAAACTATGCGGAGTAATCCCGAACATGGATACATCATTGAAGGAATCACCAACACAGGCAATTTCCTCAGGTTTCAGACCCAATTGCTCCATGAGGACGAGGAGGGAGTTGCCTTTTGAAACTTGCCGTGGCATGATGTCCAAGCAATCTTTGTCGGAGATGAACAGCTCAACTTGATCGCCCAGCTTTTCTTCTATTAATGCTTTAAGTGCCAGAAGGATTTGAATATCCCCGAATGTAGAAATCTTACAAATAGGAAGCTCGGCTTGCAGCGACTGCTCGATGTCCTCTTTTATAATAAAAGGCCGGAATGTACGTGACTGAACCTCATCGGAAGCGGGCGTCAAATGCGTGATGTAATTGGCTTCACCTGAGCAAACGATCTTCACGACGTCAAAATCTTTCAGCAATTGATACACTTGATACGCTAATTCAGGCTCGAAAAGCTGAGATTTCAGAAACGAGCCATCTTCCAAATGAATGAATGCGCCATTCTGCGATACGGAGTAGGCGCGATGTCCAATTTCCTCTAGAACTTGCTGCATCTCCACATTCATTCTTCCTGAGGCCAGGCAAAGCAGAATGTCGGCTTCTTTCACTCTTTTCAGCGCAGCTTGCTCTCTTGAACTAACTTTCTTGCTGTGATCGAGCAAAGTACCATCTAAATCACTTACGATAAGCTTAATCATCTAAGTCATCTCCTTTTGCCAAAACGATTTCAACTTCACTTGCCAGTAATTTCTCTCTCATTTCGGAGCTCAAGTCTTGATCTGTGACCAGGATATCGATGCTTTCAAAACCGACCACGCGATGGAACAGCCGCTTACCGAACTTAGAATGATCCGCTAGAACGATGACTTGGTCAGCATGTTGGATCATGGCGCGGACTAAATAGCTGTCCTCTTCATTGGGGGCTGACAGCCCTTCCTCCGTAATTCCGCAGGTTCCGATCAGAAGCTTATCGACGTGGTAATCGTTCAACATCTCGATGGCTTTCGCACCGTAGACGCTATGATGTTTGCTATCCAACACGCCTCCAAGAATGTGAATCGTAGTTTCATCTTTACGGGTTAAAATAGCAGCGATTTCTATAGAACTTGTCACCACGACATTATGTTTGGATGTCAGTGCGTTTGCAGCATGCAGCACTGTCGTGGAGGCATCCATCATGATATAGTCGCCATCTTGAATGAGTCCTGCGGCTGTTTTGCCGATGGTTAGTTTGGAAGAAGACTCTGCTTGGAGTCGTTGTTCGTAATTGCCGACTTCTTTGGAAAGTGTGGGGAGGATGGCACCGCCGCGTGTTCGCACAATACGGCCCTGTTCTTCAAGTTTCACCATGTCACGCCGGGCGGTATCTCGTGATACATCATACAGCTCGCAAATTAGGTCAACCGTAATGCGCTTATTTGATTTTAAGTAATCAATAATGGATATGAGTCTTTCTTCTTGAAACAAAGGTTTCTCACTCCTTTCACGTAAGTGTTTGTAAGTGAACTTAAGTATATTGCTTATTATATGGCTGGGAGTCCTGTTTTTCAACAACTTTTTTAATTAAATTTTCGTAAAAAAACCGCACACTCGCTCAAGAAACGAATGCACGGGTTTAGTTATTTCACAGCTGGTTTTTTGCGAGTTTTCACGTAGCTAGGATAAGTAATTTCTCCGCTATCCAGCTTTCTAATCTCATCTTCGTTCCAGCCGCTGATTTTGTTGGTGCCGGTTACCCCGGTTAACTTGATTTGATAATGAGCAGCTAAGTACTGCTGTAACTTGGCCATCTCCTCAGGCGTGATTTCTCTAAGCTTTTGTTTGCCGTGTAACTGTCCCAGTATGACACCAATGGATTCAGCAGCCAGACTCGTATTTGGTTGAATTCTTGTACTTCCGTATGCGATTGCTGAGGAGCCCACATTTTTCCCGGCGGCAATGACATTGTCGTAGTTTTTTAATAAAAAGCTACGCAGCGGCATCCCGTATTTATCAGGACGGCCCATCTCGATGCCCCACTTGTTAGCGCTAGTGCCCTGCAAATCGAGCGGATAGCCGCCAATGCTGACATTATCCCAGAACATGGCGCCTGAAAGCAGGTCGGACGGCTTTAAGACATAATCCATTTCGTAGTGATTATATTCCCTTACGTAAGGGTAAGTCGGCAATTCCCCAAGTTCGGCATGCTCCCAACCGGGTAAGGTTTTACGGAAATGACCCAGAATGGATGCCGTCTCTTTGTTGCCGAGTGTAACAGCTTCTTGGATGGATTCGGGTTTGGACGGGTCAACGGTGTACACCAGAAGGGCGTTAATCAAAACTTCCCCGTCTCTTTGATTCACAGCATTTAAACCTCTTAGGAATACGCGGTCATTGGAAGGATGATAAGCCTTTGTCATACCGCTTAGCCCGATCGCATAGCTGTCATTGACAGAACCGCCGCCAAATTGTTTGGACTTCTCTTCAGGTTTTAACGCGTTGAAAGTTGTACTGAACTTTTTCCAATCGACGTGCGTGAACTTCATCATCATACCGGCGCTCATGTACTCGATATCTTTTTGCCCATAGAACTTCTCCAGTCCTGGCAATCTCTTAGCATCTAGTCGCGAGATGAGTGCGGCGTAATCACTGTTATCGACCCAGTAGCCGGCCGTAATCTTCTTCTTTTCATTCTTTTCCGTCGTGTAAACGATAGAAGCGACTTTGTGCATGCTGTCTGGCGTGTTGATTTGCTCAATGTCATTTAAGATAACGCCGGATTCGACAGGAATATTTTTGACCAGTTTATCCATATACGTTGAAAATTCTGAAAGTTTACGGATTTTGGCGTTTCGGAAACCATCGAACAATTCTTTAGCACGGCCCTGCACTAATAAATGGCCTTGATCGTCACGCGTTTCATCCAAAAACAACATTTGACTCTGAAGGATCTGGCCTCCAAAAGCTTTATGAGGATCCAACACTTTTACCTTCAAACCTTCGTCTGCAGCCGCCCTCGCCAGATAGAGGCCTTCTAGCTCGCTGCCGATTACTACAACGTCAAATTGCTCGGACGGATACGTATTTTTGGTTTCTACGGGCGGTGTTGGTGGGGCTTCACTAGTAGTAGGAGAATCTTGATGCGTGCTGGTCGGCACTGTAACAACAGCAGGTTCCACATTTGCTTGCTTGAGCCCGATTTTGCTATAAGAGAAGACTGACAACGCAATTAGAATAACGGTTAGAGCAATAACGAGCTGAACTCTGGGATTACGTAAACGCATACATGAACTCCTTTTGCGGTAGTGTTTTATATCGTTAAGTTTAGCAGTTTCAGGGGGGATTTAATAGACTCGACAAATTTCTAGTTTTAAAGATTTATTTCTCCAACCCCCCTAAACATATTTGCAATGGCGAATTGTTGTAGCATAACCAGGAACCCTTCGCGAAGGCTCCACATTATTTATACCAACTATATGAATATGGGAGAGGGAACTTGATATGAAAAAGAACCTAATGAAGAAAGCTGTAGCAACAGGACTTGTTTTAACAATGGTAATGGGAGGCGCTTCTGCAGCGTTTGCCAAAGGGAATGACCATGATGATCGTGGTAAAGGTAACAATAGCTATAACACTTCTATTAATAACGGTAAAAACAACAACGGTAAAATTAGCGGCAACATTCAAATCCGCATTAACTTTGACGACCTCAAAGGTGCTCAATGGGCAATGCGTTACATAGCTAGCTTGGCATCCAAACAAGTGTTTGAAGGATACGAAGATGGTACATTCAAACCAGATAAAT
>NZ_JBQZFH010000001.1:6107500-7442500 GCF_052682475.1 Paenibacillus sp. WC2504
TTCTGAAGTTTGAGTTGGACGGCGCATTCGTATCTGCACCAATTGAGCATGAAGAGTTAGAAACAACGGAGATCGGTTATGAAGAGCTTGTACTCGTAACAGGCGGACAATACTTATCAATTGAGCGAATTGAAGAGTTACAAAAACAAACTCTACTAGTTTTTAGAATTGGTTGCTCATATCGTCAAAAATATGAAGATTGGTTAGGCCTCAAAGGAATAAAGCCTTCCAAAATTATGGAGTTTGGTACAGTTGAAGGAATCCTTGGATGTATTCATGCAGGGCTCGGCATTTCGCTATTGCCCCGTTCAGTTGTCGAGAGAGCGAATGAGTACTATAGTCTTCAAATTCAAACAATATCAGAACAATTATTCAAAACTGCGACATTATTTGTTCGCCGCAAAGATTCATACTATACTCCAGCCGTATCTGAGTTAATAAGGATAGCAAAAGAAAGATTTAAATAACTCAGTTTGTCTAATGACAGTAACTGTAGTCTACCACAGCGCCTGCTCATCACAAGAATCTGTGCCGATAAATGCCAAGAATCTGTTCGATTCCCAGCGGAAATTCACATATAATACGATGAAATGGTCATAAGGAAGACCACTCTTATCATTTTCAGGCTCATTGGGTCGGTCCTTATGCCCCTAATCTAGCTCTATCCTAGAGGTTTTAAGACGTTCATCATGGACGAAAAGTAAAAAAAGCAGCCATAAATGTGGCACATACTATGGCCAAGAATTGCCTTCTATCTTTTAACTCGTAAAGAAAAGCACGTGGACTTTAGCGAAGATTATTTAGATAAACAAAAACAACAATCCTATTGTAAAGTATGCAGTTCGACGACTAGAAAGCTTAGGTTATTCTGTGACAATTTCAGAAGTCTCCTGACTTCTCAATGGGCGCTGCACCCCATTAAAAAAATGAACAAGCTGCGTCTTCTTTACTATTGTCTTTTTCCAGGCACTGCTATGTTAATTTTTCATGGGAGTTCAAACTTTACTAGCAGTTTTTATTCTTTTACTCCTCCTTCCATATCTTGCATCTGCTCCATCAGTTCCACTACTTCCTTCCCCCACCCCAACACACGGGACTATAAAGGACCTACATCCCTTTTGCCATTTCTTATTTCTCGGAATCTTTTCTGTAGTAGAGCCGTGAGCAGCAACATCACCGGGAGCGCTATTTCGAATGTCAATTTTACAAATGGTAGGTATATCCCGAGATAACGGAAAAATTCTTGTGCGTCAGGTGCAACCCAAATAGTGAATACTACCAGCAAGAAACCGCTTGGAAACACCATTGGCCTATAGTCAGATAAATTCAACCATTGAGAGATACCGAGCACAAACGCATAATAAAGCATTGTGATCTTGATAAATGTACCTATCACCCAGATCGCCATCATGATTGACTCTACATGTTCGATAAAGGTGCCCACATAGATATACTTAATCGCCATCATTACCGGGTAAGTGAGCTGAGATGTTATATCTCCAAATATAAACAGGGTGGATATCGTGATCAACGTTAAAGTTAACATGCAAGCACATACCGAAATCATCCCCCATTTCACCCCTTTTTTCAGGTCAGTTAAGAAAGGGAGCATGAAATTAATGAGTACGAAATGAGCGAACCAACTCGATGTAGGTATCGCCCCTTGAATGGAAGGCATGATTCCCTTCGCTAGTATAGGAAGCATATTTTTGGTTTCCATATCAGGAATAAGTAGGACCAGTATGAGAATCCATGTCAACATCACCAATGGCACAAACAACTGAGCACATCTCGCTATCACTTCGAGGCCTCCGCGTACAGCAAAGGAACAAACCAACAACATGCTTCCGATGACTACGATCGTTGGTGTTGTACGAAGAAAGACATCCGTTATGAACCCTCCATATTGTCTTATGATCGTACTATTGCCATGCAGAATAAAAAATAAATAAGCAATACCGATTACCTTTCCGGGAATTCGCCCGAAAATCTGCTCGACATACTGAACAAGCGTCCTCTTAGGATAGAGCTTGTGTAATCGATAAACGATATATACGATAAGAAATCCCATAAGGGAGCCCCAAACGGGGGATAGCCATACATCCCTCTTTGCAAATTTTGCTGAAAAAGCCGGTATGATAAGATCCCCTGTTGCCACCACCACCGGATACATAATCATCGCCATTTGTAATGCAGAAATTTTACCTTTTTCTATCAATCTGTTTCATCTCTCTTAGTCAGACAAGATTTTTGTATGCAGGTTTGTCGGCACTTGTTTCCTTTTCCGGTTAAGTGCGGACGAGTGTTCAACATTCCACCTTGGGACACGGACTAACACGTCCTTCCTATCACGTTCTTTCATCGGAGCTAATGAAGGGAGATACTGGACACCGTAAGTACGAACCATGTATAGATGAATGATAATCGCTATTATACTAAGTATTAAGATAAGAAATCCCAGTACGTGTTTGACATTTCAAGTCCTCAGCAATCTTGATAGAAGTTATTCAAGAATCTTTGCAAAGGGTTCATAAATCACCTCTAACACGTGGGTAGGACCCGGTAGATCCGGATAGAAAACAAGGGTAACGGCAAGGATGTATCCTAAGACCATAATTGTGGAAAAGGAAACTTTCTCTTTCCAGAGATGTTTGATTTTTAGCCATTCAAATTGAAAAATCACCAGCACAATCAACGTTATACCCATGACAGATACCCATTTCATTTCTGTTTCACATCCTTTTCAGGTCTGCTTATACCTGTATCAGATAGGCCAGTACTTTGTATTTTTGACGTCACTTGAATATTCACATTTATTGTGGGAAATATTTCATCCCAGTTTTCCTTTGATTTTTCCCACTCTTTGGGATACTTCCGGTAAAAGGCTTCTGCAAAGCCAAGGATATCCGCATGCATCTCTTTTTGTACTTGTGCCAGAGCGGCACTCACACGATTTTCAATGTTTTCGTTTAAATCTCTTTCTAATGACTTTGAAAATTTTGGATTTTTAAGTGAAAGGTTAGTTGTATTTTGTATTACGATAGCTTCTTCTTTAATCTTGACCGTTACGCTCCATTGATTATCTTTAATCTGAGGATCTAATTCGCTTTTGCTCTTCTTAACATTTAACGTTACAAATCCTTTTGCGTCTTTAGAAGTAACCGTCAATTCGGCTGGTTTCATCTCATTTCTAAGCCAGAGAACCCCTTTTGTGACGGTTTCGTCAATATGTCCAACCATTTTATCATTCTTAAAAATAGCTGTTCCTTTTATGTAAGGAACCGTTTGATTTTTACTCTTATGTGGTTCTGACGGCAGAATTTTAATCCAGGGTACAGCCGCCGCACCGGCATTCCCTGCCAACATTTGAGCAAAAGTTTTAAGCGGTATATCTATCACAGAATGCAGATCTGTCATCTGCCGAAGCGCGTTCACCGTACTATTTTCCAGAGGGGGACTTAATTCCAGAATATGTTTTGCATCTCCATTGCAAATAAATACCTTGACGCGTACGCGCGCTTCTGGATATCGCATCATATGGTCAACTAAATCACTTACTCCTTCCTTTGCCATTTTTTCTCCAATGATAAGAACCTTACTGTGTCCCCAGAAAATTTCCCTTGGAAATTTTTCTTTTAGCTTTGCCCCGGCATCTGCTACCGTTACACCCGTAGCCGATCTTACAAATGTCTTCCCTTTATCGCCCCCAGATGATATTCCTTTCTGATCCCCTGCTCCCCCTGGATTAGGTATGAATACTTGTACGGAAAGCTCGATCATATCATTATCTTTTTTGTCTATAGCATTCCCCATTATTATTGCCATTTCATTAACCTCTCTTCTGTCCCAGCAACCTGTGAGAATTAAAAAAGAATATCCATACATGGATAGAAGAAGAATTCTTGAAATTTGGTTCCTATAAGGGACCTTCATTCATTTTACCCTCCCTAATGTCTCTGAATTTTTTCTGCAACAGAGCCGTGAGCAGCAACATCACCGGGAGCACTATTTCGAACGTCATGTTTACAAATGGTAGGTATGTCCCGAGATAATGGAAAAATTCTTGTGCGTCAGGTGCAACCCAAATCGTGAATATTACCAATAAAAAGCCGCTTGGAAACACCATAGGCCTATAGTCAGATAAATTCAACCATTGAGAGATGCCAAGCACAAACGCATAATAAAACACTGAGATCTTGATAAATGTACCTATCACCCAGATCGCCATCATGATCGACTCTACATGGTCGATAAAGGTGCCCACATTGATATACTTAATCGCCATCATTACCGGATAAGTGAGCTGAGATGTTATATCTCCAAATATAAACAGGGTGGATATCGTGATCAACGTTAAAGTTAACATGCAAGCACATACCGAAATCATCCCCCATTTCACCCCTTTTTTCAGGTCAGTTAAGAAAGGGAGCATGAAATTAATGAATACGAAATGAGCGAACCAACTCGATGTAGGTATAGCCCCTTGAATGGAGGGCATGATTCCATTCGCAAGTACAGGAAGCATATTTTTGGTTTCCATATCAGGAATAAGAAGAACCAGTATGAGAATCCATGTCAACATCACCAAAGGCACAAACAACTGAGCACATCTTGCTATCACTTCGAGGCCTCCGCGTACAGCAAAGGAACAAACCAATAACATGCTTCCGATGACTACGATCGTTGGTGTTGTACGAAGAAAGACACCCGTTATGAACCCTCCATATTGTTTAATGATCGTACTATTGCCGTGCAATATAAAAAATAAATAAGTAATACCGATTACTTTTCCGGGAATTCTGCCGAAAATCCGCTCCACATACTGAACAAGCGTCTGCTTAGGAAAGAGATTGTGTAATTGATAAACGATGTATACGATAAGAAATCCTAAAAGGGAGCCCAAAATCGGGGATAGCCAAACATCTCTCTTCGCAAATTTTGCTGTAAAAGCCGGTATGATAAGATCCCCAGTTGCTACCACCACCGGATACATAATCATCGCCATTTGAAATGCTGAAATTTTTCCTTTTTCAATCAATCTGTTTCATCTCTCTTAGTCGGGCCAGATTTTTGTACGGAGGATTGTCGATATTTGTTGCCTTTTCCGGTCAAGTGCGGACGCGTATTCAGCATCCACCATGGAGCGCGGACTAACACGTCCTTCATATCACGGGCTTTCATAGGAGCTAATGGAGAGAGGTACGGGACTCCGTAAGAACGAAGTGTGCTAAGATGAATGACAATCGTGATTACACTAAGAATTAATCCAAGAAACCCCAGTAACCCAGCCATAATCATAATAGGAAAGCGCAGCAATCTTATTGAAATCCCTACACTGAAATGAGGGATCATAAAAGAAGCCACTCCTGTTATCGCCACTACCATCACCATAGGTGATGAGACAAGTCCAGCTGCAGTAGCAGCTTGACCTATGACAAGGGCGCCTACGATACTCACGGCAGCCCCTACCTGTTTGGGCAGCCTGATACCTGCTTCACGAAGTGCCTCGAAAGTAACCTCCATGATGAGGGCTTCAAAGAATGCCGGGAATGGTATTTCTTCTCGTGATTTAGCAATGCTAAGCAGGAGAGTAGTTGGTACCATTTCTTGATGATATGTAAGAATCGATACGTAAGCCGAAGGGGCTAGCAAGGCAATCCCAACGAAAAAGTAACGAAGCCAACGAATCGCTGTTCCCACCATGAACCTCTGATAATAGTCCTCAGACGACTGTAACAAGGAGAAAAAAGTCACAGGTGCGATAATACTAATTGGGGTACCATCAACCAAAATAGCTACACGCCCCTCTAACAATTGCGCTGAGACAACATCAGGTCTTTCTGTAGTTAAGAACTGAGGAAATGGGGAGAATGGATTATCCTCGATCATCTCTTCGATATATCCGCTTTCAAGAACACCATCAATATCTACTCGTTCTATCCGGCTCATTACCTCTTGAACCAAGTTAGGGTCTGCAAGACCATCAATATAAGAGATAATAACTTGAGTCTGGGTATAACGCCCGATTTTTAACGAGTTCATTTTAAGTAACGGACTTTTAATTCTTCTCAATAATAATGATATATTGACAGATAGTGTTTCCGTAAATCCTTCTCGAGATCCCCTTATTACAGGTTCAGCTATTGGCTCAGCAATAGCGCGCTTGTCCCACTTTGCAAGCCCTAATGCAACTGCTTGCTGTTCTTTATCAATCAGAAGGACAGGATTGCCTTCTGAAATCTGTTCTATGACTTCTTCGACCGTGGTTAATTCTTTTTGGTTGGAAAGAGAGATTTTTTGTTGAATAATGGTTTTCGCATTATATGATTCCACCGATGTCCCCTGCATAAGTGGTGTAAGAACATATTCATCGATCATTTCCGTATCTGACAGTCCTTCGATATAAATAAGCACTGCACTTGTTTTTCCAGAGATCAAAAAGTTGTGAAAGACGACATACAGACAATTTTCATAAATGGATTGAATTTTTTGTAAATTTTCAATCAGTTCTAAGGAAAGCGGAGTGTGTACTCTATTTAAATTTTGGAGCTCATCAATCAAAGGTTTTGACTTAGACTTATTTTCTTCTGAAACAGTACTTTTGAAAAAAACCATGATTGGTCACCTCTGCATTAAAATGACATTTAATGAATTAGAACAGTATATATAATCCACATTTGGAAATCATTTTATTCATATATAAAAACCTTTAACCTTAATCTGAACGGTTCATAATTGTAACGTGTATCATTGATGAACTTGAATTAAGATTCCGTTTTCCTTCTAAAAGATAGATGTTCCTCGTATTGGATGCTTGAGGCATCCTTGCTTCAGCTGTCTAACCATGTTCTGAATATAGTTACCGATCCTTTATATAACTTCATAAAATTATGTTTTTACAAATTAAAAATGAAAAGCCGACATCCTCAAGGATGCCGGCTTTCTTCTTTTTTCTTTCTGTAGGATGACAAGAATTTCATCCCACTCCCGGTTAAATTGCGCCTGAACGAGAGATAAAACATCCTTTCCTAATGCTCGCTTATATTGCAAAGCGCTTTTTAAATATACCAGTACCGTATAGACTAATGCTTCAATATCTTTTGTTTGGTCAGCCGTATTAGTTCCTTGCTCATCAGTTAAAATAGTTGTTACTACCTTAATTTCAAACTCGCTTATTCCCTGTACCTTTTCTCGGATAACATCTGGCAAGGATTCATAATCAGAATGTAGAGACGATATAAGACATATCTCCTCGCTGGACCATGAGGCATACTATGACTATTATTCCAAATTCCCCACATGGTGACCTAAATGAAGTTCAAAATCACCTGGTTTGCCAAGACCACGTGTAAAGGCAGTCGACACTTTTTTCTGCGTGTTTGCTGACATCGCTCCAGTGATAAAGGCTGTTCGAGATTCCAGCATTTCCGTGGCTTCAGGAACTCCGGTCCGATTAAGAAGTTTCTTCGCTTCATGTAGCGTCTGTTTATCAAATGAAGAAATTCTGCGAGCCAAGTTTTCTACAAAACAAAATAAATCTTCATCTGGAATAGCTCTGTTAATCCATCCATAACGTTCTGCTGTTGCGGCATCGAAGTCGTCAGCGCCAAGAACAATTTCAATTGCTCGAGCACGTCCCGCCAACCGAGCCAAAGCCTCGTTGGCACCTCCCCCGGGTACGACGCCAACACCAACCTCAGGCTGTCCAAAGATTGCCTTCTCCTCACTTGCGAACCGCATATCGCAAGCCAAGGCAAACTCACTACCGACTCCTCTTGCCCGTCCTCTAATTTCAGCAATGGTAACAACCGAGGTTCTGTAAAGTCGCGCAGCGAAATCAATCCAAGCTGGAAGCTCGATCTCCTTTGGTGTTTGTTGCTTTTCACCTGCCCGCGCCATATCGTAGTGCGCAATGAAATATTCAGGATCGGCGCTATCGAAAACAACGACCTTCAAATCTGGGTCTGTCTCGATTTGATCCATGAGAGTTAACAATTCAAAGATTGTGTCAGGATCGAGGAGATTTATAGGTGGATTATGAAAAGTAATTCGCCAAAAAGCTAGTGTTTTTCGATTAACTGTAAATTGGTTGTACGTGTGCATATTCACTTCTCCATTTTTCTATTTATATTTTATTTATTTTCAATTTCTATTCCTCTTTTTAGGCACATCTTGCCTCATTGTCAGGTAAAGAATGGACTCGGCGACTCGACAGCAGATATCGAAGCAGTAAGCATAACGAACAAACACTTACTGCTATCAAGACGGCATACACAAATTCATAGGCATGGACAAGTGAATGTTTCTTTTGATATTCGAGCAACATACCGCAAATCGCAACGGAAAGCGATCCACCGAAAAACTGAATGAGTTGCATGAAGCCCATGCCGGAACCAATCAAGTTGGATGGCAAAATACGAGATGTTTCATTATTTAATGAAGCTAACGATGCAGAGGCCGCAGGCGAGAAGAATAAGTACCCGAACAAGATTACGGCAGGCGATGAGTCGAGAATCGCCCAAAAAACAAACAAAATCAAGGCTAATGTGACATGCCCTAGAATTAGAACGCGTATATTACCATACCTGTCAATCCAGCGCCCAATAAAGCGTGTCAGGAAAGCAGATAAAATAGCTCCAGGTGCAATCATAAGGCCGATGATCAGCGGCGAGTCTCCGTAGAGATTAGCAAGCGTCAACGGCATGATAAACAAATTTCCGAGATTCAGCACCAAGATACAGAAGCCGACAGGGAGCAGTCCCCTATACATCGGTTTTGCAAATAGTTTAGGATTGATGAAAGATTCTTTCTTTCGCTTGAGATGCCAAATATGGGCAGCTATTGATATAATTCCGACTGTCATCAATATGAATGATCGCTGCGTGACGGCCGTCAGAATCGCCACAGCGTTGAAAATAGTCAGGACGGCGCCTAGTATATCAAAACGGAATGGTTTTGGCTGCTCTTTGGGAAGCAATCGCAGTAGAACCGGAAGAATCACAAACACAAGACTCGTGACGCCGAACAACCCGTTCCAGCCAATATATTCGGTGATCACCCCTCCAACGATCGGCCCCAGTCCGAATGCCATGGCAGCTCCCGCCGAAATCATTGATATTGCTCTGCCTCGTCTTTCATAAGGAATATACCGACTGGCGATAACAAGACCGAGCCCTGCCGTCACACCTGCGCCTGCAGACTGCGCGACTCGAGCGAACAATAGCGATTGAAAATTCGAAGCAAAAATGCCGAAAATCGATGCTAGACCCAATATTGCTAGTCCAATAGTCAGCAGTCTTCGAATCGGCAATACGTCGGAGAGCCTACTGAAAATCACGGTCGATAAGGCATAGCCTATCGAGTAACTTGAAATAATCCATGAAGCGAGGGACGCTGAAACACCAATATCCTGAATAATACTCGGAATAGAGACATTAAACATCGTAGTGTTCATTAGCACGATGAACAGTCCAAAGGTCCAAATCGGCATTACAACTTTGTCATTCATGTTGAGAACCGTCCTTATCTTACCTGTACATTGGATTTGTGATCATTGTTCGTTTACCCTTGTAAACGCTAGTTTTTATTCTCTTTTACAGTTTGGAAAGAAGTTGTTCAGTTGTGAGTATGGCATGCGCAAAAGTAGGGCCGTTAATTTCATGCGCCGCATGCATCGCCTCTTTTGTAAAAGCTGATGTCGCATCTTTGATAAGAGTTACATGATAGCCGAGCTCCATGCCGAATCTCGCGGTTGCTTCGATGCATGTATTGGCTAACATTCCGATAATGATAATTTTTTGCAGGCCATGCATTTTAAGCTGATGATCTAGATCCGTGTTAGCGAATCCGCTGCTTGCCCAATGCTCTTTAATAATCACATCACCTTGTTGAGGCTGGAAGTCTGGATGGAATTCTCCCCCCCATGAATCTTTGGCAAACACCTGACCTTGTTTTGCTTTAAGTTGATAAGGCGTTGGATGCAGCCAAGAATCGTAATCATTTAGCTCGGATCTGTGATGAGGCACATAAAAAACACGAATACCAGCTTTACGAGCACCTTGAACGGTCTCTTTTAAATGTTTGATCGTGTTTACAGATTCCGATACTTCTTTCGTTCGAGGATAAAGTTTGCCATCCTCTGATAAAAAATCGTTATAAGGATCGACCAATAGAAGTCCTGTCGTTGTTTTATCGTACAAGTTTGACATGGGCATGCACTCCTTTTTGTAGTTATTAATAGTATTTATTCTGAAAAGCTTTCCCTAAAAGTAGGTATACACCCTCACCAATTTTTATCGTTGATGGTATATCGGCGCTCCCAGCGGGGCCGCTGATGATCCTCCGTCAATGACGATTTCTGCCCCTTGTATATATGACGAATGATCCGAAGCCAGAAATAATGCTGCTTGGGCTACTTCCTCCGGATTACCCATTCGTTTAAGAGGAATGTAACTCGCGTGGTAAGCCTCGAGTTTCTCTAATTCCTCGGTTGTTGACTTTTTCCAAATAGGAGAATGGGTTGCTCCTGGAACCACTGTGTTTACTCGGATGCCTAGCGGCGATAGCTCGGAGACGAGAACTCTAGCCATACTGCTGACTGCACCTTTGCTCGCCGCATAGGCCGATCTTTCAGGATACCCATCTGTTGCACGCGTTGAGCCTGTGAGGATGACTGAAGCTCCTTCTTTTAGGTAGGGCAGGGCAGCTTGTATCGTGAAAAATACTCCGGTTACGTTTACCTTGAGCACATCTTCAAATACAGACAGCGTCGTACTTCCTAAAGGCGTAGATGATGCAATCCCGGCATTAGCAAACACAATGTCAAGTCTGCCTAATGTCTTTACCGTAGTGGACACTGCATGCTCCATGCTTTCTGGGTCCGCAGAATCCGCTTGAATCGCAATTGCGCTTTCGCCAAGCTCTGAAGCCGCAGCGTTTAATGTGGTTAGATTTCGACCTGTTATGACGACTTTTGCACCTTCCGCAACAAACAATTTCGCGCTTGCCAAACCTATTCCGCTATTTCCGCCTGTAATTAAAGCTACTTTTCCATCAAGTCTACTCATTATTACTCATCCTCTCACTTCAGTAGTGACATATTCATTTCAACTATGTGATTTAATTTTTCTCTGTCATTAATGGTTTTAACCATTACTCGAAGGCCAATTAAAGCATTATTCAAAAAACATGCAAGGTGATCAACGTCAAGCGTTTCAACAAACTCCCCAGCATTTTTTCCATCCACTATCAAATCGCGGATTATCCCCTCTAGACGCGCCCAGTCCTGACGGACACACTCTCTGGCCTCAGCATCATGTCTGGATAGCTCTACCGCAGTATTCACGATGAAGCAGCCTTGAGGAATATCTTCCCGCTGGTGTATGGCTATCTCAAACAACAATCGAATGGCCTCCTTGGCCGAACAGGTATCGGCCATACGACGCTTTATCGATTGTTCGAACATATCGCTATAACGCTTCAATGCTCTGATATATAGGGAATGTTTATCTCCGAAGGTATCATATAAGCTCCCTTTATGAATCTCCATATGGGAGACAAGATCCTGCATGGTTGTCTTTTCGTAGCCTTGTTCCCAAAATAACTGTATAGATTTGAGCAACACGGCGTCTTCATTGAATTCTTTTGTCCTGGCCATCGCATGTATCCCTCCTTTCAAAGTAACAATACTATTTCAAGAACGATCGGTCAAGATATATTTGAACGATCGTTCTTGAAATCTCTTTTTTCACCATTCTTGTCCTTAAATACTGTCAGAAACATTGGAAGATCTAGGTATAGGATATAGCGGGATTACACCCATTAGTTTCTAGGAAGAAAGAACTTTCTATGCAAATCTACCCGTTAACTTTAATGAGGCTGCCTTGCTGGAATCCTCATCATGATGTAGCTATAGATTTAGAAAGTTTTTTCCTCATATCCCTATCGTTCAAAGTGTCATTTTTTTTGATTTACCTCGGAAACACTTTTTAATTCTATAAGAGCCTTTCGTAACACCTTATAATCTGTATATATTTCTCTAGATCTGCCGTAATCCAACTAAGTAAAACTAAAGACCTCCTCCAAATAAGGAAATAAAAAAAAGCGTACACCCAATAGAGTGAACGCTTTTTCACTTCAAAACTTGATTTATCAACTCACATCTAACTTTAGTCAAACGTAGTCCACCAACAGAAATAATCTCACTGATAGCGTCGTGTAAATTAAACAACAAATAAAAGAAAAAGACTGCACAACTTTGTCTCTCACTATTAAAAGTTTTAAAAGATTGTTCATGATTGATTAGCTCGAAGTTCTTTTTTTTCACCCTTAGTATTGGCAACATAAACTAACCAAAGTGCTACCAACATAAGTATAATTGCCAATCCCCTTTTCCAATCAAATGTTATTTGCAAACCGCCAAACCACCCAAAATGATCAATCAACATTCCAGTTGCCAGCTGACCAATAACAGTTGTAATATTCGTTGCGATAACACCAATTTTGGGAACTGCCAAAATTGTTAAAAATAAGTATCCAACTCCAAACCAAACTGCACTTAATTGCCACTTCGGAGCACCTAAAACTGCTAATAGATCTCCTTTTCCAAAAAATAAAATAGCTATGGCAAGTATCATTGCACCTGTAATGAATGTTAGGAAGGTACTTTCAAATGTACCTGCTTTTTTACTAAATGCCCCATTAATAGATGATTGGGCACTTAACAGAACGCCTCCAATAATAGAGGCAAGTAATATCATAATTGCCATTGATATACCCCCCTTAAAAAATTAATAGCAAAGAAACAGCCATTAATAGCACTGCGATTACTTTTTCTTTTTGTATCATAGTTGCCTTGCTTCCTAACCATCCCTTATATTCTATAATGATGCTCATTGCCATTTGTCCAACGATAATGCTAACCATCGACAGCCCAACGCCAACAATTGGTATACTAATTATCAGAATCGTTAAGTAAGTAATCCCCAAAAGCCCACCTGTCAACTGCCATTTCGGAGCTTTAAATGTATAACTTAATGATCCCTTTCCGAAAAACAGCAACACTATTGCAATAATGATTGACCCAACAAAAAAATTATAGAAGCTACTCTCCATTTTTCCGATAGATTTACCTAATTCCCCATAGATAGCACCTTCCACACTTAATGAAACACCAGCTAATAGAGCTATAATGTAGATCCAAAACTTCATGCTTATCACCTCATATTAATAAATTTTCAAACTATTTTTGATTACCTTAGCAACTGTGGTTTATTAATCTAAGTGACTTGTTACTGCCATTTTCAATCCTTTCTTATGGATTTCAAGCTATGATTTCTTCAAAACATCACCAATCTAATACCCCTCTCACTGCCTACCTTTATTACATGCACTATATTACTCCCACTAATTTCATAAAACAAATTAGGTTTTCGTTCTACAAGAATAAATATATTTATAATTTAGTCGGATAAGTTTAGTGATATATCATTTTCTTTATAAAAAGCGGTTGTAAAACGTAGTAATCGCTAATTTACAATTCCCTAAGAATGATCTGAACGTGAGGGTTCATCAAGGATGTACTTCAAGAATTTACCATGCCCCAAATTGGGGAATCCAATGCTTTATTTTTCCCAGTCTAATGCCATAACTTTGTCGTGAAGTAGGACTACTGGAAACTCTAACATTAGTCAAATATTTTAACATTATTTGCATAATATCCCCCTCCAAGGCTCATATTAATATTTGAACTGGAGGGTTGTTTCATGAGATCCGCTCAGAAGGTTTTTACATCAGATCTTGCAGAGAACGAGGCTATTCTACGGGAACTTCTTCATGATTCATCCGACTTGGTGTTTTCAAAGTTCCAAATAGGCGGTCAAAAGCTGTTGCTCGTTTATGTAGAAGGTTTATGCGATACTAAATTGGTTGAACAAATAATTTTAAAGCCTTTAATATATCAAGGGTTTCCTGTTTGTGAAGACATCCCTCCCTTTACTCAGAAAGTCCACAGACTTCTGCTTCCAGTGTTGAGAGTGTCCAGTGCAGTTAATTCTGAGGCAATCGTTGAGGGAGTTCTAACGGGGAACGTGGCCCTCTTTGCAGCAGGAGAATCCGAGGTACTGCTAGCGGACTTCCAGCATTACCAAGAACGTAATGTCGAAGAACCTTCCACGGAATCTGTCGTCCGAGGTCCTCGTGACGGCTTTACTGAATCTTTGAGAGTAAACACCAGTTTGATTCGTAGGAGGCTCAGCACTCCACATTTGGTTAACAAAGCGTTCCAAGTCGGAGAGCAAACAGGAACAAAAGTAGAAATTTTATATTTACAAGGGGTTGCTAAACCCTCTATTGTTGAAGAAGTCATACGGCGCATCAGTCAAATCAAAATCAATGGAGTCTTAGAATCGGGATATATTGAGGAAATGATCGAAGATACTCCGTATTCTCCCTTTCCCCAGATTCAAAACACTGAGCGTCCTGATGTGGTATGCGGGGCGTTATTGGAAGGTAAAGTTGCGATTGTAACAGCGAATACACCTTTTGTTCTCATCGTTCCTATGACATTCTGGTCTGGTCTTCAAGCATCTGAAGATTACTACGAGAGAGCGATTTACACGACGCTTGTACGATGGGTCAGGTACTGCATGTTCCTGATTGCCCTTCTACTTCCGTCAATTTACGTCGCTTTGACGACATTTCATCCTCAAATCATTCCTACGGTTCTTCTAATAAGCATAGCAGCGGCGAGAGAAGGAGTCCCTTTTCCTGCAGTCGTTGAAGCGATTCTAATGGAATTTATGTTTGAAGCCCTTCGTGAAGCCGGTGTTCGGCTGCCGAAGGCAATTGGATCAGCTGTCAGTATCGTTGGTGCTTTAGTTATTGGACAATCAGCTGTTGCAGCGGGCATCATTTCCGCTCCCATGGTAATTGTCGTTGCCACGACGGGAATCGCATCCTTTGGCATACCTCGCTACAATCTTGGCACTGCACTTCGGATTCTTCGTTTTCCGATGCTATTGCTAGCAGGATTTATTGGTATTTACGGCATTCTGGTTGGGTTTACCGCGATCCTTATTCATTTATCATGTTTGAATTCATTCGGCATCCCCTACCTCACTCCTGTATCCTCCGAAACAACAGGGTTTACTCAAGATATCATCTTTCGAGCTCCTAGGCGAAGCTTGCTGCGTCAATCGAAAAAACGCACCGAGAAGTGATAACAAACGCCCCCTTATAATCAGCAACCTACGTTTTTCAAAGAAAAGGTGACGGTTTATGTATCGAAAATTCGGCATAGTCTTAGCCTTGTTTCAACTGTTCACAGTCTCATGCTGGGATCAAGAAGAACTAAACGATCGAGCCATCTGGATCTGCTCCGGGGTTGATCGGGATGCGAATGGAGATATCGTACTGAGCGGCCAAATTCTAGTTCCAAGTCAACAAGGTGGAGCCGGCGGTGGGTCAGGAAACGGTTCTTCCTCAGGTAATAACGGCTATATGGTCGTTTCTGGAAGAGGCCAGAATGTGAGTCAAGCTGCAGTGAATATGCAGGGAAAACTTTCTCGTCGAGTGTTTCCCAGTCATCGTAGGGTAATTGTTCTCGGTGAGGAATTCGCGAAGGATGGCATCGTCAATATGTTAGATGAGCATTCTCGAAACCCCGAAGTCAGGTTGCGCACTGATATCTTCGTTGTAAAAGGTACCACCGCAAGGGAGTTGCTCGAAACGGCATATCCTCTTGAGAAGATTCCTGCTATTGGCGCATTAAAGGAATTAGAGCATACAAGTGGTATGAATCAATTGACATTCATGAGATTTCTAAGAGCAGCTAGCAATCATGGCATCAGCCCTGTATTACCTGTAATTTCTTTAGACCAAAATGAATACGAGAACCAGAATGCAATGAACAAACAAGCATTTCAGATCAACGGCTTAGGCATTTTTGATGATGAATTGAAATTGAAAGGGTTTATCCAGCCAGAGGAAGCAATATATGTTAATTGGTTAACAGGTATGTTAGCCCG
The DNA here is from genome assembly GCF_052682475.1 of Paenibacillus sp. WC2504. Lineage (NCBI taxonomy): Bacteria > Bacillati > Bacillota > Bacilli > Caryophanales > Paenibacillaceae > Paenibacillus > Paenibacillus sp. WC2504. The sequence goes on from NZ_JBQZFH010000001.1 coordinate 6,123,526, forward strand.
TACAACCGTTTCAGCACTCGTACCGAACTCTCAAGATAGTGTCAGCCTTCACCTTTCGCAAAATGGACGCAAAATACAGTCGGAAGTAAAAGGTGACAAAGTTGTCATGCATATTCAGCTATACGGGAAGGGAGTCATTCGTGAGAACCAAAGCAGGCTAGATCTTCGCCATCCTGATAATGTCAAGCTGGTCAAACTAGCTCTGGAAAAGGAAGCAGCCAAAGCTGCGAAACAGGTAATCGTTAAAATGCAAAAAAAGTACGGCGAAGATATTTTTGGATTCGGTGAGGTATTGCACAGAAGCAACCCACAATATTGGAAAGAAATAATGGAGAATTGGAATTACCATTTTACTAAGGCAGAACTTGACGTAAAAGCGAATTTCTCAATAACCCAAATCGGGTTAACAGGGCCTGGTTTGCATTGGCAGGAGGAGAAAAAATCTCATGACTACGACCAAAATTTCTTCCAGCCAAGTGTTCTGGATGACTTTTTCCATTGAGATGGCGATGACCTTGCTATCGAGCCAGTCAATTGCCATTCAAATGGCAAAGCAAGATGCTTGGATGTCTTTTCTTTTAGGGGGTGTTTTTGCCTGTGGAATTACTTTCTTAATTGGAGCTTTGTCTCGTCGTTATCCCGAATTGACTTTTGTTGAATTCAGTCGAAAAATTCTTGGCGGGTGGCTTGGAAAATTGGTGGTAATTCCCTTTTTAGCAGCGTGGATCTTCATCTCGGGCACACTTCTTAGACAATTTGCGAATTTCATTCAAATGATAATGTTTGACCGAACTCCAATAAGTGTACTTATGCTAATGATGATTCTGATCGTGATAAGTTTGGTCGGGTTAGGAGGGATCGAAGCTATTGCACGCTGCAGCCAGCTAGTCGGACCTATTATATTAGCAATTATTATTGTGATTATGTGCCTAAGCTTTAACAATTATGAATGGGAGCAAATTCTTCCTGTTTTCACGGATTCCGGATTCCAGTCGATTTTTCAAGGTAGCCTCGCACCTGTTTCAGTGCTAGGGGATACTGTGTTTCTGTTGATTGTAACCAAGTTTATGGAGAATTCCCGTCAAGGTACTAACAGTGCTGTATGGGGTGTTGCAGTCGGATCCTTCATCTCAAGTATCCTGACTTTGACGGCCCTATCAATCTTCGGTCCTGAGCTTTCTGCCAAAATTTTGTTTCCGACTTTTGAAATGATGAGATACGTCTCAGTAATGGAATTCATACAAAATGTTGAAATTTTCTCTACAGTTATTTGGTTCTTCAGCGTATTTATAAAATTGAGCGTCTATTTATTCGCTGCAAGCTACGGTATTTCCCAACTTTCGGGAATAAAACGCTGGAAACATACTATCTGGATCGTAGCTCCGGTCATTTTTATTCTTGCATGGTTGTTTCCACAGGATGGGTTGTACGCTTCCCATATTCAGATTCAGTTCGGTATCCAGTACTTGTTGCCGACCGAGTTTATCGGAATTCCCCTCCTATTGTTTACGGTTGCCTTCATCCGTAAAAGGGCTCGTCTATAAATCAGGAAAATAGACATAATATACTTTGCTACGCTAGAGCTATATTAATTAAATCAAATTCATCTAAACACTAATCACAAATGTGCTGGATCAACTGTAAATAATTTCCTCAGACTAACTTAAACACTCCTTCGAAGCATATCTCTATTGAACATTTGCTCCTTCTCTGGCTATCAGCCAATAATAAACTTGGAACAATCCTTAGCTATTAGATATTTTATCAATAGGTACTTTTATGTTCCTATATTCCTTCAAAGTACCTATATATCTTTTAAGTGCGTACTTATCACAAAGAACTTATCGGATATATAATAACACTCATGAATCAAAGATACAGATCACTAGAATACATGCTAACTAAATATCAGGAGGTTGTTAGTCAATCATTTGCTCAATGCGCATCAACTATTCTACGAAACTTGAACAAAAAAATGATGTAAGGGGGAATAACAAATGTTTGAGCATCATAAAGGCTATCAAAGCATGTACAAAGAAGGCCAACTAACGCTTGGTCTACACATTCCATTAGAAAACTATCAAATGAACAAACCAAATATGGCTAATCAAGTTGAACTGGCTCAAATCGCTGAAACTTATGGATTTACCACACTTTGGCTTAGAGACGTCATATTGGAAGATCCCAACTTCGGGGACCCTGCTGTTGGTCAAATTTACGATATTCTAATTTTTGGTACATTATTGCTTAGTCGGACAAAAAAAATCACTATTGGAACTTCTGCACTAGTACTTCCACTTCGCCATCCGCTTAGGCTGGCGAAAGAAGCAGCTACTATTGAAGCCCTCTTTCCAGAAAGGTTTATTATGGGTATCTCCTCGGGAGACAGACGAGCTGACTTCAAAGGACTTGGGGTTGATCATCCTAGTCGTGGCACACAGTTCCGGCAAGCCCTAGCATACCTCGAGAAGGCACTATACGAACATTATCCAACAATTGATTCCAAGTATGGTCATATTGAACAAGCAACACTCGTTCCAAAACTGAAACAGAGAATTCCCACAATGATAACAGGATTTTCTCAGCAAGATCTAGATTGGCTTGGATTGAATGGTGACGGATGGATGTACTACCCGCAACCACCAATGAGACAGTTGGAAGTTATAAAAGCATGGCGAGAATCTGCTGCCCGGCAAAATCATACAGAATTCCGGCCATTTTCAATGCCTATGCATCTTGATTTAGCAGAAGATCCTAACGAGAATGCAACTTCGATTCGTCTAGGCTTCCGAATTGGGCGCAATAAATTAGTGGAATTACTAAAAATATATCAAAATATTGGTGTTAATCATCTCTTCTTCGCTCTTTTTGATGGACTTCGCCCAGCAAATGAGGTTATACAAGAACTTGGAGAATACGTGTTACCGCACTTTCCAGTGAATTAATAAATTCAAACCGTAATCATGCACACCCTCAATGATATTAATATATGTCGAAATTTGCTCATAGATCCATAGGGCAGAGGTCCACAACTCTTTAAAGAGTACCCTACTGTTAATATTCCTTACATTTTTACGTGATAATCATGCAGGGATGTAATAATCAGGTATATCAAAATAAATACTTAGGAGGAAGAATAATGAAACTCTATTTACAAGGAAAAACAGCATTGGTAACAGGTTCTACTGCTGGAATCGGAAAAGCAATTGCTACATCTTTAGCAGCTGAAGGTGTCCAAGTACTTATCAACGGACGTCATGAAGAAAAAGTATCTCAAACGATCCAAGAAATTCAAAAACATTGCCCTGATGCGAAACTAGACTCTGCAGTAGCCGACTTAGGGACAGAGCAAGGATGCCAACAAGTAATTGAGAAATTTGAAAGCGTTGATATTCTAATTAACAACCTGGGGATTTTTGAATCTGCTAACTATTTTGATACCCCCGATAAGGATTGGTTTAAATTTTTTGAAGTAAATGTTATGAGCGGTGTACGACTTTCTCGACACTACCTGAACCAAATGATTAAAAAAAAGGATGGACGAATCATCTTTATTGCTAGTGAGGCAGCCATTTCACCACCTAATGAAATGGCTCATTATAGTGCAACTAAAACAATGCAACTATCCATATCTCGTAGCTTGGCTGAGCTGACGACTGGAACGAAGGTGACCGTTAATACGGTTATGCCTGGGTCCACTTTAACAGAGGGCGCTGAAAGCTGGTTGAACAACCTTTATCCTAATGAATCACTTACAATTGAAGAAGCTGAAAAACGATTTATGGCTGAAAGCCGGCCAACCTCCATAATACAAAGACTCATTCGTCCGGATGAAGTCGCCAATTTCGTCACATTCTTGAGCAGTCCTCTTTCCTCAGCTATTAACGGTACTGCATTACGAGTCGACGGAGGACTAGTCCGGAGCATTTTCTAAGTAATTCAAAGATTTACTTTCTGCTCTCCTTCAAAATTATCAATCTTGATGTGGCACCAGTACTTACTTTCAACACACTGATGTCTAATTAAAATAGAGCGAATAAGTATTTTTGTGTTGATGAAAATGGCTATGTGTATTGCAATCTTAAGGTGCCACGATTGTTCGTGGCATTTTTTATTTCAATTAATATAAATATATTTATTCAAAACACATATTAATCTAATTGGATTTATAGATCATCTAGAGTTACAATCTTATTGCAAGTACAAATAGGATAATAAGGAGAGAAACAAAGTGAGCAAAAATATATTAATAGTAGTAACTTCTGCTAGTCAAGTCAATAACGAAAAGAAAACAGGTCTTTGGCTCTCGGAATTTGCCGAATCGTATATTGAATTTTCTAAGCAAGGATTCAACATCACAATTGTAAGTCCTTTAGGCGGTAAAACACCTATCGATGCAAATAGTTTGAGTGGTGGCGTGCATCAAGATTTGCTTGATACGCAAATATACCTTGAAAATACAATTAAACTCGATGAAATCAGTGCCTCAGATTATGATGCTATTTTCTTGCCTGGCGGCCATGGCACGATGTTTGATTTGCCAGACAATGCTAAGCTTCAATCCTTGCTTATAGATTTCTATGAAGCTGGGAAAATCGTGTCCGCAGTATGCCATGGACCTGCTGGTTTGGTTAATGCCAAATTAGCAAATGGAAAATATTTAGTGGAAGGCAAACGCATTACAGGCTTCACGGATTCCGAAGAAAAAGCCGCGGGTATGGATTCATTTATGCCTTTTCTTCTTGAGTCCAAGCTTCGTCAAGCAAAAGCTGCCTTTATTAATGCTGCAGATTGGAGCGATCACATTGAAGTCGACGGTAATTTAATTACAGGCCAGAACCCGCAATCAACGCTTAGTGTTGCTCGCGGAATCATTGCCAAATTAAAATAAAAGTTTATGTTCTAAGCAACTATGTTTCGCACCACTGGGCAGAACATAGTTGCTTAATTTCTTCTGAAATAACTAATTGTGAAAGCGAGATGTTTATTATGGAATTAAACTTAAATAATAAATTAGTCCTTATTACAGGTTCTACCTCCGGAATCGGAAAAGCAATTGCAATCAGTTTTTTGAAAGAAGGCGCTAAAGTTATTATTAACGGACGCTCTGATGAAAATGTAAACGCTATGGTGAAGGAGCTTTCATCCTTAGGAACCGTTTATGGAGTTAGAGCGAATGTTGCCGTTAAAACGGAATGCGACGAACTCATTAACAAGGTAAACGAAATTGGTGCATTAGATGTCTTGATTAACAATACTGGCGTATTTAAAGTAAAGCCATTTGTCGATGTGATGGACGATGAATGGCTCGACTACTTTCAAACCAATCTCATGAGCGCTGTACGATTATCCAGATCATTCTTGCCGATCATGCTCGAACGCAATGCTGGGAGAATCATAAATATATCTAGTGAGGCCGGAGTTAAACCCTATCCGGAACTCATAGCTTATGGCGTATCCAAAACATCGCTCATAACGCTATCCAGAGGCTTGGCGGAAATGACAAAAGGAACTAATGTGACGGTGAATTCCGTTCTTCCTGGACCGACGTGGACCGAAGGATTCGGCGCTTTTATCACAGACCTCGCGAAAGAAAATGGGAAAGACTTGGATACGTTTATTAAGGAATATTTTAAATATGAACAACCAACTTCACTGATTCAGCGATATGCTTCAGTTGAGGAAGTAGCATCTATAGTTGTTTTTCTTGCTTCTGATAGAGCCTCCGCTATCAACGGTTCAGCACAAAGAGCCGAAGGCGGAATTATTCAAAGTATCTTGTGATTCCAATTTGCGCAAAAAGGCAAAATTGAAGTTTTTTCAATACAGAATTTGATTGCGATGGAAATGAGAAAAATAAAATTTTACTGGCTCATTGTAATAACAAAGATATTGAAAGCTTTTACTTCTGCGGCAGACACTTGATCATCTGATCAGGTGTTTTTTTAAGAATATCGGATTGAATGACGAGATAATAAGGAAAAACTAATGTTGAGAATATATAATAGAACTCATGAGAAACATTAAACGAAGGGATCTAATTCATGGCAAATTTTGAATGGTATCGAAGTTTCATTGGTATATATAAACACAGTTCTGTATCTGAAGCGGCTAAAACCAGGATAATGACTCAGCCCGCAATGAGCCAACACCTGGCTTCGTTGGAAGCTGAGGTTGGTGAACCCCTATTTACAAGAACCGCTAGGAAAATGATTCCGACAGAACGAGGCAAAGAATTGTATACGCTGTTGGCACCTCTCGTTGAGTCATTAGAGGAAGCGACGCTAGGCTTCAAAGCAGTTACATCTCCGACACTTCCGATCATAAAAATGGGCACAGCCCCGGAAATTTTTCGTGAAAGAATAGCCCCGGCTCTCAGAAATATTCACATGCGGGTATATGCCTCATACGGAATCGCATCTCACATTTTTGATTTATTAACTGAAGACAAGGTTGATATGATCGTCACCTCTCAAAAGTTTACAGCACCCGGAGTGGAATATTTAAATTATGTAGAAGAAGAATTTGTCGTCGTATCCCCTTATGACTTTAATGAGCCTGAGTTCGAAGAGCGTAATCAATTGGAAGATTGGCTTGTAACACAACCATGGCTAAGCTACGGTCTTGAATTACCTATCATTAGAAGATTTTGGCGTGAAAACTTTCAGAGACGACCTCAAATGAAACCAGAGCATATACTACCTGATCTGCACATTATTTTAAGTGCTATCGAACATGGTGTTGGTATAAGTCTTTTGCCAACTTATATGTTATCAAATGCCTTACAAGCGAACAAAGTAAAAATTATTTGCCAGCCCTTTAAAGTAACGAATGACATATATCTAGCCTATCAGATAAAGAATCGAAACATGCCTAACGTAAGAATGATGATAGAAGCATTAAAAACCCCAAAATTATGATTCGGGGAAAACTGAACGCTTACAGAAAACAGTCGCCCCAAGCTATGAAACCGCTTGTAGCGACTGTTTTTATTAATTTAAAAAAGGTTCAAACCTCCAACCTAATAGGAGCGGCCAATTCACTGTCAAGCTAATCCAGAGCAAACACTTTCACTGTATACGATAATTGCGCAGCATCTTTGACATTAAAGAAAGCAGTGAACTCTTTTGCAGTAGAAATAGGATCTGCTTCTATAGTAAAGATGCTTACAGGCGTTGAGTTGTTCATTAGCTGGAACACGACAACTTGCTTGTTGAACACTCCGCAATTTTACAATATTCCATGTTAACACATATTGCAAATTTCCTACCCATGTTTAGTGAATGGGTTCTTTTCATAATAAGGAATAGTATTGATTAATAGATTACTAGAGTTTATGATTTATATTTATAACTTTCAACTATTTTTAGGTATATTAGTACTAGGTATATTAGTATTAGTGAATTCTATTAACAAACAATAAAGGAGAGTAAACATGAACATTTCAATAAATCATACAAACGAACGTACTCCTGGAAGGCTAGTGATTCCAACTGACATTGGAAAGAACGATCATCCTAAAACAATTGACAAGTACAAACGAGATGAAAAAAAGGACATTATAACAATTAGTCCACAAGCTCATAACATGTTCAGTAAAAATGGTGGGAAGAAACCGATCGTTGAACGATTAATGGAATATAAGCAAAACATTTTAGATCGACGTAATGACTATGTATCAAATTCCTTAGAAAAAGGAGCTAGTCCGGATGAAATGAAAGCAGGACTTGAAAAGATCGATAAGCAAATCCAAGATATTGATAAACAAATAAAACAATTGCAGCAAGAGGAGCTCCGCAAAGCAACTGGTTCAGCTGATAAGAACTTCAAAGAAGATGATGGCGTTATGGACAAAACCGTTAATAATAGCGACTCATCAGGCTCTCAAGATTTTTCTGCTATGCAACTTACTTCAGAGACAATGAAGGCATTAATATCTACAAGCAACGATGTTAAACAAGTCAAAAGCGTTAAAATGGCTCAATTGACACTTGAAAGTGAAGCGTTAAATTGGGCAAGCGATCCCGCGAGATCCGAACGCTTAAAAAGTAAAGCAGCTGAGTTAGATGGTAAAATAATTCATACATCCCAGAACGCAGTGAGTAATTTGAAGAACGTCATTGAAAATAGTAACGAAGATATACAGCCTAAATTAAACCAAGATAACAACATTTCTAAACCAGCTGTTATTAATGGGGCTAAATCAAATATGGAGGAAGATCAAAAAGAATTCAACAAAAATACATACATGCATTGATATTTTCTGAACTAGCTATGTTCCAACTAAGATGAAAGAACCGTTCCTCTTGCTCTGGAACGGTTCTTTGTTTATAGCTGTGTTGCAATCATAAAAACTTGGTTAACAAGCGGTCCTACAAGGGTAGATAAACGACTTCTGCAGTCTTATCGGATATTACGATCGTCATATCATCGTCACCTTCGAAACCATAGGCGCTTATGTCGATCAACACAAGCCAGGCGGGGCCGTCCACTCTGCAAAAACTGGGATAGTATTGAACAGACCTGTCTACACTATCATGAATAAAGGCCTTGTCGTTCTTATGAGGTTGGTTCGTAAAATTCCTTTGCTATTCTTAAAGCCTCCATAGCTGATAATCTAGTCATGTTCGTATTCCTCCCAATTGCTTGGCAGCCAAAAGCCATTCCGTACTTTGGTGAAGCTGCCACGCGGCAGCCCTTCACTCTATCACATCTTTTAATCTAATCCTGTTTCTTCGTCAAATCCAAGCATAATATTCATATTTTGAATAGCTGCCCCTGAAGCGCCTTTACCTAAATTATCAAATCTCGATACGAGTAATATCTGGTCTTTATGACCAAAAACAAATATATCTAAATAATTTGTATTATTGCATTTCATGAGATTGAAGAAACCATCTTCTAGATATGCCTCAGAGTCGAATGGAGCAACTCGAACAAAACGATCGTCTCTATAATATGAAGCAAGCAGTTCTTGAATATTACTTGCAGTAACTTTTTTATTAAAAATTCTAGGAATTAGAGGAATACTTATTGCATCACCTTGATAATAGTTTCCGACAATTGGAGTAAAAAGTGGTGCTGTGTTTAGTCCAGAATATAGTTGCATTTCTGGAAGATGCTTATGATTAAGGTTAAGTGCATAATGTCTTGGGGCAAAGAGCCGTTCACTATTTGAGTTCTGGTACTCAGATATTAGTTTCTTACCTCCGCCACTATATCCCGTAAGCGCATAACAAGTCATAGGGTAATCCCTTGGAATTATTTCTTCCGCTACCAAAGGGTGTATTGCTAAAATAAACCCCGTCGCATGACAACCTGGGACAGATATTCTAGATGAATTTTGGATTTTAGTTCTTTGGCTTCTATGTAATTCGGGTAATCCATAAGTCCAATCCAGGTTGGTCCTAAAAGCGGTACTTGCATCAATTATTTTGGTTTTATTATTATTTACCATAGCTACAGAATCTCTTGAAGCAGCATCTGGTAGGCAAAGGAAGACGACATCTGCTTCGTTAATTAAAGCCCTGCGGGTCTCGTAATCTTTTCGCTTTTCCGACTCAATTGTGATTACTTCAATGCTAGAAATATTGGATAAGTAATCATGTATTTTTAAACCAGTTGTTCCTTCTTGACCATCGACAAATATTGTATATTTCATTATTCCACCTCTTACCAATTATTTATGTATTAATATACGTTATAATGCATATATATTCAACCACGTTTATTGAGTTATTCTGCCGATAGCTTAATCAGTTGGAATATACTCCTCCCTGCCATCCGTCGGGAATGAGATACTGGAGTGACTAGCTAATAATTGCAAAAAAATAGAAGCTCCCATGAATTACTGAGTGGGTGCTTCTTAATATTATTGAATATATAAGTTATATCAGGTTATTTTAACTAATGTTTGCAGTCGCTGTTTGTGGGAGAAGATGACCGAATTCTCTATATAAACTGGAATGGTGTTTTATAATATGACGTTTAAATGCAGAGAAAGCAGATGAGGATTTTAATTGACGTTTAATATAATTTTTCAACTCTTTTTTTTCTTCAAGATCAAATTGGTCGGCATCTGACTCTGGTATTTCAAAGTATTTATCGAGAGCATTGCTAAATTTACGTATTTCCTGATATAAATTTTCGGCAATATTTTCGGCTTCTATTTCTTTTAATTTAGTAGTACCGCTATACACAGCATTTAATAAACTAACTGTTGAAGAATGTTTTTCATCTTCAATTATACTTTTTATCACAGGTATGCATTTAGGGAACGGGTAGTAATCATACAAGATATTGTTCTCTATCTCGTCTTTGTCACTTGTACAATTTAAGATATTATCAAAAAATTTATTCTTTAAATTATTACAATGACCACATGCCCAAAATAAATTATTCCAATCAAACAACAAATTGATGTTTCCTTTATGTGATTTAAAATGCTCAACATTGATTGTAGTTGGATTTTTAGTTTCGCAGATATAACATTTATTGTGAAAATCTGCTTGAAGTCTTAAAAGAACATCGGGCTTGTTATATGCTCCACTTGTTTTTAGTTTTTCGATAGCCAATGATTCAGGTGCTGGTTGTGATTTTGAAATATATATCATAAAACTTCACCTTTACGTTGCCACTCGATTCTATCAAATATCATTTTTAATTCTGGGGCTAAAAATTCAGGAATGTCATCTAGGTAAAGTCTTAATTCTATTAACTCATCTAATTGATCATCTGTAAGCTTATTTTTTTCTTTATTAACAAGACTTTCATATCTACGTATCTTTCTTGAAATTTCTTGTGAATATTTAGTAACCTCAAAATAATTTTCTACTAGAGAATCATATGAGTATGCAGAAGCATCTTCCATCATAACTTTATTCTCCAAATCATAAACTACAGCATTATTAATCGAGTTTACTACAAATGGGGAATGTGTAGTCAAAATAAATTGGATTTTCGGGAAAAAAGTTGTTAGGAATGATAAAATTTTCTTCTGTAAACTTACATGTAAATGTGTTTCGATTTCATCAATTAATACGATACCTTGGACATCATAACTATTAATAAATGAGTCATTAGTTTGAGTTCTGATAATTAAATCTGTGAAGATATTTAGAAATGATGAGAATCCATCGGATAAACTACTGAAGTCAAATGGTTCCCTATTAACAGAATTTATTATAAAATTGAAATTTTGAAAATCAAACTTAAGAGTAAGGGATTCATCTTCGAAAACTTCTCTTAAGCTTTTTTCGAAATTTAAAAACCATGTATCAATCTCAGACACTGTCTTATTGTCGTTTTCATCTCGCGCAAAAGATCTTTGAGCTCGTAAATTTACTATGTATTGCAAAAAAACTTGACTTGGATAAGTATCTTCAATGTTCCAAAATTGTGGCTTAGATATTTTGCTTATCCCATTTGGTATATTTACCTTGGAATTTCTCTTGGAGTCAAAATATGCAAGAATAAATTTTCCGGACTTGAAAAATTCAGTAATATCCGAACTATTATTCGAGTTAAACTCCAAAGACAAGTATGAAAATGGTTCATAAGCACTCTTAATTGATCTCAGATTGTTTTTAAGACTGATAATTCTTTGGTTATCTGTATCGCTTCGAGATGATGGATCAAGATTTTCTAAAGATTGAACTTCTTTGATTACCAAGTTTATAGAGTTCTTCCAGTTTGCTATGTGTTCAAAGTTTCCAGTATGTATAGAAGATAAATAATTTCTTATAGTATTTATTACAGATGTTTTACCGCTACCATTTTTTCCAGTTAAGATCAAGTGCTTTCGCTTAGTAGAAGATAAATTTATTGAGACATTGTTAAGATGTCGGACTTTATTTATTTCTATTTTCTCAATAAAATATTCCATATTCCCTCCAATGATTAGTAGTATTTTTTTTAAGAAGAATAGAATAATTAAATTAAATAACTATAAATTAACACAAATATTGGAATTATACCAGATATGATAATTAATCAATGCTTGTTCGTAAAGTCTTACTGTGCTGATTGCCCGATCTTTCGAGAAGATAGAGTCCCAATCCTAACTTCCAATAAGGTCTCCTTTAATACCGATTGTGACAGTTTGCTTGTACTCAGTCGGACTAATGGGAAAATCATATGTGTTCATTCGATTAACCTCTTTTTCGTAGAATCCCCTTCATCGAATAAAGTGGTTGCTCTTCCAAATTTTCTGACCTCCTTCAACGCAATTCTTTCGCTTAAAATATAAAATCAAAGAGCAGTTTGCCGTGAGCAATTCTGCACCTTGATTTGTTTAATCACTGTTCTCGGTAATCTTTTACGTAAGTTATTATTCCAATCCTAAATCTTGCTTATCTTCTAAATTTAAATTACACAACTCGATCTTTACTGAAGTTATCCTCCATTGTGAACGGTACTCTTTGGATCCCATCAGCAACTTCATCTTCTGGAGCTATAGTTAGAAATAATTATCAATTCCACTAAGATTGAAGTACCCTTCTTGAAGTTCTTTTACAATCTCCTCTTGTGATAAGTTATTGTTAACTATCTTCTTCTCAAGTTCTTCAAGCCACGCTATTTTCATTCGCTTCATAAAAATCATTAAAAGAAACTGCAGAAGAATCATCATGATTACCAATGCAAGTCCATCAAATATTTGCTTCCAGAGAAGATCATTAAAATCATAGTGTAAGCAAACATAGATTATGAAATAACATGGCATCGCAATTTTAAAAATCGCATTCAAGTTGAACTGTTTTTGTGATTTTATTCGATTATCTTCAACTATTTCCGTATTAAGTTCTGGATTTAGTTTCTTTGCTAATCTAAGCAAAGAATTTCCTATAATCTGTTTATATTTTTTCAAACTCTTAGGTATAATTAATGTGGCAAGTTCAGGTAAGTATCGAAGGAAATATAACAAGAAAAATGGAAGCAACCAATAGAGATCTTTTGTTATTGAATAATATACAAAATACCCGTTCGATAATAGCGCTACAATTAGATTGATTTTTTGAAGGAATTTTAGTGGAATGGATCCTTTTATATCAACTATTGAAATTGCTTCGTAATAGCCATTTATCTTATCCTGTCTGTAATGATTATTAAAAATATCGAATAATGAAATTGACAAATTATTAAAGAAAACAAAACCAATTAATACTGTCAGCCAATGTTTTTGTATATAGACAATATCAGGGTATACCCAGTATCCTAAACCAGCTAATGCTACAAACAAAACCCAGTTACTAAGACCACCTGATGTTATCTTTTGCCTTTCCCTGTCCTGAAGTCTATTTATGTAATCGAGCCAATCTTTTTGTGTTTTCATTAGTTCCACTTTCGCACCCCAACTTCTCACTAATTGAAAACATTCTACGCTTCTAATAACTTCCTTTACTTACGTTTATAGATGACCTGAGTCCAATAATCCGCTTTTTCGTCACGCCAAATCCAGCCGCTAGAGTTCTTCGTTTCAATTACAAATACTCTACTTTGAACAACTACAGTAATCATTTCAGACAGAAAAACAGTCTTAAAAAATTGTTTGAAATATAGTAAACTCTATTATTAATAAAAGGAACCTTAATTTTCGGTATCAAGATCAAGAAATACAGGTTTCTGTGAGTATTGTCTTGATGGCAGAACCTGATCTAACCATTCCCTGTCATTTGCAATTAACCAAACATAAAGTTTGTTATTCAATTTGCGAACGTTAACTCTTGTTTTTTCTTCATCTAATAGACTGTTTATTAATAACAACAGTTCTTTACGATAAAAGTCTCTATATCTTAACTTTAAATTTTGCTTTTTCTTATTTTTTATATCAAGAATTATTAATGCTAATTCATCGCAAGTTTTCGTTTCCATTTCAATATTTCCAAAAATATGATCGTTAATAATTTTCAAATATTTATTAACTACAACCGAACTTGTCTTAAGATCTTTCGCTATATTTTTTACGGAGTTGCCTTCCTTATACATTTTAATAAGACATGAAATCCACTTTTGCCCTACGTATCTTGTTTCTGTGCGATTAGATTTTTCGTTTATTTTTATATATGTATAGAAACATTTAGGACATTGGAATTCAGCATAGAATTTATTCAATTTAATTCGTGTACTTGGTACTCTTGAAATTCGAGTAATTATGTTCTCATTTTGGTATTCACAAACAGGATTAATGCATTTCCAGGGACCAATTCCAAAAGGGATTTCTGTGAAATAATCATAATTATTTTCCAAGAAATTCTTTGATGAAGAGCATAAATATCTCATTAATAAAATATATAAAAACATATTTCTTGTAAAATGTGGTTTCGAAAACAAAATAAAAATCTGATCCTTTCTTAGATGCAATTCTAAGTTGAATTTATCAAGAAAAATCCTCGATGTACTTTTCATATAATCTAAAATTAATTCCTTCTTGTATATTTCACCCTTTCTTGAAATATATCCCTTTGACCCCAAAACAGTAATAAATGTATTATAAATTATTTCTGAATTAGCAGGATTCTTCAATAGATAAACAATATCTTCCATTAAATTCTTTTCAAAATTAATATATTCTATTGAGAAATGATTCTTTTCCTTTCCGTTATCATCACTATTAGTGAAATCAATAGACAACACAAGCGGAACAAAATGTATGTAACAAATATTTATTGAATTTAACTGGTGTAATCTGTGAATGTAAGCCTCCCCAATATTTTTGTAATCTTCTGAGATACATTTTGGGCAGTACCTAATCTCATTTGAAATGAATTTTTTTAATAAGGTAGCAACTGGATTTATTGCATAACCACTAAACATATATTTTTTTAATTTCTCAAGTTGCGAATTATTTAAAAACGAAATAATGAGTGGTAACAAAGTATTATTATAAGGCATCTTTTCTATTTGCTCTTTGTAACTATCCCTTGCTTTACTAATTAGCCAATTTAAATTATTTGGAACTAACCCGATTCTTGCAGAATTTTTATTAAAAAGTTCTTTATTCGTTTTATTTAGAGTAGAGTGTGATGAATACTTGTTATATCTAGCAATTATACTTCTGTAGTCTTCCTCTGGAAAAATCGAAAAAAAATTGATTTCGTGCATTATTTTCCCCTTTCATAAATTTAGTTGCGAAAGTGAAAAAAATTAGACACTATATTCCTTAATCACTAATCAATCCGAAACACATCCTCCAAATCCTTTCCCAATAAATCACTTAACTTCTTTGCTGTTGCAGGTCCCACTGACTTTAGTGATCTTTCCAGTAAGCTGATATAGGAATGACTTAACCCCGAGTGTTTTGCCAACTCTCTCTGAGAGTACCCTTTAATAATTCGAGCCCTCATAAACGAGTCGGTTTTAGCCTTTATCCTCATATCCCTGCTCTCCTTCATCCATCACTTATTAAAAAAACTTATAATATATGATTAAAAACTTAACTAATTAATGTCTTTATTAAGACCCTAACCATCAAGAAACTGATTTATCTGAAATAAATTCTGATAAGCTGTACACTTCTTCAATAATTTCATTCCAAAACTACTCGTTTGCAAAAGTTAACAAGAACTAACAAACTTTATTTTCCACTAACAAACTTTATTTTCCAGTAACGATCTTTATTTTCCCTGTTCAGTAGTTTCTGCTCCCCTCCCGTTCTCATTTTGTTCCCCTAGTTTCTATTATATCACAATATTTAACTATTGCAATCAAAAACGTTTACTCTAAATAACAAACTTCCGGCCATCTTTCAGCCCGCCGCTCAGTATACTTACTTTTGTATACATGATATTATTAAAATGTTTACTACTGTTTACTTTTCGAATCGCGAGGGTGAAAACACATGTATTTCTATGATAAATTACGAGATTTGCGTAAATTAAAAGGGTTTACTTTGCGGGAGTTAGCTGACCGCTCTGGCGTTTCTGCGGCATACATCTCCCAGTTGGAAAACGGAAACCGCGGTATCCCCTCTCCGGATGTGTTGATGAAACTTTCGGAAGGACTCAACACGTCGTATTCTGAGCTTATGGACCTCGCCGGGTACTTGGAATCATCACCTTCCACTGAGAAATTTCAGAGCAACCCCGTCAATTTACGGAGGTTTCTGCGCGAGAATGAGCTGATGTTCGATGGTTTTCTTTTAACCGATGAAGACAAAGAATGGGTTGAGCGGATGCTGACCGTTTTATTTTGGAAGCAGCGTCAGGAATCGAAACTTGAGGATGGGCAAACAACTCAGGGATAAACGACTAAAAAAGCCCATTTCATCCTATAAGAATGAAACAGGCTTTTCCGCATAGTTACTCTACTATATCCCTATTAGTCGTCGTCATTTGACAGACTACCGTTACCATTGTTGCCGTTGCCGTTGCCGTTGCCGTTGCCGTTTCCATTGCCATTGCCATTGCCATTTCCGTTACCGTTGCCGTTCCCATTACCATTTGGCGATTGCATGCCATTACCATTTGGTGCTGGTACCTGTCCCCCGTTACCATTCGGTGCTTTAAAGCCATTGCCGTTCGGTGCCGGCGCTACATTGCCATTTGGCATCGGTGCCTGCCCTCCGTTACCATTCGGCGCTTTATAACCATTGCCGTTCGGTGCTGGCGTCGGTGCTACATTGCCATTAGGCATTGGTGTCTGTCCTCCGTTGCCATTCGGCGCTTTATAACCGTTGCCGTTCGGTGCTGGCGTCGGTGCTCCTTGGCCACCACCTTGCCCTTTGCCGCCTCCGCCAAAGCCCTTACCTTCACCCTGACCTTGGCCTCCGCCTTGGCCACCTTGTCCGCCTTCGGTTCCACCTTGCCCTTTGCCGCCTCCGCCAAAGCCCTTACCTTCACCCTGACCTTGACCTCCGCCTTGGCCACCTTGTCCGCCTCCGGTTCCGCCTTGACCTTTGCCACCTCCGCCAAAGCCTCTACCTTCACCGTGACCTTGGCCTCCGCCTTGGCCACCTTGTCCCCCTTCGGTTCCACCTTGACCTTTGCCGCCTCCGCCAATGCCTTTACCTTCACCATGACCATGACCATGACCACCGCCTTGGCCGCCTCCGGCTCCGCCTTGACCTGCTCCTTTAGCCCTTATATAAGCATATGTGATTGATTCGAGGGTTCGGTTATCTACCGCGCCAGTCACGGAAAGTCCGTGTTTTTTCTGAAAATATTTAACTCCCCTGACTGTCACATCATCATAATATCCGTTAATTTCACCTGAATAGCTGCCAAGTGTCTTCAGCATTCCCTGAATGACATATACGTCAGGACCATGCGCAGGTTTTCCAACTGCCCCTGCCAGGTTCGGCACATACAAGAGAAGCATGACTGACAGTATCACAACACCAAGATATTTTCCTGCAAAACCAGTGATTCTCTTTTTTTGCTTGTCGCTTTCCTTCCATTGTTGCACTAGCAGACACCTTCCTTAAGTTGAAAAATATTTTACAGCGATAATACTTTTCCCAACTCTTTAACGTGCTACTTCATTTCTATTATGGGAAATAAGGGTAAACTCGCGGTCTTCCATTCCCTTAAGGTAACTGGTCTTTTCCTGCAATCGAGTTTCCCCAAAAGCAAAAAAGGACCGGCAAAAATCGCCAGTCCCTTCTATCAATCTGCCAACGCTATTTAATCGGGTAATCAATGACAATCACATTATCAATGATACCTTTGAGTGACTGCACAAATTCCTGATGAAGAGGATGGGGGCCATATTGCTGTAAAGATTCGCGATCTTCGAAAGTCACCCGCAATCCCAGTGTGTATCCCTGCCTATTCCCTGTTTCTTCCGTCTCATTCACACCTGCGGTAATTTCAACAATGCCGGGAATCTGACCTTTGAACGACAACAATTTCGCTATCAATTCCTGTTCCTTCTGCGCTGCTAATGCCTCTTTAAATTTAAAACAAACCATATGTTCAAACATCACGTAGATCCAACCTCCTAATTGTAATTGTTCCTGCCATATCATCCATTTTATCATACTTTATTTATCAAGTTGAAATGTTGCATGGAAAGGCCGCTGTTATTGTTAACAAGTCTCAATACGGCCATACGCAATCCTCAGCCCTCATATCTAAAAGAAATCCCCGAAACGTCGTCATTTCCAACTGATGCATATCCGTTCGATCCAGATAATCAATGCGGCAGCATAAACGCGGCTCCATCCACTGCGTGTTTCCCTCTCTTACCGTGCATAGCGGTCCAGCCAGCGTAAGGAATAATTCCTTGTCCGCGGTCGTAATACCCGTTGCCACTACACCAACCGGTTTATGCTTCACCGTCCTGAAATTCAGTCCGATGACCAGCTCGAAAGGGTCTATTTTATACCCCAATATTTCCACATGGATCGATTTCACAACTTTTATTTTAAGCCACTCGCTGCTTCTGTTGCCTGGCACATAAGTCGAGCCCTTCCGCTTGGCCACGATCCCTTCCATCTGCCGTTCTTTCATCATTTCGAAAAGCGCCTTCCCGTGCGTCTCCACAAACAACGTCGGCATCAGTACCGGTGTAGCATCAATAGAATCCGATAAACGCTTTTTCCGATCTACTAAAGGCTCATTTAAATGCTCTCTATCCGTATACAAAAGGTCAAACGCAACAAAAGTCACCGGATGCGTATGCACAGCACGGGCTATTTTCACTGATTGACTGATCCGGTCCCGATACATAAAGTCATCGAACGCAGGTATACCGTCATGCAGTACAATCCCCTCGCAATCTAAAATTGCAGAAGACGTCCTAATCGCTCCTAACGCATCCTGTAACTCCGGGAATTTGTGTGTGACCGCTCTCCCGCTTCGCGTGTAGGCTTCAATGCGGCTTCCCTGCTTATGGATAAGGATTCGAACGCCATCCCATTTCGGCTCAAAAATAAAGTCGTGATCGTCAAAGGGCTCCCTTCCAGGACTGACGGTCATTGGCTTGATGGCTGAAAACAACATAAAAACCCCCTCCTGTTACCAGTTTGGGGATTTCTTTGGCGATCTAAACGCCGGTTTCTCTCCTTTGACTCTCCAACCACGCAAAAGCTTTCTTAAGTTCTTCCTTCGGTACGTGGGCATACCGATCACCGATTGAAACCCATTGGAGTCTTTTGAATACAAAAAGTAGACCCACAGCAGCAAGCTGCAGGTCAAAGTGGATCATCCGAGCAGCAGATCCTGACCAATCGTTTTTCCTATTTTTATTTAGTTCTAAGCATTTACTTAGAACAATCAGAAATATTCGTACATAATATGATCTCATTATAGAATCATTGGAGGATCAAAATGTATTGGATATATCCAAATGAATATCGTGCCAGATTTCAGCCAATATGGAATGTAAACTTACAACAAGCTTTAGAATTAGTGAAATCATCCGTACAGGGTGAAAGAAATGATGAGTTGTTCTACGATGAACTTATTAAGCTTGCACCAACGTCTGAACAGTCAGCCCTTATTGCCTCTATACGTGATGATGAACGAGGACACAATCAGATGTTTCGCGGTATTTACAAAGATCTTACTGGACAGGAGATCTATGGTGTCAGCAATGAACTATACCCGAAAGTACATTCTTATACTGAAGGATTAAAACAAGCTATCCAAGGTGAATGGTCTGCAGTTGAGAAATATCGGTTAATATGGTTTGGTCTCCCTTCGGGTATTTATCGTGATACCTTGTATGGCATTATATTAGATGAGCAAAAACATGCAAGTAAATACAACTATTTGCTCACATTGAATCGGAAATAATTGATCTTATGTATATAAAAAGCCAATTTGTTTGTCTAAAGACCGACGATATTGGCTTTTTATATTAAACAATACAGAGATTTGTACCGAAGATTTGCTCTTTTGGTTTTCAATAGCGTTATTTTTTCCTCGATCTAACCACCTGATAGGCATTACTAATAAGCAGTCCGATAAATAAGTACATTAGGCCACCAAAAAAACCATAAATAACAACACCTACTATTGCGCTTAGCATACCAAAAATCACTTGATCCTTATTGGAGACTGGCGAGGTCGGTGGGTCTGTCAGCATAAATAGAGCAAAAAACATTGAAGCGTTTATAAAAGGCGGTCGAAATGCATCGGCAGCTTCTCCAACATGCATGAACCCCATTAGTAGCAATAACAAAAAATACGCACTAAGAAATGCAAACACTTGTGGGAATTTGTTCACACGATTGGTAACTACGTAACCGCCTACTAAAAGAAATCCAATTGTCCACACCGGTAGATCCCCGAATGCTCCCCACCAGCTCTGCCCAGTTTGAAAAAAGAGAATAGACAATAGCAGACCGAAGGCAGCTGGGTTAAATACTGGTTTTTTCTTAAAAACAATAAGGTGCTTAGATAAAATAGCCATGATTACAGTAATGGCTACCAAATACCACGAAGTTGTTGTGCTTAAAATTAAGCCGATAATGAACCCTGTTATAACAGCACCGTCGGCTAGCCATTTTTTTCTTTTCCCAAACAGAAAACAAATTCCATCCATCCCTACTGCTGTTACCAGAGCAATTATAACATTATAAATTCCTTTTATATCTGATAATAATACCTCAGCTATAACTAGAAAGGCTACCAAGCAGATAATAACATAGCTCTTTGGTTTTTTATGCCATGGATGAGTAGACATTTATATCCCTCCAACTCTTTCCACATGTAACTTAGATGTAATCAATATTCCCTTCAATTCCATTTCAATCATCAATTTTTGGCCTTGATCCAGCCCATATAGACATATGACCGTTGAGAAGACATCTGCCATCATTGCATAAGGTGCCACAATACTGCAGCTAATCAACTCATGAGGCGATTGCTTGCTGTTCGGGTTAATAATATGATGGATCTCTGCACTGACTTTGCTTTTACGTTCGTAGCCGCCAGATGTACATACTGCTTCGTTCGATACTTCAATGGTTTCTATGATATGATCCTTGTGTACTGGATGCTGAATGCCAATTCGCCAAGCTTGGCCCATCTCATCTACCCCACCAGCATAAAGATCTCCACCAGCATTTATAACGAAGCCCTGAAAACAAGCCAGCGTCTGGGAGGCGATGTCGATAGCAAATCCTTTCGCAACCGCACCTAAATCAATTACCATTGGTTTATGCAAATACATCGAGCAATCTTGCTCTCGTAAGTCGATATCTCGATAAGTAGCCTTATCTGAAGCTAGATTCGAGCTGATTTCCCCTGTTAAATAATGCCGATTAAATCCATAATACTCCATTGTTTTTCCGATTGTAGGGTCAAATATCCCCTGTGTCCATTCCGCCATTTCCAAAGCAAACTTCAATGGTTGAAATAACCAGGAGCTGATCTGAACATGAGTTCCAATCTGTTGAGAAGCCTTCATTAATTCACTATCCGGAGAGAAACGGCTGCATGCCAGTTCCACATTCCGAAATGCTTTAAATGCTTGCTCGATCACCGGTTCGACCTCAGTCATCGAAAGGGAGCTAACGACCTTTATTTCAACGACCGTATCCATAAACAACTTAGTTTTTTTAAAAATACGAACCATTAGGCATTCCGCGCTTGTGTCAGTGCATTTTCAATAGCATCTTGAAATGCTTGTGTACTATATGTTGCGCCTGAAACATTCTGTACTTGAGCGCTTTGTTTTTGTATTACTTCTTCTGGCAATCCAACAACGTCTTTTTCGGAATAATGCATGGCAAAGTGACTGATTTCGACGTCGGTTATTTTATCATTTGTAATGGTCACTTTTACTCCAATGGACCCACGCCGATTACTGCCACTTCCCTCGAAGGTGCCACTCTTATATTGACTTTTGATCTGGCTTTTAACTGTATGAGTATTGGTTTGAATTTGCTGCTGTGGTTGCGATAGAGCTGCTTGCGTTTCTGTCGTTATATATCCAGCACAATACATGACGCCAATGGCTGTCGTACAAAGCGCAATCCATTTTTTATCCATTTTAGCCATATTCATTCCTCCAAGTTATACAAGAAGTACTTGTGATATCCTGCTTTACTTTTCATCTACTTCAAACATGATACATTATGTAAATGAAATTAAACTGAAATCCGCTCAGGCTGGAATTCAATTTCGAATAGACTTCCTTTCCCTTCTTCACTCGTTACATGAATGTAAGCACTGTGACTGTTCAGGATGTCCGCGGCAATAGATAGACCTAATCCAGCGCCACCCAATTCTCGTGAACGTGCTTTGTCTACTCGGTAGAAACGCTCGAATATGCGTGCGAGCTCTTCCTTGGGTATACCAATTCCCGTATCAGCTATTTGTAAAGTTGGTCTACCGTCTTGTGAAGTGAGAAATGTGATCGTTACTTGTCCGCCAGGTGGTGTATACTTAATCGCATTATCAAGTAAGATATAAACTAATTGCTTTATTTGATCGAGGTTCCCGTGAATGAATGTAAGTTCATGTTCAATTACTGGGGCATCCAACTTTAAAATAATTCCTTTCGCAAGTGCCAGCGGCTGTATCGCCTGATACATATGATGAGAAACTTGAACTAAATTAACCTTATCCATCTTTATCGGAAGTGATTTCGAATCACTGCGGGCTAAAGTTAGTAATGACTCTACAAGTCGGATCATCCTTTTCACCTCATCCTGCAAACTATCCAGGATATGCTGTTCGAACTCGGGTAATGTATCCTTGCATTCCTCCAATAATTCTACCGATGAATGAATAACACTCAGTGGTGTCCTTAGCTCATGAGATGCGTTCGTTGTGAACTCAACCTGGCGAGCATAGGATTTTTTAATAGGGACCATTGCTTTGCCAGCAAAGAAATAAGCTAACCAGATCGCAATGGATAATAAAACAACAGTAGAAAGCATGAGGATTAGCCTGATTGTACGTAGGAGCGCTTCATTTGAGGATATGTCTATGGCCATCCAATATACGCCGCCAGCATCATTTAAAATTTGAGAACTGACTAGAAAGGTTTGCTTTTTTTCACTTTCATCCATATAAAACCGTTCACCATTCTCACGTTTCATTTCATATCGTTGTGACCAATTTAAGAGTTGATTGGACATTGCTGTGTAATGACTAGGTGAAATCTGGGTTTTCTGATCCGGACTCACCCAAACAATTAATTCATCAGAAAGTAAGAATATCCACTCAACATTCTTACGGTCCATTGGTCGAATTCCTTTTGCTTGCTCCTCTATGCGATGCTCCCATTGCTGGGCCATTTTATTTTTGAGATCATCTAATTTCTGAATTTCATTGTGTTGAAGGGTTTTCTGTAGAAGCAGATAAAAAAAAGCAGTGATTAGGATGATAACAACGCCAAGGATACTGCCGAAGAATATCGTCAGTTGCTTTCTTGTTCGCTCGAACATCATTCTCCCCCCTCTACAACCAAGCGGTAACCAAGTCCACGTACATTTTGTATAATTTTATCAGAAAAGGGGTCGTCCAGCTTCTTACGCAGTAATTTAATGGTGGCATCAACTGTATTCAGTGTAATTTCCGCATCTATGCCCCATACTCGATCACTTAACTGCTCTCTACTTAATATTTGTTTTGGATGCTGTGACATAAAAGACAACAATTGAAATTCGCGGCGCGAAAGAGGAATCGAGACCCCGTTTCTACTCACTTCAAATGTACTATGGTCAATGACAAGTGTATCGCCAAATATTTTAGTATCCGCTTCCCAGTTCGTTTCCTTTCTACGATATAAGGCATGAAGGCGAGCAATCAATTCCTCAAAATCAAATGGCTTCACCAAGTAATCATCTGCACCGGCATTTAATCCTTGAACGCGGTCAGTAACGGAATCTCGTGCCGTTAGCATAAGGATAGGCGTCCGATTCTTCTTCATTCGGATTTCTTTGCACAGTTCAATACCAGTTTTGTGTGGAATCATCCAGTCCAATATATAAATATCGAAGGTCACTCTTTCCATTAAATCCAATGCATACTCCGCATCTAATGCCCATTCCACCTGGTACAGTTGCTTTTTAAGCTTATATTGAATCAGCTCGCCAAGCTTCACATCATCCTCAACCAGTAAGATATGCATAGCCATACCACCAACTTCCTCAGTTTAATCGCTATAAAAATGCATGAATCAAAAATAACACAGCAAAGGCTAGTCCACATCTAAGATGCCATTTCTTATCGAGTCTTCTGTAGCGGAATAAACCCGATATCGGTACCGGTAATAGGACGATTAGTGCAAGAAGCCCGCTAATGTTGTTGAAATCCCATTTAAAACCATACATAAAAACGGCAACTGCATGGAGTGTAATGAGTGCAAGCGCCAGAATGGCTATTGCAGCATGAAATTTTTTGGCAATGCGAAGTAACATAACCAACCCTTTTTTCATAGCAGCTAATTTCGTCCAAATCCGGTGTTTTATTATAAGTGCTAAAACGTAATTCGCTAACACTACGAATAAGGCTATCCGGGCATTAGATCCATAATCTTTGAATGTATGCTCAAAACGACGATTGTGAAGCGTTGATGCTGGTAAGTGAAATAGACTCCAAAGTTGCCATATCACATAGATTGTAGCTACTCCCATCGCACTAAATACCCACAAGCGTTCTTTCTTAGGAATCCATGACTGTTTTACTTCTTGATTTTGCTGAGCGCCCATCTTACTTCCTCCACCTTCATTATGAATAGTTGTAATATACCCTATCTTTCTGAAAATGAAATGAAAAGCACAAAACCGAAAATAGTCCGTATTCGATTAGTAATGAAAGACGTCAACCTTGAGAGGGTTAGAATGTAAAAACTCACGCGGATCCAGGCATGGGTCTTTTCCTTCTGACCGTACCGGGGATGCCTAACTTACAAGCATTTCGCTATTCTATCGCATAAGGTGTAATCATGAAAGGAGTGGCTGAATGTGAAAATCACAATCGCAGCAGTCGGGGATTTGTTGATGAAAAAGCAGATGATCGCCTCGGCCGCACGTGAAGGCGGATTCGCCCCTATTTTTTCAAAAGTGAAGCCTTATCTGCGGAAATCTGATTTAACGATAGGTAATCTTGAGACGACCTTCTCCGGCAAACATTTCCGCGAAGAGCCCGGAAAACTGTTATTCAACTCTCCGGACAAATTCGCTGCTACGCTCCGGAACGTGGGCTTCGATGTAGTAGGCACAGCCAATAACCATTGTATGGACGGAAAGCTATCTGGTTTGAGGCGAACATTAAATGTCCTCGATCGACACGGTCTGCGACACACGGGCACATATCGCTCCGCCGGGGAAGCCCGCCGGAAACTGATTGTTAACGTAAAGGGAATTAGAATCGGAATATTGGCTTATACGAAAGGAACGAACGGGATTCGAGTCCCGAAGCCGTGGTTAGTCAACCGGCTTAACCATAAAAAAATCATAGCGGACGTGCGCAGCTTGAAGAGTCGAACAGATTTTATCATCGCCTGCCTACATTTCGGGAAAGAATTTCGAACTTATCCCGACCGCAAACAAATCCAGCTCATTCAGGTGTTGTTTCATCATGGTGTGAATGTAGTACTGGGAGCGCATCCCCATGTGCTGCATCCGATAAGAATGTTTAAGGTGACGGACATCGACGGACTTACTAGAAATCGGGTAGCGGCGTCTTCTCTAGGAAATTTCGTATCCACCGAACTTCCTCGGCATACAGCTAGACTGAGAGGAACAATCTTGATGTTAACCTTGACGAAAAATGCAAAAGGGATCACGGATGTGTTGAAAATATCATGTGTGCCAACCCGTATTTTACAAAATGTAGAGAAGAAAAACGTTTATCGGGTTGTTCCTGATCGATAGAGTTAAACATTGTAGAACAGACATTGTGTGGACATAAATGTGCACTAAAGGAACCTTGGTTGTAAGTATATAGTTGTGGAGTCCAAACAACCATTAACTGTTCTTCATAATACTAAAGAGTATGAATACTGATGCTTGGGGTGAAGGCATGGTTTACTGGAATAACAAGTTAGGCAAATACAAAGCCTTACTAACAAATGAGGAAATAGCTCTTAGTCTGCCTCCAACAATCCTTGCAACCGAAGCAAACGTGGAGGGGATGTTGGAAAAATATCGAATCGTTTATCTAAAGCCGAGTAATGGCACCGGTGGCTATGGTATTTTCAAGTTGTCTCGCACGGACACCCGATATCGGTTGGCAAATGGCACGCGGCACCGTTCATTCTCAACCTTTAAGGGAACGTATGGCGCATTTCAGCGTGCCAAAAGGAAGAAAGTCTACTTGGTGCAGAAGGGCATCCCCTTACTCCACTATCACGGACTTCCGTTTGATCTGCGCATTATGGTACAGCGAAACCGACAGCGTAAGTGGGAGGTAACCGGAATCGTGGGACGATTAGCGATGCCTAATAAGGTCGTGACCAATTACCATAGCGGGGGTAGGCCGATGCCAGTGGAAAAGCTGCTTTCCCCTTTTATGTCTAAAAAGGAGCAAGTTTCCTATGTGGAGTCGCTTAAGGCGCTAGGCATTAGGATTAGTAAACATATGAGTGGCATTTTTCCGAAATTTCGTTCATATGGGATAGATATAGGCATTGATAAGGAAATGAAGCCTTGGATCATAGAGGTCAATACACGTCCAGATAAATACATTTTTAATGCCCTTTCCGATAAGCGGATGTTTCGTAAAATCATACGATACGAAAGATTCACCAAATTAAGTAGATGACGTAATTCAGCTCTGGACAATAGAGGGGTAAGAAAACTAATTCAAGACACTATTTTACTCAGATACTTACCATTAAGCTAATTGCCCTTTTTCTTGAGTTGCATCTTCTCCCCTCCAGGACTGACGGCCATTGGCTCGATGGCTGAAAACAACATAAAAATCCCCTCCTGTTACCAGTTTGGGGATTTCATTGACGATCTAAACGCCGTTTTCTCTCATTTGATTCTCCAACCACGCAAAAGCTTTCTTAAGCTCTTCCTTCGGTACATGGGCATACCGATCACCGATGGAAACCTCATAACAGCAAGATGTTTCGTTTATTTCTTTTACATAATGTGTGAGTCCAACCCCAGTTGCTTCATATAAGTTGATTAACAGGGATTCCATCTTCTCTTTTGGCATTTGGATATGTACGTGGAACATATTCGTGACTGGCTGAACAGGGTTCGTAACAATGCCAGGAACCTGATTATACAAAGCAGCAAGTTCTATGGCCCCCTCGTAGTACTGCTCCATTTTATCTACACGCTGCTTGAAATAGTGACTTGCACTAACGATATATGGGTACAGACTGATTAGATCGCCGCCGTGACGTCTTTTCCATACTTTAGACTCTTTCGTAAACGTCTCGTCACCTGCAAGAATTGCCCCGGCAATGCCGCCAATCCCTTTGTAGAACGAAATATACACACTATCAAACAGATCGCAGATTTCGCGTGCAGACTTCTGATAATAAGGAAGAATCTCGTATAGTCTAGCCCCGTCCAAATGCAATTGAATGCCACGGCTGCGGCAATAGGCAGAGATCTGTGTAAGCTCTTCATAATCCGGAAGCTGCCCGCCAATTTCCCGCTGTGGCAGTTCCAGCAAGATACAAGCGACATCCTCTTTTAGTTGTTGCACATCTTCCAGACGAATTAAACGATCTTTCTCACCAAGTAAAATAGGCTGGATGTGATGAAGTTCTTTTAATCCGTCTTCCTCGTGAATTTCCAGATGGCTGAGCGGGTGATAGGCAACTTTCTTGCTCCCTTTGCGGTCGCACCAGATGCGCAGAGCAATTTGCTGCGCCATAGTCCCACTTGGGAAAAAGACGGCCGATTCTTTTCCAAGAAACGTTGCCATTTCCGCTTGGAAATCTTCAATAAGCTTACCATTCCCGTAAGTATCTCCATCCGTAAGACCATCAACATCTTGCAAGGCGTCTATCAGAACTTGAATATTTCTTTTGCCATGCCCACCCAATGGGTAGCTAGTTTGTTGGAACGCTGCTAATAATGGATTGATTTTGTTCATTTGTATCGTACTCCTTTGTTTGTCATGGCTCACTCTTGGTCTCTGAAGGGCAGTGGATTATAATCAATCTAACGCTATTTCGAAAAAGGAGATTCAAACATGAAGGAAATCCTCATCGGTTCCATTGATCAATTTACTGCTTTTCCTGTGGAGGTTGAGCTTGACCGTGATCTATATTTTTTGATGCAGGTAGACGATGACCAGTACACCCTTTACTCAAGTGTTTGCCCTCATGGCGGCTACACCGTGGATCTGATTGACGGAGAGCTTGAATGCCCTCTGCACGGTTGGACGTTTGAAGTGCACACAGGACGGTGTCATAATGTGCCTAGCGCCAGACTCGCCTCCTATAACGTCATCCTTCGTGACAACCAGCTGTTCGCTCAGATGGCATGATCCTACGTATATTTTACCAGTGGTCAAGCTATAATAACAGCTGTTGTTATCAAATGAACGGCTTTAGGAGGCTTCATGTCCGACAAGATGAGTACGAGCAAGTCCCAGGGAATGAAGTGGTGGCAGTTGACTTTACTCGGAGTCGCCTGCACAATAGGTACCGGTTATTTCCTGGGCTCCGGAATCGCGATTCAAATGGGCGGTGTCTCCGTCCTTTTCATGTTTATACTCGCAGCTTTCGGCACTTATATTGTCTATGACGTTCTGGCCAAAATGACGGGCAAGGAACCTGCACAAGGCTCGTTTCAAACCTACGCCGCCAAGGCTTTCGGACGCTGGGCAGGCTTCAGCAGCGGCTGGGTCTACTGGTGCTCAGAACTATTAATCATGGGTAGTCAGTTAACAGCGCTATCCTTTTTTACCCGCTTCTGGTTCCCCAGGTTCCCGATGTGGGTGTTTGCCACGGCTTATGCGCTCTTAGGACTTGGTGTTATTCTCCTGGGGACCAAAGTTTTTGAACGTGCTGAGCATATTTTTGCCATTA
Organism: Paenibacillus sp. WC2504; assembly: GCF_052682475.1. Lineage (NCBI taxonomy): Bacteria > Bacillati > Bacillota > Bacilli > Caryophanales > Paenibacillaceae > Paenibacillus > Paenibacillus sp. WC2504. Next base: position 6,152,422 of record NZ_JBQZFH010000001.1, read on the forward strand.
TCAAAGTATCCGCCATTGTGATGTTTGTGATTATCGCGAGCGCGGCGGTCTTTGGATTCCTTACAGGGACCTACCCGCCAAAGTTTCCGACTTCCAAGCAAGCCTTTTTGCCAAAAGGGGGAGTCGGTATTTGGTCATCCTTCATCTATGCTTTTTATGCATTTGGCGGCATTGAAATCATGGGCATTATGGCCGCCAGACTTAAAAAGCCTGAAGAGGCCCCGAAAGCCGGGAACTCGATGATTTTTCTTTTAACCATCATCTATATCGCCTCGTTAGCGCTTGCCTTGACACTGATCCCACTGAGCGGTCTGCAGGGAAAGGAAAGCCCTTTTCAGGTAGCCTTAGGTTCCTACCAACTCCCATTTGTTCCTCATGCCTTCAATGCGATATTAATCATCGCAGGGTTTTCGACCATGGTCGCTTCCCTATTTGCGGTTACCACGATTCTTGTCGCACTAGCTCAAGATCACAATGCTCCCGCCATATTTGCTAAACGAACAAAGGGCAAACGCAAAATGCCGTTACCCGCCATCGGATTTACAACTGGCGGAATAACGGCAGCCGTGCTAATGGCCTTATTTCTGCCTGAAAAATTGTACGCCTATATCACCACCGCGGCAGGCATCATGCTCCTGATGAATTGGCTCTTCATCCTGCTCTCTTCAGGACGATTACTTCAGTTATCTGTATGGGGGAAAATTAAAAGATACACAGGCATGCTTCTGATCCTAGCCGCTACCACAGGAACGGCCTTTCACCCGACGAGCAGACCCGGCTTCTGGATCAGCTGCTTGTTCATCGGAGTGATTGGCGTTGTAACTTGGGGGCTCAGCTTTAAATGGAAGGAGCAACTCTCTATGAAACAAAGAGGGCATGAAACGCTTTTATTCCAAAATGCAAGCCAAAACCAATCAAGGATAAACCTGAAACGACGGAGATGACCGAAAGTCCGCGTGGCGTCAGGAATTTACGAAATACGCTGGCTAATGAAGCCATGATGAGATCCCATAGGATAATCCCCACGAACATGATCCCCGTATACAACAGCACGTGGTTTCTATCATACTTGGCGATGGTTTCAGCTAACACCGATCCATAGATTCCCAGCCAAAACAGGATCGACAAGGGAGAACTGATTGCCATGAGGAATCCGGTAAAAAAGGATTTGGCCAACGTTTCTTCGGATTTATAGCCCTCCGTTTTCAACTTGCCAGCACTAATGACGCTTTCAATCCCTGTATAGAGTAAAACAAAACAACCAAACAGCCATAGAAACGTCTTCATAAAAGGTGTTGTAAGGAAGTGGACAAGACCGAAATAAATGAGGACGATCATAATGACGTCAGCAAGCATGCCACCTGCGCCTACCATCCATGCATGCACAAAACCGCGTTTGATGCCTCTATCCAGCATCGCAGCATTAATAGGCCCGATTGGAGCGGAAAGCGACAACCCCAAAAGTAAAAAACTTAGCATCACATACATCTCTATCACCCATTCGCTCTTTATACATACAAGCCTTATGGCTCGTAATATCCTATTCTTTGAATAGGGCTTGTATAACTTTGATCCAGGTTTTGGGCAATAAAAAAGTTATTGACATTCACGCAGCGTAAAGCTGTAGAGTGAAGTTGTCAGGAGGTGAACAGATGGAATACACCGTGCAGAGTCTCGGGAAGTTAGCAGGTGTGAGCACCCGAACGCTTCGATACTATGATGAGATTGAACTTCTTAAGCCGGCAAGAATCAATTCCTCCGGGTATCGCATCTATGGGCAGGCAGAGGTTGATAGACTGCAGCAGATTTTATTTTACAGAGAATTAGGTGTGAATCTGGAGCGTATTAAAGACATCATTACTGCCCCCACTTTCAATGAGGCCGAAACTCTTAAAGAACACTATACACAGCTTCTGGACAAAAGAGCCCAGCTGGATGCCTTGATTGCCAATGTGGAAAAAACGATAGCATTAAATGAAGGGAGAATATCCACCATGTCGAATACAGAGAAATTCGAAGGCTTTAAACAACAGCTGATTGATGAGAACGAGAACAAGTACGGGAAAGAAATTCGTGAGAAATATGGCGACGAGCAAGTGAATAAATCGAATCAGAAATTGAAAAATATGACGCAAGATGAGCATGATGAGTTGACGAGACTGACCCAAGAAGTCATCTCCTCACTTGCAGAAGCTTTCAAAACGGGAGATCCGGCTAGTGTGGCCGCCCAAAAAGCCGCGGAATTGCACAAGCAATGGCTTTCCTATTACTGGAGCGAATACAACAAAGAGGCACATGCCGGTCTAGCCCAAATGTATGTGGATGATGAGAGATTTAAAGCTTACTATGATGATAAACAACCAGGAACCGCACAATTTCTGAGAGATGCTATACGCATTTATACCGGTTTTAAGGATTAATCGCCTAGTGTACGGGACACTAGCATTTTTTCTATCATATCCTTCAAACATCCAGTTATTTAGAAGAAACCTGAATAGAATAGTATTACACCAGCCAGCCACCAGCAGCCATGTGTATGTCAACCCCTCGACCCAAAAAAGCACAGGAACCCTTAGGGGGCCTGTGCTTTTCGGTTATGAGTTGGCTGCTACGCCGCCGCCAGCAGGTTTGACCAGCGCTTTGCTTTCCCATACGCGGCTTCTCCACCGCAAATACATAATTAGGCCTCGCAACCACTCGTCGCAAGCAAAGGCAATCCATACACCTAGAAGTCCCATGTGCATGTGAATGCCCAACCAATACGCAAGCGGTACCGCAACGCCCCACATGGAGAGAACACCCATGGCAACTGGAAATCTAGCATCACCCGCCGCACGGAGTGAATTAATAACAACGAGATTAAAGGTCCGTCCAGGCTCCAGAATTACACTTAGCAGTAGAATCCCTGATCCTATCCCAATAATCTCCGGATTATCCGTAAACAACCCGAGCAGCTCTTTGCGGAAGAGAGAGGCGATACCAACAACCACAAAGGTCAGTAAGAAGGTCATTCTCAGACTGCGAATGAGCTTATGGTACGCTGCCTTAAACTCGCCGGCTCCAACCATATGACCTACGATAATCTCCGTGCCCATACCGATTGCCATACCAAGCGCCATAAAATAATTCGTAATATTCATCACATACACATGAGTACTTAACGCGACTTGCCCGATGATATTAACAAAGCTCACAATCATTAAGTATTGAGATTGCCAAGACAAATGCTCTCCGGCAGCAGGGAGTCCGATGCTCAAGATTTGCTTCACAATACGTTTATCAAACGTGATGTAATCCTTGAAGCGAATCGGGAATGGAATCCGACGATATAAAATCACAAAAAGAACGATAAGTCCAAGTAAACGGCTTACAACCGTGGAGACCGCTGCCCCCGTTACGCCCCACTCAGGGAATCCGAGGTTCCCGAAGATAAGCAGAATGTTCCCTACGACATGGACCACGTTCACGCCTAGAGTCACGTACATCACATCTCTTGTCTGGCCATTGGAACGAAGTACGGAGGATACTGCATACGACAGAGCTTCAACCCATATAAAAGCACTGATGAGATTCAAATATTTCTTAGCTATGGCAATCTGGTCTGGAGCCAAGTTCATTAGCTGCATGATCGATTCGCCAAATACGACCAAGGCGATACTGACGGCGATCCCGAATAATAAATTGATGGTTATCGCCAATGCCGAAATACGGCTCGCTTCCTTCGCCCTGCCTGCTCCTAAATTCTGGGCTACTGCTACACTTGTTCCGATTCCAACGAAACCAAACATCAGGATACAGAATACAATGATTTCATTGGCTAATCCGACAGCTCCGGTTACTTCATCCGAGATTCGACTGAGCATGAACACATCCGCGGTACCGAGCATCATCCGCAGAACGGAGTCAATGAAGATCGGCCACGTGATGGCGAATAGACTTAGCTTTTTCCAAGTTGCTGTTGACTGAGTGTCTATCATTTTCTTCTATGCTCCTCAATTTTCAAATGCCTTTAGTTTAGGATACGTAAGCGATTTCAGTCAAATGCTACTAATATCCAACAAAACAACCTTGGATTTTCTCTTTCGAGGAATTCCAAGGCTGTTCTATGATTTATAGCTATTTTACACGAACCCATGCACCGCGATTATCTGCCGATTCAATTTCAGCTTCAGCAATAACAATGCTGTCCATCGTACTGAAAGGTGTAGCTGTTGCTACGTCCTGTCCGGAAATCAGAGTCTCAACGAAATATTTGAGTTCCTGGTAGTAGCCCATTTCCGCAGAGATCTCTGGACTGAAGCCAGGACCGTCGTTCACATTTACTTTTAGCCCTTCTGCGTTGAAAATGATGTTGCCTTTTTCGAAATTAACGCGGAACTGCATATCGAAGCCATAATCCCCTTGCAGCGTCCAGTCCGCTTGCGCATTGATGACTTTGCCGTCTTCGTACAAATAGTTGGTTGAAACAACATCGTACCCGCTGCCTGGCACTACGTTACGAGCCAAGGTGGAGACGGATTCCGGTTTACCGAACAACCAGTTAATCATATCGATGTCATGCACGTGCATGTCGAGAAGAGCACCGCCGCTTTTCGCATTCTGCAGCAGCCATGGTCCCCAAGTCGGCGTTCCGCCGCCGCGGTAGAAATACCCAGCGAGAACTTTGCCATACGTTTCGTTTGCAACGGCTTGTTTCAAATATTCGTAAGCTGGCCAGAAGCGGAGGCATTGACCGATCATCAGCTGTTTCCCGTTTTGCTCGGCAGCTTCAATCATGTCTTTACACTCTTCGGCATTCAGCGCCATCGGCTTCTCACACAAAACGTGAAGGCCTTTATTCAAACATTGAATGGAAATCTCTCGATGCAAAAACGTTGGCAGCGTCATATCTACACAGTCCAGCTGCTCTTTTTCAAGCATGTCAGCAACACTTGTATACTTATTGTAAACACTGAAGTCAATGCCGGAGGATCCTGTATCGATGTTCCCACCGGACGCATTCCCTTCCAGCTTTTCGATATCAATATCGCATAAAGCAACGACTTTAATTGGAACCCCTTCGGCTTCAAGGCGAATGTAGTTTTCCAAATGGGTTCTCCCCATAAAACCTAACCCGATTAATCCGATTTTCAACATGGCTTATTTCCTCCCCAGAATTGCGTCCATAGCACCTGATGTATTATAAATAATTTGCTGACCGTAATGCGTATAGCCAGGAATCATCTCAGCGATCACATAATCTTCGTAGCCAATCGCTTGCAACGCCTTCACCACTTCCGGATAGTTCACATCGCCTGCAAGTAAATCTACGAATCCGTGCAAACCTCCCGCGGCGCGGCGATAATCTTTGAAATGAACTTTTTTGATACGGCTATTTAAAATGGAAATCCAGTGCTCCGGGTAACCGGCATATAAGACATTCCCTACGTCGAAATAGGAACCGACATATGGCGAATTGATTTTATCAATGAAATCTCTCATTTCCAGCGGTGACAACAAGAATTTATTCCAAACATTTTCAATGCCGATGGATACTTTCAGAGATTCTGCAATCGCAGACAGCTCACTGAACCCTTCCAGTGCATAATCGTAGGCTTTATCATATGGCACTACTTCAGAGTCCGAAATGAAATCTACGCCAACCGCACCAGGCACGACCAATATCGTGTCTACGCCTAAAATCGCTGCGCTTTCCAACTGCTTTTTGATGATATCTTTCGCTTTTTGACGCGTCCCTGCATGTCCACTCGTGATGGGGTACGTCCAATATAAACCGCTGGCTAAGCTCGTTAATTCAATTCCTTTATCGTCAGCAATCTTGCGGTATTGTTTGATTTCGCTTTCATTACTTTCAAGACTGAGCTCGCCTGTTTCGTTCAAAGCCAACTCGATACCGTCAAACCCGGCATCCTTCGCGACAGCTATACATTCCTCCACCTTCATGGAGCCTGGAAATGACCAAATATTTATCCCTTTTTTCATCGTTATCGCCTCCGTCTCTTACCTTTATTATAAAAGACGTTGGTTGGATAAGATTTATCCAAAAAGCCGATTTATTTGCACTTTTACAAAAATGAATATGATAAAATAAGGCTGGGTCCTATCACCACAACGACGCTAAGAAAGGACGGACAGCATGGAATTCCCACGCATACAGCTTCAAGAATCACTAACCATTCAAAATCTCATTTCCTTTCACTATTTTGAGTATGCAAAGGGATATGTGTTTGACGGCGAACAACACGACTTTTGGGAAATTCTATATGTCGACAAAGGAGAGGTCGAGGTTCGGGCCGATGATCACATCCACACGCTTCAGCAAGGGCATATGATTTTTCATAAACCGGAAGAATTCCATACCGTTAGCGTAAAACATGAACATAAACCGCCTAATCTTATTGTCATTTCCTTCGAATGCACGTCAGAAGCGATGTCTGATTTTGAAAATAAAATTGTGCCGCTGGGCGACAGGGAAAGAAATATGTTATCCCTCATTATCCAAGAAGGGTTTCAGGCCTTTCTGCCTCCCTTTGATCAGCCTTCCGTACATCATCTGGAACGGAATCCGAAAGCCCCTTTTGCCAGCGAACAGTTGATCAAAACATATTTGGAAGCGCTGCTTATCACACTGATTCGCAATCAGAAGTCGGCCGCTTCAACGATAGATTCCGTCACCAAGATTAAGCAGTCCTCTCTGCAAAAAGAAAAAGCCGAACAACGCATTGTTCAGCAAATCATCGCTTATTTACAGGAAAATCTGTCGCAATCCTTCACCCAGGATCAGTTGTGCCAAACGTTTCATTTGGGAAAAAGCCGATTGAAGGAGCTTTTCCAGTCACAGATGCAAACCGGTGTGTTAGAAGCGTTCAAATCGCTCAAAATCGAACAAGCCAAAACCTATATCAGAGAGGGCCGGTACAATTTCACTGAAATTGCCGCGATGCTCGGATATGCCAGTATCCACTATTTCTCCAGAGACTTTAAGAAAACAGTGGGGATGTCCCCCTCGGATTATGCGAAATCGGTGAAGGCGCGTGTTTAACCACCTCTCACTGTAAAAAGAAAACATTGAGTTCATTGGACAAAATCCACTGAACACAATGTTTTAAAGGCCCGATTTGCCGTCTTATTGGATGAAATCCAATGCGATCGATAAATCGCGGCTCTAATGGGTTGAAAATGACCGTTCTATTGGATTTCGTCCAATGAATTGAACAATTTAGATGCGCTATTGGTGTTTTCATTGGATATCATCCAGCGAGGCCACGATCCACCCCTGAATCACTGTTTAACACCGCTAATGGTTCATATATATCAAAAAAAGCACCCTGAACGGGTGCTTTTTTCATTTATTTAATGACTTTCAATAAACGTTTTGCTGTACCATTAGCCGTTTCAATTGTTTCATACACATTCACAGTGAATGGATAGCTGAATTGATCCGTTGTAATGTTCGAAGCATCCAACGTCTGTACGCCGCTAATCAATTTATTGTCGCCATTGAAAGCTGCATCTTTGGAGCCAATAACGCGACCTGCGTTATCGACGATCTCGAATCTCAATTTGGAGAAGTTGTTGTCTACAACAACATTCTCTTTTTGCTCGATACCCAGATCAAGACGTACTTTGTACGTGTAAGTCAATTGAGGTGTCGTTACCGAGTTAACTGTCACATCATTGAATTTCAGATCAAATGGATACAAGGAAATCGTTGAGTCTGTGTCTTCCTGCTGCAGATCCGTTTGCAGTGCTGCAATTGTCGTTGTGTACGGCGCAGCAGCAACTGAATCAAGCAGCTTCATGGAAAAGCTGGTTCCCGTTTCCGATTGCGGAACGATGTACGAGTAGCTTACGACGTAGCTGAGACCCGGGTTCATCATTTGAGTCACATTAGCTTGGCGAGCTCCTTGGTAGGTTAAACCTTGCCTACTCACCAATTCCGATGCGAACGCTGGCAGCGCGATTGGCGTTGTGCTCGTGTTCGTTAGTTTGAACTTGGCTACGGCAGTTTTATAACCCTCGCCTGGGTTCTCATGCAGATGAAGCTCCATCAAAGAGACTTGTGTCGATTTGTCGACCACTTTCGTCAAGGCATCGAACGCGATCGGTTGACCGATCGTATAAGGAACTGCCGTTGAAGTGCCTTGCTCTTTCGGCCATGCAACAGCTAACTTACCTGTCGCTAGTGTCGCTGCATCAGTTCCACCTTTCGGAACATAGTTATCTGTTGACAAGACAACCAAGTTAGACAAGGTCACGCCATTTTCAACCGGGATTGCAAAATGAATATATTTTTGCTCACCGGCTTCCAAAGTAACCGGCTCTACTTCCGCACGTTTTCCTTCGTAGTGCTTCGTTTCGGACTGTGCATCCATACGGAATGCTGGCACTGCTTCGCGGCCTGTGCCAGGGTTGCTAGCAAGAACAGTAACGACAGCTACACGGCCTGCGGTTGTATTTTGCATGGAAGCTTCAATTGCTGTATAGGTTAAGCCGGAGTTAACACCTGGGATCGAGAACGATTGGCCCCAAGCAATGTTAGCAAGACTTTGTAACGCTGCACTTCCCGTGGCGCCATACCATACGGAATTGGTTGGCATTGCAAGCAGCGTTTTTTCGACTTTCGGGTACGAGTAAACGTCAACGTTGACGAAGGAAAGCTGATCAATCGTGCCGATTTCCTTCGTATCAACGGCCGTCATATAAACAAGCTCGCCGATTTCTTTCGGCTGTAAGGACTCTTTATTGGTTCCACTTGGCTTCAGTGTATAGGAAACGCCGCTGGAAGTCTGCACGCGAAGCTCATGCTCAGGCACCCGGTTCTGTGTCACGCCTCCATTGTATAAACGAACTGTGACAGCAAGCTGTGAACCGGTAGCGGTTGGCGTCACAGCTACACTTTTCACGGCTGCGCGGATGTCGCTTGTCAGTCCATAATTGACTGAAGGGGCACTAACTGGCGCTGTTGGCGCAGCATCGGCTGCCCATACGGCGGTGCCGCCTTGAACGATCATGGCGCCAAGCATAATCGCGGTCAGACTGTTTTTCCATGGTCTTTTTTTCATGTATATACGCTCCTCTTTGTGTAGTTTCGCTGCTGGTTTATTTCGCTGCCGGTGTCGCACTTGCAGCTGGGGAAGCACTAGCGCTCTCTACCTTTTGTCCGTCCTTCAATGTGTTCTGTCCGGAAATGACTAATTTCTCGCCATCTTTCACGCCATCAATCACTTCTTGGAACTCCCCATTGATACGTCCAAGTTTCACTTTACGTTTTACATATTGATCGCCTTGTTCAACAAAGACAAACGTATCTGATTCTTCACGAATGATGCTTAACGTTGGAATTGCAACAACTTGCTCTTCAGTTTCCGTTGTCAGCTGCACCATAAATCTGCTACCCGGTTGAAGTTGGTGATCGCTGTTTGGCACTTCCAACTCAAGCGTGTATGTTTTGGTAGCCGCACTCATAATCGGAGCTAAATAGCTGATTTTTGCTGTTCCTTTTTTGTCCGGCGTATCTGGATTATAGTAAACTAGTTCTTGTTTCCCTTTGACAAGCTGGTAGTTGGTTTCGGTAAGCTCTGTTTTGATTTTAATCGGATCAATTTGCTGAACTTGACCGACCTTACCGGCTGCCGCGGAGATCGTCTGTCCAACGACCACGTTGAAGTCAGTTAGTACGCCACTGCCTGGTGCTTTAACTTCATAATTCTCCAAGGAGCGCGTCGCATCCTCTAAGGCTAAGCTGGCAGATTCTGCCTGCGTTTGAGCGGAAGTGATCGAATCGGAATTGTCAAAGGCCGACAGCTTGCTTTGTGCTGCTTCCAAATTCATTTGCGCACTGTCCAAAGCTTGCTTCATTTGATCCACTTGATGTTGAACCGCTGTACCTGCATCAAAATCATTGCGAGTTTTGTTATAATCTTGCTGAGCATTAGTCAAAGCGGTTTGAGATCTTGTCACATTGTCCGCCAAATCCTTGCGGTTGTTCACTTTGTTGTCTCGTGCTTGCTGTAAAGATTCTTGCGCACTTTTCAAAGCTAGCTCACTTTTCCGTTGTGCGGACAAGGCGTCTTTATTATCGATAACGAAGAGAACTTCACCTTTTTCCACGTACTCTCCGCGTTTTTTCACCACGTTCAGCACTTCACCGTTTGCTTTTGAAACAACATCAAGCGTCGTTCCTGCCGCTACATCGGCTACTTGCTCAATGGGATTGCTAATTTTTTGCTTCTTAACAGCCTCGGTTTTAACCGCTTTTGGCGCTAACGAAACCGTCGCAGCCCCCTTGGCTCCTGGCGCGGAACAGGCGGACGCTAAGACCGCAGCTGCGGTCAATAGCGCAATTACGCCCATCGAGCGATATTTAAATTTACGTTTTCTTGAACTATCGTTAATCATCTATGTGCCTCCTTATACCTCTATCGTACTTGTGGTTGTGTTTTGGTCATTTTTTTTACGATTGAACATACGACCCATTCGGTTCTTAATGCTTTCAATCAACTCGTACACAATAGGTACGACAACTAGCGTTAGAACAGTAGAGGTAATCAGACCACCGATAACGACAACACCAAGTCCTTTACCGATCAATCCGCCCTCAGCAGAAATACCTAAGGCCAGCGGCACCAAAGCCATAATCGTAGCTCCAGCTGTCATAATGATCGGACGAAGTCTCACTTTCCCTGCCTCAATTAAGGCATGGCGAACCGTGTAGCCTTCATGGCGCAGCTGCTGCGCACGGTCGATCAATACGATGGCATTCGTGACGACGATACCGATGAGCATAAGGAAACCAATCATAGATGTAACCGTTAGTGGCTCGTGCGCAATAACGAGTCCGAGCAACCCACCGATAACCGCAAGCGGTAGAGAGAACAAGATAGCGAATGGTGCACTTGCGTTTCCAAAAGCTAGAACCATGATCAGATAAACTACGAAAACCGCAGCAGCCATGGCGACGAACAATTGACCAAAGCTTTCATTAACGTCGTCGGAAACACCGGTCACTTTCGGTGTTACGCCTTCCGGCAATTCAACATCTTTTAATGCCGCGGTAAGCTTAGCACTTACGCCGGTTTTATTGGAATCATTAATTTTCGCGGATACTTTGACAAGCTGCTGCTGATCTTCACGTGCAAGGGATGCAGCGCCCTTCGTTTCGTTAATTTTGGCTACTTCCTTCAACAGAATCGTTGAACCATTTGATCCGGCTAACGGAATATTGCCCAGTTTTTCAAGCGTGTTTTTGTCCGATTTATCTAACGAAACCGTCGTTGTATATGTGATATTATCAAATTTCATATCTCCCAGACTTTGCTTTTGAATCCAGGCACGTGCTGTATCTCGAACAGATGAGGAGCTTAAGCCATAGGCTCTTGCTTTATTCTGATCCACAGCAATCTCTATTTCTGTTTTAGCATCACTTAAGTTATCTTCAATCTCAGAAAGCTCTGGGAAAGTTTGCAGCTTATCTTTAACCATTTTAGCTGCTTTCTCCAGTTGAAGTTGGTCATCGCCTTGCAAAGTGTAGGCAAAGTCCGTCGATGAAACGCCGAAGTCACCTTCCATCGCTTTTGGCTCAACTTCAGATCCGGCTGGCAATTCAGAGAGAATATAAGCCTTCATTTCATCTTTTACTTGATTACCATCTACTTTGTCATTCACTTGAACGAAAATTTGTGACGCGTACGGTGTACGCTCATCGTCATTTCCGGCATAACCGACTAAGGATTCCACAAATTTGAAAACAGGCTCGCCAGTTGAATCTTTCGTATCTAACAAGACTTTTTCGATTTCCTTCGTTTTCGCATCCGTCGCTTCAAAAGAAGTTGAATATGGTAATTTCAGTTGGAAATACATTGTCGTCGCGGCACTTGATTCAGGCAAGAAGGCCACGGACAAGAATGGAATGGTACTGGCCATTGTCACAACGAGCATCAGCGCTGAAATAAGCAGCGTTTTGATTCTGTTTTTCAAACTCCAAGTCAATACTTTCTCATAGAACGTTGTTAACTTCGTTGGTGCCGACTCATCATGATGAACTTTGCTTGGTTTACTGCGAAGTACAAGCAGCTTAGCCAACATCGGAATAACCGTTAAAGCTACAATCAAGGAAGAAAGCAACGCACAAGCGATTGTTAAGGCAAAGGGTCTAAAGAATCCGCCGACAACGCCCGTAACCAAAGCAAGTGGTGCGAATACCCCAACCGTTGCAAGTGTGGAGGACGTAATTGCCATTGAAACTTGTTTGGTTGCCAGAGCAATAACAGACTCATTACGCTCCTGTGCTTTCTGCAAGGAGGCATATATATTTTCAATAACGACAATCGAGTCATCCACGACCCGGCCTACGGCAATAAAAATACCGCCGAGAGTCATCGTATTGAGCGTTAAACCTAAGGTAGACATTAGTAGCAAAGTAATCAAAATGGAAAGCGGAATCGAAACCAGAACAATAAGCGTCATCCGAACATTACGGAGGAAAATCAGAATCATTAAGGATGCCAGAATAGCCCCTACAATACCTTCACGTATAAGTCCTGAAATTGATTCATTAATTTGGTCTGCGCTATCGTACGTATTCTTGAAAGTAACGTTAGGCAAAGTTGTTTTCCACTCTTTAATTTGCTTCTGAATCTCATCAGAGAAATCAACTGCATTCGCACTGCCTGCTTTGTACAAAATCATCCCAATCGCCGGCTTGCTATCCAGTCGACCGATGAAGTCAGATTCCGTAATCGCTTTGACATTTGCAACCTGATCCAGCGTTACGATATCACCTTTTGGCGTTGTAATTTCCAGCTGCTCCAAATCGTATAAGCTGGTCAAGTTGCCCGTTACACGCGTCATCTTGTCATTGCCGCTGATTTCTACACTGCCAATCGGACTTTTCGTCGCAGCAGCATTAATCGCATTCGATACCATGCCTGGCGATAAACCATAAACATCAAGCGCGGCGGCATCCAGCTCAATATCCAGCGAGGTGTCTCTGGCGCCGATTACGTCCATATGGTCAATCCCTTTAATTCCTTCAAGAGCTGGCTTGATTTTGTCTTTAAAAGATTTATCAAGTTCCGTTTGGCTAATGCCGTTATCGGCATAAGCGACTAAATAGTTGGAAGGGAAGGAAGCCGCGCCGAAAGTTGAAGCTTTCGGTGTTCCAGCCGTAGCCGGAAGAGAAACTTCTGCAAGCATATCCTGTACAGCTTGCTTCTTCTTATCAGTGTCTACATTTTGTTTGAACATGAGAATAATCATGGAGAAGTTATCACTTGATGTCGACTGCATCGAATCCAAATCTTCGATATTGGCCAACTTCTTCTCAATCGGTGATGTAATTTCATCCATGACATCCTTTGGTGCACCTGTATACGTAGTCGTTACAGCAACTACCGGGAAAGAAACGTTCGGCATGTTCTCTACTTTAAGCTGCGATGAAGAATACAAGCCGCCTACAAAAAGCATGATCATGATAATGAATAATGCCGAAACATTTTTCATGGAAAAGTATGTGAGTCGATTCATTCCTTTACTCCCCTCATCTAATGATTGTTTCTATAAGATACATTTCAAATATGAACCCAATATGAACAGACATCAAAAAAAGCCTGGAAATAAAATTTCCAAGCTTTCACTGTTCATGATTTCTTCAAGGTATAGGTTAAAATTGGAAGAGTGACTAAAAATTGAGTCCCTTTTCCTTGTTCGCTTCGAACCTCAATCGTGCCTTGGTGCAGGTCAATAATTTTTCTTACAATGGCAAGCCCGAGCCCGCTTCCCGTATCGCGCTGCCTAGCTTGATCTACTTTATAGAACCTCTCGAAAATCCGCCCTTGATCTTCCTCCGAGATGCCGATTCCGTTGTCCTGAACCCAAATCTGAACACGATCTCTTAAGGGGACAAGCTTGATAAATATATGCCCGCCAACAGGTGTAAATTTGACCGCATTCCCTATCAAATTCATCCAAACCTGATTTAATTGATCAGCATCCGCCGAAATTTTCACTCGTGGCAATGACAAATCCATATCAAGCTGTTTCTCAGACCATAATGGCTCATAGAAAACAACGATTCTTCGCAGCTGTTCATCCAAGTCAAACGTAGTCGGGTTAAACGGGTGATGCTCAGATTCAAGCGAAGCCAGTTTCAACAAATTATCACTTAGCCGGGATAACCGGTCGCTTTCCCGTTCAATGATTTCCAGGTAGCGCAGACGCTCTGACTCATCGATTTCGGACTCTCGCAATGCTTTGGAGAAGCCGCGGATCGACGTAAGCGGAGTTTGAAACTCATGCGATACATTCGAAACAAAATCCTGCCGCATCTGCTCAAGCTGCTTCAGCTCGCCAGCCATATGATTGAAACTGTCTGCCAGCTGCCCCAGCTCGTCCTTTTGCTTCACAGCAACATGCACGTTGAAATTCCCACGAGCGAGCCGCTGTGTAGCCACTGTCAATTTCTTCAGCGGATTGACCAAGTATCGCGAAGCAACGAGAATAAGCAGGCTGCCCACGACAAGCACAATAACAAGAACCGTAATGATCGCTGTCTGTACTTGACGACGGGTCGTTTCAGATAAATTCGGATGAATGAAGAGCGCGAATGTCTTCTCATCAAGCACAAGAGGAATGCCAACTTTCATATCCCCAAGCGGATCTTTGATCAAACCATAATCCAAGCTCTTGAATACGCTGCCGTTCAAAACATAGGCTACTTCCGAGGCGCTGATCCGGGGGACTCCGTGTTTATTTAATGAAACTGCCGTCATCGGATCGCCCTGTTCATTGAAAAGCGTGAAAATGTAATTTTCATTAAAACGATTGCTCTCCGTCACGAACGTATCCAGCTGCTTCACTTGCATATCTTCGCTAAGCTTAACGATCTGACTGCCTATCGTGAGCATTTCATCCTGAAATTCACTCGTTATTAAACTTCTGAAAAATAACGTTGCCAACGGAAAGGCTACAGACACACTCACGACCACAACAGCCAAGAAAGTCAGCACCACACGGAGGTAGAGCGACTTGATCATGCTTTCACCTCAAGTCTGTACCCCAATCCGCGGATCGTGGCGATCCGAAACTCTTCAGTCAGCGGCTCGAAGCGCTCCCGCAACCTTTTGACATGCACATCGACGGTCCGGTCGTCGCCTTCGTAATCGATCCCCCAGATCTGTTCAATCAACTGTGTTCGCGTGAAAATTTGAGCCGGATAGCTAGCCAGCTTGTAAAGCAATTCAAATTCTTTTAACGGGAGGGACAGTCGTTGATCCGGCAAACGCACTTCAAAGGCAGTGCGGTCAATGACGACATTGCCGACCGCAATTGTCTGCGAAGCGTTAATACGATAGCGTTTCAGTAATGCTTTGACCCGCATCACCAGTTCCAGAGGGTCAAAAGGTTTCACGAGGTAATCGTCCGTGCCAAGCTGGAACCCTTTCACCTTATGTACGGACTCGCTTTTGGCCGTTACCATGAGTAGAGGCAAGTCTTCGTATCGCGCTCTGAGCTCGCGGCATAATTCCCAACCGTCCATCAAGGGCATCATAATATCCAGGACGACTAAATCCGCCGGGGTCGTTTCGAGCATACTGAGCGCCTCAACGCCATTGCTCGCTTGCGTCACCGTCAAACCTTCTCCAACCAAATAGACGCGTATCAGCTCCCTGATGTCTGCATCATCATCCACCACCATGATTCTGGTCACGAATCGCCCTGCCTTTCATTCAGCTTTTGAACTACTTACAGATACGGAATCGGATCTTTCGAGCCCGCTTCTTCAAAGCCCTTCAAACGCAGACGGCAGCTGTCGCAAACGCCGCAGGCTTCAGCTTTTCCGTTGTAACAAGAAGTCGTCAGCTCGTAGGGAACTCCGATTTTCAAACCTTCCTCGATGATTTTCGCTTTCGTCCAATCAATCAGGGGCGTTTCAATCGTGATGCCTTTCCCTTCCACACCAACTTTGGTTGCCAAGGCAATGACTTCTTCCACCTTATGAATAAATTCCGGACGGCAATCCGGGTAACCGCTGTAATCGAGGGCATTCACGCCTATGTAAATCGCCTCGGAACCTGTTACTTCCGCATAAGACGTTGCGATGGAGAGAAAGAGCAAATTACGTCCAGGCACGTAAGTTACCGGGATTTCGGATTCCTCCGCCTCTCCATTCATGACGTTCGGCACATCAATGCTATCGTCTGTTAAGGCGCTGCCGCCAAAATCACGCAGGAAATCAAGCTTAATGATTTTGTGACGCTGGCTCACTCCATAGTGCTCCGCGACTTGCTTGGCATTTTCAATTTCAATTTTGTGGCGCTGTCCATAGTCAAAAGAAATCGGATACAGGTCGTATCCCGCTTCTTTGGCAATTCCCATGCAAGTGGTACTGTCCAGGCCTCCGCTTAGAATAACAACGGCTCTTTTCTTCTTATCGCTGTTCATGCTCATCATGACACCTCATTTTTTCTTATTGTCGCAAGGATAAATGACTTCGTCGTCCTTTTAGGACGAGCGCGTTTCTACTGAAAAAAGGGATACCACGGCTGGTGCGCGGCTAAACGCCGCGCATCACCGGATCCCAAATGATCTTGTGCAGCTGCATATTCAGCTTTACTTTGGAGAGTCCCGCCTCCAGCATATGCTGGACGAGTTTGTGCGGCGGCATCGTCTCCCACACCGGGCTGAACATCGGCAGCGCCTTCGTCGGATACTTCTCCAGCACGTCCACCGCGGTGCGGAAGTCGTGCTCGCTGCCGATCACGAACTTCAGCTCATCCTGCTCGCGCAGCAAGCCGAAGTTGCTGACAATCATCTGCTCCATCTCGCCGGAGTCGGGGAGCTTGAAGTCCATAATGTATCGCACCTTCGGCGAGGCAACACGCTCCACAAACATCGCGAGATCGATCGCGCCGTTCGTCTCGATGTGCAGGTCGTCGACCTGCTCCAGCTCGGCGAGCGCGTCGATCAACGCGAGCGACTTCTCGCCGTACAGGAGCGGCTCGCCGCCGGTGAGGCAAATATGCCGGGAGCGGAACGAAGTGACCTTGCTGACAATTTCAGCAATGGTCATGACGTTCTCCGCTTCCGCGGGTGGGTAGCTGTACTTGGTGTCACACCAGGTGCAGCGTAGGTTGCAACCAAAAAGACGGACGAAGACCGTTGGGAACCCGGCACGGGTCCCTTCGCCTTCAACCGTCTCGAAGATCTCGACCATCGGAATGCGGATATCTCGCATTACTCTTCCTCCTCCATCATCGAGCGAGTGATGGCCGCGTAGGAGGTCGGCGTCTCCCACAGCCGGATTTCTTCCAGCTTAATGGCTGGATACAGATTTTCATCCTGAAGCGCCTGATGAATCTCCTCATACATCCAAACAACCATATTTTCTGCCGTTGTATTCATTGGCGGCAGCACTTCATTCAAATATTTATGATCCAAGCGATCAATGACGCGTTCTTTTGCAATACGTTTAATATCCCCAAAATCTATTGCGATCCCCCGGCTATCCACCTTACCGCGCATAATAACTTGCAGTTTGTAGGTGTGGCCGTGCAGATTTTTACATTTTCCCTCATAACAATGCAAATGATGCGCACTGTCAAACGTAAATTCCTTAGAAATCAAAACGGATTTGTGATGATATTTCAATTGGTTCTCTGTGATGTCACGTCCCAACATTTGCACATCTCTTGGGATTTCATAGCTCATATCTATCACCTCTTAATTATAAAAAAACAGTACTCTACATTATATCATGAAGTGAGCATTTCTCACAATCTATCAACATCTGGCGGATTCCGCCTTCGCTTCTGCGTCCAATCCAAGTGACCCCTGATTTCCTGCATCCGCTCGTTTTCATCACGCAAATCCGATTCAATCGTTGCCATCAAGCACTCGATTTGATCGATCACCGTCTCCGGAAGATCAACCTCTTCCAATGATTTTACGATATAGAGCAGGCATTGCAGCGTTTCTTCCATGAGGCTTTTTTTCTTGCCTGTCAGGACAACTTCCGATAGAAATACAAGGTGGCTCAACTCTTTTTGCGTCATTTTCAAGAGGGACAACCCCTTTCTTCCTTCCATTATCCAACATTTTCCGACAACACGGAAGACCTCTTGACAACTCTAACTATAACATTTATGATTACAGTAAATTGTTGTTTTTGAGTTACAACTTTTAATATATTTTTAATAATTTTACAATAATTATTTTTGGAGGCATTTCAATGAGCACACAAGTACAATCCGCTGTTTTGAAAGTTTTGGAAGAACGTCATTCCGTTAAGCAATACCAAGCAGGACACCAAATGCCGAAGGCTGATCTTGAGCAGCTTCTTATTTCTACTTCTCAAGCTCCATCCGCATGGAACCTTCAGCACTGGAAGCTGGTTGTTATTGACGATCAAGCGCAAAAAGAGAAATTGCTTCCAATTGCATACGGTCAAAAGCAAGTCGTAGAAAGCTCCGTAGTTATCGCTGTTCTAGGTGATCTTGAAGCAAACAAAAATGCTGAGCTTGTTTTCGGTCCTGCCGTTGAAGCTGGTCATTTGCCGAAAGAAGTGAAAGACACACTTGTTGCTCAAATCGAAAATGTTTATCAATACCCGCAAGTTGCTCGTGACGAAGCGATTCGCAATGCTTCCCTTGCCGCTATGCAGCTTATGATTGCTGCTAAAGCAATGGGTTATGACACTTGCCCGATGGGCGGATACGACGCGGCGAAATTCGTTGAAGCATTCAACGTTCCTGCTCGTTACGTACCTGTTATGCTAATCAGCGTTGGTTTGGCGGCTACCCCTGCTCGTCCATCCGGCCGTTTATCCTTGGATCAAATCACCGTTTCCAACACATTCTAATTCAATAAAAAAAGGCATGGCTCTCCTAGCAAAATGGGAGGTTCATGCCTTTTCTTTTTCTCCAGGATCAATGCAATTGATCGGTCTCGAACCAAATTTCATCGATCAATTTATTCCGATACAACATGGACACATTGAAGGTTTCGTACTCTTTTTCCTTATCCAGCTCTTCCAACAACAAAGCCGCAATCAGCTCGCGATCATCGGAATCCCCCGGCTCCCTGAAGTCAATAAAACCGGTTAACTGCCGGGAGCTAATGTCGATCGTTGCCGTCCCGATGGGAAGACCGCCATACGATTGCTGATAAATCTCATACGTCAACGTATCCCCGTCATCCCTGGCCAAAATAATCGTATAATCCTCTGGATTCGGCGGAATTAACGATTCTTCCCTAATGTCATCCACAAGCTCCAATAAATCTATGTGAGTCAGCTCTATAGTGTCAATCGTTTCACCATCAAAAATCATATTGAAAATGAACGTATCCGTTTCATCTTCATCATAATCGGCTACAACCAGTTCCGTCACCGTATCCATTTCTTCATCAAAAGGATCAAATTGCCAGGTGACTTCCCCAATCACATCTGAACCATACACATGCGTGATAACTTCAGCAACCAGTTCCGATTCTTTATCGTATACATGATATTCCACACGATTTCTATACTCTCCAACATTGACGAGCTCGTACCCCAGTTGCTGCCTGCGCTGCTCAATCATGTGCAAACTTTCGGGCCCGTTCGTTCCCTCGATATCATCAAATCTGGTTTCATCATCGTTCACCCATTCATAATCAGCGTCATCATCATCCAAATAGTAATGATTTGTGCGGTTATCGCTTTCCTCCATCACTGGCCCAATGGCGTGGTCGGTCGCGATCACAAAATCATAATCACTATAGCTGACTACTACTTCGCACTCCGTAATAGCCAGTGAATCAATGACATTCTGAATATACGACTGGACAAATTCATATACACGTTCTTTGTCCTCTTGTGCAATGGACTGCCGCTCCAGATGAATCGAGCCTTTAAGTCGATCCGATTCCCTGTAGACTAGCGTTAACGTACCGACAAACTCCCCATTGTACATAATATCGCAGACTTCTCCGCCTGCTGTTTTCAGGTCGGGTCTAAGCATCATATCGGCCACGACTTTCTTCGCCTCCTCTACAGATCTAATAATTCTTCTGTAGATTGTCCCAATATCGTCCAAAATATGAGTATACAGGATAAACGTCTATACACTTCTGTCCTTTACTTCATATGCTATCCTATAGAGTCAAAAGGGAGGGATTCTGACATGTCTGCTGGATACAATAACGTAGGTGCTATTTTAGTTCTTTTCATTTTGCTGGTTATCATTACTAGCGCATTTGTGCTTTAATTCTTGATTAATTAAAAAAGGCTGTCCCTTCATCTTCATGATGGGGAACATCCTTTTTTTATTCGCTTTGTTGATTTAAACGTTTCCGTTCGGTATCAATAGCCGCGAGTTTTTTGCTTATTAAGCCTGCCGTTCGTGGATGCTGCTTCAAGGTTTGCTTATATATCGCCTTGGCGGTGGATGGTTTTCCAGCTCTTTGCGCGATTTCTGCAAGGGCTAGATCGACCTTCCATTCTCCTATTTCATGTTCGGGCGAAACCATATGACGGAAAGAGTGAAAGGCTTCTCTCGCTCTTCTCATCCCTGCTTCTGCTTCGGTATACAGCTGATCCGCTTGCTTCATACGAATTTGAGCAATCATGTAATGGGCATCCGGGAAGTCGGGATGATGGCTTAAAGCCTTCGCACCGTACATCAGAGCATGTTCCCATTCTTTCCGATGATAACTTATTTCCATCAGATATTTATACACATCAAGCAGCCTGCCAAAAAGAGGTTGAGATAATGCTCTGCGTTCCGCCTCAAGAAGCGCTTCTATGGCTTCCAGTTCTTTGCCTGCCCCGAGCAGATCACGTCCTAGATAAAACCAAGCCGCGGGATTATCAGGCTCCTCCTGGACCATTCGATACAGTAACTTCAGGTTTCGTTCGATTTTCTGCTTGTTCTTCATGACCGATGGTTCATATCCATCATGCAGCACTCTTATTTTTACCTTAAAACGTTGTGCTTCGAGATTATAGACACCGGATTGTGTGCCCACCTGTTCATGAACCCGTCCCCAATACTTAAGGCCTTTTCCTAAAGGGAATAAGCGAGCTTGTGAAAAATTATGTTTAATGTGATTTTGAATGGAGTTGATTTGCCATAAACATAATATGGCGGGAATTGCCGTTTTGTGATAAAGACCAGCAGCTTCTCGTATAGCTTTCACATCTTCTTTAACCAAATGCTCATCCGCATCCATCCAAAATACCCAATCCGAATTCATGTGTCGAAGACCTTCATTTCTCGCGGCGGCAAAATCATCCACCCAAACAAAAGGAACAATCGTGACATTCGGATATTGCGAAGCAATTTCAGCTGTCCTGTCCGTAGAGCAATCAATAAGAATAATCTCATCAACAGCCCCTTGCAGTGAATCCAAACAACGCTCAATCGTGCTTTCCATGTTGTAGGTGATTATTCCGGCAGACACCGTTACTTTTCTTACATGGAGAAGTCCCTCAATATCTACCCTTTCATCACCAGCAGGGATTTCTTTGAGTGCATCGATTACCGGCACTACCCAAGTCGCTTCAGGATCGAGCAGCCAAGCACGATAAAACGCTTTGGTCGCTGTGCTCCCATAACCTTGATGCATGAGAGCTTCCCCAAGATATACCCAGTTTTGCGCTTCTAATGAATTAGCCCGAATGCGCTCTTTGGCTGCGAGCTCCGCTTCTTTGTAGTTCTTCTGTTTTAAAAGTTCGCTGACGGATGGTTCCATTTTTTTCATCATCAATTAGGCTGGTCCATATGATGTATAGGGGATTTTATATACAACTTTCCCATTCTCTAAGGTGAGGATAACCGTCGTGCTTGTATTTGCAGGCAAATTGACACCTTGAACATATACGCCGCATCCATGTTGAATGGTGAAATGCAAATCAGAATTTGTTGATGAAACTGTTACATCTTCACCTTCACTCTGCCAATCAAATAATTTGTCTGGAAATATAGTATAGTGTGAGTCATCTCGGTTCCGCGGAGCAATATTGATTCGGTCAACATAGGTATGATGATTTACTAAATCTTTGGCAATAATCGTGAAATTATTAGGTTCTTGTTCTTCTTCATACATGACACCATCTGCAGCATGTGCGTCCGCCGTAAAATACAACTTGTTTCCTTCAGTCAAATCAATTCCATATGTAATCGAAGTAACTGAAGGATTCTCATGATACACGGAATATTGAACAGAAGCCCCCGCCTCTTGCGGAAACATTTGATTTAAGTCAAACTCTAAGGTGCTGTTTTCATATAAAAAACTCTTGGATAATTCATTTTCATAAAGATCGTAATTCTCTTTAACTACAAAACAGATGGATTCTTGCTCGCTATCTGCCTTCATATGTTTAAATTTATAGATACCATTAAGCGGTGATAACGTAACATGAGTTCCGTTTATGCTGGGTATACTACCAAATCCCTCGCTAACATTCATAATTTCCATATCAATATAGGAACTGTCGTCTACGTTATTGAAATAATTGCGCATATCCAGGGTGATAGAAGCACGTTCCTCTAAATCAAATCGTTCTGAAGGCTGTACAAGAATGGGAACTGTCCCTGAAACAACACCACCCTCATTGTCATAAACGACTACAGGGAGATACACGGGTTCACTCGATGCTTTAAGTGGAGTCAGAGATTGGCCATACTCCGTATTATTGACCCGTATGTATTCGTTCCCTGAAGTTGGGAAAACAACATTTAAATATGAATTCTCATTGAACTCATTCGACTCATCGTCAGGATCCTCAAAAAACTGATGAATATCAAAAGATAGCGGACTTTCACCATAAGAATTAACATCCACATCGACACCAGAAAAAGCCTCAAACGGCATCACATTCATTTTTGGTACGGGCATTAAATTCCCCGGTTGACTATGTGGATCATCTTTCTTGATTGTTGGTGAGGCAAGATCAATATGTTCCATCAGCTCTTCAATCTTTGACTTTTCTGAATACTGAGATGAGAAATTCTGCAGCACGGAAACAACATTTTTAATATTAAAATTTGAACTAGTCCCGCTTCCGGAGCTTGGAACGATGATTACATTAAAGGTGTCGTCGAAAGTCGCCTCACTCTCATAAGGGGTTACCGTTACCGTAAATGTGGCGAGTCCTGTTGGAGAATTTGCTACTAGCGGGTTCGCGTTTATTTCTAAAATGCCGTAACGTAGTAAACTTTGGTTTACAGTTGCCAGCGTGGATGTATTATTAATTTGGAATTCCCTGCCCGCATAGTAGAGCGTGTGTAAATTAATATATTTTTTCCCGCCCTCAGGAATAACAATCGTCTGCAGCTTATCGTGGTTTAAAATTGGAATTTCCGTCTCCACATTCGCCGCAACAGGCACCGTCAGGAATGGCACAGCAATCAACGCCGAACTGGCAATGGCCCCTACCAGTTTCTTTTTTCTACTAAAACTATTCTGTTCTTTCCCCATAATGACACCACCGTCGTCTAGTTATTTCCCTCATTCTACCATAGCCTGGTAATAGGAAGAACCCCCGAAACGACAAAAATCCCCAAAAATCGAGGATTTTATAGGAAATTTAACTTATAAACAATATTTAACTAGGGCTTTATGCACACCTTCATCATTGTTCGATGCGGTTACCGCATCCGCGGCTTCCTTCACCCCGTCCGGTGAATTTTCTACCGCGATACCAAGTCCGGCAAATGCCATCATTTCCAAATCGTTATAATAGTTGCCAATAGCCATAATTTCGCTCGGATCGATCTCTAAGGTTGCGGCTAAAGCCTTCAACGCGTTTCCTTTATTCGCCTTGGCGCTCATCACATCTATGAATAAATCGCCACTCCGAATCATTCGCAAATGACCATACAACTGCTGCTCATCCCATTCCTGTTGAACTCGATCCAGCATCTCCGGGTTACTAAATAGTGTAAATTTCACTATCGGCAACCCTAGTTCAGATACATCCGTTACGAGTTTGGGACTAACCAGAAACTTGGTATACATCTCTTTTTCGTATTCGCCAATTCGCTCAATGTACATATTAAATGATGTGCAAACATCGAAATGAATGCCCTCTCTCCTTACGTAATCCAACATGGGGGCAATTTCCGGCAGCGTAAAAGAAAACTCATTCACTAATGATTTGCCTCGTTCGTCTGCGTGAACCGTCGCCGCTCCGTTATGCGTAATCATCGTTCCTTCTAGTCCAAGTTGCTGCAGAATAGGCAACGTGCTGTCAGGAGCTCTTCCTGTACATAAGACGATATGTGCCCCTTGATCATGCACTTCCTGGATCGTTTCAATCGTCTGCTCGGTTAATTCATGATCGTCATTCAAAAGCGTTCCGTCAACATCCAATGCAATTAATCGATAGTTCAAGGTTTTCTCGCTCCCTTAGTCATAGCCTTTTTATCGATAATTGTATCATAGGACAGCTTGGGATTCACCGTTTCATACAAAAAGCAGCTATCCGCAGATAACTGCTTCTTAGAATTTATTGAACCCTATGAACACCTACGGATTTATTGACATTGCCGATAATATTTACGTGAATATTTTCTGTTTTTATCACGCCATTGCGATATCGTATTCGAAAATGAATCGTTTGCAGACCTTCAGGTAATCCCTCCGAGAATGACTGAAATTTTGCATCGAAGATTTCACCCCAAAAAGATGTCGCATCCCCTGCCGGACTTAAACGCTCGGGTACATAGAGCAATTTACCGTCTAACCCTGTTGTATCTATCCATGCCGTAACTTCGTCAGCAGGTGCCGGCGAGCTTTGACTAGATACTACAAAAATTTCACCGGAGTAAAAATCCTTCGGCGCTGCCACTGTTTGGTGACCGCTTTTCTCATGTAAAAGCAGCCAATTGTTCGTGTAAGTCACATTCGAGTGAATCGTCAATGGAGCCGCTGTCATCATTTTGACAATCGAGTTCGAGAGCCGTCCATCTGACACAGTAAGTGTCACTTTATAAACACCGGGAATTAGGAACTTGTAGTTAAATGTTGGTGAGGAAAAGAGAACCTCCGTCCCATTGGGCTGCTCCAATTTCCATGCATAGCTCAGTGAATCCCCATCAGGATCATAAGAGGAATTTATGCTTTGAACCACATCGCCTTCCCAGACCGGCTTAGGAGTCCAGTCAAACTGAGCTACAGGAGCCCGATTGATATAAAACCAAGTTGGCGCTGAATAATCAGACCAAAAAATGCCATCGAATACTCTTACTATGACGCGCAGTTTCTGCGCAGAAGGGAGATCACAATTGACTTGCCAACTTCCCACATTTGAAGCTGCACCTTGGTAAAACTGTCCAGAATCCAGAACCATTACGTCATTAGCCTCATTTGTAATTAGCAGCTGAAAGTAAGTGAAAGTTGTTCCGGGATCTGGATCCGTTTGTGTCCATTGAAACGTAGGTCGAAGTTCAGCGTATATCGTAGGCGCAACCTGCGTCCCATTAGGTACTGTCATCGTCACGGAGGGAGGTCTGTTCAAAGTGAACCATCCGGAATTGGACCATTCGGACCAGTACCTGCCGTCATTTACACGAACCTGAACTTGAAATGGGCCTGATTGGCCTTCAAGCACAGACAGGTCGAATTGTTCGATTGGATGAACCGTCCATGAGCTGCTTGTCGTTTCGTACTTGCAACTTCGCCATGCACCCGAATTACTATTATAGCTGCACAAATGAGCGTAGCTGCCTCCTTGAATGGCTTCATTCGTTACCCCATTATCTTGGTAAGTGACCTGATTGCCATTATCATCAAGGATTCGATACTGGAAACTTTTATATTGCGTTGGAACGTCTGGATCTGATTGATTCCAAGAGGGTATGAGCAAGCCACTTGTTATCGGAGTAGGTGTAGCGTGTGTTCCATCGGGAAAGGTTAATACAGCAGATGGCGGGTATCCCTTGCTAAAGTATTTCTCCGTCCACAGCGACCACATCCCTTTTTCATCCTGTACACGTATTCTCACCTTATAAACTCTATTATCCTGTAAAGTCATTGGAGCAATGTAGCTTAAACCAACCGTCGCTCCTTCGCTTTTTAGATGACTATTCTGAATAAGAGTTGGAGTAAACTGATTTACCCATCGATATTGCGGATTACTATAATAATCGTAGTAGTAATATTGAACGTCGATTTCAGACTTTACAATGTAACTATCCGCATCGTAATCAACAGCATTCCAAGCAAACAGCGGGTTTGATGATGCTGCCCCTGATGGAAGATTAAAGTCATCGCTGACAGGGTTGGTTATATCTACAAAAGGAGCATGGTTGGCAGGCGGAGCGTTTAACCAAATATACGCCTCTGCCCAGTCTGACCAAGCGTTGTACTCATCTTTTACAGCTACCCTGAACGTATATAACCCGACTTCTTTGACACGATCGATAAGCCCCGGAACTGTAGTGCCATCTGGAAGAATGTATTCATATCTACGATCAAGGACCCCTTTTGTTAAGACATAGTTCATTCCTGTAGCTTCTGTAGAGTAATTTGTGGAACTTAACCATCGATCCGGATCATAGCTTTGTGAGTCATCGCATGTCACTTTATAATACAAATCTTGACTGCAGGAAATCTTACCAATTGGTTTGCGATGAATCAAAACATTTCTTGAATAAGGATCCGACTCCGAGACGTAATCGGCAAAAGTTAGATTAGGATATGTATAACCTAGTGGTGCGGGATCATCAACGCCAATATACGAGAGTCTATAGATACCAACTTTATCAAGTATTTTCATTGGGGCACCCATTAATGTCTGGCCATGATAGCTGGACAAGCCGCTTTTTCCATCGCCAGCAACCAAAAATTTAGTTGAATCTAAGTGCTCATATTTCCATTTGTCTTTGACAATCAGATGCGGATCGTTCTCTGGGTCCTCATAAGTTGTACCGTACGTCAATTCTTCCCCAGCTATTCCTATATCGCTTATTATCGTGTTATCAACAATAGGTATTTTCACATAAACGTTACGTAAATGAGAACCAAAGCCACCGATAAATGCTCCATAAGTCCCTGAAGTGAAAGTAGAGTCCGATGCTTCAAAAACGGGAAGCTGACCTAATCTAACCTTAAATTTCGACCCTCTAACTGAAACTTTGAGGTTTACAAAATCTGTCGTACTCAGACTAATAGGGCTGCTTCGCAGGACTGTACGTTCCCCGTTCACTATTTTGCTAAGAGAAATCCAATTTGATGTCAATTCCAGCCTATACATATTCCTATTGTTCTGCGCCCTGAAAATAAACCCTGACGGTGAATTCAAGCTGTAATTCAAATTCGTTTGCATCAAGTCAAAGGAGTAGTCCGCATCGCTTATATCCGTGTCTTTCTTTAGAACTTGGCCGACCTCAGAAGATGCATACAATTTGGGACTGGCAACCGCCCCCTTTATCGTGTAGAAATAATACTTATTAAACGAACCTGATGAATCTTCGTCATAACTTGAGACGTAACTGCCAACACTGCAGCTGCCGCAAGATTCCCATACAAAATTATACCTTCGGAGCTTGTGATATCGTTCCTGGAGCTGTAGATAGTATTCACCGTCAGCCCCGAATCCTGATGATGTAATCGTAAACTGCCTATTTTCATATAAGTATTGTTCATTGCTTGAGTAATCCTTGGGACGTAAATTTGCCGTCGTGAAGTCTGCAACTTTTGTGGCAAATTTATCAGCGACTGTTATTTTATTAAACCCATCTACGATGTACACATAGCCATCTTCAGAAACATCCCATTTTACTTGCACGATCGAGCTTGTTGTACGATCTGAGCCTTCTCCTCTAATAACACTTCCATCCCGGGATTGGCTGCTATCGTCTCGATTGACCGTACTTATATCTACTCGCTTCGTAACACCCGTTTGTTTGTTATACGAAGTCAGATAATTCGTGTAAATCCCTCTGTAAGCTGAGTTACTGCCACTATTTGAATAGCTGGAATTACTATAAGTACTCTTATAATCCTGATGCACATAAACGGTTACTTCGGAATCTTCATATACAGCCCCATCTCCTGAATTTGGCCTTGTAATTGTTACCGAAGGTACTTCAAAACCTGTTTCCACATCATACCAACGTGAAAGATCACCGCCACCACAATAAGAGCAGTAATTAGGATTAAAAAGTACATAAGGTATTTTTATTTTCGTGCCATCATCATTAATCTCCATGTTAGTTGCATTGCCAATGTGATTAGGCTGTGTTGGCAGAGCAAAAAAGCCGGCAACCGAAGGACTGTTACTCTCGAAGCTTTTCACCCACGAAACTTGACCAGATGCATTTTTCCTCGTATAGTCGCACCACCAATGATAAACATCGTCATCACTTGAGTAGTTTTCAAAATAATATTTGCAGGATAAACTATAGCTGCCTCCTTTGGCGTCAAATGTTAAATAATTGCCTGTATTGCTTGCTGTCGGCGGATCAATACCACTGAGTTGGGTCGTTGTAGGTTGACCAATCGGACTACCTTGCCAATCAACCTTTTGCACCGTGTAGGGGATTGCACCGCGAACGGCTACTCCGCTTTTTTTGCCTAAATATTGAGTGTCATACAAAGGTGGCATGCTAAAGCTGCTTCCCACGTCAAGTCCAACAGTCGCTGCAGCGTTAGTAAAAATCAAAGAGCTGGCAGGCGCTTTATAGGGCGACTTACTAAAATGTGAAGTAAATCCTTTCGTAATAGGGTTGTACGTGAAACCAATATCTTTTGTTTTATGTAAGTTCGCATTTGTAAGTGTAGAACCTTCCCATTGGTCCCCAAATGCCATTAGCAATTCGTTCTCAGATACGGTTTGAAACAAAGGAGGTTCGGGATTTGCACTAGTTACCGTGAATACGACCTCAGGCGAGTCATTTTTGATATCAATCACAAAAGATTTCGTATCCGTTAACCCCCAATCCTCCTTGGTTTTAACGGTAAGCTTATACTTCCCTATCTTCGCAGCCGGCAGCTGTGCTGTTCCACCAACTGCAATAGGTAAATTGAATGGCATATGATCATTAAAAATCCCATCATTATTACTGTCATAGACATAGTTAATCGTAGTTTCAACAATGATATCCCCATCAGGGCTAAATGAAATATCCCGAAATGGAATGTTCCCACGAACCGCGAAAAGCGGGAGGTTAATGACCGCAACAGGAGGTTTATCCTCGACGACATTAATGTTTTTGATCGCTTTATTTTCTGGTAGACTTCGTACACCATAGTTGTCTTTGACTTCGAGAGTAACGGTTTCCATACCGACATTTGGATAAACCGAAAGATTATTCGTCCAAAAATACTCTGTAATTGTCCTGTTCTTAGCTGGTCGGCTGCAAGCGCCGTTGATGGCATTAGGGGGAAGAGGTCGATTTTGCACGACGCGATTTGGAACATTAATGCATGGAACTGGTTCCGGACGCATGATTGTTATTGTCGCTTCCTTCTGCGTACATGCTCCTTTGTCATCGCACATTTTTGCCGAAATTGTATGATCTCCGGCTGTTGATGCCGTTAGCCATGTCAGTTTATCCTCTCCTTTTAAATAGCCCATAGAAGGAAAACTTTTAATCCAAGGACTTGAGCTGTTTGCAAACAACCATTCAAAAGAAACAAAATCATCATCAGGATCATAATGGTTCGGCGCAATTTCTGGCAGCAATCGTACATTCAGTTTGTCTCCAACTACCGCTTCTGACAGGGATGTGCGAGTGTAATAATCATTGTCCGGAAACCATCCGATTTCGAACTGTGGCGGTTTATTTGGAGGCTTAGGACCTAGCGTAAATTTCCCCTCATAAAAATAAGAAGTTCCTCCACAACTATCCTCAAGCTGGTAAGAAATATCCACCTGCCCACTTTGCATGTTGCCAGGATAGCCTATGAAACCCATCATCCCATAAGCAAAAATAGACATATCGTTCACTGATGTACTGCCCAGTGTACTCCAACCATATTGAACGTTTTCCCCCGTTGCTTGGGATAAAATAAAACGTCCTCTAACCGGTGTACAACTGGACGGAATTGTCCAATCCGCTTTTATCATATTAGAATCTTTCCATGTAATTGTAGGCTTGTCTGCCGAGGTTTTTCCGGAATAGCTACCGCCTTTAGGCGCACAGCTAGCTTGTGGAGTAATAATCTGGGAAAGCGTATTATTCGTGGAAGAGGTTTCTGAGATATCGTCATTAGTATCTACCGCTAACGTAATGCTCTTTGTACTATTGAAGGTGTAGGGGACTATCTCGTTTATGCTCTCACCTGGCGGAAGTCCTGCCGTGTAGGTAAAAGTCTTGAACACAGCGCCGTCAGCAGCTACTGTCATTTTGAATGTGCTGCCATTCGGGATGGACACACCAGCGTTTTTGAACTTAATGGTGAGGCTCGTGCTTGCACCCGAGAGGACACAACTGCCGGCATCGATTGATATAGCGGCTAGATCGGGTTTGTTTGGTGGGGTGTAGGTGACTTCGATGTAGGTTTGGTATTTGTAGGTTTCTCCTTTCCATAGGCCTATGGCGTACATGTGGTAGTTACGAGATAGGCCTCCCGAGCCGTCAGGATCTGGGTATTCTTCCATTTGCTCTTCAGGAACTGAACCATCCAGCAACATCATTGTACGAATCATACCTTGCCCTGCTAATGTTCCTTGACCGACTGATAAAGGAATAGCGCCATAGGAGGATTTATACTTCTGGGCATCGTAGATCTCGATGGAGTTTTGTACGAGTTTGTCGCCGTCTGAAATAATTGCTCCTGTGTTAGCGATGGTTGCAGTATCCTCAGATTCAAACCAATAATTGGGACGGTTAACCTCGTAAGCCGTAGTTACTGCGTAACCTTCTTTACCGTAGTCTTTCACCTTATCACCACTAGCCTGATGACCTGTAGAAAAAGTTTGAGCATCATTATAATACATCGGTGAATTGTATGAATATCTCAAATCAGGGCCATAGGAATTGACGACTGAGTAGTTAAATAAAATGTCCGTATATCGTTTTCTTCCCGTTAAGGGGATAAGTCCGGGATATGGTGACTTCGGGCTTCCCGAGCTGCCATCAAACTCGATTGCAATTGTTTTGCGTCCTTTGTGCTCCCAGATTTGCCCAGCAGGTTGACGGTATAACTGATGCATTGGATAAGTTTCAGATTTACCATATACCGTCTTTTTAATACCACTTAGGCTATTAACAATAATAGTACTTCCGATAAAAGAGATTGATGATGGATTATCAATGCCATTATTGTTTAATGTTACGCTATTAATAGTACCAGAAATAAGCGAACTTATATCTTTAGTAAAGCTTTTATTAAGTGATGCAGAATACTGTATGTCAACAATAGCTTCTTTAAATGTACCTGCTTCGTAATCATAGAAAAGCTTTTTAGTGCTTGAAGCATTTGTGATCCTTGATCCAACAAAAGGCATTATTATATCAAAAAGTATAAAAAAGAGAATAATCTTTGCGAGATAGCGCGGCAGATTGAACCACCTCCATTATTTAGCGCCTACAATTATTTGTTTCCCTAATATATTAAACTCCATTGTTTTAAATAAATAGCTTTTCTTTCCCGTATAGGCAACAAATCCGGTTTGAACTTGAGGGATATCAAATTGAATCCAACGTTTTAACATTTGCTCTGCTAATAGTAACTCATCTGTTTTGTCCAAAAGTGTTAAAATTTGATATGAATGGAAATCAGAATTTTTTCCAACCGATGACTCATCTGCATTGATTGTAAAATTAGCAAGAACAACAACATTTTCCGACTTATCTAGTTGGTTATCGAAAGTGCTCATCTTAATCAATTTCATATAAGGATCATCAACATCCGATGGATCTGCAATGATCAATTGGTTCAACTTCACTGTCACACCAGTGCCGTAAGGCCACTCAGTCCCTACTTCTCTCGCCTTCAAACCCAACATAGTCCCCACATTACTCCCAGTTGCAGCAATCTCAGCCGCACTCGCCGCGTACTTATCAACCTGCAGTTTCTCCCCGTTCTTGGCTGCAAGTATCCGCTCAATAATCGTAATCGCCTGAGCACGCGTACTAGTCCCATACACGTCCAAGTCAGTCCTACTTACACCATGAATTAGCCCCATTTTCGTAGAATCAACCATAGATCCTTTCAATGTCTTATCGACACTTCGCACACTCAAAATAGACATCTCAAACCTTTGCAGCGGTTCGTTATACCGTTCTGGAAACTCAGCAGGAATAATTCCCTTCGACTTCAAACGATCCACATAGGGCTGAAACCACCCATCCCCCTCAATTTTATTGACCTTCTCCCCCATGGCCATTGCTAACATTTTGATAAATTCAGCACGACTGATCGGGACATCAGGTTTAAAAGTGCCCTCTTCGTAACCGTCAACGTACTTCTTTTGAACGGCATTTTGAATAGAAGATTCAGCCCAATGCTGGTATGTGTCTTTGAATAGCGTGGGGCTCTGTGCAGAAGAATTCATGACATCAAAGCCAATGGTTATTGCGCAAAGTACTGTCATTCCTAATACAGAATATCTTTTTCTCATAAATAACCCCTCTTTCCTGACTAACAGGATACAATTTTGGTAACAAACGCCTAAAAAAACATAAAAAACCACCCTGCCATCGCAATGAACGAAACTCAACGATGACATGGGCGGTTCTTCCGCACGAAATATTTGTATTACTCCAAAAATACCATATACTAGTATTTTTGTAAATCACTAATTTTGAAAATCGTGGGCATTTCTCAGAGCAGTAAGCTCCTCATCCGTTAACTCTCTCACTTGGCCTAATGCTAGGTTTGGATCCAAAGCAAGAGGGCCCATGGAAATGCGTTTTAAGTAGGCAACTCTCTTGTCTACAGCTTGAAACATTCGCTTCACCTGATGAAACTTACCTTCCATAATCGTCAACTCAATCTCGGAAAGCACTCCATTAGCTTGCTTACCGACGCTTAGAATTTTTAAGATACCCGGCAGCGTCTCATACCCATCATCCAAGGTCACTCCATGCGAAAATGCCTCGATATCCTTCTCGGTAACCTCCCACTCAACCTTAGCAAAATAAGTTTTAGGGACGTGCTTACGAGGAGAAAGCAGGTTGTGCGCAAGCTTTCCGTCATTGGTAAGCAAGAGAAAGCCTTCGGTATCCTTATCTAATCGACCTACTGGGAAAACTTCAAATGGCGCATATGCCGTGTCCAATAAATCCACTACGGTACGATCACGATTGTCCTCAGTAGCGGAAACCACGCCTTGCGGTTTATTCATCATCAGGTAAACGAATTCCCTGTAACGCACGGTCTCACCGTTTACCTGGATGATGTCCTTATCGGGATTGACCTGCATCCCGCTGTCTTTGATTTTCGCGCCGTTCACATAAATTGCGCCTTCCTTAGCAAGGCGCTTGAGTTCAGAGCGCGAACCAATGCCCACGTGGGCGAGTATTTTATCGAGCCGTTGCGTTTGTTTCATGACCGCTTAGGTCCACCTCCAGCCGGGCGGGTATTCGTTTTTCAGCATCCCGTCGATCCATTTGCCCCAGCCGACGGGATGTTCGTCAATGCAGACAAGGCAGTAGCCTTTGGCTGCCTTGGTCACTTCCGGGTCGCGGATAATCTCGCTCTCCGCGACTTCGAGCGTCTCGCCCTTCAGGTACCGAAGGGCTCGCTCGTCGCTCGAAGCCAAGCTCAGCGCTCGCTTGGCTTCGCGCAAACGCAGTCCCATGGCTAGCGCATGGGACGGCTCAAATCTGCCGCGGTGCAGCGCGCCGATGTACCAACCGGGCCGCACGACTTTCAGTCCGTGCAGCTCGGGCAAACCCGCCGGCGACGCATACGCGTGCTCGCCGTAACAGACCAGCCGCAAAGCGGCGAAAGGCTCGCTGCGCAGCAGCTCGTCTTCGAACGCCTGAAGCGGCTCCAAGCTCACGCGGGACTCCGTCCCCGCGCGGCCCTTCCCACGCAGCGCATCACGACCGCCGCGTCCCACTTTCGATACCGACACTACGTCGGCATCCTTCCTTTCCCCAAAACCAACGCCACTCCTCAGCACAGCAACATAATGCCCCTCACCGCGCAACCGATGCGGCCAAAGCCGTGCAGTCCCCGCGACTGCTTCCCGAGCCTGAGCGGAATAAGTCTCCTCACACCAAGGTTCACGCAGCCAACCCGGCTGTCCATGGTCGAAACGGTCAATCGGCACCACATCAAACGCAGGATGTTTGTCCAAAAACTCTGCAATCTGCGCCTCGTTCTCCTCCGGTGAGAACGTACAGGTTGAGTACACAATTGTTCCGCCAGGTGCCAGCATTTGCGCCGCTTGTCCAAGCAATTCCCGCTGCATAGCGGCAAATTCCTGTACAGAATGGCGCTCCCACTGCTGCATCATATCCTCTTCCTTGCGGAACATGCCTTCCCCTGAACAAGGGGCGTCTATTAATATTTTATCAAAATAGCCTTGAAACACATTCAGCATCCGCTCAGGCCGTTCATTCAAAACAACGGCATTCCGAACACCAAAAAGCTCTAAATTTTTGACCAGCGCCTTCACCCGGTCTGAGTGGTTGTCATTCACGACAAGCACTCCCTCGCCCTGAAGTTTTGCAGCAATTTGAGTAGACTTCCCGCCGGGAGCTGCACACAAATCGAGCACTCTTTCGCCTGGTTGAACCTGAAGCAGCTCTACCGGCGCCATGGCGCTAGGCTCTTGAATATAATAAAGTCCTGCATGATAATAGGGATGCTTGCCAGGACGTTCTCCTTCTTCATAGTAAAACCCTTCAGACGCCCATGGCACAGGTTCCAATGCGAAAGGACTTTTATCCAGAAAATCCGCTTTCGTGATTTTACTTGTATTTACCCTCAAACCATAAGATCTTGCTTGGTCGTAAGAGGCCAGAAAGCGTTCAAACTCGTCTTCCCCTAATAAATCAATCATTTTATCCCTAAATAAGGGAGGCAGCTGTTTCGTCATCCGACATCTTCTCTTTCCTCTTTTTTCTTCGCTATTATAGCTGAACTGTCACGAAACAGCCAATTATTTTCAAAATCTGAACAGGATATGCTATACTTTTTATCGAAAATAGTAGTTAGTATACAAGACAAGATGAGGTGCATGAAATGAAGAAGCTGCTTATTTATCTAGGCATTGTCGTTATTTTATTCGGGGGTTTATATTTCGTTAATCAACAGTCTACCAAATCATCAGATCAAGCCAATGCCGGTAATCCTTACGGTGTTGCGGCATCCAAGCTAAATCCCGAAACGGTGAAACAATTAAACGATCCGAACTACCAGAACCTAATTCTGCCTAAAGATCTCGATCAAAGGCTGAAAAACAAAGAAACCTTTTTTCAGTATTACTATGCATCCACTTGCCCGCACTGCAAAATAACGACTCCTGTCCTTGTTCCTATTGAAAAAGAGCTCGGTATTGATGTCAAACAGTTCAATTTGGAAGAATTCAAAGACGGTTGGGAGAAATACAAAGTTGACTCCACACCGACCCTGATTTACTACAAAGACGGCAAAGAAGTGGATCGCATCGTTGGCGGTGTTCCTGAAGCCGGCGCAACAGGCGGTAATACACCTGAAATGTTTAAAGCTTTTTTCCAGAAATACAAAGGTTAATAAGTACGGCAAAAGCAGCGGATAACGCTGCTTTTTTTCATTCTAATGGCTGTCTCTCTTTTTTCGAATCATAGCTAGGCCTAAGAGTAATAAGGGGATGACGAGCCCGAACGTTCCCGAGTAAAAGAGCCATATTTTAGATGCAAACTTGATAAAATAGGCGACATTCGGATAGGCGACAACCGACAGCACAACTAAAGTCATTCCCAAAGGAATATAGAGCTGCCGGATTTCACTCAGTTTAAAAACCTCGCCCAAGGCCACAGCAGACGCATACAGGCATAACGTTAGCTTAAAGTAAATAGTAATAAACCAAATCCCCGCCATGACAACCTCTAGACGTTCGAGGAAGCTGCCAATGGATATTCTTCTGGCTAATGAGAAGCTGGGATACATTTGGACCGATGTTAAATCGTCCCCTAGCACAAGAATAGAAAGAAGCGAAATGATAACAATCAAGGAGCCTCCGATGGAAACTCCTGCAAGAAACGCTTTTCCCAGCTTTTTGGTTTGATTGACGAAAGGTAGAATCATTAAAAAGACAACCAGTTCCAGATAAGGAGTGCCAATGAGGGGAAGGGAAGCACGTACAATCGGTTTGAAGCCATATCCAAGTATTGGCATTATGTTGTTTACTTTCATTTGCGTTGGCAGCAGGATGAACATGAGGAAGAAAAAGAGCAGCACCCATGGCAGGAAGATTTCCGATGTACGCGTAAAGGTTTCCAGTCCGTTTCGAATGCCCAAAATGACGATCGCCAAAAAGAAGATATGCGTAAATTGCAGCGGTGTATCAACAAGGACTTGGGTTGAAATAAAATCACCCAGATTACGAAGCACCAACGCGGCTAAAATGAAAAAAAAGCAGAAATAGAGCAAGCCGACGGCTTTCCCCACCCATTTTCCCATTAACTCCTCACAGTATTTAACCAGCGTTTGCTGAGGAAAGCGTTGACCAAGAGCCTGGTATAAGATAACAAGCAGCAGACCTGCTAGGAGTCCTAAAATGGCGGCAATCCAAGCATCCTGTTTGGCATCATAGGCAAGTCCCGAAGGAGCGATGAGGATAGCGCTGCCAATCGTAAATAAAGTAGTCAATATCGTAAACTGGTGAACACCTATCCTACCCTTCTCAAACATGTAACTCACCTCTATTTTAGAATGCCAAAAACAAATCGACTGACCGGTTGATAGACGTATGTAATCCATTCCAGCGGATTCGGAAGCTTCACTCTCTCAAATTGCAGAACGCAAAGCACGGATCCTATGAATAAAAGCGATGAAAATACCCAGATTTCCGGGATTTGTTGTTTGCGCATTAGCTGCGGGAGCTCAATCAACCCCGCGAGAGTCGCAATGATCAAAACCGTGACGATAACTCCCATGTCTTCACTCCTCTTCGCGGCGCATTATGATAGAGTTATTCGTTGTTCCTAGACGGCGTATGTGTAAATCTGCGGAGATATTTACTTGCAGCTTGGCGAATTCATTCTGCCAATCAGGCTCCATCTCTTTCCACAGCTTAGGGGACGCATCTTCAATCACCTCACCAAAACCGAAAATATCCGCTTTATTTTCTTTGGCTTTGTTAATGGAAGCATACATCACTTTTTTCAGGGATTTGACAGCGGTTTGCTCAAGTTCATGAATTGTCTCCGGGTCCAATAAATCGATCTCACACTGAACTTCACTTACATTTTCCTCTAAAATGACATGCACATTGATTTCAGGCTTCCCGTTTTTCACTACTCCTTTCATCTTGGACTTTGAACGAATAATTTCTACGGTTATCGTTCCGCCTTTGGGACATGCCAAATGCCCCATCGTGCTTTTGACGTTACCAACGATATAGTTGTATCCTTTGCTCTCGTCCTCACTAAGCCAATCAATCAATTTATCTTTCTTAAACAGCGCTAGACCGGTGTACTGCAAGTTCGTGATTGGATTTGTCTCCGCTAGGGAGGATTTCGAGTTTCCCTTATTGGGATCTCCCTCGATTCGAATACCGGTTAACACCGATTCCGTCGTTGGTTCACTAAGCTTCGTTATGAACTGATCAATACGAACACTGACCGTTGGTGCCCACGCCTTTTCTGACGTTTCTAACGTCTTGAACATTTTGTTTGCTGGAATCCTCTCAATCGGTGTCAAAATTTGCAGCACTTTGGATGCCGTTGTACCTCGGGCAACGATGATGTAAAAATCAGATCGGATTTCATGATCTCTGGTGATGCCATCCAAGACTTTAGCAACCCCTTCACGTGCAAGTTCCTCACCGATTACGACAATACGCAAATGGGATGCGAATAATTTACGCGGAGCCGAAGTCGTTAATTTCCTTGCCGCTTCCAGAATTGAAATTCCTCTCGCTGACAGCGTTGTGATGGGCGTACTGTAGCCTGCACCCTTTTTTGATGCTACCTCATTAGGGTTCACAATTTGCGCAGTTACCAAGTATTCATCTCCGCTTTTATCGAAGCCCACACCAACCGTAATAGCCAAATCATTCAATTCATGGCGATCCCAACACCCTGAGAGTAAAAGACCAAGTAAGCTAAGCGTACACAGAATACGACCTAATCTTTTCATTGGCCGATCCCCCCCTTTATCTTCGTTTTGGTTTGGTTGTCGGGGTATTGTTTTCGCGAATAATATTCTTCTGGTTAATAAATCGTGGCCTGGAGAAAAGGCTCCATTGCGGCAATCTGAGAATGGTGTCCTTCTGGTCAGCCATTACGAACGGAGCCATCGGAGACATGTACGGAACCCCGAATGAACGCAGCGAGCATAGATGTTGAACCATGGCGATTAAGCCCACGGTAATGCCAAATAGGCCAAAAGTAGCCGCAAATATCATCAAAATAAACCGGATAATACGTATAGGAATCCCCATACTGAAAGCTGGAATAACAAAGTTCGCGATCGCAGTAATTGCCACGACAATGACCATTGCCGGTGAAACCAATCCTGCATCCACGGCTCCTTGCCCGATAACAAGCGCACCTACGATGGATACGGCTTGACCTACCGTTTTAGGCAGTCGAACACCGGCTTCACGCAGGATTTCAAACGTCACTTCCATCAATAAGGCTTCCACAAAGGCAGGAAAAGGAATGCCTTCCCGCTGCGCCGCTAAGTTAAATAATAGTGAGCTGGGCACAAGTTCTTGATGAAACGTGGTCATTGCGATATAGAACGAGGGTGCCATCAAAGAGATGAAAAAACACATATATCGCAGCATGCGAATCAATGTCGCAAATTCAGCCCGCTGATAATAGTCCTCCGAAGATTGAAAAAACTGTGTAAAAATAACAGGGGCCTCGAGCACAAAGGGGGTTCCATCCACTAGAATGGCGACGCGCCCCTCCAATAAGCCAGATGCAATCACATCAGGACGCTCGGTATTGTAGATCGTTGGGAACGGCGTGAACGTTTCATCCTGAATCAGTTCCTCGATATTGCCGCTTTCAAGAATGCCGTCAATATCAATGCGCTCAAGCCGTTGCCGTACCTCATCTACAATTTTGTCATTCACAATCCCGTTAATGTACATCATCGAAACCGTTGTTTGCGTAACTCTACCTATTGTCATGCTCTCCAGCCACAAATTCGGGCTTTTGATACGCTTACGAATAAGAGAAATGTTCGTTCCTATCGACTCTGTAAAACCATCACGTGGTCCTCTCACAACAGACTGTGTCATCGGTTCCTCTACCGATCGCTGTTGTTCGGAAGCTGTATTCACGGATAATACCTGTGTATAACTATCGACAAAAATGACGGTTTCGCCTGACAAAATCCGATAACATACCTCTTGGTAGTCATGGATGGTTCTGACTTCCCCTAAGGTCTGAAGGATATTCGTCATTAAATCAGGCAGCTCATAGAAACCCGTTTCCAAAGCTTCCACAATTTCAGCCGATTTGGCGCTCAAGCCGTTCATGATATCCTGAAATAAGTTTTTGTCCACCATCTGCTCAAGAAAGGCGAAACCAACTCTGTAGTTGGCATCCAATTCCAAGTACATTTCCCCCGTCTTAAGATCGTCGCTGTTGCCAAAGGTCGCTTTGATCTGTGCGATATTCAATTGGCTGTCGCTAAGGAGGCTTATATGCGAAATAGGATCATCGTGCTCCTGGGAGCGCGTGCTTGGAATTCTTTTATGATTGAATAGTTGATGTAGCGTCTTGGACCAAAACATTGTTATTCTCGCCACCACCAAGCTCTTTTTGAAATCCGTTCATCTTGTGGGAAGTTTTCCCTTCCACCCTCAAAATTATGTATAAAGAACCCGTGACGAAGGAAAAAGGACCTCTGCCCCATAAGGCGAGAAGTCCTTTTAATTGCTACTACATTCATTTTCAACTGCTTGCACTTGTATAATGCCGCAAGGCGAATTTCCATAAAATACGTGTCAGCGTCAAACAAATAACTGCAATGGCGACACTCGAGGCAACTTGCCAAGGGCTAATACGTCCAATTAGCGCGGAAGCAGGAAAGGTTGTGATAAAAGCAATCGGAAATATATACGTTAACGTGAAGCGTAAAAAACCTTTATACACAGAAACCGGAAACCTTGCCGTTTCAAAAAATGAGCTGAATAAATAAGACAAGTTATCTACTTTGACAGCCCAGAAAGAAAACATCATCATCCCCATCCAAAGCGAATAAACGACGACAAGAGCTGCTAGAAATACGATAGCAAACTGGATCAACTCGACGAAGCTTGGTAAGGCATTAAGCTGCCAAAGTGCATAAGCAACTAAGCCAAATCCGAGCACAACGTCAGATAAGCGCCAGAAAACAAGATGCCTGAAACTAATATAAAACTGGCTATCTACCGGTTTCGTCAGAACAAAGTCCAATGTCCCTTTGCGAATATGATTAACAAGTCGCGACATATTAGGCTGTAGGATAAATTCTATAAAACCATGCACCGCATTGAATATGCCAAGCAAGACAAGCACTTCATAGAAATCCCAACCACCAATTTCCTGTGTCCGATAAAAATATAATTGCACAGTCAGGATCGCCATCGCCAGCCAAAACACGGTTGACAACATATTCGCTGCAAAATTAGCGCGATACTCAAACTCCTCCACCAAGCACGCACGCATAAATTCTCGAAATAGCCGAACATATTTCATCGCAGGGTCCCTCCCATCCTCATCCGCCTACAGCGCCATATTTCTTAATCCCTTTTCTCCACAGCAATCGAAATGTTATGAATAGCAGGATGAGCCAAGCAAGTTGAATCGTGAAGTTATGAAGGATTACGGGAGACCCCACCTCGATTTTACCTACCAGGAGTTCTACGGGGAAACCAACTGTACCGTAGAAGGGCAACCAAGCAGCAACCTTTTCAACCCATGAGGGAAACATGCTTAGAGGCGCGATTCGACCTGCAAGAAAGAGATGAAAGCCCTCGTAAAGGCTGTAAATCGCCGTGGCACGATTGGTCCAAAAGGCAAACAAGCCAAACTCAAAGCCGATCAGAAAACGGATGGCTGAGGACACCACGATAGCGCATATAAAAAGTAGCATTATTTCCCAGGAAATTGTTATCCTTAACACAGGGAATAAAGCTGCGGCAATCGCCCACGCCGGGATTAAGAGAAACGCGAAAAACAGTTTGTACACCAGATTTTGCGAGATGCTCCAAT
The DNA here is from genome assembly GCF_052682475.1 of Paenibacillus sp. WC2504. Lineage (NCBI taxonomy): Bacteria > Bacillati > Bacillota > Bacilli > Caryophanales > Paenibacillaceae > Paenibacillus > Paenibacillus sp. WC2504. The sequence continues at coordinate 6,193,725 of NZ_JBQZFH010000001.1, forward strand.
GTACGGGGTGGAAAGGGCGAACTAGTTTTGATGACAACGAGCCATCCTGAATACTGGCGTCCAACTCCCATACATCCCAAGTGCTCGTTAAACGGTCAACAACAAGAACACCAAGAAAATACACCATATAATCGTGAGCATCATACCCGCCGATAGCTTGATTGTTGCTGATCGACAGCCACACCGCCATGGAAACAAGAGGCTGTATAAAAGCGCCAACCATCCAGATCAGCGACTCACTGCGGTACGCAAACATCACCGCCCACTCCACCCGAATCAAGATGCGATATTTATGCCAAAATAGTGCTAATCCCTTCATGCTCCGGCGCTTCCCCCTTCGGTCCTTGCCTCAAATGCTTGGGCAATCACCGATTCCATGGATGGATCCTCGATCGTCAAATCCAGCACATTCAGCTTGGATAAAAGCTTTGCCGAAAGCTCCGAAACTTGCTCTCTAGGAACATCCACATCAAGATCCGGAAACGCATAGTGGACTATCGTTCCCATCCCGTGGACAACATCCTCAAGCTCTCGCTCATGCGCACGTTGAGCCAATTGAAGACGAATACGCTTGTTAGGCGCGTACTTGTCTATCAATTGATGGATCGCTCCATCATATAACAGACGGCCTTTACCGATGACAAGGACGCGTTCACATAATGCTGTTACATCTGCCATATAATGGCTGGTGAGCAGAATGGTCGCTTTATATTTACGGCTGTAATCTTGAATGAACCGGCGCATGACTTCCTGCATATTCACGTCCAGCCCAATCGTCGGCTCATCGAGAAACACGATTCTTGGCCGGTGCAGAAGCGCAGCAGCCAGCTCACATTTCATCCTCTCTCCTAGCGAGAGCTGCCTAACCGGCTTGCGGATAACTTCCTCCAACTCGAGAAGCTGTACCAAGTCCCCCAAGGTCTCATCGTAGATGTGATCGGGGATTTCGTAGATAACCTTGTTAACGAGAAACGTTTCTGCTGCGGGAAGATCCCAAATCAATTGGCTTTTCTGCCCCATGACCAGAGAAATCTGCTTCTTGAACTCTTTTTTATGCTGAAAAGGAACAAAACCGCCTACATTCACTTCACCACCTGAAGGATGCAGCAGTCCTGTGAGCACTTTCATCGTGGTCGTTTTACCAGCCCCGTTTGGTCCAAGAAAGGCGACGATTTCTCCCTCAGGGATGAAGAAGGATACATCATCTACGGCTTTCACCGTGCGGAACTTACGGTGGAACAAGCTTTTAAGGGAAGCGATGAAGCCCGGCTCCCGTTCGTGCACTTGATACCATTTGCTCAGCTTACGAACCTCAATCATGGCCTTCCTCCTCATGCTGGGGTGGATGCTGTTTCATTTCAACCAGAAGATCGCGTAATTCCGGGTCTAAGAGATGAATGGTTAGATCATACGGTGCGAAGGGTTCTTCCTTGATCCGGTGCAGTTTCGAGACATAGGTGTTGCTTTCTTCGATCAATTTTCCTAAATCGATTCCAAGGGAATCCGCCGGATATGGAGCCAACTTATCCAAACCTGCACTAAAAAGCTTAATGGAACCGCTTACGTTTCCATTCGCATGATGATAAAGGCCCACTGCAATCTGCAGTAGACCTTGATATAGAGGGCTCCGGCCTTCTTCCAGCCAAAGCTCCTCCATCACTTCATGGCATTCAAAATAATCGCGCAGCTCGTTAAAATAATATAAGTAAGCTACATATAATCGATCGTAAGCAGCCATAGATCAGTTTTGATCTCCTTTTTTCGCTCGGGCGATTGCGGCTTCAAGATCGGAGGACAAGTCGCTTAAACCGTCCTCCGTTTCCCAAATTTCGTTGAATCTCAGCTGAAATTGCGCTGCTTCCCGAACTCTGTGATAGAAATAAAGCTCCTGTATGTTGCTGAGCACTTTATTGACTAAGTTCGAGTTATCCTCAAACATTTTCTGCGATTCAACGATTTCCCCGCGAATGCTGGACATTTCCTGATCCAACAGGTAAGCAGCCTCTGCCGCCTTGCTCAAACGAGCCCTAACATCAGCCGGCAATTGCTCTTTATATTTATAATTCAAGGAATGTTCGATGGTAGCCCAGAAGTTCATGGCAAGTGTTCGAATTTGCACCTCGGCTAGTATTCGCTTCATTCCTAATGCCGTTTGTACCGGATATTCGATAATGATATGAAAACTACGATATCCGCTTGGTTTCTTATTGGTAATATAATCTTTCTCGTAGACAATACTCATATCCTGCCTGCTACGAATGAGTTCAGCCAGACGTTCAATGTCCGCAACAAACTGACACATAATCCGAATACCTGCAATGTCCTCAATGCCGGATTCCAATTGATCCATCGGTACGTTCAAACGCTTCGCTTTTTCCAACATGCTGGATATTTTCTTAACGCGGCCAGTTACGAATTCAATGGGGGCATATTCTTCCCTGCTTTTGAGTTCGCCGCGCAGCGTTTTAAATTTTACCTTCAACTCTTCTACCGCTTGTTCGTAAGGCAGGAGAAATTTTTTCCAGTCTCGTCCATCCATTGATTTTTCCTCCATTCCAAATGAAGTCAGTTGTGATCTGCACCGATTGCCTGGGAAATATGAGTATACCCATCTTTTTTGAGTAAATCTTGAAGTCCACGATTAATGTTCGTAAGAATGCCTGGACCTTCATAGATTAATCCTGTATAAACTTCAACCAAGCTTGCGCCGGCACGAATTTTGTCATAAGCGTCTTTCGCCGTAAATATCCCGCCAGCCCCAATAATCGGAAGTTTGCCTTCCGTTAGTTGGTAGACGCGTCTAATGACCTCCGTAGATCGCTGTGTGAGCGGACTTCCACTAAGTCCACCTGCTTGCGAACGGTTCGCATGCACGAGTCCTGCTCTGCTCAGCGTCGTGTTCGTAGCAATGATTCCGGATACTCCACTGTCCTTGATCGTGTGCACGGTCAATTCCAACTCATCATCCATAAGATCCGGCGCTATTTTCACAAGAACGGGCTTACCTGCATCGCCATTCTTTTTCTGTTGAAGCTGCATCTCGGCCGTAACCGCGTCAAGCAATCGCTTCAAATCATTCCCATGCTGTAAATTACGCAAGTCCGGCGTGTTTGGTGAGCTAATATTGACGACAAAGAAGTCGCCGTATGTATATAACTCCCGGATACAAGCCCGATAATCCTCTTCGGCCTGCTCATTTGGAGTCGTTTTGTTTTTACCGATATTGATGGCAACTGGGATATCACGCTTGCCTGTCTGTTGCAGGTTGTACGCCATCTCGTCCGTCCCAACATTGTTAAAACCCATCCGATTGATTAGCGCCTTGTCCTCGGGTAAACGAAATAACCGCGGCAGCTCATTGCCTGGTTGCGGCTTGGGAGTAATCGTTCCAACCTCCATGAATCCAAAACCTAACTGAGAAAAACCTTTAACTGCTTTTGCATTTTTGTCTAATCCTGCGGCCAAACCAACCGGATTGGCAAACTCCAGTCCCCATATACGCTGGTTCATAAGAGGAGAGTTCTGCACTCCGTACATGGATTTAAGTAATTGCGCTCCGCCTGGGAAACGAGTTACCGCACTTAGACCGTCAATGGTCAGATGATGCGCCTTCTCAGGGTCCATTCGAAACAAAATCGGTTTGGCTAACTTCTTATACAGCATGTCCTATGCACTCCGTTCTCTAATGACTCTAACAGTCAGTTTAGCTGACAATGTCCAATTATGCAATCCGAAGTAAGGCATAAACTTATTTTTTCAAACAAAAAATCCCTGCTCCATGAAGGTTGCAAGGGAATAAATTTCACTGACCAAACTCTATACTTCCGAGCGCAGAAGCAGCCGTTCCAGATGCATCGTTAGATAACCGGTTTCGTCGTCAGGCACTTCCAATTGAAGTGCATCGCTGAGCATAAGCGACAGGACTTTCGCCTTCACATAGGTGTCCCCGTACTCTTCTTTGATTTTATCCAGCAGCGTATTTTGAAGTGTCTTTTTTTGTTTCACCCGTTCAATGACACCTTTCAAATGACTGATGAAACGCAATGTGGAGAAAGAGTCGTCGAAATTAAAGCCTAATTCTTTGGCCGATTCGATCGTTTTCGATACGATTCTGACAACCGCCAGGGAATCCGAAGCCTGCTCCTTTTTGCGCGCACTATTAAAGTGCATCGTCAAAAAAGCGACCTCATCCTCCGGCAATTTGACATCAAGATGATCGTTAAGGAATTCGACTGACTTCTTGGCTACTTTGTATTCCTCCGGGTAGAGATAACCAATTTCATAGGCAAAAGGATTTGTGATGAAAATGCCTCGTTTCTGCCGCTCAACCGCAAAATTGATATGGTCTACTAATGAGGCATGAATCGTCTCCGAGAAATCACCTTCCAACATGCTCTGCGCGTAAGCGATAACCTCTTCGGTAATCCCGATAATTTTCACATCAACGGCGTTTAGAATTTGTTCGTAATTCCTGAGCACCTCTGATGTATGCAATAGGAATTCTTGCGTGATTTCCGCTTCATCTATCGGCATGCCCGGTGTCTTTTTAAAGCCGATCCCCTTACCGAAAGCTATCGAGTTTTTCCCTGATGTCAGATGCGCCATCACCACATTGTGTGAGAGTACATGAATGATCGTCCGTTCAATCATAAGACACCTCCCTTTCTTTGTTTCGGGGTCCCCTCTTACGTTGCTTTGTGGGGATAGTTAGGCTTGTCCTGATTTGTCTTTATGCATGTGAAGCATGGGTTTAATACTTTCTCGAATCTGCTCGGACTCCGTTCCGAATACAACGTGTACATTCCCTTTTCCAAGCCGGATAACCCCTATCGCGCCGAGATCTTTAAGTTCATTGTCCAACACAAGCTTCTCTTCATTAACCAGCAAGCGCAGTCGCGTAATGCAAGCGTCAATTGAAATGATGTTGGAAGGACCACCGATATGTTTTAAAATGCGGGTTGGACGATCTTCTTTTGTCTCAATTGGAGGACCTGCTTCCTCCGTTTCTATTTCAGCCGTTTCATCGCGGGTGGATACTTTGATCGGGAAGAAATACAGATACACCCGGAACGTTACATAATAGAGCAGAAAGTAACCTACGCCAACAATGAGAATGAGATAAGGGTTCGTGGAGATATGCCAATTCAGTACAAAATCTATAAATCCCGCTGAAAAACCAAAGCCCATTTTGACTTGAAGCACGTTCATAAGCAGCATCGAAATACCCGTTAAGCAGGCGTGAATGACGTATAAACCAGGAGCAACGAACATAAAGGCAAACTCGATCGGCTCCGTTACCCCTGTTAGAAAGCTGGTCAAACCGGCGCTTAGCAAAACGGGGACAACCAATGGTTTATTGACCGTCGGTGAACTTTTAATCAAAGCCAAGGCTGCTGCTGGAAGTCCGAACATAATCACGGGGTAAAATCCTGTCATAAACATGCCCGCTTCCGGGTCGCCTGCGAAAAATCTGGAGATATCGCCATGAACGATTTTGCCCGTTGCGGTGCTGTAATCCCCTATTTGGAACCATGCGATATTATTAATAATGTGATGCAAGCCGGTAGGAATCAGCAGACGATTCATCATGCCATAGATGAGAACGCCGATATTCCCATTATCAACAATCCATAATCCGATAACGCTAATCGATTTTTGTACCGGTGGCCAGATGGAGCCCATCAGCAGCCCTAGAAAAACCATGACCATCGCTGTTAGCAAAGGAACAAAACGCTTCCCTCCAAAAAAACCTAATGCTTTAGGCAGCTGTATATGCTGAAAACGATTAAAGAGAGAGGCAGACAGGACGCCGACAAGCATCCCTCCGAGGACCCCCATATCCAAGCGTTCAGCCGAATCCGTACCTGTATGAAAAAGCTGTAAAACATTATTAAACACGAGATACCCTACCGTTGCCGCCAATGCCGCGACGCCATCTCCGGACGTCAATCCGATGGCAATGCCGATAGCAAAGATTAAGGGTAAATTGTCAAAAATCGCGCTTCCGCCTGACTCAAAAATATGAGCCACCTGCATGAGAAAAGGATCACTAAACGTCATTTTGCCTATACGCAATAGAATGGATGCCGCCGGCAGCACCGCAATCGGAATCATTAAGGAACGTCCCATTTTTTGCAAAAGATACATCGATCTCATTATGTCTCACCTATTAAGCCCACAAGTTTGGCCGTTTCTTGTTTGCTCTTTCCTATCCCAATTATAGTAGAAAGAACACCCTCCCGAAAGGATAAAATCCTCTAGGATAAGGTGTTTTTTCTATGCAACAGTTTGCTGTTATTTCACCGCTCCCGCCGTAATCCCGCTTGCGATTTGGCGTTGGAAGATGATATAGACAATCAGGGTTGGGAGGGTTGTAATCAGAAGACCTGCGAACAACGGCCCCCACTCCACACGATACTGCATTTCCGCTTGCATAACGGCTAGACCGATTGGAAGTGTGTACTTGGTTGGCTCATTCGTTAAAACAACGCCCAAGAAATACTCGTTCCAGTTATTGAGCATATTCGTAATCATAACCGTAATCAGGCCCGGTTGTGACAACGGCAGCATGACTCGGAAGAAGGTACCGTAATGAGAGGTCCCGTCAATGATAGCGGCTTCTTCAATTTCTTTCGGCAGCGATTTGTAGAAACCAACCAACAGGAAGATTCCGAATGGCAGGTTCAGCGCCGCGTAGACAAGAATCAATCCCAACCATGTATTGATCAACTGCAAATCATTGAGCAAGAAGAACAGTGGGATCAAAGCCAATGCGAAAGGAATCATCATCGATGAGATATAAATCGTAAAAATAATTTTATTTCCTTTAAAATCATACCTCGCTAAAATGTACGCCGTCATCGCCGCAAGAATCATGCCAAGCAGGGTGCTTCCAGCAGTAACAATAATGGAGTTCAGAAAATAAGTGCTGAAGTTATATTTGCTCCATACATAGGAGAAGTTGGACCATAACAGTGGATATTTCGGCAGCGCCCACGGGGCATTCAGGAAAAATTGCTCATTATTTTTGAGTGCGTCGAGCAGTGTCCATAACAAAGGATACAGGACGGCGACGCCCCAAATCAGAAGAATGATCCAGACAATCATTTTGGCTAACGGATTTTTAATCTCCATAAAATGGTTCCCCCTCCTTCAGAATCTTTCTTTTTCTAAGATGACCTTAATGCATTTCGATTGTTTCCTGGCGCATGACGCGCTGCAGAATAAGGGTTGTGATCAGTGAGACGATTAGGATCATAACACCGATGGCCGCTCCATAACCGAAATGATATTGTTGAAAAGCCATCCGATACAGGTAAGATCCCATCACTTGGGTTGTATTGTCAGGCTGCCCGCCGTTCGTCATGAGTTGAACAATGACGAAGGAACCGTTGAGCGTTGTGATAACAATGTTAACAACCGAAACTTTAATTTGCTCCCAGATGAGCGGCATCGTAATGTTGCGAAATTGCGACCATTGACCGGCTCCATCTATATTAGCTGCTTCGTAATAGGAAGCAGGAATATTCACGATTGCAGCAATCATCAAGATCATGTAGAAACCGATACCAGCCCAGATCGTAGGCGGCAGTAACATCCAAATCGTATGTTGAGGAAAACCCAACCAAGTAATATCAACCTTTTCACCCGTAAATAGCGACAGGAAAGCATTCAGGAATCCAATTTGAGGATTGTAGATGAAGTTCCAGAGAACGCCGATAACAACGACTGAGATTACATTAGGGATAAAAAAGATGGCGCGGAAAAATCCGGACCCTTTCACTCTGAAGCGTGTCAAAGCGACTGCGAAGAACGTGGCCAGAATCATAATGCCAATTACTTTACCAACGACCAAGAAATAATCATTCCCGATGGCTCTAAGGATAATTGGGTCTTTAAAAATCTCTTTGAAATTGTCAAAACCGATAAACGTGCTGTTCTCCGACATTCCTGACCAATCATAAAATGACTTCTGCAAGGCCTGTATAACAGGGTAGATCGTGAACACACAGAAGAATAAAAAAGTCGGAATGATGAATGAAGCGATGAACATATTCCTTTTCCACACTTTTGACTTAGCCTTCATTCTATCCTCACCGTCCTATCATTAAAATGGCGGAGAACGCCTAGGGCACTTAGCCTTATTTGTTCTCCGCACTGCCTCATTCCGTTGCTATTTCTTCTGCTTAGCGACGACATCCGTTACACGTTTTACCCACTCTTCTGGGGTAATGGTTCCGATTGTCAAAGCAACACTCGCATCTTGCATAGCTTTGTCAACGTCTGCTGCGAAGGAAACCGTAGGTACGACCACTGTGTCCGGTGAGGACAAGAATTTGGCAGCGTCTTTCACGAAGTTAGGTGCTTTGGAGGAAGAGATATCACCTTTAACGTTAGAAGGAGCACCGCTTAGCTCAGCCCATTGGGAAGCTTGCGTTTTGGAGAATACGAACTGCATGAATGCTTTTGCAGCATCTTTGTTTTTCGCTTTTTTCGCGATGGCAAATGTCGCTGTGGACGTGTTCGCTACCACTTTTCCACCTTTATCTTGCGTGATGGAAGGGATGAATCCGAAGTCGAAGGAAGCTGGAACGTCTTTCGCCATTTCGTTCGGCAGCCATAGGCCGTTCGGAATGAAAGCGTCTTTGTGCTGCAGGAACAAGGATTGGGAATCCGTGTGATTGATTTGAACGGATGCTTTATCGATGAATCCTTTATCACGCAATTGAACGATTTTGTTCAAACCTTTGATGATGGCAGGGTTTTTCCAAGCTTCAAGATTGTTTGTGGACATGTCTTGCAGCAATTTGTAGTCATTGTTATTAGCAGATACGATTGCAGGGAATAGTACAGCACCATTGATGTAGTAAGGGTATTTACCCGTGTGAATGAAAGGATTAATGCCTGCGGCTTTAATTTTCTCGCTTACAGCAAGGAAATCTTCAAAGTCTTTTGGCTCAGCCCAAGCCTTTTCTTTGAATAGGGCTTTATCGTAGAAAATACCCCATGAGCTCATAACGAAAGGAACGTTATAGATTTTGCCATCAAACTCTTGTGGCTTTTGAGCAAGCAAATCAATAATTTTATCGCCGTCAACGTTTTTCGCGTCTTTGATCCAATCGGTCAAATCTTCAAGTTGACCGTCTGTCACCATTTGGCGATCGAACAATTCAGGTCCGTCGATATATACGAAATCAGGTGGGTTCCCAGCGATCCAACGGGGTTTCATTTGTTCGTTGATTTTTGGGCCCGCACTTTCTTTAATTTTCAAATCTGGATTTGCCGCTTGGAAATCAGCAATAACTTTCTTCCACCATTTGTCGCCGTATCCGCCAACAAAGTATTGGATTTCAAAATCACCTGTCAATTTTTTTGCAGCTGCCGCAGTTGGCGCAGCACTTGCAGCAGCTGTGGCTGCGGGTGCCGTTGATGCAGCGGGTTTTGTCGTTTCTGCCGGAGCAGCGGTTTTACCACACCCTGCTGCTACAAGTACCATAGATGCAGCAAGGCCCATTGTTGACCATTTTTTCATGTTCATGTGTTCATCTTCTCCCTTTTTTAATAAATCTGTTTGGTTATTTTGGAGTAGCGAATTCCCGTTGTCCTGTCCATCCGACGTTTGTACGACCAACCCCTTTCAGCAAGCAATTATTGAAAAAAATAAAAGGGCATAGTTATAGAAGAAGACTTGCATTCTTCTAATAACTAATGCCCTTACGGTAACATGTTATTAAAACTAACATATTCAGTTGTTTTTACTGTTTCGTGTGATTAAATCTTACAATATAATGACATGATCGTCAATACATGTTTCAAAAATTTCCTTGTGACTACTATATTCTATGATAGACCCATCTTGTGATATGATAGATCATATCGTTTAATCCTAAGTAAAGGGTGATTCCTATGTCCAAACGTAAACCAACAGCCGTTAATCGAAGAGTCAAAGAGGAAGTCAATAAGAAAGCCATCATTTGGACAGGCGCCATTTTGCTTGTTGTCATTATCGGCATGACATTACTGCTCATTTTGGACAAATGATTACAACTGAAATGATTGAATTTATCACATTTTGAATTGTAATCGCTTTCTTGATGATTGTCAATACAAATCCTACGCTGCTTGTATGAGCAGCAAATAACCCCGTCTGAATCAGATTCAGACGGGGTTTACTACGATCATTTATAACGCTGACAGGGTTAATCCAACCACTTATACTTCTTGCCTGGATTGCTGTCATTTGTCTGCAGCGGCAGCCCGAAGGATTGATTCGGCTTCCCTCTTCCGGCACCACTGCCAGGGGACCCTGACCCTGACCCTGACCCTTCACCTGATCCCAGCTCAGGCAATATCCCCTTGCCAATCGTCACTTTCGTTTGATGTGTCACCATGTCATAGAGCTCTTCAACGTCCGCCTGCAGCATCCGAACACAACCGTGCGACTCATCTTTGCCGATGCTGGAAGGCTTGTTCGTCCCGTGAATAGCATACAGCGTATCGGATAACGTCATACCTCGACTCCCGAATTCACCATTCGATTTGCCGTTCGGATTGCGCACCTTTTCGCTAATGATAAAATCACCCTGCGGCGTTTTCTCGCCGCCTAACCCGACAGGATAACTTCGAATGATCTTATCTCCGCTAACTAAGGCAAGAAGATGCTTATCTGTGTCAATCATAATGCTGAGCGGTTCACGCAAAGGGTCGCTTGACGTTTTAGGCTGCGAGCTGCTCGGCATAGTCGCCTCTTTGCTCTCTGGGCTAGGCTGAGCTCCTTCCTCCGCTTGCTTCGTCCCCTGAGCCTGCCCTGGTGTGGCAGGGTTGGCTTTTAGCATCTTGAGCGTTTGCGGAAAAATCTCCTTCATCTCCGGCGTAAGCCCCGGGAGCAAATTATCCGGGTAGGGCTTGGATAGCTGATCAGGCGCCTCAGGCAGCGAACCCGTTTTCGCTTGATAAGCCTTCATCGCGCTCTGCAGCACTATTGCCTGTTCACGATCCCGCATCCATTGCTCAATAACAGGAACAAGCGCTGAGCTATCAGCAACTTGGCATGAGCAAATTTGCGACTGATAGTACTTCAGAGCAGACGAACTCCCGCCTCCACCTTCAGTCGTAACACTTAATAGCGGACTCACTGATCTGTTCCACTCGATCCATTTGCCATCTGCACTTCGCGGCGCTTGCATAATAACCGCTTCTCCGGCGCTCAAGCTGGAAGAAACAAGGACCTGCTGAAGCTTTCTCCCCCAATCCCCTTCCGAGAAATATAACTTCGTCCCTGGCCCTGGCACTTCGCCTTGCATTTGAGCGGATTGCACCTCAGCGTGAGCATTCACGTTTTTTCCAGTTGCTGTCTTTGCAGCTTCACTGGGCATACCGCCATTCGCAGAGTCTATCGCGGCTGGAACTGCCAACAGCAGCAAAAGAACCAATAGCGGCATCCACTTCCCTTTGTTCCTCACACGGTTCGAAATCTCCGCCCCCTTAGCGTTCCCGGAAACGGTAGATGGGTCAGAAGGAAGCGGTCCTTCAATCGTTATTTTTTGACGCTCAAAAGCCTCATATATCTCACCAGACTGCGCAAAACAATAGGCTGCCTTGCCTTCTTTCCCTTGCGCCGCGTATTCTCGTCCCAATAAATACCAAGCCATTTTATGATCAGGATGCTCTTTGACATATTTCTTAAGATACAGCGGATCTTCGATCGGATTATGTTGGAAGAATCGTTCCAACTGATCTTGGCGATGATTATTTTTCACCCCGGATACCTCCCCCGCACGAATTTCGAGACTAACTCTCTCAAATTTATCGGCAGATGAAGCTTGGAGTTGAAGCTTAAAATAAAACGAGCCCAACAAGGTTCCCCTCGGCAGGCTCGCTTAGTTCTTATTTCACAAATGATTTTGTGCGTAAAATTGCTGTTTGCGTCGCTTCATCCCACTGCACATCCAACCCGATCTGTTCTGCAAAGAAACGAATCGGCACATACGTCCTGTCCTGCTTCACATAAGGCGACACATCCGTTGATTGCTTCACATCTGCTTGTCCCGCTTGTTTAAGCACAACGCCCGTTTCACCTATGGTTAACTCCACAGTCGTGTTGCCTTTACTTAACTGTACAATTTTTTTGCCTGCTTGTTCCAAATACTTGACTTCGAAACCAAATGTTTCACTGATTGCTCGAACCGGAACCATCGTCCGTCCATCCTGAAGTTCAGGCTGAGCATCGAAAGCAATCACTTTATCGTCATGTACGACCTTAATACCTTGGCTGGCTAAATTTGCAGGTAAATGATACGGCGTTATTTTACGGATTTTGTTGTTCGAAGCATCTGCAACGATCATATTTCCTTGAGCCGTTACAATGACGTCACTAGGATTATAAAATTCAGCTGCCCGCTCAACCCCATCTGTCTCACCTGTTTGCGCCGTACCGGAAATGGTTGTCACCTTACCGTCCAATAAATAACGAATTGCATGATTTAAGCTGTCTGCTATCAAAACTCCGCCTTCCGAAGTCACGGAGAGTCCTTTCGGAAAATCAAACTTAGCTTTCAACGCTTCGCCATCGGCGTAGTCACCGCCTGCATACAGCTCATTTTTTTCATAAATCGTATTATTGCTTAATAGTGCCGTAGATCCAGCTACCGTCTTCACAGTACCAGCTTGCAAATCAATATAACGTACGCGTTGATTGCCTGTGTCGCTCACATACAGATTTCCTTGGCTGTCCAGAGCAAGGCCGGAAGGCTCATTGAACTTTGCTTCAGTTAAACTACCATCTTGGTACTCACCAGCAAATGACGCCTCTCCAGGATGAATCAGAATTGCACGAGTAGAAGCTGCATTCAGTGTTGAAACCGTGCCGTCTGTTGCAATTTTACGAATCACATGATTCAGCGAATCCGCTACGTATACAATCCCATCATCCGTTACCGCAACATCACTCGGATGATAGAAACTCGCGTCCGATCCTTTGCCATCCTTTTTACCCGGAACACCATTTCCCGCAAGCGTTGTAACTTGACCGTTCGTGTCCACTCTACGAACCGCGTTATTCGCAGAGTCGGCTACATACACATTCCCCTTGCCGTCAACGGCCAACCCTGACGGCGCATTAAAAAATGCTTCAGAGGCCTTGCCATCAAGGAGTCCTCCCGTTGGAAATCCTTGGCTGTTCGTAGTAACTACAACCTCTGGTCCTGCGAACGTCGTGACTTTGCCTCCCGATACCTTACGAATAAGATGATTGCGAGTATCTGCAATCAGAATGCTGCCGTCAGGCAGTTGAAGAACACTGCCCGGGGCACGGAATCCGGCACTTAAGGCATCGCCGTTCACATCTTCAAAATCCCCAATTCCAGCGAACGTCGTAACATCCGCTAGAATTTGGCCAGTGCTTGAACGCAGCGCATCTGCAGACAAACCCGCCGCCCACGCGGACGAACCTCCTAGTAAAGTCGCAGCCGTAAACGTGGAAATAAGGATATATTTTAAGGGTTTCATAGGTTTCTCCTTTAATAATTCGATTAAACACCCGCAGGGAGATCTAAAGTTACCGGTTGAATGCTCGATTCGACAATGGGGATGGTTTGAACGGACGTTCCATTTTTCCGTACAATGACGATTTTCCCAACACTAACTTCTTGATGTCCATGACCATGCAAAGGAATTGTCACTAGCTTTTGAATATCAGAAACCTTGATATTGCCAGCATCCCCATAGCCCGTGACCGTGTAAAGCAGTTCTTTTTGAGCATTGCCTTGATATTCTTTGATATGTTCGACATAATTGGTACTGCTTTCCCGCCCAAAAACGGTTCCATTGACAGGAGGCATGTCATCACTGTAATAAGTATTTGCGCCATAGAACAGGTGGACTTCTACGCCATAAATATCATTAGATTCAACGAAATTTTTCAAATTAATATCCAGGTTGTAAGTATTCGGATTTGAACTTGTCTCGTTTAATGTCGCTGTTAAACTCACAGCCGGCACTGGCGTATTAGGCGTTCCTGGATCAGGATTACCTGGATTTGTATTCCCGCCAGAGCTGCCTCCGGAATTCGAATCTCCGACGGTCGGTGGTGTTACCGGCGGCTTAACAGTTTCCGACGCCTTCAACTTCGCTAATGCATCCGCTTTAGCCTTTTCCTCGGCGGCTTTCGTAGCTGCCTCTAGCTTTTTCTTCTGCTCTTCCAGCAGTTTAAGCTGCGCCTCCAGCTGCTTCTTCAGCTCAGCTTGCTTTTTTTCCTGTTCAAGCTTCTTTTTCAATTTCTCAGCTTCAAGCTTCTTCAAAAGCTCTTGCTTTTGTTTCTCTTTTTCAGCATCTACACCCGCAGTTTTATCTAAATCCTTCACTTTGCTTAAATCTAATTTCTTGTTTTCCTCAGAAATCTTTTTATTGGCCTCTGCAATCACTTTATCCATTGCAGATTGATCCAGTTTCTTTTCAGCCAGTGCTTTTTTCGCAATATTTCCGATTAAATTATCGAAATTTTGTTTCACTTTATCGAGCTCATCCGTGCTTTTCACGACTAAATTCTCATCATCGGTTACATTGCCTTCGGCAAGCTCTTTTGCTTTTTTGGCAATGAAATCCTCATTTTCTTTATCGATTTCCGCTTTGTTCAGAATGAACTCTTTGATAACTTCAGGCGATGCCTGCTTTACGAAATCATCCAGATCGAGGAAATCCACTTTCAATGCCAAATCCTCAGTTTCACCTCTGCCATCAAGTGAAATTTGTTGCGTTGGATACAAGTAGGTAACAGCTGTTTTCTGCTCCGAATCCTCGCCCGTTGTTACCGTAGAAGCAGATACCTTACCTGCCCCAACCGCCATTTTGATGGCACCTGTTACCGGATCAACCATCACAAAAAACTGCGTTCCCCGAACACCCATGACGGCAGTTGGCGTTTCCACTTCAAATTCATCATTGGAACCGGCTAATGATTTCACTTTGACCCACAGGGAACCTGCCCATACTTTAAGCTTGGACTTCTTGTTTCCATCCGAAGTGTTGAGGTCGGACACATTGATTTCCGCATTTTCCCCCAAGGTTACATCCGCATCTCCGTTGCTTAAATTAAGCGTTACAGATGAGCTCGCACCCGTATAAACTGTATCCCCTTGATTTAAACTCATACTCTCATAAACATCGTATGTTTTGGAGCCTCCGCCTTTTTTGACAGTTACTTCTCCAGATAATGCCGATACCACTGCTACCCTAACGGTTTTAGCGTCTACAGGCTTAACAAGCAGCACGGAGATCAAACTAAATATCAAACTTAAGCTTAAACATAATGAGACAAATGATTTCTTGGACATCCCCACATTAGCTTCCTCCCTAGTTTCCAACTTTACAGATTCCCGATTACTTCATATACCGCTACGGGTTTTTCTTTCCCTTTTACTTTGATTTCACCGATAGACGCAATTTCAAAAAGGTCTTTGACCCGCTCATACGTCTGCTCGCTAATGAGAATTTGCCCTGGCTTTGCATTCGATTCCAGACGTGCCGACAAATTCACGGTATCTCCGATAGCCGTATAGTCCAAACGAAGATCTTCGGAGCCAATGTTCCCGACTACAGCAGGTCCGCTATTGATTCCCAGACCGAATTTCACGCCGATCCCGTATTTCTCAATCAATTTCTGTTCAAGCACATTCGCCTGCGACTTCATTTCAATCGCTGCGCGAACAGCCATTTCCGGGTGATTGTCATATTCAATAGGTGCACCGAACATAGCCATAACACCATCACCTATGAACTTATCAAGCGTTCCATTGAATTTAAAAATCGCTTTCGTACATACATCCAAATATTCGTTCAAAACTTGAATGACTTGTTCGGGCTCCAACCGCTCTGACATTGGCGTAAACCCGCGAATATCAACGAATATCAGAGATATATCCTTGCGGCTTCCCCCGAGCTTGACATCTTCTCCAGATTGCAACAGCTCGTCTACTACCGACTTTGAAACAAATCTGCCAAAGATCCCTGTTACCCGATTGCGCTCTTTGCGCTCATCCAGGTAATGACTTACCAATGACCATATGTATATCGTGACTAACGCAAATTGCGGATAAACGAGTGGTGCAAAAGTTGAACCCGCAATATAAAAGGCTAACCATACGCCTCCATAAACCACGAACAAACCAATGAAAATAAATAGTGCGGTTTTCCCTTTGAATCTCTCAAATAAGTAAATAGCTAGTAAGGAAGTAAGTAGAATAAGACCAATTCCCACTGGTGTACTTGCATCTTTATAAAATTTGCTTTCCAACAAAGTTTGGATCATATTGGCATGGATTTCGATCCCAAACATTTTGACAGAACTGATCGGCGTAGGATATTCGTCCTGCATCGCTGTCACGAAAGGGCCCACCAATACAATACTGCCTTGCAGAGGCAAAGGATTTTTGCTATTCAAAACATCCACAAATGACAGCATCTCGTAACCGGTAGTAGCATCTACCTTCTGTCTAGGCAGCGTGAAAAACTCCGTCGTTACTTGATTTCTTTCATTCGTCGGCAAAACGACACTGCCGCGTCTCCATCTCCCCGTCGCTTCATCTCTCTTCACCTTCTCATTGTCGTCAAGAACGAGATTGGCAAGGGCGACGCTGAAAGCTGGTATGAAAGTCCCATCCTCATCCGGCAATCCAACCGGAAGCTTTCGTGCTTTTCCATCTTTATCGACAAACACATTAATATGCGCCATCTGCTGCTTATTTGTGGTTAAGGTTGTCGTTGGGTAGTCAACTCTCTCAGGCACAAGATCTCCTGCTTGCTGCTGTTTGGAGGGGTAATTGATTTGAACGGGCAGGATAACATTATGATATTTGGCTAGCACGTCAGCCAATGCCTTATCGTCTGCGGGGTTTTTGGAAGGTTCAGCTAAGACCACGTCTATGCCGATTGCAGCTGCGCCGGATTGCTCCAGCTTTTCTATCAGTTGGGCGTAGGTCGTTCGGTCCCACGGGAATTTCCCAATTGCTTTTAACGATTTCTCGTCAATCTTGACGATTTTGATCCGATCCTCAGGTTGGCGTTCTTCCACTGATTTGGCCTTACGCAACACATCTTGAAGGGGACCCTCAATAAAATAAAATAACCCGCTCGAGTTTACCGTGTAGAAATATGTCGACAACAGCATCAACACAAGTCCTGCTGCCAACGTATTGATCCATTTCTTTTTACCCATAAGAGCCTCCCCATGCATACTAGCTTCATTGTAAGATGGAGGGAAACAATTGGCAATGAATTGTTACAAAAAAATACAAATTGTAGCAGAAAAAAAGCCCAGTTCCTTTACAGGAACCGAGCTTTTTCGACATATTGTGGAGCACGCCACAAGTTTGGTTATGATTAGTTAAAAGGTGAATCCGCAACTTTGATGGAATCAGTTGGGCAACCATCTTGTGCATCCTGTAGATCATCAAACAGATCTTCTGGGATTTCAGTTACCCCTTTGTTGCCATCTCCATCAAAAATCACTTCTGCCAAGCCCTCATCATCGTAATCATAGATGTCTGGTGCTGTAGCTCCGCAAGCGCCACAAGCAATACAAGTATC
The DNA here is from genome assembly GCF_052682475.1 of Paenibacillus sp. WC2504. NCBI lineage: Bacteria > Bacillati > Bacillota > Bacilli > Caryophanales > Paenibacillaceae > Paenibacillus > Paenibacillus sp. WC2504. The sequence continues at coordinate 6,211,305 of NZ_JBQZFH010000001.1, forward strand.
TTTATCAACGAATGTATACTTTGCCATAGTTTAACTCCTCCTCATTTTATCCTCATTGTAAAATATAATATAAATGAGGACAAAGTTCAAACCTTAAAATGGATCTGCCTTAAAATACCTTTCAACAAAGTCTGCGAGAGCAAAAATGTCATTCAAATCAAGCATGGGCAGGGGTGATATCCGAGAATCCAGCGTCTCCATATCCGTTGCAATCGCTACAGGCTCGTGTTCTAGAGCTTGAATAATTTCACTCTGCTCTATTGTACGAAAGACAGCGATCTTTGGATGCTTTTCCCGCTTAAATCCTTCAACAAAAACATAATCCATGTGAGCATAAGCATTGATTTGCTCTTGCAAGTCAGGCTCGCTTTTTTTCTCATAGACATGAATAGAATCAGTAGAGATTGTTACGACAGCTTCCGCACCGGACTGCACAAAAATCGTAGAATCTGTTCCGGATGCTTCCTTATAGTGTCCATGTGCATCATGTTTCAATACAGCGACCCGTTTGCCGCGGCGTTTCATTTCAATGACTAGTTTAGCAATCAGGGTCGTTTTGCCGCTGCCGGAATATCCGGCAAAACCGATACAATGTGCCATAGTTGCCTCACTTTTCCTCTTCCTTATGCAGCGGATTGTTCTTCAAATGATCCATCTGCAAGGAAGTTCCTCTTGACTTATGGTTTCTAATAAAAGCAGAAGGGTCGTCACTCATCATACCAGCCGTCAGAATCGCATTCTCTCCAAACTTATCTCGGAGTCCATCCATGATCTTATTTAAATTTTCGCGTTTTGGCTGCTTCTCGTAATCAAATAAATCAAGCTGCACGAACGTCTCTTCTTTGCTTGTTAGATTTTGCAAGGTAATCCCCAACAACCGGACAGGATTGCCATCCTCCCATTGATGATCATATAGTTGGCAGGAAGTTCTATAGATATCATCCATATGCTCCGTCGGCGTAGGCAAAGTAACGGATCTCGTAATCGTCCTCATGTCCGGATCACGGATAGTGATTTGGATCGTCGACGTCATCAGCTCCTGCTTCCGAAGCCTTCTAGCCACCTGATCTGCAAGATTCAAGAAAACGCGGTGAATCTCTTTTCTTTCTATATAGTCCCTAGGCAGCGTAGTCGTATGGCCGATAGATTTGCTTTGCTCTTGCTCGGGATTAACCGGCGAGTTATCGATCCCATTCGCCGAACGCTTTAGATGTGGGCCCATAACGCCAAAATGCTTGCTTAGCAGTAACTCGTCGCCTTCCGCCAGTTGACCCAGTGTAAAGATGCCGAGCTTTGTCAGCTTGTCCGCTGTCTTTTTGCCGATGCCATATAAATAGTTGCACGGTTTGTCCCATAAGACAGTAGGCACGTCCCGCAGGCGCAGAACAGAGATGCCATTCGGTTTTTTCATATCCGAGCCCATTTTAGCTAATAATTTATTTGGTGCAACGCCAATGGAACAGGGCAACTGCAGCTCATTCATAATCCTTTGCTGGATGGTACCGGCAATTTCAAGCGGGGTCCCGAATTGTTTGGATCCTGTAATGTCAACAAAACACTCGTCAATCGACATCGATTCGACCATGGGGGAATAGCTGTAGGCGATTTGCATAAACCGTCTTGAAAAGCTGCGATACAACTCAAAATCAGGACGGATAAGCATCAAATCAGGACATATTTTCAACGCTTGTCCAACCTGCATGCCTGTCTTAATCCCCATCGATCGAGCCGCATAAGAGGAAGTAACAATGATCCCTCTGCGGAGCTCGACGCTTCCTGCAACTGCGATGGGTTTACCTCTATATATTTCTGGCTCGACAGCCTCATGGACCGAACAATAGAATGCATTCATATCGATATGCAAAATAACTCTGCCTTGCTTGGGATAGTGATGCTCGACCGTCGTCATTTCACAACCCCTTCCATATTCAAAAAACTAGATGAAAGTCATTTTCAGCATACAAAAAAATATGGGTTCAAGCAAACGCATTTTTGAGTTATGATGTCATTACCCGTAATATTATGTTATAATCGTAAATTATACATTAGCGCTTTAAAGCAAGCATATTAACCTACACATACGTATCCAAGTCATTTTTGCTAGCTTTTGAAGGAGGAACCCATGCCAACATCAGTCAAAATCTTCGACACTACCTTACGAGACGGAACTCAAGGAGAAGGCATCAGCCTATCTGTTGAGGATAAAATTAAAATTGCCCGTAAGCTCGATGAGCTTGGGGTTCATTATATTGAAGGCGGATGGCCGGGCAGCAACAGCAAAGACATCGAATTCTTTGAGCGTGTCCGCGACATGAAGTTCACCAATGCCAAGATCACCGCCTTCGGAAGCACTAGGCGCAAAGATTCTCTTGCTTCAGATGACATTAATCTGAACAGACTTGTTGAGTCAGGTGCGCAGGTAGCAACCATCTTCGGGAAGTCATGGGACTTCCACGTGCATACGGCTATTCAAACGACGCTCGAAGAAAACTTGGCCATGATCTATGACTCCGTTCTTTTTTTGAAAAGCTCCGGATTAGAAGTCATTTATGATGCAGAGCATTTCTTTGACGGCTACAAAAACAACCCGGAATACGCTTTGCAAACGATCAAAAAAGCCCAAGAAGCAGGTGCAGACTGGATCGTATTATGTGATACCAATGGAGGTTCGCTTCCTGGTGAAGTAACCGCAATCGTGACGGCAGTGAAGCAGCATGTATCAACGCCTGTTGGCATCCATGCACATAACGATTGCGAGTTAGGTGTAGCCAACAGCCTTGCTGCCGTTCAAGCTGGTGCCGGACAGGTTCAAGGTACGATTAACGGCTACGGCGAGCGCTGTGGGAATGCGAACTTGAGCTCGATTATCCCTAACCTTCAACTGAAGCTGGGATACCACGTTATCACTGAAGAACAATTGAAAACATTAACACCGGTTTCCAGGTATATCAGCGAAATTGCCAACATGCATATGCCGATCAACCAGCCTTATGTCGGCAACGCTGCTTTCGCCCACAAAGGTGGTATTCACGTATCTGCAATTCTTAAAGACGCAAGCACGTATGAGCACACGAAACCAGAGCTTGTCGGTAACAAACAGCGCGTCCTTGTCTCAGAACTTGCCGGCCAAAGCAATGTGCTTGTCAAAGCGCAAGAGCTGAACTTAGACTTCGATAAAGAGCATCAGAAAACCAAAGAAGTGATCGAGAAGATTAAAGATCTGGAACATCAAGGCTACCAGTTCGAGGGTGCTGATGCGACACTTGAGCTGCTGCTGCGTGAAGCATTTGAAGGGCTTGAAGAGATCTTCACTTTAGAATCATTTAAAATGCTTGTTGAGAAATCCGCGAACCAATCCGTCGTATCGGAAGCCATCGTTAAGGTTAAGGTGCATGGCGAAACAATCTACACCGCGGCTGAAGGAAACGGTCCCGTCAACGCCTTGGACAACGCTTTACGCAAAGCGCTAATCCAGTATTACCCGGATATTAAGAACATCCACCTATCCGATTATAAAGTTCGTGTCCTTGACGAGAAAGGCGCAACAGCCGGTAAAGTTCGTGTCTTGATGGAAACAACAGACTTTAACACCACCTGGAATACGCTAGGGGTCTCCAGCAACATCATCGAAGCCAGCTGGTATGCGCTAGTGGACAGCTTGCGTTATGCACTGATCAGTAGACAACGTGTTGAGCCCGCTAACAAAGAGCAGAACGAGCGACTTGGTTTGATCAATCACTAAGACTAACACACAGACAAAAGCTGCAAATTGGCCCTCTGAGGCTAACTTGCAGCTTTTTTGTCATCCCTTGATGAGACCCGCAATCTTCTTATCCAACTCTTTTGGCGAAAGCACGTGAATAACCTCACGGACGACGCCATTTTTGTCAATCAGAAAACTGGTTGGAATCGCAACAACCCGGTACGCATCCGCGTTCGTTCCCTGCTTATCTAACAGCACTGGGAAAGGATATTTATACGTTTCCACGAACTTCTTGATATTCTCCATTTTATCCCCAGGCGTCACATTCACCGCGTACAAATCAAACTGTCCTTGGTATTTGTTATATACATTCACCAGATCCGGCGCTTCTTCCTCACACGGACCACACCAGGATGCCCAAAAATTAACGAGCAAAGGCTTCTCGCGCGGACCACCAATCGTGTACGCCTTTCCATCAAGCCCAGTCAAGGTAAACGAAGGGGCAAGGAAATTCACCTGAGGCGCTTGTTCTGTCGGCATTAGGGTCTGTTTATTCTTATGCTGGGCGTTTTGATAGATAGCTATCCCGGCTAATACGACGACCAATACGATCACAAATACATTCTTCTTCAAAAATGTGTTCACCTCCATTGTCTATATTATCTCCAATTCAGCCTAATTTCCAACATCGGCAAATCAACAAAGTATGCTTTCCCCATTTAAGGGAAAAGTAAGTCTACCAATTGCTCTGAAAGGAATAATCAAAAGTGAACAAAGTTGCAACATCCAACCCCAGAACGAAAAACAGATTTAGCGACCATGCCAGCAACGGCTCGAACAACTCGTCAAACAACAAATCGAACAGCAAATCCAAGGATAAGTCAAGCAAAGGGTCCATATGGGAATATATTGCGTTAGCAACAATTCCTTTAGTTCTCGTCTTAGGGAATTCCATGCTAGTCCCCATTTTACCTGATCTACAGGAAAAAATGGGCATCTCCCGCTTCCAAAGCTCCCTTGTCATTACACTTTTCTCGATTGCAGCAGGCGTCATTATTCCGGTATCCGGCTATTTGTCAGACCGCTTTACACGGAAATCCGTCATCATTCCATCACTTATCGTGTATGGGGCAGCCGGTGTTCTGGCAGGCTTCGGGGCTGTTTGGCACTCTTACCCCATCCTAATCATCGCACGTGCCATACAAGGCCTTGGAGCGGCTGGTACAGCCCCTATAGCCATGGCATTAGTTGGCGATCTGTACAAAGGCGGAGACGCAAGTAAAGCACTAGGGCTCATAGAAGCTTCAAATGGAGCAGGCAAAGTGGTAAGTCCGATATTAGGCTCATTACTTGCCATGATAGTCTGGTTTGCCCCTTTTTTCGCGTTTCCGATCTTTTGTGTATTAGCTTTACTGGCTGTTATTTTCATGATTAAAGAACCTCCGAATGAAAAAAAAGCAGAGCCTCTAGGCACCTACTTAAAACAAATCAGAGATATTCTTCGAGAAAAAGGGCGTTGGCTTATCCCTGCTTTTTTCGCCGGGTCAATTACCTTATTCATTCTGTTCGGCGTTCTCTTTTATTTATCTCAAATCCTAGAGGAAAAACCCTACAGCATCGAGGGAGTCCGCAAAGGGCTCGTACTGGCCATTCCCTTGCTTTGCATGGTTATAACCTCGTACACAACCGGCGCCAAAATCAAACAAAATGGCACCTTGATGCGATGGCTAATGAATATCGGACTGATTTTGATGACAGTCTCCTTAACATTAGCGATCTTTCTCAATACGAACCTGTATGTGTTCATAGGACTTCTATCGCTCAGCGGTATAGGCACAGGACTCCTGCTACCCTGTTTAAACACCATGATCACCGGTTCCGTGGAACGCGATCAGCGTGGTATGATCACGTCTTTATACAATAGCCTTCGCTTTATCGGTGTGGCATTCGGTCCTCCATTATTCGGATGGCTCATGAATATGTCGCATAAAACCTTGTTCATAACAGTAGCCTCCATGGCTTTCCTGATGTTAGCACTCGTCTTTTTCTGTATCAAACCGAATGAAGAACTAAAAGAAAAAGCATGATATACTAGCCTCAATCTTAGTCGTATTTTAAGGTGGAGGCGCCAATGGCCGTATATTTCAAAAAAGAACTCTTCAATCAGCTGCTGCAATTCAGTCAGCAAAAGATGCCTGAGGAAGCATGCGGCCTCATTTTAGGCAAATCCACGAGCCCAAAAGAAGAGCTTCTAGCCTCTTCTTTTGTTCCCATGCGGAATTGCTCCACCAAGCCTCGAATTCATTTCGAGCTGGACCCGGCGGAGATGATTCCCTATCTAACAAATAGCCATAACCCTGTAATTGGCTTATTCCACTCACACCCAACAGCTTCCGCGGTTCCTTCCGCCGCGGACCTCCAAACCCTTTGGCATACGATTCCTACTCATTGGATTCTGTCTTTGGCAAACCCAGACAACCCTGAGTTAATGGTTTATCAAATAAAAAAAGCCTCATTAACCAGTTATCACAAACTCGCGTTTGTAATCGGTCAATGATGGCTCAACAGGGCGTACAGATCACCCAACGTATCGACATTTCTCGCTTTGATCTCTTCCATAAATCGAGACCACAGCTCTGCTGTCATCAAGGAATCCTCTAGGGCGTGATGACGCTGAGTAACAGGAATATCATAGGCATGAAGTAGAGAGTCTAAGCTTAAATTTTTTCTTTTTGGCATCAGCCACTTCGCAATCATCATCGTATCCAGCACACGATGAGACAAACTGACCTTGGAAGTTCGCCAAAGCGCAGAATTCAGAAAATTTTTATCATGCCCGGTTGCATGAGCTACCAAAATTCGCTGCTGCACAAATTCCAGAAAATCGCTCAAAACGCCGATCAATTCAGGCGCATCCGCTACCATTTCATTCGTAATCCCTGTTAATTCAACGATGTCTTCTGGAATTTTACGTTTCGGATTTACCATACTATAGAAGGTATGATCTCTCTGAACTTCACCGCCAATGACGGAGACGCCGCCAAACGAAATAATTTCATCGCCATTATAAGGAGAAAAACCTGTCGTTTCCAAATCAAAAACTACAATTTCCATCGAGTGCAGCGGTATTTCAAACAGGGAATCCTTCCGCTGTTCTTTTAACATGGAGCGAATAAAAGCCATCTGCTGGGCACTTTGCACATCAAACATAGAGGTTATAGCCGGTGTCAGCCCTCCCATTTTGTACAACTGCCACATACGTCCGCCAGGCCGCATATCTTTCATCCCAATCCACCTCTCCCACACAAGAAAAATGCAATCCGATCTTTCTAACCCTTTTCTCTCTCTATGTGTGAAACAATCGATCTTTTGACATACTTCTGCAATTCAATTCCGGCACGTAAACATTGTTTCAGTTCCAGTTTGACTTCCTTGGTTAATTGATCTGCCCCCAGCTTTCCTCTGGTTGTATACATGTCATGCTCTAATTGGAATGGTGTCAAATCCCTAAGCCTAAGCGCTACACCGAATGCCTCTGACCACTCATCTGCCAACTGATCTGGTATAAAACCACTTTCCTTTAGTAACTTTATCCTTTGCAACGTGGATGAGTGCATGATTCCCGCTTGAATAGCAAGCAGACGAATGCCGTTCACGATAGGAATATACGCACCATATTTGATATCAAAACCACCTGCATCTTCGCCGTACCTCTCCGTGATCAACTGCCCAAAAACGCCTAACGATATTTTGTGGTGGAGCGTATTCGATAATAAATCGTTCAGAATGCCCGAGTTCTCCCGAACATAGGTTGAAAACGTAACTTTCAGTTGATCGACCAAATTTTGCGATCCGTATATACACCGCATATCCGCCATGATGAGCAGATAACGAATATTTTCCCACTCTGGTTCCTGCAGCCATTCCAGCATCATTTGGGTATATTCTGTTAACGGCTTACGCCATTGTATATTGCTAGAAACAACATTACCTTCACACGGCGGGTATCCTAACGCGTCTAGACCTTTCAAGATGCAATCAACCAATTTAATGAAGTATTCTTCTACTTCTTCCTTTGGATGCTGATCGCTTTCCCCATATACAAGCCCGTTGTCCTGATCGCTCCAAAGGGTTTGTTCACTTCGCCCACCGCTTCCGTACAGGATAAAAGCATACGGCACAGGCGGTTTCCCAAAGCCTTCATCTTCTAAAATGTGTTCAGCAAGCTCGATCGTTCTCTGTATAAAAGCATCATGAACAGCGTTCACTTTTCGACCTAATTCAGGTGTATGAGAGAAAAGGAGATGCTCCCGAAACATCTCATGCACCTGATCTCTGGTTATTCGCATCTCATCGAACTGTTCCGATAGGTAGATGCGCTCCAGGATCTGTTCCATTGAGAGATGTTTCATGTTGCATCCCCTTTGCCCAAGTAGAAAGTTATGTGATATTAAACGGACACGCCGTTTTGAGCTGCTTTTTTCATTTGCTCTGGGTAACCGTATGAACCATGTTCAGACAAGTCCAGACCAATGATTTCTTCTTCCTCTGTTACACGAAGACCAACTGTAGCTTTAAGAATTCCTAAGATAATGAATGATAGTACAAGTACGAATGCCAATGCTCCGAAAACGCCAAGCGCTTGAATACCTAATTGGTGCAAACCGCCGCCGTAGAATAACCCCGCGCCACCGATACCAACTTTAGCCGAAAGATCAGGAGTTGCGAACAGACCCGTGGAAAGCGTACCCCAGATACCAGCGATACCATGTACAGAGAATGCGTAGATTGGATCGTCGATACCAGCTTTTTCAAACCATTGCGCCGTGAAGAAAGTAACAATACCTGCTACCGCACCGATAACAATCGCAGCCCAAGTGTCTACGAATGCACACGCTGCTGTAATTGCAACAAGTGCTGCAAGAACACCGTTCAACATGCTAGGAATATCCGCTTTACCAAAGTACATCCAGGAAATAATCAGTGCAGCAACGCCGCCTGCCGCAGCAGCCATGTTCGTTGTCAAAGCGATGTAACCGAAGAATCCATCCCCCATTGCACTTAGCGTACTACCTGGGTTGAATCCGAACCAACCGATCCAAAGAATGATAACACCGAGAACAGACAACACTTGGTTATGACCAGGAATTAGATTTGGCGTTTTATCTTTATTATATTTGCCAATACGTGGTTTTAACAAGATCGTAGCTACTAGAGCCGCTGTTGCACCTTGTAAGTGAACGACCGTTGATCCCGCAAAATCTTGCATACCAAGCTTACTCAACCAGCCGCCACCCCATACCCAGTGAGCAACGATTGGATAAATTACAACGGTGAACAAAATTCCGAAGATAAAGTAAACCGGAAGCTTCGCTCTTTCTGCAAATCCACCCCAAGCAATGGCCAAGGATACACCTGCGAAAGCCAGTTGGAACAAGAACTTGATTCCGATAGGCACATCAGAAGCAGATAGGGACCCGAATGCCGCTGTAGCTTGATCTTCCAATCCTGTAACGAAGAACCCTGTTGTTCCGAAGAAGGCATTGCCATCACCGAAGGCGAAACCGAAACCAACAGCCCAGAATGCAATGGCACATAGTCCGAAGGTTAAGATTGTTTTACCGGCTACGTGACCGGCATTTTTCATTCTAGTCGACCCTGCTTCTAATAAGGCGAAACCAGCTTGCATGAAGATAACTAAAATTGCGGCTAACATGACCCAAACGGCATCGATTGCACTTTGCAATTGGGGAACTGTTGCTTCATCTGCAGCAAATGCGAGAGTAGGGAACAGCAGGGCCATGACACCAAAAGCTAACAACAACTTCTTAACCATACGACCACTTCCTTTAATGTTAGATTAAATAACATGTAATGAAACTCTTAATGTCATTATATACAGGTTATATGGGTTTGACAATAGGATTTTCTCTAAAAAAATGAAAAAAGCGAAAAATAACCTGACATCGAACAGGCATAATTCGTGTTTTCATTAATTTTTTGTGAAAAATGTTAAGATTCCTATCTTAGAACCCTTGTCAGGTATGCTAAGCATCACGTTTGACTGTACGGTTTGTAATCAGGTATCATTATTATAGAAGCAATTTATTATATGACATTGGAGTAGGGGTGAATGAAACATGGAAAATGAGAAGCTATACAAAATCGGGGAACTCGCCAAACTCGCCGATGTTAGTTCTCGGACCATTGATTACTACACCAAGCTTAACTTGATCGAACCCGAGAAAAGATCCGATACGAACTACCGACTTTATAGCGATGAAACTTTGAATCGACTTAAACGTATTGAAACTATGAAGAACGAGAAATATACCCTAGAGGAGATCAAAGCGAACTTACAGCAATGGAGCAAGGTATCCCAAGATGACACCGTGAGAGATAAGCTGACATCCATTCAACTTCATCTTGAACAGTTAATGAAGGAAGCCAAAGAACTTGGGCCTATCATCCAACAGCTGAAGCCAAATCAGCTCAAAAAGCTCTATCGCATTCTAACGCAACCAACTGCGGCATGCATTGAAGCATTAATAGTTCTTCTAGGTAAAAATCCGTTCTCATAACGAATTACGGAGGCATGTGAAATGTTATTTTTTCACCCAATGGATTTTCTCATTATTATTGCATTCGCTCTTTCTTTGTGGGCTTCGTTCAGAGTTCGCGGAACATTCAACAAATGGTCTAGTGTCCCTGTCTACTCAGGAATGACAGGCGCTCAAGCCGCACGTCGGATGCTGGATGCCAATGGGCTCTATGATGTCCCAGTTGAAGCCGTACGAGGCACGTTAACAGACCACTACGACCCGACGGCTAGAGTAGTTCGATTATCAGAGCCTGTCTACTATGAAAGCTCCATATCTGCCGTTTCCGTCGCCTGTCACGAAGTCGGGCATGCGATTCAGCACAAAGTACATTATCCTATGCTCGTTGCAAGACATTACATGTTCCCTGTCGTAAATTTTGCATCCGGCGTAGCTCCACTTTTAATTTTAGCGGGGTTCTTATTCCAACAGATTCCATGGCTTCTCGGTCTGGGCATTATCTTTTTCGCAGCAGCCGTCGCCTTTCAACTGGTCACCTTGCCGGTAGAATTCAACGCTAGCTCCAGAGCCCGCGATTTGATGGTTTCCGAAGGATTCATCTCCAATCAGGAAGAACGCGGGGTAGCCAAGGTCCTTAATGCAGCAGCACTTACTTATGTCGCGGCAGCGTTAATCTCTGTGCTTGAGCTACTGAAATATATCATGATATTTACCGGTCGTAATAACGACGATTAATACAAAAAAGCTCTCCATTGCGCTGCAGCATAAGCGGCACACAGGAGAGCTTTTATTATTGAAAGTATTCTTGCAGAAAGCGCCTGAACACTTCAGCTACCAATGGAAGCTTTTCGCCTTTCCGGCTTATCAAGCCTACTGTACGTGTCACTTGCGGATCGGTAACACGGATTTTGGCAGGCTGCATCTGCCCACCTTCCATCAACGCCATCGCAGGCAGCAAGCTGACCCCCATCCCCGCGGCAACGAGACCACGAATAGTGTCCGTCTCTTCTCCCTCGAATTCGATTTTCGGGACGAAGCCGGCCTTTAAGCACGCCTCCATGACAATAGAGCGCAGCGTATACTCTTCACTAAACATAACAAAGTTTTCATGTTTCAACTGTTCGAGACGAATCGACGTATAATCAGCAAGAATATGATTGGCCGGAATAATCGCATATAATTCTTCCGTCAGCAGTAATTCCCCTGTCACATGCTCATGGGACTCTGGAAATGGCGAAATAAATGCAAGATCGATCTCACCTTTGGTAACATCTCGAATCAAAGATGTGTACGTCCCCTGGCGAAGCCGAAACTTCACATTAGGATGATCTTTCTTAAAAGAGGCAACGACAGCTGGAAGTAAATTAATAACTAAGCTGTGCGGGAAACCGATACGAATTTCCCCTGCCTCGGGATCAAGAAATTCATGCATCTCACCAACGGCGCGCTCCAGGTCAGTCAATATCCCCTCGATGCGGCTTAAGAATAAGTGACCAACCGAAGTCAGATGCAGGTTACGCCCTTTTTGAACAAATAAATTCACGCCAAGCTCCTCTTCTAAGAGATGAATTTGGCGGCTAACAGCGGACTGAGCCACATGCATTTCCTCTGCGGCTTGGGTCACGTGCTGCTTTCTTGCAACTTTCACAAAATACTGCAATTGTCTTAATTCCACTTGGATGAATCCCCCGACTTTTCTTACAGGATTACGAATCTGTCAATATTTTATGCATTTAAATTATAGCCTCACAGCTTCAATTGGACAACCTAACTTCAAAAAGCTTATAATGAAAAAGTTGTTAAATAGCATGGAAATCAAAGGAGGAACTGTTCAAATGGCTCAAGACCGTACTGGTGTTGCTACAATCAAAGGCAATCCGATCACCTTGGTGGGACCTGAAATTAAAGTAGGTGACAAAGCACCTAACTTCACTGTGAACAAAGACTTGATGACACAAGTAACCTTGGCAGATTATGCTGGTAAAGTAAAGCTGATCAGCGTTGTTCCATCCTTGGACACAGGTGTTTGTGACGCACAAACTCGCCGCTTCAACGAAGAAGCAGCTGGCCTAGGTGACAATGTCACTGTACTGACAATTAGCGTTGATCTTCCTTTCGCACAATCCCGTTGGTGCGGAGCAGCTGGAATCGACAAAGTTATCACATTGTCCGATTACAAAACAAAATCCTTCGGTGAAGCATATGGCGTATTGATCAAAGAGCTTCAACTTGATATGCGTTCAATCTTCGTTATCGATGCTAACGATACCGTTCAATACGTGGAATACCTGGGCGAAATGACAGCACACCCTAACTACGAAGCAGCTGTAGCAGCTGTTAAAAAATTAATTTAATAGAAACAAATAAAACAGCAAGGAGGCCAAGCTTCCCTGCTGTTTTTATTATCCTTCAATTTTATATTGAGCTAGTTTACGGTCTAATTGTTTGTAAATATCTATAATTGTACGGTAGTTGGAACCAAGGTCCCCCATTGAGCCTCGGGATGCTGAATAAATATCCACTGCCGTTTTCACGGGATTAATCGCGAACAGTGTCAAAGTAACATCCTGTGTTCTGCCTGTCATTGTTTTGCGTTCTGCGAGAATTTCGCCTACACTTTGGACTTCGTGGAGCAGCTTATAACCCGGTGTCTTCTTCAAAACTGCCGTAACCTCTTCCCATACCTGCTCTTTGGGAAGCTTGTAATACCTTGTTTTCAGCAAAGGATCTTTGGCTTTATCTCCGGTCGTTTCGTGACTGCGAAGTAATCCGATTAAAGTTCTCTTAAGCAAAAGCCTTTCCCCCTTCAATGAAGTGCATTTAGACCGCTTGCCTTCTCTACACTGCTCTCTATATTACCACTGTTTGGGGATAAGAAAAAGAGGGAAAATGAAATCGGTAGGATTACTCCACAGTCATTTAGACAAATTTACTCATTAATTTCCAAAAAAGGTGCTATAAAGCAAATAGGCATTTAGAGCTGCAATTAACACCGCTACGATCCAACTAAGCACAATCATCCACTTTGGTGTGATAAGTTCACCCATTTTTTTACGGTCAGAAGTAAACTTCACTAGCGGAATGACAGCAAAGGAAAGCTGCAAAGACAGAATGACTTGACTTAGAATAAGCAAATCAGTAGCGCCGCTTTCTCCATAGATGCCAATGACAATAACAGCCGGAATGATCGCAATCATTCGGGTGATCAAACGGCGAAGCCATGGTGAAAGACGGATATTCAGAAAGCCTTCCATGACGATTTGTCCGGCTAATGTCCCAGTGAGCGTTGAATTTTGCCCTGAGGCTAGTAACGCAACAGCAAACAATACACTCGCGGCGCCGGTACCTAACATAGGTCCTAGCAGATGATAGGCATCCTGTATCTCAGCCACTTCTGTACCTGCTGAGTGAAAAGCTGCTGCAGAAAGAATAAGAATAGCCGCGTTGACGAATAAAGCCAGCATTAATGCTACAGTAGAATCAATCGTTGCGAATTTGATGGCCTCGCGTTTACCTTGAATCGTTGGTTCAATTTTACGCGTTTGAACGATCGATGAATGCAAATATAAATTATGAGGCATAACCGTCGCCCCGAGAATCCCAAGAGCAATATATAACATAGCAGGATTGGTTACAATTTCAGTTGTCGGAATAAACCCTGCTGCTACAGCCGCAAAATCAGGTTGAGAAAAGATGAGTTCCATGACAAAACAAAAAGTAATAAGTGCAATCAAACTTATAACCATGGCCTCAATATAACGAAAGCCTCTTTTTTGAAGCATCAATACCAAAAGAACGTCTATCGATGTTAATATGACACCATAAATCAATGGAATACCGAACAGCAAGTTTAAGGCAATCGCTGCACCAATGACTTCCGCTAAATCACAAGCGGCAATCGCTAATTCACATAGAACCCATAATACGAATGATACAGGCTTGCTGTAATGATCCCGACAAGCTTGCGCTAAGTCACGCCCTGTTACAATGCCCAAGCGGCCAGCCAAGGCCTGCAGGAGAATAGCCATGAGGTTCGAAATTAAGATGACAGACAAAAGGGTGTATCCAAACTTGGAACCTCCCGCTAAGTCCGTCGCCCAGTTCCCAGGATCCATATACCCAACCGCGACGAGATAGCCAGGGCCTACGAATGCAAGTAATTTACGTATGAAGCCTGCCTTTTTGGGTACTCGCATACTTTGATGAACTTCAGGTAAACTCGGCATCGAGGATTTACCTTTCCAGCCTTCACCTTCATGCTCAGCTTCTTTATATGCTATTGACATAGATATCTCCTTCTTTCGTAAGACCAATAATGTTGTCCTAAGGAAACATTTTATTTAGAATTATACTATATAAACCCATACTATGCTATAGGCAAACACTTATGTGCATACGAAATAAATTTTCCCATGGGAAAAACCAAAAATGAGGAGTTAATTCCACAATGAAAATTCGTCCAATCGCAAATGATCTAGAATTGAAAGCAGCTCATAATATTGAAATGAACGTGTATACGCAAGAGTCCGCTGCATCGTGGGATGCTTTTCAGATGAGGATGGAACTGTTCGGACGCTATTTTCTGGTAGCTGAATCCGATTCGAGTTCTGAGCAGCCAATTGTTGGTGTAGCCAATGGGGTCCGATTAAATCACAACAACCTCTCGGATGAGAGCATCAAACAGGGCGTTGATTATGATACTGACGGCCTTTATTTTTGTCTGCTGACGATCGCCGTGCATCCTGATTACCAACGACAAGGCATTGCCGCTAATCTTCTCCAAGAAATGATACGAAAGACGAAAGATGATGGTTTAAAAGGTATTATTTTAATGTGTGAAAAACATTTGATTTCATTCTATGAAAGATATGGATTTCGGTACATTGGCCCATCGGCATCGGAGCACGGCGGAATTCAGTGGTATGAAATGAATTTGATATGGCAATAGACGAAAAAAATCTCATCAAAAGAAGGATTTTTATATTTTCGTACGAATAATATAAAAGATCCATCTTTGTATATTTATTAAACAAACAAAGATAATGAATGACTAATTCTATTTTCAACAAAGGGTGAATGCTTATGTCGTATTTTATGGGGTTAGATTTAGGAACTTCTGCTGTTAAATGTATTCTAGTAGATAACTCAGGAAATGTCATTGGGAGCCATAGCGTCGAGTATCCGCTTCAGCAGCCTCATCCCGGTTGGGCAGAGCAGCATCCTGAGGACTGGTGGAACGCCACCGTCGAGGGGATTCGCGCGCTCTTAACGAAAACAAACATCCCTGGCAGCGATGTTGCAGGTATTGGCTTTTCCGGCCAGATGCACGGGTCGGTCTTCCTTGACGAGGCGCAGCAGGTCATCCGACCTGCGCTGCTCTGGTGCGACCAGCGCACTGCCGAGCAGTGCGCCTACATCGAGTCGACCGTCGGCGAAGCCGAACTCGGCCGACTTACGGGCAATCGGGCGCTGACCGGCTTCACCGCGCCCAAGGTCATTTGGCTCCGGCAGCATGAGCCGGAGAATTACGCACGCGTTCGGCATCTGCTGCTGCCGAAGGACTACGTCAGGCTGCGCCTGACGGGTGCGTTCGGCATGGACATGGCCGACGCAAGCGGCACGCTGCTGCTGGACGTCGCACACCGCAGCTGGTCGCAAACCGTCGCCGAGCGGTTGGAGATTCCGCTCGAGTGGCTGCCGCCGCTCTTTGAGTCCGGCGACGTAGCCGGCCACCTGCTGCCGGAAGCAGCTAGCCTGACCGGCCTAGCTGCAGGCACGCCGATCGTAGCCGGCGGCGGAGACCAAGCTTGCGGCGCCGTTGGTGTTGGCGTCGTCCGCCAAGGCATCGCGTCGGTGGCGCTCGGCACTTCCGGTGTCGTCTTCGTTCACGACGACACGTATCAAGTGGATGAAGCGTACCGGCTTCATTCCTTCTGTCACGGCGTGCCTGGCAAATGGCACCGCATGGGGGTTATGCTGGCGGCCGGCGGCTCGTTCCAGTGGTGGCGCAACCACTTCGCGCACGAGGAGCTTGAGCGTGCGCAGCAAGAAGGCAAAGACGTCTACGAGATCTTGACGTCTGAGGCGTCCACTGCTCCCTTAGGCAGCGAAGGCTTGCTGTTCCTGCCTTACTTGTCCGGGGAGCGGACGCCGCACCCAGATCCCAAAGCCCGCGGCGCCTTCATCGGCCTGAATCTCAGACACGGCAAAGCGCATCTGACCCGCGCCGTTCTTGAAGGCATTACGTTTGGGCTGCGCGACTCTCTTCAATTAATAAGGGAGTCCGGCGTAGAGGTGACCGAACTTCGCGTGAACGGTGGCGGTGCTAGAAGCCCGTTCTGGCGTCAAATGATTGCCGACATCTTCGGCATCCCAGTTGTCACAGTTAACTCTACAGACGGCCCTGCTTATGGTGCTGCCATCATGGCTGCTTCAGGCGTCCTTGGAGAGGACATCACTTCGCTTTGTGAGAAATGGATTCAAGTCACAGACCGTGTAGAGCCGAATGTAGATAATCAAAATAAATATGAAGCTTATTATCAAATTTACCGTGGCCTCTACGGCACGCTTCAAAACACCTTCCACCAATTAAGCGACCTTGCCGGTCAATCTTAATTGAACTAAAAAAGCGGTTGAACAGGAAACTTTCCTGATCAACCGCTTTATTTGTACGTATGAAGACGCAAAGAAACCCGCCTATGCCGTCCGGTTTTTGTGCTTCAAACCCGCTCTCGCAGGTGGGTGTCCGCAGAAGTGTATTTGAGGTCCCCTTTCGAGGGCATGTCAGCCACACTTCGATTTAGGTCTCCCTAGAAACAGTCATTGGTTTAAAACAACTTAAAACCGTTACGTACATCGCAGGATTCTTTTGTAGTTCTTATTATAGTGCTGTACCGGCTGATAATCAACTGGTAGCTTTATTCTCTATTCTTTTCGTCATTTTTATGCAGACTAACCGCAGAATTTCTAGTTTCTGTTTCTTCTTCGACCCTATCTTCCGAGTTAGCTTCAGCTTCAGCCTGAGCTTCTTCAAGCTTCTGCTGCTCTTTCTCTTCGAGTTCCTGCTGCTTAATTTGCAGTTTGGTGAAACTGCGATTAAACTGCCAGAATGAAAAGGTTGCCATAATGCTTCCCATGAAGAACACAACAAGGAAGAAATTAAACTTCGTAACACAAATGTAGAAAATCGCTCCGTTACAAAGCAGCAACACGATGGAGTTGATTGGATTTCCAATTGAGATCAAGACGGAATTTTTCAAAATTTGGAAAATCTTCATATGCAGGTGAACCATAATGGAAAAGAAATTAAATAAGGAAATGATCATGATGACCGTGAATGCAATGAACAAAACGGCCAATATTTTGAGAGAACTTCCTTGTTTTAAGTAAAAGAAGTAATTCACGCTAATGATGACGAAGATGAGAACGAAGAAAATACCGCCGACCATACTCTGCACGTAATTTTCTTTATATCCGCGAAAAAATGTTTTCAGCAGAGGAACATCTTCTTCTCCAGTAACCCATTTCCTAGCAACTGCGAACATGGCAGTAGTCGCCGGGAATAAAGTAAACGGTGCCAAAATTGCGATGATCGGTAACATGGCTTTCAGCCCATCAGGAGATGGACTAACCAATCCCATAAAACCAAAAAAGAAAACCGGAATTGAACACAAAATCCATAAAAGATTTATCACCGATAAACGCATGATCCATTCTGATATTTTGTAAAGTCCTCCCATTACTCCTCTAAACTCCAAAACCGCTTCCTCCTTAGCGTTTCCTTCAGGAAACTTTCTACGTTGATAGTCCATAAATCTTCGAAAAGCTTGTCTCGCTAACCTTGGTTTAATTATAGCCTATTTTTGAACATATAGGTAGACGTCTAGTCGTTCTAGGTTCTTCAACGATTGAAAAAAGGCGAAGATCCTCCAAGGATCTCCGCCTTTATTTCGTGGGTGTAACCCCTTATTTATTTACCAAAGTGTCTTCGCTTTTACGAGGAGCTCTGGAACGATCGCGGTTGCCCGGATTGTTGCTTCCGTATTCACGGTTTCTGGAAGAGGAGCTGCGTCCTTCTCCGCCTTCTCTGTTTGAACCGTAATCTCTGCCGCCATCTTTACGCGGGTAACGGGAATTGGAGCTTCCTGAACCGGATCCGTATCCGCCGCCTTGACGACGATCGCTTGATCCAGAACCATATCCGCCACCAACGCGTCGGCCTGAGCTGCGCACGTCGAATTTTTTCTTTCTAGCACGGATTGGATCTTCCGGAGTCAACTCGATATTCAGTTCTTTTTTGTCGCCTGTCAAAAGCTTCATAGCTGCTGCAAGTAAGTTGACAGAATCGTATTGCTCAAGCATTTGGATAGCCAAACCTTTGAATTCGAATTGTGCATCATTTTGAAGCACATCAAGAATACGCTCAGCTGTCATTTTTTGCTTGCCTTCGATCGCTTCCGCCAAGCTAGGCAATGGCTTTTTGCTAATTTTGTGACGAGTAACTTTCTCGATGAAGTGCAAGTGATCGATTTCTCTTGGTGTTACAAACGTCCAAGCTGTACCTTCTTTACCAGCACGTCCTGTACGACCGATACGGTGAACGTAGCTTTCCGGATCTTGCGGAAGGTCAAAGTTGATAACATGCGTTACGCCGGACACATCAAGTCCACGAGCTGCTACATCCGTAGCAACCAGCACGTCGATGCTTCCGTCACGGAATTTTCTCATCACATTGTCACGTTGATTTTGGGATAAATCTCCGTGTAAACCTTCTGCAGCATAACCTCTTTTTTGTAGAGCTTCCGCTAATTCATCAACGCGGCGTTTAGTACGTCCGAAGATGATGGCCAGTTCCGGAGCTTCCATATCAAGCAAGCGGCTTAATGCTTCGAATTTTTGTTTTTCGTGCAATTCGATATACGCTTGATCAATCAGCGGAGCGCTGACTTGTTTCGGGATTACCGATACATGCTCAGGATTACGCAGGAATTGCTGCGCCAATCTCTGGATGTTCGCCGGCATCGTTGCTGAGAACAACATCGTGTGGCGCTCTTCCGGAACGAGCTTCAAGATGGATTGGATATCATCCATAAAGCCCATGTCAAGCATTTCATCTGCTTCATCCAAGATAACCGTTTGAACATCATCAAGCTTAATCGTTTTGCGATTAATGTGGTCAAGTAAACGACCAGGCGTACCGATAATGATCTGAGGTTTCTTTTTAAGTGCACGAATTTGTTTTACAATATCCTGTCCACCATAAATAGGTAAGGAGCGAATGCCTTTGAAACGGCCGAGTTTCTCAATCTCTTCCGCAACCTGGATGGCAAGTTCCCGTGTTGGACACATAATAAGAGCGGAAATACGCTCTTCTTTCATATTAATTTTGTGGATTAGCGGGATACCGAAAGCAGCTGTTTTACCAGTACCGGTTTGTGCTTGACCGATTAAATCTCGGCCTTCCATGGCTAACGGAATCGTTTTTTCTTGAATCGGTGTGGATTCTTCAAACCCCATCTCCGTTACCGCACGTAGAATCGCCGGCTCTAAACCAAACTCCTGAAATGTTTTCAAATAAATTCAATCTCCTTTTGTACAGGGCAGGCTAATGCCTTGTATCTTTTTTACCCTTAAGTACGACTTCCTATCCGTGTCTATAGTTTCTTGGTGGATAACATTTCGATTCATCATCTTCCATGATCCAATTGGCCGCCCTTAAGAACATCTAAAGTATTATAGCACAGGTTATATGCACAATGCCAGAGGCTGCTTTCATGAGCACATCAAATGATGAGAACGAAACCTTAAGCATAAGCTAAACGTATTACAGGTTAGAACAACATTCGGAACAGAGGAGAGTTTTCAATGTCCATATTTAAACGTGTAAGCAGCATTTTGCGAAGTCAGAAACAAATACCGGAAACAACCCCCGCCGGCAACCCGCTTGAAGACGCCAAAGTTGGGGATATTGTAAATGTAGACTTAGAGGAATACGTCATATCCGGTAAAGTCGTTTATTTCGACCGCGGTTTTGCTCCGCATCGCTACGCCTATTATTTGCAAAGCGGCAGAAATATTCAGTGTCTGATTGTGGAAAAAGGACGAACCTATGATTGCTTCCTTTGCAGCTTTGTTGAAGGCGCGCTCGATGATCCTAATGATGTCCCGACACGACTTGAGTTAGATGACGATTTAACGTTCGACTTGGAGTTTCATCGTAATGATGTTACGCGGACGGAAGGAAATACCGATTTCCGAAGTGGTGACGATATCATCTTCTGGCGCTACTTCGGCCCTGATCGCAGATTCTTCTTCCTTCAATGGCAAGATGGCAAGTTTATTGCTCTCGAAGGGGAGCGGACGCCGGGGAATCAGATTAAATTTTTAAAATCGACGCATTAATCCACCTGTGATATCATTTTAGTCATACCCCAAAAGGAGGGTTTACTGTAAAGTGAAACGATGGACCTCATGGCTTTCCTTCTTATTGATCATCGCCCTTCTAACCGGGTGTGGCGCTGATGCCGTACGATATATCAAAGATGAGTATCCGCTTGTCAGTGTAGAAGGCAAAGGTACTAACCTTTCTAAAGTATATTTAGTTGAAGGGAAAAATGTCCCTGCCGTAGCAACTGAGCTGGCCGCGAAAGAGTCACCTAAAGAAAAGAGCAAGGAATCGGAAGATCAAATGTTCCTTGTTTATAGCGATAAAGTCATTAATATTCAGAAAGATCCGAACGAGAGCAAGAACACCCTGGTTCAGGTAGACAGTATTGAATATGCCAAAACCCATTATGATTCCTCCTTTTTACAAGGTTTTTTGACAGCGGCTTTACTGCAGAACCTTTTCGGAGGAAGCTGGTTCAATAATAAAGGGTCTTACGATTATCGCGGTTATACGAAGACACCGACGTATAATGCAGGCTCTGGCAAAGCTACCACGCCGACTACCGATACCTCCAAGGATAAGAAACCGACTACGTCAGATCGGACGGGAACTTTCAAGAGCGGGACGGCAAATCCTAGCTCAGGCAGCTCCTCTACGGATCGTAAAAACGACGGGTCAACGCCTAGTAAGGTAACGAAGCCTTCAACCAGTAAGCCGAGCACATCAAAGAAGACCGGCTCCTTCAAAAGGCGCTAGTCACTTGGGAAAAGCTGTTGTCCACGAAATGGACACAGCTTTTTTATTTCTGTTTACTTTAATTAAACGTTGGTTAAATAATGATTGAAGTTTTGAAAGAATGAATTATACTTGCATTATGCTGCATACTATTTTAGAGGTGATTTTTTTTGAAAAAAGCGCTGGATGCCTTCATCATTTTAGTTGGCGCTCTGCTTGTCGCGGTTGGCTTCAACATGTTTCTCATCCCTCACCAGCTGCTTAGCGGCGGGGTGTCGGGATTCGCCATGATTATCGGCTACTTTACGAACTGGAACATTGGCTTATTATATTTAATTTTTAACCTGCCCCTCATGATTTGGGGTATGATTGCGATCGGCCGCAGATTCATTATGATCAGTGTTGCATCCGTCATTCTAACTTCGTGGCTGATGCAAATCCTGCCTACTAGTTATGTTGCGCAGGAGCCTATTCTTGGCGCAGTTTTCGGCGGTGTATTGATCGGGATCGGAAGCGGTATCACCTTAAGGATTGGCGGTTCCACCGGCGGCTTTGATATTGTAGGTTTGATTTTGACCCGTAAGTTTGATTTTCCATTGGGTACGATAATATCCGGAATGAACGGTATTGTCATTGTGGCTCTCGGTTATTTTAAACATAATTGGGATCTTGCCCTCTTCTCCATGTTAGCCATCTATATCTGTGGGAAAGTCGTCGATACGGTACATATTCGCCATGTTAAGGTGACGGCGTTCATCGTTACGAAACAGAAGGATGAGTTGACTCATGAGCTGCTACAGCTTCCCAGAGGTGTCACACTAGTAAAAACAGAAGGCGCTTATACGAAACAACAACATGATATGCTCATGACCGTCACAACTCGCTATGAGCTCGCTGAGCTAAAACGAATTATTAAGAAGATAGATCCCAAAGCGTTCGTAAATATCGTTGAAACCGTTGGTGTCGTTGGCGAATTCCGCAAGCTGAAGTCGTAAACCGTGTAACCAGCCTCTTTCATCCGTATTAAATTGTGTTATAATGATTGTAATTTCATATAGTTCTGGTTTCATCGTGAGTGGTTCAGGCGTAGTTCTTATTCTAATCTTATGATTGGAAGGGTGATGCTTGTGGAAACAGTCAAATTATCCAGGATTGTAATGAAATTAACACCCGAGTTGTACCCCTTCTTAACCAGCTGTGAGCTGGACTCTGAGATCGTCCTTCGGTTTGGTATCGAGGCGCTCGAGGCAGAAGATGTCATGGAGATTATTCAATTCAGCATTTCGGAACATCATAAAGACGCCCTTTATCATTAAGGGGCGTCTTTTTCTGCGGATGCACATTTTTTTACAACATTGTTATTCAATTTGTTATAATTAGGCTATATAGGTTATTATAATAACATGATATAATAGTGCATAAAGATAAATTATTGGAGGTGTCTAGCATGGGAGCATTATCTCCTTGGCACATCATCTTAATCGCAATTGTTGCCCTTCTCTTGTTCGGGCCTAATAAACTGCCTGAACTTGGCAGAGGTTTTGGCAAAATGTTTCGTGAATTCAAAGATGCAACGAGTGGAAACGGCGGTAACAATACATCTGATGATCAGCCAGTACCGGCTCGTAAAGAGATCAATCCTGCTGAAGTGAACCATACAGAGACAGGTCAGATAAACAAATAATAAAAAGCACCCGGTAATATTCTTCTACAGGGTGCTTTTATTTTTTTTAACTTCTGCTGCGCATAACGGCCTGTGTGCCTAAGAACATCGCCGCCGCGATAGCCGACATGACTGTCGCGAATATATACATGCTGGCGCCTCCCCACTGTTCACTTAGCCAGCCCCCTATGGAACCTCCGATGATCCCTGCTAATCCCATGAACACCATGGCAAGAATGGATTGCCCCGTTGATCCAAACTGCTCCGGCAGCAATCGAACGACATATTGTACGGCAACAATCCATAACACGGCGAAGGTGAGCATTTGTGTCACTTGCAAGCCGATTAACACCCAAGGGTCGGTAATCACCGAATAAAGAATCCAACGGATTGTATAAATAATCGCAACAATTCCTAGAATGGTCAGCTCATGATAGCGGTGGATATAGCGATTAATTAAGGCAAATACAGGAATTTCGCTGCATGCCGCAATCGCCCATGCCCAACTAACCATCGAGTCCGTGGCACCCAACTTATTGAGATATAAGCCCAGAAGCGCATCATTCATACGATGCGGGATTGAAATAATCAAGATCATTAACATAAACCACAGGAAGCTTTTACTTTTAAATATGATACTTATGGCACTTAGCGTAATTCGCTGTCCACTGCTCTTCTCATCCTTAATAAAGGCTAGAAGCAGAAATGGAAAAATCCACAACACCCAATAAAAATAAGGCATTCTTGCTACTCCGCCCAATTGATCCAGCAGCAGCCCCGAAATTAGCGCAACCCCCGAGAAACCGATGGAGCCCCACACCCGAACTGAGCCATAAGACATTCCACGAACAGCCGTTGACTTCACAACCAAATTATCAATGAGTGGGATCGATGGGAGCAAAAAGAAATAAAGCAGCAGGATAAAGCCTAAGGTAAGTCCGAATCCACTCGTTAAAAAAAGCCCGATGCTGCCTAATAAGGATAATACCCATAACAGAAATACGATATTTTTCACCGAATTGAATCTATCGCTTACATAGCCCCAAAAGGGCTGAGCGAATATTGAGATAAAGGGGCCAATCATCATTAACAGTCCAATTTCTGCTGCTGTGTAGCCTTTCGTTTGCAAATACAGGGGTAAATAAGGCATTAAGATTGCGCTTGAAGCATAGTAAAAAAAGTTAACTCCCGACAAAGATACAATTTGCTTATCAAGTTTCAACAACGACTACCTTCTTTCTACAACTCTCAACAAATTTCCTCTGTGCGGAGCTTGCTGCTTGCTTTATAATAAAGCAGAGAACAAGATTGGAGAGGACTTATACATCATGGAAATTTTACTTGCTTCACTTGCCCTTATTTGGGGCAATGTTACTGCCGCTAACCCTGACGCAAGCTTCGAGCAGCTCGTACAAGCATCTTTGGATGCTAAGAATGCCGTAGCAATCGTTCAACCAGCTCCTACAAATGATCCAACTGATCCTCTCGCCCCAGTAAACAAACTAGATCCGCAAAAAGACGCTCCCAAGGTTAAAGGTATCTATGCGACTGCGCACAGCGCAGGAGGTTCCCGTCTCAATACACTTGTGAAATTAATGGACGACACCGAACTGAACGCAATGGTTATCGACGTCAAAGACGATTGGGGTTACATCACGTGGGAAACCGGCAATCCAGAGCTGGACGCAATGGGCACCACCCAGAAAATCATTGGCAATATGCCCGGTCTCATGACTACGCTTAATGAACATAACATTTATCCCATTGCACGCATTGTAGTTTTCAAGGACACCGTTCTTGCCAAAAAGAAACCGGAACTATCTTTTGTTAACCCCGACGGCACGGTTTGGGGCAATGGCAAAAATCCGCCGGACAGCTTCGTAAATCCATATAACAAAGAAGTATGGGATTACAATATTGCTGTCGCCAAAGAAGCAGTCAAGGCCGGTTTCAAAGAAATTCAGTTCGATTACGTCCGCTTTCCGGAAGGCTTTGAGAAAAGAGCAGACACACTCAAATACACCAAAGATGATCGTCCCCGCATCGATGCTGTAGCTTCTTTCGTCAAATATGCCAAAGAACAATTGCAGCCGCTTGGTGTACGTGTTTCCGTTGATATTTTCGGATATGCCGCATCGGTTCCGGCAGCTGAAGGGATTGGACAAGATTTCGAGAAAATATCTCAAAATGTCGATGTCATTTCCCCAATGATTTATCCGAGTCATTACAGTACGGGCTGGTTTGGAGCTAAAGTACCAGATGCCGCTCCTTATGTGACAATTAACGGTGCATCGAAAGATACAACGAAGAAATTAGAAGCCATTGACAAAAAAGGCTGGAAACCCGTCGTTCGCCCGTGGATTCAAGATTTCACCGCCTCATGGGTACCGGGTTACATTAAATACGGCCCGCATGAGGTACAAGAACAAATTCGCGCACTGAAAGATAATGGCGTAGACGAATTCTTGCTTTGGAATGCTAATAACAACTACACACCTAATGTTAGTTATTAATCAAGGAAACACCCCGAGGCTATATACCTCAGGGTGTTTTATCGTATAATCAAGAATATGTTACCAGATTTGATGCTAAGCTGTACACAAAAAGTTACTCAAAAGCGAATAGCAATAACAAAAGATACTCTGAAGGAGTTGAAGAAATGAAAATTGTCGCCATTACGGATATGAATCTTTCCCTGATGCAGGAGCGGATGCCGCAAGATCTAAAGGGCCGCACTGAGTTTCATTGGTTTAGATCTTCAAAAGATGCTCAAGAACATATTGCTGATGCTGAAGTCATCATTACAGCGGGCCGAATACATCCGGAATACGCCACCAAAGAAAGAGCCCCTAAACTCAGATGGATGCAAACTTTATCCGCCGGGGTGGACAAGCTGCCGTTACAAGAGTTGGCAGAACGTCAAATCCCGCTGACTAACGCACGTGGAGTACATACGATTCAAATGAGTGAGTTCACGCTCAGCCTTATGCTTCAGTGGGTGCGTAAATCCAACAAGCTGTATGAATGCCAGCTCCAGAAAGAATGGTATCAACGCATCTCCGTAGGCGAGCTTTCCGGTAAAACGCTAGGTATTGTTGGGGCCGGCGCCATCGGTGAAGCCGTCGCCCGTAAAGCGAAAGCTTTTGATATGTCGGTCATCGGTTTAAATCGCTCAGGTACACCACAGCCTGGTTATGATCAAACGCTTAGCGGTGATGAGGGGCTTCGCACTTTGCTAGCCCAAAGTGATTTCGTCGTTTTGCTGCTTCCTAGCACTCCGAAAACACGGGGCTTAATTACGAAAGAACATTTAAGCTTAATGAAGCCAAGCGCCTTTCTGATCAATCTTGCTCGAGGCGATGTGATTGATGAAGGTGCATTGACGCTTATGCTGCAGGAAGGCAAGCTCGCCGGAGCAGCGCTCGATGTTTTCGAACAAGAGCCTTTGCCAGCGACTTCTCCCCTCTGGAGCATGACGAACGTGATCGTCACTCCACATATTGCAGGTTCATCCTCGCATTATACAGAGCGTGTATCCGCGATCTTTTATCATAATTTGCGAGCGCTCTTGGACGGCGGAGAAATGATGAACTTGGTGAACATTCACGAAGGCTATTAAACCATAAACGCACCTTCATCTAACGGAATTGCTTCCGAAAGATAAGGTGCGTTTTATCGTTATTTGGCAGTTATCGCTGCTAAACCTCTCATATAGGGACGAAGAGCCGCAGGAAGATAGATCGAGCCATCCGCTTGTTGATGGTTTTCAAGCAAGGGAATCAGAATCCGTGGTGTGGCTACAGCTGTATTGTTAAGTGTATAGCAGTAGTGCAGTTCGCCATTCTGATCTCGGTAACGCAGTCCACTGCGGCGTGCTTGAAAGTCAAGCAGGCTTGACGACGAGTGCGTCTCGCCATAAGCATTACGGCTCGGCATCCATGTTTCGATATCGTACTGCTTATAATTTTTGGCCCCCATATCACCGGCGCACACGGCAACGATTCGATATGGCAGCTCCAACAGATCCAGAATGTCTTCCGCATTTCTCGTGATCTGCTCCAACATGATATCAGCCATCTCCGGATCATTCTTGCAAACAATGACCTGTTCAACCTTGGCAAATTGATGAACGCGATACAATCCACGCACATCTCTTCCCGCCGAGCCAGCCTCCTTACGGAAGCAATTCGATACCGCTGCCAGCTGAACCGGACCTTCCGAGAGATCTACAATTTCATTCGCATAGTACGAAACAAGCGGTCCTTCGGAAGTACCTGCTAACCATTTGTTCTCATCTTGCAACTCATAGGTCTGATCCTTGCCTGCCGGGAAAAATGCTGCGTTCACCAGCGTTTCTTCACGAACCATCAACGGTACATCCATGACCGTAAAACCACGATCCATTAACAAATCAATAGCCAACTGTTGAACCGCCCGGTGTAAATACAATCCCATACCTTTGAGGTAATAATTGCGGGTTCCAGCTACTTTTACACCTCTTGGTATATCTAGGATGTCTAGATCTTCCCCGATTTGTAGATGATCACGAGGCTCGAAAGGAAATGATGCAGGCTCTCTTACGATTTTCACGACAACATTGTCTTGATCCGTA
Organism: Paenibacillus sp. WC2504; assembly: GCF_052682475.1. Classification (NCBI taxonomy): domain Bacteria; kingdom Bacillati; phylum Bacillota; class Bacilli; order Caryophanales; family Paenibacillaceae; genus Paenibacillus; species Paenibacillus sp. WC2504. Next base: position 6,238,965 of record NZ_JBQZFH010000001.1, read on the forward strand.
GCACCTTCTGGTGTGTCAGGCGAAGCAAGATTCGGCACTGTCAGCATGAGCACTTTGAACCGCTCCTCATAATGCGCAAGTTCCTCTTCGTCCGCTGCCAGGCTTACATTCCAGCTGCGAACCTTCTCCTTCAGCTTATCGGCCTCCGCTTGGTTCTTTTCAGCCATCAACGTTGCAATTTGTGCTGTAGCTCGATTACGCTCTGCTCGAAGCAAATCAACACGATGCTGCATCTGCCTCTTCTTCTCTTCTACTTCGAGAAGCTCTTCCAAGGGACAAGCGATTCCCTTTTGCTTAGCAGCTTCTTTCACCTGATCTTGATTGTTGCGAATCCATTTGATATCCAACATCTTCCGTCACCGCTTCCTTTTCGATTATGAGAAAAAGACAAAGAACGCCCCTGTCCGAATTGGGACGAGGAGCGTTCTGCTCGCGGTGCCACCCAACTTGATGACAGCAATTTCTTGCCATCATCCGCTTGGTTCCGCGATAACGGGCGGTGCCGGTTTACTTAGAGAGAGTCGATGCTTATTCAGTCATCAGCCGTTCCGATCATAAACGTCTCCGAGTTGGATGCTCTTCATAGACATAATGTCGCTTTGTACGTTGTTGGCTATTATAGACGAAGTCAATCCTCAGGTCAATAGGCTCTCTACTTACTTTGCTTACTGAGCTTATTGGGATAAACGACTTGCCAATTCATACAACTCTTTGTTGAATTCACGCTTAGTATTAACAACTAAATCGATATCCGTAGCGACTAACTCGCCTTTGATAACGCCGCAAGCTTTGGAAGAATCGCCTTCCATCAGTCTGCGAACGGCAAAATCCCCAAGACGGCTTGCCAAGATACGGTCGTTATGCGTTGGTGTTCCACCACGTTGGATGTGACCTAGAACCGTAACACGCGGCTCAATACCGACTACCTCATTGATTTGTTTCGCAACTCCATCGCCAGTGCCTGCTCCTTCAGCGATCAGGATAATACTGTGACGTTTGCCATGAGAGAAATTCTCTTTCATACGGTTAGCCACTTCGCAGATGTCAACTTCAACCTCTGGAACGATGATGGTTTCCGCACCGCTGGCTAATCCTGCATAAAGTGCAATTTCACCGCAGTGACGGCCCATAACTTCAACAACGGATGAACGCTCGTGGGAGGTCATGGTGTCGCGAAGCTTATTAATCGCATCCACGACGATACTTACCGCTGTATCGAAACCGATCGTAAAGTCTGTAAACGGAATGTCATTGTCGATAGTCCCTGGCAGACCCATCGTTTTGATTCCCAGTTTACTTAGTTTGTTCGCCCCTTGGTAGGACCCGTCCCCACCGATAACAACCAAGCCGTCAATCCCACGTCTACGCAGGTTATCCGCACCGATTTGTTGGCCTTCCGGAGTCAAAAATTCTTTACAACGCGCTGTTTGCAGAATCGTTCCGCCACGTTGAATGATATCTCCAACGCTTCTGAGATCCATTTTGCGAATATCATCGTTGATTAAACCATGATAACCACGTTGCACGGCATAAACTTCAAGTCCATGGAACAATGCGCTTCTGACAACCGCACGAACCGCTGCATTCATTCCTTGGGAGTCCCCACCGCTTGTTAAAACTGCAATTGATTTTACTGCTGACATTTCAATTTCCTCCTTCAAATTCTTGTGAATGACATTCATGATGTCGTACGGATATACATGCTATTTAGCCAGAAAAACAACCGGGTTAACGGACTATTTTTCATAAGACGCTTGGATATGTTTTTTACTTGCTGTTGTCCATTCACTTTAGGGTCTGACAAATAGAGCGCGAGCAAACCTTCGATTATCATACGATGAAATCGCGGATGTTCCAAGAACAAAATTTTGCTGCGCGCTTCCTGCACGATAAATGCAATCCTCTCAACCGTGTCCTCCATAGAGCTATAATAGCTGCAGAAGTTCAGATCTCCACCAAGAACATCTTCTTCCTGATCAATTAAATAATCAAGCAAAATATGCAGCCCACAAACGTAAGGAAAATACGCCTCACGAATCGCCTCCACCTGCTTGTCATTCAACTGAGTATCACATGCCGCCAAGAACAACATAAACATCCCTAATGTGGATCCCGTAGCTGCCGCAAATTCATTCCAATCAATCTGGCGATAACGATGATGGTGAAGCTTCCACCACTGTTGAAGCTCTGGTTCTCGCATATCCTTGCGGATATGCTTGTACACTTGCAAATCGCAATATAAAGCAACGAAATCCCGCACCTGATCCGCGACTTGTCCATAAGACGGCAGCAAATCGATACAGGATTGGCACTTCAGAACAAGATCCCTCAGATAATTGCCATCCTCTTTCTCCTGTCTGTACGCGTAATAATCATGCAGAGGTTTGGAAGGATCTACGGCATCAAGCATCGATTGATGCAATTGTCGGAAATCTTGAGGATCTAAAGAAGTGCTGCGATCGCATAAATTATCTAGATAATCGCTGATCGTCTGAAATGCAACGATAAGCGGTATAAGTACATGGCGCATCGACAAATTGGCAGCCGCATAGACGGCGCCGCCCTGACAATGAAACTTCTTCGTTGCTATGCTGGCTAAAGCTTGCGTACGCAGTTCAGTATCTGGAATGTTCTCCGCTTTTGTTTTCCAAATGGAAAGCTGTTCGCCTACATCCGGTAAAATGTACCGATATACCCTGAGCATTAACCGGAGCGGACCTTGCGGAACCTTCGTACTACTTTTGTCCAATTGCTTCAAGCAGACTTCCTCCACAACTTTGTTCATAGCAATACTGCAACAGCAGCTGCATTTCATAACGTTGGATATGTCTCAGCCAACTATCGACTGTTGAATTTTGAACCAGGGATACCTGAAGTTCTACCACGTCAATAAAAACACAGGGGTTCCATACAGGAGAAGTAATCAGCACTTCCAGCTTCTGGCGCAACGCCTCATTGTCTAGATCCGCCAAGTCTTTCACACTCAAATACTCTCTTACACAGGCAATTAAATTTGAAAAAATAGGATGATGACCGACGTCATTAAACCAATATTTCGCATTGCTATAATCGCCTTCCATCCGGTGCATAAGAGCATGCCAATAGCTGCCTGTAGCATTTGTAATTTCCTGGGCAATATCGTGTGACTTGTCGAGACTTTCGTTCAGTAAATAAAGACCCGCTTTGATAGCCAAGCCATACATCTCTTGCTCCGGATTCCCTTGGCTCATAGTAGCAGGTAACATCGCTTCAATGTTCGCATCCATGGCTAAATCCCATTCTTCAATTGGATATAAGGCAGGTAGATGCTCCAAGAGCGGCTTCGCAATAGCTTCCAGCCAGTCTGCACCATCTTTATTGCTATGCATGCCAGTCACTCTCCCTTTCATTAGACGAACTTAATGGTGGGTCTTCGCTTCCAAATCCTGATTAATCCGGAACCAAAGGTGAAGATCATTTATAATCGATGCCAAATCAGCAATTTCGGAATTCAAACGACAGGAAGTTATAAAATCATCTTCTTGATCCAACTGGTTTTGTTTACGAATAATGACGCCTTCCAGCTTCATGATTCGATCGGGGATGACTCCTCGAATTTGTTCCCATTGAAACAGGATTTCAACTCGCACTTCAGAGGGGTAAGAATCCCAATCTTGTTCTAATGCTGGCGTCTCGATACCAAGTCTGGCATCGTATTGAAAATAGCAGCTCATTCTTCTGAATTACCTCCTTGCAGTAAAAACATGCTGCGATAGTTCAAGAAACATTCTACCTTTAAATGTATCACTTCAAACCTTGGGTTTCCAGTTAAAATTGTATGTCAACAATATTTCATTTTCTGATATACTTAAATAACGTTTTTAGAAGGGACAAATTGTTAGGAGAGATACAGAAATGACCGCTTCAGCTATGAAAAGAACGATCTCATGGAATCAGCTTATCTCCTTTTTTCTCCCCCTCGGTCTTTCCGCAACGTTAGTTACTCTCTCCCACGTTATCATTAACAGCACACTTGCCCGGGCGGATAATCCCGAGTTGGTCATTGCCAGCTATGCGCTGCCACTAAGTTTGTTAGGCATTACCGAGAGACCAGCTGTTCTGCTAAGACAAGCTTGTTCCGCCCTCGTCAGGGACCGCATCTCATTTCGAGCCATGGCAGCTGTTAGCTCTTATGTATTTGCTTGTATCATCCTTCTTGGTCTCATTATATGCTACACGCCGGTTGGAGAGTGGGTATTTCTTTACTTCTTTGGCGTCGAACGCGAGCTATTGGACTCAACGATCAGTGTTTATCGTATCTTAATGTTCGTTAGCATTTTTTCCGGACTGCGATGCTTATTTCATGGCATTATTATTTTTAATATGCGGACCAAATGGTTAACCATTGGGATGGGTGTACGAATTGTCGCTATGTATTTATTATCGTTGTATTTTATTACAACTGATAATGTCACTAGCGGGCGAGTTGGCGCTATTATTTTTCTAATGGGTATGGTCATAGAAGCTTTAGTAGCCATCTGGGAAGGCACCAGCTTGCTAAAAAAAGTGATTCCTGAAAAGGTGCCCGGCCATCCCGTTGAAAACAAGAAACAAATTTTCAGCTTCTATAAGCCGCTCTTGTATTCATCTGTCATCGCCGTCATCATCGGACCCTCAATTAATGCGGTCTTAGGCAAAACAACGCACATCCACCTTGCTATATCTTCTTTTGCGATTGCCGGCTCTTTGACACAGCTGGTTTTAAGTTTTTTCTCTTATATTCATCAAATCGTGTTAAACTTCTACCGCAAAGATGCAAAATCCGTGCTGAGGTTCGTGCTTGTTCTTAGCTTTATTCCCGGAGCTCTTATCGCTATTCTTGCTTATACACCTCTTGGTCCTTGGTTTATGTCCCATGTGATGGGTGTTAATGCTGAACTAATGCGAGCCAGCTTGCATGCTATGCGTATCTTTATGATTATGACATTAGTATTCCCTTGGCTGGATTATATGAACGGAATTATTATGCTCCGAGGGCAAACGAAAATTATGGTTTTCTCGCAATCGGCAAATGCTACGATCACGGTCTTAACCCTTTTCATCTCCATTTCGACAGTACCCGACTGGAATGGAATGATTGGCGCATTAGCACAATCTGTTGGCACACTGGCCGAGTTGCTGGTCGTGGTTTACGTGCTCAAACGCACAGCCGAAGAACCGCAGCCCACCCTATCTCCAAAAAATTTGTAGCGAAAACGAGTGATAACCATCTATGAGTACGTCTAATCTTATAAAGTCACAACATCGCCTGCTCCGATTGTTCACGTTCTCCTTTTTTATGACAATGGGCATCGTCGTCACTTTTTTCCCCCTGTACTTTGATTACAAAGGATATTCCAAGCTTCAAATTGGATTGCTTTATGCCATTGGGCCGCTGATTGGAATCGCAACAAATTTATTGTGGGGTTTCTTGAGCGACCGTTTTCAAACCGTCAAAAAAATCATGATTATTCTGATCATCGGTCAGCTCATCACGGCCATCTTAGTGTTTACAGCGGGATCGTTTTCCCTATTGTACGTTTGTTTAGCGATGTTTTTCTTCTTTCAGCAGCCGGTTAATTCGCTCAATGACAGCCAACTCATGTTGAGCATCCGGGCAAGTGGCAAAAGCTACGCCTCTTTTCGTGTGTGGGGCTCCATCGGTTTCGCTGTGTCCGCCGGAGGCTTTGGTTTGCTGCTTAGACATTACGGGACTGGCCTTACGCCAATTCTGTGTCTGTTCACCATTACATGCACGTTAATCCTTGTTTTCTTCTTAAAGGACGCGCGTCAAAGCGGCAAAAAATTGGCTTTAGGCGGCATGCTGAGCATTCTGCGTTCAAAGAAGTTTGTCTGGTTCTTAACCTTGATCATCATTATGTCAGTCTCTCACCGTTTTAATGATGGCTTCCTGGCCCTCTATATGCGGCAGCTCGGCGCCCCTGACTCTGTGATCGGTTACGCCTGGATGGCTTCTGCACTAAGTGAAATCCCCATGTTCTTCTTTCTAAGCAAGCATGGGCACCGCTTCAAAGAATTGCCGCTTCTGGCCTTTGCGGGAATTATTTACGCCCTGCGCTTTTTCATCATGGGCTCAATCCATAATCCGGTTTGGATCATCGGTGTTCAATTGCTGCATAGCTTAACATTCGGTGTATTCCTCATAACGGCCAATCGTTATTTGAGCCAAATAATACCCGATGAATACCGCTCGTCCGGACAAGCGATTTTTGCTGTGGCTTGGTCAAGCATCGCTGGATTAATCAGCGGCACGTTGGGCGGCTGGATCTATGACGCTGTGGGGGGGAGCACGGTTTACGTCATTGCCGGCTGTTTATCCATCGTGGCAGCAATCGGTTTCCTTGCTACGCATCTATTCCAAAACGATGAGCGTTTGCCGGGCAGCAGATAGTTTTTTTATTGAAGGGAATGATTACGTGTTAGCCATTGAACGGTTATCTCACAGTTTCCGCACTGGGCAAGAGGATACACCCGTTCTGCATGAACTAAGTTTCCGGGTAGAGCAAGGCGAAATGGTCGCTTTGCTCGGGAGCTCAGGCTCCGGGAAATCAACACTGCTAAATTTAATGGCGGGCTTAATGAAGCCCACCCGAGGAAGTATTAGCATCGCAGGACATGCCATTGAGAAAATGAGCGAAAACCGCTTGGCGGAATTTCGAAGGACGCATATCGGCTTCATTTTCCAATCTTATGAATTAATAGCACATTTAACCGTACGCGAAAACGTTGAGCTGCCCCTCGTCTTTCAAAGTGTAGCCGCCTCAGAACGCAAACAACGAGCCATGGCGCTTCTGCAACAAGTGGGTATCGGTGATAAATCGGATTTATTTCCTTCACAGTTATCCGGCGGACAGCAGCAGCGTGTCAGTATCGCTCGCTCCCTCATTACGAAACCTGCCATCGTTTTTGCTGATGAACCTACTGGTAATTTAGATACAAAGACGGAAGCCGAGATCATTGATTTACTCATTGATTTAAATGAGAATTCGGGCATCACCTTCGTGATCGTTACTCACGAACACGAAGTAGCGCGCCGTACGCGGCGGATATTACAGCTTCGCGACGGATACTTGCTGGAAGGAAATGAGCAGGATGGTGAAGCCGGATGAAGCTAAAAGATTACATTCGTCTTGGCTGGGACCAACTGCAGCGGCGCAAAGTCGTCACAGCATTATGTACCGTAGGTATCGCCATCGGTTCGGCTTCCATTATGGTGGCGCTCGGCTTCGGAGAATCCATTCAACATTACAGCCAGAAACAAATGAGCTTTTATCTCAAAACAGATGAAATTACAATTACAGATCAAAACAATGACCCGAACAGCCCGCCTAAACTAACAACGAGCAAGCTCGAACTCATTCGTACTTTTCCACACGTTAAATCCGTTGCTAGTTTTCAAGACTTAGGACAATTCAACTTCACAGTTGATGATGGCAAACAAAGCTACCTTCATCTGATTGCGACTGAGCTGAGCGCGTTGGAAGATTTCGATTCCAAATTTGGACAAGGCGGAGCTACGAATCAAGACAATCACATTGTGCTCAATTATGGGGCAACCCTCGGTGTTATGGACTCCAAAACGATAGAGACCAGAAATAAGCTGATGCAGCAAAATCCGACCAAGGAGCAGGCTGAAACTTACCGTCAAATGGGCGCGATTCCTTATCCCCTATATCAAAAGCAATTGCTGCTCAAAGCAAATAATTTCGAAGAGCAAACTGGAGGAAATTCGGGTACAAGTTTGGCTGAACCAAGGGAAGTGACACTGCGTGTTACTGGCGTCCTGAAAAAACCGGATGGTCTGCCCGACTCCATGCTGCAAGGGAACAAAACGGCTTACGTATCCCCGCAAACCGGCCAGAAAATTTTGGAGGCTCTGAACAAGTCGGCCCAGAACGGTCGCGTTCAATATTCGGAAGTGAAAGTGAAAATTGACAATAGCGTCAACGTCAAGCAAGTGGATGAGTGGATAAAGAAACTTCAGCTCAACACGCAAACCAATTTATACCAAGAGGATCGGATGAAAGGCGAATTCGTTATTGTCCGATTGCTTCTCACGGGTGTCGGTCTTTTCGTGCTGTTCGTAGCCTCGATTTCCATTGTAGTTGCTATGACGATGTCCACGCATCAACGCCGGAGACAGATTGGCATAATGAAAGTACTGGGTGCAAATTTAAAACAAATCCGCAACATGTTTATTGTGGAATCATCGTTATTAGGCATGTTAGGCGGCCTTGTAGGTATAATGCTTTCCTATTGGGTTATATGGGGAATCAATCTCATCATTATCCGATTCGGATCTAATTCCGGAGAGCCCGCTGAAATTTTATTCATTTCCTTTTGGATTCTTCCAGTCGGCATGTTTTTCGCTGTGATGACCGGCGTTCTTTCAGGATTATATCCCGCTATTAAAGCATCGCGCACGGACGCGTTGACAGCTATTAAACGAGAATAGGAGTTTGCCTAGCATGAGGAAAAAGAAAACATGGATGCTGCTAATCACAGCGCTCTTGATCATCGGGATTAGCAGCTTTTTATACATATCCAGCCATCCCAACGCCATGAAGAGAGCAAATACGGACAACACCGCCTCTCCCAGCGCACTGCAATTTAAAGTAACCAAAGAGGACCTGGTCAACAGTGTTGAAGTAAAAGGAAAATCGTCCTACGAGAAGGAAACACGTGTCTATGCGCCTTTTGGCGGCGAAATTAAAGCATGGCAGATTGCTGACGGGGCTCAAGTTAAGAAGGGACAGCTGCTGTTCGAACTTGACGCCACGCCGCTAAAAAGTGAAATCGCAACCCTGCAATCCAATTTGAAAAAGCAGAAGCTCGAGGCTGATCTTGCGAACTTCAAAGCAGCTGGACCGGAAGGAGAAACAACCAGCACTCCGGCTGGCGCTGTAAGTGAGGATGATTCCCGGTCACGATTTGCTGCTTCCGAAGGACGCAGAATTCAAGAGCAGTTAAATCAAGTAAATGATGAATCCATTCAATTGCAGCTGGCAAAAAAGCAAGAGAAGGTGGAGCAGGCAGCTTTTGTTTCACCTGAGGACGGCATCTTTTTATTTGAGGATTCCGCCAAAATCCCCAAGTCTGTCGAGGAAAGCGTAAGAATCGGTAAAATCGTGGATTTGACGAAATTGCAGCTCGTTTGTACCGTTGGCGAGTTTGACGTTTTCCGGATTAAGCCAGGGATGTCCGTCCAAGTCAAAGTTGAAGCCCTGAAACAGAAAAAGCTGCAAGGCAAGGTTGAGAAGGTTTCCAAATTTGCAAAAACAGGCACCGATCAAGGTTCGGCTTCCGCGCAATTTGAGGTAACCATTTCGCTTGAACCGGATGAGCAGCTTATCGCAGGACTCAGTCTTTCCGGGACAATTGAGACAGAGAAAAAAAGTGGCACAACGGTCGTTCCCACGCTTGCCGTGATGCATGAGAAAGATATCTACTACGTCATGTTGCAGACCCCGCAAGGCACAGAACGCCGTGAAATTGAGATCGGGTTGGAAACACCTGAAAAAACGGAGGTCCTCAAGGGGCTCCAAGAGGGAGATACGGTTGTGCTGCAGTGACAACTGTTTTATACTAGACTCTTAGGACCAAGTAATAATGATGACGAAAATGATGCAGCAAAGGCAGGTAATTGTTTTATATGAATTATGAAGATTTTAAATCTATTGTGTTAGAGCGCCGCAGCGTTCGGAATTTTACAGAGCAGGAAGTCGCGACCGAAGATATTCGTGAAATTATCGACTGTGCCCGCTATGCGCCAAGCGATACGAACTCCCAGACGTGGAAGTTTATTGCGATACGAAATACGGAAAAGATTAAACATATCGAACAATTAACTTGGGATCAGCTCCATCTCAGGGCGTCTGAAGCCGAGCAGAAAGGTCTTTCCCGAGAAGCACGTCTTCTTGTGAAGTCGTTCGGACCTTATGCTACCGCGTTTTCCAACGCTCCCGTGCTGATCATTTGCTTAGCAACACCTTACGAGTCAAAGTTCCGTGAGAGGATTTTTGATCCGATTGAACTTGTTGAGGATGCGGTATGGGCGGAAGAAGGCATTAAGAGCTCCTGCTTAGCCTCGCAGAATCTGATGCTTGCCGCGCACGCTAGAGGTCTCGCGACTTGTCCGATGACTGGCCCAGTTTTGCTGGCCCAAGATCAAATTCGCGAATATCTGAACATTCCGGAAGAATGTCAGATCAATATGGTCATTTCCCTTGGTCATCCGAAGGATCGTCCGGGCAAATTGGCCCGCAAAGAAATTGAAGATATTCTTCAAATCATCGACTAAGATGAGGAGCTGCCGCTATTCGCGGACAGCTTCTTTTTCTTATGCTCGGGTTTAAATCGCGGCTATGCGAGTACACGAGCGGTTAGTTGATAGTGGCACATGGTGAACGGATGAACCGGAACTACAGTCCGCTATTCGAACCATTTTGGAGTAAATACACTCATTTGTGAGCAAATAAAGCCCTACAGTTCCGGCTAATCCGGGGATACCTCCATTTCAGCTCAAATAGCGTCCTGTCGTTCTCTTACTATAAGAAATCCAGATTTGTAAGCGCAATCAACAACTGACTTCTTGTAATCCTTCTCTCCCAAATCAACATGCCAAAATTACCACCACAAACATTATAACGTTATATTTACTTAAATAAATCGATGTGCTATTCTAACATTATAACGTTATATTCAATTATACAATTTACAACCTTCTCCTACATATTAGGAGAACTTAGAAGGAAGACTTAGTGAAAGCGTTCATAATTCGAGTTATGGAAAAAGGTGACAGGCATGCTGGAGCGTTTCGTCCTACACAATGTTAAGCAAGTAAACGGAGAATTTCTGGATATTGTAATTGAAGGCGGAAAAATTGCGGAATTGACGGGTCCCGGACAAGGACAAGGACAAGGAAAACAGATCGTTGATTATTCAGGAGCCTATGTTTCAAGCGGCTGGATTGACATGCACGTTCATGCCTTTCCTGCCTTTGATCCCTATGGCGATGAAATCGATGAAATCGGCATCAAGCAAGGTGTCACAACGATTGTTGACGCCGGAAGCTGCGGAGCAGACCGCATCGCCGAACTAGCGGCAAGCAGACAAAACGCGCTAACGAACTTGTTTGCTTTTTTGAACATTTCGCACATCGGGTTACAAAGGATCGACGAATTATCCGATATGACTTGGATTAACCAAGAGAAGGTTGTTGAAGCAGTCAAGGACTATGGGGACTTTATCGTCGGTTTAAAGGCAAGAATTAGCAAAAGCGTTGTTCGCGATTCCGGCATTGAGCCCTTGCGTGCTGCACGAACACTTTCCCTAGCGACCGGTCTTCCTTTGATGGTCCATATCGGTTCTGGACCGCCGAGTATTGAAGAAGTTGTTTCGCTTTTGGAAAAGAAAGATATCATTACCCATTATTTGAATGGGAAGGCTAATAATCTTTTTGATGACAACGGCAAACCCCTGCAGGTACTTACGCAAGCGATTGAAAGAGGCGTTCATCTGGATGTTGGCCACGGTACAGCTAGCTTTTCATTCAAAGTCGCCGAAGCCGCGAAAAAGCATCACATCGGTTTGGACACGATCTCAACGGATATTTATCGTGGGAATCGTTTGAAAGGACCTGTTTTTAGTATGTCCAATGTGCTTACGAAATTTTTGTATCTAGGCTATTCACTGGAGGAAGTCATTGCTGCGGTGACTACGCATGCTGCAAATTGGCTGAACAAACCGGAGCTTGGTCGGATTCAAGTTGGAGATATAGCAAATCTCACCTTGTTCACCGTTCAGAATGATATGATTCAGCTCACTGACTCTGAAGGAGACCAACGTACGGCAGATCAAACAATTCAATCTAAAGGAGTAGTTGTGAATGGCGCTCTCATTAAATGCTAAATACGGTCTTAAACGTGTCATCAATGCCAGTGGACGCATGAGTATTCTCGGGGTATCCGCTCCGACCGACACTGTTATGGAAGCCATGAAACATGGCGGACAAAGTTACGTTGAAATTGCAGATCTTGTTGATAAAGCCGGCGATTATATCGCCAAAATTCTTGGCTCCGAAGCGGCTGTTGTCGTCAACTCGGCATCCAGCGGCATCGCGCTTTCCGTAGCAGCCATAGTGACCCGGGGGAACCGCCGTGCAAGCGAGCGGCTGCATCAGGACCCTATTGCCAAACGTGATATCATCATTCTCAAAGGTCACAACGTACAATACGGCGCTCCTGTTGAAACCATGGTTTACCTTGGTGGCGGCAGACTCGTCGAAGTTGGCTATGCCAATGAAGGCAAAGCGGAGCATATTGAAGACGCGATTAACGAAAATACGGCCGCTATTCTTTATGTGAAATCCCATCATGCGGTCCAAAAAAACATGATTTCCGTTGAAGAAGCATGGGATATTGCACAGCGCAATAACGTACCGCTCATCGTAGATGCGGCTGCGGAAGAAGATATTCAAAAGTATGTGAAATACTCCGATTTAGCGATTTACAGCGGTTCCAAAGCCATTGAAGGTCCTACTTCAGGTATTGTCGGCGGCAAACGCACCTATATTGAGTGGCTTAAAGTTCAACTGCACGGCATAGGCCGGAGCATGAAAGTCGGCAAGGAAACTTCCTTCGGCTTGCTTCAAGCACTTGATGAGTATGGGGTTAAAGAAGACAAAAGCGAGCAAGAAAAAGCAGCTTTACAAGTGCTAATGCCGCTCAGCGAATTAAAAGGAATTAAAGTGACGATTGTTCAAGACGAAGCAGGCCGTGCCATTTTCCGCGGACGCATTCAAATTGATCCGGAGCAAGCCGGAACGACAGCGAAAGAAGTCGTTAATGGGCTTCGCGAGGGCGAAATCGCCATCTATACACGTGATTATGGCGTGAGACAAGGCTATTTTGATATCGATCCACGTCCGCTTCAAGGCGATGACATTGAGGTTATCGCTGCTCAAATACGCAAACTAGCAGGAGGTCAATAACATGTCCAACATGGCAAAAAGATTGTATAAAGGCCGCGCAGCGCTAAACGTGCTCGCTAACTCGGTTGAAAACGCGAAAGAAGTATTCGAAGCGGCTGAAGGTTATGTGCTTGTCGGCGTTCTTTCGAAAGACTACCCAACCGTGGAGACAGCTGTAGCCGCAATGAAAGAATACGGCAAAGCGATTGACGAAGCCGTATCCATCGGTCTAGGCGCTGGCGACAATCGTCAAGCTGCTGTCGTTGCTGCGATTGCTAAGCATTACCCAGGCACTCATATCAATCAAGTGTTCCCGGCAGTCGGTGCTACACGCGCTAATCTTGGCGAGCAAGACAGCTGGATCAACAGCTTGGTCTCTCCTACCGGCCGCGTCGGCTATGTCAATATCTCAACAGGTCCAGTAAGCGCGGCTCAACCTGAGCATGCCATCGTACCTGTTAAAACAGCCATCGCGCTTGTTCGTGACATGGGTGGAAATGCTCTCAAGTATTTCCCGATGAACGGCTTGAGCCGTGAAGACGAGCTTCGTGCCGTTGCACAAGCTTGCGGCGAAGAAGGCTTTGCTCTTGAGCCAACTGGCGGTATCGACATGGAAAACTTTGAAACGATTCTGCGCATTGCGCTTGAAGCCAAAGTTCCGCAAGTCATCCCTCATGTGTACTCGTCAATTATTGATAAAGCTACAGGAAAAACAAATACATCCGATGTACGCGAACTGCTCAGCATTATGAAGAAACTGGTTGATCAACATGGCTAAGCGAATTGCTGCTTTTGGAGAGGTTATGATGCGCCTGCAGGTGCCAGGTTATGAACTCTTGTCCCAAGCCAGCTCGCTTAACTACACGTTCTCCGGTACAGGAGTGAATATCAGCTCCGCACTTGCTCGCTTCGGGCATTCCGGGTTCCTGATCTCCAGATTGCCTTCCAACGCAGTAGGAGATGCTGCAGAAGCTTACTTACGTAAATTAGGCATCAACTCGTCAATGATTACTCGCGGCGGCAACTATGTCGGCATGTATTTTTTGGAAAATGGTTTCGGTGCGCGGCCCAGCCGCGTCACTTATTCCAACCGGCAGGAAAGCAGTTTTAACACGGCCCCGGAAAGCACTTATAATTTTGCTGAAATTGCTAAAAATATCGATATGATCCATTTCTGCGGGATTACTCTCGCCATGAATGATAACGTGCGCCAGCATATGAAGGCCTTGGCCAAACAAGTCAAAGCTAACGGGGGCACTGTTGTTTTCGATTGCAATTATCGTCCGGCTCATTGGGGCGAAGGCGGTTACGCGAAAGCAAAACCTCATTACGAGGACATGCTGCAACTCGCTGACATTGTCATGATGAATGAGAAAGATGCCATATATATCCTGGGCATGCATACCGATCAAACCGAACGTCAGGATCAACTGATGGAATTGATTCCAGCGGTTGCAGATAAATATCAGATCGGTGTCATTGCAGGAACGCATCGTCATATCAACAGTGACAACACCCATTCTCTACGTGGATTTATTTATAAAAATCAAGCGTTCACCTTTTCTAATCTACTCACATTTTCTATCTATGATAGAATTGGTGCTGGAGATGCCTACACAAGCGGTATCGTACATGGGGAAATTCAAGGATTTTCACCTGAAAAGACAGTCGGGTTTGCAGCTGCCGCCGGCATGCTCGCGCATACCATTGTTGGAGATACGCCTATGTCATCGGAAAGCGATATCCTTCGTGCGATGACGGAAGCTGTGGGCGATGTAGAAAGGTAGTGAACGTTTAGGTGAACTTATCCCGTAATAAACGCCCCTTATATTTACAAATTATGAATATCCTAAAGGATCGCATCTTACACGGTGTGTATCCTTTGGGTACCAATATTCCATCTGAACCCCAGTTGGAGCAAGAATTTAATGTTAGCAAGATCACCGTTCGAAATGCCATCAAAGAGCTGGCACAAGAGGGATATTTGGAGAAAGGCAGCGGTAAAGGAACCAAAGTCATTCGCAATGCTTCCCTATCCAAGCTGTCTAAATGGAAACGGTTCACAGAAGTGCTGGTTGAAGAAGGCCACCAAATTCACAAGCAATTGCTCCGCGCTGAAATTGTTTCGAATACACCTGGAACATTGCCTTATCAACTGTTTGGAGAGCGGTGTTTCTATATCGAACGCCTTTATCACTTAGATGACAGACCCTATATTCACTATTCCCATTATCTCTCACTGCAAATGGCCACCATCGAACTCACGGATTTGAACGAACAATCCTTGTACGAACTTCTTGAAGATCACGGCATTGCCTTAGAGAAATATCGGGATGAATTTGCTGCTGTCAGCGCCTCTTCCCATGTAGAGGATATGCTGCAAGTGAAAGCAGGCACGCCCCTACTGAACAGATTGCGTTATTCCTATGATGAACAAGGCACTCTGATCGAATTCAGCGCAGGGCATTACAGTACCGAAATGCACAATTATGTAGTTAATTACGATACTTAGGAATACTGGCTTCAGCTTGTTTCCTTTTCTCGTCGACACCTTGATAACGCTTACTAACATTTTGAGAAGAGGGATCCCACATGAATATGTATCTACTGATCGTTACCCTGCTTGCTATTGTCATTGTTATTCTTGGCGTAGCCTGGTGGAAATGGCATGCCTTTATTTCTTTAACCGTTGCGAGCTTGTTCCTGGCGCTTATGGCGGGTCTTTCTATGGATAAAATCGTTGGCGCATATGAAACCGGCGTCGGCGCTGTGCTAGGGCATTTAGTCGGCATTTTGGCCTTAGGTACAATTTTGGGTAAAATGATGTCCGATTCCGGGGCAGGCACCCAAGTCGCCAATTTCTTTATTCGCGTGTTTGGTGAAAAACGTTTGCCATGGGCCATGCTGCTATCCGGTTTTATTATTGGGATCCCTGTATTTTTTGACGTCGGGATCGTTATGCTCCTGCCACTTGTGATCTCCATTCACAAATCAACGAAACAAAATATATTGCTCATCGGTTTACCGGTCATTGCCGGATTGTCCATTGTTCACGGTCTAGTACCACCGCATCCAGGCGCTATGACAGCCATCGGTATTTATAAAGCAGACATCGGCAAAGTACTAATTTACTCCCTGATCATTGCGATTCCAGCTGCGATCATTGCAGGCCCATTGTTTGCCAAGTGGGTAAACAAACGTGTTGTTCCTCAGAATGAACCTGAGCTTCTGGATTCAAGCACTGAGCCTGAAAAATTGCCAGGCGCCGGCATTTCCTTTTTCATTATTTTGCTGCCTGTTTTGTTGATGGTTTTGTCTGTCATTGCACCTTACCTGCCGGTTCCAATTGGAATCATGAAATTCCTTGCTTTTATCGGGAATTCCGTGATCGCGCTGCTCATTTCTTGTTTCGCTGCCTTCTACTTCCTGGGCATTCGCCAAGGTATGAGTAAAAATTATATCAGCAAATTGTCGCACGATTGCCTGCTCCCTGTTGCTTCGATTATTTTGATTATCGGTGCCGGCGGCGGTTTCAAACAAATCCTTATCGCCAGCGGCGTAGGTACCTCTATTGCGCAAATGGCCGAGAATATTTCTCTCTCTCCTATCGTATTAGCTTTCATGGTTGCCGGACTAATTCGTGTCGCAACCGGTTCGGCGACGGTCGCTTTAACAACTGCCGCGGGCATCGTCTCTCCCATTGTTGAGCATATGTCCGGCGTTAATTTGGAACTGCTTGTTATTGCCACAGGCGCAGGCTCGCTGATGCTTTCCCATGTCAATGATGCTGGCTTCTGGATGGTTAAGGAATACCTCGGATTAACCGTCAAAGAAACGTTTAAAACGTGGACTGTCCTAGAAACACTCCTTTCCTTCATTGCATTCGGAACCGTGCTGATTATCGATATCTTCGTTTAAATATAAAAGCCTGTGCACCTCCTCCTAGGATGTGTACAGGCCATAAAACAGCAAAAAAGACAGCCCCACATGGGACTGTCTCTGTTGTTTGTGCTATGACACTCTATTTATAAGTGGGGACTCCCAATTTCTTATAATTTTGTGACGTTAGCTGCTTGAGGACCACGGTTGCCTTGAGTAATGTCGAACTCAACGGATTGGCCTTCTTCTAATGTTTTGAATCCTTCGCCCTGAATTGCGGAGAAGTGAACGAATACATCGTCGCCTCCATCAACAGAAATGAAACCGTAGCCTTTTTCTGCGTTGAACCATTTAACTGTACCTTTCAAGTGAACAACCTCCTAAAAATATCGCCATCTATGACGAATAAGGAAATTATACCATCACATCTGGGATAAATCAACGCATAAAAAGCTCTGGACATGCTAAAATTTGTTGATGTACCAACGTTTTCCTCTATGCGAAGCCCCTCTTGATTATGCTTAAATATTGATGAGAATTTGGTAAAAAAGGTAGGCTTGCCTCTCTTTTTTCAACCAAATGCCCCTCGTTTGTCAATTCATTTATTAAATCAGACAGTCTGCCATATTCCTCTGTCCGAAAACTGAGCAGCGGATAAATCTTCACTTCAACGCCAGGCTTCGCGACGCGAAGCAGCTCCCGCACCGCCTTCAGATGAAAAGCATAGTCGAACTGCTCCTCATACAGAAAAAGAAAGTGGCTGCACAGCACAAGATCAAAGGAATCTTGTTCAAACGGCAATACCGGAAGACAAGCCACATGATACCTTACCATGCCATCACGGCTTGAGAAGTCCTCTACGAACCTTTCTAGGCCTCTTATACGTCCCGCCGTATGATTTTGAAGCGAACCATAAAACGACCAGTCATAGACGTCCTGGAGCTTCTCCATCTTGGCCGCAACAAGCCCGATTTCTTGCCTGCCATGCTGGTCTATCTCCACCGATGATTTCTCGTACAAAGGATCGACCGCTTCTGCGAGAATACCAAGCTGCCTTGCTTCTGTTGTGAAGGAAGACGCACCGCCAGCAACATCCAGGACTCGTTTCCCTTGCAAATGTTCCGACTGCAGCAAAAACATTTTCTCATACTCAGCATACGATCTGGAGGTCATCGCGACGCCGACTTGCTCATAAATACGCTTTTGTTCCATGCTCATCTCTCCTCAGCTCATCTTTTCTGGGCAACAGCCCGTCTCATAACCCGTTTCCCTCTGGAAAGGATTAGGAGAATATTACCATGGGCAACTGTCTATGGCAATAGGGATTTCTTTGATGCCCTGTTTGGAAATCACGTCTATTTATGATACGATTGCATATATCTTTAAGCTTACTACAGAAACGAGGAACAACCGTGTCAAAACAACCTTTCAAGAAACATACCATCTACAAAAAAGATAAATGGAACATGCTGAATGTCGAAGTCCAAGGAACCAAAATTGTGCTGACGGAGATCTCCGACCAGTGGGGTGAAGAGTGTCACACTTTCATCGGGCGGCCAGCGATGCTGCACTGGGCTAATGAGCGATTTGCTAAGGATAAGTTCGATGGTACGGAAGAAGAATGGCAAGCGATTATGGACGCATTCAAAGAAGTATAAACGGATTAGACCAAATGCCTTGACTTTCATTCTCTATCTTTTTATAATCAACTTATAAGTTCATACGTAATACTCCAAAGGGGAGTAGCTGATACAGTAAAGTCGTCAATTCGGATCCTCATCAGATCCCGGCTTTATTGGCAACGACTATCGTTGTTAGCAAGACCTTTGCCAAATTTTTGGTGAAGGTCTTTTTTGATGAATTAGAGCCTTCACCGGTCGTCGGTGTTGGGCTCTATTTTTTTCAAAAAAATTGCTAAAGGAGTGGTCGTTGTGGAGTGGTTATCAGCAGGCTTTTTCGTTTCATTACTCAGCATTATCCTCATTGATTTGGTACTTGCAGGAGATAACGCGATCGTTATCGGTATGGCGGCACGTAATTTGAAAAAGGAAACACAAAAGAAAGTCATCATTTGGGGAACCGTAGGCGCTATCGTTATTCGCGCACTGGCGACCTTGATCGTGGTCACGCTTTTGAAAATTCCCGGTCTTCTCTTAGCGGGCGGCATATTGCTCCTCTGGATATCGTATAAGCTGCTCAGCGAAAAGAAAAATCACGAACAAGTTCAAGCGAAGAGCAGCATGTGGGCTGCCATTCGCACGATTATTATTGCCGACGCCGTGATGGGTCTGGATAACGTCATTGCTGTCGCTGGCGCAGCTCATGGAAATTTCCTGCTCGTCATTATCGGTTTGCTGGTTAGTGTCCCTATCGTGGTCTGGGGCAGCACCTTATTCATCAAATGGATTGAAACTTATCCATGGATCATGTATATCGGCGCAGGCGTGCTCGCATTAACGGCAGGTAAAATGATTACCGGCGAGAAGTTCCTCTCCCCTTATTTCGCTTCAAATCCGCTTGGCAAATGGCTGCTGATCGGACTGCTCGTCATCATTGTGCTTGCGGCAGGCAAATGGTCCAAAATGGTCGGCTACCTCGTAGAAGTCGGAGACCGCGGACAGTTAAAACTGCCTAAAGAATTAAGCGATGAAGCTCAAATTGCTCCGGAAGATCGTTTTACAGTCAAGATGGATTCCCGAGGCAAGTTGATTCTGGTGAAAACAGAAGATGATGAAAATCCCGATGAAACGATGCAGCATGCCGGCTGAAAAAGGAGTTTGCCTACAGGCAGCGAAACTTACTATCATGCAGTAATTAGCAAGTGTCATATTCTATAGGGATAAGGATGATTCACCAATGACCGAATCCGGTTCTATACTCACATTTATTCTCGTATCCTTCTGCCTAGCCATCATTTTGATTATGAAAAAAGACAGCCTTCCCGCCCAAATGAAACGATATCTCGCTTTATTGGCAATCGTCATGGTCTCGTTTTCGTTTGTTCTCATCTTGATCAGCTTCTTTGGCGCCGGAAAGTAAATTTACTTCCTTCCAGCTTTTTCTTATAATCATAATTGAGTGGGTTAACGGTCATACTAGGTGAAAACCATGAAGTGGGTTTAGATCAAAATTCCCCCACATGGGTATAAGCCGGGAGCGTGACCGTAATGCGCTGGATCTATGTAACTGCAGCAATGGGACTTCTCCTTAGCTCTGTCCCAGCAGCTGACTTGCATGCGAAGGAAAACCGTTTACCCCAAACTCAAAACAAGGACAGGAGGGCTCCCATGGCTCAACTATTGGAACGCAAACAAGTACCTGCCGAGCACCGGTGGAATCTGGAAGATTTATTTGCCGATGCGAAGGCTTGGGAAAAAGAATTTCAAGATGTTAAAGGCTCGATCAGCAAAATCAGCGCCTTCCAAGGAAAACTTAACGACGCCGCTGCCGTCAAGCAATGTTTCCAGTTGGAAGATGAGGTCTCTCTAAAGACAGAAAGACTTTATGTGTATGCCAACATGAAACATCATGAAGATACAGCAGAGCCTACTTACCAGGCCTTATCCGATAAATCAAAAAAAATCAGCGTCGAAGTGGGCGAAGCTCTCTCCTTCATTTCGCCGGAAATTTTAAGTTTATCCGATGAAAAACTGCAACAATTGGTCAACGATCCTTCTTTATCTTTTTATAAAGACACGCTCGAAGAAATGATTCGCCAGAAGCCGCACACGTTATCCAAAGAGCAAGAAGCACTTCTGGCTCAAGCAGGCAATATGGCGGGAGCGCCGAGCACGATCTTCGGCATGCTGAACAACGCCGATTTGAAGTTCCCTAAAGTTAAAAATGAAAAAGGCGAGGAAGTCGAGCTCACCCATGGAAGTTACATTCAATTCCTGGAGAGCCGTGATCCGGAAGTTCGAAAAAATGCCTTCCATGCCGTTTACGAAACTTACCGTAACAACAAGAACACGATCGGCGCTACGCTCAGCGCGAATATTAATAAAAACATTTTTTATGCCAAAGCACGTCACTATCCTTCCGTTCTGGAATCGACTCTTTTCGGCGATAACATCAAGAAGGAAGTCTACACGAACTTAATTTCCACCATTCACGACTCTCTGCCTGAGCTACAGCGTTATTTAAAGCTCCGTAAAAAGCTGCTGAAAGTCGATGAATTACATATGTATGACCTCTTTGCTCCGCTCGTTGAAGAGTTCAAAATGGATATCACCTACCAGCAAGCCAAAGAAGAAATCAAGAAAAGCCTGGCTCCGCTTGGCGAAAATTACTTGAAAATTCTTCAAGACGGCTTCGACAACCACTGGATCGACGTTTATGAGAACAAGAATAAGCGTAACGGTGCGTACAGCTGGGGTGCTTACGGCACACATCCTTATGTGCTGCTCAACCATAAAGACAATTTAAACAGCATGTTCACACTGACGCACGAAATGGGTCATGCCATCCATTCCTATTTGTCCGACGAAAATCAAGAATACCGCTATGCGCAGTATACGATTTTCCTTGCAGAGGTCGCTTCTACCCTGAACGAGGCGCTCCTCATGGACTATTTATTGAAACGCGTGACGGATCCAAAAGAGAAGCTTTATCTGCTGACTTATTATGCAGACCAGTTCCGCACTACGGTTTTCCGTCAAACGATGTTTGCCGAGTTCGAAATGATTACACATGAGAAATCGGAACAAGGCGAGTCGCTTACTCCTCAAGAGTTCAGCGAAATCTATTACGGCTTGAATAAGCTGTACCATGGCAACGACATGGTTGTGGATCAAGATATTGAGATGGAATGGGCACGTATTCCTCACTTCTATAACAGCTTTTATGTCTACAAATATGCAACAGGCTTCTCGGCGGCAACCAGCTTTGCGAAGCAAATATTGGATGAAGGCCAGCCGGCCGTTGACCGTTACTTGGGCTTCCTGAAAAGCGGCGGCAGCGACTACTCGCTGAACATCCTGAAGAAAGCCGGCGTTGATATGTCGACACCGGAGCCGATCAAGCAAGCCATGAGCGTCTTCAGCTCTTTGCTCGATCAGATGGAAGAACTTACGAAGTAAGGAAACGAGTGAGGTTGGAGGCCCGAGCCTTCAACCTCTTCTCCATGGAAAGGATGAATGCTGGATGAAGATGCAATGGATTCTGATCTGCGCATTAATATTCGCCCTCATCACAGCCGTTTTTGCGGTTGTGAATGTCGAACCGGTGCAAGTAAATTTCATATTCGCCCAAACATCCACGCCACTCATTCTCGTTATTTTAACATCCACCCTATTAGGCGGTCTGATTGTTGGTCTCTTCGGAATGGTTCGTCAGTACAAACTGAATCGTAAAGTCAAGCACTTGGAAAAGCAGTTGCACGATGCCGTCTTGCCTCCAGCCGCACAGCCTGTGAAAGAAACAGCAGGTGAGGCTTCGCCTACCGTGCACTAAAGTTAAAAAAGTGCAGCAAATCTATTGAATTCGAAAATTCATAAATTTGCTGCACTTTTTTTCCACGTTCTTATAGCTGCGCCGATACAAGCCACAATACGTAGCACACTACGCCTCCAACCAGCGAGGAGAGTGCATTCACCCGGTCATTGGTCATGAAGCGGAAACCGCGTATTTGCTTCGCATTCTGACCACAGTGGACTTCTTTCTCGATTGTTTTTCCGCAAACCGTACACTGATACATCACCTGCCAGGTTGCTCCTAACCAAGAATCAGCTAACGAACCAAGCAAACCTGAAAGGGCACCGAATATAATTAAAACAGGAGTTGCGACTGTTTCGTAGTCCATATCGCCGATGGTGCTGAACCAACCGCTGAGACATCCAATGAAAGCTCCTCCCACCACAGAAGCCAGCACGCCAATCGTGCTAATACCGCCTGATGTTCCAGCTGGAACCCGCTTGCCATTAAGAATCGACCTCGGCTCAGACGAGCTCATTCCGCCAATTTCTGTTGCCCACGTGTCCGCTGTGACGGTTGCCATCACGCCAACGAACAACACCCACCAAACAGGATCAGGCCAAATCGCATTGCCTATACACAGGACTAGACCTAACCCGCCATTAGCCGCAACTTGTCCGGCGTCGCGCCTTCCGCCCTTGGCATAACCGCTTTCCGCAGCGGCTTTACGTTGATGCTTAAGCTTCGACAACACGCTCGAAGAAATAAAAAAGGCGATCAGCGTTCCAAACCAAGCTAAGCTGCCAAATACAAACATCAAGGTCCCAAGAATAATCGCAGAAATCAAACCCGATACAGAGAGGGATCCTCTCCAGTAGGCAGCGCCTGCAATAAGCAAACTGCCGGCTAAACCCCAAATCCATTCCATTTGAACACCTCAATTTCCACCTATAATTGTAGCATAGCACAGTTCCCAGAATCTTCCCAAGAGCATTCTGCTATTTTTCGACAAAATCAATCATTTCTCGTGAGATTCTAGCAGGAAGTTAACCTTTTTACGAGAATAATATGGTAAGATAATTTCCGAAAGATAGGAGGCTGCTATGGATAACGACCAGATTACAACTAGATCCCAGATAAAACATGACTTGGATCCGCAAGAAATGCTGCGCGTTATTTTTGATTATGCAGCCAAAATTGCCAATGAACGAGTACTCGAGAATGTCCTTATGTTGATGGCGGATATGGGCCGGGAAATGATTGTCTCTGATCGCTGTACGGTTTGGCTGTTGGATAAGAGCAAGAACGAGCTCTGGTCCAAAGTGGCTCATGGACTCGATGAGATTCGTATCCCAAGCACTGCAGGACTTGTCGGGTATGCGGTCACGCATGATAAAGCTGTATTTATTGATGACGCCTATACGAATGAACAATATAAAACCTACCTGCTTAATGGCGCACTGCATACGGATCAGCAAACAGGCTACCGTACAAAAGCCTTGATGGTTATTCCGTTCCGCGACAGCCAAGGCGAAATCATGGGCGCTTACCAGGCCATTAATAAACTAACGGAATGCCAGCAATTTTCGGATAAAGATATGGAGTATTTAACACTTGCCTCCTCTTATGCGGGCAAATCTCTAGAATCGGCGCTGCTCACCAATGAGATCGAAGCTACCCAGAAAGAAATTATTTTCCGCATGGGCGAAATTGGCGAGAGCCGGTCCAAAGAAACAGGGAATCACGTTAAGCGTGTAGCCGAGTATTCCTATATTCTTGCACGTGGATTAGGTATGAGTAAGGAAGAATCGGAACTCCTCAAAATCGCTTCACCGATGCATGATATCGGCAAGGTAGCGATTCCCGACAGTGTGCTCAATAAACCCGGCAAATTAACCGAGGAAGAGTTCAAATTAATGCAAAATCACACCGTGATCGGGTACAACCTGCTCAAAAACTCCAATCGTCATATTCTCAAAACGGCTGCGGTGGTCGCCTATGAGCATCACGAGAAATGGAATGGTCGCGGATATCCCAGAGGAATCAAAGGGGAAGACATTCACATCTACGGGCGTATTACTGCGATTGCTGACGTTTTCGATGCGCTTGGCAGTGAGCGTGTCTACAAAAAAGCGTGGGACTTGGATCGCATCTTACAGCTCTTCACCGAAGAGCGGGGCGAACATTTTGACCCTCAAGTCGTTGATGTGTTTTTTGAACAATTACCGGCAATCCTTCACGCGCGTGAACAATATGCCGATAGTGCGCTAGAGGATTCGGCGGATGTAAAATAAAAAGGGCAATTCTCTCAGGTCAGCTATGACCGTAAGATACTGCCCTTTTTGTTTTATACGCGGATAGTTACTGCTCCGAATACTTCTTCGCCCCATGCTAATTCCAAGAGATCGCCGTTATTTACAGGTCCAACGCCCTCAGGAGTTCCCGTGTAAATGATATCGCCTACGCCCAGCCCGTAATGCTTAGCGATGTAATCGATGATCGTTTGCAAATCGAAAATCATGTTGCTGATGTTGCCGTTTTGAACGACTTGTCCATTCTGGCGAAGCTGGAAGTTCTCTTCCGTTAGTTTGGAAGCCCCCGGGAACGGGCGGAATTCCGTCAGTGGCGCCGACTTCAGGAATCCTTTGGCTGGCAGCCAAGGTTGGCCTTTTTTCTTAATAACAGACTGTACATCTCTTAGTGTAAAATCGATGCCCAGTGCATACTTATCAACAATTTCATCAACCTGAATACCTTCGCGATAAGGCTTTGCGATATGCAGCACCAATTCAGCTTCATAGTGAATTTCACCTTGATCACCTGGAAGCTTCAGCTCCCCGCCACTCATATCCGCCAAGGCATGCGTTGGTTTCGTAAAAATCATCGGCTGATCCGGAACATCATTCCCCAGCTCGGCGGCGTGTGCCCGGTAATTGCGTCCTACACAATAAATATTGCGAACATCTGTCATGTCGTTTTCTCCTCACATTATTTCTTGCTAACATTACCTTCGGCATCTACTTTCGAACCAATCGAAATTTGGCTTAACCGCTGGAACAGCTTGGAGCCGTCTTCCGAACTCATGGGTGTAGGAAGTGCAAATTTGCTTAAAATAGGAACAAGATGAATATTGCACGATTTATCTTTCGAGCAGGACGCTTCCAAGATAACCGTTTCCCATGTCTTAGAAACATCATTCGTTGTAAATATAAAATTACCTAAACTATATGCGATCCATTTGCCTTTGTACTGCTCGAAACCTTGTAACACATGTGGATGGCCGCCAACGACCAAATCTGCGCCGGCATCAATATAACGGTGTGCCAAATCCGTCTGATACTTATCCGGATGGTCGCTTCGCTCAACGCCCCAATGTGCAACAACGACAACAAGATCGGCACTCTCTTTCGCTTTTTGAATAGCTTCGACAGGCGGCTTGTAATTGTAAGTTTCCGCCACCCCGATGCGTCCGGGACCTGCTTTCCAAGAAGCTTCAGGAACAACACGGCTAAAGCCGAAAAAGGCGATTTTCATGCCGTTTTTTTCCACTATGACCGGCTGATAGGCTTCATTCAAATCATTGCCCGCTCCCATGCGCTTAATACCCTCTTGGTCCAGCGCATTCATGGTGTCCTGTAAACCTTCAGGGCCATAATCCATGACATGGTTATTCGCTAAATTAACAAGATCGATGCCAGCATCCTTGAGCGGAGGTAAAGCCAAAGGTGATGAGCGGTAAACGTAATCCTTTTTCTGTTCGGTACCTTTAGTTGTTATAGGTGTTTCCAAATTCGCGATGGTGAAATCCGGTTTGGTCAAATAGTCTTTTACATTCGTATAAGGATAATCATAGCCTTTTTGTTTCAAAATATCTTCTACCTTAGAGGCTAGCAGCACATCGCCTACAAAAGTGAGATTCACTTGTCCGCTACTACTCGTTGGCTTGTCCGAAACTGCCGGTGACGACGACGGTACGATTGCGTTTGCTGTAGCTGCAGGACTGGGCTGGCTACTTGCTGCATTCGTCGGTTGAGGCGAATTTACGGACACCGATGGTGAAGATGCCTCTTGTTCTTCGGTAGTTTTGCTATTCGACGTCCAATAGGATGCACCAATTCCAATCGCGAAACAAGCGACGGCAGCCAAAGTGAGTCCTCCGATCATTTTCAGCGGAGTTTTCTTCTGAGGCGCGCGCACTACCTTCACTTTACGGTGACGCTCTACTCTGGATTCCATTCAAAACCTTCCCCTTTCCCCTCACAAATTATAGCAGAAGAATCTAGCATTGGGTAATAGTCAAGGACACTCATTTTCAGAATGGAATCCGTATGATATAACAGAATCAATGAGATTTACACTTGAGACCAGCACGGAAAGGAATTCATCGTTTTGGAAAAAATTGCGATTATTTCAGATATCCATGGAAATTTGCCTGCCCTTGAAGCCGTACTTGCTGATATCAAACTGCGCGGCATTGAGCGAATCTATTGCTTAGGCGACCTGGCAGGCAAAGGACCTGATTCGGCAGCCGTTGTTGACTCTATACAAAGGACCTGCGAGGTAGTCATACAGGGAAATTGGGACCTAGGCATCAATATGCCGCAAGACCAGCCGGCGGGCATTTGGCAGCAGCAGCAATTAGGGCCTAAAAGGCTTGCTTATCTGTCAGAACTGCCATTCTCCGTTGATTTCTACCTTAGCGGCAAACTGTTCCGTTTATTTCATGCTTCCTCACAAAGCGTTTACCATCGTGTTAAGCGTAAAGCTTCCAAAAAAGAGCGACTGGCACTGTTTCAAAATACAGAAATGACCGGTGCGGCCCCTAACGGAAAGCTGCCTGATATTGTTGGCTACGGGGATATTCACATCCCTTTTTTGATTACGATGAAAAACCCTTCAGAAAAGAGCACCGCAAAGCGTGCCGACAGCGGTCTAATGCTCTTTAACGTGGGCAGTGTAGGCATTCCCTATGACGGCATTCCACAAGCCTGCTACTGTATTCTGGAGGGCAATATGAATAGTCAGCAGCAAGCAGGATTCTCCCTTCAATATGTACGCGTACCGTATGATATCGATTATGCTATCCGTAGAGCTCACGCTGTGAATATGCCTGAGACTGAGCGCTATGCGTTTGAAGTTTCAACGGGGCTGGTACATAGATGAGGGAATGCACAAAAATTTTTTATGGAAATTAATTCCACTACATGATAATATAGGTGCATCATTGAAAGCGAGGATACCCTCCATGAAGCTGAATTGGCCCAAAATTGCTTTTATCGTTTTATGTGCGGAGATTTTGCTTATTTACTGGAATGGGATGAGCGCTACACCTTTCAAGAAGCAGCAAAATGTGCACCCTATATCCACGCTGCAACCCGCTCAGCCTGTTACCCAGGTAGAAGAAAAAGTACCTTGGCAAATAAACGAATTTAAATTTTTTCAAGTGCATCAGTTAACTTCTTAAGATAAACCTTCACATCTGCCCTATTCAATGGGGAAAGGGCTACCTGGAACGTCTTCTCAGACAATTCAGGTAGCCCTTGCTATGTACGCCTTATTTCACCCGAGCCAGCGCTAAACCGTCATAGGCTGGTAGGATTGTACTTTCCAAACGCGGGTCTTCCGCAATGAGCTTATTGAAGCTGCGCATCGCTTTCACGGAGGCTTTGGTTTGGCCTGCGTCAACCACTTTGCCTCTCATCAGCGTATTATCGCCTGCAATGATGGCCCCAGGATTCGCTAATTGAATGGCAAGCTCCAAATAGTTTGGATAGTTCACTTTGTCCGCATCGATAAAAAAGAAATCAAAGCGCTCCCCTTGCGCAAGCAGCTCGTTGAGATGCGTCAACGCTTCGCCTATACGATACTCGACAAACTGGCCAAGGCCTGCGTCGGCTACATTTTGTTTGGCTACATCGGCGAATTCCTGTTTCAACTCAAGCGAGATGAGTTTGCCGCCTTCTTGCAGCCCTCTAGCCAGGCAAATCCCGCTATAGCCGCCTAAAGCTCCTATTTCCAGCACCTTTTTTGCGCCAATCATCGTCACTAGCATCGTAAGTAGTCTGCCGTAGCCCGGGGCGATTGAGATTTCTGGCATATTATTGGTTCGTATGACTTCCTTCACCCGCTCAAGCACCGGATCATCCGCATATAAGCCTTCCATATAGCTTTCAGCTGTTAGGGTTTCCATGTCATTCCTCCTAAGAGTTTGCCGTTTCGTTTGTAAGTATATCTTATTTGTCCTATACTTGTTAATTGTATGAGTTTTATGAACGAAGCACAACCCGGATGGAAGGAATCTAAACATGCCACAATCAATCGAACTAATTGCAACTTGCCCAATGGGACTTGAAGCTATCGTTGCGCGCGAAGTCCGCGACCTCGGTTATACAGAGGTTACCGTTGAGAACGGCCGCGTACGCTTTATGGGAGACGAGCTGGCCATCTGCCGAGCCAATCTATGGTTACGGACAGCAGACCGGATTCTCGTGCTTATGGGCCAGTTTAAAGCTCTGACCTTTGATGAGCTTTTTGAAGGCACAAAAGCGCTCGCTTGGCCCGACTGGATTCCGAACGATGCCGAATTCCCTGTGCAAGGGCGTTCCCATAAGTCACAGCTTTCCAGCGTCCCTGCCTGCCAAGGCATCGTAAAAAAAGCCGTCGTTGAAAAGCTGAAACTTCAATACGGCACCGAATGGTTCCCCGAGAACGGGGCACGTTACGTGATTGAAGTGGCGCTCCTGAACGATATCGCGACACTCACGATCGACACCACAGGCCCAAGCTTGCATAAGCGCGGGTATCGCAAGCTCGTGACCGAAGCGCCGCTGAAGGAGACCATGGCCGCTGCCATGATCCTGCTCAGCCGCTGGAGCGTCGATCGGCCGCTCTACGACCCGTTCTGCGGGTCGGGAACCATCCCGATCGAGGCCGCTATGATCGGCTGGAATATCGCGCCAGGCCTGCGGCGCAGCTTCCCCAGCGAGGCGTGGGGCAATGTGCCGCGCAAGCTCTGGGACAAAGCGCGCGACGAAGCGTTCGACGCGGTTCGCGATAATGTGCCGCTGCACATCATCGGCAGCGATATTGATCCGTCTGCCATCGCAGTGGCAGAGGCCGCCGCGAAGTCGGCCGGGCTGACGAAACAGTTCCAGCTTCGCGTGGAACCGGTAGCCAAAGCCCGCCCGCGCGGCGACTATGGCTGTTTGATCACCAATCCGCCTTATGGAGAGCGGCTTGGTGAAGCCAAGGATGTCGAGGTCGCGCTGCGCGAACTCGGGGCACTTACAGCTCCAATGCCTTCATGGAGCATGTTTATTCTCAGCCCGAGCACACAGCTCGAGCATTATATGAACCGCCGCGCTGATAAGAAGCGCAAGTTGTTTAACGGACGGATTGAGTGTAACCTTTATCAATATCTTGGGCCTTTTCCACCGCGGAGATAGGACAAGTATTTTTACAAAAACAGCGGCAGCTAAGACTTATAAAAGTCTTAGCTGCCGCTGTTTTTCATTCTTATATATGATTCCTTGTAAATCTAATTCAATATCTCTGCGCGAATCTGATAATCATTCGAATAACTGAAACGATACGATTTATTTCCGCAAACAAAAGTATGAACACTCGAACGGTCGAAGTCCGTTAGATCTTCACTCTTCTGTAACTTACCACCTGCTTCTTGAACTAGATCGAAAATACCTCGAAGTGATGCTTTCATCCCATGCGACAAATCCTTAAACACTCTGCCATCAATATCATCTGCAGTCACTTTTTTAAAGTTGACCTGATTATATTTTTTTAGTATGTCAACAACTTGTTCCTTTTCAGATGTCGGGCATACCTTATCCTCATCACCATGAAATATATAGTATGTTGTATCCGACGTGATACGGTGTGCTTCTTCCAACAGACTGCGAATCGCGCGACAGCTATCCGAGAAGTAATTCGGATCGAGCTCATCTGAAAGCGTCCAAGGTTCATCGGCAATAGCTTGAATCGTTACTCCCTCATGCCGGTAAACCACTGGCCCCAACATGTAATCCTTCGTGCAGATGTCAATCACGCTCGCCCGCGAAAAACCCGAATTATCGATAATCGCCGAGAATGTGTGAGGGGCAAACTTTCCAAGTAATAAGGCGATATATCCCCCATATGACGATCCATAGGCGATAATACGGCGCCGATTGATCGTGTGTTTTTTCAAAATATCGCCGAGCACAGACAAATAGTCGAGTGCCGGAAGAAAGCCGAACGACTGATATTCCCCTTTTAAATGATACGACATGAGCGTGTACGGTGAGCTATGCCCGAACAAATGCTGAATGCCCCGCTGCTTCAGGTGAAACGCCAAAATCTCCAAGCAGCCGTCTTGCAGAGATCCGTCGTTTTTCAGGAAATCCGTCCATGGGATACCATATAACGAACTCAGCGTTGCAAAATACGCGTTATCAAATCTGACTGACTTAATCTCATTGTCTACTCCCCAGTAATGGACGCCGGCCACAATGCAGTTGCTCTTATTCGCCAGGTACGGCCGCAACTTATTGGCCTGATATTCAGATGATGGAGTATCGCCAAACGGCGTAATAAAGAGGATCAATCCGGTTTCTTCGTTAACCCCTGCTTCGGGGAACGTAAGCTGATATTCCACGAGTGAGCGCCTGTAGCCGAGCTCCACATCAGGATGAGGTCTTACATAAAACGTATTGCTTAACATTCGTTCCTCCATTGCTTCACGCATCTGAAATTATTAACAAACACTTATTAAACTAGGTATGAATTCAAATAACTACAACTTATGTATACTTCACGTTTTCATTCCAATCATCCAATCTCTTCCATCCCCTTCCAAGTCTAACACACCTTAGAATAGACTTAAACAGATTTCTACAAAAATCATCATTTTTCGTGTTTATTCTTACAAATTAGACGAAGAGGATAAGTAATAAACATCAATATATAACCTGTCATCCTGTATCAGTATCTTGGGCCTTTTCCTCCGCGTAGACAGGAACGTAGGCAGCACGAAAAAGAGGCAGCTGAGACTTTACGTCTTAGCTGCCTTTGTTTATAGATGGCTCTTATGTGTACTCCATAAACCCGTGTTAAAGTCAAAGTTCGAGCTGTCCCGCCAGCACTTACGCTAACGGACACAGGAGCCTTTATTCGGCGTGAAATCGCCGATTTAGATTTCTAACGGACCCCAGCGCTGCTATTTGCCTATTTTGCAGGCAATTTGGCCGCATGATGGGCAAATAAGAGCGCTGATGTCCGTTAGGCGCGAAATCATAGGAATATCAGCGCAATAACGGCGCTGGTGTCCGTTAGCTCAGTTTACATGGAGTAGTAACGCAACGCACGAAATGAACAGAGGGAGTTGAGACCTTTAGATCTCAACTCCCTCAGTCATTTTATAAATAATGCATGGTTACTTCGCTTCTGACAAACAATCTGGCATTGACCCCTGTTTGCCCAATACCTTTAGATATGTAGTAAGCCCCATATTGATGTTTATGTAATCCCTTGTAAATCCCCATTCTAGGCAGCTTACCTGCGTTTTTGATATGAAAGAAAAATGGAATATTAAATTGTTTACCATGGAGATGTCCAGCCATTAAATAATCATAGCTTTTTTTTAAATGGAGGACTACATTAGGATCGTGGGTAATAATGAGTTTCGCTCTGCGATCATCGACAGTTCGAAGAGCAGCCTCAATGTCACTTTTACCAGAATCGAAATCATCAATACCAATTAGTTCAAATCGTTCTAGATGAATCGACTCATTCCTTAACAAATGAAGCCCGTACTTTCTTAAAAGCTTGATAAGATCTTTGACATTTTTCTGTTGATAATCATGGTTTCCAAGAACGCAATAAATGGGCACGTTACAAATCGCCATTGCTCTTAGGTACTCTTCTAGTCTAGGAAGCATTTTTCGGTATTTGGTAAAATCACCCGTAATAAATATATAATCCGGTTTTTCATCATTAATGATAGCGGCTATTCTGGAGGGACTAATTCTTAATCTTTCAACATGCATGTCACTTATTTGCAGGATTCTCAAATTTAGATTAAGAGGATAACTTATCCGCTCAATTTTTAGCCATTGCGTAGATGAAATAGCAAATAAATAGAACTAAAACTAGGTAGAGGCAGTACATTAAATATCCTTCCAAGCGCATCCTCCTCACCAAAATTGGGACCTCATACAACAGGGATCGTTAAGTTTTATATGCTAAATTTTATTATAAAGTTATTACATTAATGCCACATGAGTATAAGAGTTCAATTTTGTTGTCTGATTTTACTACCTTCATCTACTTTCGATCTCTTCTATTAGACGAACTAACCATACAGTTCGTTTATCCCCCTCAGTTTTTCATGTCCAAGGCTGTTAATGGAAAGAGGAAAATGTAACAATATGTTGAATATACATTATTCATAAAGTGGAATCTCCGCTTTTAAATCATTGAAAACGAGGAAGATAACCGTGTTTCATCAAAAAATCGCAAAGCTTCTAACACTAAGCATCAGCTGTATTTTTCTATCTATTCAACCTGCTTTTGCACAAGACTCATCAGCTACTAAGTATCAGCATGAGCTAAAGCTTAAACTGAATGAGCAAATTGTTACCGTTAATGGTCAAACTCAAACACTGCCAGTCCCGCCTATTTTAATGAACAGCGTGACCATGGTGCCGCTTCGTTTTATTGCTGAGACTCTGGGAGTTACTGTCCAATGGGATGACGCTGCACGGATCATTACACTGACTACAGCCAAAACCAAGATATCTCTCGCAATCGACAGTAAAGATGCCGTGATTAACGGTGCTTCTACTTCATTGGAGCAGCCTGCTACAATACTCAATGATACGACTATGGTCCCTCTCCGCTTTATTGCTGAAAATATGGATCAGACTGTTTCGTTCGATGGTACAACGCAAATGATTACAATCACTAATAATCTCATTCAACCTGCACCTGTAAATGAAAAACGAGACAAGCCAACTGTAGATAATTTATCGATAGAACGACCAATTACAGAAAGAAGTAATGTAAAAATATACGATATTATTTCAGACTCGAGCAGCAATGTATATATGATAGATTATGACGTCAAAAGCCAATCCTACCCTTACGGGATTTTATCCTATAATCAAAATAATGACGATGGAAAAAATATACAGCACACAACCTTTATAGATAGTAAATTTGACGTGCAGTATAAAGATTCAAAAGGTGCTGTGCAACGTGTATCATATCAAAATATCACACCTAAAAAACTGTATTACGATAGTTTAACTGACAAATTGTATTTGATGGCACATGCTGCGAGACCCTTTGTCGAAGAAGCTGTGATTATTTATGAGATACTCCCAGAAGTTAAAATGGTAACTTTTAATTTAGAAAGTTCCATGAATGAAGAAAACAATTTTATCTCGTTTTTAGATCAAGATCACTTTTACTACAGCAATGTATTTTTGGGGAAAGTATTCGACTTTCAGGTACCGAACGAGAGTAAAGTAATTGGACTCCTACCTGATAAGAAGGCAAGTTACGTTTCTTTAAACACAGACGGGAAAATGTATCTCCTTGATAAAACGAATAAAAAAATCAGCAAGGTTAACTTGGACGGCACTATTACTGAGGTAGCGAGTGTTAATTTGGATCAAATAACAGGAGCCTCATCGAGGAATGGATATTTCTACATTTCAGATACTACTAAGGTTTATCAAGTTGATGTTGCTGGTAAAATGGATGAGTACACTAATGTTGCTCTTTTGACCTATAACAAGGGTTTATATGATCCGAAAACACAAACCTATGAGCAGCCCGCCGAAAATGATAAAATCATTGATGGTAAATCCATTACCGATCAAGTTAATGGTCCTGGCGCTTTAAGCTTCAAGGGCAGTTTCCTTTTTACTATCGATCATCGTGGTAACATCGTGATTTATGACAGCCTAAACGGAATTATACGACGCATCAACGTTTACTAGTTTTATACCACCAATAGCCAACAAAAAAAATCCCCCAACCGCTAATCCGACCCTGTTCAGTCGAGCGTTTGAGGGATTTATTTTTTCATCGATAGCCATATGATTATGGCCCAAAGCGGAATAGACAGCAGAATACTCCATAGGCATCCTATTGCAAATCCTAATTTTGTTTTTTGCTCATTTTTTGATAAATCATCGTTCGGCATGTTCCACCAACTCTAACGGGAGTCCATCTGGGTCTGCAAAAAACGTATACCGATCACCTGTTATGGGATCAATTCGTACCGGTTCAACCGCAATTCCCTTGCTCTCTAGTTCCTTGACGCTTTCGTCCATATTTCCAACTACAAATGCCAAGTGTCGAAGTCCTCGCGCTTCCGGTCTATCCACTCTTAAGGGTGGATTAGGGAACGAAAACAACTCAATCTGCTGCTCTGTTTCTCCTATGCGCAAATCCAGCTTGTAGGAATCACGTTCTGCCCGGTACAACTCATTTACGATCGTCATTCCTAGTAAATCAACATAGAAATGCTTCGACTTTTCGTAATTCGAGCTAATAATGGCCACATGATGAATGCGATCGATTTTCACTAACATGCCTCCCGACTCCATAAATAAACCGCATTCCGGGAATTACCCATCCTGCGGCTCGATTCTTATTTTATCCGTCTGCTCTCATCGTTTCAACAATTTTCTTCAAAATATTCTCTGCTTGCGCATATTCTACCTGACACGTACCTGCTGCGTGGTGACCGCCTCCACCATTTTGGAGCATCAAAGTCCCGATGTTCGTTTGAGAGGTGCGGTTCACAATGCTGTGTCCACAAGCAAATACACAATTTTGTTTGTTACGTCCGTCCACGATCCAAATGGATACATTCTGCTCTGGATAAAGCGCGTAAACCATGAAACGGTTACCAGGATAGATGGTTTCCACATCACGAAGATCCGTAATGATCACATTTCCTTCTGTATATGTATGCTTTGCAAGCATTTCACGGTATAGAGCATCCAATTCATAATACCGTTCAACCCGCTCCTTAACGTCCGGAAGCTCCATAATTTGATCGACCGTCATCACTGCACAGTGATCCACAAGCTCTTCCATTAGTTGATAATTGCTAATTCGATAGTCCCGGTAGCGTCCTAAACCCGTACGGGCATCCATGATGAACGATAATAAATCCCAACCCGTTGGATTCAAAATATCTTCTTTACTGAATTGTGCAGCATCCGCTTTATCTACGCCTTGCATAATATCATCAATATCACCAAAGGTTTCTTGCCCACCATAATAATCATATACGACGCGTGCTGCGCTTGGTGCAATACGGGTTTCCCCTTTGAAAGCTACTTTCTCACCCATCCGCTCAAGTTCACTGGAATGATGGTCAAACCATAATCCGCAACCTGCAACATAAGGCACATTCGCCAAAATATCGTTCTCGGTAACCTCGATCAGACCATCCTGCATATCTTTGGGATGAACGAATTTCATTTCATCGACCATGTTTAGCTTTTTGAAAAGCATTGCGCATACTAAACCGTCAAAATCCGAACGCGTAATTAATCGCATAGCGCAAATCCCCCTACGAAGTTAGTACTTAAGAACTATGTATGAATATGTGTATCATTATATCAGTACCTGTCGATTTGTGACAATCATTTTGTCATTAGAGCTTTTGGGATAAAAAAAAACAGTTCGCCTATATGGGCTGAACCGTTCTTAATTTGGAAGTTAAAATTTGGTAGAGTCTAGTCATAAATGCTTCAATTTGCGGCATCGGAGGCATTTTCACAGAAAGCTTAACTTCACCTTTCCAATAGAAAATCAAAATGCTGTTGCTTCTCCCCTGAAACATTTCAACATCCCAGCAAGATTCATTAAGCGCGTACTCTTCTAAATTAATCAATAGCTTTGGTCCATCCGAGGATGGCACCAAACGGGCAACATGATTGCCGCAAAGTGATGTTACTTTTTGCTCTTCATGTAAATCAGACTGCATGCTGCTTGGTCCTCCTTTTATCCATAGTTTATGAAAGTTATGACAGAGAAAAACCCCACCATAGTGTACCGATCGGAGGGGATCTAAGTTGAATACCCAATCGTTCGGCAGCTGGCTGGCAACGAGTCCGATTCATGAACAAGGTAGCCCCTGTAGCTTTGCGTCACTGACTTTCGTCAGTTTTGCCATTGTCGAGATGTGTTGTGAAGTCTTTTACAAGAAATAACTACACTCTCAAGAATAAGGGAAGTTCTTTTGAAATCGTATAGTTCGCAAGAACTAATTTTGCATTATTTATCAAAAAACTTCTTTTTTCGACCTATTTTTGGGCAGTGCTTGTAGATTATTGGCACCTTTCCAATAAAAGAGAGATCCCGCAAGGGTTACAAAGGCGATGACCAGATAAAGTGCAGTGCCCCCATACGCTACGAGCAGAAAGCCGCCAACCCAAGGTCCCATAAAATGACCTACGTTGGTTAACGTTTGTGCACCAAAATAAGTACCGCGCATATGTTCCGGTGCCAGCTTATCAATCAGCATGTTGGCCGCGGGGTAATTCAATATTTCTCCTAGTGTAAAAATCGCCATGGAAATAATCATGGGTACTAACGAATGCGAGAATGCAAAACCGATATCGCCTAACGCAAACATCAAATTTCCTAAAATAATCGCTACAAGTGGCGAGTACTTATCAGAAATCCGTGTAAGCGGTATTTGCATCGCAATTACCACAATGGCATTGACACTCATGAGGACAGCAAACAGTTTAACACCTTCAGTGAAGTTCTGCTCCAAATATTGCGATAGTGTCACCATGACTTGCGAGTAGCCAATAGCCCCTATAATTCCGCCAAGAATAAAATAGCGAAACGTGACATCACGTTGAATAACCCGCAATGCAGAGACAAACGTAACAGGTTGTTTCTTCTCCCCTTCTATTTGCTTAATACCAAAAACGATAAGGAGAACGTAGAGGGTAACCGCATAGATAAAATATACGATTCCAGTGAGTAGAAACGGCAGTGCTCCGTCCATTGTTGCAAAAAAAGCACCCAATAAAGGTCCTATAGCAACACCAACATTGATGGCCATGTATCTCATTGAAAACACACTGAGTCGCTTGGCCGGCTCGGTCAAATCCGCCATCAAGGCTTGCGAGACCGGTTCGTAGAAGGAGCGGCACAAGCCGTTCAGCATGTTCAGCATCATGAACAAAACCGGTAGTTTCACGATACTAAAACCTACAAACACAACCGCCCATCCAAAAAGTGCAGCGAGCATGATAATGCGTCGGCCGAATCGGTCCGATAAATTACCGCCGATAAAACCTCCGACTGTTCCTGCCAAGGCTCCCATTCCAATTACGACCCCAATCATTACTGCGCTCATCGACGTATGTTTAGCTAAGTAAATCGCCAGAAAAGGCAGACTCATGGAAGACGCCGCTCTGGCCATGACCGTTCCCAAAATTAACGTATGTACAATCGGATGATACGAACCAAGAAAACCACGTAATCGATTCATCTGTCAGAACTCCTCTCGCTGATAATTTACCAAAGGTTAAGAAATGAGATCAAGAACTCATTATACACGAAAAACGGTAGTTCGTGTCCTTAATTATATGTTTTTGTCGAATAAAAAAAGGACTCCCCAAAGCCGCATGGGAAGCCCGTTTTAATCATGTTTTGTGGCCTAGAATTAAGCACTTCTATATCGAAAGTGCCCTTAGAACGTTCACGCATCACTGATCACTGGCAGGAATCGAAAGCCATGGGCGTTCTCGCTGCCATTTCACTTCAACCTCCGTCTCAAAGAAAGAGGACAAACCTTCACTTGTCAATACATGGCGCGACAGCCCTTTTGCGAATACCTCACCACGACGAATCAATAAGGTTTGATTAAAAACAGGTAGAATTTCTTCAATATGGTGAGTTACGAATATTAAGGTGGGAGCATCCGGTTCCTTGGCTAGTTCTTGGATGCTGGACAGCAATGCTTCCCGAGAAAGGAAGTCTAATCCGTTCGTTGCTTCATCCAGAATCAGCAGCTTAGGGGAGGCCATCAACGCGCGTGCAATTAATAGTTTTTGCTTTTCACCCTGAGAGCACGATTGATAAGTCCGGTCGTATAAATGCATACAATTCAGCCGCTGCATATGTTCTTTGGCCTGCTCGAAATCTTCCGCACTCGGTTTCTCATACAGCCCGATTGAAGCATGTTTACCGCTTATTACGACATGCTGCGTTTTATCGGAGGCATACAACTTCTCCTGGAGGGAGGAACTTACCCAGCCAATCATTTTACGCAAATCTCTTAAATCTACCGTTCCAAACGGATGGCCAAGTACAGCCATTTGCCCTTGGCTCGGCCAGATATAACCATTGATCATATTCAATATGGTCGTTTTGCCTGAACCGTTCAAGCCCAGTACGGCCCAGTGATCATTTTTGGACACCTGCCAATCCACTTGGTTCAGAATCGTTTTATTCTCTCTATACCAG
This sequence comes from Paenibacillus sp. WC2504, assembly GCF_052682475.1. NCBI lineage: Bacteria > Bacillati > Bacillota > Bacilli > Caryophanales > Paenibacillaceae > Paenibacillus > Paenibacillus sp. WC2504. Next base: position 6,277,771 of record NZ_JBQZFH010000001.1, read on the forward strand.
GAGACGTTATTCATTTCAATAATTGATGGCATTCGGTTTCACCCCGTGATTAATTAAGCTTTCACTACATTTTGCGGTAGTTCAATTTGTGTCATATTCAATTTTTTATCCGAAGGCAGGAACGCAGCCAATAACCCGATTAGCGGCAAGAACGCGCAGAGTTTAATAACAAACGAGATGCTGGTTGCATCCGCAAGTGTACCCAGCACGGCTGAACCAATTCCGCCAAGTCCGAAAGCCAAACCAAAGAATAAGCCGGATACCGTCCCGACTTTGCCGGGCAGTAGTTCCTGCGCATAAACGACAATGACGGAGAAGCCGGATAGCAAAATGAATCCAATGCATGCACACAACACGCCCGCCCAAAATAAATTGGCATATGGTAAAAGCAGTGAAAACGGAGCCGTTCCCAGAATGGAAAACCAGATCATGTTCCGTCTTCCGAAACGATCCGCCAGCGGACCGCCCATGAACGTACCGACTGCTCCAGCAGCAAGCAAAGTGAATATGAATAGCTGCGCTTTTTCAACGGAAAGTTGATTGTGTTCAATTAAGTAAAAAGCGTAAAAACCCGTCATGCTTGCCACATAAACAAACTTGGAAAACAAGAGCATGATCAAAATCGAAATGGCATAGGTAACTGTCTTACGCGGAAGTGGCTGTTTGCTGACAGAAGCTTTACTTGAAGCTGCTGAGCGGCTGCTGCCCGCTTTACGATACCATTTGGCCACGAAAAACTGAACGACAATCGCTGCAGCAGCGACAAACGAAAACCAAATAATGCCGAACTGACCGAATGGAACGAAAATCAGTGCTGTAAAAATGGGAGCAAGTGCCTGCCCGATATTACCGCCTGTTTGGAAAATGGACTGCGCCAAGCCTCTTCGAGGTCCGGCAGCCAAGTAGGCAACGCGCGATGCTTCGGGATGAAGCACGGAAGAACCGAGACCTACAAGTACAACAGCTCCAAGCACCTGAACAAATGAAGAGGCTACAGCAAGCAAAATCACACCTAATAACGAGAAAAATACGCCTGCGGGCAACAAAAACGGCTTTGGCTTTTTATCTGTATAAAGACCAATCAAAGGCTGAAATAAGGAGGCTGTTACGTTTAGCGTAAAAGCAATCCATCCGATTTGAGTAAAACTCAACTGCAGCGAATTATGAAGAATCGGGAAAACGGCAGGTATAACGGATTGAATGGCGTCGTTCAATAAATGGACTAAGGAAATCGAGAACAAAATCGCATAAACCGTATGATTGCGTACTGAACTTGAATCTGACACTGTTACTACCCCTTTCATCATATCATCTGATGTTTAAAGACATAGGAGAGTCAAGCTACTCCTGGTTTACAAACTGTTTAAGCTGTGTGACCGTTTCATCCAGATTTTTCATGGTCCAATACTCCGCTTCCGCGACGTCCTTGTCTTTGATAGCTTTGTACATATTCTCGTGAAACAGATGATGCGGATCTTGCAATGTCACGATCAATTTTTGCGATGCCTCGAAAAGCGCCGATGTGAAAGATCGATACAGGTCGATGACAACACTATTTTTGCTGGCAACAGCGATCGCTAGATGAAATTTCACATCTTCACGCAAATACGTGTCTGTGTCGCCTTTCTCCAATGCTTCATAACGTTGATCCAACGCACTCCGCATTTGCTCGAGGTCGTTCTCGTCGCGGCGCTCAGCAGCCAATCTGGAGATTTCTAACTCAAGCATCCTTCTGACCTCGTAAACTTCCAGAATCTGGGCTCTACGGAGCCTGTGATCAAGCGGTTCCTGCATGGCCGACTGCGCCTTCAGAAAAGTACCGAAGCCCTGTTTCTTCTCAAGCAGGCCAGCGTGCACAAGGACACGGACCGCTTCGCGGATCGTTGAACGTCCCACGGCGAACTGCTGCATCAATTCCGGTTCCGTAGGAATCTTATCCCCAGGTTTTATTTCTCCTTCTGAAATCTTCTTTTGCAGTTGATTCACTACATCGTCTACCAACTTTGGACGGTTCAGCGGTTGGAAAGACATTTTAGAATTCATCTGATCATCTCCTGTTTGAACATGAGTATAGCATAGGGCATCTGAATTTTTCCAGACTAAATTTTAGCATGCCCTTGCATACGAAAAACACTTCCCAGAATTTTTCGAGGAAAGTGTTTTAAACCTTTAACTCGAACCGCAGCTGGAACTTGAACAGGAGGAGCTTGAGGAGTCAGATGAACAAGATGAGCTGGACGAGCAGGAACTGCCTCCCCCTTGATCTCCAGAGTTATCGCAGCTTCCCACAGAACTTCCGCAGCCCGAAGAAGAGCAGCTGCTATGCTTATCGCGCGGATCTTCAGAGGAATTCTCCGGGAAATTCGTATTCATATCATGGGCATAGCTTTGTGGACTTTGGATGGAGAAGAACATCATAGCGCCTGCCAGATAGAGCATGGAGTTCGGGTTAGCTGTGGAATAATCCCAGCCCGTATCCTCGAGACGGCGGCTTTCTGCAGCCTTATTAGCTTCCAGAATGGCTTGCTCAACCAATAGGCGAATCGTTTGTGCAACCTCGGGATATCGGCCTGCCTGCTCCAGATTGAACAAGCTTCGGGTAATCGCATCCACATTGCCTTCACGAAGCAGTTCTGTACGGTCAGGATCCAAGGCATTGCGGAAAAATCCGTTCCAGCAGCGCTTGCTGCTCGGCGCAAATTCGAACAAGTGAGCATACACCCAATCAAACCAAGCACGTTCTCCAGGCATCAACTTCGGTTCACGTTCGGGGGAGTGATGAATAACACCACCTGCAAACTGTTCTCCAAAACGCTGATATTCCCTTGTAAACATTAGCATTTCGTGCCATAGGTCATCGATTTCGCTGCTAAACATCGGAGTCGATTTCAAAATGAGACCCATGACAAAATAACGCTTTAATTCAAACCATTTGCAAGCATATTCGTCTTCTGTCATACGTGGATGCTCGGCTTTCACCCGATATTGAATTCTTTCCGCATAATCAGCAGGAATTGAACTGTTTAACTTCGTAACAATACGATCTAACGGAATACCTTCAAGCAGCCCCAGACCATTAGGCAGTTCAGACGCTCGATAGACGGGCTTAGCTTTACCAAGTCGACTGCGCTTTGGCGGTTTAGATGATTTTCCAAATAAAAAACGAAACATAGGCATCCCTCCTTTTCCCAATATACCATTTGCTTCCTGATCCATGTCAATGCCGTAATATCGAGGCTAGTTAACCCGCTTAGATGACATGCAAATTTTGTAAATGATATAATAACTAGAAGGAGGTGTTCATCGATGAAAATTGCGGTAACCGGCGGAAGCGGCTTTATTGGCAGACGTTTAATTGCCTACTGGCAACAGCGCGGCCATGAGATGATTACGATTTCCCGCTCTTCGCAAGCCGTCGTACAAGGTGCGCGCACGGTAACATGGGCAGAATTGCAAGACGCCCCTGAGAAGCTTGAAGGACTGGACGCCATCGTCAATCTGGCCGGTGAATCCATTAATCAGCGTTGGACGGCTGCCGCTAAACAGCGCATCTTGGAGTCCAGGATTGCAGCAGCCCACCAAGTAGCGCAGCTTGTGGAACTTTTGGACAAGAAACCTAAGGTCGTCGTTAATGCTTCAGGTATGTCTATTTATGGCACGTCTGAGTCGGCAACCTTCGATGAGCGCAGCCCGCACCATACGATGGATTTCTTATCGAGTGTCGTGGACAAATGGGAACAAGCGGCTGACCAAATCAAAGGCCCGCGACTCGTCAAAGTTCGCGTTGGGCTTGTGCTCGACGGGAAAGAAGGAGCATTTCCAAAGATGGCTTTCCCTTATAAGCTTGGAGTTGGGGGCCCTATCGGCAGCGGCAGACAATGGTTGTCTTGGATTCACATTGAAGACATGGTAAGATTGATCGACTTCTGCATCCAAAACGAGGAAATCAGCGGGCCTGTCAATGCGACAGCGCCAAATCCTGTCACAAACAAGCAGTTCGGGGCGCAGCTAGCCCAAGCACTTCACAGACCGAATCTGTTTCCTCTCCCTGCTTTTGTCATGAAGCTTGCTTTCGGCGAATTATCCACACTACTTCTTGAAGGCCAGAAGGTGCTGCCGCATGTACTGCTCCAACATGGCTTTAGCTTTACATATCGTTCCGTTGACAAAGCGCTGGCGGATATCGTGAACAAATAAAATAACTGTGAAAAGGTGATTCTTTTGACCGTTCATCAATTTTCAGCCCGGACAATTCGCGGTGAAGATAAGTCGCTAGCTGACTACAAAGGACAAGTGCTGCTCATTGTTAATACCGCAACCAAGTGCGGATTTGCCCCTCAATTTACGGGACTACAGGAGCTTCATGATACATATAAAGATCAAGGTTTTAGCGTACTGGGCTTTCCGTGCAACCAATTCAGAGATCAAGAGCCCGGAAACGATACAGAGGTTGAGCAAGCGTGCCAAATCAATTTTGGTGTGAACTTCCCTTTGTTCTCCAAGATTGATGTTAACGGCGCTGACACCCATCCACTTTACCGCTACTTAAAGCAGCAGGCTTCCGGTTTGCTCGGCTCCAGCATCAAATGGAATTTCACTAAATTTCTCGTGGATCAAAACGGCAACGTGATAAAAAGGTTCTCACCAACTACAACGCCGCGTAAAATTGAAAGCCAAATTCGCCAACTGCTAGCAAAAGCCACCACGCATGTATAACAGATAGAAAAAACCGCCAGGGCATTGATCGCCCGGACGGTTCTTTTTATTTGACGTATTTTTTAGCCTTTTCGATTGCTTCGTCTTCCGTTGCTCCTGTTACATAGCGGCCGTTAATGAATATAAAAGCAAAACGAGAACAAGGACCACAATACGATTTGCAGGCAACTTTGACTTCGGCATCAGGTGCAATGACTTTAATTTTTGAAAGTGCAGATTTCACTTTCATATGTTTGCATTTATCACAAATGCGAATATCATTGCGCATTAGTGATCTCCGTGGTTCCCCTTGCTTGGGTTCGTAATCATGAAACCTTCTTCTGGTGTGTAGAAGTAATCAATACGGATTCCGTCAAGCAATGGTTCGTTTCCATCCAGCAAAACATCAATGCCCTTGTCCGTGCTGACAACGACATCATTTGCAGATTTATCGTCAAGACCCAAGCCATAGTGAGCGTGGTCGCCATGTTTATGAGTCACTTGTACTCGAACCAATAGACCTTTGTTTTCTTCTTTATCAAGCTCCAATTGAAGTACTTTCGCTGCATTACGAGAAATTTTGACGTTCATATGTACACATCTCCTGAAACAATAATTTTATTTCTTATTGTAAAGAATCTAAGGCGCGAAATCAACCTTTGACAGCATCCGACTTAAAAAGCGATTTACAAATGCGGCAACCTCGCTGCTATTGCTAATTGCCTTCACGAACTTTAAAATACATAGTAGTGGAACTATTTTACCCTAAATACAAGCTGGTAACTTACTTACTTCATGGATAGTTATGTACATTCCAAAATGGAAAGGACGCGTTTCTGAATGTCAACTCTTGAAAATGAAAAAGTCGCCCCGCTCAGCAACTATGTTCCTAAAGTGCCTAAAGAAATTGAATGCTCAATTGAACGTACACTTGAAGTGATCGGTGGCAAATGGGCATTTCTCGTGCTTCGGGAACTTTTTTGCGGTACGAAGCGTTTCGGTGAACTGCAGCGTCAAGTGACTGGAATCAGCCCGAAATCTCTAACCGATATTCTCCGTCATCTTGAGGATCACGGTGTTTTAGAGCGAATGGCATACCCTACTGTCCCTGTTACCGTTGAGTATACCTTGACACCGAAAGGCCAGGATTTGCATCAAATATTAAAAGAAATGAAGCTATGGTCTGCAAAATGGACATAATGATTGAATAACAGCTGAGGAGTTGGACTTACGTGATTACCATTAAAACAAAAGAGCAAATTGAAAAAATGGGCAGAGCTGGACGTATTCTAGCCGATTGCCATAAAGAAATTGCCAAAATGATTCGCCCTGGCATTACCTCTTGGGAAATCGACCAATTCGTCGAAGGCTTTTTGGCGAAGCACGGCGCAACACCGGAACAAAAGGGCTATCACGGCTATCCTTACGCTACCTGCGCATCTGTTAACGATGTGATTTGCCATGGGTTCCCGAAGAAAGAAGCTTTGAACGACGGCGATATCGTCACCATTGATATGGTTGTTCGGATTGATGGTTGGTTGGCGGACTCCGCTTGGTCCTACGCCGTTGGGAACATCTCTCCTATTGCTGAGAAACTGCTTAAAGTAACCAAAGAGTCGCTGTACAAAGGCATTGAGCAAGCGATTCCAGGAAACCGCATCGGCGATGTATCGCATGCAATCCAGGTGTATGCGGAATCACAAGGCTTCTCCGTCGTCAGAGACTTTATCGGACACGGAATCGGCTCCGAAATGCACGAAGAACCGCAAGTTCCGCATTACGGACCAGCTGGCAAAGGGCCGCGTATTAAAGAAGGCATGGTGTTCACCATTGAACCGATGCTGAATGTCGGCAAATATCATTCCAAGGTAGATAGCGACGGATGGACAGCAAGAACTTACGACGGCAGTCTATCTGCACAATATGAACACACGATTGCGATTACGAGCCAAGGACCGGTTATTTTAACGGAACAATAAACATTTAAGCCCCGGAGGAACATGCATGATTTCTTTTTACAAGAAATATTGGAGAACTGCTTTTGACATTGCTCTCATTGTTCTAACCGTCTACCTCTTCATGCTGTTGTTCAGCTATTTGTATCGCATCGCGACACCTATCTTTCTGGCTCTGATCATTTTCATGATGATCGAGCCTTTTGCTAGGTTTCTGAATCGGAAAGGGATGCGAAAGTCGATTGCATCAGCGATCTCAACACTCCTCTTCGTCCTGATCATCTTGGGTGCGCTGGCGGGTGCCGCCGTTATTTTCACAAGCCAGATCATGAGCCTTGTCGATAAAGTAGACGATTATCAAGCCGTTTTTAATGACCAAATCATACATAAAATTAGCGAACTAAATAATCGCTTCCAAACGTTGCCCCCTGATGTCATTGTGAAAATTAAAGAATATGCCGGACAATTTGCAGGTAATGCATCTAAATTCATTATTTCTTTCTTATCCGGACTAGTAGCCTCGCTGACTTCCTTTTCCACCTTCATGTTCAACTTCATTGTCGGAATCATTTTGGCCTACTTCCTCAGCATAGAAATCGACTCCTGGAAACGCCTTGCCAGTGAGAAAACACCAAGAACATTTAAATCGGTATTCTTTTTTCTAAAGGAAAATGTCGTGAAGGGGATTGTCTCTTACGTAAAAGCTCAATTTAAGCTGATTTCCCTAACGTTTGTCGTCGTTTTTGTCGCTTTGCTTCTGCTCGACGTCAATAATGCTTTCTCTATCTCCTTGCTCTCGGCTATCTTCGATGTTTTGCCGCTGCTGGGTGTCTCCACTTTGTTCATTCCATGGATCATTTACTTGTTTATCGTGGGTCAGACAACACTTGCAATTTGGCTTAGCGCGCTACTGCTTGTCGTTATTCTTGTCAGACAAATCATGGAACCCAAAATTACGGGGGAATCCCTGGGCGTGTCGGCCTTTACGACGTTAGCCTTTATGATCGTGTCCCTTTCCTTGTTTGGCGTTGCGGGAGTCATCCTTTCGCCAGTTTTGATTATCTTGCTCAAAGCCCTGTATTCACAAGGCTATTTCCAACGTTGGATACGCAAGCCTGAGGACGAATATGCGCAGAGCAATCTACCTACGAGTGGTCCATAAACGTATAAGCCCATCCTTCCTTCCTGGAAAGATGAGCTTTTTTGTATTAAACGCGATATATACTGCGGTACACCGATGGAGCCATCCCCATTTTTTGTGTAAACACGCGACTCAAATAAAAACCGTTTTCAAATCCGCAATTTCCAGCGATAGCATCTAACGTTAAAGTCGATCCTTCCAACAAATGGCGCGCTCTTGTTAAGCGTAATTCATTCAGAAATTCAGACGGCGTTTGCGAGAAAGCTCTGCGAAACCTTCGTGTAAGCTGCACGGGAGTTAGCCCCAGGCTCTCCGCCAAATCCGACATGGATAAACTTCCGTAAGCGTGATCCGTTACATATTTGCGTGCTTTTTCCATCAAACTATCCGTTTCTGAGTTAAGATCCTCTCTGAGTTCTCGTTCAATTGCGACTAATCGAAAGATATCGCTGAGCATGTGCTGCTTATGCAGCGTGCTCTCTTCATCCCATCCCGTCAGTTTCTTCAAATAATGATAATTCGAGGCTAATCTTTCGATATCCTTAATGACGAGCTTGCCTCTCCAGCTGTTTGCTTCCTCTAAACTTGGTTCCGACAGCCAAACAAACTGCAGAAAATGAAAAGACAGCGACTCCAGCGTCCTCCTTCGAAAACCAACATGAGGCGGGCAAATAACAAAGTCACCAAATCCCGCTTCACCCTTGTGCTCCCCGATTCCATAGACAAATCTGCCTTCTTCCACAGCAAATAACGTCCAGCAAGGATACGAGTCCTCGTTATACATAAACTCATCTTTACGATGCCAGTAAACATGCGAAATGAGTTTTACCGCGACATCACGAAAAGCCAACCCCTCACCCTCTTCAAGTGAAATAAAGTATATGCTTATTGTAACTGACTGTATGTTCAATAGGAATAGAATCTTTTACAATGAAATCAAAGATATTCTATTAACTAGTGAGGTGCTGGTCATGAAACACGAAATCGTTACATCCGACATCACCGTTGTTGGTGGAGGTTTAGCTGGCGTGTGTGCCGCGATCGCCGCAGCCAGATTAGGTCAAACTGTTTCCCTTGTGCAAAATCGCCCTGTTCTTGGCGGTAATTCCAGTAGTGAAGTACGCGTATGGGTTTGCGGAGCTACTTCCCACGGACTTCATCGGTATGCGCGTGAAACCGGTATCATGGGTGAAATGTTTGTTGAGAATCAATACCGCAATATCGATGGAAATCCCTATCTATGGGATCTGATTGTACTCGAAAAAGTAAAAGCGGAGAAAAATATTACCCTCTTCTTGAATACGGACGTCCATGAAGTCGATGCAGACGGAAACGAAGCTTCCCGCACCATCCGATCCGTTACAGGCTGGATGATGGGGTCTGAACGCCGTATCCGCTTCGACAGCCGTGTCTATCTCGACTGCACAGGCGACGGGCTCGTCGGGTTTCTGGCAGGCGCCAAATTCCGTATTGGCCGTGAAGCGCAGGAGGAATTCAATGAAGAATGGGCGCCTCTTGTCCCAGATGATATTACGTTAGGCAGCACTCTGCTCTTCTATACCAAAGATGCCGGCCGACCTGTGAAGTACATCCCGCCAAGCTTCGCCAAAGATATTACGCAGACCACAATTCCGATGAAACGGGTTATTCGCAGCGGCGATAATGGTTGCGCTTACTGGTGGATTGAGTGGGGCGGTGAACTGGATACGGTGCATGATAACGAAAAAATCCGTGATGAACTGTCTTCCGTGATTTACGGGATTTGGGATTATATCAAAAATTCCGGTAAGTTCGAAGCCGATAACCTCACACTCGAGTGGATCGGTTCGGTTCCGGGCAAACGGGAATACCGTCGTTTCGTTGGGGACTACGTACTGAATCAGAATGATGTCATCGCGCAGGAGCTCTTTGAAGACCGCGTCGCCTTCGGCGGCTGGTCGATTGACCTGCATCCGCCGCAAGGCATGTACGCCACGGCAAAGGGCTCCAAGCATATGCATGTGGACGGCAGCTACCACATTCCGTTCCGTTCCCTCTATTCGGTCAATACGACGAATATGCTTATGGCTGGGCGCAATATCAGCGCGTCCCACGTCGCTTTCGGCACGACACGCGTCATGGCGACTTGTGCCGTCATCGGCGAAGCCGCAGGAACGGGCGCTGCCCTCTGCGCAGCGAAAGGCATTTCCCCTCGCGAGCTGCACGGCAGCCACCTGAGCGAGCTGCAGCAAACGCTGCTGCGGCAGGATGCCTCCGTGCTCGGGATCAAGAATGCCGACGCAGCCGACCTTGTGCTTGGCGCGACCTTGACAGCATCCAGCACCTTGACCCAGCTGGCGGTTGAAAAGTCCGCGTCGGTGTACCCTCTTGCCGATAGCGTCGCACTTCTTGTGCCCGTAGATCCACATATTGAGGGCTTGGAGCTGCTGCTTGACGCCTCGGAGGCTACGGAACTATCCGTCGAGTTATGGAGCACAGGGAAGCCGCAGAACTATGTCCCGCACACACAGGTAACAGCCGTTCAAGTAGCCGTCTCGCAAGGATCGGGGCAGTGGGTCCATGTTCCACTAAGCTGGCATCCGGATACCGCTCAAAATGCATTTATTATTCTGCGCAGCAATCCTGCAATATCGGTTCATAAGTCCGACAAACTACAGTCCGGCGTCCTTGGGCTCAAGCATAAAGATAATAGCAATGCCGCAGATTATGGCGACACGACACCGAACCAACCTGTCGTTGATTGGACACCCGGCGAGTTCAACCGCAAGCCGATCTGCTTCCGACTGCTCTCGCCTACTTCGGCTTTCTCGCCGGATAAAGCAGCTAATGGCTTTAAACGGCCATACGGCGGCCCGAACATGTGGTCTTCCGCTCATCTAGAAGCCGATAAGCCGGAGTGGCTTGAAGTCAGCTGGCCGAATGCCGTGCCAATCCGCAGCGTACAACTGACCTTGAATGATGATGTCCATGAGGATTTAATTAATTTGCATCATCATCGGACAGCTTTCGAGATTATTCCTGAGTTGGTTAAAGACTACAAACTCCAAGCCTTTGTTGGTGGGGAATGGAAAACAGTCGCTGAAGAGCTTAATAATCACACTCGCCTTCATACTCATACATTCCCAGAGACCGTTGTAACCAGCCGCTTACGCTTGCTAGTCGAATCAACAAATGGAGCTGAGCGAGCCGAAATTGTAGAGATTCGCTGCTACAGCTAATCCCATAAGCACGCAAAATGGCCTAGCAATTGCTGCCGTTTCGCGTGCTTTTTTTCTTTGGTGCCCTGCATCGTTTCCGACATTCTTTTTCCATAAATAGGTCTTAATAACCCTTGTTTAACCTTACATGATATGTTATATTAAAAGTGCGACAAATCAAGGTTTCCTCTTCAAAAAGTTGACATAGGAGTGATGGAAATGGAACAAAATTCTATTCAAATTCGTCAAGGTGAAGAGATTATTTATGTAGAAATGACTGTTAAGGAAGCGCTTGCATTAACAGGTGCGAAGTTCAACTTAAACCACAAATTGGAGAGAGACGCCATCAAGAAGGTTAAGCAACGTCTCGAAGATAAGCTGCTTCCTCCTAACCATTAATTGTACTCTAGCATCTTCGCATACAGCCCAATGAACGATATCCATCGTTCGTTGGGTTTTTATTTTCCTCTTTAATCTGTATCAAAATCAACCAACTGCTTATAATAATTACGCGCTTTCCAACAACGATATCCAAGGAGGACCGGCCATGTCAGCAGATCATAAACAGCAAGGGCAATCACGCAAAAATACAACGACGAAAACCCAGGATCAGAAAAGCAATAAAGGGCACAAGTAAATAAAGAAAAGTCCATGCCTCTCTTCCTTTTAGGCGTGGACTTTTTTTCGCTTAATTGATTTTTCTTCTTGTTAAAATACAGGGAACCCCTCTACCAACAGCCCCCGGTTGAGCCATATGCTCCAAATAACGAAGTCCTCTTGTACATTGTGTTTTACAAACCGCGCACGTAGACGACTCCACTATTCTCATCGTGTACTGCTCTCTGGAAGATACTACTTTTTTCTTAGCAACCTTGCCCTTGCCTTTAGGTGGTGCCATAACCTCGCCTCCCAACCGTCTACTTACTCCAGTATATGAAGTCTGGACAGAACGGTTCTTGAGAAACAAGGTTATGTTCCTGTACTTGTCTACCGGTTAACGGTTTGTAAATCCAGCGCAGTCAGCAGGATCGGGACGATCTCCGCATACAATTCGGCGAAAGATTCCGCGGGCAGCGGATTGACGCCTACACCCAGCTCGACTGTGAATCCAGGCCTTCGGAATTGTTGGATGAACCAATCTTTATACCCTGCATCGCTATCGGTTAATTTCACGGCCTCATAACCGCTGACAATCGCTAATTGGTCGGCAAAATACTCCGATTCCGGAGGTTCATACCCACGGTAATTCCAATAAATCTCTCTTCCTTGTGTATGTAAGGCAACGACTAACTCAAACGGGTGGCATTCTGTAAAACGCGCGAGCGCTGCAGTCTCTGGCTCCGAGAGCGGCGTCTCACCGCCATAATCCCGCGGTCCCGGCCCTAGCTGCCCCCTACGCTCAGCCTCTTCTTCCCAATGGGCAGGGAATTGGTCGTTGAGGTCTACGCCCCTTATATTCGCTTTCCAGCTGCTAAAATCTGTCTGACCTCCGTTTAATTCCAGCAGATTGGCTTGGTAGGGATGGTCAGCTCCAATGCCATTAAGGACAAGTTCTACACCGTCAGGATTCACCATAGGAACAACCCACAGGGAGTACTCGGATAGCAGGCGTCTGGTGTTTCTGCCCTGCCAAGCCGTTCCTCTGGCATAGGAACAAGCGAGATCCTCTACGAACTGCATAACAAGCGGTGTCGTAATCCATTCATTTGCATGTATCGCGGCGTTGACATGGAGCTCCCTGGCCCCCTGACCGATGCGCAGCGCAGGTATGCCTTTTCCCATCACACTTTCTCCTATAACTTCGACATGCAGGAAAGGATATATCCTGCCCAGCCGATTCAATTCATCACACAACGTCCCATACCCGTAACCCAACATACGACCACCTCACAGCTCTTTGATCTCCTACGTAGGTTATGAATATGCCTGCTCCATTAGAAACATGCGGCGTAACGAAGTTAAGTTACTGCACTCTTCCCACAAAAAAATAGACCCAATTGAGGGTCTATTCAAAAAATAGTAGGCACCTGCCATACGACAGGCGTGATGGCTATCTGATCTTTGAGCCAACTTTCTGTAATGCGCTTAAATAACGTAGGTTCTCCGCTGCAAAAAAATTGGTGAATCGGCAATATCCCCGATGTTTCCATCCGATCGCGATGATACAAAATCGTGCTGATTTCTCTTGCCGTTTCATCGGCAGATGAAATCAAGGTAACGTCCGGTCCCATCACCCGGGAGATCGGCTCCATCAAAAATGGATAATGGGTACATCCCAATATTAAACAATCAATGGGCTTGTCGACCAACGGCTGAAGCGATTGCGCTACAATCTCCTGCTCTTGCTCTCTTCCAAAAAGCCCTTTTTCCACGAAAGGCGCCAAAAGCGGGCAAGGCTCACTGTACACCTGTATGCCCGGCGAGATTAACCTCAAGGCATGTTCATATGCCTTGCTTTTGATCGTGCCTTCCGTGCCGATCACCCCGACAACCCCGGTTCGCGTCTGCTTAATTGCGGCTCGCGCGCCTGGCGAGATAACACCTAACACTGGAATCGAGACGCGCTCTCGAATATCTTCTATGGCAACCGCGGTTGCCGTATTACAAGCAATCACAATCATTTTAGGGTTAAATTGAATTAAATAATCCACAATTTGCCGGGTAAATGTACGTACTTCTACAGCTGATCGCGGTCCATAAGGACTTCGAGCCGTATCACCGAAATAGATGACTTTTTCTTGCGGCAGCTGCCTCATGAGTTCTTTTACTACAGTTAATCCTCCGACTCCGGAGTCCAGTACGGCTATCGCTTGCTGCACACCTATCCGCTTCCTTTGCCGGTTAATGAATTTCAAAGGCTACATGGATAGAATATGAACGTACAAGCTGAAAGGTACCTAGGCTTACAACACTGATTCTTGCTGGTCTGTCACCTATTTTTTTGGCTGCAAATCATTCACAAGTGCGAATTCATAGCCCTTCTTCTTAATTTCTTTGCAGATGCGAGCGAGAGCCTGCATGTTCTCCAAAGATCCCTGATGCATCAAAATAACATTGCCGTCATGCAAATTATTCATGATATCGTTGTAAGGATCCTCGGCCCCATTCTCTCTCGGTTCCCAATCACGCATGGCCGTCGACCAGAAGACAGACGTATACCCCATGCTCGATACTAAACTCAAGTTGTGCATATTGTAGTGACCGTAAGGGAAGCGAAAGTACTTCTCGACCTCTTTACCGGTTATCTTCTTATATAAGGCTTCAAAATCCGTAATTTCCTTGCGAATTTGGTCATCGCTCAGCTCATTGAAATCTTTGTGCGTCATCGTATGATTGGCTACGAAATGGCCGTCTGCCACAACTCTTTTCAAATAATCCGGGTTTGACTTGATATTGTTCCCTGAGATGAAAAAGTTCGCTTTCACTCCGTTTTCCTTCAAGGATGAGTCGCTATGGGCTTTGTAGTTGGTTTAGGAGTTGGAGTTGAGATTGGCGTAGGCTCCGCTGCTTTGGTGGTTGCTTGCTTACAGCTTCGGCAGCAGAAGAAAGCAGGCTTTTGTCTGCACAACCGACCAATGTTGCGCTTAAAAGGATCAGCAGTGCAGCACTTTTGGTAATTGATGTCATTGTAGCACCTCGCATGATGGAATACGTTCAGTACTCCTTTCGACAGTGCCAGACAAATTACCTGCCTATTTTTGGTACGCGGTGTTTATTTCGTAGCTCGGTATGTCAAATATTGGAGAATGGTGATCAAAATAAAAGCTGTCCCGGCAAGCATAGGAATCGTAATAAAACCAAGCCAGTTCAAGTAATCCACGTCACATGGAATTGGCCCGCAACCAGTCGCGGATTCGTGGAACACTCCGGATTGAAGCAAAACGTGATAAACGGAAATACAGGCTCCCCAAATCGTAAGCGGTAGTACATAAATCGTCAGCTTGTAGTCTCTTCGCACAGCAGCGATCCCCAGGATGATAGCCAGCGGATACATGAGAATGCGTTGATACCAACAAAGTTTGCAAGGTATAAAATGCATAATTTCCGAGAAATACAAGCTCCCTAATGTGGCGATTAAGGCAATCAGCCATGATAGGTGCATACCGTTTTCTCTTAAGAATTTTTTTGACATTTGTGCTCGTCCTCCCCTTCCCCATTATTATAGAAAAATATAGGAGGGAAGTCTAACCTTTTGGGTGAGGTTGCTTTTTGGCTCTCACGGGCGACGACTTGTGTCTACAAACTGCTCGTCGCCCCACCTGAAACGTCGTTTTTCGACGTTAATGTGCGCGGCAGCGGCTGAACATAGCTGTTAGCGTCGTAATACACGCTTAACTTCTACGAATCCAAAAAAACCAAGCAGGCACTTCCCAACCTGCTTGGCTCTATTCATACCGAGAAGCTGTACTCAACTTCGTTCGTTTGTTTCACCAGCCCGCGCCACTGCTCCATCGGAACGATGTCGACGACCGCTTTGATCGGGATGCTCGCAAAGTCCAGCTTCGGCACGGCCTCCAGCTTCATCCGGTTGGTGACCAGCCGGTCAAGCCAACCGGGATACACCCGTTCCATCTGCTGCAGCCGATAGATGGCCGTCTCAAAATCCTTGCGTGCCGCGTTCACCGAACCGATCACACATTTGTTCTCCAGCACCATGCTCTGATTAAGCATGTCGGAGGAAATCTCCAGCTTGCGGTCAGCTGGCGTGACCCCGAGCAGCGCCAGCACGCCGTTCGGCGCTAGCACAGCCATAGCCTCGAAGGCCAGCGGGCTGAAGCCCGTGCATTCGAGCACAAAATCTATCGGCTTGCCGAGTCCCTCCGCGTAAGCCGTCAAACCGCCGCCCTCGTCCGCCGTTTGATACACACCCCCGCAGTCCTTAACAAGCTGCGCTTGCAGGCTATCCTGCGGTGATTTCGACCAAACGTGCACGTCCAAGCCGAGCAGCCTGCATGTAATAGCAGCAAGCAGCCCTAACGGGCCTGAGCCAAGGATGAGCGCTATCTTCGGCTCCCAGATCAGCCGCTGCTGTACGCGCAGCACCTGATCCCACACTTTCTCTACAATACTCTGCGGCTCAACCAGAACGCCATGCTCGAGCAGATCCGTAGGAACTTGTACGAGATAACGGCCATCTTCTCTGTAATATTCGGAGAGGAAACCGTGTGCGCCTTTGATACCACGCTCCACAAATTCTCCGGTTTGACAAAAATCAGAGTGACCGTTCCGGCAATTGACACAGCTTTGATTCCGGCAGGGCCGCCGCACAATGGCGGTCACGAGATCTCCTGCTTGGAATCCGCTCTCTGCGCCAGCTTCAGCAACAACCCCTAAGGATTCATGGCCTGTCGTCAAATCATCCTCACCTTGTGGAGGAACACCGTATTTCTCCTGCAAAATTTCCTTATCCGTGCCGTCTAAACCTACTGCCAACACCTTAACAATTACCTCTTGCGGGTGAGTAATCACGGGATCATCCACGGTTTCCAGCGCAATCGAAGGCTTACCTTGTCGCAGTTGTTTGACGCGAATCGCTTTCATCTCATCATCTCCTCCCAACTATTGATGAACAATCGGCTCCAACACTTTGTCTTCACTGGCATCCGTTGCTTGTTTAGTTCCGCTTGAGGTCAATTTTTTTAGTTTAGATAAATACTCTTGCGTAACTTTGATAAATGAAGCATGCGACCATGTCAATGGCGAAACGGAAAGCGGCGCCCCTGTGAACGGATGCACCTGCTCCGCCATTGTGCCTGATGGCAGCGCATGGCGTATTGCCCAATACATCAGATTCTCCGCTTCTTGTAGGTCTTCGATCACTTTTGCCGAGGCCACCAGCCATTCCGCATACCATAACGTACAGATAAACCACGGATTGCCTGGCACCTTAGCCACATCATTCGTCACCTGATGGTAGTAGTCATTTTCATACCTGGCAATGCCGCCGATATCCGTATGTACCCACAATTTCTCTTTTAGAATCTTCATCGTCGCCACAAGCCTTGGATCCTCCAGCTCGAACAATCCAAAGTCGAATAACCCGTACATACTCATATCCATCGTATAGTCAGGCACGTATTTATTTTCATCATAACTCCAATATAAAGCACGTAAAAAACGATTCTGGTCAGCCGCAAACAGCTGCTGTTCTGCTGCCTTTTTCACTTGATCTGCGATATCGGCATAATAAACGGAACGCGCTTTATCCTGGTGATAATCAGCGAAACGAGCGGCAGCAACCAGACCCGCATATACGGAGGCGACGGTAAAGGCTAGCACGCCATAACGCTCTTCCCAGAGATCATAGGAGGGCAGCGGAAGCCCGGAAGCATCCCGGTAATGAACGAGAAAGTCCGCAGCGGGTTTCACAAATTTCTCGTAATCTTCACGGGAACGCTCTATCGTGCCTGCCAGCTTGTGATGATGCCATAACGTATACAGAACGAGTGCCGTTTCATCCTCTTGAATGGCCAACTGCTTTTTCCCCTGACCGTCCACCCATGGGTGCCAGCTTGAGCCTACGGAGCTATCGGGATTGTATTTGTGCATGAGATACCCTTCAGGGGTCAACACTTTTATGCAAAAGTCAAAAAATTTCCTGGACAGCTCGTAATACCCGGCTCGGTCTAAGGCATGAGATACCAGCGCCCCGTCCCGCGGCCACATGTAGGAGTAGGTATCTTTGGCAAACTTCAAAATATCCGAGTCGTTGGCTGCAATAATGGCGCCACGATTGTCAACATTCGTTCTAGTGATCAACAGGCATCTTTTGTAAAAGGAAGCCAATTCCGGTTTCAGCAAGGTAAGCTGATGTGCATCCTGGTTGACCCATCTTACCCAGTGATCATGGGTGCGCTGCAATAAAGCTTGTGGCGACTCTGTGCGCAGCAAGTTTTCCAATCGCTCTACCTCTTGCTTCGTATGGCCGAAACAAACCCAGAACCACGCTTCTTTTGAGCTTTTGGGAGGCAGCACCATCGTCAACTCAAGTGTCCCGTCAACCGAACCTTGCGCAATCGGATTTCCCCCCAAATGGCCATCTTCCGCATCACGCCATGTGCCTTCAAGCCCATGTATGCCTTTCTGCCCCGTTGCATAACCGCTGGGATACGGCTTATCGGCATCTGGAGATAAACCTGACAACGACATATAGCGATGCCCTTTATAAAACAGAAGCGAATTCAACTCCGGGTCAAAATAAATCGTATCACCGACACCATTGCCATAGATTTGCAAATCCAAATGAAAATAAAGTTTAATCTCTCTTTCCTCATCAAAATGGTTGTCCATCTTTATTTTGCGTAAAAAAATATTTTGCTGAACATCTACACCATCTCGAATAACGAAGCTTAATCCCAATCTCTCATGGGTGCATTCAACGTTCGTAACCAGCGAATCTTCTAGGTATTTCAGCTTTTTCGAAACTTCCGGATGGTCAATCCAGAAGAAGTCTCGCGCACACCAAATACCAAAATGTGAAAGATGATCGCTAGATTGATTCTCTTGACCTACTAAAGGGTAATACATGTCACGAATATTATAAGCAGCGTCAAAATTAATGAGTACATTCCCGTTCCCAATGGGTAAATCTCTTGCCATGCGATCAGCCTCTTTCCATGATGATGCTACTAATTTTCCAATCGCTAAGCATAAATATGCACGCAGCCCACATGGCAGGGATTTCAGGGAAATAACACCAATTCAAGCCTACACATTTTCATTTCCGCCAAACTCATTTACAATTAAACAATATGGAGGGATTCATCACTATGAAGCAATTAGAAGGATTCGGTAAATTTTTGGAAAGCTTACGGGGCAAAATGTCCCTGCGCGAAGCAGCTAACAAAAGCGGACTTTCACACGCCTACATCAGAGATTTGGAACTGGAGCGCAATCGCTCGACCAATGAGAAAATCAACCCATCGCCTGTTACGTTAAAAAAGCTGTCGGATGCCTACAACATTCCATACACCGATTTAATGGAGAAAGCCGGCTACCTCGAGAACGAGAGTGAGCAAGCAAGCAGCAGCAAAGAAGCCTTGCAGGAACCAGTTTCCATGAACGATACATTATTTATTGAAGTCAGCTCGAAAGAAATGATTTATCACACTCGTTTTGAACGTATTAGCCAAGCTGTAAATTCGTTGCTTGATTTCAGTCTTTTCTTGGATAAGCTCGAGGAGATGGGCTTTAAAAAGATGGATACCGACCTTTTCGTCAATATGAATCATGTGCAAAAGTATATTGAAAAAGAAGGAAAACTTTATTTTGACGCCCTCGGTATTTCGAAATTTGTTGTTATTGCTGCCATTCGTCAAAAGAAGTACCATGATCTCATTGTGCGCAGCGTAGCCCGGAATACGGGGGTGGGCTTGGAATTTCATTACGAACGCCCTTCCGCAGCAGATTCATTGCTGTCTTCAGTAAAGCGCCCCATCTAATACGAATTGTTAAAAAGGAGTAAAGTTCATGAAGAATGAAACTTTACTCCTTTTTTTTCGTCTATCTATAAAGATTGATTGCATTGATTTTTTGGTAGAGAGGGTTGGTAAAGAATACATGGCTGTACAACAGACCACCTCCACACAATCTCGACTAGCGAGAAAGAACAGAAAACGTTCTGTGGGCATGCGTTTTTTTCTGTATACGATTTTAAGTTTTGTCCTTCTTTCGATTCTGTCCTTATGTTGGTTTTTCCTTACAGCGTCAGGTACGACTGTTCGTCTCATGATGGCGGATACTTTGATTACAACGCAGCATCGCGATTGGGCCAAATATTTAATTGGCTCCGAGGAATTGCAGAAGCGCGTTGAAGCTTATTGGAAGCAATTTGACGAAATGGGCGATGAGAAAGATAAAGGCATTGTTCAGATTGAACCTGTGAGTTCTACAGCCCCGGCGGCCGCAGTCAAGAAGGAGCTCGTCACCATTGAACCTATTTCAGGGACGAACTTCAAAGGGCAGCTTGTCACCATTTCTGATCCTAAGAAGCTTCGAATTGCCGTTCCTGAGAAAGTGGGCAAAGGCGAGAAAGTATCCTCCATGGTCAAAAGAACAGGAGCGATCCTCGGCGTTAATGGCGGAGGTTTCATCGACCCCAACTGGGAGGGGAATGGGTTCCAACCGGAAGGTATCGTCATGTCCGGGGGCAAAATCTTTTACAATGACAAAGGCATGAACGGCACTGTGCAAGTGGTTGGCATCGATAAAGAAGGTCGTATGATCGCCGGCAAATATAAAGTCTCTGAACTGGTAGCGATGGGTGTTCAGGAAGCTGTTTCCTTTTCCCCGCGGTTCATTGTCAACGGTGT
Organism: Paenibacillus sp. WC2504; assembly: GCF_052682475.1. Taxonomy (NCBI): domain Bacteria; kingdom Bacillati; phylum Bacillota; class Bacilli; order Caryophanales; family Paenibacillaceae; genus Paenibacillus; species Paenibacillus sp. WC2504. The sequence continues at coordinate 6,298,070 of NZ_JBQZFH010000001.1, forward strand.
TGGACAAATCAAAAGCCAAGCGGATGGTTGGGGAATTGCTCCGCGTACCAGCATGGCGCAAACGAAAGATGGCTCCATTCTATTCGCTGTCATCGACGGTAGGCAGACGCACAGCATAGGAGCAACGCTGTACGATATTCAGGAGATTTTCCTGGCGCATGGCGCTGTCACAGCCGCTAATTTAGACGGTGGAGCTTCTACCGTGCTTGTGCACAATAATGCAATCATCAACAAGCCATCCAGTGAATATGGGGAGAGGTATCTTCCTACGGCATGGCTGGTCTTCGAACATCCAGAAACGGCTCCCATCAAAAACGTATGGGAAGGCTTGGATATTCGCAAGATTGATCCATCGAAGTGGTAAATGCAAAAAGCAGCAAGCTCGAATTCATGAGCTTGCTGCTTTTCAATTTTAGCGATTTCCTAGGATGACTAAATCTTCCGCGGCTTCAGATGTTTCCTCATCATCTTGCAAATCCGTATCGTCAATCTTGGACTCTTTCCATGAGCGAACCGTGCCCACCACATTTGTTGCCGTCTCTTTTGCTTTGCCTACGAAATCAGAAGTTGTGGTGCTAACGGATTTTGCAACCTCTTGCGTTTTTTGCGAGACGGAAGTAGCCAGTTGAACCGTCTTGTCGCTAACGGCTTTGGCATTCTCCGCAATGTCGTTTCTAAGCTCGCGACCGGATTTCGGTGCGAACAGCAGAGCTGTCGCTGCACCCAGTAAACCTCCAACAATCGCGCCGATGAGAAGATCTTTACCTTTTTTTTCGCTTGCCATGTGAAATCCACTCCTTAATGGTCTGATTTGGCTTTCCGATTCGCCTGCCACCTCTGCCACAGCTCATAACCCGTCGTTGCCCACTCCATGACGTCCTCTATTCGCTTCTGGTGGGTATGTACAACCCTTTCCGCACCGTGAAGCGACTCACTCATCATGCGTGCACCTTTGCGAAGGACCGAAGCGACATCCCCTATAGCTGCTCCAGTCTTCTCGATGGATTGAACAGTTGACTCTAACGCCAGCACCTGCAAGTGCACCTCTTCGGTTAGCTGCCCCGCTTGCTTCAGCAATTGTTCAGCTTCCTCTGTCGCTTTGGCTACATGTTGTTCCGTTTGAGCAACCGTATCGCTAAGTTGTTGTAACATCCTTTTTGCTGTAATCAGCATGCGAACGGCAAAGACGACGAGCACAATAAAAGCAATAGCCGAACTAACTGCACTAATCTCCATCCAAGTCATGACGAGCACCTCCCGAGTCTGCAAACTGCGTTGATTAATGGCGGCTTCTAGACGAATGCCTATGAATTACTACAGTATAGGTAGCAGTAGCTTGTTTTGACACAAAAAAACTGGAAAAATTTCAGGGACCTGTCATAATGAAAATCAAATCGAACTTTGAACAACTGGAGGAGCCACATGAACCGAGAGCAAGGATTGAAGGAAATTGAACGAACGCGCATTATCGCCATTGTTCGTGGCGTGAAAGAAGCTCACATTTTTTCCGTAGCTGAAGCACTCTTGAAGGGTGGAGTTACCGTTATGGAGGTGACGCTCAACACACCCGGCGCTTTGGCGATGATTAGCGAGTTACAAACGAAGTTGGGCGAACAAATGTATATTGGTGCAGGCACCATACTCGATGTGGAGGATGCGCAAAAAGCTGTACAAGCAGGCGCCTCTTTTCTGGTAACGCCGAATTTGGATGAGGACGTCATTCGTTATGCCAACCGTGAGGGGGTTCCGATTTTCCCGGGAGCGATGACACCGACCGAGGTCGTCAAAGCATGGAAAGCAGGCGCTACAGCGATTAAAATTTTCCCGAGCGCGAGCCTTGGTCTCTCCTATATCAAGGAATTGATGGGACCGCTTGACCATATTCCGATGATGGCTGTTGGCGGCGTTACCGAAGAGAACATTAAACAATTTCTGGACCTGGGCTGCTACGGGCTTGGTATCGGCGGGTCGCTTATTAATTTAAAAGAAATCAAAGCCGGCCGCTTCGAGTGGGTGACGGACAAAGCTGCACGGCTTCTTGCGGCTTCGCGTTAACTGCCGGGCAGGAAGAAGATTCCCGCGCGGTGTCCGCTAGAAATAGCTCGCGAGAGCGCCCAGGGTGGTTCCCCCATAAGAAAAGGCTGTCCCATGAGTAGAAATTCTACCTTCTGGGACAGCCTTATTTATTTTTTTCTAATGGTATAGACGCACTTGTTTGCGCCTTTGGCCAAGCATTCGGTGCGCTCCACGTTTGCGTCCAGCAAATTGCGGAACAAAGCAAGCTCGCACTGACAGGCCTGCCCGAACGTATTTGCGACCTGGGAGATCGGGCAATTATGCTCGCTAAATGTATAGGCGTCGACACCTGTCTGTGCCCAATCGACCATATACCCGTTTTCGTTCTGGATATGCGCTAATTCAGCAACGCGCTCTTCCAAGTTCTTATTCACCATGCGCGGCTGGTAGCGAGACTCAAGCTTATCCTGCCTGCCTTCAAAAAGCCGCTCTATCTTCTCATGCCCTTGATCTTCAAGTAACTCATCCAGTAAATCTAGTGTCAACTGCATATATTTCTTGGGAAATAGTTCATCTGCTTTGGGAGCTAACGTGTAAACATTAGTAGGTCTCCCCATCGCCTGCCTAACAAGCTTCGTTTCGAGCAGATCTTCCTTTTCCATAGAATGAATATGCCGCCTGACGGCCATCTCCGTAATTCCGAGCTGTTTGGACATCTCTTGAACACTGAGAGGTCCCCCAGTTTTGAGCATGGAAAGAATCACTTTGCGCGTGGATGTCTCAAGTGCTTGATTCATTAGCTCACCTACCCTCGGAACAATCATTATGCTTCATTTTACAGCATCATATCGAAGTTGTAAATTAAGAAACATCTATGTATGTTATTCCAATTCACTCTTGATGAATGCCCTAACACTCGCAGCAAACTCTGCAAATGCCGCAGGAAGTTTAGGCAGAACGGGGTGCAGCGCTTGACGGTTCCAATCCACAAAGTCTTGCACAAGCGGCTTTCTCAGCTTCACAAGCTCAAGCAGCGTGGCGGTCAATGATTCGGAATAGGCACCTTCGCCGTGTACGATTTCCACGATATCTTCGTAGCTGCTCGCATCTCTTAATATGAAAGCGTCGATCAACAAGCTGCCCACATCGGTCACGGTTTCAATAGCCAAGTGTAGTACCCGCTCCTGAGCCAGCTGCCATACGAGGCCGTTATCGCCTTGCTCCCACTGCTGCTCCAATTGTTTGACTGCATCGGTCAATTCCGAAAGAAACTGAATACGCGCATCAATCTGTTCATGATTAATAAAATACATTGTCTATCTCCGTCCTCTTTTTCGCCATTTCGTCCAAATCAACATTGCAAAAAAAGTAATGATAACTAGGAAAATTAACAATACCGCTTGCATGAGATATTCGTAACTCATGTACAATCACCCTCTTGACTTTCGCTGTTTTCACTTCTATTAGTGTATCGCGCTAGCTGTAGAGCGTCAAGCAAGCACCCTTGCTGCCAAAGACTAGCTCATCTTACTGTGATTTTGGAAACCATATTGTTACTTTGGACTAAATACATGGCGTAGAAACCTCCTTACAATAAAAGAGATGTCGCATATCAAAAGCAGAATGTATAGCTCTCATTATAGGAGGAACTCTCGTGGGTATGAAAATAGGGATTGTTGGGGCTGGCCAATTCTCACAATGCTTCGTACAGTTGTTTCAAGCTCATCCTTATGTGGATGAGGTTGTATTGGCAGAATTGCACGAGGATCGCCGCGAAAAATTTGCAAAAGCTTTCTCCCTCAATCAAACTTACGCTTCATTAGAGGAGCTGCTGAGCAGCGATGTGGATGCCGTTGCTATTTTTACACAAAGACATTTGCATGGCCCTCAAACCATACAAGCTCTGCAGGCTGGCAAGCATGTCTATTGTGCTGTGCCGATGGCTCAAAGCTTAGAGGAAATATCCGCCATTATCCAGGAAGTGCAGCGGTCCGGATTAATCTACATGACTGGGGAGACAAGTTATTATTACCCCTCTACGGTTTACTGCCGGGACCAATTCAAAGCGGGCCATTTTGGCAACTTTGTCTACGGAGAAGCTCAATATTTGCATGATATGACACATGGGTTCTACGATGCTTTCAAATATTCGGGCGGGAAGGATTGGAAGCAAGTGGCCGGCATTCCGCCAATGTATTATCCGACGCATTCCGTCTCTATGGTTCTGTCTGTTACTGGGGCTAAGGCGACTAAGGTATCCTGTTTAGGCTATGTCGACCAGCATGAGGATCAGATTTTTCAGGAAGAGGCTAACCTATGGGACAATACGTTCAGTAATCAGAGTGCTCTAGTACGTACCTCAGATGGCGGAATGATGCGCCTCAATGAGTTCCGACGTGTGGGCTGGGGAGGGAACAACAGCGTATATATGAGCATGTTCGGAACAAACGGCAGCTATGAGGAGCATGCGGGTGGTTCTGTGTGGACTTCTCTGAAATGGGGGGCGGTCGAGAATCTGACACCGCAGCTTGCCTGCAAGGATCGGTATGTACATGTGAGCGATACCAATATGAATCAAACACTGCAAAACGATTTCCATGCCAGCCTTGCCAAGGTGCATCACAGCTTCCGCTTGCCTCATACCTTTGAGGGGCTTCCTAACGGGCACTTCGGCTCGCACCAATTCCTTGTTGATGATTATTTGAAAGCCATATACACGAAAAAATTGCCGCCAAATAACGCTTGGCGGGCTGCGGATTACTTAGCGCCAGGGTTGGTCGCTCATGAATCCTCCAAACGGGAAGGTGAAATGTTAGACGTCCCTGATTTCGGGTCGCCTCCATCCGAGTGGAAGCTGCTGGATCCAGACAGTTTTGTTGCTTATCGCGATTAATTGACGTGTATTGTCCTCCTTTTTCATTCATGTTACAGTGAACAAAGTGAAAAAAGGAGAAGATTACCGTCATGCCGTCAAGACCCAAACTACCAGAGATCGACCTCATCCGCGCAATCGCCATCATCGCCGTCGTGCTTATTCACAGCACATCGGGCGCTACGCTGCTCCCGATCGGGAGCGGCTCGCAAACCATCTTTTTCATCCTTAACAAAGCCAGTTTATTCACCGTGCCGCTATTCATTTGGATCAGTGGCGTCGTGCTTTTTTATACGTATTACGATCGATGGGGCCCAGGAATGTCGCGTGTTTTCTGGACAAAACGACTGCAAAGAATCCTGATTCCTTATGTCCTGTGGTCCCTTTTCTATTATTTGTTTAACCAGTTTATGTTTCATGGAACCGTTGGTTTTGACATCATTTACTTCATCAAACTGCTTATTTCGGGGAATGCCAGCTATCATCTCTATTATATGGTCATCATTGTTCAGTTCTACCTTTTGTTCCCGCTTCTGATTACGGTAGTGAGACGGTTCTCTTGGGTTCGACGGGCGCTAATTCCGATCGGTATCGTTATTCAAGCCGGAGCCTATGTTATTCATCATGAGGTGCAGCCTCTGCCGGAATATGCCTCGCTTTTTGTCAGCTACTCAGGGGTATTCACTTTTGGAGCTTTCGTGGGCATTCATTATTCAGCTATTGCTGCCTGGTCTGAACGTTACAGACACTTAACGGGGAGCATCATGTGCCTTGCAGGCGCCACTTTCGTGGGGATGCTTCTTCTGCACCAGTATGGTCGGGCCAGCTTCGGCAATAGTTGGTTTGAACTGGCTCTCCTCGTGTATTGTATGGCGGTTCCGCTATGGGCCGTCCAGTGGTCGCTAAGGCGTCTTGCCGATAGCCCGAGGCTTAGCGCTGCACTCACCGAATTAGGAGCCGCTTCTTTCGGCATCTACCTTGTGCATCCCGCGTTGCTTACGCTCTGGGGGCGCCTCACACCGATCCAGGATCAGCTCTGGCTCTATGATCTGCATACCATCGCTTCGATCCTGATTGGAGCGCTCTGCTCCTGGCTGCTCGTACGGATGTACGCAGCCATGAAAAAAGGTTCCGCTTAGCAGCGGAACCTTTTCATTTGAAGCGTGCCAGCATGGCCCAGCGCCGCTGCTGTCTGCGGCTGTATCGCGGCAAGCCGCGGTAAATGTCCAACGCTTCGCGGAACGTTGCTTTCGCATCATTACTGCGCCCAAGCTGCTGATACAGCAAGCCAAGGCGGTAATACGCCTCGACCGATGAGGTGTGCAGATCACGGAACTGCTCGATGAGCTGCGCAGCCCTTTCGGGTGCAACAGGCGCTAAAGCTTCCCCTAGGCGTAAATAGGCCTCGCCATATTTAACCCTCGGGTTCAGCTCTACCGCTTGGAGCATGAAGCTCTCTCCCTTTTTCAAATCCCCCAGCTTCAGGTAACAAAGTCCGATTTCGTAATGTACATCCGCGGAATCTTCCATAATAGGCAGCGCTTGTTCCAAGTAAGGAAGCGCTTCTTGGAATTTATTGCGCTGCAGCAAGTTCCTTGCAAGCTCCAGCTTCGCAGACGTATGATGTGGGTTCGCATGCAATTCCGTTCGTAGCCTAGACGCCCTGCGCCTTAATTGAAATGGCTTAAAAATATTCGGCGTTAATCCGATAAATCTTCTATCTAACACATATAAAATGATTAATAGAATAAGAAGTGCAAGAAATGGATTGCCGACAAGTCGCCATAACAGGCCAAAAGCAAGAAATTTAAGCAGCAAAGCGATACCTCCTTTCAACTTCCTTATACTACCATAATATGAGGACTTTGGTCATCTCTTCCATTAAAAAAAGCTTCCGTCCTATGACTAGCATATGAATGGAGGCTTCTTATGAATACTGATTCGAGATTTATTTCAAGCAATGCTATAATAAAAAGAAAAAGGGAGTTTCGATATGAACGAGGATCCACGCAAGGCCATATGGCTGAAAAGAAAACAGCTTGGCAGAAACAAATATTTAGTGAATTTCGGCCTTCTCCCCTGGGGTGTTGGGCTTACGGCCTTATTTAGCATCATTGAACTACTAAACACGCATGAGATTAGCTTAGTGTGGGTGCCTATTCGATTAGTTCTGTTCTTTTTCATCGGTTTTTTCGTTGCGAATGCTCGCTGGATGGCAATGGAAAACCGTTACGAGCCTAGAAGCCGACGACCTTAACGGTCGTTTTTTTATTTGGTAGGAACTAGAAAATTAATGCAAGTAGGTTTGGTCCTCCACGTCTTCCGTATGAAATAAGGCTGCCGTGCGGCTAAGCTGAAAATGCTCTTTCAACTCTTCGCGAATAGAGCCGAAAGCAAGGATTTCCTCTTCAAAATCTTCACGTTTCCCCCATTTTTTCGATTCATGGGATTTGGTTCCGAACAACTCTTTGGAAACGTCTTCATAGGCATTGTGCAAATGATTATCATACCAATCAATTTCACGGGATATGTTTTTGCGGTACACGTGACTCATCTCGAATTGACTCCCTTTGGTCGACGAGAATTCAGCAACCAGGGTACCTGAGATACCTTCAGCGATGACTTCGACATCTGCGCACCACACATCGTGACGTTCAAGAAAACGAACGAGATTAGCCTCTTTTATTTTGCTCATACCCATGCCCTCCTGGTATTTCATGATTGTTACCAAGAGTATTTCCAGTTCATCCAAGATTTATCAAGTACTAGGCGTGAACCATATTTTCCGAAAATCAACCCAGCCCAAATCGTTAATGCATACGCCTCTGATCGAATCATGGTAAGTCGTTTGCTGAGAACGGTGAAGAACGAACAAAAACGTTTTCTCCTCCTGAAGCACCTCAACGACCTCGTGAAGTCTCCTAATCCTTTCGTCCCGGGATGTAATCGTAAGAATATGGTCAATTTCCTCATCGATCCATGCCATACGTTCCCGACTTAAGTGAGCCCGAACATAGCTGTTGCACTGTTTCAGCGTCTGAATAATATGAAGATCGTATTCACTCTCCAGACAAATGTGATAAAAAATGAGATCGGCCTCGTGAATCGTGTCCATCTGCGTCATTTCCCCCATGCTTCGGGTTGTGAGCTCGATGCGAATTCCAGCTTTGGCGCACTGCGCACCAATCCATTGGGCATCCTCACTGTTATTGCTGTAGATGTACATTTGAATCGGCTCGCCGTTATATCCCATCTCCTCAAGCAGGCGTTTCGCCTCCTCTACATCGGTGCGGTATTCTGCTGACGTACGTTTGAGATTCATCGTTGGCAAAAAAGAGCTGGCCGGCGCTTCCCTGAAGCCTCCGAGCTGTTCAACCATTTTTTCCCGATCGATGACCAAATCAATCGCCTTGCGAAAGTTCCGATGGCGTTGCGGCCCCATTTTACCCTCATTAAACGTTAGCAAGCTGCAGCCCAGAATCGACTGCTCAATCTGATGCCATTCGGCATCTTTGCCGACGGCACCAGCCGGTTTCCGGGAATTCGTATGATCGCACAGCACCTGCACCATATCCCAGCTAGGTCCAACCTCGGACAGTTCATGCGGCAGCAGCCAAATTTCCAATTGATCCAAATGCGGCCTGACCCCAAAATAGCCGTCAAATGCCCGAAGCTTACAGATGTAATCATCGTTTCGCTCCAGTTTGAACGGCCCGGTCCCTATCGGCATACGCCCGAATATGTTTTCGTTATCCCGGCAAATTTCCTCCGGCACGATCGCTAAAGAAGTATGCGCCAACTGCTGCAAAAAAAGCTCATTTGGCTGCCTCAGCTCAATCGCAATGGCACTTCGGTTCAGCACCCGTATATTCTCGATGCTTTCCGTCATCCACCCTTGACAAGCCTTGGCGCCAAGTTCCTTGACTCTGGACAGCGAGTAATACACGTCGTTCGCCGTCATTTCTCTGCCGTGATGAAAGAGGACGCCTTTTCGCAAATAAAACGTATAATGAAGACCGTCCTCACTTTTCTCCCAATAATGCGCCAAATGCGGCTCGGCTACCATCGTACCGGGGTTGTACAGAACGAGCGTGTCGAAAATTTGATTCATTAAATGCGTATCAAAAGCAAAAAAAGAAAAAGCCGGATCAAGCGATACCAGCCATTTGTACACCGGGAAACGGAGCGTATCCCTGGAGCACTCCTCTTGAACGACCGCGCGATAGCCAAAGTAACTGAACAGCCAATCGACAAAAGAGTCCTGTAACGACTCTCCCCTGCCCAATTGGTGGATCAGTTCGATCGTTCCACGATAATCCCCTTGTGCCGCCAGTTCCATCGCCTGTTGGGACACCATGTCCTCCGCCGAAACCAGAAACGTCAGCTCCGAAACATTCCCTCGGCCTCTTCCGGGCTTCCAGGAAATCCAGTCCTGCTCCATCATTTTTTTCAGCAAAATCTTAACATTCCGTGTCGTGCAATACATTCTTTCCGATAATTCTTCTAACGTAATAGGCTGCGGTTCATGCTCTATATCATGGGCAAAGCTGGCACGCAGCTCCAAAAAATGAGATAACAGCTGCATGTTCCACCTCCTTCTCCAAAAGGGGAAATTGTTAAAGTGAATTATACACTTTTTGTTCCCCTTATTCTAGATGTAAACTGGATCTAACAGGAAAAGAAAGGAAGGTGAATCGAATCATGCAACCATCCAACTTATATGTATCTGAGAAATTAATGCAGTGGCAGCAGCACGAATTGGAAGTAGAAGCTCGCGAACTTTGGAAATTCAAATCCATCAAAAAAAGAAAAGTGTATATGATGATTACAAGCTTGTTCTTCTTCGTCTAATCGAAGCGCGGATCCCGAGAACCGCCAGTACCAAAAAAACAGCCAAGAGTGCTCCTATGGCATCGACGACCACGTCAATCGCATGACCTGTGCGGCCTTCAATGAACGTTTGATGCCACTCATCGGTCACCGCATACAGAACCGAAATGATAAAGGAGGTGAGCAGTGCCATGATTACTTGTACTTGTTTCGCAAGTAAAGCCAAGATCCAGAGCAGGGTAAGTAAAGCGAACTCGCTTACGTGCCCTGCTTTTCTTATGAAGAATTCGATAATGCCGACGGGGTCCTGCCACGACAGTTTTTGCCCATCGTAGGTGAATGCCATATGCGGGGAGTAATTTAACAGATGAGAACCACTAAGCTTTGATTCTAAAAGTGGACGCAGTGTCTGCTGTTGATAGGTCTGTCCTGACTTGAAAAAAATAAAGGCCATCCATAGGACGGCAGCAATTGTAAACACATAAAAGTAAACCTTAGAAGAAGATTGTGTCATAAAGAAACCATCCCTCTACGAATTCATTTTCTTGCGAATGCTAAACAGTGCAAAAAACTCGATGACCATCAAATTCACGGCTGACACCCCATAAAACGCCATCCCAAACATCATGCGGAACGGATCCTCCGTCACTGATTTCCACCAGAATGCTGCAGCTAAAGTCAATATAATATTTAAGGCTGTCGTTATCCAGAAAGAGAATCCGAGCCGGTTCGTTTTCCGCATTAACCACACACCGATCACAAATGGCAACACAAATGATATTCCCAAATAAACCCAATACAAGACCCCATTTGACACTATTTCGTCACTCCTACACGATCAACTAGTTTCTGTTACTAGGTTAGCATGAAAATGTGAATGAAAACAACGTTTGGCACCGTTTGCAACAGAAACGTCGCAGGCATAAAAGACAATATGAAATATCTGCACAAAGGGCTTGCCTGCTTCAAATATTTCATGTATAATACGAAAAGTCGACGTTAATTCACGTCATTTCGGGGCCTTAGCTCAGCTGGGAGAGCGCATCGCTGGCAGCGATGAGGTCAGGGGTTCGATCCCCCTAGGCTCCATACAAGTAAAAACCTCGATCCCTTGGGATCGAGGTTTTTTGTATGGACCATGGGGGTGAGAACCCCCGAGGGTTCGCCCGCGCGGACGGAACAGATGTGTTGACTTCGTAGCTTTGCTTCGAGTGCAGGAGCACGGTGTTTGAATCTACCGCTAGGCTTGGCCTCGTCGAGTTTACTTCGTCAGCCTTTTAAATCGGGATTCATACATCCCCCTAGGCTCCATAATAAAAAACCGCGATCCTTCGGGATCGCGGTTTTTTGTATGGAACCGTGGGTTGAGAGCCCCGATGGGTTCGCCCGCGCGGACGGAACGGATGCGTAGACTTCGTAGCTTTGCTTCGAGTGTAGGAGCACGGCGTCTGAATCTTCCGCTAGGCTTGTCCTCGTCGAGTTGCTTCGTCAGCCATTTAAATCGGGATTCATACATCCCCCTAGGCTCCACCCCTAGGCTCCATAGAAAAAGAAGCATCACAACCATTTTGGTTGTGGTGCTTCTTTCTTTTGGAGCCTTGGGGAGAGAACCCCGATGGGTTCGCCCGCGCGGACGAAACGGATGTGTTGACTTCGTAGCTTTTGCTACGAGTGCAGGAGCACGGCGTCTGAATCTTCCGCTAGGCTTGTCCTCCCTCGTCATGCAAAGCCTTTTGTCTCATCTCATAGAGCCACCGCGCATCTGCGTCTTGACTAAGGAATTCCAAAACACTCATCGCTTTGCCGAGTTCAGGTTCTTGCAGTTTCAGCACCTCCCAATTTCTGTATTGTCACTTTTAAGAAAAAGTAACCAATTTAACAATCCACCAGACGCAACGGTCTGTTGATGGTTCAATAAATGAATTTCAAGATCGTCTGTTAATGTACATACTCCAACCTCCGTTGGTTTTTTTCATACAATAATTATCTAAACTTAATCTTGGTTTAATCTTAATTCGTTACTCTAAAGACCACCCCACTGTTAGAGCATAAAGAAAATTGGACTTACAGCCCTAGAAAGCTGTAGGTCTAATTTTCATTTACAAGACTCAATCTCTCCACGGTCACATTCATATCTTCTCTGGTAATCTTTCTCCTCGGCAAGTTCTTCTTTCGATTCCGAAGCAATTCTTTTGTATTTCTCCGATTGAAAAAAATTGCTTTTTATCAGAGCACATTTATCATCCCAAACATACTATTTATAGGTGAATGTCATCAAATAAGGCTTGAAGCAGTCCCATACTGCATGAAATCGGAGATGAAATCATGGATAGAAAGAAAACAAAATTGACCGCGAAACTCATACGCCCAGCGGATGCATCGCTTGTTGAGAAGCGCAGGAACGCAGACAATGCTAATGGATCGGCGAAATACTGGGGTTTTCCAGTTCAAATGAGAAATTCTGGGATTTACCGAGGCAAGGGAATAACAAAAAGATTCAACAAAGTTTTTTTCAATAATGATAAAAATCCCGACCAGACCATATATCAAGACGATCGCAGTATACTTAATCAACCGATTGGGCCAAGTGCCAACAATTTAATTGGTAAGGGAACAAAAGTTCATCCCAAAGGAAGTATTACCGATGTTCCGGGTGTCCTGGTGGGGCATGCAGAGGATAAAACCGGTCGTACTGGTTGTACGGTTATTTTATATCCTGAGGGCGCAGTTCCCGGCGTGGATGTTAGAGGCGGCTTTCCGGGTACGGAGCAGACAGATGCTATTAAACCCGGAACTTCAACGGACCTCATACAAGGAGTTCTTCTTACGGGCGGCAGTAACTTCGGCCTTGCGGCAACAGCAGGGGTCGTGAACTGGCTTGCAGAGCATGGGTATGGTACTCCGACAGGTGTTGGACCACTTCCTACCGTACCTGCGGCTGTTATTTTTGACCTTTATTATGCGAAAGGCTCCCGCAGACCTGACGCACAACTAGGCTACAAAGCAGCAAAAGCTGCGAAGGCCGGTACCGTGGCACAAGGCAGTGTTGGTGCTGGAGCAGGTGCGACGGTAGGGAAAATCTACGGTACACCGATGAAGGGCGGAGTTGGAACCGCCTCTTGGCAAATCCCGGGCGGGCCTATCGTAGCTGCTATTGTAGTAGTTAATGCCCTTGGAGATATTTGGGATCATGACCATATCATAGCCGGGGCACTCAAACCTAATGGTAAATTCGTTAACCAAACCAGGGCAATTCTTGAAGGAATACCCCCAATGCCGAGCTCGATCCAGAACAGGAGCACAACCATCGCCGTTATCGCAACCACTGCCAAACTAGACAAAGCTGAGGCAGGTAGGGTAGCGACACTCGCCCATGACGGAATGGCGCGAGCGATTTCACCGGTGCATATTCAAGCCGACGGCGATACTGTATTCTGTATAGCTACCGGAACCGATAGAAGCGGGCTTATAGGCAATGCTGCTGTGACAGCAGTCGGGACAGTAGCTGCGGTAGTGCTCGAGCAAGCCATCGTTAGAGGAGTAATGGCAGCCCAAGCAGGAATTAAACAACAACAAAATACAAAGTAAATGATATTTCAGTCCCATATGATTTGTCCGAAGCCTTATAGAGAAATCCACTTAGCACTGCTTCATTAAATTGAGGTATTGATCGTTCGCAAACAGTTCCTTTAAACAGCAAAGATCTTTATGTATTAAGATGTTGAGATATTTTAGGGATTGTGAAAATGACTACGGTGGTAGGGGGCATCCGCTCGTACAGTAACGAGAAGGAAGTGAATTGTCCACTACTCGACCAAGTTCAGTTCAAAGAAATCATTACAACGAGATCTCTGAGTTTTGCCATAAATTGATGAACCTGTCTACATTACGAAAAATGGCCAAGGCGATCTTGTTGTGATGAGTCTTGAAAGATACGAAAGAATAGTTGGTAAATTCAAACTGTATAAACTGCTGGATGAAGGTATGAAAGCTTTGAAAAAGCAGAAAGTACGACCTTTTCGTGAAGCACTCGCAGACATCAAGAAAGGTATTCCAGAGTGAGTTTAGTGCCGTTACAACTATTCGGATTCTTAGTGAAAAAATGATTTGGAGCAGCTTGCTCTAAACGATTAAAGCTCATCTTTTCGGATCATAATGGATGTATTACAAACATGGATGGTCATACTCATGGATACGATACTCCTTTGGTCCGCTTGGATCGTTACTGTTATTCTGCTGTTAATATTTATCAACCGAAAAAACCTGCTACAAGCAATTCTCAGCTTTTTATTTATGCAAGTACCTTCCTGGTTGTTCGGAGCTTTAGTTGTCGAAGGCGGATTAATCGAGTATCCTGTCGGCATTCTACAAATGGCTTACAAAGCGAGTTTTTCTTTTGAGTTTTTCATCTTACCAGCTGTGAGTGCCATTTTTAATGTCTATTTCCCGAAGCAAAAAACATGGCTGTTTAAAACAATTTATACACTTAGTTTTCCAACGGTAATTACAATAATTGAAGTCGTTTTAGAGACTCATACAGAATTAATCAAATACATACATTGGACTTGGTATTTGAGCTACATCACATTAACAATTACTTTATTAATTTCATACTGGTTTTACCTCTGGTTTTTTAAAAAAATCAAAGAAAAATACTAGTAGCTAAAACAAAAAACATCCCCGAATTCATTGAACGAAATGCCAGCCAACTGCCTTATTGCAAAAGGGTCTTGGGCAGTTATTGCATTTTCGATTGAACAGCCTGGGGATTCTGAGCGAAACAATCCTTTGAATCCTAACGGACATTCTGACGTTATTTGATTTATAATCATGGGATAATTTGTAAAAATAATGATATTCGCACTGGTTCATTTATCCAACCTTTTCCAACTAGATTTGAATCTAATAATAGTGGAAAGGTGGAGGGTATATGATGAACTTACATGAGCTCAACCGAACAACGTATGATTTAGTTGCTAGCTTGGGACAGAACTGTGATCCGGCAGGTCACCTTAGGAGACACAAGTTAAGAAAATTTTCGATGCCTTTGGATTGGGTTATTTCTACATCGCTTACCGATGTAAATAGATTATTAGCTAATAAATTCCAAGGATTTATGGATCTCTCCAACTTGCGAGTAGTAGAGGGCAGTTCACAGTATGTCGATGAATTTGCAGCCGTTGTTCAAAAAGTACCCTCCTATTTCATCAAAGACACGCACTATAATGTGACCTCCGTTCATGACTTTCCTATTATTCCAAATGAAAGTTGGTACTACACTTATCATGTTTATAAAGCGAAATTGAATTTGCGCATTCGGCGGTTTCTAGAAGAATCCTCGGCATCTAACTCCTCACTTTTTGTTAGACTCCTTGCCACCTATGACCAAGCGGCCGAATTGCAGTCAGTTTTGCGGGAGATTACAAAAGGTGATTTTAAAATACTTATCGTTAATCCTATTGCGAATTTAGAGCGAGTTATGGAGTTAGATTGGGGATTGGATCATGTCTGTGTGGTCCAGATTCCAAGCACGAACAACTTGAAAGAATGGGATTATATTTTAACTGGACTTAAAATAAAACTGTAAGCTGGCGTCCTTCCTAACCCGCGTCCCTTTCGGATCGCGGTTTTTTTATTACTCTGCATGACCGCCTTGCGCCACGGCCCCTCGCTTCCATCTCCTTGTTGCACTTTGTACAACATAAAACAGCTTTAAACCCCACCACATCGCTCTTCATTGCACTAAGTGCAATGATTTCAATCGAAATAGCATGAAAACTGCTCTATCCTGCCCAAATCGTTGTACTATGTACAACGTAGAAGGCGGCACCGGCCGGCCTGAGGCCTCAATATTGCATAAAATGCAACATAGAGATAGCAGTGGCCTTTGCTCGGGTCTGGCAAGAAACTCTTTATCTAGCAAGCTATGATTGATCTCACGGACCTGCTAGATTATAATACAAGCTTGGAATGCTACACTAAACTAAAGGAACTGATGACATGCTTACAAATAGCCCTGAATATTGGATTTCTAAACTGGAACTCGAAGCTCACCCCGAGGGCGGATATTATAAACGTACTTTCCAAGCTGAAGAAAAAATTACGGATCAAGAGTTGTCCGTCGCGTTTAATGGCTCACGCCTGCTTTATACGAGCATCTACTTTCTGCTGCAATCTCATGATGTCTCGCATTTCCATCGCTTGAAGTCGGATGAGTTATGGTATTTTCACGCTGGAAGCCCGCTTACGATTCATGTCATTCACGAGGATGGCACGTATGAGGAAGTCAAGCTAGGACTTCATTTGGATAATGGAGAAACCCCACAATATTTGGTGCCAAAAAACTGCATTTTCGGATCTTCGGTCATGGAAGAAAATACGTTTTCGCTTGTCGGATGCATGGTAGCGCCTGGATTTGATTTTCAGGATTTTGAACTATTTTCCCAAGAAGAACTGCTTAAGCTGTACCCGCAACACAAGGATGTTATCAAAAAGTTAGCCTATGAACTGCTTCCTGTTTAAAAGGAGGCGAAACCAACACGTCAATCTGACGTGTTTTTTATTTTTGGCGCTATTTGTTGTAGAATGACAGTATCAAATAAGACCTTTGGGGAATAGCTATCCGATTGGAGAATATCATGATCTATCAAAATTTAGAAGAATGCCTCATTGATTTAGAGAACAACGGACATTTGGTTCGTATTCATGAAGAAGTCGATCCTGAGCTTGAGATGGCCGCCATTCATATGAAAGTTCATGCTGCTGGGGGCCCTGCTTTGTTATTCGAAAATGTAAAAGGATCGAAGTTTCGCGCGGTATCCAACCTTTTTGGCACGGTTGAGCGCAGCAAATATATTTTTCGTCATACGTGGGAAGGCGTACAGCAGGTCATTTCTTTGCGAAGCGATCCCATGAAGGCCATGAAAAGCCCTTTGAAACATTTCGGAACAGGGCTTGCTGCATGGAAAGCACTGCCGCTCCAAGTATCCGGCGGACTGCCAGCTTCTTTCGAAGAAGTCAGCATCGCTGATCTCCCTCTGATTCGACACTGGCCGGAGGATGGCGGTGCCTTCGTCACTTTGCCCCAGGTGTACTCGGAAGATCCGGAGAAACCGGGCATTATGAATTCCAATTTGGGGATGTATCGGATTCAACTGAGCGGAAACGAATACGAATTGAATAAAGAGATCGGCCTGCATTATCAGATTCATCGCGGCATCGGCGTGCACCAGGACAAAGCAACCAAGAAGGGACTTCCTTTGAAGGTAAGTATTTTTATCGGGGGGCCGCCGGCCCATACGTTATCAGCCGTGATGCCTTTGCCGGAAGGCATGAGTGAGATCACTTTTGCCGGCTTGCTTTCAGGACGCCGCTTCCGCTACAGCTATATAGATGGATACTGCATTAGCCATGATGCTGATTTTGTTATCACAGGCGAAATATATCCGGGTGAAACCAAGCCGGAAGGCCCTTTCGGCGATCATTTGGGCTATTACAGCCTGACGCATCCTTTTCCACTCATGAGAGTGCATAAAGTATACGCCAAGAAAAATGCGGTCTTTCCATTTACTGTCGTTGGCAGGCCTCCTCAAGAGGATACGGCGTTCGGCGCTTTAATTCATGAACTAACCGGAGATGCGATCAAGCAAGAAATTCCTGGTGTCAAAGAAGTCCATGCCGTCGATGCAGCGGGAGTGCATCCCTTGCTCTTTGCGATCGGAAGTGAACGGTATACCCCTTATCAACAAGTCAAACAACCGGCGGAGCTGCTCACAATTGCCAATCGCATTCTAGGAACGGGGCAAGTGAGCTTGGCCAAATATTTATTCATTACGGCGGAAGAGAGCCAGCCTCTGGATTCGCATGATGTCGAGCATTTTTTAACGTACATTTTAGCTAGAATGGATCTTCATCGCGACCTTCATTTTCATACAAATACGACCATCGATACGCTCGATTACTCGGGTACTGGGCTCAATAGCGGAAGTAAGGTTGTTTTTGCGGCCGTTGGGGATGTAAAAAGAGAATTGTGCCTTGAGGTGCCTGAAGTTTTAAATGACATAAAGGGAATTGAACACGCTCATTTGGTCATGCCGGGAATCGTCGCGATTCAGGTTTCTGAATTTAAAAGTTACGACGAGACGCAAACGGAAATGAGAGAATTATGCGAGGCCATCGCGGCAAAAGGCCCACTCCCCACTTGTCCGCTCCTCATCGTCTGCGATGACAGCCAATTTATAAGCGAATCCATTGACAATTTCGTTTGGGGTACCTTTACGCGCAGCAACCCCTCCCATGATATTCATGGGGTGAACAGTTATTATGAGAATAAACATTGGGCATGCGATAATATCGTCATTGATGCCCGAATCAAACCGCACCAAGCGCCTCCTTTAATACCGGATCCAACCGTAGAGACTAACATCATGCGATTTTTCGCCGATGGCGCGAGTTTAAGCGGCTTACACATGTAAGACTGTCACAGCATTGAGCAGCATCACGACCAATCAGGTTGTGGTGCTGTTTTCATTTGCATAAAATTATCCCTGTTCTCCCTTCAATAAATATGGTAGATTGATTGTATCATCCGTTGGAGGTACTTCACTTTGAAAGCAGTCACCGAGAAGCTCATCAAGCAGCATCAACACTATTTGTCTGATAACCCCAGTGAGCTTAAAGATTATGGTTCAATCTATGATCATATGCTTTATTACTTCACAAGCGTGCTAGGAATTGATGAGCAGCAAGCTTTGTATACCATACAAGATTTTAAATCGGATCTTTCCTGTGATGTACTTAAGAATATCGTGCAAACCAAGGTGAATTTGTAAACTTGGGTCACTTATTGCCGCGGCACGAATACCACTGAGTTCAGCTACGAAATCCCTTCCCTTGAGGTTATGCCTCGAGGGATTTTTTTGCTTTCAATTTGCGTGCACCAACAAGCCAAAATTAGCACGATTCTTTTTAGTTTACGGCAAATTCTTTGATCTTTTGAAACGCTTTCAAGTTCTGTGGCATGATCGGAATCATCCGTTGTATGATAGAGATAATTCTTCCTACTAGGATAAATACAGGAATGGTGACGGCCATGAATCTATTGCGAAGTCCCTTCAAAACACTGCGCGGGAAAATTCTTATTTCCCTGTTTGTTCTCATCATTTTACCCGTCGTCATCATTCTTTACCGTTTCTACAATTCCTCTGAGCTTATTGTCCAGATGCAGCTCAATCAATCTAACCAAGCCGCTGTGGCGCAAAAAGCAGACATGATGAACGATCTGGCCGTTCGTATTATTAAAGCCTCCAGCCTTATTATCAACGATCCGGAAACTGAAAAATTCCTTCGAGAGCCTGCTGATTGGTCCGATAGTTACAGCTCTTTCATTAAACTGACCAGCTTGCAAAAAAAACTGTCTAACGTGAAAGACCTGCTGCTTGACAGCGATGCTTACTTAGGGCTCTATGACAACCGGGGTTATACACACACCACCTGGTCAGCGGTCACCAAGACGGATATTGCCTCCTATCGCAAGGAAAGCTGGTATCAACCCACTCTGCAGCTTGGCGGCTCTCCCTATTGGTCTGTGCCCTATACGCTGCGCACGGCGGCTGGCAGCCAAGACCTCGTTGCCATGACCAGACAAGTCAATGGCGAATATACGAGCAATTACGGTATTTTCATGATCGGGGTTCCGATCCCGATATTTTTCTATAATGCCCAGGAGCTGCGCCAGCAGCAGGAATCCGGCGTCATCTCTTTTCTGTTAGATCAAGACCAGAGGCTTTTGCTCGGGGACAGTACGTCCAGTCATTTTAAAGCCTCAGAGTCACTCCAAGACATGCACAAAGACGCCAGCGGCATTCAGAAAATAACCTTGGACGGCCAGAGTTACCTCGTAAATGACGCCTATGTCCCCCAGTTGGGCTGGCGGCTGGTCCAACTAATGAACCAAAAGGATTTTGCCACACAGCTAAGCCGTGAGAAAGATAAGTCCATCGGTTGGGTCATCGCTTGGTTTTTCTTATTTGCGATCGCTTTCATTATCTTGATGCTTCGCGTGACAAGTCCTTTCAAACAGCTCGCCAAGTCGATGAACAGAGTTGGAAAAGGCGAATTTAATACGATGGTCACGATAAAAGGCGAAGATGAAATCGCCGTCCTGGGGAGCAATTTCAACAAAATGGTCAGCCATCTACAGCATTTGATTGCAAACTTATACGATGAGGAGCAGCGCAAGCAGAAGGCGCAGTTTCAAGCGCTTCAAGCTCAAATCAATCCTCATTTTCTGCTGAATACGCTTAATTCCATTAAGTGGATGGCAATTCTTTCGGGCGCAGAGCACGTCAGCGAAATGATTACGAAGCTGGGCAAGCTGCTGGGCTTCACGATGCGCAATGAACAGGAGTTCGTGACGCTCCGTGAAGAACTGGATTACATTCAGGTCTACCTTTCCTTGCAGGAAATTCGTTATCATGACCAAATCAAGTTCTCTTGTGATATTCCGGAATCGCTGCTCGACTGTGAAGTGTTGAAATTTACGCTTCAGCCCGCTATCGAGAATAGCATTATACACGGCAACCACTTTCCATTAAGGATTGAGCTCCAAGCTATGGAAGTCGCCGGGAAACTTCACATCCTCCTGCAGGATAACGGTGTCGGTATGAGCTTGGAGAAAATCCAACAAGTGGAGAACGAACTTCATCAACCCCACGTCAAGTTCAGCGGGATCGGCATTCGGAATGTGAATGAACGAATCAAGTTGCATTTCGGCGCACAATACGGCATACACATCGCCAGCTCTCCGAACGAAGGTGTTCGATTGACATTGATACTGCCACTTAACAGGAGGGAGCCTCATGATGCGCATTCTGATCGTAGATGATGAGATTTTGGTACGTATTGGGTTAAAGACGATTATTCCTATGAATAACGAGGAATTTCAAGTGATCGGCGAAGCAGCGAGCGGCCTCGAAGCTTTGGCGATTCTGGAAAATCATCCTTGTGAAATCGTGCTTACGGATATCCGCATGCCGGACATGGATGGGCTGGAGCTGCTACAAATCATTCGAGAACGCTGGCCGGCCATGAAATGCCTCATTCTATCAAATCATAGCGATTTCGCGTATGTGCAGAAGGCCTTGCGGCTTGGGGCTACGGAATACATAACGAAGCTGGAAATTCAACCTTCCGAGCTTATGCAGAAGCTTCGCGCCATTAAGGAACAGCTTCAGATTGAGAAGCAGGGCCAAACCGCCTATACAAAGCTGGAGCAAAAAGTGAATCAATACAGCAGCGAAGTAAAGGAAAAGCGGCTGCGCGAGCTCGTACTGGGCCATTCCTCCCGCAGAGAAATCGAGCAGGAATTCATTGAATTTCAACTGGAGCCTTTCCCTGCTCCTCTGTCCGCGATTGCGATTCAAATCGAATCTTATGAGGAACTAACGCATAACAACCGGTTTCAAAGCGATCGGCTTCTGACATACACAGTGAAGAATGTACTCAGCGAGATTTTAAAAAAATATGGAAATGGGGAATTGCTCGAGATCGGCGGCGGCAAATTTTGCGTGCTCATCGGCCAATTGAACCCTGCAGTCCTGCAGGAAATGCAAAACGCGGTGCACACTTTCCTCAAAATTTCCATTTCCTGCGGTGTTTCACCGCCACTAGAAGATCCTTATCTACTTCAACAAGCCTATGAGAAGGCCGATTATTCGCTTAGCTATCGGTTTTATTTCGGACGCTCATGCATCGTTGCCTATCACCAGATCCCACCTGCTGCACACCGGCTGTCGGACCCTTGGGACGAAGAGAACTTACGTAAACGAATTGATGAACAGGATGAGTCCGGACTTAGGCAGCGGTTGAAGGACTGGACGCAAGAGCTCCTGAGTAAAAAAGACGTACCGCCGCTTATGCTGCGCGAAACTTGGCTCAGTCTGCTGCATATGTTTTCCCGCAGTTTTAAAGCGGATGGCAACGATATTTACTCCGTAACGCTTCACGAGAATCAATACCCGTATCATGTAATCCGGAACGCGGAAACGCTGCAGGAATTGGCGGATTGGTTCGTCGGCTGGATTCCTGTCTTCATGGATTACAAGCGGCAGCATGGCAAAGAAAAGCTGCGCCCTGAAATTCAAACCGTCATACGCATCATTACGGATCAGTACAATTTGCCCATGAAAGTAGCGAATTTAGCGTGCAAAGTCGGTTACACCGAAAATTACTTGAGCATGTTATTTAAAAAGGAAACCGGTAAAACGATCACGGATTATGTGACCAACGTTCGGATGAAAACGGCTAGAGAACTGCTCAAAAATCCCGATTACAAAATATTCGAAATCTCGGAGAAAATCGGCTACGCCGACCCGAATCATTTCAGCCGCAGCTTTAAACAACTCGAAGGTATGTATCCAACTGAATTCCGCAAATTGTATTTCGGCGGTCGATCATCATAGAATAATGCTTAATTTTGAAAGAATCGTGCGTGTCTTTTTCTGGAGGATTCCACTACGATTTAATTACCAAAAGAAAAGGGGATGAACACATGAAGAAACTCTTTGGAGTAAGTGCATCGCTCGCTCTCGCTGTAAGCGTTTTCGTAGCTGGCTGCGCAAAAACCGATGTCGCACCCGCAGCTTCCGCCACTGCAGCGCCAGCAGCAGCAACGGCTGCCGCAGCTCCGACACCTGAAGTCCAGAAGCCGGTTTCACTGAAGTTTTGGGGAGGCGTACCGCCCGAAAGCGGTCCGCAAGAAGCCGTCGACAATTGGAACAAAGCAAACCCGAACATTAAGGTTGAATATATCCGTTATGTGAATGACGACCCCGGTAACTTGAAGCTTGAGACTGCTCTGCTCTCCAATACAGACGCACCGGACATTTATATGAACTACGGCGATGATAAAATGACGAAGCGCCAAGCCGCCGGCATGGCAGAACCTCTCGACGATCTGATTGCCAAAGCGGGGTTTGACGTGGAAGGGATTATCGGCAGCGCCAATATCAAGAAATTTGCAGACGGCAAATATTATTATCTGCCTGCCAACAAGAACGTCGGTGCCGTGCTTTTCAATAAAAAGGCATTAGACGAAGCCGGCGAGAAGCTGCCCACCGCCTGGACCTGGGATGACTTCAGCGCCCTTGCGGCGAAGCTCAACAAAGGCGAGCGCAAAGGCACGATGCTTGACCCCGCTTTGTCCACCTTCGGGGAAATTATCCTGCAAACCGGCAAAGCCAAAGACTCCTTCATCGCAGATGACGGCACGTCCAACTTCAACAGCCCCGCTCTGAAGAAAGGTTTGGAGCTGCAACAAAGCCTGGAGAGCAAAGGCATTATGATGAAATATTCCGAAGCCGTCGCCGGCAAAATTACAGTGCAGAACGAGCTGCTGACAGGTAAAGCGGCTATGACGCCTTCTCAAATCTATATCATCCGTTATATCAAAGATACGAAGAGCTTCCCTCACGATTTCAAAGTTGCTTTCGCTCCGTATCCGCAATTTACGGCTGGGGGCAACGTTAACCCCGGCGGCGGTATGGGTGACTATATGTCCATTAACAAAAACAGTAAAAACAAAGAAGCTGCCATGAAGTTCATTTCCTGGTACCTGCAAGAAGGCAACATGTCGATGGTTCCCGGCGGTCGTATCCCGACGAATAAAAAAGCCGATGCAGGCAAAATCGCTTCTATCCTAATCGGCGATGCCAAAGATTTGATTGATGAAGATTCCTTGAAAGCATTGCTCGCTGGAAACTACACATTCCCAACAGCTTACAATGTACCTGTCCCTACAGAGCTGAAAGCCATCTACAAGGACGAAATGGAGAAGTATTTACTCGGCGTCCAACCGATTGATAAAACGCTCGAAACGATGAAAACCCGCTCCGATACAACGATCAAAGGCGCCAAAAAATAAGTTCACGCTGCCAAGGAAGCTGTCCCCACAAGTCATTCAGTGACCTGGGGATAGCTTTTTCATAAAGGAAGCCTAACACATGAAACGAAAGGATGACTCGCCCATGAGACCATTCTGGCAAACCGCGAAATTCAGGGAGAATCTCGCCGGTTACCTGTTCATTTTACCTAATCTTACCGGGTATCTCGCATTTATTTTATTGCCCATTCTATTCAGTCTTTATCTGGTCTTTGTGGACTGGGAGTACCTCAAAGGATTCGCCGGTATCACATGGGTTGGCTTCGATAATTTCAAAGCGCTGCCAAGTGATCCGAAATTTCTTAAATCGCTGCAAAATAATACCGTGTTTACCTTAGTCAGCGTACCCGCTTCCATCGTAATCGGCTTGTTCATGGCCGTTATTCTAAACAAATATGTGTTTTTCAAAAATACGCTGCGGCTGCTGATTTTTTTACCTTACGTCTCTTCCCTTGTTGCCGTCTCCGTCATATGGAGCATCATGTACCGTGCAACGAACGGACCCATCAACCAATTCCTGTTATCGATCGGTATCGAACATCCGCCAGGCTGGCTATCAAGTCCGAAATCCGCGCTTTTTGCCATTATTATCATGTCCGTATGGGTCACCATCGGTTATGCCATGGTCATTTACTTGGCAGGCCTACAAGGCATTTCTAAAGATTTGTACGAAGCGGCCGAGATTGACGGCGCCTCAAAGATGCGGCAATTTTTCCAAATCACCGTCCCCATGCTAACACCGACCACATTTCTCATTGCCATTACGCTCATCATTTGGTCCTTCCAAGTGTTCGGTCCAGTCGCCGTTATGACGCAAGGAGGTCCGATTGATTCAACGATGGTGCTGTCCTATCACATCTATCTGCTTGCTTTCCGTTTCTATAAAATGGGCTATGCGGCTGCTGTGTCGTGGGTGCTGTTCACCATTATCTTCATCATTACGCTCATTCAGTGGCAAAGCCAAAAGCGTTGGCAGGATCACTTTTAGGAAGAAAGGAGAACCATCATGGAAATGGAAACTACCTATCCGGTGCAATCCACCCAACAAAAAACGCGAGCTAAAAACAAGCAGCTGTCTTGGGTTATCAAAGCCATCATTACCATCGTATTGGCAGCCTTCGCGCTAATCATGATACTGCCTTATATCTGGATGATTTCTACTTCTTTTAAAATCAATGGCGAAGTTTTCAAGTATCCGATTGATTGGATTCCAAAAACATGGCATTTTGAAAATTACAAGCAAGTATGGACGGGTCCTAACCCCTTTTATCTGTTCTATTTGAACTCCATTAAAATTACCGGGATTACAGTTGCTGGAAACTTACTCACGAGTGCAATGGCTGGCTATGCTTTCGCCAAAATCCGCTTCAAAGGCCGCAACTTCCTGTTCCTGCTCTACCTATCAACGATGATGATTCCAAGCCAAGTGCTTCTACTCCCGCGTTTTATCTTGTTCGATTCGATGAAACTGATTAACACGCACTATTCACTTATTTTGCCAGGTTTGTTTACAGTATTTGGCACTTTTTTGATGAGACAGTTCTTCAGCACGCTGCCCAATGAATTGCTTGAAGCCGCCCGTGTAGACGGAGCCGGGTACTGGCGCACCTTCTGGCAAATTTCATTGCCGCTGATCAAACCTGCCATCGTCACCCTGCTCATTCTCTCCTTCACTTCCCATTGGAATGAATACGAAGGTCCGCTTATTTACCTCAGAGACAAACATCTCTTTACGATTCCACTGGGGTTAACCAGCTACGTCGAAGAGTTCGGGACCAATTATGTCCTTACCATGGCTGCTTCGGTATCCGCTCTGCTGCCTCTTCTCATCGTCGTAATCGTCTGTCAGAAATGGTTCGTTGAGGGCTTCGCCAGCTCAGGGTTGAAAGGGTAGCAGGCAGCGGGCAGAAGGCAACCCCCTAGGATATTCAATCAACTTGTAGATAGGATGCCTAGGGGAGCCTCATTGGATGATTTCCAATGAACTAGCTTTATTTGCAGGCTAAACATACATTTCATTGGACGAAATCCAACGAACTCCGCAGCACAAAGCCCCTATTACTGCCTTATATTCTATCTCGGCATTGGATTTCATCCAATGAAATTGCCGTTTCAGCAGCCAAAACCATACTTTCATTGGATTACGTCCAACGACGTGCCAATCCAAACGCGCTATCCTCATCCTTTCACCTCACTTCGAAGTCGAATCCGCTCTTTTTACCCATATACCCTTATCTCCACCACTTCCGCGCTCGGACTCCCATTCGTCGACTCGACGATCAATCGCAATTGCGCAGCAGAAACGCAGCTTGCCAACTCATGTCTTCGCGTCCTTTTCCGGTTGTTCGTCTCCCGCAGCAGAACGACCCACGTCCCGTCCACGCAAGTCTCAATCCGGTAGTCTTTCACCAATTCCGGCATGACGTCAAAGGACGTCCTGAACGCGTGCAAATTGATCAGATCCTGATTCACATTGTCATTGAAAGTCACCTGCACCCGCTTCATCTCCTTCGGCTCCTCCCATGCCAGCTCAAGCCACTCTTCCCTGCCTGCTGCCATCTGCTCCGACATCCACAGATGCGGAGTGCCGTAAGGACGCAGATAGCCGTCCGTCACACGCTCAGCCGAGAAAGCCGTTGACGCTTCCGGTGATCGGAAGCAGATCGGCTTGCGGTCTAAGCCGCCTTTCATGCTCCACAGCACAACCGGCTGCTCCGGCTGATGATCCTCCAGCTTCGGATCAACAATCGGCTTCGCGCCCTTTACGAAAGCGATCGTCCCTGTTACCGGCTCATTTGCATGGTAAACAGTCACGTTCTCGTTCGCTTTGACAATGACGAACGCGTTCTGCTCCACCTCCGGCTCCCAGCGTAGATCAAAACCCACCCACTGGCGCTCACCTGTCGCAACACGGGCTGATACAGCCGCAATCAAGCTCTTCGGCACATAGTTCTCAGCGCGTCCCGTATCCCACAGCTCCACGGTCATCGTCGTAGCCTCCGAGACATCCGTCAGAAGCTCGAAGCCCCGCAGCGCTGGAGCTACCGGGAATACCACAGCCACGTCCGTGTGCAAGCGTCTGGGCTCCACAGCCCGCTCCACGCCCACCTGGCGTAATGTACTCGACGCCGTTACCTGGGCCCTGCGGGCCAGATCCGCTTCATCTTCGCTGCGCAGGCCAATGATCGAAGCATCCTGACGCAGCAACGTCATCTGCAGCTCCTTCAGATGCTTCTGATGCAGCTCGCGGGGCATCACTTGCTTTTGCACGCACAGGGCCGCCCCCGTCCCTGCCGCCTCTCCAATGACGGCGCACGTGGCCATGACCCGCGTCGTCCCGAACGCAACATGCGAAGTGCTGATATTGCGTCCCGCCATCAACAGATTGCTGACATTCACCGAGTACAGTGAACGAAACGGAATATGGTAGATGCCGTCGGCATGCAAGTGCTTAGAGCCGCTTTCCTTCGCGTACATTCCCTGCGGAGGATGCAAATCAATCGACCACCCGCCGAAGGCGATACGATCCTCAAAAGGCGTCTGCGCCATAATGTCGTTTTGAGTCAGGACATAATCGCCGACAAATCGCCGGTACTCCCTTTTTCCGGGCAAAGCACCGACCCACTCAAGCGTCATCTGCTGCGCTTCGAAGTTGCCGGAGTTTTTAATATAATCCCAAATTCCGTAGATGACGGACCATAGCTCATCACGAATCTTTTCATTTTCATGCACAGTGTCCAGCTCGCCGCCCCACTCAATCCACCAATAATGACAGCCCGAATCTCCACTGCGTATAACTCTTTTGATCGGTATCGATGTCTTCGTAATATCTTTGGCAAAGCTCGGAGGATGGAATTTAACGGGATGGCCCACATCTTTCGTGTAAAATAAAATCGTGCTGCCCAGCGTGATCCCATCCGCCACCTCCGGCGCCCAATCCTCGCCATGCTCCGCTCTCGCTTCACGTCCAATCCGGTACTTCGCACCAGCCAGAAACCCGATGAGCCCATCCCCTGTGCAATCCAGAAATACTTCGCTTTCGAAACGGATTTTTCGCTCAGAACCCATCATCCAACCTGTAACACTGCGGATCATCCGATGATCCTCTTCGCCATCAGCCTCCACCTCATGAACGTCCGTGTTGAGAAAAAGCTGAATACGGCACTCTGCGCGCACCGCTTCGAGCACCGTCAAATCCCATAAATACGGATTGCCGTCCATATTCTGAAACTGGTTTTCGACGAACAGCTCCCCCATAATGCCAGTTTCCCGCGCATAGCGGTTGACTCCGTGCCCTGTCGCGCCGCAGACCCAAACACGCACCTCGCTGGAGGAGTTTCCGCCTAATACAGGCCGATTCTGGATGAGCGCTACCGTTTGCCCAAGCCTTGCCGCAGCAATGGCTGCACACACACCGGATAACCCGCCGCCAATAACGGAAATATCCGTTTTTACCCGTTCCTCTTTCATTTACCTTTCCCCCTCAACGCTTGCTTATGTCCTCATTTTAATGTATAGTAAGCGCTTTACTCCATGCACGACTGCAACATAAA
Source organism: Paenibacillus sp. WC2504 (assembly GCF_052682475.1). Lineage (NCBI taxonomy): Bacteria > Bacillati > Bacillota > Bacilli > Caryophanales > Paenibacillaceae > Paenibacillus > Paenibacillus sp. WC2504. Next base: position 6,326,280 of record NZ_JBQZFH010000001.1, read on the forward strand.
CTTATACAAAATTTCATTCCTATCTATCTTGCTTCTACGGTTTCGTATATGCTAGTCATGTGGGACAAATTGGCAGAAGTGAGGGGCAAATCGTGCGAGTACGCGATATAACAAACACGAAACCGGAAGTGATCAGCCATGTCTACTGGAAGGAGAAAGCCGCCTTTCAAGTTCAAGTGGACATCAACGACTTCTGGGTGGTATTTGGCGTGGAAGATGGCAGTTTCACTTATAGCATCGGTCCGCACGAAGGTACGGCTTCGTTCGGTGATCTCGTGTTTTGTCCGCCTGGCGTTGCTTTTCAGAGAGAAATGGTCCATCCCTTGTCTTTTCACGTGTTTTTGCTGCGATGGGTACATGAAGAGGACGGTGCCTTGCTTACGGAGGACAACATCCCTGCCGGCAAAGTAACCGTCCATGATCTGCATCGGCTGACATCCACTTATACGTATTTACGGAAGTGGACGGAGCTTCATACAGAGGCCTCCACTGCTTTACGTCATCACTTTGTGACGGATATCTGGATGCAGGTTGTGGAAGAATGGCAGTCAGATTCTCGCACACCTTCGGGTGAGGACATCCTTGTGCAGAAAGCTATTGCCTACATGCTGGAGCATGCAGCGTCCTCGTTCAATTTGAAACAGCTCGCCATGGAGCTAGGGCTGACACAGGTGCAGTTTACGCGGAGATTCAAAAAAACGACCGGCATGGCGCCGCTGGATTACCTCACTTCTTTGAGATTGCAGAAGGTACAGAAACTTTTGCTCGATAGCGACTTGACGCTGCAGCAAATTGCGGGAAGATGCGGGTTCGAGAATGAATTCTACTTGAGCCGCGTGTTTAAAAAGCGCATGCGCATTACGCCTTCGCATTACCGGAAGCTGCATCGGTTATGAACCCTTTTTAGCGGAAACAATGGAAGTAAAGAGAGAGGTGTGATCTCATTGAACGTTCTTCTTTTCGGAGCCACCGGCATGGTAGGGCAATCTGTGCTGCGGGAATGTCTCCTTGATACTCGGATCAAGCGCGTAGTAACCATCGGGCGGAATGCGACTGGCCAACAGCACCCGAAACTCAACGAGCTCGTGCACGTGAATTTGCTGGATCTGTCAGCCTTGGAGGGCAAACTGTCCGGATTTGATGCTTGCTTTTTCTGCCTTGGCGTCTCTTCTGCGGGTATGAGCGAGGAGAAATATAAAGCGATAACGTACGATTTAACGATGAGTGTGGCAAAAACGTTAGTGAGGCTGAACCCCGCCATGACGTTCACCTATGTGACTGGAGCCGGTACGGATAGCTCTGAGCGAGGGCGCAGCATGTGGGCGCGGATCAAAGGCAAAACAGAAAATGACCTGCTCAAACTGCCTTTTACAGCGGCGTATATGTTCAGACCTGGTGGCATTCTGCCTCTGCATGGCGTCAGATCCAAAACGAAGCTCTATCAGGCCGTTTATACGGTCATGAAACCTTTTTACCCGATGCTGGAAAAATGGTTCCCGAATTCGGTCACGACCTCGGAAAAGGTTGGCCGCGCCATGATTGAAGTGGCTATTAACGGCTATCCCAAGCCGATCATTGAGAGCAGTGATTTGAATCAGTTCTAACTCGCAAAAGAAAAAGGACTCCTCGCGGAGTCCTTTTCGACGGTGACAAATTGATGGTACTTTTGCCTTGAAACCTACTTCGCTCGGTAACTACCTCATCACATTCCTGCAGTTTTTGACTACATTAATGGCCTGCGGCACATCTCCTCGCTTTACGGTAGATTCAACAACAACTTCCCTGGTATTTCGTCTACATAATATGCGACACAACACCTCTCTGAATCACCGTCGAAAATTAGTATGTCCGATCTCCACTATCTTATACAGAACACCTCAAAATGATTTGACGAATATATATGCTAAGAATATAATTGCTATAGCAACTAATTTTCGAGAAGAGGTTTGTGTTATGCAGATGGATCATTCCCTGGGGTTTATTCTGAATCATGCCGGGCGCCGAATGACACAGCTTTTGGGCTCTCAATTTCAGCCATACGATATGACGACGGAACAGTGGGTCGTGCTTCATCGTCTGGCCTGCGAGGACGGGATTACCCAGAAACTGCTCGCTACTCGAGCGGAGAAGGATCAGACGAATATTACCCGAATACTCGACCAATTGGAGCGCAAAGGGATGATTGAGCGCCGCGCTAATGAACAGGATCGCCGATCCTTTCTAACGTTCATTACGGAACAGGGCAGAGCTATGAACGACATCCTCACCCCGATTGAGCAGAAGGTCATCGCTTCACTGCTCAGCAGCTTCACGGAGGAACAGGCTGCCCTGCTCAAGTCGCTGCTCATTCAAATCACCCAAGAAGCCAATGCACGCATTAAGGAAGTGGAGGAATCACAGTGAATACCGAGACCGATCAGAAATTGTGGAATCGCGATTTTGTTGCTGTATGTCTCAGCAGCTTTTTTTTATTCATGACGTTTTATATTCTAGCCGTAACGTTACCTATCTTTGTCACCGATACGTTGCATGCCGGGCAGCAGCAAATTGGTCTGGTGATGACCGTCTTTATTATTTCAACCGTTATTTTACGTCCATTAACCGGCAAATGGATGGACGAATGGAATCGGAAGAAGATCATCTCCTTCTCCCTTGTCCTGTTTATGATTTGCACCGCGATGTATCCGTTTATTCATCAGTATGGTGTCTTGCTAGGCGTACGGTTTCTTCATGGCATCGGCTTTGGGATGGCTACCACAGCCGCTGGGGCTGTCGCCATTGATCTTGTGCCGGATCGACGCAAAGGCGAGGGCATCGGCTATTTCAGTCTTTTCATGAGCCTGGCGATGGTTGTAGGACCGTTTCTCGGTTTAACGATTATGCAGTCTAACAATAATGCGCTGCTGTTTGGCGTCTGTATCGTGTTCGCCGTTCTTTCCCTTATGTTCGGGTTATCCCTCCGTATTCCGAAGCGCGTTGTACAGGCATCCGTGAAGCCGGAAAAGGGCTGGAGAAAATTCATCGAGCCGCGCGCGATCCCGATTTCCCTGACAGGCAGCGTACTCGCCTTCTCCTATGGCGCCATCACCACGTTCCTGTCCGTTTACGCAAAATCGAACGGATTGGAGAAATACGCAAGCTACTTCTTCATGGTGTTTGCTTTGATGATTGTCATTTCCAGGCCGTTTACGGGCAAATGGTTCGATCGTTCAGGACCTAACGGCTTAGTTTACCCAGGCGTTGTTTTGTTCACGCTGGGGATGATTAGCCTCAGCCTGACATCGTCCCCCGTGCCCTTTTTAGTGGCCGGCGGACTGCTGGGACTTGGCTTCGGCGCCATGCTGCCGAGCTTTCAAACCATCGCGATCCAAGCGGCGCCCGTGCACCGCAGAGGACTTGCCACCGGCACGTATTTCTTGCTCTTCGATACCGGCTATGGCATCGGCTCGTATGTGCTTGGCCTCGTCGCATCCAAAACAGACTATCATACGATGTACTTCGTGGCCGGCATCGTTGTTGCATGTTCGTCACTGCTGTATTACGGGCTGCATCACCGGAAATCGAGTGTCGCCCTGAAGTCCGGTCCAGCGGCTTCGATGAAATAAGCAAACGCCGTTTCTCACTAACACTTCTGAGTGGTAGGGAGGGACGGCGTTTTTATCATTTTCACAGGAAGTTACAGGGAATAGCAATTGACATTAAATTGGCGGAGTGATATAAAAATAATGTGTAGCACTCAAGTAGAGAGAGTGCTAATATTGAACTATTGTTACATATCGAAAGGAGATTTATCCGTGGAAAAGAAACAGTTTCAGGCTGAGTCCAAAAGACTATTAGAAATGATGATTAACTCCATTTACACGCAAAGAGAAATCTTCTTGAGAGAGCTCATCTCCAATTCCAGCGATGCCATTGATAAAATTTACTACAAAGCACTCACAGACGACTCATTGGTATTTGATAAAGACAATTACTTTATCAAAGTCATTGCAGACAAAACGAACAGAACATTAACGATCCGCGATACCGGTATCGGGATGACAAAAGAAGATTTGGAGAACAATTTAGGGATCATCGCGAAAAGCGGTTCTCTTGCGTTCAAAAAAGAAAACGAAGCCAAAGACGGCCACAATATCATCGGCCAATTCGGCGTAGGCTTCTACTCCGCGTTCATGGTAGCTGATGTTGTTACGGTGACAAGTAGAGCTCTTGGCAGCGACACGGCTTACAAATGGGAATCCACTGGCGCTGACGGTTATACCATCGAAACAGCCGAGAAAGATTCCATTGGTACAGAAATCGTACTGCAAATCAAAGCGAATACCGAAGATGACAACTACGACGAATATTTGGACGAGTACCGCCTGAAAGCGATCATCAAAAAATATTCCGACTTCATTCGTTATCCGATCAAAATGGACGTTGCCGGCAAAAGACTTAAAGAAGGCACGGAAAATGAATTCGAGGATTATCAAGAAGAGCAGCAGCTCAACAGCATGGTGCCTATCTGGAGAAAAAACAAAAGCGAGCTAACGCCTGAGGATTATGAGAAGTTCTATCATGAGAAGCATTACGGCTTCGATAAGCCGCTTAAGCATATTCATGTTAGCGCGGACGGAGCTGTTGTCTACCAAGCGATCCTCTTTGTTCCGGAAAGCATGCCTTTCGACTACTATTCCAAGGAATATGAAAAAGGCTTGGAGCTATACGCCAATGGCGTTTTGATCATGAACAAATGCGCGGACCTGCTGCCCGACTATTTCAGCTTCGTGAAAGGGATGGTCGATTCCGAAAGCTTGTCTCTGAACATTTCCAGAGAGATGCTGCAGCATGATCGTCAATTAAAGTTGATTGCCAAAAACATTCAGAGCAAAATCAAAGGCCAACTTCAATCCATGTTGAAGGATGAGAGAGAGAAATACGAGACCTTCTACAAAGCGTTTGGCCGTCAGCTCAAATTCGGCGTCTACAGCGACTACGGCACCCATAAAGACGTTCTGCAGGACTTGTTGATGTTCCACTCCTCCAAAGAGAAGAAGCTCGTTACACTCGACGAATACATCGCGAGAATGCCGGAAGATCAGAAGTACATTTACTATGCATCCGGGGAGTCTATGGAGCGCATCGATAAGCTTCCGCAAACGGAGCTTGTTACGGATAAAGGCTATGAAATCTTGTATTTCACAGACGATATCGATGAATTCGCAATCAAAATGATCATGACTTACAAGGAAAAAGAATTCAAATCGGTTTCCAGCGGCGATCTCGGCATTGAAGCTGATGATAAATCCGAAACCGAAGCGGACAAAAACGATAACAAAGAGCTTTTCGACTACATGACCAGCTTATTGTCCGGTAAAGTTACGAACGTCAAAGCATCCAAACGACTCAAGAAGCATCCGGTTTGCCTGTCTACAGACGGTGACGTAACCATCGAGATGGAAAAAATCTTGAATGCGATGCCGAATAATCCGAATGTGAAAGCTGAAAAAGTTCTTGAAATCAACATGAACCATGAAGTGTTCGGCTCGTTGAAGGACGCTTTCGAAAAAGACAAAGAGAAACTGAACCTTTACACGGCCCTCTTGTACAACCAAGCACTCCTCATCGAAGGCTTGCCGCTTCAAGACCCGGTTGAGTTCACGAATGACATCTGTAAAATTATGGTGTAAATCTTTCGCCATAATCAAGAGCACTGCCGCCGCTATGGTTGCAGTGCTCTTTCTTGTAATCAGGAATGCTCATCAAGCCTGATCATCGGCTGCGCGGCTCTATCCTCACTCCGATTATTTGCCTCCATATTCGAATACACATAAGCCAATAATCGATCTTGATCAATTCCTAAGGAGCTAGCTACCTTCATAATATCTAATTCATAAGAAAAACCTGGAATTTGATTGGATTTGACGGACATATGCTTCAACCATCCTTCGAATAGATGTAATAATTGGAAATAATGTGATATAGTTTTCTTACAAGCATTAATCGGCACGACAAAGGCAAAACCACTGAAAAGTGGTGACGCAAAGCTATAGGGGCTAATTTGGACTAATTTCCATGTCCAAAATGTCAGCCAGCTGCCAAGACCGCCTCCGTCCGATTAATGTAGAAATGACTAGGAGGAGCTGAAAAGGATGGAGAAAATTGTGTTGAATGGAAACATGAGCTTGGATGTGGAGCACTTGATTGCTAACCTGCATCTACCGGAAAGTGATATTTTGAACATGTTCTCCTTTAAGTTTAATAACAACCTGCTGTCCCACGAAGAATCCATTCGGTTTATTCAATTTCTTAGGAGTGAACTGGACAAACGTACCCAATAACAGAATTATGCACGAACGCCCACAAAAATGCAGTCGGTTGGTGTCTATAGCATTATTTTTTTTAAAATCGAAAGAAATCGCGCCATAATAGCTTTTTAAGAATAAACACAGCAAAAAGACAACGGGAATCCCGCTGTCTTTTTCTTATTTTTTGTCAGATTTAAGGTTTAAAGTTTAGTGGATTTTCATACGCTAACATCCAATAATTTCCAAATACACAACATATACTATACTAGATTACTAGATTAGTCCTTGAGTTGAGGATAGAAAGGGAGAATGACGATGAGTTCAGGCTTGATTACCTTGCATTTGACTGCAACCATCACGGTTTCGGGGACCATATTAACAATGCCCTTACGATTGGCGTTACGGTCGTCTTGGAGACGCTCTCCTTTACGGCTACCTCTTCTTCTACTTCAACGACAAATAATTTAGTAGTCACTACGGTTATTCACTCTATCTAACAAATAAAAGCCGATCTGATCACGTTCAATCGAACGAATCAGAACCGGCTTTCTTTATTTGTCCCGGAGTAGGCCGGGATCATGCTTTCCCAATATTTGCGTTAACTCTTTGAGGAACATGTTAATGTCCTTGAATTGCCGGTAAACGGAGGCGAAGCGAATGTAAGCCACTTCATCGACTGGGTACAATTGCTCCATGACGATTTCGCCAATGCCTAAACTGTCTACTTCCGCATGAGCCGTCGTGCGAAGCTGCATCTCAACTTCGGATACAAGCATCTCGAGTCTCTCCATAGACACCGGACGTTTCTCACAGGCACGTATTAAGCCTCTTAATATTTTCTCACGACTAAATTCTTCCCTGCTGCCATCTTTTTTAATCACAATAAGCGGAGTTTCTTCCACCATCTCAAAGGTGGTGAATCTTCGGGCGCATTTCTCACATTCCCGGCGACGGCGGATCGATTTGTTTTCATTAGCTGAACGTGAGTCAAGCACTTTCGTACCGGAATAATCACAGAACGGACACTTCATTCGCTATCTCTCCTTTCTCTTCTATCTGATGGATTACCATATGTTACATGTCATGAACGATGAAGAAGTGCGCACAATACTAGTACCAACCGACAAGGAGGTGAACAGACATGAGCGCAGGAAACAGCAACACACTAGTTGTTCCTCAAGCTAACGCAGCGTTGGATCAGTTGAAATACGAAGTAGCCCAAGAACTTGGTATCTCTATCCCACAAGATGGATACTACGGTAACATGGCTACTCGTGACACTGGTGCCATCGGTGGTCACATTACTCGTCGCCTGGTGCAAATCGCAGAACAATCTTTGGCTGGTCAATTCAAGTAATCTTGAGTAGAAGTAGCCGCTGAATCTGCAAACGGGAAGCATTGGACTTTAAGCCCCCACAAAGGAGCTAGTCCAATGCTTCTTTGTTATGTAGAGACTTCATTTGCTCACTCTTCCATTGTTCTTGTTCGGAGTAAAGCTTTGTGTATTTCTCGTAATAATAAATAACTCTCTGAACATAATGACGCGTTTCGCCGAATGGGATTTGGTCAATGCGCTCTTGTGAGCCGTCCCAAACGTTCGTTTGCTTCCATTTATTCACATTCCCTTGTCCTGCATTGTAAGCTGCAATCGCATAAATTAAATTTCCATTGTAATGCTTGTTCAGCCAGCTTAAATACCAAGAACCGAGATTAATGTTCACATCCGCTTTTAACAAATCCTCCTGGGTATGTGGTCCTAAATTCGTGGACTCTACAATCCATTCTGCCGTGTCCGGCATCAACTGCATAAGCCCCAAAGCACCTTTTTTCGATTCCAAATGATGCTTATAGTTCGTCTCCACCCTGATGATGGCTGCAATGAGAAAAGGGTCTATATTGTGCTTCGCCGCACTTTGCTTAATTTCCTGCTCAAAATAGATTGGATACAACTTTCTTCCTATAAAATTGCTGTTCATAAAGAGGACTAGAACGAAACAAACGAGTAAAAGGGCGAACACTCGTTTTTTGCGCAAAAACTTCATGAAAGCCCCTTCCCTAGCCAAAACCGTTCGACCGAAGATAAGGTATCTTCCCAGGTTCCGCTGTTGTCGATCACGATATCCGCCAATTTGCGTTTTTCTTCTATCGACATCTGCGCGTTGATTCGCTTGTTGGCCGCGCTTTCCGTTAAGTTGTCTCTTCGCATTAAACGTTCTACTTGAATGTGAGGAGGCACATACACGACCAGAACCTCTTCGAACATAAAAGATAGGTTCGATTCAAACAATAAAGGAATATCGACGACAACCAGTTTGTCAGGAAATTGCTTCTCATACGCTTCCATCTGTTCTCTGATCATCCTGCGGATAGGCGGGTGCAAGATGTGTTCTAGTTGTTTACGGGCATCCGTATTCCCAAATACGATCTCACCCAGCTTTTTACGGTGCAGTGAGCCGTCTTCCTGAATGACCGCTTGTCCAAAATGCGCAGCAACCTGTTCGAGAACAGGGCTGCCGGGCTGGACAACATCGCGCGCAATTTGATCCGCATCTACTAATAGGGCGCCGCGGCTAACCAGCATGGCGCTAACTGTGCTTTTGCCGCAAGCGATTCCTCCTGTTAACCCGATATTCATAGGCAAATCTCTCCTAAATGTTTTCCTGTTACTACAGCATTTTCAATAAACCCATAAGTATAAGTACACACCCCGGAAGAATAGATAACTTCTTCATCCACGTCATTTCCGCGTAACGAAAGCCAATGCGCAAGCCTAGTGCAATAAACGAACCGCTCGAAATCGAAATAACGGATGCCGTTAACAAAGGAACAAAACCAATTAATGCAGCGCCAATACCCGCTCCAAATGCGTCCAATGAAAGGGCTAGCCCTAGCAAAGTAGCTTCGGAAGCTGAAATATTACCTGATTTATCCACATCAGCAATGGAGGGTGTACGCAAAATTTGAATAACCAAACCAAAACGCTTGAGCTCGATATTCAGAATTTCCTTCGTCCTTTGCAGCGTATCGAGCGTGGCGGGCTCATTGCCGGAAGGGGGAATACTGCTGAGAGATATCTGGTCGTCAGACGGTTTGGCTGCCTCTTGGGGATCCTGCGACTTCTGTTGTCTCTGTTGATAAAGCGCCCAAATGCCAATCCCGATCAGGATGAGTGCACCGATACGTTTGGCAAACTCGGGAGACATAAAAGAAGACATCAGGACGCCTATTTGCATCGAACTATAAATAATGATACCAGACCAAAGGGATATAATACCAATAGAGAGAAATGGAATTCGAATTTTGCGTAATCCGTACATGACGCCAACGCCGAAACCGTCTAATGAAACTGCGAAAGCCAGAACCAGCAAAGAAAGCACCGGAAGCATAATACCCCTCCTAAGAGTTTTACCACTGACGATAATAAGTTGGGTAACAGATCATCATCTGGGCTAAGTACTCCATATCATATGGGAAGGGCGCGCTTCACGTGCCTATTTCTCAGACTTCTTTATGATTCTCTTTCGCTTTAACGGTTGACAGGTTGGACAAATGTGCGTTCCGCGACCGCCAACCACGGTTTTGTAGATTTCGCTGCCGCATGTTTTGCAGCTTTGCGACTGTCTGCCATAAATGTTCAGCTGATGCTGGAATAAGCCGATTTCACCTTGGCCGTTGACATACGATTTAATTGAAGATCCACCCACCTCAACGGAATCGCTCAGTGTACGAATAATCGCCCCATGCAGCAGCACGAGCTCCTTCTTGCTGAGCGACGACGCCTCGCGTTCAGGATGAATACCGGCCAGGAAAAGGGACTCGTCTACATAAATATTACCGATGCCGACAATATATTCTTGATTCAGGAGCAGCGGCTTAATCTTCGTCTTTTTGTGGGCGATCCGATCCCGGAAAGCTTCAAAAGTGAAGCCCTCATCCAGCGGCTCCAAACCAAGTTTATGCAGCGGCGGCTGTGTGAGTTCTTCCCCTCTCGGGAACAAATGCATCGTACCAAATTGTCTGACATCCTTGTACCGCAGCTCGCTGCCGTCGGTAAACCGAAATAACACATGCGTATGAGACTCCAGCGGATCTTCCGTGTTGTACAGGCCATAGCGGCCTTCCATCCGCAGATGGGAGACCATGACGTAATCAGTTAAAACAAATCGCAAAAACTTGCCTCTGCGCTCAATCGTTTCAATCTGCTGCCCTTGCAGCAGCACTTCAAACATCTGGATATCATCAGGCTTCTGAATAATGCGGGGCAGTCTGACCTGAACCTGCTCGATCGTTTTACCGGTGATCAGATTGTTCAGTGTGCGCTTGACCGTCTCGACTTCGGGTAGTTCAGGCACGGATGTTCACCTCTTTTTGAATTTGTTCAGTTTCCTTACTTGGCGTCATACCAAGTAAGGCCATAATCCACGTCCGCGCTCAGCGGCACGTCCAGTTTCAATGCCCCGGCCATGACTTCCGGCACCAGGCGGCGCATCGTCTCGAGTTCCTCTTCCGGGACCTCGAAGACGAGCTCATCGTGTACTTGAAGCAGCATGCGGCTCTTCAAGCCCTCTTTCTTCAAGCGGGCATCCATCTGCACCATAGCAAGCTTAATGATGTCTGCCGCCGTACCTTGAATCGGCGTGTTCATCGCGGTACGCTCCGCAAAGGAGCGGAGGTTGAAGTTCGAGTGCGTAATCTCCGGCAAATACCGGCGGCGCTGCAGCAGCGTCGTCACATAGCCGTCTCGGCGCGCATCCTTCACGATATCGTCCATATATTTGCGTACGCCCTGGAAGACAGCAAAGTATTGTTTAATGAACTGTGCTGCATCCCGGCGAGTAATGTCCAAGTTCTGAGACAAGCCATAGTCGCTGATCCCGTAAACGATCCCGAAGTTAACAGCTTTCGCTTGACGACGCATGTTCGCGTCGACGGCGCTTTCTTCCACGCCGAAGACGTCCATCGCCGTCTTCGTGTGGATGTCCATATTCTGAAGGAAAGCTTCCTTCAGCTTCTCATCCTGCGAGATGTGCGCCAGCACGCGCAGCTCGATCTGCGAGTAATCCGCAGCGAGAATGTACCATCCAGGCTCGGATGGCACGAACACTTTGCGGATCTTCCGGCCCTCCTCCAGACGAATCGGAATGTTCTGGAGGTTCGGGAACTGGCTGCTGAGCCGTCCTGTGGCGGCAATTGTCTGCCGGTAATAGGTATGCACCTTACCGGTCTCCGGCCGCACCTCTTTCAGCAGCCCTTCGACGTACGTCGATTGCAGCTTCGCCAGCTGACGGTAATTCAAAATCTGCCCGACCACTTCGTTGTAGGGCGCAAGGCGCTCCAGCACCTCGGCATCGGTCGAGTAGCCGGTTTTGGTCTTCTTCCAAGCTGGCAGCCCCAGCTTCTCGAACAGAATCTCGCCAAGCTGCTTCGGCGAGTTGATGTTGAACTCGACGCCAGCGAGCTTGTAAATGCTGGACATAATCGTGTCCAGCTTATTGACAAGTTCCACGCCGAGCGCTTTAAGCCCTTCGGCATCTACGGCGATGCCGCGCAGCTCCATCTCTGCCAGCACGCTGGCCAGCGGCTGCTCCAGTTCATAGAAGAGCTGATGCATCTCGCCCTTCTCCAGCTCTTCCGCCAGCACCGGCACCAGGCGCGCGGTCGCCATTGCTTTGCGTCCCAAGTGGTCGCTAAGCGCTGTTAACTCCGGCAGGCGGAATTTCGCGCCTTTGCCGAACACATCTTCGTCTGCCTTCAGACCAGGCAGGCTGTATTTCGCCGATAAGCCGCTCAACGTTAGATTCGACTCCGTTGGGTCGAGCAGGTAAGCGGCGAGCAAGACGTCGAAATCCACGCCTTTGAGCACGATGCCCTGCCAAGCCAAAGCGAGAATCGAGCGATGCAGATCGAAAAGCTGCTTCTTCTTCGAATCATCCGCCAGCCATGCCCGCAGCGGCTCGCCAGCTTCTCCTTTGAGCAGCTGGAATGGCACGTAATAGGACGTATTCACGTCCTCATCATGCGTAAACCAGACCACGCCGACATTGACGGCTTGATGTGGATTTTCACCGACAGCTTCCACATGGATCACTCCGCTGTCGCTTAATTTGCCAACTAACTCACCCACATTGGCTTCCGTAACGACAACCGCTTCCATGCTTTCAACAACTTGTCCTTCCGCTTCCAAGTCCACAGCGCCGAAATCCATTTTCTCCAGCAAGGATTTAAATTCGAGCTTACGGAACATGCCAGCCAAGGCTTGTCCGTCATATCCATCGTAACGGAACGTATCCCACTCGGTTTCCATCGGCACTTCGCGGAAAATCGTCGCGAGCTCTTTACTCATAATCGCGTCTTTCGCGTGCTCCTCGACCTTTTCTTTCATCTTGCCCTTCAGGCTGGCTGTATTCGCAAGCACTTCTTCCACGGTGCCGAATTCATGAAGCATCTTGAGCGCAGTCTTCTCTCCAACTCCCGGAATACCAGGGATGTTATCTGAGGTATCGCCCATGAGTCCCTTTAGATCAATAATCTGCGCAGGTGTAAGACCGTACTTCTCTTTGATCTCAGCCGGGTTATATAACTCAACTTCCGTAATTCCTTTGCGCGTTATCGCAACGGTGACGTGATCGGAAGCGAGCTGCAGCATATCCTTGTCTCCCGAAACAAGAAGCACTTTCTCGCCTTTGGCGTCTGCGGCTTTGGTCAGCGTGCCGATGATGTCGTCAGCTTCATAGCCGGATAGCTCAAACTGCGGGATTTTGAATGCTTTCAGCAGTTCTTTGATCAGTGGAAATTGTTCGGAAAGCTCTGACGGCGTTTTGGCCCGTCCACCCTTGTATTCCGTATATTCTTTATGTCGAAACGTAATCTTCCCGGCATCAAAAGCAACAAGAAAATGCGTCGGCTTTTCTTCTTCTATTAATTTGAGCAGCATGGTTGTAAAACCATAAACGGCATTCGTGTGCAATCCGCTAGAATTGCTGAGAAGCGGTAAAGCATAGAAAGCTCTGTTTGCAATAGAATTCCCATCAATAATAATAAGCTTATCCATAAGTTCACACCCCGTTTTTAGACATACTTCCTTCATCATAGCATACGAAATTAAAATAAAAAAACGCTAGCGCACATAAACATGTAAGGAATCCATTAATCGATGTTCCGGTCTTCAAAAGGAGGTTCTCCGAATGAGCCCTTTTTTCTCACCAACACGTAAAAAGGTTATATTTTTCGATATGAACAATACGATTCTGGATCGCAGACAATGCTTTGACTCTGCATTCCTTGAGGTCATGAATGACTACACGGCGAGGTGGGAGCCGGACGAAACTCTCTTCACAGCCCAAGACGTTCTTCAGAGTTATAAAATGGAATGGAGCCGGCACCGCAAAGCACCGGTGCGCAGCCCTTTATCACCGGATGAGCTGCGGCACATTTGTTTGCGCAAGGCGCTGCATCCTCTGCCAGTGAATGTGAGCACGGCGTTTACCCGAGCTTTTTTCGAACAGGTCGAGGAGCAAGAGGATCATTTTGTTGCGCTTTTTCCCGGCGTAGAGGACACGCTCGAAGCGTTATCCCAGAATTATAAGCTTGCCATCATCAGCAACGGAAACCGCAGAAGATTGCAGAGTAATTTGGATAAATTGAAGCTGACCCGGTGGATTACAGAGGATCGCTTATTTAGCTCGGAGAAGGACGGTCCGCGTAAACCGCACCCAGCTATATTTGAGAGGGCTCTGAAGACCATGAACGCGGCTTCAAGCCAAAGTGTGATGGTTGGTAACTCGTGGCGCAATGACGTGGTAGGAGCCGCTTCCAGCGGTCTGGACGCTATCTGGATCCATCCCGGGAATATGAAGAAAATTTCCGAACGGCGAATCGGCAAACAGAAGGTTGTTATCATCCGTTCATTTAAACAGTTGATCTACACCTTCTAATGTTTCACCCTATATTCTGGAAATAATAAATACTGCCTGGATACGCTTTGGCTTTCTTCTTGAGAGCAGCCGCGGTTTGTGAAATATGTTCAAGTGAAATGGGAGATTCACAGGTGCAAACGACTAATGACAGCGATAGTGTGACTCCCTCGCTTTTAACTTTATTGCCGCTCCGGTCCCATACATACTCCCATTCCTCATCTTCATAAAACATCTGCACGCCCATTTCGAACCTGCGAATCATTTCCTGGCACAGAAGCTCAGGCTCATCCGTAGAAGAAATCGCGATGAAATCATCGCCTCCCACATGCCCCACGAAATCAAGCGGGGTTCCGCAAACCGAAATCGCCTGCTGCATAATGTCAGCTGTATATTGAATCAATTGATCCCCTTTTTGAAAACCGAACCTGTCATTGAACCATTTGAAATAGTCCAGATCCGCATAGACAACATGAAATGGCTTACTTTCATGAATCCGTTTATTCAATTCCCTATTAATTTGCAAATTCCCCGGCAAGCCCGTTAATGGATTCGCCACTCGAGCGGACTCCATCCGGACATTGGTTATACTCTCCAGAATGGCTCTGATCGAAGCAATACCCGCCATCTTTCCGCTACTTGTTATAATTACGAGGTCATACAAATGATGAATCGACCGCGAAGTCGCCATCTGGGACACCTGCTCGACGGAAATAAACTCGTCCACAATTAGCGGCGAGTCGTCCATGATATTGTCAATCGTCCGGTTCCAAAACAAAGAGAACGCATATTGTCCCGCCAACTGCTGGAACAAGCGATCTCTCATCATAAGGCCGACCGGTTCTTCTTCACTAACGATGACAGCTCCCACAGATTCCTGGTTTTTTTTGAAATAATCCGCCACTTCCGAAATAGGCACTTTCTTATCGAACACTTTCACCGGTGTTTTGAGATCGCCAATTGCCCAGGTCATATGTCCTCCTTGTACTTTGCGCTGCTGCCAAATCAACATCTTCAAGCTGTCCTGAATCGTTGCAGGATCCGCCTGTGGTCTCCCCAGCAAAAAGCCTTGGGCATAATGAACCCCAAGCCTCGCCAATTTGGTCAGCTCATCGACATGTTCAATGCCCTCAGCGATCAAAGAGATGTTCATTTTTTGTGCAAAAGTAACGAATGTTTCCAATATGTACTCTTTGACTTTATTGATATGAATATCCTGGATGAGCGACCGGTCGATCTTGATGAAATCCGGTTGAAGCTCGGCAATGGCTTGCATGGACGAATATCCGGCCCCGGCATCATCGATCGCAATTCGATAACCTTGCTTCCGGTAATGAGCCAATATTTTTTGAGCTAGGGAAAAATCCTCAATGGAGGTTCTTTCTGTTATTTCAAAAACAACGTTGTTTGGACGAAGCCCGTATTTCTGTAAAATTTCCAGTGTTTTCCCCGGAACGAACCCAGGATCATACAGGACATGCGAAGAAATATTAATAAAAAGCAATTGCTGCGGATGCTCCAAAATAGACCCCTGAATGGCTTTCTCTCTTGTCAACTGTTCCAGCTTTTACAGTTCACCGTGCTGCTCTGCGAATTGAAACATGGTTAGCGGCGAGTGAAAATTACTATCTTTGGGACCACGAATTAGTGCTTCGTACCCCATTACCAGACCATCTTGCATAGAAACAATAGGCTGATAGACAGAATAAATGGAACCTTTTTCAATGATATCGTAAAATTGGAGGAGCTCTTCTGACTGAATACCCATGTCCATCATCCCTTGCGTCATTTAAGTTTATTATCAGTCTATCAAACCAAATGGCAGGCTTTATTATCAATATGTAAAATGTGTGTAAAGAGTTCAAATAAAAAAGAGGGAATTGCCTTTTAGCCACGAAAAAATAGAAGGACGATTGCTAGGTGCGTACAAAGGCTTGTACAAGCACGGAAAGGATTTGAAATGGAACAACAAGTCAAAATCTTGGCGGTAGATGACCGCTACGAGAACTTGCTGGCTCTCAATAGCATTCTGGCCTCTTCCCACTATGACGTGATTTCGCTGCAATCGGGTGAGGAAGTTCTTCGATATTTATTAAAGGAACCCGCCGATCATATTGCTGTCATTCTCATGGATGTCCAAATGCCGGGCTTAAGCGGCTTTGAAACGGTTGAACTGATCAAACAGCGCAAAGCCTGTCAGGATATCCCGATCATCTTCTTAACCGCACTCAGCACATCGATTGAGCATGTTCTAAAAGGGTATCATGTAGGCTCAATTGATTACTTGTTCAAGCCTGTTCATCCCGAAATGCTGCGCATGAAAGTCGATGCTTTCGTCAATATGCACTTGGGACATCAGAAAATCAAATTTCAAAGCGAGCTTCTGCACAAACGGACGCTTGATCTCGAAGAGACGAACCGTAAACTGGCGGAAGCCGAGGAGAAACTGAAGCAGCAGAATTCACTTCTAGAACAATGGGTCGAAGAACGAACTACGGAACTAGTAGATGCCCATGAGAAGCTGCTGAAGTCTCAGGACCATTTTCAGAAAATGTTCATGCTCTCCCCTTCCTTGATGGCCATTCGCCGTCTGCCGGAACTTACTTATATCGAAATAAATGAAAGTTGGAAGCAATATACAGGGTATGGCGACGAAATCATCGGCACCAATATGGATTTATTACGATCGGATTCCGGGGAATCTATCAGCTACGATGAAGTGATTCATAACTGCAAAGTGAAGTATGAAACCAAATCCAAGGAAACTCGAACGGCTCTTCTCTCTACGGAGATCATCGATATTGAAAATGAGAGTTGCTTGCTTCAGGTGGCCGTCGACATTACGGAAAGCTTGCGCTTTGAGACGGAAATGGCTCGTCTTGCTCAGCTGAATCTGGTTGGGGAAATGGCAGCAGGCATCGCCCATGAAATTCGCAATCCGATGACGACGATTCGCGGTTTTTTGCAATTGTTTCGTGAAAACGATCGCAATATGCAAAAAGAGTATATTCCGATTATGCTCGAGGAGCTGGATCGCGCCAACGAAATTATTACCGAATATTTGTCACTGGCCAAAAACAAACAGTCCCATCAACAGCCGGATCAAATCAACCGGATCATCGAAATGCTCCTTCCACTCATACAAGCTGAAGCAGTCATGTCAGGCAAGCACGTTCAGTTCCAATTTGTCGATTGCCCGGTTATTCATCTTGATGATAAAGAGATGCGCCAGCTTATTCTCAATATGTGCATGAATGGGCTTGAAGCCATGACGATTGGCGGAACGCTTACGATCCAAACTTTCCAAGAAAACGGATATGTTGTCTTGCTTATTTCGGACGAGGGGACAGGCATTGATGAGAAGCATCTGGAGAAGCTTGGACGCCCTTTCTTCACCACCAAGGATGAAGGCACAGGCCTTGGTTTAGCCATCTGCTACAGCATCGCCGCCAGGCACCGCGCCTCGATTGAGGTCCAATCCAGCTCGGAGGGGACGACCTTTCTTATTCGCTTCCCTATTCCTGAATGAGCCGCGGCTACGAATCTGTTCGTCGCACATAGCATCAAAAAAAGACCGTAAACCAAGCGGAATCCGCTTCGTTCTACGGTCTTTTTTTGTCTCTTTTACACGTTCAAATCTTTACGCTTCCCAGTCACCATATAAATAACGCCTTCACCAATATTCGTAGTGTGATCCGCTACCCGCTCCAGGAAGTGGGCAACCAGCAGCAAATGAGTCAACTGACGATTGCGATGATAATCGGAATTCATCATACCCATCAGCTCTGTCATGACAGTGCTGTACATTTTATCTACACGATCATCCTTCTCAGCTAGCGCTGCAGCACGGTGAACATCGCGCTCTGTATAGGAGAGCAGGCTTTCCTGCAGCATCTCGATGGCGATATTCGCCATTTGCGGAATTGTCTCGAGAGGCTTCACAAGTTCTTCTCCGGCGAAGCGGATTGTAATTTTGGCGATGTCTACGGCATGATCGGCAATACGCTCCAAATCAATTGCAATTTTGAGCGCTGTGCCAATAATGCGCAGATCACTTGCCATAGGCTGCTGCAAAGCAATGAGACGCAGCGACAGTTCATCAATCCTAGTTAAATAATCATCGATTTGATCGTCATTGTTAATCACTTGCTGCGCGGCTTTCTCATTGAGCGTTGCCAGAGAATTAACGGACGTAAGAATCAATTCCTTAACGCTTTCCCCCATCTCAAGCAGTTCTTTTTGCAGCAAAGTTAATGATTGATGAAACCCGGGTCTTGCATCCATGTACGTTGCCCCTTCCAGTAGTTGTTAGCCGAATCTTCCTGTAATGTAATCTTCGGTACGTTGATCATTCGGATTTGTAAAGATTTTATCGGTTTTGTCAGTTTCGACTAAGTACCCGTTCAAGAAAAAGGAGGTCATATCGGAAATCCTAGCGGCTTGTTGCATGTTGTGAGTAACGATAATGATCGTATATTTGTCTTTCAGGGTTTGTGTAAGTTCTTCAACCTTCAACGTTGAAATTGGATCTAAGGCAGATGTAGGCTCATCCATCAAGAGAACATCTGGCTCAACGGCAAGCAAACGAGCGATACATAAGCGTTGCTGTTGTCCACCGGACAATCCAAGTGCGGATTTGTTCAAACGATCCTTAACTTCATCCCATAATGCAGCTTGGACAAGGCTGCGTTCTACGATTTCATCAAGCAATGCTTTTTTCTTGATCCCGTGAATACGCGGGCCATATGCAATATTGTCATAAATGCTCATCGGAAATGGATTTGGACGTTGGAACACCATACCCACCCGTTTACGCAATGAAACCACATCTGAATCCGGACCATAAATGTTATGGCCGTCTACAGCCACATTTCCCGTAATACGAACACTGTCAATCAAGTCATTCATCCGGTTCAAGGTACGCAGGAACGTGGATTTCCCACAACCTGACGGTCCAATCAATGCTGCGATACTTCCTTTTTCAATCGTTAGATCAATATCGTGAAGCGCGTGATTTTCTCCGTAGAATAAATTCAATTTATCTGCTTTAATCTTTGTTTTAGTCATAGTTGAAGTCGCCATTGTTATTTCCCCCCGGAAAGTCTTTTTTGTAAGATTCGGCTTGGTATGCTGACCAATAGATTAAAGATAAGTACAACGATCAGAAGCAGCGCGGCACTTCCCTTGGCAATGTCTTTCGCATCTGGCACAAGCGCTTCAGCACCTACATACCATAGATGAACGGATAACGTCTCACCCATGTTCAGCGGGTTGAAATCCGGGAAGAAACGGGAAACCGATAACCCGGCTGTGTAAATAAGAATGGCGGATTCACCTAATGCACGACCTGCAATCAGCGTGATTCCTGTAATCAAACTAGGCAGCGCTGCTGGAATGAGCACTTTACGGATGGCCTGCCATTTGGTTGAACCGAGCGCCAAGCTTGCTTCCCAATAGGACTCCGGAACCGTGCGGATCGATTCTTCCGTAACCCTGACCATAACAGGCAAATTCAGCAGGGCCACTGTCGCCGCGCCGCCTAGAATGGAAAACTTCAGCCCGAGCAAATTGGCAAAAAGCAAAAATCCGAACAATCCAAAAACGATGGAAGGTACAGAAGACAAAGCTTCAACGGATATACGGACAAGATCCGTAAACCAATTCTTTTGTGCATAAATCGCTAAGTAAATGCCTGAGAACAATCCGATTGGAATAGAAATCAGGAGAGATAAGATCAGGACGTAGAAAGAGTTGAACAATTGAGGCCCAACGCCCCCGCCAGCTTTAATTTCTTCCGGCTTTCCGAAGATGAAATGCCAGGACAGATGAGGAATGCCATCCCCTAATATCCGAAAGAGAAACCAAGCCAAAATCCCTATGATCACAATGCCTGACGCCCAAAAATATATCGTCGCAATCCGGTCCGTTGATTTACTTGTCATTTCACTTCACTCCTTTTTGCAACAATACGAATGATGATAATTAAGGATAAGGAGATCACAAGTAAAAGCAGCGCCATCATGTACAACGCATTGTTCCATGTTGATCCGTAATTTGTATTCCCCATGTCTTTCACGATGGCTGTTGTTAATACCGTTGTGGAATCCAGCAACGATTTAGGCATTTGAGGCGAGTTACCAATCACCATAAACACAGCCATGGTTTCTCCAATTGCGCGGCCCATCCCAAGAATGATTGCCGTTAAAATACCCGGTCTAGCTGCTGGCAGAAGTACGCGCCACATCGTTTGCCAGCGTGTTGCTCCAAGCGCTAGAGATGCTTCTTCCAAACGGCTGGGAAGTGCGCGAATAGCGTCCTCCGATATGGAAAGAATAGTTGGTAGAATCATAATCGCTAATATGATAGAAGCAGGCAGAATGCCGTAAGCGACATCGCCGGTTATTTTACCGATGGCAGGAACAATGACCGTCATCCCGATCAAACCGTAGACAACCGAAGGAATCCCTACGAATAAATCAGTCGCTGGACGCATGATTTCGCGCATCCATTTTGGAGCAATTTTTGCCATGAATAACGCGCCGGACAAAGCCAGCGGTACTGAGAAGACTACAGAAACGAGCGTCATCAACAAGGTGCTGTATAAGAAAGGAAACGCTCCGAATTTATTCGAACCTGGTGTCCAGTCCGTCGAGAAGAAAAACTCCAAAGGACTTACTCCCTGAAACGTTTTGATCCCTTGCATACCTACGAAAACAATGATAGAGAAAATAATCGCCGATACAAGAGCAGCACTAAGGACAAATACCCATCGCATGATGCTGTCTTGTCTATGTTGTCCTCGGGTCCATTTGGAAACAATTGGACGGCTTTTGCTGTCTGAACTCGCATTTGATAGTTTGTCTGCTACGGAATTCACTGGGTTAATCCCCCTTTATTTAATACCACATGCCCTAACATGTCATACAATTATGATAGGACATGAATGTCATTGCATCGTTAATGAATTGTAAAGGCAATGTAAAAGTTTATTAATTTGTCCTCTCTCACACGGCAAAAAGAGCGCCCGCATGATGCGAACGCCCTAGATGAGAGAACTAATTATTTTTTAAGCAAATCAGCAGGCAAGAATTTCAAGTCACGAACTTGTTTACCTTGGAATTCTTTTGTGGACATATATTCGATGAAAGCTTTAGCTGGATCTTTTGCTTCACCTTTTGTATACATGTGCTCAACACCAAACAGTTTGTAAGTACCGTTTTTGATGTTTTCTTCGGAGAAAGCTACGCCGTCAATTTTCAAAGCTTTAACAGTATCATCGATGTAAGGAGTATCTACATAACCGATGGAACCGGATTGACCAACAACAGCTGTTTTCATAGCACCGCTGTTTTCTTGTGTAATACCGTCTTTAGTGAAGTCTTTACCATCAAGAATGATAGTTTTTACAAGCGTACGGGAACCGGAGCTATCTGGACGGTGTACAAGAACGATTTTCGCATCGTTACCGCCAACTTCTTTCCAGTTTGTGATTTTACCCATGTAAATATCAGCTGCTTGTTGTTTTGTTACGTTGTCTACTTTAACATCTTTGTTAACGATGAATGCGAATGGAGCAATTGCTACTTGGTGGTCAACAAGACCTTTATCTTTATATTCAGCGCCTGGCTCAACGTCGGAGTTACCGATATCGGAAGTACCATCAGCTACGTTTTTAATTCCTGTTCCTGAACCACCAGCTGTAACGTTGATCGTTACTTTTGGGTTCTTTTCCATAAACTCAGTTGCCGCTTGCTTAACTAGTGGAAGCAATGCGCTTGAACCGGAAGCCGTGATTGTACCGCTAAGTTCTGTTTTAGGTGTATCAGAAGGCTTTGCAGACGCTGTAGCAGCTGTTGTTGCAGCAGGTGTAGCGGAAGCGCCATTTGTTTTTGTTTCTGTTTTTGCTCCGCATCCAACCAATGACCCCATCATTAATACCGCGGATAGTGTTAATGTAATTCCTTTTTTCGACATGAACTTGAACATAGTCAGCATGTCCTCCTTTTATTTTATGTTGCTTCTCTGGTTAGTTTCGATTTCCTTGTTTGTCCCTCGCAACTAACTTACAAATACATCGTAACAATCGAATGTAAAATCCAAACCCATGAAACGTAAACGTAATGTAAAACTTTTTCATAGGACTTTTGATAGAGTTGTATGGTTAATTTTACATCTTATTTACACAGTTCGACGCTTTAGTTAATAGAAGTCTCCTATATTTATAAGTAGAAACAAGAAACGCGTCATATCTTGTCTATTTATGGGGGGATGAATGTGAGCCGATTATTTTTCTTCAACATGACTATGCGTACCAAATTAATCGTCAGTTTCAGTGGGGTGCTCTTGATTTTTCTGGCTGTCGCTTATTTCAATCTTCATCAGGTTAGTCAAATCAAACAACATATGAATAATCAGAATGACAAGGTCGAACTCAAAGTGATGGCTTTGGAATTAAAGGAAATGGTCCAAGACATGAACATTATTGCTTCTGGATTGGAGATTTCGAAGAAACCCGAATACATATTTAAATACAATGCCAAACGCCAGCCTTTCAATGATTATATTAAAAAAATAGGAGATACCGCCGCTACGCCTGATCAGCTAAAATGGCGCAGCCAGTTAATCCAAGCCTCCGTTGACTACATTAATAACTTTGATTCTGCCGCTAAAATGATTCAAGTTAATAATGGTACGAGCACTAAGGATTTAGAAATCAACCTGATGTATCTCTACAATGAGTCTCAGGATCTGAAAAATGTGATCTTTGATCTAGTCGATAAGTTCTACGTGACCTATGCGGAGTCAGCTGATCAAGCCATCGTTTCCTCTACCAAAGCTTTGGACAGCACGAGTCTGGTTATGATGTACGCATCTATCGTTGTGCTTGTGATTACGGTTTTGATCGCTTTCTTCTTAATTCGTTCATTTATCCGTCCGATTCAAAAACTGCAAAAAGCCGTTTCGCTTATCGCGGCAGGAGATTTAACACATACGATAAATGCCACATCCAAAGATGAGCTGGGTCAACTCAGCCAAAGCTTCGATCATATGATCCGCCAGGTGCGTCATATGCTTTACGCTACGAAGCAAATCGCCTCTTCCTTAAGCGATCACTCGCATGAATTTCATCGTTTCTCCCAGCTTACGGCTTCCGCAAACACGGACATCTTGAAAGCGATCCATGAAATTTCACACGGGGCCGACGAGCAAGCCATTCAAACTGAGTCCAGCTCCCTGATCATTACAGAGCTGGAGGCAGAGATTCGGGACATTACCGCCTATACGTATGAAATGATAAAAGCGAGTGATGAAGCCGCAGCCGGTACGCTGCAAGGCACAGGTTATGTTCGTGCGCTGAAGGTTTCGTCCGAACAGTCGCAAGAGGTGCTGCATAAAGTTGATGCAGCCATGCAGACCTTAGCCGCCAGCTCGAAGCAGATTGGCGCCATCACACGTTCGATTACGGAGATATCGACGCAAACGAACGTCCTGGCCCTGAACGCTGCGATTGAAGCGGCTAGGGCTGGCGTGCACGGCCGCGGCTTCTCCGTGATCGCCGATGAGGTTCGTCAGCTGTCGCAGCAGACGAACGATTCGTCCAAGACGATCAGCGGCATTACACAGGTGCTGCAGAAACAAATCCAAGAGCTGCAAAGCTCTCTCTTGGAAGCAAAAGATTCTGCGGTTACCCAGAATCATCGTGTTGCAGACACGCTCAGCTCTTTCGAGAGCATCGAGCATTCCATGACCGGCATCAAGGAGCAGATTGAGCACATTCATTTGAAAATCGAACAAGCGCGTTCCAAGAACGATCAGCTTGTTGGCTCCGTTCAGTTCGTGGCGGCAATTGCCCAAGAAACAGCGGCTGGCGTGGAGGAAGTCAACTCCACTTCCATCCAGCAGGATGCGTCCATCCGCCGCATTGCGGAAGAGTCCGATGACATTCTCGCATTGGCAGACCGATTATTCACAGAAATCAGCAAGTTCCAGATCATTGAAACCGGTGAAGAAATGGCGAATGGTCAGGATAGTTCAGATACGGATCATACTCCTGGCGATGAAGGTACTGAATGTCATAGTGATACTGACGTTGATACTGACGGTGACGGACACAGCCATGAGCAAATTGAGACAGACTTCACAGTGACTAAAGAGGATGAAAACACTTTATCAAACTATGCCGATCATGCGAAGGAAGCTGAAACCGATACAAAGACAGCGGAAGCAAATTCGAAGGATAAAAAAGAGCCTGTACTTATTGGATAATCTAAAAAGTTGAAAAAAGAGGTTCTCCCCCGGTCACACGATGACTTTTGGGAGAACCTCTTTTTACTTTGTGCAGATTCACGGAGCCTGTCCAAAGCGCTAATGCACGAAACGCCCTTCCTCCGGCCTTGCAACTTCATCGAAATGGTCAGCCAAGTACGCTAATTGACTTGTCAGTTCCTCCCCGCGCATCGGTGTGCCATGCCCGGTCACAGCCAAGCTCGGGCGAAGGTCATTCAATTTCTTGACGGAGGATGCCGCGCCCTCCCAATCGGTCGTAAAATACTTCGGCGGACCGCTGATTTCCTGCGTCTGGAGTAGCACGCGGTAGAGCGACTCCTGTTTTACGGTGACAAAAGCATCGCCAGCGAGTAAGGAGCGGTCTTTTTCCCGGAAAAGCGAAATATGGCCTGGCGAATGGCCCGGTGTATGCATCCATTGCCATTCAGGCAGACCGGGAATGGAGCCATCGGCCTGTAACGCCTTTACATGATTCCCGAGATTGATGCCGTGATTCGGAAACAGCGGAGAAAGCTCACTCATGAGTCCCCCGTTCACGGTTGAATCCCCTTCGGGGTAATTCGCTTTTCCTGTTAAATACGGGATTTCCTGCTCGTGCGCGTAAACAGGCACATCCCAATGTTCAAGCAGTTCCGTAAGAGCACCGACATGATCAAAATGCCCGTGAGTCAAAATAATGCCCTGCGGCTTCGTCATTGTCCCAAAACGATCCTCCGCCAACTGAATGATGTTGTCTGCGGAATGCGGCATCCCGGCGTCGACCAGAAACCATGTCTTCGATTTACTTGTTGGATTGCCGATCAAACATATATTAACGAACTGAATACAGTAGCAATAAATATCTATGCTCACTTCGTGACCTTCCCCGCTTGATACCGTGGTTAACGGGATATGTGTATGCTCATAGGTGGACTCCAATTGTCTTGCTCCTTTTCAGGTGGATTTCTATTATCATCTCCTTTAGCGATTCGGATTATCTGAACAATCATAAGAAAGACCAACCTGCTTAGCGTTTAGCGCAGGTTGGTCTTTTTGTTTAAACTTTTTGCGGAAGCTTTCTAATAATTTCGATCTTCCGGATGCGGTTGGCATCCCTCTCCCGAACGATAAAGGTCAAATCCTCATAATCCCATGGCTCGCCTTTTTCCAGTTCAGGTTGCTTACTATACAGCCACCCGCCAATCGAATCAACTTCCTCATGATCCAGTTTCGTTTCAAGATAATGATTGACTTCATTAACGAGCGCGGTTCCTTTGATCAAGAATCGATTGGCATCCAGCGTTTCAATATCGCGCTTCTCATCCTTATCAAATTCATCACGAATCTCACCGACAATCTCCTCAAGGATGTCCTCAATGGTGATTAAGCCGGCCGTACCACCGTACTCATCCAATAGCAGCGCGATATGCACCTGTTCTTGCTGCATTTTCTTCAAGAGCTGCTTAATGGGCATGACATCAGGCACAGTCATAACAGGCTGCAGTAACGAGGTAAAATCACAATTAGGATTGTTATCATAACTTAAGAAAAACTGTTTGGTATTCACGATACCAATAATATGATCTTTATTCTCTTTGGCAACAGGAAAACGGGTATATTGTTCTCGCTTAATGATCTCCAAATTCTCTTTCAACGGTTTGTTCGCGTATAAGCAGACCATGTCGGTCCGCGGAACCATGATTTCACGAGCTAACAACTCATCAAATGTAAAAATTCGATCCGTGTAGCCGTATTCTGTTTTATTAATTTTGCCGCTTTGGTAACTTTCCTGCAGAATAAGGCGAATTTCTTCTTCGGAGTGAGCTTCTTCATGTTCGCTGGCTGGCTTCATTCCGAGCAATTTGATCATGCCATTCGCAGACCCGTTCAGCAGCCAAATGAATGGATACATGATTTTGTGAAAAACAACAATGATCGGTGCTGTTAGCACTGCGATTTGCTCAGCTTTTTGAATCGCAAGCGACTTTGGCGCAAGTTCACCAAGAACAACATGCAGGTATGTCATCAAAACAAAGGCGATACCAAAAGATAAAATGTGTGACAAGCTGTCACTCAAGGTTAATAGTTCGAATAAGGGGTGCAGCAATTTCTCTACCGTCGGCTCTCCTAACCAACCAAGACCGAGCGCTGTGATCGTAATCCCCAGTTGGCAGGCGGATAAATAAGCATCTAGATTTGTTGTTACTTTCTGTACGGCAAGCGCATTCTTATTACCTTCAAGTACCATTTGTTCAACCCGGCTGGGGCGAAGCTTAATGATTGCAAATTCGGTAGCCACGAAAAAAGCGGTTAATAATATGAGTAAAGCAATTAAAAATAAATTCAACAACATGGCAACTCATCCTTTGCGAAATGAATTATTCTTATAAACAGTTCTTATGAACTATTCTAATATAATATAATGAAACAGACAAAGTTTGTTTTAAGCCATAATCGATTATTTTTCACTTTATTGGGGGAAATCGTTTGCAGATGCCGTCCTTCTCATGAAATCTTTCCTTTTGACATGGCCTTAACCGTATTTTATTATAAGTTCATATGAACTGTTCAATCACAGACGAGGTGATGTCAATATGGAAACATTAACTTTTAGACGCAAAGATATGGCTGATTTAATGTTGTCTTTGAGTGGTCATCTAGAGAAATCACCTCTGGCTATCCTGCAAGACACATGGCGAATTCAGCATGAGAGTGATTTGGAGCAGGGAAAATCCATGTCTGCTTTTCTTTCAACGACGCTTCCTCCCCTAATTGAGAAAATGATCAAGTCGGAGATTAAGCCGGCTTTCTCCTTAAGCGATATCGTTGCACTCGGTACTCAAGTAGAGTTTACACAATTTAGTGTTACCTCTATTCAGAACTGGGTGAAACGTGATTTCAAAGAATTGATCGGACTTCCTGAGGATGGGAAGAAATACTCCCTTCAACAAGTCGCTTTGTTTTTCATCATCGAGGACCTGCGATCATCGTTGGACTATGACTCCATTCGCAAATTGTTCCATATATTATTTAGTTCTACGTCATATAACTGCTCAGAACAAACCATCACTCCCCTTAAGTTTTATTCGATCTATTCGGAGCTGTACGAAGTATTGGATGCACGATACAGGAATTACACGGGGAATAGTCAGGATTTCATCTCCAAGTGGGATCAAATGTTGGATGAGGCGGCACATGAGTATGCCGCTTCACATTGCCCGCATGCGAATGCCAAAGAGCAGGAGATGCTCAAAAATGCCATTCATGTAGCTATCATTTCCGTACATTCGTCTAGTTTTAACTCTTTGGCAAGACGATATGTGAACGGCATGGTATTTCTGCACAGTTTTAAATAATAATGGACAAAAAAGGCCAAGAACCCTATACATCGGTTCTTGGCCTTTCTCTTATAAACTTTATTTCGCAATCTCATCCGTTGCTTTAATGTTGCGCAGAATACTTACTTCAACCCTGCGATTCTGGGCGCGGCCTTCCGTTGTATCATTCGATGCAATGGGGCGATACTCCCCGTATCCGACTGAAGAGTACGAGGAAGGGTCGATTTTACCATTATTTAATAAGATTTTCATAAAATTAACGGACCGTTTGGCACTCAAATCCCAGTTTGTTTCAAAATCCGCGCGGTGAATCGGGATATTATCCGTGTGCCCTCCCACCTCAACCTGATAGCCCGGGTAATTCGCCAGCATGCCTGCGATGGAAACAGCCAGCTTCTGAGAATCTTGCTTCATGGTCGCAGAACCCGAGTCGAACAGCGCGCGATCACTGATGGTAATCGTCAGTTTCTCGTTATCCAGCTTCGTCGTTAGCTGCTCGTTCAACTGATTTTCTTTGATGAAAGCATCCATGCTCTTCTTCAGTTCTTCCAGATCCTTTTCTTCCTTTTGCAGCTTCGCAGCCAGTTGACTGTCTGTATTACTCGGCTCCTTTGGCGGCGGGTTCTGATTCTTGTTGTTGTTCCTGGTCGAGTTCGCCGCGTCGTCAATCGGGATTAAATTAGATACCGCGAATGGCGCTTCTCCACCCGTAAACGCATTATTCAAGGACCTCATAATCGAGTTGTACTTCTTTGAATCCAACTGACTGGATGCAAATAGAATGATAAAAAGAGCTAGAAGCAAAGTAAGCAAATCCGCATAGGGAATAAGCCAGGATTCATCAACGTGTTCTTCATGGTCCTCATGCTTCTTCTTTTTACTCACTGCGCGGCGTCCCCTTTCGCCTCTTCGTCATACGATGCGCGTTCGCTGTTCGCTACGAAGATCATCATTTTTTGCTTCACAGAGTTGGCGGATACACCGGACTGAATGGACAGTAAGCCTTCGACGACCATAAGTTTAATTTCAACTTCCTTCTTCGACTTTTGTTTCAGCTTGTTCGCGAAGGGGTGAAAAATAACATAACCAAGGAAAATCCCAAACATCGTGGCCACGAACGCAGCGGAAATCAAATGCCCCAGTTTCTCTACTTCGCTTAAGTTCCCAAGGGCAGCAATCAAACCTACAACGGCGCCAAGAACGCCAAGAGTTGGTGCGTATGTACCGGCTTGCGTAAAAATTCCCGCATATTTCTTATGTCTTGCTTCCATTTCTGCAATATCTTCAA
This sequence comes from Paenibacillus sp. WC2504, assembly GCF_052682475.1. Classification (NCBI taxonomy): domain Bacteria; kingdom Bacillati; phylum Bacillota; class Bacilli; order Caryophanales; family Paenibacillaceae; genus Paenibacillus; species Paenibacillus sp. WC2504. The sequence goes on from NZ_JBQZFH010000001.1 coordinate 6,355,375, forward strand.
GCAAGACATCGCGCACGAAATCAGGATCATTTCCATCAATAATGAGACGCATACCGCTTTTCATAAAAGGATCCGATAGCTCTTCCGCTTGCTTTTCCAGGGAAAGAAGGCCTTCACGGCGTGTGATGGATACCCATTCGATAAACGTATTGATCAGTTCTTTTTTAGGCATTAATTTTTGTTCGGTAAAAATAATTTTCAATAAGGTCGGAATCTTTTTTATTTCCTCTAATGAGAACGCGATAAACAGGGCTGAAGCGGTTCCTCCGAAAATAATAAGCGCAGCCGCGGGGTTTAAAAGCGCCACCAAACTTGCCCCTTTTAACACCATGCCCACACCAACCGAAATAAGTGCTAAAACAATTCCAATTAAAGATGATTTCTCCATATGACGACACCCTCTTTTCTCTAGTCATAAAAGCCTTGTAGCACGCATTCCAGAATTCGACAAAAATTCTGTCTTTGTACATAATGATAGGTTTATTTGCTATAAATTACAATCGTTTTCGAGAGAAAACTAGGACTATAGTCATGTATTTTTTGTGAAGATCAATGGGGAATGACGAAATCTGGCGTCTCTCTCTTACCTAATTTATACTTAAGGAGAGAATACTCCTGCTAAATTCGATATCAGCAAATCTGAAGGAAGTTGGTATGATCTGGCAGCCTTTGTGGAAACGATAGAAAAGAAACAAGCAATCTTCATACATAAGGAGAGATGAACGTGGAGAAACGAATATTCGGCCGGACGGGGCAGCAATTTCCGCTGCTCAGCTTTGGCGCACAACGCATCGTAGACGAGCATAACTGTACGGAAGACGAGGCTATTGCGATCGTGAATCGCGCGATTGACGAAGGCATCACTTATTTCGATACGGCACCGAGTTATTCAAAAGGGCAATCCGAAGAGAGGCTTGGCAAAGCCTTAGCGCTGCATGGCCGCAGAAATGATGTCTGGATTGCGACCAAAACGAACGACCGCACGAGAGACGGTTCTTTGAAGCTGCTCGAAGAAAGCCTGAAAAGACTGCAAACCGATCATGTAGAAGAATGGCGTTTGCACAATATCATGACCATGGAAGAGCTGGACAAATGCTTTGCCAAAGGCGGTGCTTTGGAAGCGCTGATTGAAGCGAAAGACCAAGGCTTGATCAAACATATCTCGATCAGCGGACACACGAATCCTCGTGTACAGCTCGAAGCCATCGACCGGTACCCGTTCGATAGCGCGCTTGTGGCTCTCTCCGCCGCTGACCACCTCGTATACAGCTTCGCACATGAATTCCTGCCGAAAGCGAATGAGAAAGGCATTGCCGTGATCGGCATGAAAGTGATGGCGCTTGGCAAGCTTGCTCCGTGGTACGAGAAGGCGCTGCAATACACGTTCTCTCTACCGATCTCCACGGCCATCGTCGGCATGGAATCGATGGAGCAGCTGGAACAGAACCTGTCTATCGCGAAGAGCTTCAAACCCATGACTGATCTTGAGCAACTGTCTTTCCTGAAGGAGATCATGCATCTGGCTAATCCGGATGTCCTGCGCTGGAAATCAACCGACTGGGTGTCGGGGGAATGGTACGTTCGTTAGATAGGCTCCAAGGATAAACACCTTCGTCGCCCTTTTAGGACGATCGCGTTTATCAAGGTAGATCGAAGCAAAAGTAAAGGAGCTAAGCGGCTTATATACGCTTAGCTCCTTTGCTTTTGACGTTAATCGGTGCGAAAGCCCCCGCTTCATGACTCACTCAGAGGCAACGGGAACTACAGGGCGCTATTTATGCCAAGTAGGCTGATTTCAGGGGCGGGAGGGAACTGTGGGGTCTTATTTGCTCTCAAATATGGTGGTAGAGATCCAATATTCAACAAATAGAGGCCCCTAATTCCCTCTCGCTGGCAAATGTGTTGATTGGCAGGAAATAGGGGATCGTAGTTCCCGTACACGCTACTTCATTCAATAATTAGTGCATAGACGATACCGGGACCATGTACGCCAATGGTCAAATCGTTCTCGATATCGGCTGACCGACTCGGGCCTGATATGAAATGAATGCCAGCCGGCCGCTCGCCTAAGGCAAGTGCGTCAAAAGGCCGCAAAACCTCGCCCAACTTCGTCCGCAGACGCTCCACAGGGATGATCGCGATGAACGTCGTCGGGAGCAGACTAACGCTTCGGCCTCGCGTAGCGTCGGACGTGACGACTAACGAGCCCGTGTAAGCGACCGCATGCTCAACAGCCACGGTCCCGATATCTGCGCCAGCCGCCTTGGCGACAAGCTCATCTTTGGCCTCAGCGGTAGCATCCTGCGCGTTCCACACGGTGATGTTCGTTTCCGTGCCGGCTGAGAGGCTTTCGCGCAGCACTTCCAGCTCCGGCTGATCCTGTATGATCAGATTTTTCGCTTGCGTTTTAGCGATAAAATCAGTAATAAAAGCTTGCGCTTCTGCCATGCCCGACAACCGGTAGGTGTGTCCACCTGCTTTTTGCCAGTTCGCCATGAAGAGCTGAATCCGCTCCTCCAGCGGGAGGTTGACCTCCTCCCAAAAAGCGGGAGCCCCCTTCATTGGATGTGCAGGAGCGCTCTGCAGTGGCTTTGCCCGACCCAGACGCGTCGAAATATTAGCAAAGAAGGATTCCTGCTTCTTGAGAGCTTCTTCGTGCAATTGCTGCAGAAATGACGGATCTGATTTAGCCATGATGATGTCCTCCTCCGCCGTTTTTGCGATCAGCGACCAGTTTCTCCATACGTGCCTTCATGACAGCGTCAAGCTCGGGAAACGTGCCTTCCAGCTCCTGCTCGATGTCTTTCCACGACTCACGGAATGTCTTGCTCGCCATACTTGGCGCATAACGATAGGAGTTCCAGCCTTTGAGCGGACCGATCCGCGCTTTGATATGGCCATCCCGAACGAGCAGCTTTTGCCCGATGCGACCGAGCTTAATCAGCGCCTTCACCCGTTTGGCATCGGACATGAGGAAGTTAAAGCCTTTCATCCCCACTTTCTCCGCTAAATCCGTCGATCCCCGCTCTACTTTGCGTTGGCGGAGATAGACGAGCATATCATGCAGCGGAATTTTGACCGGACAAGCCTCATAACACGCTCCGCAGAGGCTGGAGGCGTTGGCAATGTCGTCCCACTGGTCGACATTTTTATTCAGAGCCGGCGTAAGCACCGCGCCGATCGGACCGCTGTAGACGCCGCCGTAGGCATGACCGCCGATATGGCGATACACCGGGCAGGCGTTCAAGCAAGCGCCGCAGCGAATGCAATTCAGCAATTCCTGGAATTGCGGATCGCCTAGCTGCAAAGAGCGACCATTATCGAGGATGATGATATGCATCTCCTCGGGGCCATCGCCGTCCTGCTTACGCTGCGGCCCGGAAATAACGGACATATACACCGTCAGTTTCTGTCCGGTTGCAGAACGAGGCAGCAGCGTCGCCATGACCTCAAGATCGTCCAGCGTAGGAATGATACGTTCCATCCCCATGTAGGTGATCTGTGTCTTCGGAATCGTGCTGACCATCCGCGCATTGCCTTCATTTTCAAAGAGTACCATTGAACCTGTTTCGGCAATGGCAAAATTACAGCCCGTCATCCCGATGTCGGCTTCAAGGAATTTCTCTCGCAGCTTTCTGCGTACGTATCCGGCCAATATTCCCGTATCAGGCTCAAGCTTCTCTCCTGCGTCTTCAGACAGAAGATCAGCGATCTGGTACCGGTTTTTGTGAATCGCCGGGATAATGATATGCGACGGCGTCTCGCCAGCCAGCTGAATAATATATTCACCAAGGTCTGTCTCAATCGCTTCTACGCCGATTTGCTCAAGCGCATGGTTGATGTGCAGCTCCTCGGAAACCATCGACTTGGATTTCACGGCACTTTTCGCCTTCTTATGCTCGGCAATCTGCATCGTTAACCTAACCGCATCCGCCGCATCGGCAGCAAAATGAACATGCACCCCTTGCGCCCTTGCATTTTCAACAAATTTGCCAAGATAGTAGTCGAGATGCGCAATCGTATGCAACCGAATTTCTCGTCCGCGCTCACGCCACTCTTCCCAATTGCCATGCTCGGCGGTCGCAGCCAGCTTCCCATTCTTTAATCGCTCCGTCGTGAATTTCACCGCATTGCGCAAAAAGTCGTTGTTCAGCGCAATTTTGGATCTATCCTTCACCGTCCCGCCAGGTTTATGCTCGCTCATGGGCAAGTTTCACTCCCTCAGCCAATAACTCCGCCAGATGCATCACCTTGACAGGCTTTCCTCGAAACGACAAATTACCGGCAATATTCATTAAACAACCCATATCCAGCCCGACGAGCACTTCAGCTTCCGTCTCTAAGACATGGTCGGATTTCTCGGACACCATCGCCCCGGAAATATCGCACATTTTCACCGCAAAAGTACCGCCAAACCCGCAGCAATCCTCGGCATGAGGAAGCGGCAGCAGTTCCATGCCCCGAACATGCTGCATCAGCTGCATCGGTTCAGCTTTCACTCCGAGCAACCGGCTGCCATGGCAGGACGGATGGTAGGTCACTTTGTGCGGGAATACAGCTCCCACATCCGTAACCCCTAACACTTGTACCAGGAACTGAGTGAATTCATAGGTTTTCTCAACAAGCCGATTAGCGCGTGCTAGATTAACAGGGTCATTTTCAAAAAGCTTCGGATAATAATGGTGAATCATGCTCGTGCAGGAACCCGAAGGCGAAATGACAAAATCGCTGTCTTCAAAAGCCTCCAGCAGGGTCATGGCAGAACCTCGCGCCTCATCCCAATAGCCGCTGTTGAAGGCGGGTTGGCCGCAGCAGGTTTGCTTCACCGGGAAGTCTAGCTTGACTCCGTATTTTGCAAGTAAATGAACGATTGACTCGCCAACCTTGGGATAGACAAGATCGCTGAGGCACGTTATGAACATCGATACTTTCATGTTGCAGCTGACTCCCTTCCTGCATCGTTCCCCCCACAGAGGCAGGTGGCTATACAAAAAACCATCCTCAGTACGAAAGCGAACATACTGGAGATGGAAGGAACAATGTCTTTACTCTTTATCTAGTTGGATGACGTGAACCCCTTTCTCCCGAATACGGTCCACATCCTCCTTATTGGTTTGTCCGTCTGTGATCACATGCTTGATTTCAGGCCATGCCGCGACTTGCGTCAAAGACTGCATCCCGAATTTACTGTGATCGGCTAGCAGATATGTTTCATCGGCAATCGAGATCATTTTGCGCTTAATAAGCGCTTGAAGCTCATTCGATTCGCTGATGCCGCGCTGAATATGAACCCCTTTACAGGAAAGGAAAAGCTTATGGACGTGGTACATGTCCAGTGACCTCTCCGCTAGTGGTCCTACATAGGACAACGATTTTGGCGAGAGAAGTCCTCCCGTAGAAATCACTTGAATTTTCTCCTTGCCGCTGACCTCGAGTGCGACTTTCATCGAATTCGTAAGGATCGTCAGCTGCATATCCGGAATCAATTTGGCCATATACCAAGCCGTTGTGCTCGCATCCAAAATGATGCGGTCGCCTTCGCGAATATGCGATACCGCTTCCTTCGCAATGCTGTTCTTGAAATCAGCGTGCTCCGTTTCCCTTTCCAGGAAAGGCACTTCCGACTGCGCTTCCTTCACACTCACGGCGCCGCCATGGCTGCGCATCAGCTTGCCTTCGCTTTCCAACCGATCCAAATCTCTTCGAATCGTCTCTTCCGTCACTTGACACAGCTCGCTGAGCTCCGTCACGCGAATGCTACCTCTTTCATTCACTAACTGAACGATTCTCTGCCATCTTTCCGCTACCAGCATCGTCTTCCCTCATTTCATCCTCGATCGGGACGCCACCTGACAAAATGTTGCATACGCCGCCTGCCAACCCGCAGCATCCTCGGGGATGTACGTTTTGACCGGGAACGAATTCCGAATCAGCTTCCTGGCTTCGCGTAAATTCGCGATATACCCTAATGCTATCCATTGTACTACAAGGTTTCCTAAGGCACTACCCTCGACAGGACCTGCCCAAACCTCGCGCCCTGTAGCGCTCGCAGTGAATTGGCAGAGCAGCTCATTCTGAATGCCGCCGCCAACAATGTGAAGTCCAGGGTACGTGACACCCGTAAGCTGCTCGGTCCATTCCAGAACAAACCGATATTTGAGCGCCAGACTTTCTAGGATGCAGCGCGCGATCTCGCCTTCGGATTGCGGAACGACCTGCTGCGTATCCCGGCAATATTGCTGAATTTGCTTCGGCATATGCTGCGGATTAAGAAACATGTCGTCATCGGGATCGATGAATGATTGAAAAGGTTTCGCCTGCTCAGCAAGCTTGACGAGAGCGGCAAAGCTGAGGTTTTTGCCTTCTTTATCCCACGTCCGTTTACACTCTTGGATCAGCCACAAGCCCATAATGTTCTTCAGCAAACGGTTCGTGCCATACACGCCGCCTTCGTTCGTGAAGTTCCACGCTAAAGCCTGCTCCGTTAAAACAGGTTCCATCGTTTCTGTTCCCAACAGGGACCAAGTGCCGCAGCTTAGGAAGGCAAAATGATCGTCCAGCGCAGGGACCGCAACAACGGCAGAAGCCGTGTCATGCTCGCCTACGGCAATGACAGGAATCGAAGCAACGTCAAGATCCGCGCAGATATCTGCAGTTAAGGCACCTACCCGCGTACCTGAAGGTACTGGATTCAGCAACAAACTCGCTGGCAGATCAAGCTGCTCGAGAAGCTCTGCATCCCACGCCTTCGTTGTAGCATTCACGAGCTGTGTCGTCGTAGCGTTCGTGAACTCACTATGCTTTTCCCCGGTTAGGAAATAGCGGAGCAAATCCGGAATCATCAACAACGTTTCAGCGCGTTCCAGTAATTCCGGATTTCTTTCTTTAATTGCAGCGAGTTGAAAAATCGAGTTGAATTGCAGAAATTGGAGCCCCGTTTTGGCATAAAGCTTTTCGCGTCCTACTTTTGCAAACACCTTTTCCATCGCATGGTCAGTCTGGTGATCACGGTAATGATAAGGATTGCCCAGCAACTCGCCGTTCTTGGATAGCAGACCGAAATCTACCGCCCAAGAGTCGATCGCCAAACTTTCAATATCCGTATATCCTAGCTGCTTCGTCTGTAAAATCCCTTGTTTCAACTCATGAAACAAGCGCAATATGTCCCAGTGAAGATGGTCGCCCACCTTCACCGGATCATTCGGAAAGCGGTGAATTTCCTCGATCGTCACTTGGCCCGCTTCAGAATCAAGGCGTCCGACGATCGCTCTGCCGCTGCTTGCTCCCAAATCAAAGGCCAGAACGCTTGAGGGTTTACTCACCAGCTCGCACCGCCTTTGCCGCGCACGTTAATGCTTTCGTCGTAGCCGCTCTCTAAGTAAGCTTTCATCGGATCAACCGGCACGCCGATTTCTTCGCGAACTGCTTGCAGCAGCGGTGTCACGTCGAATTCGAACGCTTTACGAATTGCGTCTTCGGCGCCAAGAACGTCTTGACGCTCTTGAGCGTCCTTCACTTCGTCCAGGTTAATGAGCAAAGCTTTTGCGTATTGCGTTTGAACGTTCAGTACAGAACGCAGCATTGCAGGGATTTTACGCTCAATGTTATGGCTTTGATCGATCATATACGCAATGTTATTTGCAGCTTGACGGATTTGCGGGTTTTTATCGTTCGCCGCATCAATGATTTGGTAGAAAATCAGGAACAATTCGTATGGATTCACGGAACCTACAATCAAATCGTCATCCCCATATTTGCGGGAATTGAAGTGGAAGCCGCCGAGTTTATTTTCATCTAACAAATAAGTCACGATGTGCTCAATGTTGGTGCCCTGTGGGTGATGGCCTGTGTCTACAAGCACTTCCGCTTGAGGACCCAACTTGTTCGCCATGTTGAACGCCATGCCCCAATCCGCCAAATCCGTATGGTAGAAGGCAGGCTCATAGAATTTGTATTCAATCAGCATGCGCATGTTTGGCGTCATTGCGTTGTACATCTCTTTGAGCGATTCATACATCCATGTTTTGCGAGCGCGAATGTCAACTTGACCTGGGTAGTTGGAACCGTCTGCGAACCAGAGGCTCAGGGCATCAGAGCCAACGGTTTTGGCAATGTCCACGCACTCCAGCAAGTGATCCGTCGCTTTGCGGCGAATCGCTGCGTTCGAATTCGTCACACTTCCGAAGATATAATCATCTTCTTGGAAAAGATTAGGATTTACCGCGCCGATGGAAACACCCAAATCAGCTGCATGCTGCTTCAACTTTGCGTAATCGTCCACTTTATCCCAAGGAATGTGGATTGCCACCGACGGGCAAGCACCCGTCAGTTTATGAACCTGCGCAGCATCTTCGAATTTCTCAAAAGGATTACGCGGCACACCGTTTTGCTTGTACACTTTGAAGCGAGTTCCAGAATCCCCGTAGCCCCAGGATGGAGTTTCTACTTTGAGGGCCTTCAGCTTGGCTTTTACAGTAGCCAAATCAATACCTCTACTTGCTTGCTGCTCTTCAAACAGTGCATATGCTTTATCACTCATCGGATAATAGCCTCCTTTTGGATATGGAACGGATTAGCGGGTGAAAGCAGCTGGAACGCCGCCGTCAACGGTTATCATGCAGCCTGTCGTTTTCTCAGCTTTGGAAGATGAGAAGTACACGATGGCTTCCGCAACGTCTTTCGGGAAAATGTTAACAAGCAAAGTCGTTCTTTTGCGGTAGTGCTCTTCCAGTTGGTCCGGTTCGATGCCGTAAGCCGCAGCACGCTCATTGCGCCAGTTGGAATTCCAGATCGCGGAACCTTGCAGAATCGCATCCGGCAATACGGAGTTCACGCGAATACCGTATTCGCCGCCTTCTGCAGCGATACAACGCGCCAAGTGAATCTCAGCGGCTTTTGCCGTTGAATAAGCAGAAGCATTTTTACCTGCAAATACCGAGTTTTTGGAGCCGACGAATACCATGCTGCCGCCGACATTTTGCTTTTTCATAATTTTAAAAGCTTCTCTAGCTACCAGGAAATATCCTGTGCTAAGCACGTTCATGTTCAAGTTCCACTCTTTAAGGGATGTTTCATCAAAAGGACTCGATGTCGCAAGACCCGCGTTGTTCACAATAACATCGATTCCACCGTACCTAAGGATCGAATCGCGGTAAGCCGCTTCTACCTCTTCTTCTTTCGTTACATCCATTTTCACCGCAATGGCTCTGTTCTCGCCGTATTGCTCGTTCAGCTCGGCCGCTAATTTTTGTGCGCCTTCCAAATTCAAGTCAGCCAGCACAACGTGCGCGCCTTCTTTGAGGAATTGACGAGCCGTCACGCTGCCTATTCCGCCTGCGCCGCCCGTGATAAAAGCAATTTTGCGGGAGAATTCCGCTTCAGCAGGTGCAAGTGTCAATTTGTATAATTCAAGAGGCCAGTATTCCACGTTGTAAGACTCATTTTCGCTCAAGGAAACGAAAGTTCCAAGTGCTGTTGCGCCTCTCATCACGGAGATTGCACGGTGGTAAAGCGCGCCGCTGACTTGCGCCATAGCCCAGCTTTTGCCTGTGTTAATCATCCCGATTCCAGGGATCAAGATAACGCGAGGAGCCGTTTCGAAAATAACGTCGCCTTCATTTTTGTTGCGTTCGAAGTATGCTTTGTACTCTTCTTTGTAAGCGGCAATGCCAGCTTGCAAAGCTTCCGTCAGGGAAACGGCATCACGGGAATTCGGATTCCAGTCGATGTACAGCGGCTTCATTTTTGTATGAACCAAGTGATCCGGGCATGCTGCGCCTACTTGAGACAAGACAGCTGCATCTTTGCTGTTAACGAACTTCAAGACATCGTCCGCGCTGTCAACTGTCAGGATCATTTTCTTCTCTTTGCTTACTGCACCGCGAACCGTTGGCAGTACCTGCGCCAAAATATCGTTGCGCTCGGAATCGGACAGGGACTCGTATTTGGAGCCGCCGTACAAGTTGTCCTCTTGAACTCGCGCTTCGATAAAGCTTGCAGCTTCATTAATGATTGCAAGTGTTTTGAGGTAACTCTCTTCGGAAGTTTCACCCCACGTAACCAGACCGTGCTTCTCCATCAACACTAACTCAGCTTTTGGATTGTTTCTTACGCCTTCTGCGATCATTTTGGACAGTGTGAAGCCAGGACGGACATAAGGTACCCATACGAAGCGGTCGCCGTAGATTTCTTTCGCCAGCTCACGGCCATTGTGTGCGCAGCATAACGAGATAATCGCATCCGGATGCGTGTGATCCACATGTTTGAACGGTAAGAACGCATGCAAAAGCGTTTCAATGGAAGCACGCGGATGCTTGCTGTCGATCATACAGTTCACCAAGTACGCAACCATTTCCTCGTCGGACATTTCGTCTCTTTCGTACAGAGGACGGATGTCTTCCATCCGAAGGCCTGTGAAATTCTTTGCTTTCATTGTCGCAAGGTCGGAACCGCTTCCTTTGACCCACATCACTTCAACATCACGGCCGCGGAAATCCTTCTCGATGGTTTTGTACGAAGTGTTGCCCCCGCCCCAGTTCGCAACAGCACGATCTGTTCCTAATAAATTGGAGCGGTAAACCAATTCCTCTACGCCTTTTGAAACGTTACTCGCCTTGTCTGCTTCCCACAAATTCGCAACCATAAGTACCCTCCTAAGTATAGGGATCTCTGAGCACCGCCCAAAGTCTCTCCTCTTCACATCCCATGATGTGTTTTGTTTTTGATGGATTTATCGTAACACATCTTTGTTTATTTTTGAATCATTATTTTTGTTTTTGTTTGTCTTTGCACCTGAGAGCCTTGTGGGATGGCAGGCGCTAGCTCGGAAAGCATAAAAAAAAGCCTGGCGGTTCACGCTATCTCCACACAGCCACCTACCAGCTTAACTGCCAAAAACAAATCAAAAAAAGCCTGGCGGTTACCATTCGCCAGACTTTGGTTTTAGCTACTTTTCTAACCTGCCACCATCGCAGCACACTATCTCCATACAGCTACCTGCCATAAGGGAACTCCAGTCTCTTATTTGGAGAAAAACAAGTTATTTTCACTCTAAACGGAACTGCAGGGTCTTATTTCCCCTACATGTCACGATTCTGGGGTGAAAGCAGCGAAATAGAGGACCGTAGTTCCCTCAGAGATGAAAACTGCAAGATTTCTGCGAAATAGCGACCTGTAGTTCCCCAAGTGCAGAGCCATCTGAATTTTCATTGGACAAACTCCAATGAACGCTCACTTTTTGCCGTGGAAGCGGCCATTTCATTGGACAAAATCCAGTGAGTTCACCACTTCGCCGCTGTTTCCAAGACTTCGTTACTCCCTGCATTGGATTTCATCCAATGTGAGCCCCAATTCGACCAACAAAAACGCCATTTCATTGGATTTCATCCAATAGAATAGAATATTCTCATGCATCCACTTGCCCTTTCTCCGCCCAAGCCCCATTACTGTACTCGCACCAATCGCCCTCCCGATCGGGCCTTCCCTTCCCAATTCACCAAAAAGATACCCACACAAATAAAAGCTCCACCCAAACCGACATACCAAGCGACCTTCTCACCAAGCAGCAGCCAACTGGAGAGCAGCCCGAACACGGGCACTAGGAACAGAAACGCGCTTGTTTTGGCCGGATCTCCGCTGCGAAGCAAATAAAACCATAGGCAAAATTGTACAATCGATCCCATGATGATAAGCCAGAGCAGCACGACCACGGACATAGGCGTAAAGGTGAAATGAGGATGCTCCGTCAGCGCTCCCAGAAGTAGAAGCGCAATGCCTCCCGCAAGCATTTGATACGCAGCCAGCACCGTCATATCGAACCCGGCTCCCCACTGTTTAATAAGCAGTGTAGAAGCGGCAAAAAATACGGCACCGAGGAAACCGATCAACATGCCTGCCTGAAAGTTCAGTTGTAATCCAAAGGTAACGACGACTCCGATAAAACCAAGGGCTACACCGAACCATTGCCGCCCTCGATATTTGGCTCCCGTCAGGAAAGTGCCTAACACGATCACCAGCAGCGGATTCGTACAAGTAATGATGGAAGACTCGCCTGAACTAATCCAATGCATGCTATAGTAAGCGCAGCCCATCACACCCGCTGATTGCAATAAGCCGATCAAACCCGCTTTTCCCCACATTTTCAAACTCGTAGGCTGTGGTTTTTTCCTTACAATTAGCGCTAGTATACCTCCCGCCAGAACAAAGCGAAGACCCATCAAAAAGAAAGGCGTCGAATAATCCAGCCCGACTTTGCCTACCGGAAACGCGACTCCCATAACAAAGGTCGTGACAATAATAAGCGTTATATATTTCATTTTGCTCATCTTAAAAAACCTCCCTAACAACAAGATGATCTCATTGTATAGGAGGCTTGGAATTATGTATAATGATTACTATAGATACTTGGAATCATAAATAATGATATCAAAAACATTCAAAAACAGCATAGGAGGTCCACAACGATGGAAAGCTCAGATTTGCGAGTGTTCCAAATGGTAGCACGAGAAGGCTCCATTACCAAAGCTGCCGGACGTCTCGGTTATGTACAATCCAACATTACGGCCCGGATTCAACAATTGGAATCTGAGCTGCAAACGGTCCTCTTTGCTCGGCATAATCGCGGCATGTCCTTAACTTCTAGCGGTAAAACTTTGCTAACCTATGCGGATAAAATCGTCGGTCTACTGGATGAGGCGGTCGTGGCACTTTCTTCATCAGGCGAGCCTAGCGGTCCGCTGTTAATTGGTTCCACACAGACTGCTGCAGCGGTCCGTCTTCCCAAACTGTTTGCCTCTTATTATGCGCAGCATTCTAATGTGCAGCTCTCGTTAACAACAGGACACACGCAATTTCTAATTGAAAAAGTTCTCCACTATGAGCTGGACGGTGCATTCATCGGTTGTTCCTGTACGCACCCTGATTTGCAGTCCATCCAGGCGTATGAAGAAGAATTGGTCGTCGCAGCAGGCCCTGGCGTTGCCAATCTTTCGGAGGCCTTGACGAAGCCTGTTCTTGTGTTCACCACAGGTTGCTCCTATCGCGACGTTCTGGATCAGTGGCTGCAGTCCATTGGCATCACACAACCGATCATGATGGAATTCGGTATGTTGGAAGCCATTATTGGCGGTATTTCCGCAGGATTAGGCATCTCGCTTATGCCAAAGGCCGTCATACAGAAGCATGAAGCGGAAGGATTAATCCGCACTTTTGCGATTCCTCAGCATTACCGTTTTATCAAAACGGAATTTATCATGCGCAAGGATGCTTTTATAAGCAGCTCACTAAGCGCTTTTGTCGGCATGCTGCCGGGAGCCGTGGAGGCGTAAGCAGCTGGCCGTTTAAATTTCTTCATAATCAGCAGGCCCACCTGGATGCAGGGTGTCCATATCTCCCCACGCATCGCCGTGCTCCATATCCTGTTCATCTTCGGCGACATTTTGGAGATCACTGGCGTTAATTGTGATGATAGGATAATCGTGATGAGCGGCCACCTGCGCAGCTTGCTGCTTCATGAATTTCGGAGACCCTTCCGTATCCTCATCATAGACCAGAAGAATACCGTCCGAATTGCGCAGCAGGAACTTGTCCCGCTCCTTAAACTGCCAAGGTCCCTCATATTTCGTTTTCGTGATGCTATTGACATAATTAGCCCGAGTTATAACGCTCGTGTAGCTATTCTTTTTCTCGTCGCTCCACTTCTCTTCTTGCTCCAAAAAAGGCGTGATAACAGCCAATTTGAGCTCCGGGTAAGTGCCTTCTCTAAGGTCAAGAACAGCCTCCGCCGCCCACAGCTCGACGCCCCAACCGCCGCTCACAACAACCCATTCAAGTCCCTCTTCGATCAGCGGAGTGAGTCGCTTTTGGATCGCTTTTTTAATAATCGAAATGCCTGGATGTTTTAATGAAAAAATGCCTAGCTCTGATGCTTTATATCCTGTGATTAAGATTCTTTTCAAAAAAGGCACACCACCTTATGAACTCTCCCTACAGGGTAGCATAGAAAGATAACGATAGAAAGCAAAAAAAGCCGCCGGTTAACAACCGGACAGCTCTCTGCTCATAGCCTCAACAAGCCAAGGATAGGCCTGGCTCCCATTCACTTCGTGCTTACCTTCGTACAAATGGAATCCCAACCGCTCAGCCGCACCAACTCTCGTGTACTCACCCTTCAATTGCTCGATCGCAACTTCCGTCGTAGCTACCGGGAAAATCCGATCCTGCCGGCCAGAAGCTATGAATAACGATCGTGGCGCAATCAGACCTATTAAGTCAGGCAGCTCCGCATAAGCCAACGCGCTTGGCAAGTAGTTGTCGATACAGTGACGAAGATGCATGATACTACCCTTAAACGTATTCCCAAAAGCGCATAACACCGTAGCCTTGACGCGTTCGTCCAGCGCAGCTAGGTAAGAAGCAATTAAGGCGCCACCCGAGAAGCCAAAGCAGCCGACGTTGTCTCCTTCAACGTCCTCGCGTGTCAACAGATAATCGATGGCCCGCTGCGCTTCATGCACACGCAGCCCCGCCAACGATATGCCGTACAACAGCAGATGGGAAGCGAGTGCTTGGCAAGAGGAGTTGCCAACTTTTCCGTCCTTTAGCTCCTCCGCCAATCGGCGATCGCCGAAACCGATAATTTCCGGCACCATCACGATAAAGCCGCGTTTCACTAATTCAACCGCGTAATTTCCGTGAGAATCCGGTTCCCCGGTATTTTCGCTGCCATCGGCATGCATGCCGGAAATCTGCCTGCTGCCGTAGCCATGCCCATGCAGGGCAAGGACAGCGGTTGAACGCTCTTTTTTACCCTTAGGAATTAGCACGTAAGCAGGGACACGGAATCCCGCCACCGTTCCAAATTCGATTCGTTCCTGAATATGATCATCCCGTTCGATACGCTCGAGCAGAACAGGGAGAAGCTCATCTTTCGTCATCAGCCCTATGTCCAAAGAAGTGGCCAGCCCTTGCTTAAGCCTTTCCCGGGTCTGTTCAGCACTCTCTTCCCTCATCTGCTCTAAACGTTTCTGCTCATAGGAGAGATAGAGATTCTCCATGATGGCATCTGGATTCCACATACAGTCACCTCACCCTCATTTGCTAAAAAGTGACCAGCTTATCAACAGCCACAGGTTGTCCTGTGCGTAGGGATATGTTACCTGCGATACCAGTAAGGATGGACATTGCGCCATCGACATGCGAAGCAGCTCTTTGGAAGCGATCGTCAGATGCTTTTTCGAAAATATCCCGCAGCAGCACAGGGTCTCCGCCGCCGTGACCGCCAACGCCTTCTTCGATTTGAACCTGATACGGCGCTGCGAACATAGGGAACACTTTGATTGTTTTCTCCTTCAAAGCACCTTCGTCTTCTTTTTTCCCGCCGGAATTCACGTAGGATTGCTCTACGACTTTCATTTCAATACGGCCTTTGCTGCCGTTAATATGCACATTGAAGCCTTCCCATGGCATATAAGCGTTCAAAGAGTATGTCAAAATCGCTTTATTTTTGTAACGGACCATAACGCCCATTGTGTCTTCGATGCTGATACCGTCGCCGAAAACGCTTTGATCGCGCTGATAACCGTCTTCATGTTCCGCATTTAAATATAAGCCTTTGAGGTGCTCGTTTTTGTCCAAATGCAGTGCAAATGGATCGTCCTTCGCATTTTCGTTGCCTGTTGCGCGTTGATAGAACTTGGTTTCGCCGCGTTTCTCGGCATTTTCTCTACCATAGAACATCAAGCCGCCCATTGCATATACAGTTTCAGGACGTGTTCCCAACCAGAAATTCACGAGATCGAAATGATGCGTCGATTTGTGCACAAGCAGACCGCCGCCATTGCGCTTATCCCGGTGCCATCTGCGGAAATAGTCCGCTCCATGCTGGGTGTTAAGCAGCCACTCGAAATGTACGGAATGCACGTCGCCAATTGTTCCATCCATGATCAATTCGCGGATTTTCGTATTATGCGGGGCATAACGGTAATTGAAAGTTACGCGAAGCTGACGTCCTGTCCGCTTGATAGCATCAAGAATTTCTTGACATTTCTCTTCATCCACCGTCATCGGTTTCTCCGAAATGACATCGCAGCCCATCTCCATCGCTTTAATAATGTAGGTGTGATGCGTGCGATCAACGGAAGTTACAATCACATAATCCGGCTTTTCTCTGCGGATCATCTCTTCGAATTCATGCGCTTTATAAGTAGGCACAGCCTTGTATTCATATTTTTTTTGCAGCAAACCGTTGGTAAAGTCCATTCTCGTTTGATTGATATCGCAGATGGCAACAAGCTCAGATGTATCTTGGAAATCCCTTACAATAGCGCCATAGAAAAATTCAGCACGTCCTCCGGTGCCGACGACTGCATAACGTTTTTTCATAACTGGTTAAGCCCCTCTCGAGAATAAGTTTTCTTATCTCAAGATTAATACAATATTTGCTGTGTTTCTAATCAAATCTTATCTAATGTCTTTCAATCCTTGCATATTTTGCTATAATAACAGTACATTTAGTTTGATTTGATCGAAGAGGTGTCCGTTGTGATCCAATATGAAATCGAAAGACTACGCAGAGACCGGCCCTACTCCATGCAGGTGAATCATTTCCATGATCATTATGAAATCTACTATTTGCTGAGTGGCAAACGCTACTACTTTATACAAGACCGCTCGTATCTCATTCAAGAAGGCGACCTCGTTCTTATCGATAAAAATCAGCTGCACAAAACGCGAAATGCCGATGCGGAGGCTCATGAGCGTATATTGCTCAGCTTCGATGATAGGTGGATTCGCTCCATTGGGGAAGATGCTTCCGAGCATCTGCTTGTGCCTTTTGTGCAGAAACAGCATGTATTCTCTCTGAGCGGTACGAACCGTACCTTGGTTGAGAATCTGCTGTTTCAGCTGCTCCGGGAGCAGCAGCAGGCGCTCGGCGGGTGGCAATTAAACAGCCGCGCGCTGTTTACGCAGCTGCTGATCTTCTGCTCACGCATGACGGACAGGATCAGCACAGCACAAAGTCACGCGCAAGCGCACAATCCCAAAATATTTGAGATTGTGGCTTATATCAACGAGCATTACCGGAATCGGTTGACGCTGGCTTCGATCTCGGAGACCTTTTATATTAGTCCCAGCTATTTTTGCCGCTCTTTTAAAGAAACGACGGGATTCTCGTTCGTTGAATATTTGAACAATGTGCGGATTCGAGAAGCACAGCGGCTGCTAAGAGAAACCAAACTGAAGGTTATTCACATTGCGGAGCAATCGGGCTTCGATAGCGTCGCCCATTTTGGCCGCGTGTTTAAGCAGGTCACTTCGCAGACGCCGCTAGAGTGCCGGAAACTGATGCGGCTGAGCCAGTAGTGGCTGGCGGGGCGCGTTAGGTGGGGAGTTTGGAGAGTGGATGGAGAGGTAGATGAAGATTGAGTGCACATTAAATGTAGATTGGATGCAGATTTGATCGGGATTAGATGGATAAAGTAATGTTATTTTTTGAAGTTTAAGTCTATCGGGTGGAACTAGATGGAAATTATACCTCTAATTCCTTGGAAAAGTGATGATTTTAGCATAAACGTCTGAATTAGCAGTAGGATTTCCAGTTATTTGGGATATATAGGTGGAATTACACTAATTAACTGTAGGAAATCCTGTTATTCAGCTGCGCAGCCTCTCCTCCACCGTGATTCTGTGCACCTGACGAGAAAACTCAGTGACAGTTTGAGGTAGCTGACGACGTTAAGGGAACCATGGTCCGCTAATTTGCCTGATAATCGCCAATTGGCAGGTCAAAGGGAACTATGGTCCTCTATTCCAATGTTTCTGCCGAATATCAACTCCAAGCCGAGAAATAAGGCCCTGTAGTTCCTATTTGCCCCGAAAACAGCCCGTTTCTGCAAAATAGAGGCTCATAGTTCCCTTTCCTCTTAATGAAGGGAGCGGGGGAGGTATTTGCTACTGGTGACGGTGGTGTTACTTGGTTATGGCTGCTGGTGACTGATCGCGGTGATGTTACTTGGTTATGGCTACTGGTAACTGGTGACGGTGGTGTTACTTGGTTATGGCTATAGCGGCTGATGGCAGGTGACAAGAGTTGAGTGTAATGTTTATGTTCAGATGTTCGATGTTCAGCATCAAACATCTGCCCACGGTCACCACTGGTCACCACGCGGCGCGACCACACACATAAAGAAAAGGCCCCCACAAGTGGAGGCCTTTTCTTTTTAAAACCCGAAATATTGCTTCGCGTTATCGTAGGAGATACCTTGAACCAACTGCTTGAGCAGCTGCTCGTCATTCGGGAACTCGCCCGCTTCAACCCACTCGCCGAACATGTTGCACAGAATTCTGCGGAAGTATTCATGTCTCGTGTACGACAAGAAACTTCTGGAGTCGGTGAGCATGCCGACAAAACGGCCAAGCAATCCGAAATTGCCAAGCGATTTCATCTGCGAAACCATGCCGTCTTTCGTATCGTTGAACCACCAAGCGGCGCCAAGCTGAATTTTGCCCGGGATTCCGTCGCCTTGGAAGCTGCCCATCAGCGAAGCAAGAATTTCATTGTCACGTGCGTTCAATGAGTAAAGAATAGTTCTTGGCAGCGAATCCGCAACAGCCAGCGAAGAAAGCAATCCAGTTAGCGCGCTCGCTACAAGGCTATCGTTAATGGAGTCAAAACCTGTATCCGGCCCAAGTTTTGCAAAAGCTTGTCCGTTATTGTTACGGGATGCGTTGATATGGTATTGCATCGCCCAGTCGAGCTTTTTATATACGCCGCCCAGGAATAGCAAAGTGAATGCTTTATATTTTTTCTCATCTTCCAAGCTAACTGCGTTGCCAGCCAAGGCCGATTTGAAAATTTGTTCAACTTCTTCTTTGGTCGCCACCGCAAAAGGCACGTAATCCAAAGCATGGTCAGACACTTTACAGCCTACGGAATTAAAGAATTCCGCTCTGCTCTCAAGTCCCGCTAGCAGATCGTCGTAGGACGAAATCGTGATGTCTGCCGCTTTTTCCAATTGAGCGATCCAAGGAAGGAACGTAGCTCGGTTAATTTCGAGCGCTTTGTCAGGACGGTAAGACGGCAATACTTGCGTGTGGAAATCTTTGATTTCTTTGATTTTGATATGATACTCCAAGGAATCAACTGGATCATCCGTCGTGCAGATGACCGTTACTTTGGAATTCGTGATCAGGTCTCTGGCGCGTGAACCGCCTTCAGCCAGCTTCGCGTTCACTTTTTCCCAAATGGCAGGCGCGTTCTGTTCGTTAATCAGGTCATTCACACCAAAAAATGTGCGAAGTTCCATGTGAGACCAGTGGTACAGCGGGTTACCGATCGCCATTGGCAGCGTACCTGCCCAAGCAACGAAACGATCATAATCGCTAGCTTCTCCAGTCACTTTATTCTCTTCAACGCCGTTAGCGCGCATCATTCTCCACTTGTAGTGGTCGCCGTAAAGCCAAGCTTCCGTAATGTTATTGAATTGTTTATTTTCATAAATCTCTTTAGGGCTCAAGTGGCAGTGATAGTCAATAATCGGCAGATCTTTAGCGTATTCGTGGAACAAATGAACAGCGGTTTGATTAGTAAGTAGGAAGTTTTCATCTAAAAACGTTTTCATAAAGCAAATTTCCACCTTTCTCGACCTGATTGATCTGCCCTTAATTTTAGCCGAAGGTGGATGCGAAGTCTTGTGATTTTTTGCTTTAATTTTGCGAAATATGCATATATTGACCTCTCAAAGTTTATGGATTTGAATTCTCGGCATTTGCACCCGCCGTTATTTCTTCCGGTATCGTCTTGGAAGCGCCTGGAACGTGCCGCGGTTTATGGTTAACCAACTCCGAAGAGTAAATGCTGACATAGACACGGCCGGGCAAAGCCTGCGCTCTGATCAGGATCGGCTGATTATAGTTGTTTTTGAAGCTAAAATCCGGTCCTCCCCAGTTCACCGTCGCGTCTCTCCCTGAAGGTACGTAGGGCACAGATCTGCTGTGCGAGTATCTTTCGACAATCGTAAGACCAGCCCGGTCCACCGCATTAAAAAGGGTCGAGGAGGTTTGACAAATTCCACCGCCAATCCCTTCTGAAAATTCTCCCCTCACAATAACTTTCGCCGGCATATAGCCTCTTCCACGCGTACGAACGCCAACCACCCGGTTAAAAGAGAACGTTTCATTCGGGAGAACCACGTAGTTGTTAATCGCCTGAGTAGCGAGCTTAATATTCGTAAAGCGGTGCTTATTATTTGAATTAAAATACGTCACATAATAGCCGATTGGATGTACGCGGATGCTAGCCAGCAGTTCACTATCTACTTTCGGATATATAGGCAGCGTAGGAACATCAAATTTCATAGGTCCCTCACTGTAAAACTGCTTGTAAAATTGTTCCACAAAAGCACGCCGATTCAACTGTGCTCCTGGAATTTCCTTCACTATCCCTCCTGCATCACTAATTGTCGCATTCACGGGTTTCCGGTACGCTTTCTTCTCCATTTCGGTCATGAGACGGTCTAATCGCTCATTATTAACCAACGGCACGTCAACATAATCAAGTCGGTAAGCCTCACGCTGGACATTCGCTTGAATTTGAGAACTTCCATCCTTGGTTGTCTGATCCGCCATTTCATTCATTTGCATAAAAAGCATGAGACCTGCAATCCATCCCTGCATCATCTAATCAATCACCCCTCCCCTATTGTAAACAATTGAAAATTTTCCATACCAAATAACTCAATTCCTAACCTGAATGTAAAAAAGGACCGCCTCCGACCCATGATTGGCCTAAGGAACAGTCCTTTGCTTGTAAGCTTATTGCATAGCCTTAATGCGGATAGGCGGCTTCGAATTCATTCCCGCATGGTCCGCCGCTTGGGTTATTTTCCAGATCGACGGTTTCACCGTTTTGGCGGTACAAAGGGCAATAATAGTGACTAATGTGCGTAGCGGATTCATTGGCATAATGACAGATGAACGCCCTGCGGAAGCGATCCTTCGTTTTGTTGCGGTACGAGCCGTGGATGAGATTTCCGTTAAAAAACAGCACGTCGCCTCTTTCCATGACGACCGGTATCGCCTTTTCGTCTTTTGGCGGCTTAACATAATGCGTGGTAAACGATTCTTTGGCATCTGCCAGATCGGGGCAAGAAAGATCCAGCGTATTCGTCTTGGGAACGACGAGCAGACCGCCGTTTTCCTCATCTGCTGCATCTATCGCTGTCCATGCGGCTATACAGTTGCCGGGCTCAACCTGTAAATAGAAGTTATCCTGGTGCAGCGCTTGGCCGCGAGAGCCTGGCGGTTTGTAATAGAACATGCTCTGGGCAGCCAGCGCTTCCTCCTCATACAAATCAGCTAACACCTCCATCACCGGCTGATGCAGCATATACTTCCTAGCCGTCTCGTTAAAACGGTGCGGATGCATGACCCGCGGATAACGCTTCAGAGGGTCCGATCCATCTCCTTGCAAGTCAGGTTCGAAATGCCCCGGAATCGCCTGCAACGAAATCTCTTCAAATTTAGCATCAATTTCCGCCAAGTGTTCCGCTGAAAATAAGCCTTTTACGATCAAATACCCTTCCCGTTCAAAATGCTGTTTTTGCTCTTTCGTCAGCTTAAGCAATGTGTTCGCCATCTTGTCTTCCCTCCAAGTTATCTGTTATTCTTCATGTTCTCAGCATATCGAATAATGCGCTCTCACAGAAGTAAGAATGCTGCTAATAAATCCTATAATCCTGCTATTTTCTGTTATACTCAGTTTATTAGCAGGCAGCGCTCAGGAGGGAACGATCTTTATGAATATGGAAGCAAACACATTCTTGGCAGGGCATTTCAATGAATCGGATTCCTACTTCACCATTCGCCCTGAAGGACGTAACGATTGGCTTCTCTGCTTCACGCTAGGCGGCGAAGGTTACTTCAAACTTGGCGGGAATGAAAGACGCTGCCGGGCAGGGGATCTCACGCTGCTTGCTCCAGGAACTCCGCAGCATTACGGTACGAGGAAAAATCATCATTGGGAGTTTGTTTGGGCCCATTTTCCATCCATCCTCGCAGAGACGAATCTGCTGCCCAAGGAAGAGCAGCTTTTCCTCACGATTGAAAGCGAGTCGCTCCGGGAACGCATCTACCAAGCTTTCGCCCGTATTCTGCAGGATTCCAGAGAACGCGGGGAATACTGGTTTGAGCTGATCCTTTCCTCCTTGCGGGAAATCCTGCTGATCATGGCGCAGAAAACAAGCCGTAAAATGGACCCTCGCATTGAAGAGGTCCTCCATCTCTTGTCCCAGCAGATGCGCGAGCCTGTCCGCATCGAAGAACTAGCTCAGCGTGTCGGACTCTCCCCATCGCGGCTCGCTCATCTTTTCAAAGCCAGCACAGGGTACTCCATCATTGATTCCCTGAACCGCATGCGGATTCAGCAAGCAGCACTCCTGCTTGAACATACGCAGCGAAGCGCTTCAGACGTTTGCTATGACGTCGGCTTTCAAAACTATAATCACTTCACCAATCAATTCCGCAAATGGCATGGCACGAACCCCAGTACCTTTATGAAAGAACGACGGTAAAAATTATTTGACAGTTTATGAACTCCACGATAAACTGCTAGCAAGCTATAGAAAAAAGGAGGATTTCTATGACCTTTGAACGTAATCTTGATAAATATGCGGAACTGATCGTCCGCGTGGGTGTGAATATCCAATCCGGCCAAACGCTGTGGATTAATGCTCCCATTCTCCATCCGGCTCTTGTGCGCCTCATATCCCGGAAAGCTTATGAAGCAGGAGCCAAACACGTACATATTGAATGGCAAGATGAAATCAGCACACAAATTAAATATATGCACGCACCAGAGGAAGCTTTTCACGAGTACCCTGCTTGGCGCGCTCAAGCACTTAACGATTTAGCGGACAATAACGGCGCTTATCTATTGATTGATGCTGTAGATCCTGAGCTGCTGAAGGACGTCGATCCCGCACGCATTTCCGCAAATTCCAAAGCGGCTGGACCTATGTTGGTAAAATGGAGAGAAAGCATGTCCTCCTATTTCATGACTTGGTCAATTGCCGCAGCCCCTACTCCAGCCTGGGCTTCCAAGGTGTTCCCAAACTTGGATGAAGAAGCGGCCATGGCTGCCCTGTGGGAGGCGATCTTCAAAGCGACGCGCGTCGATCAAGACAATCCTGTTCAGACTTGGCACGAGCATAACGCCACGCTGCGCAGCAAAAGAGAACAGCTCAACGAGAAGCAGTTCCATAAAATTCATTACCGTGCCCCGGGCACAGAGCTGACGGTCGAACTGCCGAAAAACCACATTTGGCGCGGTGGATCGGCTACGAACGGAACGGGAGGTTTTGAATTCAACCCGAATATCCCGACGGAAGAGGTGTTTATTTCACCGAATCGCCTAGGGACACAAGGAACAGTGCGCAGTTCGAAGCCGTTAAGTTATCAAGGAAATTTGATCGACAACTTTACAATTACCTTCGATAACGGACGTGTCGTCGATTACAAAGCCGAGGTAGGGTTTGAATCCTTGAAAGCGATGATTGAAATGGATGAAGGCGCCCATTATTTAGGCGAAATCGCGCTTGTGCCTCATGATTCACCGATTTCCAATTCGAATCTGATTTTTTTCAATACACTTTTTGATGAAAATGCTTCAAATCATTTGGCTTTGGGAAGAGCTTTTCCTACCTGTGTGGAGGGCGGGCCTGCCATGTCCAAGGATGAGCAGTTGGCAGCAGGGCTTAACGACAGCCTGATCCATGTTGATTTCATGGTCGGTTCGGCCGACATGGATATTGACGGCGAGCATGCAGATGGCCGCATGGAACCTATTTTCCGCAAGGGCAACTGGGCATTTTAACTTAGACAAAAGAGACCTTCTAAACCCACAATAGGTGTGGAACGGAAGGTTCTTTTTTCATATAGTATAGGAGCATTGGTTTTTACCAAATTGGGAATGTTAGTCAGAAGGTAGACGGAATTTCTTGCACCCCATCCAAACAAGAGGAGTTGATCGTATGAGTACCAAACCGACGATTGCTGCGATTAGCGTGCCATTTGATCTTGGAGCAGGCCGACGCGGGGCTAGTAAAGGACCTAAAGCTATTTTCCAGGCAGGCTTGTTGCGGGGCTTGCAGCAAATGAATATGACGATTCAACATGTGGCGGACATACGCCTCCCGAACGATACAGCAGCTCCGCTTCCGCCTGAGGTGGATAAAAAAAATTTAAAATATTTAGCTGAAGTTATAGACATAAATACTCGCTTGGCTGAGCAAGTTTCCAAAGCAGCCGAACAAGGTCAGTTTCCCCTCGTAATAGGCGGCGATCATAGCATCGCCATTGGGACATTGGCTGGTTTATCCGGGCATTATACGAATTTAGGTGTCATATGGATTGATGCGCATTCGGATTTAAATACGGCGCACACGAGCCCGTCCGGCAATATTCACGGCATGTCGCTCGCGATTAGCCTTGGGATGGGGCACCCTCTGTTAACCGGCATTCAAGGGGATCAAGCCAAGGTGAAGCCGGAAAATATCGTCCTTATCGGTTCCCGTTCCCTCGATGAAGGCGAGAAAAAGCTGATCCGTTCACTCGGCATCAAATGCTATACCATGCATGATATCGATCGCAAAGGGATGGCGGCTGTGATGCAGGATGCCATCACTTATATAAGCGGTAAAACAGATGGCGTTCATGTCAGTTTTGATGTTGATTCCTTAGATCCTCTTGAAGCGCCAGGAACCGGCACAGCGGTCAAAGGCGGACTCCAATTCCGCGAAGCCCATCTCGCCGTCGAGATGCTGCATGAAGCAGGCATCGTCACATCCGCAGAATTCGTTGAAGTTAATCCGCTACTCGACGATAACAACAAAACTTCGCACCTGGCGGTCGGCCTCATTAGTTCATTGCTGGGGAAACAAATTCTATAGCCGAAACCCTATCCGAAACTCGTATCCCTCACAAGGGATACGGGTTTTTGTGCTTGTTGCAAGCAGGTTTAATTGGTAAAATATTGATGACTTACAAGACGGACACAGGATTGGAGATTGCATGAAAACGATAAATCACTGGGTTTTGCAGCTTTTACTCGCCCTGCTTTCCTTATCCACGATTGGGATCTATCTGTTCTTCAAAAACCAAACCTATTTTGAATTCCTGAATTGGAATCTATTCCTTGCCTGGATCCCCAATTTGTTCGCCTGGTTGGCTTATTTGTTACATTCGCGCCGACCTTCGGTTGTCGTCCATTTATTCACCTTCATCTTTGGACTAGCCTGGCTTTTGTTCCTCCCGAATGCCCCGTATATCATAACCGATTTCATCCATTTAACGCTTTTGAAGGACTTATACATAACCAAAAAAGCCTGGAACATGAGCTTTTGGAATGATTTTTTCACCATTTTTTTATATGCGTGGAATGGTTTATTGCTTGGCTGCAGCTCCATGTATATGATCCATCTCATTTTGATGAAATATTGGGGCCGCATCCTCTCATGGTTCCTCATGATCGTAACCTCGCTGCTCAGCGGGTATGGCATTCTTTTGGGCAGAGAATATCGATTGAACAGCTGGGATGCTCTGTTGAGTCTGGATATCGTGGACACCCTGCAAAAGAGTATACACAAAGAAGCTATTATTTTCTGCGTGCTAGTCGGCTTTGTCATCCTTGCCATGTACACAACTTTCTATTTGCTTATCAATGGCATAGGTAGCTCCAAGGTTGCTGTATCTAAAAGATAAAGAAAATGCCCTCAGCCCATCTTTCCGATGAGTTGAGGGCATTTTCTTCGTTCTAGCCTGACTTAGTCGGCAGGATGCAGCAATCTTTCGCCCGCAATGCCTGGCGTCGTCATCTGAATCGGATTGAGGATTTCTTCAATCTCCTCCGTAGTCAGCAATCCGCGCTCCAGAATCAGCTCTTTCAGCGTCATGCCTGTGCGCACGGCCTCTTTAACCAGCTGCGCGGCTACCTCGTAGCCAAGATGAGGATTCAGAGCAGTTACGATGCCGAAGCTTTGCTCGACATAGGTGCGGCACCGGTCGCGGTCCGCTTCCAGACCTTCGATGGCGAAGCGCTCGAAGACATCCGCCGCGTTGCGCAAGATTTTGAGCGATTGCAGCAAGTTAAACGCAAGGACAGGACCCATGACGTTCAGCTCGAATTGGCCTGCTTCACACGCCAAGCAGATCGTATGATCGTTCCCGATAACTTGGAAGGCAACTTGGTTCACAACCTCCGGCATAACAGGGTTCACTTTGCCCGGCATGATCGAGGACCCTGGTTGTCTTGGCGGCAATTTCAGCTCCCCTAGACCTGCACGAGGACCTGAAGCCATCAGACGAATATCGTTGCATATTTTGGACAGATTCACGGCACAAACCTTCAAAGAGGCGGAGAGTTCTGTGTAAGCATCCATGTTTTGCGTGCCGTCAACCAAATGCTCGGCATTCTCAACCGGGATTCCGCACTCATCTTTCAAATGAAACATCACGCGATTGACATACTCCGTCTTCGCATTCAGCCCCGTCCCTACGGCAGTTGCCCCCATATTCACTGTCAAAAGACCCGTTGAAGCTTGGCGAATCCGATTGATATCACGCTGCAAGACACGTGCGTAGGCGCCGAATTCTTGTCCAAGACGAATCGGAACAGCATCCTGAAGATGCGTTCTCCCCATTTTTATCACATCATCAAATTCTTTTTCTTTTTTGGCAAAAGCGCTTTGCAGCGAGATCATCGTCTCGATTAATTGCTGGGATAAGCGGTAGGCGGCAATTTTGATCGCAGTAGGAATGACGTCATTCGTCGACTGCGACATATTCACATGATTGTTTGGATTACAGTGAAAGTAACTGCCTTTCTCCTCACCCATCAGCTCCAGCGTCCGATTCGCCAGTACTTCATTCATATTCATATTGATTGAAGTTCCTGCTCCCCCTTGGATGGAGTCTACAATGAACTGATCCAGAAGTTTGCCCTCTCTGACTTCTTCAGCTGCTTTTACCAAGTGCTCAGCAATCTTCTTAGGCAGCATATGAGTTTCCATATTCGCCAGAGCTGCCGCTCGTTTTACTTCTGCTAACGCCGTTATAAGTTCTGCATGAATTTTAACGCCTGTAATTGGAAAATTTTCAAGGGCACGCATCGTTTGAATGCCGTAGTAGGCCTCGGCTGGAACTTGCTTTTCACCTAAAAAATCTTTTTCAATGCGAATACTCATCGTACACACCGTTCCTTTTTCATTAAAGTAACTGCTCGCTCGCGAAGTAGGTGTTCTAACTGCATTCTTCAGGGGACGAATTTTAATTGACCACCGTAATGTACAGTAGTTATCAGAACTATTCGCGCCTTCCTGCCCATATTCCTGCAATATCTGACATGCCTTGTAATAAATTTATGCAAAAATGAAAGCATTTTCATAAATCGAAATGTTTTAGTATTCTTCAAATAATATTACCTTTCTCTACTAATATATGCTCACAGGCGGCCGATGCAAGGACATTCCATTAAAATACGCTGCCCGAATATTGATCCATTGACACATGCATGCACATGAGCAACCTTATAACCAGAAGAATACAATAGATTACAAGCTCGCATTGTGCGACAATACAAGTATCAAAACACGTTTGGCCAGGTTGCACTCCAAGGAGGAATACTCATGGACACAAAAAGTTCTTTGATTATTGATCAAACAGAAAAGTACGGAGCCCATAATTACCACCCGCTGCCTATCGTCATTTCCAAAGCGGAAGGCGTTTGGGTTGAGGATCCAGCCGG
This sequence comes from Paenibacillus sp. WC2504, assembly GCF_052682475.1. NCBI lineage: Bacteria > Bacillati > Bacillota > Bacilli > Caryophanales > Paenibacillaceae > Paenibacillus > Paenibacillus sp. WC2504. The sequence continues at coordinate 6,383,171 of NZ_JBQZFH010000001.1, forward strand.
CAACCGCTTTATGGATATGCTTAGCGCTTACTCGGCCTTGAATCAAGGGCATCGTCACCCCCATATCTTGAAAGCGCTCCATGAACAAGCTGAGAAGGTTACTTTGACTTCAAGAGCTTTTCATAGCGAGACACTGGGAGCTTTCTATGAAAAATTAGCGAATTACACCAATAAACCGATGATTTTGCCGATGAACACCGGTGCCGAAGCGGTCGAAACGGCGGTCAAAGCGATCCGCCGATGGGGCTACGACGTCAAAGGGATTCCGGAAGATCAAGCGGAAATTATCGTCTGTGAAGGGAATTTCCATGGGCGCACGGTGACGGTCACTTCCTTCTCGTCATCGCCGGAATACAAGCGCGGCTTCGGACCTTTCACGCCCGGCTTCCGCATCATCCCATACGGGGATGTGGAGGCGCTTCGGGCGGCCATCGGACCGCATACAGCCGGGTTTTTGTTCGAGCCGATTCAGGGCGAAGCCGGCATCGTGATCCCGCAGGACGGTTACCTGCGGGAATGCTATGAGCTATGCCAAGCGAATCGTGTGCTTTTCGTTGCGGACGAAATCCAGACCGGATTCGGCCGTACGGGCCGCCGCTTCGCTACGGACTGGGAAGGCGTCACGCCGAACCTGTACATTATGGGCAAAGCCCTCGGCGGCGGTGTTTTTCCGATCTCGGCCGTAGCCGGAGATCGAGAGGTCCTTGAGGTGTTCGAGCCCGGGTCCCACGGCTCCACCTTCGGTGGGAACCCGCTCGGCTGCGCCGTCGCTATTGCGGCGCTGGAAGTGATTGAAGACGAGCGGCTCGCAGAGCGCTCGGATGAGCTTGGGGCTTATTTCCTGAAGCGGCTTCAGGAAATTCAGTCGCCGCTGATCGCGGAGATTCGCGGACGCGGGCTGTTCATTGGTATTGACCTTAAGGTCCCGGCCCGCCCCTTCTGCGAACAGCTGAAGGAGAAGGGACTTTTGTGCAAGGAGACACACGAGCACATCATTCGCTTTGCTCCTCCGCTAACCATTACGCGGGAGGAGCTGGATTGGGCTTGGCAGCATGTGCATGATGTGCTGACTGGCGCTTAAGCTGATTATCGTTGAGCAAATCAATTACGGTGGGAACTACAGGCCGTTATTTGAGCGAATTCGCCCAATTCTCTGGGTGAAACGGAACTGTAAGACCTTATTCCCGCCAAATTATCCAATTTCCAGCTCTAACGGGTGAAATAGGTGACCGTAGTTCCGCTAAATAAAAAGCTCCGCTTTCCGTAAGAGGAAGGCGGAGCTTTTTTTATTCTTTCACAAACACAAGCGTCCCGAAACGCTGAGGAATATGAAAATTGACTGCACCGGTCGGAGACCAGGCCCAGTAATGCCGCTTGCCTTCCGTATCGTCATCGATCCGGTACAGATTCCAGCCCCACTCGGCACCATGCTGCGGAACTTGCTCTTGCTCCAGCCCTTCCCTTAGATCGGCAAATGGAATTTCCAGTTCATAATGCTTCCACCCCTCTGCCCCATCGGAGACAGACGTGCGCAAACCCTTAGCGTCCCAAGCCACATCCACTTTTTTATTCCCATCAAGGCTGTTGTGAATCAGAGCATCGAATTCAACGCCCCGCGGGCTGAGTTCGAATTCGTAGTAGACTTTGCCCGTACCTGTGGGGTCAAGGAACACCTCCACAACGTCCTCCTCATAAATCGGATCATCACGCCGCTCCATCGTCGCCACGACATGATCGTCTTCACACTCAAACCGGACATGCAAGGCATCTTCAGTCCAGCATGCGCGGAACTGCGTTTCCAAACGAGGATTGGCTCCGGTTACAACTTCGTACAGCCTCTCCGGGGTAATTTCATCCCAAGGAATACGTATTTTTTCATCAGCTATGTATTGGCATTCGTATCTCATTCCGGCTCGTTTCCTCACTTTGCAATTAATCTTTGTAACCAATATAACACAATAAAACCGCCTAGCGGCGGTCAACTGTTCATATTCTCTTTTTATAAACCCTCATGGCAAAGATATAAGCCACTAGCATAATTCCGGCGCACCACGCAAGTGCAATCCATATATCGTTATTCAAAGGCTGGCCTGACAACAAGGCGCGGATAGCTTCTACAATCGAGGTCACCGGTTGATTCTCTGCGAAGATGCGAACGATGGTCGGCATCGACTCGGTTGGCACAAAGGCCGAGCTGATAAATGGTAGGAAGATAATCGGATAGGAGAAGGCGCTGGCGCCATCAACGCTTTTTGCGGACAGTCCAGCTATCGCTGCGACCCAGGTTAAGGCCAACGTAAACAGTGCAAGGATCCCGGCAACGGCAAGCCATGGCAGCAAGCCGGCGGAAGAACGAAAGCCCATAAGCAACGAGACCAGAAGAATAACGACAACGGAGATTGCGTTGGATACCAGCGAAGTTATGACATGCCCCCACAGTAAGGTGGAACGGGCAATCGGCATGGTGTGAAACCGCTCGAATATGCCCCGCTGCACATCGATAAATAATCGGTAAGCCGTGTAGGACACACCGCTGGCAATGGCAATTAATAATATGCCGGGCAAAAGGTAATTCACATAGTTATCCGTTCCGGTTTGAATGGCACCGCCTAACACATAGACGAACAGCAGCATCATCGCGATGGGCATAATGGTCACCGTGATGATGGTATCCATGCTGCGGAAAATATGGCGCATGGACCGTCCCAGCATGACGCTGATATCGCTGAAGAAATGATTTTTTACCGTCTCCATTTATTTCCCCTCCTTTTTGCCGACGATAGCCAGGAAAATCTCCTCAAGTGTCGGCTGCTTCTCCACATATTCCACCTTTGCGGATGGGAACAGCTTTTTCAGATCCGAGAGTGTGCCACTGGCAATAATCTTACCCTCATGCAGAATAGCAATTCGGTCAGCCAGCTGCTCAGCCTCCTCCAAATACTGTGTCGTAAGGAGTACCGTAGTGCCGCCACCCGCAAGCTCCTTAACAATTTTCCAAACTTCGATGCGCGCTTCGGGATCAAGCCCTGTGGTGGGTTCGTCAAGGAAAATGATCTGCGGTTTTCCCACGAGGCTTAAAGCGATATCGAGCCTGCGGCGCATCCCCCCGGAATAAGTAGCCACCCTGCGGTCGGCCGCGTCTGTCAGGCCGAAGCGCCTGAGCAAGTCATCCGCAACTTGTCGCGGGTTCTTGAGATATCGCAGCTTCGCAATCATGATCAGATTTTCACGGCCCGTCAAAATTTCATCCACCGCAGCAAACTGCCCGGTCAAACTGATCACCTGCCGTACATGATCAGGTTTTGACGCGACATCTAGTCCGCCAACGGCGGCGGATCCGCTATCTGGTTTGAGCAGTGTAGTGAGGATTTTGACAACTGTTGTCTTGCCGGCACCGTTGGAGCCAAGGAGGGCGAAAATGCTGCCCTTTTCCACCTCGAAATCTACACCCTTCAGCACTTGATGCTCCTTGTAGGATTTCGTCAATCCTTTTACTTGAATGGGTTTGGTAAACGCGGTCTGCATCAGAATCCCTCCTTCATTTAAATGACTGTCACTTTTGACAAATTCGCTTCCATCCCTTTAAGTGCGGCATAAGTCAGTTTATCCATCGTAGCGCCATCAAAGTTGATGCTTTGGATAGCCCTGTAATGCTTCTTAGACAAGGTAAATCCCGATAAAAAAGACACATTTCTAAGTGTTGCGTTTCTGAACGAAACGCCGTTTAAAGCTGCTTTGTCAAATTTAACGCCGATAAACGTCTGCCCATCAAAACATTGGCCAGTCAGATCCGTGTACTTGAAATCAACCCCATCAAATGAACAACCATCAAAAACTGTTTTTCTAAGATCGGTCATTGTTAACGTTACGTCGGTCAATCTTGATCCTGTAAATTTGACTCCGTCGAGCCCCGACTTGCTGAAATTGGTTCGAACAAGGATGGTGTTACGGAAGCTTGCATTTGTCAGATCAAGTGTGGATAGGCTGCAGTCCGTCAGATTTGCGCGGTCAAAATTGGCTTCTCTTACGTCGCTGCTTTTAAACGAGCTGCCTGTCAAGTCCGCCCCTGCAAAGTCAGACCCGCGTAACGCGCTGGATTTAAACTGGCCTTTGTGGGCCGTAACCCCTGCAAAGTCGCTATTCGCCAAGTTGCTTGCGCTGAAGTTAATCAGCACTTGCCGTTCCAGCGAACGAGAAAGGTTGGCAACCTCCAAGATCGTTTCCTCGATATCTCCGATACTCTCAATTGTCATCTTTAATGCGGTTGCATCGTCCTTGCCTGCGGCTTTGAGTTCTCTGTACCGCTCCTGCAAATCGGAGTGCAGGTCCGCCTTTAATTCATTTACGCTTTTCACTCCGTCATATGGCGTGAAAACACCATTCAAATAGTTCGTCAATTGCTGATTCATAGTATCAATCTCCTTATAATAAATTTTCTAACACGCGTTTGGCATATTCCCAATTGTTGAAGTTGCGGGCGTAAGTTGCTTTGCCCTTTTCCGTAATCCTGAAATACTTGCGACGTCCGCCTTGCGTTTCATCGCCCCAATACCACTCGATATCCAAGTCAGCCTCGAGCCGCCGGAAACTGGAGTACATCGTAGCTTCCTTAAGTTCGTATTCGCCCCCTGATCGCTCGGCTATCAGCTTGACAACCTCATAACCGTAGCGATCAGCTTCAGACAAGAGCCGTAAAATCATCGTATCCGTATGTCCACGAAGCAGGTCGGATGTGATCTTGTTCTCGCTCATGTCATCACCTCCATATCTGCATAATAAAGCATACTACTATGACTGTCAAGGTACTATTTTAAATTAAATACTTTGCCTATAATAATTTCCAGGCAGACATAACAAACAAATCGCATAGCTCATGAAAAAGGCCCTATTTCGATGAAATAGCGCCATTGTAGCTCCTCACTCGTGAAGAAGAACCGTTGGAGAAGTTAATACCCTCCGTAGTCTAGCTTGTTAAGAGCCCGGTAGGAGCGAATTTTGAGCGTTGAGAACAGCCAGTATCGCTAAAAATTCAGCGTTCTGAGACATTTGGTCAACGATACACCATTGAGGAACTGGAGGCCGCTATTCTAACAAATTAGGCCCGTTTCCGTGTTCAGCGGAACTACAGGTCTTTATTTGACCGACTAATCCCGTTTTCTTTAAGAAAACGGACAAATAGCGGCCCACAGATCCCTTCCGCGCGAAAAAGAGCCTATTTCGATGAAATAGCACCCTGTAGTTCCGTCCGACGAGGAACCGCCAAGCGATGGCAGCAAATTTCATGGGTGGAGAGTCCGAATCGCGGCTGCAGCAGCAATTTATGTTGTATTTTGTGCAACCATTTAGCCGTATAGGGCCTCAGATCACCTCTATATTGCAACTTTGTGCAACCATTTAGGCGTATGAGGCCCCAGATCGCCTCTATATTGCACTTTGTGCAATGATTCATATATTTAAACCGCTTACATTTCATCTTCACAACAAATGATTGTATAATCTGCAACGAAAGACCGCATTCGCAGTCTGACCACACCAATACGTTGTATTAAATGCAACATAACCCTTCGACTTTGCTCACCTCACCCTCCGCGCCATGTGTAACAGTAGAAATTCCAGTTACTCCGCCAATGAACATCAATACGGCTAGCGGTTTTCATGGATGGTAGTACTTTTTACAAAAAAAAAGCAGCATTCTCAATTTCTCGAGAATACTGCTCGCTTTCAAAGCCGAATCAACCTTTATAAGCAATGTTTATATCATATTCTTTATCCAGATAATTAGAAATCTGATCGCGCGCTTCCGACTTAACGTCACGCAACCAATCGGCATCAAGCCGATCTACAGTTTCCATTCGTATATTCTCGTACTTCGTTTTGGCTTTCTCTTTTTGCTTCACTAGGTTCCGAGTAAACATAAAAAAGCTTATCAAAGCCAGAAGGGAAGCCGATAATCTTTTGTCCGAAACAAGCAAATCAAGGATGACCATAGCATTACCACCCGAAACTAATAAAACCTTATGATAGAAGGATATTGTGAAATATAACAGCAACGCGGCAGTTACAATGAGAAATATCCATTGCGTCTTCTTCAGTCTATCCCATTCTTTCTTTCTCTTTTTCAGTTTTTCTATCAACACTAAGGTATCATTACTTAGATTTAGATCAGGCTGCTTCATCCGCATTCCCCCTCACTAATCATCGTATGCTTGTTCACCGTTAATCTTGCAAGAAAAAAAGACCGAAAGCATCACTCTAAGAGCGTTGTCGAAGATGCTTTGCTCTTTGAATATTCGTTTTTAGAAACGTTTTTTCCCTACCAGGAATTTTTTGTTTCCTTTTTTTGCAGTTACAGGCACGTGCTTATAGCTGCGGATCATCGGATTTTTGCAGAGTGGGCAGCTTGGTAAAGCTTCCGTAACGAATTCTTTGCGAACCCATGCTTTACAATCTGCCTCTTTACATTTCCAAATTTCAATCTGTTCGACTTCTGGTTTCTGTTCTTCCGTAACGGTACTCGTTGATGTAGACATTTTCAGCATGTTCTCCCTGTTTCGTAGATTAGACTACTTATTATTATACAGATCCCATTTAATATCAAGTCTTTCCCGTGTTCAAAATTATTTACCGATGGTAGAATGGGAAAAGCGGCTACAAATTAGACACACAATGAAGGCAGGAATCTCGCATGACGAATTTACTACAAGAATGGAAGTTTCAGTTTCAGGGATACAGCCGAAATATTTTGCTGTTCTTTTGCTTCAACTTTGTTTGGAACTTAGGGTTGGGTATGTTTGGACTGGTTTATAACCTGTATGTCAAAAGTCTTGGCTATGAGCAAACGACTGTCGGCAGCATCGTTGGCATGACTTCCCTGGCAGCAGCCATCATTCTTATTCCTGCAGGCATTATGAATGACCGATTCGGACCGAAGTGCGTTATTACGTTCGGTCTTGTTTTCACCATTGTCACATTGACGGTTCGCTCTTTATTCGAGGTTGAAGCAGGCATGCTCGTTTCTTCCTTCTTCGGAGGCATGGCTCTTGCCGTCGTCTCGGCAACCATTCTGCCTTTTATGGCTAACAATTCCACGCCACAGCAGCGTGTGCATTTGTTCAGTTTTAATATGGCACTTGTGATGATTGCCAATGTTGTGGGTATCGCACTCGGCGGCCTGCTATGTGACTTTTTTCAATTTATAATCGGGTTAGAGGAAATTATAAGTTTACGTTTCACTTTATTACTTGGCGTTGTCTTCGCGGCGCTTGGCATCATCCCTGTGGCTTTGTTCGAAAAAAGCGAGCAGGAAATTCAGCCGCGGAGGGAACCGCTCAATTGGAAACATTCGTGGCGCTCCCACAAATCTTCTCTTCAAGTTATCGGCATCTTCTGCGTACTCGGCTTGCTGTCAGCGATCGGCGGGGGAATGATCGTCCCGTACTTGAATGTGTATTTCGAGGATCGATTTGAAGCTTCCAAGTCTGCGATCGGCATTGTTGTCGCGTTAGGACAAGGAGCTACAGCAATTGCATTTCTTATTGGTCCAATGATTGTAAAGAGATTCGGGCAAGTCAAATCCGTTGTGTACTTGCAGCTCTGTTCCATCCCCTTTCTCCTCCTGACGGCTTTCTCCGCTAATTTCTACTTATCGTCCGGCGGTTATTTGTTCCGGCAGGCCTTAATGAACGCGGCAAACCCTTTTTACAACTCGGTCAAAATGAGTTACGTCGACCGCTCGCTGCGCGGACTAGCCTCATCTTCTGGGGAAGCGGTTTTCAACCTAGGCTGGTTCTTGGCGGCTCCGATCAGTACAGGCCTGGTATTCCGTCATGGCCCCTATTACGGCTACGCTTATGCTTTCTGTATTACAGCAGTAGTTTACGTGGTGATCTCTTATTTCTTTTATTTCTTTTTCGGGAAAAATCGATTCAAACCGGTTGAAGAGTCTCAATAGATGGAAGAGACTTCATAGATTGCGCAAAAAAATTGGTTCTTTTCTATCGTTGACTTCAGCGATGGAAAGGAAATACAATAAAATGAGAGCGCATTCATATAGTCACTATGAACTCTTTATCTATGTTTGATTTTGATTGTGAGGGGATTGCTAGTATGAAGAATAAAATCATCTTTAATGGACAAAGTATTGTCTTAACGTGGATGATCTCCTATATCGTTATTCTCCTTTTACCTGTCGTCATCGGTTTGCTTGTGTACGTGGAATCCAACAAAACGCTGAAGGATGAAATTCAACAAGCCAATGATTCCCTATTGAAGCAGGTTCGCGAAGTCATGGATAACCAATTCAAAGCGATGGAACAGCTCAACTTTGAAATCACATGGAATGTGAACATGCAGGAACTGCTCTACTCGAATAAATATGAAGCCTTTCCCAAAGAATATCGCTATGATATTTCTCAAATCGCACGTAATCTATCGATGTACAAAACCTCCTATCCACTGATTGACTCTTTTTATGTCTATTTGTATAAGGATCAATCCGTTATTCTCCCTACTACGGTCAGACCTAGCGCTTTTGCCTATCAAACTCTGCATATGAGCGATGAATTTTCTTTTGCATCTTGGCAAGAAATTATGACTCGTCCCAACTTCAAAGGTTTTATCCCAATGACCCGGATCGGTGACGATAATATGCTGCGCAAAACGGTGGCCTATATCAGCACCTACCCGATGGAACACAATCAGCCTCTTGCTACGAACGTCATCATGGTCGATCAGTCTCGCATTCTTGGCGCTATTCAGAATATGGAGATTTTCAATAAAGGGCACGTCTTTATATTGAATAATGAGAATCAGATTCTGGCTTCCAATTCAGCCCATGCGCTTCCCAGCGATTTCCCTTACGACAAATTAACAAACACGCCAAACTTCTATTTCTCCGGCTCTGATCATGAGAAATATGAGGTTTTTAACATTCAGTCTCCTATTTCCAAACTCAAATATGTGTCCATCATGCCGAGCACGATTTATTGGCAAAAGGCTGCTCACATCCGCAATTTGACGTATATGAGCATGGTGATTTCGCTGCTTGGCGGCGGCATTCTCACTTTCTTCTTTTTACGGCGCAATTATAATCCCGTTCGGCGCCTTGTCCATGCATTTTCCAAAAAAATGACTCTTGCCTCAGGACAGCGCTATAATGAGTTTCACTTCATCCAGGAAGCGGTCGACAGCACCTTGCTTGAGATGGCTGATTTCAAAAGCAAAATGGAACAGCAGCGGCACATGGTCCGCTCCCATTTCCTCGAAAAGTTATTGAAAGGAAAGCTGGACCGGCACATGCCGATTGCGGAAGCCTTGACGACTTTTGATATGAAGCTGGATCGCAGAGACTTTGCCGTTATGCTGTTTGTCGTTGATCAAAGCGCGCCGTTCTTCGAACGGATTACCCATACGTCTGATGAGGATAAGTGGAAGCTGCTGCATTTCATTATTATGAATGTTGTGGAAGAGCTGACATCCAAGCGGCACCGCGGTTATGCAACGGAGATTGACGATTCGCTCGCCTGCTTGGTCAATTTAACATCGGAAGAGGGTGCGAACGGCAAGGAGGAACTGCTGCGCATTGCCAAAGAGACCCAACTTTTCCTCTCAACGACCTATAACATTCATCTAACGATATCGATCAGCAGCATACATGAGAAAATATCCAATGTACCTCAAGCTTTCTTGGAAGCCCTAGATTCTATGGCCTACAAGCTGGTTATGGGGGGACATGAAATTCTGTCTTATGATGATTTGCAAGCTAACCGTGCCTGTGAGCCGGCTTCCGGCTACTATTACCCGCCTCAAATTGAACAACAGTTCCTGTATGCCGTGAAATCAGGGGAATTGGAAGAAGCGAAGGGCATTCTTGCCGAGATCATGAACAAAAATTTTGAAATCCGCGGGATTTCCGTCTCCTTAACCAAATGTTTAATGTTAGGCTTGGTTACTACCATGATGAAGAGCATAAGTGAAACCGGAGACATCCAAGAGAGCTTCTTCATCCGCAATCCCAAGCTGGTCGACCGGCTCTTAAGCAGCATTACCGTCCCGGAAATGAATCTGTACTTGAATGAAATGCTGGAGCAAATCTGCACCTATACAGCGGCCAAACGGCAGGTAGCCATCTCGCAAACGCGGCAAAAAGCCTTGCAGGAGCTGGTCGAAGAAATTTCTGTTTATATTGAAAATAATTACTCCGACGCCAATTTGAATGTGACCATGATCGGCAACCATTTTGACCGCAAAGCCACTTACTTGTCGAAGCTTTTCAAAGATTATGTGGGTGAAGGTCTCCTGGATCGCATTAATAAAGTCAGGATCGACAAATCCAAGCAGCTTCTGAAGAGCCAAGAGCAGTCGGTCGGCGATGCCGCGAACGGAGTGGGGTTCAACGATATCAATGCCTTTATCCGTGTTTTCAAAAAAGTCGAAGGCATTACGCCGGGAAAATACAAAGAGCTGATTGAAAAATAGAGGCTTTGGGCAGCCAATGGGCTGTCCGCTCCTTTTTATAAGCCTATTTTGGCTATTTTGAAGACTCGATTGGATATTTTGTAGAGCATACCTCAACAATTCAAGAAGCAATTGGACAATTTGCAGATGGTTGTTTTGTAAGCGTTATCATATAGTAAAGGTGTGACAGAGAACACCTCATACATTTAAGCAAAATGAAGCAGCGTCTGCGAAGCCAGTTGGTCTGGCGAAAAACTTAGTTACTCTTAGGAGGTCAATCTATGCAAAAAAACAGAAAAAAAATGTTCACCGTGCTTGTTGCAACAACGTTAATGGGAAGCTTGACTGTCGCTTGTTCCTCATCGAACACGCCGAGTACAGACGCTAGTCCGAAAGCGACTGCCGGAGGTACAACCGCTCCAGCGGCTGCCGCCCCTGCTTCGTACCCGCTCAAAACAGATAAGACCCTAACGTATTGGGGCGAACTGCCTGGCAACGTGACAGGGGTTAAAGCGGCTCACGCCGACATTCCTTTCTTCCAAGAATGGCAGAAAAAGACCGGTGTTCCATTGAAGTTCCTTGCACCTCCTACCAACCAAGCTTCGCAAGCATTGAACGTTTTGTTAGCATCAGGCGATCTTCCTGATATGATCGAGTTTGACTGGCAAGGGGCGTTCCCTGGCGGTCCTGAAAAAGCGATCAAAGACGGCTACATTTTGAAATTGAATGATACGATTGATAAATTTGCACCTAACTTGAAGAAATATCTCAAAGAACATCCTGAGATCGACAAACAAGTAAAAACCGATAACGGCAGCTACTATTCCTTCCCGTTCATTCGCGGCGATGATTACTTGCGTGTCTATCAAGGTCCAATTATTCGAAAAGACTGGCTCGATGAACTAGGTCTGCCGATTCCAGAGACGATTGACGATTGGTATACAACATTGAAAGCCTTCAAAGAGAAAAAAGGCGCTACAGCTGCCTTCTCCGTTGTCAGTGTGCCTAGACCGTTCAATGAATTAGGAAACGGTGCTTTCGCGGGTGCTTATGGCGTGACACGTGATTTCTACATTGACAATGGCACGATTAAATTTGGTCCGGCTGAAAAAGGCTACAAAGACTTCTTGGCAACCATGCACAAATGGTATGAAGAAGGTTTGATTGATAAGAACTTCGCAACAGCGGACGGCAAAGCTTTGGATGCGAATATGGCCTCCGGCGCAACAGGCGTTACCGTCAATAATGCAGGCGGCGGTATCGGTAAATGGCAGCCGCTGATTACGGCGAAAGATCCGAAAGGCGTGCTCGTTGCAGCGCCATATCCGGTACTCAAAAAAGGTGATATCGCGATGTACGGGCAGAAAGATCCATCCTTCTCGCCAGGCGGCATGGTTGCGATCACAGCTTCTTCCAAAAATATTGAGACGGCTGCTAAGCTTCTTGACTATGGTTACTCCGAAGAAGGTCATAATTACTTCAACTTCGGCACCGAAGGCGTTTCCTACAAAATGGAAAATGGATACCCGAAATATACGGACCTGCTCATGAAAAATCCGGATAAATTAGCACCGGCACAGGCTCTGTCCTTGTATGTACGCGGTAACTACAATGGTCCATTCGTTCAAGATAAACGTTACATCGAGCAATATTTGGCATTGCAAACGCAACGTGATGCCGTTACAACTTGGCAAAAAACAGACGTAGATAAACACAAACTGCCGCCAGTCACGGCTACACCGGAAGAAAGTACAGAGTTGGCCAAAATCATGACTGACGTCAACACGTTAGTTGATGAAATGACGCTTAAGATCATTTTGGGCACTGAGCCTGTAGATTCCTTTGACAAATACCAAGAGAAATTCAAGTCTGTTAAACTGAGCCGCGCGCTTGAAATCAAGAAAGCATCCTTGGATCGTTTCAATAAAAGATAGATAACAGGCCAGGGGGAGGGCAATCGCCCTCCCTGCTTTACTAGAACTTCGCGGCGAAAGGAGAGATTTCATGCGCAAAGCAGGACAAGCAACGTTCCAAGTACGTTTCAAACGCGATTTTTTGCTCAACAAATATTTGTACCTGATGATGGTTCCCGTGCTGGCCTACTACATTGTCTTCCATTATGCGCCGATGTATGGAGCTCTGATCGCTTTTAAAGAGTACACCCCGATTAAAGGCATTTTGGGCAGCTCATGGGTCGGCTTCCAGCACTTCAATGATTTCTTCAGTTCCTATTATTTCTGGCGAATTCTCAAAAACACGGTTATTATCTCGCTTTACTCCCTGTGTTTTGAATTTCCTGCACCTATTATTTTGGCGATTCTGATCAATGAATTGGCGAATAAAAGGTTTCAGCGTTTCGTACAAACCGTTACGTACATGCCTTATTTCATCTCCCTCATCGTGATCGCCGGGATGATCAAAGATTTTACGAATAATGGCGGGTTAATTAATAACTTTCTGACGCACTTTGGCGCCAGTGATACGGCGATGCTGCAGAAGCCTGAGATGTTTCGGACGATCTATATTTTATCGGAAATTTGGCAGAAAATAGGATGGGAGTCTATCATTTATTTAGCGGCTCTCATGGGAATTGATCAGGAACAGTATGAAGCTGCGAAAATGGACGGAGCCAACAAAATAAAGCAGATCTGGCATATTACCCTCCCAGGTATTCTACCGACCATCGCGATCATGTTCATTCTGCGCATGGGGAACCTACTAAACGTTGGTTTCGAGAAAATTATTTTGCTGTATAACCCCAGCACGTACGATACGGCTGATGTCATTTCCTCCTTCGTTTATCGAAAAGGATTAATTGAATTCGGCTGGAGCTACAGCTCCGCGGTCGGTTTGTTCAATTCCGTCATCAATCTGGCTTTACTCATTGCAGCAAATAAAATCAGTAAAAAAGTAAGTCAAAGCAGCTTATGGTGAGGAAGGAGGGACTGAAGTGAAAACCAGCTACTCAGACAAAGTATTTACTACGGTCAACCACATTGTATTGCTTTTACTCGTTGTCATTACGTTGTATCCACTTCTCTACGTCACCTTCGCTTCCATCAGTGATGCAGGGCAGTTGATTACCCACAAAGGGTTTTTGTTCAAGCCTTTAGGTTTCAGCATTGAAGCTTACAAAAGCGTATTTAAAAACCCTGCGATTCTCAAAGGTTATCAAAACACACTTTTCATCCTCATATTCGGGGTCACAACGAACCTCATCGTTACATCCTTAGGGGCTTATGTGCTTTCGCGTAAAAATGTGATGTGGAACAATGTGTTTATCTTCATCGTTGTCGTTACGATGTTTTTCAGCGGCGGTCTCATTCCGCTCTACTTAGTGGTCAAAGGCGTGGGCTTAATCGACTCTTTATGGGCTACGATTCTACCTTTTGCCGTTAACACTTTCAATTTGATCATCATGCGTACAGCCTTCATGGCTGTACCTGAAAGCCTTGAGGAATCTGCGAAAATGGACGGAGCCAATCACTTCGTCATTTTATTCCGCATTATTATCCCGCTCTCCATGCCGGTTATTGCTGTTATGATTCTCTATTATGCCGTTGAGAAATGGAATGGTTGGTTCTATGCCTCCATCTTCCTGAAGGATCGAGACCTGTATCCGCTTCAGCTCACGTTAAGGGAAATTCTCATTTCGAATAACACCGACTCCATGTCAACCGGTGCCAATGCAGCCGATCAATTTCAAATTGGGGAAACGATCAAATATGCAACGATCATGGTAGCTTCCGTGCCCATTCTTATTCTGTATCCATTCGTACAGAAGTATTTCGTCAAAGGCGTCATGATTGGCGCTGTCAAAGGGTAAAATCACAGCATGAAAACGCCGTTCACCTACTTCCTAGGTGCGGCGTTTTTGTTTTTTCGTTTACTTTTGAATGCTTTAGGCAACAGCAGTTTCTTGTGTGAAACTTGGCCATACACTATAGGGTCACAGTATTGCTCATTTGAGAGGAGAGGCCTACATGAAAGTAGATCTGGGATGCGGCGAGCATAAACATAGGCATTTTTATGGAATCGATCGCGTTGGCGGCCCGGAAGTGGACATGGTTTGCGATATCAATGACGGTATTCCGCTGCCCGATCATTCCGTTGAAATGGTCATGGCCAGCCGCAGTCTGCCTTATGTAAACGATCTCCTGGCTGTCATGTCCGAGCTGTACCGAATTTGTGTCCACAAAGCGATCGTCTGTATTTTATCTCCGTACGCCCATCATTTTCGCCATATGTCCAATCCCCATCTTAAGCAAAAATTTGATGAATATACGCCCCGCTATTTCACCAATCATTTCCATCAGCCCCCAGGCAGTCCCCTCAGCCCCATTGTCCCCAGCTATACAGGCAGCTCTGTCCCATTTGATTTCCGGCTGCTGAAGATGGAGTTTTTCTATGAATCTCCCTTTAGCCCTCCGCTATATGAGCAGGACGAATTGGACTTGTTGCTCCAGCTCCAGCCGAATGTCGTCAGTGAGATTATGTATCAATTCGTTGTTGTAAAAAAAGAACTCTCTGTCGACGAATGGCTATGGATGTGCAATCAGCAATACCGTGAACCTCAGTGGGCCGAAGCATTAAGACAGCCTGCCCCTACAGTAGTTGTGGAAGCAGCCGTACCAGAAACGCCTACATCGTTTCCCCCTCCAGCTATGGACTTCTATAGCCATAAGCCTGTTAAATCAACCAAAACAATCGCCCGTAGCCCCAAAAAGAAACCTATATAAATTTGACATCATAATTAAACTTTATATTTTCTGATCATGTTTTCTATTTCACATCATACCATGTAACCATCGGCCTAAATTCACCATTCATCACAGCGAACTTCCTCCAGCTATCTAACGGACGGTTCAAAATCTAGGGGGTGACGATCATAGCTCTCGTCGTCAGGTCCACACTCAACGCGACTGGCGCGATCACGTTCACCGGAAATACACTTGGCTTAAGTCGCTCCGATACGGTAGGCCAACCGGGAACACAAGACAGCATCGGTGCTTTCACGACGGTGAATACCGCGCTGAAATTCGGAACATATCCCGCAGGCACGACCAATCTCTACACCTCGAATAATTCATCTGCCATTCTCACCATTCCTGCAGGAAGCACCGTACTTTATGCAGAACTGATCTGGGGCGGATCTTATATCAACGGCAATGTTGACCTGAGCGCTGTGATTAACAATCCGGTTTCGTTTACGACACCAGCAGCAACGTTTAACATCACGCCTGATGATGCAACGAAGAACGAGTTTAACTTAGGCAGCGGTGCATTCGGCTATGTGCGCACAGCTAATGTCACGACTCAGGTGCAGCAAGGGATAGGCGGTACTTACACCATAGGAAGCGTGCCTGGTACGATTGTCGTTGCCGGTGATCCGACAGCCAACCATTGCGGTTGGACGCTGGCCGTTATTTACCAGAACACGAGCCTGCCTTTCCGGAACATGTCATTGCGAGTCGGTGCCGTACTCGTACAGTCTACCTCTCCTCCTGTGAACACGACCATTACTGGATTCGCTACACCGGTAACAGGCACACTAGGCGGTAGAGCGCTTTTCAGCGCCCAGGAAGGTGATGCTAACCGTACGGGCGATCAGGCGTTGTTCGGGCCTACAACGGCCTCACTCGTCGCGTTATCCGGACCGAATAACTTTGCCGCTAACTTTTTTGCTTCCCAGATCAATAACGATGCAGGGCAGCTTAACACCACTGGGACGTTCGGCTCACTCAACCAAATCAACGGAGCTCCCGGATCGAACATTAGCGGAGGCCGTCAAGGCTGGGATATTACGAACGTAGATGTCTCCGCACGGTTAACGAACAATCAATCCTCCGCCATCCTGCAATTGACAACTTCTGGGGACGCATATGTTGTCAATGCCAATGCCATTCAAGTTGATATTAACGCACCCAAAATTAGTGTGACCAAAAGTGCCAATGTAACCGGAGCGGTCGTGGGCGATACCATCACTTACACGGTAACGACCACCAACTCAGGGACGGCCAGCGCCGCCAGTATCGTGTTGTCCGATGCCTTGCCTACCGGTTCAACCTTCGTAGCTGGCAGTGTCATCGTAGCAGGCGTATCACGGCCGACCTACGATATTACAACAGGCGCGCCTCTTGGCTCCCTTGCCTTTGGCTCATCTATCACTGTTTCTTATAAAGCTACGGTCACGAGTCTTCCGGATCCGCAAACGATTGCGAATACGGCAAATGCCGCCTTCACATTTCAAAGCGTCGCAGGCGGTTCCATTATTTCAGGCGTCATTCCATCGAATACGGTGTCGACGACGGTTTATTCGCCAAAGATTGCGATTGTGAAATCCGCAAGCACGGCGAACGGTTCTGTCGGTAGCACGGTCACCTATACCCTGCAAATTGCGAATACCGGGAATAGAAGTGCCGTCATGACCGTTACCGATAACATACCAGCTGGAACATCTTTCGTTGCGAACAGCTTCAAAGTGAACGGTGTCACTGTTCCTGGCGCCAATCCGGTCACGGGTGTAAACATTGGCACTGTAGCAGCCAGCGGAACATCCACGGTCACCTTTGATGTACTGATCAATTCCCTTCCGTCTCCGCCGCAGCTCGTGAATACAGCGAATAGTACATACACGTTTCAACCGCCTGATGGTCGTACGATCTCGGGAACCGCCGGCTCCAATACCGTGACTATCCCCGTCCGTTTGCCAAGTGTTGGTGCTGTCAAAAGCGCTAATGTTGTCGACGCGGTTGTCGGAGATACTTTTACATACAGTACGGTGATCACGAATTCAGGTGTAGAAAGTGTGACGAATGTCATCCTCACGGACGTCATACCGCAAGGCGCAACTTTTGTGCCCGGCACCGTCGTCGTTGGAGGGAGTTCGAGGCCAAGTTCAGTCCCTGGCGGCGGCATTGCTGTAGGTACCATAACGGCTGGCAGCTCGGTCACTGTCACCTTCCAGGTCAATGTCGTTTCCTTGCCCACTTCCAATCAATTAAGCAACCAGGCATCTATTTCTTATAGTTCCGGTACTTTTACGGGAACTACCCTAACCAATACGATTACGACACCCGTGTTTCAAGCTGTTGTCTCTGTGACCAAAAGTGTGAATAGTACGAACGTCACCGTTGGGGCGACGCTGACCTATACACTTCTGGTTCGCAATCAAGGTAATATCGCTGTTCAACCAACGGTCGTGGATACCATCTCACCATCCACCACGTTTGTGATAGGCAGTGTTACAATAAATGGCGTTTCCAGTCCGAGCGCGAATCCTGCTGTTGGTATTCCAACAGGGGCTGTTCCGCCTTCCGGCACGAGTGAAATTAAGTTTCAAGTCGTCGTACAGAACTTGCCGTCACCTCCAAGACTCCAGAATCAAGCAACGGCAAATTACACGTACCAACCACCTGACGGACGCACGCTAAATGGGAGTACCGTGTCAAATACGACGGATATTCCCGTATCCGCCCCCAATGTCGTCGTAAATAAAGCAGTTAATCTATCGTATGCGGCTCTCGGTGAAACACTGATTTACACGCTCAACATCACGAACAGCAGCGTTGTTCAAGTCAGCAGCGTCACCTTGCAGGATTCTCTGCCAGCCGGAGTTACGTTCCAAGCTGGAAGCGTGACGGTAGACGGTGCGCCAAGATCTGCGGCGGACCCGAATACCGGCTTCTCAATTGGAAACATTGCGGCCGGCGCCACAACACAGGTCATTTTCCGGGCAACCGTCACTTCGGTTCCCACGCCAGTGCAAGCTGAGAATCACGCCAGCATAAGCTTTAACTCCGGAGTTTTCTCTGGAGCGGCTTTCTCGAACAGCGTTATCACGCAAATTCAGCAGCCCATCTTATCCATTGTCAAAAGCTCCAACCTGACGCTTGCAGTTCTCGGCGATATCGTTGTTTACAAATTGGAGGTGGGCAATACCGGCAGTTCTCCTGCCAACGTAACGTTAACGGATAATATACCCGCAGGCACGACGTTTCTCGTGAACAGCGTTATCATCAATGACGCTCCTCTGCCAGGCGTTGACCCTGTGAGCGGTATTCCGCTCGGTACGCTTGATGTGGGTGCAAAGAAAATCGTTACCTTTGAAGCGACGGTAACTTCCCTGCCAACTCCGCAGCAATTGGTCGATCAGGCTAGCGCAGCCTACACCTTTACGCTCTCGGATGGCCGAACGCTCTCTGGGTCCGGCATTTCAAACACGGTAACCATTCCTGTTTCAGCTCCTAACGTGAAAGTGATGACCACCAGCAACGTCAGCTCTGCCGTTCAAGGAGATACCGTCACCTATACCAGCGTCATTACCAACCAAGGCGTCGAGAACGTCAATAATGTAATACTTACGAGCATTGCCGATCCGAGCACTTCATTTATTCCCGGAAGCGTCATTGTAAACGGCATTTCATTGCCGAATACCAATCCGTCGACCGGTATTCCAATCGGTACCCTGGCGCCTAACCACCCGGCTACCGTGACTTTTGAGGTGAAAATCACAATGCCAACGCCACAAATCATTAACCAATCTTCGGTCAGCTTCACATCGGGATCCTTCTCAGGGTCATCATCCTCCAATGATGTCATAACGCCCGTTACCCAACCGAATATCACGGCTGTTAAGACAGCCAACACCACCAGCGCAACTGTCGGCGATACTGTTCTATACAGCATCGTTGTGTCGAACACAGGCAACCTTGCAGGGAATGTCGTTGTCACAGATACGATTCCTGCAGGAACCTCTTATGTAGCGAATAGTGCGCAAGTCGACGGGATGCCTCAGCCTGGATCAGATCCCGTAACAGGAATTAATGCCGGTTCCATCGCGCCCGGCACCTTTAAGACAGTAACCTTCTCCGTGTTGATTGAAACTTTGCCCAGCCCGCAAACGATCAGCAACATCGCTACGGCTACATACACGTTCACCCCGCCGGATGGTCGTATCATCACTCGTTCGGTTACATCGAATACCGTTACGTTCCCGGTCTCTTCGCCAAACGTAACCGTATCGAAAAGTACGACTTCTACCGCTTTAACCGTAGGCGATACCATTACGTACAGCACGTCCATCATGAATAGCGGGATTGCCCCCGTCAACAATGTCATATTCACGGATCAAATTCCTGCGGGCGGCACGTTTGTTCCTGGCAGTGTCGTCATTATCGGCGCTCCACCGCCGGTTGTTCCTCCAAACCCGGCCACAGGCGTTCAGTTAGGAACGATCGCAGTTGGAGCAACGGTCACCGTGCTTTTCAATGTACTCGTTACCTCTGTGCCGACTCCAGAACAATTAACGAACCAATCTGCGGTAACGTTCACATCAGGCGCACTCTCAAGCACAACCTTCTCAAATCCCATAACAACACCCGTTTACCAACCTGTCATTGGTGTTCTAAAAGCCGGAAGCACTTCGAATGCAACCGTCGGGGACACCATCGTATACACGCTGAATGTTTCTAACACAGGTAACTATGCGGCTTCTGCCATCCTAACGGATACCATTCCAGCCGGCACCTCCTTTCAGCCAAACAGCGTATTCGTTGGAACGACGCCCGCTCCTGGTGCTGACCCTTCAACGGGGATTGATATCGGTTCCGTTCAGCCGGGTGCCACGATTCCTGTCTCTTTCTCTGTCGTGATCAACACCTTGCCGAATCCGCAGGTGCTATCCAACACGGGAACGGCTGCGTACTCCTTCACACTACCGGACGGCCGACCATTCAACCGTTCTGCCACGTCGAATACCGTAACGATTTCCGTGTCTTCGCCTAACGTCAGCGTTGTGAAGAGCACAACCGTGACGGATGCCGTAGTCAATGATATTCTCCCTTATACGATTGTCATTACGAATAATGGGATTGAACCTGTTAGCAATGTTGTTTTCTCGGATCCGATCCCATCCGGCTTAGCGTTTATTCCAGGCAGCGTCGTCATTGTCGGAGCGCCAACACCACCTGTGCCGCCAAATCCAATATCCGGGATTGCGCTTGGTACTATCGCAGCTGGAGGAACGGTTACCATCACGTTCAATGTCAGAGTGGTTGCCCTACCTGATCCAGCACAGTTAAGCAACCAAGGTATTGTCAGCTTTACCTCCGGCGCCTTCTCGGCGGTTGCCTTCTCCAACACGATTACAACGCCGGTTTATCAACCTATTCTTGCTGCAGCCAAATCGGCAAGTTCCACCAATGCCACAATTGGCGATCTCATTATCTACACGGTAAAAGTCAGTAATTCCGGAAACTACGCAGCCAGTGTCACGTTAGTTGATCCCATTCCTAACGGAGCCACTTTCCAGCAGAACTCTGTTGTACTAAACGGAATCACCCAACCAGGCGCAGATCCTACTACAGGCATTCCATTCACTGCACAACCCGGTGTTACTAACACAGTAACATTTGCTGTTGTTATTACCTCGCAGCCGAATCCGCAGGTATTAACAAATACGGCAACGGCAAACTTCAGCTTTAGTCCGCCTGATGGTCGGGTTATTACAGGTTCAGCTGTTTCCAATACCGTAACCATTCCGGTATCCGCTCCGAATGTCACGGTCGGGAAATTGTCAACTGCTACCGATGCCGTAGTCGGCGATACGATCACTTATTTAGCTAATGTGTCCAATAATGGCATAGCGGCCATCAATAATGTTCAATTCTTTGATCAGCTTCCTGGTTCCACAAGCTTCGTTCCAGGCAGCGTTACCATCGATGGCACTCCGGTATCCACCGCTGATCCAACCAAAGGAATATCGCTTGGCACCATTCAGCCGGGCGCGTCCGTTGCAGTTTCTTTCAAAGTCACCGTTAACACCTTGCCGTTATCCGGGCTGCTTACGAATCAATCGTCCATCAGCTTTACGAGCGGAGCTTTTGCCGCATCCGCCTTCTCCAACACAGTCATCATACCGGTTTATCAACCGATTATCGCTCTCATCAAAAGCGCAAATACAACCAATGCCACCGTCGGCGATACGGTCGTTTACACGCTTACGCTTCACAATTCCGGAAATCTGCCTGCCGTTGCAACTGTCTTCGACACCATTCCGGCAGGAGCCGAATTTGTCCCTAATAGCGTAATTGTCGACGGTCAACTTCAACCTGGCGCTAATCCAGCTACCGGTATCAATGCCGGAACAATCCCTCCTGGCGATACGATTACTGTGAAAATTTCGCTCGCCGTCACCGTTGAGTCCTTACCGTCACCGCAGCAATTAGTGAACACGGCAACCGCCAACTACACCTACTCGCCACCAGATGGCCGGGTACTGTCAGGTTCCGTTGCATCCAACACACTCGTGGTTCCAGTATCCTCGCCAGACGTTAGAGTAGTAAAAAGCTCCGATGTAATTGACGCGATTGTTGGCGATACAATTACGTACACAGTAATTGTCACCAATAGTGGCATAGAAGCAGTTAACAATGTTGTTCTAACAGATCCAATCCCAACTGGAACTGTATTCGTCACAGACAGTGTAACGGTTAATGGCAGCGCTAGACCAGGCCAGAATCCAAGTACAGGCGTTCCGCTCAACACCATTGCTGCAGGTGCATCTGTTACCGTTACTTTCGAGGTGACGGTCGTATGACGGCCGAATCCCAACCTCCCAAACATTTAATTAATCAATCTGTCGTCCGTTTCAGTTCAGGTAATTTGACCAGCCACGCTTATTCCAACACCGTAGATACCCCAGTGGTTGGTCCCGTCATTACAATTCGAAAAAAGGCGAATACTTCTGAAGCCGTGCTCGGTCAAGTCGTAACATACTCCTTGACAATAGCCAATAAGGGTAACTTGGATGCACAAGTTACCCTTTTTGACACCATGCCGGACGGGACTTCGTTAGTTCCTAACAGCGTCATTGTGGATGGCGTCCCCATGCCTATGGCCGAACCCGATAAGGGCATCTATGTGGGGACGATTCATATCGGCCAGCACATCGAAGTAAACTTCCAGGTCGTCGTGCTTCATCCCTCTTCACAACTCAAAAATCAAGCAACGGCAACCTATACCTTCCATACAGCGGGAGGTAGATCTGCAACAGGGAGTTCAAAGTCGAATACCGTCATCATTCCTTTTGAAGAAACGAAAGTCAGCTTTAAGAAACACGCGGATAAACGCTATACTTTTGTCGGCGATACCGTCACGTTTCTATTCACCATCAAAAATGAAGGAAGCTTATCCATTAACAAAATGCTTTTTATAGATCGGCTGCCAGCCGGCGTTCGTTTCGTTATGGGCAGCGTAAAAATCGGGCATACTTCCTACCCGTCAGCAAATCCTGCGGAAGGCATTTCACTTAGCGAACTGCCCGCGTATGCGACTCTATCTCTACAGTTCCAAGTCACCATTACCCATGCCCCCTCATCCGGATGCATCGTGAATGACGCGGAACTTGTCTTACACCTCAGAGACTACAAGCAAAAAATGACATCCAACTCAATTTCATTGGAGGTTTACGATCCTGCGATTTCGGTTGTCGAGTCCGTCCTGCAGCCAAAGGCTACTCTGGGCGATACCTTGACCTATTCCTTAATCGTTGCAAATAAAGGCAATATTGCGGCTGAAATTTGGCTGTCCGATTTCATCCCTGAAGGCAGCTCCTACGTGCTGGGAAGCTTGATGGTGAATGGATCTCCATATGGCAATTCGCTGTTACCCAGCTCTGTGTATGTCGGGCAATTGCCGGCAAAAAACCAAATGGCGGTCACGTTCCAAGTTACGGTCAACGCCGTTGCCATTTCCGCCGAACAGACCGAGCTAACCAGCCATACCGACGTATTATTTAATTTCCGTCTGCCGGATGATCGTGTTGTCTCTGATCATGTGCTGTCCAATACGGTAAGCGTCGAATTGCTGCGACCGATTGTAACCATCGTAATTTTTGCAAATCCTTTAATTGCGGAACCTGAATCCACTGTCCATTACAGGATTCAAGTATCCAATTCAGGCAATCTTGCTGCAGGCAGCGTGTTTCTTCACGATTGGATTTCTCCCTTGACTACGTTGAACGCCGGTACCCTGCGAATCAACGGCAATCCGATGAACCAAATCTTGAGTTCATCTCAACCTTTATCGCTTGGAGTCCTCCAGCCACAAGCCACAACCGAAATCACATATTCAGCGACAATTGTTCTTAGACCGAATGCCAAACGCATTCCGCTAAGAGCATCCGCCAAATATGTGTATCAGGTAAATGAACCTGTTCATACGGGAACGGCGTTGTCCAATGAAGTAGTTATTCGAATTGAGGAGGCGGAAGAATAAAAAAAGCCGGGGCATCTCATCGCCCCGACTTTTTTTATTTAAGGTCATTGATTGCTTTAATCAGTTCAACCGGAATTTTCGGTTTCCGATCATATGTGAGCAAACCGTTAATCTCTTGTTCCACATCCGTTAATTGCGTATAGCAATAGCCTTGAACAACGCCGGAGTTCAGAAGTGGACGAATGACGGCGCGCAGCTTTTGCTCGTAATCTTCATCGTTTTCTGCGCCTGAGTATCCCCAGCCCTCCCATTCGCTTTTCTTATACGCTATCCCGCCAAACTCTGTAACTAGAATCGGCTGATTCTCATAAGGGAAACCTTCGACAAACAGGCGGCGATTAGCCGGCATTGCATGAACAGCCTTCTCTTTGGTGCTGTAGCGCTCTGTCAGGACCTCTTCCCGCCATTCATAATCGTGAATCGCGAATAAATCCGTTTTCACCAATTCCCAACCGTCATTCGAGATAACAGGACGCATCGAATCAATCGATTTGGTCAAATGATACATCGTCAGCGCGTGGTGCTGCTGCCTTTTATCGATCTGGATATTAGGAACTCCCCAGCTTTCATTCAAAGGAACCCAT
This sequence comes from Paenibacillus sp. WC2504, assembly GCF_052682475.1. NCBI lineage: Bacteria > Bacillati > Bacillota > Bacilli > Caryophanales > Paenibacillaceae > Paenibacillus > Paenibacillus sp. WC2504. The sequence continues at coordinate 6,407,488 of NZ_JBQZFH010000001.1, forward strand.
GCAATGATGGATGGATGGTTGTAATCGCGATCGACAGAGGCTTGCCACTCTTTCGTAAACCGTTCTACATACTTTTCCGTGTACTCGTAAGCGTTAGCCGCTTCGCTCCAGACAACAAGTCCGAGCTGATCGCACCAGTACAGATATCTAGGATCTTCCAGCTTCTGATGCTTACGTGCTCCGTTAAAGCCCATCGCTTTCGTCAGTTCCACATCCTGTTTGATCGCTTCATCACTCGGCGGCGTCAAGTTTCCATCTGGGAAATAACCTTGGTCCAGCACCATTTTCAGGAAATAAGGACGGTTGTTGAGACAAAGCTTGCCATTCTCGATTGACACTTTACGCATCCCAAAATAACTCGTCACCTGATCAACAGGTTGTTCATCGACCAGCAGTGTAAAAGTCACGTCGTACAAATTCGGACGCTCCGGCGTCCACCAACCGCCAAGTCCATGATCATTAAAATCATTCAGACGAACCGCTCTTGTCCCAACGCTGTCTTTCAACAAATACGTGTCCTCAGAAACAAGTTTGCCTTTAAAAGAAATTTCAACCTTCACCTGCTGCTTCTCATGCGCTTTGGCGGCTTCGATGAAAAATTGCAATTCCACCTGTTTATTATCAATGTCCGGCGTAATTCTCACTTTATCTAAATATGCATCGGCGCTTACCGCTTCCATCCATACAGTTTGCCAAATGCCAGTCGTTCTCGTATAGAAAATGCTCGCTGAATCCGAGAGCCAGTACTGCTTCCCTCTAGGCAGCGTCACGTCTTTGCTGTAATCAACGGCCTTAACAACTAACTTATTCGTACCTGACTGTAGAGCATCGGTAATGTCCGCGTGAAACGGCGTATGCCCGCCTTCATGCGTAGCAACCAAAGTGCCGTTCACCCAAACGGACGCCTCATAATCAACAGCTCCAAAGTGGAGCAAAATCCGCTTATTTGCAAAGGAATCCGGAATCACCAAATCTCTGCGATACCAGACAACATCATGAAATTCATTGCTGCCAATACCGCTTAATTTGCTTTGAAAAGCGAAAGGCACCTGGATCCTTTTGGATAACGCTTTGTTCCCTAAATGCCACTTCTCTTTGCTGCCTACGCGGTCATCATCAAATTCAAATTCCCACTCGCCATTCAGGTTCATCCAGTTGTCTCGTACAAATTGTGGCCTTGGGTAATCTGCTCGGGGTTGATTCGTCATGGGTAACGCTACCTCCATAAAGTTAATTAATAAGTTAATTAAATAAGTCCAACACAACTAAGACTATTATCATCCCAAGCTCATTTTCTGTCAATACGTGTTATTCAATTAACTTTTAAGTTATTATAAATGCATGCGTGCCGTGCCCACGGCCTTCTCTGTCATACGCGTGATACATGATTCTTCGCCAATTTTAAATGAGTACTGTGGGTATGTGGTTTGTGTTCGGCGGGTGGCGGGGTTTGCGGGATTTGCGGGGTTTGCGGGGTTTGCGGGGTTTGCGGGGTTTGCGGGGTTTGCGGGGTTTGCGGGGTTTGCGGGGTGTACGGTGAGGGCGACTGGCGTGTAAGGTGTGCGGCGAGGGCGGCGGGATGACGGGAACTGCTGGAGTGCAGGTTTTGCGGCGGGTGTGGCGAGCGAGATTACCGTGGGCAAGCTTAGCATTTCCATGGGGATTCGGATAAGGGGAATCTTTAGGGAACTGGAGGCCTCTATTTGAAGAGAAACTCCTGTTTCCTTTCTGAGTGGGAACTACGGGCCCTTATTCAGCCGTCATGTCATGTTTTTTGCGTGAAATTGGCGAAATAGTGGACCTCTGTCAAGAAAGTAAACACATCATTAAGTGACGATCACGCAGTTTCTGAAAAGGTCGCCGCAAACTGAACAGGCGAAACATAGCCGAGGGAGCTATGAACTCGTTTGCGGTTATAGAAGAATTCAATATACCGAAAAATGGCTTCGTATGCCTGGTGCTTGGTTTTGAATTTCGTGCAATAAATAAGTTCTTTCTTTAAAATGCTGTGGAACGACTCTATGCAGGCATTGTCGTAGCAGTTCCCTTTGCGGCTCATGCTGGCTTGCATAGAGTATGAAGCTAGCTTTTCTCTGTATTCTTTAGAGGCATACTGTGATCCACGATCGGTATGATGAATAAGTCCCTTAGCTGGCTTTTTAGCTTGATGAGCGGCTTCTAGAGCGCTCAGAGTGAGCTCTGTTGTCATTCGATCATGAAGTCGCCAGCCTACAATTTCTTTGGTGCACAAGTCCAAAACACTTGCTAGATACAGCCGGCCTTCTCGACACGGGATATACGTAATGTCTGCCACCCAGACCTTCTCAGGCTTATCGGTTGCAAACTTTTGATTAAGTACATTTGGGGCAATCGGGAGGCTGTGATTAGAATCTGTCGTTTGCACTCTAAATTTACGAGATACGCAGGAACGTAATCCTAGCTCTTTCATGTAAACACTGACGGTACGCTCTGAGATGGTTAAGCCCTCTTTCCACAGCATACGAGTAATTTTGGGGCTGCCATAGCGTTCCCCGGAATCATGAAAGTGATAAACAATTCGCTTCAGTAGCGCTGTTTTATGCAATTCCTGCTCGCTTGGTAGCGCCTGTTGCCACTTGTAGAAACCGCTCCTCGATACCTGCATGACCCTGCACATCTTCGCCACCTGAAACTCAGAGCGATGATCTTCGATGAACTGGAACCTTAGTTCCTTTCTTTGCTGAAGATGTGCAGCGCCTTTTTTAGGATCGCTAGTTCTTCCTGCAGATCCTGCTTCTCCCGCTCAGAGGCCTGCAGGCGTTTCTCAATGTCCCGAAGTTTCTCTGGGTTACCTACAGGCTCGTTTTCAAAGGAACGATATTTTGTCATCCAATTCTTTAATGTTCCAGCGGGGATGTTCATTTCCTCTGCGATTTCCGGTAATGTCTTTGTTTGTTCTTGAACGTATTTTACTGCTTGTTTCTTAAAATCTTCATTATATCGTTGGCGTTGCTCTCCCATGGGCGGACACCCTCCTATTCGTTAAGTCTATTATTGGGGTCACTTAACGATGTGTCCACTTCTAATTCTAGCCCCAGTATCCCCTGACACCTGGAAAATGCCCCCTTTCAGAGAAATAGCGCCCTGTAGTTCCTCTAACACGCCATCCTAGCGCATAAAAAAAGGACGACACCGGAGAAATCCCCCCTGCATCGTCCTCTAACCTTAATCCATGTAACCGGCTAATCCATGTTTCATTAAATACGCCATTTCCGCTTCCAAAATGGTATCCACCGCGAGCTCCGTCAATTTCACGTCCGGCCTGCTTAGAATATGATCGATCAAATCGTCGCTGTCGATGTCCACTTCCCCTTTGGCACCTTGTTCAGCCTTCAGAATATACGCTTTCTCATATTTCAGTACGAGCTGGATTTGTTTGGCATCTGCTTTTGATTTTTCTACGATAAATTGAATAAGCTCTTGTTCATTTATTTCCTTACTCATGACGGTTCATCTCCTAATGTCCTATTCGTGTTTATGACTATTGTAGCATAATTGTCAGCTTTTATTTTTTCTGTCAGCCTACACGTCTTGCCAGGCCCATGTTAACATAGAATGAGATGGAAAAACATACCTAAAATACGCACAACAAAGGGGGCTATTATGGATTTAGAATTACGAGTAGCCGCATTGGAAAAAAGAGTAAAAGACCTTGAGCTGCTGCTGGACCATGCACTTCACCGACCAAATGCATCAGGATCTGAACGCACAGAGGTATCAGCTCCGGCAAGCGAGCATTCCCAGCCAGCTCCGCGCCCGCCCCTCCAGCAGCAAACCGTTCCCGCCAAAGAGCCCGCTCCCCCAACAGATTGGGAGCACTTGATCGCCCGCGTCTGGTTGCCGCGCATTTTTATCATCGTCTTCCTGCTTGGCGTGCTCTGGGGATTTACAGCAGCCGTAAGTGCCGGCTTCATTACAGAACCTGTCCGCTGCATACTCGGAGTTGTCGCAGCAGGTCTCATGTTTTGGCAAGGGGAAGCGCAAATACGCCGCAAACGCACAGCACTGGGGCAAGTGCTGATAGGCGGAGCGAGCGGGGTTCTGATCTTGTCCCTGTTCGCTGCCCACATGCTGTTCGAGCTGATCCAGTCCTGGCTTGCTTTTGTTCTTTACATTGTTTCTATTGCAGCTAGTGTGTTCATAGCGATTCGCCATCGTTCACAAGCTCTCATGATTATTACTTTGCTTGCGGGTTATCTTGTTCCGTTCATGGTCGATTCTGCGCACCCGAATATGTGGGTTTTCGCTGGCTACGAAGGTCTCTTTTCCATGGCTATGATGTTGTTATCGCTGCGCTACGCCTTCCGAGGCGCTTATTTCACCGCATTTGGCGTACTTCATCTGCCTTTGCTCATATCGACCTTGCTCAGCCATGCGGCGAGTGACAAACCTGCTGTGCTAACCGTTATCATCTTGCAGCACCTGCTCCTTTTCAGCATTACACTTCTGCGCTCTCAAGATAGCCGAATTGGACAGCGCATCACGTTGTTCTTAAGCTTTGGCCTCGTTGCGGCCTGGACATACGGTTTCTACGGCACTGCTCACAGCGATAGGCACGTCTATGAATGGATGCTGGCTCTGTGGTCGCTTTTGTACATCGGTACATCCTCTTGGCTTTACTTGCAAAAGCGCGCCTTCTCCGTCCATGTATCCATCGCAACGTTCAGCATCTTCTTATGGCTGATTTTCGTCCTGCATGCCGATCAAGCCGGATCAGCGCTTTTAGTCGAAGGCGGCATCGCTCTTTGCCTGGGTGTACGCTTCCAAAGCAGGCTGCAGCAAATCAGCGGAGCTCTTACCTATTTCATCGGTATGCTGTTCGTTCTCACCCATCCGATCCATGATATAGGATCACATGAAACTTTTGCTTGGTTTGTGCTCGTGGCTACCATCGGCGGCCTTTATGCGTTCTATCGCTCTTCTGCTCAAAAAGGCCTTGCGCCGTCGCGCATCTCTATGCTTTTGCTGTGGATGGCATTCATACTGTTCCTCATCTTCGTCTCACAAGTAACGAACGCCTTAACGAAAGCTCTCAATAGTGATTACCAACATCTCGTTCTCTCCGGCGTTTGGGCGATTTATGCGGTGCTCCTTATTGTCGCGGGACTGTTTGTTCGAAGAGCAAAGGCAAATCTAATCGGCATCCTGTTCTTGTTTGTAACCCTGCTCAAAATTATTTTCATTGATCTTCCTGATGTGTCTACCGCCATTCGTGCGATCCTGTTTATCGGACTTGGGGCCATTGGAGTTGGGATTTCCAGGTTGTTTTATAAGCGTAAATAAACAAGCAAACATTGACTCAATCGAAGGGCCTTCATCGCCACTTATCTTGTGGATATGAGGGTTTTTTTCGCTTTTTCAGGGACAAAATAGAATGTGAACTTTCCTTGAATTCATTGCATTACGTCTAAAAATAGCGTATATTTTACACTCGTGGTTATTTAAATTGAATATAATATGTATTTGTTTACAAATAAATACATTCATACAGATGAAGAGGTGTATCACATTATGACTTTGAAACAAACAGCCGCAGGCGTGATCCTGCTTACAATGATGGTGACAGGAGCAGCATGCTCCTCACCAAAAAATACAGCAACTAGCCCGTCTCCAAGCGCAAGTGCAGCAGCTTCCCCGCAAGCAACAGCTGAAACGCAGGATACGATCAACATGAAAGGCTATATCGGCGCTAGAATTGCTCAAGAGAAAGTCGGCTTCCTCTTCGGAGAAGCCAAATCCAAAGATGGCAAGCTAATCCTTAACCCTATCGCCGCTGATAGCAAAGAAAAAGCCGTGAAGTTCCTTTCCAGCTACTTCGATGCCGCAATGGCTGATAAATTGGCAGCCCACTATTTGACGGAACAGCAAGCGGACGGAGCGATTGTAACAAACCCGACTTCCTTTTTCCCGACAAACCTGCTAGATACAACCAAAGCAGACGTCACATTTGACACAGCAAATACGGCGGATCAAGTCAAATTCACGACGAAAGACGGCGCCACTTATACAACGAAAAAAGTAAACGACAAATTCGTTATGACCGACGTAGCGAAAAAATAAGCATATCGACTTAAGACAGGCGAATCTGAGATTCGACCTGTCTTTTTCTTCAATAATGGCCGATACCTTCTCCTAAGTTGCACTTTTTGCAACCTAGCGGCATCATGACGGCCGATGCCGCCTTCTACGTTGTACAAAGTGCAACGTAGAAGGCAGAATAGAGTGGTTTTCACGCTATTTTGATTGAATTCATTGTACTTTGTGCAATGAAGATCCGGTTAGTGGGGTTTAAAGCTGTTTTATGTTGTACAAATTACTACATACATAGACATGGAAGCGAGGGCCCATAGCGAGAGGCGGTCATGCTGAGTAAATGGAATTACTTAGCGCGTAGCAATAATTAGGGGTAAGCTCCACTTACCCCTTACCCCAAATCTATAAAAAAAGAGACCCACAGCAACGGGCCGCGGGTCTTAAGATATATATATTTTAAAGGGGGTCGAGTTTTATTATAAGCCCGTTTCATTAAAGCCAGATGAATAACATATTTCTTTTTGATTACAAAATGAAGTTTAAATTGTAAAGGTAACGTCCTTATGGCACTTTTATGGTAAAAGGTACAATAAACACTTCATTCTGACGCTGAAATTGTCCCCAGATTTTATAAACTCCGCTTTTCGGGAAAATAATCGTGAAAGGTGCTGTAGGCCCTGAACCCTGCTGCTCATTCGGGTGGACATGGACATACTCCTTCGCATCGGTGCTGATGGCAACCACATGCCCCAAGCTGCCCAGATAGGGCTGTAAATCAGTGATCGCCTGTTTCGTCCGGGCATCCTTGATCGTGAAGATCATATCCAGTCCCATCCCCGCCATGAGGTGGTCGAAAGCAAGCGTTACTTCCTTGCCGCCCACCTCTTTCGTCAGCGAGGCATCTGGTTGAAGTGCCGCCTGCTTCGGCTCTTTCCCCTTTATTGTGACCCAGTGCGTTTGCACCGTCTCTCCACTTCCCTGCGGAGTAAAATCAGCAATCAGCTGATAATAGCCGCTGGCAGGGAACTTTGTCTTGACGGTGAATTGGCCTTGACCGACATGCTCCGGATGAAGATGATCAAAATAAGACAGATCTTTGCTCACCACGATCAAATGCATCAGCTTCTCATGCATGACGTCAAAACGATCAATCGGTTTATTCCATTTATCTTGAATTAGAATCGTAATCGTCGCCTCTTCACCCGGCATGTAACGATCCATGGCAACCGAGAAATGCGCAATGGCATCATCGCTGTGGGCATGTGTCGGCATGGCCTCCATATTCCCAGACATCTGCATCCCTGACATATCCATGGTCGTGTTTTGATTCCCGCAGGCGGTTAAGAGAACACCCAAGAGAAGGATGACAAGCTGCTTCATTGATTTCTTCCAGTCGTGAGCGGGGTTGTCAGCATGCTTAATCCCATCGAACAGAGGCCGCAAATAAAGATTGTGCCACCCCACAGCTCAGGAGACCAATCTAACGTGTGGAACAAGCGCAAATCCGCAAAATACAGGCCCCAGATAAGAACGGGCAGCAGGAAGAAAACACCGCGATACTGCCACGCTCCAGCTTCTTTTTCTTTGATCGACTTCAAAAGCAAGTCACCGATTATACCGCTTATGAGCAGAATCACGATAGAACCATAGTGTGAGAAGCCATCCAACACAGCCATCAATACCGCTTCAAACACAAAGAAATAGGTCACCGTTCCGAAAGGCAGCTTCCACCTTCTCCGTACGAGCATGATCGGCATAACGAGCAGCATCGTTGTCACCAGGAAATCCACAACCGCTTTAGCCACTGCGTCTTCTTCCCTGGCCATCCACAAATTCTGACGAAACGACCATGCATACATAAGAAAAAAAGCCATCACGGCAAAGGTCAGCGCTATGGAAGTCAAGGCTGGCAGCAGCCGGCGAAAGCTCGGAGAAACGTCCTTCTCCGCATCGCTCAACGCGCGGTACGGGCTGGTCAGAATCATCAGCGCTCCGGTCAATAGAATCAGATGGGTCGGACTTAAGAGAGCCTCAATATTTTTCTCAATGCCAAATATCGTATGCCATAGCATATCGCCGATACCGCCGATGAAAAAGATCAATACACCGGCGACCCCAAGCTTATATCCCGTAGGAATGGACGCTACCCAAGTGCCGTGACGGGATTTCATTTTGTTCTGATAAGTAAGGATAAGAATCCAAATCGCACAGGCCAAATAGCCGGAGTACAGAATAGCATGCCATGGCGTAAAAAAGGTCTCAACCGCCCCATGATTATGGGCAAAGCCATCGATAAACAAGCCGACAATCAGCCACATCCCCATCACCATTGTGACGGCATGTTTGAAAATACCAACAGTACCCGCGGATTGCGCCACTTTCAGTTGTACCGACAAACGAATCAGCTCCCAACATTTGTCATGATTTCCGTTCAATCATAACACAGTTAATCGCCCGATGAGACCCATACAACTCCTTTTTTCTGCAATTCGTATAACCATTCCTTTGGAGCTGGCACATCGCTGACAATGATATCGATCTCTCTTAAATCTGCAATTTTGTAGAATTGCACGAGCCCGAACTTGGAGTGATCGCAGAGCACGATATTTTGCTTGGCATATTTCATCATTTTCTGTGTCAGCTGGCCTTTACTTTCTTCGAAGCCTGTAATCCCTTTGTCCAGCATCATGCCGTCCACAGATAAAAACGCTTTATCCGCATTGAAATTTTCCACCATCTTCTCAGCCAGTAGACCTGTGACTCTGGAGTGCAGGGCATTCACCTTACCGCCAATTAAAAAGATGTCCCCGGTGAACAATCCTTTGTTTTTGTAGTCAATTAACAGGTACAGGGCAGGTATGGAAATTGTTAGAACCGTCAGGTTTTTCTTGTTTAGTAAATAATCGATGATATGCAAGGTCGTAGTGCCGTCATCGATGAAAATGACGTCATTATCCTCCACGAGGGTGGCTGCTGCACGGCCGATTTTCCGTTTCTCATCCGCGTACAGCACCTCCCTTTTCAAGTGTGACGGCTCATCTCGGGACAAATTAATTTTGACCGCGCCGCCATATACCCGTTTGAGCTTATTTTCATCCTCCAACTCTTCCAAATAACGACGTATCGTCTCAGAAGAGACATCCAGTGCCTCGACCAGCTCATTCGTCTTTACTTTGCCATCCAAATTCAACTGATTGAGAATATAATTCTTTCGCTCTTCACCAATCAAAGACATAAGGTTAGACCCTCCAATTTATGCATCACGCTTTGCATGATAGGGCTTTACTTCGACATTTGCCAAGCAGCCGTGCGCTTTTTTACCTTTTTTAAAATAAACTCATAAGACAAACGAACGATAATATTCGTTCCAACGATCAGAGTAGACATCGCCGCAGCGGCAGCTACGTCGCCTGCATCTTCCATATTCACTAAAGCGACAGCCGCAAGATTCATATCAGCAGCCCGGAGGAACACAACCGCGGATACCGTAACCATGGAATTAACGAAAAAGTACATCGCAATTTCAATAATGGCCGGAAGAGACATTGGCACTGTTACCCGCATAAATGTTCGGTAGAAAGGGACACGCATAGACTCCGAAACGAGTTCGAATTCCTTGTCCAGCTTTTTCAGCGCAGTTGTAGCCGTAATGAAGGGAACTGCGTAGAAATGCGTGATGTTCGCAAGCACGATAATCGCCATGGTGCCATAAATCCAATTCAGCGGATTGCTCGAATCATTAAAGAAGAAAATATAGGCAAGGCCGATAACCATCCCCGGAAGCGCAAGGGGTAAAATTGACAAGAAGTAACCGACCTGCCGCAATCCTTTCATCGATCTGGTCTTTTCAATCAAATAAGCAAAAACAAAGGTCATAATCATCCCCACCACCGCTGTGATGAGTGAAACTTGAAGTGAATTCCAAAACGGCTCCAGACCTGACCCGGCAACACTGGAAAAATCATAATGTTTGAAGCTTAAGCTGATATTGTACGGCCACACCTTCACTAAGGAAGCAAAAAAGATCGTGAATAACGGCACCAAAATAGCAATCGAGACGATGATACAAAATGTGCGATAAAATCTGTCCCGAGCTTGTCCTACCGTTACCCGATATGGCGTGGACTTGGAAGAGAGCAGCGAACGTTGTTTGCGTTCTACGAATCGGTCCACAGCAAAAGCAATGATGGCCGGAATCGTGAGCAGAATCCCCACTGTCGCACCCATGGATAAATTTTGCTGCCCGATAACCTGTTTGTAAATATCCGTGGCAAGCACGTTAAACTTTCCGCCGATTGCCTGCGGAGCTCCGAAATCCGTAAAGCTGGCTGTGAAACAGACGAAAATGGCGCTGATGAGGCCGTACTTAACGGAGGGCAAAGTCACCGTAAAAAAGGTCTTCCATTTATTCGCGCCCAGCGATTCCGCGGCCTCATACAGTCGCTGATCGGTCATTGACAAAGCTGTGATAAAAATCAGAAAAGCTTGAGGAAATAAGTAAATCACTTCCGAGATGACGATCCCAACGGGACCATAAATCGGTACCCTTAGACCAGGCAAAAGTCCGAAAAAACCGTGTGTAACCATGCCTTGATTCCCAAACAAATAAGTAAGTGCAATCCCATGCATCATCGTCGGTTGAAAAAGCGGCAATAACGCAACGTAGCGGAAATAACTTTTGCCCCGAATACCCGTACGGCTAATGCCATAGGCATAAACGAATGCGATAACAACGGCAAGTACGGTAGATAGAACTGAAATCCATATCGTGTTTGTTAACGATTGAAGTAAGGAAGGCGTAGAGAAATATTGGACAAAGTTAGCCAATCCAATAAACTCCTCATTCTTATTTAGCAAAGATTTGCTAAATAAGAGGATTAACGGAATTAAAGTGCTAGTTGTTAAAGTGAGCACGAGCACGACAATCAACACATTTTGTAATGTAAAAAAAGCTCCAAGGTGACGGCGGATCGGCGGATTCATGCTGATGATTCCCTTGTTCATTAGGCACCTACCATAGAATCAGCTGGGAATGTGATCATCTTTTCCTGCGGGAATTCAACGAATACCTCGGAATGTTTGGCAAGCCTCAGTTGATGCGCTGCTTGCGAAGACACATCTACGGCAAGCAGTACATTCTGGTAGCTGCTGCCTGCTGCTAACTGAAGCGTCACTCGGTAGAAAGCTCCTCGGAACTCGACATGCTTGACAACCGCCTTCACTCCTTTGCTTGCCCCAGAGGCTGACAGGCGAATATGTTCAGGACGAATGGCAAGACTTGTACGTTGCGCAAGACTTCCTTGCTCCCCGTTTTCCAGGAAATTAATCGATCCGATAAAATCAGCGACAAATGCCGAATTCGGTGCTTCATAGACTTGTTCCGGCGTTCCCATTTGCACAACTTCAGAGTTTTTCATCACCACAATGCGATCTGCCATCGTGAGCGCTTCCTCTTGATCGTGCGTGACCATCACAGTAGTAATGCCGAGCTTGTCCTGCAACTCGCAAATTTGCTCGCGGAGCTTCACCCGAACTTTGGCATCCAACGCGGAAAGCGGTTCATCCAGCAGCAAGAAATCTGGAGACAGTACAATTGCGCGAGCCAATGCCACACGCTGCTGCTGTCCGCCGGACATTTGCGCCGGGTAGCGATCGTGGAGGTGCAGCAGATCCACTAAGTTCAAGACTTCCTTTACCTTCTCGTCAATTTCTTTCTTCTTCAATTTCTTACCCTGCAAGCCATAAGCGACATTCTGATAAGCAGTGAGATTTGGAAAAAGCGCATACGATTGAAACACCATTCCAAAATTTCTTTTCGCTGGCGGCAGTTGGGTAATGTCCTTTCCGTCAACCGTAATCTGTCCCTGTGTCGGTTTTTCTAATCCTGCAATAATGCGAAGCAATGTTGTTTTACCGCAACCGCTTGGGCCTAATAAACAAATGAACTCATTTTTCTGAATATCAATATGAATATTATTCAAAGCGCTGAAAGATCCAAATGTTTTATTTACCCCTTGAATGGACAAGTAAGCTTGTGTCATGATCAAGCAGCCTCCTTAGTCTTATTAGCTCTAGTATAAGTGTGATATGTTATCGCTTTGTAAAAAGGTGATAGAAAAAAGGCTGCTGCAAGCATGGTTCGCAGTCAGCCTTTTTCTAGGTTTGCCGTTTATTATTTTGGTTCGCTTTTCGCGTTGAAGCGCTTGTCCCACTCAGCAAGAACACTGTCACGTTTTTTCGCAGCATCATTCAGATCATTTTTGATAAGCTGTTTGACCGGATCTACGCTGTAACCATCAGGGATTTTGGCAGAATCTGTTTTGACCGCAAGGATGGCGTAGTTTTTGTTGTATTCTTTCATCACATCATCCGTGATCGCCCAATCCAAGAAGTCTTTAGCTACTTGTTTCACGACTTTCTTCTTCATCAAAGCATTAGCTTCAACGTCCCAACCTGAGCCTTCTTTCGGGAATACAACTTCAACCGGAGAACCGGCTTTTTTCTCTTGAATGCCACGGTAACCAAAGGAAATACCAATTGGATATTCGCCAGTACCGGCTAATTTAGCAGGTTTGGAACCGGAGTGAACATACATCGCAATGTTGTTATGCAATTTATTCATATAATCCCATGCAGCGTCATTGCCTTTCAATTGAACCAATCCGGAAACCGTCAGGAAACCTGTCCCTGAAGACGAAGGGTTCGGCATGGTGATCAGCCCTTTATATTCCGGTTTCACCAGATCCTCATAAGATTGAGGAATTGCCAGCTTGCGCTTCTCCATCTCAACTTTGTTCACGATGAACGCTGTTTCCCAAGCATCGATACCAACCCAGTGCGTCACGGCATTTTTGTCTTTAAAATCAGGAAGAATTCGCTCTACGCCTTTTGGCGCGTAAGGCTCCAACATGCTGTTCTGGTCAAGAACGAGCAGGCTTGTTGCCGCTAAACCCCACACAACGTCTGCTTGTGTATTGTCTTTTTCAGCAAGTAATTTAGCTGTCACGATTCCCGTGGAGTCACGGACAATGTTTACTTTTACATCCGGATATTTCGCTTTGAAAGTCGTGAGATAAGTTTTGATTTGATCATCTTCCAAAGCCGTGTAAACCGTTAGATCCTTGCTTTTTGTATCCACTGTTACATCTGCGCTTGCGCTTGCTGCTGGAGCAGCACTTGTCTTCGCTCCGTCTGTACCAACCGCTTTCCCGCAAGCCCCTAACATTAAAGCAACTGTCAACAACGCTACTGCACTTCCCAATGATTTCTTCATCTTCTTACTCCCACCTTCATTCGAATTATCGGTTTGACTATCTATCACCTGATAAATATTAGTATAATTTAGAATTGTAAAATCAGCATTAAATGCACGTAAAATATTTGTATTTAAATTTTATTTGTTGTTTTTAAGTTGTTTTCCAAAATAACTGTCTTTCGATACCTTGCAGCAGACGTTCAATGTCGGGCCCATGAATATCACCGATGTTACCGATTCGGAACGTAGCCGCGGCTGTTATTTTACCTGGGTAGATAACAAAGCCCTCTTGTTTAATGCGTGCATAGAACTCATCAAAGGAAAACACAGGCGAATCTGGATACAAGAAGGAAGTAATGATCGGCGACTGCAGGTCAGTTGGAAGCAAAGGTTGCAGACCCATCCGCTGCATGCCGGCAACCAACGTTTGTTGATTACGGGTGAACCTTTCGAATCTGCACGTAACGCCACCTTCTTCCTCTAACTCTTGAAGCGCTTGATCAAATGCCCGAACGGTATGCGTTGGCGAGGTATAACGCCATTTGCCTTTACCTTGCTCCATAGTCTCCCACTGATCGTAAAGATCTAATGATAAGGAACGTGCTAGTCCTTTGCATTTCAGCAGTGACTCTTTACGCGCAATGATAAAACCAAAACCAGGCACGCCTTGAATGCACTTGTTGGCACTGCTGATTAAATAATCGATGTCCAGTTCCGCTATATCAATCGGGATCCCGCCGAAAGAGCTCATCGCATCGAGAATCAGTGTTTTGCCGTATTGCTTGGAAACGCGAGCAACATCAGCGATCGGATTCATCATGCCCGTCGTTGTTTCAACATGAACAACCGCCACGTGCGTGATCGACGAATCCACCTTCAGCACTTCCTCTAGCTGCTTAACATTAACCGGCTTCGTTTCACCCGCATCCAGAACGATCGAGTAGATACCGAGGACTTCCGCGATTTGGGCAATTCGTTTGCCATAAGCTCCGTTAGCCAAAACAAGCAGCTTACCCTCTTTGGGAATCACAGATCCAATGACCGATTCAACACTGAACGTTCCGCTTCCTTGCATCAGTACAGTTGTGTAATCATCCGGTTTGCTCGAAGCCATAGTCACTAAACGGCTGCGAATCGACTGAACGAGTTGATTATAATCTTGGTCCCATGTGCACCAATCGCGCAGCATCGCTGCTTTTACTTTTTTACTCGTCGATAGAGGGCCTGGTGTAAGCAATAAATAAGGATTATCCGGGAATTGATTCATCGTTGTTGTCATGGACGTTCACCTCTTTGAAGTTTTTGATTAATGACCGGAATAAGCTGATCAAGTTCACCAATCGTTTGGATGACATAATGAGCGCCTTCTTCTTGAAACTTAGCCGTAACTGCTTCTACTCGCGCCTTTAGAACTTCAGGCTCACAAGCTTCCACTTCCGCTTCACTCATACCCAGTTCACTGCTTCCTAGTACCACACCAATTGTCCAAGTGCCGGCGTTGACACCTTCCCTTATATCGCTGACCGTATCTCCTACCTTCATTACGTTGTACATGGGATACACGTTCAGAGCTGCTGCGTTCTCGTAGATCATCCAAGGATATGGACGTCCTGCGGGCACATCATTTGGGGTAACCAAGTGGTCCGGAGCATACCCGCGCTTCTTCGCTTCGACCGTGACGATCGCCATCATCTCAGCGGTGTAACCCGTTGTGGAACCGATTCGAATGTCGTTTTGACGTAAACGATCTACGAGTGCAAGCGCACCAGGGACAGGTTCAGCATATTCATGAACAACAGCCAGCATCATCGGTTCAAAATCTGCATATAGTGCGTCAACGTCCGTTTCCTGCGGCAATTGACCATAGCGCTCCAGCCATAAGCCGGCGACACGTTGCATTTTTAAAATTTCGCTGATATGATCGCGTTTGAGAAGTCCCATCGGCGCTCTCGCTTCTGACAAGGTGATAGCAATCTCTCTTTTTCGGAAGACCTCCATAAATACGTTAAGGGGAGCAAAACATCCATAGTCCACCATCGTCCCCGCCCAATCAAAAACAACTGCTTGTATCATTGAAACCCTCCTGTTTGACTGTTTTACTTGTTATTTGAGCACCTTTTGTTGGTTTTGGTTGCGTCTATAGGTATATAATAACCCGTATTTGTAATCGCAGCGTTAAACGCGTGTAAAATTTGTGTTTTTAATTTGATTTAATTTGATTTCGTTGTTTCGGTATGATCCTACTCGATATTCGCTCTTCAGTTTTCTGTTGACTTCCTTGTTATTATGTTGGAAATTAAGGGTAGGACACTGGGAGGGATTATAGAAATGAAGCCGATAAAAGCGATTATTTTCGATTTGGATAATACGTTATTGTGGGATGAAAGAAGTATCCAGGAAGCATTTGAGGCGACTTGCGAGGCAGCGGCAGCTTCAGTGAACGTAAACCCGTCCGAATTAGAGCACGAGGTGCGCGCGTTATCCGAACGTTTATTTGAGGAATTGGCCTGTTATGACTATGCTAAAATGATTGAAGTCACACATTTGGAAGCTTTGTGGGGACGATTTGATGCGAAAGAGCATCCAACCTTTCTAGAGCTCAGCCAGTTAGCACCAATGTTTCAAAAAAGCGCGTGGACGCAGGGACTGCTCAAACTGGGCGTTAACGATCCGGAGTTAGGTGCAACGCTAGCGCTGAGGTTTGCTAAGGAACGTCGGGAGCGTCCGTTAGTGTATGAAACCACTTTCGAAGTGTTAGAGGCTTTACGACCGAAGTATCAGCTGCTTTTGTTGACGAATGGCGCGCCGGACCTGCAGCAGGAGAAGGTAGATAGTATTCCGGGTCTGGCGGATTACTTTGATCATATCTTGATTTCCGGTACCTTTGGCCGCGGGAAACCTGATCCTTCTATTTTTGAGCACGCAATGGAGCTGCTTGGTGTCACGGCGGAAGAAGCACTCATGGTCGGTGATAATCTGGATACCGACATCAAAGGAGCTTTAGCGACAGGCATGCGAAATGTTTGGATCAATCATCATCAGCGGACGGCGCCGCCGCACAACTTGCCGAGCCATGAAATCGCTGCTTTAGTGGAACTGCTAGATATCGTGCAGCCATGAAAAAGGACTTTCCCAACAAGGTCTAATGTGACCTTATTGGGAAAGTCCTTCTTATATTGCCTGTCGGCGATTCATACCTCCGGCAGATTCAATTCCTTGCTGCTGCTGAGTCCATCATACAGCGCCTGCTGCCTGAGCACCTTATAAAGTTCAGCTTTGGTCGAGTGATCATATGGCATGACGAATAAAACGCCGATGCCAAGTGCCAGGAACCCTAGGATATACCATCCAAGGAAAGAAAGGTCCAGGACGAACATGTTCCATTTATGCCCATTCGTCATCTGTTTGCTAAGCTCAACCGCCCTCTTCGTGCCAATCCCCGGATTGTCTCCCAAAAGAAAGGGCACCATGCTGTAGGCATAAACCTTGACAAATCCCGGGATAACGAGAAGCAAAAACCAAAGTAAAGTGAGAAAGCTTTTCCAGAGCATCCCCTTCACAATAGCTAGATATCTGCCTTTTTGAAACGAGTAGACCAGGTAATTCATATTCACATCTTCAGAGGCAGCCTGTTTAAAATATTGCATAACGCTCACTTCGAAAGGTGCTGTAACAAAAACATGAAATGCAATGGATACAAGGATAAGGAAAATAAATAACAAGATCGCTCCAACAACGACGGCAACAAATACCGGGCTGTTATAAAAATCGGTCCAACTGTCGTGACTGCCGGTTAAAGGGAATTTGACCGAAGTCCCACCGTTCGAATTGAAAGAACAGCTCGACACCCCTCCGCTTAGCACCGCTAGCAGCAAGCTTACGAGAAAAGCCTTCCAGTAGGACGTTCGCAAGACTTGCTTGGCTCGTCCCTTTAGTTCACTTCGCGTCCAGTCCAAGAAACCACCATCCAATTTCCACATATTTACTAACTATCCTACAACAGAATGTCCAATAATAGAACCCCACCTGCTAACGAAAAAAGGCACCCGCAGGCGCCTCCCTCATCCTCAAAGAATTTTATATTCCGGTTTCACCTTCGTGAAATGCGGGTTTTTCCCTGTGACCATGAGGCCCATGCCCCAGTCAAAATGCGTATTTTCCGTCGGGAAATCGCTCGGATCACGATACTGGAATAGCACGTTCCGTCTTGTTCGGGAACTCCGATTGGATTCCGAGCCATGGATCGTCAAGTAGTTAAAGAACAGCACATCGCCGGCTTCAGCCACACAAGGTATGCCATCTTTGACGGGATACTCTTTATGGTTCAGGTAATGCTGACCCACGTGCGGTATGCTGCCTGAGCGGTGCGAACCCGGAATCACTCGCAGGCAGCCATTCTCCTCATCCGCATAATCCAAATGCACGCTTGCAGCAAGCATCGTATGTTTCTCATGCGGAAAGTAAGGGTGATCCTGGTGCATAGGGAAAGCAGCACCATTTTCCGGCGGCTTCACAAGCATTTTGGAATGATGCAGCTGCACGTTAGGTCCAATGATTTGCTGCAGCACAGCCGCCATGTTGGGATGAATCACAGCGCGCATAAATGCAGCATCGTGATAGTGCACGTCGTGGAAGCCTTTTAGAACCAGCTTCTTCAGCTCATCTGGCGGAAGGAAGTCGCCCCTCCATTGATCATTCCGGTCTGCTTTGGCCTCAGCGGCGCGAATAATAATTTCTTCTACAGCTTGTCTCATTTCCTCTACTTCTTGCTGATTGAATACCCCTTTAACAAGCAAATACCCATTTTCTTTATAAAATTCTACATCCTCACGAGTAATCAATGTTCATTCCTCCATCATTGAAGTTGATTGTAAACCGCTTTCTTATCTATAATTATAAGGAATGAGAGTGAGAACTGTCTTTTTCTGCAAAGGACAGCTTTTTGCAAAATAAGGACATGAAGGATGATGCATGTGTACATGTGCAAAGAAACCAGATCATTGCTGAACGAGGTTGCAACCGTCATTCATGGACCTGCAGCATGCTTTAAAATTCAATATTGGGGCGTAGATCCGTGCCTATTCGATAACCAACCCCATAAGCATTCTTTTTTTGAGGTCTGCTATGTCATTAGCGGAGAAGGCGAGTACACCGAAGAAGGTAATCTCTATCCGCTGCGCGCAGGTACGCACTTTTGCTCCAGACCTGGCATCAAACATCAAATCCGCACCCAAAAAGGCCTCTTTATTCTGTTCGTCGCTTTTGAATTGGATGAAACACAAAGTGAAGATACGATGCGGGATGCCTTTCAGGATCTAGCCGAGCATGCCGAGGTTTGTGTATATGACGGTGACCATCACCCGACGGCCCTCTTGTGGAAGTCACTTTTGCTTCGTGAGGATCATGGCAGCTTGCCTGTTGCCGCAGTTCCAACCTTAGCCTACACACTTCTCGTGTCATTTCTCAGCTTATTCGGTAAAGAGACAGGCAAACCTATGGTCATCCGTAAAAATACGAATATCCTGCTGCAGCGGGCCAAGCTCTATATCCGCGACAACCTGTCTCAACCACTTCACCTTGGCGATGTCGCCGGCTATCTCAATGTTTCAGAGCGCCATCTTTCGCGCTTGTTTTCAGAAGGAATTCATGAAACGTATACCGATTTCATCCGCAGTGAGCGCATACGCCATGCAGCCCACCTGCTGCTGACAAGTGAGCTGTCGATTAACGAAATTGCGGAGGTTACAGGTTTTTCTTCCGTCCATTATTTTACCCATACGTTCAAACAAGAAAAAAAGCTACCCCCCGGCAAGTTCCGTAAACAGGAACAAACCAGCAGGTAGCTGCAAGTACTATCGTGCGGATCGGCTATAAACCAGCGGGTTAAGGGCGGTTGCCGCCAAATCGCCGGGCTTAGCGCCAGGAAACCATGCTTTCAAATCGCTTTCGCGCGCTTTACTATCCGGCTCCGCAATACGCAGTCCGTCCGCATAGTAGATGACCGTCATCACTTTGCGCATGGCATCCGTCGGGTTCCCAGGCGCGCTGTGCAGCGTCCAGCCGGCGTGAAAAGTCGCATCTCCGGCTTCCATAGCGCCATGGGACATCGTTTCATACCCTTTGCCTTCAATGTAACCGGCTAACGTGCGATGGGATTCATCGGATATCACCATTTTGTTAATATATCCTACGCGATGGGACTCAGAAGCAAACGTCATGGACCCTATTTCTTCCGAAATAGGTACCAGCGGCATCCACATTGTAATCGTTTTATCTGTATCCAGCGGCCAGTAGATTTGGTCTTGATGCCATGGGGTGTGTCCTCCATGAGGTTCTTTGTACAAAGCTTGATCATGATAGATGCGCACGCCTTCTACGCCCATCAATTCCGCTGCGATTTTGGCGAATCTTTTGGCTAATACAAACCTGCGAGCCGCTTCGCTTTTTTCCCACAAGTTAGAGATTTGGATAAAAGCCTTGCCATACGTATCCCGCTGCTCAATCGGTTTGTTATGATAATTCAGTTCCTTCACCAAATCCGTAATAACCGGCTCATAAGAAGTGATTTCCGATGGGCTAGCTACCTGCCGAAGGACAATATGCCCTTTCTGCTGATAGCTTAGTATCTGCTGCTCCGACAAAGTATAGCTGTCTTCCAAAGAGGGCAGCGCTTGGTTATGGCTTGTTTCTTTCATGCTCATCTCGGATCACCTCAATTTGTATAATTATAGCTTTATTATAGGGTTCAAGCTGTTCCAAATCTTTGTCAAACAAGGTTATAATTTTGTCAAAAACAACTGAAGTGGAAAGGATCTTCGATGCTAAGCGATTTTCTGAAACAACATCCCATCGTTCCATTCGTTAGACAAAGCGACTTTGCCGTTCGTAAACCATGGTCTTACCCGGAGCGCAGACTGCTTGATTATTTATTGGTCTACATTCAAGAAGGCACTTGTTGTTTCCATGTTGATCATAAAAAATATACATTTAACGCAGGTCAATTTTGCCTTGTACAGCCCGGCAGCTTGCTGTCTTTGGAAGGGTTAACGAATACCGTAACACCGTATATCCATTTTGATCTCAGCTTTAACCCTGAACGAGAGCATAGTTTTCCTACCCGCCCTGGACAAATTGATTTATCGGCTTATCAGCATCTCTTACAACCAACCATCAAAGATTTATACGGGGTGGAAATGCCTGTGCAGGTTGAACCGTCCAAGCCGTTAAAATTGAAAGAAACACTGCTGCAAGTTATCGAGCAAGCCGAGAAGCAGGATCCGCTCATCCAACTTAAGACGCAGCATCTGGTTACTGAGATCATCCTCTCTTTATTAGAGACCTATTATCAAGAACCATACACAGCGTCACAATCGTTCAACTGGATTACTTCCTACTTTTCGCATCATCTAAGTGACCCTATCTCCTTGGCGGACATGGCCGCACGAGCTAATCTGTCGATTTCCCGATTCAGCATGGTTTTCAAACAGCGGTATGGCATCTCTCCTCACCAATATTTAATGAACATGCGGGTGAATCATGCCAAAGAATTGCTGACCCATACAGATCTCAGTCAGGAATCCATTGCCAGCTATTGCGGATTTGCGGATCTGCATCATTTCTCCAAAACCTTTAAGAAACGAACCGGTCTCACACCAGGAGAGCTAAAAAAAAGCAAAATCCCCTTCATTCGAGCTTAAACACTCGAAAAAGGGGATTTCTTAATATCTTGGTTATTTCCTGGGAAATCGTTGAAATTAGTCGAAATAAACAGCTTTACCTGTTTTAGCGGATTCGTAGATTGCTTCCAGAATCTCAGAAACGACACAAGCTTGCTCTGGTGTAACGACTGGATCTGTATCGTTTTCAATGGCTTGGATCCATAGACGCATTTCGAGATCCGGCGCGCTTTCCGTTTCTCCATCATAGAAGGCAACGCCTCCGGCTTTCAACTCAACCTCAGTTGTATACAAGCGGCTGTGCTTTTCGCCGTTAATGCGAAGTCCATTTTTCATGTCAGCGCCTCCTTCTGTACCGCTAAGTGTACATTTGGCTTCATCGACTTCCAATGTATTCAGCGCCCAACTTGATTCGAGAATAATGGTTGCGCCATTTTTCATCGTAATCATACCGAAAGCGGAATCTTCCACGGTAAATTTGGATGGATCCCAAGGTCCCCATGCGTTTGCTGCGTTTTCGCGTTGGGACAATTTATGATACGAAGTACCAAGAACAACCTTCGGCTCATAATTGTTCATCATCCACAGCGTCAAATCGAGAGCATGCGTCCCGATATCGATTAGAGGCCCTCCGCCTTGCTTCTCTTCATCCAGGAAAACGCCCCATGTCGGTACCGCGCGGCGGCGGATTGCATGAGCTTTTGCGAAATAAATATCGCCTAGCTCACCTTCCGAACAAAGTTGGTGCAGGTGTTGGCTATCGCTGCGGAAGCGATTGTTGTAACCGACGGTCAATTTCTTGCCTGTGCGTTTCGCTGCTTCCACCATTCGGCGAGCATCCGCTGCTGTTTTGGCCATCGGTTTCTCGGACATCACGTGTTTGCCAGCTTCCAATGCCGCAATCGTAATCTCTGCATGAGAATCATTCGGTGTACAAACATGAACGATATCAATCGTACTGTCTTTCAAAAGCTCACGGTAATCTTCATATACACGTGTTTCGCCTTTTCCATACTTATCGGCAGCTTCTTGTGCTTTTTCAGGAATGATATCACAGAAAGCAACCATTTCTACGTTTTTTAATTTGTTCAAACTTGGCATATGTTTGCCGTTGGCAATGCCTCCACAGCCGATAATTGCGATTCGATACGTTTTGGACATGATGGTCCTCCTTAGGTTTTCGTCTGAGCTCGTACTATGTATCAGTATATCAAAAACCTGCAAAAATAAAATTTCTGATCTGGCGATAATTATATCCGATTGTGTTATCTAGGCAAAAAAATAAGCCCGGGTAACTGTTTCACCAGCACCCCAGGCTCCTTATTTTTTAATAATCGACGCCACCAGCTTATATCCAACGCCACGAATCGAGTCAATCTGCACGGATTGCTGATTCATCTCCAGCTTTTTGCGCAGTGAACTTACGTGAACATCCACGGTACGCTGTCCGCCGATATAATCAAAGCCCCAAACAATATTCATGAGATCGTCTCTCGTCACGACTACGCCTGGACGCTGTACGAGATACAGCAGTACCTCGAACTCTTTAGGCCTCAAAGGAATTGATTCACCATTCAGAACGACTTCATATTTCTCTGGATAGATGAAGAGCTCGCCTGCCTGAATGACTTTCTCATTCGTTCCCTGCTTGTCTAACGTGACATCCTCCGACATCGTTCTGCGCAGTACGGCCGATACCCGTGCCAGCAACTCCGCTACACCAAAAGGCTTCGTGATATAATCATCCGCTCCGTGCTTCAAGCCTTGGACAACCTCATCTTCAGCATTGCGGGCCGTTAAGATAATAACTGGCGTGCTATTTCCTTTTTGTCTAAGCTTAGCCAGCACCTCAAACCCATTCAAGCCCGGCAGCATAATGTCCAAAATAATTAAATCATAGGACTGCTGCAACGCTTCTTGCAGACCATCTCCACCATGATCCACAACTTTTGTATGATACCCTTCTTGGGAAAGATTGTACGATAACAATCGAGCCAAGGTAGGCTCGTCTTCAATGACTAATATTTTTTGTGCCATGGGATCCCCCGTATTTACAGTTTATTAACATTGCACATCCATATAATAACACAATTTTGCTAACTGAATGTAAATGTTGCATTATCGCCATATAATTTAGTGGATGACTGGCAATTCAATGGTAAATCTCGTTCCAACTCCAACCTCGCTATCCACGCGAATGGTCCCTTTATGCAGCTCAACCAAATGTTTCACAATGGATAAGCCCAGTCCTGTTCCGCCTGAACTTCGCGAACGAGCTTTGTCTACGCGGTAAAAGCGTTCAAAAATACGAGGTAAATCTTTCTTCGGAATCCCCATACCGGTATCAGAGACGATTAAACGCAGACGCTCGTAATCACCTTCGCTATTTGGATCAAGCGGCTCGATCCGCAGCTTAACTTTGCCGCCTTCCTGCGTGTACGCAATACCGTTGGAGAGAAGATTGATAATAATTTGGCGCAGGCGATCTTCATCCGCTTCAATATACATATCTTCATCAACCTGCAACCCCAGCTCGATATGCTTTTTCTCCGCTTCTTTTCTTAATACATTAAGCGATCTTTCCAGAAACTCCGGTAAATAAATCGGCGAAAAATTCATTGGAATCCGCTTGGATTCAATTTTGGACAGTTCGAGAATATCCCCAATCAGCCGGTTCAACCGTTCGCTCTCATCAAAAATAATTTGCAGGAACGATACCGCCGTTTCCTTATCATTCAACGCCCCTGCCAGCAGTGTCTCAGCGAAACCCTTGACAGCGGCAATCGGCGTCTTAAGCTCATGGGATACATTCGCAACAAATTCGCTTCTCATCCGCTCAAGCCTGCGAACAGCCGTGATGTCATGAATCACGATCAGTACCCCTGACCATTCCTCGTCTTCATGGGCAATTGGACTCAAATGAATATCCAGAATACGCTCGGCCGGATAATAGAAAATCATTTCGTCACGAATGGATTCGCGCGTCTCTATACATTCCTGAATCAGCTTCGTAAACTCAAACTGCTGCTTGGCTTCGTTATATCTTTTCCCCAATAATTCCTGGGAAGAAAAGCCCAAAATGTATTCAGCTGAAGGATTTAACAGCATAATCCGCTCTTCGCGGTCAATCATCATAATGCCGCTCAGCATATTTTCCATAACGCCTTGAAGTCTGCGCTCATTCTCCTGAATACGCGCCATTTGCTGCTGCAAGCTTTCGGACATCCGATTGATCGCCTGCCCTAGCTGCCCAACTTCATCATTGCTGTAGGCCGGAACACGAGATTCATAATTCATATTTGTGATTTGCTGGGCGACCTTCGTCATTTTCTCAATCGGGTGAGTAATCCCCTTCGCAATTCGATAGCTAACCAAACCGGCAATCACAAATAAGATCATCAAACCTACAATGAGAAAATACCACAAGCTGCGGATGGAATTATCCACTTGCACCAGGCTCAACGATATACGTAAAAAGCCAGTTGTCACCTGTGACTCATTCTTCACTGGTATGGCGGCGTACAGCATCTTCTCTTTCAGCGTATCGCTGTATCGCGTGGCGTAGCCCACACCATTTGAAGCAGCTGCCACAATTTCCGGCCGACTTAAGTGGTTGTCCATTTGCTCTGGACTTTGATCGGAATCACCGATCACTTTGCCGTCTGCACGAACAAAGGTCAATCGTTCATTCGTTGCTGCTTTAATCCGTTTGGCTTGTTCGGAGAAATAGGATTCCAGCTCAGATTCTGATCCCATTCTGCCCCAATCTCCCGTGGCTACAAGGACATGAAGCTCGCGCTCCATATTATCCTCCAGGGACTTCACGTGAGAATCCTCAAGTACTTTTGCCATAAAAATTCCGGCAAGCAGCATAGATGAACCAATCAATACAATCAAAATAAATGTCAGTTTGGCACGGAATTTCGTCATCTGTTTATCTAGCCTCCGATAGATCAAGTCTGAATTCAAAGAGAAAAGGGCTACTCTACATAGTAACCCTTTCTCCCGCACCAAATCCAGTTATTTAATTGTAAAGATGAAAAAGTGCAAAAGCAATAAACAAACCTTTATGTTTATTTAAAGACAGGCTCTTTCAACGCTGACAGCTTCTCAAATGCGTTTTTCTCAACGTCGGCATGCAAGCTGTTGCCATGTGAATCCATCGTAACGATGGCTGCGAAACCTTCTGTCTCCAAATGCCACATCGCTTCAGGAATTCCGAATTCCATGAAGTCAACGCCTTCTACCTTCTTAAAGCATTGAGCGTAGTATTGCGCCGCACCACCAATAGCGTTCAAATAAACACCACCATGATCCTTCAAAGCAGCCAATGTTTTCGGACCCATTCCGCCTTTTCCGATAACCGCACGAATCCCGAACTTCTTAATGATATCGCCTTGGTAAGGCTCCTCACGAATACTTGTTGTCGGGCCGGCCGCTTTCACATGCCACTCACCGGCTTCATCCTTGCTCATCACCGGTCCACAGTGGTAAATTGCCGCACCATTCAAATCAAGCGGAGCATCGTGATCCATCAAGTATTTGTGCAGCGCATCGCGTCCCGTATGCATCGTGCCGTTAATAACGACCACATCGCCGACTTTCAGACTACGAATTTGCTCTTCGGAAATCGGCGTCGTCAAGACAATCTCGCGACGCTCATCTTCTTTCACATTTTTCGCAGCTTCCGCACTCGCCTCAAAAGCTTCCTGGAAGGAGACTTCGCTTCCTCTCGGATACGACCAGCCGTTGATTTCGCCAGTTTCGGGATTAAGAACCACGCCTTGACGGCGGAACGCCCAACAGTTGTAGGCAACGGAAACGAAGAAACTAGCAGGCAAACGGTTCGCCACGCCAACTTTGCAACCTAGCAATGTGACTTGCCCGCCGAAGCCCATTGTACCAATTCCCAGTGTATTCGCATGCTCCATCACATACTCTTCAACTTTTCGAAGATCAGGATGCGGGTTCACATCATCGACATGGCGGAACAATTGATGCTTCGCCAGCTCGTAGCCGCTTGTCCGGTCGCCGCCGATGCCAACGCCAATAAAGCCTGCGCTGCACCCTTGCCCTTGTGCCTGGTACACGGCATGCATGATACATTTGCGGATTCCGTCAAGATCGCGCCCGGCTTTGCCTACGCCTTCCAGATCAGCCGGCAGGCTGTATTGAATATTTTTATTCTCACAACCGCCGCCCTTAAGAATCAGCTTTACTTCTA
Source organism: Paenibacillus sp. WC2504 (assembly GCF_052682475.1). Lineage (NCBI taxonomy): Bacteria > Bacillati > Bacillota > Bacilli > Caryophanales > Paenibacillaceae > Paenibacillus > Paenibacillus sp. WC2504. Next base: position 6,433,715 of record NZ_JBQZFH010000001.1, read on the forward strand.
CTTCATCACGTTCCCATTGCTCAAAGTGAATAACCGGAGTTCCAGGTCCCAAATTGTCGCCGGTATTGGCGCCTGTTAAGGAATCGACCGAATTCGTGCGAAGCTTGCTTGCTTTGGTCGCATTGGCGACGGCTTCAAGAATCTGCTTCTTCATAATAATTTGGTTTGCCCCAACCGGACAGTGTATAATAAACGTTGGCATGCCTGTATCTTGGCAAATCGGAGAGACATTGCATTCCGCCATATGAATGTTATCGGCAATACGGGATAGGGAGAGCGCTGAGCGAGTTCCTTTGTCTTCTTTTTCGCTTGCGGCTTGTACCGCACGACGTACATCACCCGGAAGGTTTGTGGACGTTTCGACAATTAGATCGTAGACGCTTTGATAAAAATGCTGCATGACTAAAAATGGCTCCTCTCGACTTAACAAATAATAATAATTACAAACTATTATACCATATAAGGAGTTACGCTGACATGTCCAAAAGAATCGGGATCACGATTCTGCTGAGTCTGATAGGGCTCACGTTTCTGCTTACGCCGCTCTCGGCTAAGCGATCTCAAGATATCTACTATCAGGATCAAGTTGCTGTCCTCATGTATCATCATATCCATGACACCGATACAAGCTCCAGCACGATTACATCCTCACTGTTTCAAAATCAACTGCAGTTTCTACTAAGCAAGGGCTATCATTTTATTACCCTGAATGAATTCAAGCAATATTTGGCTGGAGCCACAGTACCTTCCAACGCAGTCCTTGTGACGTTTGATGATGGGTATCAGAGCTTTTATACCGGGGCTTATCCGATTCTGAAAAGCTTGCGCGTTCCCGCTGTCAATTTTGTCATCACGCATGATTTGGCCGATCCGCTGGCATCCTATATTCCTTCGATGTCCAAGGAGCAGATCAGCGAAATGACCCATGCAACGAATTTCATCGATATCGGCTGCCACACAGACAGCCTGCATAACAAGCTGCCGAGCGGCGATGCTATGCTTGTCGGCCGCATGGATGGAGAAAACGATGACGCCTACAAGCAGCGCGTGCTGCAGGATACACAAGCTTGTGTCGGCAAGCTTGCAGGGCTTACGGATGCGCCGCTCGACGTCATGGCGTATCCATACGGCATCACGTCGCCGGCGGCGACGGAACAAATTCAGAAGGCGGGCATCCGCTACGCCTTCACGATCTCCCCCGAGATGGCGACGCGCAGCGCTGACCATCTGCTGATCCCGCGGATCAACGCGGGCAGCCCCGGCATCACGCCGGAGCTGTTGGACCGCTCGATCCAGCGCCGCATTCAAGCGCAGCCGGGCAGCGCCCCGCTGCGCGTGGACGCGGCCGCTGCCGTAGCGCAGCTCGGCGGCAGCGCCAGTGCAGAAGGCGGAGCGCTTCGCCTCCGCCTGGGGCAAGAGGCATTCACCCTCCAGGTGAATGCGGCTGAGGCCACGCGCGGTTCGGCGCGCGTGAAGCTGAAGGAGCCCGTGCTGCGCGAGCACGGGCAGGTCACGATCGCGCTCGATGATTTGAGCGCGCTGTTCGGGCTGCCGCTCGTCTACACCCCGTCCACCGGAACGGTGGCTGCGCGGGTGGTGCCGAGCGTGAAATCAAACTGAAGGAGTACAGGAACCTCATGAATCATCACTTTTTTGCCTATTTATATCGCCTCAAATATATCGACCGTTGGAGCCTCATGTGGAACATGCGCAGGGAAAACGTAGCTGAGCATTCTTTCTACGTCTCCACGATCGCCCATATGCTTTGTACGATCGCTAATGAAGTCTATGGCCGCAATGTGCCAACGGATCGCGTTGTCTCTATCGCATTGTTCCACGATGCGTCTGAGGTATTAACGGGGGATATCCCACAGCCCGTCAAACACAACAATGAGCAGATTCTGCGCAACTTCCGCGAAATTGAAGATGTCGCTGTTGAGCGGCTCATTCAGACGATTCCGCCGGAAATTAGCGACATCTACCGCAAGCTGATCCAGGAACCGGATCCTGAGCTCTACCGCTGGGTGAAAGCTGCCGACTTGCTCGAGGCTTACATCAAGTGCTTAACGGAGCTTTCCACCGGCAACCGCGAATTCGTCGTTGCGAAGCAGCAAATTCTAGAAAGCTTGAAAAAAATGAATATGCCGGAAGTGGATTATTTCCTTGAACATATGAGCGCTTCGTTTGAGAAAACGTTGGACGAAATTACGCTTAATCCAAGTCAAGGAGAATAATCATTCCACAATGAAGAAGGGGCTGTTCCAAACGTAGAAAATCTCTGCGTTTGAAACAACCCCTTTATTTCAATCATTAAGCCAATATTTGAGGATTCGTCATGAACAAAATAGCAACTACTACAGCTACCGCAGCAATCCAGCTGAATGTTTTGATTTTCGCAGCATCGGTTGCCGTGCTGTTTCCTGCTTTGGCGTTAGCTACCAACTTTTTCATTCTTCCGCCGATCATGCCAGTCACCGCTCCTACGATAAGCAGTAAAACAACAGCCAGCACCATCCACAACACAGATGCATTAACTTTGGAAACCATAGCTCCGCCTGTGATGAAGGTGACAATTAATGAAAATTGTCCAATGCGATTTAGCGTAGACAGCAGCCCCATAAAGCCCTCTAATGCAGCGCCGGTTAACGATGCGGCACGTCCCACAATGAACGGGAACACGACGTATACGCCAAGCAGCAAGGCACTAAGTACATGTAAAAAAATCATGACTTGATACATTCTAATAACCTCCGCAATTTTGAATTAGAATCGTTCTTATGTAAGTATACCGAATACCTTTCTTGGGGACAAGAAAGCGATGCCAACAATTGTTCTTTTTCACTATATCTCCATATAAATGTGACTAACTCTGTCATAACTCGCGTGATGATCCGGTACTGCTACGAAGGATATAAATATCTTATTACACTGAATATCCATCCAACCAAAGAAATGCCTGTTCATAATTATCAAAAAATTTCACAGATTCTTTTGTATTCGTTTGTTGTAAATAATTCATGATCTCTTCTTCTTCAAGGAGAAACGCAATTGCCTTACTATGATTCAAAATGGTTTCACTGAAAAACTTATCTTGCCGATGAGATGGGTAACAATTAAATCTCCTGAAACTGTTGTGCTGATATTCTGTTTACTCAATTTGGAATCATCTCCCTTAGTTACAATTATGCGTAAAAACCACATAAAAACAAGAAAGAAAAAACTCGCATTCAAACAAAAAAAGAGCCAATCCCCTTGTAGGAGACCGACTCTTTTTTTGCTTGCTATCTAATTAGCCTGTTACAACTTTAATTACGCTGCGAACAGAGGTAGCTGTTTTGTCCAAAGCTGCTTTTTCTGCCTCAGTCAATTCGATATCCATAATTTTCTCGATACCATTCGCACCAAGGACAGTCAGAACGCCCATGAACAAGTTATCATAGCCATACTCGCCTTCAAGAAGAGCGATTGTAGGAATGATACGTTTTTTATCTTTCAGAATAGCCTCAGTCATTTGCACAAGGGACGCTGCTGGCGCGTAGTATGCACTACCGTTACCTAGCAGGTTCACGATCTCCCCGCCGCCCGTACGTGTCCGTTGTACGATGGCTTCAATACGGTCAGCTGGAATCAGCTTCTCAATTGGCACTCCGCCTGCGTAGGTGTAACGAACAAGTGGAACCATGTCATCGCCGTGTCCGCCGATCACAACTCCCTTAACATCTTCAACCGATACATTCAACTCTTGCGAGATGAACGTCAAGTAACGAGCTGTATCCAGTACACCCGATTGGCCGATTACACGGTTTTTCGGGAAGCCCAGAGCTTGATACGCAACATAAGTCATTGCATCAACTGGATTACTCAAGATGATAACGATGGAGTTCGGAGCCACTTCTTTTACGTTTTCACAAACGGATTTCACGATACCCGCATTCGTGTTTACCAAATCATCGCGGCTCATTCCAGGTTTACGGGCGATACCAGCGGTGATGATAACGATATCGGAATCAGCTGCATCTGCATAACTGGAAGTACCGGTGATTTGAGCGTCGTAACCTTGAACCGGGCCAGCTTCGAGCATGTCGAGCGCTTTCCCTTTTGTAGGGTTTTCCAATTGCGGGATATCTAGAAGAACAATATTACCAAGTTCTTTTTGAGCTAGCATAAGAGCAGTTGTTGCTCCTGTGAAGCCTGCACCGACAACAGTAATTTTATTACGACGGATTGCCATTTGAGATGTGCCTCCTAATAATGATTAGTTATCGTACCCTTGGAGCGTTAGAAATGATTAAGCCATGTTTTTGATGATTTCATTCGCGAATTCGGAGCATTTAATTTCAGTTGCGCCTTCCATCAAGCGAGCAAAGTCATAAGTAACGGTTTTGTTGTTGATCGAAGTTTCCAAACCTTTGTAGATCAGTTGAGCTGCTTCCAACCAGCCAAGGTGCTCAAGAAGCATTACGCCGGAAAGGATAACGGAACCTGGGTTAACAACGTCAAGACCTGCGTATTTAGGAGCTGTACCATGTGTAGCTTCGAAGATCGCGTGACCCGTCAGGTAGTTGATGTTTGCTCCTGGAGCGATACCGATACCGCCTACTTGTGCAGCAAGTGCATCAGACAGGTAGTCACCGTTCAAGTTCAATGTTGCGATAACATCAAAATCAGTTGGACGTGTCAATACTTGTTGCAACGCGATGTCAGCAATCGCATCTTTTACGATGATTTTGCCAGCAGCTTCTGCATCTTTTTGAGCTTTGTTAGCTGCTTCTGCGCCTTGCTCTTCTTTGATGCGGTCGTATTGAGCCCATGTGAATGTTTTGTCACCGAACTCACGCTCAGCCAACTCGTAACCCCAGTTTTTGAACGCGCCTTCTGTGAACTTCATGATGTTGCCTTTGTGTACCAATGTAACTGTTTTACGGCCATGTTTGATAGCATACTCAATAGCCGCGCGAACTAGGCGCTCAGAACCTTCGGAAGATACTGGTTTTACACCGATACCGGAAGTTTCTGGGAAACGGATTTTCTTAACGCCCATTTCGTTTTGCAAGAAGGAAATAACTTTCTTAACTGCATCGGAACCAGCTTCCCACTCGATGCCTGCATAGATATCTTCTGTGTTTTCACGGAAAATAACCATGTCAACCAACTCAGGACGTTTAACCGGTGAAGGAACGCCGTTGAAGTAGCGAACTGGACGGGAACATACGTATAGATCAAGCTCTTGACGAAGCGCAACGTTCAGGGAACGAATACCGCCACCGATTGGTGTAGTCAGAGGTCCTTTGATGGACACGATGTATTCGCGCATAGCTGTTAGTGTATCGTTAGGCAACCAGTTGTTGAATTTGTTAAAAGCTTTCTCGCCTGCGAAAACTTCGTACCAAGCAATTTTTTTCTCGCCTTTGTAAGCTTTCTCTACTGCAGCATCAAGAACGCGTACGGAAGCCGCCCAGATGTCAGGACCTGTGCCGTCACCTTCAATGTAAGGAATGATTGGGTTGTTAGGTACTTGCAGAACGCCATTCTCGATGGTGATTTTTTGACCTTCTGTTGGCAGTTCGTAAGTTTCGAATTGTGGCATGATAGTTCCTCCTAAGATTTGTTTAAAATAGCATTAATGAGTTAACTATGGTGCAATACGCTGCATGCTTATGGCAGTCCCTTCCGACCGCTTGTTATAATCCATTTTCTTTGAAAAATTTTCATATGTAAATAAATCGATTATAAAGGCGGGCACTACGTTTCCACAGGCACTGCCAAGCACTCCACTAGTTACGTTACTACAAAGAGTACCCTTTACACAAATGCAACTCGTCACCGTAGCTAGGTAAAAGCATTTACACACACAAAAAGCGACGGGAGTTGCAGTACCCCCCAGGGAACATGAGTCCCTGAAGATTTGGTACCGAACTGCCCGCACCTTGAGTTTACATCTAATTCAAACGAATTAGCGAGCGCTAATCGGAATGTATTTTTGGTTAACCGGACCTGTGTACTCAGCGCGAGGACGGATCAAACGGTTGTTTTCGTACTGCTCAAGAATGTGTGCAGTCCAACCGGATGTACGGCTGATCGCGAAGATTGGTGTGAACAGGTCGCGCGGGATTTCAAGTGTTGTGTAGACGGAAGCCGAGTAGAAGTCTACATTCGGTTTCAAGCCTTTCAGTCCTGTCACCAGTTCATCCGCTTTGACGGACATTTCGTACCATTTCAGGTTGCCAGTCAATTTGCCAAGCTCGTAAGACATTTTTTGCAAGTGCTTCGCACGCGGATCTCCGTTTTTGTAAACACGGTGGCCAAAGCCCATGATTTTGTCTTTACGCTCTAATTTGCCGTTAATGTAAGGAACTACGTTCTCTACAGTACCGATCTCTTCCAGCATAGCCATAACAGCTTCGTTCGCACCACCGTGAAGAGGTCCTTTGAGCGTGCCGATAGCTGAAGTAATACCGGAGTAAATGTCAGTAAGTGTTGCAACTGTTACGCGCGCCGCGAATGTCGATGCATTCAATTCGTGGTCAGCGTGAAGCACTAACGCTTTGTCCAAAGCTTCAATCGCAACTTTGTCCGGCTCTTTGCCCGTCAATTGGTACAAGAAGTTAGCTGCTACGGAAGAATATCCTGGGGAAGCCAACGGTTCTTTACCTTCACGGATACGAGCGAATGCTGCAATGATGCCAGGGATTTGCGCTTGCAATTTGATCGCTTTACGAACGTTAGACTCTTGGCTCAAGTCGTTCGCTTCTTCATCGTACAGAGCAAGAGCGGAAACAGCCGTGCGAAGCGCAGCCATAGAATTAACATCTTTCGGGAATGTTTTCAACTGGTTGATCACCGCATCAGGCACCTTGCTATAAGCGTTCAGGTCGCTTTGCAGTTTCTCAAGCTCAGCTTGGTTAGGGAGTTTGCCGAACCAAAGCAAATAAATTACTTCTTCAAATGTCGCATTTTCTGCGAGGTCATCAATATCAATCCCGCGATATGTTAACACTCCATCTACAATGGAGCTAATCGACGAGGTCGTGGCTACAATTCCTTCTAAACCTTTGGTTGCAGTCATTGGAATCTCTCCTTAGCTACTCTATTAGCAAAAAATTGCTTTTTTCCTAACTTTAATAATAAAGTATTTTACTCGGTAAGTGAACAAAAGAGGACATAAAACTTCATTATCACTACCATAAAGAATCTTTTTGACACAAAAAAGCCATTTTATTTTGCTTCACAACTAAAAACACACGCTACAAGTTTTTGTTTATTTCCCCGAATTATACAAGAAATTTGCAAAAGTTTGTCGAGTCGCCCTTCCCTTGATACAATGAAAGGCAAAGCATCAGTGATTTCTCGGATAAAGGAGCAAATACATGAGCAGCGGCACAAAAATCGGCATCATCGATATCGGGTCCAACTCGATACGACTCGTGATCTATGAAATCAATGAGCTGGGAGCCTACCGTGTAGTAAGCGAGCACAAGGACTCCGCAAGGCTCAGCGAGCGCATCGGTTATGATGGCATTTTACATAGCAAAGATATTATTTCTATTGTCCCCATTCTTTCGCATTATGCGCTTCTATGCCGGGTACATGAAGTTCAAACGGTTAGAGCCGTTGCAACAGCAGCCATTCGCAATGCGGTCAATTCCGAAGAGATCGTTCGTGTCCTTGAGGAACAGACCAGCCTGCAAATCGAAGTGCTCAGCGGATCGGAAGAAGCGCGTTACGGCTATTTGGGGGTCATCAATACCATCGATATTCGGGATGCACTCGTCATCGACATCGGCGGCGGTAGCACGGAGGTAACGTTACTGCGCGATCGGAAGCTGATGAACAGTGTGTCCTTCCCATTCGGAGCCGTGAACACAACTCACCAATTTATGAAAAACGCGAATCTCACGGAACAAGGGGCAGCTGATATTCGTCGCATGGTTGAAGAGGCGATCGCCGATCACCCCTGGATTACACAGTCTCCGAATCTGCCGATGATCGGACTCGGTGGTACGATTCGAACACTCGGCAAAATGAGCCAGAAACGATCGAAGTACTCCTTGCAGCTTGCGCATAACTACGAACTGCAGCCCGGAGAGCTTCGTTCCTTCGTCACCCTGCTGTCTTCCCTTCCCATCGAAAAGAGAAAGAAAGTCGACGGCCTATCCAAAGAACGCTCCGATATTATCGTGCCGGGACTTCTTATTCTAGATACCTTGTTCCAAGCTGCAAATGCCTCCCGGTGCATCGTCAGCGGATCGGGACTTCGAGACGGTATATTCTTCGAGATGTACGACCCCAAGCAGCCAATTAGGCAGGATGTCCTGGAAGCAAGCATCCAAAACTTGCTGTGCCTTCATCCCAATGGAGCTGAGAAGCATGTTCGACGCGTCGATCAGCTTGCCATGCTGCTCTATGACAAGCTTGAGGTGCACTCGAACCTTGAAGAAGGCAGTTCGCGTTATTTGCACACAACCGCGCTCCTGCATCGCATTGGTGTCAGCGTTCACTATTATCAATATCTGAAGCATACGCAGTATATGCTAGCGAATGCCCGCATCGATGGACTCACGCATCGTGAGATCGTGATCTGCTCGCTCATCGCGACGTACAAAACAAAAAGCCGGACCCATCAGCAATCCCTTGCTTACAAGGATTTGTTGAAAGAATCCGACGAGATGTTGATTGTAAAGTTAGGCACCCTCTTAAAGCTAGCTACAGCGTTGGATCACAGTGAAACTCAACCTGTTCAAAAGCTGGTCGTTACACGATCCGATACGTCCTTGACGCTTAAACTGCTCTGTGTTCACAACCCGATCTTAGAGTTAAAAGAGCTCGCAGCCATAACCAAAGATTTCGAAAAAGCATGGGGCCTCAAACTTAAGATTCAAGCTGGAGTTTTTTCCAAGACGTAATTTTCATGGCCTCGAACTGGCTCCGATAAGGGGTCAGTTCATTTTTTATTCTGGTATACATGCCGTTTGACATTAACTCTCTGGCTTTCACATTATCATTCAGACTGACGTTCAGAATCGAAATCATCATCTTCTTCATCTGCGGGTCAATAACTGGACACATCAATTCAATTCGACGCGTCAAATTTCGTGTCATCCAATCCGCGGAAGATAAATAAACATCAACGAGACCGCCATTTTGGAAATAATAAATCCGTGAATGCTCCAAGAATCTGTCTACGATACTCCGCACCGTAATATTCTCACTAAGTCCAGGAACTCCCGGACGCAAGCAGCAGACGCCACGAATAATTAATTCAATCTTCACGCCTGCCTGCGACGCCGCATACAGCGCATCCACGACTTCCTGATTCGACAATGAATTCATTTTGGCTATGATTTTCGCCGGTTTGCCTTCTCTTGCATGGGCCGCTTCCCTTTCAATCAGCTCGAACAGCTTATCTTTAAGATCTGTAGGAGCTACGGCAAACGACTGCCAGTCATGCGGAGCTGAGTAGCCGGTAATTTCATTGAACAACGCCGAAGCATCCTCGCCAATGATACTATTGGAGGTGAAAAGCCCTACATCTGTATAGAGACGGGCTGTATTATCATTATAGTTCCCTGTCCCCACATGCACATATCGGCGAAGGGTATTTTCTTCTTGGCGTACGACCAAGGTAATTTTGGCGTGTGTCTTAAGCCCGACAAGTCCGTAAACGACATGACAGCCTGACTTTTCCAGCATTCTCGCCCAAGCGATATTCCGTTCTTCATCAAAACGCGCCTTCAGCTCCACAACCACCGTAACCTGCTTGCCGGATTCCGCGGCTCGTGCCAAGGATTGAATAATCAGCGAGTTCCCGCTTGCCCGGTACAAGGTCATTTTAATCGCAAGCACTTTAGGATCATAAGCCGCATGGACAATGAAATCCGTCACGGCATCAAAAGTTTCATAAGGGTGATGAACGAGGACATCCTTTTGCTTCAGCACTTCGAAGAAATCCACCTCATCCTCAAATTCCACCGGATATTTGGGGTTTACCCGCGGGTATCGAAGATTTTCAAAACCATTCAGCGTATTCGCCAATTTCATAAAATAAGTGATGTCGAGCGGCCCATCAATTTCAAAGGTCTGTTCTTCGATTTCGAACTCTTCCTGCAATTGGGCAAGCGCATAAGGGTGAATGCCTTCTTGAACCTCAAGCCGTACAGGAGAGCCCCAGCGTCTACGTCTTAGCTCTTTTTCGATCTCCTCAAGCAGATCTTCCGCCCCTTCTTCATTGAGCGTTAGATCGGCATTACGCGTCACTCTGAAGCCATGAACCGATATTGGGATGTAGCCGCTGAACAACGATTGTATATGATGCTCCATTAATTCTTCAAGTAGAATAAATTCCTGCTTCTTGCTATTAGGCCGTGAAGGTACGGAGATGTAACGGGATAAATTACTAGGAACTTGAACAATGGCAAAATACGGTTCATCATCCGGATCATCACCTTCTCGGATGAGCAGGACAGCCAAATAAACAGAATGATTATGTACGAGTGGAAACGGTCGGCTCTGGTCAACAGCCATCGGCGTTAATACCGGAAAAATAATATCGTGGTAATAAGCATCCATGGCTTTCTTCTGGCTCGTATTCAAATCCTCGTATTCGGTGAACACGATGCCTTCTTTCATCAACAACCTCGTGACTTCACGATACGTTTTGTACTGTTCGGTCACCATTTTGTTCGTACGCTTCATAATTCGCTTGATTAGCCCCGCAGGCGTGTAGCCGGTAAAATCTTTTTTGGTATATCCAGCTTTAATTTGATCCTTAAGACCTGCGACACGAACACTCATGAACTCGTCGAGATTGCTAGATACGATAGCCAGAAATTTCACACGCTCAAGCAGTGGAGTGCTTGGATCTTGAGCTTCCTCCAAAACTCGCCAGTTGAATTCGATCCAGCTTAAATCGCGATTTAAGTATTTGGTCGAAATCTCTTTGAGTTCCTTTTGTTCCTTGAGCTCTTTAACTTCTTTCAGATCGGGTTCTCGCGCAATACTCATAAAGCCTCCAATTAATTTAACTAGTTTATTGATTCATTGTACTATGTGTCTGGAATGCCGACAATGCAGACCCCCCTTCACTATTATATTAAGATTTTGTAAAGGGATGTTCGTTTCCGTATTTATCCATGTTCATGTTACAATACAAAGAACTGAACCAAGGAGAGAAGTACGATGGGTATCCTCAATCCGCGCTTAGTTCACCAGATTTTCAGAGGTATTTGGGTGGCTTTAATCATAGCTGGAATCGCCTACGCTTTCTACTACGTTATTCCACTGATTTATCCTTTTATTTTTGGCTGGATTTTGGCGCTTATGCTCAATCCAATTGTGAATTTTTTTCAATTCAAGCTCAAATTTCCGCGTTGGCTTGCCGTCAGCTTTTCGATGCTTCTCTTTTTAGCGGCCATGGTTACGGCCATCACCCTGCTAGTTGCCAATATTGTTGTGGAATTAGGATCTCTTGCGGATACCCTGCAGCTTCAAATTAACCGTTGGGTGGAGCAATTCAATGTGTTTATCAATTCAACAGCTTTCCAAGATTGGATCGAGAAAATCAATGAGTTTTTTGAAAATAACCCCAAATATCAGGAAACCGTTAATAACAACCTCTCGTCCACAGCAGGTTCAATTGCTGATGTGAGTAAATTTATTATTAATTATGTCTTTAACACGCTCAAAAGTTTGCTTACCTCGCTACCGAATATTGCAACAATTACCATTATCATCATGTTAGCTACCTTCTTTATAAGTAAAGACTGGTATCAACTCATTCAAAGATACAAAGGCATTTTCTCCGATCTCATTGTGAAAACCACGCAGTTGATTCGTAACGATTTGCAAAAAGCACTGTTCGGGTACATACGCGCACAGCTTATCCTGGTATCACTGACAGCATTGGTTGTCATTATCGGATTGTTAGTCCTACGTGTCGACTACGCGATCACCATCGGCTTACTGACAGGTTTGGCAGACTTGATGCCTTACTTGGGAACTGGCGCGGTCATGGTGCCGTGGATCCTATACGTGTTTTTTGCACAAGGCAATCTGGTTCTGGGGATCGGACTTAGTGTCCTGTACGGCGTCATCGTGATAGCCAGACAAATTATGGAGCCTAAAGTACTCGCCTCCTCCGTCGGTCTTGATCCTTTGGCAACGTTAATTGCGATGTTCGTGGGGCTGAAGCTGTTCGGGCTCCTAGGGCTCATTATCGGCCCTGTTTCCCTAATTCTCATCTCCGCTTTTTATCGAGCACGAATCTTTCATGATATCGCTACTTACATAAAAAAAGGCTCGGCACCTTCTGAATAAGAGGGTCCGAGCTTTTGTTTGTGATAATTTACTTGCGTGCGGCTTATCTACGGTTAATCCAGTGAATATTGCCTTTGCTAATTTGTCTTTGGATCAATGCAAGCAGCATGACTTTGAATATCGGTCTCGTATATGGAAAAACAAGCAGAAAACCGAAGATGTCCGTTATGAAACCTGGAGTAATCAACAAAATACCGCCTAGGAAAATACAAATCCCGTCCAGCAGATGCTGTGCCGGCAATTGCCCTTGCGACCATTCAAATCGAGCGTACTCCAATACTTTGCGCCCCTCACGCTTAGCGAAATAAATGCCCAGGAAACCACTTAACAAGATAAGCCCGAATGTCGTCCAACCGCCGATAAAATGACCAAGCGCAATCAGCACAGAAATTTCAATGGCAGGCACTATGATGAAAATAGCAAGAATGATACGAAGCATAAGCCCATCCCCTTTAAGAGTACTTAGATAACAGCTGCCACAATTCCGGCGCTTCCTTCTCTATACGTACTGGCCTCCAAGAAGGATTCACCCAAACATGCCGCGTTGTTCCTGTTACAAGTAATTCCCCCGAATTCTCTTCTACGCCTTTCGCCGTATCCTCGTTCACTTTACGAATCTCATAGGCAAAATGGAGCCGCACCGAGGTCATCTCCAGCACGCGAGTGTTAACACTTACCAAATCGTCGTAACGAGCCGGCTTCTTAAACTTCAGATCCGCTTCTACGACGGGTAGCAGCAAACCTTGCTCCTCAATTCTGCGGTAAGGATAGCCAAGCTCCCTGATCAGCTCTGTTCGTCCGATTTCGAACCAGTTCAAATAATTGGCATGGTACACAACGCCCATCTGATCCGTTTCCGCATATCGCACGCGCAGCTGGTGCTGATACCAGTGTTCCTCGTTCATGATTATGCATTCCTCCTGAGATATCGTTATATGCTAAGTATAACATAGTGGATGGAGGAACTCTCTTTTGGGCGAATTATAGTTCCCTTGGCAACAAAAAAGAGGCCATCCAGATGGGTCTTATCAGCCCTTTCTAGATAGCCTCTTCGTTTATATTCTACAGAACGCTCGCTTGTCCAGAGTAGATAATGCCTACTTCTGGATAGATCGAAACTTCTGTACCGTCTTTAATGAGTTCAACCGCGTTCTCAACGCCTACGATAACCGGGATGCCCAGGCTTAGCGCAACAACGGCCGCATGAGAGGTGATCCCGCCAACTTCCGTAATCAACGCGGAAGCTCTTTGTACAGCCGGCATGTATTCTTTGTCTGTAGTTACAGTAACTAGCACGGCTCCATCAACCATTTTGGAATTTGCTTCTTCAGGTGTGCGAGCTGTGACAACGATACCCGTAGCCGTTTGCATACCGATACCTGTACCTTTGGCAAGCATCTCGCCAACATGGTGAACTTTGATCAAGTTCGTTGTTCCAGAGCGTCCAACTGGGACACCTGCCGTGATAACAACGATATCACCCAAGGACACGAGACCTGTTTTGATGCTGCTATCCACTGCAAGGTTGAACAACTCGTCTGTCGTTTTGGCTTGTTCGCTCATTACAGGGATAACACCCCAAACTAGAGATAAACGACGGATCACTTGCTCGCTTGGTGTAATCGCGATAATCGGTGATTTTGGACGGTATTTGGATACCATTCTTGCTGTATATCCACTTTCCGTAGCTGTCAAAATCGCTTTCGCTCCAAGCTCCAGTGCCGAGTTAGCTACGGCTTGAGAGATAGCTTCCGTAACTGTAACTTGTTGTGCTTGTGCTTGACGAAGGAAGATTTCTTTGTATTCCAAAGCTTCTTCTGCACGCTCAGCAATACGAGCCATCGTTTGTACGGACTCAACCGGGTATTTCCCAGCAGCTGTTTCTCCGGACAACATCACCGCATCGGTTCCGTCGAACACGGCGTTTGCCACGTCACTTGCTTCTGCGCGAGTTGGACGCGGGTTGCGCTGCATGGAATCAAGCATCATCGTTGCCGTGATAACCGGTTTACCAACGATGTTACATTTTTTGATCATTTGTTTTTGAACAACCGGCACATCTTCAGCTGGAATCTCAACACCAAGATCTCCACGAGCAACCATCAAACCATCGGAAACTTCGAGGATTTCATCCAGATTGTCTACGCCTTCTTGGTTTTCAATTTTACTGATGATTTGGATGTGCGTTGCATTATGTCTTTCCAGCAATTCACGAATTTCCATAACGTCGCTAGCTTTACGAACGAATGAAGCTGCGATGAAATCAACACCTTGCTCGATACCGAAAATAATATCGTTGGCATCTTTTTCCGTGATACCTGGAAGGGAGATTTTCACGCCTGGCACGTTAACGCCTTTTTTACTTTTGATTGTTCCACCGTTGACGATACGGCACTCGATTTCAGTTCCGCGAATGTCAACGACAGTAAGACCAATCAAACCGTCATCGATCAGAATCGTGGATCCTACTTCAACGTCCCGCGGTAGATCCGAGTAAGTAACGGAGATACGGTCTGCATCTCCCAGAATTTCTTCTGTTGTTAAAATGATGTGCTTGTCCTGTACAAGCTCAATCGGTTCTTCTTTCAATTTACCGGTACGGATTTCCGGTCCTTTCGTATCAAGCAAGATAGCTGCTACTTTGCCAGTCTCAGCGGATGCAGCGCGAAGGTTGCGGATACGTGCGCCATGCTCTTCAAAATCTCCGTGGGAGAAGTTGAGACGGGCAACATTCATTCCCGCTAACAAGAGTTTTTTCAAATTTTCTTGTGATTCGCTTGCTGGTCCAATGGTACAGACAATTTTCGTTTTACGCATGGTTTCCCTCCTGAGTGAATGTGAACCGACCAATGTCTCTAAATTTACGGTAACGGTCCTCTAACAGCTCCTGTTCGGTCAAGCTTAGCAAAGGCTGAAGCTGTTCCCAGATCGCTGTTTTAATAAATTCTGCTTGTGCAGCCAGATCACGGTGTGCGCCGCCTTTTGGCTCTGGGATGATGCCGTCAATAACGTTCAGATCCTTAATGTGATCCGCCGTAATTTTCATTGCTTCTGCCGCATGTAAAGCTTTGGAAGCATCTTTATATAAGATGGAAGCCGCGCCTTCCGGACTGATAACCGAATAAATCGCATTTTCCAACATCAACACCTTGTTGCCGACTCCTAATGCCAACGCGCCGCCGCTGCCGCCTTCACCAATAACAATACAGATGATCGGCACGCGAAAAGAGGCCATTTCCAGCAAATTTCTGGCAATCGCTTCTCCTTGACCACGCTCTTCAGCAGCATTCCCAGGGAATGCGCCCTTCGTATCAATAAACGTAATAATTGGACGGTTAAACTTGTTCGCTTGACGCATCATGCGCAGCGCTTTACGGAAACCTTCCGGGTGCGGACAACCGAAGTTGCGAGCAATATTATCCTTCGTATCTTTCCCTTTTTGGTGCCCTACAACCGTAACGGGAATGCCGTTAAATTTGGCTAGTCCACCTACAATCGCAAGGTCGTCTCCATACAAGCGATCTCCATGAAACTCTATGAAATCAGTAAAAATAGATAAAATATAATCAATCGTCGTCGGTCTTTGCGGATGACGAGCCAATTGCATTTTTTCCGCAGAAGACATACTTGCATAAAGTTCATCCTCAAGCTCTACGTATCTTTCTTCCAAACGGCGAATTTCTTCTGAAAAGTCAATTTGCTTCTCTGCTCCAAATTTACGCAGCTCAGCAATTTTGCTCTTTAGTTCCGCCAGCGGCTGTTCAAACGGCATTTCACCCGCCATAAGTCGCCTCCCCCTTCACTCCGTGCATGTCCAACAGCTTGATTAACGTAGGTCGCAGATCCTTACGGGGTACGACCTTATCGAGCTGACCATGCTCGAGATTGAATTCTGATGTCTGGAAATTGTCCGGCAGCTTTTGTTTAATGGTTTGTTCAATAACACGGCGGCCTGTGAATCCAAACGGTGCTGCTGGTTCAGCGATAATAATGTCGCCCAGCATCGCAAAGCTTGCGGATACACCGCCGAAAGTCGGATCCGTGATGACGGAAATAAAGAGCCCGCCTTCGTTGCTCAGCTTGGATAAGGCTGCGCTTGTCTTGGCCATTTGCATCAAACTAAGAATGCTTTCTTGCATACGAGCGCCACCTGAAGTGGAATAAATAATAATAGGAATTTTCTTCTCGATGGCAGCCTCAACAGCTCTCGTAATTCGCTCTCCTACAACGGACCCAAGTGATCCGCCCATGAAATCAAAGCTCATCGCCGCAATCACAACCGGATAGCCGCCAATGGTGCCTTCACCGGTAATAATCGCATCTTGTAATTTCGTCGTGCTCTTCGCTTTATCTAATTTCTCAACATAATCTGGAAACTGTAAAGGGTCCTCAGAAATCATATCCGCATCGTATTCCAGAATCTGGCCTTCATCGAGCGTTAATTGAATACGTTCCAATGCGCTTAAACGATAATGGTAGCCGCAAGCTGTACATACTTTTAGGTTTTTCTCTAGCTCTTTACTCGTTTGAATGGTACCGCATTTCGGGCATTTATTCATTAACCCTTCGGGAATTTCCCTTTTTGTTTTCTCGGAAGGAATCGTTGCGTATTTACGCTTTTGAAATAAATCCTTTAGCACATTTCCACCTCTAATTGGCTGTTATCGTGAATCTCTGACAAGCCAGGTTACTTGCTTCTACTTTTCATTATCTATGTAAAATAGAATTGAGTACTTCTTGTACTTCTTCAACTTCCCCTGCGGGAACGACAATTTCGAACTGATTTTTGGATAAGGAAATACCCCTTACTTGTACGAGAAATCCTTCTTCGGTCAGCCTCTGTTTAATCCGCTCTGCAATTTTCGCGGTAGGAGCTATGTATATCACCGTCCACATGAAAAAAAACCTCCTATGAAGTACTGCTACATGGATTAGGGCATTTAGTACGATGATAATATACATCCTGTAATAAGCATAGGCACACACAATGGAATAATGATATCATAATTTCTCTTTTTCCCGCAACAGAGCACGTTCATGAAAAAAAAGTGAAGTCTGAACTAACAAGTTAGTCCAGACGTAATTTACTGCTATAATCAGGCGCATGCTCATTCTGATGAGCGATTCTGGCAGACGCTGCAGCCGCTAATCCGCAAATTAAATCATCCAGAAAAACATGCACAGCGCTTTTATCATCGTTGAGACTTCGAATAATTCCCATTTTTTCTTTGTCCAGGTAGCCAAAGCTGGTTAATCCAATCATTCCGTATACATGTACTATGCCTAGAGCCAATGTTTCATCGACACCAAACAAGGGTTCATCTGCCTCAAGGATGGATTGCAAAGGTTCAGGCAGCAGTTTCTTCTCTGCCAGCTCATCCAATGCAATGCCCGTGTACAGCGTGTACTGCACTTCCCGTTTGGCAAGTACAGCCATTACACTGTCGGTGCACTCTTGTTCCGTCAGATGATCATTATAGGGCTTCTGCAGCTTGAACACAATTTCGGAAATTTGTTCCACTGTCACACCGCGTTTTTGCAGCAATTGGATCATATGTTGTTCGGTCATAAGTCCCCCTCCTACACATGGAATGCCCCTGAAATGCCGGGTTCCTATTCATATGCGGAGGAAGCATGCTTTATTTCACCCTCACGGAATCTTTACCCATGATCGTTTCAATCATCCGGATCAGATCCTTGGAGGGATCGATTAAATATTGGTCGCTCAGGGCCAAAAGCTTGTTGCTGCTTTCGTAGAAAAGCGCAACGGCGAGCGGCCCTTTGTGCAGCTTGAGCAGCGCCTTCAGCTGCAAGAGCTTATCCGGCTGCTCGCAGTCAGCCGAGATCTTGACGAACACCCGCTGCGGCTTCGCCTCAGCAGCGGCTGGCTGGCGGCCCGCTGACGGGGCCGCTTGCTTGAACGCGGCACCGCTGCGCGCAGCCCCGGAAACGGCAGCCGCGCGAGCAGGCTGTTCGCCGGCTGCGCCAACCGCGCGCCTAGGCGCCCCAGGCTGCCGGCGAAGGCGCTGAAGGGCCACCGGGTCGTCCAGCGCGGCCACCTGATCGGCGAGCAGCTTGGGCGGGTCCTCGTCCTGAAGCTGCAGCTTCGCCTTAACGAGGACGAGTCTGCCCTTCTGCACGAGCGGAGCTGCGTGCTTCCAGGTCTCTGGGAAGAGTACCACCTCGACCTTGTCGATGCGATCCTCCAGCTCCATGAACGCCATGGGCTGCCCCTTCTTGGTAATGATCGTCTTGTGCGAAAGGATCATCCCGGCTACAAGAACTTCGCTGTTATCCGGCAGCTCAGCGAGCTGGTAGACCATGGCCGCGTCCATCTCCTCAAGAGACTGTGTGTAGGCATCCAGCGGATGCCCCGAGATGTACATGCCCAAAAGCTCCTTCTCCAGTTCCAGCTGCTTGCTTTGCGGCATAACCGGAATGTTCGGAAACTCGACTTCCCAATTCGGCTCTTCGACGAAGCCGAACAAGTGAAGCTGCAAGTCATCTCGCTCCTTGCGCCATTTTGTAGCGGAAGCGATCGTTTCGTCCAGAATGGCCATAAGCTGAGCACGGTGACCTCCCAAGGAGTCGAACGCTCCGCCTTGAATCAATGATTCGATGACCCGCTTGTTGCAGACCCGGAGATCAACACGTCTACAGAAATCAAGCAAACTCTCGAAGGAAGACTTCTTACGTTCAAATAAAATGGCATCGATCGCTTGCGTGCCTACATTTTTGATGGCCGCAAGCCCAAACCGGATCGCTCCTGTTTGAGGATCCGGTGTAAATACCGTTCCGCTCTTATTCACATCCGGCGGAAGAACAGCGATTTTCGTCCGCCTGCACTCATCGACATATTCAGCCACCTTCCTGTGATTACCCATCACAGCAGTTAACATGGAAGCCATGAAATAAATCGGGTAATGCGCTTTGAGATAGGCGGTCTGAAAGGCCAATACCCCATAGGCCGTAGCATGCGCTCTAGGAAAGCCATAGTCGGCGAAACGAACGATCATATCGTAGACATGATTCGCTTCTTCCGCACTAAACCCTTGCTGCAAGCTGCCTTTCACGAAATGGGCACGTTCTTCGTCGAGTACTTCCCGCTTCTTTTTGGAAACCGCACGCCGTAACAAATCCGCTTCACCTAAGGAGAAACCGGCCATCGAAGAGGCAATTTGCATAATTTGCTCCTGATACACGATAATGCCGTACGTATCCCGAAGAATCGGTTCTAACGTCGGGTGCGGATAAACCACTTCCACTTGACCGTGTTTACCGTAAATATACTTGGGAATGAACTCCATCGGGCCCGGGCGGTACAACGCAAGAACGGAGATGATATCTTCAAAAACAGAAGGCTTCAAGTCCTTCAGCACCTTGCGGACACCCGCAGACTCCAATTGGAAAACACCGGTCGTTTCCCCTTTGCACAGCATGCCGTAAGTGACCGCGTCCGCGTCCATATCCAGCCCATCAAAATCCAGGTGCAAACCTTCCATTTGGGCAATCCAATCCACGGTTCGTTCAATAATCGACAATGTTCGTAGACCTAGAAAATCCATTTTCAAAAGTCCAATGGCTTCCAAATGCTCCATCGTATATTGCGTTAGCGCCGTCTGAGTCGTCCCTTCTTGCAGGGGGACATACTGCGTGAGCGGCTCTCTGGAAATGACAACCCCTGCCGCATGCGTTGATGCATGGCGCGGCATGCCTTCTACACGCATGGCCATTTCAAGCAGTTCAGCAGTCTTGGGCTGTCTGGCGACTAGCGACTTGAGATCCGAACTTACCTGCAGCGCCTCCGTCAACGTCATGCCGAGCTGATTCGGAATGGCTTTCGCCGCGCGATCTACGTCTCCGTAAGGAACGTTCAACACACGTCCGACGTCTCTGACCGCCGCTTTGGCCGCCATCGTTCCGAAGGTAATAATTTGGGCTACATGCTCATGCCCGTATTTGGCAACGACGTAATCAATGACTTCATCCCGCCGTTCATCGCTAAAATCGATATCGATATCGGGCATTGTAATCCGCTCCGGATTCAAAAAGCGCTCAAATAGCAGCTTATATTGAAGCGGATCGACATTGGTGATGCGCAGCACATAAGCGACAAGGCTTCCAGCCGAGGAACCCCGCCCTGGACCCGTCATGATATTTTTCTCATGGGCAAAACGAATGAAATCCCATACGATCAAGAAATAATCGGAGAATCCCATCTTCTCAATGACGCCTAATTCATAAGACAAGCGTTCTTCCGCTTGTTTCCTCAGCGGCGAGTCCAGCTGCTCCCATTCCGGCTTTGCCCCATACCGCTGATTCAAGCCCTTCTCGCACAGCTCTCGCAAATATTCGACTGAGGTAAGCTGCTCAGGGATAGGACGGAAACTTGGCAGAATCGACTTGCCAAACTCAAGCTCGAGCTCGCAGCGCGAAGCCACAACAGCCGTATTGGTCAGCGCTTCGGGCACATGGACGAATAAACGCCGCATTTCCTCTTCGCTTTTCAAATACATTTGGCTTGTTCCCATTTTGAGCCGATCCGTATCATCCACGGTTTTGCCAGTACCAATACAGATCAGAATATCCTGCATAACATGATCCGGCTCTGTCACATAGTGCACATCGTTCGTCGCAATCAGCGGAATGCCCGTTTGCTTGCTCAGCTCGATCATGGAAACCATGACTTTTTTCTGCTCAATCATGCCGTGATCTTGAATTTCCAGAAAGAAGTCATCCCCGAAAATACGTTGATATCGCTCCGCTGCCTCTCTAGCTTCATCGTGCCGGTTATGCAGCAAATGCTGCGAGATCTCGCTGCCTAAACAGGAACTCAGACAGATAAGTCCTTCGGAATGCTTGGATAGATGTTCCAAATCAATGCGCGGTTTATAATGAAAGCCTTCTAAATGCCCAATCGAGCAAAGCTTCATCAGATTCTGATAACCTCGGTAGTTCTTGGCAAGCAGAATGAGGTGATAGATCGGCTGTTCTTGTCTTGTCCCTTTGTCGCGAATGGAGCCCGCTGTAAAATAAACTTCACACCCAATAATGGGCTTAATGCCACGCTGCTTGCACGCTTTGTAGAAGGCAATAGCTCCGTACATCACACCGTGATCCGTCAAAGCCAGAGAGGTCATGCCCAGATTAGCTGCTTGTGTAACAAGCTCCTCCATGCGTGCGGCACCATCCAATAAACTGTATTCACTATGCACGTGCAAGTGTACAAACGAACTCATCAGCATTTCCTCCCTGCTCTCATTTTATTCCTTACATAGTATCATATTGTAGACGTGCATTCCCATACATTAAGTATAGAGAGTCTGTCCTCCATAACGGATGGGAAAGGAAGCGGTAAAGTCATGGGAATCTTTTGGGCAAATATTATTTTGTACTTCTGCATTGCTTTCGGGGTCGTCTTCGGAGGCAGCATGTTAAGCGGCATTGCAGCTGTGCTGACCCTTCAATCACCGACGGAGAAAATGATGACTGTGGCTGAAAATATTAAAATCTGGGCCATGGTGGCTGCAGTAGGCGGCACAATTGATCCGATACGCTATATAGAAAGTCATGTAGCCATTGGACATTTGAATCCTGCGATCAAACAAATCATTCTCATTGTCGTCGCCTTCGTGGGAGCGCAGATCGGCACCTCGCTCATCCAAATGATATGCAAGGGAGGCCACCAGCCTTGAGGGTTCCTCCTTTTGCCCGCTATCAGCGCTTGCTTGCGAACTTCGCACTGATGGTTTCGGGAGCCATCATTGGGAGCGCGGTCTATATGAGCATTCATCAGCATACCTACACGCAGTTATATGTGGAAATGCATAAATATCTGCAAGAAAATCGTGATTTGCGAGCAGATATCGACAGTTTGAACAAAACAAAAAATAAACAATCCTTAATTAATGTCGTCAATGTGCATCTAGTTCCCAAAAATCAGGACGAGCTTATTAGCGAAGATATTCAGAAGGAAATTGAGAGTGATATCAAAAGCGAGCTCAAGCTCGTCATCGGCCAGAAAGCCACTTATGTCAAAGACGCTCAACCGCTCTATGAGAAGTTGATTACTCAAAAAACCTACGTTTTGCATGATAAAAAATATATTGTTGAAGTAAAATCGATTGTGTTAATTCAAACGGAATTGACGGTTTGGATCACCGCCCAAGAGAAGCGAACTTAAGCATTCGGCATGATCAATGCGGGATGTGATTGCATTCTCCGCCCAAAATCGCTAAAGTTAACAGTAAACTCGCTTAAAAGGACGGATGAACCACATGTTCGCGATTCAAGTTTCTTTATTTTCTCTCATTTGCCTGCTTCTTGCCCTATCGGTCTTTTTCAGCTTTCGGGCGCGCCGTGAAAAGGAACCCGCCAAACGCGGTCTTTACTCCGCTCGCATGAATATTTGCATGGGCTTGATGCTGGTAATGATTGCCATCACGCAGCTCTTCTTCTTCAGTGAATCCAGCTTCCGCCGGATCTTCGGCACTGTACTGGTCCTGCTCGGATTGTTTAACTTATTCGCAGGCATTCGCAATCACGGGCACTTCGATCGCCTGCTGCGCTAGATGACTTGGGCGGTCAGCATCGCTTTGGAAACCAAAGACCCGGCATGATAAATTTCCACATCAATTTTGCCAAATTTACGGCTCACCTCAATGATGGTGGGTCGTATTTCTATTTTAGAATCAATCTGCAGCGGTTTGAGGAAATAGGTGGACATGTTGTCCATGACAAGGTCGCCTTTTTTAAATTCCTGTACAATGCGATAGGCCGCTTGGGTCATTAACGTTGTAAGAACTCCCTCTGACACGGTACCCAGATGATTGGTCATCTGAGGGGTAATAACACCATGGAACTGCAGTGTTCCCTTCTCATCTCTGACCTCTTCCAATCCGGACCAAATCAAATCCTCGAACGTTTCCCCGTTCTGCGGCTGCTTCTGAATATACTGCATCGCTTTGAGCACATCGCTACGGTTCAGCACGCCCACCATTTTGCGGTTCAGATCCACAACAGGCAGCAGTTCGATGCCCTCCCACACCATCATGTGGGCAGCAGAAGCTACCGAAGTCTGCGGTGTGACCGTGAGCGGGCTGCGCGTCATGAGTTTATCTACCGTCTGCAAAGCGTTCGCCCCAACCATATCCTTGGACGTCACAACGCCGATAATGCGGTTCCACTCATCGACGACCGGAAAACGGCTGTAGCCTGTATCCTCCGACAGTCGCTGCCAATCTCTCAGCGTGCTGTTCGCCTTGAGCGCATAGAGCGAGGCGCCCGATGCCAAGATATCCTCGACGAGCATAATCTTCTTCTTAATCAAACGGTCGTAAATCGCTCTATTAATCATAGAGGCGACTGTAAATGTATCGTAACTGCTTGAAATGATCGGCAGCTCCAGCTTGTCGGCCAGCAGCTTCACTTCTGCGCTGGTATCGAATCCACCTGTGATCAGCACTCCTGCGCCATATTCGAGTGCACAACGATGTGCTTCGTTCCGGTTTCCGACGATAAGCAGGCTGCCCGCTTCGATATATCGCATCATGGCGTCCTGCTCCATCGCGCCAATGACGAATTTATTCAGCGTTTTGTGCAGTCCTCGCGAGCCGCCAAGCACCTGTCCGTCCACCATGTTCACGACTTCTGCAAAAGTAAGCTTATCGATGTTTTGCCGCAGCTTTTTCTCCACTCGCACGGTTCCGATTCGTTCCTTGGTTGAGACGAGACCTTGATTCTCCGCCTCTTTGATCGCCCGGTAAGCCGTGCCTTCACTTACTTCCATGTTCTTGGCAATTTTGCGAACGGAGATTCGACTGCCGAGCTTCAAGCTTTCTATATGACGTAAAATTTGTTCATGCTTCGTTAACGCATCCACGGATTGAGTATCCAACTGTTACACCCCATTCGCCTGTTCCTGTACTACTCTGTACTACTAGTATAAACGTTCGAAAGAGCAAGAACAATCCGAACTGCATCTATAATAAGAAAAATCCAACCCTATTGGATTGGATGCTTCATTTGTATTATACCAAACATATGTTCGTTGTCAAAAGGTAAAGCATAACATCGTCCGTGCCTGGCTATTTACGAAATTGCAGCATTTTTCTGCGGCCTTGAACGAGCTGCTCCAGCTGCCATTTTTTCATCCGATTAATGCGCTTAAGCTCTCTGCGCTTCTCTTCATCCACACCCAGAATCTGATGCAAATGAGACGCAATTACGAGCAGCGCCATAGCGATCCAAATGCTGCTAAAAATCATCGGCAGGGAGCCAACTTCCCGCAGCTGCAATTGGGGCAGCGAATAAATCAGCATGCCTAGCGCTACGCTCATGTACACGACATTCTTAAAGCCTTTCAACCTGATCACACTCCTTTCGCCTGATGAACTCTCAAGCCTGTCTTCATGGTCCTCATTCATATGTATGAGACAAGTTCTTGCAATATGAGTTCATCTGCGAAAAGAATCTGTTTAGACCTCTCCGAAGCCCTGCGAGTTAAGGAAAGCTTTCATGTGCTCGCGCGGACGCTGCGCCTTGCCCGCCATCTCCTTCGACCACGTCGTATCGACTTTGCCTCCCGTACGAACGTGCATGTAGTCGCGGATCGTTTCGTCATACTGACGAACCGCTTCTTCGTTATCCGTATACCGATTCTCGTGGTATACGGCTTCCAGAGGGAGCCGCGGACGCTGCAGCGGCTCTTGATCCGGCGTGCCGATGCACATGCCGAAGATGGGATACACCAGCTGCGGCAGGCCCAGCAGCTGGGCGACCTCCGCGGGCTTGTTGCGCAGCCCGCCGATGTAGACAACGCCGAGCCCGAGCGACTCGGCTGCTATGGCTGCATTTTGCGCAGCGAGCGCAGCATCGACAGTGGCAATGATGAAATTCTCCGCATTGCCGGTTATCGGCGTATCCACATGCCGGTGTGACGCCTGTGAATAACGCTGCAAGTCCGCGCACCATACGAGAAACACCGGACATTCGCTGACATAATTCTGATTGCCGGCGAACGCGGCAAGTTGGCCTTTTAGCTCGCTATCCGTTACGTGAATGACGCTATATGCCTGCATGTTACTGGAGGTTGAAGCCGCTTGAGCGGAAACCAGGATGTTTTTTAGCTGCTCGTCGGTGACAGGTTGATCCGTAAACTTGCGAATCGAGCGATGATTTTGCAATAATTGAATGATTTCGTTCATATCGATGCAACCTTTCTTCCATTAGTATACTTTTAGTTACTATGGCACTAAAAAGTGGGTACTTGAAATTAATTATAATACAACCGATACTAAGGTACATAGTTTTGCCAAACAATGCAACCTAACTTGGCAGCAAATATCTAGATATCTAGATATTTATATTATTGGAGGTGCATCATCATGAAAACAGATTTATTTTCTCCCTATGAGCTGAAAGGCTTGCAAATTAGAAACCGCATCGTGATGGCGCCGATGTGTCAATATTCCGTTACAGCTAAAGATGGAAAACCTAATGAATGGCACTACGTCCATTATCTCACACGGGCAATCGGAGGCACGGGTCTGCTTATTATGGAAATGACGGATGTACATCCGGACGGCCGCATCACAGATCATGATTTGGGTATTTGGTCGGACGATCATATCCCTGCATTTTCCAGAATCATTGACGGCGTTCATGCGCATGGTGCAAAAATCGGCATTCAGATTGCCCACGCAGGCCGCAAAGCAGAGGACGCGGAAGTTCCTGTCGCACCGTCGGCTATCCCTTTCCCGGGTGATGCCTACAAAATGCCACGGGCATTAACAACGGATGAGGTCCGGGACATCGTGAAGCTGTTCGGCGACGCGGCCCGTCGCGCGGTGCAAGCAGGCGTTGATACCATCGAGCTGCACGGTGCTCACGGTTATTTGATCCATCAATTCCAGTCGCCGCTTACGAATAAAAGAGACGATGTCTATGGGCAAAATCTGGCCCAATTCGGCGTGGAAGTCATTCAAGCGGTGAAAAAAGAAATGCCTGCTGATATGCCGCTTATTTTCCGTATTTCTGCCGTTGAATACGCAGACGGCGGTTACGATATTGACCACGCCATCGAGCTTGCCAAAGCGTATCAAGCCGCAGGCGTCGATGCGTTTCATGTGAGCTCAGGCGGGGAAGGCCTTGCAGGGCAGCGCAAACCGGGTAACTCCTCCGGTTATCAAGTGCCTTTCGCGCGGCAAATTCGCGAAGCGCTGCAAGTGCCGGTCATCGCCGTCGGCCTGCTGGCGGATGCGGAAATGGCGCAGTCCGTCATCGTTAACGAGGACGCGGATCTTGTCGCCATCGCACGCGGCTTGCTGCGCGATCCTTATTGGGCGACGCATGCTGCCGTTCAGCTAGGGCATGCGCATCCCTATATCCCGCGGCAGTATCAGCGCGGGTATTGATTACTTGCCTGGCGTTGTACTTTTTGGCCTCTTCGCTCCCCTACGTTGTACTTTGTACAGCTTAGGGATCGTGAAGTAGCTGATTGGGGCCGGTTTAGCTGAAATGGTTGTATTTTATACAACATAATGCCTGGATTTTTCCTCTTTCACTCCCCTTTGTTGTACTTTGTACAGTGTAGGGAGCGTGAAGGAGCTGATTGGGGCTGTTTTAGCTGAAATGGTTGTATTTTATACAACATAATGCTTGGATTTTTCCTCTTTCACTCCCCTTTGTTGTACTATGTACAGCGTAGGGAGCGTGAAGTAGCTGATTGGGGCCGGTTTAGCTGAAATTAGCAAACTATCGAACTGTAGTTCCCATCACGAATGGAAAATGTGCCTTTTCAGGCAAATAACGGACTATCGTTCCCCGAAACATAATGAAATAGCGCCCTGGAGCTCCCTTCGCTGAAGGGCGCCCTATTGGCAGATTCCTCAAAAAAAAGACAGTGCAGGAACACACCTGCACTGTCTTTTTCATCAAATCCCCATCAATTTTCTTGCCTTTCGATACAGCAGCGTTAATAACCAAGGAATCGCTACAATAAGTACCAGCACGATAGCGTTGTACAAATGGAAGAGCACAATAGAGCCCGGCGTATGCACTTTATATTTCCACAGAGAAAGCAGCGCTGGATGCATCAGGTACACTCCGAACGACACGGAGCCGAGTGAGACAAAGAAGCGGCCGACTGGCGCTGCTTTTTGCAAAAGCCATTTGCCTACCCAGATGAAGCTGATGCCGATTCCGATGCTATACAGGAGCCAAAGCACCTCGAACCAAGTATTCTCAAACGTATATCCTTTTAGGCCTAGCAGATAAAGTGCCGTATAGACAAGGCCACTGAGGATCGAAGCCGGAATGACCCAGCCTTTGTTTCGTTCCAGCCACGCGCGAAATGCTCCATAGTTCATGCCGATCGCACCTCCGATAAGGAAGTACGCAAAATAGGTGATGCACAGCTCCGGTTTGTGGTCGATAGTCCCGAACCAATGGCTGTATATGTACACGCCGGCTTGAATCGCCAGCCCCCAAAGCGCCAGCGTTTTGCGGAACCAGGCCGCATTCCTCACAGCCCAAACCAACAATGGAAACAACAAATAAAACTGCACAATAATGATCATGAAATACAAATGATAGCCGGAATCCGCCCATTTTAACTGCTCCAGGAACACACGTGGTTCCAGCTTGAATGGATGCCCTGGTGTCCATAGCCACGGATTATAAATATAGTAGAAAAACGACCATACAATATAAGGAACAAGGACCTGCCTGACCCGCTTCCAGTAAAAGACACCGGCCTGCTTGGCGCTCCAATTATCCGTATAAATGTAGAAAAGCACAATTCCGCTTAAAAAGATAAACACGGGAACTGCAAAGTAACTCATTTTGTTCAAAAATAAGACGAGCAACTGCGAACTGCTGCCCTTCAAAGTCGGATCTACCGTCCAGTCTGCCGTGACGTGGATCGTGACGACAGCCAGGATAGCTATCGCTCTGACGATATCCAGCTCCGTGATTTTTTGTTTGGCCATATCGGTTTCAGGTCCTCTTTTCGTATTCAACAATCCCCTTTTACTATAGACAGTTTCGACACATTTCGCAACTTTTTACATGGCAAAAAGCCCCTATTTCATTGAAATAGGAGCCTTCTAGGCGCTAGACGGAATACGTCTCCTTTGTTCTGGCCACTTGTTTGCGAGGACGTACAACAGCACGTAAAACAGTTAAACCAATCAAGAGGAGCGCTGTAATCACATACATCGTTTTGATCAGGATGCTCGAACTATCCGTCCCTATAAATAATCCATGAATCAGGGATAACACAAAAATAGGATACGATAGCAAATGGAAAGCGAACCAAAGCTTCTTCTTCAGCTTCTGACGGATATCGGTTGTGAAGATTAACAAGAGCAATCCATACATTGCTATCGAGCCGGTACCACTCAATACCGCAGAATGCTTGGCCGCGAATGGAACAAGGATCTCCTTCCAATCATACGGCATGAAAGTATCGATGACCAAAAGCACGGTATGCAGTAAAGCTAAACAAGTGCCCAAATGATTCGCATATGTATGCGATCGAAGAAGCCGCGCCTTCGTTTGACCCTTCCACTGAGGAAAGCTATACGCAATGCCTAGCGCCATCCCCATGAATAGACTGAGATAAGACAAGATGCCAAATACGCGAATTAACATCCAAATGGGTAAATCTAGCAGGATTTGAATCACTTTTACTCCCTCCTAACCTTTTCAAACATGCACAAAATCTGCTTCAAGCCCTAACCATTGACCCGTGGATTTATTCGCACACGGATTCACATGATGGAGCGTTCCATCCTCTGTATAAATGAGAGCTTCCAACCGCTGCGCATGGCGTCTAAAAAAGGGTAGGCCTTCTTCCAGCCCACGAATGCACATGACCTTAGCCCATATTTCGCAATCAACCAAATGCTCCCCCACGACAGAGCACTGAATCACAGATGAGCGGCTAGGCTTCATCGTACTGGGATCAATGAGATGATGCATACTACCTCCGCTGTTCCGCCAACTTCTCTTTTGCGTGCTCGAGGTAGCAACTGCCCCATCTACTAGCAAGAGCAAAAGATCATCCGCCCGATGTATACGACTGTTATTAGGTCTATCAATAGCAATCACCCACGGATCCGTATCTGTTGCGCCTCCCCATACTTCAACATCACCACCGGCATTCACGAGGCCTCTTTGCATTTGCCGCTCGACGCGAAGTAATTCCGATAACCCCTGAACGGTCCAACTTTTTACAATGCCCCCTAAATCCATTTGCTGATTACCAGGAAATCGTACGGATGACATGGCCGTGTCCAAATCTATCTGTAACCGATCCTCTGATAAAGGTAGCAGCGAATGGTTGCAGGCTTCTGCGCATTCATCATCATTTGATATCGTTTCGAAACTACGTTGGTAACCAGCTTGCTCAAGTGCAGGAAGAATGAAAATATTAAACGCTCCCTCCGTCACTTCAAAATAATGCTGGCACAGCTCAAGTACATTCGCCATTTCATCTGATATCATGCAACGGCTTCCTGAGTTCCTATTAAGCCGGGAACATTCGCTTGATGGCAAAAACCTGCTAAACCGCCGTTCTGCCTTGGCAAAATAAGATTGGATAAGCGGCTCAAATTCAGACATCTCATGGCGTGCAGCCAATATCACTTGAATTTGCGTGTTCATGGAACGAAAGCTTGACTCCTGGAGCATAAAGACCATCTCCTTGTTTTTATGAAGCTTGACTTCTAGTATGTGCTTTCAACTGTGGCTGTGAAGATTCGGCACCTCCTGTGGAGCCTGTTGATCCGGCGGACCCTGCCCCCGCTGCCATCCGGTCATGGTTTCTTCCCCGACGGACTGTATTCTCTGCTCCCCGATTGTTAGGAGCATCCTTCTGAGCCGTTACCGTAGCCGAATTATCTTTGGATAGAGCAGCTGCGGAGACAGCCGCTAGAAATTGCGGGCTATCTTTCACTTCTTGAAATAAATAGAAGAGGAGAACCCCAATGACGATCCCCATTTGCCATTTTGTCCACTTGGACTTTTTCATTCCTATCGCCCCTCCTAACTAATGGCCTAATCTTAACTTCATTATATTTGTTAGTTGTTTCACTTACCTGAGAAAATCCTTAACAACAACTGAAACTTAACTGAATGGATAACGCATTCGACTTTGATATACACAAAGAAAGGCTACCCAGGTAAGTAGATCAACTACTTCTTCCTGAATAGCCTTACATTTATCTTCTATTTGAGGATCTTCTATTCGAGTATCTTTCTTCTACTGCAACATCGCTTGCAACGGCTCCGCAATAATGCGCTGCACATCCTCAAGCACTATCGATAAACGGCGTTCCGCATCAAATAACTGCTTAATCCCCGGATTCAGAGCGAGTACGTCATACAGCTTCTGCAGCTGCTCCATCTCCTCTTCAGGCGGCATCTCGCCTACAGCCATTTTCTGTTGAAGTTCATTTTGACGCGAGCGAAAATCTTCCAATAAGTTTTTGCTAGACGCATCCTGATTAATCTTCGAGCGAATCTCCAGCATATCCTTGTATTCGCTGCTTTCTTTAATCGCTTTTGCCAACTCATACGCTCTATCGTGTACGTTCATTTCCATGACCTCCTAATTTAACCCAAACTCGGTTGGGCTCTTCCTCCAAACAGTTTCGACGACATACCAAGCACCAAGGGATATATGTCCTCATATGATGGAGTAGTTTACTTTGCTTAAACAGCAATGCCATTTTTGATGCTGGAAGGAGTGTTCGCTATTGACCAGGACGAAAGTCGGAATATCCATTCAAGGCACCAGCATCTATTTGGATGATCGGACCGTTGTTCTAAGTGAAGCCATTGCAAGAAAATGGAAAGTTCCGTCCAATCAATCGATGACTCTGCGCTTCGGCTCTGCCAAACAGGATGTCAAGGTCGTCACCGCCGCTACATCGAACAGTTTACGGTTCAATCCTGTCCTCGCTACCAAGATCGGTATTCATCAAGGGGCGCAGCTCAATATCCATTATAGGCAAAATGTGGGCACTTTGTCGATTGGACCTTTAATTGGCGTGATGATCAGCCGCGTTTATACAAGTTCACACGACCGCCCATTTGGTGCGATTACCGCTTTTTGTAAAGAAATGACCGACGCATGTGAACGTTATGGGGCTGTTGTCTGCTTCTTCCCGCCTGGTGAAATGCAAGCGAATGCCAGTTCCATTTCCGCATATGCGTATGCCAATGGTTCCTGGAGCAAAAAAACGTTTCCGATCCCCAATGTGATCTACAACCGGCTTACTTCGCGCAAGTATGAGAACTTGCCGAATGTTCAACAATTTTTGAAAGATGCTAAGACCCGTTATGGAACCGAGGTCTTCAATGAGAAATATTTGAACAAAACGGAAGTGTTCGAAGCTTTGCGCAAAGATAGTTCCCTTCATGGGTATTTACCGGAATCCTACCTCTTCAAAAATTATCAAATGTTAAAATCGATGGCCTCCCGCCATCCCGTTCTATTCCTCAAACCAATTACCGGCAGCTTGGGAAAAGGAATTATTCGCATTCGCCGAGAGCCCGGTGACGTCTATACGTGTCATTATACGAATCTAACCGGTGTTCGCAAACAGACGTTTCCTTCCCTTTCTGCTGTCTTTCAAGCGATATCCGGCAAACTCAAGACCCAGCGCTATCAACTGCAGCAAGGACTTGATCTTATCACAACAGACGGCAGATCGATTGATTTCCGTTCGCTTGTCCAGCGTGGGGCCAAAGGGGAGTGGGCCATCACCTCCATTGTCGGCCGTATTGCCGGATCTCAGCATTTCGTCTCCAACCTTGCACGAGGCGGCAGTCTGACCAATGTGGTGGGCGCACTTGCCAAAACGCCATTTTCTTCAGCCACTCGTGTCTCTGTAACGGCTCGATTGCGCAAGGCCTCTATCGACATTGCCAAAGGGATTGAAGCCCAAATCCCGAGTCATTTTGGAGAGCTGGGGATCGACCTTGCTGTAGATAAAATGGGGAAGGTCTGGCTGCTTGAGGTAAACTCCAAACCTTCTAAGGATGATAATACGCCATTAAACACGGACAAAAAAATAAGACCTTCCGTGAAACAACTCGTGCAATACGCCAAATTCTTAGCAAAGATTTGAGGTGGAACTATGCGGTTAAGCACCAAACGTCCCTTGCTCGGGATTATGGTCACAGAATTGAAACGGGAACTGCCTTTTGCCAGCTCAGGCTTTTATCAGCATCTGACTTATTATGGCGCCCGTGAAGGTCTGGACGTCGTCGTGTTCTCACCGAATCGCATCGACTGGAAAGGGCATACGGTACGGGGTTACACCTACTTGACGGAAACGAAGGAATGGGTGCCCAAACTCGTTCCGCTGCCCTCACTGATCTATGATCGATGTTTCTTTAACAATAAACACAGCTATGAACAGTATCAGTACCATGTGAAAAAGCTGCGCGAATCCCCTCTAATACGCTTCCTGGGCTATGGACTGGGTGGAAAATGGGAAGTCGATCAAATTTTGCAGAAAGATCGTATGATCAGCCGTTACTTACCTGAAACGAACTTGCTCACAAGCGGCAGCGCTCTTAGAAATTGGCTTCAAACTAGGGAAGATGTGTTTCTTAAACCACAGGGCGGCAGCCAAGGAAAGGGTGCCCTGCATCTTCACAAAGAAAACACGATGAACGGAAAAAGCACCTACCATATCAAAGGTCGCAATGCTCACAACGGGCTCGTCGATCACCAATTTCATGATTTCTATTCCTGTTGGCAATGGCTGCGTAGCTCTATCGGCAACAGGCCGTACCTGATGCAAGAATATCTGCACCTGCATTCTTCAGAAGGAATGGCTTATGATATTCGCTCTCTCGTCCAAAAGAACGGTTCCGGCATATGGGAGAGCACCGGCATGGCGGTTCGTGTCGGCAAACCTGGCAGTGTGACTTCCAATCTGCATGGCGGAGGAAGTGCTGAAGAGGTTTCCGCCTATCTAACCAGGGAATTCGGCGATACCAAGGCTAGTGAGCTCATAGCAACACTAACCATGCTCTCGAATCGAATCCCCCCGCTTCTGGAAACCCATCACGGACGATTGGCTGAGCTCGGTATCGATCTTGGGATCGATACGTGGGGGCGCGTCTGGATTCTCGAAGTGAATTCCAAGCCAGGCAGAACGATTTTCGCGCGCATGCGCAACGAGAAAGCACGGTTGAAATCCATAGCTAACCCTATTTATTATGCTGGATATTTGCTGCACAAAAAGCTGAGTTAAGCTTGGATGGCCGGTAAGTGCCCGGGTAGCGGACGTTATGTCTCGCTACTTTGACACGGAAGCCCCGTAGGGCAACAAGTTTAGGAGGGTAACCTAATGAGTTTGACAACGTGTATGCTCCACGCCGTACAACGAACAGATAGATCGGTCTACTTAACAAGTGAAGTCGTCAAAGCTTTACGGTTAACCGGTACCAAATCGATTACTGTAAAGGTCGGCAGTAAAACAGCCACCCTACCGATCCGCCTGATTAAAAAAAGTGGTCAGCATATGTACATTCCGCTTTCTTTGATGGCTTCTCTGCGAGTTCCTCGCTCGGGGAGCGTAATGGTCGCGAGCGCGAATAACAAAGAACTGCGCATCGGACCGCTCATCGGCGTTTTAACGAATATTGTAGGAGGTTCATCTCCCTTTGGTACAAAAACCGGGTTCATCCGTCAGGTTTTAAATACAGGTTCGAGCAAATCTTTTATTTTCGCTTTCAGCCCGAAAGGGGTCAATTGGGTACAGGAAACCGTTACGGGGATCATTCCCAAAGAAGGCGGAGGCTGGATTCGCAAAACGTTCCCGCTTCCGGATGTCGTCTATAACCGCCTATCCAGCCGTGTAGCTGAGAAGTCGGCCGGGATGGAGGGCTTTAAGGATCGTTTTGTACGCAGAGGCATCCCACTGTTTAACTGGAGCTTTTTTGACAAATGGGATGTGTACAAAATGTTAGCTGGCGACGATGCTTACAAATTCGTTCCAGAGTCCAAGATTAATCCATCTGCGGATCAAATTAAAGAAATGCTCGACAAGCATAAATTCATTTATTTGAAACCAACGGCGGGTAGTTTGGGCATCGGTATTTTCCGGGTGACCTATAACCCGAAACGCGGTTATTTTGTTCGATACCGCAAGGGCGGCAAAAACGTACTCATCCGTTATGGAAAATTCGAAGGGCTTATGCAAATGCTCGGAACTGGACGGGGTCGTCTATCCAATTACGTGGCACAGCAAGGCATCCGCCTAATTGAAATTGACAACTGCCCTATTGATTTCCGCTTCCACATGACGAAAAACGGCAGCAACAACTGGGTTGTCGCCGCCATCGGGGCCAAGAAATCCGGCAAGGGCAGCGTAACCACCCATATCCGCAACGGCGGTCAATTAATGACGCCAGAGCAGGTACTTCGTCAAATCTACGGCAGCCGTGCAGAGAGCGTGCTTAGCAATGCCAAAGAAACGGCGATCAAGCTCGCCGAAGGCATCGAAAATAATTATGACCATTTGCTCGGAGAGCTCGGATTCGATATTGGTATCGATCAAAATGAGAAAATTTGGATGTTTGAGGCCAATGCCAAACCAGGCAGATCGATCTTCAAACACCCTTCATTGAAAGAAGGAGACCTCGCAACTTTACAAAATATTTATGATCACTGCCTTTATTTAAGCCGTTTCCGTGCTAGGAGGGAAAACTAATGGCTTTCTTCCTGCACAACAAAGAGCAGAATCCGAGGCTGGCCATTCTCACCGTTAAGGATAGTAATCGCGTATTTCGAGGGAATTTACACAATTTCCTTGATCTCATTCAGACCGGTGAGCGGCTTGGGGTTGATGTTTACGTCGTGACCACCAAGGATTTCAACCTATCGGGAAATGAAATCCACGGTTATCGCTACAACAACCAAACTAAAAAATGGAGCAGGGAACTCGTTCCCGCTCCTCAAGTTGTCTACAATCGCATTCCTTATCGCAAAATGGAAATGAAGCCCGAAGTGCAACAAACGATTCAAGCTTGCAACCGCAGCTCCAGCGTTCATTTATTCAATTCTTCCTTCTTTAACAAATGGACCTTATTCAGTTGGCTTAATGGAGCCAAGGATAGCAAGCCCTATATGCCCGATACCAAACAATTAAGTTCAGCTGACGATCTGACTGCCCTTTTGCGCAAACACGCCGTGTTGTATTTGAAACCGGTGAAAGGCAAAGCGGGAAAAGGCATTATGCGTATTGACCGAATAACAACGAAAGGTCAAACCCAATACCGGCTAAGCCGTCAGGTAGATAAGCAAATGACTTACAGCGTGCATCATTCCACTTCCGAGCTTTGGAACGAGTGGAATCGGCACCGCGGCTCCAACGAGTACATTGTTCAGCAAGGCATAGCTTTGGCAAGGTACAAACAGCGGGCTTATGATTTGCGCGCTCTCATCCAGAAAACTTCCAAAGGGGAATGGAGCGTGTCAGGCGTTGGCGCCCGTGTAGCAGGTAAAGCGAGCATCACCACGCACGTTCCACGAGGCGGTTCGATCGATGATCCGTTCAAGCTGCTTTCACAGGGTTTTGGACCAAAAGAAGCAAAAAGCATCCTCAAACGAGTTGAAACAGCTGCCGTCACGCTCGCGACTCAGATTGAAAAATCATCCGGCAATCAACTTGGCGAAATGTCGATGGATATCGGCGTCGATGTTGGAGGCCATATCTGGTTCTTCGAAGCGAACTCCAAACCAATGAAATTCGATGAACCGAAAATCCGCAAAAAATCACTTGAACGTATTATTCGTTATAGCCTTTATTTAATTAATAATGGAAGAAGAAGGTGATTATGCTTGTCTTCACAACGACTGGGCGTACTCGCTATCTATTTAAGCAAAACTCGGCTCGAAGAACTCTCTTACTTTCAAAAGCTAAGTAAAGAAGGTAAAAAGATGGGGGTTCAAGTCGAAGTCTTCTCACCGACCGATGTCGAAGCTGACAACTCGGTGCGCTCATTAACCTATGACGCTTCCTTACGCAAATGGGTTCGCCGCCGCACATCGATGCCGCCTGTCATTTATGACCGTTGTCGCTACAAAGCAGCTGCGAACTATCAAATGCTCAAAGCATTTCGTAATCGGCATGCCAAACTGATCTTTCTGAGCAGACCGCTGGCCAATAAATGGTCAATGCATCAAATTTTATCTGAAAATGAAGGCATACGCCCCTTCCTGCCGGTTACCGTGCGATACAGTTCTGTGCAAGAGCTGCTGAAGTTTATAAAGAAGCATTCGCTTGTCTATGTCAAACCGAAAAACGGTACAGGTGGAAGAGGCATCCTGCGCATTGAGCAGTTGGGTCCCGACCTGTTTTTATTGCAGGGAAGAAATCAGCAAAGAACCATCATCGCCCCATACCGCGCAAGTGAAAAACAGCTGTCGATCAAGCTGCATACGCTAAAGCTGAGTCCGGACTATGTGGTTCAACAAGGAATACAGCTTACGCTGAAGGATGGACGCGTGCATGATTATCGGTTGCTCATTCAAAAAAACGGCCGCGGGGAATGGGAAGTAACCGGCTGTGCCGGCCGCATCGGTCCTCACCGCAGCATCACCTCGAACCTGCACGGAGGCGGAAGCGCGGTTCCGCAAGATAAGCTGCTAGCGTACCGTTTCGCTTCACCTGAAAAAACGGAAAGCATTAAGAAAGAAATGAACAATTTCGCCTATAAGCTGGCAGATTTTCTAGAAACGAAATTCGGCAAGCTGTGTGAGTTGGGCATGGATATTGCCGTAGATCCCAAAGGAAATGTTTGGCTGCTGGAAGTCAATCCCAAGCCTTCCCGGGAAGTTTTCCGTAAGATCGGCGAAATCGCTACGTATCAGAAGGCGGTTTCACGACCTCTCGAGTATGCCGTCTGGATGCTAAGGCAAAGCACTCGAAAAATAGAACCGCCTTCTAGCGAGGCATCCAATGAAATGGATTAAGCGCGCAATCGGAAGCAGCAGCACTAAGCTGTAAGGAGCTTCCGATTTACATATGCTTGAGATGTCCCAGGGTTTGCACAAAAATTGGTTCAGTATGTTCATCATCCAATGAATAAAAAACGCTTTTCCCTACTTTTCTACGCTTAACAATGTGCATATCCCGCAAATAGCGCAGCTGATGAGACGTTTGTTCATCCGAAAACCTAAACTTTTAACTCCGAGTGCGTGTTCGTGGAATTTTCAATTTGAATCGTGGAGTGACTAATATGAAAACGTTCCTCAATCCTGTGAATGGCTTGCTGTAGAATCGTTTGACTGTCTTGATCGTCAGCAATGAGCAAATGACAGCTTAAGGCATCGAGTCCGGAAGTAATCGTCCAGATGTGCAAATCATGAACATTGATAACCCCGTCAATGCCCTCCAGCACCTGCTTGACCTCTTCGAATGAGACTTCTGCAGGCGTTCCCTCCATCAAAATATGAAGTGTGGATTTCAAAACAGCCCAAGCACCTCTCAAAATAAGCAGCGCCACAATGACACTAATAATTGGATCTGCCGCATACCAGCCAAAAATCATCATAACCGCACCAGCAACGATAGCCCCGACAGAACCAAGCGCATCACCTAAAATATGCAAATAAGCGCTGCGCAGATTCAAATTGCCATGCACGTCCCCTTTGCGCATAAGCGACCAAGCGCTTAGCAGATTCGCCAATAGCCCGATGCAGGCAATGAGCATCATGGATCCGCTGGCTACGGGAGGCGGTTGAAGAAACCGTTCAAAGGCTTCCCATATAATGAAACCCGCAACTAGAAAAAGAGTGACGGCATTAAGAAGCGCCGCTAAAATTTCGATGCGATGAAAACCAAAGGATTTGCTTGCCGAGGACGGCTTTGCAGCGAACCACAGGGCAATCAAACTTAGAAGCAGAGACCCGGCGTCACTTAACATATGGCCCGAATCCGAGAGCAGCGCCAGGCTATTCGTCCATAGCCCTCCAACAAACTCTAATACCATGATGCCTGCTGTGATGCAAAGTGCAATCACAAGACCTTGCTTGTTTCCGCCATGACCATGGTGGTTGTGCCCGTGATGATGCCCATGGTGGTGACCGTGATGATGTCCTTGATGCACATGGTTATGCCCGCCGTGCTGTGCATGATCATGCGGCGAATGCGTGTGCTCCCCACCCTCGTGACTGCAAAAAGCTTGCTCCTTATAAGTATGAGATTTCTTATCAGACGAATGTTGATGCATAACATTCCCTCCCCGTCGCTCTGCCACTGGAATGGCGTGCTGTCCGTAACTTTATACATAATATTTCAACATATGAGCATATATTCATATATTAAGGAGTGAAGCCTTACTCTGTCAATAACGTTTTACCTAATTTTGAGAAAAAACCGTTGTTATCGCCTCCCTATACGCAATAAAAGGCTCCAAGCCCGTCATCCGAGCTCGAAGCCAATTTTTTGCCCTGCATTTACGTTCCAGTAGCTACCTTATTAGCACCCGCATCCACAACATCCGGGTCCAGCGATATCGTCGCGCTAAATAGAACATTTGAAACGGCGAAATCTCCTGTTATGCCGCCACCGCTGCCGGAGTACGTTTTGGCTGCGCTCGTCGGAGCAATCACTAACGTATCACCGTTCACCAGGCTTCCTTCGTTCCTTATAATGTTGAATATCCCTACAAAAGAAGGCATTCTAATCAGCACCTTTATCTGTCAATGTGCTATAGTGTATGCCCAGACGGCCATGTTTGCGACAACTTCATCTTAAACGTATTCCAGCAGCTCAGCAAAGCTGCGAATGCGAATGTGCGCGCCTTCGAGCTCCCCCGCTTCACGGAAGCCGGCGTAATCACAGGCAGCTACAATCAGGTTATTCTTGAGTCCTGCCTCCACATCGGAGGAACGATCTCCCACCATCCACGCGGAGCTGATTTGATGCGTGTCGAGCGCGATTTTTACCAAATCCACTTTGGATCTGGTTTGATATTTCCCCGCACTGTACAGGTCCTCAAATAAAGGGGACAAGCCCATCGCCTCGGTCACATGACCGACGTAGTCCTCTAATCCGTTGCTCGCCACAAATAAGCGGACACCTTTGTCCCGCAAAGCCTGTAAGGTCTCTGACACACCATCGTACAATTTCCCCTGTCCTTGCTTCAGCGCTTCCATTTGAAAATGAAGCAACAGCTTATCAGCGGCTTGACGCGCTTCTACAGAAGCGTCCGGCATAACCCGCTGCCAAATATGCTCAAGCAGCATGCCGAGCGCTCCCAGGATTCTTTCTTCCGGCGGCGTCTCTCCCATGAAAAGCCCTTTCTCTCTGAGCACATCAAACGTCGCATGATAAGCGGGCAATAGAATCGTCTCGGTTTGAAATAACGTGCCATCCATGTCAAAAAACATAGCCTCAGGTAAGTTTCTCTGTGTACTCATCATCAAGCTCCTTCACCATCATGAATTATATAAATCGTGTAATGATCTTAGTTAAGAATGGCAAACATACCCATGTAAGTCAATGTTCATATTTGGGAAAATGCCTGTTGCCGAGACTAATGAATTCAGTTATGATTGAAATGAGTAGAATTGTTATGAAAAATGATATTTTTATGCAAAATGAATTCATAAATCATGCATCTAATGCAAATAACTTGTCCATGAGAGTGAGGAGCACCGTATGAATCTTCATATTTTTCAAAATCAACAAGAGCTTAATGAGGCCGGAGCCGGTATTATTACATCCCTTGTCCAAATGCAGCCAAAAGCTGTTCTAGGCTTAGCCACGGGTGGTACGCCTGTAGGTATTTATGAAGAGCTGGTGAAAGCCTATGAGAAGGGCCGCGTCAGCTTTAAAAACGTCACTTCCTTTAATCTGGACGAATATGTCGGCTTGCCGGTAGATCATCCAGAGAGTTATCACGCTTATATGCAGCAGCATTTATTTGCACATATTGACTTGCCTGCCGCTTCAGCTCACCTTCCCAACGGAAATGCGCCTGACCTCGAAGCTGAATGTGCCAGATTTAATGAACTCCTTGATGATGCTAAGCAGATTGATTTGCAAATCCTTGGCCTTGGCCATAACGGGCATATCGGCTTTAACGAGCCTGACGATTCGCTGATTAGCGGGACGCATCTCGTCGAATTGAAAGAAGAAACCCGCGAAGCGAATGCGCGTTTTTTCAACTCGATCGAAGAAGTTCCGACTCACGCTCTAACGATGGGCGTAGGCACGATTCTCAAAGCCAAAACGATTCTGCTGATCGTTCGCGGAGCTGACAAAGCCGAAATCGTGCATCGCGCGCTTACAGGACCTATTACAACAGAAGTCCCGGCTACTCTGCTGCAAACTCACCCACACCTTGTTGTTCTGCTTGATGCTGAGGCAGGGAGGTTGTTCGAATGAGCGAACTTGTCATTACGGGTGCCAGGATCGTTACGGAACAAGGCGTCATCGAACAAGGTGTCGTTCACCTAAAAGATGGCGTTATCGCTTCCATCCAAAGCAGCTCAGCGTGGAATCCCGGCATGGCTGATCCGGCTGCTGAAACTGTCGATGCTCGCGGCAGCTGGTTACTGCCGGGCTTCATCGACGTTCACGTGCATGGCGGGTATGGCGCTGACTTCATGGAAGCCAGCCCCGAAACGCTTGATACCATTACACGGTTTCACGCTAAGAACGGAACTACCGCCATGCTGGCTACGACAATGACGCAAACGCATGAAGCGATTGACCGCGTCCTCGGCGAAGTCAGCCGCTACATGCAAGAACCAATGCCATACGCGCAGCTGCTTGGCGTGCATATGGAAGGCCCTTTCATCTCGCCGAAGTGGGCTGGCGCGCAAGATCCGAAGCTGATGCTGCCGCCTCAGCTTTCCTGGCTGCAAGACTGGCACGAGCGCTTTCCGCAGCTCGTGAAGCAGCTTACCCTCGCCCCTGAAGTCGAGGGTGCTCTTGAGACGATCGCATGGCTGCGCGATCGCGGCATCGTTGCCGCCTGCGGCCACACCGACGCTTCCTACGCCGACATTCAGTCAGCGGTTGACGCGGGGCTCTCGCACGCGGTGCACACCTTCAACGCGATGAAGCCGCTGCATCATCGCGAGCCCGGAACCGTCGGTGCGGTCCTTACCGATGATCGCATCAGCGGCGAAGTCATCGCAGACGGGCACCATGTGCACCCGGCAGCGATTCGCCTGCTAGTGAAGACCAAGCAGCCGGATGGCTTGCTGCTGATCACGGATGCCATGTCGGCCGCGGGGCTTGGCGACGGGCAGTACGATCTTGGCGGGCAAGCCGTTACCGTTCAATCGGGCGTTGCCCGGTTGACGGAAGGCGGCGCACTCGCCGGCAGTACGCTGACCATGATCGATGCGCTCCGTTTTATGGTGCGCGAGGTTGGGGTCAGCGTGGAAGAAGCGAGCCGCTTCGCGAGCGGCAACCCGGCGCGGTTGCTGCAGCTGCAGGCTTCGCACGGCTCGATTGCGCAGGGCAAGCAGGCTGATCTGCTCTTGATCAACCCTGAGCTGGAGCTCGAACGCGTGTGGATTCGCGGTAAGGAACTGCAAGCGTAACGTAGTTTTCCAGCACGATGTTTCTGTCCCAAACATACAAAAGAGAGGCTGTCCCTCGGTCATTCGATGACTTTCGAGACAACCTCTCTTTATTTTTTTGCAGGATATTCCCTATGTTTGTCGAAAAAGCTTAATAACGCAAATAGCTGCTTTTCCAAGAAAGGATCTAATCATCCCTATGCTCTATTTGATCAAAATCGCCTATACGTTAGTGTTTCCCCCAGGGATTGTTATTCTGCTGCTCTTCTGCATTGCCTTATGGCTGCAGCAAAAAAAAGAGTACATAGGTACTCTCCTAATCGGGCTGGCTGCCCTTCTCTTGTACGTTTGCTCCATTCCCTATTTCAGTAATGAGCTCCTAAATTCTATTGAACGAAGATACACCCCACCGGCCCAAGTGAGCGGTGATGTGATTGTCATGTTGACAGGCGGCGCAACGCTTGACACGCCAGACCCTTTAACCAAAGGCGAAGGATATTTGACAGGAAACACAGCTGCCCGTGTGTTAACCATAGCGGAGCTGTATCGCAGCACGAAGCTGCCCATCCTCCTTTCGGGCGGACAAGTTTTCACGGACTCCGGCAACGAATCGCAAATTTCCAAACGTCATCTTATCGCACTTGGCATTCCGGAAGCTTCTATTTTTCTGGACGATACGAGCCGCAATACAGAAGAAAATGCGCTGCATACCCAAGCTATGCTAACCACAAATGGCTGGCAGCACCCCATTCTCGTGACTTCTGCTTTCCATATGGCCCGGTCCGTCAAGCAGTTCCAAAAACTTAAGGTGGATGTAACCCCTTATCCTACCGACTATATTTCGCAGGGACAGCAGTCGCTCAGTATTAGTAAATTCATTCCCTCTTCCAGCGGATTGTCCAATACTTCCATCGCCTTGAAAGAGTACTTAGGCTTATTAGCGGCTAAGAATTAGTAGTTCCATATAGAACGACTACCTTATCCACAGCTTGCATGTATTTAAGGCGCACCTTTTCTGCAGCATGCATGGGTGCGCCTCCAAACCCTCAAAAAACCTTCTTCTGTGCCCTGTCATCCTTCAAAATTTCCACGGCTTCTCGGAAACGAAGGGAATGCACAATTTCCCGCTCACGGAGAAATTTCAGCGCATCCTGCAGATCGACGTCATCGGTCAAATCGATCAGCCATTGATAGGTCGTTCTAGCCTTCTCCTCGGCAGCTATATCCTCGTAGAGGTCTGCTATAGGGTCTCCCTTCGCTTGTATGTAAGCAGCCGTCCACGGCACGCCTGACGCATTCTGATAAAACGGCGCCCGATCATGAATCACATACTGATCGTCCATGCCGGCAGCCTTGAGTTGATCCAACGTTGCATCTTTTGTGAGCTTGTAAACCATGGTCGCAATCATTTCAAGATGAGCAAATTCTTCTGTCCCAATATCCGTAAGCAACCCCACGACCTTATCCGGAATCGCATATCGCTGATTCAAATAACGCAGTGCCGCTGCCAGCTCACCATCAGCTCCCCCATATTGCTCCAGTAGAAGCTTCGCCATCCTTGGGTCGCATTTGCTGACTCTGACCGGATACTGAAGTTTCTTCTCATATATCCACATGCTTCTTCCTCCTTCTTCAGACCTGCCATGGCCATGGCGTATCCACCCATTGCCAAGGATTTTTGCTATAGGCATGACCAAAAGGCATAAGTGGGCCGAATTCCAGCTCAAATTCCTGAACCATCGACTTCCTTTTTTGCGCGAATTGATTGTATTGCTGGATGGCTGCGAGATCGTTCGGATGTGTATCCAAATATAGCGTTAGCTCGACCAACACGAAATCAACAGCCTGCAAGTCGTACATCATCTTGTAATAAGATTCTGGTACTGCTGGTGGATTCATAACCATGGGCTCCCTTCTTCTATTTTGGATTCGTAGGGTCCGTATAGAGCGGGCCATAACGTCCCTTTTTTCAAAGCTTCATATGGACTGAATTGCGGCAAACCGGGTGGTTGGAAGGCGATAAAGAGGTGCGGCGGTACATTATACAATTTCACTTGAATCGGCGGACAAGGATCAAAAGGACTAATATAGGGATAGTACTTTCTAAATTGCGATTGCATACGTCTCCTCCTCTTCTCACTTTGGTGCGTGAGAAATAGTCATAGCGGCAGAGAGGCCTATAACCACGTATATGCAGCACAACTTGACCAAAATCACAGATATTCCAATATTTCCTCATGGTCAGAGGGCGCTTTGAGCGCTTACAATAAGAACAATCCATGTGATACCATGACTTACACAATCTAACAACTTGGAGGAAATCACAATGACAAGATCTAAACAAATCATTGTTTCTGCAGCCATTCTTGTAAGCGTCACAATAAATAGCCTTATTCCCGCACCACCTGCATCTGCGGCGTCGGCTTCTACAAGCAGCATGACTTTAACGCAAGGAATGACAAGTTCATCCGTGTCTACTCTGCAATCCAATTTAAAAACACTTGGTTA
This sequence comes from Paenibacillus sp. WC2504, assembly GCF_052682475.1. NCBI lineage: Bacteria > Bacillati > Bacillota > Bacilli > Caryophanales > Paenibacillaceae > Paenibacillus > Paenibacillus sp. WC2504. Next base: position 6,478,104 of record NZ_JBQZFH010000001.1, read on the forward strand.
TTTTACATATCCAACCATCACCGGTTACTTCGGCACAATCACTGCTCAAGCTGTTAAAAATTATCAAAAGGCCTATCTGTTAGCTCCGACCGGCGTAGTGGATACCGCAACCCAGACCAGCATCTCCCACTCGATAAAAAAGCGGCTGCTGCTGGACGATGCGATGAACTTTGTGCATGTCCCCTACCTATGGGGCGGAGCGACTCCACAAGGTTTTGACTGCTCCGGCTTTATTTATTACATGTTTCAAAAGCATGGAATTCCAGCTGTTCGAACAACCTCCCAGGAGCTTTATAACACGGGCTCATCCGTAAGTCAGGCTAATTTGCAGCCGGGCGACCTGGTTTTCTTCGCAATAGCCTCTCCCGGCGTTATTGACCATGTAGGCTTCTATTTGGGGAACGGGCAATTTCTATCCGCTACACGATCAGCAGGCATTTACCCGCAAAGCCTGACAAGCTCATATTGGGGTCCTAAGTATATGGGAGCTAAGCGCGTATATTAGTTTTTCTCCAACAAAAAAAGTCCCTGCTCCTGCCATAAACGGCAGCTAACAGGGACTTTCACGATACGCAGCAATACATCCGCGCTTTTAATCCAACTTAATATTTAATTTCAAAAGTCCGGCCTTCCGCATCGCCTGATAGATAATAACGACCAAAGGTCCCAGGAACAAACCGGCTAAGCCCAACAGTTCAAAACCAATGTACAAGCTTATTAAAGCGGCGAGGGCATTAATCCCTACTGCTTCGCTCAGCACCTTAGGCTCCACAATGCGGCGGAAGATTGTCAAGGCCAGGAACAGGACCAATAATCCAATTCCCATCCCCGTATGCCCGACTAACAGCTGATAAGCCAGCCATGGGATGAACACCAGCCCCGTACCAATGACAGGGACGAATTCCATAACCATCACTAGTAAAGAGATCGCTAACGGATATTCCGCTCTAAGCACCAGCAAGCCTACGAAAGTGACCAAATACGTTAATATTGCCATGATGAGCTGCGCACGAATGAATCCAAAAATAGCCTCTCGCAAATACACAAGGACATCTTCCATTTTGATTCTCGTCTGTTCTTCGAACATTGACAGGAACGCGACTCTCATTTTCGGCAAGCTAAACATGCACAAATATAAAGCGATGACGTAGACGATCATAACGATAAAGAAATTCGGAATTTTGCCTGCCATATTCAGGAAAAATCCAGAAATCCCGCTCAACATGTCAGTTAACGTTGCGGTTAACGTTTCGGTGCTTCGCTCCACCCACGTTTGCACCTGTGCCGCCATTTCGGGCGACAAGGAATCATAGAACACCTGCGTTTGGCTAACGGCCTGATCGACATATTTATTGACTTCATCCATGTAATTAGGGGCTTTCCGGCCCAGATCAATGACTTCCGTCACGACATTAAACCCTATGAAATAGAACAAAGCCATCAATAGCAGCGTAAAAATAGTACTGATGATCGACGCAGCGATCAACCGGTTTACTTTCATAGCTCGCACGAGCAGCAACGTTAGAGGATCCAAAAAGATAGCTGTAACCAAAGCAAGCAGGAAAGGTAACCCTATCGTGAAAAATCCGTATAGGACCAGCAATCCAAGCACTATGATTAGTGTCGTCTTAAGCGACATAGGAATTCCTCCGATTATTCATTTCCAGGCTTTATAACGTTGATTTTTGTAATATGTATACGTACAATACGCAATCGATCTACCTCTGAAACTTCAAAAACATGATTGCCTGAAGCCACCCTTTTACCTTTAACCGGGGCTCCTTCCAGTTTCTTAAATAACCATCCGCCTATAGAGTCTACATCCTCGTCTTCAATCTCCAAATCGAGCATATCGTTCAGATCTTCAATGAGCACACGTCCGTCAACGGACGTATACTTATCTTTCACCTCAACTTCAGGCCGTTCGTCGATATCGAATTCGTCGTGCAGCTCACCAACGATTTCCTCCATAATGTCCTCTAAAGTAAGAAGACCCGCGGTACCGCCGTATTCATCCACAACAATCGCTAATTGCGAATGTTTTTTTTGCATGAGTTTCAAAACACGGCTTACTTCCATCGATTCCGGCACATTCAAAATAGGTCGAATGAATTCACTAATCTCGTGCTCTACATCAGGATCAGCCGTAAACAAATCGGTAATATGTACGAATCCGACAATTCGATCCTTATCCTCGTCAGCGACGGGGTAACGCGTATGTTTGGTCTCATGAACCATCCGCAGGTTCTCGATAAAGCTCATCTCCAGATACAAACAATCCATATCGGTCCGCGGCAGCATGACCTCCCTTGCAATGCGCTCTGAGAATTCAAAAATATTATCAAAAAGCACCATTTCATCCTGATCGATATGCCCGCTCTTCACGCTCTCATCCATCAGAATGCGGATTTCTTCCTCGGTATGCGCCGCCTCATGCTCACTTGCGGGTTCGACGCCAATCCAGGACAGGAACTTATTGGCCGCACCATTGAGCACCCAGATGATCGGACGAAACAAGCGATAGAAGTACAGCAGCGGAGCTGAGAGCCATAGGGAGGTTAATTCCGCCTTTTGAATCGCGAAGGACTTAGGCGCCAGTTCCCCCAGCACGATATGGAGAAAGGTAATGAAACCAAAAGCGAAGATGAAAGATATCGCATGCGTGTACACAGATGCTTCAAGACCAAGCATGTGGAAGAGCGGCTCCATGATCAACTCAGAAACCGCCGGCTCCCCTACCCAACCTAAGCCTAATGAGGCTAAAGTAATTCCGAGCTGTGTAGCTGACAGATAGGTATCTAATTCCGATGTCACTTTGTCGGCATACTTTGCTTTGCTGCTGCCTTCATTGAGCAGCTGCTGAATGCGGGAATGCCGCACTTTGACAAGCGCAAATTCAGCAGCAACGAAGAAACCATTCAGCAGAACGAGGATAATTACTAATACCAGATTAAGAACAATAGGTCCAATTTCAAAGGAAGTATGTGGCAAGTGCGGATATCTCCTTCAGATAGATGATATTAGATAATAGCTTGTCGGCTTTTAAAATCAATGGAACGATAATACGAATCGGCCACCAGCAAGTTCGGGCCGCAGCAGGAAGCTGCGCTGCAGAAACAATTTACCTTTTGATTCAGGGGATTATGCTCCCATCTTGCAAAAATCGTATCCAGTTGATCATCATGGATATTGCCCAGAGGCGGTTCATTCGCAAAATCTGTGACGAAGACCTCTCCGGTAAAGGTGCTCACATTTAAGCGGTTTCGTCCATCCGGATCATTCCGGACCGTAACATTCGGCTCTTCGCGAAGCCTTTTTACCAGCAATCGGTCCTCTTCGAGCTCATTACAAGCAAAAAACGGCAATGTGCCGAATAACATCCACATATCGCGATTGCGACTGTCCAGCAAGCGATGAATGCTGCTTCTTAACTCGTCCAGTGAAACCATGGGCAAGTGTGAGGCGAAAGAGCTTGCATACATTGGATGAACTTCATGCCGTTTGCAGCCCATTTCATCAATCAGCTTATGAATTTGCGGAAGTTTCTCATGCGTGCGCGTGTTAATCATGGATTCCGCCGAAACGTACAATCCGCCTTTGCTTAGCGCTATCGTATTGTCCACCATACGTTCATACATACGCACCGCTGTTTCACGGCCTACCGGATGCTGGGAATTAACGAAACCGACTTGGTGGAAATCGTCAGCATTCAAGTAATTAAAAGAGATATGCATAACATCTAGATACGGAGCAAGCAGCTCATACCGCTCCAAGTCGAGCGTCAAGTTCGAGTTGATTTGAGTGCGAATTCCCCGCTCGCGTGCATATTTAAGGATGGGCAGCATGTAATCTTTGACAATCTTAATGTGATAAGAAGGTTCTCCGCCTGTCAAACTGATTGTCTCCAAATGCTCTACCTGATCCAGTTTATTCAAAATAACGGGTAAGGGAATACGTGGCCCTTCCGTCATCGTTAACGAATCGCCTACCGCACAATGCTCACAGCGCATATTGCACAGATTGGTAATCGTCAACTCTACACTAGTAAGTACGTGTTTCCCGTATTGCCGATAAGACCGAATCGGGTCCCAAGGGTCATAAGCGGGAGATAGCTCCGGTAAAAAGGAGCGTGTTTCATTCATATTCATGCTGTTCACACCTGACCTATCATTTCCTATTCACTTGCAATTTGTTCTTTTCATGCCTATACCTATGCCCTTTATTGTAACTTATGATGCGAAAAAAAGGAAACCACCTTGTCTTTCGCTACGGTTTCTCCGCCGAGATCGGCGATTTCACCCGCAACCACTTCGGTGCCCACCAGTTCGCGTTGCCTAGCAGCTTCATCAAAGCGGGAACGAGCATAACGCGAACAATCGTAGCATCAATGAGAACCGCGAGGCCAAGACCTAGACCTAGCGCCTTCATGATTTCTATATCTGTGAAGATAAACGAACCGACGACTACCACCAAAATGAAAGCAGCGCTTGTAATCAAACTGCCTGTTTTTTTGAGCCCTTCCGCCGTACTTTTGTCATTATCTCCGCTCGCTTCATACTCCTCCATAATGCGGGAGATTAAGAAAACTTCATAATCCATCGAGATGCCGAACACAACGCAAAAAATAATAACCGGCAGCGTTGCGCTGACATAACCAATGGACGTGATATGCAGCAAATCTGCCAGATAACCGTGCTGAAACACTAACACCACACACCCTAGACTCGCCCCTAGACTTAGCATATTCATTAGGACAGCCTTCAGCGGCAGCAGAATGGAGCGGAACGCAATCAAAAGGACGATATACGTAATCCCCATGACAAAAGTAAGCACATAAGGTATTTCATCCTGAATGCGATCGATGATATCAAGCCGGTAAGCCGGTCCGCCAGTGACCGCCACATGCAGACCCTCCCGCTCCAAGGCGCGAAGCTTCCGTACAAGATCATCCGTCGAAGGATCATCCGGGTCTTTCTCAGGCACAACAACTAGCAGCGCAGTATGTCCCTTCGCCAGCTTGCCCCTTTCGATCTGCTCTTTAACTCCTGGAGCTTTCAGCATACTTGCTAATTCTGAATCCGTATGTTGTCCTAGCGAGCTGAGGTAGCTTTGAACTTCTTTCACTCCGGAAACGCCTTTCACTTTATCTCCGTACGCCCGAATTTGACGGATCGCAGACTCTTCCCATATGTCATCGCCTGTATGTACGACGATTTGAATAGGCCCCGTCATCCGTGGATCATAAGCCATTTTAAGCAAGTCCGATCCATAACGCGACTCATAGTTAGGAGGCAGCACCTCGGCATTGGGCACACTCAGCTTCATCTGACCAATGGGAGTCATCGCATAGATCAAAGCGCCCCCAACCAGAATGACAAGCAGAACCGGGCGCTTCATCACACCATAAGCAATCTTTTCCCAGAATTGGGACGATTCCTGCTTACGGAAGCGCTTAGGCAGCACCTGAAGCGAATTAATTCGCTTGCCGAGCACCGCCAGAAGCGCAAGCAGCATCGTGTTGGCGACAACAACCGATATGGATACGACAATGATCCCGCCTAAACACAAGGAGCGAAAAAACGTGAGATCCACGAACAGCATGCCCAATAATCCAATCAGTACCGCAATGCCGGAGAAGAAAATCGATTTCCCAGCGGTCTGGCAAGTCATGGCCACCGCTTCAGCCACATTGGGTTGAACTTTCAGTTCCTCCCGGAAACGGCTAACCAGGAACAAGGCATAATCAATGCCGACGGCAAGTCCCAACATCGTCACCATATTGGGGAGAAAATTCGATAAGGACTGATGCTGGGCAATAAAATAGGTAATTCCGAGCGTAAGCGTAACGCTCATGAGTCCCACGATCATTGGCAGCAGCGCCGCGACTAACGTTCCAAAAACAATTAACAATACGATAAGCGCGATGGGAAGGCCAATGGCTTCCGATTTGGCAATATCATGTTTGCTCGCTTCCTGCATATCATGCAAAATAGCAGGGCCCCCGGTTACATAAACCTTCATGCCAACGGGAGGTTGCACACGTTCCTTCAACTCGGGGTATTTCTCCAGCGCCGGATCCGTGTCCAGATCCAGCGAAACGTTCACTGCCTGGACATTTAAATGCCCTTCATTTCTAGGTGCAGCAACGAAATTCACATTTTCTACATAGGGCAGCTTTTTTAACTCACTGAGTGAATCCATGATGGCTTGCTGCTGCTCTTGCTTGGTCATATCGAGGCCATCCCCTGTATAGACCAGATTGATCGTCGTAAGTGGTACGCCAAGCTCATCCCGCAGCTGGATGAGACCGAGATCCGACTCGCTTCCTTTTGGCGTAAAACCATTATCTTTGAGTATGCCGGGTGTTTTCTGTGCAAATAGCGCGAAACTAAGGAGCAATAGCACGCAAAGCGTAAGGACTAGCCAGCGATAACGGTGCATGGCATATCCCCATCTCCAAAATTTCCCTTTCACCGCTGATTCTCTCACACACATCCCCCTGATCTGCAAAAAGAACCTGGGATCCCAGGTTCTTCATGTTTGTTATCTTATATTTTATCTCAAAGTAGGGTTGGCATACCCGATTCCGTGTCGAGTTCTTCGATTTTAATTTCACCGATTTCGGAAATGAGGATGGAATGCTTGATGGAGAGATCGATTTCATACGGCTCTTTGAGTTCTCTGCCTGCTTCATCCTGCAGGATGCGAACGACCGGCCTTTGCGGAACCGTTAAGTTTAATTTGGAGACAATCCCGAATTCGCCTGTGTTCAATTTCACGGTGATACCGAGCGGGTATATGGCAATTTTATCGCGGAATAAAGCAATTTGGCTTTGATCATACATCGTGCCTGAACCTGCAAAAAGCTGTTCCATCGCTTCATGAGGCAATAACGGCCTGCGATATACACGCGTAGTTGTCATAGCGTCGTAGGAATCCACTAAACCGATCCATCTCGCAAACTCATTAATATCCGGGCCTTGCAAACCTCGCGGATACCCGCTTCCATTAATCCGTTCATGATGCTGCAGAGCACAATGCGCTGACAACAACGGGATGTTCGGTTCATCCTTCAGAATTTGAAAACCATACGTGGTATGATTTTTCATCTCCTTGAATTCATCACTAGTCAACTGAGAAGGCTTGCGCAGAATGCCTAGTGGAATTTTGGTCTTTCCAATATCATGAAGCAGAGCGCCAAGTCCAAGCGTCTCTAGCTTTTCACGGCTGTATCCATAACTAATGCCGAGCATAATTGCATATATACTAACATTCACTGAATGCTGGAATAAATAATTATCTTTGATATTCATATTGTTTAACATGACCATTGCACCTTGATGAGCACTAAGGTCATCAATAATCATGTTCATCACATCACGAAAGTTGCGACCGATATCATAGTAGCTGACAGCTCCACGTTTGTTCGAATCTTCCATGACTCTCTTAAAGGTATGCCGAATTTCGTGAACAGCTCTGCTTCGCGTTTCATCTTGAATAATATCGACTTGAATAACGTCATCGGTTCGGGAATCTGAGATATAAATATAGTCGATACCATATGAAAATAGCCGATCGATTAGTCTCTGTGTTAGCTCAACGTTAACAGCGAGCAGAACCATACCATCTTCGTTGTAAATATTCTTTGCCAGCCTCATTCCAGGATGACACTTGTTGATCGGCATTAACAGCATGTAAGGACCCCCGAGTAGCTGAACGTTATTATCTATCTAAATGTAATAGATTTCACCTAAAAGTTCAACATAAAAAACCGCATCTTTCGACGCGGTTCGCTACTTTATTTCAAAGATTATTTACTTAAAAACATATAAAGGGCAAATACAATGGCTACTGCGAAACGATAGTAGGCAAAATAGGTCAATTTCATGTTTTGGACAAACTTAATGAAAGAAACAACCGCTAATAGAGCTACGATGAATGCTACTACAAACCCTACTGCGAAAAATGCGAAGTCATTGGAAGAAAGAGCTTCATAGTTTTTCAAGAAATAGACACCGGAAGCTCCGAACATAATCGGGATTGCCATAATAAACGTAAAGTCTGCAGAAGCTGCACGGCTAACGCCGGAGAGCATCCCCCCTGCAATTGTGGAACCGGAACGAGAGAATCCTGGCCAGATTGATACAAGCTGCCATAAGCCGATAAAGAAGGCTTGGCGGTAAGTTAAGTCATCCAATACCTCAGTGCTCGGTCTCCCTTTCTTCTGCTCTGCAATAATGAGCAAAATACCGCCAAGAATAAGCCCGATAACGACCGTCGTTGAATTAAACAACTTCTCATCTACAACATCATTAAACAATACGCCGATGACTCCTGCAGGGATAATACCGATAAGAATATGCAGCAGATTCAGTTTTTTCCCGCTTCTGCTCTCGCTTTTTCTTTTCACCAAGCCAAACAGCGATAAGATTCGTTTCCAATAAATAATGACGACAGCCATAATGGCCCCAAGCTGAATAACAAAATCAAAGGTTTTCATCACTTCGTCGTTTTGCGTATTGAGCAAACTTTGCGCCAAAATCATGTGTCCTGTTGAGGATACCGGTAAAAACTCGGTCAATCCCTCTACGATCCCGATAATGATCGCTTCAAAAATAGTATGCATGGTTTCCCCCTAAAGGTAGAGTTTATGGTCGGACTCCTGTCCAATTATTTATTTTACTTGGAACTTGTATGATCTGACAACTTTATTGACGAAAAGCGCGAGTCTATCCCTTCGAATCGAAGGACATTTTGTCAATAAATCTTGCTTTGTGGCTGTCTGCCATCGCCTCATGATCCGTAACTTCGTGGGCCAGCACGTCACGGATAAACTCCGGCAGCATGTACACCACGTCTTTCCCACGGCTTAGGGATAAGTAGCCCGATCCGAACGTAAACATATCGATCGTGCCCACGACATAATCACGGCCAAGGTCCAAAAGCTCCTCGCCTACATGCACGGCGAGGATACGCTCATAAGGCGCGCGCGAGCTGTCCCACTCGACAGTGAGGCCGTCGACGCTAAGCGCGCCCAGCACTTCCCCCCGGAAGCCGAGTCCCCGAATCGGCTTCTCCATGAATTCAGGCAGCAGCGACTCCTCGAGCGCCTGCAGCAAGTCCGCGCCGCTAAGCAGCATGCGGCACGGATTGATCGGCCCCGGGCAGATGTCCAGCAATCTGCCGCGCGTCAAGCGCCCCTCCTTCAGTCCCTGAAGGAGTTGGCCGCTGTTGACCAGCCCGATATCGGCGCTGGTCCAGCGGCGAATCCCGGCGGCAAGCAAGTTGCCAAGCGGGGATTCGCCGTACCAATCCAGGCGCAGCGGTTCCCGCAGCTGCGCCACTTCTTCATCCAGCGCCGCTGCGCCGGCGATGCGAAAGCGGTCCAGCAGCGCGGCTACGCTGCTGTCATCTTCGCTGTCCGCCGTCATCGGGACGACGCGGCTCTGGAACTGGGCGATCCGGCGTTGCGCCGGATCATAGGCCAGCTCGATGTGGCCGGCATACTGCCCGAACTTGCCGGCCGCAGCCAAATAAGTGCCGCTGATCAGGAGCGGCTCCTCCAGAACATGATGCGTGTGACCGCCAAGGATCACATCGATGCCCTCGATCCCTTCCGCTAGGCGTCGATCCATCGGCAGACCGAGATGCGACATGACCACGATGAGGTCCGTATGCGGGCGCAGCTGCTCCGTCAGCGTCTTCACAGCTTCGTAAGGATCCGTTACATCCCAACCGAGTAGCTCATAATAAGCTGGATAAGCCGCTGTCACGCCGATAATTCCGATCTTCAAGCCGGACTTTTCAATTGTCAAAGAAGGCAGCAGCCAGCTCGGAGTCAAGTGGGTTGCTCTTTCGTAAATATTACTTCCAAGAACAGGAAAGCGCGCATTCTCTATGAAAACACTTCTTAGAAAGTCAGGCGTAAACGTCAGCCCCTCGTTATTGCCAAGAACCATCGCATCATAACCAGTTGCGTTCATAATCTCCACATTGGCAATGGCATTGGTGCCTTCTGTCTCCGGGCTCATTCGGTCCATATGATCGCCAATATCCAGCGTCAACACTTGATCGGATGGCCAGTCCCGGCGGACTTGGTTAAAATAGGCGCTAATTTTGGGCATCATCTCAAAATGGCTGTGCAAATCATTCGTATGTAAAATTAGGAGTCGTCTCATTTTTTGATTTTCAACTCATCGAGCGTTACTTTATTTTTAAATCCAAAGGTGGCCTCTTCGCCTAGTGTAGCATCATGAAGAAACCAGATATGTACAACGCTTTTGACATTGAGGCATTCACTGCTTCCATCCGGCACATATAGGCGGATCGGATACCCCTTCTTCAAAGGTTCATCGTCTTGAGCGTAGAGAATAAGAGCTGAGTCGACTTCCGACCACGACATTAACGCCTGAAATTCATCAACAGCTTCGACCTTTACATGCGTAGGCTCGCTTTCAGCTTGTCCGCCACGGCTGGCTTTCCAGCTGCGATACCATGCTTTTAAATCAAAGGCATCCCCTGAAACGTTCGGAACACGGTCCTCAAGCGCCAATTTCATCTCCGCCAGATCAACGAGTTCTTGTACAGTAAATGTTTCATTTGTTAGATGGGGGTCTGACACTTGTATGCGTAAATCTGCTTGCATCCTGACCATTCTCCTTTCATCCGATAAGCTCATTTTTGCTTTTCCCAAGGCCCTATCCATTATACCATTCCTTGGTCAAAATATGATATGCTGTAAGGGAATCTCACACTAAGCATTTAGGAGCAAAATTGTGAATATAAACATCCAACTTTTCGCAGGACTTGTTGAACTTTTCGGGACTTCCGTCCTACATATAACCATTGATCAAGATGCCATTGCCATCGAGGATCTTAGAAAACTGATCACGGATAAGCATCCGGCTGCAGCGTCACAGCTGCAAACATGTTTTTTCGCTAAAAATCAAGCTTACGCAGGCGAAAGCGATTGGGTCACTGCGGCTGATGAGCTTGCTCTCATACCGCCAGTGTCCGGAGGACAGCCCGTCTTATACGAAATAACCTACGACTCGATAGATGCCGGACAAGTTGCCGCCAAAGTAAACCATCCCAATCATGGAGCTTCACTCCTTTTCATTGGGACAACGAGAGAGATGACGCATGGGCAACGCACAGTCCTCTTGGAGTATGAAGCCTATGTGCCTATGGCGATCAAAACAATGGAAACGATCGGTCAAGAAATCAATGACCGTTGGCCGGGAACGCTTAGTGCGATTACCCACCGTCTGGGCAAGGTGGCGATTGCGGAAGCCAGCGTCGTGATTGCCGTTTCTTCCCCTCACCGTGAAAGCTGCTATGAAGCAAGCCGCTACGCCATAGAACGATTGAAACAAATTGTACCCATATGGAAAAAGGAAATTTGGGAAGATGGATCGGAATGGAAGGGCAGTCAAACAGGCCCTTGGAACCCGCTTCAAACAACAAGAACGGAATAGATGAAATTGGAGATGACTTACGTGGATACCTTTTTATATACGGAACAGGAAAATGGTGTAGATGCGCGTTATTCAAGACAAGTGCTGTTCTCCCCTATCGGTTTGGAAGGGCAGCGTAAACTGATCGGCAGCCGTGTCGCCATCGTTGGTATGGGTGCTCTTGGTACAGTGCTTGCCAATCATATGGTGCGCGCGGGGGTAGGATATGTTCGCTTGATTGATCGCGATTTTGTAGAAGCTAGCAATCTGCAACGGCAAATGTTGTACGACGAAGAAGATGCGGCGACAATGACTCCTAAGGCTATTGCAGCAGCCAAACGATTGCAGTTGGTCAACTCCCTGGTCACAATCGAACCTCATGTCATGGATCTCAACGCCACGAATGCCGAAGACTTGTTAGGGGATGTAGATTTAATTTTAGACGGTACGGATAACTTCTCCGTCCGTTTCCTTATCAACGATGTGAGTATCAAATTGGGGATTCCCTGGATTTATGGCGGTGCCGTTGCCTCAAGAGGCGTCTCTTTGACGATTCTCCCGGGACAGACGCCATGTCTGCGTTGTTTGTTCACCCAAGCTCCCGCTGCCGGCACGACAGAAACCTGTGATACAGCAGGCGTAATAGGCGGAATTATCCATGTCGTTGCTTCATTCCAAGCAACTGAAGCTCTTAAACTGCTAGTTGGGGCTACTGAGCAGCTGAATCTCCGGATGCAGCAGTGGGACCTTTGGTTCAATCAGCACTCCGCGATTAACGTGACCGGCGCCCTAAAAGCAGATTGCCCGGCCTGTTCCAATAAGCACTACGACTACTTGGAGACTGACATGGATAGCGATACCATTCAATCCTTATGCGGTCGCAATTCGGTTCAGATCCATCCTGTTCTGCCTGCTGCCAAGCCGCTTGAATACTGGGAAGAACGCTTGAAACCACTAGGCACGGTTGAGCGAAATCGCTTCCTCTTGAAGTTCCAGGCCGGCCCGGATTTGTACATGGTTATTTTCCCGGACGGTCGCGTCCTTGTTCAAGGAACGGATGATTTAATTCAAGCCAAAAGTCTTTACAGCCGTTATATAGGGATGTAGTATTACAATATACCTACACGAATATAGGACTGGGAGAGGAATTTCAATGCATATACACGTACTTGAACTAATTGTTGGTGATAAACTGATTTCCGATTCCTACAATACAAAAGGACTTCATCTTCTATCAGCAGGTACCTTGGTTGATGCGAGCGACATCATGATGCTTAATCGCCATAATGTGGAATATGTGGATATTGCGCCGAGGGTTAACGAAATAGAAAGTGAGCCGGCGGAATCACCGAAAGTAAAGCTGGCTCATATAAATTCTTTTCATGATTGCATTACTGGCATTAAAGACATATTCCATTCTGCTAAAAGCGGGGATGTTCTTTCCAACGAGATGATAGAATCCGCTTTCAATCCTCTAATCGCAAGCTTTGAGGAAGAAAATGACGTCGTTTCCTTGCTTCTTTCATTAACCAGCCAAGATGATTACACGTTTCAGCATAGTGTACAAGTCGGGATGCTCTCCTACTATATTGCCAAATGGATGAACAAGAGTGAAAAAGAAGCTCTTACCATTGGCAAAGCCGGCTATTTACACGATGTAGGAAAATGTAAGATTTCCCAGGAAATCTTATTTAAACCTGGCAAGTTAACGAATGACGAGTTCAATGAGATTCAAAAACATACCATCTTCGGGTACGAAATCATCAAAAACTCTTTGAAAGAAAACACGCTGGCGCTCGTAGCTCTACAACATCATGAGCGCTTGGATGGCACTGGCTATCCGTTACGTAAAAAAAGTACGGAAATACATAGTTATTCACTCATTGTTGCCGTTGCAGACGTTTATAGCGCTATGATCAGCAAGCGCGTATACCAAGATAAGCGTGACCTCTTATTCGTTCTTAAGGAGCTTCACCGGATGAGCTTTGGACAGCTTGATCCGAAAATCACGCAGGTATTTATTCGGAACATGATTCCTAACTTTATTGGGAAAAAAGTGTCCCTTAGCGACGGACGAGTCGGTACAATCGTCATGACCAATCCTACCGACTTTTTCCGCCCGCTAATCAAAATCAATAATCAATTCCTGGATCTTTCGCAGCTTCGCGACGTCGAAATTGCAAGTATTGCGATTTAGCCGCTCTTTTAGATGATCAGAGAGCTTATTGCTAGTGCAATACCGATATATACAGCAGCCAGCAATGTGCCGACGGCTACATTTCCGTCTTTTAACTGATCGGATAGCTTTACGCCAGGCGTTAACCAATCAAACACCCAGTAAGTCGCTAACAAACAGACGTAACCTACCGCAAACCACAAGCTCATGTGCCAGATCGATGAATTGCTGTATGCGGCAATCGCCAGTACGATGGCAGTTGCTACAAACTTACCGCCCATCGTGATTCCGACGGCTACATTTCCTTTGTTTATTTCTTCCATATCGCGGTAGGGCGTCATTAAACTAAAGACATACATCCCTGCAAATTGCAGCAGGACTATGACAAATAAACTAATCACAATATTTAATACTATCATTCTGCCCACCCCCGGAACTTCGCCATAGATTGATCATAATTGCTGTAATCGTGTACTTCCTCTAAAATAACCTGAACTTCTTTCTTGTTTTTAAAGCTTGCATAACGATCCTCAGGGATTGGCTGTTTCACTTTTTGCCCTGTCGGCAGATCTGCCACTGCGAAATAGCGGAATTTGCCATCCAACTCCGTTTTATAAACACCGATCAGCTTCACATCCGTCTTAATTTCAACTTTCAGCTCTGCCAAATCTTTATCGGCTTCTTCCTTGGTTTTGAACGTCTTAATCGGTTTCCATTGCGAAAGTGTCACGTCATTCTTCCCTTGACTGCTCGTTGTCATCGTGGCCTGCATATAGCTAAGCACGTAGATTTGATCGCCGGTCGCAAAGTTCTGATCATTCGATATGCGCTCGTTGTTCGGCAGCAAAACCATATCTCCGTCGAGCAAATCACCGACTTTTGCTTGCTGCACCTGATAATCCCAAGGCACATCGCCATTCATGCCGCTAACATTTGTCGCTGCCGAGCTTCCAACAGCCGGTTTACTTAAGACCGAAGGCTTTTTATTGAACAGGCTGCTAATGCCCCAGATCATCAGAATGACGACCAGGACAATGGACGCCATAAGCCAGAATCGTCTTTGTTTCAAGGTGTTTTCACTCCAATCGGTACAAATTGACTTGCATTACCTGTAATCTTCCCGCCGGCTCGCCCTAAAAGGCCACAAGGTGTTCCGTTCAATACAAACAGCCCTGTTAATAAATGCCTGTTTCCGTGCGTAAAAGTTAACTCGGGCAAGTCTGCTCTTTGCTGATAGATGCGTTTAAAAAAGACACTCGTATCAAAGCCGACTTCGTCTTTGACTTCGAGCTCCCCCTCAGCGTCATAAAGCTCAACGGAGCCTCCTTCTCTTCCAAACATCGATTTGGACACATAATCCCCTGACAACTCCGGAGAAAAATAGGTAGGCAGCATATAAGCAGCTATCGCCTTATGCTCATCCGCGGTGAACAACGCTGCGTTATCCATGTGTAGTCCCCAGACAATGGCTTGCAGCCCTTTGGATTGCAAGATAACGGCATGCAAAGGATTAAACAATTCGATGAATTGTTCTTCAATCGCATAAGAAAGTGCCTCTCCCCCGTCGTCAACACCCATCCATTCTTTTGGATACAGCGCGAACATACGAGAAATGTTTTGTTGTTCTCCTACCTTGACTATTCCCTCGTCAATCCACAAATCCAGACAATCGACACACGTCATATTTCTCCCGCTATGAGCAACGAGCGCATCAATCGTCCCTGTATCTTCGGCATGCTGACCATAGGCTATGCATGCTGCGAAATCGGGCGCCTCAATGTCCCACGCAGCACGGACTAGGTCCTTCATCTCCGTGTTCGGGGAGGCATAACCTTTTTGCTCACACAACCATGGAGTCGCAATTGCTGCTTCCACATAGCCGGTAGGAGTGTCCGCATTTAGCTCTAAGAGCTTGATTCCGCCCTGCTGATCCACGGTGAAGTCAAATCTTGCATAGCGGCTTATGACCCCTATGTCATTCAGCTCCAGCCGATCAAGTCCATCCCAAAGCACTTCGGGAATCGACAGCTGCTGGTATAACAACCTGTTCCCTTTCACGTAGCGAACAGCTTTATCAAAGACGCGCCACAAAGCATTTGCCGCGAGAATTAGCTCATTATATGTTGATTGTTCCATAAGGACTATCTGATCAATCCAGTACGCTTCATCTTCCAGATTAGCCCATGTGAAGCCAAGCTCATATAGTTGTTGAACTCGGTGCTCTCTATCCAGAGCTGGCGTGCCTACGACTTCGAATACCACAATGTTAACCTCCTGAGCTGGAAGAGGAGCTGAAACCGCTCGATTTGCCGCCAATGCTGCCCGTTGAAGTCGATGTAGACTTCGAGCTGGAAGTTGTGCCGCTGCTCGTGCCCGAGCTGCTAACGGAGCCTGTATTCCCTGTGCTTCCTGTATTCCCTGTAGTCCCCGACTTTGTGTTAGATGAAGATGACTTATTGGTGGTAAAAGTTCCCGTTCCGCTTGATGTCGTTGGCGCTTTGGTCGTTGATCGATTGGAGAACGAGCTTGGTTGATATGTTTTTGTCACATAAGGGGTATTAGAACGATAGTAATAAGAACGATGACTGCTCCCCCAGCTGCTTGAGGAATAAGGACTTGGGCTGTTAAAAATAAGATGATAGAGTAGCAAATCATCCCATCCAAACCCGCTGCCTCCACCATAGTTATTAACAATGATAGGGGCCGTGCTGCCTCCCGTTGAACCGCTGCCTGCAGTCGGTGTTGGAGAAGGCGATGGCGATGCTGCGCCTGCTGCCGGAGGAACAGGTAGATTCCAGTCAACGGCTGGGTCATAATAAGCTTTCACTTCATCGTTCGACCATTCGACCAACTTGGAAGAGGCTGTATTCGGTGCAGGCGTCTCCGCGGCATTGACTGGCAACAGCAGCAGTTGTCCGACTAATATCAGACTTATAGAAGCTGAAAATACCTTGAGCGGTCTTTTCACTGCTTGTTCCCCCCCCTTCAGAACCAATTGCAACTAATAGAAGCTCAAACACATTCAAATCTAAATTCAGTCTTCCTTCAATCATTTCATATTCCTTGCCGCCAATGAGCACATAATTCGCTGCATCTAATGCCTGCATCAGCTTTTCGTCCCAGGGACGTTCACTAATTTTCAAAAGCTGTCCATCGGCTAATTTTTCGAAAAGTGTAATTGTCATTCGGTTTCCTCCTCCTTCATCGATGACTTCATATTAGATAAAACGCATGAGCCGACCTTTTGTTTCATAATGACCAAAAATAAAAAAAAGCCTACCCCTAAAGGATAGACTTGAAAGCTTTAAGTTACAACACGTTTTGCTCGAAGAAATGTTTTTTTCCAGTACGCTTTATCGATATTACTGATCTGAACGCCATTCTTCGGCTCTGGAGAGGCATGAAGCATTCTCTTATTACCAATATAGATACCCACATGTCCAACCTTTTTATTTGTTTTAAAGCGGCCGGGGACATAGAAAAACATCAAATCCCCTTTCCGCAACGATTTGCGGCTAACCAAATTCCCCACAGCTGCTTGTTCGCGGGCCAATCTTGGAAGTTTAACGCTGTATTTCCCATAAACGTATTGGGTAAAAGTTGAGCAATCAAATTTTCCGGTTTGAGGATAGGGACCTGTGCCAAATTTATATTTAACCCCTTCATACTGCTCACCTTTGTTAATCAACGCATTAATATTGATATTTTTCAGAACCGGAATTGCTTTCTCTCCGGAAGATGCCCATGCCTCTAGATCGTCGTGAAGGTGTATTCCCAATGAGGCTGGGTTCGTTCCATGCATTGTGTCGCCTTTGAAAGGATCATTCGGATCGTCTGCAAATGCAAGCTCAGGTATATCCGCGCTAGGGTCAGGAGAATCTTCATTCTCAAGCTGAGCATCGGACGAAGGATGTATGTTCAATTGATTGCCACTGACATCATACGACATCTCGTCTTGAAATAAGTCCGCTATGGCCGAGACCGGCAAGTAGAGGGCATCGCCTTCTTTGACGAAAGGTTCTCCTACATGGATCTCTGCTCCGTCTTTCATCGCCTTTTTGGAATTTGCCGATAATTCAAAACTCGCATCATTATCGCCAATTAGCAGCTTCTGTGCTCCTGCTTCCCACTCGGATTGAAACTTCAAGGTTTGAATGAGTTGATTGGCTGCTACATATTTTACATTGTTGATCACTTTAATGGGTAAAACTGCATCGTCATTGCCTAATTTGGTTATCCCGTTACCTGCTTGCGACAAGCTGTGCGGCATCGCTGTTCCTGCACCTGATTGTGTCACTCCGTTCGGCGTTGGCGCTGAGTTATTAGGGGTCGCATTATCCTTCCCACAAGCCGTTGTTGTCGCAAGGACGACTGCCATACTCCCGATTGCTGCAAGTTTCAGCCTTTTCCACATACCTTCACTTCTCTCCTTTAGGACACATTATGATCCTTTATAGGGTGAGAATTGTGGGAAATAAATATACGCCAGCCAAGTCTAGAAATGCATGGAGCATGTTGGAAAGCAGGCGCACAAAAAAAGCGCACCCGATACACTCGGGCACGCTTCGTCAAATCTTAACCGATCGAACCTTCCATCTCGAACTTGATGAGACGATTCATTTCCACGGCATATTCCATTGGAAGTTCTTTGGTGAATGGCTCAATGAAGCCCATAACGATCATTTGCGTTGCTTCTGCTTCCGTCAAACCACGGCTCATGAGGTAGAACAATTGATCCTCAGAAACCTTGGAAACCGTAGCTTCATGCTCAAGCGTAATGTTATCGTTCATGATTTCATTGTAAGGAATTGTATCGGATGTTGACTCGTTATCGAGAATCAACGTATCACATTTGATATTCGCTTTGGATCCTTGGGAGTTGCGTCCGAAGGAAGCCAGACCGCGGTATGTTACTTTACCGCCGTGTTTGGAGATCGATTTGGATACGATTGTTGATGTTGTATCCGGAGCCAGATGCGTCATTTTCGCGCCTGCATCTTGGTGTTGCCCTTTGCCGGCTACAGCGATGGAAAGAACCATTCCTTTTGCGCCGCGGCCTTTCAATACAACTGCCGGGTACTTCATGGTCAGTTTGGAACCGATGTTACCATCGACCCACTCCATTGTAGCGCCTTCTTCTGCAACTGCACGTTTTGTAACGAGGTTGTAGATGTTCGGTGCCCAGTTTTGGATCGTTGTATAACGAGCACGGGAGTTTTTGAGACATACGATCTCAACAACCGCACTGTGAAGCGAGTTTGTGCTGTAGATAGGAGCTGTACAGCCTTCTACGTAGTGCACAAAGCTTTCTTCATCCGTAATGATCAATGTACGCTCGAATTGACCCATGTTCTCGGAGTTAATACGGAAGTAAGCCTGTAACGGAACTTCACATTTAACGCCTTTTGGTACGTAGATAAAGGATCCACCGGACCATACCGCACTGTTTAGAGCAGCGAATTTGTTATCGCTTGGCGGGATGATAGTACCGAAGTACTTTTTGAACAGCTCAGGGTGTTCACGAAGAGCTGTATCCGTATCTGTGAAGATAACGCCTTGATCTTCGAGTTCCTTTTGCATGCTGTGGTAAACAACTTCGGATTCGTATTGCGCGGATACGCCGGCAAGGAACTTTTGTTCTGCTTCCGGAATACCCAGCTTATCGAATGTTTCTTTAATTTCGGTAGGAACTTCTTCCCATGTTTTCCCTTGTTTCTCGGACGGTTTCACATAGTACTGGATGTCATCAAAGTCAAGATCATCCATGTTGCCGCCCCAACGAGGCATCGGCATTTTGAAGAATTGCTCCAAGGATTTCAGACGGAATTCCAGCATCCAATCCGGCTCGCCTTTCATTCTGGAGATTTCTTCAACGATTTCACGAGTCAAACCTTTTCCCGACTGGAAAATCGATTTGTGCTCATCTCGGAAACCATACTTATAATCTTCGAGATCTGGCATTTGTTTTGCCATGGTTATTTCCTCCTTAGCGTTTTGGGTTACAGATCAATAACAAGTTCTATGCGATCGCTAAATGCGTTAGTTATCGGTCTTTTGGGTATGTTCAATACCTTTGCGAAGAGCGTTCCATGCCAGGGTTGCGCATTTGATCCGCGCGGGGAACTTATTCACCCCGGATAAAGCCTCTATATCTTCATATTCAAATTCAACAGATTCGCCCTTCATCAGGCCGGAAAAATCTTCGGCCATCTTCAGCGCCTCTTCGATCGTCTTGCCTTTGACGGCATCCGTCATCATGGATGCGGAAGACAGCGAGATCGAACAGCCTTCACCTGTGAATTTTGCCTGTTTCACGACACCGTCTTCCACCAGCATTTGCAGCGAAATTTTGTCACCGCAAGTTGGATTGTTCAGATCGATGGTGACCGCTTCACCAGACTCAAATTTCCCCCGGTTACGAGGTGTTTTATAGTGATCCATAATGACTCTACGGTATAAATCATCCAATTGCATGGCCGAAGTACTCCTTTGTTTTTTGTAAGGCCATCACAAGACGGTCAATATCTTCTTCTGTATTGTATAGATAAAAGCTTGCACGAGCCGTACTGCTTACTTCAAGCCATCTCATCAGAGGCTGAGCGCAGTGATGGCCTGCACGAATAGCTACTCCCTCTGCATCCAGAACCGTTGCCACGTCATGTGGATGAACATCACCCAAGTTAAACGTAACAAGTCCCGCACGGTTGCTAGTTGGTCCATAGACAGTCAGATCCTCGATCTGCGTCATACGTTCCATCGCATAATTCGTGAGCTGAATATCATGTTTGAAAATATTGTCCATGCCGACTTCTTGCAGGAAATCAATCGCCGCGCCAAGGGCAACAGCCCCTCCGATGATTGGCGTTCCGCCTTCGAACTTCCAAGGCAGTTCCTTCCATGTCGATTCATACAGATCCACATGATCGATCATCTCGCCGCCAAACTCAACGGGCTCCATGTTTTCCAACAAGGCCTTCTTGCCATACAATGCCCCAATTCCGGTTGGTCCACACATTTTATGTCCGGAAAGCGCATAAAAGTCGCAATCCAAATCCTGCATATCCACTTTCATATGCGGTGTGCTTTGTGCGCCGTCAACCACCATTTTTGCGCCATGTTTGTGGGCAATTTGGGCGATCTCTTTGACAGGGTTGATAACACCCAGCACGTTAGACACATAAACAACCGAAACGATCTTGGTACGGTCTGTAATCGTGTTCTCTACATCTGCTAGGGAAATCGATCCGTCGGGCTGTAAAGGAATATATTTTAAAGTGGCACCTGTTGCCTTAGCGGCTTGCTGCCATGGAATCAAATTGCTGTGATGTTCCATTGGCGTGAGGACGATTTCGTCGCCTTCGCGCAATACCGCTTTGGCATAGCTGCTCGCCACAATATTAATAGCTGTTGTCGTGCCTCTGGTGAAAATAATTTCTTGCTCACTGGATGCGCCGATGAACTTAGCGACTTTCGCTCGTGCTCCTTCGTACGCATCTGTAGCCCGGGAACCTAGGGTATGAACACCGCGATGTACGTTCGCATTGTCCCATTCATAATAATGCTTGAGTGCCTCAATCACCTGAATGGGCTTCTGGGATGTAGCAGCGCTGTCCAAATACACCAGTGGATGACCGTTCACTTCTTGTTTTAGAATGGGAAAAAGTTCACGTATCTCGGCTGTTTTCATTGTCCCAGCTTCCTCTCCACTAAGCTTTGCAGCTGTTCTTCAACGCTTTTAATCGGAATTTCGGAAACGACTGGCGCCAAGAATCCGTAAATGATTAAGCGCTGAGCTTCTTCTTTGGTAATACCACGGGACATCAGGTAATGCACTTGCTCGGCATTCACTTGACCAACACTCGCAGCATGGCCTGCTTTAACATCATCCTCATCGATAAGAAGGATCGGGTTCGCGTCTCCACGAGCTTTCGGGCTAAGCATCAACACTTTCTCCGTTTGTTGACCGTTACAGCCTTGAGCTCCTTTTTCGATCTTCGTAATCCCGTTGATGATTGCCGTTGCGCCATCTCGCATAACAGCACGCGTAATCATATCGCTCGTTGAAGCTTTGCCCCAGTGAACAGCGCGTGTTGTTAAGTTAAGCTTCTGCTCTTGCGTACCCACACAGATCACTTTGGCATCGGAGTCAGAACCTTTGCCTTTAAGAATAGACGTCGTATCCGACATTGTATTCCCGTAGTTCATTTCTCCAACTACCCACGCGATGCTAGCATCATTATCCAGGATAGCGCGGCGGTAAGTTAAGTCCGTAACGGACTCCTCAAAATTGTGAACGGATGCGTAATTTACACGTGAACCCGGCTTCGCGAACACTTCAACGATACCGTTTTGTACGAGCTCAGCTCCCGATAGGGAGGATACGAAGTTATCCACGTATGAAACAGAGCTGAATTGCTCTGCAACGATCAGCACGTGCGGAGCGAATGTAGCTTCAGCATCATCCGTAACAAACAGCGCTTGAAGCGGAACATCCACACGAACGTCTTTTGGCACGTAGATGAAAATACCACCGTTCCAAAGCGCAGCGTGAAGAGCTGTCACTTGATTTTCGTTCGCTTCGACAGCTTTCATGAAGTAAGGCTTCACCAGATCGCCATGATCACGAATTGCTGTTTCCAAATCAGTGAAAATAACACCTTGCTTCTTGAGCTCTTCGGAAACCTGGCTGAACACAACTCCGGAGTTGCGTTGAACGATCAGATTATCTGAATTCGTCAGACCTTGGGCAACTTCCGGTAAAGACTCAAGGGAAGTTAGAGGGGCTTGCGTTTTATAGGAACCGTAGGAGGAAATGCTCCAACGATCAATTCTTGTCTTTTCAAGCGTAGGTAATTCCAAAGAATTCGCTAACGCCAACCCTTCTGTACGAAGGGCAGTCATCCACTCCGGCTCCTGCTTGCTGCGGGAGAGCTCGATGACAGCATTAGAATCTATGGAAAGTTGTGTTTGAGTACTCATGGTATTCCTCCTAATATATAAGGACCTTTGACCCTAAGATCAAAGTCTCTCCTCTCTTTAGTACTTCGGCGCAGTCGTGTTCATTGGGATTTTGAATTCTTCCTCGTCTTGGCCAACTGTTTCGTCCACGATGCCGAGTTCTTCTTTGATCCAATCGTAACCTTCCGCTTCCAGACGCTCAGCTAGCTCTGGACCACCGGACTTCACGATGCGACCTTGCATCATAACATGTACAAAATCAGGTTTAACGTAGTTAAGCAAACGTTGGTAATGCGTAATGATCAAGAAGCCGCGTTCTTCACTGCGCATAGCGTTAACGCCTTCAGCAACGATACGCAAAGCATCGATATCCAGACCGGAGTCAATTTCGTCAAGAATAACGAATTTAGGCTCAAGCAAAAGCATTTGCAGAATTTCGTTACGTTTTTTCTCACCGCCGGAGAAACCTTCGTTCAAGTAACGGTGCATGAACTCAGGGTTCATTTCAAGTTGTTTCATTTTCGCTTCCATTTGGCGGATAAACTTGATCAGGGAGATCTCGTTGCCTTCGCCACGACGCACGTTGATTGCACTGCGCAAGAAGTCAGCGTTTGTTACACCCGTGATTTCACTTGGGTACTGCATAGCCAGGAACAAGCCAGCGCGTGCTCTCTCGTCAACCGCCATTTCCAAAACATCTTCGCCCTCTAAAGTAACGGTCCCCTCTGTGACTTCATATTTCGGGTGACCCATCAGCGCGGATGCAAGCGTACTTTTACCAGTACCGTTCGGCCCCATGATGGCATGAACTTCTCCGCCTTTGATTTCAAGGCTCAGCCCTTTCAAAATTTCCTTTCCTTCGACGTTCGCTCTAAGACCGTCTATTGTAAATGTTGGTGAGTTTGCCATTTTCATTAAGCCTCCATAATGTTTAAATGTTCTAGATAAAACGATAATCATAATATGATTATCATTGATTCTCATTAGAATAATTCTATTATAACTTACTATGTCAAATCAAGAAAGGGCAATTGCTTGAAAAAGATGGGCATTCTGTGAAAATGAAACCATTTTTTTAAAACAAAGCTCGCTTGATTTCAGCAACCTCTGCAGCAAAATCCTTATCGCTCAAAACCGGTACTAGCGAGGATTCGGGCGGTGTTTCGGTCCCAAGCTCAATCCATGATTTACAGCCAATATAGGCTTGCTCAATTGGAATATGTAAGGGTTCTGCCAGTTTATATACTCTTAAAAGCATGAGATGCAGCGGATTTTTACGCTTCCACTTCAATCTTTCTTCCGTGAAATTTTCCGTCCAAATGTGATAAGGATGAAGCTTATGCAGCAGCTCTCCATCACTAATCTCAATATCCTCGATCATCCGGGCATACGAACGGATTGTGACCTGATCATCCTGCGCACGCCAACCGACCAAGGTTTCGTCAATCACGTTTCGATAACTTTCCTTGAGTAACTCTTTTCTCTGGTGCTCGTAAGTAGGATAAAGAAAAAAATCATTCGATTCGACTTGAAAATCCCTCGTTTCTTCAACAATACCCCCTTTGCGCATAATAAAAATTTGTGTGCCGTCTTCCAGTGCTTTGATAGCCGAAGCCCATTCTTTCAGGGCTTTTGGTTTTTCCACCGACGCCAACTCCTTGTTCTCCCAATAATCCATTTATTATAAGGAATTTGGAGAAGCAAAACAACACACTTTGAAGGACGAAAAGAAAGGGATGGCTCTCAGGCCATCCCTAAGTCTACTTATTTACATCTTCGGCGTAATACGATTGTTGTATACGGGCAAACTGTGTTTGATTCTGTTTCATCGGATTTGGGTCTTGATTCTTCCCGGGAGACTCCGCCTCGAAAGCCATGAATAACAAGAAAAAGCACGCGGCCATTACCAGCAGCACATTCAGGATTTTCATCATCATAAGATCCTCCGAAAGCGAATTTGGTACCAGTATAACGAAGTATCGTTAGGCTCATGTTTTTTCAGCTTAAAGAAATTGTAAAGAGGTTGGTAATTTGACCTATCCAAGGAATGATTGCAGCATCCAGCGGTGTTTTTCCAGCGAAGTCTGAATGGCTAACAGCATGTCCGAAGTCGTTTCGTCCTGTACTTCTTCACAAGCCTGCATACCGGCTTTTAACTCTTGGGTAAGAATCGTGAAATCTTCGATGACAGCTTCAACCATTTTGGTTGCTGTTTCGGTTCCTTGCGCCTCTTTCAAGGAGGACAGTTCAATATAGGCTTTCATGGTAGCCGCAGGTTGACCGCCAATCGAAAGAAGACGTTCAGCAAGTTCATCAATGTGCAGAGCCGCTTCATTGTACAGCTCCTCGAATTTGACGTGCAGCGTGAAAAATTGGTTACCTTTTACATACCAGTGGAAGTTATGGAGCTTCACAAAAAGCAAACCCCAATTGGCTATTTGCTTATTGAGAATGGTTTGGATGGATTGAGCTGATGTTAAGGTCGTTGTTGCCATAAGAAATGCCTCCTAGTTGTTGTTGTCGGTAGAGCATGTACACGTTACTGTGCGTTCTTTGCACTTATTTTATGTAATTTGTGCAACATTTCCGAAGAGAGTATTTCAAGCGGCCCCTTTTTGCCTTATACTAGGGAAAGACGATTAATACACAGTAAACTAGTTGGAATTAATTTCAATGACTTATTAGGAGGCAAACCATGTCTACATATCATCCTTTAAGTGAAGCTCAAGCGATTGAATACGCTCGTCAAATCCCGAATTTGTTCCAGCCGGAATCGGAATTGACCAGCCAGGAAATCGGCGACGGCAACTTAAATCTCGTTTTTCGCATCTCGGAAAAAACTTCAGGAAAAAGCATTATTTTGAAGCAAGCCCTACCTTATGCAAAGGTTGTCGGAGAATCCTGGCCGTTGACGCTTGATCGGGCACGTATTGAAAGCGAAGCGCTCATTATTGAAGAAGGATTAGTTCCGGATCTTGTTCCACATGTTTATGCGTATGATGCGGATCTTGCGCTGACGGTCATGGAGGATCTAAGCGATCATATCATTATGCGCAGAGGGTTAATTGAACGGAACGAATATCCGCTGTTTGCCGAGCATATCGGCCGCTTTATGGCAAACACCTTGTTTTTCACTTCGGATTTAGGCAAAAATCAACAGGAAAAGAAAATCCAACAAGGCCGCTTCATCAATCCAGAGCTTTGCAAAATTACGGAGGATTTGATTTTCGACGATCCGTACCGCGATGCCGATACGAACAGTATTGAAGATCATATCCGCGATGCGGCAGAGCAGCTTTGGGCAGACAGCGAGCTTCACTTGGAAGTCGCGATTCTTCGCCAGAAATTTTTGACAAACGCGCAAGCGCTGCTTCATGGCGATTTGCACACCGGAAGTATTTTCATCAAACCTGATTCCACGAAAGTGATCGACCCGGAATTCGCTTATTACGGGCCAATGGGCTTCGATATCGGCGCTGTGCTCGCGAATCTGATTCTCAACTTTGCCGGACAAGAAGGCTGGAGTCAAGATCACGAAAGCCGTGAAGCGTACCGCGCTTACTTGTTGAAAACAGTGAAAGAGGTATGGACGCATTTTGAAACGAACTTCCGCGCCTTGTGGAACGAACATGGTGTAGATCGTGTCTTCCAAACGCCAGGCTACCAGGATTATTTTCTTAAAAACCTGCTTCAGGATACAGTGGGCTTCACCGGAGCAAAAATGGTGCGCCGTATCGTAGGACTTGCGCATGTTGCAGATATTGATAAAATTGAGGATAACGCCGCTAGAGAACGCGCTCAGCGTTTGGCGTTAGCGATCGGCACAAGCTGCATTCGCGCAAACCGTCAAGTAACTTCTATCGATGAGCTCATCGCCATCGTCACCAAAGAATCAGCAGTAGAAAGAGGATTTGTTCTATGACTAACAAGAACTTAGAAAATTTAGAGGCGCAAGGTGCCTTGCAATCCTTGCGTTGGAATGGACAGCAGCTTGATCTGTTAGATCAACGGTTGCTGCCGGAAGAGATTGTGTATTTACCGCTTGAAACACCGATCGAGGTGTGGGAAGCGATCCGTCACTTGAAAGTTCGCGGCGCACCGGCTATCGGAATTGCCGCCGCGTATGGTGTATATCTGGGCATCCGCAATGTGGATGCTGACGTGGCTAAGCTTCTGGCGGAAGTCCAGAAGCAAGCCGACTACCTGGCGACGTCTCGTCCGACAGCGGTGAACTTGTTCTGGGCGCTCGACCGGATGAGAGCGCAAGCAGGCAGTTTGGCAGCGGCCGGCGTTAGCGCGGACGCGTTCAAAGCAGCGCTTCTCGACGAAGCGCAGAAGATTCAAGCGGAGGACGAGGAGACGAACCGCCAAATCGGCGAACACGCGCTGACGCTGTTCGAAGATGGCTTCGGCGTGCTGACGCACTGCAACGCCGGTGGTTTGGCGACAGCCAAGTACGGCACGGCGCTAGCGCCGTTCTACTTGGCAAAGGAAAAAGGCGTGAACCTGAAAGTGTTCGCGGATGAGACTCGGCCCGTGCTGCAAGGCGCGCGGCTTACAGCTTTTGAACTGCAGCAGGCCGGCGTCGACGTGACGCTGATCTGTGACAACATGGCCGGCGCGGTCATGTCCAAGGGTTGGATCCAGGCGGTCATCGTCGGAACCGACCGCGTAGCGGCTAACGGCGATGTAGCCAACAAGATCGGCACGTACAGCGTGGCGGTCTTGGCGAAAGCGCACGGGATTCCGTTCTACGTGGCGAGCCCGATCTCCACAATCGATTTGAACACACCTACGGGTGGGGACATTCCGATCGAAGAACGCCATGAGGATGAAATCACGCAAGGCTTCGGCAAACGTACGGCACCGCAAGGCGTAAAAGTGTTTAACCCTGCCTTTGATGTCACACCAAATGAGTATGTGACGGCGATTATTACGGAAAAAGGCATCGTTCGTGCTCCATATGCGGAGAACTTGCGTAAGCTTTTTGAATAAGCTAGCACCCTTATGCACAATTTGCGGAACCTGAGGGCGCTATTGCTGCCCAATCGGCCCGTTTTCTAGTTCTTGGGGAACTACAGGTCCTTATTTCAACGTTTTAGGCGTGATTTCAGCCAAATCCGATGAAATAAGGGGCTATAGTTCCCCTTCTGTGCGTAAAGGGCTCCTTTCGCAAGAAATAGCGCCCTCTAGTCCCCGCCGAGCCGCAAACTCGACCTCGGTCCTGTCACGGACCGGCACTGCTTCAATTAGCGGCAAAAAAGGCTGCTCCTGCCGCATCATAGTTGAACTCAACTACGATAACGGCAGAAACAGCCTTTTTCTTATCCATGCAGGCGCTCACGATACCGGTTTGGCGTGACGCCATGCGCTTTTTTGAAAACATAATGCAAATAATTGCTGGAAGCAAAGCCGCTCTTCTCGGCGATTTTCTCCAAGGTCATCGTCGTTTGCAACAGCTCTGTGCACACGTGCTTTAAACGAACCTGCTCCAAATATTCACTGAATGAAATGTTCGCCTGTTCTTTAAAGATGCGCTGAAGCTGCCGCGAGGAGATCTGCAGCCGCTCGGCAACCCCTTCAAGTGTCAAAGGGCGCCGGAAGTTGTCTTCGATGAACTGTACAGCCAGTTGGTAGCGGTAGCTTTTCATATCGCGTGCCGGCAAATCGAGCCCCTGATGATCCGCTTTGTAAGCGCCAATTGTTCTCAGCAGCATCTGGATAATCGATTGCTTGATGATCGTATATTGGCCGAGCTGGTTGTCCCGCCAAGCTTCGAAGGCGACCAGAAAGCATTTCATCGCTTCCTGACGGTCAAAGGCAGGAAGATGCGGAAGCTCGCTTAGCTGCTTGATGCAAGCATCTGCCTCTGCAATCTCCCATGCTTCACCCCAAGCCTGCGATTCGCTTCCAGCGTCTCCGTCCAGCGGTGACCCTTCCAGCCGCACAAAATCAACATGCAAACACAGCTCATCCATCTTATCGTGTTCATCCGCCTCTTGGCGGTGCGAGACACCTGGTGCTGTGACATACAGCATCCCTTCTTGCAAAGCGTGGGTGACCCCATCCAGGATGACTTTACCTTTTCCACTAGGGATATAATGAAACTCGAATTCAGAATGATGATGGAAATCAATTACCGTTCCAGCCGGAAAGGAGGTCAGATGGCAGCGAAGCACCCGGATTCCGTAAGAACCCCACCGGAATCGTAAGTCCAAGCGATCAAGTGCCATTGGATTTTCAAGCATCGGTTCGAAGTAAAAGGGCTGACTCATGCTGAACCTCCATCCATTCTGTGCAGATGATTTATTACTGAGCTAGAGAATCAATACGTACTTGTTGTTTGGACCCGGCGGAGCGGTTGGAAGCCTCCATCAACTTCGTTAAGTCCACAGCCAGCTGAATATTTTCAGTGGCTTTTGTACCGTTTTGAATGTGCGCTACCCATTGATCAAAAGCAGACGGTTTCTCTTTCGGACCGTTTTCGTAAGCAGTCCAGCCAGCGTCAGCATTTTTTCTCGTACGCACTAGAACTCTTCCGTCATGATCAGAGTACAGCACACTGCCTTCAGTGCCATGAACTTCAATCACAAATGGCGAATGAGCGTTCACAAAACCAGCCTCTACGATGCCCAGAGCGCCATTCGCATACTGAAGCGTAGCTACGGCATTATCTTCAACTTCTCTGCCCGTCACATAGCCATAAGAAGCGCTTACAGATTCAGGAAGACCTAAGAATAGACGAGTTAGATACATCGGATGGCAGCCAAGGTCGATTAACGCGCCGCCGCCGCATTGTTCAGCATTGTAGAAATGCTCAGGAAGCCAGCCTTTCGGATTCACATCTGTAGAAATACCGCCATTGTGGGATAGACGAGTACGCACTAGCGTAATCTGGCCCAGCAGTTCCTTCTCAATAATCTCTTGAACCGCTAATGTATACGTTGGATTCAAACGCGGCAATGAAACAGTCAAAGTTACACCGGCTTCATTTACCGCGTCCAAAATTTCATTCACTTCATGTAACGTTGGAGCAATAACTTTCTCTGTAAAAATATGTTTACCCGCCTTGGCAGCGGCAACCATCACATCACGGTGCATGTTTGTCGGTGTGTCTACAACGACGCCGTCAATATCCTTATTTGCCAGTAACTCAGCAAGATCCGTATAAAAGGCAACACCACGCTGCGACGCTTCTGCTTGTCCGCGCTCAGGAATTTCATCCCACACCGCTACAATCTCGGTATCTTTGTGCTCAGTAACCTGTTTTGCATAGTCTCTTGCATGCACGTGCCAAAAACTTAACATTGCTACTTTAATCATGTTAACCTCCAAATAAGTGACTTGGCTTCATTTTAACATGCCTAAGCAGCTTGATAAATTTCGAATTAGCGACAGACAAGGGTGCAAAATAACGACATCAACGACATCACTTTATTTACTTACAGGCACCGCATTGTAGTACTCTTCCATCGTCATCTTTTTGGCAACCATATCCTTAGCCGTATCAACACCTACATATCGAATGTGCCATGGCTCGTATTGGTATCCGGTAATTTTCTCTTTCCCCTTAGGATAGCGGATCACAAATCCGTAGTCCTGGACATGCTTCTCCAGCCAATTCGCTTCTTTGGTCCCACCAAAGCAGTCTTCCGCGGCACATTTTCCATCACTGCCGGATACATCGATAGCAAGTCCAGTTTCATGCTCACTGGTTCCCGGCACGGCGCTGTACATCTTCGCCTTCTCCTCGCCATCCTTCTGAACGTAACGTTGGAATAGCGACTTCTGCGTGGCATATGATCGATAAGCCGAGACACCGGCTATGTTAATACCATCCTTTTTCGCGCCTGCAACCAGCTTTTCAATCGCTTCCGCTGCGACGCTGCGCATTTTGCGTTTTTCAGTCTTCTCCGCGAATGTAAAAGGGATATCCGGATAGACCAAATCCGTCGGCTCATAACTTGAAGGAAGTGAAAATTGTTTATTCACAAGGACCGTTACACTTTCCGGTTTGGCGATGACTTGAAGACCATCGCCTTTGGAAGGCGTACTGGATGCCTTCGGAGAAGCCGAAGGATTCTGAACCGGCTTAGAACTTGTTTGCGGCGAAGCTGTCGCCGTTGTCACAGGCGATGTTGTGGGAGTCGCCGTATTTGGTGTAGCCGTTGTTGTCGCGCTGGCAGTTGGGCTCGTGCTTGGTACAGCTTCCTCTTTGCCGCATCCCGTTAGGATGGATAACACCACTAATAGGGCGAGCGAGTATGTCGTCATTTTGTTCATGCTCAGGTGAATGCCTCCTCGAAATTGAAAAACTTACACATGAAATATAGACTTCTCATCTCCAGTAAAAGTTGCATGAAATCGAATCTCAACGTAAAAAGACTGCCATCTAGGTTTTGCGCCTAAATCGCAGCCTTCTCATATTTTATGCCTAACGGTTGTTGGTTACAAGTTTCATCAGTTTCTCATCGTTTGCTTAAGCTTGACTTGCGGCAATTGCCTGCTCTAGATCATAGATGATATCTTCAATAGCTTCCGTTCCAACGGATAAACGAATAAGTCCAGCGGTCACGCCTGCGGAAATCTGCTCCTGTTCACTCAATTGGGAGTGTGTTGTGCTGGCCGGATGAATAATGAGTGATTTGGAATCTCCTACATTGGCCAAATGTGAGAAGAGCTCAACGGAATGAATCAGCTTCTTACCCGCTTCAACGCCGCCTTTGATCTCAAAGCTCAAGATAGCCCCTTGACCCTTAGGCAGATATTTCTGAGCAAGCGGATAGGAAGGATGGCTTTCCAGCCCGGAATAGCTTACCCATTGGACCGCATCATGAGACTCCAAGAATTGAGCCACTTTCAGGGCATTCGAGCTATGGCGTTCCAGACGCAAATGCAGGGTCTCCAGTCCTTGCAGGAGCAAGAACGAGCTGTTTGGTGACAGTGAGGCACCCAAGTCGCGAAGCAGCTGAACTCTTGCTTTGATAATATAGGCAATTGGCCCTACCGCATCTGTGTAGACAACACCATTATAGCTTGGATCTGGCTTCGTCAGGCCCGGGAATTTACCGCTAGCTACCCAATCGAACTTGCCGCTGTCAACAATAACGCCGCCAATCGTCGTTCCGTGGCCGCCAATAAATTTAGTTGCCGAGTGAACGACAATGTCAGCACCGTGCTCGATTGGTCTTAGGAGGTAAGGACTTGGGAATGTATTATCGACAATCAATGGAATGCCATTCTCATGCGCAATAGCCGCCACAGCTTCAATATCAAGGATATCACCTTTGGGATTGCCGATTGACTCAGCGTAAACCGCTTTTGTTTTATCCGTAATAGCGCTGCGGAAATTTTCCGGATTGCTTGGGTCAACGAACTTAACGTTAATTCCCAGCTTAGCTAATGTATTTGAGAATAAATTATAAGTTCCGCCATACAAGGAAGATGCAGATACGATTTCATCGCCGGCTTCAGCGATATTCAAAATTGCGAACGTAATAGCAGCCTGCCCGGACGCTACGGCAAGAGCCGCTGGTGCACCTTCCAGTGCAGCAATCCGCTTTTCAAAAACATCGGTCGTCGGATTCATAATTCGCGTATAAATATTACCAAACTCTTTGAGCGCAAATAAATTAGCGGCGTGGTCCGTATCGTTAAAAACGTAAGACGTTGTTTGATAAATCGGAACAGCTCTTGAATTGGTTGCAGAATCGATTTCTTGACCTGCATGAATGGCTAGTGTTTCCGGTAAGTACTGGCGTTTTGAATCTGACATTGCACATGCCTCCTTGGATGGTGGATGGATTCGCGGTTAATAACTCGATAATTCCTACTGGAATACTATGTATTCATTCTAATGGAAATATCTAGTCATAGTCAATATACCATACTGGCATTATTTTCTATACTTGTTTCATTGAACGAAAAGGTTTCTGCAAGTTTCCTTCTATGTCTTGTCTGGCGGTAACAGGACGATCCGTCCATCCTCCATTGCTACGCGCACCTTATTCGTCCGTGAAGCTCCAATCGAGTCGAGGAAATTGGCCGGAATTTGCAGTCTGCCCGCTTTGTCAACAACGGCATACTCCACATGGGAATCCTCTTCGGCCGCCAGGATGCCCTGTTCAAGCTCCAGCAATTCCTCTTGATAGGATTTACGCCTTAGAATCTCCGAGGACGTTTTGCCGTCCCGAATGGCAACCACCCGGTCCACCTTCTTGGCCAAAAGCGGATCATGCGTAACAATTACAACAGTTAAGCCAAAACTGCGGTTCAGTTCACGAAATAGATCGAGAATCTGATTCGCCATTTTCGTATCGACAGATCCCGTGGGTTCATCCGCCAGCAGGAGCCTTGGTTGATTCGCAAGCGCAATCGCAATAGCGACACGCTGCTGCTCCCCGCCAGAGAGCTCATTAAGCTTATTGCTTCTACGATGGCTTAAGCCTACAGCTTCCAGCAAATCTAAAGCACGGTGACGCTTGCGACGCCCTTGGAGAAGGATGGGCAGTTCCACATTTTCCAAAGCTGTCAAATAAGGAATCAGGTTTCTCGCATTATTTTGCCAGACGAAGCCAACGGTTTCCCTTTTATACTTGACCAGATCAGCTTCCTTAAACTTCAACAAATCCTTCCCATCCACATGGAGATTACCTGCTGAGGGCCGATCAAGCCCTCCCAGCATATTCAACAACGTCGATTTCCCGCTGCCGCTGTTTCCGATAATCGCCATCAGTTCCCCTTCCTCGACGTGGAGGTCAAGCCCTTGCAAAGCGACGACTTCAAGATCGGCTGCTTTATAAATTTTAACTAAATTTTCACAGTGAATCATGCTTAATCCTCCCCAAGCTTAATGGCTTGATGAATCTTAACTCTGGAGAGCATCCCGCCAAGCAGCAGCAGTCCAATCCCTATCATCACTAAGACAATGACGTATAAATGCAGCTGATCGTTAGGATCGAAACTCACTTGAAAAGGCGGTACTTGCGTTGATGAGTCGAACGTTAATTGGAACAAGGGAACAAATAAACGGCTGGCTGTATTCCCTGTAATCATCCCAATCAGGACGGCTGCGCCGGAGGTTAACAGCTGCTCGGCAACCAGCATCCCAATCAATTGCGCATAAGAAATTCCCATCGCACGAAGTACGCCGAATTGTAGAATTCGACCGGATAAGGAGAGCACCCAGTATAAAAGGAATCCCATGAAGCTGATGCCGATTGCAATCAAGAAGCCAAGCGTCATAACGCCGTTCACGGCCAGTTGAAAGGGATCATTTTTGGAACGGACTAACATCTGTTTCGTATCAACCAAGCTTGTAATCTTGATATTCTTAAGCTCTAGCGCTTCATATAAAGCTTGACTGGTCATGTCAGGTTTCAGCTTAAGCCATACCTCATACGGCTCCACAGCCAAATTATTTTGGAAGTAGGAGAGATGTCCCACGACGAGCTTAGGCGCATCCACCTTCGTCTTTTTCGTCGTGCCTGACGTGCTCCCGCTACTCGACGGAGCCGTCAGTATCGGATTAGGATTCCAGCTTGGCCAGTAGTCGATAATCCCATAGACGATAGCTGAGGTTCCTCTTACATCCCCCCAGCCAATATTCACCGTATCGCCAACTTTAGCTCCTGTTTCTTCGGCAATGGACCTGGAAATAAGCACAGCCTTGGAATCCCCAGCGAGCAAATTCAGATAATCGTAGAAGTGATGATCCAGCAATTGATCGCGAAGCCAGGCCGTTTGGCCGAATTCATCCGTGTCGATGCCCATCAAAGTTGTCCGCTTCGTTTCTTTGCCGATTGAGAGGTAAGCATCTTTCTTCTGAAAAACACGTGCAGCAGATTCTACACCCGTCAGTTGGGTAAATGGAAGAAACGGCGGCTCTGTATATTGCACTCTTTTTTTCACGGCAACTTCATTAGCAGGAGAACTCGCATCACCCGAGGGGCCTGAAGGGCCAGACTGTGGCGGTGGGGCGTCGTTATCCCATGGCGTTTGCAAAACAATATCGCTCCCATTCGTATAGCGGATCTTCTCTTCAATGTTTTTGTTTATCGTCCGGGCTGCGCTTGCACTAAACAAACCGGTGGCCAATGTCATCACGATAAAAAGCATGATAAATTGGTACTGGGTAGTAGACCTGCCTACCTGAAGGAGCGTCGAATACAGATAAGGCGGCCACCATTTGCGCCCCACCGTATAGACCAATTGAATCACCCACGGATAGATCCGCAGGAGGAACAAACCCATTGCAAATATGAATAAAGCCGGTACAACAAACAGGAGGGGATCGACCTTCATGTCCATGGAATCCAGCCCAAGGGCTACCAGATCCGACATCCGTCGATTAAAACTCTGCAATAAATAAATGGATACCGCTAATAAGATAATATCGAGAAAGATTTTATGAACAAAAGAAAGCCTATTCTTCCTCGCAAGCGATTGCTTATGGCCGACAATCGTCGTACGCGTCGCCATAACGGCCGGAATGAGCGTCATGCAAACCGATGCCACCACAGCGACCAAAGCATATTGGTAAGCTTCCTGATTCAGCTTCACTTCCATAGCAGAGCGCTGTACGAACTCCAGAAACCCATTGGAGGCACCTAAAATTTTGGTCAATTGCATGCCGATGGCTGGTCCTATCAGAAGAGCAATTCCCCCCAGCAAGGCTCCCTCCAGCACATAACCTAATAAAATCTGTGTACGGCTTGCTCCTCTACTGCGCAGAACGGCAATTTCTGTTTTTTGCCTCTCGGTAATCAAATTAGCCACCATGAATAAATAAAAGGCTAACAAAATGCTGACGGGCACGTTCAGCGACCATAACATCATTCTTAGTTTCTTCTCTTTCTCACCGTACACTTTCAAAGTAGGAAGCGAAGGATTCTCCGCTTTATAAGAATTGAACCGACTGCTTAAGTAGCCTTCCATTTGTGCATGTGCAGCGGTATAAGCTCCCAACCCCTCCAACTTTAATTGATGATAATCGAGTACGAAATTCCAAAAGCTATACAGGCTAGTAAACGCTTTGTTATTCGTAATTTCTTTCTCAAATAATCCAAAAGGAATGAAAAATCTTGAACGCAAGTCATACGTATTATTCGTCCAATAAGGATCGGCATAATCGCTGCGATCAATGACCGCTACGGGTTTAATACGAATACTTTGTTTCAAATCCTCGTCTTGGATGGTTAATTCATTGCCAAGTACAATCTTCATCTCCGTCAGCAGTTCAGGAAACACCCATGCCTCATATACGCCGTTCACAGGCTCTGCGGAAGGCATGACACCGTCCACAAGACGAATATGCTGATCTAACGACGACATCGCTGTCAGCTCGCCCAGACGCTTCACACTTGGGTCGACTTTACTCGGATCACTCGGTTTAAAATTGAAATTCATCGTGCTGCGCGTGGTCGTTGAAAGCAGGATAGGCACGCCAAATGCCTTACTTTTTTCGGTCAAAAAAGCATCCGTTTCCGCGAGAAGACGATCTTCGTCCGGCTCCTTCTCAGATCTCACAAAGTACGCGTAGTCATACACTTGCCCCGGATATTGCGTGGTGTCTGTTTGCAGAACTTCCAAGTCTTTAATCAGCATGCGCTGTAAAATGGCGTGCGTATAAATAGGCATCGAGCTTGCAAGAGCTACGGAAATAATGAGCCCAACTAATAAACTAAGCTCGAGCCAGCGATTTTTAACCATTTTACGGAGAATCATCAGAATTAAAGCCATTGCAATCCTCCTAAGTTGATCTAGTTCTCCAAAATGACATTTTGACCTTCCTTAAGTCCCGTACGGATTTCAACTTCCGTTGGGGTGACAAGGCCTTTTTCGACATCAACTTCTTTTCGGCTCTCTCCATTCAGCACTTGCACATAATCTCTCCCCAAATAAGTCCGAAGGCCTTTTCTCGGGATTATGATGACATTTTCCCGGTGCTCAACGACAATTGTCATATCGCCGGATGCGCCAATCTCTGCGCCCTCTGTTCCAACAGGAACCCCAATAATAATCGTTTTGGCGTTTCTTTCAGCTTGTGCTTTGTTATCGGTTGGCGGCGAGCTTGAAGGTGTTCGCAGCACTTTGCCTTGTACCGTATTCCCCGACTTGGCGAGCTTGACTTCTACGTTCATGCCAACTTCTATTCCCATAAGTGTTCCAACGTCTGTAGCTTCATAAGAAAGCTCCAAATGCTCAGGATCGGACAGAACCACGAGCGTATTGAAGGCATCCACTACACTTCCTTGCTGAGCATCCGTTACAAAAGTAACAACGCCACCGGTCTCTGCCACTAACCTTGTCTTATTCAGCTGATCTTGCAAGGAATTCAATTGCAGCTGTGCAGCTTCAATATCAATATCCTTTAAACGCAGCGCAAGCGTTTGGTCAGGATCAGCTTGCCTGGACTGCACACTAGCGATCTGGGCTTTCTCCAAATTCAGTTTTTGAAGGGCAATCCGAGTTAGCAGATCACCCTGTTCCAGTTCAGCCAGCACATCCCCCGGCTTGACCACATCGCCTAATTTGACGCGCAAACCAGCTAAGTGATGGTCAGACTCTTTAAAATAGTAATTGCTTGTTTGGCTAGACTTGAACGTCCCCATAAAAACCGCTTTTTTCGTTATGTTGCCTTTCTTCACTTCATAAAGCTCAAAGTTTTCTTTCACCGGTTTGACTAATGGCGGCTTCAGCGCCTCCTCTTCTTTGGGCAATAGGGAACAACCAGCCAGGAATAGCACAACACCCGTGATAAGAACGATCTTAGACGCAAATGGATTAACCTTCATCGACAATGGTACCATCCTCCAATGCATACACTTCATCTACAATTTCCATAATCGCGAGATCATGCGTGGTCAAAATAATGGTCATTCCTTCTTGCACCAAATCTTTGAATAATTTAAGCACTTGGAGTCCCATTCTGCTGTCCAGCTCCGCTGTAGGCTCATCGGCCAAAATCAACTTGGGCTTGTGAGCGATGGCTCTGGCAATCGCTACCCGCTGCTGCTCGCCGCCAGAAAGTTCATAAGGACGATGCTTCATTCTCATTTTCAAACCGACGAAATCCAGTGCTTCTTCAGCTAATTGTTTATAATGCTTGGGTGGAATACCCGAAATGCGCAAACCAAATTCAACATTCTCGTACGCGGACATATACGGAACTAAAGCAAAAGATTGAAAAATAAGACCGATCTGCTTCCGTCTGACTTCATTGCGCTTGGCCTCCGATAGGCTGCTTATCTCCATGCCCTCTAAATAAACGGCGCCTTCCGAGGGATGATCGAGTGCCCCGAGAATATTGAGCAGCGTTGTCTTGCCTGAACCTGATCTTCCGCGCAAGGCCACAAGTCTGCCTTTGGGAATACTGAGATGAGCTCCCCGCAGTGCGTGGACCGCTCCAGATCCTTTTCCAAACACTCGCGTAACACCGATAGCTTGCACCATTGGCACCTGATCTGCCTGCATAGTCAAAGTTAGCACCTCATTTTCATTCCTAAATCTTGGATCTTCTCCTAAATGTAAACCTTTACATAACAAAAAACTAGACATCCTTTTCATGTTGCAGTTGATAGTTATTTCATTATAAATCTATTTTTTGCCAAAAAGATAGACAGAAAAAAGGAGCTATCTCATCAGGTCATTCCAGCCCCAATGAGATAGCTCCTTTTTCCACTTCTACTATTCTTATTCACCGTACTAAAGCACTTTGGACAAAAATGACTTCGTCCGCTCTTGTTGCGGGTTTTCAAAAATTTGCTTCGGATTGCCTTCTTCTACAATAACGCCTTGCTCCATAAACATAACGCGGTCGCCGACCTCGCGGGCGAAGCCCATTTCATGGGTCACGACAACCATCGTCATCCCTTCCTTCGCCAGCTGCTTCATAACGGCCAGCACCTCTCCGACCATTTCGGGATCCAGCGCGGATGTCGGCTCATCGAACAGCATAATCTTCGGCTCCATCGCAAGTGCGCGAGCAATCGCGACACGCTGCGCTTGACCTCCGGAAAGCGAATCTGGATAAGCATCAGCTTTATCAGCGAGTCCCACTTTCGTTAGAAGTTCCAACGCTTTTTTACGCGCTTTATCCTCTGACCATTTACGTACTTGAATCGGCGCCAGCATGATATTATCAATAACTTTCATATGCGGGAAAAGATGAAAACGTTGGAACACCATGCCGAGCTCCATGCGGATCTCATTGATTTTATTCGTCGGGTCCATGATGTTTTTCCCTTCAACCTTGATGGAACCGCCATTAGGCTGCTCCAAAAGGTTCAGACAACGCAGAAACGTCGACTTCCCCGATCCCGAAGGACCAATCACAACCAAAACCTCTTGGTGCTGAATATCTGCGGAAATATCCCGCAAAACAACGTTATTGCCGAAAGCTTTTTTAAGATTTCTAACTTCAATCATAGCGGTCATATCTCTACACTCTCCTTTCCACATAGCTAAGCAGCTTGCTTAGAGAATAAGTGAGGATGAAATAAATCAATGCTGCCGTCAAATACGGCTCCCACACAGCGAAATATTGGCTGCGCATCGCATTAGACCAATACATCAATTCGGGTGCAGCAATAATTGCAAACAGGGAGGAATCCTTGATCAACACGATAAACTCATTCCCAAATGGAGGAATCATCCGCTTGATCGCTTGCGGTAAAATGACCTTTTTCATCGTTTGGTAATGTGTCATACCTAGCGAATGCGCGGCCTCCGTTTGGCCTTTATCGATGGACTGAATACCTGCTCTGAAAATTTCGGCCATGTATCCTGCAGAGTTCAAAGATAAGGCAACAATAGAAGCAATGATAGCATTGGTTGTACCTAGAAATAAGGGAACGACCCCGAAATGTACTAGCAAAATTTGCACCAACAGCGGTGTGCCGCGGAAAAAGTTCACGTAAATGCTAGTTGGCCATCTTAAGTAGCCGCGGTGAGACATTTTGCCTAATCCAACTGCCAACCCCAGCACGGAGCCGAAACAAATGGACAAAATGGATATCCCAATGGTCCATAGTGTACCTTTTAATAAAAGCGGTAGATATTCAATAATAATATCAAAACGAAACTCCATTCCACACTTCCTTTCTTACCTTATTATGCTGATAACAGAACAACAGCATGCGTAAGGTTGAAGTCACGCATGCTGCTTCTCTTCTTATTTTTGTTCAAGCAATTTTTTCGTGTCTGGTTCTTGACCGAACCATTTTTTGTACACTTTTGCATAAGCCCCGTTTTCAATCACTTTTTTGATTGCCGGGTCAAGTTTCGCTTTCAGCTCGCTGCCTTTTGGAAGCAGGATACCGTAGTATTCGGACTCAAAGTTCTTAGGATCGGGAATCGCGACTAATTTTTTGTTCGGGTTATTTTTCACATATTCACGAACGATGGCGATATCCGCAACAACTGCGTCTACCCCGTTATTTTCAAGTTCCATCAGTGCAAGCGTGTTGTTATCAAGACGTTTCAAGGATGGATTTTTATCACCCATGATTTTGCTCATAAGCGTATCAGCTGTTGTGGAGATTTGAACAGCAACCTTCTTGTCTTTCAGGTCAGTCGCGCTTTTGATCGGGCTGCCTTCTTTGACCAGAATCATGTTGGTGGATTCGAAATACGGGATGGAGTAGTCATAAGACTGTTTGCGCTCATCCGTAATCGAAACGCTGGAAATACCACCTTGATACTCTTTACCTTGTTTAACACTTGTAAGCATGGTATCCCAACCAGTATTCGTTAGTTCATAGGAAAGTCCTGCTTCTTTCATAACTTCTGCAAGAAAATCGACGTCAAAACCGGTCATCTTGTCCTTGTCCATATATTCCATTGGCGCATAAGCAGCATCTGTCGCAAACTTATACTTTGTGCCGCCGGCGCCGCTATCTTTAGCCCCACAACCCGTTAATCCGATGACTAGTGCTGCTGTTAAAACAAGAAATGATATTTTTTTCATTAAAATTCCCCCCGTGCTATGTATGGAACGAATCATATTTTAACATCTGGTCAATAAAATGACAACGCCTGTGTTTAGAAAAATACTCAGGAAATTGCAGGTAATCGCCTTTCCGTTTCATTTTTGGTTTTTTGCACAATGTAAACGGACAGCCTTTGTTCTTTTTACCGACAAAAAATAGAAAAACGCCCGGATCTGCTGATCCGAAGCGTTCTATTTACATCATTCTCAAAATGGCTTCCCTTCCCGTCATGCCAGCAAAAATGCCCAGATCTTCAGCCGTGTACGTCACCGATTCAAGCGGTGCTTCCAGAAGCTCCTCAATCGTGCGAACGCCAGTAGCTCTTGCCGCGACAATGTTGCGTTCGCTCAAACGCTCGTTGAGCAGTGCAACGTCTAACGCACCGCACATAATGTATCCTTTATCTGTCGTTACTACCAGCAGCGTCGTCTTGGGCAATTTAACCTCTATCGCAATTGCAGTATGTCCCTCAAGGAGAATAGGTTCAACGCGCATCATGCTCTGCACAGCTCCTCTTTGCAGTCTTACGGTAGTATATGCGCGTGCGGCTAGTACGGTGTGATGTTTGGTGGAAAAAGAATTTTTGGGTGGTATGCCGAGCTTACGGACCGAGCGGCCCTTATTTGGAGAAAATAGGCCATTTTCAATTTCTAACGGACTCCACAGCTACTATTCTCGTGATTAGCATGAAATTTGGCTGTCTTTTGATCAATTAACGGCTCTGTGGTCCGTTAGAATTGCGAGGAGGGCCATTTATCGAAAATAACGGCTCTGTGGTCCGTTAGCTCTCCACGACCCGCGCACAGTCGCACGTTACGCTCCCACAAGCCAACGCCCGCGAAACCTGGAGCGCACGTTGCCTCGCCAGCGCATGACTGCCGCCCCTCGATCCCTCTGGCTAATAAGCGATATCCACCAACCGCCCCTCAGAGGCGGATACCAAATCTTCCCCCCGCAGAAATATCTGCAACCCCCGGCGGCCGCCGCTGATGCTAACCAACTCCATCGACTCCACCGTCGCATGCAGGTAAAAGGGATACTTCTTCTTCATCCCCAGTGGAGATACTCCGCCCCGTATGTAGCCTGTAAGTGATTGGATGTCTTTGACAGCCACCATTTCAATTTTTTTATTCCCGCTTTCGGAAGCGAGACTCTTCAAGTTCAGTTCCTGGTCGCCGGGAATGCAGGCTGCGAGGACACCTGTCTTGTCCCCTTTTAAGATAAGCGTTTTGTACAGCTGACTAGGTTTAAGCCCCACTTTAGCGGCAACGGTAGTGGCATCCAACTGATCCTCATCCCACTCATATTCATGTAGCGAATAAGCAATCTGGAGAGAATCGAGGATTCGGCAGGCATTCGTTTTGTTTGACATAGGTTCCTCCTCTTTTTGTATACAAAAGTTGTACGAATGAAAAACCAATCTATATTTGGATATCATAACATGATATAGTTAGGACATGAGCAATTTCTAGGCTGCAAGGAGGCCATATGAGTCAAGGTAAACAGAACCACACAGGTCACTTATTCACTGTAGAAATTTTAATTGAAGAGGCTACAAATGGTCTTGCGATGGAAAAGCTCCTACATCTTCTTAACGCACAGACGGTCAAAGATTATCAAATCCTCAAGGGCATCGAGCTCGGTAAGCTAATTGAATTGAATACAACGAAAAAAGAGAGCACGCCTCCTTCATATACTGGCAAAAAGGCAGTAACTTCTCCCCCGCCTGCAACTCCCGCGCCAACGATGACGTCGACAGCGCCAAGCGGAGCGGCCGATCACATTATCACACAGCTAGAAGGCTTCAAAGCTAACAACACATTGATTCGGCTAACCGTTATCAAAGGTCAGGGCATTAAGCTCAATCTTCCCTGCCGGATTTTGAATTATGACAGCAGCAATCAAAATGTTGCCGTGTATCATGTGGATGAGAAGAAAGTTTACTCATTTAAACTGAATGAAATCGACGATTACGTCGCTTTCTAAACAAAGAGGATGTTCCCTGACCGACAAGGGACATCCTCTTTTTCTTAACCCGAAGCCGCGGCATGCACGCCATGGCTTAGCATATTCTCCAGCTGGGCGGTGTTCACCGGCGGGCTGAACCAATAGCCCTGTACTTCGTTGCAGCGATTCTGATGCAGGAAGTGCAGCTGCTCTTCCGTTTCTACACCTTCTGCAATGACTTTCAAGTTCAGATGGCGCGTCATTGCGATAATCGTAGTAACGATTGCCGCGTCATTGGGATCCACCATTATGTCGCGTACAAAGGATCGATCTATTTTCAACTTATCAATCGGAAACTTTTTCAAATAATATAAGGAGCTGTAGCCGGTCCCGAAATCATCAATGCTCACGTGAACACCTAGCTCCTTGAGCTCGAGCAGAGATTGAATCGCGTGATCGACGTCCATGGTCATGCTTTCCGTAATTTCAAGCTCCAAATACTGCGGATCAAGCCCCGTTTGCTCCAGCACATGAGAGATCTTGCCTTTCAGATTATGCTGGAAAAACTGCCGCATGGATAAGTTCACGGAAATCGGCATCGGGGAAAAGCCTTGATTTTGCCAGGCTTTATTTTGCTTGCATGCCGCGCGCAGCACCCATTCTCCGATTGGCACAATCAAACCGGATTCTTCTGCAAAGGAAATGAAATAGTTCGGCGAGATCAACCCTTTCTCCGGGTGATTCCAGCGAATCAACGCCTCTACACCGACAATGCGCCCTGTCTCAATATCAACCTGTGGTTGATAGAATAAAACAAACTCCTCCAAGGCGATCGCTCTGCGGAGTTCATTCTCCAACTTGAGGCGATTGATGGATACGGATTTCATATCCGCGTTGAAAATTTGGAAATCATTGCGCCCTTTCTCTTTCGCTCTGGCGAGTGCGATATCGGCATACTTCATCAGTGTATCCGCATCTTCCTCATCTGCCGTAGAGATGGCAACACCAATACTTGCTGTAACATGCAGTTCATATTGTTCAAGAACAAATGGTTTCTCCAGAACGCGATTAATCTCTGCGATAACGGCAATGACATCATTGGAATCGGCGACATTCGTGTAGAAAAAAGCAAACTCATCGCCTTCAGTCCGTGCCAAATAATCATTTTCAGTAATGCATCTCGTGAAGCGCTCAGCAAGCTGCAGAAGCATCATGTTGCCATAATCGTAGCCGAAGCTATCGTTGACTAACTTGAACCTATCGATATCCAGATAAAAGACGGCGACTTGCTGCCCCGCTATTCTGGTCAGGCTCAACCGCTCATTCAGGTGGTCTCTAAACATACGCCTATTCGGCAGCCCCGTCATGTCATCATAATAGGCCATATACCGGACTTGTTCATCGCTGCGCTTACGTTCCGTTATATCCTGACAAATGAGGATAAAGCCCTTATCATTCGTGCTCAGTTGAACGGGAACGGCTGTTGCATGCAAGTCAACCCGATAGCCGCTTTTGTGAGACACGGAAGTTTCAAAGGTAAGCGGCTCTCCATCCGTTGCCAGTTGAAGTTGATTGATCGTCAACTCATACTGCTCTTGCGTCACAAAATGGCTGAAACGTTTCTCCAGCAATTCCGATGCCGAATATCCGAGGATCGTTTCTGCCGCTGCATTAATCCGGATGAATGTCCCTTCTTGGTCAAAAATGCCAATCGCATTCGGATTATGCTCAAATAAGGAATCCAGCACATGCTGATAGGAG
The DNA here is from genome assembly GCF_052682475.1 of Paenibacillus sp. WC2504. NCBI lineage: Bacteria > Bacillati > Bacillota > Bacilli > Caryophanales > Paenibacillaceae > Paenibacillus > Paenibacillus sp. WC2504. Next base: position 6,522,392 of record NZ_JBQZFH010000001.1, read on the forward strand.
TGATGCTGCAGAGTTGATATTGATGAGTGCTGGTTGTCCCTTTCTTTTCTCAACAGCTGAATAAACAGCGGCAGGGCAGCTAGAACGCATATCCATACAGCATACGGCTTTACGTAAAGGCTTACGAATATGGCGACAATCAAATATCCGCCAATATATAGCCGGTTTTTCACAAATTTGCCTCCTCTTACGAATTCACTCTAGGTAATAGGAAGCGTCGCACGGACTACCGTTCCTTCTCCCGCTTAATCTTCATAACGAATTTGCCGCAATGAAAGAAACAAGCCCGCACTTCACTTGTCTCCTTGTGTGATTCATCCGACACCTATGGGAAAATCAATATGTATTTTAAATCCATTTGCGTTAACTATTACTTTCTACATAAGTCGAGCTTTTCCTGCAAATAGGGCACAAAATAAAGAAAAAAGAGTCGGAATTTCCTGACTCTTTCCAATTTTATTATTTTAGAGCGGCAATCGCTAATAGAATCCATCCTACTAAGAAACTCAAGCCGCCAAGCGGAGTAATCGGTCCAAAAAATTTAATTCCTGTCAAACTAAGCGCATAAAGGCTGCCCGAGAATAAGATGATTCCGATAAAAATCGCCCATCCGGAAGCATTCACCATCGAAGTGTTCCCAAGCTTATCTGACAAAATGGCAATGGCGATTAACGCAACCGCATGAATCATGTGATAATGCACACCCGTTTGAAAAACTTCTAGTTTGTCTGGCGTTAATTTTTGTTTCAAGATATGTGCCCCGAAAGCCCCTAATGCAACAGAAAGAAACGCGTTCAAGCTGCCGATCAGCACAAAAAGTTTCATCATGGTTTCCAAACTTCCCTTCATCAAAGCTTAAATTTATTCTACTTCACCGATATCATGCTGTCCAACGATTAGTCGTACTGGCTCCAGGTAAACCTTAGTGACTGTCGGATGTGTAATTAAATCGATCTCAATATCTACAATTTTGTTGCGGGCTATTTTGCCTTCTCTTTTGTCATAAACGACCTCGAATTGCTTGAGTCCCAGTTCATAAATCAGAACGGAAGAACCGATGGAAAGTGCGTTGGATTCGAACTCCCCGTGCTCAAACAATACCTCGGATAATATTTCTTCATTCATATCCACAATCGTAACATACTGGCAAAATTGGTACTTCATCAAAAACTGCCCCCTTTAAATTAGTAAAATTTACTTACCAATTCGCCGGAAAATGTCGAAATTCCTGCATCATTCAGTATGACCAAGAATGTTCACAGAAAACCCGTAAAATAGATGACAACTGGAATGGTAAACATACTAAACAAGGTGGAGGTAAACACCGCCTGTGAAGAAAACTCCGGTTCATTCTCGTACTCAATCGCCAAGAGCACACTGCTAAGGGAGGTTGGCACGGCACAGGAAAGAACTAGCGCTTGTGCGGTCAGTCCATTGATCCCAAGCATCCACACGACCAAAAATCCGAGCAACGGCCCCGCAATCAGCCTTAATATATTCGAAACAGCCACATTCGAGAAGTGAAATTCCCACTTCATCCCGCCAAGCTGTACGCCAAGTGTCAAGAGTGCTGTTGCCATGAAGGCATTTGAAATATACGTCAGCGGCAGATGAATGGATGATGGGACGGGCAAATGGAAATAACGCAGCAGCAGAGCAATCGGAATGGCATAAATAACAGGTAAAGACAAAATCGTCTTCATCGTTGCCTTCCAAGTTGATTTATGGGCATTTAACGTGTAAATTCCATATGTATTAGGGATCAAATTTTGCATGATCATGATGATAATTTGTATAGAAAGGGTATAGGCATTCCCTCCAAATACGGTTTGATTAAGCGGTAGCGCATAGTTCGCACTATTATAGAAAATAACGCTGTTTCGCATGGCGATCCGCATGCCCCGCTTCATTTTCCTAATGCGTATATAGATCTCAATCACCGCAAACAAAAGGCTGAAAAACAAAGCGAAAAACAAAAGGACTTGCAGAATAACATTCAGGTTCATTTCAGACTCATACAGTTTTACGAAAACGATGGCGGGAGAAAACACATAGAAATTAAGCTTGGATAATGTTTTAATATCAAGATGAAAAGCACGATACATGACTGCGCCAATCGCGATCATGATCGAAATCGGCACAATATTATTAATTAGAATATAAATAAAATAACTCATTTCTGTTCCTCACTTAAATGAAGTTCCGTTGCTGTAGTACGCATCCTTGCTGTAGGTCGTAAAAGCAACTTCAACCTCAGGCAAGCCAAGCCCAAGGACATGGGTCGTAACTGCCGCAGCGACGGCATCCCTGATCTTGTCCCCTCTTTCAAACCAGGCGACTTCAACAAACGGATAGGCTGGAACAATTTTACCGCCGAAAACAGCCGGATGCTGGACACACTCTAGCGTAAAATTATCGCTGTCACACTCGCAGATCGACGCAAGCTGCTCAACTAAGCTCTCACTCATTCCACAAACTTGTTCGATTGTTACTCCTCTGAACGTTAATCTAGGCATGCTCTAAACTCCAATCCCTTATCGCCTTACGGCTTCTCATTTCGTTGATGCGTTTACACTGTTAATGATACGTTTCAACTGTACATTGAAATTATGAATTTCTTCCAGGGACAACCCACTGGATTCAAGCAGCGTCTGTGGGATGCAAAATGCTTTTTCATAAAGCGCAAGTCCCGTTTCTGTAATGACAATGTTCACAACACGCTCATCTTCAACAGACCTTTTCCGCTCTACCAACTTCTGAGTTTCCATCCGTTTGAGCATCGGCGTCAACGTGCCTGAATCTAGATCCAGCTTCTCGCTGAGCTCCTTGACGGTGCTCTCTTTTTGATCCCATAGAACGAGCAGCACCAAATACTGCGGATAGGTAATTCCCAAGTCTTCCAGAAAGGGACGATACATCCGTGTGATAGCTCTCGAACTGGCGTATAAACTAAAGCAGAGCTGATTATCAAGTTTTAATAATTCTTCATTGGTGCTCATACCATCGACTTCCTTTCTCATTCATATTGCGAACAATCGATTTGCTTCAAATGTATATAAAAATAACCCTACTGTCAATGCGAATAGTCAGATAAGTTCATAAATGTTGCTAAATTCTTGATTCGATGGAGGTTAAAAAGGAATTGTATCCGCGCCTCATTCATGCTAAGCTTGTTTCAAAATTATACCAATAAAGGGGAATATGACCTATGGATTGGTTCTCTGCTCATAGGGAGAGTATGGATGAGGTATTCGGAGAAGCGGAACATCTTATTCGCGCATTTCCTGAACCGCTGAATCATCACGGACTAGCCTACTTCGCTAAATTTGACATGCGACAGCAAGAGAGCACGAAAAATTATATCTGCTACTTGCTCCCCTATTGGATGCAGGAAAGCACCCATTTGCCAAACGATTCGGTCAAAAGGTTGAGCTTAGCTAACGTTTTCGTCATGCTCTATTACTTTGTTGTAGATGACATTATGGATTCTACCAAAGAGGCGCATAAGGACAAGCTCCCGCTCGCGAACTTATTTCAAATGCAATTTCAAATGATGTATCGCGCATTGTTCCCGCCGCAATCTCCTTTCTGGCATTATTACGAGACTTACGTGCTGGAATGGGCCGACGCAGTGGCAGGCGAGCCGGGTGGTGATTACTTTCACACGGACAAAAGGAAGGTTGCCTGGAAAGCTAGTCCTGTCAAAAACGCCAGCACTGGAGCTTTACTCCTCGCCGGTCAAGCTGAGCTCATCCCCGCTGTGACGGGAGCTGTTGAAAAAGTGCTCGTGACGCTGCAAATGCTTGATGACTGGGCGGATTGGGAGGAAGATTTGGACGAGGGTTCCTATAATTGTTTGCTTGCTTTTTTGCGTGGAAACGTTGGAGGGTCGGAAGGTGGTTCACCAACCCCGGATTGGGTCAAACAGCAGATATATGTTCGCGATGGACTTGAGGGATATAGTGAGATCGCCGCGAAGCATCATGAGGGGCTGCTAGCGTTAGAGACACCCCTGAAAGAGCTTTGCCAATTTCATCTTCATCTAGTAGATCGTTTGCGTGTAACAGCAAAAGAGATCAATGAAAAGCGCAACCAACTTCTTTCTGGCGGTTTATCCTATTTTTTGTCGAATTCTAGTAATTTTTGATAGAATATTTTGAATATTCATGCTATAATTTTTTTATTGGGAATATTAACCAATGGCTCAGGCAAGATTGCTGTGCCTAACGGACTGAAATGCCCTTATTCATGATTTTTGAGCATGAAATAGGATTTAACGGACCTGAGCGACGCTATTCCTCTCAAAATAGCCCAAAACAAAGGAAATAACAGTGAATAACGCCTCCTCAGTCCGATAACTTCCCTTTCATCGCCAATAATCAGAAATAGTGGCTTCCATGTCCGTTACAATTAAAGGGGAGTGACTAATTATGTCATCACATGAACAATTAAAAGCGAAAATCATTCAAAAAGCGTGGGAAGATGAAGCATTCAAAAACCAACTTCTTGCCAATCCAAAAGCAGCGCTAAAAGAATCCTTTGGTATTACGCTCCCCGGTGATTTTACAGTGAAAGCGGTAGAAGAAACTTCGACGGACTTTGTGCTTGTTATTCCGGCGAATCCGGCTAAGGTGTTGGTGCCGGCAGGTGCTGATAATCCCAACTGGTAAAAATAAGTACGAAGGAGCTGCAGATTTGATGTGCAGCTCCTTCGCTCTTTATTACATTACTTTTGGAAAACTCATAATTACCTCAGTTCCGTTATTCTTCTGACTTTCAAATGCTATTTCCCCCTGCATTGCCTCAATTATCCGGAATGTTACCATAAGTCCAAGACCGGTTCCCTTTGTTTTTGTTGTAAAGTAAGGTTCCCCTAGTTTCGCCAACTCAGCAGCTTCAATCCCTTGACCGTTATCTTTAATATGAAGGTAGACCTTGCTATCCATCTCATATGCTCGAATTTGCACCTCTCCGTCATCTTGAAAAGCTTCAATACCGTTTTTAATAAGGTTGATCATGACTTGTTTAAACTTCGATACATTTCCACGTATATAAAGTCCAGGTGGAACACTTACAGCAATACGTCCGCCTTGTAAAGTTGCTAGCGGCATAATAATTCCTTCAATTTGTTTAATTACTTGGTTAACATCGATATCAACGGTTTCATCCAACTGAGGCTTAGAAAAGGTTAAAAAATCTGTAATGATAACCGATGCTCGATCCAGTTCCTCGATCGCTATTTGCATATATTCTTTTTCTTTCTCCTCTGATCGTGAACCGATTAACTGTAAGAAACCACGCGTTACCTGTAGGGGGTTCCGCACCTCATGAGCGACGGAAGCAGCCAAGGAGCTTATGATTTCCGTCCTTTCTGAAAGTTGAAGCTGATGATTATAAAATTCTAGCTCTTTCGAGTAGTTGACCAATAGTTCCTGATTCAGAGCAAAACGTCGGACCAATATAACAATGAGGGTAATAAATAAGGCAATGCCTCCCCACTTCCATAAATAAAATTGATAATTCAGTGAAGATCTATAGAAGTTAACAAGATCTAGTATACTCATGACAGCCAACGTGCCAAATCCGATTGAAAACACAACAGCTTCCTTGTTCCCTTTTCGCATCAGCTGAAAACATAATCCGATGATCAAAACAAATTGGAAAATCATCAAATAGCCTAAAACGGTTACCGCTACAAAAAAGTATGCTTTATTAAATTGATAATGATTCAATTGATTGATGAACATAAATGCGATTAATAGAACAGAATAAGCAACCTGAAATTTCCGAAATCGACGCACCCATTTAAATTTCCCGTTATCAAAGATTTGCTCGAATGACCAAGTTAGCGCCGGTAAAAACACATTAAGAGCCACATCGAACAAATTGATAAATAAACCACCATAACTTGTGAAATTGGCGTATACAAAAGGAGAATATGTAATAAAAATTATTCCTACTGACAAACTTAATACACTTATTAGCATCCAGCTTTGAAGCTGACCTCTTTTCAAGAAGATAGATCCAATTAGCATAATCAGTGCAATGAATAAAAAAGCACTTCCGAGAATAATATTCTGCAAATCTTGAAGTACATACGACCTCATCAGAATCGAGTATTGATCTATCCTGATAGTTGGGTATATACTCAAACGGTCCATAGTTGACTCCAACTTTAGATATACAGTTTCTCCACTTTCCACACTACTAATCGGGAATAAACTCCTCTGTGCGTCATACGGAAAATCATACCTCGATTCTCGAATTAAATGTGCTCCAATGTATACCTTCAGTTTCTGCGTACGAATGTCTTGAATATAGATGCCATAGTCTTTGGGTAAATGTGCAGGCAGTTGGAATTTAACCCATACAGATGAGGTATGTTCTGGTTTATCAGGAAAAGGTTCACCGCTTTTCACTTTTCTCCAGCGCTCAGGTAAGGCAGCACTGACGTCTACAATTCCACCTGACGGATCCCCCCACAGGATCGAGTACTCTGAAATCGTTTTTATTTCTTCTGGAACATCATTGGCAAATACTCGCGGCATTAAAAACGAACTGCTCAACACAGCAACAAGTACCACTAACCAAAGCGTTGGAGAAAACCGCTTCATGTGTTCACCATCCCCGTCCAAACTTAACTTACGATGTTTAACAATAAATGAAATTCGACAGGACGAGAACTTTCCCTTCTTTTACCAAGTAAACAATAGTCAAACAAATATAGCCACCCCCTGCCAATTAGGGGGTGGCTATTACATGCCATATAAGCGGCTACGTGCAGGCTCCGTTTCAGCTACAACACGGCCGTGGCTTATTACATACCGGCAATCCGGCTGAACCCGTACAAGATCCATGGCATCCCGGCCGGGCAGCAGAATAAAGGATGCCGGCTGGCCAACTTCCAGCCCATATTCGTGAAGCTGCAGCACTTTCGCAGCGCGCACCGTCACCATGCGCACAAGCTCAGCGATTTCTTCCCGCCCAGTCATATGCGCAAGATGGGCCGCCATGTGAGCTGCTGCTAGCATATTTCCCGTGCCGAGCGGATAAAAAGGCGTCTGAATGTCATCATGCGCGATGCTAACATTCACACCCGCCGCCAGCATCTCCTTGATCCTAGCGATTCCACGTCCTTTGGGAAAGCGATCGAAGCGGCCTTGCATAGCGCTGTTGATGAGCGGGCAGCAGACGACGTTTATGCCGGATCGAGCCGTTATGCCTACCACTTTCTGAAAGTAGGCGTCACTATAATACGCGGAAGCATTCGCATGCGCTGCGGTAACACGTTCCCTTAGGCCATAACGAATGGCCAAGTGAGCCGTGCTCTCAAGGAAGGTTGAATGCTCATCGTCCATTTCATCGCAGAACACATGGACGAAGCAGCCATACTTCTCGGCTAGGCGGAACACGATGTCGAGCGACGCGAGGCCTTCCTCACGTGTAGGTTCAAGATGCGGAATGGCGCCGATCCCATCTGCGCCAAGCTCGAGCGCCTCCTCCAGCCGGCGCTCATTCTCCGGGCAAGCGCGAATCCCGTCCTGCGGGAAAGCGATGACCTGAACCTGCATGTGCGGCTTCACTCGCTCGCGCAGGTCAAGAAGCGCCCGCAGCGCCGTCAGGTTCGGGTCCGATATGTCCGCCTGCGTGCGAACATGGAGAATGCCTGCCGCCAGTTGCAGCTGCAGCACTTTCTCCGCCCGCTTCCTGACATCGTCATAGGTGAGCGATTGTTTGCGCTTTTGCCATAACCCGATGCCTTCAAACAGCGTGCCGCTTTCGTTCCAAGCAGGTTCCCCCGCCGTTAAAACCGTGTCCAAATGGATGTGCGACTCCACGAATGGAGGGAGCAGCAGATGTCCGCTGCCATCGATTTCTCGTTCGGCTCCACTGTCGATAACGCCAATACCGACGATTCTACCGTCCTTTACGCCAACATCGACAACGCCCCGGTTCTCTGGGTCATCCAGAAGACGTACACGTCGAATGATTAAATCAAGCAGGGTGATCACCTTCTTCCTATGGCGTGTTCATTAGCTGTCTTTTTTCATTTCGGATTCATGCCAGGAGCTCAACACCCATTTGGAGAAAGCGTTGACCAAGAGGAAAAAGGAAATGCCCAGCGCTGAAGCCGACAGCCCGCACGCGAATAAATACGCTGTTTTTAACCGGGCGGCCGCATACGTAATCGCATAACCAAGCCCGCCTGCTCCCCCACCGATGCCAGCGATATACTCACCGACGATGGCGCCGACAACAGATAAGGTACAGGAGATTTTCAACCCCGCAATAATATAAGGCAGAGCAGCCGGGATGCGAAGTCTCCACATCGTTTGAAAGGCATTGGCATTATACAGGTAAAACAAGTTGCTCATATTTTGATCCGTAGAATTTAAACCGATTAAGGTATTTGAGAGCATGGGGAAAAATCCGATCAAGAAGGTAATGATGACAATGGCATTCATGCCCGCATCGAACCAGATGACAATTAATGGCGCAATTGCAACAATCGGAATGGTTTGTAAAATGATAGCGTACGGATACACGCTTTTCTCGATCCACTTGGAACTGGCAAGCAGAATCGCACCCGCTACCCCCATGATGATGCTGAGGAAAAATCCGAGCACAGCTTCAAGCGTCGTCGTTGTGACTGACACCCATAACGCATGTTTGTTTTCCACGGCGGCAGCCACGATGTCAGACGGCTTAGGTACCAGATAAACAGGCGCCTTAGCTAAATACGCAATGAGCTCCCAGCCACCGATGAAAACAACAAAGGCAACCAAGGGAGGCAGCATGTGCTTCAACAACATAAGGAAGCGATAGCCCGGTGAGGCGCCTTCATCGAGTCGGTTAGCCCAAGCGGAACGTTCACGGGCAGGGAATATTTCGTCAGGCAGCATTTTTAGATAGTTAGAATCAACAGCCATTTGTCGTGTCTCCCTTCATTTAAGGCTCAACCTTCATTTTGCCAGGATTCAGAAGTCCTCTAGGGTCATTCTCGCGTTTCTTGCGCGCCATGCTGCCAACCTCACCACGTCCGCCTTGTTCGAGCACCCAAGTGTGCGGATCGAAGATCTTGACCCCTATGGATTCGCAAAAGGCAACAATCTCGTACAGTCGTTCTTCGCTTTGGAAGCGAACAAGTGGAAGCGCATTTAGCGCGAGTTCTCCACCGCTGCGCACCCATTCGAAATGCAAGTAAACTTCGTCGCCCCATTTCGCTTTCAAAAGCTCGATTTGTTCCTCATAGCGGCCCAATTCAAAACCTGCCTGCAAATACGTCATAGAGGAGTCCGTCTTCATTGCCCATAGTGTTGTATGATTCCATGTAAAATCCGACACGCCAATCGTTTTCCGATATTGCTTGGCTTCTATGAAATGGTCGATGCATCCACCATAGCCATCAACAAGCGCTTCGACGGAATCCATACTTTCCTCCTCAATCTCAAGCATAACGGCTGCCTTGCCAGCTTTGATCACTTTGGCAAATGGAACAAAATAAGACGGAATCGGCCATTCCATCGGAGCAATAAGCCGCTTCGGAATCTTTTCCTCTCTCGCCAACGCCTCTCCGAACTTCATGGATTCCTGCAGCGTATCAAAGCTGACAATGGCTTGAGCCCACTCCGTGCGCGGAGAAAGCGGGATCGTCACCTCGGTTAAAATGCCGGTCGTTCCATAATTATGAATATAATCAAATAAATCACGACCTTGAATCACGAGGCGCTGTGGTGTCTCTTCCATTGTATAGATCACAGCTTCAAGCACATTGCCATCCCACAGGTTGCCATGGGTGATAGAACCGATTCCCCCGGAACCTCCGCTGACAAAACCGCCCACCGTTGCTTTGACATAAGTGCTCGGATAAATGCGAATCTCCTGCCCGGCCTCGCGCGCCTTTTTATCCATGACACCCAGACGCACGCCGCATTGAAGCCTTGCATAGCCAGGTCCGATTTCGAGAATTTCATCCATACGGCTTAAATCAAGAACAATACCGCCCTGCAGGGGAACTGCTTGACCGTAATTACCTGTTCCGGCTCCACGCACCGTCACCGGAATGTTATGGTGGTAACCGAAGGCAATAATTTCAGCCACCTCAGCCTCAGAACGCGGTATAGCAATGACATCCGCTGCTTTCATATGCTGCAATTGCCGATTAAGGACAGGAGAATACCAGTAATAATCCTTCGAAAGTTTTTCTCTCGTTGCACGATCCACATGCACGATCTCGTCCCCGAGGCGCTCCTGCATGATTTGCTCCCAGTTCATTTGCATCGCCATCTGCGTCATCCTCTCCTCTTAATGCTCTAACGCTGCTGATACTTCCCGCACCAAATCGCTGAACTGCGCCGTGGTCCGGAAGCTTTCATCCCGTGGAAAAGGCACCGGAATATCCAATCGCGCTGATATTTTGCCAGGACGCGGTGTCATGACAACAACACTCGTGGATAAAAACACGGATTCAAACACATTGTGCGTCACGAATAGCACCGTCATCGATTTATCCTGCTGCCAAATATTAAGCAGCTCCATCTGCAGCGTTTGACGGGTAATTTCGTCCAAAGCGCCAAACGGCTCATCCATGAGCAGCAGCTTAGGCCTGGAGATCAGCGCGCGGGCAATCGAGACACGCATTTTCATACCACCGGAAAGCTGCCTTGGCAGCACCTTCATATAATCCTTCAAGCCGACAAGCTCGAGCACGCGCTGCGCCTCATCTTTTTGCGTCTTCTTGTCTACTCCCCGCAATTCCAGCGGCAATCTAACATTCGCTTCGACCGTCGACCAAGGCAGCAGCGTATGATCCTGAAAGACGAAAGCGATATCGCTTTGCTTACGCGCTTCCTTCGGCGTCGTCCCAAATACGTCCAGCTTGCCGCTGCTCGGTTTGGCCAGCCCTGTAATCATTTTGAAAATCGTAGATTTCCCACAGCCGGAAGGACCCACGAAGCATAAGAACTCCCCTTCTTGAATGGATAGATTCACATCCTGCAGGGCAATCGTTCCGTTCGGGTATGTTTTAGACAGATTTTCCATACTTACAAATGTAGGACTAGCTCCGAGCTTACTTGGATCGTGGACGAGGGGGGAATTCATGGCCATATCGATCATCTCCTAGATTTGTTTTTGGATTCCGTTTATCTATAGGTGCTTTTTCAATGACTTCATGTCAAAAGCTTGAAATTCGAGCAGTGCTTCGGCGATCATTGCACCGTAGGTAACCGTCATGGCTTCGCCTTTTTGAACCGTAGCTTGCGCAGCGTCTCCGGAGATGCCAGAGTGGGATAAATCGTCCATCACCCATGCAAAAGCACGGTTGCGCAGACCTAGATAACGTGAGCTCGGATAATTTGGGAACTCCGTAGGCGCCGCTTCCATGTGCACCCAATGTGGAATTGCCGACATCACGAGCGACGTTTCCATATCACCCGCATGAATGCCCGCTTGCTTTTCCAGCGGAGTTATCCATTCATCGGCACCGCCAAGTCCGCCAGGGTCTAGCCGAAAGACCGCCAATCCAGTCTCTATGCGGATTTCACGAGCCATCATATTAAGCAAATCCGTGTTGCCGCCATGCGTATTCACCAAGGCCAACTTTTGAAAGCCGCTTCTAGTAAGGCTCTTGGCAATATCCATGACGACGGCCATCAACGTTGTTGCAGATAAAGTAATCGTTCCGGGATGGCCGAGATGCTCAGTGCTTTTGCCATAAGGGATGGCCGGCAGCAGCCAAATATTCGCATCATCCGGAAGCTGATGGAACGCTTCTGTTAGCAGCACCTCGGAGATCAACGTATCCGTAAACACCGGCATATGCGGACCATGCTGCTCAACCGCGCCCACCGGCAGAACGATCAAGGCGTCATCTTTCGGTAACTCATCTACCTCCAACTTACTTAATCGAGGGAAAAAGTGGCGATCCCATGCTTTACCTGTATAGCGACTGAATGTCACAATGAGCGCCTCCTTATGCGTCGTATGATTTGTTGTTCACCTGTATGAAAAAAGACCCAATCTCATTGACAAGAACGGATCCTAGCTTTCAATGTAGCAACGTTTTAACCGGAAGCTTCTTTTGTCCGAAAAAGCTGCAAAGCTGCGGCAACATCCGCAACCCGCTCCCCTAACCGAGCAGCCATCAGCAGCTCCCTAGGATCAGGGGACAACGAACTGTCTGGACCTGCCAAGGTAGAGGCGCCATATGGCGAGCAGCCAATCGCGTCCGCTGTTAAATATTCTGGATTCTCGGAGTACGGTAGACCTACGAAAATCATGCCGAAATGAAAGAATGGCACCATAGCCGTCAAAATAGCTGCCTCATGACCAGTATGAATAGAAGCCGTCGAGTTAAAAATGCCCGTTGGCTTCCCTTCTAAAGCCCCTTCTACACATAACTCTCCAGCCATTTCTAGAAACAACTTAACTTGAGCGGGCATCGTGCCATAATAAGTGGGAAAGCCCCACAATATGCCGTCAGCCCATCGCAAATCATCATTAGTCGCATAGGGAATATTCTCTTGTAATACACCTGCTGCTTCATATTTACTATAACGATCTGTCAGCCGAAATTGATTGGATAAGCTTTTACTACTGCTTGTAGGCCTCTCCTTATCTGGCTGGATGACGCGATTCTGAGTAGCGGCCATTTCGGGGATGCGCACGATCTTTACATGATGAGCCCCTGACTGGCTGGCCCCATTTGCCACAGCTTGTGCCATCTGAAAGACATGACCGAATGCACTGTAATAAACGACCAGCAAGTTAGCCACCCTCAATTTCACCCTTTCGCAAATTCATGTTTGTGGAAGGATACTTCTCGTGAAGCCTCATCCCAATAGCGGGCTAACGTGTTGTCCTGCCATTTGGTTTTGGCTGCAGCCATGCGCACCCACCTTCCCCCGCTATACACCCATCGCCGTTCCGGCAGCATGGTGAAGATCTCTTCCGGCGTACTGCCGTCCATGACGACAAAGTTCGCTTCATTGCCCGCCTTGATGGCATCATCGGTAAGTCCCAACACTTTAGCGGGAACATCCGTAATCATGCGCAGCAACGTACGAAGATCGTCCGGCCTTCCCATATGAGCGGCGTAGGAGCTGATTAAAGCAATTTGCAGCAAATCACCTCGCCCGAATGGATGAAAAGGATCGTGAATATTATCGGAAGCTACCGCAATAGGAATGCCTGCCTCCCATATTTCTTTCAGTCTGGTTACCCCACGCCGAATTGGGAAGCTGTCATGTCTGCCTTGCAAATACAGATTCACCGCAGGTAAGGAAACGGCTTTGAGCCCCGCATCCGCCATTTGAGCGATGATGCTGTGCGCATCTTGATCGGTCATGGATGCCAGCGCGCATAAATGATCAACGGTCACTCGTCCTTCGTATCCTTCCGCCTTCGTTCGATAGGCGATATGCTCAATCGTGCGAATAGCCGGATTGTCGGTTTCGTCACAATGAAGATCAATCGGCACGTCGTATTTCTCCGCTAATTTGAACACATAATCAATATCTTCTTTCGGGGTCATCGATAAATGAGGGGCTCCCCCAATTCCGTCAACACCCATCCTTAATGCTTCTTCGATGGCGTCTACGTCCATTGACATAAAGTTGTAAGGACACATTGGAAACAGCTGCAACGTTAGGTAAGGGGCCAGTGCTTCTTTTGCTTCCAAGGCAGCTTCAATCGTACGTAAGGCAACTTCCCTGGAAACTCGCAGGTTAAAATCCAGATGCGTCCGAATCCGTGTCGTACCAAACGATAATGCTTGCATAGCCGAACGAATCATTCTAGATTTAATTTCCTGCTTGCTAAAAGAAGGCGATGCTTGCGAATAATTCTGCACAGCTTCTTCTAACGTCCCGCTTCGATTCTCAACCGAAGTTAAGGAGAAAGCTTTGTCCAGATGCATGTGTGCATCCACGAAGCCCGGCAGCATGATTTTACCTTCCAAATCAATAATCGGCCTGTTGGAGTCCAGAAAAGCCTGCGTAGGATTCCACGTTTCCAAAGAAACAGCGCCAGGCGGGGCAGCATCTCCTTCTTGCTTGAGAATCTGTGTCCAAACCCCATCCCGAATCGATAGGCGAAACAAATGCCCCTCATCCTCCATGGGTAATCGAACATTGATGAAATCCAAATTCGTAACAGAAGCCAATGCCGCCACCTCCTGAACCATTATTATTTTTTAGGTAAAAATTGGGTTGTGAACACTTTATCAATGCTTTCAGCCGTTTTTAGCACACCAACATCAACTAATTGCTTCTGAACTTCCTCCCAGCGTTCCTTGGTCATGACGCCAGTCCCTTTCGTTGCAGCATCGCCGCCAAATACGAAATCCATTTCTTTTGCAGCGCTAAATTTCATCATATCCAAGCCCATATCAGGGTTCTTTTGTTGAATGCTCGGGTTAATCTCCTCAGAATGATCTTTGTAGTAGTCCCATCCTTTGACAGTAGCTTCCACGAAAGCTTTCACTTGATCCGGATGTTCGGCAATCATCTTCTCCGTTGTGAAGTAAACCCCGCCATAAATGTTATATCCGGAATCGGCATTCAGCAGCGTCCCATACTCCACTTTTTGCTGATCAAGAGTGAAAGGCTCGCTAGTCACGTAACCTTGTGTGAGCGATGTTTTATCATTAACAAAATTGACTAATTGACCTGTGTATTTCATTTCTTGGGCCGAGTCTAATTTGTATTTCTTCTTAATGAACTGCCAGAAGCTCGCAGTGGAAGCTACATACACTTTGTGACCATTAAGATCAGCAAAATCTTTCACTCCTGAATCTTTATGGTAAAACAAAGCTTGCGGGCTCTTTTGCAACGAGGTTGCGATCGCTACAATTGGAATCCCCTCTTGTCTGGCCACCAAAATATCGTCGCCGTTAGCCATCCCGAATTGCGCTTTGCCTGAGGCAACAATCTGTGTAGACGACACCTGCGGTCCGCCCGGCATCAGCGTCATATCCAAGCCTGCATCTTTGTAGTAACCTTTGGCTAACGCCGCAAAGTTCCCGCCATGTTCTGGCTCAGCGAACCAGTTCAAAACAACCGTCGCTGGAACGATAGCTTTAGGCGCCGTCGTAGCCGCTGTTGATGCAGCGGGAGCCGTGGAAGCCGCCGGCGCTGTGGAAGTTGGTGCGCTTGGCGATGATGAAACTGAGGTGCTTCCACTACCGCAGGCGGCAAGCATACTTGAGATCGCAATAAAGCTAACAGACAAGAGTACCGGGCGTTTGGCGACTAGCGGATTCGTATCATTGAATCGTTTCATTTGAACATCCCCTCCATATTTGGTTATCTCTACAAAGTACTTATCGACCTTTAGTCAAATATAGAATTGATCGTCTATGCGCGTCAACGAAGATGCTAACGTTTTGTGTTTAATCACAATAAAAGTACGCCTTTTTATTATATTTTCAAGAATAAAGTGAATGACAAGCCATAATATATCCCAAAAAACGAACGTTAAGCGATTTTACACGACACCAACCTTGACTCCAAGTTCCCGCAACCAACGGCGATAGGCGATAGAAAACCGGTCTACCTTGTGATTAAGCTCTACTTGCAAATCAAGCGGAAGCAGCTCCGGTTTCTGCGTCTCAATCACCTTGGCATCTTGATCAAAGACAATATCCTGAAAACGGATGAAATTCGCATCATCCACATCAAAGGCATAGTTACGTGACACCATCATGTGAACAATACATTCTTCTGCCGCCACAGGGAGGACCGTCAGCATGATCCACAAGGTTTGGCCGTTGCTCGGATCCGCTTTGGACAACCGTGCCGATAAAGGCCGGTACACTTCCTTCCTATACACGTAAGTCGTTCCTTCACTTTTATCTGAACCGGAATGGGCTACAGGCTGAAAAATCGGAATATGTTCAATATAAATTCGATCTTTTTCTTTGATGACCTCGAAGTCAGGCAGCTCCGCATAGTCCGGGTGTCCCAGCAAATTCTGGTGGACGAACATCAGATGGGCAAAATCCGTAAAGTTCTCGATTACTCTCGTACCCGCTGCCGCCACCTTATAAGGGCCGCATGGCAGTGGACGAAACGCGGGATTGGCAAACTCGTCGAAATGAGGAAGCGGCGCTGTCGGCTCACCAATACACACCCAAATAAAACCGTATTTTTCTTCACAATGGAAAAGCTGAGCTTTGGCTCTTGGCGGGATTTTCTCCCCCTTCGGCTGTGCGGGAATACACACACATTGGCCGGAAGAATCATATTGCCAACCGTGGTAAGGGCAGACTAACGCATCGTTTTGCACCCAGCCTCTGGAAAGCATCGCTCCACGATGAACGCATAGATCCTGCATGGCATGAACCCCTATGCTGGAACGGTAAAGCGCCACTCTTTCGCCCAAAATAATGACACCAACAGGCTGCTCCTTCAGTTCTGACGCGAGGTACACCGCATGCCAATCATTTTCCAGAACGGGATCATGTAGACGTTGTAAGGCCATAACTATCATCCTCCTACGGAATTTATGAAAATCATACACATTTGAACCTGTAAAAAAAGCTACTCGTTGTCTGCGAAAATAGGATATTTTCCAGCTAATTTGGCACGCAGGACATTAACCCTGGCTTGTGCTCTCTTTAAAATTTCCTGCTCATCCACCCAGGTGCATACGCCTTTGTCGACAACTACGTTGCCGCCGACGATGACAAGATCCACGTCGTTGCCGTTCGCATTGTACACTAGGGCGGAAGAGGCGCGATGGACAGGGCTGATATGTGCCTTCATCATATCTACTGCCACCAGGTCTGCCTTCTTGCCAGGCTCCAGACTGCCCAACTCATTGCTCCTTCCAACCGCCTTCGCGCCATTCACCGTCGCCATACGCAGCACATCCATCGGAGGCAATAAGGTAGCATCCAGCTCATTCACCTTGTGCAAGCAAGCCGTGAACTTTAGAACCTCTAGGTTGTCTTGGCAGTTATTGCTGCCGGGACCGTCCGTCCCCAAAGCGACATTAATGCCCATGCGCAGCATGTCAGGCACTCGGGCAACGCCGGATGCTAAATACATGTTGGAGACAGGGCAGTGGATAACCGATGCCCCTTGATCGCGAATCATGGCCAGCTCGCCGTCATCCAGCCAAACCCCGTGCACGACCTGCGTTTGCTCACCCAGGAGTCCAACTTCATTCAGGAGCTCCAAGTTGCGCAATCCATAACGTGCCATCGTTGTATCGATCTGCTCGCTCGTTTCCGCCACATGCACGTGTGAAATGAGATGGCGATCCCGGCTGAAAACCGCCGCCCGCTCCAGATAACCACGCGAACAGCCATATAAATTGAGCGGCCCAAGCGCGATGCGGATTCGTCCTGAAGCAGCCCCTTCCCATTCATCAAGCAAGCGGTCCGTGGCGCCAAAGATTTGCTCCTCAGTCTCTCGCAATCGGACTTCTCCCGCCAAATCCGACCCTCCTCGGGCCAAATGCCCGCGAATGCCGGAATCGATCATGGCTCGCAGCACACTCTCGTCATTCTCAGGGTAGGTATGGATATAATGGTGATCCATGATGTAAGTGGCGCCCGATTTCAAATTTTCAATACATCCGATCAATGCAGCCAAATAGAAATCTTCTGGCTCCATCGCCAAGCTCATCGGCCAAATGATCTCCTTCAGCCACTGTGCAAGCGGGGAGTGATCAGAAACGCCTCGCATGAACGTCTGAAACAAATGCGTATGCCCGTTGATGATGCCAGGTATCACAACTTTTCCCTTTGCATCGTAGACATACGCCGCTTCCGCCTTCAGGCCATCCATCCTTCCATCTTCGCTCCATGCTCCCACTTCTACGATGACATCGTGCTCCAGATAGACGTAGCCTGGTTTGAATATCTGATTGGTGGCATTCATGGTGATAATCGTACCGTTGTAGATCAGCTTCTTGGACATTCGATTGCCGCCACCTTCCTCGCGTTAACTTTTATTACACAGTTTAAAAAATTATGTATATGTGTTATGTTTATTAACACGATTATAGGAGCGGCAATCTTTTCCGTCAACGTCACTTGTAAATGAAAACCAAACAATTTGTAACGTTTTTTAGTGAAATATCGCCGAACTAATTAACACTTTTTGATTTTGAAACGTATTAGTGCTGTTTTTTCGTGAAAATATGTTTTTTATAATCAACTGTATATATTTTTCTGTGTAAGGAGTTGTGTCATGATGGAACTTCCACATCTGGATCAAGTGGATCAAGAAATTATTAAGCTGCTGCATGAGAATGGCCGCCTTTCCTACGCCAAAATTGGCGAAATCCTTAATCTCTCGCGTGTAGCGATTCAAAAACGAGTCGAAAATCTAATCGACAATGAGGTCATCGAGAACTTCACCATTCGATTGAATGCTACAAAGTTAGGAAAGGTCGTCAGCGCTTTTTTCGAAGTCGAGGTTGAACCGCGCTTTGCTGAAGAGGTGGGCAATCAACTATCGGCGGATCCCAATGTCATCTCGATCTATCAAATGACAGGAAGCAGTTCGCTGCATATGCATGCTCTGTTGAAGGATGAAGCCGCGTTAGAGGCATTTTTGTATCAGAACATCTACAAACTGGGTGGCGTTGTTCGCGTGAATACGCAAGTGGTGATCAAACGTTTTAAGCAGGGGACTGGGCTGGAGCTTTAATTTTGCGCAGCAATAAAAAAACCGTCAGGGCATGATGAAAGCCCTAACGGTTTTTTTATAAATTCAAACGATACATCGCCTTATTTTCTAATCCGCGAATCATAGGCGTCCAAGCGTCCGTCTCCGGAGTGACTTGCAGCGTATCCTCGACCATCTGCAGCTTCGCATCCATCGAATCGATATAGTGCAAAGCAACTGCCTCGGGAATTTGCGGCAGCACTGGGCTTCCCCATTCCGGCAAATTATGATGCGACAACACGATATGCTGCAGACCGATCACGACATCGGATTGCAGATCTAGCGCATGGTGCAAAGCCGCCTCCGTAATCCAATTCGCCGCCATCGAAATATGCCCTAGCAGTTTGCCCTGCACGCTGTACTCCGTAACGATGCCCAGCTGCGCAATCATCTCCTCCGGTTTCGCAATATCATGCAAAATGATGCCTGCTTTGATCAAATCCGGATTAAGAAACGGGCGCTGTTTGCAGATGAATTCGCCAATTTCCAGCATCCGCACAATGTGATAGGCTAGCCCGGCGAAATAGGCATGATGGTGGGTTTTGGCAGCCGGATAATGATTAAGCTTCTCCCCAACTTTGGCCACACAAAAAGAAACGATCGATTTGATGTTTGGATTTTGGATACTTTCCAAAACGCCATTTATGGTATGAATAAGATCGACTGGACTGATTGGAGCCGACCGAATGAAATCAGTCATTTGTACGCCATCTTCCGGCAATACCTTGCGTATTCTACCAATTTTCACTTGCAATCTATCGCGATAGGTTTGAACCAGCCCCTGAACCTTCACCAATGTCATCGGGAAAAAGGTTTCCTTATCTGCAGCGCTGACATCCCACATTTTCGCCGAAATCTGCCCGCTGGCGTCACACAGCACAATATCCATGAAATCCTTCGCAGGCGTTGTGTTCGTTTGCTTAATTTCCAATTCTTTAATGAGATAAAATCCAACAAATTCTTCTGGTGCTTGAAGCTGCTTAATTAATGTCATTTTAGTTCCTCCACATGTCATTAGGAACTATTATACTATGAAAATGACAAAATGGCTGAATTCATTCGTAGATTCGACTCTTTCGCTCAAAATCCGCCTCAGTCACGTTGGCCGATGCAACACCTAGGGAACTAGAAGCCGCTATTCCAGCAAATTTAGCCCGTTGCCGCATCCAAGCGGAACAGCAAGGCTCTATTTGCCCGCCAAACTCTGTTTTCCTTGCGAAAACGGACAAATAGCGGCCCACAGTTCTCTCTGCGTGCGAAAAAGGCGCATTTCATAGAAATAGCGCCCTGTAGTTCCCCTCACGGGAGAGGAAGTAGCCTTTCGAGGAAGGCGCAGCCTACCGCAGCCCAAAAAATGCCCTCGTCGTACTCGTCGTCGCCTCCGCAACCTCCTCCACCGTTTTGCCTAAGCAAATAGCAACGGCGGCTGCCACATGAGGAAGAAACATCGGTTCATTCCGGCCATCCTGCGGCTTAACGGGCAAATCACGTGGCGTCAGGAAAGGAGCATCGGTTTCCAGCATCAGACGATCTAGAGGGATTCGCTTCACCAGCTCGCGCAGATGCCTCCCTCTACGTTCATCGCAAATCCAACCGGTAATCCCAATATGCAAACCAAGCCGCAAATAAACTTCAAGCTCCTGAGCAGTCCCTGTGAAGCAATGGACAACAGCCTTAACATTCCCTTTGCCCAAATAAAGCTTCAGAATTCGCACGAAATCGGAATGTGCTTCACGCTCGTGCAGAAAAAGCGGCTTTTCCAGTTCGCAGGCAAGCTGAATCTGTTCTTCAAACCATTTGCGCTGGATATCACGAGGCGAGAAATCGCGGTTGTAATCCAAACCGCATTCTCCAATCGCAACAACCTGCGGTTTCGTGGCTAAACGCCGTAATGTACCCATCGTTTGCCCTGTACAATTCCGCGCATCATGCGGATGAATGCCGGCTGTTGTGAACAGCTGCCCGGGGAATTTCGCTGCATACCGCGCAGCTGAATCGCTATTCCTCTCGCTTGTGCCCGTCAGGATCAGAGGCGATACACCAACCTCAAGCGCCCTTGCAATTACCTCATGACGGTCCCCCTCAAAAGATCGATGCATCAAATTAACTCCGATATCAATAAGTTGCTTATTCACTCCGACCACTCCTCTTTGTGCTCATAAATGCTGCAAAACTCCGCAGGAACAGCGTCCGCGAGCCAGACTTCATTACCTGCGTAATAGAACTTGATCCCAGCACGGCTAGCTTTTACCGTATCGATGTTTAAAATGACAAGTTCCCCTCTACGCTTACCAGCCAATGTCGCAAAATGCAGCCCTTCAGACAAATGAACATATTGACGCTGCATGGGACGCAATCCTTGCTCCAGGATCATCGGTGCAGCTTGCGCATTCGTACCATGATAGAGCACTATCGGCGGCACTCCGGTCGGATAGCTGACTTTGTCATGACTATGCCCATACCTTGCCCTGATGCGATTGGCAATGATCTCAAAACGCTGCTTTTCACAGCGCTCGACCACTTCCTCCAAATCAGACAAGCTAAGCTCCGACCACCCTGACTGGCCACGAAGTACTTGCAATAAATCAACAACTTCGCATGAACCATCAACCGAGTCGAGCTGCAGCCCGAATTGTTTCGGAGAATGCCGAAGTAATTTACTCATCAATTTGCTTAATCTTGTTTGTACATGTTTAGTTAACATTCCGAATCACACTCCTCTCTTATCCATCATCTCAACCCACCAAAAACCCAACCCGAACCTCCGAATCTTCCTTCAACCACGACATGGACTGCCCCTTTTGCAAATCCGCTTTCATGGACTTCACCAGCTTTTCTATATCCACACTCATCTCGTAATGCCACTGAAGCGCCGCTGCTGCGTACAATTCATTTAACTGGGCAAAAGTAAATCCTTCCGTTTGCTTCGCGGTTACCCTCAATAAATCATCGGTCAGCAGCTTGCCAATCCCTTTTTGCTCCAAATAGATCTGTCTAAGCGCCATATCAGGAAGCTTAATTTCATAAGCGCGATCAAAACGCCCTGCACGGTTCATTAATGCCGGATCAATTTGCTCTGGATAATTCGTCGTCCCAATGAGGAAAATACCCTCTTTCGATGTAGCGCCGTCCAAAATGTTCAAAAAATAAGACCGGGCCCGCTGAGGCATCGCATCGATATCCTCAATCACAAGGATCATAGGCGCCAGATTCGCCGCCGCATGAAATACCTCCTGAATAGAGTCGCTGCACGTATTCTCTGTGATTTGCCAATAAGCAACAGGGGCTTTCACGCTGCCGGCGATGGACTTCACGAGCGTTGTTTTCCCATTCCCCGGTTTGCCATAGAGCAGAATGCCTCTTTTATAAGGAAGCTGATATTCCTTGAAAAAGGTACGATCCTCATCAAAAAATTGATCGATGGATCTGTAAATGTCCCGCTTCACTTCGTCCTTCATAATGACTTCGGATCGGTCAACCATGCGTGTAATAGGTGCCAGTTCTTTTTCCATCCCATGCGGTCCGTCTGTAAAAATCGTCACTTGCCGCCGATCTAAGTCTCTTCGCCGCTGCCGCGCGTGCTCAAGAAACCGCTTAAGACTGGCATCATCTACGGCAAAAACAAAATCCTCAGCGCCAATGCCATGCATCCGAAAAATCGGCACCCTGGCTAATGCGATCCCCCAATCCGGATAGGCAAAGACGTTATTGCGCAAGGTCGGAAATATGCCGTACGCCGAAGATTCCTCATCCCCTTGGATGCCAAATGCACGAGATTCCATAAGATCAAAAATTTTCGTAACGTGCTGGACTTGAGGACTACCCGCTTTGACGTCCTGCTCCAACATTTCCCAATATTCTTCTTTCCCGTCGTCACTTACATAAGGTTCAAAATACTCGCCGAACAAGTCGCTCAACACACTTTGAATGCTCCCCAGTACATAAGCATAATCTCCATATGCGGCCAGCGGGCTGCCTCCAGACCCGATCGGAGCGGAGACAGCCGCCGCAGTTACTTCTCCTATTTTCAAGTTGGAATCCCTCTTCATTTAGCACCTTTTACTGCCGCCATAGGTTTGCACTTTGCTACAACCTGAGCCAAATCCGCCCCGACGACACTCTCTATGATTTGATCGACATCTTTATAAGCTTGCGGAGATTCATCAAGAATCGCCTCTAATGACTTTTGATTAACAACGATTTCCTCATCAGTCCCGACACGCATGGAGGCGGCGAATTCACTCAGCGTAATCAGCTTTTTCGTAGCACTACGCGAACGGATGCGGCCTGCGCCATGGCAGATCGAGTGAAAGTTGGCTTTGCCGCCAGGCGCTCCAACCATGATATAAGAAGCCGTTCCCATTGAACCGGGAATCAGCGCAGGGTGGCCGGTGTGCACATAGGGCTGCGGATTATCCGGGTGCCCTGCGGGAAGCGAGCGCGTTGCCCCTTTGCGATGGACAAAATAGGACTCGCCCTCCTGTTTCTCCTCCCAGGCATAGTTATGCATGAGATCGTACAAGGTCGTCATTTCAAACTTTGAGCCAAATACATCTTTGCCAGCCTCACGAATGGCGTAAGCAATGAGATGGCGATTCACAACGGCATAATTCAGCGCTGAGTACATCAAATGAACATAAGTCTGCGCTACCGGATGCTCGAGTGGAGCAAAAAGCAGCTTAGGATCTGCGGTTCCCAATCCCAGCGTCCGCATGACTTTCATCATATCACTGCTGCTTACTTGGCTGACGGAGCCGCCCCAAGCGCGTGATCCGGAATGAATCATAACAACGACTTGGCCGTCAAACAGGCCCCATGCTTCCGCCACTTCGCGGTTCTCTTCAGCGATCTCAATCGCTTGAATTTCGGCAAAATGGTTCCCATTGCCCAGCGTACCGAGCTGACGGTGTGAACGATGCCAGACGGCATTCGGGAACCGATTCAACACATTTTCATCCAATGCAAATTTGCTGCACTCGACATGTGTAAGGGAAGTCGCTTTCCTTGGCGTATAGCCATCCGGGATATATTTTTTCGGCAAGCCGTGCAATCCTTTAGTCACAACATGTTCCAAACGAACATCCGAGAAGTGACCGCGCGCGTGGTCTTCCACAGGCAGATACTTCTCGATGGTCTTCACGAGCTTGCGGCGCAGCTTCACATCTTTGAGCTCATTTTTATGCACATTGGTCATATGCACCCTCATGCCGCATCCGATATCGCTGCCGACAATCGACGGCGACACATAACCATCGTGAGAATGCCACGCAGCCGTTGTACCAATACAAGTACCTACACCGACATGTACGTCTGGCGTATAGCTCATAAATTTTTGATTCGGAATCTGCAAGTTGTTGTTCGCCATCTGAAAAATTTGATAATCTAACGTTTTAAACAGCTCAGGCGCTGCGTAAACATGGACAACCCCTGAAGGGAGCTGAACGTGTTGAACATAATTTTCTTTCATTCCATTGTATCCTCTCTATGAACCCCAAACCTCCTTCAGCGCATCCCGGAACAAAACATCTAAAGCATGATCCTGCTGTTCTCCAGAGACTGAAATGTGTTTGGCGGTTTCTTCAAAATAAGCGATTTGTCGCTCTAAAAAGTCGTTGATCACCGATATTTTCGGCTCTAAGTCGAATTCGACGCCAGCCTTTTTCCGTGCCAACAAGGTGTATACTTCTTTTTTCAATACCGAATCCGTGAGCATTTGCTCCACTAATTCTTCGAATTCCATCGGCGGCATCGAGCCGTATTTCTCAATCCATCCGCATGCGAGTATGGGCCTCAGCACATAGAAATATTTTTTGATTTTAACAAGATCGCCTTGCAAATAGGCTCGAAGGTTCCCTTTCGCCATATGCAGGTAGTGATGCATAGTGGATCGCGGAGAAAAAGTCAGCGGAGATAGCTTCCGGATTTTCTCTGTTACGCTGAACTGCTCCAGATAGGGCATCGGCGATTGAAGCCACTCAAGCAAAGGCGGGTTCGACTTACGAAACAAATGCAATGCCTTCTTCAAATCCCAACCGTTGATGTCGAGAAGATCGCTGATTGGGCGCTCGATCACATCCCGTTTCTCCAAGATAGACAAGTACCATTCCACAGGTCTTACATAGATAAACCTCACATCGTAATCGCTATCCTTGGACGGAAATCCCCAAGCCCTGCTGCCTGACTCACAGGCATATAAGATCCGAACGCCTTCCTCTTGTTCGATTTGTTTAAGCTCTGTCTGTATTTTGCTAACATCCAACGTCATCGGGCTCACCCTTTCTTCTTCAAAATGCGCATACAAAAAAGCCATAGACCAACAGCGTCTACGGCTTTTCATGTCAAATGTAAACGAAGCCACTCTACAGAGGACTTACGTATTCGTCACAAACCCGGCTGAGACCGAAGGTAATCTGCTTAATTTAATTGTCAAATTACGGATAGAATTTTGATTGCGAATCATATCGTCGGCCTCCTTTCCATTCATTTACAAACATCATACGAGCGATACCTGCATCACGTCAATCACCCTGCGGCGGAAAAAATCGTTATACTGATTTGTCTAAATCCCTTTGATCGCAACCATAGGCTTGCAAACCGCCACCACATCCGCAAGGGAAGCACCCACTACGCTGTCAATAATCTGATCCACATCCTTATAGGCTTGCGGGCACTCATCCAGGATCGTTTGCAGGGAACGATGGTTCACCAGTATCTCTTCCTCCGTACCTACTTTCAGCGATTGCGCAAATTCATCGACCGTAACCAGCTCTTTCGTTGCTTTCCTTGATCTTGCCCGACCAGCCCCATGACAGATGGAGTAAAAGTTCTTGAGCCCTTCCTCTTTCCCCACCATGATAAAAGACGAGGTTCCCATCGAGCCCGGAATCAAGGCCGGATGACCGGTAGCTTTGTACGCAGCTGTATTTAGAAAATGCCCAGCGGGCAGCGCCATTGTCGCACCCTTACGGTGAACAAGCATCGGCTGATTGCGATGAAATTCCTTTAGCGCATAGTTATGCATAAGATCGTAGAGCACAGGCAGCTCTTCCTTTTCGCCAAAAACTTCCCTGAACGCTTCACGCACGCCGAAGGCAATCATATGCCGGTTACTAACCGCAAAATTTAAGGCTGAGTACATTAGATTCAAGTAAGTCTGGCCTTCAACGCTTGAAACCGGAGCGAACATGAGATTGCGATCAGGGTTTTCAATCCCCCAGCTTTGCATCACTTCTCTGAAAACTTTGGTAAACTCTTGGCCTAATCTAGCTCCCCACGCGCGGGAGCCGGAGTGGATCATGACGACCACCTGACCATCGAACAGCCCCCACTGTGCTGCCAACTGCTGATGCTTTTCGGCTATTTCCAGATATTGAATTTCGATAAAATGATTCCCTCCGCCCAGCGTTCCCAGCTGGCCATGCGCATATTTGCCGATTTTTGCAGGCAATTTTTCAAGATAAGTATGGTCGAACTGGAACGTAGCTTCCTCGACATGCGTCAACCACCGTTCGCTCGGGATATACGATTCCGGAAGTCCTTTCAACCCGTGTTTTACGACTTCCATAATATCAATGTCTGCGTAATTCGTGTTCGTGCGCTCATTGGTCGGCACATACTTTTCAATCGCTTTGATTAACTCCCTGCGCACACCTTTATCTTGAATGTCCTTTTTGTGCAGTGACGTCGTATGAACGCGCATACCGCAGCCGATGTCCACACCTACAATGGAAGGGGACACGAAGCCGTCTTTTAGACTCCAAACAGCCGTTGTTCCGATGCAAGTTCCGATCCCCACGTGGGCATCCGGCGTGTAGCTCATATGCAAATTGCGGGGAATCCGCAGATTATTGTCTGCCATTTCATAGACACGTTGTTCAAAAGATTGGAACACCTCTTCGTTAGCAAAAACGTGAAGGCGGCCGTGAGCCAGCTCCATTTCGTAATGATTGTTGCCGTGGTTATTCATTTTCATTTCCATCTCGATTCTCCTCCGTCTGTCTTCTACACCTATCTTCGCTTATTTAGGATGAGGCGAACATGGCGAAAGTATGACGACACCTGAAAAGTTTTCCATTTTCTCCAAAACGCACCCCTGTTACAATAAGATCAGGTTAGAGGAAGAGTGAGGGGATTGTGTGGCCAGGGAAAGCTTTGATAAAGAAGTCCAGTTTCTGCGGATGTTCGTGCTGACAAGCGGGGCATACAGCCGACAACAATTTGCGGAGAGACTCGGAATTTCAGTACATACCTTTGATAAAACATTGCGCCGGTTAAAAGAAATTATCGCTACAATGTACCAGCAAGCACCGGATGCCCAGCAGAAAGAATTTGCCGATATGCTGCGCTACAGCTATTTCGATTCAACAGAGCCCATGCTGCTGTTCTTATTTCGAGCCAAATCGTTGAAAGAGTCGGAAAGTCAACGCATCGCTGCGCTGCTGGCCGCTTTGAATGAGCAGCCTTTAACCGCGATTGAGCTGCTTGAGGCATGCAGTAAAGGCATCCCCAGCGAGGCGGCTCTTCCGGATGAAAAAACCATTCGAAACGATCTGAAATATCTGGAAGAAGTCGGCGTCATTATAAAAACTTCCGGGTCACGCCCCTATCGGTACCGTATACATAATGCATTCATAGATGAGCTTTCGCAGGATGAGCTTATTGATCTTTATGATTTTATAGATGTTATGGCCAATACACAGGTGCCTTCGGTACAAGGTTATTTACTGCGTGACGGGCTTAAAAAGCACATGAATCGGAACTCGGCCGAACTAACGGCTGTAGAGCCATTTTTGTATAAATATCAGTATTACTCCCGGATTCTGGACGAAGCCCATCTGTCCGGATTGCTTTCTGCGATCACCCAGCGCCGCAAGGTCCAATTCCTTTATTTTTCCCCCAAAGCCGGTCAATCTTACGCCTCAAAAAATACGAATCCCTTATTCGAACGGGAAATGGAAGGAAAGCTGCAGAAGGCTCTGCCGCTGCAAATCGTGTATGATCACCAGTACGGGCGGTGGTATTTGCTGGCCTATGATTCGCGGCATGGCATCCGTAAATTCCGGGTCGAAGGGATGACACAGATTGAGCATGACGAGCCGGTTGATTCCTCTTTTTTCAACGAGCAAAAGTTGGATTTAGAAAAGCGAATCAAGCTAAGCTGGGTCATAGACACAGGGAATGCCGTGACGGTAAAAGTGCGCTTCTTCAATCCAGGCCGAACGGGTCCAAATTTCATTAAAGAGCGCGTACTTCTTCAAGGTCAATGGGGAGAAATTACGGAGGAGCAGGAAGATTCGTTCGTTTACGAGATTACCGTCAATGGGACTACAGAAATAAAGCCTTGGATTCGAAGTTTTGGATCGAGCTGTGAGGTGCTGGAACCTGGCGAATTCCGGCAGGAGATGATTGCGGAGTGGAAGGAGCTGTCAGGCTATTATGAACCTGTTCGAGAAAATATTTAACTATGATATGGTTACCAAGCTGGAAAATGCAGGGACATTCATGGTGACTTCCGTTGAGCGCTCATGGTTAAAAACCATGCTGAGTCACCCTGCTGCCCTGCACGCCTTCACACCAGCTGCTATGGAGAAACTTCAGAAGGTACTGGAGGCAGAACCTGCCTTGGATTTGTCCCAGGCCTTCATAGAGAAGGCACGCAGCAAAGAGAAACAAGTGTTTCATCCGCAGCTGCGCACACTCCGCCGAGTGATTACACGGCAAGTCGCCATCAGGCTTACTTACCGCGTGAAAGATGAGCGTACTTTTGCTAATGAAATGGCTTTTCCATACAAACTCGAATATTCTCAGGTCAAAAAAGACTGGTATTTGCTCTGGTATCATCTCAGACACCGGGCCATCATGAGCACGAAACTGGACAACATTGAAGCCGTTCATGACCTGCCTTTCTCCCCCGAGCGGGCTGCCCAAGTGCAAGTTCAAATTGAAAAGCTGCTGCACAAACGTCACATTCAGGCAACCATCGCCGTCGTCAAATTATACAATCGAGAGTTGTCGCGGATTCTTTATGCCTTCTCTTGCTTCGAGAAACAGGTCGATTATGACGAAAAAGAAGGTACATACACCATCCAATTAACCTATCTCAACAATGAAGCTGAATATGTGCTAAGCAAGCTTCGTTTCCTTGGCAAGCGGGTGCGCGTCGTGCGAGGCGAGTATTTGCAAAAGCGAATGCTGGAGTCAGCGCAAAAGGCTTTGGCGAGGTACGAGGCGCCAGTTGGCGTGGAGTCTGCTGAGGGGGCAGCGGGAAGTAATATGTGAGGGTGGAATTGGAGGGTGACTGTGCTGAAAAGGCTGTCCCCAACTCTTGGGGACAGCCTTTTCGCAGGCAAACCTATTAACCTTTGCCGATCCAATCGGCTTCGGCAATCTCTTGCCATCTTTTGCGAATCGTAGTATAAGCTTCTTCGGGTAAATTGCCTCGTTCCAGCAGCTTCGCGTTTTCCAACCAGCGCGCTGGATTCGCCGTGCCGACAATCGCGGTATGGACGCCTGGTACAGTCAGCGTGAAACGCAGAGCAACTTCAATAGATTCCTGAAGTTCCGTTTCCAGGAAATCGTATTTCAACTGCTGTAGACGATCCCAATAGGCATGATGATAGGCACTTTCCGGCTTCTGGCCTGTTTTCCAAGCTGCATTCGCAATTGGGCGCTTCACAACCACACCCATACCTCTTTCAATTGCTACCGGAATCGTAAGCTCGATAGCTTCTTGATCGGCAATATTGATCGATGTCTCCAATGAGTCGAATAAGCCGGATTGAACCGCGTACTGAGCCGCTTTATGATCGCCGCTGTAGCCGATGAACCGCGTTTTCCCTTGCTCTTTCGCGCGTTGTAAAACCTCAATAACTTCCCCTTGCCGAAGCAATTCTTCCGAGCAGCTGTGCAAATGAATGACGTCGATATAGTCTGTGTTCAGACGTTTTAAGCTGCGGTCAATGCTCAATTCTAGCAGCTTCGGATCCCAATCAGGGAGATCAAACCCGGAGGCATGACCGCATTTGGTGAATAAATAGTAGTCATCTCGGCGGTGCGATACCGTTTTACCGATTAACTCTTCGCTGACGTTATAACATTCAGCCGTATCGATCACATTTAAACCAGCATCCAGCGCACTGCCTAGAAGCTTGTCTACATCTGCCAATGAAGCTGAAGAAAAACCGATTTCAGCGCCACCAAAACCTAGAACGCTAACCTGCATGCCTGTTTTGCCATAAAGACGCTTCTCCATAATCGCTTATCTCCTTTGAAGAGCACTAAGATATCGTCATTCTTATTTCGTCATTATCGCTTCTACGCGCTCTAGAACGTCAGCGGATAATGTAATATCCGACGCTTTCGCATTGTCCTCAACCTGTGCAGGACGGCTCGCACCAACTAAGGCGCTGGAAACATTCGGCTGACGCAAGATCCAAGCAAGCGCCAAGTTCCCGATTGAAATGTTCAGGTCTGTAGCAACCGCTTCAAGCTGCTGAACCTTCGCAATATTTTCCTCTGTCAAACCTTTGCGGAAATTATCCAGCTTCGCTGCTCGGCTATCTTGAGGAATATCAGAAACAGACTTATATTTGCCCGTCAGCAAGCCCTGCGCCAATGGGGAGAAGACCACCTGGCCAATTCCCTGCTGTTCGCCTAACGGAATCACTTCTTTCTCGATATACCGATTAAAAAGGTTATATATAGGCTGATTGACGATAATTCTATCCAGCAAGTACTTATCAGCTACGGCTAAAGCTTGCGCCATTTGGGCCGCCGTCCATTCACTTACGCCGACATACAGCACTTTGCCTTGTGTAACAAGATCATCCAGTGCGCGCAGCGTCTCCTCAATTGGCGTTTCCTTATCATAGCGGTGGCAGTAATACACATCGACATAGTCCGTATCCAACCTCTTCAAACTCGCATGCAGCTGCTCAAAAATATGCTTGCGAGAAAGTCCTCTGTCATTCGGTCCATCACCCATGCTGCCGAACACCTTCGTAGCAAGCACGTAGGAATGACGCGGGTAATTTTTCAAAACCTCGCCTACGACCTTCTCGGCCTCGCCACGTTCATACACATTCGCTGTATCAAAAAAATTAATCCCCAATTCATATGCTTTATGAATGGAGTTGACTGCATTCTCACGCTCAACATAACCACCATATGTCAACCAACTGCCTAAACTAATTTCACTTACCTTTAATCCTGAAAGCCCTAATTTACGATATTTCATCTCATGCATCCTCCTAATATTTTCAATTACAGGCTCTACTATTATATCAATAGTTGATTAAGGAATATAAGTAGTG
The DNA here is from genome assembly GCF_052682475.1 of Paenibacillus sp. WC2504. Classification (NCBI taxonomy): domain Bacteria; kingdom Bacillati; phylum Bacillota; class Bacilli; order Caryophanales; family Paenibacillaceae; genus Paenibacillus; species Paenibacillus sp. WC2504. The sequence continues at coordinate 6,553,383 of NZ_JBQZFH010000001.1, forward strand.
AAAAGTTTCTTACATAATATCAAGTCAGTAAGTTAGTTACTTGTAGGTAACTTACTATGATGAACTCAGCGGTCAAGGGAAGCATCATGGGGCGCTCGGCTTCATGAATGAGTTAAGGTGGTGGTCTCCGGCACCTTTGGGGACCTACAGGGCGCTATTTCGCAGAAAACGGCGATCGGGCGCGACATTGGGGAACTACAAGACGCTATTTCACAGTATTTGGCGGAAATTACGCCGAATACCTTGAAATAGCGGCACACAGTTCCCTCTAATCTGGCAGATTAGCCTTCTAGCCACAAATAGCGTCCCCTAGACCCGCTCCGTCCTCCGACAAGCCCATGCCCGATAAACGCGCCGGCTTCCTCCAACAGAAAAACCCGATCCCCAGCCCTTCGGCTTAGAGATCAGGCCATGATCCGTTTAACTTGCCGCTACTTGAGCATTCACTTTCACCAACCGGATTCTCTCGCCCGGGCTTGTAGATAATTGAACGATGTCCTCATAGACGGTTACATCTCCACTAGCTTGCTTGCACACAGCCCCGTGCTCCCATGGATTGTAGAACCTCAACTCAGCACCGGCTTCACTTTCGATCTCCACCCACTGCACTTCGCCGCCCGAAATCGATGCGCTCACCAGAAAAGCTCCAACCGCCCTCAGCGTGGCGAATTCAGCATCCTGCTCGCTAGGCCAGTTCGGGAACAGGCGAAGAATGCCGTTATAGCTTTGCAGCAGGCACTCATTAATGACGACGGGCAAAGCAAAGTTCTCGAACCAAATACCGACCCTGCGCATAAAATCAAAGCTTAACGTGTCGCTGTACCTGCCCCCGGACAGCAGAACACGGTCTGTGCATGTGCCATTAGGCAGCAGGCAGTAACTTATTTGCCGTTTGAATTTTTCCAGGTCTAGATGGCCCATTCGCGCTCCTGCCAGATGGTAGAAAACAAGCTCGTTGCCGCCCTCGTTCCGATGATTCAGATAGGAATTGAGCGCGATTTGGTATGCTTCACCTGTTGAGTGAAGACCATGCTCTTCTCCCGGGAAAATCGTCATAATGCCGTTCGGCGTGTTATAGACAACCTCGGCATCCTCTCCTGGCACAGATACGAATACGGTTCCACGCTGTGATTCGGCTGTTGCATATTCAGGAAATTTACTTAAAATCTCTTGCACGCTATCCAGAAGCTCTTCCTCTTGCTTCCCAATACCAAGTATTTCACAAGCCTCCTTAAAAGCGTGAAACACAAATTTCGTCAGTGTCAAATCCACAAGGCAGTCGTAATTTTTCTTAAAACCAGGCGTCAACTCGTACAATTCAGGAACGACGGTAGGGAAAATGTGATAACGGTCATCCCCCCACGCCTCTCCGTGCGTATCCGGCCTGCGCATATAATCCGTCAAAAACAACACAGCTTCCTTAATGGGTGCAAAAGCCCGATTCGCTAGGAAGTCCCGGTCCATCGTGTACAGGTAGTGCCACCAGAGACTCTGTACCGTCCATGGGGTTTCACAGACTTCCCAACCCCAATGCGGCACTGGATAAGGCATAATGTTCATTTCGACAGGGTAGGCGGAATGCGGATAATAGGCTCCTCGCATGCCGTAGTATTCACTTGCCCATTTTCGGCTCACAGGAAGAATATGATCAACCATATTGACGTAAGCCAGATGCTTGTCGACATGGTTACTGGAAAAAGCAAGCCAGAACGGCTGCTGCGTATTGTAGTTCATGTGATAATCGCCATGCCACTCCGAGCCTATGGAACGGTAGCTCCAATTCGCGAACAACCCCGGACATGTCGCTTCGGGTTTGACAGAGCAGTGATAGAAATATAAATTCCAATACCAGATCTGCTCTAGAAATTCATCGCCGAGACTTACACCTGAACAACTCCAGTACGATGTCCAATTGTTCTCGCAAGCAGCGAAAGCGGTGGAAATCCCTTGCTCCGCAGGCGCTTCCAGTTCAAGCGACCCAACCGCAACGGAACTGTCCAAGCCTTCTGTTAGTTCCACATAAGCAAGGAACGGCGCCGTTTGGAGCAGCTTGGCCTGTACGCCGCCTTTGGTTTCCATAGCCTCGATGTCCTCGGCAACACGAACATCCAAGCGGAACGCTTTGTCCTTGACATCACGCTCATTCCCCTCTGGCGCACAAGGAAGCGTCTGCCTGAAGCTGAGTTGACTCCGCTCAGCCTCTACAGACTGCTGCGCATGCGGCAGCTCCTTCGGCGTATCAGGATCGGGGATGAGCTTGACCCGATCAAACAGTCCGCCAACGGCGCCTTCCGGCGATACAAGCTTCATCCACATCCGATCCGCCTCAGGCTCGATAAACAATTGCAGGGTAGCCTCCCCCGCTTCCAGCTTGAAATATACTTCACAGAGACCATTGTGAATATGTATTTTATGCCCCAGCACTTCCGCCTTGCGCCGGTCATAGCCGAGGAGAAGAGAGCCGCACGGCATAGGGCGAGGATAGGGCTTGCTGTAGTTCTCCGCCGACATATCACAGTATTCGCGATACCATTCGTTCTCTCGGAACGTATCCAGATCTTGCGGAATCTGCTTCAATTGATCGAATACGTATTGAAAAGTACCGATCTTCTCTTGATTATTCTCTGCAATTCGAATGTCCCACACATTGTTATGTCCAAAATGGATGACAACCGCATCCGGACGGGTTGTGACCACGGCGCCAAGGCCGCCGTTTCCCATCAGTGCGCCTTCAAAAAAATCCGGCGCCGGCTTCTCATAGCTAATGGGGTGCCGCTTCGCTAGCTCATTCCTGTTCATGATTATCCTCTCCCTTGCCTATCATTTGGCAGCGTAAAAGTCCTGTACGACCCTCCGGGCCGTACAGGACCCCCTGCGTTATTTCTTGAATGATTTATCGTAGGATTGCTGCATGATTTCCGTGTAACGTTTGAGGTTTAATTTATTTAAACCGGCTACATAGGCATCCCAATCCTTGTTCAAATCTTTGGCGCCTGTGACGAACTGCAGCGAGTTCTGATCAATGTAGTTTTTAATATTCGTTTTCAGCATAGCGGCTTCGTCAGCAGTTGACGGATCGATCCAGATCGCCCAGTGCGGGAAAACATCTTTTGGCTGCTTGCCATCATACAGATGCGTAGCTTCCTGCAATCTGCGCTCATAGCCCGTTGTGTCATAAATATTCGTAGCGGCTACCCAGCTGTCCCGGAACTCTTTCGGTTGGAAATATTGCGCCATCGCGCCCCAAGACGAGTTGTGCGGTGTTTCTCCTGTCGGCGTTGGAATCGTAGCCAGAAGCGGAGTCGCTGATTTCTCTACAGGAGAATCTCCATCCTTCGGTTTCCGCCAGTCTTTCCCTTCTTCGCCGAAGTGACCGCGAATTTGACCTTCTTGCGTAAACATGTAATCCACTAATTTGATAGCGGCGATTTGAGCTTCCTTGCTTGCTTTATTCGTCAGTACGAAGGTCGCGCCCGGATCGCTCGGATAATTATAAGTTGCAAGCGCCCCATTCGGCCCTGTCAGCGGTGGAACTGGATCATACGTTTTGGAATTATCCGATCCGCCCGTAACAAAAATGTACGGGTGCATAGCGGCACCGGCGCCTAGAATTTGCGCGTCCGCATTATCGCCAATCTTCTTGTAGGCGGTTGCATTTTGCGTGAATGCTCCTTTATCAATTAAGCCGGCGTCATACATGGATTTCACGAACTGCAAGCCTTGCTTCCATTCATCTTTGTTCGCTGCTACATCGACTTTGCCATTGTTCAGCAAAAGGTAAGTGCGATCGTCGTCATAGATAAAACCGTTCATAAAGTAAGGGATGATGTGAACCCCGTAGTCCTCAATAGATCCGCTTAGCGGCACTTCGTCCGCTTTGCCGTTGCCATTCGGGTCCTTTGTTTTAAAGGCCTCCAAAACTTGCTTATATTCATCCAGTGTTTTGGGCATCGTCAAATTCAGCTTTTTCAGCCAGGACGAATTGATCCACATTTTATTCGGATACGAGCAGTGATAACATTCGACCAGTTGCGTTAACCCATAAATTTTGCCATCGGGAGCTGTATTCATCGCCTTGAAGTAAGGGTATTTATCCAACGCCTTTTGTACATTTGGCGCATATTGTTTAATGAGATCGTCCAGCGGAAGAATCACGCCCTGCTGTGAGTAACGAAGAATATCGGTCTGTGAAAATTTATCAACCCACGGAATCAGCATGTACAGATCCGGGTAATCGCCGCTGGCCAGTGAGATTTGTCTTTTCTCAGCCGCACCGTCGAATGGAACTGTCTGCCATGAAAATTTAATATTGAATTTCTGCTCAGCCAATTTGGAAAAGCTGTTTGTCGCCAGATCGACATTCGCGTCTTGTTGAGCAAAGATCTTAATTGGAACCGGAGCGCCCGTGCCCTCCGCTGGTTTTGCCGCGCCCGTTGCGCCTGGTGTACTCGTATCCGAAGCAGTTGGGGATGTACAAGCTGTGAGAACTAAGCTGATCGTAAGCAGCATTATCCATAATGTTGAAACTGTTTTTTTCAAATGCGCCCTCTCCCTTTCGTTGTCAAATGGTAACCCCTGCATGTGTTTTATCCAAGCTTTCAAGCTCCTTCTCATGTAATCCCGAGCCACACCACCACCTCTCCTAGGTGTCTCTTATCCTTTCACAGAACCAATCAGCATCCCTTTGACGAAGTAGCGCTGAACAAAAGGATAAATGACCAAAACAGGTAAGCTTGCTATGACAATGAGCGAGTATTTGGTCAAATCGGCAAACTGTTGTCTTCTCAGCTGCTCTGCCGCATCAATATTGCCTGACGCCGCCGAATTGAGAATTAGAATACCGCGAAGAATCAATTGCAACGGATATAAACTTTGTGTTTTCAAATAAATTAAAGCATCAAAGTAAGCGTTCCACTGCCCGATGGCATACATCAAAATCAGCACTGCGATAATCGGTTTGGACAACGGAAGCACAACGCTCCATAGAAAACGGAAATCACTGCAACCATCCATTTCACTTGCTTCCGCCAATTCTTCCGGTATGGAAGACTGAAAAAATGTCCTGGCAATAATGATTTGCCATACCCAAATGGCTTGCGGGATTAGCAGCGCCCACCTTGTATCGAGCAAACCCAGCTGTTTGACGACCAAATAAGTAGGAATCAGACCGCCGGAGAAAAGCATCGTAAATGTAATGAACATCATCAGCGCACTGCGCCCAAAAAAGGTCCTTCGCGACAGCGGATAAGCCAAAACAATCGTTAACGTTACGCTAATTAATGTGCCGAAGAAGGCATAGAATAACGAGTTTCCATAGCCTTGAAGCACCTGCGGATTGCTTAATACAACCTTGTATCCTACGAATGTCAGGTCTACCGGCCATAACCACACACGTCCGGATGAAACGGCGAGCGGGCTGCTTAAGGATGAGCTGACAATGAAGACTAGCGGGTAAAGAACGACGATCAGTGCGATCCCCAGAAATAGATACACACCCGTCAGGAACAGCCGGTCCCCCGTCGATTCACGAATGCGACGCCCCATCTTGATCATTTGGCGGGTCCTCTCCTTTCTTTTTACCAGAGACTTGTACTAGAAATTCTTTTGGCTATCGCATTAACCAGCAAAAGCAGAATCAAATTAACAACCGAATTGAATAAACCAACTGCCGTAGCGAAGCTGAAATTCGCATTCAACAGCCCGATTTTATAAACATAAGTAGCGATAATCTCAGCGGTTTCGAGATTAAGCGGATTTTGAAGCAAATATATTTTTTCAAATCCGACGGACATGATGTTTCCTACGCTTAATATCAAAATGATGACGGCAGTGGGCATAATGCCAGGTATATCAATGTGGATTATTTTCTGAAATCGAGAAGCTCCATCGACTTTAGCCGCTTCGTACAGCGACGGGTCCACCCCGGCCAGTGCGGCCAAATAAATGACGGCTGAGTACCCTGCGCCTTGCCATACATCAGACCATACGTAAACACTACGGAACATACTTGGGATGCCAAGAAAGTTAATCGATTCTATACCGAAGCTTTGTAAAATGATATTGATCACGCCTAATCTCGGTGAGAGAAGCAGCATAATCATGGAAACCATAACAACGGTTGAAATGAAGTAAGGCGCGTAGGTGACGAGCTGCACAGCTCTTTTGAAAAAGCCGTTCCGGATTTCGTTTAACGCCAAAGCGAGTAAAATCGGAACGGGAAAGCCGATCGCGATCTGATATAAACTAAGAAATAGCGTGTTTTTGATCAACACCCAAAATTGCGGGTTATTGAAGAAGAGATGGAAATGCTTGAGCCCGGCCCAAGGGCTGTGCCAAATCCCTTTGACGACGCTGTAATCCTTGAAAGCGATGACGGCGTTCACCATCGGAATGTACTTAAAGATAAGGAAATACAGAACAGCCGGTATAATGAGTAAGTAGAACTGCCAGTGCTTCCGAAAGCTCTTGCTCGCCTCCATCCACAACCTGGACTTCTTCTTGGTCACACTCGGAGCGCGTGTTTCTCTGACAGATACGGTATCCAGATCAATCCCTCCTGTTTGGTAGCGCTTTCTATTTATACAAGACCACATTTCCCCCATCAGCGTAAAGGTACATCTCAAAATGATGCGTACATCCGCCGAAAATTGAAAAGGTACACTTGCATTTATCAGGTACAATTCTCAGAAGAGACACCAAACGGCGGGTCCTGATGGATCCCGCCGTTCTATTATTGGCCTTTAAACAACGCGCAGCTTGTACGTTTGACCTGCCTCCGTATCGAAACGGATGACTCCTTCCGTCACACGTTCAAAAGGTACTTGCTTGCCGTCCGATTCAACCGAGAGCGAAGTTTCCTTGGTGCGAATGCGGCAGCTGCCACCTACCTGCACTTCGATCTCCGCTTCCTTAAGAGCGCCGCCCTCCCATGAGAGACTCACGCCTATCGCTCCTCTTGCTCGAAGGCCCTTCACATAGCCATTCGGCCATGCTTCTGGCAAAGCTGGCAGCAAGGCAATCTCGCCGGCATGCGATTGGACCAGCATTTCCGCCACTCCGGCGGTAAATCCGAAGTTGCCGTCAATTTGGAAAGGCGGATGCGCATCGAATAGGTTGGCATAGACGCCACCACGATGATAGTTCGTTGCGTCTTCCTCTACCAGCTGAAGCAGATTGGAAATCAGCTGCAGCGTTCGGTTCCCGTCCTGGAAACGTGCCCATAAGCAGATTTTCCAAGCCAAGCTCCACCCTGTGCCGCCATCTCCGCGCCGCTCCAAGGAATTTCGCGCAGCCTGATACAGCTCCGGCGTTCCCTGCTCCGTCAATTGACGTCCAGGATAAACACCGAACAAGTGCGACACATGACGATGATGGACATCCTCATCCTCCCAATCCACCGACCATTCCTGAAGCTGGCCGTGCTTGCCGATTTGCATCGGCTTCAGCTTCTCTAATGCTGCTGCCATCTCGTCTCTAAGAGACTCATCCTCGGCCAACTTCAATACATCCACAGCCTCGATACAATTCATAAATAAATCCCAAATTAACGACATATCCATCGTCGTTGCCTGACTCACACCAGCCTTCTGCCCATCTGCCGTCACAAACTTGTGCTCCGGCGACGTGGAAGGCGATGTGATCAAATGGCCGTTTGCGTCAGGATGAAGCCAATCCAGACAGAAAAGCGCTGCTTCTCTCATAATCGGATAAGCGTGCTCGCGCAAATATGGCTCATCCTTGGTGAACGCGTAATGTTCCCAAAGATGCTGACTGAGCCATGCCGCCGACATCGGCCACAGCGCCCAGACCGGATCACCTTGTCCATAATCCCCGACTGGCGCTGACTGGCACCAGATGTCTCCGTTATGGTGCGCCACCCAGCCACGGCAGCCATAATTCGTTTCAGCCGTTTTCCGCCCATTGGTGGACAAGTTCTCTATGTAGCCGAGCAGCGGTTCATGGCATTCGGATAAATGACACGTTTCCGCAAGCCAATAGTTCATCTCCGCATTAATGTTCAACGTCAAATTACTGCTCCACGGCGGTCTTAATTCTTTGTTCCATATGCCCTGGAGATTGGCTGGCTGCGATCCGGCGCGTGAACTTGCAATCAACAAATACCTGCCATATTGAAACAGCAGCTCGACCAGCCCGGCATCCTTCGCCCCATACTGCTTAATTCGCCGGTCCGTTGGCATCCCCTCAGGCGCCTCAGAAGCGCCAAGGTTCAGCTCCACACGATTGAATAACGCCGTGTAATCCTGAATATGAGCTTGCCGTAATTGCTCATAGGATTTGCTCAACGCCTGCTCCAGACGTTCCTCATTCGTGGCGGACATATCGCCGATCTCCCTCGCAGGAGGTTTATCGTATCCTTGAAAGCTGGTTTCCGCGCTGAAGATCAGCGTTACAGCATTGGCTTTTCTAATATGCAAGCCATCATGATTAAGAGCAGCAGCGCCATCTTCCAGACGAACGCCAAGTCGCCCTTCAAAGCGCATAGCATCCGTTGTCTCAGGATCTCCGTATAAGACAGGCTCATCCCTGTTGTAATAGTTAGGATCAACATGCTCTGGGCAGATGCCTTGCAAGAAGAGATGCTCGGCCGTCTGGATCGTTCGATACGGATGAGGACTATCCAGTCGAGCTGTGAAATTCAAAGCGCCTGGAGCGCTTGCTTCAAGACGAATCACAATGACTTGATCCGGAAATGAAGCAAATATCTCACGTTTATACACGATTTCCCCAATGCGATATTCCACCTTGGTGATGGCATTCGTCAAATCCAGATTGCGCTCATAGGCGCGAACCACGCCCCCATGGAGAAACTTCAAATAAAGATCGCCTAGCGGCATATAGGATTGATTGTATGGCCCCATCATCTCCTTGCCCTTCTTGTCCGCTTCCTCATAGCGGCCCTCGGCAAGGAGTTCGCGAACTTCCGCCAGAACATTCTTCGCATTCGGATTGTTTCCGTCAACTGGCCCACGGCCTGACCAAAGCGTATCTTCATTCAGCTGCAAATGCTCGACTTCCGGTTCGCCGAAAACCATGGCCCCGAGACGGCCGTTCCCGATAGGAAGCGCTTCCGTCCATGCCTTGGCGTAGCTTTGATAACGTAATTTCATGGCAAACAGCTCCTTTTACAAGTAAAATCATGCTCACTCCAACTACATCACAAAATGACCTTCCGCAATAAGGACATTACTAAGGTACTTTTGAATAAAACAAACATTAATTAACCGTTTTTCGGTAAAAGCTTGGGGAAACGCCCGATACGCGCTTGAAAGCTCTCCGGAACGCATGCGCGCTATTATAGCCGACATATTGCGAGATTTCATCAATCGTATGTTGGCTGTTAAACAGAAGATCCGTCGCTTTTTTAATCCGGATTTTCTCTAAATAATCCGATAAGTTTTCTCCAGTGTGATCCTTAAATAACTGTGAAATGTACTTTTCCGGCAGCTCGACATCAACCGATATCTTATACAGATTTAAATCAGAGTCTGAATAATGTTCATCGAGGAAACCCACAATTTTGTTGATCATTTCCCCCGTACTATCCTCTTTTTTCTTAAGCACTCTACTGCAGAACGCTTCGAGCAGCTCCAGAATGTCATTGCGGAAACGATCGAGACTAGCGGAGAGCTGCAAATGCTCAATTCGCGCTTTCAGCCCTTGTGACACCGCTTGATCAGTGAATGGACTATGCTGCAGCAGCTTAAAGAACGTCCCTTTCAACTCGCCGAATAATTGCTGAACCATCTCCGCCGATAGCTGCCGTTCTGTAAAGTTCTGTGCCAACAGCTGTTCAAAAATGCGGTGAACCTCCTGCAGCTCGCCGATCTTGACCGCATTCAGCATCCGCAGCTCCATATCAATCGGATAGTAATAACTCGTTGATTCCTTAATCACATCCCGGTACCAGATCGTTTCCGCCTCTTCCGCAAAGACCGAATAATCAAGCGCGCCTCTCGCTTCCTCAAAGGAGCGGCTGCTATCGGAAAGGGACTGGAAACTGCCGCCAATGGCAACCGTCATTTGAATCCGGTACTCCTCTTTCACATATTCTCTCAATTGTTCAAACAATCCGGACAAATGAACCGTCATGTCCTCCCCTTCCAATTGGACGTCTTCTTCCTTCAGCGTCATCAGCATGGCGATTTTATCTGAGTCGATATCCGTTACATTAAGTTGAAAAACACTGCTTAAATCAACCAGACATTTTTTGATCAAAAGCCTTGCCGCATTCAGCTCGTGAATAATTTCTTGGCTGACCAGACCGCTATAGCCGTTAATCCGAATGATCGCTACATGACCGGTTTCATTTTTTAAATTCATGCTTGGCAGCGAGTGCATTAATGTCTGGACTTCCTGCAGAGAATCAAATTCCCCTTTCAATAGCCGCTTTACAAAAGCATCCTCTAATAAAGGCAGCTGTCGCTTAAGCTCCTCTTCCAAAAAACGCTGACTGGCTAACAAATCGGAAATATTTCCTTGCAGAAAATCAAAGGCATTTTTCCCTTTGTACCCACCTTGACCAATTTGTTCCCGGAAAACGGAAACGATTCGATTGATGGGAGCACTGTTCCTGTAGGCAAATAATAAGGCAGCCACAATCCCTAACAATAACGTTGAAATGGTGATCGTCCAAGTTACCTTGGCAATGAACACCGACTGCTTCAAAACGATGCTTTTGGGCAAGCCGACAACATACACCCAACCGTTATAGGTTGATCTCGAGGAAATAAGCAGCGTTTCACCTTCGACAATGTTCCCGGGTTGTTGACCGATCATCTGCGGGATATTCATCGCTTGAATTTGGGCATCGTCAATGCCGACTCTGGCAATCGGATGACCGTCCTTATCGCTGATATAAGCCCAGCCCCCATACTGCTGCGGAATGCGTTCCAGCATTTTGGCGATTTCATTTTCATCAATCAAAATAACGGCCGTACCGAGTGAATGCTGAAAGCTATCGAACGGAATCGACTGCAAATAGGTAATGACGTTGCTTTTCTTCCCATTACCGATAAACGGCTTTGACGGCAGCGTTTCCCTGCGATGAATACTGCCAAGTAGCCCCTGCTTCCACTGGACTGGATCTACATCCTCGTAATGATACAGGTCAAAGTAATCATCAGGGCGCACATACACACCGGATGGCGTAAAAATAGCATGATAATTGTTCAAATAAATGTAGAAATCCTCCAGAAAAGTGTTCGTCAAGCTGTAAGCCGCCGTATTCCGCCATGATTTCCATAGGGCATAAACATCGTAGTGATCGACATCCACTTGCTGATTCAGTACATAGTTCAGTTCCTGGTCCAACGACAGTTGTCTTGTGATGTTTTCGACTTCTTCCATTCTGCGATCTAAGACGTCTTTGCTTTGGTTCAGCATCATTGCGCTTGCTTCAAGTGAGCTAGACTTAATAATGTCCGAAGAAACATAATAGGAGATGAACCCCGTCACCATCGGAATAAACAGGATGAGCACATAGGAAACAAGAAAACTTCTGAAAATGGGGGAATGCTCCAGCTTCAGATTCGAAGTTAGCTTCATCACAACTTGTTCACCTCATCTATTTGTAGGAGCTCAACTACGTAAGCGTTTTCATTTCACCTTCTATCATAAAATAAAAGCTAGATTTTGTCTGTCGAAATTAGGCGGCCGGCTAAAATCCAAGACGGGCCGGTTCTGATGCCAAAAAGAGCCTCCAGAGACTTTTATCTGACGAAAATGGTTCTTTTCGACTGAGATAGGTGTCTCTGGGGCTCTTTTTTTCCCGATTTTTAAACGATTACCCGTTAAAGCTGTCGCGCCACTTCAATAGTTTCTTTTCCAGAATCCGTACCAAGGAATCGGAACCTTTGCCTACGAAGGCAAAGATCAAAATCCCTACAAACACAATCGCCGTCTGCGAGAACTGTCTGGCATCCAGAATCAAATAGCCGACTCCCTCGCTTGACCCCATGAGCTCAGCTACGACCAAACCTAACCAAGCAACGCCGATCGACAGCCGTAAGCCAAGCAAAATATTCGGCAGCGCCGCCGGCAGGACCAGCTTCGTAATTTGTTTAAACTTACTGAACTCCAGCACCCGGGCGACATCGAACAACTTGGAATCCACGTTCCGAATCCCTAGGAAAGTCTGCACATACAGCGGGAAAAACGCTCCTTTCGCAATAAGCAGCACTTTGGAGAACTCGCCAAATCCAAACCAGAGAATAAAGAGCGGCGTGATGGCCAAATGCGGGATCGTCCGCAGCATCTGAACAGAAGGATCAACCGTCTGCTCGAATTTGCGGAACAAACCTACCAGCAGGCCAAATGCCAGCCCTAAACTGCCGCCAATCAGAAAGCCGACAGCCGCACGCCAAATACTGATTTTCACATGCTTGAAAAGCTCTCCGCTAATGAGCAAGTCATAAAAGGCCTGCCAAATCGCATACGGCGTAGGCAGCAAAGTTTTGGACACAACGCCTAATGAACCGAAAATTTGCCATAGGATTAAGACAGTCAGCGGCAAAATGCTCCCTCGGACAACGAGCTCCCATTTGGCTTCTTTCCTTTGCGGCTTTGAAAGGTTCGGCTGTTCGGACGAAATGGGCGGTTCCGCTGCCTTCGGCCGGGATATGGGCTGATTTTTTGCAACAATAACTTCTGCTTGACTCATCGCTGCTCCCTCACTTTCATTCTCATTTAGTTAAATACCCGAGCTGTCGATCAGCTCTAATTCATCAACAGGTTCAAATTCACTAAGTACCAGCTTGCGCAGCTCTTGGAACGAGACTGTTGTCTTTTTACGCGGATAGGGTAAATCAACCGAAATGATATTACGGATCGTGCCCGGACGCGCATCCATCACGACGACTCGGGTAGCCAGAAACACGGCTTCATCGATATCATGTGTGACAAGGATCATCGTTGTCCGGTTCTTCTCCCAGATGTCAAGCGCAACCTCTTGCAAGTGCGAACGCGTGAAGGCGTCCAATGCCCCAAACGGCTCATCCAACAAAAGCACCTTCGGATTCCGGAGCAACGCTCTTGCAATCGCAACGCGCTGCGACATCCCTCCCGATAACTCCCTCGGGTACGATTTCTCAAAACCTTTCAGCCTCACTAACTCAATCAGGCGATCTACGCGTGTCCGAACGTCAGGGTCTTTTAAGCTAAGATCGGCAGCGATGTTTTTCTCGACTGTCAACCAAGGGAATAAGCGATGCTCCTGAAAAATAAATCCTTTATCAATACCAGGCTTTTCTACCTGTTTCTGTTCCAACAGCACTTTTCCGTTATGATCGGTATCCAGCCCGGCGATGATCTTGAGCAGTGTGCTTTTACCGCAGCCGCTTGGACCTATGATGGTTATAAATTCACCTTCTTTAATTTGTAATTGAATGTTATGTAGTGCTTCAACCCGGTGCCCTTGGGGCGTCTGAAACCATTTGCTCGGTAAATCAATATCTAATGATAGTACGCTCATCAAGCTCTCCCCCTTTAGTCATTTATTCGAATATAAAAAAAGAGACCCCATAAGAACCCCTTTACGGGGAAGCTCGGAAGTCTCCAGATATCTGGTCGACACGATTTAATTCATAGTGATTAACTTGGATATAAGGGGATCATATCACTACAAAAAATGGAAGTCAATCCTATAATTCTTATATAACCCACTTGTTTTATCGGAATTAATATGCTAGCATAACTAATCAATAACCCATGCAGCCTATTGGTCCACCAAAGGCTCTCCAAGCACCGCTCTTTAGCGGCAAGCTTGTGAGAGCCTTTTTACATACTCGGGGGGCTTATATGAAAGGACTTTATTTTGGAGGGATGAAAGATGAGCACACCTGAGCAGCGACAACTGCGTCTTGGAGCATTTCTATTTCAAGTTGGCCACCACGTAGCATCTTGGCGTTATCCGGATACGGATGCCCAAGGTATTTTGCAGCATGCGTTTTACGAGCATTTTGCCCAAACGGCGGAACGCGGAAAGTTCGATATGATTTTCCTCGCAGACACGCTCGCGGTGGTTGATCGTTTCAAGACGAACATTAAGCATACCGTAACCGTACGGCCTGAACCCATTACGCTGCTTTCCTATTTGGCAGGCGTAACTGAACATATTGGATTAGCTGCAACAGTATCTACTTCGTATCATGAACCGTACAATTTGGCGCGTGAATTCTCCTGCTTGGATCACTTGAGCGGTGGGCGCGCAGCGTGGAATGTCGTGACCTCAGGCCGCGATGAAGAAGCTCATAATTTCAGTCAAGACCGCCACCTCGCCCATGATAAAAGATATGAACGAGCCCGTGAATTCGTCGATGTCGTCACCTCCCTCTGGGATAGCTGGGAAGACGACGCTATTGTGGCAGACAAAGAAAATGGCATTTTCGCTGATCCCAACAAAGTGCATGAGCTGAATCATCGCGGCGAGTTTTTCGCTGTACGCGGTCCTTTGAACTTGCCGCGCTCACCGCAAGGCAGACCTGTTGTCATTCAAGCGGGAGCATCGGAGACAGGGAAACACCTTGCCGCTCAGACGGCGGAGGTCGTCTTCACCGCTTGGCAAACGCTGGAAGAGGCGCAGCTCTTTTACCGCAGCGTCAAGGAGCTGGCTGTCACTTACGGCAGATCGCCAAACGACATTCTCATCATGCCGGGGATATTCCCGGTTATCGGAGCAACCGAAGAAGAGGCGCGCGAGAAAGAAGCGCTTCTCCAATCCCAAGTGCTGCCTGCCGTCGGACTATCCATGCTCTCTGCATCGCTCAATGTTGACTTGACCGGCTATCCGCTGGATGGCCCTCTCCCTGATCTGCCAGAGCTGCAGCAAGTGAATGGCGGCAAAAGCCGCTTCCAGCTCGTCTCCGATATGGCGCGCCGGGAAGGCTTGACGATCCGCCAATTGATGTACCGCGTGACAGGCGCTCGCGGTCACCGCACCATTTATGGCACACCGGTCCAAATAGCCGATCAGCTGGAAGAATGGTTCAAGGGTGGCGCTTGCGATGGTTTTAATATCATGCCGCCTTATCTACCGGGAGGTTTGGAGGAGTTCGTGGACCTCGTCATTCCTGAGCTTCAGCGAAGAGGACTGTTCCGAACCGAATATGAAGGAACAACCTTGCGCGATCATCTAGGGCTGTCTAGGCCGCAAAGCCGTTTTCAGAAGACTGAATCTGCAAGTGGATACTGATGAGTATTGAGAATTGGGGGCGAACAATCAATGGGAACTAATCATGGGCAAAGACAGCTTCATCTAGGGGCTTTTATATTTGGCGTTGGGCATCATATCGCGGCTTGGCGCTATCCTTTGACAGATACAGGCGGGCTTTTGAAGCTTGATTTCTACAAGCGATTTGCCCAAACAGCGGAACGTGGGAAATTCGATCTCGTTTTTATTGAAGACATCCCGGTGCTGCCGGAGCCGCTGAACAGAGCTGTCCAGTATACGCTGCCGGTCCGGGCGGAACCCTTGACCCTGCTATCTGCACTGGCTTCGGTCACCAAGAAGATCGGTCTGGTCGGAACCGTATCGACGACCTACAGTGAACCCTTTCATGTGGCGCGTAAATTCGCTTCCCTCGATCATTTAAGCGGCGGGCGGGCAGGCTGGAATGCCGTCACAACCAGCATGGAGAATACCGCCAAAAACTTCGGGCGCGACCATCATTTAGATCACTCCCTCCGTTACGAGCGGGCCAAGGAATTCGTTGACGTGGTGACTGCTCTCTGGGACAGCTGGGAAGAAGGCGCGCTCGTTATCGATAAAGCAACCGGCCAATTCGCCGATCCAGATAAAGTTCATGAGATCAATCATGTCGGTGAACATTTTTCCGTGCGTGGACCCTTGAATGTTCACCGTTCTAAGCAGGGTCGTCCCGTTGTCGTTCAGGCAGGCTCCTCGACGACGGGTCAAGCCTTTGCTGCCCAGACGGCCGAGGTCGTATTCACAGCGTGGCAGACTCTGGAAGAAGCGCAAAACTTCTATACCTCTCTTAAAAGTCAGCTCCCTGCTTACGGACGTTCGCCGGATGAGCTGAAAATATTACCTGGCGTCCTGCCCTTCATAGGCGCGACAGAGGAAGAAGCGAAAGCGAAAGAAGCCGAATTCCAGAATCTTGTCCTCCCTGCCGTCGGGCTGGGGATGGTGCAGAACATTCTGAGGGTCGATCTTTCCGGCTATCCGCTGGACGGACCGCTGCCTGAATTGCCGGATGCCACCGAGATTAATGGCGGCAAAAGCCGCTACCAGCTGCTGCTGGATATGGCTCGCAGAGAGCAGCTCACGATTCGCCAGCTCATCCACCGGGTGACCGGGGCCCGCGGACATCGAACCATTGCTGGAACGCCGGTCCAAATTGCGGACCAATTGGAAGAATGGTTCGTGAATAAAGCCTGCGACGGCTTCAACATTATGCCGCCTTATTTGCCCGGCGGACTGGACGAATTCGTCGATCTGGTCATTCCAGAATTGCAGCGGCGGGGCTTATTCCGCTCCGAATATACGGGCACTACGCTGCGCGATCATCTTGGTTTGGCTGAGCCTGCGAATCGCTTTGCTCAGCGCTCGGCCACATCTGTTCACTAAATTATAGAGTTACCACGAGAGGGGTCATGTCCGTATGAAACAGAAATCATTTTATAATAAAAGCTTATCCTTCCTGACGATTGTTACGTTAGTTCTTTTATCGGCATGCGGCGCCAAAACGGCAGGCGCTCCGACAAACGGCGGAACTGCGGCTCCAAGCGGAACTTCCGCTGCGCAAAGCAGCAATGCGGCAGCTACTCCCGCGGCTGCTTCGAAAGAGAAGGTCGTTGTAAACATTGGCATCCAAGGTAAAACAGGCGTCCTGAACTTCGCTCGTGAGAAGGGATACTTCGAAAAAGCATTCCAGGCTGCCGGCGCTGAAGTCAAATGGAATGAGTTCGCCAGCGGCCCTCCGCATTTCGAGGCGATCGCAGCAGGTAGGCTCGATTTTGGCGCCACAGGCGGAACGCCCCTCATTTCGGGGCAAGTCGGCGGAGTTGATTTTAAAGGCATCGCTGTGACCAGTGACGGCAAAAAAGGCAACATGATTATCGTGCCGAAAAATAGTCCCATTAAGGAATTAAAAGATCTGAAAGGCAAAAAAGTCGCCGTAGCCAAAGGCAGTAGCGCCTATAACTTCCTGTATATGGCCATCGACAAGGCCGGGTTAAAGGGCGATGACGTCAAAGTTATTCAGCTTCAACCGGATGAAGCTAGACCTGCTCTCGACAGCGGCGCCATCGACGCGTGGTCCATTTGGGAGCCTTATGCGACTACAGCCGTGTACCAAACGGGAGCAACGATTTTGGTCACAGGTGAAAATCTCAATATCAACGCACCCTCCTTCCTGGTAGCTCGCACCAAATTTACACAGGAGCATCCGGATCTGACCGTGCTTTTCCTCAAAACTTACGAAGAAGCCCGTAAGTATTACGTCGACCATCAGGATGAAATCGCGGATGAACTGTCCAAATCCCAGAAGCTGGACAAAGCCATCATTGTCGATGTTTTGAAAAACACATTCCCGATCCTCTCTTCAATTACACCGGAATTCGCCAAAGCGCATCAGGAGCAGGCTGACTTCCTGCAATCTGTCGGCGCTATTAATAAGAAGCTCGACACGTCACAGGTCCTTGAGAGCAAATTCATAGATCAAGCGTTGAAGAAGTAAGCTTAAGGCTGCCTAAAGTAGATACTCTACTTGCGGGTGGCCTTTTGTTTTGTAGCTATTCCAGCCGTGGCCCCTTTCATCGGATCGTCCCGACGGCAGTTAGTTGGCTGCTTGCAATTAACGCCACTACAAGCCGCTATTTCGCCGAAAAGTGGCCATTTAACAGCTGAAGGGAACTAGCGTCCGTTATTTCTCCGTTTTCACAGGGAAAACGGAGATTGGCACGCAAATAGTACCCTGTAGTTCCGCAAGCACGCGGAAACGGCTGATTTCGCCAGAATAACGGCCCCAGGTTCCCTTATTCTCCGCGGATGATTGTAGCCAAACAAAAAAGGCCATCTGATTCAGTCATTTCTTCTGACTAAATCAGATAACCTCCCACGATGCTATGTCGCAGCCGCCTTAGACGCAGCTTCCTGTGCCAGCTTCTCCCTGATCTCCGCTTTGCGCTCTTCGCGTTCACTCGGTTTCAGCCGAGGGCATGTGTAGCAATAGTAACCACCTTCCGTGCAGTAAAACATGCAACAGCCCGACTTCATCCGCACCTGGGTATCCGGTTCACCGGGGGCGCTCGGATAATCCAAGTAGATAAACTTTACGTTCAGCGGATTTCGTGCACGTCCGAAAACTTGGCCGTTTAGCTCTTTGGAAACAAACGTCCATTCATCCTCAATGCGCAGCTGCTCCTGCTCGGAACCTGCCTGATCTTTCAAACGGTCGAACATGTAACGCATCCGCGTCGGAAACAACTTCCACAAATGGGTGATATCCATATCTGCAGCCAAGGAAGCTGCTTCTACAATAGGTCGAATGTGAGTGCCGTACCAGTGGCTTAAGCGTTCTTTGCGCCATGCACTTCGCTCTCCCTCCTGCGGTCCTTCCAGCTGCCGGATATCGTGAAGCACATAACGGAACTCCGCATATCCTTGGTTGTGCATGTAGATTTGCAGCGTCCAAAGCTCCGGAGCCAAATCGATGAACTCATCCTTCAACATCATGCCATGAACAGCCATGTTCAAAACACCTAGCCTGCTCATAAAATACACACAAGCCGCCGCAGGCTCAAGCGCCTTCATGAGCGGTGAGTAAGCGTTAATTAACTCCCGCATACCGTCCACTGTAGAGAGACGGCCGCCTGCTATTGTAAATAAGGGCTCTGGATGCGACTCCGTAGTAACCCCGAACTGCTCCGCAAGAACATGTTGTAAAGATGATTGCATGGTTTGGCCTCCTTCTACTTTTTAACGAGATTCGCCAGCCGCCACCGTGGCTCTTGCTAATTCTGGCTCTGCGTTTTCCTTTTTCTCTGTGCCTACTAGATCATAAGGGATGCAAAGCGGCACACCCGTGCGCGGATCCTTCACGATATCCGCCTCAATGCCGAAAACTTCGCGAAGCACCGGCTGCGTCACTACCTCTTCCGGCGTCCCTTCGCTTACGACCTTGCCCTGCATAATCGCGACCATATGATGCGCATAATGAGTCGCATGGTTCAGGTCATGAACGACCATGATGATGGTCCTTCCTTCTTCCTTGTTCAGCTTCTGAAGAAGCTTCAGTACCTCGAGCTGATGCGCCATATCCAGGAACGTCGTCGGCTCATCCAAGAAAAGAATGTCCGTCTGCTGCGCCAGTGCCATGGCAATCCACGCCCGCTGGCGTTGACCTCCAGACAGCTGATCTACAGGACGATCGGCAAATGGCATCATACCGGTAACTTCGATTGCCCAGCTGATCGTCTCCTTATCTTCCTTCGTCATAGAGCCGAAACCTTTCTGATGCGGGAATCTTCCGTAGGAAACCAATTCGCTCACCGTCAAGCCCTCAGGCGCAGTCGGATTCTGCGGCAAAATCGCCAGTTCCCGTGCGACCTCCTTCGTCGTCCGTTGGTGGATAGATTTCCCGTCGAGGTACACCTGGCCGCCTTTTATTTTCATAATGCGCGCAAGTGATTTCAAAATGGTGGACTTGCCTGAGCCATTAGCGCCAACAAGTGCTGTGATTTTGGCATCAGGTATGGATAAATTTAAGTTGCTGACAATCAAACGATCATCATAAGCAATGTCTACTTGCTGTGTATACAAACGAGTCATAGGGATGTCTCCTCTCAAAATAAACTTTCTTAAGCTTTGGATTTCGCAAGCAAAAATAAAAAATATGGAGCGCCGATGACAGCTACGACAATGCCGGTTGGAATCTCACTTGGCTGTAGAATCCAGCGGGCCAGCGTATCTGCCACAATCAGCAGGAGACCTCCAGTCAACATTGAAGCCGGAAGCAAATATTGGTGCTTGGGGCCAACCAATTGTTTGGCAAGATGAGGAGCAAATAAGCCTACAAAACCAATGCCACCACCAACAGCTACGCAAGCTCCGGCAAGAGCAACGGCTGATACAAGCAGGCCAAGCCTTTCCCGTTCGACTGACGTCCCTAGCCCACTTGCCAACTGATCTCCCAAATGCAGCACGTTTAAAGTTTGCGCTTTATATAGGACATAGGGGATAAAAATAATAAGCCATGGCAGCAGAGCCATAACAAACTTCCAATTCGTTCCCCAGATGCTGCCTGCCAACCAAATGGCAACAAACTGGTAGTTTTGAGGATCCATTTTGATCGTAAGCACAAGCATCGCTGCATTGATTCCAGCTGCGACCGCAATACCTACCAGAACGAGCCTCGTTGGTGAAATGCCGATACCTTTTTTATAGGCCAAAACATAAATCAGCCCTGCTGCAACTCCAGCCCCAAGCATGGCGAGAAGCGGCATCATGTAGACGGGAGCAGCCTGCTTAACAGGGAAGAACGAAATGAACAGCACAACCGCAAGCCCCGCGCGGATCTGCCAGCGGATGCGCGAGGCCCTGCAGAATAGCACCCGATAAGGCGAGTCCTGCACCAACCAGCACCGATGACGCCGCCGAGAATCCATGGCCAGACGATTTTGATTTGCAGCCATTTCGTTCCGGCTACACCCCCGGCATACCAGAACGCCAAGTCCTGCGAAATGTGAAAATAAATCGCAATCCCCTCGCTGAGCGCTAAAAGCAAGGCGCTCACCACCGCACCAGCCAAAGCAAGCCGCACGGGGGATAAACCGCCTTTTGACATGGAGCTTATGCCATAAACAAGCCCAGCACCGATAGCTGCTCCAGCAAAGGAGAACAAAATCAAATAATGAAAGGGCAGCCCCGGGAAAAAAGCAAAACAAAGCGCAAGCACAAAGCCTGCTCCAGCATTAATCCCAAGCAAACCCGGATCAGCAAGCGGATTCCGTGTCATTCCTTGCATAATTGCGCCAGAAACAGCAAAACCAATGCCGACCAGCGCTCCCGCCAACGCCTAGGCAGTCTCAACTCCCTAATGATTTGATGCTGGGTAAGTTCCGGGTTGAAACGAAATACGGCTTCCCAAACGGCAGACAGCTAATTATCAGCCGCTCCTACCGATACCGACACAGCAAGACCGAGCAGTAAAGCAGCCAACCCTTCGAAAATAATAAATGAAGCTACAAGCGATCGGCTTCGCAGCTTAGGACGTGGAGCATCGGTTGATGCTGCAGATAAACGCATGAACATTTTCCCCTTCCGATATGTACCCCAATCAAGATGAAATAAGGTTCATCTTACTCATGAAAAACATTATAGCACAAATGATAATGATTATCATTATTGAATTGTTCATTTAAACCTGACAAAGTGTGTTCAGGTAATCTTTTGAATCATCACATATCCCCCACGCTCTTGAATATATTTAGTAACAAGCTTTTTTTCACATCTAAATCATTGCTTTGTGCATGCCATACGATAAGGGTAAGCTGCTACTTGCCTAGGAAGATCACCCCCAAGGAGGTGTCATCATGACAGAACCCCTATTTACCGTTTCCCGAGAGGATTGGTCATTGCACCGTAAAGGGTACCAAGATCAAACCCGACACCAAGAGAAGGTCAAAGACGCCATTAAACAGAACCTCCCTGATTTGGTTACAGATGAAAGCATTGTAATGTCCAACGGGAAGCAGGTTGTGAAGGTACCTATTAAGAGTCTGGATGAGTACCGTTTTCGGTATAACTTTAACAAAGGGAAACATGTCGGACAGGGAGACGGCGATTCGCAGGTGGGTGATGTGCTTGGAACCGACCCTCAGCCAGCTCAAGGACCTGGGAAAGGCGAGGGCGCGGGCGATCAGGCCGGCGAAGATTATTATGAGGCCGAAGTCAGCATGGAGGAGCTGCAAGCGATGCTGTTCTCTGAGCTGGAGCTGCCGAATTTGCAGAAAAAAGAGAAGCGCAACATGACAACGACAGAAGTAATTTTCAATGATATTCGCAAAAAAGGCATCATGTCCAACATCGATAAAAAACGCACCATCATTGAAAATTTACGCCGGAATTCACGCTCGAATTCGCCGGGGATTCATCATATAAGTCCCGATGATCTTCGTTTCAAAACATGGGATGAGGTCGAGAAGCCGCACTCGAATGCCCTCATCATTGCCATGATGGATACGTCGGGTTCCATGGGATCCTTTGAGAAATATATTGCACGCAGCTTCTTTTTCTGGATGACGAGGTTTCTGCGTACCAAATACGAGAATGTGGAAATTGTGTTCATTGCTCACCATACGGAAGCCAAAGAGGTTACGGAAGAAGAGTTTTTCACAAAAGGAGAAAGTGGCGGTACGATCTGCTCCTCCGCGTACCAAACCGCCATCGATATTATTGATAAAAGGTACCCGCCTTCTCAGTTTAATATCTATCCGTTCCATTTCTCCGATGGAGACAACTTAACGTCGGATAACGAACGCTGTGTGAAGCTCATCTCCCAATTAATGGAGCGCTGCAACATGTTTGGTTACGGAGAGGTAAACCAATATAACCGCAGCTCTACGCTGATGTCCGCTTTCCGCCACATTCACGATCCTAAGTTTCTGCATTATGTCATCCGCGAAAAAGGCGAAGTTTACAAAGCGTTGAAAACCTTTTTTACCAAGCAGGAGGGAGTGGCTGTTCCGTGAGTAAATCCGAAATTCAGCAGCTTGAATACGCCATTGATGAGATAACGGAGATTGCTAAAGGGTTTGGGCTCGACTTCTATCCCATGAGGTACGAAATATGTCCCGCCGAAATTATCTATACGTTCGGGGCCTATGGAATGCCAACTCGTTATAGCCATTGGAGCTTCGGGAAAAATTTTCACCGTATGAAGACGCAATACGACTTGGGGTTAAGTAAAATTTACGAGTTGGTCATCAACTCCGACCCCTGCTATGCTTTTCTACTGGATGGCAACTCGCTTATTCAAAATAAGCTCATCGTCGCTCACGTGCTGGCGCACTGTGATTTTTTCAAAAATAACGTCCGCTTCTCCAAAACGAACCGCAACATGGTCGAAAGCATGTCCGCCACGGCCGAGCGTATCAGACAATATGAAATCGAGTACGGCATTGACGAAGTCGAGCAATTCATTGACGCTGTACTCGCCATTCAAGAACATATTGATCCAGTGCTTACCCTTTCTTACAGGCAGGCGCGCAATCGCCAAGAAACCAATAAAGCCTCGACCCCCGCTGCGAAGTCGGAAGCGACTTACGGGTATGAAGATTTATGGAGTTTGGATGCTAAAAGTAAACCCGCCCCTTCAGCCGATAATAAAGAGGAAGCCAAGCGCTTCCCGCCAAAGCCCGAAAAGGATATCCTGCTCTTCATTGAAGAGAATGCGCCCTATATGGAGAATTGGCAGCGGGATATTTTGACCATGCTGCGCGATGAAATGCTGTACTTCTGGCCGCAGTTGGAGACCAAAATCATGAACGAAGGCTGGGCTTCTTACTGGCATCAACGCATTTTGCGCGAGCTTGACTTGACCGAAGAAGAGACGATTGAATACTCCAAACTCAATTCGTCTGTCGTTGTGCCCTCCCGTCATACGCTGAACCCGTATTATTTGGGCGTGAAAATTTTCGAAGACATCGAAAAGCATTGGGATAATCCGACAGAAGAGGAAATACGGACGCAAGGCCGTAAAAAAGGCGAAGGCCGGAGCAAAATGTTCGAGGTGCGCGAGTACGAATCCGATACCTCCTTTATCAGGAACTATTTGAACAAACCGTTAGTGGAGGAACTGGATTTATACATTTTTGAGAAGAAGGGTCCTGAGTGGAAAATCACGGATAAAACATGGGAGAATACGCGGGATCAGCTATTCGCATCGCGTGTCAACGGAGGGTTCCCTTATATTGTCGTGGAAGATGGCGACTATCAGCGCAATGGCGAACTGTATTTAAAGCATTGTTACGAAGGCGTCGAGCTGGATCTCAAATACGTTGAGCGGACGCTTCCTTATATTTACAAGCTCTGGGGTAAGTCCATCCATATGCATACGGTCGTGGAAGAGAAGCCGGTTTTGTTCTCTTTTGACGGTAAGAAGCATCATCGCAGATTTCTGTAGTGTAGTGGAAAACCTCCAAGCCTTGTGGCTTTGGAGGTTTTTAAATTTGAGTTTATTTTATATTGAACAGTCACAGATAAACTCTCTACGAACGATCATGGACTTCGTAAGAGCTTGGTTGTTACTTGTTTTGTGATAAAATGCCATACGGAAGGCAATACCAAATATGTAGACGAAGTTGCTTTGATTAAAGCTATCCGCGCACTGCCCCATCTAAATCAATGCCACCTTGATTTGTGAAGAGCAACTTCCCGCTCTCATCCAACAACTACAGTTCACCACGCTTTATAGCTTCAATCATCTCTTCTGTAGAAAAAACCTTCCCTTGCTTTAAGTCTATCTCAGAAGCCTCAATCATTTGTCTAACTTCCGAATCGGAATCAAACTCACTAAAATTCATGAGTTTCGCCTCCTTTTTGTTTAAATTATACCAAATTTAGCCCCATCTTTTCTCGTAAAAACAAACAATCAAGCCTATTTTTCCAACCGACAAAAGTAGTGCTATTCCGACAACGTTAATCGACGGACATCCTATTCAAGGGATGTTACGCTTAAAACTCAGTTAATTGATAATAATTTTCATGTCAGGAGATGAGTTGAAAGTGAGAATGAATATTTTATTTAACAAGAGACCAATTTCTGTGAACTTTATCGGCACGGATCACAAACTAATTCCCTCTCTGATCAACGCTCTTCGTTATAACAAATTTACAACGACGAACCTTGGTCATACTTTAGAGCATGTAGACTTATTTAGCTCCGAAGCCATTTTATACGCAAAGGATGGAAATAAAGCGAGAATTCCAATTTTTTAATAGGATTAGGATTGGTACATACAAGAAAAGCCTATTCGCTAGAGTGACACCTTCACTTTACGGATGGGCTTTTTTCGTGCGATTAGCATAATTTATTTCTGAGTTTCATAGACTGATAGAAATAAAATGATTGAAATGATAGGAGTTGCCTTATGTATACGATCCGTCTCGCCAAAAATAAAGCAGCCTCCCTACTTATCTATATCCTAATTATGATAACTAGTTTCATATGGACCATTGTCTGGGGGACTCATGGACATGTCCGACCGCCGAACCTCCCCATTTCCGAGTATCGCGTCGATCAGGCAAGCAATGGCGTTACCCTTCACACGATCAGAACTCCGCCGCAAAATATAGGGCTCAAGGCTATCACCGGGAATATCACGGACCTGAGCGATAATGGGATCAACGGCGGTTTCTTCTGGCAGGGTTATCTGCTAAGCATTGCCGTCATTAACGACCTCCCGGTCAAAGGGCAGCCCGGCGATTACGGCTCCGGCTGGTTTAATATCGACCGCAAACGAGGGACATTGGTCTGGGATGAAAAGGCACAAACTTTCACGATTCAAGTGGTCGAAAACGCCAACGAGCTGAAAGTCATGGATCGAAACCATTACTGGGCCCAAGGCGGTGTGAGCATGGGACTGACGAACCCGGACGGTTGGGCGGCCCAGGCGGATTCGGAAGAGATGCCGGTCATTAACGAGAAGCGCATGCGCTCAGGTATCGTGTACGACAGGAACAATAATGTGTACCTGGTCGTAGCGCCTACACCATGCACAGGTGAACAATTCCGCACAGCCATACTGGAGCAGGTGGGGAGCGGTCAGCTCGTGGACGGTCTTTTCCTTGACGGCGATGGTTCCTCGCAGCTCAAGGTCGCAGATTACCTGCTGCCCGGCGATCATCGCGAGGTGTATCAGATGATTACACTGCTGAAGTAAGTGAAGTCGGAGGGACAAGCCCCTGAGCATGAATGTAAAAATGAACAGGAAAAATAGAGGAGGGAACTAGGGTCCGCTATTTCGGCAAAATTAACCCATGAAGCTGCTGAAGCGGAACTACAGGGACTTATTTCTGGCCAATACCCGTATCTCGCCATAAAATCGGCCAAATAAAGGACCACAGTTCCCGTCCAGCCGCAAAAGAGCTGTTTCGCGGGCAAATAACGCCCTGTAGTTCCCCTCGAGCCGAGAGGGAGGCCGAAAAAAAAGAATCCCCGCTAACAAACCGCGGGAATTCCATTTTTAGAACGGCACGTTGTCCGGATCAGGTCCGATTCGTTTGTTCTGGTTCAACGAATCCACGAGAGCCATATCCTCAGCGCTCAGCTCAAAATCAAAGATATTCGCATTCTCGCGAATCCGATGCGCTGTCACCGATTTCGGAATCGTGACGACACCGTTCTGTATGTCCCAACGCAGCACGATTTGTGCCGCCGATTTCCCATGCTTGGCCGCGAGCTGCGACAGCACCGGATGATCGAGATTGCCCTGCATCAGCGGGCTCCAAGCTTCCAGCTGAATGTTATTCTCGCGAGTGAAGGCGAGCAGTTCTTTTTGCGCCAGCTGCGGATGGTACTCGACTTGGTTCACAGCAGGTACGACACCTGTATCCTCAATCACATGCTGCAAATGATGAATTTGAAAATTGCTAACGCCGATCGCGCGGACATGTCCTTCTTTGTGCAAATGAACAAGGGCTTTCCAAGTTTCCCTATACGTCGCCGGTTTAGCCCAGTGAACTAAATACAGATCGATCGTCTCGAGGCCGAGCCGTTTGCGGCTTGCTTCAAAGGCCTGCAGGGTGGACTCATAGCCCTGATCGGAGTTCCACACTTTGGTGGTGACGAAAATCTCGTCGCGCGGCACACCGCTTTCACGCAGCCCTTGACCAACACCTTCTTCATTCTGATAGATTGCGGCCGTATCAATACTTCGGTAACCCAGTTGAAGGGCTGTTTTCACAGCGTTAATGACTTCCTGACCTTCTTTGCTTTTCCAAACACCTAGTCCTAACCATGGCATATGCACGCCATTATTGAGTTGAACACCTTGAGTAAATGCTTGCGTCGACATTAGATAATCCCTCCATCGGTTCATAGGATATGACGGCTCTTGAAAGAGTACGCACAATCCCTATCATACCACTTGGGGTATCCAATTACATAATGGTATGCGCATGGATCAAATTCATTTTCAGCTCCCATAGCTCCGTGCTTAAGTTCACACGATAACCTTCCGGGTTGAGTTTGCGCAAATATTGCGGCCAAAACGTGCGGATTTGCTCCTTATGATACGCCCGAATCTCATCCAACGTAGGCAGCTCATAGACAAGCTCGCCTCCCGCATAAATCGGCTTAAGCAGCGGAACCGCTTCATAGTCCTCAATATACTTGTAGATATACGTATGCGTGGGATCAAACAACTTCACTCGCTCGCCGCGCTGAATATCGACCTCGTGCTCCATGGCCAGGTAATCGGCTTCCGCTTTACCGGTTTTTTTGTTGATAATCCGGTAGGCTTCCTTGAAGCCGGGATTGGACACTTTCTCGGGGTTGCCCGAAATTTTGATAACCGGCTCGAACTCGCCGTTTTTCTCCAGGGCAACAAGCTTGTAAACCCCACCGAGCGCAGGCTGATCGGCAGCGGTAATGAGCTGGGTGCCTACGCCCCAGACATCGATTTTGGCACCTTGGGCTTTCAGCCCCTCGATGATATTCTCATCGAGATCGTTCGAGGCGACGATCGCCACCTCGGGAAAGCCCGCCTCATCCAGCATATGCCTCGCCTGCTGGGATAAATACGCCAAATCGCCGCTGTCGAGGCGAATGGCGTTCATACGCTTGCCTTGCTGCTGCAGCATGCGCGCGATCTTTATGGCGTTCGGCACGCCGCTGCGCAGCGTGTCGTACGTATCCACGAGCAGCGTCACTTGCTCCGGCAGTGCCTCAGCATACACACGGAAAGCTTCCTCTTCCGTGTCGAAGGCCTGCACCCACGCGTGCGCATGGGTGCCCTTGGTCGGGATGCCGAACAGCATCCCGGCCCGCAAGTTCGACGTCGCGTGGAAGCCCGCGATGTAAGCGGCTCTTGCGCCCCAGATCGCGGCGTCAGCCTCTTGGGCGCGTCGGGTCCCGAACTCGAGCAGCACCTCGTTCGGGACGACCTGTTTAATCCGCGAAGCTTTCGTCGCGATAAGCGTCTGGTAGTTCACGAAGTTGAGAATCGCCGTCTCTACAAACTGCGCCTCAAAGATGCTGGCGACTACGCGCACAAGCGGCACGTTCGGGAAAACGAGCGTACCTTCCGGTACGCATTGCAAGTCGCCGCTGAACTTGAACGCGCGCAGCGCCTCAAGAAAGTCTTCGCGGTAATGCTCTTCCTGTTCCCGCAGATAAGCAATTTCATCATCCCCGAAATGCAGGTGCTTAATATAATGAACGAGCCGCTCCAAGCCGGCAAAAACAGCGTATCCGCCGTCAAACGGCAGCTTGCGGAAATACACCTCGAAAACGGCTTTCTCTTGATAAGTGCCTTTCAGCCAATGCGCGTACATCATATTGATTTGATATTTATCTGTGTGCAGCGTTAAATTTTCATAATTCTTCTCGTATTTCATATAGGATCATCCTTTCCACCAAGTGTCGTAGCAGGTTACCGGTCCTCTGCGCTTATGTTCCGTAATCGTATAGCGTTCCTCAATTTTCTGAGCGATATCAGCAGGAACGGGACGGCCCTCCAAATAGGTATCCAATTGCACGTAGCTAACACCAAGGGCTTCTTCATCCGGAAGACCCGGCTTCAAATCCTCCAAGTCAGCCGTAGGCTTTTTCAAATACAAATGCTCCGGACATCCCAGCCGCTTGAGCAGTTCCCTGCCTTGCCGCTTATCGAGCCCATAGAGGGGAGCCACATCGCAGGCGCCATCCCCATGTTTCGTATAAAAGCCCGTAATAGCCTCAGCGGCGTGATCCGTCCCTAGGACCAAAAGCCCGTAATGCGCAGCTAAATCATACTGCACCTTCATACGCTCGCGAGCCTTGACGTTCCCTTTATGAAAATCACTCAGCGTTTCGCCTGTCGCTTCCGCAAATTGCTTCACCGATGCATCAACGGCCGGTTGAATATTGACCGTGACAACTCGGCTTGCCGCAATGAACTGAATGGCTGCCTGTGCGTCTTCTTCATCTTTTTGGATGCCATAGGGCAGTCTAACCGCCATAAACTGATAAGCATCCTTGCCGCTTTCCGCATTCATTTCATCGATCGCCATTTGAGCCAGCTTGCCTGCTAATGTGGAGTCTTGGCCTCCGGACATGCCCAGCACGTAGCCTTTGGCTCCTGTATAGCGCAGATACTCTTTAAGAAACTGGGTACGGCGTTGGATTTCGTTTTCCGCGTTAATTTCGCTTTCTACATGCAATATGGCTTGAATTTCAGCTTGTGTCGTATGTGACATTGGGAACATCTCCTTCATTATATTGGATGATCCTAGCATTCCTGTTAATGCTGCTGTTTCATACTACCAACCGCGAACAACTTTAGCCCCAAGTGTGCTTTCAAAATGCTGCAAAGCCCATGCATGGCCTTGGCTGTTAAAGCTGGCAACCGCGTCTTCATGGATCAAGATGTCAAAGCCTTTATTGTAAGCATCCACCGCTGTGTGCAGCACGCAAATATCTGTGCAGACGCCAATCAGATGAAGTTCCTGAATGCCTCTGGCTCTGAGCTTCAGCTCCAAATCCGTACCGCAGAAGGCGCTGTATCTCGTTTTATCCATCCAATAAATATTGTTCTTATACTGCTCATAGACGGTATTCAACTTGCCGTATAAATCGCGGCCCGCTGTGCCGCGGATATTGTGCGGCGGGAACAGCTTCGTCTCCGGATGATACGGATCTTGTTCATCATGCAGATCCACCGCCATAACGACGAAATCCTGCTGCTCTACGAATGCTTCCGTGATTTCACACATCCGGTTTTCTATCGCAATGCCCGGCTCCCCGCAAGGAAGCTTCCCGTCAACAAAATCGACCGTATAATCAATAATAATCAATGCTTTCATCTTAACCAACTCCTTGATTTAGTATATTTGATACTATTAATAAGACAATATCAAAAGATAAAAGAGAGGCCTAGCTGTAAATGGACAGCTGAGGCACATAATCGGTAAAACGATAGAGCTGAGCCGCACGTTGGGAATATCGATTTGACATTTTCCCTTGTCCGTTGTGGTCCAGAACCTCTTCGATGATCCCTTTGCGGCTCTGTGTAGATGTAATTTTACGGATAAAATTCCGCTCATTGAAGGTCGGGACGACCGTCTGAATTACTTGATACAATTCACTGATTGTGAATTCCTCGGACAAAAACTCTTTGGCAATCGTTGTCGTGAGCATCTTCGTCTGAATTTGGGCAAGCGCATCACGAACGATGATTTCGTGGTCAAACGCAAGATCCATCGCGAGGGCTTCCTCCACAGGAAACAATCGGACATCTGCGGCATCATCTGCGGCTTGGCGCTTCTCCAGAAAGCGCTCATGCACTAATGCGAAGAATGCGTGGGAGATGATCCACCCCCGAGGATCGCGTTTCGGCGTGCTGTACACGTTGAAATAGGCAAGGTGTACATCGGAAACTCCCGTTTCCTCCGTCAGCTCACGCCGCGCACTCTCCTGAATCGTCTCGTTTTCGGACGAGAATCCGCCTGGCAGCGCCCATTGTCCTTCGAAAGGCCACTGCTTTCTTTGAATGAGCAGCACTTGCAGCTCTCTATGCGGGAGCGACTTCTTCGTGGAATCCTTTCCTTCGGAAGTGATGGTGAAGATCACGATGTCGGCAGGAGCACCGTCTGGCGTACGATATTTGCTGGCTTGATAATTGCTTTCATTTTCTGCGTTCAAGGCGATCACCTGCTTGGATGCGATTAATCATATTGTCGTTTTGATATTTTCATTATGACATATTAAAATGACGCGCGCAACAGTTTTTTTCTGAATAACAAATCGCAACAGCCTATTTTTCGATGACTATTAAACAGGTGCTGTCCGGCAGCGCAACCGCGGTTCCACTTTCATCCAGCAGTTTTACTTTGCCCTTCAGCGCTTCCGTATATCCTTCCTGCAGGAAATGCCTGTTCTCAATAATTTTGGCCTCAGGTCCCAACGTACGATGGATAAAAGCTATGTATTCACTTGGTGTAAAGTAACCGAATTGTTCCTGCACTTCATGCACATACGCTTCCTCGCCCCAAGTATAGGTATAGAGAAATTCCATCGCATCATTGACTGGCATAACCACTTTATCCGCCTCAACAACCTCATACTTAATCTCTCGTCCAGCAAAATCCTTCGCATACCGTTCGAGATACACCATATCCCCGTTCTGCAAAAAGTGAATTGTTCGCTTTTGCTCGACAGGCTCCGTCATAATCCCATCGCGAATCACGATTCTCCCGCCAGGCGAGAGAACATCATAAGCGCTGCGCAGTGCCGCCGCAATGGTCGCATGGTTGAATTTTCTCCCTTCATAAGGGATGTAGGAGTAGAGTTCGTGTAGGATGGAAGAAAAGATGACCGTATCAATGGTTCCTTGTTCCACATACTGCCTTAGATCAAGCGCGTCCCCTTTCAGAACAGTCCATCGATGACCTTCTAGCTGCTTCTTGCGCTCCAGCGCCTCGATCACGTTTGAGGAAATATCAATCCCAATGGGATGCTTGTCCGGCAAATACTGTTCAATCAGATCGAGCATGACACCACCGCCCGGACCGATATCGACAACACGCTTCCCAACGACGTAGTCCAGCATCAACTTCTTATAATCTGCCGTCTGATTCATTGTGGTCAAATAATCTTCTTCATTGTGAAAACGGTCGTAGGCATCTCTCCGCAATTCAAACAGATCAAATAACAACAGTACAGCCTTTTCATATAACGGGGACTTCTCGGCTTCTACGCAGAATTCAATCAGCTTCTCGGCAGCAGGGGAAAACTGGCAGGTAAAAAACACGGTATCCGCAAGCTGAGATTTCCGCTCAATGAGGTGCTTCAAGTGGCCGTTGCTCCACGCCAATTTTCCTTGAGCTACTTCTTCCCATGTCATCTCATCCACATATTTTTCGATCATCCGTTTCTTGTACACGTTGACTTTCTTACTGCCTTTGTAATCGTAATATAAAATATTCATAAAGGGCTCAAAGCTGATATGACGGACCAAATCCCCTTCACGGCATGCCTCTTGGATAATCAGAAATACGCGTACCATCTGCCTTAACGTAAAATCCTGGAAAGCCGCCTCTACATACCACAAGGTCGTCTTTTCCAAAAAAGCCCCTAAACCGTTTAGCAGCTCAGGCGCCTCATCCAAAATCCTTTGATAGTCCCGCTCGAAATTTTCACCTTTTCGAATAGAGTTGCCGCGTAATTTAGCCAACCTGTCTTTGAAAGAAATCTCTGGTTCCAATTCTCCTAGTAAAATCTTCTCAATCAACGACCTCACTTGACTGCTGACCGAAAGCCAAAGCTCTTCCGAGACTGCTGCAATGATACACTCGTTCAACGCCAGAAGCAGATCCCTTAACTCATCGGCCGATAGCAAGTGATCTTCCACTAATTTGGTTAACGGGGCGTGTTCCCGTAGGGGGACTTCCCCTCGAATCGTCTGTCCAATGAGCCCGTGCGTATAGATTAACGTATGTATCACAGCCGATTTATCACTTGAATTCCCGGCATGAAGCTTATACAGTTGAGCGGAGCCTTGATTATGTACATAGAGATGAATCCCTTGATTCTGCCACGTAAAGCGATCCCTCAGAGTA
Organism: Paenibacillus sp. WC2504; assembly: GCF_052682475.1. Classification (NCBI taxonomy): domain Bacteria; kingdom Bacillati; phylum Bacillota; class Bacilli; order Caryophanales; family Paenibacillaceae; genus Paenibacillus; species Paenibacillus sp. WC2504. The sequence continues at coordinate 6,586,180 of NZ_JBQZFH010000001.1, forward strand.
CCTCCTTTGGAGACCTCGGACCAGATCAATACTACTTCCAACACTTCCTTCTTCCAAAAAGACAACCCAAGCTCGTCCAACCTGAGCAAGGTCCGCTGGACATAATCAAGAACAGGGTTCGCCTGAGCCAGCTCCTGGATCGACTGAATGCGCTCGAAGTTCACGATGCGCTCTTCCGCCGAAACCATGTAGGTTAACCATTTGTGCTCAGAAGCTGCTGCGGTGTCCCCTGTTCTATAGTTGTGTATCAGTTCTAATGAACGGAGCATATCTATGTGTTTCCTCCTATGGGAAATTGTTACTTAACACCAGTATAATCGATCATTGCTCGTCGGCATACAGATTGGCGTAATTGATGAGAATGGTCAAGAAACCAAGCACGACAAATAAGAAATAAGCCATCAACTCTACGTGGAACACATTCGGAAAGAGAATAAAAAAGGCACCAATCAGCAGGCACAGCCAGTTCTGCCAGACCCGCTTCCCTGACTTGCCTAGAGCGAGCAGCGATCCCACGAATTGCACGCTTCCAAGCAGCACACAGATAAAGAACGCATTCGTTTGAGCCTCAAATCCAAACACCCAGGGGCTGACCAAAAACCAGAGTCCCATGCAAGCCGACAATCCATTTTTCAAATACATGGTCATCTTCCACCTCCTACAAGTTTTGGCAGCGTAAAAGGAGTCCTTTTACGAGATAATATAGTATACGCAAACGCTTTCAAATATGTGATATAGAAAAGCCTCCAGCTCACCCATTTATTTGGGCGGACTAGAGGCTTCGTGGTTATGAGCTTATGAGTGAATTACTGTTCAATGTGTAAAACGCCGGCATCTCCTGTTTTCACTTCAGCTTTCAGAATGTCTGACACGAATTTGAGCGGCACATACAAGGCATCATTCTGAATGACCGGGGCTGACCCCAAGGACACAGGTGCCATTTTCGCATAAAAATAGCTGTCTTTGCCCACGGTCACACTCGTCCATTGCGCTCCCTTGTGAAGCTCTGCCGTATACGTGGCTTGATTCCAAGCTACTTCATATCCAAGACCTTCTGCTACCTTGCGGAATGGCACCAAGTTTGCGCCTTCTGCACTCGTTATTTGGTCACCGGCAGCCAAATCCAAAGCAACTTTGGGAGCCGGCTCCGTTTTAACAGGAATGGTCAAATCCGCAGCTAGTGGAAACCGGAATTCCGGAGATCCCATTACGCCCGGTGCAATCGCATATTTCGGAAATACGACGACAGCTTCACCATTTTCCACATAAAAGCCCTGTGACTCTCCAATGCCCTTAAAATCGTCCTTAAAATAGTTCTCCGGATGCTCATCCATGGCCGCTCGAACTCCAGTATCTACGGTTTCCTTGTAACTATCGCCGAGCACATCCTGCAAGGTAACGCGCTGGGCTTCTTCACGATTTAACACATTGTAGGTGTCAACGCGCGGCATACCAGTTCCCCCTGTAGCTCCGTACGTCGTAATTTGCAGGGAAACGAGCCCCGCCGGGGAACCCGTGCCATCCGATTTCAATTCATAAATAATCGTGAGTTCATAAGGACGATACGTAAACCCTTTGGTTTTGGCATCAGCTGCAGCTTCATCCGCCTCTTTCTCCCAGTTCGCCAAATCTTCATTGGCATGGGACAAAAGAATATCGTTCAACTGCTCCTCATATTTCGCATCCAGCATCCCTGTAAGCTGAGGAACTTTGACATTCGTCTTCAAATTTTCCGTCTTGGAGGTAAGCACGACCTCTTTAATTTGAACCGCTGCGGCTTGAATGGCAATCGGTGTCACCTTCACGCTAATGGGAACAGCCGTCACCGTCTCTGCTGAAGCCGACCCTGCTGTTAGTACAGCCCCGCTTACGCCAACCAGCATTGCACATCCGAGCACACTCATTTTCAACATGTTAAAAGGATTCTTTCTCATTTCACGTCACTCCTCATTCGTTATGGTCTAGTCATCTATATTTGTTCTAACCTTCACGATAACAAGACGCACGAGCGAATGAAAAAGTCTGATTCGTTTTGTTATTTTAAAAGCAATTCAATAAAATCTACAACCTTGCCATTCATTGAACTGTTTTTTTGTCTAATGGACATTCCACTTCCTGAGGAAGTTCTGGTGAACTCAACAAGTATCTGACGTTCTGCAAGAGACACATCTATGAGCAGAATTCGGAGGGTTTCCGGAGGAATTTGGACCTCATCTACCAGATACTCTCCATTTATTGTCGCAGGCAGCCTGTTTCCTGTGTCGGCATCCCTTACAGTAAAAGTAAGAATACGCGCTTCTTTAGAAGAGTTGTTTATTGTAATGGTCAAGTCATTTTGATTTTCTTTCTTGATAAAAGAGAATTGTGATTTTGAACTGTTAACTAGACTCACAGAAGTGCACCTCCTAGTTGATAGAATTGTTTTGTTTTAAAATCTCAAACATCATTTGTTTTTTTTCGCGTTCCTCTTCCAGAAATTTCGTGACAAGTCCTTCCAAACCGGATAGTCCTTTCCCGCTTCCTCCACAATTGCACCCATCTTTAGCATTTGAGCCATTTACCGGCTGGCAGCAGCAATTTTTCGCCAGGAGGAGTAAAACACCTATCAGCAATGTATTATCGCTAAAGTTGATAAGCGTACTATTGCCCACTGTGAAGCTGTTCCCGTTGGAGACCGTATTGGCAGAATTATTGGCTGAACTCGCCAATCCGTTGGCTGTACTCATTAATGCACTATTGTAATCAAATGTATTATTTGAGGTGCTTTCATTATCGGATTCATTAGTGGCACAGCTTTTTGAATCCAATGTGCTGCCAGCGTTGCTCGAATTATCGTTAGTGGAAGAATTGTCTGCGTTGCTCGTATTCGTGGTAGCATTATCTCCTGTTGTTGCCATAGAGTCGGTGTCAGAGGAATTCGTGGAAGTACTTCCCGTGGTCGATGAGTTGTCCCCCGTCGTTGAAGTGCTTGGGCCAGCGCTGGAGGAGGCATCTGTGTCCGAAGAGTTAGTAGCGTCACTGCCACTAGTGGAGGAGTTATCTCCGGTCGTTGAAGAACTTGGCCCTGTCGAGCTTGTTGCATCTGTATCGGATGTGTTGTTAGATCCGCTTGTGCTTGTCAGTGTTTCGTTAACTGTAGCCGAGCTGTCCGTATCTGAAGAACTGTTGCGGTTGAATTACTGTCCGTATCGGATGTGTTATTCGAGCCGCTGGTGCTTGTCAGCGTTTCGTTAACTGTAGCCGAGCTGTCCGTATCTGAAGAACTGGTCGCTCCGCTGTTGCTCGTGGACGTATCTGTTGCGGTTGAATTACTGTCCGTATCGGATGTGTTATTCGAGCCGCTGGTGCTTGTCAGCGTTTCGTTAACTGTAGCCGAGCTGTCCGTATCTGAAGAACTGGTCGCTCCGCTGTTGCTCGTGGATGTATCTGTTGCGGTTGAATTACTGTCCGTATCGGATGTGTTGTTCGAGCCGCTGGTGCTTGTCAGCGTTTCGTTAACTGTAGCCGAGCTATCTGTGTCAGAAGCATTGTTAGCCCCACTGCTGCTCGTTGAAGATTCCGTTGCCGTTGAATTACTATCTGTGTCTGATGTACTGTGCGCTCCACTTAAGCTCGAAGTGGTTTCATTGACCGATGTAGTCCCCTCGGTGCTTGAAGAATTAGTCGCCCCGCCCGTGGTTACTGAATTTGCGTTCTGGGGGGACAGAAGGGCTGACGCGTTAGCAAGTTTCTTAGGTGCGCGAGGATGGTGAATATGTTTAGATGAGCTAAATTTAGGATTCTTTGTTCTACACCCTTTTTTCTTAAATTTATTAACCGCTTGACGTGCCTTCATGCTCGCCCTCCTCTACTAGGGAATACACCATTCTATCCTTTGGATACATAAACTGAAGCGGCGGTTGTCCATCAGTCTATCAACTATTTTACATTGGAATAAAATGTAAAATATTAAAAAATAATCATATTTCTAGAGGGCTTCCTTGTAAAACTATGAAAAAACTTCTCTGAGATCACCTCAGAGAAGTTCTAGTAAACTAGCAAAAATATCTAAATATTCATTAAATCCGGAAAGCTGTCACTACTTGATGTAAATCCTGGGCAATGGTTGACAGGTTTCTCGCCGAAGAGGTAATCTCCTCCGTGGAAGCCAGCTGCTCCTCCGTCGCAGCAGCTACAGACTGCGCTGTTCCTGATGTTTGCTGTGCGACTGAACCGACATTAGCCACTGTTGCGGCAATCTGCTCTGTGGAAGCAGCCATCTGCTGTGCAGCTGCAGCGGTTTCCTGAATTTTGCTCGCTACTTCCTGAGAAGCGGCTACGATCTGACCGAAGGCCATTTCGGCGCTGCCCACTTCTTTCAAGCCTTCCTGTACTTCCAGGAGTCCAGTATTCATAACCCCTGCAGCGCGAACCGAATCCCGCTGAATATTGGAAATGAGTTCAGAGATATCACGCACGGATTCATCTGTTTGGGAGGCCAGCTTGCGAACCTCTCCCGCAACAACCGCAAATCCTTTGCCGCTCTCTCCGGCACGCGCAGCCTCAATCGCCGCATTCAAAGCGAGCAAATTCGTTTGGGACGCGATATTTCCAATAAGCGTCGAGATTTGCCCAATGCTCTGGGAGTGTCTCTCCAGCTCGAGTATGACCTGATTCGCCGAGTCAACTGAATGGCTGACCGCTTGCATTTTATGAGCAACCCGCTCCATAGCGTGTGTGCCTTCCTCTGCCATTTGCGTAGCGGAAATGGACAGCTCCGATACATCCGAGGTCGTCTCTGCGATTCGCTGAATGCCGACCGACATTTCCTCCATGGCTCTGCCGCACTCCATCGAGCTTTGTGCTTGTGTATCCGCACCTGCTGCGAATTCCTGCACAGCTGCCGCTACGTGCTGGGAAGCGGACGTATTTTGCTCCGAACTGGCAAATAGCTGCTGGGAGGATGCTGCCACACTGCCTGCAGCTTGCAGCATATGATGCACCGAATGGCGCAGGTGGTCGACCATTTGATTCACGGAGCCGGCCAAGTCGCCGATTTCATCTTTATTTTTCACGATAATGGGCTCCACGGTAAGATCGCCGTTGGCAATACGGTTTAAAGCCTGTGACGTTTTGCGAACAGGTGTGGAGATATTGCTAACAAGTACGTAACAAGCAGCCAGCATGAAGACGATCAATGCACCTAGTACAATTAGTGATATCTTGACACTTTCTTGATACAGATTTTTATTTTCTTGATCGGCCAGCTTTCCGCCATCCTGGTTAAAGGTCACCATTTCAGCCATCGTTTTTTGCGCTTTGCCAAATGTGGTTGCCAGCGCCTGAAGGCTTTCTGCAGCCTCCTTCGTTTTCGTAGGATCAGCGGAAAGTTGTTTGTTGACTATGAAGGCTGCTTTGAACTCTTCCCAGCTTTTGTTAAGGTCATTGAACTTGGCAGCATCTTCTTCTCCTGAGAGACTTTCCTTATAGTTTTCTAACAATTTGTCGATTCTTGTCATCGCTTGAGCAATTCCTGTATCTAAGGGCTCATGTTTTTTCGTATCTGGCTCTAGCTTTTTCTGATAGTAGAGGGTTAAGATATGCTCCGAGTTAAAATGAATCTCATCAATAATTTGCACGCCGATCATCCAATTCGTAGCCATCTCCGCACTGTTGTCTTTGAGCACGCCCATCCGCGTCATATCAGTTAAACTTAATCCTCCGACCATGAGAAAAATAATTACAAATACCATCATCATTTTCGCTTTTACAGTAAAACGCATGATTGAAATCCCTCCAAGTAATGAATGAATGACCCCACAATGATGTATACTCAAATCATCCTGTTACCTATTATCATAAAACGAAATCGTTAAATGAATTACGTAATACGGTAATCAAAATTGTAAGATTTCCTAACATTTTGATGAATCTTGACGATTTATGGAGGCTTCCGATGTCACTATCTTTACGTTTCAAGCTTGTTGCACTTCTTGTTCTAATCACTACTTTTTCGTTAACGGTTGTAGGTTTTACGAATTATAAGCTTTCGAAAGATAAATTAATTGGGCAAATCAAAGCCCAGTCCATCACTTCTGTCTCCAATTCCGCGCAAAATTTATACGACTTCCTATCCATTCGCCTAGCCGAAGTTGAGATGGTAAGCCGTGTTAGCGTTATGAAGTATGGAACTGTTCAGGAACGGCTGAGCTACCTAACCCAAGAACTGCAAACCGGGAACAATCGCTTTTTGGCAATGGGCGTGGCGGATCAGGACGGGAATCTTCTGCTTACCACCGGTCAAAAGCTGAATATTAAAGGTCAGCGGAGATTTGAAGAGGCTATGCTCGGCAAAACCTACATCTCGGATCCCTATATCGGTGAAATTTCAGGCAAATATATCATTACCATTACCGCTCCTGTTTGGGATGAAAACAAAAACGTAACTAGCATCGTGGACATTTCACTGGACGCGGAAGCTACTTTTCGCGATCACCTTCATACGCCCCTTGAAGGAGTTCAGACCGTCATTGTGAACCATGAAGGAACCATCCTGTACCATACGGATGCCAGTAAAATTTTAAAACAGAATATTTTGAACAATAATCCTTCATTGGCATATGTCTTGGAAGAAGCATTCCAGCAGGATGCTGGCTATTTGGACCAATATTTGGATAATGGCCAAAGAGCGCAATGGTTTTATGCCCGTGTGCCCAATTTAAATTGGCATCTCGGTTATTCCATGCCGATGACGGCTTTCCAACAACCAGCCAGTTCATTGCTTTGGTGGACCGTTGGTTTAATCGCTGGAACCGCCATTATCTTGTTCCTGCTTATTTGCTTAACCGCGAACTCGCTCATCATCTCACGGATTCAACAAATTCTTCGCGTCACGGAATCTGTGGCTGCAGGTGACTTCTACATCAAGCCGCTTCAGTTCAAAAGCAAGGATGAGCTAGGCGCTCTAGCGCATTCCGTGAATGGCATGATCGAAAATCTGCGTGAACTTTTCGAACCGTTTGAAGCTTTTATTCAGCACAATCAATATGCGATGATTGTCACGGACCCGCATTTTACAATCAATCACCTGAACCGCCGGGCGACCGAACTTCTTGGCTATAAGTTCACGGATTTACACAAAAAAGCTACCCCTCTGGTATGGTTAAATCATGACCAGCTTGTTGAAAGAGCCGCCAAATACACGATTGAGCTCGGAGAATTTGTGCCTGCCGATTGCACAGCACTTGTGATCCGCACACTTCGCCATCTGAAAGAAGATAGCGAATGGATTTGGCATCATAAAGATGGAACCCGCCTATTTGTCCAATTGAGTGTCAGCGCCATTACGCATCCGGGAGGGGATCTCAAAGGTTACGTCTTCATTGCCCGCGATATCAGCGACATTAAAGAAAGCAATGAAACGAAGATGCGGCTACTTACTATTGTAGAAAGCGCGCGGGACGCCATCCTTTCTTTTGATCAGATGGGCTACATTTTCTATATGAATCAAGCAGGTAAAAATTTAATTGGCTTAGAGAATGAACATACGACAAAGTGCCACTTCAGCGAATACGTTGATATCCGCAGTGACGTCGATCTCGAAGAGGGGCTTCTTACCGCGATAAGCGAAGGGTTCTGGGAATTCGAAGCTGAAGCGTTAACGAAAGAGCAGCGCCGGATATTCATCTCTGTTACAGTCGTTCCTCATACACCTGCTGAAAAGGGAGAACGCTACTTCTCCGCCATTTCGCGGGATATTACAGACCAAATGTTGGCCAAAGATGAGCTGATCCTGGCGAAGCAGGAAGCTGACGACGCCAACCTGACCAAGGGCATTTTCTTGGCGCGGATGAGCCATGAAATTCGAACCCCGCTCAATGGCATCGTCGGGTTATCCTATTTGATGGAACGAACCGCGATGACTCCGCTGCAAAAGGATTATATGACCAAGATCACCAAATCCTCGCTTTCTTTATCGCAAATCATCAGCGATATCTTGGACTTCTCCAAGCTGGAGGTGGACAAGCTGGCCATTGAACATCATGCCTTCCTGCTGGATGATACGATCGACCGTGTGTGCGAAACGCTTAGTGTGCTGCTCGGTCATAAGCCGGTCGATTTTATTTGTGATATCGAGGAACAGGTGCCCCTTGGCCTCATCGGCGATTCCTTACGCCTGTATCAAGTTCTCTTGAACTTAACCAGCAACGCGATTAAATTCACAGAACAAGGAACCGTCACACTGCGCGTTCATGTCCGAGAGCTTCAGGAAGAACGAGTGTCTATCGACTTCACGATTATGGATACAGGGATTGGCATGAATGATGAACAACTCGCCAAACTGTTCCAGCCTTTCGTTCAGGCTGATGAAGTCACGAGCCGTAAATTCGGGGGGACAGGGCTTGGACTTGTCATCTCCAAGAGCATCATTGATAATATGGGCGGCTCTATTGAAGCCTCCAGCGAGCCTGGTGTGGGCAGTGTGTTCCGCGTCAGCATTCCTTTTTCTTTAACCTTGCAAACAACGAAGTCACAGACCCGCTTCCCACTCCGCGCCTTTCTTGTGGAAGATCACCCGGAGCTGCACCGCGTGCTGCTGCAAACGCTGGCATCCATGTGTTCAGAAGCAGCAGGTGTTTACTCTTGGAAGGAAGCAAGGAAAGCTATTGAGCTCATTCCACTGGATTTGGTTCTGCTCGATATGGAAGCTTTTGACATGTACGGGGAAGAAGTGTGGTTAGACATGCTGGAGACCTGTAACCGGAACAACTTGAAAACGATTATTTATACGACCTTGCCAGGCCGAGATGCCTTGGAGCAGCTGCCTGCGGAGGCCGCACCGCACGCGATTTTGGTTAAGCCGGTTTCACGAAGCGTGTTGTACCAAACTCTGCAAACGATCACAGGGAGCTATGCTTCCGAGGCTGCCGACCAGACTTCTCATGCCGAAAATCATGAAGGTAAGGAAGCTTGGCCATCCTTCCCACGTATTCTGCTTGTCGAGGATAATGACATCAATCAGACCGTGGCTCGCTCTCTTTTGGAAAGCATGAATGGCGTCGTTCAAGTAGCTTCTAATGGTTTCGAAGCTTTACAGCATCTGGAAACCTCAGATTACCAATTAATCCTGATGGATATCCATATGCCTGATCTGGATGGCATTGAAACGGCGAAGCGAATTCGGCTTCAGCCCAAATGGCGGCACATTCCCATTATTGCCGTCACCGCCGACTCTACGCTGGAGAAACGTCTAGCGTGCATTCGCGCTGGCATGAATGAAGTCATCTCCAAACCGATTATTCCTGACCGCTTATTCGCCGCTGTGAGCACTTGTTTAAGTTTGAGCGGAAAAATGACGGCACCCGGACTGGATATGGAAGAAGCTCTGGAACGGCTGCTTGGCAAAACCGACATTTATCATCAAATGCTGAAGAAATATCATGCACAATCGCAAGATATAATCGATCGGTTAACAACAGCCATTCAACAAATCAAATATGAGGATGCCCTGCATCTCCTGCATACGCTGCGCGGTTCATCAAGCAACCTGTCCGCCAATCGTGTGTATGCCGCGGCAACCGCGCTCGAAGAGACGCTGAAACAGTCCACTCCTCTGGATGAATCCAAAACCATCCTGATCCAAAACCAGGTGCAATCCCTGGCGATAGCTTTGGAAGAGGTCTTTCACACCATCCAAAAATTGCTGCTTGATTGAAAAATGTGCGGTTTTATGTCACTATATGCATAGGGCTCCCGCTGACAGGAGCATGTATTTTATACGTATAGGTGGTTTAAGATCATGACAGTACAAAGCGCTCCATACCGCATTTTGTTGTATTATAAATTCGTTAATGTGATAGATCATGAAGCATTAGCTCGAGAGCATCTGGCTTATTGCAAAAAGCTCGGCGTCAAAGGCCGCATCCTGATTGCCCCGGAAGGCATCAACGGCACCCTCTCAGGAACCGTGGAACAAACCGACGCCTACATCGCGATGATGAACCAAATGCCTCTTTTTAAAGATATGGTCTACAAAATTGATGAGAGCGAAGGACATGCCTTCAAGAAGCTGTTCGTTCGCCCTAAAAAAGAGCTCGTCACCTTCCGTCTCGAAGAAGATGTGAATCCGAATGAGCTGACCGGCACGCACTTGAAGCCCAAAGATTTCTATGAAAAGCTTCAACAAGAGGATGTTATCGTCCTCGACGGGCGCAACCATTACGAATACGAAATCGGGCACTTCCGCGGCGCGATTCGCCCCGAAGTGGAAACAACACGCGAATTCCCGGAATGGATTCGCAATAATCTTCAAGAATTTAAGGACAAGCCGATTCTCACTTACTGCACAGGCGGCATTCGATGTGAGAAGCTGTCCGGCTTCCTTATTCAAGAAGGCTTCAAAGAGGTTTACCAACTCGATGGGGGCATTGTCACCTACGGGAAAGATGAAGACGTGAAGGGCCGCCTTTTTGACGGTAAATGTTACGTGTTCGATGAGCGGATCTCGGTTCCTATCAATCGTACGGACGAGGATATCATTGTAGGCAAATGCTACCACTGTGGCAAGCCTGAGGATCGCTACATCAACTGTGCGAACGATTTGTGCCATCTGAAGCATGTATGCTGTGAAGCTTGCGAAGAAGAGCATAACAGCTTCTGCTCCAAGGAATGTGAAGAGAAGACGCTTAGCTCGCTTGAAGCATAAGTTTCATTCATTTAAATAAAGAATCATGGTCGTGAAGCACAAGGACCGCTCTCTCCAGATTGGAGATGGGCGGTTTTTTATTACAGACGAGATCAGGCGATTCTCTACGGCGACTACAGGGCGGTCATGGTCATGCTGAAAAGTGCGCATCAGAAGCTTGCTTATGAAAAACATAAACACGGCTACTCTGACAAACAAGCACACTCAGTTGCCTTACTGGCTCAGTGAACATTAGAAAAAAGGGCCCATCTACAAGTTCAGCAACTTGAGAATGACCCTTTTCCTATGTACTTAAGATAATTGCTCTACGATACGGTCGGCAAGCGGATACACAAGTTCCTCCTCCAAGGTGAAATGCCTGAGCAGGATTAAGCAGGCCGTCATCAACTCCGACGCCATCACATGCAGGAACTCTTCATCTATCGGCACTTTCATCGCATTCACACCGTCAACGAAAGTTTGCACAACCCTTTTAGCCAAGTCATGATCCTGTTCCAGAACCGTGACAGAACGGGAAACCGACAGCGCAGTCGTCGGAGGCAAGTAGGATTGCAGGAGAGGAAACAGTTCACTTTCCTCCCACTCCGAATGCTGCTCCAGCTCTTCCACCAGAGATAGAATCAGATCTTGGAGTTCAATCAGCTTACACATGCCTATTGAGCAATCCTCGAGGGAGTACAAGGAAGCAGCCATCGTGCGGATTTCGGCAAGCTGCCCGCGCATCTGTAAATGTTCCTCCTTCAGACGTTCTACGAGTATGGGAAAATAACTCGGATCCACGATATACTCCGTATTCGTTTGAATGCTCAAACGGTCTTTCATTCTACATCCTCCTTTGGGTTCTCCTCCGAAATCTTCATGCGTGAGCAAACGCAAAAAGGCTGACCTTTTCTGCATTATCATTCTATGCAGGTAGGGTCAGCTCTCATGCGAAGGAATAAAGAACGATTAGAACATTTATCGAATACGGCTTTCTGTTAATTGGAACTGATTCATGAGCTGGAGCAGCGATTGGGTAATCGCCCCGACATCTCCCGTCGTTTGGCGCACGTGCAGCATGTCCTGCAGCAGCTCATGCACCGTTTGCTCCACCTCGGCGGAGATTTGGCGGTTCTCCTTGCTCACGCCCGCCACCTTCTCCATCAGCGCTACCACTTCTTCCACCACTTGCGTTTTCATGGTGTCGTGGGCGCTCGCGCTGCTGAGAATTTCGGAGGCCGCCGCCACAATTTGCGTCCCCTCCAATACGACCTTCGTACCTTCCTCCATTGAGATGAAGGCCTCATGCGCATGGCGCTCGATCTGTTCAATGGTCTCGTTGATCTCTGCCGTCGACTTCTTCGTCAGATCGGCCAGTTTACGAATCTCGCCTGCGACGACGGCGAAACCTTTGCCGTGCTCGCCAACCCGGGCCGCCTCGATCGAAGCATTCAGGGAGAGAAGATTCGTCTGCGCCGAAATCTCCTCAATGACTTTCAACAGCTGCGGAATTTCTTGCGTAGTAAGCAGGAACGTCTGAATGGTCTGATTCGTTTCAGCTACCTTGGCTGAAATCTGATCCATCTTATCCCCGATGCGGCCAACTTCATCCTGAGCTACCGCAATTTGATCGGATGCTTTCTCTTCAAGCTCACGCAGGGTGCCGCTCATATTTTGCGTAACATCCTTGGCGACGTCAATGTCCTTCAGCTGTCCACGCAAAGAACGGATCATATTATGAATTTGTGTGCTCATACGACCTGTCGATTGCTCTGTTGATCCGGTCGATTCATTGAGCCGATCTTGGCTGATCTGAACCTCAGCCGCCGCTTGTTTCACCTGCAACATGATGCCCTCAAGGGAATCGATCATATTGTTGATCCATTTCGCCAATTCCCGGGTTTCATCCCCTGCAAACTCTTGCACGCGCAGTCGCTGTGTCAAATCTCCGCTGCCTTCCGCGTTGAGGCGAATGAACTTGTTGATTTGGGCGAGCTGCTTAACAACCGGCTTACTGCCTTTGCGTCTAATGATACTTGAGCCTATCCAACCGTATATCGCACCGGCAGCAGCTGTGATAGCCGCACCTAATCCGCTTGAGACATGACCGTTTAACAGCCAAAAGCCAGCGCCAGAGAGTAATATAAAACCTACAATAAATTTAAGTTGTAAGCTGAACATTTTCCAATCGATGCTGCGTATCCGGTATACCTCTTCCAGATCCCCTTCACACATCATCCCCCAAATATCAGGGCAATGCGGCAGTTGGAACGTAACTCCCTTCCCAATAACCGAGATGTGACGGTAATCCGAATACCCCGGAAATTCCACGAACAGGTTGCTTCCTTTGGCAATCGTTCCCGCAACACCCGGGTGCAGCTGCCCTGTTGCCGGATCTGTAAAGATCAGTTCCAACTCCGTATGTTCCTTAACGCCAACGATACCGTAATCCGTGCGTACGCCGTCTTTTAAATTATCGCCATGCGTGAAAGTCAGATCCTCAAACCGGCTTCGGGACAATGCCGTTCCAGGAGCAATCTGCTTATTCAACACCGGCTTCGCCATGAATAAATAGTTATCGCCTGAATCTGGGTAGACATGTCCGGATTCCCGTTGAATCAAATCCCCGAGCACATCGTTCGGCACGCGGCCGCAGATAGCCCCTTGCCACTCCCCGTTCTTCACCAAAGGCAAGATAAAAGCCATCGTCATAGCATCATGAAACGGCGAGGTACTTGGACCGATCTCCAGGGTTAACGAGTCAGAAAAAGGCCCAAACAAACATTTCTCCCCTCTGCGCGTCTCCTCCAACCCTTTCATAAGACCGCTTCCAGCCACATACGTCTTGCCAACGTGAGCAGGGTATGTCGAGTAACTCACACCTGCTTTTTCATTCAATATAAAAATTTCCGAAAAATCCGCCCCACTCTTCAGCGCAGCAGTGAGCATTTTCTGTATAACTGCTGAGTCCTGAGAAATCGTTGAAGAAGTAGAAGCTGACTCGGCTAACATCGCATGCAATCTGTCCAGATGGGACCAATACGTTGCCACCCAGCTGCGCAATATTTCGGTCCGTGTATGAGCTATCCCTTCAAAGATATGTTCAACATCTTCCTTAAGGTGACGATTCAACCGATATGACCACCAAAGCGGCAACCCTTTCCGAAAACCTAGCCAATCAAACATACCCCGTCCCCCTATATTCACATGGTGTGTGAATTTTTTTAACATTTACCTTATTCGACATTTTATAGGTGTTTCTGTCGTAACGCAAGACAAAAATAGGAATTTTCGAAAATCTTTAATACTTTCGAACTATAAGGTACTTTCGTCATATTAATTTTACGTCAGTTATATTGACATAATTTTCTGAAAAATCTACAATATAAGAAAATATAGGCATCGCCATCAATTTACGTTATATTTTCTAACACATTTTAAGAATGAAGATCAGAAAGGAGGCCTGGTTTCTGCTTCGGGCCCTTATCTCCATGTAGCTTCCGAATGCATAGTTAAGAAACCAGGAAGCTGCGATGTCAAAACCTGAGAATCTGGTCACCACGCCTTATAATCCCCACCCCTTTTACGATGAAATGTTTATGAACGCCTATTCGGTTCGTTCTCATTATCAAACGGTGTTTCGTCAGTTCATGACCATGAAGTCCGGCAATCTGAGCAAGCGCCAAACAGCCACCATGAAACGAATGATGGAAGAAGGAATTACCTTCACGTTGTACAGTCCTGATCAGACCGAGGCGCTCGAACGCACGATTCCTTTCGATCCCATTCCACGCATCATTCCAAGGGATGAATGGCTGAAGCTTGAAAAAGGGCTTAGACAGCGCGTGAAGGCGCTGAATTTATTTCTCAAAGATATTTACCATGACCAATGCATCCTCAAGGATGGCATTATTCCAAGAAAAATGGTTCTCTCGAACTGCTATTTCCGGCCCGAAATGATGCGTCTATCCATTCCTAATGATGTGTACGTAACCGTTTCAGGCATCGATCTAATCCGCGATGAGCACGGCGAATACTTTGTTCTTGAAGACAACCTCCGATCGCCGTCAGGTTTTTCCTACTTATATAAGAGCCGTTCCATCATGACGCATTTATTCCCCGAGCTCGTGTTTAGCCACTCCATCCAAGATATCGAACAAAGTTTGAACGTGTTTCTATCCGCTTTGCGCAGACTCAGTCCCTCCGGGAAAAAAGATCCTGTTATTGGCCTGCTGACGCCGGGTTGTTATAACTCAGCTTACTTCGAGCATACCTTCCTTGCTCAGCAAATGGGGATCGAGCTTGTAGAAGGGAACGATCTCGTCGTCATCGATCACAAGGTGTACATTCGCAGTATCAAAGGGCTTCGTCAAATTGATGTGCTTTATCGCAGAATTGACGACGATTTCCTCGATCCGCTTGCCTTTGATCCTAATTCACTGCTAGGCGTTGCAGGCATCATGAATGCCTATCGCGCCGGCAACATCAACATCGTGAACGCCCCTGGCACAGGGGTAGCGGACGATAAAGCGATCTATGCTTATGTTCCGGATATGATTCGCTACTATTTGAAGGAAGAACCCATTCTCAATAACGTACCTACGTACATTCTTTCGAGACCGGATGAACGCGAGCATGTCCTCCAACATCTGAGCACCATGGTCGTCAAAGAAACATCCCTCTCAGGCGGATACGGTATGCTCATCGGACCAACGGCTTCGGAGAGCGAGCTGGCGGATTTCAGGCAGAAAATACTGGCGAACCCTGATCGATATATCGCCCAACCAACCATTCAACTGTCGAGAGCGCCTGTTATGATGGATGGCCAAATGGCTGCACGGCATATTGATCTCCGAGCCTTCGTTATCGCAGGCGAAACCATCGAGGTCATTCCCGGCGGACTTACGCGAGTAGCGCTCAAAGAAGGCTCACTCGTCGTGAACTCCTCCCAAGGCGGAGGCTGCAAAGACACATGGGTGACGAATTCGTAGAAAATCCACATTTAGATGGGAGGCAGCGGAATAAATGGTGATGATGGGACGAACAGCGGAAGCTTTATTCTGGATCGGACGGTACACGGAAAGAACAGAGAATCACGCGAGGTTAATTGATGTTTATTATCATATCCGCGAAGAACGGGAGAGCGGCAGCGGTCAAATATGGAGCCTGTTAATCGACACGATCGGCGACAGAGCTGCTTTTAACGAGCAATACAGCAGCTGCACGGAGCAGCATGTCCTTCAATACATTACACTTGATAAAAATAATGTGAACTCTTTGCTCGCTTGCACCAACCATGCGCGAACCAATCTGCGCAATATACGCGAGAAGATGCCGGCTGAACTATGGGATATTATGAATGGCTTATATTTGTGGCTAAAAGAAAAAGATGTCCGCGATATCACGAGCGATTCGCCGCATTTATTTTACCGATTCGTCCGTGACCATTTATCGATGTTTCACGGAGCGGCCACCTCTGTCATGCCGCGCCAAAATGAATGGCATTTCATAGAAGCAGGACGGTATTTGGAGCGTGCGGAGAATTTGCTTCGCTTGCTACAATCCTTATGCCAGGACTACGCCAAAGAAGAAATGTCCTCCTACCCGCTTATGCTCTCGGTTCTCAAATCAGTCAGCGGTTATGAATCATTCCGCAGAGAGTATGCGGATACGGTGAACCTGACCAACATCATCAAATTTCTGATGCTGCATGAGGCCTTTCCAAGATCGATCAGCTACTCTTTTCAAGCGCTGGAACGTTCCTTAAAGAGCATCCAACTTGAGGATACCGATTTGAACATGACGGTACACAAACTAGCCAAACTGGCTGGGAAAGTGAAAGCTAACCTGGCTTGCATGGATGAGGAAGATATTTTATCCGGTAAGTTGGAAATGGCCCTGCAGGCTCTCCGTGAATCGTGCAACCTAATGGGCATGCGGATGGCCAAAGTCTTTTTTCCCTCCAGGGAGGAGGTCATTGCATGAAGAAGCTGGAGATTACGCATATCACACGTTATTCCTACACAGATACGGCGCAGGACAGTGTCAATGAAGTCCGGTTAACACCGCTGACCGACAATCGTCAATCCTGCTATCATCACAGTATCATCACCGAACCTGTATCTGCCTTCTTTACGTATTCGGATTACTTTCATAACCGTGTGCATGCCTTTACCGTGAATAAAATTCACCGTGAGCTCACCATCAAAATGAAGTCTACCGTTGTGACGCACGATAACGATAACATCCCGAGCGCAGCACTTTCCCCCTATGAGGAGAAGGCGCTGCGGCTCAGCGATGATTTTCAAAATGAATACGCGGAATACTTGCTGCCTACAAGCTATACAGGACTCACAAGCGAAATTAAGGCCTATTCCGATGCTATTAACGACCAGCATATTTCCTTATATGACTTGCTGAGCACTATCAATACAACGATCCATCGCGATTTCACCTATGATCCTTCTGCTACGTCCGTACAGACCACAGTAGGGGAAATGTTGAAGCTTAGACGAGGCGTATGCCAAGACTATTCGCACTTAATGATCGCCGTTTGCCGGGATAAGGGGATCCCTGCCAGATACGTCAGCGGTTATCACTTTGTCGGTGATTTGCAAGGAGGCAGCGCTGAATTTACGCAAGCTTCCCATGCTTGGGTGGAGTGCCTGATTCCAGGCAGCGGTTGGTTCGGGTATGACCCCACCAACGACTGCGAGGTCAACTGGCGTTATATCAAGTTAGGTCACGGTCGCGACTATAACGATATCGTTCCTGTCAAAGGGGTATATCGCGGAGCCGGTGAGCAAGACCTTGAAGTCATTGTAGATGTTAAACTGATTGAGTAAGCCTCCGAGTAGGAGAAGTTCGATCCTCGGCATACACCGTGTACGTTGCCCAGCTCGTCCACGCTGTGGTTGGTCAGCCCCTGCCAAGCCAGTTGCACAGCAGCTGTGTAGGGTTCTGGGGATGGCAGCCAGCCATGGCGTATCCCTTTTGCAAAACCGTAAATAAATATGGCCGTGCAAGAGGTCTCCTCGTAGGATTCAGCATCAGTCAGCACTTGGTGCCACAAGCCGTTAACCCCCTTTGCTGTCTCTTTCCTCTCCAATACTAGAACAAAAGACTTGCTTTCCATTGATATAAAGATTAGTAGGCGACTCCCCACTCATGGATAGATGGCATTCCGCCTCACTGTCACTCCATAACATGGCATATACATATCCAACTTGCCCCAGCTTAGCCGCCGGGAATTTGGCATTCAAATCCAGATCATATAAACCTTTCCTTGTTTGGATGAAACCGTTCTCATGAAAAGCTCTCAGTTGAAAAGGATAAGCCGGATTATTCGCCATATACCGATTAGCAACCGTCTCGAGCGCCTCTGGGATGTTGTCATGCAATTTGTAAGCTAAGCTCGCTTCATATGGAAAATAGTCTGGCATTCTGCTTGCTCCTCACTTATGATTTGGGCACCCAACACTGCGGTTCTGTCGTGATTGTTTCTCCGGTTGAAATAGCTTTCTCGATCATCATCCCGAGATAATGGTCCTGCGAAGCCTCTTCCAGGCTATAAAAGCTTGGCCCACCAAAGGTATATTCAGCCATTTTCTGCAGGCATGCGGCAATTGCAATTTCGTCATCGTATAATCTAGCGGGAGCGAATGGATTCTCGTAGACCCATTTGTCACCGCAGAGAATTCCTTTCAGGTAATACCCTTCCGCATTTTCCAGCTCGCCTCTGTTCATGCGCTTCAGCTCCATTCGAAGCTCTGTGCATGATTCCTGCTGAATGAGAACCCGATTATCGAAAATTTCCCCACGCTGCCCTCTGACGGACAAATGATTAGAGCGCGTCCATGAGCGGTGCTGGTCTTTGGTAAAATCATAAATGCCTAGGCGATCGCCAAAATCCAACCAAGCCAGATCTCTCTGCAATGGAATGAGCTTATCTTCTGTTGGTGGACCGCTGCGGTTTGGCCCCTGAACCCACGAGGACTCGAAACGCATCGCTTTAATACGAACATCTTCGAAATTGACCCCTAACATTTTCCGAATTAAGCTAACCGCATGGTACGTTTGTGAGATGGAAACCGTTGTTTCCGTAATTTTACCCAACTGACCTGACCGAATAAGTTCCAATCGCGCTTGTTGAACGGGATGAAAATGGTACTGCTCCGCTACCTGAATACGCGCACCCGTAAGGGTTAATCGCTCATACAATAGCTGAAGCCCGCTTAAATCAGGAGCAGGCGGCGTTTCCAACAAAACGGGAATTCCCCGCTCCGCCAACGCCAGAAGGTAGTCCAGACTTTGGGAAGGCGAGACGGAAACGACGACAAAATCCGGATGTTCGTTTTCCAACAGCTGTTCTAGCGACCGGTATGTAGCTGTTCCCCACTTCGCTTCCATATCCTTGCCTTTGTCTTCACTTCTGACAACCATGCCGCTAATTTCAAACCGCTCAGGCAGCGCCTGTGCAATGCGTAGGAAATATTGGGCGCGAAAACCGGCACCGCCGATCAAACTGAATTTTACTGGTTTCATCATAACTACCTCCCCATTCTACGTTTACAGGATTTCGTTCGGATATACCATGACTTTTAAACTGCCGCTTTTATTATGAATCGCTCGTTCCAACGCGTCTTGCGTCTGTTCAAGCGGATAGCGATCTGTAATGAGCGCTTTCGTATCTATGCCGCCACCGGCAAGGAATTTAATGCCTGTCGGGTACGTATTGGCATACCGGAAAACACCATAAATATCAATCTCATTGTCAGCGATGAACGGGACATTGAGCGGAATTTCATCCTGGGCAGGCAAGCCCACGATGACAAGCTTACCGCCGCGGCGCAAGGAATAAAGCGCTGATTGCAGAGCTCTCGGATTGCCCGCCGTCTCCCAAGCGGCATCTGCGCCAACCCCATCCGTCATCTCCTTGATGCGCTGAACCGCATCCTCTTCTTTGACGTTGATGACGTCCGTGGCGCCCAACCGTTTAGCAGCCTCCAAGCGGACCTGTTCCAGATCGGTGACAATAATCCGGCTTGCACCAAATGACTTTGCTGCCGCTACGGCCATTAAGCCGACCGGGCCCATGCCCATGATGGCAACCGTCGAACCCGGCTGCAAGTTGCAGCGCTTAGCCGCGTGAATGCCGACGGAGAATGGCTCGTTGAGCGCCGCAGCCTCGAAGGTTAAATGTTCCGGAATGGCAAATACCATGTCCGCGCGGATTTTCATATATTGAACGAAAGCACCGTCCACTGGCGGCGTAGCCAGGAACTGCACATCCGGGCACAGATTATAACGGCCTTCTTTGCAGGCCTGACAGTGTCCGCAAGTGACGCCCGGCTCGATGGCGACACGATCGCCAAGGCTCACGTTAGTCACTGAAGCGCCTGCAGCGACAATGATGCCCGCGCATTCGTGCCCGAGAATAATCGGCTTCTCGACCACATAGCGGCCAATTCTGCCATTTTCAAAATAATGAACGTCCGAACCGCATACCCCAACAGCCATCACTTTGACCAACACTTCATTCGCGTCAACTTGCGGGACTGGGCGCTCCTCCATCACAATTGTTCCTGGCTTCGTCATGACAGCCGCTTTCATTCTTGCAGGTAGTTGTCCATTCATTTCTTCTCTCTCCCTCTGCCATTATTTGATGAGTTCTGTCGGGTTCATGCCGGTAAACTTCTTGAAAAGCGTGCTGAAATAAGGCACGTTTTTGTAGCCCACACGCTCCGCCACTTCATAGACGAGCATGTTTCTTTCCAGCAGCAGTTCTCTAGCTTTTTCAATACGCACGCGCGTTAAATAGGTATTGAACGTTTCACCGGTCATGTTTTTGAAAATAATCGACAGATGATTCCGCGAGATATACACCTTATCCGCCAAATCGGCAAGTGTCATATCATCTGCGTAATGCTCATGAATATATTGTGTCATGAAATCGACCGCTTGTCTGTGTTTACTGTTACCTTTCCATTGCCTGCTGTTGAAAATAACGGATATTTTGGACTCAAGCCATTCCCTTAATTGCCCGGGCAATGTCAATCCAACCATTTCTTTCACAATCTGATCATTCGGGAAAATATCATCGAGCACCATGCCGACCTCATAGAGGCAATAGGCAAAAATACCCCATAGCTCCCCAGCCAGCATTTGCACATAGTCCGGTGTTATCCCTTTTTGTTCCTTTAACTGATCAATATACTGCGCCACAAGCTGCTGTGCTTGCGATTCCTGTGAAGCCTTCATCGCACCGGCTAATTCAAAATAAAACTTGGCCGGTCGCATCACGAGCGTCCCCTGATCGTTTCTCATTTCCTCGCTATACACGAACAAGTCATAAGCCGAATCAACACGACGGTCCCGCAAATCGATCGCTCGAAACGCTTCCTCCGTCGAATCCGGCATTTCCGTCCAAGCTTCTTTGGTGCCGCCGATGCCCACACGAATGACCAGCTTCAAATAACTTTTGATGCAATCGATGAGCCTGATCCCCAGTTTGCTGAGCTTCTGCTCCAGCTCTTGCTGCGAACTGTCCGCTTGGGGATGAAGGATGAGCACAGCCCGCGATCCATGAAGCTCTACATATTCAATGGCCGGGAACGTTTCGCGCGCCACCTCGCAGACGATATTGCTAATCGCAAAACGGAACAAGCTCCAATCCGGCAGCGACAGGTCCGATGTTCGAACATCTCGAATCAGGTCAATACCAATGACGACATGCTTGCTCTCACACCAGAAGCGGTAAGGCTTTGGCAGCCGATCCTCATTCCGATAGGAGCTGTCCAGGGTTCCGGCAACCGCCGATTTCACCCATTCTTTTTCAATAAAAGGCTCGTACAGCATTAATTTCTGTTGAAGCTCGTCCTGCTTAATCCGCTTCTCTTCTTCTTCCATCAGCTCTCCGATGGCTTTGCCAAGAATCGTTTTTAATGTAGGAACGCTGATTGGCTTAGATAAATAATCACTCACATTGCAACGAAGCGCCTGCCTCGCATGCTCAAAATCCGAGTATCCGCTCAAAATAATAAACTTCCCGCCGAAGCCTTCTTTTCTTAGCTGCTCAATCATATCAAGGCCATTCATAACCGGCATATAGATATCCGTAATGACAATATCCGGGGCAGCCGTTCGAATGAGCTCCAGTCCGTCCTGCCCGTTGAGCGCTTCGCCAACCCAATCTGCGTCAAGCTCATCCCAAGGTATGGCTCGTTTCATTCCTTGAAGAACTTGGCGTTCATCATCAATGATCGCGATCTTCCACATAATGCCCGCCTCCTTAACTTCAACCTTTGTTTGATGATAACTGCTATATCATATAACATCAGCCCGGAACAGGCTTCTGTTCCAGGCTCCATTATTCCTATTTGATCTCATACCTCTATACTATCAATGCAAGCCCATCTTTGAAATGAGAGGATTGAACGATTTATTTTAAAATACAACGAACTACTCCGCTTTCTCCAGTTGATCCTTCACGGGTGGCTGAGCGAGACGGGGAAGCACGATGACGACACGCGTTCCTCCTTCTGGCCGTTCCTGCAGCGTAATGCCGTACTCGCCACCGAAATATCCCGCAATTCGCTCTCTGACATTGCGAATACCATAACCGCCTGTATGGCGTTTATGTTTCTTTTCCACCACTTGCTGAAGCCCGACTCCATTGTCATCAATGATAATCTGAATGTTATTCAACGAGTCCACCAGTCGAATTTGAATGTGACCTTGACGACGTGAGTTAAAGCCATGAACAATCGCATTTTCCACAAATGGCTGCAGTGTCAGCTTCGGGATGAACAGGTTGCGGAGGTCCGGAGACGCCTCGATGCCATACTCGAGCCCTGTTCGCCACCTCAGCTGCTGAATTTCCAAATAACACTCGATGTGCATAAGTTCCTCGCCAATCGTAATAAAGCTGTCCCCGTTCGAGAGGCCAATCCGAAACATACGTCCCATTAGCTCCAAAATACGGCTAATCTCATCCTGCCCCGCCTCAATCGCCATCCAATTCAGCTGATCCAGCGTATTGTAGAGGAAATGCGGGTTAATATTCGCCTGCAGCGCCTCAATTTCCGCCTTGCGCTGCTGTTCGTACCTGCGCTGCAAAGAGAGATATAACTCCTCGATTCGCTCGTTCTGTTTGCGGTATCCGGCGAACAAGTAGCCGAACTCATTTTGATAGTCGACTGGAAGCTCCACATTATTACCGCCTACGGAATAGACGCCCATTGCGCTCACGAGTTTCTTGATGGGCTTCGTGAACTGGCGGCTCAAAAAGTGCGTCAAAATCAGCGTTAGCAGGACAGCTGCAATACCAATGATGCCGATGACTTCGGCCAGCCTGATACTGCCTGCGGTAATTTGCTGCCAAGGTGTGATTTCAACCAGCGTCCAGGTAGAATCGAGCAGCTTCGAGTAAACCAAGAGGGAATCGCCCGCTTCGCTGCTGCCTTTGGTGCGCACAAAACCCGATTGCTTCTGTTTCACTCCGCCTTCCATCCATTTGGACAGTTCATTATGATCCGGGATCTGACCAATCTTTAGAAACTGCTCTCCCCGCGAGTCAATCATGATCCGGTTCGTCTCCGATGAATGCCCCGCCAGCAAACTTCTAATCTGATCCGCTTTCACGTGGATGACTAACACACCTAAGTATTTGTCGTCATACATTATTTTTCTGGCAAAACTCAGGACCGGCACATCGCCTTGAAAACTGGGAATTAAATGCTCGATCGACCATGTAAAATCATTGCCCGTCAACAGCGCTGACCATGACTGCTTATCCAAATCCGCCATGTCCCGGAACTGGATGTAGCTCTTGGCATCGCCCTCAAGCGGTCGGTTCATATACAAATCAATGCCTTGGATGAGCGGAATGGAATAAGTCAAGTTCGCAAGCGCCTTCTCAACGCCAATTGATCTCCGATAACGATCGAACTCATCTTGCTTATTAGCCAGGAAGGTAATGAGCTCGTTGTCGCGCGATGTAGATAAAGAGATTTGTTCAATGGTAACAAGCCTTGTCGTAATTTCGTTATTCAGCTCATCAAGCAGCTTCTGTTGATATTGAAACGTTGTTTGGGCAAGCTCTTTGGACGAAATGCTATAACTGGCCCATACGCTGCAAGCCAATACAACGATAATAAATCCGGCAAAACTGCGGAAAAACAGGTGATCGATTCTAAACTTTTTGAAAGGATTCGTCATGCGGTCTTCGCTCCCATTCAGTATCCGATTAGGCGAAAGAAACGGTAAAACAACGAAACTGCTTCGTCGCTTTACCGTTCTATGGCTTCCTTATTTGTTTTTCATCTTATCCTTTAATGCCCGTCGTTGCAATCCCTTCGACGAAGTACTTCTGCAGGAACATGAAGACCAGTGTGGCAGGCACAATTGAAACAAGCGACATCGCCAGCAGTTGGCCCCACTCTTGACCGGACTGGGAATCATTAATCATCCGAAGTGCCAGACCGACCGTATACTTATCGACCGAGTTAATATAGAGTAGATGCCCTAAGAAATCATCCCAGTTCCAAAGGAAGCAGAAAATCATGACCGTAACAATCGCCGGTTTCGTAAGCGGCATCACAATTCGCCAGTAAATACCGAACCAGGAGCAGCCGTCTATTTTCGCCGATTCATCCAGTTCTTTGGGAATACCGCGTACGAATTGGATGAGCAGGAAGACGAAGAACGTTCCACCCGCGCCGCTTGCGAGCAAATGAGGCACAATAAACGGCAGGTACGTATTCACCCAACCTAACTGATGGAACATCGCATACTGCGGAATGATGAGCACTTGCCCTGGAAGCATCAGCGTGACCATAAGCAGTGAGAACCAGAAGGTTTTGAGCGGGAAATTCAGTCTGCCGAAACCGAACGCGACAAGCGTGCTGGAGATAAATGTTACGGCAAGAACGGCAATTTCTAATCCGAACGTGTTGAGATAAAAGTCGGTAAACGAATGTCCCGGAACCGAATTCCAGCCTTTTACAAAATTGCTCCATTGCGGTGTGGTAGGAAATAGGTTCGGTGAACTCAATTCACTATTGGATTTGAGCGATGCGCCGATCCACCAAAGGACCGGATAAGCCATCAATAAGCTGAAGGCAATCATGAATAAGTGACGGACAGCTTGATTCCATTTGATCGTCATTTGCTCTTTTTACCTCCTGTATCGGTTTCGTAAAATACCCAGTATTTGGAGGTGCCCGCAATAATAGCCGCCACGATAACAATCATAATAAGCATGATCCAGGCCAGTGCAGATGAGTACCCCAATTGGTAACGGCTGAAGGCCCTCTCGTATAAGTACATGGCATAGACGTAAGTCGAGTTCATCGGACCGCCATTTGTGATGACGTAAGCCGACGTGAACATTTGAAACGCGTTAATGACACCCATAATCAAGTTGAAATATAAAGTTGGTGAGAGCATCGGCAGTGTAATTTTAAAAAATTGCACAAATCGGTTCGCTCCGTCTACCCCGGAAGCTTCATACAGATCATTTGGGATTTGTTTGAGTCCCGCCAGGAAAATAACCATCGAGGATCCGAATTGCCATACGGTTAATAAAATAAGCGTCCACAAGGCCGTACTCGGATTAGTAATCCAGCCAATTCCTTGGATGCCGAACTTCGCGAGGATTTCATTAAAAATACCATCGACGCCGAAAATGTTCCGCCACAGCAAGGATACCGCGATACTGCCCCCAATCAGGGACGGAAAATAAATGGCCGTACGGTAAGCGGAGATTCCTCTCATTGCTTTGTTCAGCAGTAAGGCGACTAGTAGAGCCGCTGCCAGCTTCAAAGGTACGGAGGCCAGCACGTAGAAAAACGTGATTTTTACGGATTGTAGAAACTTCGCGTCTGCCGTGAAGATTCTCTCATAGTTATGAAATCCGACCCAACTAATGGGTTCCATCAGCGTATAGTCAGTGAAGGAGTAGTACAACGATAAGAACATGGGATACGCTGTAAGCCCGAAAAATCCGAGCAGCCACGGTAAAATAAATAAATATCCCGCAATTGGCGCGTCCCAGCGACTTAGGAAAGAACGGCGTTTCTTCGTGCTCGCAGCGGCTTTCACGGCAACGGCTGTGGAACGATTCATGTAAGTTCACCTCTGCAGTTAGTCTGTTTAACTTGTATATCTCAAGTATAAAGGCTTGGCTTCAGGGACTAAATGAGAGGAATCATCGAATTCTTTTAAAATATCCCGAAAAGAGGGGGGAGCTTCCCGTTTCCCCCTTGCAATTAACGCCGATAACTCCTACTAAATCCCGCCTTCAGCCCCAATTTCGCACCAGGAACTGGAATTTCTACAGCTATTTCGAGCGAATCGGGGCACGATCTCACATTATCGCCGATTTAGATATAGTTTTTCCAGTTGTTTCCTTCCCAGCCTCTGCCTCGGTTATAATTTCCATATACCTCCAGATATGACGAAGAAGTTCGGTGCAGTTTTATCGGACCGTCAATATCTCCAAAATACCTTGCAAATAGCGAACATTTGTTCTATAATGGAAACAAGTGACGAAGCACGTCCCGATCCATTCCTACGAATGGGTACGGGGCGTTTTTTTATTTCCTCCAAAGGGGTTGTGAACATGACTTTTAATGAAGCACACGCAACATTTATTCACCAACATATCAATACCAGATCCGGAGAGCGCCGGGGCAGACTGGAAAGAGGGCACCAACATACCGAAATACTGTTTCTAAGGAACGTCTGGTGGCCTCTCAGGGGCAGCTTCAAAGATCTTCACCCTGAATACGAAGTACTGGATTGGCGGGGAAGATCTTATTTTGCAGACTTTGCTTGGCTGCTGCCGGGATACGTGAAGCTGATCTTTGAGATCAAGGGCTACGCTTCTCAAGTGCGGGACATGGACAGGCAAAAGTACTGCAACGAGTTGAATCGCGAGACGTTTCTTCATGCCATGGATTTCCATGTCATTTCCTTTGCTTATGACGATATCGAGCAGCGCCCAGACCTATGCATCACCTTGCTTCGTATGATGCTAAGCAAATATCAGCCCAGCCAAAGCCCCGTTTCACGCGCACAGCTTGCTGAAAAAGAGGTTATCCGACTAGCCATAGAGCAGTCGCGATCTCTACGCCCTTCTTATGGAGGAAGCAGGGAACGAATTGTCCGATACGAACTAGCTCGGGAGGCGATAGATTACTTTTGAAAGCTGCGCTCCTACTATTTGCCACTGAACCAACATCCGCATAAAAAAAGAAGCAGCCAAACACGCTGCTCCCTAACTGATCTCAATAAATCTTTCTCCCTAACGCATCCGCAATACCGCTTTTCCGGAAGAAATACGTGTTGATCATATCGCGCCATTCTTTTGCATGGGCGGCCTGCTCCGCGAGACGATCCGCTACCTGCTTATGCACCAGCTCGCCCACGCTTCCTTCCAGGCTAGCCCACTTAGCCACCAGCTGCTCAGCCCGCTCCACGCCTTCAAAATGTGTGTTATAAATATGCTGAATCACGGTTTGGCCGGAGTGCAGCACATGCGTATACGGCACTTGATGGAAAAACAGCAGCAGCTCATCCGGGCAGTTTTCAACCGACTCATAGATGTCGTAGTTCATGCCTTTGTACTGCGCAGCATAGCCTGTCCCCGTTGCTTTGGTTCGGTCGACGCCAATGCCATGACAATCCGCAAAGTGGTACGTCCCCCACTTCGAGTACTCGTAGCCGTCTACGTTCGGACCGTAGTGATGGTCTGGATTCACCATCCAGCCCACACCGAGTGGCGACGTATACGCTTCATAGATGCTCCATGAGTCCATGAGCATCCCCATAACCGCGCTCACCAGCTTCTCGTCCCCGCCAAGCGTCATGCGAATCCACTCTTCCGCGATCTCTTCCGCGGACAGCTCCGGATTCCACGCCAACCGGCCGTAGCCATACAGGTTCGCTTGCGCCAACAAATGGCCTGTCCAATTGGTGTCGTTTCCGATATTGGAGACAGCGGCAAAACCGCTGAATCGATTGCCGTACAGAGAACCATCGACAATACGTTTAATACTGGAGCCGTCACCTTTCGCGTAAGTCTCGAAATCAAGGACTTCTTTCCATTGTGGAACGAGGTAGCACAAATGGCGCTGCTGCCCGGTATATTCCTGTGTAATCTGGAATTCAATCATTTGATTCGTCGCTTCCATGGCGCCAATCAGCGGAGAAACAGGCTCCCGCACTTGGAAATCCATCGGGCCATTTTTCACCTGCAGAATGACATTATCCATGAATCTTCCATCCAGCGGTTTAAAATGATCATACGCCGCCCGCGCCCGATCGGTCGCCCGGTCACGCCAATCCTGCTTGCAGTTATAGACGAAGCAGCGCCAAATGACAATACCGCCGTAAGGCTTAAGCGCCTCCGCCAGCATATTCGAGCCGTCCGCATGATCGCGGTCATACGTAAACGGCCCTGGGCGGTTCTCCGAATCCGCCTTCACCAGGAAGCCGCCGAAATCCGGAATCGCGGCGTACACTTCTGCTGCTTTAACACACCACCATTCGCGTACAGCAGGATCAAGAGGATCAGCCGTTGATAGGCCGCCAATTTCAAGCGGACTGGCATAGTTGACGCTCAAGAACAGCTTGATGCCGTACGAACGGAATACACCTGCTACCCTAGCAACATCCGGCAGGTACTCACCAGTCAAAAACTTCGTTTCCCAGTGATGAACGTTCACATTGTTGATGGAAATCGCATTGAGCCCCGAAGAAGCCAGCAATCTTGCATAATCGCGAACGCGTGTCAGATCCGTTGTGATCCGGTTATTTTCAAAGAAAATTGACTTTCCTGCGTAGCCCCGTTCAATACTACCATCGATATTATCCCATTGATTTATCATACGCAGCATGTTCACTGGATTTTCAATAACATCTAACTTGTTCACGGATTTATGAGTGCTGATAAGTCGAAGCAGATGAAAGACGCCATACAAAACACCGGACGCTGACGAAGCACCGATAACTAGACTTCCGCTCGCTTGATCCGTCTTGATCGCAAACCCTTCAGGTTTAACAGCTGATCGAGTCCCTTCGTCAAAAGTGCGATCTATTAGCGCATTACCTCCGCCAAATGTGCCTAGTGCAATCACAACTCTGCCTTCGCCATTTTCAGAGACAGCAAGCTCTTTGCCTAGCATCTTGCTGATGCCGCGGGAGAGTTCTTGGACAGCCGATTGAATTGCTTCTTCCTTTTCCGTACAAACAATTCCGCTGTATCCGGCATATTGTTGAACCTCGCTCAGCGAAATCGGGTGGTATTCAAGCCAAGCCTGGTAGCCGGTTTGTTGTGTCGTTGTATCGCTCATGAGATAAATCTTCCTCTCCCTGTCATGATTATTCTAATATTTTTATGGATTACATCACTTCAAAAACCTGATCTTCCGAAATGAAATGTACGGGGAGACTCGGAAATAACGCGGCCACCATCTCCGCCAAATATTTCATGCCCGGTTCTTCGCTTTCCGCATGTCCGAGTGCAATGAAAGCCTTCTTCCTGCCTTGGTGCACAGCGTCACGCACATATTCCGGCGTTTCCCATTCGGGGCCTTCCCCGGCAATGATCACATCCACCTCTTCCTGAAAGAGAGGAATGGCCATGCCGCCTCCGCCTCTGTACCCCGCTAGCAGGCCGATGCGCGTGCAAATCATTGACCCGTCGCCGGCAACTCGCACGAAAGAGATACCCAGCTTATTTTTCACATATAGGGCAAGCTCCTTCACTGTTATTGACGGAATCGTCAGCAGCGTAGCCGCAGGTCTATTTTCCGTTACAAAGGGCGCCCATTCCAGGCTCTGAACTAAGCCGATCATGATCCCATCCGGCCGATATCGATGCCAATAATCATGGAAGCGGAAAATCGCAATCCCGGAATCCTCGATCAGCTTTTGCTTCGCTTGATAAACTGGATCATCTACGAGATGCCCTATTTGGTCATGATGATGATAAAAGGTGCCTTCATGCGTTATGAGCAAATTCACACCCTTTTCAACAGCCTTTTGAATAACATCATGGGTTGCCATGAACGTCGTCGCAATACCCTTCACTTCCATTGAGGGGTCACCCGACTTCAGCGTATCAACCGTTACCTCTAGCCGTCCAACCGGCTCCATTAACTGATTCAGGATATCTTGAACGTGAATCGCCATAACTATAAGTCCCCTTCCGCTCCCGAGTTACACAGCAAAAAAACAAGAGCCGGAACAGGCATGTCCCGGACTCGTTTTTGCCTTATTTTTCGTAGGCTTGTGCAGCCACTTTCAGTTGTTCAAAAGCTTGCTCCGGCGTTGATTTCCCGAAGCTCAGTTGATCGCGAACAAGCGGCCAATCTTTATCGATATAGTTCGTCCAGCCTTTCACGCCTGGATTCCAGGTTTGACCGTCTTTCTCGGTAGCGTGCAGGAGCGCAGATCCGATTTTATCAACCTCGCTCATACTGGACTCCAAGGATGCGGCAATGTCTTTATTTACTGGCAAACCGCGTACGGTTGTCAAAATTTTTGCAGCTTCCGGATCGTTGACGAACCAATCCACGAATTTTTTCGCCTCTTCCGCTTTCTTCGATGTTGCGGAAACACCCAAGTACAAGGATGGTTTCAACCAACCGCCCGCTTCAACCGTACGAGGCATTGTAACAAGTGCATAAGCGCCTTTTTTCAAGCTATCCCAAGAGCCATAGTTGCTGGAAAAGCCCATGCGGAACAAGATTTTACCGTTAACCATCAAATCCATTTTCGGATCAAACTCTTTATCAGAGGAGTTCACATCCGCAGGAGGCACGATGCCATTCTTACGCATCTCGTCAAAATTACGCGTCCACTCTAAGAAAGTAGCCTGGTCCACATTGAATTTCCCCGTATCCGATACGACCATGCCCTTGCCTTTTGCATATTGGAATGCGGAGTAAGCGAAGTAGTCACCGGCGTAATCCTTCGTGAAGTATTGACCTTCCGGAAGCTTCGTTTTTGCTTCTTTCGCAAGTGCGAAGAAATTATCCCATGACCAGCCGTTTTCCGGAGCTTTCAAACCAAGCTTATCCATAGCAGCTTTATCGTAGATCATCCCGTAGGCTACGGAACCTAAAGGCATCGCATACTGCTTGCCCCCAGCTTGTCCACCGGACAATACTTTTGTATCAATTTTGCTCACATCCACACCTGTCAGTGGCGCCAATTGATTGCGTCCCGCCCAATCCGAAATCCAACCTGGATCAAGCTGCATAATATCCGGCGCATTATTCGCAGCTGCTTGGGTAGACAGCTTGTCCAAATAGCCATCAATACCGGAATATTCAGGCTCAAAAGTAACGTTCGGGTGCTTTTCCGTGTACAATTTTAATGCAGCGAGTGTCGCTTCATGGCGAACCGTAGCCCCCCACCACATAATGCGTAATTTCACCGGCTCATTCGAAGCCGCAGCGGTTGTTGCTGTCGTTGTGCCTTGTGAATCTGCCTTGCTATTTGTATTGCCGCCGTTTGCACAGGCTACTAGAGACCCAGCCAACGCGGTCGCTAGCACAACGCCTAGAGAACGCTTCCATTTAATCATCGTGTGTAATCCCCCTACTTCGTCAGTGATGTTTTGCTTACATTTATAGTACCAATAGTGGATTAGGCTTTATATAAGAGAGATGCACGAATTATTTTAAATTTGCCCGATATTGATCAACATTATAGGCATCCTTCAATACTTATGCAAAGTTTAACATAATACGTTCGAGTAAATAAAAGGAATTCAAGTTCAAATGTGGAATAAGAGTAGTTATCAATTAATGAAACGATTAAACTCAAAATGTCCAGGAGGCTGTTTAGCATGAGATCAACGGGGATTGTAAGAAAAGTTGACGAGTTAGGGCGCATCGTATTGCCGATTGAGCTTCGGAGAACGCTGCACATTGATATTGGTGACGCAATTGAAGTCTATGTCGATCCGGAACGTATCACCTTGAAAAAGTATATGCCCGCTTGTGTATTCTGCGGTAATTTCGAGGATATGACCTATTTCAAAGGTAAAATGGTTTGTAGCTCCTGCGTTGAGGAAATCAATTAATAAAAGCCTCTGTCCGCTTAGCTGACTGTCATCAGCTGCTGCGGAGCAGAGGCAATTTTATTTATTTCACGTTGACGACCACTTGATTCGGACGGTAAACAGCTGATAATGCGCCTTCCCGATCTGTCGCGAACATAACGGTACGCTCCGACTCAAGTTCAAAGGCATAACTTCGGCCGGTAGCCGGATCTATCACTTCGATCGCTGTATCTACGCTGTACTCCGACACGAAAATATACAATGAACCTTGGGCAAAGCTCAACTTGCGTCCGTAAACGCCCGGCAGTTGCCCGCCTTTCACCCACGTCATTTCCTCTGATACGCCTGCTTCCGCCAATGCATAGTTGTACAACGCTTCTATGCTTTCACCGCGCTCATTTAATTCAACCGGCAGCGGACACCAGATGAGCTGCCCTTTGCCAAGCGCATAACGCCGTGTGGTTCCGTGCCCGGAGCTCCATCCGTTGTTCTCATCCTCACCTTCGGAGAGAGCGATCTCTTTGTTCGCTTGTGAAATTCGGGCGCCGCCGAAAGAGACAGGATACTGGCTACCGTTCAAGACCATCATTTCTTCCCGCAAAATGTTGCTTAGCACCGTTTCGCCAACCACGTCCGTCAGACGCGATACTGGCGTCCAGTATTCATTCAGTCCAAGCGGTCCTGTGAATAAAAGCGTTCCGCCATGCGTGCGCACATGCTGAGTCAGCTTTTCCAATGCTTCATCGCTGAAATTGTGAGCACTAGGAACAATAATCAGCTTGGGAGGATTGTGCTCCAAAGCATCCAATTGATACTCACCCATGCCACGGAAAGGCACATTCATTGAATACGCCAGCGTACGAGTAAGCTTGGAAGTGGCTTCGCCAGCTAATCTTCTGGTTGAAAAATCATTGGAGTAAGGGAAAATAGCCACGACTTCCTCCAACTGACGGTCCACAAACAAATCCCGAATACGGCCCATAAAAGCGCCGAAATCATAGGAAACATCCGCTTCCGGTTTCTCCGTGCCATCTGCTCGCAGCGCACCGATGTGCGATTCATTAATATTGTTCATATAGAAGTTAATATTCCAAATCCACTGCACAGCGCCCGCCCCACCCGTCGAAAAGGCATACGCATACTTGCGCTCCAGAATGTTCCGCAGCTCATGTTCCGAACGTTTTGCGCGTCCATCAGCTGTTTCTATATACATGATGCCGGTTTCCTGAATCAGGCTCGGCTTATCCGGCGCTTTGGAGAAAATACCGTCCCACACCAACTGATCCATTAGCCACCAGGTATGAACCGTCGTATAGTCCACTACTTCCGCATAGAAAAATGGTGATGGGCGCAGTGCACCAAGTCCCTCATCCTGACCGACCGTTGCCAAATGAGCAGGATTGATGCTGCGAATGGTCGCAATTAATTCACTAGCCCAGCGATTATGCATATCCATCGTAAAATACGTATAATCCAGCCATGGTCCGCCTTTTTTCTCCAGCATTTCGGTCGTCTTCATGTTCATTTCCGACACATCGGGAAGTTTTGCGCTTTGAAAATCAGGCAGTTCCATTGGCGTCATATTCCAACGCTCCTGCAGCTTGCGAATATCGCCGTGACGGTTTTCCAGCCATGCGGTGAACGCTGCTTTCTCAAATTTGTCCTGAGCGGATTGCGGCCCGGAAAATGGCTTATTCGGGTTAAACATGGACGGCTCATTGATCAAATCCCAATGGACATTCGTTGTTTCTTTATGGCGCGACACGATGGCCGAAATAAATCGCTTCTGAGCTTCCACGCTGCGCGGATCCAGATAAGGATTGACACCCTCCCACAGCTCCGGTGTAAAAGCGAAGAAATTAAACGTGACTTCGATGTTGTGCTTTTTACAAGTCAAAATGAAGGCATCAATGGCACGCAGCACTTCTTCATAGGGATGGCCATCGACGAACATCACTTGGCGCCATGCGGACCAAATCCCTGTACGCAGCAGGTTAATCCCTGCTTTGACCATTTGTGCGATATCCTTATCCCAGACTGATACGTTAGGCAGAAAAAGAAATTTCCGAGCCACATCGCTCGTCATATAGGTCATGCCAACGATCGGCAGCGGACGCCCATCTTTAATGAAATAGTCGCGATCGCAGGAAAGCGGTGTTCCTTCGCGCAGCAGCTCCGTATCATATCCCCAAAAACCCTGCTGGTAGAAACGCGTCTCTCCTGTATTGGCAATGGCTGTACAAACTGCCGAATAATATCCGGGCTCCAGATCGATCGGCACATTCATTTTTTTATAAGTCAGTTCGCGGGATGCCTCCATTTGAACCGAAGTTGACCATAACGGCTCCGAAACGCCGTCTTTCTTCACTTGAACATGGAATGTCCACGCCGTATTAGCCGAAACAGCTGCTTCGCGATTGGCAAGCGTTTGCAATTGGATGGTCAATGCCGCTCGGTCACCGGGATCATAACAGGCGTAATTCGGCTTGAACCAAATTTCGGTTACCCCCCGCGCCGTAAAGGCAGCCAAGTCCCTCAGCACTTCCGCTCCCCCTTGTGTCCAGAAGGCATCATCCGTCACCAAGTTGGCGAAAATCCAGCGTCCGCCTGCAAAATCACCCTTCGTGTTCTCCAGCAGCACGATTGGCGCTGCAACTTCGCGGCCTTCTGGAGAAATTCCCTTCAGCAGCGGCAAAAGGTGGGCGTCCATCGGTCCGCTCGAGCCAACCTGACCCGGATGATCATCCGCGCGAGTTACGTGAAGCGCCAGACCAACCGTTGGCTGCACTTGAAACAACACCTCTTTGCCGGCGAGCAAAGGCAGATCCGAATGAGCCGCATAACGGGCTATCGGTGCCGGGTCGATTGGAAGCACCTCGTGGATCTGCAAAAGCTGATGGTATCCGGTTTGCTCTGCTTCCACTGTCCATCCCTCGTTGCTTGGATAAACCGGCACTCGAAATGGCGCGCTTCCGAGATGAAGCAGGCCTTTCCCTCTGCGAACATGCGACATCACCGCTTCCCAAGCCGTTTTTGGAAAATACCGCCCATGGAGATGAAGGAAATTGTCAGCCGTACCTTGCAGTAGGGCTTCCGATAGCTCCTCGGCACCTACAATGCGGCCCAATTGTGCCAATGCTTCTAGGCTGCGGCTGTCCGGCCGAGTGCCTTCATAAGGAAACGCTGCATCATAAAAAATTACACAGTCACCCATTTTGAAACCTCCCGTTGTGTTGAGTATTATAATTTCGTTATTTTTGTTAGGCTAACACTTATTTCGACACCCCTACTGTAATCATTTTCAGTCTTGACGTCAATTCATTTTTATACGTAAACTTCCCAATATATTGACAATGTCTCTTTTTTAGTAAACAATGAGATTTGTTAGTTTTGTTATGTGAAAAATGATTTTAATTTAAGTAGGTGCAATCCTTGAGTAAAAAAGTTTCCATGCAGCAAATAGCAGATCGACTAGGACTATCTAAATACACCGTGTCCCAAGCGCTGTCCGGAAAATCAGGTGTAAGCGAGGAGAATCGGCTTCGTATTCAAGAAATGGCGAAAGCCATGGGATATCTCATCCAATCAGCAGCGCAGAACTCTGGAAGCCTGAATACTGAACCTGTGAGCGTTAACGGGCAAACGCCTTATATTCTGGTTTGGATTCAGGCCATTTATCAGCAAGATAATCCATTCTGGGGAAAAGTTCTCGCGGGGATCGGGGCGGCCAGCAAGGAGCTGGGCTTCGAGCATCTGATCATCCCTGTGCCGGCTCATCATAACGAACAACTGCAGATTCCTTCCTATGTGAATCCTGCCCACTGCGCGGGCCATCTTCTGGCAGGAACTTTTCCTACCCTTTCGGTCATCTCCCTCCAACAAACCGGGATTCCGCTCGTATTAATTGACCATTCCGAACCTCTAGTGGATGTCGATTGCGTTCTCAATAATAATTTGGACTCGGGTAAAATGGCCTGTCAACGTCTCCTCGCAGCCGGCTTGAAACGGCTTGTTTTCGTCGGCGATGATCAATTTGCCGTCAGCTTCAAGGAGCGCTTCTGGGGCTGCCGAATGGCCATGGAAGATTTAAGCAAACCGGATGAGGACTACTCTCTGAAGAAATGGAGCATTCCCTACCAGAGTCGACAGGTCCTGCAGTACCTGGAGCGCAAAGTTTTGGCTCTTTCACCTGAAAGCCTGCCCGAAGGCATTATCTGCGCTAACGATCAAATAGCTCTGGAGCTGATTCCCATACTGAAGCGCCAAGGTATCGATGTTCCGGGCCAGGTTAAGGTTATCGGGATTGATAATATTGATGCCTCCGCTTATGCGCATCCGCCTCTTAGCACCATTGAGCTTGCGAAAGAATCGCTCGGCATTCGAGCAGTGGAAACTCTCCTTTACAGGCTTAAATACCCGGGAAGACAAGCCGAGAAAATCATTCTCTCGTCCCGTTTCATCGCGCGAGATTCCGGTTAAACGAAAAAGGCATATAGCATGGGCTCCTAGAGCCGCTATACGCCTTTTTCTGTATTAAAAGAGCTTACAATCGAGAGAGTAAGACGGATACGAGCATACCTGCAATCGCGATCCAGAATAAATAGGAACGAAGTACACGCTTCAAGCTCTTATCTTGACGCTCCATGACCGCCTTCTTACGGGCGGAACTGGAATTCGTCTCCGCATCCAACTCATCTGTTACTTGCGAGCGCCAGTTCACGAATTGAAACCCGATTCCGCTGACCACAACGGAAATCATCAATAAAATCAAAGAACCCATAAATAGTTTGTCCGAAATGGACTGCATCATCGATCTAACCTTTCTGTCGTTGCCTCATTTGCCTTCCTATTATACTGCAAATGCAGCCCCGAATGCACACGAAAGCCCCAATCCGTAGATTAAATACGAATTGGGGCATGCTACATTTATAAATTATAGCGTTTTGTCACCAGGTTTCCAGTTCGCCGGGCAAAGTCCTCCGGCTTGAAGCGCTTGAAGCACACGCAACGTCTCGTCTACCGAACGTCCAACATTCATGTCTGTCACGACTTGGTAGCGCAGCACACCTTCAGGGTCGATAATGAACAAACCGCGGTGAGCTGCACCTGTTTCATCATCCAGCACGCCATACGCGCGCGCAGTTTCTTTGGAGAAATCGCTGACGAGCGGGAATTTCACGGGACCGATACCGCTTTGGTCGCGCGGCGTTTGTGTCCAAGCTCTATGCGTGTATACACTATCCACGGATGCTCCTACGATTTCGCAGTCCAAATCGAGGAACTCCTCATAGTTGTCGCTGAAAGCTGTAATTTCTGTTGGACATACATAGGTGAAATCGAAAGGCCAGAAGAAGAATACTAACCACTTGCCTCTGTAGTCCTCAAGAGAAATTTTCTCTTCTAAAGTTTCCATGTTTTTCGTGGACAGAAGTGAAAAAGTTGGTGCCGGCAGTCCTATTTTAGCAAAAGATTGGGATGGTTGTGCGGTTAATTGTGTCATGGTTCTCTCTCCTCTTTATCTGTCTATTTTATGTGGATTAAACAGTTACCTCAGCCAAAGCCTTTTTGAGCTTGGTCACATTGAGACCTAGAATTTTGTGCTCGCCAATCACCGTTACCGGCAGTGACATCATGCCCATATCATGAAGCTCTTGGCCATATTGGTCATTGAGATCAATATTTCTTTCTTCATAGGCCACTTGCTGATCGGTTAAGTATTTTTTTAACTGCTGGCAATAAGGGCAATTCGTGCTTGAATAAACAATGACATTAGACATATGATTTCATCTCCTATTAGGTTGTAAGATTATTTATATTGCGGGATCAATTGAGCCCGTTTATTAATAAATTTATCAACGGCCATGGCCGCAATGGCCCCATCCGCAGCTGCAACGACCGCTTGCTTAACAGGTGTGCGTCTAACTTCGCCGGCGCCGAACACGCCTGGAACCGATGATTGCATCGAGCTGTCGAGAATCATGAAGCCCTCTTCATCCAGCGGCACTTGGCCCTGCAGGAAGTCTGTCCCCGGTTTGCTTCCGGATAGGAAGACGAAAACGCCGTCCACCTCAAGAACTTCTTCCGTACCAACGCCTGTGCGAATGCGAAGCCCTTCTACCTTATTGGTACCAAGCACTTCAAGCGGTTTGGCTTTATAGAGGATGTCCGTTCCCGGTATCTCCGGGGTATGATGAACGCCTTGCAATTCGGGGCGCGGTACCACGAAGTGGATTTTTTCCGCAAATTTGCTTAGTGCCTGGGCTTCTTCCAGCGCTTCTTCCGAATCACCGATGACTGCGACCGTTTTTCCTTCAAAAAAAGCGCCGTCACACGTTGCACAAGTACTCACGCCACGCCCGAGCAGGTTCTCTTCACCAGGAAGCATACGGTTGCGTCCTTTCGATCCCGTCGCAATGATAATCGATTTGCCTTCATACATACCGTCCGCCGTAAACACGACTTTCGTCTCATCTTCCACATCTACAGCCGTAATTGTCGTTTGAATAAATTCAGCGCCGAAGCCTTTTGCTTGCTCCCGCATCGTATCCAGCAATTCCTTGCCAGACATCGCCCCAATTACCCCTGGGTAATTGGCAATTTTGTGCGTGATGGCCAAAGCTCCCGTGTTCGGTGCTTTATCAATCACCAACGTCTTCAAGTTTCCTCTAGCTGTATAGATGGCAGCTGAAGCTCCTGCCGGTCCTGCTCCAATAATAATGACATCGTACATTGCCCGCTGCACCCTTTCTATCCGTTCCACTGCTTGTCCACTGATAATCGATATCAGATAATAATTATTATAAATAAATATGAATGAAAGTCAATACTTTTTAATAATTATTATAAATAAGAGTTTCCGTTTCTAGTCTAGAGGGGGTAGAATGTCCGGATCTTTTCTTTTTTCCATTCATAAGGAACGAAGAACAGCTATTATTTCAATTTTTTAACGGGCGTTCAATTCTATATACAATATTTAGATTTTATTTTTTTTCTTCTTTTTCTTTCGTTTCTCTTTTTCAAATTGTTTTCGCTTTTCCCGATTCATCCGAACTTCACCCATGAAAATTAAATTCCGAGTATAGGAAAATGGCGGCAAGAATAATGGGCATAGAAAAACACCCCATAGAAGATTTCGGTTGAACCAGAATGGTTATCCGATATCTCGACTAAAGGGTGCTTTTATTTAGTGGGAAAGTCTGTTATTCTTGTGCGTTGGTTTCGTCTTGTTTCTCTGCGATAAATCCATTGATGCTCTCTTTGCGGCGAGCATTTTTTGATTCGATGCTCTCTTTGTCTACAGCAGAAATTTCATCCGCATGTTCATCCAAGTATTCCTCAGCTTCGTTTAGATTGGCCATTGTATTATCGATGGCATTCTGAATACGGGCTGGGTTATCTTCGCGATTGTCTGGCTTAGCCATAGTAGTTCCCTCCCTTTGTTGCGAGTTATTAACATCCTGTTATACGATTCCAAATGATCAATCAAATTATTCATTCAAACAAAAAAACGGCTACGCCGCTAAAATTCTCGTTAGCCACCGACTGAAAGCCAGACGACCTTGGACAGTAAAGCAGGGGATTATCCTCGGGATTTTAAACATAATGGGACGCCTATTTACATCCAACATGTCGACGAAAAGTATGGTACAGTCAGAATTTATCCTTTGGAAACATGCCATGAATGGTTCAAAGTAATTAGCAGCATAATAAGAGCATCAAGATGGAGGTGCTATATGATGCTTACCATACAACGCAAAATCCAAGGAGCTACACTGCTTATTGTATCTTGCATGGTGATTGCGACAGGATGCACACACAATGCCAAGAATCAGGTCCGGCAGCAAGGGGTTCCGCAAGGAACAGTTGCCCCGATTCGGCAGAATCAGTATCAACCGTCAGCTGGCGACAACCGCATTCAAATTGCGAAACAAGCCGCTGATAAAATTACACAGGTGCCAGGAGTCAAATCTGCGAATGTCCTTGTTACCAATCGAAATGCTTACGTGGCAGCTGTGGTGAATACGCCACAAACCGAGCTGACCAAGGATTTGGAGAATCAAATTGCCCAGCAAGTCAAAGCTACGGATGCAAATATTCAAAATGTGTACGTATCTTCGAATCCTGAATTTGTCGATCGTGTGAATTCTTATATAACGGATGTAGGTCAAGGAAGACCGGCATCCGGCTTTGTCGAACAATTCAGCGAGATGGTTCGTCGTATTTTCCCAAGCGCCAGATAAAATAGGCAAAACACGGAACGAATCCCTTCATTGTCAAGAGACAAGTTGGGATTGTTTTGCTAGGAGATGATGATCATGTCCGGCTAAAGAATAAGAAACTAAAAGTGTTGGCACAATGTGTCTGCTTATATTACTTCTTAAGTGAGTACAATATATATGTTTCAAATTACTCAAAGGGGTGGGAGGTAATCTCAATGTCCGATAAAACTAAAACTAAGATAACCAAATCTCAGCGTACCGTAGATAAGGAACTGCAATCTCGAACTCGAAAATCGCCTGACCAGTCTGCACAAAATAATACACACGATCAACCAGGTGATGCTTAACACATTTGAAAACGAATAAACCACATCGTCATTCTAACAGTTTGTAATGGAAAAATAACGACAAAGAAGATCCCTATCACTTGGGATTTAAGGGGTTCCACAATAGATTAGGGAGAAACTATCTTTTCGGTTCAAGCACAAAAAAGGGGGATCTCCTCAATCGAGCCCCCTGAAATCGTTTTCTTCTCATCTCGAAAATCGGAGCGCGGTGATGCCAGATTTGATCGCATTTTCCTGAACCAGATCGTATCTGCCTCCGCCACGTGAGACCACCAGATTGTAGTGTACATAAAGGAGCCCGGGTCGTCGTTAATGCTTTTGATGGCAGCGGCAACTGTATTGTAAACTTTTCCTCGGGGAGACGTGTATTGAAGGAATTTGCCGTTAATTCCTACGATTGCAGCGATTTTATGAATACAATAGGAATACAGGTTGGCTCGAAATACTATTCCTGTGGCCAAAAAGCCAAGTCCTATAGTAGCGATTCCTGTTCTAACCCAAGCGAGAATCTGCTTTTGTTTGATGAACCGTACCATGGGGATGCTCCGGTGGAGCATAGATAACGTATATTTTAAGTGGTGTATTACCTGTATTGGTTACGTTGTGCCATTTTCCAGCAGGTATCATAATTGCAAAATTATCATAAGCCATTTGTTGAAAATCCAATTTATCTTTACTATCGCCCATTTGGACAAATCCTTGACCAGCTTCAATGCGTATGAATTGATCTGTTGAGGGATGTACTTCTAAACCTATGTCTTCTCCAACATTAATACTCATTAAGGTCACTTGAAAGTGTTCCCCCGTCCATAAAGCTGTACGGTAAGTATTGTTTTGCCTAGTTGCTTGGTCAATATTCAATACCAATGGTCTTGGTCCATAATCTGTTAAATTCATGTTTCCATTATAGTTGGTACTGTCCCGATTGTAATAGTGAGGATACCAAGTGTAGCTCCATTCGGGGTTTTTCCAATTCCAACGTAAGGGATGATACCATTGATAATAATGGTAAGAACTACGATACATAATGACTTACCTCCACTGATTTTATTGTTATCTCTTATCTTATGCTTATGCCTAATAAATGGAGTGAAAAATGGGCAAGAGTCCAACTTATGTAAAATAAAAAACATTAACCCACGGGGCTAATGTTTATTTATTTATTTATTTATTTAGTTAACTTCCCTTTCCATGACATAATTCCGCCCTGTAAATGAGATAGTTTATGAAAACCATTCTTTTTTAGAATTCTTGCTGCTTGTTTGCTCCTCATACCACTCCGACAATATAGAAATACATGATTATTTTTTGGAATTTCGCCAACTCTTTGTTTCATCTTGGATAACGGTATATTGATCGCACCTGGAATGTAGCCTTGCTTTACTTCGCCGGGTTCACGTACATCAATCAGAATGTAATTAAGCTTTCCCTTCAATTCTTCCTGAAACTGAGCTGGCGATAGATTGTTTAGACCTTTTAAGCTTGCAAACCTGGAATAAATAAACCAGACTAAAAACACTAAGGCCACGATATTTAAAATGGATGTATAATCCATAGGCTAACCTCTTTCCTAATCCTATTACCGGCTTTTAACTAACAATTCAACGGCCTGTTTGACCATCTTGCTCGAATCTCTTCCAGCTTCCATTTCCTCTAGGATACACTGTTCCAAATTGACTGCAACAATGTAGGCAATCGCTTTGTCCGCGGCGCTTCTGACAGCAGAAATTTGGCTTACAACATCCTTGCAGTCCTGTTCTTCCTCCATCATTTTTAAGACACCGCGGATTTGACCTTCCACACGTTTTAATCTCTTTTTTACATCATCATCGTATTTCATATTCTGCCATCCTTTCTTTATACCTGTATAGGTATATTATTGCTGATGTGACCATCGAAAACAATAAGGAGGCTGGAGAACTGAAAAGTTAAATAAATAAATTTACTTTAGCATCAGCAGCATCTCCCAAATATGCGGC
Source organism: Paenibacillus sp. WC2504 (assembly GCF_052682475.1). Lineage (NCBI taxonomy): Bacteria > Bacillati > Bacillota > Bacilli > Caryophanales > Paenibacillaceae > Paenibacillus > Paenibacillus sp. WC2504. The sequence goes on from NZ_JBQZFH010000001.1 coordinate 6,628,464, forward strand.
AACACCCGCATATTCAATGCCATCCAGCAGCTCTTCCTGCTGCAAACCGAGCAAGTCCATAGTCATCGTACAAGCAATCAGTTTAACACCTTGTTCTTGAGCTAATTCAATTAATTGTGGTAGGGATAAAGCATTATGCTTTTTCATTACATGTTTAATCATTTTTGGTCCCATGCCACCGAAATTCATTTTGGAAATTCCAAGTTTTTCAGCTCCACGTGGCATCATTTTTCCAAATATTCTCTCCAGGAATCCCTTTTTCACCGATATTTTTTGATCTTTACGAAGTACGTTCAGTCCCCAAAAGGTCATGAAAATCGTGACTTCATGATCATAGGCGGCAGCGCCATTTGCGATAATAAATGCGGCAATCGCTTTATCTAGCTCTCCGCTAAAAAGAACAATTGTTGTTTTCTCTTTGTTATCTCCCATGCTTCCCACATCCTCCAATTGTACTTAGGTCATGATCCTTTTTTCACTGTAAATGTGAAAATCCCATTTTCTTCTTTTACATCAATGAGTTCGTGTTTCGTTTGATTGACCCAAGCATGGAAATCTTTCATCGACCCTTTGTCCGTCGTTTGCAATTCCATGATCTGTCCTGGCTCCAAAGAATCGATCCCCTTTTTGGCTTTAACAATCGGCAGTGGACATGCCAACCCCTTCGCGTCAACAATCAAATCTACCATTCTAAACTCCTCCTTAGAATTAAAAATGCAATTAGTCTTTTTCTACAAAATGTCCCCATTGCGACATACCGGGCGATACATTCTTAACACTTTTAAACCCTCGATCTGTTAGCATTTGGCATGCCATATCACTGCGGTTTCCGGTACGGCATACAACGTAATAGTCCTTGTTTGGGTCAAGCTGCATCATCTTTTCTTCGAGTTCACCTAAAGGAAGTGAAATGGCCCCTGGAATACGTCCAAAAGCATATTCTGCCTGCTCCCTGACATCAAGGATATTGAGTTTTTCTCCAGCATTTATTCTAGCCAATAACTCATCATTGGTTGTGGTATGAGGAAATTTCATGTCCGCTTTGGTTCCGGATGCTTCAGCTTTGCGGATGAAATGACGATAAATGCCGTTTTCCTCTTTTAACCCAACGTATTGGTGTCCTGTGCGGCTTGCCCAGCCCTTTAGGTCAGCCACCGAGCCTTTATCCGTCGCACGTACTTCCAATACTTCGCCATGATTCATCTCATCTATTGCCTTTTTGGTACGAACCACTGGTAGTGGACAAGCAAGTCCTTCACACTCCAGCGTACGATCTACATGCAATGCTGTCATAGGTTATAGACCTCCATTTTTGCATTTGGTTATTTTCCGTAAACCACTTCGCCAGACCATTGGGACATGCCACCAGACATATTTACAACGTGATAGCCCATAGAAAATAAATAATCACAAGCTATTCCGCTTCGATTACCGCTGCGGCAAACAATGATTGTTTCTTGTTTTGGCTCTATTTCATTAAGCGCTCGAGCGATTTGGCCGAGAGGGATATGTTTGGCGCCGTATATATGTCCGGATTCCCATTCGTCGTGCTCCCGAACATCAAGGATGGTTACATTCTCTTTCTGTTTGATTCGCTCTAAAACTTCATGTGGCAGCAGTTCTTTATAGTTTTTATTAGACACTTGGTTTCCTCCAAATATTTATTTTGATCTGTCATCATGAACGGCACAACGGTTTGGTCCAATCTCCATTTCTCGCTGTTCTTCCATTGTCGGACTAATTCTCCCCATGTTCGTTTGGCGTATTTCTTGATAGGCATTCGGTTGCGGCGGCAGATTTTCCGAAACGGTGCGTCTAAATGCGGATTCGTCGTGTATGTTCAGACCAGGATTTTCTTTATACAAATCACCTAGACGTGCGGCTACTTGCCCTTTATCACCTAATTCAGCAATTGTACCAAAGTGGGCAGGAAGCACGATTAAATCGTCAGATAGATGCTTATACCGCTCATACAATGTCGTTCTGAGGTCAGCGACCCAATCTTCTGCTTTCCCAGCCAAGTCAGGGCGGCCAATTGACTTCACGAATAAAATATCTCCGGATAGCAAATATTGATTATCAATAAGAAGTGATGTGCTTCCTATCGTATGGCCGGGGGAATAAATAGGCTGGATGTTGATTTCTGTTTTCCCAATGACAAGCTGGCTGTGTTCTTCAAGTTTTTCATAATGAAACACAACCTCTGTCGCATCCTTAGGCGGAAGCCAGTAAGATCCTCCAGTTTTCTCAGCTAATTGCCGGCCGCCTGAAATATGATCGGCATGAAGGTGAGTATCCAGGGTATGTTTGATGACGGCCTGATTTTCTTTGGCAAAATCCTCGAATACCTCGGTCATCCGAACCGCATCAATAACGGCAGCTTCCCCATCAGAAATCACCATATAAGACAGACATCCTTTGCCTAACCGTACAAATTGATACAGGGTACCTCCATCATTCAAGTCGGCTATTTTCACCGGCTCAAGATGCTCACTCCAGGACTTCATGCCGCCAATCAAATAAGAAATAGATTGTTTCCCGTTTTCCACCAACTGTTCAGCTACAAACTTCGATGAGCCCTCCTTCGCGCAAACCACTACAACTTCTTGGTCATCCGGTATTTGATCAAGAATCTCATCTACGCCATCCAGAAGGTCAAAATATGGCGCGTTGAGGATACTAACTTTCTCGCCTTCGATTTTCCAGTCGTTGAAGTCACTTTCATTCCGAACATCTAAAATAAAAATGGGTGTATGGTTCAAAACCTTTCTAGCTAAATTAGCAACATTCATTCCTTGTATTTGTTTTTCATTCATGTATAGTTCCCTCCAGAGGTAAAAGGTCGGATGATTTTAAAGGAAAATTGAGAACCAAATTTTTATGACAGTTGCCGTTATCAATACAACCAAAATCCACTGAAGCATCTTTGTGTTGATTTTTCCACTCAGTTTAGCACCAATAGGTGATGCAATCGTACTTGCAATGACAAGCACAATGGATGGAACCAAAAGCATGTGTCCACCTAGTAGCTTTCCTGTCGTAGAGCCAATGGAAGATATGAAAGTTATGGCTAGGGATGATGCGATAGCAACTCTAGTTGGGATCTTAAGAACGACCAGCATCACTGGTACCGTTATAAAAGCACCCGCCGCGCCTACGATCCCTGATACCGTCCCGATGATTAAAGCTAAAATAACCGCTAGAGGTTTATTAAATGTAACTTTGCTTACATCTTCGACATCTTTTCCTCTCTTAGGTAAAAACATCAAAATGGCAGCAATCAGTGCCAAAATAGCATAAACGAGATTGATCACTGAACTTGATAATGTGTTGGATACAAAGCTCCCCATAAAGCTGCCAATGATAATTGAAATACCCATGTAAAGCACTAAGGATTTATTTAGTAGTCTCCCTTTTCGAAACACAAGCATCCCCATTAAGCTCGCGAAGAACACCTGAATTGCACTGATTGCAGATACTTCCTGCGGGGTAAAAACTGCAAATCCTAATGCTGCAGGTATAAATAACAACATCGGATAGTTAATAATGGAACCGCCGATTCCCACCATTCCCGAAATAAACGAGCCCAAAAATCCAATAGTGAAAATAGTTATGATCCATGCTAAATCCATAAAGCACAGCCTTTCCGTGTTCATTAGACCACGCCATTCATATACCTATGGGGGTATATAAAATTGCAAAAAAAATTCTCTTCCTTTTGCCTATTTAGTTTCGAGAATTCCTTCTTACACCTCCTTTTTATTTTACGTATACCCGTATGGGTATATTGATACTATATTAAAGATTTTTATTTGCGTCAACCCCTGAAATTACAAACTCAAATTCCTTCATTATCGGACTGAGAAAGGGCATCATATTCAATGTGTACTGTAGCGTAACAGCATGGCATTATAGATACTTTGGAGGTGTTTTTATGCAATGTAACGTAGGGAAGACGGAGCAAGTTCTAAGAATAGCAATTGGATCGGCTATTGTTCTTGCAGGGACATATTATAAAAAATGGTGGGGCTTAATTGGAATAGCGCCTATTGTTACGGGAACGACTCGTTATTGTCCACTCAATGCTGTTTTGGGGATATCGAATTGCAAAGCTGATAGTAAGTCTTGAAACAAAATTGTTAAAAACAGAAGAAATGCTCAGGATCTGAGTTTTCCTTCTGTTTTTTATTTTACAGGACCTAGTTAAATTAGTTATCACTAAAACTATGTCGATCAAGTCTTCCCCTGTCCTTCTGAAAATAGCTATGCATAAAGAACTCTATGATGCCAAAAACCAAAGCAATTATCGCTACATTCATAAAGTTTATGGACCAGTGGAAGAAGAATTTCTCGACCAACCAAAAGAAAACAAAGGCAAGCCCTACATCTGCTAAAGTTGCGACCCCATTGTTGGTGACTCTTAAAAACAATTGATCAATTGCAACATAAGACATTAGCGAAAAAGTATAAGTGGCAAAGAATGCCTCTGTAAGAGTGGCTTGCGTTAAATACATCAATAGGGGGATTATAAAAACTCCATTTAGTAGTAACTTCAAAAACATTTTCCCAAGCATTCGCAACATTTTCTTTGCCTTCTTTCACCTAGAATGTACTTCTGTTTCTTAGCATTGCCTATTGCTACCGAAATATTGATTGGTAATATATACATTTTTCTTATGAATTTGATAATACTAAAGAACATTCGAATTTTGAAAGGATACTGTCGTGGAACGTTATCAAAGGCAGGAAAAAAAGTTGATTATTCTATGCTTGGTCATTGCAGTTATCTTACTATTATCAATTTCTCACCATCTGTTTTAGTCACGATGGAGAAGATTACCGGTATTGTATAAAGGAGTTGTTGAATTCATGTTTGCTAATGATCCGGTTATTTACAGCCGTGCACTAATGTCTTTGACTTTTGTATTTCATATTATTTTTGCAACCATCGGAGTCGGAATTCCTGTTCTTATTGCCTTGGCGGAATGGATGGGTATATGTCGAAATGACCCCCATTATACCTTGATGGCACGAAGGTGGACACGTGGATATGTCATTACAGTAGCCGTAGGGGTTGTTTCTGGAACGGCTCTTGGCCTACAAATTAACCTTTTGTGGCCCAATTTCATGAGGATAGCTGGACAAGCTATCGGTTTACCTATGTTTATGGAAATATTCGCTTTTTTCTTCGAGGCCATTTTTCTTGGTATTTATATGTATACATGGGATCGATTTAAACCCAAAATTCATTTTTTGTTTATTATTCCTGTGGTCATTGGTGCGTCATGTTCTGCACTTTTTATTACCCTTGTTAATGCCTTTATGAATTCTCCGCAAGGATTTGAGATTGTTGATGGGATTATAGGTAACGTACAGCCTCTTAAGGCTATGTTTACTCCTGCAAGTCCAACTAAAGTCTCCCATGTATTGGTTTCAGCTTATCTTACGTCTGCTTTTATTATTGCAGGGAACGCGGCATACGCCCTATTAAAGGGAAAACGTCATATTTACTATAAGAAAGTATTGAATATGACGCTTTTTGCAGCACTTGTTTTTGCAATATCAACCTTCTTAATTGGTGATTTGTCTGGGAAATATTTGGCGAAATATCAACCTGAAAAGCTGGCAGCTGGGGAATGGCATTTTGAAACGATGTCACATGCACCTTTAATTGTGGGTGGTATTCTAACCGAAACACACGAAGTTAAATATGGATGGAAAATCCCATTTGCATTAAGCGTACTTGCTCATGGAAATCCTAAGAGTGAAGTAAAGGGACTAAATGATTTTCCTGCGGATGAAATCCCTCCGCTTTGGATTCATTACACTTTTGATGCCATGGTTGGTATTGGTGGTTATCTAACCAGTATACCTTTATTGTTTATTCTTGCTCTTTGGTTTCGAAAAGGGAATCCATACAACAAACTGCTCCTTGCCGCGATTGTCATCGGAGCTCCACTCGCTATGTTTGCCATTGAATATGGATGGATATATGCCGAGGTAGGCAGACAGCCCTGGATTTTGCGTGGGTATATGAAGACACAGCAGGGTGCAACGACTTCTGAACATGTTGGCTTACTTTTTGTCGTGTTCCTCGCCCTGTACGTGATTTTGGGGATTTCATGTTTACGTGTTTTAGTGAAAATGTTTAAAAATAATACGCCCGAAGACGAGCTTATGTTGCAAAATAAGGAGAGTGCTCTCAAGTGAATTTGGAAGTGGTGGGAATTACAGTCTTATGGACCTTTCTGTACGGGTATTTAATTGTAGCATCTATTGATTTTGGGGCTGGATTTTTTAGTTACTACAGTTACAGAACTAGTAAGGAACACGTGATACAGAATATCATTAAACGATACTTATCTCCTGTGTGGGAGGTAACTAATGTCTTTCTCATATTTTTTATTGTCGGGATCGTAGGCTTTTTCCCAGATACCGCTTATTACTATGGAACAGCCTTATTAGTTCCTGGTAGCGTAGCCATTATACTTCTTGCTATACGTGGTTCCTACTATGCGTTTAATACATACGGCATAAAGAGTCGAGAAATTTATGCATTCTTATATGGTGCAACTGGACTTCTGATTCCTGCTTCATTATCAACAGTGCTGACAATTTCAGAGGGTGATTTTATTGAAATTCAGAATGGTAAGATCTTATTTCAATACAGCAAACTCTTTCTCAGTCTTTACTCATGGTCCGTTGTTTTACTTGCAATTGTTAGTGTCCTTTATATTTCTGCTATGTTTTTAACATTTTACGCCGCCAAAGCAAATGATCTGCCAGCTCTTGAAATTGTGCGGAAATGGGCATTAATTTGGAGCGCACCGACGATCATTTGCAGTTTAATCGTATTTTACTCGATTAACTTGCATAACCCTGAACATTATCAGCATATCACGGAGTTATCTTGGATGTTTGCATGTTCGTTTCTCTTCTTTCTGGCAGCTGTTTATTTCGTTTGGAAGAAAAAAAATTATGGGCTGTCCTTTATTTGCGTGATGGTTCAGTTTGCATTTGCTTTTTACGGTTATGGGGCATCTCACTTACCTTATCTACTTTACCCTTACTTATCTATGTATGAACATTTTACTAATCAGTCCATGGCAGTAGCCTTAATTATTGCTTTTATAACCGGACTATTACTTCTAATTCCATCACTGTTTCTGTTAATGAAATTGTTTTTGTTTAATACCAGATATGTACGGGGACAGATGCACCCGAAAGGAGAATAGATATTGGAATTCATATTAATTATGATGTTACCGCCGATTATCGTTATAGCCTCTCTTGTGGTCGTTTTTGGCTGGGGGTGGATGGGTAAAGAAAGAGTTAGAGGTGACGAAAATTAATGAGAGAAGTGGTTAGTTCTACTATGGCATGCTCCTCCACAATCGTATCCTCACTAAAAATCTCACCCCTCCCACATTCCTTCATTCAACCTGTCCATGAGGTGGAGGTCAGATATGCTGCTAGGGCAGGGTCCCTTCGTCCGTATGTTAACGTTGTTCCGACTCATCCGCGCTTCTTGTTATCTTGCTCTAACTTAGGTCATCATCATAAAAAGCCATCATTAAGCTGCTTGTGGTATTTCCGTAAATCGAGGGATATCCTGAATCATCTTTTCTTCACTAAACTCATGGCCCTTCTGGAAGATACCAAAAAGAATGCGTATGAGTTTGTTACATAACCCAATGAGAGACTGCATCTTTTTTAATGGATTCATAGGCCGTTTGGTGTAATACTCGTGTAAGGTTCGAAAGGCTGAATTTTTAGCGACTAGCGGCATCATCACTCTAAAGAGCAAAGCACGAAGCCGTTTCCTGCCCCGCTTTGTTATCCTGGTTTGTCCAGCGAGCTTCGTGATCTGCTTCGGATGTCGGTACTGGCCAATGTCCCCTACCTCAGCTAGAAAGCCAGCGATAGTGTACCGGCCTATCCCTTTCATAGCCAATACTTGCTCTACATGAGGGATCTGCAGTAGTAGTTCATCCAGCTTTGCTTTCAATTCCTCACGTTTGTTCTTAAGCCATTCGTAATGTGTCAGCAAAAACTTTAGCTCCATTTTAGCCAACTCGGAGCCTTGCCTGATGCCAACAGAACGGCTGGCTGCTGCCTTCAGATTCTGTATTCGACCTAGACCAAGCCCGCGCTTTGCAGCTTCTCTTAAATGCTGCAGCAACTTCTAGTCTGGCACAGAAACAAGCTCATGCGGCAATAAATTTAGGCTTAGCATTTGGATAGCAGATTTGCACTCCCAATCCTTAAATACCGTCAGAAACTCTGGAAAATACCGATCTAACCAGTTATGGACACGTGCTTGTACAACACAAAGGTCAGTTGTTAGGTGATCGCGAATTTTCATGGCTTCCCTCAGTTCGGCATAAACACCTTGAGGAAGCTTCGTTACAGCGTATCTCCCGTCTTTGATCAACTGTGCCATCACTTTTGCGTCCTTCATGTCATTCTTCGTTGGCGAGTTGTCACCGAGTTCTTTGCTTTTCTTTTAGAAAATGAGCTAGGTTTAGCCAGTAGTGACCCGTTGGTTCCATACCAACTATGGCGTCCTTGAACCCCTGCTCCGTCGCAATCATCCTGAACCAGCTCACGAATAATTCAAAGCCTTCTCGATTGTTTTCAAACGTAAGTGGCTTCCCGAACTCGACCCCGCGGAAGTCTTGGGCTCTCGCCACATGCCTAAATTTTGCGATGTCGACTCCGATAATTAAGGTAGAAAAAGTAATTTGATTAATTCCTTCATTTTGAGTAGAATGCATGTACATCATACCAAGGAGTCTTCTTATTTCTCAAACCTCGTATTTCCTCATAATAGGAATGCTGCCCGTTCGCTTAACGACAGAAAGAGCAGCTGCCGCGGTGACAAACTACTCTCTGGATCGCTGAACTAACGTTCTGCGTTAGTTGAATCACTCGTCGCAATTAATGACTAATCCTGACTGTTAAGTTTCAAAATTAATTCGAGTAGGAGTATCTACATAGTCATCTGCTTGATTATCTCTCCATAATTTTTCTACTTCTGATGGACCAATATTGATCCCCAAAAATGAAGGGTCCAAGAATATTTCTTGCTTATTTTGAAGTATCATTTTCAATGCATCACATAATATTTCGTTAAGATTATTTACTTGTAAGTTATAAAACTGGATTTCTGCAACTTTATTATCTATTAATGGATTATTAAATATTATATTGCTGATTCTTGATTTTGCTGGGGTAACATCTTCCTGATCAATTTCTAATTGGACTGATATAGTTTGAGAAATTGATAACCTCGAATATTGCTCAATTGATTCTAGCTTTAAAAGTTGACCATTAAATTCAAAAAATAGGTATCTCATAAGAGCCGTAAATTCAGTGACTCCTGCATCATCTGTATCTACGAAACCAATTAAATAAATTTCATCTATGCAGCTGTACTTAATTATATCGAGAATTTCTTTCAAGACATAACCCTCCGCTTGGAATCACTCTTTTATGATTTAACTAATCACGCTTAGATAACATATTCTGTTTCCTTGTTTTGAACTAACGTTCTCCGTCCCTCAGTTTTAAGGGTTTATTTCACGTAAACTCATTCATTCGCAGGATTTCATCACCTTGAAATATAGTAATCTTAAGAATACTAGGTTGTTGAGACCGTAATGAACCCTTCTATGGCATGCGGGAACAGAAGAAACATTGGAACATTTCCCCATTTCAATAATCTACTGCACGCATACTCCACAATCCCTTGGAGATTGACCATCCCAAGGCTCTACGGGTCGACGCCCTTACATTCCTTCGTTACACCTATCCAAGGTGTGGAGACCGATAGCGTTTAGCGGATGGGTCTGTGCCCTTATGAAGAACGAACTCGGTCCTCCGTGCTTTCTTTTTTGAAGTCCTGCGAATGAATCAATTTACATTAGTTCGAAGATGTTAGGCAGCGTGGGTATACGGAATGACTGTTTTTTCAGGAGTGAATGACTCCTCGGAATGCACCAAGCCAACTAAGATTCGTGCCAGTTTTCCAAGCAGTTTAAATATCGACTTCTGCTTACTCATATGTTTAACTTGCACATTATTCAGATGTAATTGCTTAAATATAGGATTTGTTCCCACTAATGTTAAGGTAGCCAGATACAAATATTTTCGGAGTGTGGAATCTCCTCGTTTGGAGAGTATGATCTGGCCTTTACGCTTTCCAGACATGCTTTCTGCCAAATTTAAACCGGCTTTTCGTAGCAATTGACGACCGTGAACGTACTGCGTCAGATCACCGGCACCAGCCAGAATTGCTGCAATATAGATCGTGCCCAAACCTTTAATGGAACGAAGCTGGCTAGCAATCGGGATCTCACCAAGCAAAGCCGCGATTTCTTTTGCTATTTGGTTCAATATACCGTCAATACGCTCGTACTCTTCTAGTAAGCGATGCAGATCCTGTTTGGCCTCATTCAGCGCTACAGTTTCCCCCACGCTTTGAACCGCTTTAGAGAGTAGCTCAGCTGCCTTCTGAATACCTGTGGAGCCGCCAGCTCGTTTCATATATTTTCGCCAACCTGTAATAACTTCTGATGTAGATTGACCTTTTAGATCCAACGGAGACGGGAACTCTTTGAGTGTAGCTATGGAGCGTGGGCAGGTCCAATCTTTAAACACAGAAGCATACTCAGGGAAGCGTATATCCAGCCAGCGTATGATCCGATTCTGCATCCGAACACTATTTGTAACCCAAAATTCTCGATCATTCATTAGGGTTCGTAACCTCTGAAAATGAGTTGCTTGCCGAATGTATTCATAATAATAGCCACGGCTAACAACATCCGCAATAACAAGGGCATCCTTTGGGTCACTCTTGGAAGGACAATTATCTCGGTTCTCTTTGTTTCGTTTCGTCGTTGCTGGATTAACTAAAACGACGTTTAGGCCTTTCTGGGCAAGCCAGTTAGCTAAACTGTACCAGTAGTGTCCCGTCGGCTCCATGCCAATTATGATATCCTTCAGTCGATGTTTTTGTTGCAAACCTTCCATCCAACGCTGTAATTTCTCAAATCCCTGGATAGTGTTTTTGAATGATAGATGCTGGTTTGTAAGGACAATTCCCCGAAAATTTGTAGCTTGAGCTACTTGAGTTTCCTTTGCCATATCAATGCCCACAACAAGATGTGAAGTAGTAATTCGTTCAATACGTTGATTTTGACCGTCTGATTGCTTAAACTTCATAATAAGAGCGCCTCCTTGATGGTGTTGGGTATCTACCCGTCGACAAACCCATCATACCGAGGCGCTCCTTTTTTGACAAAGCCCATTTCTTAGGCTATACAGGAATGTTTAGCGCAGTGGTCGTATCCAGGTGCTGTCCGTGAGTGACCATAAGTTACTGTCATTGGCGTTTATTTGCTTCGATTTGATGGAGGATTTCGTCAACGACGTGCGCGATCGGTGCGGTGGCGTCGATTATAATCCCGTTTTTGGGAACGCCTTCTTTCGTTTGATAAATTCGCGCACTGATTTCCCGTTCCTCTGGTCTGCCACCCCAGTCAGTTGGGTCCAGTGCTACTCGCTCATCAATCCGCCGGAGACTGGTTTCCAAGTCGACTTCAAGGACAAACACGTCGTCGAAGAGATCGATGAATTTGGGGAAATTCCGCGAACCACCGCAGAAGAATGTTACCGCCTCATCCTGATTGGCGACCAAAGCTTTTACTTTATCTACATGCCAAATGTGGTGTTCGGGTTTAAAGCCATCCGTTGGGGTACCAGTTTCCGGATCGCCTTGATAAGCCAATTCTCGATCACCATGAATGGCATGGTAGCCGCGCCGCTGCAATTCGTTGCAGACCGTAGTTTTGCCAGCGCCGGAAACGCCTCCAATCAGATAATTCCTAATGCCCAAGGTTAGTCCCTCCATTCAAGTGGATAAGCACATTATATTAGATGTTTCTATCTGACGCTAAACTCCCGTTAGGTGAACGAAAGGCTGCCGCACATTGCCGGCAGCCTTGTTCTTGTTGAATGTTCAACTATTGTTTTCCGTTAGCTTAGCCCATTTCTGGTGGACGACGGAATAGTGTTGCCTGCTCAAAACTATAGGCGATGCTGATTAGCGTGGGCTCACTGAAAGCCCTCCCGGAAAAGACAACACCAAATGGACCCTGCGTCGAATCGCCATCAGCATCAATTGTTCCTTTTGCTGAATAACCGGCGGGCACTGTAATAAGGGGATACCCTAACCGGGCAGCAATGTACATGCCATCAACGTCACCGGGTAACATTAAAGCATCTAAGCCGTGTTGATCGAGTACATAGTCAATCCCTTGCGTTACAGCCGGATGGTTATATTCTTGTCGTTTAAGTTGATATGTTGTCTCGTTTAGCGCATTTTGTTCCGAGCGAATCAGATTATCTTGGCCAAACTTCAATGCGGATGCAGCGTGTTTCTGATTATAAGCTATCAGATCTTGAAGAGAATGCACGGGCATATCCGAGTTCAACTTTGATAAATAGCGATTCAGGCCTGTTTTGAATTCGTAGCAGATAACATCATTGTTCCATGGATGCTGTTCCAAATGGAGGTTCACAGTATCGATAACTGTAGCACCTTGCTCACGCAGAACATTAATGGCGGATTCCATGATGGAGAGTCTTTCTTCATCCAACGACCGATAGTAATGTCTGGGAATCCCAATGCGAGTTTTACGCAGAAAGTCTCGGTCGAGATACGATGTGTAGTCATGAAAAGTACGATGCGGGCTAGTCCAAGTTGCCTTATCGTTTTCGTCAATCCCGACGAGTGCCCCAAGTAGAATCGCTGCATCAGTGACTGTCTTTGAAATCGGTCCTGGCGTATCCTGACTTATAGAAATCGGGATAATGCCGCTGCGGCTCGCAAGCCCTACAGTAGGTTTTATTCCGACGAGAAAGTGTTGGCTGGCCGGCCCAATAATCGAACCTGCGGTTTCTGTTCCGATCGCTGCTGCTGTCAGGTTCGCCGCTACGGCTGCAGCCGATCCTGAACTTGATCCGCTGACGAAGAGCTTGCCAGGTCCATATGGATTCAACACATATCCTCCTCTGGAACTGTATCCAGCTGGCATACGATTGGACATAAAATTCGACCACTCGGTCATATTGGCCTTACCTAGAAGAACAGCGCCAGCAGTCCGGAGCTTTGCGGCTACGAACGCATCTTCAGGAGCAAACGACTCAGCCAATGCGATTGAACCAGCGCTCGTATGCATCCGGTCGTACGTATCGATGTTATCCTTGAGCAGGATTGGAATTCCGTGCAGCGGCCCCCTACTACCTGTTGTATTTCGCTCAAGGTCAAGATTCCTTGCTATTTCAAGCGCATCTGGATTGATCTCTAATAAGGCATTGATCAGAGGATTATACCTATGAATGCGTTCGATATATGCAAGCACGAGAGCTTCGGATGTACATTCACCCAAAGACATTGCCTTCTGCATGCTCACCAAATCGGCTTCATGAATCCAATCTTCTAAGTTGATGCTCATATATTAAAATACCCCCGGTACTGGTAAATTTTCGGACAACAGTAATATGGTAACATGCTGCCTTGCCAAGGGTATAGGTAAAGTTTTGATTAGATAAGAATGTATCGGTTGGGCATCGCAGTAGAACTTGTATTTTCCCGAAGGTCAATGTTGTAACTAAAGTAATCTGCCCGATAGCTTAACACTACTGCCAATGGATGCCGTCAGCAGCGTCCTAGTTGTTTTATTAAACTTTTCTTCTCAGGAGTTCAATCATTAGTTCGACTATTTTTTGAAGCAAAGAAGTTATTCATCATTTCTTTTGCTTCATTTGGATTTCTTAGCTCTATGAGATTACCATCTTCATCAAATGAATAATGCCCCTTGAATGCTTCGGGCATTTCATTATACTGTTTCTCCTCTTGTTTCAAAACAAGAATATCCGTATTTTTTTATTAAATACGGAAGTCCACAGGCAGAACGTATAAATTCATATTCTTGATAGTTGTAAGGTGTATTCTCAGGTCTTTTCATTAACAGCTTTAAGAAGTGTTCCATGATCTTCTCAATTTCAGTTTCTGTTGCATAATTTGCTAAACCACGAATTGCTTTCAACTTCATATCTAAGTATCGTTCTTTTTTATATACATCTAAAAAAATTGCTTTAGGCCAATTTCATTATGCATTAAAATCCCGAGTATTATATTTCTTAAAGTAATGTCTTTTAGTTTAAAATAAATATCTTTTAAAACTTGAACATCATTGGTTTTTATAAAATGATAATTCAAATCATTGATTGCTTCTCTAAATCGTAAATCTCTTTCGGAAAAAAAAGCTGTCTTCAAATATTGAATGGCAGTTTCATGACTGGTTGGTTTCATCAAGTGATCCTCCATTTTCATTTCAGTGAAAAACTAACGCATCCGGAAACGGTAGCCGATCGACATGACCGGGTGCTGCGGTGTCTGTATTCAACTAACGTTCTGCGTTAGTTCAATCACACCCTCTATTTCTCTCCAATTATTAGGTCTATCTGACGAATAAAATCTTCCGCCAGTTCTTGCTGTCTAGTTGCAAATTCCAAGTTTCCGTGACCTGCAAGGGCAAAATCCAAATTACCTATTGTAGTCATTAGTATACGTGCGGTCATAGCAAATCCAACGGCTTTTAGATCAGTGTCATTGTTGATATGGTCCAATATGCATCTAAAGTTTGGCTCCTGAATTCCTCCGAATAATGTAAGATTACCAACAAATGAAGCATGGTCCCAGTATGTGGGCATCAATGATACATCCTCAAAGTCCGACCAGACCCAACCTTCGGGACTTGGTAATAAGTTTCCTCTATGGGCATCTCCATGACACGGTATAAGTAAACTTGATTCGATCCGTATCTGTTCATCTACCCTTAGAAACACATTTAATAGTACTTGTATACTCTGATCGGAGTGTTTACTCAATCTAACAGCCGATTGTCGTGTCCGCTCCCAAACACCAAGCACAGGAAGCTCGTCAACGAAGTCTTCCATTGCTCTTGAAAGTCCGTTTATCAGTTCAATGGCTTCACTGGGTGAAGGTGATTCCAATTGCATGGTAGGAA
Source organism: Paenibacillus sp. WC2504 (assembly GCF_052682475.1). NCBI lineage: Bacteria > Bacillati > Bacillota > Bacilli > Caryophanales > Paenibacillaceae > Paenibacillus > Paenibacillus sp. WC2504. The sequence continues at coordinate 6,643,562 of NZ_JBQZFH010000001.1, forward strand.
CATATTTCCAAAACGTCATCCATGTACCTCCAACATCGTACGGTCCTGCATTAGTCAAGTCAATCGGTAATAACACGGGGACTTTCTTGGATTGGAGGTGACGTGCAACCCGTAACTCTCGATCAAGTATCTTGTATGCGTTCTCTGCATCTTCTTTTGAAATAACAGTGGCTATTCGAGCCACAATCGGATGGGGAGCCAAGTGAATGACTAGGTTCCCACCATTACTAAGCTCAATAGGTGTAATGTCAGTTAATCCAGCTTTCTCTGCTATTAATAACACTTGTGAAATAAGTTTGCCTTTCTCCGACACTACAACAGCTCCTTAATTAAGATATAAAAATATCTTAGCACCCTAGCTGTACTCCTCATAGGTACAAAACCTTTAATAATCAACTATCCTCCCGTTAGCACAACAGGCCACCGAATTTATCACCGGCAGCCTGTTTGATCTTTGTTATGAAGCTATCGTTCGCCGTTAGTACAACAATTCGTTATACATCCAACTTGAATTCTATCTACGACTGTTAACTGTGAACATGCCAGTTGCCTTCGCTGTCGCAATTCAACTCAAATATCATTTGTTTCGTATAAAACCTCTACCTGATAGTTGAATCACAAACGAACAATAGGTCGGTTCCATCGCTGCTATGTACTTATTATACAATGAATTTCGTTGATTATCAACGTTTTTCGTTGAGTTTTTTCGAGAGATATTGTATGATAGTTTAGAGGTGATTAGATTTGTTAAAATTAAAAATTGATAAGCTAATGCAAGCACGAAATATGAGCGTTAAGCAATTAAGTGAGCTGACCGGTATTCGTTGGAATACAGTGGACGATTACTCTAAGAATAAGGCTAAACATTGGACGTCTATACACCTAGAAGCATTTATGAAAGTATTTGAACTCGAAGGCATCGAGCAGTTAATTGAAAGGACAGAGTAAACTATCCGTCAATTTCGATGAAAAAAAGAGCCTACCTTCTAATAAGAAGTAGGCTTATTTCATTACTGTACTGTAGTTCACCGTTAGATTCCTGTAGATGGATAAATTTCAGCTTTGTAAAAAAAGGAGCGCCTCAGTACGTTGGAAGTACGCAACGGGTCAAAAGCCCTTTAATTCCATCATCCAGGAGGACGCTCTACTATGAAGTTTAAATCACAAGATAAGCAAAATCAACTCATTGAAAACATTACCGTTCATCATATTGTTGTAGGTGTAGACATTGCTCAAGAGGCTCATGTTGCAAGAGCGGTTAACTTCCGCGGAGTCGCTCTCGGTAATCCTCTAGAGTTCAGTAATGACGAAGATGGTTTCAAAAACCTCGATCGTTGGATTCGCGACTTGTTAGCTTCATTTAAATTATCTCAAGTTATCGTTGGTATGGAACCGACTGGCCATTACTGGCTTAGCCTTGCTGGGTGGCTCAAAAACAAAGCCATTGAAGCCGTACTTGTTAATCCTCACCTAGTTAAAAAGAATAAAGAAAACCGCGACAATACACGCTCTAAAAGCGACAAAAAAGATGCTTTAGTTATTGCCGACATGGTGAAAAACGGCTACTACTCCCCTGTCCGTTTCCACTCCTCTGAGTACGAGGAACTGCGAGTGCTCATGGCTAACCGAGAAACGGTCGTTAAACGACTCGTAAGTTCCGTTAATCAGATCCACCGCTGGGTCGACATTGTCTTCCCTGAACTGAGGCAAGTCTTTAAGATCTTAACTTGCAAGGGTGCATTGTTAACCCTACGGCTTTTTCCACTCCCGTCTGAGCTATGTAAACTAAGTCCTGACGATGTCATTAAAGGATGGCAGAAATCCATGAAGCGGCATTCTGGTGTACGTAGAGCTCATCTACTCATCGATCTTGCCAAGAAAACTGTTGGATCCAAGCAGGCAACACATGCTTACAAGCTCCATCTAGAGCAGCTCCTTGAGGAGCACGACTTAGCTACTAAACAACTGCAGAGGATCGAAAGAGAAGCCAAAGACGTTGTTGAACGTATCCCCTATTCAGGCAAAATCCTTGCCATTACTGGAATAAGTGCCATTGCTCTAGCTGGTATTTTAGGAGAGGCTGGAGATCTTAGAGGTTATGCGCACGGGAATTCTCTACTCCGTCACGCAGGTCTCAATGTGACCGAAGCAAGCTCGGGTAAATGGAAGGGACAACTGAAGCTCAGTAAACGAGGCCGTCCACGGCTGCGTCACTTTCTCTATTTAGTCACGATGTGCATGGTCGTCATGAGTAACCAAGAATTTAAAGCCTTACATCACCATAATGTTCAGGTGAAAAAGCTTAAAAAGATGAAGTCCATCATGAAGTTATGTGGAAAACTAGCTCGATTCTTAGTAGGAATGGCCCGTAGTGATGAAGCTTACAACCCCGATAAAATCTTTGCATTAGCAGCTTAAAATAAACCTTATCTCACGCAAGTTGGCATATTCGCAGGAGACAAAGAAAGCACGGAGTATCGGGATACATTACGCAAAAAGGCTCCGACCTGTTCCGTTAGAAAGACCGACCTCCACCCCTTAGATAGATGTGACGAAGGAATGAGAGGGCTATTGACCCGTCGAGACATGGGAGTGAAAATCGCTAAGGGCACCGTGGAGAATACGTGCAGCATCTGGAATGTATTGGGTGAATCAACTCCACCTCTGTTCCCGCACGCCTTTTTAACGACACGTCCTAATATATCTCGCTATCTTTCGTTCATCATTAAAATCTAAAGGATGAAATCCTGCGAATAGACGAGCTTGCGTGAGGAAATCAGATTATACCGAGGGAGCTTAATCTCTTGCTTGAGCTACAAATGTAATCCAATTGCTTCTAAAAATAATTAATCTACCATTCTTTTCTTCCTTAATCTCCTGTTGAACACTTTTTTCTATTGATATGTTCCAGTCAGTATACACCTCTCTAAGATAGGTAAATGCTTTCTCTGTTGAAAGGTTTAATTCAATCAAGCCTACCTGTTCCTCTCCAGTAAGTACGTCAATTTCCTTTACTTCTGTGCTCATTAATATGCAATTTATGCCGCCAACTGTTGTTCCTGCTTTCATTTCTTCAAGTTTAGTTTGAAAAGCTGCTTCTGAACTAACATGCTCTAAACAAGAACAAGCGACAATATAGTCAAATGTATTTTTATTAATCAGAAAATTCTCCACATCAATCGCTTGTGAAATGATTGTATCCGTAACTCCATATTGTTCCGCATTTTGGTTTAATAATTGAATAGCCGAAGGCAATAAATCAATACAATATATCTTTCCTTTATACGCCTGAATACTTTGTGCAATGGGGATACTGTTTCTTCCGACTCCACAACCAAGGTCTAGGACCTGAATATTGTCTTTTTCTATTTGCATCAAATTATCGAGAACAACTTTCACAGGGCGCGAAAGCCAGCTGCCAGGTTGAAAAAGTTTTGTTTCTGCATAAAATTTATCATGATATTCAATTTCTTTATCTCGTGCTCGATTGAATAAGTAATTCAGTGCATCCATCTCCTTAAATACCTATGTATTTCTAACATTAAATTCAACAATAATTGGAAGTAACCTGCCCGTTACTTCAATGGAACAGGGAGCAGCGCCGCGGCGGCCTGCTCCCTGTATTGGTTAAACTATCGTTCTCTCGTTAGTTGAATGAGCTATTCAGTATAGAAGAATATCAAACAGATATTTGCTTCTCCTCCAAATCAACTTTTTGGTTTAAGTTCAATCGTTTCATTTTTTGGTTTTACCCACCGGTCACCTTGAGGGAGACTTATCTTGTACCAAGTAATTACATTAGCGGGTAACGGGGCATGTTGCCACTTAGCTATTACTTGTACCGTGCCCGATTCAAGTATTTCTCCGCTACCTTCTTGTTCATAAGGTACTAAATAAACGGTCTCAGACCCCGTTAGCTTTAGTTTAAAATCGATTGGTTCGGCATGGACATCCTCCATAAGGGCTGGGTTCATAATCCATTTTGGACCCAGCCACGTATCAACTTGATACCATGTTCCGGATTTCCCAGATGCACTCATGGCATTTATGACATACTTTGGTCCGTAATGTATGGTGGCAGTAGAGAAAATCTCCTGTGGTGCAAGCATTATATTTGTTTTAGTATTGGTGTCTGGTTGGTTAAATAAATTTGCCGTGTTTAAGAGCGTTAATGTATTCTTTCGCTCCGCATAATTACCATATAAGACTTTATCATCGTCCCGTATCCAGCGGTCTCCTAGCCAAGTCTGCACCTTTAACCATTCATCAGGACCTCTTTTGTCATAAAAACTAAAAGGTGAGTCCGGGGCAAGCTGCACATTCTGATAAGGCGATATGGCACCAAGAGGACTGACTGCTGCCTCCATCATCTCCAGAATATAAATTTGTTTCTTGGATGATAACAAAGTTTATGGGAGGTGCTGCTGTTTAAAGCAAAAAAGCTGAATTACAAATAAGTTTTGAAGCACTTTTTACATAAAAGTTCCATTCAACTAACGTCTCCCTGGAAACGGCAGCCGATCGCCGACTGCCGTCATGTTGTGATTGAACTATCATTCTCTCTTTCTTCAATGAATCTCGAAGCATTGTTTCCTAATTCTTCTCTAATATAACAAGTGAATAAACTGTTGCACCCATCTCACCGCCTGACATAGCACTCTGAGATACAACCTTCCATCCCTCTTGTAAAAGCTGATTTAAATCACTTAAGTTATTCTTTTTATCGTTATAATATTGAACTATAATTGCCTTTTGCATGAATGCACCTCCAGAATACCATTTTACCATACATATTATTCCATTAAACTGCCCGTGAGCGTGGAAAAGGCAGCCGATCATTGTGCCAGCTGCCGTCATTTTGTGATTGAACTATAGTTCACCGTTGAATGGATATTTGTGTAATCTGTTAGAAGTTCTCCGAACTGTCATCGTTCGATTGATCTCATACTTTTAGCGTATTTTATCATTTCATCTTCATCTAATTTAAAAGCTTTCATTCTACATAGAGTGTTCCCTTGTTATCCACGTAAGTTCGCCACCTTTTTGATCTTTCGCAGACTTGGAAATAGAAGCAAAAAAAGCAGACCCCGTTTGATAAGGGACTGCTTCGTTTAAATTAAATTCAAGTACCTTGCATTATTTGCTCTTCTGCGCCAACATTTTGATCAGCACCGTCACAGCCTCTGCTCGCGTCGCATTGTCTAGAGGGGCGAATTGGTTATCGCCTTTCCCTTGCACAATGCCTGCTTGCTTCACGTAAGCAACACTTGCTTTCGCCCACGTTGGAATGTCCTTGTCGTCCGCGAAGCCGGTTGCAGCGTTCGCTTGGCCAGACTTACCTAGCGCAGCCGTAATCATCGCTGCTATCTCTGCGCGTGTAATGACTGCATCTGGACGGAAGCTGCCGTCCTCGTAGCCATTAATAATGCCCGCTTGCACTGCTTGCGCCACCGCTTTTTTGGCCCATGCTCCGATCTGCGCTGAATCTGTAAAAATCAGCTCCGTTCCTTCACCTTGCAGCTTCAACGTACTCATCAGCATGACCGCGAATTCTGCGCGCGTCACGGTTTTCCCAGGCTTGAACGTGCCATCTGGGTAACCGCTGACAATCCCTCTGCTTATCGCTTGCTTGATGTTGGCCTCGGCCCAGTGCCCAGAGATGTCGCTTAACGTTATCGTGTCTGGTGTTGGTTCAGTTTCCCCTTGACCTACAACGAATACCGCGTATTTCGTAAAGTGGTTCACTTCTACGGTGATATGACCATCGTGAACAGCACTGCCTGAAACTTTCACCCATTCCTTCTTCGTTTCGTCAAAAAAGAATACGGCTACGGTTTGATTGCCCCTTAATTTGGATGGATCGAAAGCAAACGTCAGGGTGACCGATTTACTAAAGTTCTCTGAGAAATTTTTCAGAATTTCAAAAATGGGGCTGGCTAGAACGTCTTTAGCCTTTACAAGGTTTTGAATATTCAACAATTTATCTATCGTTAATTTCAGCTCTTTGCTTGTAGCATCGGCCGGAATCAAGATCGTGATGGCATCCCCCAGACTAACCTTGCCTGTTTTGCCTACAGGAAGCGTTAATGTGCCATTAGTTGAGGTTACTGGGGTGTCGCTTGTTGGCGATGCTGTACCACCGCCACCTCCACCTCCGCCTGATGGTGCTGTTACGACAACTTCAACTGTCGCCGTTAAGCTTCCCGTGTTTGTTGTATTCGCTGGCAAGCCGCCTAACGTTGCTGTGAATGTATAGCTGCCTTCTGCTGCCGGGTTGTAGTTGTCTGTATTTACCCATGCCGTTACAGGCACGGTGATTATTCCGCCATTTGCTGTTACAGTGGCATGGCTTGCTATTAAAGCTGCGGATACGGCTTCTGCATTTGCATAGGTTACTGCTCCTACTGTGCCTGCTGCTACATTGCCAATTGCATCAAACACTGTGATGTTTGTTCCTACTTGCGTTGCCGGCGCTACGACAACTAAGACTTTCGCCTTTAAGCCGCTAGTGTTTGTTGTATTTGCTGGCAAGCTACCTAACGTTGCTGTGAATGTATAGTTGCCTGCTTCTGCCGGGTTGTAGTTGTCTGTGTTTACCCATGCCGTTACAGGCACGGTAATTGTTCCGTCATTTGCTGTTACAGTGGCATGACTTGCTATTAACGCTGCGGATACGGCTTCTGCATTTGCATAGGTTACCGCTCCTACTGTGCCTGCCGATACATTGCCAATTGCATCAAATGCTGTGATGTTTATAACTGCTGGCGCTACAACAACTTCGACTGTCGCCGTTAAGCCGCTAGTGTTTGTTGTATTCGCTGGCAAGCTGCCTAACGTTGCTGTGAATGTATAGTTGCCTGCTTCTGCCGGGTTGTAGTTATCTGTGTTTACCCATGCCGTTACAGGCACGGTGATTGTTCCGTCATTTGCTGTTACAGTAGCATGGCTTGCTAATAACGCTGCGGATACGGCTTCTGCATTTGCATAGGTTGCTGCGCCTGCTGTGCCTGCCGTTACATGGCCAATTTCATCAAATCCTGTGATGTTCATAACTGCTGGCGCTACAACAACTATGACTGTCGCCGTTAAACCGCCAGTGTTTGTTGTATTCGCTGGCAAGCTGCCTAATACGGCTGTGAATGTATAACTGCCTGCTACTGATGAGCTGTAGTTATTTGTATCTACCCATGCGGTTACAGGCACGGCGATTGTTCCGTCATTTGCTGTTACAGTAGCATGGCTTGCTAATAACGCTGCGGATACGGCTTCTGCATTTGCATAGGTTGCTGCGCCTGCTGTGCCTGCCGTTACATGGCCAATTTCATCAAATGCTGTAATGTTTATAACTGCTGGCGCTACAACAACTATGACTGTCGCCGTTAAGCCGCCAGTGTTTGTTGTATTCGATGGCAAGCTGCCTAATACGGCTGTGAATGAATAACTGCCTGCTACTGATGAGCTGTAGTTATTTGTATCTACCCATGCGGTTACAGGCACGGCGATTGTTCCGCCGTTTGCTGTTACAACAGCATGACTTGCTAATAAAGCTGCGGATACGGCTCCTGCATTTGCATAGGTCGCTGCACCTGCTGTGCCTGCCGTTACATGGCTAATTTCATCAAATGCTGTAATGTTTATAACTGCTGGCGCTACAACAACTTCGACTGTGGCCGTTAAGCCGCCAGTGTTTGTTGTATACGCTGACAAGCTGCCTAATATTGCCGTGAATGTATAGCTGCCTGCTACTGATGGGTTGTAGTTATCTGTATCTACCCATGCGGTTACAGGCACGGTGATTGTTCCGCCGTTTGCTGTTACAGCAGCATGGCTTGCTAATAACGCTGCGGATACGGCTCCTGCATTTGCATAGGTCGCTGCACCTGCTGTGCCTGCTGCTACATGGCCAATTGCATCAAATCCTGTGATGTTCGTATTTGCTGGTGCTACTGCTTCTGTCGCTACGCTTAACACTGGCGTTCCAGCCAATCCGTAATTGTCCTTTGGCGTTACTTCAAACTTAATTGTGTTTCCTTGGTCGCCGGCTACCGGTGAATATGTTGTGCTTGTTGCGCCTGCAATTGGGATATATGTTGTCCCGTCTGAACTGCTTAGCCATCTGTATGTGGACGTTCCTTCCGTATCTTCATCATCTGCGTCAGTGAATGTATATGTGCCAGTCAGTTGTACGCCTACTTGCGCTATTTCTGCAATGGTCACAGATGACGCCGTCGGCGCTGTATTTGCCGCTACCGTTACCATTACGGTGTAGTCTTGTGTCGTGCCGTCTTCCGCCACAACTGTATACGTTATTGCGCTTGTGAAGTTCTGCGGGGTTGTTCCGCTCACTTGTGCAGTGCTTCCCACATTCACACTAACTCCCGTTGTTGTGAACGTTGGGATAAGCGCCGTTACATCTGTTCCATAAGGCACGATCAATGCGATGGTCTTGTCCGTTTCGTCAACCGTTCCCGTTACCATCGGGCTCAATCCCTCGAAACTAAATGCTGTAATGGCTTTCGCTTGGCTCATCCACTTCGCATATAACATCTGGTCCATTGTAATAGCAGTTGTTGCAAAATCAAATGGTGCGCCACTAAAATCACTGGAGCTATACCATCCTCCGAACGTGTAGCCTGTCTTGCTCTCTGCCGCCGGCTCTGTAGCATAATGGTTTTTAATCACAGCCTGATCGGCTGCCGCCGGTGAACCACTGTCATTGTTAAAGCTTACTGTATAGCCGATGGACCCCTTTGTAATTTGATGAGTACCACTATCCGCCACATACACCGTGCCGTCACTGCCTATGGCAATACCTTGCGGATACATAAATTCTGCTGAACCGGTGATGTTCTCCCAAGTGCTCTCTCCACTCCGCAGTTTTTTAATTTGGTGATTCATATAATCCGCCACATACACCGTGCCGTCACTGCCTATGGCCACATCATAGGGATATTTAAATCCTCCCGATCCGGTGATATTAGACCAAGTGCTACCTCCGCTCGTTAGTTTTTTAATTTGATGATTATTCGTATCCGCCACATACAAGGCACCATCACCGCCTATGGCCATGCCATGCGGATTATTAAATCCTCCCGATCCAGTGATGTCAGACCATGTGCTGCCCCCACTCGGCAGTTTTTTAATTTTGTTATTAGAAGTATCCGCCACATACACTGTGCCGTCACTGCCTATAGCCACACCTTGTGGATACTTAAATCCTCCCGAGTTGGTGATGTCCTCCCAGTCGCTCCATCCGCTTGGCAGTTTTTTAATTTTATGATTACTAGTATCCGTCACATACACCGTGCCGTCACTGCCTACTGCCACACCAACCGGATTGTTAAATCCTTCCGATCCGGTGATGTTCTCCCAATCGCTGCTCCCGTTCGACAGTTTTTTTATTTGTTGATTAAGCGTATCCGCCACATACACCGTACCGTCACTGCCTAAGGTCATACCTTGCGGTGTATTAAACCCTTCCGATCCGGTGATGTCAGTCCAAACTAAGGTTCCTGCGGCATAGGCCTTTCCCCCTCCCAGAACACTCTGTATCATCGGAAGGACAAGTAGAACGATGCTCATCAGCACTGCGATTAGTCTCTTCTTAATGTTTACTCTTCTCATACGTTGCACGCCTCTCCCATTCCCTTTTGTCAAATTTTGTCGATCTTCCCCACTATAACGCTATGTTCTCAAAAAAATAACTACCCAATCGGGTAGTCTTTTAACGCGATATATAGGTGATATCAATAGAGTATTCTTACTTCTTTGGCACGCTGCAGCGCTTGTACTCGATTGTTGACTTTAAGCTTCTTATACACATTCTTTATGTGAAATTTGACAGTATCCCCTGTAATGTTCAGGAGCGAGGCTATCTCCCTGTTCGACAAGCCTTCTGCGAGCAGCCGTAACACCTTCGTCTCCTGCTCAGTTAGGTTTTCTTTAAGTGATTGTTCCGCATACACCGGTTCAAGCAGACCCTGCGTGTAAGGCTCGACAGCCGCGCTCCGCTGTCTTTTTATGATCTTGTCCAACGTTTTTGACAATCGCGGGGCGGACACAGGCTTCATTAGATAATCCAAAGCGCTCATATCGAAGGCCTGAACCGCATAATCGTCATAGGCGGTTACAAAGACCACATCGATGGAAGCATCGGTTCCCAAAAGCAGATTGGAAAGCTGCAAACCGTCCATCTCCGGCATAGAAATATCCAGAAATGCAATATGTATCGGATTCTCCTTTACAAATTCATAAGCCTGATGCGGGTTCAGAAACGTGTGGCATATTTCAATCTCGCCGCTATCGGATAGAAGCTTCTTCAATAGTTTCATCGGTAATTCTTCATCATCTACAATAATGGCTCTCAGCATGCTTCAATCTCCAATCTGCTTGACCGGTTGTACGGGAATATCGAAGAACACTCGTGTGCCTTTTCCTTCCGCGCTTTCAATACAAATACATGATCCATAAAGAAGCTTGAGGCGCTGATTAATGTTACCCAGCCCTACACCTTTCTTGTTCATACCCGGTTTAAGTATTTCCTCCCGTTTCTGTTCACTCATCCCGCATCCATTGTCCACTACAGCAAAGCTGACAACGGCGTCCTCTTTCTGATTGACCGATATTTGCACGGTCCCTCCCCGTAGACTGGACATCAGGCCATGTCTGATGGCATTTTCCACCAACGGCTGCAGAATCAGCGGGGGAATTCGGTGATCCAGCAGAGTGGCGTCCACATCGTACTCCACAACCAATCTAGTCCCAAATCTCGTCTTTTCAATGTTGATATATGCATTTAATAACTCTAATTCCTTTTCAATCGTTGTTAGTGAGTCCAGTTGTTTAAAGTCAAAGCTGCTTCTCAAATATTGCGAAAGATCTATCGTCAATGCTCCCGCCTTATGGGGTTCGTCGATGCACAATGCGGCAATAGAACTCAGGGCATTGTACAGGAAATGAGGTTTGATCTGAGAACGCAAAAAGGCGATTTCCGCCTCCTTGACATCTGCTTGCAACTGTTGGTTCTTCCTAAGCACTTCATTGATCGTTTCATTTAAAGAAGTGAAGAGAAACACTGCCACCGTGGTAATCAGGATATAAATGAACTGTACCTGAAGAACCTTAAATGAAATACCTTTCAAAACAGATACAACTGTGATTCCAACAAGACAATAGTAGATGCAAAGGATCACCGCTATGTTTATCCGCTTTCTCTTCTTTGCTTTAGTGAAATTCTTTTGAAAAAACACGATAACCGGCATGCTGATTAAAAGGGTCAGAATTGTCGAATACAATCCCAAATCAATCCCAAGATAAAATCGATAAAGAATAATAATTGCGGACAAGAATAAACCTGTTCGCAGGCCGCCATATAACGTACCTAAAAGCAAGGGAACAATTCTAATATCCAAACGGACATTGGCGCTAATGTATGTGGGAAAAGACATACATAACAAGATAGATAGTCCCAATAATACAGATAGAATGATATTTACGTAATTATTTCTCTCAAGTCTCCCCGCATTAAATATTTGGAAGGTGAATATTGCCGTTGTTATTAGAGCTAGTTGCAGCGAAAAATCCTTGATTGTGTTCATAATTCGATCACCTTTTTCATTGAAGAGCTGATACTCGATATTTTATCATCATTCTCTGTTATTTCGATCATTTTTTCTGAAGGATATAACAGAAAAAGCAGCCATCACAGAGGATTATCTGCAACATCTGCTTTCTCATTTGAAGGACTCCATTTGCACGATATATTTAATTAATTCCCATTTGGAATCTCTGCTCTCAACATATTTAGTTATATATTCATCTGTGGGATACATGATTTGTTGATCAGGCTCATGGTCTAATTTCAACGTTTTTTTGTTGGAGGTCGCTAATCAATTGATTTGTAAGCATAATGAATGGGAACTCCATTTGTTCTGCGTTACTCGCGTTCATTACAACAATTTTAGATCTATCTTCTGAACGCCAAAGAACTCTGATAATAAGATCATTACTTCCATTCGAACTTGAAAGATGATATACAGAACCCTCTAATATCATTTGTCTCCTCCTGTAATGATTAATGGTTTCGACATTCTAATTTCTTGATTCATCATGTCAGTATGCCATCGTTTGTTAGCTAATTGGTGTTTTAGAATGAACATGCACAATCCTTCCTTAGCCCAAATTGTTTATCCGCTTGCTGACATAGTTTTTGAATAGTGTTTTGACCGTTATTTTTTATAAGCAAGTGAAGGAATGCCTCTGAGATATTCTCGACCACTTCTGTGTCTAATCCATTTCTACTATCCAAAAACTTACCATCGTATATCCATTCCACATTACTAGATTCATAGGCAAATGTGTAGAAAGAGTAATACCCCAGTTGATGCCTTGCTCCTCAAGGGAGGCCATGCCAATGAATAGTCAAACTAATTGAAAACAAAGATGAAAAGTAATGTAAAACTCACTACATCATATAAACAACTGAATATAATAAAAAACGATAGTAAAAGATTATTATTTTAAAAGTCTTAAAACTATCGCAAAATATCACATACCGCAGATGTCTATTAATACCACAATTCGGAAAATACTATATTATATCTAATATATGAGGTAAATCACGCCAGTACTCACTTGGAACTCCAACTAGCGAATCGTTTGACAGTGAGCTTCATCTGACACTCACTAAAAAACAAACCAAAGAGGTCAAGGCTCATCCGAGATTTACAAGTTCTTCCCATCCTCTTCTACATTTGATTTTTTGGATTTGCATGATAACTTATATTACCCGACTTCCTTTCGGGTTGTTCGTTTCGTCCTTCCAAGTGGTGCTTATGAAACCGTCATTACAAATCTTTCTGCCGCTGATTTCCCATCTGACGAACAGAGTAGCATAATTCGGTTCACATGGACAAAGCGGTTATTCCATCCGCTTTGTTTGCTGTACGCTTTTTCCTTCTTGGCTCCAAAGAAAGAAACGGCACAGGGATTTTTCCCATGCCGTTTCGGATTCCATTTTATTTCCATTCTGTCATTGAAGTTTAACTTAATGACATTATTTAAGAAGATGCCCTTTTGTATGACGGCTATGTCTTCAACATCCTTAGTTAAGTGAATCCAACAGCTTCCTCAATTCCGGGTTTAGCTTCAACACATTCAGGATGATCTGCAAAGCTTCCGCGCGTGTGGAAGTGCTCTTGGCATCAAACTTTCCTGCTGCTTTACCGCTTATGATGCCGGCTTGTGCTCCAGCCTTGATCTCATTTGCTGCATAAGAATCCTTCACGTCTTCGAAAATTCCTTTGGAATTATCCTTTGGTACATTGTTGAGGTTTACAATCCGAGACAGTAAGATAACCATTTCCTCACGAGTGATCGTGTTATCTGGCTTGAATGTACCGTCTTCGTATCCGCCGATGATCCCTGCTCCAGCAAGTTTCTCGATCTCGCTTTTCGCCCAACTGTTACCAATATCCTTCAATGCAACACTGTTTTTTTTGCCACCTTCGATATGAAATACACGGCTAAGAATCGATGCAAATTCAGCTCTTGTTATTTTACCATCCGGCATGAATGTGCCATCGTTATAACCTTTAATCACTTGCAGCTTTACGAACGTGTTAATTGTCATTTCAGCCCAATGCCCTTTGGTATCTGAAAGTGGTTTTATAGCTGGCACTTTTTTAGCTTCTTTAATTAGAAATTCAATGTTCTTAAGTACATCAACACCTTTTACTACATCCGACTTGAACACATCCAGAGCAGGAGTAAGATCAGGGTCCGGCTTATCTGTAGATGTCTTTGGTGGAGATGCAGGTGAAGATGGAGATGAAGATGGAGGTGTAGATGAATGCTCATCATGAGCTGTATAAATAGTAATTACCTTGGTCCCAACAATGCCAGATCCATCGAGTGCAGTTGCGTGAACGGTAACAGTACCTGCTTGAGTTGCGACGAGTAGACCTTCAGCATTAATCGTTGCTTGCCCTGTACCAGCACTTACAGACCAGTTGAAAGTTTTGTCCGTAGCATAATCTGGAGTTACCTTGGCATGAAGTTGTTGGGAGCCCCCTACGTACATGTTGTCACTAGTACTAGACACTTCAATACCGGTAACCATGCTTCTAAGAGTGACCGTATAAGTTTGCTTCGTTCCATCCTGTGCAGTCACGATAAGGGTAATCGTATTAGCCCCCAAATTGAGACTAATTGAATCGTTTACTAGATTTCCATTGAGCTGTAGTGCTACCGTCGCATGGCTTTCTGTAGTTGCATACGTAACTGTAGTGACGGAAACGTTGCTCGGGATAACTGCCGTGTAGGCGTAAGTATCCGCACTTACAGGTTGATCAAGCGTTATGCCGCTTAAATTCAGCGAGCTTAAAGCAGCATTGCTTGAACCAACTCGTACAACAGTGGCCGTATAGGTATTTTTAGTCGTTCCATCTTCCGCTGTAACAACGATGCTTATCACATTAGAACCAACATCTAACTGAATATTATTACTAACAGAAGCCCCATTGAGCTGTAAATCCGCTGTCGCATGGCTATCTGTCGTTGCATACGTAACTGTAGTGACCGAAACATTGTTCGGCACAGTTGCCGTGTAATCATGCGTATCCGCACTTACGGGTTGATCAAGCGTTATATCGCTTAAATATACCAATCTTAAAGAAGCATTACTTGAACCAGCTCGTACAACAGTGGCAGTATAGGTATTTTTAGTCGTTCCATCTTCCGCTGTAACAACGATGCTTATCACATTAGAACCAACATTTAACTGAATCGGACTACTTACAGAAGCCCCATTGAGCTGTAAATCCGCTGTCGCATGGCTATCTGTCGTTGCATACGTAACTGTAGTGGCTGAAACATCGTTCGGCACAGTTGCCGTGTAATCGTACGTATTCGCACTTACTGGTTGATCAAGCGTTATGCCGCTTAAGGTCAGCGAACCTAGTGTGCTATCGGTTGACGGAGCAACCAAATTATTGATTAGATAAATCGGATCGTAACTGACATTAGAATTTACATCGCTACTAGAAGTTATTGTATACGAAGTATTCCCATTTGTTGGAGTGAAACGAATTGCTTGTTTATTCTTAATTTTCTTTTGCTGTTCCGAATAAACACTGTAATTAATACTATCTTGCAGCCCTATCAAAGCTTGCTTACCATATGATTCATCTGACCCCGCAAGCGTTCGGTATTGCATTTGTATTTCTTGCGTAGATTCATACAGGATGGCTTGAAAAGTACCAAGGGGACTAGATTCCTCACAGCAAAATTTCATATTCGTCCATTGCATGACAAACTTTCGATTAGGAGCGGTTCCTATCGTTTTGTGTAACACTTGACTACTGGAAAGATACAAATCATCATAGAAAGGTGCGATAAAGTTATTAGGCAAATCACTATCTGGACTCGATCCCAATGGAAGAACATCACCATTATAGCAGCATCCATCTGTTGGTTCATGAAACATCATAAAGCCATTTGTACTTGAATAGGCTTGATTATAACTGTTTCCGAAAAAGTTAAAATTAAATCCTACTGGTATGGCACTCGATACGCCATCATCATCATCATCAACTACTATGCTAGTTCCTGGATATACGCTTTCTGACGAATCATAAATTAAATTCCATCCGGAATACAAGGTGAGTGGTTTTGATGAAATACTACTCATGTCAGACTGAATAACAAAAGTCACGAGACCGTTGACCGTATATGATGAGTAACCTTCCTTTACAGTATCTCTCCGCGTGTAAGGTCCATTGCTTGTATCACCGGAGTCTATATTGTAAAAAGTTGTGTTTGAATCCGCAGAATGGGCGAATACTTCCGTTCGGCCATCTACAAGTTCATTGTTGGTACCATAAACAGCAAACGTCACATCTACATAACCCGGATGGCTGGTATCCGTCATGGATACTTGAGTGACATGATCTGCACCATGGGTTGGTTTTAGTGCTGAAACTTGGGTTAAACTTAAATCGTTGTTAAAACCATATGAATGATTGGGGACCCAGCTTACATTCCCATCGCTCACATAGCCACCTACGATTGTTTTGGCGCTGTTAGTTGGTACCGTTATTGAAGTTTGATTGGATTGATTAATTGGTCCTTTTTCTACCGTTCCATCTGAATATCTTACATATACTTGCTCTGATCCCTGTAACGTATCCCCAACGGGGATGTTAAAAACGACTGAACCTGTTTGAATAATACATCCACTTAAGAGAACTACAAACAGAGTCGCGACTAAGACCAAGTTGAACTTGGAAAAATGCTTCTTAATTAGGTTAATCATTGATTTCCCCCTCTTTCCTGTCATTTGTCTATTTCCATTGGCAATTATATACTTTTGGTCCTATATGTGAGATGTAACTAAAGTTATAGTTTATAAAAAAAATGTCGAAAAACCCATACATTTGTCATGTATGGGTTGATTACATATATGTGCTTAGACCTATAAGGGCAGTAGTCTCAACTCTTTCATGCGAGCAACCGTTTGGACACGTCGTTTTATACCAAGCTTCCCGTATATACGATTAATATGCCCCTTAACCGTGCCTTCGGTTAATCCAAACCGATCGGCAATTTCCTTATTGGACATCCCTTCTACGATTGCCAATACAATATCCAATTCCCGATTGGTCAACGGATCAATCAGCGGTTCTGTTGCTGGATGATTCTCCTGTTCCGGAACCTGGTCGGCACGAGCGCGCTCCACCGTTCGAAACAATCGCTCCTGCACAACGGGCTTCACGATATAATCAAAAGCATAAACTTCGAATGCGAGCAAAGCGTATTCTTTGTGCGAGGTAATAAAAACGATCTTCGTTGCCCGCCCGCTCTCTCGTACGCGCTCAGCAAATTCTAGCCCGTTCTCTCTGGGCATGCTGATATCAACGAACATCAAATCCACTTCATGTGTGACTACATAGGAATAGGCTGACGCTGTATCTACAAAACTACCCACGACCTCAATCCCTGCCATCTTGGAGAGCATTCGTTTCATAATAAAATGCATGGCTTTCTCATCGTCAACAAGGATAACTTTCATCGCACGCTCTCTCCCATACTACCTACTAATCTAGCTGAAAATCGAGGCTGGGTTGGAAGGGAGAAATAGAACGTACTGCCTTGCCCAAACGAACTCTCAAACCATAGATCTCCGCCATTTAACTGGACAAATTCCCTGCACAATGTAAGTCCCAAGCCTACGCCTCGTTCTCCCGCTGTACCCAGTGATGATATCGGAGATGCCTGCTGCAACATCACGACTTGATCCGAAGACATCCCTGCTCCTGTGTCGCTCACTGAAACGATCATTTGATCCTTGTCAGTCGCTGCATGTATAAGGATGTGCCCTCCCGAATTGGTAAATTTAATTGCATTGGAAAGCAGATTCCGAATGATGAGATCGAGCATTTCCTTATCCGCATAAACAAATGAATCCTTCGGAATGTCCGTCATAATCTGAATGTGTTTATACTCACTTCGAAT
This sequence comes from Paenibacillus sp. WC2504, assembly GCF_052682475.1. Lineage (NCBI taxonomy): Bacteria > Bacillati > Bacillota > Bacilli > Caryophanales > Paenibacillaceae > Paenibacillus > Paenibacillus sp. WC2504. The sequence continues at coordinate 6,661,073 of NZ_JBQZFH010000001.1, forward strand.
CTGTAGATGACTTATATTGGCTTGCACCATTTGTGCCAAATCTCTCTTCACAGGATTGAACGTCATTCCTCCCCTTTGACTTAAAAACCAATCTAATAAGCCTTCTACCAATATAAAAGTGCTCTGAATTTGTTGACTCATTTCACGCACAATTTCCTCGTGTTCGCCTTCAACATCAGCAAAATCATCTTCCATAATTTCCACCAAATTAATAAGTACCGCTAATGGATCTCGAATATCGTGAGCAACGACGTTAAACATCTTATCCTTAAATGAGTTCAGTTCGCTAAGCTGTCTAGCGTTATCGCGGAGTTGCTCCTCTGAACGGACCCTCTCTGTGACGTTGCTCAGCAGCAGCATTCTCCCCGCGGGCCTCTGACGATTATCGTGAATATCAGACAGGTAAATTTGATAATATTGCACGTCGGATTGGCCAGAGAGTTGTATGCTGCCATTCAATGAAGGCCCCTTCATCATGGACTCTAGCAGTTTGGGATAGTTAGCGAAGACCTGACTAGCAGACTGCCCAATCCAATCGTGATGAATACCTGAAATAACACGTTTGGCCGATTGGTTGAAGCTGGTTAGCGTGTCGTCCAGATCAAAGACCATAACGGCATCCTGCATCGAGCCAAACACCTTCTGAAGGGCCAATGGCGCTAACCGCAGCATATTGAATTGATAGATTCCCCATAAGTAGAAGACTCCCGAGAAAATAAAGCCAAACGGAGATATATCAATGGGAATGTTCAAAATACCGCTTAAATAAACCAAAGTAAAGCCGAAGATTCCCCATGATCCGATGATCATAAAGCCGACTTGTTTACGCATGCGCGGAGTTGCTTTGATAAGCTTGTGGAACAGTAACACCGTGCCTATGACAAGAAATGAGTAGGAGTAAAAAACATGAAGTTTGTAGAAGGGACCTTTTTCCAAAATAACAAGAGGGTAGCCTTCGCTGTAATCCAAGGTCATGCTCTTATAAAAGAGGTGATGCCACTCATTCGTATTATGAGAAACGAAAGTGATCATCGGAACAATCAAGAGCAGGGACAGGTACCATTTGTTGATGAACCTTTGCCTTCCCGTATACTGCAGAACAAGCACAAACCACATAATCGTGCCAAATGGGATGCCGATATACTCAATGCGCAGCCAAAACTTGATCTGCTCCAAGCTCGAGCTCACGATTTCGAAAGCATACCCGAAAGTGTAAAAGACACCCGTTAGCATGCCTAAGCCATAGCTGATGGCAATCGGAAACTCTCGCCTTTGCCAACAAATATAAACGATTACCAGTGAACTGCACGTAGCTGCCATTAGCAAAACGGATAGATACAAATTGTAACTCATAAACGCGCCCCCAAGTCGGACTGATCTTCAATCCTATTGTCCTATATTATCAAAATTACGCGAAATTTGTTGGTTTTACTGTAAAAAATGCGATCACCCAATGGAGTGAACGCACTTTTTTTAACATATGCCCTATATATCTTGGTATTATTCGTTACTTCCCACTATGTTCAATAAAAATCATTTCCCTGTATTGCCCCGGTGTCAAACCCGTCATTTTCTTGAAATAACGTATAAAATTTTGCGAGTTATTATATTGTAGCCTCTGCTACATATCGGCCAGGAATACTGCCCGTTAGTTGAGAAAACGGCAGCCTTCCGCGGCTGCCGTTTCTTTATAATCGTTGAGCTATAGTTCCCAGTTAGTGTAACGTTCCTTACAAATGCCTATAAGATATTTCTCTATTGTTTAATATCTCATCCTTCCACTCATCCTTAATCCAACTCAAATTATCACCGAAATATTTATGGAAGTATTCTTTTGACTTCTTTTTTTCTTTACTAAATTTAAATACCAGAATGCAATCTTTTTTAGTCATAATCACTCGGATGTAGCCAAGGTTATTTGAAATGCCGATTAAAAATAATTGTTCTGGAGCAGAAAAACAAGGCTCAACTAATGAATTTCCTCTCTCATCAAACCCAACCACCCGTTTAGGTGTAAATTGGTCGTGAATAAGGAAATGTTTATTCTCTTCAGTAAGTATGGCGCTTTCACAAGTCTGGATTTTTATATTGATAAATTCTTCATAAAGTTGAAAGAATTCATCAAAGCTTGTTTCTTCATCATGATTGTTCTTTTTGAAAATCATGTTGTACCAACCAGATGTTGACTCAAAATACCCCAATTTAACACTTACAAACTCATGAAAAAAATGAAAAGGTAACGGAAATAACATTGAATTATCTTCGATTATTTTATAAACATACTCTGCGTGCGAAAAACCAGTAATAAACCCTAGTAACCTTGTAATACTCTTCTTCCCTAGGTATAAACTAGGCTTTTCTTTTATTAAGTTCATTACTGAATTGAGATTAGTCATAACATCCTCCAATACTCAGCACTTACTTTATTTACATATAACACATCTCTTTTTAATTAATTATTCCACAATCAGAGTATATTCTCCTACGCTTGTTCAACTAAACTGACTATTAGCTTAATGAAAAGGGAGCTGCTGCCGACCGCGGCAATCTGCTCCCTTAACCTTCCACTAACGTGTCCCGTTAGGTTAATCAGTTGTTGGTTAACTTATTTGTCTAAACGATTCGCCGATTGATGTTGTAGATACTAGCAACTATAAGGCCAATTCCTGAGATTACCCAACATATGAAAAATGGAGTTGGACTATAGGGTTCAAGAGCTCCCTCAAAAGTTGGGTGGAATTTTATAGAGGTTATCTAAATGAATAAGCCTATTACTGCACTTGCGCAACAATCCTTAGTGACTCCAAGGCAGAGAAATATACGGTCTATGCGGAATAGAAGTCGATAATAAGTTCTTCTTTAAAACCTAGTTTGTTGTAAATTCTCTGTCCCATTGCATTCGCCTGCAATATCGCTTGCTTCACCCCTGCTGTTTGCATGTCGCACAGGGCACGGGAAACAAGGGCACTGCCGATTCCTCTGGAACGGAATGCTTTTAACGTGGCAACGGTATAGATCCCCTTAACGTCGCCTTCTCCGTATGTCATTAAAGTTCCTACAGCTGTATCGTCTAGATAGGCAACATAATATTCTGCTTTGCCGTCTGGATCGTCAGCAAAAATTCGAACGACGGATGCTTCAAGTTCCTCGCTTAGTCCATATTCAGCAATGAAGGTTTGACGGAACAAATCGAATTCCTGTTCATTATGGACCGTATGAATTTTCAACCCGGGCACTTCCTCAATCTGAAACTTACCATTTTCCAGAGACAGCGACATGCCAGCCATCTTACCGGTATGAACATATCCGTTAGATTTCAACGCTTCAATGACAGCAGGATCCAAATCATGAGAGTATGTGTACCAGAGGCACTTCATGCCTCGTTCATGATAAGATTCCGTAATCGCCATAATTTCCGCGACAACATCTGTTTGATCAGATTTTTTATAGTCAAAGATAACGTTGAACAAGGAGAATGGCACATCAGATTCCATACGAGTGATTGTTGGAGTCCGTTTGAACCAAATAAGCGGGTTGTTGGTACTAAAATAATCAAAAGTAGTCAACAAATTCGTTCGAATAGCGTTTGGATCTGCTGGCATTGGTTCTATCCCCTTAATTTTATGTGTTTGAATCAAATCTACACAGACAACTCCGCACGAACCCGCATTAGCTGGAGAAAATATTGAGGGTCAGTTCTTCTTTAAATCCAACTTTGGGATAAACGCTTCGGCCCATTGGGGTTGCATGAATAACAGCCAATTTCACACATTTTTGCTGCACAATGCGCAAAACGTGAGCAAGCAAAGTTCGGGCAATTCCTCTCGAACGATAAGCTTCTATTGTTGCAATACTATAAAAGCCTGCGACATCACCCTCGGTAAAGGTCGTAAGCGTAGTTACTGGTACTCCGTCCATATAAGCAAGATAATGTTGAACCGTAGTCGTATCTTGATTGGGGCCATCCACAAACACTTTGCAAAAAATATCAGCCATTGGCTCTGGAACGTTATATCCTGCCAGCATGACCTTTCGGAACTCTTCAATCTCTTGTGGTTCCCGTATAGCTCGGACTTCCAGGCCCGGCAATTCCGGCAAATCCGAACGCCATCCTTCCAGAGCGAGCCCCATGCCCGAAATGACGCCAATCTGATTAAAATTATTAGCCTCAAGCGCTTGGTTAATGACTTCGTCCTGCTCGTGCGAGGTAGTCACCCATGCCAATTTACGGCCGCGATTATGGTAAAGGGACTTGATGGATTCCATCTCATCCGCGGAATTGATCTCCTCAGAACGCTTGTACGTAAAAACGCTATTGAACAGTCCATATGGAATATCGGACTCAAATCGTTGCGTGCGATCCGTCTCCACGAATGTGAATACCTGGCTAAGCTGACTCAATTTCTCGTAAGCGCGGATCATATTTTCAAGAATAAGATTCTGAATCGTTGACAAATAGATCTCCTCCAGTTTTCTACTTTCAAATTGGGTAAGCACTTGACTCTTATATACCTGTGAGCAATAATTACTACATGGAAAACAGAAAATCGCAAATCATAGATCTTGCATCATCACTCATTCGAAAAAAGGGATATTCGACTTTTTCTATTGATGAAATTTCAAGACATTTTGGCGTTACAAAAGCAAGTATTTTCTATCATTTCGAGAAAAAGGAAGAACTCGGCCTTGCCGTATTGGATCAACTTTATCAAGGATTGGTTAATTTTAAGTCTGTTATTCAACTTTCATCGCAGTCGGTTGAAGAGAAGCTAATTCAATATTGTACGTACAATTCCAGACAGTTTGTAGAGTATGACATTTGTCCGACCTCTTCCTTACAGTCTGATTATGAAATGCTACCAGAATCGATGAGGCAAAAACTACAAGAGATAGGTCAGTTGGAACTTTCGATCATCGATGAAATTGTTGCTGAAGGCTTGGATGATCCTACAATTAATACGCGTGCCTTGGCGATCACTATCTTATCTGCCCTCAAGGGCGCACTACAGTATAACCGCGGAATGCGTGACAATTTCATACCGGATATCATGTATGGAATTAATCGTCTTTTAAAAAACTAGCAAGAGCATATAATCTAATCAATTTAACACTCTATTGAAAAATCATCGACCTGTAGCCTATTGTTCCCACTAAGGAACCAATAGCCTCACAGGCCGATTTCATTTTTTATAAAATTAAAGACCTGGATAAGTAATATGATACTTTTTGGAAACGGATATCAAATGTTGCATATCCTCAGGAGTAGGTGGCTCGATATTAACCTCCATCCCTTCTACATAAGGAACGCCTAGTTCCTTCACAAAAGAATCAAATCCTGCAGGGTAAGCGGTCACCAGAAACTTAGCTGTGTCTGATTTTACTTTGAATGTATGTGGAATGCCGCGTGGTGCGAACACATATTCTCCATTTTTCACGGAAATAGTCTCCGTACCTAGCATCATCTCTATTTCTCCATCCAGAACATAAAAAGATTCATCTTCTTTTTCATGCAAATGCAGTGGAGGTCCATCATCTTTCTTGACGGCACAATGCACGACGCAAAACTCTCCATTCGTATCATCCCCGCTTACCAATATTGAATTTACGTCACTGAGAAATAGGAATGTATTCTCTTTGTTATTATTTCTGTACATCACATCTGCTTTGCTTCGATTACTCATCTTTAACAGGCTCCTTCTGGGTGAGAATTCAATCGCACTTACTGACCGGCCGGTAAGCTTATTATAGTTACATCCTAAATCCATTTCAATCATTCTCACACTAATAATATAAAATCTTAATAATTATATTAGCCGTCGTGAATTTTGCAATCTCGACTCCGACAGTTAATGTAGATTAGAAATCATCTTGTAGTCTCCTTGGTTTTGTTTTTGGATTCGGTAGCTGTCGAGCATCTGGGACCCAAGAATATCATACCAAGGAGTCTTTTTGTTTCTCAAACTTCGAATTTCTTCATAATAGGAATGCTGCCCGTTAACGGGGAGAAGGCAGCCGTTTAATGTTGGCTGCCTTCTCCTGATATCTATTAAGCTATAGTTATCCGTTAGCTTAGCAAATTGCGACAGGAACTATCTTAAGTGCTAGGTGAATGATATGTCAGGACTGATACTGGGAATGGACCTGACAGCTTAGCGCCTTGGCTGAACCAAATCATAAGGCTATCGTCGAACTCTTGCGTGAAGGTACCGCCTTCTTGAACCCTAAGTATGCCGACTTCAACCGACAACCGTTTGAATTAATCTATATCTTGAGGAGAAGAGGCTGAGATTCCAAATGCGTGATTGTGCCAAAAGATATTCTGTACCGCATCCGCCTGTGCGTTGTTGCAATCTACAATGACAACAACTTCAGTTTTGGGGGTGGTTCTTTCTTTGGACCTTTTTTTTCGTTTGAGCAATTGGAACGCAACTCCAGCCACAGAGCCAACCACAAAACCAATTAACCCCCATACAACTGGACCGCCTTTGAGAGCGAAGCCATAAATCGCGCCGACTGCTGTTAAAAAGGCCGCCAAAAGAGATGCTACATCCAAAAAACTCTGTCCATCGGACCGATGAATGTTGTCGATGAATGGAGGCGTTTCATTTCGTTTATCAAGTGACGTAGCATAAATCTGGTTCTTCTTAATACCAATCCGCTCTAATCCGACAAGAGCCATCTCGACATATGGGGAATGATCAAAGGTAGCAATCACACGCATGTCCACCAAGTCCTTCTTTCCACAATATAAATCGTCAACGCCTTGTTGATAGTTTAATCTGAGGAAATTTGCCTGTTCTTTGTCGAATACCTTATTCGTTTCAACAGTGTGGATGTACGCATTGTATGCAGCGAAGACCCACATCGAAGCGAGGAACGAAAACCATTCAGGATCAAGAATCGAAGTTGCACTTTCAAAATCACCTAGAGCGGTATAGTATATGCTCCCTGCTACATGCGATTTGTAACTGATAATGATCCACCAGATTAGGTACGTCGATCCACTGATAATCCGTTTGTTGTACACGTCTCCAAGACCAGGCATTAAGAGTGACCAAATGACTGCCATCCACGGGTCCCGCTTCGTTAAATAGTTATATTGCAAGGCATTCATGGCAAATACTTTAACTGGAGCGTTTTCCCCATGAGCTAAATAAGTCAGCTGGTTTGTGTCAACAGCCGTCACGTAGCTCGCCCACAGAGAAAAAACAAACGTTGTTGTGTAAAGAATGACGACCCACTTTCCCTCCTGTTCGAGAATCCTTGTTGCCTCTTCTGGGCGTCCAGTCAGTGTATATACAATGGCAGTATTAAAGTGACCCGTTACATTAACAGCAACTTCCCATAAAAACAAAATCCACCCCAGAACAAATTGACCCATTAAAAAGAAACCAAAGCCCGGAAAGAAAAATGACCAGGCTAACGGTACTAACGGATTAGAATAATGAACAAAGTTCGCACAAGTTCCGTCAATGGTGAAGCGGATGCGTCGAGAACGTTTTTGTGATTTCATAAGATTATGATTTACATTTTATGCCGTTATATACTTATGTTACTGCACTCCTTGTGCCGCTAAACTGCCCGTTCAATGAAACAGGGGACAGCTGCCTATCGTGGCGATCTGTCCCCTGCGTTTGCATTATAATTCCTCGTTAGTTCAAACCACTCTTCCTCGTGGGACGCTTTCTTGTTCTTGTGATCATTGCCAATAACAGCAGCAAAATAATTATTAAAAATGAGTTAATGCCATAATATAAGTAAGTAAATTTCATTCTCTTAAGCCATTCACTCACCAAATAACCAGACATGGCAATTTTTTCTACATGCGACTCTAGTTGTGGGTATGAACTAATCTCTGAATTCGATAATAACGGAAACTCCATAGCTGATCCACTTGCAAGAGGTGCGTAAAATTCAACCCAAACTACATTGGTCCAACGATCTGTTTTGTATCTCATGTCACCTTCAATATTGTTATAACTCCATCGGAAACTTGCAAGCACATTTAGCAAAACAATAATAGTAGTAAGCGTAAACAACAATACCTTTCTTTTGTCCAATATTCTCCTCCTACCTCATTCAAGTCAGCCTTCCTGGTATTTAACTATCGTGTCCCGTCCCTCGGTTTTAAGGGTTTATCTCACATATACTCACTCATTCGCAGGATTTCATCACCTTGGGTAAGGTCTATCTCAGAAAACAGTACAGATAATACCGGTTGAGGTGGCGAGCTGGGCATGCGGGAATAGAGGATTATCAGGAAATATTCCCCAATTAATTTCTACTGCACGCATACTCCACGAATCCCTTGGCGTTCACCCTCCCATAACTCAACGGGTCATTGCCCTTACAATCCTTCGTTATACTTGTCCAAGGTGTGGAGACCGATCGCGTTTAGCGGATGGGTCATAGCCCTTAAGGGACACGAACTCGGTTCTCCGTGCTTTCTTTGTGAAATCCCGCGAACGAGTCAATATAAGTGATGTATCTTCATAAACTTAAGCTGCTTCAGTCCAGTTCAAAACAGTTTTCTCTGGCGTGAACTCTTCTCCTCGTTGAACAATACCAACTAAGATCCGTGCTAGTTTCCCAATTAACTTAAAAATGGACTGCTGCTTTTTCATCTTCTTTTCCTGCACATTATGTTCATGCAGATGGCGGAAAACGGGATTATTCCAAACGAGTTGAACCGTCGCGAGATAGAGATATTTGCGCAAGGCAGAGTCTCCTCGTTTCGAAAGAACTATTTGTCCTTTTCGCTTTCCAGACGTACTTTCGGCCAAATTCAAACCAGCTTTTCGCAATACCTGACGTCCATGCGCATACTGCTTTAGATCACCTGTACCAGCTAATATGGCCGCTGTGAAGATCTTTCCGAGTCCTTTTATGGTACGAAGCTGCTGCGCCATTGGAATCTCCGAGAGCAGCGCTTCGATGTCCTTTTCGATCTGTTCTAGCATGGAGGTCACACGCTCATATTCTTCAATGAGCCGCTTTAAATCTGCTTTCGCTTCTTCAACAGCAACTCGTTCTCCAACACTTCGTTTAGCTTGTGCGATCAGTTGCGCAGCCTTCTCGATCCCCGTAGTGCCTCCGGCACGCTGCATATGGACTCGCCAAGCGCTAATGACATCCGATACTGTATACTTCTCAAGAACCTGTGGACAAGGGAAGGTCTTAAGAGTCGCCAATGAACGCTTGCAGGTCCAGTCTTTGAATACAGAGGTAAACTCCGGGAAACGGATGTCTAACCAGCGTACGAGTCGATTCTGCAGCCTTACACTATTCGTTACCCAAAATTCTCGGTCACTCATCATGGTCCGCAAGCGTTGGAACACTAGTGACTGACGCGTATACTCGTAGTAGAAGCCTCGGCTGACGGAATCTGCGATGGTAAGTGCATCTTTTGGGTCATTCTTTGACGGGCTATTATCCCGGTTTTCTTTATTTCTCTTCGTCGTGGCTGGATTAACCATAACCACATGTACGCCTTTATCTGATAACCAGTTGGCCAGATTAAACCAATAATGCCCGGTTGGTTCCATGCCAATAATGAGCCTTTTCAAGCGATGTTTCTGCTGTAATTCACTCATCCAGCGGATAAGTTTTTCAAACCCTTCAATACTATTGGAAAATGAGATATGGCGTTTCGAAACCACTATTCCGCGGAAATTGGTAGCTTGTGCGACATGTGTTTCTTTCGCCATATCGATCCCTACAACAAGATGCGAGGTGGTAATTTGTTCAACCCGTTGATTTTGTGCATCTATTTGCTTAAACTTCATAGTAAGAGCGCCTCCCTGATGTGTTGTCGACAAACCCATCATACCGAGGCGCTCCTTTTTTTACAAAGCTCATTTCTTAAGTTCTACAGGATTGTTTAGCGTAATCGACCACGCATTCAATAATTTAGAAATTCATTATTTGTTTTCACTTATGGAAGACCACTCCTGAAAAACAATAATCAATTCTTCTAAGTTATTACTTCCGCCTCTACCCTTAAATACATTATCAATAACTTTACAGCGAACCCAATCAGTTTCAGAGCGGTCGATAATCAAGTCATCGAACGTTCTATCCTCTAGTTTTGTATCTTCTACTCTGATGTCAATTGCCCATCCTGGGTTATCAAGAGTTGTAATTTTAACTCCGTAACCATGCTCCCAATCTCCATCACAATTATCTGTATACCAATTTTCCAACCATTTTAATACATTCATGCATACCCCCCCCTTAAAGTATCTCCTCTATTCCATAGAGTAACTTCACAATCCTGCCAAATAGCTTACCGAGGCCGCCGATCTTACCGGCAGCCTCAGAACTATCGTTCGCCGATAGCTTAATCTGATTTCACTTTAAAAAGGAATTTCCAACTGACATAAAAACTCATTGAGGTTGTTTTTGTTTATGTACATTAATAGATACCATATTTATTTCTTTTCCTTTGCTTGTGTGTACTTAAATATGGACCACCTTGATACTATGAGCAGAAGAATTGAAATAGCAAGATATTTTCCAACATACAAAAGAAAGCCGCTGTAAGTTATCGTAGGGTCATCAAAAAACAATGTCCCTACCACTAACCATAACAGAAAATACATTGTCCCTACTACCCCTACGGCTTGAATAAGCTTTAAAATATGAATCATTAATCTTCTCCTCTAAATCTCGATTGATAAGTTCATTGAATTCTTCTGTTAGTTTATCAAAAGAATGTATTCAGCTACCATTACGCAAAAATGCCCTTTAGCTTAATGAAAAAGGAGCTGCTGCCGGCCGCGGCGAATTGCTCCCTCATTGCTCAACTATAGTCTCCCGTTAGATTAATTACCACCTCGGGTTAACTGACTTACTGCTTCTATACGAATAAATTGTTTCGCTCTCCATACAAGAAGAAATTAAATAGGCGTTCACTCTCGATGAGTGCACGCCATTTAACTTCAGAACTTTTTTGTCACTTCAAAACTTTTTTGTCTACTTCAAAACTTATTTGACTTTCTTTCTGTTTGATGACACTTTCAGTTGGGTGACAAATAAGTTCTGAAGTTCAAGAAGCTAGCAAACACAAAGGCTTGCTGGCCTTCCTAATAAAATCGATTTACAAATTAAGTTTTGAAATGTTGTTTTGGTGTGAATAGCCTGAATTACAAATAAGCGTTGAAGTGTACGTTTTACAACCTTTGTTAGAGATCCCCAGTAATCAAAAGTTCACGATTGGAATAAACGAAGTTCAGCAACTTCCAGATAATCGCGAAAGCGCCTCAGCACGAGTCTTCTCTCTTTTCGGAATAAAGCGCTTCCCTCTTACTCTATGATTATTTATTAACAAACAGCAATAAAACAAAATGAATTCTGAGTTTCTTCTTTAATCCCATAGTTTGCATAGAACTAATTCTTTACGTATATTGGGTCTAATAATTATCAATTTTTCACATCCAATTAAAAAGTCCCGAGCCGCCAATTGGACGTCGGGACAAGTTTAAGTAAGTAGGTGTTACTAAAACTTCTTTTACATTATCCTACATCGCACTGTATTATCTTTCCCAAATCCCGATCATATCACTGATTTGCAATGAAATCAGTTTAACAAACCCGCCGACTGCATACAGCTCAAGTCCTTGACTTTCAGGATCAGGAAAAACCAAGTCTGTGATAACGGCAGTACCCTCATTACCGAACAGTTCTATGTTTGACCCATCCACATAAATAGTTACTTGAATCCGTTTATGCTCTGGCTTCAGAGTCACGGTGTGTTTAGCTGCGAAATCTGGATGGAAATCCGCCGAGCCGGCATTTGTTCGATCAAGGAACAGAGATTTATTCTCGACATCGTATCCAATGATGGTTTCCTGGCTTGAAGACTTGCAGAGCTTGAAACCGAATTCTATCGCGGTACCTATTTCGAATTCAGCAATGATTTCCGCTTTAAGGACAGAAACTTCGGATAATAGGTTATCTCCTGGATTAATAACCAGGTCTGTCAAGGATGATATTGGACTCCGCAATTTGCTCAACTCCTTCACCGGCTGCTGAATCAAGCGAAGTCCTCCCAGATAAGTTTTAAGTTGAATCTCTCGTGGAAGTGACATGTTTCCGCGCCATTCCAAAGATGGTAATTTATTAGCATAACGCCAATTGTTCATCCAACCGATCCATATTACTCTCCCATCCTCATTCGGAATCCCATTCCAGGTGACCGCTGCATAAAAGTCTGATCCGAAATCAATCCATTGGATATCGTGAATGGACTCGATGGTTTTATCTGGTATGAATGATTGACCGTCGAAGTGACCAATAAAATACATCATACCGGAACCACCTGCGGGCGGCTGCGGATCGCTCATATTTTCCCCATTAAGGTCCCCGACGCTCAGAACCAAAACCCATTTCTTGTTGTTTGGATTATTATCCACAGGAACCTGGAAGATATCGGGACATTCGAACACGCCACGATGTACAAAGGGTACTGTGGAACCGAACTCACTGGCAAAGCTCCACGCCTTAAGATCTTCCGAAGTGTAGAACTCTATGCGATCTCTTGCTGCCAACGCCATAATCCACATGGAAGATTCATCATGCCAAAATACTTTGGGATCACGAAAATCCGCTGTATTACTGGCAGGGAACAGAACCGGGTTTCCTTCAAACCTTATCCATGTCCGTCCTCTATCCCTGCTGTAAGAGATGCTTTGAACTTGCGGTTTATTAGGCTGAGCTTGATTGCCTTCGTTCGTGTAAATGGCAACAAGACCGGAACCTTCCACATGAAATAAGCCACTTGTGTTGTTTATATCCGCCACTGCACTTCCCGAGAAGATCGCTCCGTCCTCGCAAGGCGAAATCGCTGGCGGGAGTTCCTCCCAATGGATTAAATCCTTACTTACTGCATGCCCCCAATGCATGCGGGGGAAATCAGGACTGGTGGAATTAACTGTATATTGATAGAAAAGGTGGTACTCGCCTTCGTAGTAGACCAAGCCGTTAGGATCATTCATCCAGTTCTTCGCTGGTGAATAATGGAACTGAGGTCTGTATTTTTCTTCATAGGAACCTGTGTGAGCGTACTTTATGAATTTGTTCTCTTCAGAAATGTACATAGAATTTCACTCCTTTGTAATCAAAACTCTATTTATTTAGGCCTATTTCCATCTTTTACTAAAGTGTGAATTTCCTCTAGCGTACCCAGTGACGGAATGGCACCCTTGCGAGTTGTCGCTAGAGCACCTGCCGCATTTGCAAACCGCAGTGCCTCTCTCAACTCCTCTTCCTCCCAATCCTGTAGGGACTTCTCTGTCTCCAAAACTCTATATTGTATAGCTCCCAAGAACGCATCCCCTGCTCCAGTCGTATCCACTGTCTGAACAGAGTAACTAACCACCTTCCCCCACCAATCCCTCATCTGATAAAAAGAACCAGCACTTCCTGCTGTAACCAATAGCAAGGTAAGCCCATACTGTTTAACTAGATGTCTTGCTGCCTTCTCTAGATCCTGCTCATCAGTCAAGAAAAAGAGCTCTTCTTCGGAAACCTTCACGACATCTGCGAGGCTTAGACCTACGTGGATTACTTCTAATGCGTGCTCTTCATCTCTCCATAATGAAGGACGCCAATTCGGGTCATACGTAATAAGTGCTCCAAGCTCCTTTGCAACCTGAACAGTATTTGTAGTCGCTGTGTACGCAGGCTCCGACGTCATCGAAATCGACCCAAAGTGAAATATCCGTGTATCAGTGAGCATTGTAAGATTTACCTCATCTGCTCTCAACAGCTGGTCCGCACCTGGTGTTCTAGCAAAATGGAATGATCGATCTCCCTCTGAATCCAGTTGAACGAAAGCCATCGTCGTATGCGCTTCATTTGTCGCAACTAACCCTTTATCCGACACACCGACTGAGAGCAAAGCTTCGCGTAAATACTCTCCAAACGGGTCGTTACCCACCTTTCCGATGAAACCCGTTTTCTTGCCGAGCTTCGCCAAGGCCGCTACCACATTCACCGGTGCTCCACCTGGATTACGTTCAAATAAAGGCTGTCCCGCTTCGGAACGACCATACGGAGTGAAATCAATTAAGTATTCCCCAAGCGCAACTACATCGTAGTTCATGCCATACGCCCCCATTTATTTTTGTAGGTAAATCCTAACTGTGTCTTATCCCTTTATTCCTGACATCGTAATCCCCTGAATATAGTACCTCTGCAAAAAGAGGAATAGCACTAGAATCGGAACGGTAGACAACGTATTCGCTGCCAACACCTTGGACCAATCCGTCCCCTCATTCGAGGAAAATGTGGAGATTCCGACCTGGATCATCTGCATTTTCTGATCATTGATCACAATGAGCGGCCACAGATAGGAATCCCAGTTTCCAAGGAAGGTCATCAACCCGAGCGTAATTAACGCAGGCACGGCAGCCGGAAGCACAATGGCTACAAAAGTTCGCGGCAAACTCGCTCCATCAATACGGGCGGCCTCCATCATTTCATTTGGAACCTCAGCAAAAAATTGCCGCAGCATAAAAATGCCGAACACGGATAACATCGAAGGTATAATCAGTGCTTTGTACGAGTTCAACCAGCCTAAATCATGCATCAACAAGTAGTTTGGCACGAGTGTTACCTCACCCGGAATAACCATCGCCGACATAAATAAAGCGAATACGATCGTTTTCAAAGGAAATCTAAGCTTCGCGAACGCAAAGGCCGCCATTGAATTGATGATCAGCACCAACATCGTTACGATGGTAGCTACCAGCAATGTATTCCAGATGTAGCGTAGGAAGGGATTTCGTGCATTGAAAATGACGTTATGAAAGTTCTTCCACGTCCATTCTACGGGTACGACTAAGTGAATATTCAAAGATGTGTATTTGAAAAGCTCCTGGTACGGCCGGAAAGCCCCCGTAACCATCCATAGGATCGGAGCGACAGAAATGAGTGCAATCACAATCATCACAATCATGGTGACGATGTTCGTTAACCTTTTCAAAGCGAATTCCTCCTAGATGTTAATCATTGTCATTGCTAAATAGTTTCATTTGAATCAGCGAAATCGTCAGTACAATCGCGAACAACACAAAAGCCGCCGCTGTCGCGTACCCCATCCTCATTTGCGTGAAAGCCTGCTTATAGATATAGAAAACAACTGTCTCCGTTGAGCTATTCGGTCCGCCATTTGTCAATACGAAGACTAAACCAGAAAGCTTGATCGCATCGATAGTTGTCATGATGACCACGAAAGCCATTGTCCGATTGAGCAGCGGTAGTGTGATTTTGAAAAACTGTTGAATTCGTGATGCGCCATCCACTCTGGCTGCTTCATATAGATCCGGTGAGATATTGTTTAAACCTGCTAGGAAAATAATCATAAAGAACCCTGCCCCCTTCCAAATCCCGAGCACAATGATGCCGTTCATCGCGGTTTTCGGGTCCGATAAGAAGCTTGTAACTGGCAAATGCACCGCTTTGAGTACACTGTTCAGAAGGCCGAACTCTTTGTTATAAATGAGCTTAAATACCGTAGCTGCTACCGCTGTTGATATAATAACTGGAATAAAATAAAGCGTTCGGAACAGACCGGCAGTCGCGGTTTTCTTCTGAATTAATAACGCAAGCCCTAGGGCTATACTCGTCTGAATCGGAATCACAATAATTGCAAAATAAAATGAATGCTTCAAGCTATTAAAGAAGGCACGATCCTTCATAAGGTGCACATAATTGTCCATGCCGACGAACACATCACCTGCGCCGACTAAGGAATAATTTTTGAAGCTAATTAAAAAAGCTTGAAGCATGGGATAGAACACGAAGATTAGCAATAAAGCTATCGCCGGGAAAATAAACCAAAATGCTGTAGCTTGCTCATGCTTGCGAAAGCTGTGTGATTTTTTTTTGCTTGAGGTAACAGTTTTCACTGTTTCCATCGTTTCTACAGTAGCCATCGATCATCTCTCCATTCCACTCTGTTACTTGCCATCGAAAACATATACTTGAAGGCTCGACACGATATTCCCATCCTGGCTTGTCGCCTTAATCTCAGCCTGCCCAGCCTTGACACCCTTGACCTGTGCACCATTGTTCGTCACAGATACCGTCGCGATGTCTTCATCGCTGGACGTCCACTTCAACTCCTGCGGTCCGCTGAGCGGAACGACGGAAGCTTCAACAGACTGGATGCCGTTCATAGGTACATCAAGCGTAGTTTTGTTCAGTACTACTCTTTGAGGTGTTTTGCTATTCACATCTTCCTTACGCCACACCGTTCCCATCGGATAAAACTGCGCTTTATTCAACGTAACGCTGCCTTTGAAAGCAGCCAGCTCCAGTCGATTACTCGTTGAATCAGGAAATATCAGACTGGACACTACAGCTTCGCCATCATTGGCAAACACCTCAAGGCTGCCTTCATCTACGAAAAAGCGGAGCTTCAGCTTGCCATCCTTCAGCTTCAGCGGCGCCGACATTTGCTCGGCAAAGCCCTTCTCGAAGGAGTTGATACCCGAGTTAGTCCGGTCAATCGTTAGCTTCTCAGCTTCAGCATCGTAGCTAACTTTCGTTGCTTGATCAGTACCTTTGCGCAGCTGGAATTCAATCAAGCTATTTGGCTGAACAGTCAACTCCGAGTTGAGCTCATAGGCTGTTCCTTTTAGAGAATCAAAAGGATTACCTGCTGCGGTCAGTTGCTGCTTCTCAACCATCACTTCTTT
Source organism: Paenibacillus sp. WC2504 (assembly GCF_052682475.1). NCBI lineage: Bacteria > Bacillati > Bacillota > Bacilli > Caryophanales > Paenibacillaceae > Paenibacillus > Paenibacillus sp. WC2504. Next base: position 6,677,776 of record NZ_JBQZFH010000001.1, read on the forward strand.
TCCACGCAGCTTCTGCAATTCTTGGATCGGTTCCTGAATTAAGCGTAAGCCTTGATCAGGTATGTTCCTCAATCTCAGCTCACGCGGGATGGACATATTACCTTTCCAAGCCCCCGTCGGCATCGCAAACGGATAACGCCAGTTGGACATCCAACCCAGCCAAATACGGCGGCCATCTTTCGCTGGAATGTCCGAGTAGGAAACAGCGGCATAGAAATCCTTCCCGTAATCTGTCCACAACACATCTGAAGCTGGATTATCATTCTTGAAGGTATGCCCGTCAAACGTACCGACGAAATATTGAGCTGTGGATCCTTTAGTCGAGTTATTACTGCCGATGCTAACCGCCAACACCCATTTCTTCGTTTTCGTGCCTTCAACAGGAAGTTCAAACAAGTCAGGGCACTCCCAAACGGCTGCGTGCGAGCCCTGATCGCTTCCGAACTCACTCGCCAGCTTCCACGTTTTCAAGTCCGGAGAAGTATAGAATTGAACACGGTTATCTGCTGATACCACCATGACCCATGACTTCGTCTGTTCATGCCAGATCACTTTGGGATCGCGAAAATCCTTCAGTCCCGGATTCGGTATCACCGGATTTCCATCATATTTCGTCCATGTCCGGCCTTTATCCGTACTGTAAGCAATACTTTGCGACTGTAGTCCGCCTTTAAAATGTGTAAAAATCGCGACCAAGCCCGCTTTACCGCCAAAGAAACCACTTGTGTCCTTCAAATCCACAACCGCGCTTCCCGACCAGATTTCCCCGAGGGAATCCCGAGCCAAAGCAACCGGAAGATGCTCCCAGTGAATCAAATCACGACTAACCGCGTGGCCCCATTGACCGCTATTTTGATAGAATTGATGATATTCCCCTTCAAAATACACCATCCCATTCGGATCACTCATATTGCCCGTCTCCGGTGATAAGTGATATTGCGGTCGATATTTTTCTGTATAATAAGTCGGATCCTTCGCAAAAGAGATTGCTGCTACCTCCGCTGAGTCCTTCGATTTGCCATCACCTATTACCAAAGCTGTCACTCCCCAACCCAGAAGTATGATCGCGGCGATGCCTGCCACCCATAACCCTAATTTCTTCCTCATGGTTTCTCCTTCTACTCGTTGTCTTTTTTGATGTATCGTTATTGTACCGAGTCAAAGAGATGAAAGATTTCAATATCATTGGGAGTTTGCTTATAAAATGATTGGTAGTATCGTGACATATTAGGGGCTCGTCAGGGAATAAAAAATACCCTCATCTGTTAGATGAGGGTAGATAACAAGATTCAGTTAATGGTTAACACGTACTTCCTCCCTGTACTCCTTCGGTCCTTTCCCATAAAACTTCTTAAAGGCCGTGCTAAAATAACTCGAACTAGAATATCCCACTAATGTAGCAATATCTGTTAGCTTGAGCTCACTTTCTTGCAGCAAAACTTCAGCCCTATTGAGTCTCAACCGCGTGACATAGTCACTGAAAGTCACTCCCACACTTTGCTTAAACAGTCCTGACAAGTACGTTTCATTCAGATGGAACATATCTGCAAGCGAGGTTAATGTAAGCTCATAGGAATAATTTTCATCCACATAGTTCCGAATGGCTTCCATCATTTGCTGACCACTCGAAAACCTAGTTTTCCTTACTTCCTCCATAACCAATTTCGCCATATCATGCAGTTGCTCGAGCACCTGCTCCCTAGAGGAATAATCCCTTACGGTCATTTGACAGTTCCAGAGATAGCTCTGTAAAGACGTATCCCCTAGCTCAAATTTCTTCGCAATTGCATTAAACAAGAGAATAATACGAAGCGTCAAAAAGGTAAACACAAACATCGGCGTATCCCGATCTGCAGAGAATATACTGTGCAGTTGCTTGGTAAAAGCAGACATATCAAGATTTTCAATAGTATGCATCAGCTTTCTCTCAACCTCAGTTGAGAATCTGTGTGTCATAGCGAGCATATTCCTATCGGTTTCGGCTTTATCGGAATGAATCGTGCCTTGGCTCCAGGCCAGCATGCTAGATGCGTAGCCATCTTTGAGTTGCCTCAAGCCATAAATGGGTTCGCCGATACCGAGCACGCAGTCTACTTTGAGGTAGGTTTGAATATCCCGCTTCAACTTACGCACGAAGTCAGCCAAGAATCGTTCATACTCAGCATTTTGAACCAAAATAACAAAATGTATCATCGCAGGATGACTCATCGAATAGAAGGGATAGATGTTTTCCCATTTCTGGGCAGACTCCCGGCAAAGCATCTGAAAAGCTAAATAGAGCAAGTCTTTCCGCTCACTCCAATCGTCCAATCTCCCTGGAGGAATGCGCATCTCTACAGTGACAAACTGTGCATGAACGTCATCAACAGCTAATGCAGATAACTCTAGTTGATCCATACGTTCCTTCATCGTAGTTACGCTAAACCATTCATCCTTCACCAGTTGCCAAAGAAGTTGCTCTTGCATCAACCCCAGTTGTTGGTGATTTTTGATATCCTCTTGGTCCTGCTCCCGGATGCGATTGCGATCTTCTTCCAATTCCGTGGCTAGCTTACCAAGAAGTGCGGTTAGTTCACTTCGAACCACGGGTTTGAGCAGGTAATCCTTCACGCCTAGTTGAATCGCAGCCTTCATATATTCAAAATCCGAGTAACCCGAAAGCACGATGATGCGAAGCGCGGGGTACTTTTCCTTGCATGCGTTAACAAAAGCAATACCATCCATTTGCGGCATGCGCACATCGGTAATAATTACATCCGGCAACACGTGCTTCTCCAGAAGCTGCAGAGCTTCCAGCCCATCAGCTGCTTCCAAAACGATTTCAAATCCGGCGGATAACCAATCTATTTTCGCTTTAATACTGTTACGAACGCCGACCTCATCATCAATCAGCATGATTCTGTACATCTCGGTTGTCAGCTCCTTATCAGCGGCAGGATCAAATTCAGTTCCGTTCCTTCACCCAGCTTGGATTGCAGCTCGAATTGAAATAGTTCGCCATAGTTCAGTCGACATCGTGATAACACATTACGAAGCCCGATACTTTGCCCCTCGGTACTTAGAATCGCAACAGAATCAGCAGACTTGAGTTCATCGAGTAGATTTTGTACTAAGTCAGGGGACATGCCAATGCCATTATCCTTGACGGATATCAGCAATTTATCCTCTTTCAGCTTCGTCCTTAGGACAATCCGTGCCACGCCATGCTTCTCTAAGCTGTACTTCACCGCGTTTTCCACTAGGGGTTGAATGATAAATTTGGCGATTAAGAAATCAGCTGCCGCGGGATCTTCCTCTTTCACAACCTGTAAACGCTCCTCATGTCTCAAATGAAGGATAAATAAATAATCCCGGATATACGCCATTTCCTCCGCCACTCGAACCAAATCACTACCTAGATTGAGCGAATATCTCATCATTTTCCCCAAAGCTTCCGTCGCATCCATCACGAGGTCTTCCCGTCTCATAGCCGCCAGACCGCTAATGATTTCGAGCGTATTATTATAAAAATGCGGATTAATTTGCAGTAGCAGCGCCTTGTATTCAGCATTTTTCCTACGTAAATTCGTCTCGAACTCCGTCTCTATTAAATAGCGCAGCCGATGGGTCATCTGCTTGAACACAGCCGTCACATAATTGACTTCGCTATGCCCCTCGCCGGCATTCGGAATCACTTGAAGCGCCTGATGAAACTCTCCACGCTCTACATGCTTCATCGCCCTCCCCATCACACTTAGGGGTTTGGTTATACCTGCGGACAACCAAAAAGCCACCACTATCGCAACAACCAGCAACAAAATGGTAACGGCAAGCATTGTCTTTCGAATCTGAGTGATTTTTTCATACAATTCTGCTTCAGGCACACTTCCAATAATCGTCCAATTCTGAGCAGGTAGCTTGCGAAAGAAAAGCAGATTCGTCTCTCCCTTAACATCCATAGGAAAAATCCCACTCACATCGCCATCATATCGCACATCAATTTGCTGAAGTCCCATCTTGAGCATGTCCCTATCTTCGGACAGATTTTGATCCAATACACTGTTACCATCGTGGGTCATCAAAACAACTTTTCCCGTCTTCCCTACATGGATCTTTTCAATGGCATTGCGAAGCAGGGTTGTAGGATAGTTCACTTTGATAAAGCCCATATTTTTAAGGGACTGTAGCTGCACAAGTGGAAAAATAAAGCTATTAATTAATCTCGATCGCATAAATTCATCCGACTGATCGACATCCTTGTGTGCTGTCGTCCAACGTTTGTTTTCTGTTATAAACCCCTGAAACCACTCACTGTTCTTGTACGATTTATCCTGTGTCCACACACCGCCTGTATCCTCAACAAACGCACTAATGGATATCCCACTGGAGTTGTTCACCGCATAAGACGAGAAATACTCCCGCAATCGTTGCTTCGTAAGAACTCGTTCCTGAATCGTACTATCTGGATTTAAATGCACGGTCAACCACTCCTGAGTCGTTCGAGCGCTCACCACTTGATTGCCTGCATCCTCGACCTGCGTAAGTAGCGTCCCCACATGTGAGGCAAACTGCTCAATGGTTTGAGAGGTTGAAGCTTCAATCGACGACTTGATCGTTTTGGTAGCTTCTTCACTAAGTATATAAGCCAATGTTGCAAAAGGGAGAAGCAGTAGAACCGAAAATACCGCCATCAAACGGCTCCTCAATGAGAAAAACATGATATCCCCCCGTTATATCTGAAATCTAATCATTTTATTTAAGTAATATCTACTTATCATATCTCTGGAGCGCCTAACCAAACAACGACAAAGAGACGATCACCGAAATGATTCGTCTCACTTATCTGGAGCTACTTACTTCTTCTGCTGTGCTAGGACATCTGCGTACGCTTTATCAATTGTCGTAACGGCCTCTGCAATGGACGCATCAATGTTTCTTTTGCCAATCGTGACATCTTCGAACATTTTGTTTACAGCATCCGACATTTGCGGGAAGATAGGCGTGATCGGACGCGGTCTACCATACTTTTGATTTTGAATAACAAAGATATTCTTCGGATACTCATTTAACTCTGGGAACGCCTTGGCAGATGAATAACGGGAAGGGATATCTTTCGTCATACCTGCATACGTTTTCTGTCCTTCTTCCCCAGTTACCCAGTTAATGAACTTCCACGCTTCATCTGGGTGCTTACTTTTCCCTGAAATACCGAGAGCCCAGCTGCCGTTTGCTACTGCTTGTGCCGTTCCTTTTGGCAATGGAGCTATATCATAGTCTTCGCCCAGCTTGAAATTCGGGAATTTCTCCTTCAGATTAGCCAGGGACCATGAGCCATCAATCGTAATAGCCAATTTGCCGTTCGGGAACGGATCTGGTGGATACTCCAACGCAGATACTTTATCTTTATTATATAGATCAGAGAAGAACTGAACGGCTTTTTTCGTTTGCGGTGAGTCTAGGAAGCCTTTGGATGTTTTTCCATCTGGACTCATAATTTCCCCACCGAATTGCCAAACGATCGGATATTTGAAATAAGCGGTTGCACCCGCATTGCCAAAGCCTTGCGCCGGGTCAATGCCAAAGATGCCATTCGCTGGGTCATTTACTTTTTTCGCAGCATCCAGAACTTGATCCCAAGTCCATGGCTCATCTGGATTTTTAGACGGAAGGGGAATGCCTTTCGCTTGGAAAAGCTTTTTGTTATAGAACATCGCAATCGAAGATTCCGTCAGAGGTGCCATGTAGATTTCATTTTGATACGTGTAGGTCGCAAGTGTTGATTTTGGAACATCATCCATATTGCCGTCTGCTTTGAAGTAGGCGGTTAATGGTTTAAGCGCTCCCGCGTTTGCATACGAACCGACGGTAGGTGCATCTAACGCCATGATGTCCGGTGGGCTGCCGGAAGCGATGGATACACGCAATTTCGTGTCATAATCGGAGTATGGAATCGGTGTCATTTCCACGGAAATATTCGGGTACTTTTGCATAAAGGATGCCACTAGCTTATCATAGGCAGCATTTTCCGTATCATTCCCTGAGTTTCTCCAGAATGTAAGTTTTACTTTTTCTTCTTTTGTCACAGCTGCATCTGTTTGCTTTGGTTCCGCTGATGAATTGCTTGATGCGCTTCCACTATTGCTTTGCGAAGAACATCCCGCCAACAAACCACCAACCACGATAGCGCTTACGACTGTTTGACTTAGTTTTTTCATATGTTGTTGCCCCTCCATTACTATGTTGTTGTTTCTGTCACCATCTTATCAAAGTGAAAGGGACATTAAATTCAAAATGCTCTGCTTCTAACTTATAAAATTATCATGAAGGGCGATGAAAGTAAAAGGAGCGTGAATTTTAGCGTAATTCAAAACCTCTAAATAATATAAAAGCTAGCCCTAAAAGATGCTGGACCAGCACTGTTCAACTCTTCTTATCATTGTTCTTTATGAATAATTATACATAATTACGTATATATATTAAAATTTCTTAAATGAAACTAAACTGCCCGTTAGCGTAACGACGGCAGCCGATTGGTTCTCGCCGGCTGCCGTCGTTGTCATCATTGAACTATAGTTCCCGTTGAATGAATAATCAATGATATTGTCCTGTTATGTGTTCATTCGAATCTTTCATTAATTTGGAGAGTAATACAATTTGCCCAGCATGATATCCATAGTGTGCCGCAACCTGAATAAGAAGCCGACTGATTACTCTCACTTCATAGGTTTCATTTTCTGAAGCATTAACCTGAAGCATTCTGTTCCAATCCTCCAAGTCATAGCGGATTATGACTTCCCTTTTTAAATCCTCCTCAGACAAAGCTGATAATATAGTTTCAGATTCGGATCGTGTCCTCAAAAGAAGACTACTCAATTCATCTTTTGATATGCCACCTTCAGAATTAAATTCTCGAGTGCGTTCCCGGATGAAAGGTTTGTTTCCAATAACACTTATGAAATTCTGATACTCGTTTCCAGCTAAATGTAAGCAAAGGTTTCCAATGCTATTCATAGAATCCTTTATTCTTTTCCAAATCAAATCATCATCAAGTTGGTTTAAGCTCTTTATGATTCGATCAAGTTGCTTGTTCATGTCTTCGAGTACGGTTTTTGTGAGGTCTGGCACGATTATTTCCCCTCTACAATTTAGTAAAAATACACATATCTCTTTTTTAATAATTCGTTTAACTCAGATTGATTCCCTTTAATTATTCTGCCCGTTAGGTGAGCGAGAAGCTGCCCCGTTCTTTTCAAGCTGCATAGGGGATACAAAAACCCGTATTCCGAAATACAACCATTTTTCTAATAAGGATTGCGGTTTGGAGAAATACTTTTATGGAATAAGACAGGAGGTGAACAATAAACATGAGTAAAACTAAAGACACTAGTAACCCGAAGCATACCACGTCATCAGGTAAAACTGGAGAACAAAAGAAATCGAAGTAAAGCTGTTACGTACCGTCATCCCACTCTCTGCGCTTAAGCGAGCGAGGAGTTCGAACTTCAAAGCATTAACAAACCCGGTTTACTTGACCGGGTTCTTATTTTGGAAATATAACAACAAGTCACTCCTGTTCAACAACATATAGTCTAGTATGCATTAAATAAGAGATAAGAGTATTTCCCCACGTTTTAAATACTTAGTTAGATGTTCTACTAGGAGTAGATCTTCCATATTCTTCATTAAATTTATTGTTTTAGCAATAAAATTCCAATTTAAACAACCTGACAACCATAGTAATGAAGGAAGTCTGTTAAAATCATTTTGATTTAAGATATCTTTTGCCTCATAACCATGTAATACCGCCTTTCCAAGTGCAGGAGACATTTCGTGGGAACCTAGTCCATGAGTTCGTGAATACCATTTTATTAACCATGCTAAACCCTCTACTCTATCCGTATAAGTGATAGATTCAAAATCAACTATTCCATTGATTTCACCATTACTATCCCACAATATGTTTAGATTGTTTAGGTCACTTTGAACTATGAACTCCAATGATTCAGATTTGGCTTTTTCTATATGATATTCTACAAGTGATATGTAATTTTGTAACAATTCGTCTGTTCTTGCCATTAGCTTAATTGAGCCTAATTCTTTACGAATCATTCCAAGAAATTGTTGTGAACCATAAACATGGGATTCTTTTGTAAAAACCTCACTTTCAAATTTTGCTGATATGTCGTGAATCTTTCGTGCTAGCTTACCAAATTTTTCTGAGACGAGCTCAGTACAATGAATAATATGCTCACCTTCAATCCACTCAAATAATAGGAATCTCCATTCCTTATCCCCATCATTAATCAAAATAAATGGTTCAGCTTGTACAGTTGACCGATGTTTCATAAAAGGAATTCCGTATTCACGTAGATAATTGCAAAATTTAATCTGTTCTGTAAGAACTTCATCCGTTAGTTTAACAAATACGTTATTTTCATATCGCTTATAGCTAATAAATCTTGCTGAGAAAGACTTTTCTTTTAGCTGAATTTTGAAGTGTAAATCCCCATGCCAAGTATTCGATTGAAGTTCTTTTTCGAAAACCAAATCTTCAGGGTTAAATCCATAGTGCTTTATTGCCATTTGAAGTAACTTAAAGTTATCCATTACTGAAGCACCTTCCTCAGCTTTTGCTATCTTAGTCCTTTATTTACATTACCATAAGATGTTTGTTCTGCTAAGGAGTTACTCAACTATTCTGCTGGTTAAGTGGAAAAGGCAGCCGATCGTAACAGGCTACCGCGGTGTCTTTAATAGGCTATCGTTATCCGTTATGTTATTTGGCGAGTGAGCTCCAATACTTTCAACTTTAACAGCAATTGTCGGATGACAAGAACTTTATCTCATTCCCGCCGCCGAGTGTGTGTCAGCCGCATTTCGAAATAAAAAAACACACCACCGTGGTGTGTTTAGAAATTGTATATAGTCAACCTGCTTGGGTGGGGGATGTGTTTCCAATTAACAGGTTTATCGATTACAAGAGAAATTGGACTAATGAATCTCATATCTCTCTTGGTGGCGAACTAAGATTGTATACTCCTTCTGGAACGCTGATAATATCTTTGGGGTCAATCACTGACCATTTCTCTTCACCTTGCCGAAGGATGTTATCATGATACAGATCTCCATGCAGTATGAGATTCTCATTCGTGGTCGCGATTAGATATTCCAGACATTCTTCACCAGCTCGAAGGCAGTGGCATGTCATGTTTCTTGTCTTTGAACTCTTTGAACCGCTCTCGGTATCGCTCAATTACCACGAAATGCGCTGACAATGACGTGAAATTGTTATTCCACAATATAGATAGCTGGCGGGCTATGCAAAAATTCAATAAAATTTTTGGGATCGTTTTGTACGGCTTCGCCTTCAGCTGTCGCCATTCCCTGATTCAAAGCTTCTAAGTGGTCAAATACAATTTCAACGACCAAATATAATTCTCTATTGGTGTACAGGGATTGCTTTACACGATGAATGGAGACGCTTTGTATCCCAGGAATTTGTTGTACTAATGGGATATGAACATCAAAGTAATATTTCTCGAACGCTTCTAGGTTTTTGGGCTGTTCATAAAGTACGATCATTTTTGCCATTGGTTGTTCTCCTTTATCGGTTTTCTTTATACAGTTTACACTGATACGTGGATGCCAAACGGGCCTCTTCTAAGCTAGGATTAACTTTCAGCGTCTGCTTTCTGTGCAGCCACCTTCCGGCGGTACTCCAGTGCCTTAAGTCCTCCCCAACCCCAATTGTCTGTGTCGACTTCTTCGATCACTACGAATGTCGATTCCAACGGCTTACTCAGCACGGTAAGCAACAATTCGCTTACGCCCTTGATGAGGGCTGCTTTTTCTTCGGCAGTCATCGAGTCTCGATCAGGCCTCGTGCCTTCTCTCGTTACTTGAATGTTTACGATCGGCATGAATAATTTCCTCCATTTCGAATGGATATCCTTCGCGGCATCCGCCAGCGCTTGTTCACAGCGTCAGTTGATGACGACATTCGCGCCGCGTTTCACTAATTCTACTGCCATAGCTTTACCAAGTCCGCTGCTTCCGCCAGTGATGACATATACTTTACCTTGATTGCTCATTTTATGATTGCTCCCCGTTTATATTATTGCTGTTGTTCAAAACCGATTTTCAACGCTTTTGCAATCGATACGGTTCGTTTGGCCTGATGCGCTGCCGCACCGCGTGCATCTTCTTTAATCTTGCCGTCTTGACCCACGGTTACGCTTGTGCCGTACGGATTGCCTCCGGCCGTGAAGACCGCCTGATCCGTGAAGCCAGGCGCGGCGACGATGGCGCCCCAATGGTACATGGACGTGTATAGCTGCAGGATCGTTTGTTCTTGACCCGCATTCGGATTCGTAGCGGATGTCATGGCGCTCACGACTTTGTTTACCGTTTTACCTTGCGCCCACAGACCGCCGGTCGTATCGAGGAATTGCTTCAACTGCGCCGGCAAGTTACCGAATCGAGTCGGCATACTGAAGATAATGGCATCCGCCCACTCCAAATCCTCTACCATCGCAGTCGGTACGTTCTTCGTCGTCTCGAGATGCGCTTTCCAGGAAGGTTGACCATCCACAACGGATTGAGGTGCCGTTTCTGCGACTTTCAAGATTTTCACATCGGCTCCGGCTTCACGGGCGCCCTCCGCTGCCCATTGGGCTAATTGATAGTTTGTTCCATTAGAGCTATAGTAAATCACGGCTAATTTCACTTTAGTAGTTGTCACTGTTGAGTTCTCCTTTTTAAACCAATTAAAAATCCCCATATTATAATCGCTCCAAACTTTTACGTATATGATGAAATCAAGTATACCGGCACGAACCGCAAACTTTAGGGATGCTACGACCGATCCGGCATGGTGATGAACGAATCTTCCGGTGCTGCTTACTGCTGCTTAAATGCGCTGAATAGATCAGCTAGCAACTGCAAGCCTGTAAATGTATGCTTATCTAGAATTAGATCTGCCGTGTTTTTGTTATTGTTCGTATTCTACCTTTTAGTAGATAGAAATTTAATAAGCTTTTTCAGCCAAAGTTTTGAATATGAGTAAAGAATGCAATGCAACATTTCACATCGGAATAAAAAACTATCGCTTTAATATATTCTGTAGCTGTTTGCATAGACTCATTAGGTGAGCTTGAAATTAAGATAAGTGATTAGTTTAATAACAATTAATGAAAGAGCGACCCGATAAGCGCTCTTTCATTAATATAAAGAACTCTTTTGAGTCTTCTGCCTTCTTACTTTACAAGCCTTTTTCTTAATAGAAACATCCACCATTTAGTACATTATAAAGAATTTCTCAAAATCTTTCTGACATCTTCTTTAGTTAGAGGAACATAGCTACCTATTTGATCGGCAAGCATAGCCCTTTCCGTCATCAGTTCAATTTCCTTGTCATCGATTCCATAGTCCGACAACTTCGTAGGCGCTCCGATGGATGTCCAGAATTTCTTGAGGGATTGAATCGCTTCTGCTGCCAATTGAGCATCTGTTTTTCCTGTCGGGACCAAATCAAATACACGAACACCCAGCTGCGCGACTTTCTCCGGACGTACGGCCGCGACATGTTCCATCCAACGCGGGGCAATAATCGCGATTCCCCCGCCATGTGGGATGTCATGGACAGCTGATACAGCATGTTCGATGAGATGCGTCGACCAATCCGGACTAACGCCCATTCCAGTTAGTCCATTTAAGGCCAATGTTCCATTTAATAACATGACTTCGCGATGTTCGTAATTGTTCAAATCATTCACGAGCTTAGGCGCCGTCTCGATGACGGTACGAAGAATTGCTTCACCGATTCTTTCCTGAAGAGGTGCATTGCTCGAACCATGAAAATACTGTTCAAAGACATGGGACATAATATCAACGCTGCCGTATACCGTTTGATCCCGAGGTACGGTGAATGTAAGCTCTGGATCTAGAATACTGAATTTTGGAAGCACATGACTGGAATTAAAGAATGCTTTCGTATTCGTTTCCCAGTTCGTAATGACGGAATTTCCGTTCATTTCTGATCCAGTTCCCGCTATCGTTATAACCGTGCCAATCGGTACGGAATTAGAAGGGGCGTTCACCTTACTAGTCACGATATCCCACACATCACCGTCATATGGCACGCCCGCGGCAATCGCTTTAGCACAATCAATTACGCTACCGCCGCCGACCGCAAGAATAAAATCAAGCATATTTTCTCTGATAAGGGTAATTCCTTTTTGGACGGTTGTTAGTCGTGGATTCGGTTCAACTCCTCCTAGCTCAACGACAAAAGCTTCGATTTCCTTTAGTTCACTGATAACTTTATCGTAAAGCCCATTTTTTTTTATACTTCCGCCCCCGTATACTAGCAAGACACGTTTGCCGTAAGCAGGAATTTCATTTTTCAGGCTGCTTACATGGCCTTTTCCAAACAATAGCTTAGTCGGGTTTTTAAATTCAAAGTTCTGCATTTTTGTTATCCCTCTTTTATTTTATTTTTTATTTTCTTATCGCTACAAACATAAGCCACGTTAGTAGGCGAAATTTGGTCGAGCATTTTGTAAACCAGAAACCTGAAAGCAACCAATTCATTAGAAAGCATGGCACTCAAAAACGTGTGCCAGCTGCTTAGCATAATGACATTTTGAGACGCCAGTCACAATTTTATGCACATCACTCCTTAAATAAATATTCATATATTACAAATTGTCGATATAAATAATTAAAAAAATTTAGATTTTGCGAATTGTCAATATGATAGTTCTAGAGAAACTGAATTCCAAGAATGAATTCAGTCTTCTGTATAATTGCTATTTCTGAAGGAACCGACCGATATCATTAATCGCATCTTCATTTCTTTTGTAGTAGGTCCACTTCCCTAAGCGTGTAGCATGAACCAGTCCTGCTCTTTGAAGCATGGAGAGGTATTGCGAAGCCGTAGATTGATTCATATTTAATTTTTCAGTGATTTGACTCACACATACCCCAACTGTAATAAGGTCAGCCCCTTCCTGGGGTGAAAAATGAGTTGTTGGATCTTTCAACCATTCTAAAATTTGAACACGCGCTTCATTGGAAAGTGCCTTGAAAATCTCAATTGTGTTGGTCATGTTGACTATTATATATTATATTTTTGCAATATGTCAAATTGTTAATTTCATCTGCCTTTAATAAAGTATTAGACTGAATATTGAAGTCGTGCGGTGTTTCGAATTGCAATACCGTTGGGCATTGAATAATAAGTATTAGACTGACTCTTTCAAATGGATCAGTTGCACTAATGGACGAGAAAATAAAGTCCTAGATTACTACTGTTTTATTGTTCTATCGTTTTCCGTTAGGGAGTGAAATGATAATAACTGATCATAATCAAATCCAACGATATCTAGAAGTTCTTTTCGCAACCCTCTATAAAAGTTACATTGATTAGCTTACATTAACGTTCGAATGAATTTTTCAGATAGCCGATCTATAACGGGATTTATGTTGGTATCGTCAACAAGCGAAAGTTTATCGGCTTTAAACAGCTGCATTTTTTTTAATTGATAATAGTCGTGCAACACTTCCTTTATTGTTGTTTGATTGTAGAGCAAATATTTAACGCTTGTGACTTCGTGTAGCAGAAGGTCGTCTTGCAGCAAAATAAACTTTCCGTTGATTTTGTTAAAAATGCCTTTGTCTATTCCTAGGCGATAAAAGCGGAGAGAATGTTCTTCTCGCTTCCGCAATACGTCTTTAAGCATGTTGTAGAGGTCGGGGTACGATGCTTGCAAATCTTTCATAAATACGTCAGTAATAAACTCTATAAGCGATACCGATTGTTCAAATAGCTGCTGAAACCAGAGGCCAAAATAAGATTCATCTTCGTTGTCGTTACGCTCCTCTAGCCTCTCGATATAATCAACGATAATGCGGACAACACCATCTATAACATCCTCTTTAGATGAAAAACGCTTGTACATAGTCGCTCGGCTTACGTCCATATATTTCGCGATATCGTCCATCTTTAAATGTAGAAAACCATCTCTAATGACGGATACAATCAATTTTTTTAATAGTTTCGTTTTTGCGTCTTGATTCATTGGGGCATTCATGTGTAATCCCTCCTTCAATCTATTTTAATATACAATACAGTTTAAGCAAAGAGAACAATGTAGACATATATTACGTTTTTTGTTTACTTTGTATTTTCGGAGTGTTATGATGTGATCATTCGTCAAGCCTGGTTGGCTTTGCGGACAAACAAAGAACTTTATTATTGGGAGGGAGGAACTCTGTATGTCCACTAGCAGTGGTTATAAAGCGACTCCGCAAGCCCCGATCTTGTCGGGCTTCGGCGCGCAATCGACCGCCCGGGAAGTGGTCGCAGGGGTGGATCTTAAGGGGAAAATCGCGATCGTAACCGGCGGGTATTCCGGGATTGGGCTAGAGACGACACGCGCTCTAGCGGAAGCAGGAGCTTCAGTTATTGTTCCGGCGCGCTCCGTAGAGTCAGCCCGTACCGCTGTTGCGGAGATAGATGGGGTTAAGGTCGCGGAACTCGATTTAATCAATCCAGCCTCGATTGATGCATTTGCGAAACACTTTTTGGCATTTGGTAAACCAATTCATATTTTAATCAATAACGCAGGCATTATGACACCACCGTTAACGCGGGACGCTCGCGGGTACGAGTCTCAATTTGCCATTAATCATCTGGGACATTTTCAATTGACGGCGCGCCTTTGGCCAGCATTAAAACAGGAAAACGGTGCTCGTGTTGTATCACTTTCATCCTCGGGAATTCGCTTTGGAGGAGTTAATTTTGATGATCCAAACTACGAACTGCGCGAATACAACAAACAACAAGCATATGGACAGTCCAAATCTGCTACTTCTCTGTTTGCCGTTGCTCTTGACCGGCGGGGAGCGGTAGACGGTGTTCGGTCATTTGCAGTTCATCCGGGTGCTATAATGACCAATTTAGTTCGTTATATGTCGGAAGATGAACTATCCACAGCACAGACGTTTTTCAAGTTCAAAACCGCTGAACAAGGTTCGGCTACGTCGGTTTGGTGCGCGACAAACAAGAAGCTTGACGGAATGGGTGGAGTTTACTGTGAAAATGTGGACATCGCTAACGTTGTTGAGGCGAAAGATGCAGCAACTGTACCAAACGGCGCAATGACTTGGGCGATCGATCCCGAAATGGCGGATCGACTTTGGGAGTTAAGCGAACGGTTAATCGGTATGAAATTCATTATTTAAGCACAACCTTATTCTTAGGAGGAATTGAATCATGGTAAATAACAACGAATATAAAATTACTCCACAATTACCGATCTCATCGGGTTTTGGAGCGGAAACGACCGCTTTGGAAACTGTTAAAGACATAAATCTAAACGGTAAGATCGCCATCGTAACAGGTGGACATTCTGGTATTGGTCTTGAAACGACTCGCGCACTGGCGGCTGCAGGCGCTACTGTCATTGTAGCAGCTCGTTCACCTGAGCAGGCCGGCAGCGCTCTCGCCGGTATTGCTGGCATAGAAATAGAAAAGCTCGATCTGAGCGATCCTGCGTCGATTGACAAATTCGCTCAACTCTTCCTGACTTCCGGGAGACAGCTTGACTTTTTGTTCGCTAACGCAGGTATCATGGCTCCTCCACTAGTTCGCGATGCTCGCGGCTATGAATCTCAATTCGCTACGAATCATTTGGGTCACTTCCAATTAACATTGCGTCTATGGACAGCATTGAAGCAAGCAGGGAACGCTCGGGTCGTATCACTCTCCTCAGCAGGAGTTCGATTCGGTGGTGTCGACTTCGAAGATCCTAACTTTGAAAAGCGCGAATACGACAAATGGAAAGCTTACGGCCAATCGAAATCGGCAAACGCTTTGTTTGCGGTAGGCCTCGACAAGCGCGGTTATGCGGACGGTATTCGTGCGTTCTCCGTACATCCAGGCCGAATCGACACTGAACTAGCTCGTTTTTTATCTGATCAAGAGCGTGGTGTTGGCGGCGTATTCAAAACAACAGAGCAAGGAGCAGCGACAAGCGTTTGGTGCGCAACGAGCCAGCAATTAGAAGGAAAAGGCGGCGTTTACTGCTTGGACTGCGACATTGCGGAATTGGTTGCTGACTTCAAGATGGGAGATATGAGCCAACAGTATCATGGCGTACTTCCTTGGGCCGTCGACCCCGACATGGCGGAACGCTTGTGGATCATGAGCGAGAAAATGACTGGCGTGAAAATTGAAGGCTAATAAACAAATTATCAAAGAAGAGGCCGACCTGAATGGTAAAATTCGGGTCGGCCTTTTTATTATGCGCCTTAGCGATTGTAGCATTCTGGACAAGCACTTTATTCTCTAACGGAACAAACGTTTCTGCCTAGTAGTAATTCGCTTTTGTCCATACCCCTATCCGTCGGGAATGAGATAATGTTCTTGTCACCCGACAGCAATTTGAATATCAAGTAACAATAACGATGTTATTCTTCTTCAATCTTAAACCATTGGCCTGAAGCTTGGATAATATTCCAAAGTTTCTCCGGAAGCTCAAGCTCGCTTACTTTTGAAGTCTTAACCACCGTCTCAATTTCATCTTCTTTACCGTTCTGAACCTTTTTAACCCAGTCTGGATTCATGATTAAAGCATGACCAACCGCTGCTAAGGCTAAGCCCTTATCGATTGCTGTTGCAACAGCATCTGGAGCTACCATAGAACCAGCAGCCATAACAGGAACTCTGCCGTCTACTCTTTCTAAAATCAATTCAAGCCGTGTTTTTCCATTTACACTTCCTCGTGGTTTTGAAGATATATCATCGAGCGAAGCATGGATATAATCCAACCCCTGTTCAATAAGACAGTCAATTAATTCATAGGCTTCATCCATCCCATAACCGCCTTGTTCTTCAGGAGAAATTCTGTATCCCAGAATAAACGGTTTTGTGGCATGTTTGTTAATCGTTTTTTTGATTACTTGAACTACTTCTAATGGAAAACGCAAGCGATTCTCCATTGATCCCCCCCATTGGTCCTCACGTCGGTTGTAGAATGGAGAGAAGAAATTCTGGAGTAAAAACCCGTGTGCACCATGAACTTCTACACCATCAAAACCAGCTTCAATAGCTCGTCTGGTTGTTTCTGCAAAAGCATGGATCACATCCAAAATTTCATAGTGTGAAAGCTCTCTAGGCAAAACTGATGGAGCAAATGCTGTAGCTTCAGTCTCTACAGAGCTTGAACTTACTACATCTCCATTTGGTGCCAAGTCCGGTAGTGCTTTGTTACCTGCGTGGAATATCTGAAGTAACGCTGGAGCTCAACCGCTTTTCGCCGCATCCGCCAATTTTCGTAAGCTCGGAATAAATTTATCATCATAAGCTGCCAATTCATTTGTAAAGCCTATACCGTTTGGTTGGACATGTGTATATCCGGTTATAACCAGACCTACGCCATCCACTCTCTTTCTGTAATATTTCACTTCATCATCGGAAACCGTGTAATCGTCATTACTTGCCCAAGTGGTCATAGGCGCCATAACGACACGATTTCTAAGAGTTATTCCGTTACTGAATGTTAAGGATTCAAACAAGTTGTTATATTTTGTGTGCATTCTCTAACCTCTTTCAAATTATATTTACAAGATTGTTGTCTTAAATTAAAGCGTTCATTCGCATTCCATTACCAGTTGATGAACGCTCACAACATTGGTACAATGACATCGTAAAGTATTCGAGTAACTCGAAGTCAATAGTAAGGAGGTAGAAATTTTGAATCAGTCATTACATGAACCTAAATATACAGTGAAAGATGTATCTGAAATAACTGGTCTTACAAAACATACGATTCGATACTATGATGATCAAAAATTAATTCCTTTTACTTCAAGAAATAAAAGAAACAATCGTTTATTCTCTGATCATGATCTGGATTGGTTGCGGATGGTGCATTGCTTTCGTATTTCTGGATTGCCTATTTCCGAAGTCAAGCATTACATTGCCATGTGTTTGCAAGGTGATGAAACAGTTCCTGAGAGGGCTGAGCTTATTGCAAAACAAGAAAAAGAACTTGAAGCGAAAATACTTGAATATAACCTTCAATTAAAGCACATAAAAGAGAAAAAGGCTTACTACGCAAATGTCTTAGCTGGCCAATTAGAGGATACCTGGAATCCAGTCAACAACAACCCAGAATGTGGAGAGAAGTACGATATACCGAAACACATCCAATAAACATCAAAAGTTAATGTATGATCTTTAGAAGATAGTCTACGGCTTCGAGTACACTCGAAGTCAATTTTTTTTGTGTTTAATATTGACGGTATTCCGTTATTCTGCCCGTTACTCCCTCGGTATTAAGGGATTTTCTCACGTTTACTCGCTCATTCGCAGGATTACATCCCTCTTGGAAAAAGGATACAACGGTTTAGTAGTGGTGGTGGCACCACCGAACGGCCATAAAGGTATGCGCAAATAGAGGATAAGACTTAATTTCCTCATAATTCCATTTATTGCACGCATTCTCCACAATGCCCTCGGAGGTTCACCCTCCCATATCTCAACGGGTCTATGCCCTTACCTTCCTTCGTTACACCTGTCCAAGGGGTGGAGGCCGATCAAGTTCAACGTGCGGGTCAGTGCCCTTAAGTAACGGGTAATCGGTACTCCGTGCTTTCTTTGTAATCCTGCGAATGAACCAACCTACGTAATCTAGATTTACATTAAGCTGCTACACAGTCATGAATACGTGCTTTGTCAGGTGAAAAAGACTCTCCTCGTTGAGCCATACCAACCAGAATACGTGCTAGTTTACCAACTAATTTAAACAAGGAACGGTACTTTTTCATGTGCAGTACTTGTACATTATGTTCATGCCACTTCCGAAACAACACATTGTTACCAATAAGACGTAACGTAGCTAAATACAAATACTTTCGCAGAGTTGAATCTCCCCGTTTTGAGAGTACGATCTGCCCTTTCCGTTTACCCGACATACTCTCGGCTAGGTTCATACCTGCTCTTCTCAGAAGTTGTCTCCCGTGAGAATACAGATTTAGATCACCTGCACCCGAAAGGATAGCAGCAATGAATATGGGTCCAAGACCTTGAATGGAGCGAAGTTGATGAGCCAAAGGTATCTTATCTAGGATCACCAGGATTTCTTCTTCAATATTCTCTAGAATCTCAACAATGCGACAATATTCATCGAGTAGTCTGCGCAAATCTTGTTTGGCTTCGTGAGTAGCTGTAGTTTCACCTATACTTCTAGCTGCAGAAGCGATGAGCTGGGCAGCCTTCTCTAGCCCTGTGGTACCGCCTGCTCGTTTCATGTGCTTTCTCCAGCTTGCTATGACTTCTGCTGTAGTCATCCCATGTAAGTCTGCTGGAACAGGGGATTCATAAAGCGTCGCTAAGGATCGCTTGCAGGTCCAATCCGAAAAAACTGAAGTAAATTCGGGGAAACGGATATCCAGCCAGCGAATGATTCGGTTCTGAAGCCGTATGCTATTCGCCACCCAAAACTCTCGATCGCTCATGATAACGCGTAACTTCTGAAAAGAATGTGATTGCTTCGTGTATTCAGAGTAATACCCTCTACTGACAACATCCGCGATGACAAGAGCGTCCTTTGGATCATTTTTGGAGGGAGAATTATCTCTATTCTCCTTGTTTCTCTTAGTCGTAACAGGGTTCACCAGAACAACGTTTAACCTCTGTTCTACCAACCAATTCGCTAGATTAAACCAGTAGTGCCCCGTCGGTTCCATTCCAATTATTATGTTGTTCAATCGGTGTTTCTGCTGCAATTCACTAACCCAACGGCCAAACCTTTCAAACCCATCCTTGTTGTTGGTAAAGGAAAGATGGCGTTTTGAAAGAACTATTCCGCGAAAGTTCGTTGCCTGTGCAACATGGGCATCCTTCGCCATGTCGATGCCAATTACTAAGTGAGTTGGAGTTATTCTTTCTATCCGTTGATTTTGTTCGTCTGATTGCTTAAACTTCATAAAGAGCGCCTCCTTGATGGTGTTGGGTTTCAAACCCGTGGACAAACCCATCATACCGAGGCGCTCCTTTTTTGACAAAGACCATTTCTTAGGTCCTACAGGAAGGTTCAACGGAAAAGAAGCAGATGCCGGTCGCGGCAATCTGCTTCCTGATTAATTCACTAACGTTCTTCGTCCCTCAGTTTTAAGGGTTTATTTCACGTAAACTCATTCATTCGCAGGATTTCATCACCTTGAAATATAGTAATCTTAAGAATACTAGGTTGTTGAGACCGTAATGAACCCTTCTATGGCATGCGGGAACAGAAGAAACATTGGAACATTTCCCCATTTCAATAATCTACTGCACGCATACTCCACAATCCCTTGGAGATTGACCATCCCAAGGCTCTACGGGTCGACGCCCTTACATTCCTTCGTTACACCTATCCAAGGTGTGGAGACCGATAGCGTTTAGCGGATGGGTCTGTGCCCTTATGAAGAACGAACTCGGTCCTCCGTGCTTTCTTTTTTGAAGTCCTGCGAATGAATCAATTTACATTAGTTCGAAGATGTTAGGCAGCGTGGGTATACGGAATGACTGTTTTTTCAGGAGTGAATGACTCCTCGGAATGCACCAAGCCAACTAAGATTCGTGCCAGTTTTCCAAGCAGTTTAAATATCGACTTCTGCTTACTCATATGTTTAACTTGCACATTATTCAGATGTAATTGCTTAAATATAGGATTTGTTCCCACTAATGTTAAGGTAGCCAGATACAAATATTTTCGGAGTGTGGAATCTCCTCGTTTGGAGAGTATGATCTGGCCTTTACGCTTTCCAGACATGCTTTCTGCCAAATTTAAACCGGCTTTTCGTAGCAATTGACGACCGTGAACGTACTGCGTCAGATCACCGGCACCAGCCAGAATTGCTGCAATATAGATCGTGCCCAAACCTTTAATGGAACGAAGCTGGCTAGCAATCGGGATCTCACCAAGCAAAGCCGCGATTTCTTTTGCTATTTGGTTCAATATACCGTCAATACGCTCGTACTCTTCTAGTAAGCGATGCAGATCCTGTTTGGCCTCATTCAGCGCTACAGTTTCCCCCACGCTTTGAACCGCTTTAGAGAGTAGCTCAGCTGCCTTCTGAATACCTGTGGAGCCGCCAGCTCGTTTCATATATTTTCGCCAACCTGTAATAACTTCTGATGTAGATTGACCTTTTAGATCCAACGGAGACGGGAACTCTTTGAGTGTAGCTATGGAGCGTGGGCAGGTCCAATCTTTAAACACAGAAGCATACTCAGGGAAGCGTATATCCAGCCAGCGTATGATCCGATTCTGCATCCGAACACTATTTGTAACCCAAAATTCTCGATCATTCATTAGGGTTCGTAACCTCTGAAAATGAGTTGCTTGCCGAATGTATTCATAATAATAGCCACGGCTAACAACATCCGCAATAACAAGGGCATCCTTTGGGTCACTCTTGGAAGGACAATTATCTCGGTTCTCTTTGTTTCGTTTCGTCGTTGCTGGATTAACTAAAACGACGTTTAGGCCTTTCTGGGCAAGCCAGTTAGCTAAACTGTACCAGTAGTGTCCCGTCGGCTCCATGCCAATTATGATATCCTTCAGTCGATGTTTTTGTTGCAAACCTTCCATCCAACGCTGTAATTTCTCAAATCCCTGGATAGTGTTTTTGAATGATAGATGCTGGTTTGTAAGGACAATTCCCCGAAAATTTGTAGCTTGAGCTACTTGAGTTTCCTTTGCCATATCAATGCCCACAACAAGATGTGAAGTAGTAATTCGTTCAATACGTTGATTTTGACCGTCTGATTGCTTAAACTTCATAATAAGAGCGCCTCCTTGATGGTGTTGGGTATCTACCCGTCGACAAACCCATCATACCGAGGCGCTCCTTTTTTGACAAAGCCCATTTCTTAGGCTATACAGGAATGTTTAGCTCAATGACATCGTAATTTTTTATTACGCTTGTATATTCAAATAAAAGAAAAACAAAACTCCGTCTTCCGTATTCGCGGCGCCGTATTGTACGCCATGCAATTCCAATATATTTTTGGAAATGGCCAGTCCTAGTCCAGTCCCGCCATGTGCACGTTGGCGTGCGATATCTCCACGATAGAATCGCTCCCAGACTTTGTCTAATTGATCCGCGGGAATGTGAGCTCCTTTATTTTCTATGCTAATCTTGACTCGAGTTGTTTCTTCTTTGATGGTAATGAAAATATGCTCATGTTCGGGTGAGTAGCGGATCGCATTGGTCAAGAAATTCATAATCACTTGTTCGATTCTGTGTTGATTAGCCATGACTTCAACCGAAGCAAGTTCGGTGTGTACTTTGAGCTCTTTGCCTTTGAATTCCAACAATAACTTCTCACAGCACTCTTCCACGAGCTTATCAATGCTAAACATATCCATTTTCATTTTATAGGTTCCAGATTCAAACTTTGCAAGCTCCAGCATATCCAGAATTAAGAGATTCATCTTATCCACTTCTTTGTCCATCGCTTCAAAATAATGATCTTTCTTATGCGTAGCAACGCCATCCTTCATAATGGAAATGCAACTTTTCATGACGCTCAGAGGCGTTTTCAACTCATGCGAGACTCCTGAAATAAATTCTTTCCTTGTACTTTCCAGTTGCTTTTCTTTCTCAATGTCCTTTTGCAATTGTTGGATATAGGAATTCAGAGTTCGGGAAAGAGAATTGATACTCTGAGACAAGTCACCAATTTCATCTTTGGATCTTATCGAAATGGTTTCCGAAAAATCTAAATTTGCGATCTTTTTCGTAGTCTGATTAATTTGAAGCAAAGGTTTGGCAATCTTTCTCGAATAATAAAACGCAGCGAGAACAATAAGTAGGATAACTAAAGCGATCATATACACATAATAATCTTTAAGCATTTGTACGGCTTCATCAACCGGCTGCAAAGAGGCCATTGAGAAAATGTAGCTGGTTACTCCCGCTTGATCCTTGATCGGGTCAATAAACTGCTTGTACTTTACATTATTTTGTGTGAAATCAAGAATTTGTAAGGTGTCAATGCTATTGTGCAATTCATTGAATAGCACGTTGGCTTGAAACTCTTTAATTCGGTCCATAAATAAGCCGTTCGTATAAATGAAACTGGAAGATTCATTTCCAACAGGTAGCTGAATTTTGGTAATTAATCCACTAAGTGAAACTCCAGGGAACTCCATCTTTTCATTTTTTGAATATTTAATATCAAGCGTGAGGTCATCCATCTTTTTGGAGATTTTCTCATTTACCCAAAAAAAATTGCTTTTATCTAATTGCAAACGATATGGAATTAACCCAGACTCCATTTTATACTCATTAATAGAAACACGAGCCTTTGGAGCCAACATGGATTTTCCTTGACCTGGTGTATTATTTAAAACCTCATTAATGTTCATCATATTATAAAGTGGAACTGAAATGGTTTTACCGTAGGACTCATTATTCACTTTAGGTGAATCTATTTTTACTTCTAGGTAAAAGTCGTTCACATTTTTTAAGTTACCCTGGCTATCTAATGTGGTAATCCAAGTATTGTTTTGGCGATAAAAGTCCTGTTCCAGCTTCTGAATAGCAAGGACATTCCCTTCCTCTTCTTGGTAAGACTTCTTAAATGCTTGTATATTGGCATGGATTTCATTCACTTTTCTATTTGCGTAGTACTGTTTGAAGAATATCGTTTGGCCAATATATATGGCTGCTAAAATGAAAAGACATAGCAAAGTTGTTAAAGTAAACAATTTAGCTACAATACTTGTCCTCATATTGTCCCCTCAAACTTATAGCCCGTTCTTACGATTGTTGTAATCAGTTTGGATTTATCGCCCAACTTGCATCTTAAATTACGAATGTGAGTATTTACGGTACGATCATCCCCATCGTATTCATATCCCCAAATTTTTGTGATGAGCTGTTCCCTTGTAATGACAATCCCTTTATTTTGCATTAAATACACCAGTATTTGAAACTCTGTGTAGGTCAGGTATATATTCTCGCCATCTACGGATACAGTTCGAGAAGGTATATGGATTTGAAGACCATTAGCAGTTATTGTATCGCTTGCAGTAATTGTATTCGATAACAGGGCATTAGATTGACGTTCTTCCTTATACCTGCTTTCAATTAATCGTTTAGACCTGGCTAGTAACACAGCTGGACTATACGGTTTTGTCACATAGTCATCGGCCCCTAGCTCGAACCCCAGTAATGTATCATCCTCATCTACTCTAGCAGTCAACATGATGATTGGAACATTTGATGTCTTCCTGATCCGTCTGCAAACCGACCAGCCATCTAATTCTGGTAACATGATATCAAGAATAATTAAATGTACCTCATGATCTTGATATAAGGTTAATGCTTCTTTCCCATCCACTGCTTCTAATACTTGATACCCTTCATTCAGAAGATAATCTTTAATAATTTCACGCAGAATGTCTTCGTCTTCTACGATTAAAATTGTCTTATGCATAATTTCTCCTAATCCTTTTTGAAGCCAAAGACTTCAAATAACTAATTATATTCTTACCTTCAGAATAATTTTTAAGCTTTTGGATCTCTTATATATATTTAACATGCTCATATAAAGATTATGTAAAGATATTGGCTCAGCTAAATAAAAAAACGGAACAGCTGCTGCAGCAGAACTGTTCCGTTTTAAGTTGAACTAAAGCATGGTTGGTTGATTTATTTTTTCCATGGAGTTTCAGTTTTATGCTCGATGATTTGTACTACTTTTGGTTCAATATCTTTTAACAATTGCTCTATTGAGCGATTGTTTTTTGGAACGTCGCCTTTATTTTCACCTTGTATTTGAACATCAATTTGTGTTTTTGCAATGACATCAATCAATTGTTGTTTAGAAACATTTTTAGACGCTGCAATTTCAATAACAGATTTTCCTGTTGCTAATTCTTGTTTTAATTCTTGTGCGTCAATTGTCAATAACGAGAATAATTTTTCATCGTTTAAAAAATAATCCGCTGTATAATCAGGCTTACCATTTGTAGAAAATAAACCTTCTACTTTAATGGTTGAAGGTGTAGGTTTACCTTTCAATACTGATTGAATTTCTTTTGATGTTGGAGCTATTTCTGTTGTTTTTACTACCGCATTCTTTTCTTTAGTAGTTGGAGCAACTTCTGTTGTTTTTACTACCTCATTTTTTTCTTTTTGAGTGGCGTATGCACTACCAGCTCCCACTAATAATACTGTTGAAATACCAAGTGCAGTGAATAATTTGGTTCTGTGTTTTACCATTTTGAAAACCTCTTTCATTGTTTTATTGGATGTTACAGATACAAATATAATGAGTACATATAAAGATGAAGTGAAGATAATATAAAGTTGAAATATAGTTTTTCTTCTTCACAATTCATGCAAAAAGTATAATAAACCCGATCTATGACGTGACGATACGGTATTATTGTTGTCAGTAACCTGCTCGTTAGCGCAATGAAGTAGATGAATCAATCATAAATTGACTTCAAGCTATTTGTTTTTCCTATCCCGTTGCTTGGTCAAAGTCATTAGTGCGATTACAACAGAATAGTGAATGGATTCCTGAAAAGTGAACACTAAATATGTATTGTTCTGCTTCTGTGGAGAATATATCATTTTTATGACTTCCTTCGGAAATCTGTGCAAGTTCTTGTCTTTCGGAAAGGACAAGAAGTTGTATCCATAAAAATAAAAAACCGCGTAAACCGCGGCTTCTTATGCATATATGTTCTTGTCCTCAAACAGTTGTCGGAGGACAAGAATAACTATCGATAAAAGACAAGAAGTTGTTTGCTTTTCTGTTTTCTTCAAGTTTGCAAAAAACAAAAAACACAGCGGCGGGGTTAAAACGCGCTGTGTTTATTATTTTTAGTTACAATTCCGAATATTTAATTGGAGCATTAAGTTTTCTTACATAATTATCAATGTAGTGTTTTTCTTTTTGATAGTTCTCAGGATACCCACACTTAGAATTAAAATATCTCATTGTATAAGCAATTGGTTTATGTATCTTCTCAACTCGGGGAAGGCGATTTTGTGTAAAAGCTTCTACTATGACGGCCTATGTTAAATTCGAATGTTGAGTTTTGAACAAAGAAAACCGCCCTTTTGAAAAGGCGGTAAAATTGTCTCTTTTGTACTGCTATTTCATTCCTACTACAGCGGCGAACGCTTGAACGGCGGCATTGGCCACTTCCATGTCTTGCTCCATGGTGCCTCCGGCGACGCCGATACCGCCGACGGTCGTGCCTTCGCGAACGAGTGGTATGCCGCCTCCTAAGATGGTGACTGTCCCTTGGTTTGTCGTGTTGACCCCATAGTGTTGACCGCCGGGAAGCGCCGACTGGGCTAAGTTAGCCGTGGGCATTTGCATGGCTACACTCGTCCAGGCCTTCCCCTTGGAGATTTCGATCCCGGCGATCCGGGCATGGTCCATCCGGTGGAAGGCGACCAAGTTCGCCCCGGCGTCGACGATTGCGATATCGAAGGCGAGTCCCATTTGACGGGCTTTCTGTTCCGCAACCTCGAGCAATTGTTTCGCAATCTCCAATGTAAGTATCTCAAACACTCCTTGTTGTTTTGTTTCCTGCGGAATATTATTTACTAAATTTACTAAATTAGGGGCTGTCACATGAACATTTACGGCGTGGATGGAGTTATTTTGGTAACCTTTTACATTCCATTCAGCCTTCAGCGGTTGAACTTCTCCATGCTCGTTCGTTGCCTTGCTCATAATCGTGTATTGACCTGGTTTTTGAGCTTCCCACGCAAAAGACCATCTCCTCCATGAATAGGGAACATCAGGATCAAGTATGTTTGCTTCATTCCAGAGTGTCCCGCCATCTGTGCTAATCTCTACTTTCGTTACAGAATGCTCGCCAGCCCAAGCATACCCTTGTACCACGTTGGTGCCAACAGCCATCTCTTGCTCTTCTGTAGGAGATGCTATCGTTGAATTGATTAAAACTGGTGATAGCGGTCGTGCATGTTTGTAGTCGTTTGTTTTTTTTAGAATGACATAATCTATACTTTGAAATGGTCCCTTGAATGGCTGATCTACAACTCTGATCCTATGCAGCCATTTAACAGACGCAACTGCATACCATCCAGGTACAATTAGTCTTATTGGAAAACCATGTTTATCGGAGAGCGGTTCACCATTCATTTCATAAGCCAATAAAGTATCTGGGTGAAGTGCCTTGGCAACAGGAAGACTTCTTTTGAAAAATACCTGTCCATCCATGTCATTTCGCTGACCGTAATCTAATCCTTCAAAAACGATCTCAGTCGCACTTGGGGATACTCCTGCTTGGTCTAATACATCCTTCAGTCGAACGCCTCCCCAAATGGCGTTGCTTATCGCACCGAGCTTGAATTGGTTACCTTGTGCTTTTCTTTCAAATAACGAACGCTTGTTTCCTGCACACTCTAGAGTAGCAGATAGCGTGACCTTATTCATGTTTTTCAAATCAGCATACGTAAATTTAATTGGTTGATCTACTAATTCTTCAATTGAAAGGTACCAGGTGTTTATATCGATTGTCGGGTATTCAAAATGATTTCTGACGTAAAATAATTGATTCGGTGTAATGGTTTGGAGGTTGGCAACCATGGGAAATTCAAGATTTTCTGATGGGAAATAGGAAACTGGAACCAAATGAATGTCGCGCATGAACAAATCCACCTCTTCAGCTAAATATGAACAGAACAGCTATAGAATTTATTTTTAGCAAAGAAACGAAATTTTAACCATCAAACATCGTTAAAAGAAAACGAATGGATCGAAGATGAATCCGAGAATGTCGAGCTAGACTGGATAAAAGAACAGGTACAGCAAAGCTAGGATTTTCAAAAGCTAGATTCTTGTCCTCCCCACATACGGATAAATCGGGTCTATTAATTCAAAGTCATATGTATTTCCATTCACGATGCCAACAACTTTTACGCTATCATAAAGATCTAACATAAACCCAGCCATTTCTTTTGCAGCATGAAATTTGGGAACTACTCCTTCATAATGAAACGCATCTAGATCCAAAGCGCTTTTAATAAATTCAGTCGCAGTTGCAGCAGGAGCCAGAACTTTTGCTTTCATGGCAGCTCCTTTTTCTTTCAATTCCTGCGCGATACCTTCTGTAAAGGCACTTACATAAAATTTTGTCGCGCAGTAGGTCACAGAATTGCCGACAATTTGGTACCCTCCTCCCGAAGAAATATTGATGATTTGCGTCCCTTCAACATCTGCATAATCACGCACATAAACAGAAGTCAGAACGGTTATAAAGCTTCAATATTCAAGTGAAGCATCGTCGTAACTTTATTTAAATTTTGGTCTCCAACGGAAGCAAAGCTTCCAGATCCGGCATTATTGATCCAGGTCTCGATCCTATAATCCTGAAGACTTTCGTAGAATTCATAAACATTCGCAGGAACGGATAAGTCACTCGTTCGAATGACAACATCCAGGTCTGGGTTAAAGGTCTGGGTTAAGGTCAGCCACTTTTGATTTTAACTTTTCCAATTCCTCCGTTCTGCGAGCTGCTAGGATTAAGTTTTTTCCACGAGCTGCAAAAGCAAGAGCCGTTTCATACCCAATTCCTGAGCTGGCCCCCGTAATCACCGTATATTTCATATCCGTTCCTCCTTTACCTTGAACTCTTGATGTATATTTCCTTACTACTTTCCAAGTGTATAGACATCATGGGGATTACTGTAAAACATTCTTACATCCTCGTCTTGCCGCCATTCCAACATACACTCATAATCTAATTCAGTCATTCTTCTTAGTGCTATTTGAAGGTTTTGTATCATACTACACCTCAATTTTATAAATATCTTGAAGGTATTTATTCGTGTAGTGATTAAACTCTCCTGCCTGTTAACGTAATGAAGCTGCCAATCTGCCGGCAGCTTCGTCATTCAACTATAGTTCTCCGTTAGTCATAATGAACGAGGCGGCCCCATTTCGCTTATCGTAGGTTACATTTGGTAAAAATGTGTAGTGGGATTCTACTAAAAACCAAATGCAGAGCTACATTCGAAAGGAGCCGCTACTATGAAGGATTACACAAAATTTGTTGGTTTAGACGTATCAAAAGATTCAATTTCTGTTGCTGTTGCAGACACAGAACGTGGTGAGCCACGTTTTCTCGGCAACATTCCACATACACCTGAAGCTATTCGCAAGTGTATGAGAAAGCTAGGCACTTCTGAGCAATTGCATGTATGTTATGAGGCAGGACCAACTGGGTACGCTCTTTTCAGATTTCTCATCTCCATAGGAATTGACTGCATCGTTGTAGCCCCAACCCTTATCCCTAAGCGCGCAGGAGACCGAGTTAAAACGGACCGAAGAGATTCTTTGAAACTTGCAAAGCATCTTCGATTTGGTGAACTTACTCCTGTTTGGACACCAGATGAAGATCATGAAGCATTAAGAGATCTCGTTCGCGCTCGGCATGACGCTAAGGAAGACTTGCATCGAGCTCGTCTTCGTCTTGTCCAATTTTTGCTTCGTCATGATCTGCGTTCTCCAAAAGGAACAAGAAATTGGTCGGTTAAACATCGCGAATAAACATATGGCTATCTTCAATCTCCCATACCGAATTCCAGTTAAAATTTTAGGAAGTAATGTTTAAATGTAATATTGACTGGAAGAATTGGAAACAAAACTGGCAGAGCTGCTTCTGTCGTCACTAGCGAAGCAATTGGGATTCAGCGAATCAATTAAGCACGAAATGTGGCTTAGGATCATTACAGACGGAAATATGATTAAAACGTGGAGAAGGAAACCGAAATTACAGAGAAATCAAAATTTTGTTTTCAGCAAGTTTTTTGCTAAATTTTCTATAATAACATCTCGAAGGCCGTTTTCTTCTTCATCTAGAACATGAATCAGATAGTCTTCTCCCGGCTTAGAAGCTTTAAAGATAACATGCTCTTTATCGATGAGTACAATCTGATGACCGCAATCCATAAGGCATTGCTGATAGTCCGCCAAGGTCGGTTTCTGTTTTTCCTCTAAGAAAATAATGCCTCTAAGCAAAGAAGTTCTGTCATGATGGATGACTTTGAAATGGATGGTAATTTCTTTTTTCACAGTCAGATCAACTCCCTATTTTAACTTCTCTGTTTAGGTTACCAAATCTCGTAAGGAGAATGCTGTGAGAAATGTCACAGTAAAGGGCTGTCTTCTTCGTTTTCCCGATTGGAATGTACTTGTTGTGACCGTAATGTACGCTTCTAAGGCATGCGGGAATAGAAGAAACATTGGAACATTTCCCCATTTCAATAATCTACTGCACGCATACTCCACAATCTCTTGGAGATTGACCATCCCAAGGCTCTACGGGTCGACGCCCTTACATTCCTTCGTTACACCTATCCAAGGTGTGGAGACCCATAGCGTTTAGCGGATGGGTCTGTGCCCTTATGAAGAACGAACTCGGTCCTCCGTGCTTTCTTTTTTGAAGTCCTGCGAATGAATCAATTTACATTAGTTCGAAGATGTTAGGCAGCGTGAGTATACGGAATGACCGTTTTTTCAGGAGTGAATGACTCCTCGGAATGTACCAAGCCAACTAAGATTCGTGCCAGTTTTCCGAGCAATTTAAATATCGACTTCTGCTTACTCATATGTTTAATCTGAACATTATTCAAATGTAATTGCTTAAATATAGGATTTGTTCCCACTAATGTTAAGGTAGCCAGATACAAATATTTTCGGAGTGTGGAATCTCCTCGTTTCGAGAGTATGATCTGGCCTTTACGCTTTCCAGACATGCTCTCTGCCAAATTTAAACCGGCTTTTCGTAGCAACTGACGACCGTGAACGTACTGTGTCAGATCACCGGCACCAGCCAGAATTGCTGCAATATAGATCGTGCCCAAACCTTTAACGGAACGAAGCTGGCTAGCAATCGGGATCTCACCAAGTAAAGACGCGATTTCTTGTGCTATTTGATTCAATATACCGTCAATGCGCTCGTACTCTTCTGATAGCGATTCAGATCCTGTTTGGCCTCATACAGCGCTACCGTCTCCCCCACGCTTTGAGCAACTTTAGAGAGTAATTCAGCTGCCTTCTGAATACCTGTGGAGCCGCCAGCTCGTTTCATATATTTTCGCCAACCTGTAATAACTTCTGATGTAGATTGACCTTTTAGATCCAACGGAGACGGAAACTCTTTGAGTGTAGCAATGGAGCGTGGGCAGGACTGTACCAGTAGTGTCCCGTCGGCTCCATGCCAATTATGATATCCTTCAGTCGATGTTTTTGTTGCAAACCTTCCATCCAACGCTGTAATTTCTCAAATCCCTGGATAGTGTTTTTGAATGATAGATGCTGGGTTGTAAGGACAATTCCTCGATAATTTGTAGCTTGAGCTACTTGAGTTTCTTTTGCCATATCAATGCCCACAACTAGATGTGAAGTAGTAATTCGTTCAATACGTTGATTTTGTCCGTCTGATTGCTTAAATTTCATAATAAGAGTGCCTCCTTAATGGTGTTGGGTATCTACCCGTCGACAAACCCATCATACCGAGGCGCTCTTTTTTTGACAAAGCCCATTTCTTAGGCTATACAGGAATGTTTAGCACAACAATTCGTTATACATCCAACTTGAATTCTATCTACGACTGTTAAACGTGAACATGCCAGTTGCCTTCGCTGTCGCAATTCAACTCAAATATCATTTGTTTCGTATAAAAGTTCCCTTCAGAATCCTCCACAATAATGTCGGGGTACTCATTCATTAGACTTTTACAAAATTGGAGGGCCATTCTATTACTCACTTCATATTCCAAACTACTCGGTTCAATTTGTATGATTAGCTTTGTTAGAAGGTTAAACTGTTTCCGTAATTCGGTTAATTCTTTTTGAAAGAAATCTTCGTTTATTTGATGTGAATAGTAAATCCATATTGATGCTTCTCCATACTCAATAACAAAATCATCCATAGCATTTAAGCACCCGCCTTTTCTAAGAACGAGTTCGCCTAATTCCGATTTAGTTATATGTTGCTCCTTGAAAAGAGTGTAAACGTTGGACATAATTTTCCTCCACCTGATAGTTGAATCACAAACGAACAATAGATCGGTTCCATCGCTGCTATGCACTTATTATACAACGAATTTCGTTGAGTATCAACGTTTTTCGTTGAGTTTTTTCGAGAGATATTGTATGATAGTTTAGAGGTGATTAGATTTGTTAAAATTAAAAATTGATAAGCTAATGCAAGCACGAAATATGAGCGTTAAGCAATTAAGTGAGCTGACCGGTATTCGTTGGAATACAGTGGACGATTACTCTAAGAATAAGGCTAAACATTGGACGCCTATACACCTAGAAGCCATTATGAAAGTATTTGAACTCGAAGGCATCGAGCAGTTAATTGAAAGGACAGAGTAAACTATCCGTCAATTTCGATGAAAAAAAGAGCCTACCTTCTAATAAGAAGTAGGCTTATTTCATTATTGTGCTGTAGGTTTGCAATAGGTAAGCATTTGATGTGATCTCCAGCTTTTCCCCTGCTCCGCACGGAGCGTGCCAGTTTCCAAGCACTCCGCGGTCCATCTAACTGAATTTACTAAATCATAACTTCCTCGTTACTCATTAATTTAGGAAATGTTAAACTGGTTTTAATACATATTTTTCACGGTATTTGTTGATCTGGTGCATCATCAATTCCGTTAAGCCCAGTCTACTCTTGAGTACGTCAATCGTCTCTTTATGTGTTTGGAGGATAAGTTGCCCTACCTCTTTGTTGAGGATTCGCAAATTATTAAACTTGTCATTTCCACCTAAGTGCAACGGAATATAGTGGTGGCAGTAAACATCGGATGCGAAGAGATACATGCCTGTAATTTCGCATTTCCCCATTTTCATGCTGTACCGACTAATTCGATTGTCCATATATTCAACACTTTGATTCGGGATGCTAGATTTCGTTAGTAAATAAATTTCCTGACGTAAATCTGGTCGAAGTTTTTTGTGTATTTGATCTCTGCCTGAAGTGCTAAAGAGTGAAAGCCCTGTACTGAAGCCCATCGTATTCTTTGTTTTTACATTGGCAAGTGGATATAGATACACATCTGCTATTTTAAAAGTCCTGTAACCCAAGCTGTAAAATTTACTGTACGTTGGCGGTGGATTTGCAGGATGCTCATATTTCCCGATTTGTTTGAGACGATTGTACATGAAAGCTCGCAGATCATAGGCAAGACGTGAGAACGCAACACTTACGTGTGTTGCCCGATTGAAGTAATTGTGAATTCCTAGTACAAAACTATTGAAATGTGCAGCATTTAGAGCCGTTGGCGAAGTCCTCATTTTGAGGATGTGTTTCTTGACTTCGCTTTTGATTTTATGCCTTTTGCTCGCTTTAATGCCCGTATGCGCTACTCGTTTACGACCCTTTTTATTCGCTCGGATTGTAAAACCAAGAAATTCCGACTCTCGTTTTCGCAGATTAATGATCTGCGATTTCTCTGGTGAGATGTCTAGTTTCAAGCGGTCTTTGAGATAAAGAACAACCGCATAATACCACCTATGGGCCGATCTCCAATCTCTACAAATGATTTTGAAGTCATCGGCGTAACGCACCAGATAGCCTTCTTTCAGACTTGAGCGTATTTTCGCAGCCCTTTCGCCAGTTCTTGATTTGAAAGTTTTTTTCAGCGGAAAGAGTTCCCATTGAGCTGCAACCCAGTGATCTAAGTCATTTAATACAATATTCGAGAGCAGTGTTGACAGTAAACCGCCTTGTGGTACACCTTTTGAAGGTATTCCTTCCCCCTCGATTTCCGCTTTTAGCATTTTAGAGATGCAGGCTAAAACCTTTCTATCTCGAATGCCCATGTTCCAAAGTTGCTTCAAAAGTAGCGTATGGTTGACATTGTCGAAAAATCCCAAGATGTCGATATCTACTACATAATGCATCGAAGCCTGATTGATAAGAAACTGTACTCTTGCCATGGCATGGTGCGCCGATCGAAGTGGTCTGAAACCATAGCTATGGTTGTAGAATTGAGCTTCAGCTATTGGCTCAAGGACTTGTTTGAAGCACTGTTGAATGATGCGGTCGAGGATGCACGGGATGCCAAGCGGTCTCATTTTACCGTTATCTTTTTCGATGAGCTTCCGTCTGACATTCTTGGGGCGATAGTTTTGCAGTTTGTTTTGGATTTCACTCACTAGTTCTTGTTCGGTTCGTTGTTCGATGTCTGTGATGGTTAGTCCATCTGTTCCTGGTGTCTTTGATCCTTTATTGGATTTCATGGTACGGTAAGCCAACAAGATGTTTTCTCTGGATGTCACGATTTCATAGAGACGTGAAAATATCTCATTGTTTTCTGATCTTACGTACAGATCCGTAAAAGATTCTGTCATGCCGTAATACTCCCAATTTCGTAAAGCTTGCACTGCGGCATCCCTCCTTGACGAAGCGATGTCCCCACATTCCTACCTGATCGGTGCAATTCACGCATGGAAAATGATCGTTCTTTTCAATTAGACTTGGGGCTGTT
The DNA here is from genome assembly GCF_052682475.1 of Paenibacillus sp. WC2504. NCBI lineage: Bacteria > Bacillati > Bacillota > Bacilli > Caryophanales > Paenibacillaceae > Paenibacillus > Paenibacillus sp. WC2504. Next base: position 6,712,311 of record NZ_JBQZFH010000001.1, read on the forward strand.
CCTCCACCTCCATTACAGAGGTTTCTTCGGTCGTGCCCCTGCCCTCACAAGGATAAATTCATTTCGGCAAATGCCTTATTGCAACCGTTTCGGGTAACAGCCCTTCTTGCAACGTCCCTTGCTTTCCAAGTCCCTTACAGCCTAGCTATCTTTTCTGAACTTAGGTGCTTCCTCTAAGCCCGTGAGATTGATACCACCATTGTTCGGCATAGCGTATTTCAGAGGCGAAAATTTTACTTTACGCCACTCACCCCATCGTTTGATGGTACATACGTTTCCGCATGCTCTAACTGTAGACCTGTACATTCGGAAGTTCTTCAGTTCGCTTCTGCGCGAACATTCTCACCGTATTCAGTTTTTCAGCCACGCGACATATCCGTTGGCATACCTTTTCTACTAGAATGGCTTCAGCCTTCGTTCTGTCGAATCTACCTGAACTTCGCACCCCAAGACCTGTTAGTCGTGACGCGCGCAGGAGTATTGGCGGGATGGTTTCAGGATACATGGTTCCGTCATTCCCATCCTTGGTTGTAAAGTTAAGATTACTGCAGTAATCTCCTGCTTTTCACACTGTTTGGTGCTTATAGCAGAACTTGTCGTACTTCGCCGTTAGTTGAATTCCAGGATTACTCATCGAGAAAATTCTCTTTTGAAGTCTTCATACATATCCAATGCTTCTCGTAGTATTTCTTTTAAATCATTGTAATCACGGAATATAGGCTTAAATATTTTATCATCGACATTACCGTCTAACTGGTATTTTATTATTCCCCAAAGCCCCCAAACTTCTTTGAATTTCACCACCTATCCATACTGACCAGATGAGTTCAACTAGTCCATATTTAAGAGAAATATTGAACTGGAAATTATAGTTAAAGAATTCATTCACAATTTTAAAGAAATTTTCCTTACTGTTGAAGGATGCTTTGTAACCTAATTCATTAATTATTCTCTTACATCGTTATTATTGTAATTTTCAAAGCTTTCGTTTGGATCATATTTGTATTTCAATGACAAGTTTCTAAAACGGTTAATGAAATCGATATTATCCAGTGCTAATTTGAGTTCTTTAGTTAACGGTTCCAAAATGTTCCTCCTACGTTCGGGAAATAAGGTTATTAAACATTCATATATATATTTACGTTAGCCTCATATTACCATACAACTAATGAACATATCTGCCCGATAGCTGAATAGTCTGCCGTAGTTATTCGCGGCAGCCCATCTATGTTGGTTGTTCAATTATCAACCTGTTAGTTTGAGGTTATGGTTTGTTTGTTTGTTTTACAAAAGTACCATGCTGCTTTCACCAGAAAATAGCTCTAATTCTTTTGTAACTGTTTCTTTCATCTTAATCGAACAGTTCTCACTACAAAGTGCAAAGATCCCATCCTGTCCACTTCTTTTTGCTTCTGAGCCATCGGCAACAACTATTAAAGGAACCCTTGTTCTTCTAGTACTTAAATATATTGAAATTATTCCTCCGTCTTTCTCGTTAAAATCAACTCCTGACGCAAACTTGACATTTAGACCGTAGCAAGGCTTATCTTCTTTTATTTTCTTCATACACCATGAGCATCTTAGCATTACAAATGCCTCCTAATTCTTCAAAGTCTTTTAATACTATAGTTTTCCGTACTTTAATGCTTAGTATGTCATCACCAATGTTTTTCCATTGCTTCTTCACATCGAGCAAATCCATTTCTTTCATAGAACTCAACACTGGTGCTACTTGGCCAAAGAATAAGAAACTCTTCATCATTTTCCTTGGACCATTTTTCCATTTTCATGTGTATTTCTGTTCCAATGCCTTGGCTTCTAAAGGCTGGACGAGTATAGACATTAGTTACATATCCGTAGTAAGGATCTCGAGTTTTCCCCGGTCTCGGTACTTTATGTATCAACTGTACGTACATATGTGAAACTATCTTTCTTTCAACTTCTGCTAACCAAATATACCAATCTCCGCTTTCAAACGCTTTAACTAGAAACTTGCTACAAGTATGGTGAAACTCATTGAAACTAACCGTACTAACTCCGTAATCCTCTATAGAAAAGTCCCAACGCATTTGAACAAGTTCATCTACATCGTCTAATGTTGCTAATCGTACAATTGCCATTCTCTCATCCTCCTCGTTCTGGTCTATGAATACTTATGAATACCGGTACGGTCTCGCGGCAGCTTCTACTGTATAGCATTAAGCTATCGTTACCCGTTTCATCAATGACAAGAACTATTTGGTGGCTTAAAATATATCTAAATGCGCATGGGAAATGGTGAATGATTCTAGTCCCATCAGATGCAGCTTAAAGGAGAAAGAAAAACTCTAATGGGAAAAATAATTTTAACGATGCACATGTCGCTAGACGGCACGCTCGCGGCACCGAATTCAATACATAAGCGATTGGATTTACAGCTTCCCCTGCCTTATCATAGACCAAATACGGTAAGAGCCGAAAAGTGCAGCCAACAGCAAAATAATAAGGTTAAAAAGCCATATTCCAAGTCGATTGATATCTATTAGCTCTTCAACACTCGTGAACACAAAAACTGCGAGACCCAAGAATACGGTGTACATTAAGACATTTGGAATAATCAAAGCAATTCTTTGTCCCATCATGAGATCCTCCTTCATAATGATTGAGTGCATAGTCCCCTATATTTTGTTTAACGAGAGTTAAATATACATTTAATTCCATTATTAAACGGAAATGTCGGTCGGTTTTAACCAACTGCTTTCGTTTTGGTTTACTGGGCTCTCTTTCTCCGATTAGCTCAACGATTCATTTTTCATTAAACGCTCATTACCGTATATTCAAGTTTAAAGTGCATAATAAATTGTTGATTTAAGAAAATTATAGTAGTTTAAAATGAGTACTTGCAATTGAGGGGGGAATGTCTTTGGATAAGAATCTGTATAACATTAAAGATGTTGCTATATATTTACGTAAAAGCCGAGGTGACAATCCTCCATTTTCACTTAGAGCGCTCCACTTCATTTTAACTTCATTTCAGGATTACTGTCCGTTAACGTAACGAAGCTGCCCGACCGTGCCGGCAGCTTCGTCATTCAATTATAGTCTCGTGTTTATGATGTATTATTTGAATAGAGAACTCTCTCTTAAAACAGCTCATTTCATCGTCTAAATAGAACATCTTTTATGGTGTTGGTAATCAAATCCATTATCCCCATTGTCTCATAGTTTTTAAACGTTTCATTATTCAATTCTTGATCTCCACCTAAAGTAAACCCATCATATTTCCCATCCTTGAACGTAAGTGCTAAATCATATGAATGCCCAGTTTGGTTATGTAGAATTTTAGAGATGGCAATTATGTCAGAAGTTTCACCCTCAAAAACAGTGAAACCTTTAGACTCAAGTTTTTGATAAACTTCTTTCGCAAATTTAATATCCATCTGCACACTCCCCATGCTTGTATTTTCTAAACTCACCAGCTGATGGCATATTTGACTACAAGTATAGTTCTTATTGATTATATTACATGCATCGAACGTGCAATACAAATATTTCCTGATTGCTGATAATTCTCAAGGAAATTTAGTAGCTGCTCAGCCTTCATCCCGATTTGAAATGCTCCTATGCTTTTCCCTGGTATTATGTCCCCATATCCCAAAATATTCATTTCGATCACCCAATTGTAGTGTCTTTGTTCCATTTTACCATTAAACTAATCTTATCTGCCCGTTAGTTGAGCAAAAGGCTGCCGATCCTTTACTGTCGGCAGCCTTCTCCTGAGATGGTTATTGAGCTAAAGTTTCCAGTTAGCACAATGAACCAATCGTCTATAAAAATGCCATGTACACTCCTTTACCTGGTATTAACTTGAATCCAAGATTATTAAATAAATTTCTAGCAGGAGCATTTTCATCATCTGTTTCAAGCTGGAATCGGGACGCTTTGTTATCAATGGCTATATCTATGGCGTATTGCATTAGCTTTCTACCTACACCTTTATTCCTATGCTTCGGCGATGAATATACATAAGGAACAAGGGACTTATTTAAAGATACAATCTCTACACTCATTCAGAAATACCCTCCACATTTCAAAGACATATCCATATAATACCATGTAATATCGTAAATGGTTGGAATTAACCTGCCCGTTAGCTTAACGACTTACGTCTTCGAAGCAATTCAGGTGTATATGAAAACTAAACCATTTTTGATAATCCACACACGATTATTGATAATCAAGGATTATTTCCGTATTGGTGATTATGATGGGCTTGGGATTTGTATCTCTAATTTACTTTCTGAGAAGTTCTGGTGTGCTGAGAATGAGGACTGAAACTGAAGATATATGAAGTAAAAGTATGAGTTGTCTTTATCTAAATTTAATGTGACATCCCTTGACCTATCTCGGATAATGTTGATTGAGGTGATGAGGAATGACAGATGATGCTTTATACGTAGATGTCACTGGCAAGACAAAGAAAGGAGATTCAAAGGATAATATTTAGAAAATTAAGAGAAGGTTATGTTTTGTATTCATTACGTGGCGCAATACCAAAAGTCGAAAAGGATGGTACTCATTTTTATTTGATTTTCAGAAAATAGCACCAAGAAGGTTCTATTTTTTGTCTACGAGAAAATTGAGCATCTGATAACATTTAGGGAGTAAGACTAGGAAAAATAATTAAATAGCGGTAGCCAGGGTATTTAAGACTCAAGGCTGCCGCTTCTTTTATTTCAAATCGCTTATTAGTAATCTAGCTCAAAGGTTAATCTTTGTTACGCTATACTGCCCGTAACGACTTACGTCTTCCAAGCAATTCACGTGTATATGAAAACATTTATGATAATCCTCACACGATTATTGATAATCAAATGAAGGATTATTTCCGTAATGGCGGTTAGCGTCTAGTAATGCCCCGACGCCATGACCACGTTTTTTGAATCAGTATGTTTGAACGTTAATTAAACCGTCTCCTCCACCAAAACGCTGGAGGGGACTTTTACTTTTATGTAAGTGCATGTCTCCCTCTTGGTACCGCAACATTCTGTGCTCAACAAGCAAGTAGCAGCCCGTTTATGCCGATCTTTCCACCGAATATGATCCATCACAAACCCAAGCCAGACAAAGTGCCTTTAAGTTTCCTAGTTGGTTAGGCAAGTAATACGCAGAGAGCGATTTTCGCCGGAGGATACGGGCCTGGAGTTCGCCAATGGGCAACGTAAATAGTCCATTAGAAATTTCGTAATGTAGATTTTATCAGTGTCCCAACTATAATACCAACAAACAAGCCAATTATACCTAACCAAACTGCACCAAGATAATATGCCGAAAAAATTATACCGATTGTTCCACAAAACGCACCAAATACAAATGGGATTGTACTATACGGTCTTGTGTCTCCACCTGCGTCTTTATACGCATCCCATATGCCGAACATGTATATACAAGGATAAAACATCAACCATTGGTAATTAGTCTGGTTTATTGTCTTTTCAATTTCACCGTGAAAACTAGATATGATAATGACATTCAAATTTGAATTTACATTAATTAGAAATTCCAACCCGATCAATAGTAGCCCCTTTAATAGTTTGCCGTTCAGTAATTGTCCAAATCCTGGAAGAGCTATACTCCAAAGAATAACCTCGAGTTGAATACTTTTTTTCAATTAACTCACGCTCTTCTTTTTTATTATTTACGTTATTTTGCACTAAATTTTTGTGTCTTATTGGGAATCGGTTCTTGAAATGAAAGGAAAATTGATGCATTGATTTATTCACGAAAGGAAATAATAGATGGAAAATGTTTACGAACGGAGGATCTGTTGGATATGAATAATCTGAAAGAACAAATGCAGCTTAATTCTGAAAGTTACGTAAACGAAAAATTAACGTCAGCAGAGCAAGGTAAGCTGTGGGCAACATTTACGGGGAATACCATGAGCATATGCGTTTTAAGTTATATGTTGAATCATGTTGAAGATCTAGAAATCAAGAAAGTCCTTGAAGACGGTCTAAGCTTATCCGAACAATTTGTACAGTCTATCAAAGGGATCTTTATCCAAGAAAATTATCCAATACCTAAAGGATTTTCTGAAGAGGACGTAAATGTTGGTGCACCGAGGCTATTTAGTGATGAGTTTTATCTTCATTACTTAAAGTATGTCGGCAAAGCGGGAGCAAGTCTATATGCAATTGCTGTTCCAATTGTAACGAGGCCGGATGTTCGGGTATTTTTCACTCAATGTCTCGACTCAACAACAAAATTTTTGAATGAGGTGAACACAACATTAATCAAAAAAGGGTTTATACTAAAACCTTCCTTCATTCCTTATCCCAAGAATGTTGATTTCATTAAGAAGCAAAGCTATCTCAATGGATTTTTCGGTAATATTAGACCGCTTCAAGCTTTAGAGATCACCCATCTGTTCGATAACATCGAGAATAACGCGACAAGCAAAGCAGTTTTAATTGGCTTTAGTCAAGTTGCCAACTCGAAAGAAGTAAAGGCTTATTTTCTAAGGGGAAAGGAACTAGCCACCAAACATTATAATATCTTTAGTAAAGTGCTGCAAAAAGAAAATTTATCATCTCCCCCAATCTTTGACCCTTTGGTGTCGACTTCAACAATTGCGCCGTTTTCAGACAAATTGATGATGTTCCATAAGCTGGACATGTTTGCAATGAGAATAAGAGGATACGGGAATGCTTTATCGATGTGTGCCAGACATGATGTTGCCGAAAAGTTGGGACGTCTTACACTTGAAGTCGGAAATTATGTCGAAGATGGAGCAAATATTATGATTGAGCACGGTTGGTTGGAACAGCCGCCGCAAGCCGCGGACCGTGACGCCTTGGTGTTCAATAATAAGGTTGAGTAGTCCTAAAGTTTTTACATATGCTTCAAGAAACTAGATAATGTATCTGAATAGATAATAAAAAGCAGCTGCCTTGGCAAGCTGCTTCTTTAACTTAATCTGAATCGCGCTTTATGCCCTTGCTTCAAGCGTTGCTTCATTCAAATAACATAGAGGTCAAAAGCCTCAAAAAAGCCTATCTAGGAGGGTGCAGTGGAGACGTGCACATATGGAACATTATGGGTGATGGGCACTTCACCTTTGTTTGCGCACGCCCTCTTCTAATTCCCCCAGCAGAAAACTCCTCGTTCTCTCCTTCGCCTAATCTAACTTCACTATGAAATCCTGCGAATTCATGAGCTTGAGTGAGGAAACCGAATAATTTCGAGGGAGCGTAATGTTTGTTCGAATCATTTCTTAGGTTATTATTTGGCTTTTACCATCGGGCTAACGGATCTTTAAGCAACATTGCTGCAAATAGATTGAGAAGCTTGCTGTATTCATTTGCATATGCTTGTTATCACCGTCCAACTTACTGAGCATAATGCCTCCCTCCAACAAAGAGATTGCAAATGAAGCAAGCGCATTTGAATCCAGATCTTCCTTAAACTCCCCTGTTTCAATCCCGTCACGAATAATACCTTTTATAATATCCAAGTATGTATTCAGCCCTTGCCTTGCTCGATTACGAAGCTCTATATGAGTATCATCACATTCTACAGCCGTATTTTGCATGGGACATCCGCCAATAAATGGTGGATTGTTGACAACATCTTCATAAACACGAAAAAAAGCAATCAACCGACCTGACGCGGACTGCTCTTGATCAACCGCCTCAGAAAATTTTCTGGTGACCAAACTGGCAGCGTAATTGTAGGCTTCAAGCGCAATCTCGTCTTTACTGGAAAAATGTCGATAAATACCTCCCTTTTTAATTCCGGTATCGGCAATAATATCGTTTAGCGATGTACCGGCAAATCCTTTCTGGTTAAAAATTTCAGCCGATTTCATAATGATGTGTTCTCGTGTCCGATCTCCTTTTTTCATGGGCTCCTCCGAAAAAAATTTATTCTAATATAATATTATATCAAATTTTATGACCGAAACCTTGTCAATCACTTAAATCCTGATATAATAAAGATACCGATCGGTATCTTTAATTGTACAACAAGCCGGTTCTGAAGGAAATAGTCGAGTCATCCACTCAGTGCTTAAATTTGAGCACGCAAGATAAACCATGGAAGAACTGATTTCTTTTTGATTTCATGACAGACATACGCCTGTTTGAAATAAATAATAGAACTTATAGGAGGACTTGGAGATGAATGTAAAAGTAGGAATTAACGGTTTTGGACGGATCGGACGACTCGCTTTTCGCCGAATTCAAGATGTGGAAGGCGTGGAGGTTGTGGCGATTAACGACCTTACCAACGCTAAGATGTTAGCTCATCTGCTCAAATATGATACAACGCAAGGTACTTTTCAAGGTGAAATCGAAGTGCATGACGGAGCCTTCACTGTTAACAGTAAAGAAATTAAGGTACTTGCTAACCGTAACCCTGAAGAAATCCCTTGGGGCGAGCTTGGCGTAGACATTGTGCTCGAATGCACAGGTTTCTTTACCACCAAAGAAAAGGCGGAGCTGCATCTAAAGGGCGGCGCCAAGAAAGTCGTCATTTCCGCCCCAGCAACAGGCGACATGAAAACAATCGTATACAACGTAAATCATGAGATTCTGGACGGAGCGGAAACTGTTATTTCCGGCGCTTCCTGCACAACGAACTGTCTAGCTCCCATGGCTAAAGCTCTGCACGACAAGTTTGGCATTCAATCCGGGTTAATGACGACCATTCATGCCTATACAGGCAACCAGAGCACCCTTGACGCTCCAAATCCAAAAAACGATTTCCGCGCAGCACGGGCCGCTGCAGAGAACATTGTTCCCTATTCGACTGGTGCTGCTAAAGCCATTGGACTGGTTCTTCCAGAACTGAAGGGCAAACTGGATGGGGCCTCTCAACGTGTACCTGTATCAACAGGTTCCGTGACTGAACTCGTTACCGTTTTGAACACAGTGGTAACAGCCGAAGAAGTTAACGCCGCCATGAAAGAAGCCTCTGATCCAGAAACCTACGGATACACAGAAGACGAGATCGTATCTTCCGATATAAAGGGTATGACATTCGGGTCCCTTTTTGATGCTACCCAAACAAAAGTTCTAACGGTCGGAAACCAACAACTGGTCAAAACCGTAGCTTGGTACGATAACGAAATGTCTTACACAGCCCAATTGGTTCGCACTCTGGAGCACTTCGCTAAACTAGCTAGGTAAATAACTTCCCAAAATCAAAAGATGCAAAGAAGGCAAATTCGATGAAAGATGCACTCAACAATACGATATTCGAGAAAAACGAAGCGCGTTAAACGATTTAAGCCATTATTTTAACTTGCCCTCATCGATCATTTCATTGTCGGTCACCGGTTATTCGATTATGTTCGCTATCTCCTAGATCACCAACAGCCGGTTGTCAGATTTTGTTTCGTTTGAAACGGTTGTTCGCCATTAGTCTGGTTTTGACGGGAGGCGCGTCGGTTGGGGCCATGCTTAGCAACCATTTCTGGGTGCTGCTTGCAGCTCGCGTTGTGCAAGTTGCCGGTGCGGGCGCAGTGATCTCCCTGTCCATCGTACTTCTGACCCGTTACGTACCGTTGAGGCGGCGGGGAAAATCGATGTCGTTCATCTTCTCCTCTGTGTCACTGGGGTTTGGACTAGATCCCGTGATTGGCAGCCTTGTGGTGCAATATCTAGGTTGGAAATATCTCTTTGCAATTACCTCCTTACTGTTGTGCATTGCTCCACTACTTGTGCGCTTTATTCCACAAGAGTCGCTGCCCAAACGATCTTTTGATATACTTGGAGCCTTATCATTGAGCTCTGGTACGGCAGGACTGTTAGTTTTTTTGACATACTATGATCCTACCGCCTTAATGATCGGAATCCTGGGGTTGCTCGTCTTTGTTATGCGTATCCGCAAAGCTGAACACCCGTTTGTGATGCCGTTATTATTGACTAACAAAACTTATCTTGTGCTGGCCTTTATCGGGGTTCTATCTTATTTATGCAACTTCTCCACGCTTTTTTTGTTGCCGCAAATGCTACTGAAGCATTTTGGTTTGAGTGCAAGTCAACCGGATTTATTATTTTTCCGGGCGGTATTTTATCCATACTGCTATCAAGAATGGTCGGATTAATGATCGACAAGAGGGGAAACCGCAGCATGTTACGCGCGACTCCTTTACTCATACTATTGGCTGCCGTATTGTTCGCAGGAGTGGGGACTCAATATTGGGTAGCGGATGTTTTCGTATACGTGCTGATGAACTTAGGCTTTGCTATCATCAGCAGTAGCGTTTCAAACGAAATTTCGTGTATATTGCCCTCCTCCCAAATTGGCTCAGGCACGGGGTTATTTCAACTGATGAAGTTTATCAGCGGCATTGCCGTGTTGTCTAGCACGCTAGAATGGCAACGGGCTCTTCCGCCTAGTCATGTGTATGCAAACCTATTCTGGAGACTGGCCGTGATAGCGGTTTTGGCTAATCTGTGTGGTTTTCTTTACGTAAGACGATTAGGGCAAAATGCTGCGAAGATATTGGCAACTGCCCAGTAATTTGTATCGTAAGGTTGAGTGTTATTAGCTAAGGATTCTCGGTTGATTCAGGACGTTCTTGGTCAGTCAGCTCAACTCCCTCTGGACAGCAAATATGAAAGAAAGTAGTCATTTTCTCCTCCTATTTATTCACAAAAAAAATAGACTATGCCGTTTCTCAAAACGGATGTCCATATATGGTGTGTAACACTATAAGAAAATACAGTAGATTCATAGGTTGCCATACGGTCCATCCTAAATCCCGAACAGAAAGGACGAACACAATGAAAATTCTCGTCACGGGAGGCACTGGTCTGCTCGGCGGCCGCCTGATCACGAAGCTCGTGGAGGACGGTCACGAGATTTTCGCTCTCACACGCTCCAAATCATCTCAAGTCAAACTCAAGTCCATGGGTGCGACACCAGTCGATGCGGATCTCGAAAGCAACACGCCACTCATATTGCCGGTGATTGATGCGGTTGTGCACGCGGCCGCCCTGTTCCGCTTCTCAGGGCCTCGCGAACCCTTCTTCCGTACCAACGTCGATGGTACCGTAGCCTTGTTGAAGGCAGCTGAGTCCGCCGGTGCGAAGACATTTGTCTACATCAGCGCGGCGGGGATCCTCATGGATAATGGCGGTTCGCCCATCCGCGACGCCAATGAAAGCGCGCCAACTTTCCCGAACCACTTCTCCGCCTACCTAGCGAGCAAGGCAAGGGCCGAGCAATTTGTTCTGGCAGCCAATAAACCCAGCTTTCGCACCATCGCGCTCCGCCCACCTGTTATCTGGGGGCCTGGTGATCCATTTAGTCGAGCGCTTCCCGAAGCAGTCAGATCTGGACAGTTCGCCTTCATCGACCGCGGAGACTACGCTTTTGCAACCTGCCACGTGGACAATGTGGTCGAAGCCATACAATGCACTCTTGAACGCGGAGAAGGCGGTCATGCCTTCTTCATCAAAGACCAGGAAGGGCAGACTTTCCGTGAATTCGTCTCCTTGCTCGCGAACTTGCAGGGCCTGTCCATCGATAAGCTGCGTTCTATGCCCTACTGGATTGCCTCTGCCATTGGCCGGCTGCTTGACACTATCTGGGCCTTGACGCGGAAAGACGGCGATCCGCCGATCTCACGCTCGATGATACGCATGATCGGGCGTGAGTTCACAGTCAACGATACCGCTGCACGTCGAGAGTTGGGCTATGTTGGAAGAACTTTGCGCGACGCCGGCTTGCAAAGCTATGAGGACCCATTTGCTCGACGATAGTGCTTTGGAGGGCGAACGACGGCAATCGCCGGCTATTCGTTCTCGACTTGCTCTTTTTGTCGATGTGGCAGACAGCATCAAAGCCGCGGCGGCAAACCGAGTTTGTAACTCATCATCGAGGATTGTCTGCCTCTTTACCAGGTACCCGGTAAAGAGGCAGACAATCCTCGATAACATTATTTTCTCATCACTATGTATAACTAAGGGGACGGATTGAATTAAGTCTGACACTGGCCTGCGGTATGAGGCTTGATGTAGGTGTATTTATACTCCTTACACAATTTTCACAGCCCGTATGCGCAAGAGTAATTATGGTTAATCGATTGTTAATTATAGTATAAATGACAGAAAAGGAGTCGCGCATGCACGAGTCCGGGCATTATTACCCGCCCTATTTTACAGACTCACCCGTAAACGGGTCCAGCAGCTCTTTCATCGTGAATTGTTCATAATTTTTGTCCTCCACCAACTGGTTAAGGATGTATTCTTCAATCACTTTCTTATATCGCCCGACCGTTTCCACGAAGTACCCTCTTCACCAGAATTGTCGATTACCATTCATATTGGCAAACTTATCGAAAATCATCAAAGAGCTTTTTCTCTCTAAGTAACCCATAAATTCAGATACACTCAACTTGTGCGGGATACTAACCAACATTTGAATTTGAACCGGGCAGGCTTCTGCTTCGACGATCTCTACCCTTTTTCGTTCAAAAAGCTCCCGTATGATCTTTCCTATCTCTCTTTTTAATTTCCCCTAGATGATCTGTCTGCGGTACTTTGGGACAAAGACGATATGATATTTACAGTTCCATTTCGTGTATGCTAGACTGCTTTTGTCCATCCCTTGTCCTCCCTGAATGTTGGTAACGGATGGCAGGGGTTTTCTTTTACAAGAAAAAAAAGCCCACGATTTCTCTTGGGCTTTGCCGGTTTATATCAGAATTATTCAAAATAGTATTCCCCTCAATAAGCGAGTTTGTTTAGTAATATGGTTCCATCATTAAAAACACTGCTACTCCAGTAAAACTGACATATAGCCAAATAAGTCATTGTCAATCGAGCAATGCGCCGATGCTTTTTAATTTGATTCGTCCATCCCCAAACAAGCGTGAATAGGGCTAGCGGTACGATTATTGCGGAAGGATGCTCTGCGAAATTAAAATAAAAAAATAAATGTTCTCGGGAAGATGACTAAATCAAATTTGATACTTCCTTTGTATTCTATCGGTGAAAAAAACAAAAGAAGTATAACAAAATTTACAAAAGGACGTTACTTTTTTATTATTGGCTGGTTGATCATTTGAGTTCATTTGATCCAAACGCCCCTTCTGCAGGCAGTAACCCATACGGTATTTTCGATCAGTTATACGGACGAAAGTAATTTCTTTTTTTCGAGCTTACCATAGACACAAAAGTTCCTTTATCAGACGCATAAGTGACTAGCTCAGTAGGACTCTTTAATTTCAACTTAAAAAGAATGTCATCAGTATGAGCTTCACGGTATCTTCCGGTATTACTAACTGATCGGCGATTTCTTCGATTGTTGAATCCTCTACACAGATTTCTTAATACTGCCGTTTCCTACTAAGAAGGGGCCGTATGCCATGTGGAATATTCTCGGTAACAAATTGCTTTAAAATTTGATATCCGAGCTCTCTCGGCAGAGTCACATCCTCGATCACGAGCGATCTCAGATACTCGTGAAAGGAAGCTGGATGCAGCGACTTGAGCAAGTAACCTTGTGCACCTCTTTTCAGAGCTTCAAAAAAATGCCCAACGTCAGCGCTTTCCGCTTGCAATACGACTAACATTTGGGGATTCATCTTTTTCATTTCTTGAATGGTCTTTATACCTTTCATATCGTGTAATTCAACCGCAACAAGCGCAACCTCCGGCTTTAATGAACCGGCTAGTGATATCGCATCCCTTCCGCAGCCAGTTTCCGCTACGACCTCAAATAGCGGATCCAGCTCCAGCAGATACTTGATCCGCTCTCTATGCTCTTTCGATGGTTCTACAAGCAACACTCTGTTGATATGACTCACCGCTCCACACCCCTTTATGGAACCTTAAAACCTATGCCTGTTGCTATTATCGCATTTTATGTGTTTAGTCGAATGGCCCGAAGTAGTTATTTTCCTCGAAAAATATGACCATTCAGTGTCAATGAAAATTTATAGATCTTCTTAAGACATATTTAATTGGCTCGCCATAATAAATTATTGACATTATTGGCGAATATACCGAATCGGGCGTTTTTACGTATTCCGTATTCAATAATAAATCAGAAATTAAATGCTTAGTCCCCCGTTTCGCCGATTAATTTTAACTCAATTTGTTTCATCTTATAAAAATAGCCGTTTTGCTCCATCAACTCGGAATACGAACCCGTTTCGATCACCCTTCCTTGATCCATAACGACGATTCTGTCCATTCCTTCCAAACCGTTAAGCCGGTGACAAATCAGTAGAAGCGTATTTTCGGAAGCCTGTTCATATAAGTGTGCCAAAACACGTTGCTCTGTCACATAGTCCAGCGAAGAGGTCGGCTCATCCAGCAGCCATAGCTTTCCATTGCGAAGCATGGCCCGCGCCAAGGCCAATCGCTGCTTTTCGCCATCTGATAAATTTTCTCCTTTTTCGTACACGGGGTCGGTTAATGAAGTGGTCGGCAATAGCACTTTAGCGAGGATATCCAACAGGTCGCCGTCAGAATGGTCCTCAGCATCCATGAGCAAGTTATCTCGGATCGTTCCTCGGAAAAAGTGGCTTTGCTGCAGCACGACATTAGCCGTTTTCCAAATGCTCGACTCCTCCAGCTCTTGTACCGATATGCCGTTCAGTCGCAAATCCCCAGCCGTCGGCAAACGCAGCTTGAGCAACAACTCAATCAGTGTGGACTTTCCTGAACCGCTAGGTCCAACAATCGCCGTTTTGGATCCTGGTGGAATTTGCAACGAAAAGTTCTTCAACGCCGGCCTCCACTCCCCTTCATATTGAAAGGAAACGCCGGATAACTCAATAGAAACGGCATGTTCGGTATTCAAAGCGCGACTTGGCTGCACCGGCTGCATGGTAGGAGTTAATACTGCTTCCGTCAGCCGCTTGGCTGCATGTTCGCTATCTTGCTTATATGCTGGCAACGTGGCCATAGCCGCTGCTTCTTCAAATACAGTTAATGAGGCCATGATAAGCATAGCCAGATATACGCCAGCTAGCGTTCCATCCGAAATCAGATAAGCTCCAAGTGCCAACACCCCCCAGGAAATCAGATATGTGACAAAGACATGCATTGATTGTCCACGTAGCAGTTGTCCGGCCGCTCGCTGTT
The DNA here is from genome assembly GCF_052682475.1 of Paenibacillus sp. WC2504. Classification (NCBI taxonomy): domain Bacteria; kingdom Bacillati; phylum Bacillota; class Bacilli; order Caryophanales; family Paenibacillaceae; genus Paenibacillus; species Paenibacillus sp. WC2504. The sequence continues at coordinate 6,727,397 of NZ_JBQZFH010000001.1, forward strand.
GCTCGGCTGCCAATGTAGCAGAAGCTTGGCGAAGTTGCTGTTCCCGCTGCGCAAGCTGCCCATAAACTTTAAGATCCCGGAAACCATACAACACCTCTGTTAATTCCGTAGACAACAGCGACCGCTGCTTGCGAACATGACCATTTATTTGCCGATATCCTAGCAATACGATTCCCGGCACGACCAATACGGTTCCCAGCATACCGAGTAGCATCAAGCAAGACATCCAGAAAGAAAAGGAGACAGTAGCCAGCATTGTCGTCAAGAAAACCATGACAACAATGATCGGCGGATACGCGACACGTAAAAAGTAGTACTGCAAACTCTCTACATCCCCAACGATTCGCGCAAGCAGATCCCCGCTTCGGTTTTTATTTAAAATGCCTGGCATTAAAGGAATGAGCTTGGCAAAAAAGGATGATCGCAAACGGCTAAGCATAGAGAATGTCGCTCGGTGGGAATATAAGCGCTCGCCATAACGACTCACCGCTCGAAGTAAACCAAGCAGCTTGACCAACGAAGTAAGTACGATCAGCGTATAAAGCGGGGGTGCAAACACCGTTTGCGAAATCAGATATCCGCTCGCAGAAAAGAGGACCACACCAGCGATGCCGGCGACAAATCCGCCTAAAATTGAAAGAATAATATCCTTGCGCTCCCGAATCATAGCATGAGACAAAATGGCCAACTCATTCATCCCGGCACCCCTTTGCGTTGGATATCTACCATCTCTGCATACGCAGGCAGGCGTTTCATAAGCTCGTCGTGATGTCCCGAGCCCACTATGACGCCATGGTCCATAAACAAAATATTGTCCGCATGTCGAATGGTATACAATCGGTGAGCCACCGTAATCATCGTCGCCGATTTTGCCAAGGTTGCAATCGATCGTTGCAGGATGTCCTCGGTTTGAAGATCGAGTCCGACGGTTGGCTCATCGAACAAAATAATGGAGGGTCGCTTCAAAAAAGCCCGTGCTACGGCAAGTCGTTGCTTTTCCCCACCGGAAAGTCCTCTACCACCTTCACCGACTGGCGTATCAAATCCCTGCTCCAGTTGGGATACAACCATCAAAAGACCCGCGTCCGCAGCCGCCACCTCAATTTCAGCCCTGGAGACCTTCCGCCCGGCACCGATCGCGATATTATCGGCGAAGGTACCTGCAAAAATGTAAGGATGCTGGGTAATGTAGCTAATATGTTCCAACCATATCGTCTCATTCTGTTGAGTAAGCGTGTTGCCATTCATTAAAATGGTCCCCGACACCGGTTTTAGTAATCCAGCAATAAGATGGAGCAAGGTTGTTTTGCCGGATCCGCTATGACCAACAAGGGCAATATGATCTCCTGGTCCAATTGTGATAGAACCTGTATTCAGCTCAAATGAGTCAGGTGCATACTGAAACCGGACATTGTCCAGTTCAATGGAGGGCGGCATAGGAAACAGCTTCGGCGGGAATGTCAGGAGCCCTACCGACTGATCTTTCAAATCGTTTCTATCGTTCGTGTCCGTGAGCATGGTTTCAACCTTGCTAATCGCCCCCATACTGGTTCGTCCATTGTGAAAAGCTGTGCCCGAACTCTTTAGTAAGCTGTAAAACTCGGGCACGAGCAACAAAACAAAAAAGGCCGAGTGAAACGACATCGATTTGAAGACAAGCAGCTGAATGGCCAGTTCGAGAGCAACAATCCCGATGCTCAGCATCACAATCGATTCCAGCATGAGGGTATTTGTAAACGCAATTTTCAAAATATCCATTGTGGCATCACGGTATCTTAAGCTACTGCGTTCGATTGCTTGCTGCTGACGGCGGGCCAGTCCGAATATTTTTAATGTAACAAGCCCTTGAAGGGAATCTAGAAATGTACCGGCAAACTCGGCCAACTGCGCGTACTTTTCTTCTGATTTATTTTTCGTTTTCAACCCCACCAAAATCATAAAAATCGGGATAAACGGAGCCGTAGCCAGCATGATAATCCCTGAATTGGCATGTTGGGTAAACGTAACGACTAAAATTAGAATGGGGATAATGACGGTTTCCATCATACGCGGCATGTATTGACTGAAATAACTATCCGCCTCATCCACAGCATCCAGCGCCAAACTGACCTTTTCCCCCGTTTGCCCTCGAAGAGAGGAAGGCATGGAAGCATGCGTAAAATTCTGAAGCACGGCTGCTCGCATATTTTCTTTGGCTGTTGCTGCCATTTGCAAACCAACTGTCCCGTTCCCATATGACAACAGTGTACGTATCGCCATTACGACCAGTAGGATGCCGAGCAGTAGGGCAACCGATGAAAAAGATACTCTCTCCACAAAGATCCGCTGGACGGCTTCAGCCAGCAATGCAGCCTGACTTACAATGGCGGCGCCTAGTGCGAGCGAGATGAATGCCAGGTAAATGAGACGTTTGCGTTGGGCAGTCATCTGTATAGCAATTAAGCTTCTTTTCCCCTTCACCCAACTCAACTCCTTTTATAGTAATAGCCTGCGAGTAATCGGCCTATTTTTTCCCCTTCACGTAATCTGCATCGAACAGGAACAGCTTGAAAACCAAAATAAGGGAAGGAATCAATAGACACATGCCCCCGATAAATACGACAACTAACGCGAAGCCCATTGAGGATGAGGTGACGCTGCTCTGAATCGTAATGTAGGGATCAAGAATATAGGGATATTGCCCAATCCCGAAAGCGAAAAAGGCACAGAAAAATTGCAGCATGATGCAAACAAATGCTAGCCCATAGCGGCGGCCGCGGTATAACAGCCACATCGCAATCATGAAAAAGGCAACAGAAAGTGCAAGCAGCCACCATAAATCCATCATATTTTGATAATGTCGCTCATTGTGTTGCCCCAAATAGATAAAGGTCGTTAGGGCGATAATAATCGCCGGTGTGCTCCAGAAAAGCGCATAGATCCGCATAAGCTTTAGCGCAGCGTGATCCTCTGCCCGTGAAGCGTAAAACGCCAGAAAACAGGCGCTAATAAACAAGACAGACACAATAGCCAATCCAACGATGCTCCATGACAATGGATTGGTCAATAAAGCCCAGTAATCCAGAGAAACCGTCTGATCCTGCTTCAAGATAAAGCCGCCTTCAGACAGGGCCAGCGCCACGGACAATGAAGCTGGGATCAGCAAACCCGATGCGCCGTACAAAAACTGATAGACGATATTTTTTTTGGAACCATAGTTTTCAAATGCATAGAACGAACCGCGAATAGCAAGCAGCACGACCGCAACACTCCCCGGTACAAGCAGCGCCGAGCCATAGTAATAGGCTGTATCCGGAAAAAACCCGATCATGCCGATATAGAAAAAGACGAAAAATACATTTGTGATCTCCCATACAGGTGACAAATAACGAGAGATCAGACGATTAATGAGGTGGTCCTGCTTGGTCAGGCGGGCATAAAAGGCAAAGAAACCGGCTCCAAAGTCAATGGAGGCTATAATAAGATACCCGTACAAAAACAGCCAAAGTACCGAAATCCCAATTAAATCGTAACTCATCAGGCATGTACTCCCTTCCTTGTCCTCTTGTCGTCCGCACGTTGCGCCCACTTCTCCATCTCAGTTTCTGCCGGATTTTTGTTGAATAAGCGCCGAAGAACAAGAACACTAACCACGCCCAATACGATGTAAAGAAAAAGGAAGAGGAAAAAAAGAATTCTCACGCTAGGCGATGTCGTCGCCGCTTCTTCTACACGCATATATCCTCGTAAAATCCACGGCTGCCGCCCCAACTCAGCGTAAAACCAACCCAGCTCAACTCCCAAAAATGCGAGTGGCGCACCTAAAGCAATAATGCGGAGCATCCATTTGTTGTGCTCATTGCGTTTTTTCCAGAATGAAAATAGGAAATACAGAACGGATATGCCCAACAATGCAAACCCGATGCCAGCCATCAAGTCAAAAAAGTAATGTACAAGGAGCGGAGGTTGTTCGTCCGGAGGAAATTCATTCAGACCCGTTACTTTCGCATTGAAGTTTCCAAAAGCCAGGAAGCTGAGAAACTTCGGCAGGTGAAGTGCGCCTTTAATTTTATGCTCGGCATTAAGCCATCCTAATAAAATCAAATCCGCACCGCTCTTGGTCTCAAAATGCCATTCCCCAGCAGCCAGTTTTTCTGGTTGGTGTTTGGCCAAAAATTTGGCGGACACATCTCCAGCAAACGTGTTTAGTGAGCCGAACAACAGGACAACAGTCATCATAAGCTTCAGTGCTTTTTTGTGATATCCCGTAACTCCCTTTCTAAGCATCGTAAAGGCTGCTATTCCTGCTAGCAAAGCTGCTCCTGTGAGATAGGCCGAGTTTAATACATGGAACACTTTAGAGAACGTCGCCGTATTCAGCATCGCTTGCACCGGGTTAACGGCTGTAAATTGTCCACCTTGCATGGTAAATCCCCCAGGTTGGTTCATAAAACCATTCACAGTCGTGATAAAAACAGCAGACATGCCTGCCCCTGCGACAATGGGGATTGTGAGCAACCAATGAATATATGGGTTCTTGAACCGATCCCACGTATACAGATAAATGCCTAGAAAGATAGCTTCAAAAAAGAATGCAAACACCTCCATGAATAACGGAAGCGCAATAACGTTCCCCGCCAATTTCATAAAATTAGGCCACACCAATGCCAGTTGCAGTGAGATTGCCGTGCCTGTTACGACACCGACTGCGACGGATATAACAAACCCCCGCGCCCACCTCTTAGCCATCAGTGTGTAGTGAGAATCTTGCTTGCGGATGCCGATGAGCTCAGCTATCGCGATCATGAGAGGGATACCGACACCAATCGTCGCGAATATCATATGGAACCCTAGTGTCATCCCTGTCACCAATTTGCTCCATAATACCGTATCAATTCCCATTCCTTACTGCCTCCCTTCCAAAGACATTTGTAATCAGTGCTGATTATATCTCTGTCCTTTATTCAGCTCAATCGCGGTCACATCTTCTCCCTTAATCGTTCAAGAATGGAACAATTCTTTCTGACAACTTGATGAAAAATGCAAAAAAAGCTCGATCGAGCTATTGATCGAGCTTGCTTATCATGATAACTTTATCTATTTCTTTGTTTGCTGACGGATGGATTAGAGGAGGTTTGAGGGCAAATATAGAGGGCTATCTTGTGAGGGCAACTATATTTCCAATTACTTTGTTAAGCCCGTATCTCTAACATCCATCATGCAACTTCTGACCAACCTCTCCACGTACTTCATATATCGTTGAATGGGGTAGGCGCTGCCAGTCAATCTGCTTGCCATAATGGCTCCCTCCATCGAGTCAGTCAGAAATGATGCCAATTCAATAGCATCTGTGTCCGGACGAACCTCCGCATTTCGAATCCCCTGATCTAGGATTGACCACACGAATTGAACCATAACTTGATAAGCTTCATGAGCTTTCTGCTGAAGTTCAGGGAACGAACCATCACTCTCTACTGCCGTATTCAAAAGTGGACATCCCCCAGGAATCGGAGGGTTGTTTACAGCATCCTGATAAACTGCAGAGACTTTCATGAGCTTATCAAGCACATTCGTTCCTTCTTGTTCCGCCTGAACAAAAAATTCAAGCAATATCCCTTTTGCCCGCTCAAAAGCAGCAAGTACAATCATTTCTTTGTTTTCAAATCGTCGATAAATCGCACCTTTAGGTAATGCAGTTGCCTGCATTATATCCTGAATTGATGTTTGTGCAATGCCTCTTGTATTAAATAAGAGCATAGCCTCGTTTATGATTTTTTCTCGTATATCGTCTGGCTTATTCATGTTTCTCCTCCTCGTCATGTAAGTTCATCAGTGTTGTATTATTAATATTGTCACAAAATTCCCAAAGTTGTCTATTAGCAAGTAAGCGGTGCTAAAGTATAATGGATTATACGGACCGGACGGTCCGGTCCTAAACCAGTGCCTGTGCCTATTAAAGCGCGTTACCCTGCAAGATAACTTCTACGCTCAGTAAAAATGTCGAATCATTCGATGCTAATTCTAACTTAAGAGAAGGTTGAATGCTATGCCGTTCTTTAAAGTAGGAGCCAACGGAGAGGATCGGTACTAATTGTCAGCAGGCCACTTGAGAGCGCGGCCACCAGATGACAGCATTTGTTCGAAGGCCGAGCGACTTGGCACAACACCCACGGCTGAATATTGTCATTGGTCGCATCTTGGAAGATGACGAACATCTAAGGGCGAGCATGGCCGGGTATGATTCCGTATTCTCTTCACTGGGAACCGGATTATTCATAAAAGGAGGTGGTGGCCTCAAATAATGGAGGCAGCCGTGACGCGTCTTATTTCTGCCATGAATGCAGATAGCGTACAATTGCTTGTAATGCCACTAAGCTATGGCGCTGGCCACACACCAAATATATACGAATTTGCCCCGGCAGCGAGCCATACTGAGCGGGCCAGAGAAGGCTGCGCGGATCGTGATCATTTGGTTATGGTTTTGTGACAGTTCTATCACCGATTTCTCTACACGGATATCGTATTGTTACACTTGAAGAACAACTTTCGCTCTAAACAACATGTAAAGGAGTTGCGCCATGACGATTAGTCACAGTCTCTTGTTCTCGCTTAATTGCTGGTTTTTCGTTTCACTGTTCACATTCACCGGTTTCCGTTTTGCCCAGCTGCACAGTGAACATTATTCTCGCCGATTGATAGGTAACGCGCCTCAGGCTGATGAACGCTAAAAGTGCTTTCCGCCTCCTGATTACCGTTGCTGCAGCCTTCGTCTTCTGGACGCTCTTGAATCGTTTCGCCATGGATCCTGATGCGTCGGTTTTTTTGAGCCACAAGACCAAGCTCACCCGTCCGATGAATTTACCTGTCTGGCTAACTATGCTGAACGTTCACGTCATCTTCGCCTGCATCGCAATCGCTGCGGGCGCAATAAACTTTACTAGTGCCAAGTTCCGTAAGTACCGGAAGACGCATCGTATTCTCGGCTACGTCTATGTCGTCGCCGTACTGGCCGTATGCATCACATCAGGCTATATGGCTCCTTTTGCGACCGGAGGCAAGGTCGTGAGTGTAGCCTTCAATTTGCTTAATATCATTTGGATATTTATAACAGTGAACGCATACTTTCATATTCGACAAGGACGGGTTGAAGACCACCGCCGCTGGATGATCCGCAGTTACGCGTTCTGCTTTACAAATCAGATGATTCATACGCTTATGCCTCTCTTCATCAACGCGCTGGGAATGAGCTATGAGGTCGGATATACTGCGAGTGTTATAGGAACGATCGTCCTTCTTTTCTTGGCGGCGGAATGGATCATTCGGAGACGAAAGGCTGGCGGGAGTACGGTGTCGTTTCGGTGATAATAAACATCCACTGCTTCTTTTGTGGACGGACTCACAAACCGACGATTAAACCGCAACTGTCTAGAGGTACTCGTTCTTTATGAAACGGAGAATTATATTTCACTCCTGAGAAACTCCTTTTTGTATGGGTGCTGTTATGAGTTAAATAGTTCTATTATTAAATAATCTATCCTGCTTTTGGTATTAGATTCTTCTGCCCGTTAGGTGAGCGAAAGGCTGCCGATCGTGCCGGCAGCCTCCCTTTGCTGTGTTTTGAACAAACGTTCACCGTCCCTCGGTTTTAAGGGTTTATCTCACATATACTCACTCATTCGCAGGATTTCATCACCTTTGATCTGATCAAACTTAGGATAAAGAACAGTTGAACCCGGTTGAGGTGGTGGGCTGGGCATGCGGAAATAGAGGACTATCAGGAAATATTCCCCAATTATCTTCTACTGCACGCATACTCCACTAATCCCTTGGCGTTCACCCTCCCATGACTCTACGGGTCACTGCCCTTACAATCCTTCGTTATACTTGTCCAAGGTGTGGAGACCGATCGCGTTTAGCGGATGGGTCTTAGCCCTTAAGGGGAACGAATTCGGTCCTCCGTGCTTTCTTTGTGAAATCCCGCGAACGAGTCAATATACGTGATGTATCTTCATAATCTTAAGCTGCTTCGGCCCAGTTAAAAACGGTTTTCTCTGGCGTAAACTTTTCTCCTCGCTGAACAATACCAACTAGGATCCGTGCTAGTTTCCCAATTAACTTAAAGATAGACTGCTGCTTTTTCATCTTCTTTTCCTGCACATTATGTTCATGCAGATGGCGGAAAACGGGATTATTCCACACGAGTTGAACCGTTGCGAGATAGAGATACTTTCGTAAAGCGGAATCTCCTCGTTTCGAAAGAACGATTTGACCCTTTCGCTTTCCGGACGTACTTTGAGCTAAGTTGAGGCCGGCCTTTCGTAATACCTGACGTCCGTGTGCATACTGCCTTAAATCCCCTGTTCCCGCTAATATGGCTGCGGTGAAAATCTTCCCGAGTCCTTTTATGGTGCGTAGTTGCTGTGCCGTCGGAATCTCTGAAAGCAGTGCTTCGATGTCTTTTTCGATCTGTTCAAGCATCGTGGTTACGCGCTCAAACTCTTCAATGAGCCGTTTTAAGTCTGCTTTCGCTTCTTTTACAGCAGCTTGTTCTCCAACGCTTCGTTTAGCTTGTGCGATCAGCTGCGCGGCCTTCTCGATCCCCGTAGTGCCTCCGGCACGCTGCATATGAACTCGCCAAGCACTAATGACATCCGACACTTTATATTCTTCAAGATCCTGTGGGCATGGGAAGGTCTTGAGCGTCGCCAATGAACGCTTACAGGTCCAGTCTTTGAATACAGATGGATACTCAGGGAAACGGATGTCCAGCCAGCGTACAATTCGATTTTGGAGCCGTACACTATTCGCCACCCAGAATTCTCGGTCACTCATCATGGTCCGCAAACGCTGGAACATAAGTGACTGACGTGTGTACTCGTAGTAGAAGCCTCTGCTAACGGAATCTGCGATGGTAAGTGCATCTTTTGGGTCGTTCTTTGACGGGCTATTATCTCGATTTTCTTTATTCCTTTTCGTAGTGGCTGGATTAACCATAACCACGTGTACGCCTTTATTTGATAACCAGTTGGCCAGGTTAAACCAGTAATGCCCGGTTGGTTCCATGCCGATAATGAGCCTTTTCAATCGATGTTTCTGCTGTAATTCACTCATCCAGCGGCTCAGTTTTTCAAATCCTTCAATACTATTGGAAAATGAGAGATGACGTCTCGAAACCACAATTCCGCGGAAATTCGTAGCCTGTGCGACGTGCGTTTCTTTCGCCATGTCGATCCCTACGATGAGATGCGAGGTGGTAATTTGTTCAATCCGTTGATTTTGTGCGTCTGTTTCCTTAAACTTCATAGTAAGAGCGCCTCCCTGATGTGTTGTCGACAAACCCATCATACCGAGGCGCTCCCTTTTTTACAAAGCTCATTTCTTAAGCTCTACAGGATTGTTTAGTTCAACGGTATAACCTCAAAACTTGCCTTGTTTGTTTCAAGTTCTAAGTGTTTTTCATTGTCCACTTCACGAATTGTAAATTTTGCAATTGCCGAAACTTCATAAAAACCTGGCTTTTCAAGTTTGTATGTATAATGCTCAGTAATCGTCCCATTTCCTTTAAAAGTACGATATGTTCCTACATCATGCATACCAAATGTATTAACCCCCTTACCATTACTGTCTTTAATAGAAAAATAAAAAAGACCTGATGCATGTAAAATCTTAAAATTATTATCAGATAAGTTCTTTAGAGCAGCCTCAACAACGAACTCTTCATTGGATTTTAATTGATTAGGGACAGATATACTTGCTGTAAAAGGTTCTTTTTCAGAAGTAGGAACGGTTGTTGTATCCACTGCTGGATCATCCTTGGGAAGAGAGAGATTTGCTGTTTGTTCTTCAAATGGCGAAGGCTGACCGCATGCAACTAAGCCAAGTAAGGCGAGAATTACAATAATTAATTTCTTCATTTAAGCACCTCCTAAGAAACAAACGTAAAAATCTGGAATTTTGTTTCAAATAATTCCCAATTGACAAACAAATATCCCTTAGCTTTATTTATGATCGATTCTTAGGTATGCTGCCCGTTAGCGTGGAAAGGGCAGCCGATCGTCATGGCCGGCTGCCGCGGTGTTTTATTAAGTTATAGTTCGCCGTTAGTTGAGCGACCCACATCAGAATCTTCATAACGAGACACCCTCAAATTCAAGCAAATAAGGGATTATTCGGTGTGTGCTACAAGCATATTTCCATTCAAATCAAAGAATTTCAAAAATCGTCTTCCTTCTTCGATAGGCGGTGCAAGAGGATCACCGTATACCCGTGTTCCAGAATCTACAATCTTCTTGCAAAGTGCATCCATATCGTTTACTTGAAAACCAATTGTGGGAAATAACTCTCCGTTTACAGTGAATGACGCTGTCGTTTCATCCGCAGTTTGCCATAAAAAGATATTGGTTCGATCTTCTCTAAACCTAATTAATGCAAAATCTCCAAAGTTGGCGAGAAACTCACAATCAAGAAATGTAATATACCACTCAACAGTTTCTTCCAGGTTCTTTACTGGAATCTGCACATGACTAATCAAATGTGTCATCTTTTCTCGCTCCTATAATCCATATTTTTACACAAACCTAAATGTTTCAACAACACAAACCAAATATCCTTTTATGTGTGGAAGTAAACTGCCCGTTTAGGTGAGCAAAGGCTGCCCTTCATGCCGGCAGCCTCGTCCTAGGTGTTTATTCAACTAAAGTATCCCGTTATGCAATGATATGTGCACCATTTGAATAAAAGATCCTTCACTGCAAATAATAATTTAGGATATTATTAACATATCAGGAGTTGAATAAATGACTAATGTATTGGAAGCAGCAATCGATACGATTAAATCACTAACGAATGAAAAAAAACCTCAACCCCTTCATGTGGGGGAGGTTATGGCCTGTTGGTTTTACTTGGCGGGACTTGAATTAGCCAAAGTAACTGTTCAATCTGGTATAAATACCACAAATGATGCGGAACTACAAAACATGCTTAAAGAAGATCTGGAACTCAACAAAAATCAACGGGAACGGCTCTATACATTCTTGCTGAAAGAAGGAATTACTTTACCTCCTGCTCATGAAGATATGCCCCACTCGGATCCTAACAGTATTCCGTTTGGTGTGAAATTGAAGGATGAAGTACTTGCCAACGAGTTATCTTTAAAAATAGCAAGTTTGATCATACGTGCAGCTAGTACAAATGCAGAATCCATTCGCACAGATGTCGGTATAATGTTTCTTCAATTTCAGGCTGAAAAAGTCATGCTGGGAGCTAAATTAAAACAATTAATGCTAACTCGCGGCTGGATTAAATTACCACCGCCATTCGTTCCACCCGGTACCGAGCACTCACAAACTTAATATTCACCTAAATAGGGCTCCTCTTTAGACACGGTCTGAAAAAGGAGCCCCCTTTTTGCGATTTGATAAACTAAAGTATTTTTGAACTTATTCTACGCGAATTATTAATACCTACATTGTAATAGTTGGCTTAGCACCTCCACGGAAATAGGGATAGGTTCAATTAATCTGCACATTAGCTTAATGATAAAAAAGAGCAGCTGCCAAGCGCGGCGAACTACTCCTTGATTTCAACTATCTTTTCCGTTAGTTCAATCTCTCTTTAACTTCAGTCCCAAACCTTTGGCCTCTTTAAACCGGCTGACCGTAAATAATCCAACAGTTGACCTGAATGTACTGCTTCATGGTATGCAATCCTCATAAGCATATCACTTAATGATCGAATATAACCTACGTCTTTTCTATCAATCTGGATTCTTGTTAAATCCTCTTGTGTATAGGACTTTACTGTATTCATAAATGCGTTTCGATAAGTTTCTGAAAAGTCGAGCTCTTCTTGGAGCGTTACAAAAGGACGCGTCTCATAAGGGGATTCATAGGCGGTTAGACTTCCTCTATTCAACAAGGCAAGGTGGTAATAGTGTTCACTATCCAGGACATGGCGGATCATCTCTTTTATGCTCATAGCTTCTAAATCTGGTCTCCAGTCCAAAAAATCATCCGGAATACTTCCCCAAATAATCATGCTTCTGCGCCGAACCTCGCTCAAATTCTGGACTATAACTTCTATTGCATTCATAGCTGATTCCTTTCGTTTTCAATTTATTATGGTTACATTATATCAGAACTTACGTTCGCAATGCATCTAAAAGATATTTAAAGTATTCTGCCCGTTAGTTGAACGGATCCCACAGAAACGAAAATAGACGATGGATCAGATCCATCGCCATATAAATTGCATCCTACTTCTTAATTCTATATTGCATCATCCGGATCAGGAGAGTTCACTCGATTCACGATCCTTCAGCCTGATCATCTTCAATCTGGCACGATGGAGTCTGGATTTCACAGTGCCCTCTGAAATGTTAAGAACGGCCGCCATTTCCTTCGCAGAGAGTTGATAATGAGCATGCAAAATCAGAATTTCTCGATACTTGGGAGGCAATGAAATTACTTTTTTCCATAAATCGTTGGCATAAAGTTTCTCCATAGCTTCGTTCTCAGCGGATTGTGAGGTTGCGGTAGACTGAATAAAGCCGACGAGGGTGACTTTACGCCAGAATGCTTTGCGTAAATAATCATAAGCGGTATTGTGCGTTATGGTGAGCAGCCAAGTCTTCACTGAAGCTTCGCCGCGGAATGTCGTCAAATTGCGATATACCTTTAGGAAGGAATCTTGTGTAATGTCATCGGACAAATCCATATTACGGCAAATACTAAATGCATAATTCCAAACATCATTTCCGTAGGCATCCATTAAATTGCGAAGGATCGCCTTATGATCGGTTGTTTCAGACACATACTCCAAATATTTAAACACATGGACACTGGTCGTCTCCATACTCTCACCTCTCTGAATCAGATAAGCCATTCGGAATTTACATTCCATTGTAGACTCTAGTTCTCAGGTTAGGGGCTTACTGTATTTCACCCACCAAAACATAGAGAGAACATATTTTTTTATTGAGATTTTAATATTACCCTAAACAATCGCAGAGAAGGCATTTTTTACTGCTTATTTCTTTAGTCGGTGTGACTGCCAGAAGAAGGGCATTTGGGATTGTATGTAAACGTGAATTCTCTGATCTCGATGCCATCTCGGACTGGGATAGTTATCGGGAACGATACTTTTATGGCCTGCATTTATACATGCTTACGGCAGCAGAAAGTTATTATAATCTGCCGATGTACCCTCGATTGTTCAAAGCGAGCCAACACGACGCGATTTCTTGGTTTCTTGAGTTTTTGGGTTTCAGGAATTTCTTCACTGGTTTCTGAAAGGAAAGCTACCAAATTTATATACAACGAAATGGATATTGAACTTGATGGCGTTCCGATTTACCTGATCGGGTAAGGAAGCCAAACGTTATCGCCGCAAGTGACGATGTCCCGCCAAAATCGGAAAGCGAGAATATTCGACTTTCGAATAACGACTTATTAAGCAACAATTTGGGAGAAACGTTTCCTTACTACTTATTCTAAACCAAGCTTATTGAATCCCTCTAAATCGTTTATTAACAAAGTATAAACTCCTGTCTCCTCTGCCATCGTACAAGATTTAAGAAATAGTTTTGTGCTGACATTTATATCTTTTTTTGTTCATGTGATTGTTCTTACGTGAGCACCTAATTGTCGGCAACTGGACGATATTCTAGACATTGAAAAATGACAAGAATGTGTTCCGATACAATAAAAAAGCCGCCATTTTGGCGGATATTAATCGGACTATACTCTTGTCACTCGACAATATTTTTCACGTTATTGATCATGTGGTGGCAGGGAACATCGGATGCTTGCAGTGAAGTAAGCCACTCATCAATTACGATTTTCTTTACTTCCTTCGTGAACATTCGAAATGCTACTTACGAATGCAACCCATTCTGTTTGCCCAGTGATGATCTGCTCCTGTATTTGCATCAAAGTACCTTTTTAGTTAAACACCGGTTTTTCAGGTTACTTAACTTTTCAAGTTTTCAATTATGCCTTTAGCTATTACTTTATTTGTAGTTAACTCAAATTTCATTCCAGGTTTGATTAAATGATTCGGTGCCTCTTCTTTATCGTGGAAAAGTAAATACAAGTCTGCAGTTGTTTCTCTTTGAGTATTTGGTGATTTGTGAAATTCAATTACTGCACTCCATAAGCCATGAATTAGCTCCCTATCTTCTTCAAAGATAATATGTGATGAGAAGGTTCTTACTGGAATAATACTTTGCCCGCCTTCTTCCTTTGTCAGAAAAAATAACTTCGCTGTTCCTACTGTCTTCAAATCTTTATCAACGCCATCACTATGTTTATCAGCTTTACTCTCTCGACGTATAATGAATATTAAGAATCCGAGACCAACCGTAGCAAAAGCTGCGAATATACAACCGAATATTAGCATGAAATAGTCCATGTCCATAAATTTATTACCTCTGTTGGTTTTGACCTTGGATTTCCAATAGTAAATTATCACTACATATAAAACAACACATTCAGGCAAGTTACTGATGCAGAACTCTGTTGAACTATAGCTCCTCATTATCTCAATACAATGGCACATAAATACGGTAAGTAATGGTATCAATTAAAAAATCCGGTCCAATACATTTCCCATGTGAAGAAGATAGATGCTCAATTTGAATGAGACATTAGATTGTAAACGACAGCTCTTAATTAATCTAAAGTTCTTTCTCTGTTATCCATTGCCACTTATCTGAGATATGTATTAAAAATCTTTCTGCTTGTTCCTTATCAACCACATCTATATTTAAACTACATCTAGTCACAAACCATATGTCAATTTTCCAATATGCTTCGTTACTTAGTACCTTATAAGAACAATTAATTGCGGAGTTGGTACACACATTCTCAATGATTTCCCCCTAAAATAAGACGGACTTTTACTCCAATTGTATCACACTTCTATTTAAACTAAACTGTTGGGTTACGTCTTCTCCCCACATATCCATTCCATGTAAAAAACATCCCCACTCACGTTTCTGGTCTTTGTATCCCAACACTTCTATTACCTCTGGTTGCCCTATATCCCTACAAGCAGCTCTGCTTTTTCGTGTATATTTTTAGAAAGTTTATCCTATGACTTGTTTAACCCTTAATACTGATGTATCCGCATGCACTTCATGAAACAGTTCTCATATATACGAACCCTAAGGGTATAAATGATACAGTCATGGATAAATTATAAAGACATAACCAATATTTTCAATTTTTACTACCCACTTTGTAAGGATGGTGTTTATGTTTTGGAAGAAGCTTAAGATTGGACACCATTTTGAGAAACCTGAACCTCAGAATACCGTCCTAACGATAGATTCATTTAGACAAATTTTGGCCAACATGGACGATGCAGAAATCATCGAACGCAGGACCAATAATGATCAAATGGTGATGTTTCTCTACATAAGAACATTAATTGACCAAGAACGCTTAAATGAATCCGTTATCGAACCGCTGCTCCACTGTGATCTTGAAGAAATAAATGAATGTATAGCCACAGCTAAGGTATCCAGAATTGTCACGATGGAGGAAGGTCAGCAGAAACTATTAACGGGATCCATCCTTCTCTATGAACCTATGAAGAATCAGTGGTGGGCAGCACTTCTTCCAAATCCATTGACTCGCGCCATCGAAACATCGGAAACCGAAACCATTATGTTTGGACCCAAGGACAGCTTCAGTGAGCAAATCGATCAAAATGTGACAATGATTCGCAGACGGCTTCCATCGACATCTTTAAAATCAGAAAGGTTTTCTGTCGGTTCTGTAAGTAAAACAGAGGTTGTCATGATGTATATGGAAGGGGTGACCAATCCCGAATTTATTTCCATTGCAAGAAGTAGACTATCTACCATTGATTTTGATGTTTTTATGGATTCGTCCCATGTTGCGGCATTCATGGAAGATCATTATCATAGTATATTCCCGCAATTTCAACAAAGCGACCGCCCGGATCTATGCGCTTTCACTTTATCGATGGGAAAAATTACTTTTTTAGTAGCCAATACACCATTTGCGTTAATGGCTCCTATCACATTTTTTCATCTATTTCAATCTCCAGAGGATTACATTAATCGCTGGCTGGTTGCCAGTTTTTTGCGGCTGCTGCGATATGTAAGCTATGTACTTTCGTTAATATTAGTCCCGATCTATGTTGCGTTAGCCACGCATCATTATCAGATGCTCCCGATGCAAGTTCTTTTTGTATTATTAGAATCTAGAACCAAATTGCCGTTTACGCCATTTTGGGAAGCATTTTTAATGCTGCTTACCCTGGAGATCATCAAAGAAGCAAGTCTTAGGATGCCCACAAAGTCGGGTCAAGTACTAGGCGTAATCGGTGGCATTGTCGTAGGACAAGCTTCCGTTGAAGCCGGTTTTGCAAGCAAAATATTAATTGTTTTAGTAGGTGTTACGGCTATCGCTTCGTTTCTAGTCCCTAATTATCTCGTGACAAAATCAAACACACTGCTTCAATTCGCTTTCCTTTTCCTTGCCAACTATATCGGAATGTTAGGAATAGTATTCGGGATAATTGTTATTCTTGTCCATTTGAATAGCCTCACATCTTTGAAACAACCATATTTTGCCCCCTTAGCTCCTCTTTACTGGAGGGATTGGTTAGATCTTTTCATTCGGGGTCCTTTCCATTGGATGAAGGAACGTCCTGAATATTTACATACCCTACAGAAATGGCGAACCAGTCAAAGGAGAAAATAATGTGAAGGCATCTTCCTTATATGAGAGAACGGCCACGTTTGGCGGGATCTATGTCTTTTTCATGGCCAACCGAAGTCAAATGCTATATTTCGTCTTAGTCACTCCTTCCAAATTGGTTTATCCCTATATGCTTTGGGCATTAATTGCCGTGGGGATTTTATCACAATTGAATATGATCTTGATTGCAAAATGGTTTTCATCAGACATTTCCACCAAAGGATATCAAGGATTCGTTCAACTATTTGGAAAGCGGACGGTTCGTGTTTTGGCCTTCGTTGGTCTGTTTTTCATTTTTGCTAAAATATATGTAAGTACACTGGGGACTGTGGAAGTGATTAATAGTGTCATCTTCCCTTCCATGAATCCTTTGTGGTTGATTTTATTTCTCTTTGGGATTTGTTTGTACGCGGCCTCTCGAGGAATGACGAATACGATACGCTTTGTCGTTATTGCCTTTTTTGGTTCCGCTTGGATGATTTTATGTTTTATTCCTTTCTTCTTCCCATCGATGGCGTCACTTCACGATTTATATCCCTTGATCCCCACAGACTGGTCGACAGTCTCCTGGAAGAATCTTTTATTCATTTGGCAAGCCTTCTCGGGACCGGAGTACTTGGTCTTTATTGGGCCGTGGTTAAACCAAAAACAAAAGATGTTGAAATATTTGACATTTGCTAATACCGCGTCTGTCTTTGAGTATTTGATTATGTTTGTTGTTTCCTTATTATTTTTTAGTTCCCAATACTTGAGCAAAAGCAGATTTCCGGTAACGGACCTTATTCGTTATCTGCAAACTCCTGTTTTTGAGCGAATTGATATCATTTTAATTTGCCTGCAAATGTTTTATTATGTGTGGGCCATTTCCATTTATTTCTTATGGTTCTACGGGGCTATTCGAATAGTTTCAGGAAGATTAAACGAACAGAGCGATCGAATTGGTTTTATAACCTGTTGGATCATGATTTTAATAAGTACGATTATTCTAGACAAGTGGTTAGGTGAAACTGAACAGAACCCTTTGATAAACCTACAGATTTGGTTACGGGCATTTACCTACTTGTTCATCCCAACCTTCCTTCTGATTGCTTGCAAACGAAAGGGGCTTATCTAGCATTGAGGCTGTTTAAACATACGATGTTCCTCGTCATAATGAGCAGTATGCTATGGATGATTGGATGCTCCCCATTTGTAGATAACAATCAGATCGAAGAAATCTCCCCTGTGATTTGGTGGTCAATTACTGAGGGTGCAAAAGGGAAGCTAAGAATAAGCACACTGGTACCACCCATATATTCTGAACAAAAAAAAATGCTTACCCAAGAAGTCGATCTATTGAAGGAGGGAGGAAAGGATTTTAATTTAAGCTATTATCGGGAAGTAAAATCAGGACAACTTCGTATGGTATTTATTGAACAAGAACTGGCGAAAAAAGGCATTACATCACTTATGAACACTTTATTTACGGACCTTGATATTTCTCAACGCCTTTATATCGTCATCGTCAATGGAAGCTTTGATGATTACATTAAAAATCAAATAAAAACACAAGACATTCCCGGCTATTTTCTTTATCGTTTGCTTAAACACTATGAAAGTAAGAAACAAGGAGACATGACTATTGTAAATCTACATCAATTTATGAAAAGGTACTATTCACCATACTCCGATCCAGTCGCACCTATTTTCAAGGTCGATAAAGAACTTTTTATCTACGAAGGAACTGCCTTCTTCAAAAACGATAAACTGCAAACGAACATCAATAAGAGAAATGAACAAATATTCCAACTGATTGATAATAATCATCACCTTAAGGTCCTTACCATCCCAGAGTTATCAATAACGATGGGGAATGTCACTTCCAAGACAAAGATGAAATTAAATCTCGACAACTCAACATTATCTCTCAACGTCGAGCTCAAAGGTCGAATTGAAGAGTACCGTGGAAAGGAAGATATAGACAACCTTGATCAATTAGCGGTTATTCATCAACAGATAAAATCGCTTTTCGAAAAACAAACAACAGAGTTGCTAAAGAAAATGCAAAAGTCGGAAGTGGACCCTCTGGAAATAGGTACTCTTACACTAGGTCCTTTTTCGAAGCCCATGAGCGAGGATGAATGGTCTACTCTCTGGGCGAACGTGAAATTTAACGTTACATATGAGCTTCATATTCAACCTTTGACGAATGTACGAAAATAAGCTTGCACAAACACAGAACGAGAACCATCTTCTTAACGGTTCTCGTTCTGTGATATTTTCCAATGCAGGCATGCTGGCATTCTTGTTGAACTATTCTGCCTTTAGCGGGGAAAAGGGAGCCACTTTCACCTAAAGCAAAAACGATATATTCTTCATTATTTCGAATCCCTCCTTCCACAATAAGTGTGATATTGGTTAAATGCTGGTTTTTATTGGGCCCTGGTAGCCAACAAAATAAAAGAAACCGCAACAGCCTAAGCTAATGCGGCCAAGAATTTTTACCAGTTTTCACTTCCATAGTCTTGATTATCAAGTTCATTTATAAATACCGATACCCACAGTACCATATCGTTAACAGGATCAGTTTCAATGTATAGACCTTTATTGTTACAATAAACTACCTCAAAATCATCATATTGAAAACTAGGTACAATTCTTAAGACATAGCCATATGCATCCCGATTTTTATCCCGTAAAACAGTTAACCAATAATTAGATTGAACCGAAGGTCAATCTAATTATTATATATTTCATATTTTATTAAAAACTTACCTAGCAGCTTTGTCTTTACTTCTTCTTTAGTAGCTGCCACGATGGCAAGCTACTCCCATATCGTTAAACTAAGTTCACCGCTAGCATAATCGAAAACGTTCAAAAAAAAGAAAAAAAGACTCCACTTTTATAGTGAAGTCTGTGTGCTTGGCAACGTTCTACTCTCCCAGAACCCTGCGGTTCAAGTACCATCGACGCTGGAGGGCTTAACGGTCGTGTTCGAGATGGGAACGCGTGGGTCCCCTCCGCCATCATCACCAAACAGACAAAGCGTGATTTGCGCCTTGAAAACTAGATACGAAACTTGCGTAAAGTGGAATTCTTAGGGTTTCTGGGCCCCAATCAAGTACTCGGAATTCGCTACAAAGCTTATCTTCACTTGGTTGGGAATAGGTTAAGCCCTCGACCGATTAGTATTCGTCAGCTGCATGCATTGCTGCACTTCCACCTCGAACCTATCAACCTCGTCGTCTACAAGGGGTCTTACATACTGGGAAATCTCATCTTGAGGGGGGCTTCGCGCTTAGATGCTTTCAGCGCTTATCCCCTCCGTACATAGCTACCCAGCGGTGCCTCTGGCGAGACAACTGGTACACCAGCGGTACGTCCATCCCGGTCCTCTCGTACTAAGGACAGCTCCTCTCAAATTTCCTACGCCCGCGACAGATAGGGACCGAACTGTCTCACGACGTTCTGAACCCAGCTCGCGTACCGCTTTAATGGGCGAACAGCCCAACCCTTGGGACCTACTTCAGCCCCAGGATGCGATGAGCCGACATCGAGGTGCCAAACCTCCCCGTCGATGTGGACTCTTGGGGGAGATAAGCCTGTTATCCCCAGGGTAGCTTTTATCCGTTGAGCGATGGCCCTTCCATTCGGTACCACCGGATCACTAAGTCCGACTTTCGTCCCTGCTCGACTTGTAGGTCTCGCAGTCAAGCTCCCTTATGCCTTTGCACTCTGCGAATGATTTCCAACCATTCTGAGGGAACCTTTAAACGCCTCCGTTACATTTTAGGAGGCGACCGCCCCAGTCAAACTGCCCACCTGACACTGTCCCCATACCGGATTACGGTACCAGGTTAGAACTCCGATACGATCAGGGTGGTATCCCAACGGCGCCTCCACCCAAGCTGGCGCTCAGGCTTCAAAGGCTCCCACCTATCCTGTACAGATCGTACCAAAGTCCAATATCAAGCTGCAGTAAAGCTCCATGGGGTCTTTCCGTCTTGTCGCGGGTAACCTGCATCTTCACAGGTATTAAAATTTCACCGGATCTCTCGTTGAGACAGCGCCCAAGTCGTTACGCCATTCGTGCGGGTCAGAATTTACCTGACAAGGAATTTCGCTACCTTAGGACCGTTATAGTTACGGCCGCCGTTTACTGGGGCTTCAATTCATAGCTTCGGGGTTACCCCCTAACCACTCCTCTTAACCTTCCAGCACCGGGCAGGCGTCAGCCCGTATACTTCGCCTTGCGGCTTCGCACAGACCTGTGTTTTTGCTAAACAGTCGCTTGGGCCTTTTCACTGCGGCCCCCTCGGGCTATTCACCCTACCGAGGCACCCCTTCTCCCGAAGTTACGGGGTCATTTTGCCGAGTTCCTTAACGAGAGTTCTTCCGCGCGCCTTAGAATTCTCTTCTCACCCACCTGTGTCGGTTTGCGGTACGGGCACCTTCGCCTGGCTAGAAGCTTTTCTTGGCAGTGTGAAATCATGACCTTCGGTACTTAAAATTCCCCTCCCCATCACAGCCCAGCCTTACGGTTAGCGGATTTGCCTACTAACCAGCCTCACTGCTTGGACGAGCATCCATCAGCTCGCGTCACTATCCTTCTGCGTCACTCCATCGCTCATAACGGCTACGGTGGTACAGGAATTTCCACCTGTTGTCCATCGACTACGCCTTTCGGCCTCGCCTTAGGTCCCGACTTACCCTGAGCGGACGAGCCTTCCTCAGGAACCCTTAGGTTTTCGGCGGATCAGATTCTCACTGATCTTTTCGTTACTTATACCGGCATTCTCACTTGTATGCGCTCCACCTGTCCTTACGGTCAGAATTCAACGTACATACAACGCTCCCCTACCCATGCATCACCTTCACTCCAGCTTTGAATCCGCGTGTTTAGCTGGAGCATTTGGCCAGAATCTTTGAACAATTTTAAATGTCGATTCTGGCTAATGTCCCGTGGCTAACCACGATTCAAAGACGCAGTGAAGGTGATGCAAGCCATAGCTTCGGTGGCGTGTTTAGCCCCGTTACATTTTCGGCGCAGAGTCACTCGACCAGTGAGCTATTACGCACTCTTTCAATGGTGGCTGCTTCTAAGCCAACATCCTGGTTGTCTGTGCAACTCCACATCCTTTCCCACTTAACACACACTTGGGGACCTTAGCTGATGGTCTGGGCTGTTTCCCTTTTGACAATGGATCTTAGCACTCACTGTCTGACTCCCGGATTTAAGTTTGTGGCATTCAGAGTTTGACTGGACTTGGTAACCCTTGGCGGGCCCCGCACCCAATCAGTGCTTTACCTCCACAACTCCACATCCGAGGCTAGCCCTAAAGCTATTTCGGGGAGAACCAGCTATCTCCGAGTTCGATTGGAATTTCTCCGCTACCCCCACCTCATCCCCGAATTTTTCAACATTCGTGGGTTCGGGCCTCCAGTGAGTGTTACCTCACCTTCACCCTGGACAGGGGTAGATCACACGGTTTCGGGTCTACGTCCACGTACTCAAGCGCCCTATTCAGACTCGCTTTCGCTGCGGCTCCGTCTCTTCGACTTAACCTTGCACGGGAACGTAACTCGCCGGTTCATTCTACAAAAGGCACGCCATCACCCATATAGAGGGCTCTGACTTTTTGTAAGCACACGGTTTCAGGTTCTTTTTCACTCCGCTTCCGCGGTGCTTTTCACCTTTCCCTCACGGTACTGCTTCACTATCGGTCACTAGGGAGTATTTAGCCTTGGCAGATGGTCCTGCCGGATTCCGACGGGGTTTCACGTGACCCGCCGTACTCAGGATACCTCTAGGAGATTCGTTTGATTTTGGCTACAGGGCTTTTACCTTCTATGCCGGACCTTTCCAGATCGCTTCGCCTACCAAACTAACCCCATGATGAGGTCCTACAACCCCAAGGAGCAAGCTCCTTGGTTTGGGCTATTCCGCTTTCGCTCGCCGCTACTGACGGAATCACTTTTGTTTTCTTTTCCTCCAGGTACTTAGATGTTTCAGTTCCCTGGGTCTGCCTCTGCATTACCTATGTATTCAGTAATGAGTAACTGCGCATTACCACAGCTGGGTTCCCCCATTCGGACATCCCCGGATCAAAGCCTGCTTACGGCTCCCCGAGGCATTTCGTCGTTCGCCACGTCCTTCTTCGGCTCCTAGTGCCTAGGCATCCTCCGTGTGCTCTTTCTAGCTTAACCTAGAAAAAAACATGTATAGATATTACCTAAGTTCTTACTTTACGTTTTGTTTCGTTATCTAGTTTTCAAGGAACAAAGATAAAACATTGAAAGGATTAACCTTTCAAAACTGAACACGAGTGAATAAGCGATTGTGTATCCGAAGATACTTGACTGGGTCGTTTCAGACCCGAGTCTCCATAGAAAGGAGGTGATCCAGCCGCACCTTCCGATACGGCTACCTTGTTACGACTTCACCCCAATCATCTACCCCACCTTCGGCGGCTGGCTCCCTTGCGGGTTACCCCACCGACTTCGGGTGTTGTAAACTCTCGTGGTGTGACGGGCGGTGTGTACAAGACCCGGGAACGTATTCACCGCGGCATGCTGATCCGCGATTACTAGCAATTCCGACTTCATGCAGGCGAGTTGCAGCCTGCAATCCGAACTGAGATCGGCTTATAAGGATTGGCTCCACCTCGCGGCTTCGCTTCCCGTTGTACCGACCATTGTAGTACGTGTGTAGCCCAGGTCATAAGGGGCATGATGATTTGACGTCATCCCCACCTTCCTCCGGTTTGTCACCGGCAGTCATCTTAGAGTGCCCACCCGAAGTGCTGGCAACTAAGATCAAGGGTTGCGCTCGTTGCGGGACTTAACCCAACATCTCACGACACGAGCTGACGACAACCATGCACCACCTGTCTTGGGTGCTCCGAAGAGGGGCACTATCTCTAGTGCTTACACCCAGATGTCAAGACCTGGTAAGGTTCTTCGCGTTGCTTCGAATTAAACCACATACTCCACTGCTTGTGCGGGTCCCCGTCAATTCCTTTGAGTTTCACTCTTGCGAGCGTACTCCCCAGGCGGCATACTTACTGTGTTAACTTCGGCACCGAGGAATCGAATCCCCAACACCTAGTATGCATCGTTTACGGCGTGGACTACCAGGGTATCTAATCCTGTTTGCTCCCCACGCTTTCGCGCCTCAGCGTCAGTTATAGGCCAGAAAGTCGCCTTCGCCACTGGTGTTCCTCCACATCTCTACGCATTTCACCGCTACACGTGGAATTCCACTTTCCTCTCCTACACTCAAGTCAACCAGTTTTGGATGCGAACCGGGGTTGAGCCCCGGGCTTAAACACCCAACTTAATTAACCGCCTGCGCGCGCTTTACGCCCAATAATTCCGGACAACGCTTGCCCCCTACGTATTACCGCGGCTGCTGGCACGTAGTTAGCCGGGGCTTTCTTCTCCTATACCGTCACACAAAGCGCAGTTACTCGCCTTGCTGTTCGTCTAGGGCAACAGAGCTTTACGATCCGAAAACCTTCATCACTCACGCGGCGTTGCTCCGTCAGACTTGCGTCCATTGCGGAAGATTCCCTACTGCTGCCTCCCGTAGGAGTCTGGGCCGTGTCTCAGTCCCAGTGTGGCCGTTCACCCTCTCAGGTCGGCTACGCATCGTCGCCTTGGTAGGCCGTTACCCTACCAACTAGCTAATGCGCCGCAGGCCCATCTATAAGCCACAGATTGCTCCGTGTTTCATGATTCTCTCATGCGAGAAAACCAGTTATCCGGTCTTAGCTATCGTTTCCGATAGTTATCCCAGTCTTATAGGCAGGTTGCCTACGTGTTACTCACCCGTCCGCCGCTAAGCACCGAAGTGCTCCGCTCGACTTGCATGTATTAGGCACGCCGCCAGCGTTCGTCCTGAGCCAGGATCAAACTCTCCATAAAGTTACCAAAAAAAGTGACGTTAACCTCCAAAGAGAATTCCGATTACTTTTCCGGGGCCCATATTTTAAGCTGAATTGCGCTCATTGACTTGCTAGCGAGATTATTCATCTCATTTATAGTCGATTACTCGACTGTGCTTACTCACTCGTTGTTCAGTTTTCAAAGATCAATTTCTTTCGCTCGCTGCCGTGTTACCGAAGCAGCGAAAAGTAATATACCACACTAACTTTTATATTGCAACTTCTTTTTTTAAATTAACTTTAATCGGTCTGTCTTGCGACCGGATTGCTAATATACCATGTATCATAATTGAAATGCAATGTTTTATTTTTCCAATATAAATATATGTTCACTCTTGCCTACACTTTCTGCATTTGCCGGTCACTTTCATGGGCGATGAAACAAAAGCCCCTCAAAAACATGCTGAGGGGTATGGGCTTTTATTATGCTTCAATCTCACAACGAATGGTGGCTTGTCGCTTATCTTCCGATAATTCCTGGCGGTTGAACACAACCCGGATATGGTTCTTGCTGCGCGCAAGCAGGTAGACATCACGGCAAATCTCCACAGATCCTGATGCTCGAGACATATGTTTGAAAATGGTGCATTCTTTTTCGAAATATGTACGTCAGGCTGATCGAACTATCTTGTATCGTGTATTTGTTCTATTTTTTCGCTATTTTGTTTGAAAATGTGGATGCACAACACAAAAGAGCTCATGCGCCGATTCTACCAGCGATAAGCTCATTTCCAACAATTACCAGTTATTTAACAAACGAAGACAATCGTCCTCCTTCAATGCCATCCCCAACTGAACCTCTATCAACTCAAGCTGGGTGACAGCCTTGATGCCATGTCCAACGTTGATAGGAATTTGTCTAACATCGCCCGCATGAAGCCTGTACAGTTTATGATCCAATAAGATTTCTGCTTCACCCGATAAAATCGTCACGATCTCTTTCCGTGTGTGATGGAGATGATAACTCGTTTGCATCCCTTGGGACATCTCCACTCTTTTAATCATAACCTCCGTTCCCTGTTCATCCGTCCAAAAATCCAAGACCCGACAGGTCCCCCACCTATTCTCTCTATATCTGGGAAACTGAGGTACAGCATTTAACTTATCCTTAATTAGATTAGCTTGATCCTTGGCAGCAATAAGAATACCATCTAAACTTGCCGCAACAATCACATCGGGTACGCCAATCACTTCAATTGGATAGGGGAGCTCATTAATCATATGTGTATTGGTGGAATCGTCTGATATGCGGCCGTTGCCAATGACCTGATTCTCAAAATAACCTGTAATCGCCTTCCAACTTCCCAAATCATTCCATAAACCCTCATACCCCATAACGGCTACATGGTTAGAGTGCTCCACGACCTCTTGATCAAAGCTTGCCGTAGCAAGCTGCTCGTAACAGGCTAGCCACTTGTCAACCTGAGTAGGCAGCGCCTTTTTCGCCACATGATCCAGCATATACTTCAAACTAAAAGCAAAAACTCCGCAGTTCCACAACGCATGCTGCTCAATCAACAAGCCAGCCAATTGCTCATTAGGCTTCTCTACGAATTGCCGAACGAGGGCATAATCATCCTTCTCCATTAAACGCTCTGGAACAATATAGCCGAATTGGTTAGAGGGGTGTTGAGGCTTCGTTCCAAGAAGGGCAAGCTCCGCCTGCGACTGTGACAGAATATCCGGAAAGCGATGAAGCATCCCGAAAAACGCCGAATCCGCAAAAGTGTCCACCGGGAGGATACATATCGTTTCGCTCGGATCTACTTGCATCTGCTCATGCAGATAACAGGAAGCCAGTGCGACAGCCGCAAACGTTCCTCTTTTAAACGGTTCGCTAATGATAGGAATGTGTTCGCCCACATGCTTTCTCGTAATTTCCACTTGGCTGCTATGAGTGATAATGCTCGTGAATGGTAGCAAACCTACTTCATCCAATTGTCGGCATATGCGTCCAATCATCGATTCTCTCGTCCCATTGTCCGATTTCAAAAGTTTAAGAAACACCTTAGAGCGGATCTCGTTGGATAACGGCCATAACCTTTTACCAGAGCCACCGCACAATAGTACAATACGCAAGTCAAATGCCCCTTTCTGGGAGACATAACACTTCCCCTTAGTGCTTTGAACGAATTACCTTTTCTATAACCTGCTTCATTAACACCCCTGCTCGATTCCAGGATAAATCAAGTACATCTCTTCGGCCTTGGCGTCCTTTCTCCTTGCAAAGCTCAGGGTTTTGGTAGGCTTGCCGCATCTTCCGCCTTAGCGAATGCCGATCGGCTTCCGCCCATCTTTGTCCTTTCTGGGCAAACAGATAGCTGAATGAGCGCGAGATCGCATGCCGACTTTTCATACTAGCCGCAGGACTTTTGAGCCGATAGGGGAGAAGGAACGAATTACGAGTCGTCAAGAAATCCATTTGCCCTCCCCAACCGGTCGCAATGACAGGGACACCGCTAGCCAGCGATTCTAAAAAAGGCAAACCGACGCCTTCACCACGAGTAGGAAGGACAAAAGCATCGCCAAGCGTGTAAAGACCTTTCAACTGACTTTCAAGAAGTCGGTGTGCAATCACGACAACGGGAGCTGTTGGCTTTTGAAAACCTAATCTCTTTTGGTATTGCAGAATTTGCTTTTTTATCCATCGCTCTGTCTCATAGGCCGCGTATCCATTGGTTTTGATAACCAGAATGACATTATCCTGAGACGAAAACTCTTCCCAGTACGCCCTTAACAGAGCCTCTGGATTCTTGCGATGCTGGAAGCCAAATACGGACACGAACGTAAACTTACCTGCCGCACGCGGTAGTGACAGCTTTTTATTATCAGGATGGAAAACCTTCGTATCTACGCCATGAGGAACAATATAAATCGGCACCTTCACACCGCTATTTCGCAATGCCACCTTGTTATGCTGGGAGGGGACGCAGATCGCATCGAATTTGTTCATATTAGGCAGCCAATTCCTTGGCGTTCTGCTAGTCTCCCATACCGTGTTCAGAATAATAGTATCGTATCTGCTTCGCGCCGCCTTGAAATTTATATGATTGGGAAGATGGTTATAGATAAGCACCTTTTTGCCATGAGCAGACCTTCCTTTGGGACCAGACAATCCCCAACTCACCACAACACCCTGGCGCGTAAGTGCCCGTGCATAGGCTCTACTCGCATAACCAAGACCACTGGCTTTATGGACAGGTCCTTCCCAGGTCACATGATAAGACGTCATCAGGACCTTACCTTCCTGGCTTTTACATAACCCTTGCGTTTATGAAGGGAAATTGATCTGTAATGCCTCGCAAGAGCCCTGACAGTAGATGAAATGCGTGAAGCGTTCAGACTTAAACTTTTGTTCAATGCCGACTTCAAGATCATGTTGTGCGGAGCGGACGCGTAGAGGAAATTACCGTAAGTTTCAAATTCCGAGAAAGCAAACTGCTTGGATTTATTCATACTGGCCAAAATAGCCGAATACCAGCTTCTGTTGTGCTTCGCTTCAATCGTGCTTTTCAGCTTTGCCACTTTCTCTCTTTCAAACAGCATATAGTGGGTAACAAACGACCGACGGGACGAGCGTCCTCTGCCCATTAGTTTGCGATAGGTTTTAAAATATTCACTCTGACTCCAGTCCCGGCAATAAAACACGGTCTTGGATCCTACTTTAAAAACATGCGGGCGAATGAGAACTGTGTCCGCATCAATCACCAAGTAGTACTTGGATGTGCAGAGCCTGTCACCGTTAAGCTTCAGCAGTTGTTGATAAAGCCAGCCGGATCGCTCCCATGTTTTGGATTCATAGTGAATGTCCTTCTTCGTTATAGGGAGAACTGTGTCCTCATGAACGAACCTGCATCCCTTTCGTTGACAAAGCTCCATAATTCTCGCCTTTCGCGGGGCAACAATGATGATTTCACCAATTGGATGTTTCACATACTTCCGTACGGCATCAATCACCATAGGAAGTGTTCCCAAATCCTTCTCGATCGCTGGGATTAACACATCAATTTGGGTTGAACTACTCAACGCGACGCTTCCTGACATCAGCATGTACTCATCTCCATTAACCGAATGTATGAATTATCATATGTCCGATGGAAAAAATGGCATGGGTATATGGAAAAAAAGCGGCCCTTTTAACATTAACGATTTCTCATTCTCTTCTCGTTTGAACCAAGTACAATAAATAAGGGGTAAGCTCCGCTTACCCCCTAAAAATATAAATTTATTGAAAAATCCGCGATTTTCACGGCACTTAAAAGCAAAGGTTAGTTACAACGACAGTTTCGAAGCAGCCGAAGCATCGAGAATAACCGTCGCACTCGCATGCAGCTGTAAAAATGACGCTGGAACGCTAGTTGTTATTGGCCCAGCAAAAGCTTTTGCCACCATCTCGGCTTTATTGTCGCCTGTAGCAACCAGAACGATGTTCCGCGCTTTCATAACGGCTTCCAAACCGATTGTTATCGATTGCTTGGGCACCTCTTCTTCTGAACGAAAATGCGGCGAGTGAACAGGTCTGTTCTCTACAAACAGTTGCGAAACATACGTTTTCGCCGGTATATGATTGCTTGGTTCGATAAAAGCAATATGTCCGTTTAAGCCTAACCCCATAAGCTGCCAATCGACGTAACCTAGATCAGCTAACAATTGATCAAATCTAAGGCATTCAGCCTTCAGATCCGTTGAACTGCCATCGGGAATTTGCGGCTCGTATCGAAGCGTCTGAAGCTGACCAAACAAATGCTCTTGCATATAGGTTCGATAACTCTCCGGATGATCAGCCGGAATGCCGACAAGCTCATCAGGATTAATGAATTTCGACTCATGAAAGGAAAGCTCACCTGCTTGCTCCCGCCGGATCCACTCTTGATAGATCCCATATTTTATAGGTGATGAGCCCGTTGTCATGCCAAGCACCGATGTCGGTTTGCGCTTAATCTGTTCCGATAGCAGGTCCGCAACTCTAGTTTTAATTTCTTCCGCTGGCAACACTTCAATTTTCAATCGAATTCTCCTCTCCTACCTTTACCTCGCTAACGATTCCAATAATACCATTTAAATGGTAACGGCTTGATTTTCATACTTCCATAATAATGCGGCGCCGACTGCCCCTGCATCTACACCGAGAGATGAGCGAGCCATTTTTACATCCTTCACCATATCTTCGATTCCAAGTTTCTGAATCGTGTTCCACATCGGCTCGAAGAGCACGTCCCCGCTTAGAGACACGCCGCCACCGAAAATGATGATTTCCGGATTGAACAAATGAATGAACGTCACCATCGCGGTCCCAAGCGCTTCCCCCGCCTCTTTCAGCAAAGAGATGGCATAAGGGTCACCGCTTGAGGCAGCTTCTGCCACCAGTTTCGCAGTAACCCTGTTCGGATCATGTCCGGCCATCTCGGCCAGCGGTGCAGTTAGTACCTTGCCTGCAATAATATCTTCAGCGGCTATACGTGCTATTGAATTGCCGGATGCATACATCTCAACACACCCTTTATTCCCGCACTTGCATGTAGGCCCTTTCCGATCAATGCTGATGTGGCCGATCTCCGCTGCATTATTCGAAGCACCGAGCAGCAAGTGGCCACCGCTTATGACACCGCCCCCTATTCCCGTGGACACGGTTACATACAAACAGTCCTCTGTTCCTTTACCTGCTCCAACGATCCACTCACCCAACGCTGCTGCACTTGCATCATTGATTAAGCGGACTGGAATACCGAATTTCCGTTCCAATATCGGCCCTAAGGCAACATTTTTCCAACCTAAATTTGTTGAAAGAACAATCGTTCCCGTATCCATATCAAGTATACCCGCAGTTGCGATACCTAGACTCAAAATGCTGCGAGCATGAAGATTGGGTACAGAAGACAGCAACGACTCAATCATAAGGATCAGCCTTCTAATAACTTCTTGCTCACCTTCAGCGGCCAAAGTAGGCTGTTGATCTTTGATTACTACACGCCCTTGAGCGTCCACCAAGGCTGCCAACATTTTGGTTCCACCAATATCTATCCCTAAAAAGTACCCGTCAATTGTCATAGTTGCTCCTTCATACATCTGTCTTGGTAGACTCGTACCTATGTTCTTTAATCTGTTGGATCCGAACGGGATCAATCGGGCTAAGCGGATCGCCATTCACTCGTACACCTTTTCCGAAATGTACTTCTTGAACTCCTGTTTCGGCTACAAATGCAGGCAAGGACGCAATCGTAAGCCCGCTTCCCGCTAAAATCCGAATGGACGTCTTTTGACTCCAAGCGACCAGATGCTTCATCTCCTGAACGGCATCCAAAACATTGGGTTTGCCGCCCGAGGTAAGGATACGATCGATTTGCTTGAACTTCTCCAGCTCATCTAGCGCTTCATGAACATCCCGAACTTCATCGAATGCACGATGGAAGGTAACGGAGAGCCCCTCCGCCTCTTCTAACAATCTTGCCAACACTTCCACATCCGGACGCCGGTCTGGAGTCAGCGCACCTAACACCACGCCAGCCGCCCCAAGTTGTTTGACCATGCGGATATCCGTAATCATGGCAGCAACATCCAGACGATCATAGAAAAAAGAATAGCTGTGAGGTCTGATCATCACCTGAACGGGCAGCTTGGTAGCTTTAACCGCCGCTTCGATTAGCCCGTAACTTGGCGTTAGCCCGCCTTCCAACATGCCGGTGATGAGTTCGATCCGATCGGCACCACTCCGTTCAGCTGCAATAACGTCCCTCACACTAGTAGCAATAACTTCGAGCAGCACACGCTTCACCTAACCTTTCACTGCTCCTTGCGTTAAACCCGCAACGATATATTTTTGCACGATGGCAAACATAATAACGACAGGAATGAGTGATATGATGCCTGCCGCACTCATTTGCCCCCAATTGATATCGAATTTCTGAACAAAACTGCTGAGACCGACAGGAACCGTCTTGGCAGATTCGCTGTTTGTGAACATAACCCCGAAGAACAAATCGTTCCAAGCACCAATAAAAGCAAATACAAATGTCGCCACGATACCCGGCTGCATCATCGGCAGCACAACTTTAGACATGGTCTGGAATTTATTGCAGCCGTCAATCATGGCCGCTTCTTCCAAAGAAACCGGAATTCGCTGAAAGAAACTGGACATCGTAATCAAGCAAAATGGGATATTCATCGCCGTGTAAGTAATAATCAATGCGGGCAGCTTATTCAATAAATGGATTTGGCCAAAGGTAATAAACAAAGGCACCAGGATGACCATGACCGGCACCATTTGAGTAGCCAAAAAGGAGACGAGCACAAATTTTTTACCCTTAAACTGATATCTGGCCAAACTGTATCCTCCCAAGATGGAAGCAAGCAGAACCAGAATTGAACTACTCATGCTGACTGTAAAGCTGTTCAATAAATAGCGGGGAAAACTTGTGTTTTGCAGCGTATCCACATAGTTCACCCACGTCAGTGCCTTGGGCCACAAAGTCAATTGTCCGCTATATATTTCTTGTCTTGTTTTTAAAGAAGTCACCATAATCCAATAAAAAGGAAGCAGCGTACCTAACGCAAAAAGCAACAGTACAACAAATCGAACTAGTTCAGGAGTCGTTTTTCGTCCGAAGGAAGTCATTTTAAAAATCACCTGCATCGTCATATTTGGTTGCACGAAGGAAAATTAACGTATAGAGAATTAGGATAATCAACATGAGTACGCCAAGAGCGGACGCTTGCCCGAAATCCGTCGTATAGGAAATCTGATTGAATATGTACGATGACAGATTATGCGATGTGTTAGCTGGCCCCCCATTGGTCATGATATAAATAAGATCCGCTGAGTTGAACACCCATATCACTCGAAGCAAAACGGTAAGGATGATCGTCGACTTAATGAACGGAATGGTCACGAAGAATAACTTCGTCCATCGGCCGGCACCATCGATATCTGCGGATTCGTAAATATCCTTCGGCACCGATTGCAAAGCGGCCAGCAGCATGATTCCAAAGAAGGGTACGCCGTACCAAACCATCGCGATAATGATAGGAAATATCGAAATCCCAGGAAGCGCCAAAAACGAAATGCCCTTCTCCACGATTCCCAGCTTTATTAACAGATAGTTAATCAAACCGTTTTGCTCACTGAACATCCACTTGAAAATCATCCCGATCAAAAAAGCAGAGACCGCCCATGGTAGAAATACAACCGATTGGTAGATGTTTTTTCCTCTAAACTTCGTATTCAAAGCCTGGGCCAGAATAAATCCGAGAACGAATTGCAGACCGACCGTCAGCACGACCCACAGCAAGGAATTCCACAAAATGCGAACGATATTGTTGTCAGTAAGTATGGCTTTAAAGTTCTCCAAACCAGAAAAACGAACATCGTTTGGTTCAAACAAGATATAGTGCATGAAGGCTAACTTCAAGCCCTGGAGCAGCGGATATGCAAAAAAAGCTAACAGGATCAAGATAGCTGGAGCAATAAGCAAGTAAGGTTCCCATAGTTTCAATCTCAATTTCAAAGCCGCTTCACCTCCCTATCGGATAAGGAAAAGACAACCGGTACAGAACTCCGCCCCGGTTGTCTGCTTCTAAATGTTACTATTTATTAGTTTTCAAATAATCTTGCTGCTCCTTAGTCAGGAAATCAGCCAAATGCTTAATGGTATCCTCGAGGGATTGGGTTTTACTCAAATATTTTTGGGTCTCTTGTACAGCAAATGTACCTGAGAATTGACCCAGCTTGGTCAGATGGCTCGGCGGTCCGGCAAATACAATGTTGGAGTCAGCCATAGCACCCGCATATCCGGCAATTGGACCTTTGCTGAAGAACGGATCTTTCAAATTATCCTTATAAATCGGGATGCTTGAATTTTTAATGCTATATTGTAAATTGATCTCTGGGGAGCTTAGGAACTGGATAAACTTCCAAGCTGAATCTTTGTGTTCAGAGTTGGCAGCCATCGCGTATGCAGCTGTGTATCCCCAGAAAATATAACGTTTGCCGTCATCGGATTTTGGCATAGGAACTACGTTCCAAGTGCCTTCCTTCATGTTCTTTTGAGCTGTGACAATAACTTCAGGGGTTTGATTCAGGATGGCTGTCTGCCCGTTTAAGAAGCCCTGCACCATTTCATTAAAGCCCCAGTTGATCGACTCTTTAGGAGAATTACCGTTTAGATAGATATCATAAAACTTCTTGAATGCCGCTTGCCCTTCCGGTTTATAAAGGATGGATTTGCCGTCTTTGTCGAACCAACTCTCGCTGTGCGTCGCCGCCATAACGTATTCCATCGCTCTAAGAATACCGTTCGCACCGCCACGGAATGAAATGCCATAGTGTCCTTTGGAAGCATCCGTTAGCTGTTGGGAAAGCTTGAAGTAATCGTCCCATGTATCGATTTTCTCCGGCAAGTTACTTTCTTTGAACCAGTCGCTACGAATAAATAGACCTTGGAGCAAAAATCCATCGGGAATTGCATAAACTTTGTCCTGATACTTGTTTCTTGCCTGCTTGAACGCCTCAGTTAGGTTGCCTACTTGATCCCATTTATCGTAATAAGGCTGTAGATTTTCGATATAACCGGCAGCAGACATGGCCACGAGAGATGTATCGTCGATGCTGATGACATCCGGAAGCTGTTTGGCAGCACCTAGAGCCATCCATTTCTTATTCGCATCATCCCAAGGAACGGACGTGTATTCGACTTCAATGTTCGGGTTTTTGGTTTGGAATTGTTTGATGAAATCTTGCATGAGTGCTGTTCGCTCTGGGCTTGGAAGCGGATCTAAATACGTAATTTTTTCTTTTTTGCCTGAACTTTGAGCTGCATTACTTGAATTTCCTGCAGGTTCGCTGGAGCAGCCGACAAGTCCGACCGTCAGTACAAGAACCATGCTCATCACCATTGTTGACATTCTTTTTTTCAAAATAACCCCTCCCGATTGTTCCTCGAAATTTATATATGTAACTTGCCGGAGCGTAAATCGTGCTTATCCGACAATGCTCATATCACTTATGAGTGAATTTGAAGCGTAAAGACAGCTGTGTTGCGACCAATAATTTTCTTGTTATCATTCTTGATTTCTATGGGTGCGAGCTCATACATGCTCTGAATCGTGTTGAGATTGTCGTAATGGATTTGCTCCAAAATCGACGCGACGATTAACGGCCATTCGTCCTCGGAACCGTCCAGCACTTTCAAGGCGAAGGCCAGCTTTTCTTTTTTTAGCCCGAAGCAATAGACGCCTTTGGCCCCACCTTTCGCTACAATATTCGGATCCATGAGTAGAGCCGAACAAATGCGATCAGAACCAGCTACCATCTCATAGTGCTCATTCATGAGCCCCACCATCTTCTCGACAGCCGTACGAATAGCTGCATCCTCTATAAGTTCCGGGCAGGCCAACTTCAGAAAAGCAGTTGCTAAATTTTTCAAAGGAATGGCAAACACGGGGAACCCGCAGCCATCAGTGCCAAGCTGGATCTCGTCAATCGCACATTCGGATAGATACGAGAGCGTTTCCAATATCTCTAGCTGCGCCGGGTGCTGAGGCTCGTAATAGGTCTCCAAGGGATATCCCATCATTTTACACAGTGCTAGAATCCCCAGATGTTTGCCGGAGCAATTATGATAAATTGAACGCTTAGGCGCTTGATGGCGAAGCAAATCCTCTGTCGCGTAGACGCTAAGCGGGTAAGTCGGGTGGCAGACAAGCCCGTCTTCCGTCACACCAATTTTTCTCAACATGGACTCTAGCGCATCTACATGAAAAGGCTCGGCGCGATGAGAGCCCATCATGATGGCCGTTTCCTTACCGGTTAATCCGAAGTGGACATCAGCGCCATGGCGCAGCACGGGAATTGCTTGAAATGGCTTGCCAGCAGATCTTAAGAACGTGACAGCATTCGTATCACCGACAACATACTTCACATCCCCTGTATAAGAAACTCCGCAAATGTGCCCCCGATGCACGCATTCGAGCGTGTCTCCGCGATACTCTTCCAGCAATACTTGATCCATATGACTTCCTCCTAAGTTACATTTCATGATCCAAACGCTGCTGCAGCGCAAGGGTTGCCGCTCCGATCATCACGGCATTACTATGCAATTTGGAACTAACCAGCTTATAGGTTCCATTAAATGGTCCCCATATAAATTGATTTATTTTTTGTTTCACAGTTTCAAGCATTTCTGCATGCTGCTCAATCAAATGCCCACCGAGAATGATCGTGTCCGGGTTATACATGCACACAACATTGCTGACGGTAATTGCAATATACGTGCAGGCACGGTCAATAATTTGCACAGCCCATGTCTCGTTATTATGAGCACTGTCAAAAATCTCCTTAATGCTGGTTACAGACTTAACTTTATTGGCTTCCTGAATGATGGTGAAGTCAGCAATATACGTTTGCAGACAACCACGTTTCCCGCACTCGCATAGCATGCCATTCGGGTCAACGGTTGAATGACCGATCTCACCCGCGATATTCGATTCTCCCCGGTAAACCGTACCATCAATGACGAGCGCAGAACCGACTCCGCTGCCAAAACCAAGCAATACCGCTCTTTTGGATCCTTTAACGAAACCGTAGTATGTTTCACCCAGCGCCTTGACTTTCAGGTCATTATCGATAACCGTCGGAATATTAAGATTTGACTCTACCAAAGCAGCGAAATGGACATTCTCCCATCCTAATTGCGATGAGAAAATAATCGTCCCCTTATCCGTATCGATGATTCCCGGAACGCCAATTCCGATTCCGATGATTTTAGAAATAACAATCTCATTGCGTTCAATAAGCTCTTGAATGTGCTCG
Source organism: Paenibacillus sp. WC2504 (assembly GCF_052682475.1). Taxonomy (NCBI): domain Bacteria; kingdom Bacillati; phylum Bacillota; class Bacilli; order Caryophanales; family Paenibacillaceae; genus Paenibacillus; species Paenibacillus sp. WC2504. Next base: position 6,763,834 of record NZ_JBQZFH010000001.1, read on the forward strand.
GAAAGCTCACGCGCCACCTTTACCGCTTCATCCAAGTGATAAAGCCTCGTTATTGTATTCTCAGCAATCATGTGACCGTCAAAGTCGACGATCCCTATTTTGATTACTCCTTTATCCATTTCGACACCGATTGTGAGCACGGAACCGGCATCAATATCCAGCATCGTCGCTTTTCTTCCTACACCTGAAGAGTATTGCTCCGTCTCCTTGACCAGGCCGATTTGACAAAGATCGTTGACGATACGACCTACAGAAGTGGCGCTCATCGAGGTGAGCTTAGCAATCTTCGCTCTGGATATAGGGCGGCTGCTCTTAATGAGGTCGAGCACCATATTCTTATTTTTCTTCTTAATAAACTCCTGATCATGCTTGCTAATATCCATTTCTTTACCACCTTTTAATTACTCCACTGGTGTTATTAATTAAATAAAAAAAATGACGAAGATACATGTAATTATGTAAAATAAGTAGTTATATCAAAGAATACGTTAGTAATTAATTCCTCGGTGTTAATAATACGATATTATCAGGAGATTTATAACCTGTCAAGAAATTTTGATTTTCGTGTTATGTAATATAACATATGACCATTAAAATCATCTAAATCTTGGGATGACTTCTGAATTCAACCTCAGAATATTGTTATTATATGTGACACGATTAATATCTTTTAATGGAACAGTCCAACAAACAAGGGAAAAACCGAGGACTCTCCTGAGAGAACTTCCTCGGTTGTAATGTTCGTGTTAGATCCCAGGATAGCCTGGGGGATATGGATAGTAGGGATTAGGCGGGTAGGGATAAGGATACGGATATGGGTACGGATATGGATATGGGTAGTAAGAATCAGCCGCACTGTATACAAGTGGAGCTACTAGCCACGGAAGTGCATTAAAGCCACCGCCAGGGAAGAAACCGCCATGAAAGCCATGGCCGAATCCAGGTCCGAAGCCCGGTCCATGGCCAATGCCGTGCCCGATGCCGCCGATACCTCCAATACCGCCGACATGTCCTGGGCCACCGATTCCACCATGTCCGATGCCTCCGCCATGTAAACCGCCACCAACTGGCGGACGAAATTCAAGTTCTTCCTGATTCGTCATTAAAGGATCACTCACATTCTTGTGTAGTTGAAATGCCTAATACACTGTATGTGTAAATGCCTAGTTGGTGATTAGTTTACTGAAATTGGGCGAAAATAAAACCGGACACATCCATATGGATGAGCCCGGTTTAGAGGATTAATTGCTGATAATTTCATTTTTAGCGTCTTCTTTGATTTGATTATACTGTTCTTTGTAAGTATTGATGATGCTTGTATCATACCCATTGTCCGTTAGCTTCGTGTCTAAATCATTCATGAGCCGATTAAACGTTGCATCGGTTTCAGCAATTTTATTCAATGCCTCTGCAATTAAATTCTTATCTTGCGTGTTTTTATATTGATTATATAAAGATGTCAGTTCTTCTTTACTTTTTGCTTGAAGCTGTCTGAGCTGAGCTTCCGTCTCGGATTTGAGTGCATCCAAAGATGGTTTTGTTATATTTCCACCTCCGCTGCCGCCAGTCCCACCACCACCAATCGCGCCTCCACCTCCAGCTGCTGGAGCTTGAGGATCCGGTTTAGGAGTTTCAGGAACCTTAATCTCAGGATCTTTAACATCAGGAGTAGTCACAGCTGAAACCGTGTAAGTTTCTGGATCCCAACTAATCGTTTTGCCAACAGACTCAGAGAAAAAACGCATAGGCACATATAGACTACCGTCGACGATGTAACCAGGTAAATCATCAGAAGGGCTCTTCGCGACACCATCGAAAATAAAGGCAACCTTCTCTTTGTACACATTTAACTTGCTAGAGACTAACTTGGATTTATCTATCTTCTCATTGCTTTTTGAATAAACCTGTGTGTTGAGCTTGTACTCTTTAATGTTAACTTTGTCTGCTTCTTTAGGTTCGGAAATCGTTACTGTGTATGTATCTGCATCCCATTTCACTGCTTTATCCAAAGAATAAGAAATGAACCTGATCGGGACATAAGTACTACCTTCATAGATAAAACCCATTTGACCTTCCGGCGGCGCGTACTCCTTACCGTCGAACTTGAAATGCATAGGGATTTGATAGACATCCACGTCTACGGGGGTCTGTGAGGCAGATGCTCCAGTACTTATTCCCAATAATAGAGCTAATGATAATCCTGCTGCTGTTGTGTAATGTTTTTTCACTTTCATATAATAGACACCTCGTATAGTTATTTGGTTGTAGTGACTTACCCAACTTTTATTTCAGCATTTGAAGACTTGGAATAGGCGGCAATATTCAGCAATCAGCAACAATAGTAACAATAGACCATATTACCCATTTAAAAACATAACTGCTAAACCGTTTTCCCCTCCCTGCCTATCAAATTAAAAGACTCCATGTTATAAATACACTTTTTTAAAAAAACACTTGTTAATTTAACAGGGAAATAACAACAATGTTGAGAATAAGAAATTAACTATTTACAAAGTCCAAGTACTATAACTCTCTTTAAATTTGTAATGTCTAAACAGCTGTATTAATCCTAAACAAAGAGGTGCTGCATTTTGATTAATGACATGGATGAAAACAAAAATAATCGTATTTTTATGTTTAAAGGTTGTTTATGGGGATTGCTTATTATGATCCCATTTTGGAGTGTAGTTATCTATTTCATAATAAAGTACTTGTAAGTGCTAGTATCTTAGTGCCTTAAATAAAAAAAGCACCCAAAAAGGTGCTCTAATCTTTCTTTTTATGTTAAACAAACCTGTCCAATAACTTCATTTCCTTTTTCAAAGCGCTGGGCATCGTCATTCAAGAAAGTGGATACTGCGTTTTGAGAAATCTCATTCGTAAACATAGTCTCAGCCATCTCGTCTGCTCGTTTTGCAACAGTACATATACTAAAATAAAAAATACACCCCACAATCCAAAAAATAGTCAATATGATTAGCCAAATCATACTCTTCTCTACCTCCTAATAGTTTGTTCCACATAAGAATCAGACGGAGGCCGTATTCGGCAGCTGGCTGACATACTGATTATTTTCTCAGCTTAGTCCCTCTAGCTTTGCGTCACTGACTTTCATCAATTTTGCCATTGTCTTACGATTTATGTGATTGTCGTTTATAGGATTATTTTAGCAAACGATACAGATGCGACATCTGCCATCCGAACCATTATTCGGATCAACACTTAGGTATAACGAACTATATTTCGCTATTTTTCGCCTTTCGTACCGTTTGACATATATGTGACACAGACAAATACAGCAGGATACCAAATATAGCACCCACTGCGTCTAAAACGACATCTGCCGGTTTAGAGCTTCGATCCTTAATAAAACTTTGGTGGAATTCATCCGATACTGCGTATACCGTGCATAATAACACAGAAATGAGAAAGTTCCTGCCAAAACCGCATCGCAAAAATACATGGAGTAAGCGGGCAATTAGCCCTCCGAGTACTCCATATATGAATAGATGAGCAAATTTACGTACTAAAAATTCCACGAAACTGCTTGCACTACTCGTTTTTAGACTTATTGTCTCAGCACCATAATTAATACTAGTACCCAAAAAATGTTCGTTTATCGTTTTTTCAGATATTTTCTTTTTAATCCACGGTTTAAGATCCTGCATTTGATGAGTCTGAGAAGAGAGTCCATAAATCAAGCCAAGCAATATTAAAATTGGGAGCACATACAATAGAAACTTAAGAATGTTTGATTTCTTTATCATGATGTATCACCCACAGGTTCCGTATAAACTCTCTAACCTATTTACTTGATAAAGCTTTTTCAATTTGACCAATTGCACTGCCTTGCGCCGCTTGCTTCATAGAATAATAGGATTGCTTCCAGTCATCAATCTCTCCAGAGCTTACTCCTGCTTTCGCTGCATCCGAAAGTATCCCATTAAAGTTAGTATCACACTTCGACTCCGCATCCACAAACTTTTGCATAAACATGCTTTGCAGCTCTTTAAGCCCAAGATCTTTCTTTCCTTTCTTTGCACTCACTATACCGGAGACAAGATTGTTGATATTGCCTTGGCAGCTGGTTTTTAATGAATCTAGCTTGGCAGTGTAGACCGCGATAAGTGATGGGTCAGATTTTTGGTCAGATGGTGTAGAAGACGGCTGGACTTGACTTGGCAGCTGTTCTTCATCTGCATGTTCAACATTCTCTTGTTTATTGTTCTGCTCTTGAACTTGCTGGCTATCCAGTGACTTTTCCTTATTTTTTAACTCAGCGAGAATTTTCTTGCGTTCTTCTGTGTCATACACGCCAATTAACTCAATTGGATAACTAGGGTCAAGGATTTTTAACTCCTTACCGTAGGGCATAGTAATTGCTCGCAGTGACTCTATTTCTTCCGTTGAAAGTTTAGAAAGAAGTAAGTCGCGAATTTTTTGTTTCTCATTATTGGAAAGCTTATCACTGGCCTGACCAGTCAAGTAGTATACTTCTTTCAAACTAAGACCTGACTTTAGTAAGATAGCCGCTGCATCCAAAGCATCTTGAGATTGAATTGGTTTGGTAGCAAATTCATTCGCTTTGTCAACAGGGGATGAAATGAAAGAAGGAAGAGTTGTGGAATTTGTTTTGCTACTATCTTCTCCCCCCTCTCGCTTTTCTTCAACGACATCTTTACTAACAGTTGCGTGCCGCTTCAACACATCTTCCACTTGGATAGAATGAATTTTGTAATATATATATCCTATTGCCACAAACAATATGATAGATACCGAACTAACTATCCATATAGTCCATCGAATCCAAGGTTTTAAATTTCTCACAATAGGTACATCCTCATTTCTTGCAGTTCTAACATAGTATCAATTTTCACTTTATTTTCACATCAGACATACACAGGCTTCCTTTTCAGCGCCTGGTTGGCTATTTTCAGTAAATACTTACCATATTCATTTTTCATCATAGGTTCCGCCAAATTTAAAAGCTGCTCCCGTGATATATATCCTCTGTTAAAAGCAATCTCCTCAAGACAAGCTATTTTTAGACTTTGTCTCTTCTCTATGGTCTCAATAAACTGTGAAGCTTTTAGTAGGGATTCATGTGTGCCAGAGTCCAGCCAGGAATACCCTCTGCCAAGAATCTCAACATTTAACAGTTCTAGATGTAAATACTCTTTATTAATATCGGTAATTTCAAGTTCACCACGATCGGAAGGTCTGATTCTTTTGGCAATCTCAACAACCTTATTATCATAGAAGTAAAGTCCAGTGACTGCATAATTCGAGCGAGGTATATTTGGCTTCTCCTCAATTGATATAGCCTTTCCTCTTTCATCAAAATCAACGACACCGAATCGCTCTGGATCATTCACATAATAACCGAACACTGTCGCTCCACTGCTCCGCTCAGCCACCTTTTGAAGCATTTCTGTGAGGCCATGGCCATAGAACAGATTATCTCCTAAGATTAATGCTACAGAATCATCACCAATAAATTCTTCGGCAATAATAAAAGCTTGTGCAATCCCATCCGGAGAAAGTTGAACTGAGTAGGAAAGAGAAATACCGATATCCTTACCATCCCCCAATAATTGTTTGAATCTAGGCGTGTCCTCTGGAGTAGATATGATGAGAATGTCTTTGATTCCAGCTAACATCAAAACAGATAATGGGTAATAAATCATAGGCTTATCATATATAGGAAGCAACTGCTTCGATATCGTTTTAGTTAGTGGATATAATCTTGTTCCGCTTCCACCTGCTAAAATAATCCCTTTCAATATTGAACAGCTCCTTTACTGCTTAATGAGTTTTGCACTTTCTTTTATCACAGACGATTTTCTCATCTGAACTTCAGTTGTTAGGAAGAGTTGTTCATATTCATTTACTATTTTTGACCAGGAATATTCTTGTTCGATCCGTTGTTTTGCCTTATATGATAAACTAGCAATTACATCGGGAGAAAAGCGATCAACCCGGTTAACTATAGACGCAAGTGAGTCTTCTTGTTTATTAAAATAAACAGCCCCATCCAAAGCCACTTCTTTATTAAAATTAACATCTAGTAGCAAATTTAACTTGGTTGAGGCTAACGCTTCCAGTAAAGAAGGGTTCGTCCCTCCTACTTCGTGGCCATGCAAATAACCATACGCCAGCACCCGAATCTTTTTCAATAACTCTTGATCGTAAACAGTTCCAACAAATTTTATTCTACGATCCGTGCTAAATTGCGTGCGTTCCGATAAACCTTGGAAAAACTGATTCTGCTCCACATTTGTAATAATGACTAAGTCTTTTCTTGTATTCGATCTCATAAATTCACGAATCATTAATTCGTAATTATTTTCTGGTACAAATCTTCCTACTATTAAATAGTACTCGTTGATTCTAATACCATGCTGCGCAGTCCAAGCTTGTAATTTCTCGGAATCATCCAATAGATTTGAGTCTTCGATATCTGCACCATAAGCGATAAAAGCTGTAGTAGGGTTGTATGACTTATATTCTGACTGTATGTAGCTCTTAATACCTTTGGAATCACAGATCAATAGATCCGCATGTTTAACCATCAAGCTTTCTGACACTTTCCAATACTTTTTGATAGCGGCATTCCATTTACTTCGTTTCCATTCGTGACCATCAGGATTTACGCAAACAGTAACCCCCATTTTCTCCAATTGCCTTTTATAGAAATAAAAAAAAGGCCCTATCCGGCAGGCCAATATATATACTGTGCAATTTATTAATTTGTTTTGGCGAATATAGTCTATGCATCTGCGTATGCTCAAAACATCATACAGTACTGCTGTAGCCGCGCCAATTTTCTTGGTCTTCACATTAAAGCATCGCGCACTATTATGCTCAAATTCTTCGTTGTTATCTGCCAAACAGGATACGTGATAACGAATATTGCCATTTTGCTGCCGCACGGTAAGTTGTTCTACGAATGTTTCGAAACCGCCGTATTTGGCCGGTATTCCTTTTGAGCCTATTATGAATATGTTTTTCATGTCTATACTCCTGTTTTATAAAATTCAATCATCCGATTCGTATGTTGTTCCATTGAAAACACAAATTCACTCTGCAAAATATTTTTATTAATTTTTTCCAAGATCTCTCTATCCTTAATGATGGCTGCGATCTGTTCACGTAATTCGCTTTCTTCAGCCTTAAACACAATACCTGTTTCTCCATGAGTAATAACATCTTGTAGCCCAACATGTTCAGAAATCATTATTGGCACTCCGTGTGCTAATGCTTCTAGACCGATAAACCCGAATGTTTCTTTCCAAATGCTTGGTATAATTAGAAGGTCCGTATGTTTAAAGATACTTGAGAGTTGGTCATACCTATATCTGTCATGAAACGTATAATGATTGGGATCATTATCTACATCAGCTTTAGCTAAATCTCCATAAACATGCAGGTGCCAATTACCGCCTTTTAATTCGTTTAAAGCGTTTTGCACAAAATAAAAGCCCTTATATCGATCTACCGGTCCAAGGTAGGCGATTTGTAACGGCTTGTTTTTGTCATATTGTCGTAAAACTCTAGAATCATGAATATCACTATGTGTTATTGGAATTACTTGCCCTCGAACGTTTAAATACTTTTCAAACTCACTCTTCGCAGTTCTGCTATTAAAATGGAATAAATCAATTAAAGAAAACATTTCAATATAATATTTTCTTAAGTCTATATATTTATTTGCATGAATATTTTTCATCTCAGCATGAACTGCAACTGATTTATTTACACTAAGAACGAGGTTATTTTTACTTTTTTCACGTTGACGAATTTTCCTAACAATAGATGAATCTTTTAAAAATCGATATAACTCCGATTGCATGACAAAAATTTTAAACATACTGTAGCCATTTACATTGCAAGTAGCGCATTTCACACCAGAATTGTAGTCATAACAAATGTTACCGAGATGATCCATCAAATTAACTTTAGGACATATCCCGAAATAATCGTGAGTAGTGTATATGATCTGTATATTAAATTCTTTAGCAACTTCGATGAACTCTTTGTGAACCCCTTGAAAAGTATGAATGTGTATGGAGTCAGGTTTTACCTCATTGAAAAAAGTTTTGTAGGTACGCTTATTTACTGTCCTAATATATCTGCTCGGTTCTTTTATTCCACCCAGAAGAGGTACTGGCAATGGATTAATTATTTCATATACACCTATGTTCTTATAACTATTATTTTCAGTAATTCGAACCCCACCAACACCATAAATATGTCCAGGATAAACAAGGGAAACAGTATGGGATTGTCGTTGTTGTTCTAACATTAAATCTACTGAATACTTGGTTAATCCACCTGATCGGAATGGAGGAATGCCTAGCGTAACGTGTAAAATATTCATTAAATTTTCGACCCCACAGCCAATCGACTCTTTACTATTTTTACCGGACTACCCACTGCTACACTATATGGAGGTATATCTTTATTAACAAGTGTATTTGCTCCAATTACACATCCTTCACCAACGTTTACACCGTCTAGAAAAACTGCACCTGCACCGATCCAACAATCATCGCCAATACGAATTCCAATATTCGTAACCCCTTGCTCTTTAATCGGAATATCAAGCCTATCGAAATTATGGTTTTCAGAATGAAATCTTACATTTTGACCCATAATTACATTTTCTCCAATTTCAATGCCACCAGCAGCACCGAAGAAACTATAGTCGCCTACTCCACTGTTAGCTCCAATTTTGATCCCTTTACCTAACTTTTTTAATGTTCCAGTGCATGCAATCTTTGTGAATGAACCAATTTTCACATTCTCCTCTAATATTAGACCTTCTCTAGATAATCCTTCTAAAACAACATGATCATCTAAAGTAACGCCACTTTTTAAAGTAATAAAACTTTTATGTTTAAGTGTTACACCTTTGCCGATAAATAAAATAGAACCTGCCTCTTTTAAACCAATACGCATAAAAAATCCACGTAGTAATAGCAACCCTCTATCCCACGCAATCGATAGCAAGCTTATTATGTTTAAACTGACGTCCAGTTTATAATCGTTCTTTTTTATCTTGATAATTAAGTAATTCAATAGTTTATCCAATGTTTAACTTCTCCTTGTATCCTAAAGAATATTTAATGATATTCTTTCTTAATTCCGGTTATACTTTTAGCGCCATCAATCATTCCTTTGATAATTGAATCCACCAAATACAGTTCTCCATGAATTAGGCATTTAACAATCTGTTTCAAATCACTCATAAAATTTAATATATTGAGGAAACTTCGTTTTAGTCCGAATGAGTGAAGTTTAAACATATATATTTTATTTCTTGATATATAATAGATTCGTCTTTTTTTATACTTATATCCATCTCGAGCTAATTTCCTGCTGACTGTTACATCAGCGAAATAGTCAATTCTTAATTTATTCATACATGCTCTTAATAAAAATTCATTTTCTTCACAATACATAAAAAAATCTTCATTTAAACTCCCTATTTTTTTAATGACATCTGTTCTGATTACTAAAAAAGATCCCAATAATAAAAGTTCATTAAAATTTTTGATTTCTTCTTTTCGCCCTTCGTTTAAAGTCAATAATCTCAATACCAAGTCCCACCAAGACTTTTTAGTATATATAGAGATTTCTTGGTTTGTTTCGTGACTTACAATTCTAGGAGCAAGAATATCAACTTCATGATTAGACATATGATGGATCACATCCTGAAGAAAAAATTCACTTTGAACCACGATGTCATTATTGACTAGAATAATAAATTCCGCACTCTCATCTAAGGAGTATGCTATCCCCACATTATTACCGCCTGAATAACCTAAATTACTCGAATTCAATATCACTTTATGGTTCGGGAAGTTCTTTTCAAGCATCCTCCCTGATCCATCCTGGGAGTTATTATCAACGATAACGATTTGACAATTCGCATATTTAACTTTCTCCAAGGATTCTACGCATTCCTTAGTATCGTTATAATTATTCCAATTCAGTACTATTAAATGGACTTTTGGAACCAAGTAACTTCCCCCTGTAATTAATTCACTTTATACAACTGCATATATTTCTCCGCATTACTTTTAACCGAAAAATTCCTATTTGCGTAATCTTTACAATTTTTTGATAATGTATGATAATGATTTACTCGAATATTAATTTCATCTGAAAAAGTAAAAGGAATTCCTACATGGGTTCTCTCATTAATATATTGTAGCCCCCCTATCTGTTGATTAAATAAAATAGGTAATCCTGCAGCCATATATTCCTCCGCTTTAGATGAAAGCATAGTTCGTGCGACCCAATAGAAATCATCACCCAGTTGTTCTTCAGTCAAAGGAATTATTCCAAAGTCTGCGGCAAGAAGATATTCCAACATCTCTTCTGGCTTACAATATTTAATCATAAGCAGCTTTTCATCTATACCATATTTCCTTGCAGAATCCAAAATTAGATCTCTTCTATATTGGGTTAAAACAACTAAAATGGGATTACTTATTTGAAACGCAATTTTCTTAAAAACACTTAGCAACGCATCACTACTATGCCAGTGCCCCAAAGAACCCGAATATAAAAATATGTTATATTTTTCTAATTCTAGCTTTTTTTTATATTCCACCTTTTCTCCACGCTCACTCTGGAAATAGGGAATATTCACATTCGCATATATCAATTTTGTTTTTTCTTTTACATCAATTTTCTTTGATTCAAAATATTCGGCAAATGTATCCGATAATATGATAATTTGATCTGATAACTCCAATAAGTATCGCTCGATTTTAGACCAAATGTTATAGCTCAATGAGTCATTTTTTAACATATTGACTGTAACCATCTCACTTACATATAACCCCCTTAGATCAAAAATTACATGGATAGGAAATATTTTTTTTAGTAAACATGAAATAAGTGTTGGCAAATAACTTCTACAATGAATCACACTTATTTTCCTTTTAATAATCCGTATGGATAATAATGGAGTTGTAATCAATAAAAAATAAAATAGTAAAAATGGCTTGAGATAAAAATGACTAAATAACATAGGAATGTAGGAAATTTCTAAATCAATATTATTAATATTCATCTCAGCTTTTAATTCTGCTATCTCTCTCTCATATTGGTTCCATGTAAAATGAATTCCATTGTTGCTACGTAATAGTATAGGAAGCATGATAAATAGTGCGATGTTTTCACTACTGTCCTGGATCTTAATATTTTTTAAAAGTTCAATTACTTGATTCCTAAATATTCCGCCATCAAAAACTTTTTCAAGAATACTTACATACATAATATTTTTTTTAATATGAATCCCTCTCCCTTACAAAAGAAAAGACTTACTTCAAAACATTAGATTTATTCATCTTAATACAGATCAATATAATTATTGTAAATGAACAACACCTATGATCTTTGGCAATCCTCCCTTAGTGAGTTTTGTATTGCAATCATTATTGGCAGTTGCATCCTAAACTATGTAATACCCTTTCAATGTCATGTCTTCTGTTTAATAAAAAAAAAGCCTAATTCAGGCTCTTTTTTAAAGAATACTATTTAATGTTGGAATTTACTTGAAACTTTTTAAAAGCAGAAAACACAGCCAGTAAAATCCAAAAATACCTCATCGTCTCTAATTCATTAACCATTGTTAATTCAATTAAATACCCTGCAAAAGAAGTGAACAACACCAAATAAAAGAAATCTTTTTTCCTTTGTTTATAGATCTTAAGAAGCACTGTTAGTAAAAAAATGATTGTTACTAATAAACCAATCCAGCCTGATTCGAGCTTTGCATTTACATAGTAATTATCTACAGATTTAGAAACTGTCGCTTCGTACGGATTTATTGTGGGGAGATAAAAAATTAAGGGTTCATTTCTTATAAAACCGATCCCCTTACCGAAAACCCCATCAATACCTTCTTGATTAAATGCATATCTTACAAGTTCTTCTCTGTAAGTAAATGGCTCACTATTTTTTCCGTAATCCTCAACCAGCGAAGTACCTAAAAGCGTGTCAGATAGTGCTTTCACATTTTTACCAACGCTTGATACTAACGGTATGTCATCAGCGTATGATGTGATACTAAAGACTAAAAACGGTATACACAAGAACACTGCAGAGTAAGCAATTATTATTTTGTTCCTTAAACTTGTCATAATAAAATACACAATAAAACCAATTGCTAAAGCAATTAAAGTGGATCTCGAAGATGTAAGTAATAAATTAGTTAGAAGTAAAAACAATAAAACAACATAATATTTGAAACCAATTGTCTTCTTGTTATTCATATACTTTCTAAGCTGATAGAATACAATAGGAATGATCAGTAAAAGATATAATCCATATCCTAGTGAATGTAAGAAACTCGAAGCTACCCGCAAATCCCCTTGTCTAATGTATGTACTATACCGAATTGCTTCAGAATTTGAAGTTTCCAGCAAACTAAATACGTTAAAAGAAGTAAAATACTCTATAACACCCAACACAGCAAGTACAAATGCTGAAAAACAAAAAGTATGTAACACCTTATCCAGATAAGCACTATTTCTATTCGATTCGATATTTATGTTCATTAACACCAAATAATATAGTAATACTTTTTCAACAATTATGGAAATAGCTCCGATCATCGAAGTGAAGTCCTTGTCCATTGCGAGATGAACCAAACTCGTTGAGCAAATAACCGCAGTATAAAAGAGTATTATTGGCGCCAGCCTATCTTTTTTCATTGTATTCAACAAGAACGCTAATCGTTTTTTTAAAATTAATTGATCTATTATGAATAACAACAACAGAACTCTAAAAGCTGTAATCACCGGAAATGATCCAAATTGAACTGAAAAGTAAGCAGGCAGGAATGGAATTATACCTAAAAAATACCAAAAAGTTTTTTTGTAGTTAATCAGATAATAAACAAAGCATAATCCAGAAACTGCTATGGTGATCGGATATATTACTGAGTGTTCCATTCCTACATAAGTCAATAAAAGTGAAACAAACAATGTAGAAAAAATAAGAACGAATTGTTTTGAGTATAGTATAAGATTCTCCCCCTGCCACTATACTTTATTTTAATCCACAACTCTCTAAAGATCTTAATTTTAGATATGAGAAAATGTTCTTTTTTGATCACGAATTGGAAAATCATTTATACAATCAAATTTACTAACTACCTTCAACATTATCTCTAATTCCGAAATTAATATGCTTAGGAGCCTTAAAAAATGCCATCCTCATGTAAAAATTATTAATAAATATTGCAATTAAAAATGTCAAAGAATAACCTATTGCCAGCCCATAAACTCCGTAAAATTTAATTGATATGATATACAAAACAATGGACGCACCAAGCGTCAATAAATTAGCAAAAAAGTTGTATTTTATTTTCCCCATGCTCATTAAGGTATTTTGTTTTGGAGAATATAAACTCCAAAACAAGAGACCAGGAAGCAGCAGTTCGAAATAGAGTATAGAATGTTTATATTCATTTCCGAATGCAAATGGAATAAAGATTGGAAATAAAATTGATGAGCCTAATATAATAACTAACATTAAAAGGAGTACTCTTTTCTCGTAACGGCCCATTATTTCTTTGATTGCATTTATATCTTTTGTATTCTCCGATATATACGGAACCATAAGCTGACTAACTGTATTCGGAATTATCATAATTGTAGTGATTACTAAAGAAGCAATGCCATAATACGCAATTTCACTTTTTTCTAAATTCATAAAATTAGCTAAAATAACACCAAAAGATATTAATAGTTGCCAAGTAATGCTAGTTCCAAAAGCATACCCGCAAAATGCCATCATCTTCTTAAAATGAAGCAATTTCATTCTATTGAATACCATGTATTTCATTTCAGCTTTTAACGGAAAAAATAATAATGAAAAAGATATGAAATTCGTTAATATTAAACTCATAATATACCCTTGAAATCCTAGAAAATGTGCTGTCACAGTGCTTATTATTATGACAATTAACTTAGATATACCTTGGAGCTTCGACATAACCCTAATTCTCTTCTGTGACTGTAAATATGACATGCCGTAACTTGCAAGTACGTAAATAGGTAGCTGGATTGTATATAAAATTGTCATTTTGTTGATAACAGTGTCGGATGAAATAATTTGTTGGGAAGATAAAGCATACACAATAACTAAAACAGTAAGAGAAGTAATAATACAAAATTTGAAACCAGTAAGGAAAAGTTCCTTTTTATTATCTTCAGATATTTTTTCTGAACTTAATTTGAGTATTGCAGTATTTAATCCGAATGTAGCAACAATTAGAAATATACTAAAAAACGCTTGAATAACACGTATTCTACCAATATCATCTACCGAAAGAATGTGTGTGAGAAAAATTTGACCACTAAATCCAGCAATCTGAATAACTAAATTGGTTGAAAGCAGGTGAAAAAAACCAACCTTAAATGCTTTCTTGAATATTTTCTGAAATAATAATTTCATTGTGTCTCCTGATCCTTATTGAATAAATCCCCTCGTATCAATCACAATCTTTTCCTTAAGTAGATTCCGATCAACCGAACCGAAAGCCCTATGATCCACCAAAAGCAAAACAATATCAGAAGATCGAATCGCGTACTCTGTTGTTGTCAATTTAATATTCTCCTTTTCCAACTTCGTAGGGAGACTACTCACATGTGGCTCAACCACATACAACTGCCCAACATTACTCCTCGACAAATGCTCAACAATCTCTACAGCTGGACTTTCCCTCAAATCATCAATGTTGGCCTTAAAAGAAAGACCTAAACATGCAATAACCGGCTCCTTAAACCGTTCTGCTTTTGCTTTTACTTTTTCTACAACATATCCTGGTTTATAGTCATTAACAACACGAGCTGTCTGAATTAACTTGGCTTGCTCAGGAGCCGCATCTACAATAAACCATGGATCAACAGCGATACAATGACCACCAACTCCTGGACCAGGCTGTAATATATTAACTCGAGGATGGTGATTTGCTAAACGAATGAGTTCCCACACATTAATATCCAAGTGATCACAAATCATAGACAACTCATTTGCAAATGCTATATTAACATCACGAAAAGAATTTTCAGTTAGTTTAGCCATTTCTGCTGTCCTTGCATTAGTTTCGAGAATTTTTCCATTTACAAATTGACGATAAAACTCAACTGTTTTTACTGTAGAAGGATGATCAATACCACCAATAATCCGATCATTATCAACTAATTCTTTTAAAATGTGGCCAGGTAGAACCCGTTCAGGACAATGAGCTACATAAAACCTATCACAATTCAAGTTTACTTCTTCTGACACAATAAACTCTGGCCTTTCTTCCAATATCCATTGAGCTACTTTTTCGGTAGTACCTACTGGACTAGTAGACTCCAAAATAACTAAGTCATCTGCCTTGATATGATGAGCAATGGATCTGGTGGCATTTTCAACATATGTTAAGTCAGGTTTAAATCCATTTTTAAATGGTGTTGGTACTGAAATAATAAATATATCAGCCTCTTCAGGCTGTGTTGACGCTTTAAGTTTTCCGCTCTGCACGGCAGCTTTAACTAGAATGTCCAGATCTGGTTCATAAATATGAACCTGTCCATTATTTATCATATTCACTGCATTTTCATTAACGTCTACGCCATGAACATTATATCCCTTAGTTGCTAGTAAGCTTGCTGTAGGTAAACCAATATACCCCAAACCTACTACACATATTTTCAATTTACTCATTTGACACCTCACTTATCCTCTCACTAAAATGCATCCTTCGAACCAAATAAGACAAAAAATGTTTTGAAAATTATTTTAAAGTCGAGAAGAATACTTTTTTTGTTTATATACTCTAAATCCAACTCAACCATTCTCTCAAATCCTACTTTGTTTCTTCCACAAACTTGCCACAAACCCGTACAACCCGGCGTGATCAATAAACGTTGCTTATGATAACTGCTATAGCACTCTACTTCACGAACAAGTGGAGGTCTAGGTCCAACAAGGCTCATATCGCCTTTTAAGACATTCCAGAGTTGAGGAAGCTCATCAATACTTGTTTTCCGAATAAACTTCCCAATTTTTGTGATCCGTGGATCTTCCTTTATTTTAAACATATGACCCTCGATTTCGTTCTTAGCTAGAAGGTCCTCAAATAGTTCCTCAGCATTGCTAACCATAGATCTAAATTTATACATCTTAAATAACTTTTCATACTTACCAACTCGCTGTTGGTAGAAAAACACGGTTCCTTTTGGATCTTCTAGTTTTATAAGTACCGCAGTAATAAGAAATAATGGGAATAACAAAAGTATGCCAACACAAGCACCTACAATGTCTATTAGACGCTTAGTCAACAAGTAAAAAACACTTGGACTTTCTATTATTTTTATATATGTCTTATTAGTCCTTTTGTAATATTGGTTATTTTCTAGTAAGGGTGTATCATTAGATAGATTCGGCATTTAATCCCTCCTACCCAATTGCATGGGGCAACGTTTCTCGTTGAGCAATTTTATTTATTTCTTGAAGTAAAGGAACTCTTAGCTCATCATTTTTTAAAGCAAATTCTAATGACGTAAGAATAAATCCAAGTTTCTCACCTACATCATAGCGAGTGCCACTAAAATGATAAGCGTATACGTTTTGGATTGCGTTTAGTTTGCTAATTGCATCCGTTAGTTGAATTTCTCCCCCAGCTCCTGTTTCCTGAAGCTCAAGAAAATCAAAGATTTCAGGGGTAAGAATGTACCGTCCCATTATCGCTAAATTAGAAGGTGCTGTTCCAAATTCTGGCTTTTCTATCAAGTTTCGGACATGGTATAAGTTTTCTTCTTTACTAATAGGGTCAATAATGCCATATCTTTTAGTTTCTTGATCAGTTACTGGCTGCACACCAATCACAGAAGACTGAGTAATATCATATTGTTTCATGAGTTGTTTTAAACAAGGGATGCTAGCACTTACGATATCATCCCCTAATAGAACAGCAAAAGGCTCATTTCCAATAAAACGGCGAGCACACCATACGGCATGACCTAGTCCCTTGGCTTCTTTTTGTCGAATATAGTGAATTTCAACTTTTGCCGGTCTTAATACCTCTTCAAGAAGCTGAAGCTTTCCTTTTTCCGCTAAGTTATATTCAAGTTCAAACGCGCTATCAAAATGATCTTCAATAGCCCGTTTCCCCTTACCTGTAACGATGATAATATCCTCAATACCTGATTCAATAGCCTCTTCCACAATGTATTGAATGGTAGGCTTATCAACAATGGGAAGCATTTCCTTAGGCATCGCTTTGGTTGCTGGCAAGAATCTTGTCCCTAAACCCGCTGCAGGTATAATTGCTTTTCTTACCTTCCCCTTCATGTGTATCCCTCCATTTTTATCTATTTGTTTATAGAATTAAAAAAACCAGGCATGTTGTCTTCTACGAAAACAACACGACTCGTTTTTTTAAAAAAATAAGGGCATTGAACCCTACCTCACCCCACACCATTGATGATAAACATCTAAGGTGACAAGCACCCACAGCATGGACGAGTATCTACAGTGATAAAGGTTCAGTAGATATTACCTGAAAATAACTACATAAGTGCTACTTGGGAAACTGGAATTTTATTTACTCTCACCGTAATAGTAATAGTATGAATCTTTGTTTTTTCTATCAACATTATTAAGTACAACACCAAGTATTCTAGCTCTTACATTATCAAGGTTCTGTTTCGCCTTTAGTGCAGCATCTCTTTTCACTTTGTCGGAATCCACAACCAATATGACGCCATCAGCACGGGTGGCTATGATCTGAGAATCAGTCACCGCAATTGCCGGCGGAGCATCGATAAGAATAATATCGAATTGCTGCTTTAACTCGTCTAAAACACTTATCATCTTTTTGGAGGCAAGAATTTCTGACGGATTAGGCGGAATAGGACCAGATGTAATAATGCTTAAATTATTAATAGATGTTTCTTGCAGTACTTCTATAACAGATAACTGATTCGTTAGTAAATTGGTAAGCCCCCAACGGTTAGAAACTTGCAATGTATGATGCATTGTAGGCTTTCTAAGATCCGCATCAATGACTAATACTTTCTTATCTGCTTGAGCATAAGCTACTGCAAGATTAACTAATGTGGTTGATTTTCCTTCTCCTGGCCCTGCAGAAGTTATCATCAGCACTCTCAATTCTTCATCAATTGATGAAAACTGAATATTAGTTCTCAGTGTCCGATATGCTTCAGAAATGGGCGATTTCGGATTATGATGGGTGATAATTGGTCTTTTATTGGTTAAGTTTGACACGTGATGGCTCCCCTACCCTTTGTTCAACTGTTTTCTTATTACTAAGGCTTTGGCTTTGACTTTGAAAATCTTCCGGCTTCATCTTCGTAATCATCGTTAAGGTTGGCAATCCCAAATACTGCAGCACTTCTTCCTCTGTTTTCAACTTATCGTCCAAAAACTCCAATAGAAAGGCAATTCCTAATGCAAGCATGAGTGAAACAACAAAACTGATGGCAATGTTTAAGTTTTTATTCGGTTTTACCGGTAGCGGTTGATCGATTTCTTTTGCTTCATTCAACAGCGAGATATTATCTACTTTCATAATCTTAGGTATTTCGCTTTGAAACACTTTAGATACAGCATTTACGATATTTGCAGCTCGCTCATACGAAGGATCTTGAACGATCAGGGTCATGACTTGTGTATTATTAACCGAGCTGACTTTTACGGTCTTAACTAATTTCTCGGCGCTTATTTTCAAATCCGGGTAATCTGTAACTACTTTATCCATAATTCTAGGGGTTTTAATGATTTCCTTATATGTATCAATCAATCTAATATTCAGATTTACTGTATTAATATCGACTTGTGATAAACCAACTTGATCATTCGATTTATTAACGATTAATTTTGTCGATGCCTCGTAAACTGGTTGTATAAAAAAATAACTAATAACACCTGTTGTAATCGTAGCTAGTAAAACAATTGTGACTATCATCCACACCCTTTTCTGTATAATTTTTATATAATCCCTTAAGTCGAGTTCCATTCTGTTCCCTCCGTATCTTTTCTGTCGATAAGTGTCGGTATTTATGAAAATTCAAGGAACCCCCCTCTAATATAAGAGGAGGATTCCTCAAGTCCTTATTTATTCAATAAACGATAAATTACTACAGCTGCTTGAGCACGAGTCGAATTTGCATTAGGATTGAAAACATTGCCCTCTTCACCGATAATGATTCCTTCACTTGCTGCAAGTGCAACACCATTTTTCAAAGAGCTGTTAATTTCATTTGAGTCAGCGAATCCTTTAAGAGCTTCATCAACCTTCGCTGGAGTGAGAGAAACTCCCTTGAGAGATAGCGCTCTGGAAGACATAACCGCCATTTCAGCACGTGTAATCTTCCCATTCGGATCGAATTTACCTGGTTCTTTGCCGTCTACAATCCCGTTCTTAACAGCAGAAGCAACATATACCTTGTACCAATCTTGATCATTTACATCATCAAAGTTTTCCGTTGCATTTGCGTTTTCCAAAGCAAATGTTTTGACGATCATTTTTGCAAATTCAGCACGTGTCACGAACCCATTTGGATCAAAGGCATTCTCAGCACGTCCTTCTAAAATCCCTTTCGCAGCTGCAACTTGAATTTGTCTGCCTGCCCACGCTTTTACTGAAGTTGTATCTTCAAAAGAAACTTGATTTTCTACGACAGTATACGTGGAGAAGGAGTTACGAACGCCTTTGAATGCCCCATTCTCATAACTTCCGCCGTAAAACTCTAATTTTCCATCTACGATTTTTGCCAATGACAGTAGTTCTGTATCGTATTTGTTACCGTTAGGTACCGGAATAGTTACTTCAACTGGTTTATTAAAGCTTGTTACTTTGCTACCGCCTGATGCAAATTCAAATTCATAGACACCGGATGCTACAGGTAACTGTGTTACACTCGTTGCGAATGATGTATCTTGGTTAGTCACCTTGAGGGTTGTATCTGCACCAAATTCAGCTGGACTAACTACGAGTGATAGACCATTCATAGAAATTGCGATCGTATCTATACCATTTGTGATCGCAGCTGCTAATAGTTCTTTTGCTAAAGGAATCTCTGTTGTTTTCGCATCAATGGCACCGAAATTAAGAGTAAGCTGAACTTTTACTTCCTTCGCATCCGGATTCAACGCCTTCAATTGATCGTTAAGCGCTTTGGCTTGTGCAGCAATGTTCTTCAGCTTGCTTACGAGTTCAGACACATTCAATTGCGGCCTCGCCGTATCGCCTTGGACTTTAATCAGAGATTTAAGATCTAAAGTTGCCAATTGCTTAACAGCATTCTCGACTTTGGTTTGAGCTTCTTTAAAGATCTCCTGCTTTCTTGCTTCGCTGGCCCCGTTCAATTCCTTCAATAAGCTACTTAAATCCGGTTTTGTTGGATCAGACGTAGTAGGCGGAGTTATGACACCGCCACCGCCACCACCACCGCCGGTACTAGGACCAGGATTTGTAGTAGAAGGATATAAAGTTATTACATCCTTAGAAATATAGAGCAATAATCCCATTTTCGTATCTCGCGCTTCTATTTTAGCGGAAGCTTGAGTAGTTCCAGTCAATACCAAAGCTTTAGCCACTCCGTCATATTTAATACCGGAACCAATAGCACTCCATTTAAGTAAATTTGAAGGCAATGGATACTCTTGGTTGTTATAAGTCACACTCAGAGCAGGTAATTCCACAGACGATGTACTTCCATTGCTTCTTGTATATTTAATTCTGTCTCCTAGCAGGTACCTTAACCCAGCAGACTCAACAGCTGTCCTAGCATCCTTGGCATTTGTTGAGTTCGATTGTGCATCGACATAATTTGCGATTTTGTTTTGCACAGCGTTCAGATCACCTAAAGTGATATCGTACTTGTTCAATAACTTAGAAATAAGCAGATCACTGTGTGCTTCTATTACATCTTTGGTAACAATATCATTAATTTCTTTTTTGATTGTTTCTGTATCAACTGCGCCACCAATAATGATGACCTCAGCCACTTTTGCCAGAAGCTCATCTTTTTTGCTGTTCAAAGCATCGAGTGCTGCTTGTTGGAATGCGATAATGTCACTCTTTTTCAAACCGTCTGGTTCATCAATACCCGGAAGACCGACTGATGTGAACAATAAACTGATCGCTGTTCGGTTGTTCTCGTCCTGGATCAAGTTGTCAATGGAGTTATAGTCTCCTAAAAACAAGTCTAAGGCATTGATAAGTTGAGCAGTGGCTGCGTACTGTAAAGATGGAGCATTATTTTTAATTTTGTCCCAGACTTCTGCCGTCAATTGATGCTGCAAGTTCTTATCTGTAATAGGATGATCTTTTACGTATTGTTTAACTGAATTCACACTAGCAAGTCCTACCGTATCTTTTGCTAATTCAGCATGTAAAGCATCTAGTTGATCTAGAACTGTATTCGCTGAAGCTGCATTAACTGTGAAACCAAGCTTGCTTGCCAACCCTTTCTCACTTAATGGAAGTCCAGCAATAGATGCAAACATCATGCTTGCTGCCAATGTAGTTACGGTTACTTTCTTTTTCATCGTCATGCTAAAATTCACCTCAATTAATTTAGTTAACTTATTTATTAGATTTCCAAAACTGAAACCACTTTGGTTTCCCCCAAACAGGTTGATATCTCTCGATTTCTAGGTCATGGATGATACTGTTTGCGTTATTTTGGAAGGTGTTCACGAGATCGATCCCCAGCTTTTCTTGCAATATGTCATAAGCCCCGGCAAGAGCAAATGCTCGATTTGTTGTATTATGAGCATCTGATGAAATGAAATGTGACAAATGATTTTTGCACAGATCCAGCGAAAAGGTTTGAATGGATTTGCCGAAGCTTCCTATTAGTGAATGGGCTGTTATTTGGGATAAAGCACCTAGCTGAATTAACTCGAGAAGTTTCAAGGGATTCTCAGCTATCTCCCGATTTCTCTCTGGATGAGCAATAATGGGTACTATGTTCATTAAGCTCAGCTCGTGCAGCAGTTCATGAGTACCTATTGATATCCGGTCAGAAGGGAGCTCTAACAACATATATCGAGAACCATTTAGCGTAGAAGTTTTCTTGGCTTCAATATCCTCAATTAATCCACGGTATACCCGCACTTCTTGACCAGCTAGTACACAAAGCGGAATATTCCTTTTTTCAAGCTCTTCACGGAATAATTTCACACGCAATTCAACAAATTCAATCTCATTTGTAAACTTGCCATTCTCATGATGAGGAGTAGCAATAACAGAGTGTATGCCCTGTACGACAGCTTGCTTAGCCATCGAAATGGAGTTCTCCAAGTCGCAGGACCCATCATCAACACCTGGTAGTATATGACTATGTATATCAATCATTAGGAACCTCATTTTGCTACTAAATAGTAAATAAGTCACAACAAAAGACAATTAACAACACTTTTTTTATTAAATACTCTCTGCAGTTTAGCATATTTGTAATATCCTGCCTACTGCAAATGCC
The DNA here is from genome assembly GCF_052682475.1 of Paenibacillus sp. WC2504. Lineage (NCBI taxonomy): Bacteria > Bacillati > Bacillota > Bacilli > Caryophanales > Paenibacillaceae > Paenibacillus > Paenibacillus sp. WC2504. Next base: position 6,786,360 of record NZ_JBQZFH010000001.1, read on the forward strand.
AGGATATTTGAACTACTATCAGAACTTAATCATATCTTTAACTAATCTTTATAATATAAAAAAGGGATATAATATTTCGAAATTTTCCATGAATCTCCCAACTTTAAATGACCATAGACCTATTTACAATATATTATCCCAAGATACACGCATATTCGACATTTACCGACATTATATGCTACTTTCAAAGAGCTGAAATCCACTTTTTATTTATTAGACTATTCTGTCTATAATAACCAATTCTATTATCCCTTAAAGAAATCCAATTTAAAAAAGCCCCAATTAATTGTTCACAAAATTGAGGCTTGCTTTATTGAAAGTTTTAGAAATAACCTATTTTTTCCGAACACTCATAAGATCGCAAAGCCCAACAAAAAAAACAATAATCGTCGTCATAACAATAAATCGAAAATCCCAGGCATTGGGGAAATCATTCACTTTGGTTCCCGTTACACGCAAAATGATGACAAATAAGAGGAGGAGCAAATCAAAAAACATGCAATACGCCATACGGGCTGAAAGCTTGTGAAGGGGAAGTTTGTCCATCATCCTGCCAAATCCGAAAAGATCGGATGATTTGCTCGGTTCATTGGATTTATTCTGGGGGGAATTGTCCTTTGGAGGTTCAGTGTTCGGCTTTTGTTCGTTTGTCATCCTTTTTTACAGATCGTTGAATGGCCTCGTTGACGTCCAGCACATCCAACCACATTAGCATAGCTGCGCCGAAACAAAATCCGATTATGCATATCCCCCCAAAGTTTGATAATATATTCATTTGCCAAGTCATGAGCGCAGCCATTAAGCTTATAAAAAACAAGAAAATAATCCCCGTTTTTTTCATGAAGTTCCCGTTCATTATCTGTTACACCTCCCTTGCTCGAAGTTAAAATAGTATATGATAGATTGCTAGATTCCGTGTTCCTATTTACCGTATAAGTACAGATATAGCTAACATACCTGCTAAGAATTCAGCGTTACTGGGTCACTTGGCGGAGAGGTGCAACCTCATACTAGAAGTTGGCCTGCAGGGCAACTTTGGGAACTACAGGCCGCTATTCCAGCAAATCCAGCCCGGTTCCGCGTCTGAGCGGAATTACGGGGCTTTATTTCCTCCCAAACGCGCTGCTTTCCCTTGGAATAGCAAAATAGCGTCCACTAGTTCCCTTACCCTAGCCCAAGTGGTTGTTTGGGCTGAAATAGCGTCCTGCAGTTCCCTCGGCGAGCAGAGGGAACCGTTGGACGTTGGAGGTGGCGTTAACACCTCCTCCGCCGTTTAGCTTATTAAGAGCGCAATAGCAGCGAATTTTCATCCTTGAAGACACGTACGCTGCTAAGAATTCAGCGTTACTGGGACACTTGGCGGAGAATACCCCACACCAATAAAAAAGCCCGAAGCGCCACCCGCGCTTCAGGCTTAAATTATCTGTTCAGCAAGCTTCCCACATACCGCAGCAACTCATTGGCGCACACAGGGCAATACCCGTGCTCATCAATTAACTGCTTCGTCACATCGTTAATTTTCTTCAGCTGCTTCTCATCCGGTGTTTTCGACGATGTCGTAATCTTCACGATGTCTTTCAGATCGGCAAACAGCTTCTTCTCAATGGCTTCACGCAGGCGTTCGTGGCTGCTGTAATCGAATTTCCGACCTTTCCGCGAATAGGAGGAAATACGGATTAGAATTTCTTCCCGGAACGCTTTTTTCGCATTTTCGGAAATGCCGATTTGTTCCTCAATGGAGCGCATCAAGCGCTCATCCGGATCCATCTCCTCACCGGTGAGCGGATCCTTGATTTTGCCCCAGTTGCAGTAAGCCTCAATATTATCGAGATAGTTGTCGAAAATGGTTTTGGCCGACTCTTCGAAGGAATAGACGAAGGCTTTTTGCACTTCTTTTTTGGCGATATCATCGTATTCTTTACGCGCGACGGAAATGAAGTTGAGGTACCGTTCACGCTCATCCTTCGTAATCGACGGATGCTGATCCAGGCCATCTTTGAGGGCACGCAAGACATCCAGCGCGTTAATGCACTGAAGATCCTGCCTGATCAGAGCGCTCGAAATCCGGTTGATGACATAACGTGGATCGATACCGCTCATGCCTTCTTCTTGGAATTCATTTTGCATTTCTTTCAGATCAGCCTCTTTATAGCCTTCGACGACTTCGCCGTCGTACATCCGCATCTTTTTGACCAAATCCATCCCTTGCTTCTTCGTTTCCTTCAAACGGGTCATGATGGAGAAGATGGCAGCCACACGTAACGAGTGCGGGGCTGTGTGAATGTGCGACATATCGCTCTGTCCGATGAGCTTGTAGTAAATTTTCTCTTCATCGGATACCCGAAGGTTATACGGAATCGGCATGACAATCATCCTGGATTGCAACGCTTCATTCTTTTTATTGGCAATAAAGGATTTGTACTCCGTTTCATTCGTATGCGCAACGATCAACTCGTCGGCACTAATGAGCGCGAAGCGGCCCGCTTTGAAATTCCCCTCCTGCGTTAGTGAGAGTAAGTTCCAGAGGAACTTCTCATCGCATTTCAGCATTTCCTGGAACTCCATGATCCCGCGATTGGCCTTATTGAGCTCCCCATCGAACCGGTAAGCACGCGGATCGGACTCGGAACCGAACTCCGTGATCGTCGAGAAGTCGATGCTACCCGTCAGATCGGCGATATCTTGTGATTTGGGATCCGATGGACTGAACGTCCCGATACCGACACGGCCTTCCTCGGATACAAATACACGCTCCACCAAGACGTCTTCAATGCATCCGTTGTAGTCAGTTTTCAAACGCATTTGGCAGGACGGGCATAAGCTGCCTTCGATTTTCACATTTAACTCTCGCTCGATTTCGGGGCGCAATTCCATCGGAATAAGATGAAGCGGCTCCTCGTGCATCGGGCACCCTTTGATTGCATAGACGGCCCCTAAGTCTGTTTTGGCAAACTGCTCCAACCCACGTTTTAGCATTGTCACAATTGTGGATTTACCACCGCTTACAGGACCCATTAGTAGCAAAATACGTTTACGAACATCCAATCGACGGGCAGCGGAGTGGAAATATTCTTCTACCAGCTTCTCAATCGCTCGATCCAGACCAAAAATCTCTTGGTTGAAAAATTTGTAAGACTTGTGCCCGGATTGATCATTAATCCCTTGCGAAGCAATCATATCATAGACTCTGGAATGTGCAGTTCTTGCGAGTCCAGGATTTTTGCGAAGCAATTCTATGTACTCCGCGAACGTACCGGTCCAGCTCAATGCATCCTTCTCCGTACGATGCTCCGAAATTCTTTTGAATATGTCCATGGGTACCTCCTTTCACTGCTGCCTTTCAAAATATAGGTCAGCTCGTGATGGTGAATTGTGTACTACAATCCTATGCACCCACAGAAGAGAACTTGCCCGAAATTTTTATGAGAATTGGTTTTCATAAGAAAGAAAGTGCGCCCTGCTAATCCGGTTACCTGCACCTACTCCAGCTTTTGAGGCAAAGCCGGCATGGCCATAATCATCTTGGTGCCTTGTTCAAGCTTGCTTTCAATTCGCAGCCCATACTGCTCTCCATAGACCATTTGAATCCTGCGATGAACGTTCAAAACGCCGATGCCGCCCTTTTTACCCGCTTCATCCACTTCGCCGTCCGCAAGTCGATTGGTATTCAGCTTCTCCCGGAGCTGCGTAAGCTTCGCTTCTGACATCCCGGCCCCATTATCCTCCACACTGATCCAAAAGATGCCCTCATGAACGCCGCCATCGATCCGGACAATATGATAATCTTCCAGGCCGTCCGGGAAGGCATGTTGGAACACATTTTCAACCAGCGGCTGCAGCGTTAGACGCACCATGACATGAAGCAAATATTCAGGTCTAATCGCCACATCAATCTCGAACTCCCGGCCTATGCGATGCCTTAATACGACCAAATAATACATAACGTGCTTTAACTCGTTCGCTACTGTGATTTCCTCAAGGTTCGTCTGAACGGAGTAGCGCAGCATATAAGCCAATGCTTTCACAATTTCAGAAATCTCCTCAGAATCCTGAATAGTGGCATAGCAAACGATTGTTTCCAGCGTGTTATACATAAAATGGGGATTGATCTGCAGCTGAAGCGATTGAAATTCAGCCTTCTGGCGTTCCATCCGAATTTCGGAATTGCTTAATTCCACTTGCACTACACGGTCTACGGCTTCCGAAAGCCGCTTGACCATCAAATTATAACGGACCATCAGCTCGACAATTTCATCGCGGTGAGGCGGCAGCGGAATTGTCGCCCAATTCCCTTTCTCCGTCTCCCGCATGCCTGATTTGAGCGTTTGCACGGGTTTAGCAATGGATTTGCCGAATCGGTAGGCGAGCAGCATCGCCAAGATCAAAGTGAACAATCCGACGACCAGCGTTGTCGAGCGGATGTTGGAGAGCGGCTTGCGCAGCTCGCGAAGCGGCATGGACACAACAAGCTGCCAATCGGAAAACTCCGATTTGCGGCTTACATACATGCGCTCATCACCTTCATAGGCGTCAGCAAAGGAATGCGAATCGGCTTGATTCAGCTTATCAAAAAAAGCTTTCGGCACACTCGTGCCGACTTTTAACCCGTCAGGGTGATAAATGTAACGCCCTTTGTCATCAATGATAAATAAATACCCATATTTCCCCAAATCAATACCTTTCCATAAGGCGGATAGATCGGCAGACCGCATCTCAATCGCAAGCAAACCCGACAATTCCGGTGACGTGTAGCCGCGAATACGACGGACGATCGTTAGCATTTGATTCTCTTGCCCTTCAATGATCGTGTGATTCAGGATGCTTAATTGTCCGTTAGCCGTCGTATTGGCGAGGAAATAATCGCGCTGCTTTTGGATATCTTCGGCATTAAAGGATTGTTCATTCACATTATTATAATAATAAACCGCATTCTTCTTATCGCTGATCAGATAGACAGAAGCAAGTTTGGGATTACGTATAAATAAAGGGTCTACGCTAACTTCCCGGATTGTTTTACGATACAAATAGTAGTCATATTCTTCTCTTGTGGCAGGCAGATCAATGAACTCCATAATCTGTCTATTTGTTAACAGCGAGACAATCGAGCGCTCGTAGTCCTTCAGATACAGATCGGTATGGTGAACGGCGTTGCCGGCAATTTGATCCATTTGATTTTCTACCATTTCTTCCAGTTCTCCAGAAGTAATCATATAGGAGAAGAAACCTACACAGCTGAGCGAAAGAACAATAACAATGAGGAAATATGCAAATATTTTCTTCGTGAAACCTCTGATCTTCATTTGATACCTAGACTGGCGCGGTATTCCGTTGGAGAAACACCGACAATTTTCTTAAAGGTTTTTGTAAAATGGGGGTAATCGTCATACCCTACATCCGCTGCAACATCAACGATTCGAACATGCGGTGCGGACAGCATTTCTTTCGCCTTCGCCATTCGCTTGTTAATCCGGTACTGTACGAAGGTCTCTTGCGTGATTTTTTTGAAAAGCGAGCTGAAATACGTCGGCGTCAGTCCAACCATAGCCGCGACTTGATCCAAAGAAATATCCTCTGACAATCGGCTGTCGATATACGCCTTGGCTTCTTCCATCGGATCTTTGAAATGACCGCTGCGGACTGCATGCAGCCCGCTGATCATGTTCAAAAGACCTTTCTCAAAAGCGTCCAACGCTTCTTTGACGCTATCCGCCTGCAGATGAGCCGGAACGGACGCAGGCGAGTAATGGCGTGCTTGAAAGCGTTTCACAAGAAGCGCATTACAATCATCCAGCAGCTCTTTCAGCTGGGCCAGCGAGATATTCGCCGACAGGCAATATTCCCGCCAGCCTGTGATAAGGTGCTTGATTTCCTCCATTTGCAACGCCCATATTTGCTGTTCCATCTGATCGATCCACTCGATATAGCGGGAAGGGGATAAATAACCGTGTTTTGGTTTTTTGATCAGCTGATCCAGCATGTCATGGACATCGCTTTTGGTAGCCGGTTTCAATAAATAGTGCCTGACACCGTAATTCATACTCTTTTGTGCATATTCAAAGTCATTGTAACCGGATATGACAACGGTTTTGATATGAGGGAACTCCTCATGAATGATTTTGCATAATTCCAGTCCGTCCATTTTGGGCATGCGAACATCCGTCAACACCAGATCAGGCTCTGACGCCCGAATTTGCTCCAAAGCAGCTTCGCCGTTTTCGGCCGTCTGAATTTTGGAGAAAGCGGGGACGTACAGTTCCGCCATTTTTACCATCCCTCTGCGAATAACAGGTTCATCGTCCACGATCAGTACATGCATGTCCAGACCTCCTCATGCTCTCAGCGTTGCTAATCCAATTATGATAACCTACTGCTGTTCGTTCATCAACAAATGTGTTTGGGCAAATCGCCAAGTGACTTTCTGATAGGATGAGGATCCATCGTTTTCTCCCATCCATGCACCGATATAATGACCATCCTGATCGATCGTTACGCTCAAATTCCACCAACTGCATTTGCCTTGCTCGTAATCAAAGGTTTCGCCATCATCGTCATAAAGCCTTGCTGTGCCGGGTTCAGTGCCAAAGTGCACCAATTCAATCTCCGTAAGCGTCCCAGGTGCCGGAACATGCGAAAGCGCAGCTGTCATGGGAATAATGGAGCCGCTTTTCACAAAAACAGGGATATGCTCAAGGCCCGCCTGCACACGAATCACACGGCCGCCTGTATAGCGTTCTCCCGTCTCCAAGCCATACCAAATACCAGCGGGCAGCAGCACCTCACGCTCGGTTTCCCCCTCGACCAGAGGAGCAACAAGCAGGGCATCCCCGACCATATACTGATCGTCCCACTCTCTAGCCTTCTTCTTGCCGTAAGCGGCATCCGTCGTATTCAAAAGCTGCTGCTCATCAAGGGCTAACTTGGCTTCACCGTCAGCAATCTCTTCCGGCGTCAGTACGAACGGCATCGCCCGAAACGGCGGAATCCCCTGCTCGCGGTAAACAGCAAAAGCGGTATACAAATACGGCAGAAGTTTCATCCGCAGTTTGATATAATGCCGCACGGTGCCCTCTACCTCGGGGAAGGACCACGGTTTGGTCCCGTCTCCCCATGCATTCAGCATGGCCATCGGCGAGAAACACACCGTTTGCATACGCCGAACCCAATCTTCGGCATTTCTCGCCCGGCGGACCTCCGGTGTCCACAGCAGACCGCTGAAGGAAGCACTACAAATGCCTCGAATAAACTGCTTATGGTCATATAAATCCGAGTACAGAACATAAGGCATTGTCGAGGCAGCGCCGCCTGAAGCTCTGACCAGCCCGTACGTCCGGCGATTCTGGCTTCGGAAGAGATCAGCCGTCATTTTTTGGAACATCAAGCCATACATTTGTCTCATCTGCTCGCCGTCCAAGCCGGAAGGGAACTTGGCATGTGCCGGGAACATCCATGAATTGTTCGTCAATTCGCTGCCATCGCATTCATCCAGCTTGTACCCTGACACTCCGATTTGGATATGCTGTTCCTCATGCTGTTTCTTATAAAGCTCAGCTGCTTCTGGCAGCGAGTAATCCGGCGCAAGCCCGCCCCACACGGTATGAGTTCCCGAAAGCGGCTGCAAACCTGCATACAATTCGCTCTGAGGCGAAACGTAGGGGTGCTCCCAAAGGTTTACACGGAAGCCCTTCTGTGCCAATTCTTTGACAAAGCTAGCGGGCTCAGGGAATCGGCTTTTTTCCCATTCATAACTGACCGGATAACTATGGCTATGCCAGCCAGGCTCAAGTCCAATAACATCGCAAGGGAAATCGTTAAGGCGGAACTGCTCGGCTTCTTCAAGTACTTGCTGATCACTGTATAGTGTCGGAACACGGTGCCAGAAACCTAGTCCCCATTTCGGAGGCAAAACGCCTCCCCCGCACATTAAATTGTATCTAGCTACCACCTCAGAAAGAGTAGGCCCGCCAAATAAATAGACGACTGCGCCTTCGGCAGGAATCTGGATTTCCACTCGTGAAGCAACCGGCGTTGCCTTCCACCCCTTATCCGTATTGCGATCACGAATCTCTTCATGCTGCGTATCCTCTTGCTTCAAAGTAGAGCCGCAATGCATGGTTACGATGCGTGACGTATCCACCCAGACCCCATACCCTTGATCGCTCACATAAAAAGGGACGGGAGCATGCGTTTCACCGGTATCCTGCTTAGGATCGCTATTAACACGCAAAAAGCGGGTTCTTCCCCGTTGGTTCATTCGCAGCAGTTGAAGGCCTGTCCCATACAGCTTCTCGGTCCTATTTAGTGGTAAGGACAGAATAAAGCGCCCTCCCGCCTCCTCCAGCTGAACACGATCCCAGGCAAAAGGTGGCTCTACCTGCGGCATTTGCTCCAAAGCCTCATCCTTAGGTGCAACCCCCATCCAGGTTAACGGTGTGATCCCCTGAGGCTCTCCAATTGTCAAACGCCAGATACCTGGCGCTGTTTGTTCCCATTTTGTGATCGGCATGCTCGAACCTCCATTCATCTAAATTATTGGAACGGGAATTGCGTACGTCTTCCCGAATTCGCTAGCCAACTTGGCATAATGCACAAGCGCCTGCGTTTTCAAATAATCCCGACCGCTTGTCTCCGACTCTCGCCCTTCCCGCAGTGAAGCCAGGAATTCAGCCAGCGTATCTGTTAGATCAATACCGCTATAGTCCTCGATCAGTTGAGCCTCTCCGTCCCGTATGACGCGAATCTCTTTACCGACGTATTCAATCGCTCCCTCCGTACCTTCCAAGCGCCAATTCCCGCTCCACGGTGTTTCAGTCCCTCTGGCCGAGATGGAGGCGTTATATGAAGCCGTTATGCCGTTATCCATCTCCAAGAACACATAAGCATTAATAATGGCGCCGTCCTGCTCCCACGCATTGATCGGATTGTACAGCCTCGCCTGCACCGTTTTCCCTTCTCTTCCGCTAAAATAACGGAACAAATCAAAGTGATGAACACCAATGTCATCCAGAATGCTGACGGTGTATCTTCTTTGTACGTTGTGATATCTATAAAACTGTACATCCATAGAGGACAGGCTGCCGATAACGCCCTCGTCTAGAAGCTGTTTCATTTTACGTATATGCGGCATTCTCCGATAATTTTCTGCGATCATAAAAGGCAGCTTTTCTCGCTCCGCCCGAGTCACCACTTCAATGGATTCCTCATAATTAAAGGAGATCGGCTTTTCGCATAAAACCGCCAATTTACGATCAAAAGCCGCATGATTCACCACAGTGTGCACCATCGGAGACGTTACATTGACAAGAAAATCCGCTTGCTCTTTCTGTAAAGCTTCCTCTAATGAAGTGTAAAAAGGAAAGCGGTCATTCTGCATTTTCTCTTTCATCGCCTCATCCACTTCGACAACAGCTGCCAATAAACCTTGATCTCGCAGGCGCTTATACCAGCTAAATCCTGCCGAACCTAAACCAACCAATATCGCTTTCACGCGTTGGTCACCCCTTCATCGTCTCGTTGCCTTCATTATAGGAATTAATCCGCCACGCAGAAAGGATAAAATTAAGATCGTATGTCATTTTTTACGATTTTGGCATAGGGTAACCTCCTATTTCATTGAAATAACGCCCTGTAGTTCCCCTGGGAATAAAAAATATCCATCAGCAAACAGCTCTGCTAATGGATACTTTTCCGCCTTTATTTAATATCAATCATAATCGCGCCTTGTTTCTTGTTCCAACGATCGGTCGCTTCTTTAATTATCTCGTTACCGCCCTTAGACTTGTACTCTTCGATAACTTTAGGCCAGTCGCTGATCGGCTCTTTGCCGTAAATCATTTTAATCATATGATCAACGATAATTTTGGGACCTACATCGGGTTGCGGCGCCGCAAGATCCGGGAATTTAGAGAACGTGCTCAAATCCGGATAGAAGCCAATACCAGGCAGCCCTTCCTTCGTTAACACCTCATCAAAAGCTTTCAATGTCGCTTTGCCATCCTCGTTCAGCAGCAATCTTGGTTTATTGTAAGTGGAATCATGTACCGCCCACATCGTTCCGCTGCGGAAGCCTTCTTCATCCGTCTCTTCCTTGGTCGTAGGGAACTTGTAATTAATGTTGCCGCTACTGTCCTTGGTGTAAGTATCCCCTTCAATTCCGAAAGTGAAGAAAGTTTCGGCTTCCGGCGTAACCATCCAATCGAAGAATTTAATAATGTTTACAGCCGTTTCTTGCTTCACGTTTTTGTTAATAAAGAAGGTGCGAATGACCGGCGCATAATAGAAGTAGCCGCCTTTCCCTTCCGGCCCTTTGGGCGAAGCAAAGATCTCGACCTTGGACCCTGGAACGGCTTGTTGAATTTTCGTCCGGTATCCTGGCAAGCCTGAAGCGTTCTGCGACCAGATACCGGCTTTGCCTGACTCAATATTTTTGGAGAAATCCGTGGAGGAAATTGTAGCGAATTCCTTTGGAATCAAGCCTTCATCGTACATCGTTTTATACGTAGTCAGCGCTTTTTGTACATTTTCTACATCGAAAAATTTCGGAACAACCTGACCGTTCACCAATTCAAATTGATCCTTGTAAGGAAGCACGTCGTACGCGCCCAAAATAACGTCCGCATACTTGAAGTTTTCCCTCATCTGATACGGATTCTCGACGCCCAGCTTCTTGAACGCCCTTAGCACATTCAGGAATTCATCGACAGTTTTCGGCGCTTGAAGCCCTGCCTTCTCCAGCAGATCCGTACGAATGTAGGTCGAACGACGGGATGGATTGCTCAAAAATTCAGGCACGCCATAAATTTTGCCTTCATATGAAACACTATCCCAAGCGGCTTTCGGAATCAATTTCATCAAGTTCGGAGCGTACTGTTTCAGCAGATCATCCAGCGGCATGAACACGCCGTTCTCCACGGAACCGGACATGGACTTACTGCCTGGACCGCCAATGCTGCCAACAACATCCGGGATGTCGTTACTTGCGAACATGACGCCGAATTTGGCATCCTCCATCACCTTCACGTCAAGATCCGTATTGGTTAGCTGCTCCAGCTTCAGCACCCATTTGTCCTTGTTCAAATCCGGTACGCGGGTATGATAGCCAGTACTGACTGTCGTCGGGAAAAGGATAGAGAATTTCGCCGGTGCTTTCTTCGCATCTGTAGACGGCTGCGACGACGCTTTTTCCGCTACTTTGCTATCTGTTGAACAAGCGGTGAGTGCGGATGCTGCCATGATGACAGCGAGAGTGAGACTTATCGTTTTTTTCATATAACCCCTTCTTTCCAGCTTTTTTGCAAGCGGTTCCACTGCTCAGTGTTATCATAACGACTGCTTAAAATTTTCTGAATGTATAAATTTAAGGAGCTATGTCATTTTATACGATTGCTAAGCGGTCATCCTCATTTCTTTCCAAGAAAAAGAACGCCCTTTTTATTTTGATAACGATCGGTTGCTTCTTTGATGATTTCATTGCCGCCTTTGGTCTTGTATTCTTCAATCACCTTCGGCCAGTCAGAAATCGGCTCTTTGCCGTATATCATTTTGATCATATGATCCATAATGATTTTCGGAGCTGCATCCGAACCTGGCGAAGCAGCATCGGGGTATTTGCTATTCGCCTCCAAATCCGGAGCAAAGCCAATCCCAGATAATCCTTCATGAGCAAGAATGTTATCGAAAGCATCCAGAATATACGGACCGTTCGGATCTGTTTCCATTTTCAAACGGTTCACCGTACTTTCATGGGCGGAGTGCAAGGTGCCTCTATGATCCTGTTCTTCCTGTTCTTCTTTGTTAGTCGGCTCTTTATACTTGATTTTACCATCGACCACCGTATATGTGTCGCCTTCAATTCCGAACGTGAAGAACTTATAAGCCTCGTCTGACGACATCCAATCAAAATATTTCACGATCTCCGCTGCCGTCTCAGGCTTCACATTTTTGTTAATATAGTGCGCACTTGTAACCGGTAAATACATCAGATAGCCGCTTTTGCCATCCGGACCCTTAGGCGAAGCTATCACACCGACTTTCGCGCCCTTCACGGCGTTCGGAATATTCGTCCGGAAGTCATTTAAACTGACCAAGTTTGAAGACCATATGCCTACTTCGCCGGCTCGAATGTTTTTCAACCAATCCGTCGATGACGTCGTCGCGAATTCCTTAGCCATCAATCCTTCATCGTACATGGTTTTATAGACGGATAAAGCTTTCGTCATATTGTCCACATCAAAAAATTTCGGCACAACTTGACCATTGACCAATTCGAACTGTTCTTTGTAAGGAAGCACGTCGAAAGCGCCGAGGATCGTATCGGCATATTTTAACGTTTCACGCCCCCCATAGGGGTACTTAACACCCATCTCTTTAAATTTGCGGAGGACATTCAGGAACTCATCAACCGTTTTCGGTGCCGGCAATCCCGCCTTCTCCAACAAATCGGTACGAATAAAGGTTGCACGCCTGGAGGGATTGTTCAACCAGTTGGGAATGCCGTAAATTTTGCCATTATACGATACGGCTTCCCAGGCTTCCTTCGGTACCATTTTCATCAAATTGGGAGCATTTTGTTTTAATAAGTCATCCAGAGGCATGAACATACCCGCTTCTACAGAACCGGACATCGCTTTGTCTGTCGCTGTCCCCAAGCTTCCCACGACATCGGGCACGTCATTGCTGGCGAACATGAGGCCCATTTTGCTTACTTCCGTAATTTTTAGCGTGAGGTCGGTATTCGTCAGTTCTTCTAACTTTTTCACCCATTTGTCATTGTTAATATCGACACGGGTATGGTAGCCGGTATTGGCCGTTGTCGGATACGAAATGGAAAATTTCGTTGGCTGCTTTTTCGCCTCCGGTGCCGCCGTAGCCGCAGCGGTTTGCTGCGGCTCTGTAGTTCCTGTGGAGCATCCGGCCATAGTTCCAGCAGACAGTGCTGCGGCTAATGCCACAACTGCTACTTTTTTCAATGGAATCCCTTCTTTCTAATCGAAATTAGATGTGTTTCCATAAGGTTATAAGGTTAAGACTTGACGGAGCCTACCATCATACCTTGAATAAAGTGCTTTTGCAGGAACGGATAAACCAGAAGAATGGGTATTGTTGCAACAACAATAACGGCCATTTTGATCCCTTCAGGTGAAAGAAAGAGCATTAATTCGGATGATACATCCGATTGGCCGAACTGATCCGTAAATACAATCTCCCTTAAGCGGACCTGGAGCGGAATCCAATTCCGGTGATCGATATAAAAGACGGCTTCAGCATAACGATTCCAATGTCCAACTGCATACATGATCCCCATGGTCGCCATAGCGGGCTTGGAAAGCGGCAGTACAATGTTCCACAAGATCCGGAACTCCCCGCATCCGTCCATTCGGCCTGAATCCAGCAGCTCAACCGGTAGGTTCAGAAAGAAAGATCGCATAACAAATAGATTAAAAGCACTGATCGCCATCGGGAGCATCAAAGCCCATAGCGTATTAAGCAAGCCTAACTGCTTCACGAGCAAATAATTCGGAATTAGCGGTGCGCTGAAAATCAGTGTAAACAGCACCATAATCAGAATTGATTTACGGAACAAATATTCCGGCCTGGAGAGCGGATAAGCCAGTGTCGTTGTCATAAACAAATTGATGAATGTACCGAATACCGTAATAATGACGCTGTTCCGGAATCCTAACCAGATTGTCGGATCTTGCAAAATAAGCTTATAGCTTCCCAGTGTAAAACCAACCGGCCACAGAGAGACCTGCCCAGCATTAATCGCGACGTTATTGCTTAAGGATTGAGCAATAATATGGATAAGAGGAAGCACCATACTTAGTCCGAGAGCTCCCAACAGAATAATATTAATAAAATTAAAAATTTTATGGCCTCTTGTCATAATCATAACGAACTACCTCCTTTCTTATCTGTGTCATTAATACAAACCTTCACCCGTTACTTTTTTGCTGAATGCATTACTGAACATGATTAACGCTAAGCCGACAACCGACTTGAACAACCCAATAGCCGTTGTGTAGCTGTACTGACGGTCGACAAGTCCTGCACGGTATACAAACGTATCGATAATTTCCCCATTTTCGTTGTTGAGCGGGTTAAGGAAGACGAAGACACGTTCAAAGCCAAAGTCGAGAAAGTTTCCGATATGAAGCAAGAACAGAATGACAATCGTCGGTAAAATCGTCGGAATCGTAATGGAAAACACTTGCCGCAATCGGCTGGCACCATCAATTTGTGCGGCCTCGTAGAGATCAGGGTTAATCCCTGCAATAGCAGCCAAATAGATAATCGTCCCCCAACCGCTGTCTTTCCAAATGCCTGAGGAGATAAGAATCGTACGGATATATTCATTTTCCCCTAAAAAGTAGATCGGATCGACGCCGAATAAGCCGAGAAGATGATTAACGATTCCAGTAGACGGGGAAAGTACGCCGACAACAACCCCACCTACGATGACCCACGAGAGAAAGTGTGGCATATAGACCACGGTTTGAACGATTCTTTTGTAAGTCATGATGCGTAATTCATTGATTAATAAAGCTAAAATAATGGGAACCGGAAAGGCGAAGAGCAAATCGTAGATCCCGATCAAAATCGTATTTTTCAAAATCTGCAGAAATTCGGTGTACTGGAACATCCGCTGGAAATTTTCAAGTCCAACCCATGGACTCCCCTTAATGCCTTTGAATATGTTGTAGTTTTGAAAAGCAATAACTGAACCAAATAAGGGGACATATTTAAAAAGCAAGAAATAAATAATACCCGGTAGTGATATGACATAAATCGGCCAATGTTTTCGCATAAAAGCCCACTTCTGGCTCTGCGATGTGAAATTGTAAATTGTTCGATCAGATGGCTGAATTTTACTGGCCATGTTCTCCTCCCCTTCATGCCTGCAGCATTTAATGTACTTCTTTATCTTACAAGGGTTGGTAGTAGCTAGCGATGGCGAAACTTATAGCGCTTTGTGTTTTTTTATGATTGTTAAGCGAACAATTAACACTCTATGCCGTATCGTTTCGCTGCACTTCGATACAGCCAATCTTCCGCAATTTGTAGCGCCGTCGACTGGTCAATCCAGCCCGCTTCAATTTGATTCCACAGGAACTCGCCCACTAGTCGCTTAATCACGATAATTTTGCCGTAGCTCCACTCCATGCAGCGCGCATCGGACACGATCAGCGAGCTTTTGATAGCAGGCAGAGCCTCCAGCCTGTACTGCATGCTGTCACGGTATGTGCTCGCCCGGAAGTTAAACCACCAGTGCCCGCCAACGTGCACGTTAGGGAAGTTCCATGCAGCCTGCACGATATCCAGATTATTCAGCTCCGATGCCACGACAAGCTCAAACGGACAGGCGTACGCTTCAAATAAAGCGGACAGCTTCAAGATACGTTCCGGATCATTGACCGGCACAGCTGTTCCACACCAGGAGCGCTCTACGCCGAGAAATAGCTGCACGAGCAGTCCCCTCTGTTCAGCTGCTGCACCGATTTCGTGTAAAAGCAACATCAGGATCTCGTCTTTGGTGCTGTCCTGCCCGATAACGACCTTATGATTGGCGCTGGCCTTATAGCTTGGCAGCGTCGTCATAATCCCTTTGACGCCATCCTCTTTGTACGCATCCAACAATTTGCCCAGCTTCGCACTAGTTTCCGCCAAGGCCGCAGCACGGTCACTCGACGCTTCGATGTCCTTGACCCACGTCCCCAATTTGCCATCAATTCGCGGAATAAGAATGGCATTGTGCGCCATACCTTGAAACTCGGCGTGCTCCGGGATATTCACGACGAAACGTCGCGCTTGCATACGGTTGGCTACCTCTTGTGCCCAGTCGGCCCTTTGAGCAGACTGCTTGATGGCCCTATCGGCTTCCAGCACGGAAGCTTTATCGCTGAGCGTTATGCCATAAAGATCTTTGAGAATGTGCGTAAACGCAATGTTCATCAAGGTATTTCTGGTTGCTTGGTACGCATCCAAGAACGCAGAGATTCGCAAATCCTCCGGCAGCTCCATCGCACCTGCCGGATAACCTGCTGCCTGCATCTCGCGAAACAGCCAGAAGTAATGAGCTATTTCCCAAAAATCCGCAGCAGCCAGACGATCCCCCACAAGGTGGGTGTGAGTATCCAAAACCGGTTGCTGCAAAATATGTTTCGTGAATGCTTCTTTACTGAGTTGTATCCCCATGCTCATTTCTATTTCCT
The DNA here is from genome assembly GCF_052682475.1 of Paenibacillus sp. WC2504. NCBI lineage: Bacteria > Bacillati > Bacillota > Bacilli > Caryophanales > Paenibacillaceae > Paenibacillus > Paenibacillus sp. WC2504. Next base: position 6,802,568 of record NZ_JBQZFH010000001.1, read on the forward strand.
CCTCCTGCTGCTACGAAATTCGAATCTATTAACCTGCAAGAATTTGATCAATCAAAGCCAATTCTTCCTCTGTAAAATGAAGCTGGTTCAAAGCCGCCACATTATCATCCAACTGCTGCACTTTGCTTGCCCCGATTAAAGCGGAAGTCACGTGCCCCTTGCGAAGAACCCACGCCAGGGCCATTTGGGCCAAGCTTTGTCCCCGTTCCTGCGCTATCACGTTCAATCGGCGCGATTTCGCAATTTTCTCTTCGGTGATGTCTTCAGGCCGCAGAAACACACTGCCTCCGGCGGCACGCGAGTCGGCCGGAATGTTCTCCAAATAACGATCGGTGAGCAGTCCTCTAGCCAGCGGGCTGTAAGCGATCGAACCGATGCCCTCTTGGGCCAGCACATCCTGTAAGCCTTGTTCCAGCCTTCTTTCGAACATGGAATAGTGTACTTGGTGGATCACGAACGGAGTTCCCAGGCTTTTCAAAATACTCGCTGCCCGTTCCGTCTGCTCTGCATTATAGTTGGATACCCCAACATACAGCGCTTTCCCTTGGCGTACCGCTTGATCCAAAGCGCCCATCGTTTCTTCAAGCGGCGTTTCGGCATCAAACCGGTGCGAATAATAAATATCGACATAATCCATGCCCAGACGTTTCAGGCTCTGATCAAGGCTCGCCAGCATGCTTTTCCGCGAACCACGTTCTCCATATGGGCCATCCCACATACGATAGCCGGCCTTCGTGGCGATGATCAACTCATCGCGGTAGGGGTGCAGATCCTTTTTCATAATCTTCCCAAACGTTTCTTCCGCAGAACCTGCCGGCGGACCATAATTATTCGCAAGATCGAAATGCGTAATCCCCAAATCAAAGGCGTGACGCGAGAGTGCCCTGCTGCTCTCGAACGTATCTACGCCGCCAAAGTTATGCCATAAGCCGAATGAGATCGGCGGCAGCTTAAGTCCGCTTTTTCCCGTCTGATGATAAGCCATTTTGGTATATCGTAGTTCGTCTGCCAAATAGTTCATGAATGAAACCTCCTAATAGGTACGAGTTGAATAGAGTGATTATGAAAGGTAGAGGGTTGCCAGGCCGGAAGCTGGAATCGCCAGCTTATGAATACCTGCCGTAAACTGCGCGTACCTTTCCTCAACAATCTCACCCGTGCACGATGTAATGACCACTTTCGCTGCCTCAACCGGTTCTGATACCTCAAGGTACAGTCCATCCTGCCTTCTGCCGTTCACCACTATCCACTTCGACACAGATCTCGCAGCTGGAATAGACACAATGCTGTCATGGTAAGCGACAACAATCCCTTTATCACCTTTAACAGAACGTACAAGTGGATATAACAATTCCGGATTCATCGGCTCCATGCTGCCGGCCAGAAGCAGATCCCGGTTCTCTTTCCAAAAAGCAAGCCAATAGCCCAGCATCGCCAAATGGTCGGACGGCAATTTATCCAGAAGGACAGAAACTTGAGGGACGGAGAACAAGCAGTTAATCAGCTGGAGTGCGGCGCTTTCCACCGGCTCCTCCGGATGCCACATGATCATATCCGCATGAGCCGCCGTATTTCCGCAAATCAGTCGAATATCAATCGTCCGCACCCGGTTCTGAATGCTATCATTCGGACAATCCGACGCACGGAACATATTGCCGTACTTGCGCATCGCCGGCCCAATATACATTTGGCGAAACTCAATCATGATATCGGGTTTCAGCTCTCTCAGCCTGCCGATCGAATCCGTCAAGAGACGGTCAACAGCCGCCGGAATCGACTCATAATCCTTCCCTTCAACAGTTGAAGGGAGCTGCAGCTCCGGCGAATAAAACGTATCGATGAAATCCAGCTTGAATCCGTCCAAGTCCCATTCTTTCACCGCTTCTTCATATTTATGAATGATATACTCACGGACATCCGGGTATCTCGGGTCAAGCACGGCAGCGCCATGATTCTCATTAAAGCGCAAAATTTTATCCTTGAATTGATCCCACACACGACTGTATTTACCGATAAACGGCACAGAGTACCATAGAATAAATTTCATACCTAGACGATGAACCGCATCCACATGCCGCTTCATATCGGGAAATTTCCCCGCGTATGTCTCCCAATCGCCACAGTAGGCATACCCTCTGCGGTTATCCTCCGTCTGCCAGCCATCGTCAACGATGACGGCTTCCATCCCGAGCTTTTTGGCAATCTGGCACTGCTGTTCAATCTGTTCGTCCGTTACATTCTGGTGCATGCTGTACCAAGTTGAGTACATCGGTTCTTTGGCAGCGGCTGGGACGAAGGCAGGTCGGTACTCCGGCATTGAGCTCCACCACTCCTGCACGCCTTGTAAGCTTTCGTAGTAAGGAACATCTCTTGTGTCCACGAGAAGTTTGGCCTCATACGAACAAAAGGGAGCTGTCGTCTCCGCAAATAATTGGACCCGGCAATGGAAGTCCGCTTTCTCCTCGCTAATGCCTCCCGAGTAATGAACGGTATTCAGCGCATCCGAATACGCGAATGTAAGCCGATTGTGGCCAAGACCGTTAAACAGCGCATAAACAGGGGCCGAGGCCGCTGCGTTCGAGCGCAATGTGCGCATCCAGTCCGCCTTAAAGCTTTTATTACGGTCTTGCGCCGGATGCCAGCTGGCCTGAATGTCACATGCGGGATGGGACCAATTGATCGTTAAAACAGGGGGAACTGCCGCTTCTTCCGCATCCAGACGCAGCGTGATTAGATCGAGGCCCTCTTGCAGCTTCTCAGCTGCAAGGGACACCGTGAACGGATCACTCGCTCCATCTAACGTAAAGGTATGGGCAGCCGTCGTGATTTGCCGGTTCATACGGACTCCTCCTGCTGTTGATTCTTATGGCGGTTCAAGCCTGCATGGCACCATACGGTCACAATCGGATCGTCTTCACTCGAATTGAGATGATGATCTTCGCCTGGCTCAACAATCACGATGTCCCCCGTTGTAACCGGCGTATGCTCCCCGTTAATCTCCATGGTTCCGCTCCCCTGCAAAATGATGAACGCCTCACAATCCCCATGGATATGATAGTCTCTGCCATCCGGTCCATCATTGGTGTGACTGCGCTCACCTCGTTTGGCAAATGAAAGACCCCCTGAAGATAAGTAATCCCCTGGCAAAACATCTTGCAAAATGTGTCCGCTTTTGGTATCCCGCAGCTCGCTCAAACGCAGCTTTATCATCGTTACCCCTCCATTTTCAAACGGTAAAGGCGACTTCGAAAATCGCCTTTCCAGATCGGTAATTGCAAACCAACATGCATTAAATCGTCTCCGCCAAAACACGTAGCTCCAGTCTCATCAGGAGCATCCGCATCATACAAAAGATAATTGGCGCCTGCTTCCAAGCCCTTCAGACGCAGCTTCTTCAGCGGAGCATTGGGCTCAGCCAGCACTTGGAAATAAGCGACAAGCGCTTCTTTCTGATCCTCCGACACGAACATCCAAGCCGCGTCTACACCTTGGAATGGACTGCTCAACCGGTAAAATTCCCCGAATTGAATCAGCGGACGCAGCTGCTTATAGAGCGCAACCTGCCGCTTTACAGCTTCTTTTTCCTCCTCCGTAAACGTGGTCAAATCCAGCTCATAGCCGAAATTGCCCGACATGGCGGCATGTCCCCGCATATCCAGAGGAGTCGTGCGATGGACTTGATGATTCGGGATCGTAGAAACATGCGCCCCCATAGCGCTGATTGGATACACAATACTTGTGCCATATTGGATTTTTAGCCGCTCCACCGCATCCGTGTTATCACTCGTCCACGTCTGCGGCATGTAGTAAAGCATACCTGGGTCGAACCGCCCGCCGCCGCCGGAGCAGCTTTCGAACAACACGTTCGGAAATCTGGACGTGATCCGCTCCAACACTTCGTAGAGCCCAAGCATATAGCGGTGGGCCGTCTCCCGCTGCCGCTCCGGAGGGAGCAGAGCTGAACCGATTTCCGTCATATTGCGGTTCATGTCCCATTTAACATAGGCGATCGGACTGCTGGCCAGTATATCCGTTATGACAGTTACGATGTAATCCCTCACATCTTGGCGCGAATAATCCAGAATCAGCTGCTGTCTCGCCTCTGTCCTGCGCCGACCCGGCACGTGTAGACACCAATCGGGATGTGCGCGATACAAGTCGCTGTCCGGTGACACCATTTCCGGCTCAAACCACAGACCGAACGCCAGTTCCTGCCGGTTCACACGGCTAACCAAATCCGGCAGACCCTTAGGCAGCTTGCCCAGATCGACGAACCAATCTCCGAGCGAGCTTTTGTCATTGTCCCTTTTGCCGAACCACCCGTCGTCAAGGACTAGCAGCTCTAAACCGAGCTGTTTTCCAACGACCGCAAGCTCTTCGATTTTATCCGCGTTGAAATTGAAGTAGGTTGCTTCCCAGTTGTTGATGAGAATCGGTCTGTGACGATCCCGAAACTCCCCTCGGCATAGTCGCGTGCGGTACAGCTTATGGTAAATGCGCGACATGCCGCCAAGACCTTCTGCTGAAAATACAAGAACCGCCTCAGGCGATTGGAAAGCTTGCCCCGGTTCTAACAGCCAGGAGAAGTCAAAGGCATTAATCCCCATGACAACACGGGTTGTTCCATAAGGATCTACCTCTGCTTGCGCAACAAAACTTCCGCTATATACAAGACTAAAGCCATAGGCTTCTCCTTGATCTTCATCCGCCTGCTTCGAGAGCAGGGCCATAAACGGATTGAGCGAATGGCTGCTACTCCCCCTCCGACTCTCAATCACAGATCCCCCCGTTGCCAGAGGGCGTCTTTCGATATGGCGCTCGCGCGCCCAGGTTCCGGACAAATGGAGCATATCGAACTCGGAATGCGAGATGTCGAGGCCGAAACTCAACGCTCTGAGCAGCTTCATCGAACGGTTTCCCGTATTGATGTATCGAACGGATCTGGCAACCGCATCATGATCTCGAAAGACCGTATACGTCAGAATGGCTTGCAAACCGATCGCGGCATCTGTCAAAACGATATCGAGACTCTCCGCTTCGCCGTCCTCTTCCACATAAGTAGCCGGCAAGCCCTCCAGCTGCGGTTTACCCGCATATATCCGATGAGACTCATAAATAAGCTCACTGACGGTCGTCCCGTCTTCCATCTGCACCTGATAGGCAGGTACACGAAAATCACTGCCCCCATACGCCGGAAATTCCTGCGGCAGCGTATCGAGCGACAGCGTTAAATCATCCGGATCCGTAGACGGCGAAAATGAGCAGCGGCGCCGCATGGCGAGCAGCCCGCCAAGATTGCTTCCCCGCACCCGGCGTCCAAAGTGGACGTGAGCAAGATATTTGGATTTAACCAACTGCATGATGTAACTGATCGACTTCCCTTGAAGATGGAAGGTTTGCGAATTCGGATCGTACACAATTCCCATATCCTGAAGCTCCTTTCTTGTGCCATTAAATCTTTACATGTTTCCAAACCATCCGTTTAAACCTGAAATAAATGAGATTTGACCGTAGAAACTGATCGCAGGCAACAGCACTCCATAAGCCGAACATCCCCCACGAAAAGATATAAACAAATAAATAACTGAGCATGACCCGCACGCCCCAAACACCAATCAAAGTCGAGTACAATGGAAATCGCGTATCTCCAGCTCCCCGCAAAGCTCCGCCAAGAATGAACTGAGAGATTTGGGAAATTTGAATAAAACCAACGATCCGAAGCGCCCATGCCCCTTCGCGGATAATGGTGGCGTCATTTGTATACAGCCTAAAAATGGAGGGGGCAAACAAGATAAACACCGCCCCCATGACACCGCCTAAGAGCATGCCGTACTTCCGAATTTGCCAGACATACCGTTCAGCAAGGTCGGGTTTGCCGACGCCAAGCGTTTGCCCTACCAACGTAGAAGCCGCTATGGCAAAAGCAGCCCCGGGCATAAACGAGATTCCGATAATACTCGTCACAATTTGCGAGGCGGCAACCGCAACCGTTCCAAGTCCTGCGCATATTTTGACAAACGTCATAATTCCCAGACGCATAATGAGCTGCTCAAGGCTTGAGGGGATCCCGATTCTCAACATACGGTAAATCATGCTTTTATCCAGACGGCTTACCTCCGCCCAGCCAATCCGCACCGCAAATTTCCCACTGAACATAACGACTAAGAAGGCGATCATCGCCATAGCCTGAACCGCCAAAGTGGCGATAGCTGCTCCAGCAACTCCCATTTCCGGCAGGCCTAAATGGCCGTAAATCAACACAAACCCCAGGGATATGGACAAACACCCCGACAACACATTAATTTTCATTGGCGTCCGGGTGTCTCCAGCCCCGCGTAGAATAGCGGACAAAGCGGACGAGATGGAGGAAAATCCAATGGATAGAAACATCAGCCGGGCATAGTTCAGCCCATAGTGAACAACCTCAGGGCTAGCCCCCATCATTCGGAGCATCTCCTCCGAAAATAAGATGCCAAGTGCAACAATCAGAACGGCGAGCACAGAGCCGAGCATGAGCGATTGGCCGGCAGCCCGGTTCGCCTCCCCCCTATTGCCTGCTCCTGTGGAACGGGCAACAATGACCGTTGTGCCTGTATTCAGCGCCGCAAAAAGGACGGTCATTAGCATATAAGGCTGGCTTGTTAATCCAACAGCGGCAACCGCAACCCCTCCTAAATGGCCCACCAGAATCATCATCACCATTTGTGTCAGGTTAATGAGCAGCATCTCCGCCAAAGAGGGTCCGGCAAGTTTAAAAATCATGCGGCGGACCGCCTTGTGATCCTGCGGATCGACCGTGACGGAATCGCTGTAGGCTTCTGCTGCTTTCATGATCGGGCCGCCATTAGATGTTCCATCCCGGCAAATACGATTTCGTATTTTGCAGCATCTGCTCGAACAACATCTCCGCCTGATTCACATCGATGTTCACAAGCGGGTCATTCACAAAAGCATTGAACGCTAACGCCTTATCCTTTTGTAGAGCAGCCTTCAAAATTAGTTCTTGATTCACCGTGTGCTGCAGCACCAGATTATGCACGGCTGGCGGAAGCTCTCCTGCATAAACAGGGCGCAGACTGTTCGCTGAGAAATAAGCATTCGTCTCCACAACCGCTTCGAGCGGTATCCCCTTCATTTGACCCACATTCGGAACGTTGACATTCGTAACAAAGGGTTGAAGACCAATTAATCCTTTGAGCTGTCTAACTTCTTCCTCACCCGATGCCTTCAGCGGCAGCTTCTCTTCTCCACTAAGCAGCTTGCGGTAAAAAAGCTCCGTCGCAATGTGCTTCTCCACACGGCTTTCGACCGTCGTCAAGCCAAACTTCCAGTAGCGAACCGTATCCGGGTCCTTCATGTACCAAGGAGGCATAAATTCTGCCAGATGGCGATCGCCTGCCGCCGCAATAATCCCATAACGACGGAACAAATCAAACTTCACTCGGTTAGCGGCCGTGTACGTGTTCGTCATCCAGGCATCTTTGTTATGCTCGAAACCCGTCTCGTAATACTTATCTACAAACTTCCGATACATCGGAAGCAGATCGATATTTTGATAAGTGGCTTGATCGATCCAAGTAAAATGATTAATGCCCAGCACATTCACTTTCACTTCATCCCGGTGCACGCCCTCTATCCCTTCCATGTCACGCAGCATGCGAATCAGTAATCCTTGCGTACCAAAAATTTCATGGCAGCAACCGAGCGCCTTAATGCCAGGAAACACTTCGTATAACGTTCTCGTACAAAGCGTCATCGGATTCGTATAATTAAACACCCAAGCATCCGGCGAAAAACGCTCGATGGCTTGTGCAATTTCCACGTACATCGGAATCGTCCGCAGCGCTCTAACCAGCCCTCCAGGTCCGGTCGTATCACCTACCGCTTGGTAAATGCCGTATTTTTCCGGTTCATGCACATCGGAGGCCATCTCCTTGAACGTTCCGGGAAGAATCGAAATGAACACAAAATCACAACCACTTAGCGCTTCCTTCAGCGTCGGATAAGCCTTATAGGTCCATCTGGACTTCGTTTCGGCATAATCAGAAACCGAATTGCCCAATTTTTCGTTATTTTTGGCTTTGTCGTAGTCAAGATCATACAACCGAATCGTCCCTGACAATTGTTCGTCCAGCGCAAGATCCGCAATGAGATTTTTGGCCCAATACATGGAGCCCCCACCAATATAAGCAATTTGTATCTCATTAACTTTCCCGTTATTGAATTTCATTGTGCTTTTGCTCCTCCTCACCATCATCCAATCCTGCATACGCTACAAGTATAGAAAACAATCTGAATTAAAGGGATGGCAAAAATTTAGCGAGGTTGTGATTTTTTACACTTTTCACTCTTGCGGCATTATAAAAAAGACCGTTCAGACGCTCAGTCTGACGGTCTTAGTTTTTTTGTAGACAGTTGCTCTGCTGCTTCTACTTTTTTAGCTACCTACTCACCCTACTACTACCACTGTTTCTCTAGATACTTGCTTTGTTACTTCTACTTTTGCTTCTTAACTAGCATCCCTCGCTCTGCATTGGATGAAATCCAATGAAAGTACCCTTTTAAGCCATATTTTCCACCTTATATTGGAAGAAATCCAATGCGCCTCCTTCAAAACAGCCCATTTCAAGCTAAATTCGATCACCTCATTGGATTTAGTCCAATGAGATTGCTATTTTAGCCGTCCTATCCGCCCTCTCATTGGAATTCATCCAATGGAGCTCCCAGGCTCCGCTGGAACACAACAAAAAGACGCCCGAAGGAGCAAACAAAACTCCCCGGGCGTCCCAAACATCGTTTACAGCAGTCGCAGTAAACGCAAAACCGTAAACCGGTTGCGCACAAACAGCGCATCCCGCAGTGACGCCTCCACCAGCTCCGGCTCCACGCCGAGCTGCTCCGGCGCAACCGGTCCCTGCACATCCCCGAGCCAAGCAGCCAGCTGCTCGGGTGCAGGGACCGCTCGGGCGATGGCTTGCACATCGCCCCACCTCGAAGCGATGCGCGCTTTCAGCGCCTCGCTGTCAACAACACCGCCATCCGCCGGGAAATTCTCGGCGATGACTTGCTCAGCCATGGCCCCATAGGCCCCGCGGATGCGCTCCGCATCCGCCTCCCGGCTTGGGGCCTGGCTTTGCGCTAGGCGCGTAGCCGCCTCAGCGGCCGTGATGTCCCGCAGCGACGCATAGCGCTGCGCCATCATCACGGTCGCGACGCCGACCTTCGCGCCGTGCAGCAGCGCCCGGCGGCGCTGCTGCAGAAGCACCATCTCCCAATAGTGGGAGAGATGGTGCTCGGCTCCGGAGGCCGGCCGCGAGTGGCCGACCAAGAGCATGGAAAGGCCGGACAACAGCAGGCCTTCCATTAGCTTTAACATGCCGAGATTCGTGCGCTGCGCGATCTCGTCCAAGTGAGCCGTGCATAGCTCCACGGCTTCCAGCGTCAACTGCGCGCTCAGCTCGCAGTAGTGCTCGTCAAGCAGCACGCGGCCAAGCGACCAGTCAGCAAGCGAGGTATGCTTGCCGAGCATGTCGCCGAGGCCGGCTGCGATCATCGCTTGCGGCGCTTCCGCGAGCAGCGCGAGATCGGCAAAAATCGCTTCCGGTGAGCTCGCCGGAATCGTCGTTTTGAAGCCGCGCACGATGAGCGGTGCGCCGACCGAAGCGAAGCCGTCGACGGATGGCGCTGTCGGCACAGAGAAGAAAGGCCGCTTCGTGCGGTGACCGACGAAGCGCACGATGTCGTGCAGGGTCCCCGCCCCCACGGCAATCAGAACCTCCGATGATAATGGCGTGTCCAGCAGCAGCTGGACGATCGCTTCCTCATCGGCGGCAACTTCTCCCATCGCATTCTCACGGATCACGCTGATGCTGACCTTGACTTGCGCGGCTTCCAGCAGCCCGCGCAGCTTCACGCCCGCCGCTTGATACGTCTTTTCGTCCGCGACAAGCGTGACTTCACGATACCCGGCTTCTTTCACATAACCGGCCACCTGCCCCAGCGCATCTCGCTCAATCACGATGCGTCGAATCGGAACTTCATGCTTCTGACCACAAGCGCAATCAATCGTACGACCAAGCCATGTATCCAAAACCTCACTCATTCCCCAACATCCCCTCTCCATCTTCAAACCAAACGCCATCACTCGAACTTCAGCTTCCTCGAATCTCCTACTCCATCACTTGAACTTAAGCTTCCCTGAATCTCCTACTCCATCACGTCTCTCAAGATGTACGTACAAGTACTTCTTCCCCTATTTTAACAAAACCTATGCTATAATGATACACACTGCCTTCATCGCAAGTAGGAGGAGAATAGCCATCATGCCCATTCAAACCGAAACGGAGCTCTATGCTCCGGTGAAACAATATTTCGAAGAGCGCGGCTATGCCGTTCGCGGAGAAGTGAAACATTGTGACCTAGTCGCCATTCGCGGGGATGAGCCCCCCATCGTCGTAGAGCTCAAAAAAAGCTTCAACATCCCGCTCCTTGTGCAAGGTATCGACCGCCTTCGTCTAACGGAGCAAGTGTATGTCGCTTTCGAATTACCTAATAAAGGGAAAGCTCCACATCGCTTGGAGTGGGAGGACATCCGGCGTCTCTGCCGCATGCTGGGGCTTGGCGTCTTAACCGTACAATTCTACAAACGCAAAAAACCCGCAGTCGATCTCGTCTGCGAGCCTACGCCTTATACATTACGCCATAACAAAAGAGCGGCTTTACGGGTCGTCAATGAATTCCATGAACGCAGCGGCGACTACAACGTAGGGGGCAGCTCCAAGCAAAAGCTAATGACCGCTTACCGTGAGAAATCGCTGCATTGCGCCTATTTGATGCGTGAGCATGGACCACTCAGTCCGCGGAAGCTGCGGGAACTGACGAATAACAAAGCCGTCAGTTCCCTGCTCCAAAAAAACTACTATCGCTGGTTCGTTCGCCAAAGCCGCGGCATCTATCACATTACTCCGCTTGGTGAAAAAGCTTTGGCAGACTACGTTCACGTAACGACCGCTTTTTCTCCTGCGGAAGCACCCTAAGAATTCCTTAAGAGCGAACGACCACTTTATGAGCGTTCGCTTCTTCTTTTAACATGAGCAGCACTTTGTTCATCCAGATCGCGGCTTGTGCGCCCTCGCCCATCGCAATCGTTACCTGCTCCGCGTGAACACCTACATCACCAGCGGCCCAGAGGAACGGCACACTGGTCATTTTGGAACGGGCATCTGTCATGATGTGGCGATTTTCCAATCGTTCCGCACCTAGCTGACGAGCCAGATCCGACTTCACTTCATTTCCACCAAAAGCAATGAATCCGCGCTCCGCTTCCAGACGCTTCCCATTTACGGTCACAAGGCCGCCAAAAAGCCCATTTTCCTGTCCAAGTACCTCTTGAATATCATCCGCTATGTAAGTGATCCCTTTTTTCTTAAGCTCTTCCAGATTACTGCCTTTTACAGCGCACAAGCCATGGTTAACGTAAGTCAGCTTGTCCGTGCGAAGGCTGAGTTTCAGTGCCATGGCCGCTCCGACATCACCCGACCCCATCACAATCGTCGCTTTATTTCTTATTTCATACCCATCACAATCCGGGCAGACATAAATCGTTAATCCGAGGCAGGGCTTTAACCCTGGAATGTCAGGTATGCGATCCATCAAGCCTGTAGCTAGCAGCAGCGTCGGCGCTTCATATCCTTGACCAGACTTCCCCCATAACTCAAAGCCGTCGCCCGGCTTTCCTTTATTCACTGCTTGTACAACTTCATCCTGGGCAAAAGCTACCCCCAACCTCTCGGCCTGCAGCCTTCCCAGTCTCCGAAGCTCTTCTCCTGAAACACCATCTGGCCAACCCAGAAGGTTGTGATAACTTTTGCACAAGGTCGACCTGCCATAACCGGCATCAATCACGAGAACGCGGTGTTCATATCTGCCAAGCTGAATACCCGCCTGAAGTCCGGCAATGCCTCCGCCAACAATTATACTGTCATACTGTTCCATAACCTGAAGTCCCTCTTCTCCTATCATCTATCCCTAGGATAACCGGGCAAGGGTGCTTTCATGCTCTTGTTAACGATTCTTAATGGACCAGACCAAAGCGAATTGCGTGAGAGAGGCGATCATCAGAATCCACGGAATCATCCCGCCTTCCAAATCACTGCCAAATGTAATGAAGCAAAAAATGGAAATAACACGCCCTACATTTAGAAAAAGCTCTCGAACGACAACGCTTTCGACTTTCAATTCGCCCTTAAGCGGCAATTTGGCGATTAGCCCGTAGTAGTAACCCGTCATGGTATTGCCTTGCAGCGGCGAAAAGACTGAGTATAAAATCATAAATCCTACGACAGTCCAAATAGTAATGCTTCCTAATAAAAGCGACACACCTACCAAATACCCTATCGTGGAAATCGCTAGATACAAACGAGATTTGCTGCCCTGCGCATATTTGGAAATAAACATGCCCATGGCTATGCTTAAGCTGGAGTAAAGCACGCCTAGATAACCTACAATATCTTCCCGCGGCATGACTTGAAACAAGAGAATGTTCGGAAGGAATAACATCGTGCCTTGGAGTAAGCCCATACCGAAAAAACCAAGCAATGCCTTCAGCCAGTCTCGGTTTTTTTTCATAATGAGCCCAGTCCATTTTAAATAGTACACGCGATGATGTCCGCTCGAAGCTTTTATTTTCATAGATATCAAGGCAGCAAGTAGAAACATACAAAAAGCAATACCAAAAACGATGGTATAGCCGCTTAAGCCCTCTTTTAATCGAATAATAAACCCGGCAAGCGCCGGTCCTGCCAGAGAAGCCATCGTGAAGAAAATCATATTGTAGGCAAGATAGCGAATACGATTCTGCTCGGTTGAAACATCGTACATAAGCGTCAGATAACCTACCCAGTAAAAAGCAGCGGCGAGACCATTGAAAATGGCGAACGCTACATAATATTTCACAAGCGCTTCTTGCGCAATAATCACACTCAAGTAAAATAAACCGATCAGCATGATGCCTAAGCGGTACGAGACCATTCTGTCTTTCTTTTTGATCATCCAGCCGCCAAGGGCGAACCCAATCGGTGTCAAAATGTAAACGATAATGTTGTAAGTTCCATTCACGGCTACGCTGTGTGTTAAACGCCATAGATATAAGTTCAGAAACACACCCGACATCGAAGCGCCGAATTGAAAAGTAGAATGGATAATGAGCGAAATAATCGCTTCTCGCGTTAATCTTTTCTCTTGCGGCAAGGAGTTTCCCCTGCTTTGTAACCAAGTCTTGAATCGTAAATCCATCGTAGCCCCCCGCTCCTCAGTCTTCCTTATTGTAACAGCCCCCCCATCCTTCTGTTAAACGGCAAAAAGCCCCAGCTTTGGCGCTGAGGCTCTATTTCTATCCAATATCGTATTACTTCTTCAAGCTATCCCATGTTTTCTGGAATTCATCAAGCATTTGGTCCTTCGTATACTTCTTCGCGACATAACCTTGCATAATATCGCCGAATTTTTTACTGGATGCTTCGCCGCCAGGGAATTTGAACCAGTTCCAGCTCAATGTTTTACCAGCTTTGCTGTAGGAAATAATGTCTGCCGCCAATGGTCCAAGTACTTTCTCGTCAGCAGGAATGGATTTGAAAGCCGGGATGAATTTGAACTCGTCTGTGATATACTTTTTACCCACATCGGATGTTACCATCCAGTTCAGGAATTTCTTCGCTTCGTCTTTCACAGCGGAGTTTTTGTTGATTACCCAGTTGTTCGGAACACCAACAAACAATTTGTCGTTCGATGCAGCATCATCGTTGATCGGCATTGGCAAGAAGCCAACTTTAATGTCCGGGTTCGTTTTGGAAATTTGGACTTGTGTCCAGTTACCTTGCTGTGTCATAGCCGCTTTGCCGGTTGCAAAATCAGTTACTTGCGTGTTGTAGTCTGTTTGCAGCGGGTTTTTGTTACCATATTTCAATTGAAGATCAAATAAATTTACCCATTGATTAAATTGCTCATTACCCGGAATTTTCGCTGTTCCTTTGTTCAAACCGTCGATGAAAGCATTCGGATCTTTCTGATAAGCAAAAGGAAGGTTTACGAAGTGATTACCCAGTACCCACCACTCGCCATATCCGGTTTCAAAAGGTGTAATCCCTTGAGCTTGCAGCTTTTTAGCGGCATCTTCCAATTGTGTAATTGTTTTTGGAAGCTCTGTAATACCAGCTTTCGCGAACAAATCTTTATTGTATTGGAAGCCGTAGCCTTCAAGGTTCAGCGGTTGGCCGTATAGTTTACCATTTTTGGTCATGGGCTCTTTCGCCACGTCTACAAGGTCACTAACCCAAGGTTGATCGGAGAGATCTTCCAAGTTGTCGATCCATTTGTCCAGATCCGAGAAGCCGCCATTGTTGAAAATGTCCGGTTTGTCGCCGGAGTTGAACTTCGCCAGCAAAGCTGCGCCGTAATCTGCGCCGCCGCCTACCGTATCAATTTGAATTTTCACATTTGGATTCAGCTTTTGATATTCAGCTACCAATTTACCCAATTGATCAGCAATTTCTACTTTGAACTGGAACATTTTAATGGTTACAGGTTTACCAGCCGCAGCAGGTGTCGCTGATGCTGATGTCCCGGCTGAAGCAGCAGGCGCAGGTGTCTCTTCTTTTTTACCACAGCCAGCTGCAACCACAGAAAGTGTGAGTAATGCAGCCATACTGACCATCGTTAATTTTTTCATTGAGGTGAAGCCTCCCTTTTTTTGTTTACTCAGCTTACCCTGATAACAGGCCGTTCATTCCCTCGTCATCAGCTTACATGGTTTATTGTAAACACTTTCTTGAACCCTTAACACAGAGGATATTGAACATAAAGGTGGAAGATTTTGAACTTCCTAACAAAAATGTCACCCTTTTACGGAACCTGCTGTGATTCCTTCAACGATATGCTTCTGCATGGCCAGGAAGAAAATAACGATCGGTAGAACGCCGAGAGTTAGACCCGCCAAAGCCAAATCCCATTGCTTCGTATATTGACCAAAGAAGGAGAACGTCGCTAAAGGTATTGTTCGCAGCTCTGGACTGTTCAGCACGAGAGACGGCAGCAAATAATCGTTCCAGATCCATAAACTGTTCAAAATCACGACCGTCGTAGACATCGGTTTTAACAACGGGAACACGATACGCCAGAACACGCCATAGGGCGAGCAGCCGTCCACCGTGGCCGACTCTTCGATTTCGAGCGGAATCGATTTGATAAAACCGTGGAACAAGAAAACGTTAAGGGATACACCGAAACCAAAGTAACAAATAATCAAACCTATCTTGCTGTCCATCAGTCCAACTCCACTCGCTACACGAACCAGCGGGATCATAATGGACTGAAACGGAATGACCATCGCCGCAACGAAGGCCAAGAAAATAAGATTGTTGAATTTACTTGGCTTCCGTACCATGCGGTAAGCAGCCATGGAGCTAATCACGACTAGCCCGATATTGCTGAAAACCGTAATGATTAACGAGTTCATGAAAGCGCTAGGGAATTTCATGATCGTCCATACTTTTTTGTAATTATCGAAATACAACGTTTGCGGCAGCTTTGCCGTACTGGCAGCGAGCTCCGGGAAAGTTTTGAGCGAGTTGACAATAACAAAGTAGAACGGAACTAGAAAGAGCAGAGCGATCAGGATACCCAGCACTTCAAGCGTGAATAACCGTCCGGAATATTTTTTGACTGTTTCCATTACACTTCAACCTCCTTGCGTTTCGTATACATGACTTGGATGGTCGAAATAATGGCCACTACGATGAAGAACACTAATGCTTTCGCTGTTCCTAAGCCATAGTTGTTATTGCGGAACGCTTCTTGATAAATATTGATCGATACGGATTCCGTGGAGTTGAACGGTCCGCCTTTGGTCAAGGAGAAGTTCAAGTCGAACATTTTGAAGTTCCACGAAATCGTCAGGAATAGACATACCGTAACTGCCGGCATAATGAGCGGAACAATAATACTTCTAAGTACTTGGAAACGGGTTGCTCCATCAATATAGGCCGCCTCGATCATATCTTTGGGCACATTGGAAAGCGCCGCAATATAGATGATCATTAAGTAGCCCGCACCCTGCCAAATACTAACGATCGCAATCGCCCAGAAAGCGGTAGGCGCGTCGCCCAGCCAAGGCAGTTGGAAAAAGCTCCAGTTCGTCAATTCACCCAGTGTTCCGAAGCCTTTGACGAAAATAAACTGCCAGATGAACCCCAGCAGAAGTCCGCCGATGACGTTGGGCATGAAGAAAATGGTGCGCAGCACATTTCTCGTTTTCAGCGCTTGTGTTAGCAGCAGTGCCAACAGGAATCCGACAATATTCGTTAGAATAACATCCGTTACGGTAATCCGCGTTGTGAACCAGAAAGCGTTGCGGTAATCTTTGTCATCAAATAGAAGGTGTTTGAAATTGTCCAAACCGTTGAATTTCACGTTTGTCGTGACACCATTCCACTCTGTAAATGAATAATAAATGCTCATGAGAAAAGGAATCACTACAATGAGCGCGAAAAATAGGAACGCAGGTCCGATGAACACCCATTGCTGTAATAGTCCTGATAACCCCTTGCTCTGTTTCATGGGAATTTCCCCCTTACGATTAGGTAACTATAACCTATAGTATAAATACCTTTATCCTCCTGAAACACAGATAATCGTGATGCATTAGGTGGAATTTGTTGACCTCTACTGCTACAATAAAGGGTGAAAAGTCCACGAAGAAACCGAGTTGATTCGACATGTTTCGTCACAGCATACGCAACAAACTGATCCTTTTTCTGCTGATCGCCACACTCGTTCCATTCATTACCTCCATCGTAGTCTCCTATATATTCACCAAGGAAAAAGTCACCGAAGATACCATCACCAACAATTCGGCCCTCATCTCCCAAGCGAAATTGAATATATTAAACTATTTAAATGGGGTTGTCCAAGCATCTACGACGATCTATACAGGTCAGCATTTGTCAGAGCTCGGACAATTATACGATATTCTGGAACGTGAGCGGGATATCGATTATATGAGTGATAAAGTGATCAAAAGCGGGCTGCAGGTCATGTCGCATGCCGTTAAAGAGTTTAAACAAGTTTATTTGTATGCTTCTGTAAGCGACCGCTCCTTCTTGTCGAGTAACGATTTCACAGGAAGTACAACCGGGAAATATGAGTTTTTGCGTCCTTTTCCAGAAGGCAAAACCGTTTATTTTGAAACCACTCATTTGAATCACAGTTACAATATTGCAATTAACGTGTATTCTGCTCCAACACCGGTCCTGTCTATGCATCGCAAGCTGATGTACTCACCGAATAACACATCGATTGGGGAACTTATCATTGATCTTCATTTAGATCTGATATCGGAAATTTCCCAGAGCTTGTACACACATGACACAGAAGAATTGTACATTCTGGATAATGAGGGCTATATTGTTTTCGGTCCGGATCCTTCCAAATGGGGGCAGCGGCTTGAAGGCAGCTGGGGTAATGAAGCGATTCACAGCACATTGGATAAGGGCTCGTATGAATGGAGCAAAGGACCTTACGCCGGCATCAATGTTTTCGAAAAAATGAAAACGGACTATGTCGACTGGACGATTGTCAAACGTCTTCCATATGATCAATTAACCAAAAACGCTAAGCAATTAACACTCATCAACTCGCTTGTCCTGACTTTTTTCATGCTGATCGTTATCGGTGGAACGATCTATATTTCCATTCGTTTTACAGAACCGATCAAGCAATTGATCCGTTATATCACGCGCATTCAAGCCGGTCAGGTTCAACTGGGCCATATGCATAAAGATATCGAATTGACTCGCACCGATGAAATGGGCATTCTAGCCAATCGGTTCCACGGCCTCATGCAGGATTTGAATCAAATGGTCATGCGCGAATACCGTCTGGAGCTTGCGAACAAGTCCAATCAGCTTATGGCGCTGCAAGCTCAGATCAATCCGCATTTTCTGAACAATGCGCTGCAATCTATCGGTACGCTCGCTCTGCAGCACAATGCGCCCAAGGTGTATGCCTTAATCGCTTCCCTGGCCAAAATGATGCATTACAGCATGAATACGAATGAATCCGTTGTCCCTCTGGGCAAAGAACTTGAGCATATTAAAGCGTATCTGGAACTGCAAAAGCAGCGCTTTGAACATCAATTCCAGATCGTCTATGACATTGAGGAAGACACCAAGGCCATCTCGGTGCCCAAGATGATTATTCAGCCGCTTGTCGAAAATTATTTCAAACATGGTTTTAATCCAAGCGCAGCTGAAGATGGGCTCTTGCACATCCAAGCATCCAAACGGACAGAGGAAGACTATGAATTTTTAGAATTAATTGTTGAGGATAATGGAATTGGCGTTACGGAGGAGCGTTTACGCGAGATTAGAAACAGGCTGAATGCCCCCTCCACGGGCGATGAGGCCTGCATTGGGCTTAGCAATGTTCAAACTAGAGTCAAATTGTATTTCACGGATGACGCTACTCTTGACATTGAACATGCTCAGCCCCAGGGGTTAAGAATCGTCATCCATATCCCGATGAATAAGGGAGTTAACAG
The DNA here is from genome assembly GCF_052682475.1 of Paenibacillus sp. WC2504. Taxonomy (NCBI): domain Bacteria; kingdom Bacillati; phylum Bacillota; class Bacilli; order Caryophanales; family Paenibacillaceae; genus Paenibacillus; species Paenibacillus sp. WC2504. The sequence continues at coordinate 6,821,160 of NZ_JBQZFH010000001.1, forward strand.
ATGAAAGTTTTACTTGTCGATGATGAGAAACATGTACGCGATGCGATCCGGCTGCTTGTGAACTGGCAGCAGCACGGTATAGATACCATATTGGAAGCGCCGGACGGTGAATCCGCCACCGCGCTTATTGTCCAGCACCAACCTGAAATCATTATGACCGACATGATGATGCCCATCATGAACGGCGTGAAGCTGCTGGAGTGGCTGCAAGCGAACGCTCCAAACTCCAAAACGATTGTCATCAGCGGTCATGACGATTTCTCCTTACTGCGCCATACCTTGAAGTATGGAGGAACCGACTACATTCTGAAACCCATTGATCCGGATCAGCTGAATGAAGCGCTGGATAAAGCGATCCAGGCTTGGACCAAGGATGAGGAGCTTCGTCAAACCAATCGCGAGCTGAATATTGAAATGAATACGATTAAGCCGATGTATTGGGACAAGCTTCTTTCCGGTATCATCGCGGAGCCTTCCACGTATGAGAGCGCCGCTGAGCAGCTCGACAAAGAGCTTCAGTTGACCCGGAACATCAACGAGTGCCGGGTTGCCATTTTATCGCTAGATACCATGGAGCGCAGTGTGAAAAATAAGTTCAGCCAGAACATGGATCTCTTATTTTTCTCGCTCATCAATATTTGCAATGAATTTCTCACGACGGATGGCCGCGGCTACGCTTTCCGCCATTGGCACAGCGATACGGAAATTGTCCTTCTATTATGGAAGGATCTGCTCGGCGCTGAAGGGTTTTTGGAAAAAATTAATGAAGGCATGCGCACTACCCTGCACACACGCGTTGATTTTGGAATCGGCCGCTTGCATGCTTTTCCAGCTGATGTAACTTTATCTTATCAAGAAGCGCGTGATGCGCTTCGCAAACGCAACCTTAAAGCTAGGGATACCTGGATTCACAGCATGTTGAACCCTACCAAATCCCCTCAAGCTGCACCTACCTTCACCCAATATGAGGAGAAGATCAATCTGGCTATCCGCAGCGGGAGCATGGAGCAGATTGAGGATGCCATCCAGCAATGGATGGACACAGTCAAGCTAAGCGAGGTCATTACGCTGGAACAGCTCGATCTGTGGTGGCGCGAGTACACTGTCATGAAACGTCGCTGGGTGCAGCAGTTTTTCTCCGGCATTAGCGAGGACAAAGTCAAGGAGATGCTCGCGGATGAGCCAACGAGCGTCATTGTGCCGCTTGACGAACAGGGGATTCTGTCACTTTCACAGTGGCAGCAGGAGCTTACACGGAGTATCGTGCACATGTCCAAAATGCTGCTTGAGAATCAGCACAAGGACAAAAATGTTATTTTTGAAATTGCCGAATACCTGCAAAATCATTACCACGAAGATGTGACTTTGCAGGAAATAGCGAGCCGTTTTTTCCTGAGCCGCGAATATATTTCCCGCAAATTCAAGCAGGAGTTCGAGGTGAACCTCTCGGATTATTTAGGCCAGATCCGCATGAGCAAAGCGAAGGTTCTACTGCGCAATCCGCATCTTCGGATTTCCCAAGTGGCTGAAATGGTCGGTTATCAGGATGAGAAGTATTTCAGCAAAGTTTTCAAAAAATTAGAGGGGATTACCCCCAATGAATATCGAAAAACATCGAATTCCATCTAAATTTCTGTATAAAATAGGGAATATGCTATACTAGGAGACAGAGGTGATTATCATGAGTATGCAAATCGAGACAACGACGGCGAATTCCTTCCCTCGCGCGGCCAAAGCCACAAAAGCTGGAAGAAAAACGTATGTTTACTTGTTTCTTGGTTGGGTCATGCTGATCGCAATCGGAGTGGCAGCAGCCATGCTGTATACAGAGCATTTAAGACAACAAATAGCAACCGATATCGCACAGCAAACCCAGCAGCAATTGCAAGTCGTGCAGGAAGATTATCAGAAGCAAGTGACCGACTTGAAAGACAACGTTTCAACAGAGATGAAAGCTTTACAGACCAAGGTAGACTCCTTGAATGAACTGCTTGCCTTCACGAAGGACAGCGCCAACAGCAAGACCGATAATAGCAACCAGCTTTACACCCAGCTGGCTGATGTGAAGAAGAAGCTCGATGAGCTGCAGAAGAACTTGGATGTGTTGAAATAATGACGACCATTCAAGGTATCAATCGCGTCTTTCTGCTGGCTTGTGCTCCGTTCGTGGGCATGTTGATTTGGCTGCTTTTCGTTACCGCGAGTATCCCTATTCATCCATGGTCAACTGCACCCGCAGTTCCGGTTTCCTTTCAGCAAGAATCGTCTGCACTTGACAACTTGCTGACCAAAGCAACGACGGATGCTGCGCAAACCAAGACGATTATTCAGAAATATTTTGAACTTTACGAGAAAAGCACAGCCGAAGTCACGGCGGCCCTTCAGAGCGCGACAGCCCAAGTAGCCAAGCCCGGCATCATCTATGATGCGCGGATTACCGCGAAGCTTGGGAGTCCCATTCGCCAAGCCTCATCGGGCAATATCGATTTGAAATTATTTGCTTTGAGTGAAAATAACTACAAAGGTTATGCGCTTAAAGTAAACCTCAAAAGCGATAAAGCCATTAAGCTTGTTCTTGGCAAGGATAAAATGGGCTCCAGCGAGACCACTTTGGAAGCTGTGTCACGCTACGGCGCTATTGCCGGCGTAAACGCAGGAGGCTTTGCCGATGACAGCAAAGGCAAACGCTACCCGCTCGATACGACGGTGATGAACGGCAAGTACTTAAACGGCTTCTTCCCGACGAAAAATGATACGATTTTCATCGGATTGAATAAAGACCGCCAGCTGATCGGCGGCAAGTTCAGCTCCCAAGCTGAGCTGGACAAGCTGAATCCGCTGATGGGTTCGACCTTCGTTCCGACGCTCCTCAAGAACGGAGCCAAAGCGACCATCCCGTATCAGTGGCAAAGCTCGCCGGCGCGTGCTGCCCGAACCGTGATGGCCAATTACAAGAACGACCAGCTGTTGTTTATCGTGACCGATGGTTATGACGAAAGCGGCAACTCAGGTGCAACGCTTGCTGAGCTGCAGGACAAGATGCAGCAGTTAGGCATTGTTGACGCTTATAATCTGGATGGCGGCGGTTCTACTACGCTAGTCATGGGTGGAAGCGTCATTAACCGCCCGTCCGATGGGAAGCTGAGACCGCTGGCTACAAACTTTTTATTTTTCAAATAACTGAAATTATTCACACTTTATTCGTTTCTTTTTTTAGGATGGTTGGGTATAATAAGCCTTAACTATATGCTTTTACGTTCTTTAACCTATAGGGGGTGCAGCAATGTTTGGCTTATCAGCAACATTTTGGCTCGTTAATTCCGTTTTTGTGCTATTTCTCGTCGCTATGATGACGGCTTCCTATAACGAGGACAAAACTAAGGGCCTGTAAGTTTACCAAAGACCATCGGAATGTATCATTCTGGTGGTCTTTTTTACGTTCGGCTAAACGAAAAAAAAGCACCTCTTTCCCTGAAGGAAAGACGATGCTTTTTTCATTATTAGGCTCTCACTTTAAGTACATTCATTTCTGTTACACAAGTGCTGCATATGTAACGTTCTTTGAATTCACTCACGCTCTCCATACTGCCGCAAAATACGCATTTCGGGCGGTATCTCTCCAAAATGATATGATCACCCTGTACCAAAATCTCGACAGGATCCCCTTCATTCATTTGATATCGTTTACGTAACGATTTAGGCAGAACAATACGTCCCAATTGATCGACTTTACGAACGACTCCGGCTGGTTTCATCATAGGACTTCACCTCTCTTCCGCTATCATTTTCTATGCTCGCGTGTTGGCTTAGCATATCTATACGGACTGATAGGGAATACTATTCGCCGTTGGTCAAGAAACTCCTTCTAATTAAAAGCCGAAATTTCTTTTATTGTCAATTTTGTCGACACAGACCTAAATAATGTTGTCGTACTACTATCTAGTTCAACTAGTCAAGCCCCTCGAAACCGGTCTGCCGCAATGCCTCATAGAGCATAATGGCAACCGAATTGGATAAATTGAGCGACCGAACGTTATCCGACATCGGAAGTCGAAGCAGCGTCTCCGGATGCTGACGCAGAAGATCTTCGGGGAGACCTTTCGTCTCTTTGCCAAAAACTAAAAAGTCGCCATCCTGAAATGTAAATTCTGTGTAACGCTTTTTCGCCTTGGTCGTTGCAAAAAAGAAGCGATGCCCTTTATACATCTCCAGCACTTCGTCAAATGAATCATGATACTCGAGTTTTACGGAGTGCCAATAATCCAAACCTGCCCGCTTCAGCGTCTTGTCATCCGTCTGAAAGCCCAGCGGCCTGACCAAATGGAGATGCGTGCCTGTTGCCGCGCATGTCCTTGATATGTTTCCTGTATTTGCAGGAATTTCGGGTTCTACTAGTACAATATGAAAAGCCATCTCTGTCAAATTCACCTCATCTTCTATCCTATTATATGCGCCCACGGATTGCAATTTTACACAGGGTTAACTTTATCTTAATATGTCGATGATAGAGCCCCCTCATAATAGAGTTATCCTTCTCGATAAAAGGAGTCAACCTAAATGCTGAAAAAAAAGATCCTCGTTGTCGATGACGAACCTTCAATCTCAATGCTTATAGAGTTCAACCTGAAGCTCGTGGGCTTCGAAGTATATTGCGTATTCGATGGTGAAGCTGTATTTGATGCGATTCAAACTTTTCGACCTGACCTCATTGTTCTAGACCTTATGCTGCCGAAAATGGACGGCTTTCAAGTATGCCGTAAACTGAGAAACCAAAATAACCTCGTTCCGATTATTATGCTCACAGCTATGCAGGACCTTACGGATAAAATTGCGGGGCTCGATAACGGGGCTGATGATTACATGACGAAGCCGTTTTCGCCGCAAGAACTTATTTCCCGTATTCATGCTATTCATCGTCGGATTCAAACTTTGCCGTCTGCATCCGAGAACACGCCGATTACAATTGGCCAAATCTCCATCAAAGCGGACCAACGCGAAGTTACGATGAACGGCGCACCGATCGAACTCACACCCAAAGAATTTGAATTACTGCTATTCCTATGCAAACACCGCGGTAAAGTCCTAAGCAGACAACAGCTGCTTCATGGCGTCTGGGACTATCATTTCCTGGGCGATACCCGAATCGTCGATGTGCACATTTCCCATTTGCGCGATAAAATTGAACAAAATGCCCGCAATCCGGAATATATCATGACGATTCGCAATGTTGGTTACAAATTGACGGAGCCTGTCGTGAAGGAATCATTAGCTTAAGAAAAGGCAAAATCGCCGCCCGCTCAAAGAATCCGGGGCGGCGATTATTTATTTACCGTTCAGCAATTCTCTGGCGCCTTCTAGCTCCAAACTATGAAGCTTATTTACACGTCTCCGGAAATGTTCATCTGTACGGAATTCGGCTTGCAAAAACGAGCGGACTAAATCCTCTGCCAGCCAAGGCCCGATGATCTGCGCACCGAGGCACATGATATTTACATCATCATGCTCTACACACTGATGCGCCGAATGAATATCATGGCATACCGAAGCCCGAATGCCCGGAACCTTATTCGCTGCAATCGCGGCACCTACGCCTGTACCGCAAACCATGATTCCCCGCTGAAACTCCCCACCGCGCACAGCGTTGCACACGGTTCTAGCCACATCTGGAAAATCGACCGGCTCAACCGAATGACAACCGAAGTCGGTAACTTCAACGCCCAGTTTAGCAAATAACGGCTTCAGAGCTACCTTCAATTCATAACCGCAATGATCGCTTCCCAAGGCAATCTTCAAATGCCTTCCCTCCCTTACTACCTTGCGAGATGCCGACAAAACTAGCTGTTTGGCTCATTTCCCCTCATAGCTTCAATCAGCATTTGAAATAGCTTCAAGTCCTCTTTGGCATCCTCCGGCGTTGTTTTCGGCGTAACATCGTTCACGACTACATCGTAAAAATATTCAAATTGACAAGTGTACGCATCCTTAAAGGTAGGACGAACAACCGTTTCGCTATACGCTTCCCCATTGGTTTCGTTCACCTGCAGTGTTGTAGGAAGATGACGCATGTACGGCGTATTGTACTGTACCTTCAGCGATTTGTTGTTGCCGCAAACTTCAATGTGCGCATCAAAACGTCTTATATGGTCAATCCCCGTTTCATAGGTAACATGAAATCCGTCATATTCCAATATTGCGCTCATAAATCTGCCGTTATTCCATTGTCGAGCGGAAACAACCCTTTTGGGGAATCCGATCACTTCCCGCATCGCGGAGAGATCATGGCTTCCTAGCCCGCAAAGCAAACGATAGGCTGAACGCAAATCCGCAGGGGCTTCGCCGATGGCATCCTTCACCAATTTAGCCGCCCGATCGGCACGGTCTAATTTGGCATGCTCACTGATATCATCAAAACGGTGGACTTTGCTGGATTGATCGATAAACAAATGATTTCCCCCAATAATATCGCGGACCCTCACATAGTTGATTGTATCCAGCTTCTTCACTTCTTCAACCATTTGTACGAATGCCGGGGCATACCTTCTCATATAACCGACCATGACCTTCACGCCCATTTCATCCCGGACACGAATGATGTCATCGGCTTCTTGCAAGGTTAAGCACATCGGTTTTTCGATTAACACATGCTTTTTGTTCTGGAGAGCGGCAATCACACAATCCGCATGATATTCATCACTATTGCAGATGAGAACGGCATCCAGCTCTGGAAGGCTCGTCATTTCAGCAGCATCAACATAGCGGTTCGGCACGTGATACCTATCCCCGATCACCTCTAATAGCTTAGGTGAAATGTCGCAGATGGCAGCGATTTCATACCTCTCGGACAAAGATTCCAATACGGGAAAATGGATAATTTGGGCGACCTCGCCAAGACCGATAATGCCTATTTTTAACCTGGTCAATGAAACTTTCCCCCTTTAAACAGCCAACATTGTTTCCGTAAATGTATTAATCTTTTGCAATCTTGCGTGAAAGGCTCGATACAAACCATCCGCTTGTTCCTGAATTGTTCTTTCATTATTGGTGTACGGATTCAAACTTGTTGCATCATCCACCTGCTTAATTAATTCGGCAGAGATGGATCCTGCCCCTTTCAGCGCACCAGCCAGTCCACCAGCAATTGCAGCAACAGCCCCTGTATCTCTTCCCATATTTACGCCGGCAAGGATAGCTTCATACGCGTTTCCGTTTACTAATCTTAGAATGCAGATCGCCTTTGTTAATGCTTCGTTCGCAAAGCTGTTGCAGTAGGGAACTCCACAACCGTAATAAATTTTGTCAAAGGCCTCTCTCAATTCGCCGAAATCCTTGCAGTGTGCAGTACGTTTCAAGCCGGAGTCCAGCTCCTGTATGACATTATCACGAAGGTAGCCATACTTGTTGCCATCAATTTTGAGCGCAAGATCGGTATAATCGCAATATCTGAAAATGTCGCCAATAACGCTATCAACGGTTGCACCTGGCTTGGTAGCCGAAGCAATCGCTGCGGCGGAAACGCCTGCCCAGCGGACAGCGTAGCTTTTGGACGTCTGGTACAGCTGTCCGATTTCAAAGGCATCCGCAACCGCATTGCGAACATCGCCGGCATTAATTAAACCGATCGGCTGACAGGAGCCAGATGCACTGCTTAATCCCGCATAATCGCAATATTTACCGATGTCCCGGGCAGGGATACCGCTTTTGGCAACCGCCAGCAGCGTATTTTCAAACGGTTCCGTGATCATTCCGCCTGCGTTCGGTTTAATGTCCCTAACCCAGATGGAGCGGATATCTTCCGCATTTACACGATCTTGCTTGGCAAGGATGGCTGTCGTCATAAGCTTTTGTCTTTCCACTCCGTCTTCTGTCGTGCCTGCCTCACGTATCCAACCGTTGTTATTACGCTCATAGGGCAATAATGTATTCAAAACACCGTATTTCGCTTCAATCTCTTGATGGCTCATTCCCTCGACAGGAGCGCCCATGGCAGCACCCACATAAGTTCCCGCTATACAACCATAAAATTTTTCCTTCAGACTAATATTTTCGCTCATTGAAAGAACTCTCCTCACATAGTTAGATTATGCGCATTAGCTAAATTGCAGACATTTGTTCCGAATACGCTTTCAGTTTCAGTAGTCTTGAATGATAGGCCTGGTACAATCCTTCCGAATGTTCTTTCATCGTTCTGTGCGAATTACTTACAACGTGCAGCGAAGTTGCGTAATCAACTTGCTTAATCCATTCCTCAGGAATGGAACTCGTTCCGCTCAACGCACCAGAAATCCCAGCAGCAACCGCTGTAACGCAGTCCGTATCACGGCCCATATTAACAGCGGTAATCAAAGCATCCTTGACGTTGGCATTGACCATTCTGAATATGCATATCGCTTTAGTTACAACTTCGTTCGCATAACTTACCTCATATGGAATCCCTCTAATGCTATAAGACTCATACAAGACCTTGCGCAGTTCGCGAATATCCGTAATGTTTTGTGTGCGTTTAAGCTCACGGTCAATTTCCTTTACAACGACATCGGGGTCGCAATAATTGTAGATCGCCCCAATTACACTATCTACAGTTGCATTCGCTTTCGTAGCGGTTGCAATCGCCGTTGCCGTTACAGCCGCCCATTTTAACCCTCGTCCATTGGATGTTTGATACAGCTGTCCGACTTCGTTCACATCGTTAATGGCATTTTCCACATCACCGGCGTTAATGAGTCCAATCGGATGGCAGGAACGTGAGAAACTGTTCAGTCCGGCGTAATCACAATATTTCCCGATATCCCTGGCCGGAATACCGCTTTTTGCCATCGCTAGCAATACGGCTTCGAATGGCTCCGAGATCATGCCTGCTGACTCCGGCTTAATTTTCGCGATCCACTGTCTGCGGACTTCCTCAGCCGTAACTCGATCCTGTTTTTCAATAATGGCGGAGATCATCAGTTTCTGTCTCTCGACACCGTCTTCCGTCGTGCCCGCCTCACGCACCCAGCCATTATTGAAATGCTCGTAAGATACCAATTTATCCAGGATGCCATACGTTTCTTCCGTTCGTTCAAAATCCCAGCCCTCTACAGGTGCCCCCATCGCGGAACCAATATGAACACCAGCTATACAACCGTAAAACTTGTCTTTTAAGCTCACTTTTTCACTCATAGATTGTTCTCTCCTCAATTTGTTCTATGGATTATTTACTAATAAATAGATCAACATGATGTTTCGCCTTCTCTTAAAACGGGACAAATAAACTAGTACCCATCACCCCTTTCAAGCATTCATCCCTCTCAAATCTCCGAATGGTATCGTTGCCATTTTTAAAGACACGGAAGAATTAGAGAATGTAATCCTTGCCGCAAGCAATTACACGAACTCCTGTCATATCACCATAGAGCACCTTGATTTCTGCTTCGTAATCCCCCGCCTGATTCATCCGTTGAGAATACGTCCCCCATGCCTTACCTGTGCTCCAAAATGAGGTGAACCTGTCTGCATCGATGACAGGTGCAAATGCCATTGTGCCTTGAACCATGTCATATTTGAACCCGCTTAACGCGATAAGCAGACCCCAGCTGGCCATGGAGCGGACATAATGATGACCGCATTCCACCTCATTCCATGGATTACGCCGAATCCCATCGTGGCGATTCCGAACGGTTTTGACAAGCTTCAAGCCCTCTTCAAGAAAGCCTTCGTATATCAGATGTGTGGCTACCTGGTATTCAATGCCGGTCCAAACTTCATCTGAGTACACAAATGGCAGCTTCGGACGACCGCCTTGCGGCCAGGAGCAAAGCAGCATACCTTGTTCGTCGTTAAGCGCGTAGACACGCTGGCAGTTGGCATGCTTGTTAAAATTGTTTCTAAAATTATATTTAAACACTGCACTCAAGGCACTCCTCACCTTGTCTGGCGGAAGTAAATACCCAAGCCCATACAAATGCGCAAATTGTTGTCCCAGCAACTGATCAGACAGGCAGCCTAAACCAAGCTGGTGTTTATGTTGGTCTACATCCTCTACCATTTGCTCGTAGTACTCCCCATTCCACATTAATTCCTCGAGCCGGATGAGGCTTTTTTCATAGATGTCCCGATATGCCCTTGCTTTGTCGGCTTCTCCGAGATAGGCTGCTATTTCCTCCGCCGCCCGCAAAGCGCCTAAGAATATCGTTCCAGTCAGCGGGTTAGGGCCATGGAAATCAATATCATATGTGTTATGCTGCTGCCCATCCATCACGTAATCGCCGTCTGTATCCCAATGTTCCAAGCCGTAATGTAAGGCTTTCTGAACAGAAGGCCACAGTTCCTTAACGAATTCATCCTCTCCGCTAAGCTTCCATTCCCTAAAAACTCGCATGATGGCGCCCATCTGACCATCCGCAGCGCCCGGCGCTATGAGGTTGCCTGGCCATACGAACTCTGATTCGAACACTTTCGTAGCACGGTAGTTCATCTTGCCGTCTTCATGCATTTCCAGCAAAAACTCCGTTTGTCTCATGCTGCGCTCCAACGTTGGAAACAAAAATGCGGCAGTTTGTGCATAGTTCCATACATGCGTACAAGTTCCTTCACAACTGCCCAAATGATTCAAGCTGCCCTCAAAACCAAAAAACTTACCGTTTTTCAGCCAGAAGCAGGTTGTACTGCGAAGAACAGTAATATTGGCGGACATCGCGTCAAGCACATAATCAGGCAATGTACTATTAAATAAAGCGTTTTGGAACAGATACGTTTCCCTTTCTAATCTTTCAAAATGCTGTACGATGTAGGCTGCCGCCGACCATGAGCTGTCAAACCGAGTAGCATAATAGTTTTGGGTGATTTCTCTACCTTCTGCTCTGACACGGAACTGCTCGCTCCAGCCATTCATACGATTCGGGAAATACCAGCTCATGATAAACTGGAACTGTTTTGTTTCTCCTGGGGCCAGCGTTTCAAAGATACCTAAAGAACCGGTATCCGTTTTGCGATCGTCGGAAGGTGTCTCATAACCAAGATCGTTTAGTCGGCCATCTTCTGCGAAATCATCCCAAAATTCCTGAAGATAATCAAAATGGGCGCCTCGCAGCCAAACCCGCTTGCTCGTAACATTTGGATTCGTTGTGACTAGTGACATGTCGCCGTAAAGCAGATCGGTATCAGCATACTTATGGGAGTGAAAAAAAAGGCCGCTGATTCCATCTTTTTGCACAAAGTCATTAACATTCCGGCCTGTGGCAGGCAGCTCCATACTGCCGAAGGCGTTAAAGCTAATCCCGCCTATAGGATTAATTAACGAGCCCGCCACGGTCACATCTACAGGGCGGTCCGATACATTTTTTACCCAGTAAGTCATAACTGCCCCAGGGATACCAGAGTCATCCGCATTCAAAGGAATGAAGGGTGTATAAGCCTCCAGTTCCACCTGCACCGGCAATTCAGAATCCTCAAACACGATTCGGCAGATCGGATACTCGCCTGACATGCGGGATGCCTCCATTCTCGGAAGCCCGCCCCCCGCATACGGGGAATATCCATGAGGTTTGCTGTGCGGCGGTTTGAATTGCGACTGCAGCACCTTTGCGATGGAAGGCTCGCCCTCTTCCTTAGCCCATATTGCGAAATAAGAATTAGGAAAATGGAGTCCCTTATCAGGGTGATTGAAAAGCTCCCAATCTCTGAATTCACCCCGGCTGCCAAGCGATACGTTGCCAGTACCTATTCCCCCTAACAGGAATGCCGCCTCCGACGCTTCAGCAGTGAATGATCTGGCTGATCGGACATGTGATACCTTCTTATGGGATAACACCATGTTTTCTACTCCTATTTTTTCGCTTTTTTCTCTTGATAAATTTTGTTAACTTCATCTGTCCACTCTTTGCCGCCTCGTTTGTTGAATTCATCCACGTATTTATCGAACTCAGACAAAGGTGTTTTACCGGTAATAAACCGAGCGTAGTAGTCAGCTGTCAATCCGCGTAAATCGGCTTGGTACTTCAATTCTGCTTGTGAGTTCATCATATCAGCAGCATTCGTAATAACTTTCCAGTTGAAGGCATCTCGACGGGATTGAACCGCGTAAGTTTCTACCTTTAACAACGGAGCTTCGTTTTCAAATAAGGAGTACCATTGAATCCACTTGCTGTCTTTATTCCATTGCTCTGTGGTGTAGATTTTGCCGTCCTTCTTCTCCCATTGCACGCCTTCAAGACCTGTATACGTCGTAAAACCGCCTTCTTCGGTATTAAAATAGTTCATAAACTTAGCCGCAGCGGAAGGGTGCTTTGTATCCTTCAACACGACCACGCCACGGGCAACCATCCCTGCACCGCGTAAGCCCGATTCACCTCGAGGTCCTATCGGGGGAGCTATGCGAAGCAGTTCGACATTCGGATCGGTTTTCTTCATGGTGTTTTCCATATTTGATTCCCAGGTCCACCAGTTGGCTGATACACCATAACGATTTTTAACAAACTTCTCGTCTCTCACAGCCGAACTGTGCGTAAACATTTCTGGATCAATAAGTCCTTCTTTGTACCAGTTTGCTAACACCTGAAGAGCTTCCTTCGCTTCCGGGCGCGTTGTTTGGGGAATTAGCTTACCGTCCTTTTCAACGAAATAAACGCTCGCTTTCGCTGTGCTTACCCAAGGTGCATCTCCAGCGATAACGCCAAATGCTCCGAAAATGCCATCGAGTGAATCGAGTCCAAGGCCACTAATGCCATAGGTGTCTTTCGCGCCGTTGCCGTCAGGATCTTTCTCAACAAAAGCAACCAGCACATTGTGCAGCTCATCTAGTGTTTTAGGTACAGGCAGATTAACTTTTTTTAACCAATCTCCACGAATAACGAAATTATAGCGCTGCGGATGAAGCCAAAGCGGAATCGCCCACAATTTACCATCTACCGTAAAGTAATCTAACGCTTCCTTCGGAATATTCTTCTGAATATCCGGCATCAAACTCAGATATGGCTTCAAATCTAGCAATGCGCCCTGCTTTGCATAGTCAAAAACCGCTTGACTCGTTGGCATCATGGCAACGTCCGGTTTATCTTTAGAAGCCATAATGACGGGTACCTGATCCGCATAGTTCGCTGAAGGCGGGGAAATTTGTTCAAATTTCACGCCAGTGGTTTTTTCAATCGTATCTTTGATGGGATTGTTGTCTGGTGCCTTTTCAAAACCGCCCTTTGTATATAGTAGTTTAATAGGGCCTGCATCAGCGTTTGAAACTTGTGCCGGTGGCGATGCGTCGTTTTTGGTACAAGCGGTAACCAGGGATAGAAGCAATGCGGCGGATAGACCTAAGCTGACTTTCTGCTTTCCGTTCATTTTACATAACCTCCCATTGATTTGTTGTATTACAAACCTGCCGATTGGCGGGGCTTGCCGCTGCTTGGGAAACTGTTATCCATCGCTTATCCTTTAATGGAGCCAACCATCATGCCTTGCACAAAATAGCGCTGCAAGAACGGATAGACGCACATGATCGGCAGCACCGCCACTACGATAGTGGAATTAATAAGCACCGACGCAGGCGGTCTGTTGTCAGACAACGAACCGCCGAGCGCGAGTCCGCCGATATCATTCGCGACCAAAATTTCGCGTAATAACAGCTGCAGCGGCCATAACTGCCGGTCGGTGATATACAATACAGCGTCGAAAAATGAGTTCCAGTGAGCCACTGCGTAAAACAAGCTTATGGTGGCCAGGGAAGGCAGCATGACGGGCAAAATAACTTTCAGCAAAGTAGTCATTTCGGACGCACCATCGATAATCGCCGACTCTTCCAATTCAATTGGGATTATTTGGAAAAATGTCCGCATAATGATCAAATTGTACACGCTTAACGCGCTGGGAATAATCATTGCCCAAAACGTATTTGTCAAATACAAGCTGTTAACGACCAGGAAGGTTGGAATCATGCCACCGGAAAACAACATGGTGAAAAAGAAGATCCCCATAATGCCACCGCGCCCCGGCAAAAACTTCTTCGAAAGCGGATACGCTGTAAGAATGGTGATGACAAGGCTGACCGTTGTACCAATCAACGTTCTTAGAATAGTAATCGTATACGCATCAATAATCTTGGAGCTGCCTCGAAATAACCAGGCATAATACTCAAATGTAAGGCTTGTCGGTATAACGATAAATGCATTGGGTTGATTGATTACATCACTCATCGGTGTTATTGAGCTTAGCAGAACGGTGATTACTGGAAGCAGTGTCGCCAAAGTTATAACGGAAAGAATCAGCAGGTTAATTACTCCGAAAGCGCTGTCAGCATTGATTCCAAAAACACGGCGGCGTGGTCTGACGGTGTGCGAAAGTATCGGCTTCATCATTTATCCCCCACTTTCTCTAGGAAATAGTAGGTGGTAACGACCATTATGCACGCAATAACGGATTTGAACATGCCAGCAGCCGCCGAAATATGGAATTTATTTTCCAGAACTCCAATTCGGTAAACATAAGTATCAATAATATCTCCTACACCATAAAGCATCGGGTTATACAAGTTAAATACTTGCTCGAATCCTACATTAAGCACACTTCCCATTCGCAGCAGCAGCATGATCATAATAATTGGCATTATACTAGGAAGCGAAATCTTCATCATACACTGAAAACGTGTAGCACCATCCATCTTGGCCGCCTCATACAAATCCTGCGATACAACGGTCAGTGCCGCCAAATAAATAATGGCGTTCCAGCCCATCTCTTTCCAAATGTCGGATATAACCAATATGCTTCTGAAATAAACCTCATCGCTGAAGAAGTAAATGGCCTTCTCACCCATCATCTTAATGAGTTTGTTAACCGGTCCTTGATCGGATAGGAAGTTAAACATTAAACCAGACATAACAATCCACGATAAAAAGTGAGGCAGATAAAGAATGGTCTGGATACTGCGCTTAAAAATCAAAATGCGAACTTCATTGATTAGCAGCGCCAGCAAAATCGGAACAGGAAAACCTAAGATAATTTTATATGCGCTGATTATAAACGTATTTTTCATAGCTGTGATAAACTGAGGGGCTTGAAATAAATACATGAAATTGTCGAAGCCCACAAATTTACTGCCCCAAACCCCATTAAAAATTTGATAATCCTGAAAGGCAATGACCAACCCGAACATCGGTGCATAATGAAAAATGGCGATGTACAGAAGACCGGGGATTAACATCATATAGAAATACTTATAGCGGACGAGATTTTTCAGTAGCCTGGTCAACGCCAGCGGTTGACGTGCGGATCTTACCAACCTCACTGTCTGCGAACCTGAATTTTCACTCATATGAACACCTCGCAATCTATGTACAGTAATTGGCAACTATTAAATTTCTGAATATTCAAATAATAATTTACGCTATCCAACTATCGCTTCACTCCATTCAGCCCTTCCCGTTTGATACCTCTATCATAGCCCTCTCCTTATCCTGTAGTAAATACACAGTTAACATCTCAGATTGTGCAATTATGAAACAAATGTGCATTTATAAAATTGACACCTGTTAGATAATTGAATATTCCATAAATTTAACTTGTTCCCCTATAATACAACTTATCATTTCAAAATCCTGTTAACGATTGGAAAGGTGGCACAAAATGACTAAATCTACGTGGCACAAACTGGATGACAGCACCATGCTGCAAAGACTTACATTCCCGGAAGGCCGAGTTCGTATGGTATTGGATACCGACACATTTAACGAAGTTGACGATCAATTTGCCTTAGCCTATGCGCTGCTTTCCCCGGAAAAAATCGATTTACTGGCCGTTACAGCCGCACCTTTCTTCAATTGGAACTCGGTCAGCCCGGCGGATGGCATGGAGAAAAGCTATAAGGAAATCCTAAATATTATGCAGCTGATGGATGTGAAGAATGCTCCTCCGGTCTATAAGGGGTCATCGCAATACATGACCAGTCATACTGAGCCAGTGCCGAGCGAAGCTGCGGATAAAATCATTGACCTGGCTCTTTCATCCAGCGAACCGCTGTATGTGGTTGCCATTGGCGCCATTACGAATGTGGCATCAGCTATCGCAAAATGTCCTGAAATCATTAACAATATGGTCGTCGTATGGCTTGGTCCGAATGCCTACTGGTGGCCCACTCAGAAAATCTTTAATGTGTCGCAAGACTATCAGGCCTCTTCGCTTATTTTTGACAGTGGCGTCCCTTTAGTTGTACTCCCATGTCATGGGGTAGCGTCCCATTTGCTGACTACGCCATATGAAATTGATGCCTGTTTGCGTGGGCAAAATAAGCTTGGCACCTACTTCAGCGATATGTTCCACGGTCGATTTACCCGGTTTGGACAAAATAAGATGGGATGGTCCAAGGTACTTTGGGATGTTGCAGCTATTGCCTGGGTACTTAACGAGCAATGGGTGCCTTCTATGGTAAGGCGGGCTCCAGTTCTCAATCCCGGATTTACATATTCTTTCGATGATTCTCGTCACTTTTATAAAGAATCGATAGATATTGATCGGAGTCTAGTGTACATGGACCTGTTTGCCAAACTACGGGAGCTGCCTAGCTAAATTCGTCACGGTGGCAGTTATCGTTACTATGTTTAGGAGGGAAGCCGCATCAAAAAGCCAACCATTCTTGACGTTGCCGAAAAAGCAAACGTAACTCCCTCCACCGTATCCAGAGTTATGAATGCTTCCAGCCTCGTTAAACCTTGCACAAGACAGCGGGTACTGGAAGCCGCCAAGAGCCTCTGCTACATTCCAAACAAAACGGCTCGCGTGTTCAAATCCGGCAAAAGCCATATCCTAGGACTCGTGATTAGTACGCAGCATATTAGCGAACTCGTCTTAAATGCCGGATTCCAAGCAAGGTTTAAAGCGCTAACCGTCAAAGCGCACAACGAAGGATATAACATGCTCATTATCACTTCAACCGATGCTGAACCCAACTCCTACTTTGAGGTAATCAAAAATCAGGTAGCCGATGGATTTATCATATTAAGTCCGTCTATCAATGAGTCCTTGACCTCCCTGCTTGAGGAAGCCGGCATTCCCTATGTGTTCAATATGAAATATTCCAATAATCCCGAAGATAGTTACTATATCTCCTCGGATGATGTTGAGGGTGGATATATGGCGGCTAAATACTTGCTAGATTTGAACCATACGGATATTCGCTTTATTCTTGGTATTGTAAAAGGGACTATTATGCCTTTCAATGAAGATCGCGTGCTTGGTTTCAAAAAGGCACTCGAGGAATACGGCATCGCGTTCAAACCGGAAATGATCGTCACCATTCCCGGTCAGATGGAAGAGAGCTACAATTTAATCCATCAATTGTTCCAGACGCAAAAGCCCACTGCTCTGATGATTTCAAACGAAACAACGACGGTGGCCGCTTTAAATTATTTTTACGATTATGGTTACCGTATACCGCAGGATGTGTCTGTCATCGGTTTCGGTCCATCAGAATTTTTTCGGCATCATCGGCCGAATTTAACGAATGTCAGCTATGACATTACATGGTCCAGCGACAAGCTGGTCGATCTGCTGCTGCAGCGAATTGAAGGCAGGCCAGTGGTTCTTGAAAGACCAAAAAAACCCGAGCTGATCATTCGGGGAAGTACGGCAAGATATATTCACCCAACTGTCTTGGCAGTAAAAGAACACTGATGAAAAAACTCCGTACGAGTATGGGCTGGTCTCCTAGACCTGCTGCTCAATACGGAGTTTTCATTTTTCATGTATGGCATGTTAAGCTACCTATCGAGTCCGATCCCGACCTGCTCGCATTTCAGTTAAAAAATCCGGCCACCATTGCTTTTGATCCGATCGTTCATCCAACTTAGCCCTCTCTTCCACTATTCTGGGCAATAACTCCTCCGCTTTCTGCTTCAGCTCCTCTAAGCCACCGACCTCCGGCACAAGCCATTTTCTGCCGATTTGCGTGTGAAGCACCTCATCAGCCCAATCGTAATCCTGAAACGTGATTGCAAGCTCATTGTCCGACGTTTTGGCAATCTCCCACTCTAGCCGTTTTCCTGTCTTTTTGGGCATTTGCCTTTGCTCGAAATACCACAAAATGATGTGCGCTTCCAACGGTTCGAACTTCGTGTTCAATGTTAAGCTTGTTCTAAAGTCGATGGGGTATTTATAAAATTCAACACCGTCTTGATACAAACCAACCTCACCGAGCATGGAATGACGGGCCTCATCCCACAGTTGTCTGCTCATATCCACATAATAGTCCCACGGTTTCCCCTTCGTCTTGTAAATGATTGGCCCCATCCACTCTGGAACCGTCATTTCCTTCAACCTTTTATAGATCAAGGCATATGTTCTCTCGTCTGAAGGGCGTGTCTCTTCTAGATAATACTCATCTATTTTCCCCGCTGAGTTATACGTATCGGCAAATCGGGCATCCCGGCGTGGTTCAGCTTCCATGTCATAAGGCTTGCCATCCTCGGCACGAGGAGTAGTAGGCGTCCAGTTCGCTGATTTTTCCAAATCACCTGAGAAGCCTCCTGCCGCTTGCAAACAGCATTGCAAATGCTCCTGCCATTGTTGTGCGGCTATTCGATCCTCCTCTGTTATCTTCAACGCTTGTATCGCCTGCTCTCCCCATAGCTGCATCTCTTCTTCTTCCACTAAGATGATTTTGAGCACTCGACACGTAGGATGATCCACTAACGGATTGGTTTCTACCAAATACTTGTTTAAAGATCGAATAAGTTCCTTCTTAGCTACGCCATAAATACCTACCATAAGCTCCAGGGTCGTTTGCGACCGAATCAACTCCTGAAAAAACAATTCAATCGCAGCATCTGGTGTTTTGTCCAAATCATGCGGAGGTTCGCGCATCTCTGTAATTCGCTTACGAAGCATGGCACTATGCTCGGCATCGAGCCACATGTGCAAGCCGAAAGCACACTTTACTTCCCATTCAGGCACATGGGCAAGATGTGCGGCGAAAATGTTCGTCAGTTGGGTTTCCACGTACACGTACCTTTTCAATAAACTTACCGAACGGTCAATGCCATAACCGACATTGCAAGCTTGTTCATAGCTGCAAATACCTGCTAAAGGAATTAAACCCAGATTGTTATTTCTGACTCTTTCCATAGTTGCCCCCTTATCAAAAATAAGAATGGTACCGTTGCCATTTTTACTCAAGCTCCAAGGCGTTATAGAGAAGCAAGTCGCGATATTGCCCGGGTGTAATGCCTTCGCTTCGCTTAAAGGCACGTATAAAACTGTGCACATTATTGTAGCCAACTTTATTACTGATTTGACAAACCGTCCAATCATTCAAGGAAAGCAATTGCTTGGAGCTTACGATGCGCCTTGCAGTCAATAAGTTATAAAAAGTGCTTCCTGTGTACTGCTTCAGTAAGCGATTTATATATGTAGAGGAGCACTTCACTAACTCAGATACATGCTCAAGTCCAAAGTCCTGGTTAAAATGTTCATCGATGTAGGATTTGATCTCCCACACAATACGTTGGTTTTTGTCCACGCGCAATGCAAGCATATGCCTACATATATGCAGGCAAATCTCTTCCAAATAACGGTGAATCTCTTGCTTGGTTGCAAACTGCTCCATATTGGCACATGGGTCAATATCACATTCCATCATGTCTCTGAGTGTAAAACCAGCTTTATATACCGTTCGAATTATGGCATGCATCAAGTGAAGATACACACGCCTTGCCGCGCTCGTATCTTCTGGCTGAATAGCATCCATGCGCAGCTCAATGTAGTCCAGCGTACTTTGCAGCTTCTTGACTGTGCTCCGCATCATCGTACTGCAGAGCTTTTCTTCCAGTTCAAAAAGTGTTGCGTACTCATAACTCTTATGTTGATTCCGATCATCAAATGGGAGGCTTTCCCCATTCCTCGAAGCCGTCATTGGCATACGTGCAACATAATTCAAATTGTAAAAAGTGGTTCCTTTGTTTAAAAAATGATATGTACGCGTCATCTTCTTGGAAATTTGCAACGAATTATGCAAGGTCATACCCCTCTCTTTATTGAAATTTACACAAGAAATGGTACCGTTGCCATTTTGCTTTACAAAGAACTGAAAGCACTTACAACATTATATTAGACCCGCTATCAAAGGATGTCAACCTGAATTCCCACGTTTTTATTGAACAATTTGCTGTAATTTTATTAGATAAAATGATATAATGGCATCGTTATCATTATTTCATTCCACGCTTTCCCAAAGGAGAGAGTCTCCATCAAAAAGCCTACTATCCGTGACGTCGCCTTGAAGGCGAATGTCACTGCTTCTACCGTCTCTAGAGTATTAAATGATTCTGACCTCGTGAAACCCCGAACAAGGCAAAAGGTTCTAGAGGTCATCGAAAGTCTCGGCTACATTCCAAACAAGACAGCACGCATCTTCAAGTCCGGTAAAAGCTATATTCTTGGACTAGTGATTAGTCAGGCTCATATTAGCGAGATCATGTCAAATGCTGGATTTCAAGCGCAATTTAAAGGCTTGACCGAGAAAGCCCACAAAGAAGGTTACAACATTTTAATCATCACATCCGCTGAAGGGGACGCTTATTCCTATTTTGAGGTAATCAAAAATCAACTCGCGGACGGCTTTATTATTTTCAGCCCCTCTCAAAATGATACGTTGACTTCCTTGCTAGACGAAGCTGAAATCCCTTACGTCTTCAATATGAAATACTCTGACAACCCTCAAGACCGTTACTACGTATCCTCGGACGACTTCGAAGGCGGTTATATCGCAGCTAAATATCTGCTCGATTTGAACCATACAGATATTCGTATGTTGGTGGGAAGTGTCAAAGGCAGCATGTTATCCTTCAATGTCGAAAGAATAAATGGCTTTAAGAAAGCCTTGGCCCAGTATGGTGTACCGTTCAAAGAAGAAATGATCGTCCCTATTATTGGACAAATGGATCAAAGCTATAATGCGATCTATCAATTATTTCAGACGCAAAAACCTTCAGCACTCCTGATCTCGAATGAGATTACGACGGTCGCAGCCTTGAACTACTTCGCTGATCAGGGGTACAGAGTGCCACAGGATGTATCTATCATTGGCTTCGGGCCTTCCGAGTTCTTTCGCACGCTGCGTCCCAATTTAACGAATGTCGGCTACGATATAACCTGGACCAGTTCCAAGCTTGTAGATCTTCTGCTGCAGCGGATTGAAGGCAAGACACCGTCTTTTGAGATGCCCAAAAAACCGGAATTAGTCATCCGTGACAGCACTGCTCGATTACGGCAAGAGTGACACTTGGTCACTGTACAAGTTGCAACTCCCGCGGTGCAACGTGGCAAAGTCACGGTACTCTTCTTACTTTAAACGGCTTGCACGTCGCAAAAAATGAGCCTTATAAGGCAACAAATCCTCGGAGAGAACTACAGGGCGCTATTTTGGCAAATATCCGGCATGCCATGGAAGTAGAGGAACCACAGGGTCTTTTTTCCATGAAATAAGCAGAATTCCCCTAGAAATGGCCAAAAAAGAGTACCATAGTTCCCTCCAGTTCGCTATGAAGTCACTTTTCGCTAGAATTGCGCCTCGTCATTCCTTTATGTTCCACCGTACCGTACCGCCAAAGGGTAACTCCTCAACCATCCAACCTACTATAAGCCCAAAAAAAAGGCACCCAAAGGGCACCTTTTTCAAACCTTAAAAAACAAAATCATCATCCGTCAAAGCTTCAACGTGAATCGTACGCACATACCCGTTCCCTTTTTTCGAGAAAAAGTCGTGCTGTTTCGTCTTCGTGCTGAGTCCGTTCAGAACAATCGGATTAATATCCTCTTCCGGGAACAACGGCTCTACCCCTAAGTTCATGAACGCTTTGTTCGCGTTGTAGCGCAGGAATGCTTTCACATCATCCGCCAGCCCTAGAGGACCATACAGGCTTTCCGTATAGCCTTCCTCGTTCGCATGAAGCTCCTTCAGCAGCGCAGACAACGTCTCGTAAGCCTCATCTTGCTCAACAGGGCTAAGCTCTGCGTAAACTTCCTGAGCCAATACACCAATGTACAGACCGTGAATACTCTCGTCGCGTAAAATCAAATCAATGATTTCCCCGCTGCTTGTCATTTTACCCTGTCCGGCCAAATAAAGCGGGTAATAGAAGCCGCTGTAGAACAAGTAACTCTCCAGCAAAACCGACGCTGCCATCGCTAAGTACAACTCTTTGGTCGTCGTAATATTCTCATAATAATGGGAAATTTTATTCGCTTTGAACTGCAGATAAGGATTCCGCTCTACCCATGCGAATAGCTCATTAATCTCTTCTGTCGTCGACAGTGTCGTGAAAATAGAGCTGTACGATTTCGCATGAATTTGCTCCATCATGCCCATGAAGCTGAGCACCGCTTTGCGCTGCAGCCCGTCGACATGCTCAAGAATCTTCGGCATGCCAACGCCGCCTTGCATCGTATCGAGCAGCGTAAGGCCGCCCAGCACCTTCATGTAGAGCTCACGTTCAGCCCCGCTTAGCGTGATCCAGGACATTTTATCGTCAGACAATGGAATCTCTTCATCCGTCCAGAACTGCATAATGTTCTGATTCCAGAAGGTTATCGTGAAATCATCATCAGGCCGGTTCCAGTTCACCGCTTTTTTGACGATTGGCTGATTAATGGTAGTTGCCGTGCTCATCTATGTTCAATCCCCTTCCCAATTACACCGAACAGCTGACACATTCCTCAACGGATAGCTGATTCGTTCGCGTGTAGTAGAGCGATTTAAGTCCTTTGTGTGCCGCATACAGATACAATCTAGCAAGTTGTCTCGTAGACACATCACTATTTACGTGCAAAATAGTTGAAATGCCTTGATCCACATGCGTTTGAATTTCAGCAATCAGATCGAGAATTTTGAATTGATCCATTTGATACGCGGATTTATAGTAAAAATAATTGTCGCGAGCCATGAATGGCATCGGGTAGTATGTCGTTGAGTTCGCATATGTACGAGTCTCGATCGGTTCTACAATCGGCATTACGCTCGAAGTTGAGTTTTGGATATACGAAATACTTTGTGTTGGCGCAACAGCCAAACGGTACGCATGGTACAAACCGTGCTTCTGGACTTCATCTTTCAGCTTGCCCCAGTCACTTGGTGACGGGATCTCCATCCCTTCGAACAGAGCCTTCACTTTATCCGTAAGCGGACGGTAATCTGTTTCTGTGTAACGGTTAAAATAAGCGCCATTCGCATATTCAGACAGCTCAAACCCTTCAAAGACCTGCCCTTTCGCTTTGGCAATTTCCATACTTTTTTCGATCGAATAGTAGTTCATCGCCATGAAGAACGTGCGGACGAAATCCTTCGCTTCATCGCTTTCATAGCTGATTTTGTTTTTCGATAGATAGCCATGCAGGTTCATGACTCCCAGACCAACGGAGTGCAGCTCACGATTCGCTTTTGCCACGCCTGGCGCATTGCTGATCGTCGTCATGTCACTCACTGCTGTCAAAGCCGTCATGCCTTCATGAACGGTTTCACGCAATTTCTTGTGCCCCATCACATTTGCAATGTTCATGGAAGCCAAGTTACAGCTGATATCACGCAGAATCACATCATCTTGACCGTAATCATTGATTTCCGATGTTTCTTGCAATTGGAAAATCTCTGTGCAGAGATTGGACATTTTGATCGTTCCGATCCCTTTCAGAGCATGATCCCTGTTCGCGTTCGTACGATTCATCATATAAGGATAACCGGATTCCAGTTGCGTTGTCGCAATTTTGATCAGCATGTCACGCGCGCTCATCACGACTTTTTTCTTCACTTTCGGGTTGGCTAACAGTTCATCGTACATCTCATCAATATCTAGGTCATCCAGATGCTTGCCGTAAGCTTGCCACACCGTATAAGGCGCGAAAACATGAAGAGGTTTGTTCTCTTCGGCCAGCTTGTAGAACTTATTCGGTACGATAAGACCGATAGAAAGTGTTTTCAGACGCGATTTCTCATCTGCATTAATTTTCTTGCTATCCAGGAACTCCATAAGATCCCAGCCGAAAATGTTATAATAAGCCGCTCCGGAGCCTTTGCGCTGCCCCATTTGATCCGCGTAGGAGAACGCATCCTCCATCAGCTTAAGAACAGGCATAATCCCTTTGGCTGCGCGTTCTACGCCTTTGATAGACTCACCGCGCCCGCGAAGTTTGGACAAGTTAACGGCTACGCCGCCGCCAATTTTGGAAAGCTGCATGCATGTCGCCAGCACATAGTTAATCGAGTTGAGAGAGTCATCCATCTCCAGCAGGAAGCAGGAAACCATCTCGCCACGGCGGCTTTTCCCTGCGTTCAGGAATGTCGGCGTCGCCGGCTGCAAACGCTGTTCCATCATCGACACAGCAAGCGTACTAGCCGTCTCAACGTTACCGCGCCCCAAGTAAAGCGCTACAATCGCAACGCGATCCGGGAAATGCTCCAGGTACAAGGATTTATCGTCACTGCGCAAAGCATAATCTGTATAGAATTTCGAAGCTGCCATGTAGGAGGCGAACTCGAACTGATGATCGTGGGCCACTTGATAAACTTGATTTACTTCTTCTGATGTGTAGTACTCATAGACATTCTCATAATAGTTGTTATCAATCATATAACGAACTTTTGAAGAGGTATCGGGGAAAGTGAGGCTTTTACTGTGAACATCCTGCATAAAAACTTCAACAGCTTCTTTATCCTTCTCTAGTTGAAAAAAACCATCCGCTCCGCGTTGCATTAATAAATTATTCAGCTCAATGTGCCGCAATTGCATGTACCCCCTGAACAAATCGTTCTACATCATTTTTGGTGCCGGATAACTCAAACTTCGTTAACACAGGCACATCATACAGTTGTGAAATGGTGTCTGCGCTTTTGGCAAACCCGTCTCCCCAGTTGCGGTTGCCGCTTGCTGCCACTCCGATCAAATTGGAGGCGTTCGTTTCCAGGAAGGAACTTACCTTCTCTGGAACTTGGCCAAATCCGGTTGTGTAGGTAACGAGCACGAATGGCTCGTCCACTTTCAACGCTTCCTCGATTTGGATCGCCGGCATTTGAAGTTTGTTAATAAATCGGCGAACATTCCCCGTTTTCGAATCGTAAGCAATCAGCATGGGCTCCGTCTCCTAACATTTCTATCATTGGTTCAAACATTCTCGTACTTGTGTCAGTCTTATGTAGATAACCTATATGTAGTTAGTAATATAAATCTTACCGTCCATCCATATCTAGTATTGTCCTCTGTCTCATCGACAAAATAAGCGAATTTCCGCAAGCAGGAAAACGGCTGAAAATAGCGGTAAATCGGGTGTTTTCCCGGTATTACGCGGTATTTCCGCTGCGAATTCAGGAGTTGCCGAATTCGCTTTTTCCCACGACATCTAGTTGATAGATTCAAATTTATATCAATATATTGTGTTTGTCAACGTGTATTATGACACATTTCTGAGCCCGAAATAGGCAAACCCAGACGGGGCGTGGCTCGAGAGGATTTGAAAAAATATTTTCATTTTAGACTTGAAATTTTCACATTTGTCGAAAGGAACTTCGCCTGGAATCTCTTCTTTCACCCTACTAGATCTAGTTCCGCCCCCCCTCTCAGAAGAAGCCTCTCAAACCGTCTCAGAGGCCATCTTAAGACATTGTAAACGGCGAACCGCCCCTTCTATCCTGCGACAAAAAAAAGCTATCCACGCGCACACGAGGGTGCCATGAATAGCTCATTGATTTAGCTCATTGATTTCGTTCGTTACTAGCCGTTGCGTTTTTGGAAATCAATCATGAAATCTGCGAGCGCTTTGCAGGAAGCGTAAGGAACCGCATTGTAGGTAGATGCTCTCAAGCCGCCTACACTGCGATGGCCTTTCAACCCGACAAACCCGTTCTGCTCGGTTTCCTTGATGAATTTCTTCTCCAGCTCTTCATCCTGCAAGCGGAAAGTGATGTTCATTGCCGAACGGCTGCCCTTATCGACAGGACCACGGTAGAAACCGCCGCTTTGATCGATTGCGCTGTAGATCAAGCCTGATTTCTCCAGATTGTTCTTCTCGATAACAGCTAGTCCGCCTTGTTCCTGAATCCATTTCAGTACAAGGTTCACCATGTAGATGGAATACACCGGAGGCGTATTGTACAGGGAATTGTTTTTGCCGTGAATGTCATAACGAAGCATGGTCGGGATTGTTTTCGGCAGGTCCTGCAGAAGATCTTCTTTGACGATGACAACCGTCACGCCGGATGGACCTAGATTTTTTTGGGCACCGGCATAAATCATGCCGAATTTCGATACATCAACCGGACGGCTCAAGATATCGCTGGACATATCCCCGATAAGCGGCACATTGCCTGTGTCCGGGTAGCTTTGGAACTGAGCGCCTTCGATCGTTTCATTGGAAGTCAAGTGGAGGTAAGCGGAATCCGGATGAATGTTGATTTCACTGAGATCCGGAATTTTCATGAATTTGTTCTCTTTGGAGCTGGCAGCAATCGATACTTCTCCGAAAAGGCCTGCTTCCTGTACCGCTTTCTCAGCCCAAGCGCCAGTCAGCACATAGCTGCCCACTTTGCCCGGCTTCAAGAAATTCAAAGGAATCATAGCGAATTGCGTACTTGCTCCACCTTGCAGGAACTGTACTTGATAACCGTCAGGAATAGCAAAAATTTGCTTCAATAATTGCTGCGTTTCCGTATGTACTTGCTCGTACTCCGCGCTGCGATGCGAAATTTCCATGATCGACATGCCGATACCCTTAAATTCGACAAGTTCCTCTTGCGCTTTCTGCAAAACTTCGAGCGGTAATGCCGCAGGCCCTGCGTTAAAGTTATAGGCCCGATTTCCCATGAATGACCACACCTTTGCTTTTGTATTATGGCTATGATAGCAATATTCTCCTCATGCATCAAGTAAAACCTTAGTTGGCAATGCTAGTTGAAGCAGGAAACCGGAACCAGGATACACCGACATAAAAAGCCAAAAAGGAGTCCACACTCGCATGCATCCTTCCGCTCATTCGACAAAAGCGCTTTCAACACCGTCCGACACGTACCGGCTTTTTGTCGGCATCCAGCTCCCGCAAGACACGCAGCGGGAGCTGGCTCTCATGGCAGCCGCCCTCAAAGAGCGGCTGCCTTTCCAGAAGTGGACGCATCCGCAGGACGTCCACGTCACGTTATGCTTTCTCGGCGACGCATCCGCCGAGAAAGCGGAATCGCTGGCGCACGACCTGCGCCAGCTTGCAGCAGCTGCGCTGCCGCTGACCCTACACGCCGAGGGGCTCGGCGTGTTCGGACCTCCGGCAGCGCCGTCGGTGCTGTGGGCGGGCGTCGCCGGCGACCTGGACGCGCTGGCTGCGCTGCAGCGCGAGGTCGCGGGCGCCTGCGCCCGCCATGGCTTTCAGGCCGAGGCTCGCGCCTACCGGCCGCATCTCACGCTAGCCCGCCGCTACCGGCTAGCGGCGGAACCGTTCTCGCGCGCCTCCCTGGCAGGCGCGCCTTCGCTGCCCGCGTGGCAGGTAGAGGACATCGTCCTCTACCGCAGCCACTTGGGCCGGCAGCCTTCGTATGAGCCGCTGGGCGTTTTTCCTTTGGGCCCCGGCGTATAACTTCCATTATTTTCACAAATAATGTATAAACTTGCCTACTTTTTCTGATTGCCTATTGCATCTGACATCATCCTGGTGTAGTTCCCAATATTTCTGCAAGCCGGATATTTCGCTCAAATAGCGCCCTGTAGTTCCATCAAACTCGCAACTACTGCCTGCCGCCAAGTTCTTTTTGAAACGTAAGGAGGAAATCACATGCCCGATGCTTATGAAGTCATCGTACGCACCCTTTTAGCTGTAATCGTATTGTTCATCATGACCAAGATTCTTGGAAAAAGGCAAGTGTCCCAACTATCTCTGTTCGAGTACATCACGGGCATTACCATTGGAAATCTGGCTGGAGCGATATCTTTGGATATCGATTCCAAATGGTATCTCGGTCTAATCTCGTTAACCGTTTGGATCGCGTGTTCGCTGGGCATTGAACTATTACAGCTTAAAAGCAAAAAAATGCGCGATTTTATTGACAGTAAAGCTACCGTACTCATTAGAGATGGGAAGGTTTTAGAAGATAATTTAAAAAAAGAGCGGCTCACCACGGATGAACTTATGGAACAACTGCGCAAGCGGTCGGTTTTCAAAGTAGCGGATGTTGAATTTGCGATCATGGAGCCAAGCGGTGAAATCAACGTATTGCTGCATCGGGAGAATTTACCGCTCACTGCGAAGCATTTGGGCATCAAAGTTGCACCGGAGAAAGAGCCGCAAGCCGTCATTATGGACGGTGAGATATTAGATGAAGCGTTAGCAACCCTTTCATTTAACCGGGGATGGCTGAAAACGGAGTTGGACAAGGTCGGGGTAACGGTCGAAAATGTTTTTCTAGGGCAAGTCGATTCGTACGGCCAATTGTATCTTGATTTATTTGACGATAAGATCAACGTTCCCATACCGCAGGAAAAAGCTACTCTCTTCGCGACTCTGAAACAGATCGAAGCAGACCTGATGTTATACGGACTGACAACCAACAATAAACAAGCCAAAGCGATGTACGAGCAATGCTCCAAGCAAATGGAGGATATTCTCGATCAGCTTAAGCCTATATTGATGCGATAATATCAGAATGCTCCCCGCCGTGGCTACACGACTGGGGAGCATTTTTGTTTTAATCGAGCAGCACCTGTGATGCCGGGCCGCTTGCAAGCTCTATCATCCGTTTGACCTGCTCGACCGTATTCCGCTCAATTGATAGAGGCGGCAGCTCCTGTTCGCCGAAAAAGCCGACTTCGGTCGTTTCCAAACTGACCTCTAGCGCCTCACCGCCGACCAATTCGCATAAGATAAATATTTTGTAGACGTAGTTGGGGGCAGGCGGGTGTGCATGGCACTTCTTGTCCAGAACCGCCAGCAAACGCACAGGTTTGACTTGGTAACCGGCTTCCTCACGCGTCTCTTTGACAGCGACTTCGCTCGGTGTGTAGCCAATATCCGCCCAACCGCCTGGCAAAGCCCAAGCGCCGTCGGCTCTTTCCTTCACAAGGAGCACTTTGTTCTCCTTCAGAACAACCGCCCGAATATCGACCTTCGGCGTCTGATACCCCGTATCGCTGGCGAATAATTCCGTCACTTTGTCAATCGGAGTGTCCGTGAAGTGGCTCATCATCTCCACGCTAATCTTGCGCAGCGCCTCGTATCGCTCCAAATCATAACCGTTCTCGCCGTAAGCAAGCCCGGCTTGACTAATCGCTTGAATTTCTTTAGCCCATTGCAGCCATGGAATATTCATCCCTTACCCAACTCCATCCCGATAAATGTTTTAATTCCGGTATAGATAGCGACCATTTCTTCCAATTTCATTCGAACGAGCCCGCTGGAAGAGGGACATACGTACTCTACTACGCCTGGTACGATGGGATCTGGCTGGCTGCCCCAAGCCATCCCTCTGCGTCCGCTATACTGCTCATAAACCCCTTTGCCTACAAAACATACAACCCTCGGCTGCATGTTTTGTATCTTCTCCCTGAGAATGATGCGGCCTTGTCGGTACTCCTCAGGCGTTATTTCAGCAGCCGTCAGTGAGGGTCTCGCCACGATATTCGTAAACCCGTAGCCAAGTTCAAGCAGGTCTTGATCTTCCTGCGGCTTATAGAGCCGAGGCGTTAATCCAGCTTGAAATAATATGCGATAAAAGCGATTGTTCGGATTCGCATAGTGATGGCCGGTTTCACCCGATCGAATACTAGGGTTATATCCCACAAAAAGGATAGATAAATGCTCCTTCAAATGATCCGAGATCGGTTTTATATCCACCATCCTTCAGCACTCCTTCCATGCTTGTATCACTTTGTCTAACTATTTTCACTACTTCAATTAGGTTACCACTTTCCCTATATAAACTTCAACGATTCATAAGGTTTCCCAAGTACGGCCGAAGCATCTCCTTTTAACCAATGATCCACCAACGTACTGTACACAGAGCGGAAATCAACCTCATATTTCAAATCCCCGTTATCCAAATTGCTTAAACTCGGGTAAGCGCCATAGAGACCGCCTTTCACTTTCCCGCCAATCACAAACATCGGTGCTGCCGTGCCGTGATCCGTACCGCCACTCCCATTTTCCTTCACACGACGCCCAAATTCGGAAAACATCATAATAGCAACCCGATCCTGCAGACCTTGTGCCTCCAAATCCTTATAAAAAGCTGTCAGACCCTGATCCACCTGTGTCAAAACCCTGGCATGCTGCTCCTTTTCATCGGCATGATCATCGAAACCGCCAACTTGGACATTAAATACGCGCGTTCCCGACTTTCCCGCCAGCAGCTTGACAACGAGTTGAAGATCACTGGCAAAATTCGTTTTGGGATACTCCACTTTGTTGGCATAAGAGGCTGTTAAAGATTGTATGGCTTCAACGCTTTTATAAGCTTCATACCCGCGCCCCGAAACGACCCGCAGCTGTTCCATCTGGTTCTGATCGCTATACATATCCAAAAAAGCTTTGGTTATCCGATTCTTATCCATCATCGGCGTTTTGGGATCGATCACATGATACGATTCCAGCGATTGAATGACGGGAAAGCTCATCTTCTCCGAGGCAAAAGCTTTGCTGCCCGCCGCACCGACCTGAACCGCTTTAAGCGGATTCGCATTATCGCGCAGCGAAGACTCTATATAGCGGGCCAACCAGCCGCTCCGGCTAATTTTCGCAGGCTCTGCGGTCTGCCAAATTTCCATGGAACGGAAATGGGAATGATCCGGCTCCGGGTAACCGACGCCTTGAATGATCGCCATGTTTCCGTTTTTGAAAAGGTCAGAGAGCCCTGATAGGCTAGGATGTAAGCCTACTTGATAATCAAGCGCAAGCACGTCCTTTTGCTGATAGGCTAATGTCGGCCTTGAATCGTAATATACGCCTTGCCCATATGGAATCAGCGTATTTATGCCGTCATTGCCTCCGCTAAGCTGCACAACAACCAGCACCGGCTCGTCGACATCGTCACTGGCTCCCCCGGCGAATATCGATCTGCCTGTTTCTGTAAACAAAATGCCGCCAAGGCTTAACGTAGCAAACATCGCGGTCCCTTTCAGCAGAAATTCCCTTCTTGTCAATTTCATGGCCTTCACCCCCGTTATTTCATTTGCGCTTCCGGACTAATCAAAAGGAGCTGCACCAAGCCTCGTAAACCGGCATTTTTCTGCTTTGTATGTAAGAGGGTATCTTCCACATAAGCGCTTAAACCTTTCATCGTCTTATCAGACAGTTGAGTGATTCCTAGACGCTGACTCCACAACTTCACCCATTCCTCCGGCCTTTCCGCCTGCTTCGGCGCAGTGCCCACCAGCTTGTTGTTCATTTGCGCAGCCATGGACTCAGCGAATTGATACCTCGCGAGCAGCAAATTGGTGTTCAGCCATGATGCACCGCCTCTCCAGCCTGCAACGTCCGGGGGTGAAAACAGTTCCTGCCCCATCTTCCTCATCGCTTGCGCATGCCCCTTGGCCACATGCAGCTGCATGGTTTTGAGAATGCCAGCAACATAATCAGCCGGTGTTTTAATAAGGGATAGCCGCAAATCGGGGTTATAGAAGTCATCCGACATGAACAGCTCGTGAAGCACTTCTCCGATTGTCGCCTTCTCAGTGATCAGCTTTGCCACTTGCTGTACCCAGCTGTCTGAAGGATTGTCTGTGGCGAAATATTTGAGCAATTTAAAGGCCAGAAAGGTAGATAACGACTTTTGATGAAAAATAATCTCAATAGCCTCATCACCGTCGAGATTCCCCTTCTCACCGAGCAGCGTTTTCGAATCATTGTCATGCTGTTTGGCATTAAACGCTACTTTATTCTCCTTCTCATTATAGGTCCAGCCTGTGAAAGCCCTTGCCGCTTCCTTCACATCCGTTTCGGTATATTGACCAATTCCTAGTGTAAAAAGCTCCATCACTTCACGCGCATAGTTTTCATTCGGTTTGTTTTTCTTATTGCGATTCACATCAAGCCAGATCATCATAGCCGGATCTTTGCCGATAGCGAGTACCAGTTCCTTATAATTGCCTAATGCATACTTCCGGAACAGCTCATTTTGCTGAACCATCAGTGTGACATTCTTGACCTTGTAATTTGCTGTCGCAAAATGTCCATGCCAAAACAACGTCATCTTCTCAATCAACGGCGCGCTGGAATTCACCATCCGGTATAACCAATACATTTGCTGATCGCCAAGCTGTAACGGATCCAGAGCTTTTTTGCTGTCTGCGTTTAACTGATCAAAAGGTGTCAGCGCCGCCGTTTCGGTCAATGCTTCTCCTGCGATAAGCCGACGCACCGTCTCTTCACGCCCCAGCGCCACACAAGCGTTAACTTCACCCTCTGCCCCTCCAAATCCGGCCCGAAGCAATAAATGAACAACTTCTGTGTTCGTCCAAGTTACTCCCATGATTTCCCTCCACGCCTAATTTTCCATACCTTAGCACATAAATGTGTCAAAAGTATGTAGGAACAAAAAAGATAGAAACTCAGAACTTGTCTGAATCTCTATCTTTATTAGGAACCTTCGCTTGCATCATCAAAAGCTCATAGGTAGCTGAAACGCCCCCTAATACGCTAAACTTCGTCTCATACGCTTTGTACATATCGACGAACAAACGCCGTCTGCCAATGCCGGGCGCAACCGCTGCTTCTGATGTGCTGGCTCCCATTGCTTTAACTGCATGCAAAAAATCCTTTGGCGTCGGATACGTTTCTACGTGGAGCAAGCGATCTTCATGAATGTGCGTGTGCGTAAAGCCGCTGTCAACAAGCATTTCTCTCCACCCTGCACCGGATTGAAAAGTCAGCCCGTGCCGCTGCGGCTGCTGTCCGTTCTGTCGGTACGCTTCCATGAAAGACTCATGCAGCTCATAAAATGTTGTCGGCCCGAATGTCGTAAACACCAACACGCCGCCCGGGCGAAGAAGACGCCGAAGGTGCTGAAGCGTCTGTTTCGGCTGCTGCAGCCACTGAAAACAGGCGCCGGAGACGATCAGATCGAACGAAGCCGGCGGTGCGGTTGCCGACCACTTTTCCACATCGCCATGGATGAAGCTTATGTCCCTGTCAGCTGGCTGACTGCCTCGAACACGCTGCTCAGCCGCCCGAAGCATGCCAGGTGCAAGGTCCAGCGCGGTAATCGACGCTATGGGGTACTTTTCAACTAAGCCACTCGTCACAATGCCTGTGCCACAACCAATCTCAAGAATGCTGCCTACTCGCGCTGGTGTACTCTTTCTTGTAACATCCAACACCCCGAGAGCTTCTGCAAGCTGCTCAGCCATCATTTTCTGTACATTGGCATGTTCATCATAAGATCCTGCCGAACTCCGATTGAATTGACGTTCAATTTCCATACTGCTGTTCATCGCGCCACCGCCTCATCTCCGCTGCGATCTCCTCTTCCCTTCCTACAAATGGTGCATGACCGCAATCAGGAAGGGCATATAAATAAGCGCGAGACAGGCCCGCTGCAAGCTCTTCCGCCCCTTTGTAAGGGCATATCAGGTCTTCCCTACCATGGAACAGAAGCACCGGACACACAATTTCCGAGAGTACTGCGCTGACTTCCACTTTCCGCAAAATTTGAAGTCCTGCCAGCAGAGAGGGAGCTGTCCACGTACCCATTCGAGGAAGTTTGTCGCTGATTCCTAACTCCCGCTCTGTTTCCGTCCACAAAATTTGGCGAAAATTGGTTTCAACTGCAAGCGCATCCTGCATAGTGGCCTTCATCATCTGCCGCACATAAGCATCAGGCTGACCAAAATGGGCCTCATCTTTAGAACGAATAAAACGTGCCGTAGCTGCAAATAAGATGAGACCGTCCGCAAGACCTCTAGCTGCTAAATGGAGCGCCAGCAATCCGCCAAGCGACCATCCGCCAATAAAAAGAGGTCTATGTAGCGCCGATATTTTCCATTTCCTTACCATTTGCTCGGTGTTCGTCAACAAATCTTCCGGCGTTTCAGCTTCGCTAAAGTCGAGATACACATGCTGATATTCAGGCAGCGTCTTACAAAGTTGATCAAACACCTCGGGCGGCATACTCCACCCAGGCAACCATACGATCGTTGCTCTCTTCTCTGGTGTCATCGTCCCATCACTCCAAGCTGCAGCCCTACTTCACGAATGCACGCCACTGCATCCCGCAGTTCTTTATCTGTATGGGCAGCGGATAAGGAGAAGCGGATACGAGCTGTCCCTTCTTGAACCGTCGGCGGCCGGATCGCCACCGCTGCGATGCCTTTCTCTTCCAACGCAGCGCTGAAGCGCAAGGCAGTCTCATTATCGCCGACGATCATCGGCACGATAGGAGAATCGCCGATTCCAACGAGGAAGCAGGCCTTTTGCAGATGAGATCGAAAAGAACGACTATTGGTATGCAGCCGTTCACGCCGCCAGTGTTCCTGCTGCACAAGCACTAAAGCTTGAGCAATGCCTGCGACCAGCGCAGGCGGCATCGCCGTTGAATAAATAAGCGTACGCGCCTTGTTTACGAGAAAATCAATGAGCATCCGGCTCCCGCACACATAAGCTCCATAGGCGCCGAAGGCTTTGCTGAACGTTCCCATATGGATGTCCACCTCGTCCTTGACCCCACGTATATGGCATAATCCCTCGCCATATCTTCCATAAATTCCTCCGCTGTGCGCTTCGTCCACCATCAACATCGCTCCATACTCATGCTTGAGCAGGATGAGATCTTCCAAGCGGGCCTGATCTCCGTCCATGGAGAAGACCGCATCCGTAACGATCAGCTTTCGCTTCCTGTCGCGGTGTTTGTGCAGTAACGCTCCCAAATGCTCCATATCGTTATGCCGGTAACGGGCCAACTCCGCCCGGCTCATTAGAATACCGTCCACAATGCTGGCATGATTCAGTTGATCGCTAAATACTACATCATCCCGGCCAACCACGGCTCGGATAACTCCTGTGTTTGCCATATACCCATTGGCAAATACAAGGGCTGCTTCGCAGCTCTGCCAATCGGCAATGGCTGCTTCCAGTTCCGTATACGCAGACCGGTTGCCAGTCACAAGGCGGGATGCCCCCGCGCCAACCCCTTCCTGGAGAAGTACCTCTCGCATCGCTTCAATCATCGCAGGATGCTGGGACAGCCCAAGGTAGTCGTTGCCGGACAAGTTGAGCAAGTTGGGCAGGTTGGGCTCCTCTGTTCCGCGGAACATGCGCCCAGGAAACCCTGAAATCGCCGAACTTGCCCGCAAGGATCGTTTTAAGGAGGCTTCGTCCAGAGAGGCTAGTTCCTGTTCCATCCATTTTAAAGAAGATTCCGCACTCATTGTCCGTACCACCTTACAAAGCGTTAAGTTCAATCTCAAAACCCAAATCTTCAATCATTTGGTGATCCACACCAATCGATTGACCTGCCGTTGTCAGATAATCACCGACAAATAGCGAATTGGCCGCATACAGCGACATAGGCTGCAATGTACGGAGATTTACTTCACGGCCTCCCGCTACACGAATTTCTTTGGATGGACAGATGAAACGGAATAAAGCGAGCACTTTCAAAGCCTTCATCGCCGGAGTGCGGCCTGCATGCTCCAATGGCGTTCCAGGAATGGCATTGAGGAAATTAATTGGTATCGAATCGCTGTCCAGATCACGCAGCGCATAGGCCATTTCCACAATTTCTTCATTGGTTTCGCCCATCCCGATAATGACGCCGGAGCAGGGGGACATGCCGTATGTCTTGACTTTTTCGACCGTTTCAACACGCTGATCGTACGTATGGGTCGTCGTTATCGACGGGTAGTTCGCTTTGCTCGTATTGAGATTATGGTTGTACCGATGTACACCTGCTTCTGCAAGCCGCTGCGCTTGCTCGTCCTTCAAAATGCCTAGGCAAGCGCAAATTTTTAGCGGCATCGTTTCACGAATCTCTTTCACGGCATCCACGACTTGCGCCAATTCCTTGTCGGTCGGTCCCTTGCCTGCCGCTACAATGCAGTATGTTCCGGCTTTACGCGCCATAGCTTCACGTGCGCCGGCAAGCAGCGTATCTTTATCAAGCAAGGTATATTTACTTACCGGCGCCGTAGAAACAATCGATTGCGAGCAATACCCGCAGTCCTCGGGACAGAGTCCGCTTTTCGCATTAATAATCATGTTCAATTTGACCTTTTTGCCGTAATAGTGCTTTCTTACTTGAAAAGCGGCTTGCAGCAGCGGCAACACCTCATCATCGCTTGCTTCGAGCACAGCCAGCCCTTCTTCTTCCGTCAAACGTTCGCCGTTTAATGCTTTTTGGGCCAACAAAGGCCACTCCTTATGGGTTGAAATGATGTTCATATTCAAGTTCATGTTCTCCTCCTTGGCATTCATCGGGGCACAATTTTTAGCGCTTTTTTGATCGGCGCAAGTTGTATGGATTTCCTGGCGGTATGCATGAAAAGTTCTGTATGAACCTCAGCAGGCAAAAAAGGAAACCGGCCGAGAACGGTAAGACCGCTATACTTCTCGATGAGCTCCGCGTTTGTGACAACGCTCGGATCGTTTTGAATTTCTTGATCATCACAGTCATTTAAGATAACGCCTAGAATCGGGATTCTATACTGCGATAAAAAAGCTGCCGTCAAAATCGTATGGTTAATTGTGCCTAGTCCGGAACGGGCAACAATCAGTGCAGGTATTTGAAGCTCTGCGATCAAATCCACTATCAGAGCATCCTCGTTCAGCGGAACGGCCACGCCTCCTGCGCCTTCGATCAGCAGGGCATCGTATCGCTCGATAAGCGGTTTGCCCGCGGCGATCAGCTCCTGCAGCGTTAAGGTCACGCCGGCAAGCCTGGCAGCAAGCATTGGAGCCAACGGCGCTTCAAATGTGTATGGCGCAACGGTATCCGGCTGCTCTTTTATCCCTGTTAGCTGCAACAACCGCTCTGCATCCGTTTCACCACTGCCCAGGCATGCGCCTGATTGTACGGGCTTCCACACGCCTGCCTGGCAGCCGTCCGCACGAAGCGCCGCTGCTATCGCAGCTGTCACCATCGTTTTGCCGACTCCGGTGTCCGTACCTGTGATAAACAGCCCCCGTATCGGCTCCTCGTTGTCTTTGTTCATCGTCCACCTCATCCTTCCGTGACCTGAATAATGGATGCCGCCAAAATCTCCGTCATCACTCCAAGCTCAGCCTCTGTGCTGGCTAATGGCGGGATGAAGACAATCACATTGCCCAGCGGCCGCGTCAGCATGCCAAGCTCTCTGGCTTTCTGGCTCGTTCGCACGCCAATTCGCTCTCCCCACTCGTACGGTTCTCGTGAACCTTTATCACGTACAAGCTCGATTCCGATCATCAGCCCTTTCTGCCGGATTTCACCGACGTGCGGTCTATCTTTAAGCGCCGCTAGTTTATTTGCAGTAAACACTGCCTTAGAACGAACACCCTCCAACATGTTCCTCTCCTCAAAAAGCCTTAAGCTGGCCAAAGCTACCGCACAACCGAGCGGGTTTCCCGTGTAAGAATGTCCATGGAAAAAGGTTTTCTGCTCCTGATAGTCCGCATAAAAGGCGCCATAGATTTCATCCGTCGCCAGCGTTGCCGCTACAGGCAAGTAGCCGCCTGTGAGTCCTTTTCCCACCACCATCAGATCCGGTGTTACGTTTTCCAAATCACAGGCAAACATTTCCCCCGTCCGACCGAAACCGGTCGCTACCTCGTCGGCAATGAGCAGCACGTCATGCTCACGGCAAAGTTCAGCCATCTCGCTTAGGCAGCCTTCCGGCATCACGACGATTCCACTGGCTCCTTGGACTATCGGCTCCACAATAAGCGCCGCAATCTCATCTGCCCTTGCTTCTAGCAGGTCTCGCAAAGCATGTATCGTCGCTTCTTTGGCTCCCTCCGCCCCCCCTTCATGCCGATAAGCATAGGGGTAAGGGATGACATGCGACTGGAACAGCATGGGGCGAAACACGTCATGATAGAGCGGAATTGCTCCAACGCTCACAGCGCCTATTG
The DNA here is from genome assembly GCF_052682475.1 of Paenibacillus sp. WC2504. Classification (NCBI taxonomy): domain Bacteria; kingdom Bacillati; phylum Bacillota; class Bacilli; order Caryophanales; family Paenibacillaceae; genus Paenibacillus; species Paenibacillus sp. WC2504. The sequence goes on from NZ_JBQZFH010000001.1 coordinate 6,859,176, forward strand.
TATCTCCGTGGTACGCTTGCCCCATTGTGATAAAAGATTTTTTATGACGGCGCCCCTTGTTATGCCAATACTGGAAAGCCATTTTAATCGCGATCTCCACTCCGGTTGCTCCAGAATCCGAATAAAACACTTTGTTTAATCCACTTGGCGTGATATCTACAAGCCGCTCAGCCAGTTCAATGGCGGGGATATTAGCCATACCTAGCAAGGTTGAATGAGCAACAAGCTCCAATTGGTTCGCAATGGCTTGGTTAAGCTCCGGTACATGATGTCCATGAACGTTTAGCCAAACAGACGAAAATCCATCGTAATACGCGCGTCCTTGGACATCATAAAGTCTAACGCCCTCTCCACGCTCAATGATGAGAGGATCCTCGTTATTGTAGTCTTTCATTTGTGTAAAAGGATGCCAGACGTGCGACTTGTTGAGGGTCGCAAGTCGTTCGTAGGACTTTGACACGACATTCCCTCCTAAACAGAATTTATTGTTAACCTGAAATTATATATTTAGGTTAACAATAGATAGTGGTCAGTTTAGCAGATCATTACATCATTGTAAACACATTTTCATTCATCGTGGTTAACAATTAAAAAAAGAGCAATACAAAGCGTCTGAACGCTTGCATTACTCTTTTTAAATATAATATGTGAATTTAAATCATTTCTTGTCGAACAAGCTATTGTCGAACTTTCAATACGGTTGTCAAATCGAGGAAGGCATTTAGGACACGTCGCACGCGTTTATCGACATCCGGATGAATATCGCTGTAAGCCACTCCTGTTTGAAAACTTTTACGCTGATCGCTGCCAATGGAAATCCACTCAGGGCAGTTAATGCCGTGAAGATTGCGCACGATAGTTTGCAGCTGAGTCAGCGAACTGACAGCTACGGCACCGCCCGATGAACTGACGGAAAGCACGGCTTTATTATTAAAATGGTCTTGTCCCAGATGATCCAGTGCATTTTTCAGAACACCAGAGATTCCGCTATGATATTCAGGCGTCGCTAACACGATACCATCCGCTTCATGCATCGCAAGCTTCAGATTTTCAAGTGCTTCATGACCGCCATGAGCATCGTCCGGTGAATAAAACGGTATCGGTGTTTTGTTCAGATCAATTAGCGTGGCTTGATGTCCATGTGATTGAACCAAGTGTTGAATGTACTCCGTGAGTCTTGTACTTGTAGCTGCTTGTTGATTGCTTCCTGCAATTAAGGTGATTCTCATTATATATCTTCCTTCCCAGCGTTGGAATAATAAAGAATAAGAAATGATTTGATTGATGCTTTTATTATACATGGTTTTCATTAAATTTCCAGAGATAGATTATAATAATTATTAAAAAGGTATTATTATCAATTAAAAAAGCTGCCCCCACCATGGAAAACCATGGTAGAAGCAGCTCATCTTTATAAACGATATAAGTGCTAAAGAATTAGCAATCGAAGTATAGGTTGTACTCGTGCGGGTGAATGCGGATTGCAACTTGTTTCGCTTCGCCACGTTTCAATTCGATGTAGTTATCGATGAAATCTTGTGTGAATACGCCGCCTTCAGTCAAGAATTCGGAATCAGCTGCAAGAGCATCAAGAGCTTCGTCTAATGTACCTGGAACGCTGCGGATTTCAGCTTTCTCAGCATCAGACATTTCATAGATGTTTGTATCGAAAGGACCGTATCCAAGTGCACGTGGATCGATTTTCTTTTTGATACCGTCAAGACCAGCCATCAACATTGCTGCGAAAGCAAGGTATGGGTTAGCTGTGCTGTCCGGTGTACGGAATTCGATACGACAGCCTTTAGGTGTTACAGCCGCGATTGGAATACGAACTGCTGCGGAACGGTTACCTTTGGAGAATACAAGGTTAACCGGTGCTTCGTAACCAGGAACCAGACGTTTAAAGGAGTTTGTGCTTGGGTTCGTGATGGCAATCAACGCAGGAGCGTGGTATAGAATACCGCCAATGTAGTTGATAGCTAGTTCACTAAGGTTAGCGTAAGCGCCTTTTTCGTAGAACAGTGGGTTGCCTTCGTTGAAGATAGACATATGAACGTGCATACCGCTACCGTTGTCGCCAAACAGCGGCTTCGGCATGAAAGTAGCAACTTTGCCATATTCTCTAGCAGTGTTAGCAACGATATATTTGTATTTGAGCAGGTTATCTGCTGTTTTAGTTAAAGTGTCAAAACGGAAGTTGATTTCAGCTTGACCAGCTGTTGCCACTTCGTGATGGTGACGTTCGATGCGAAGACCTGCGTCAGCAAGTTTGTTACACATTTCGGAACGAATGTCTTGTTGAGAATCGATTGGAGCTACTGGAACGTAACCGCCTTTAACTGGAACTTTATAAGCAAGGTTACCGCCTTCTTCTTTGCGGCCAGTGTTCCAACCAGCTTCTTCGGAGTCAACTTCGAAGTAAGACTTGTTCATGCCATTTTCAAAACGAACATCGTCAAAGATGAAGAATTCGGATTCTGGTGCGAAGAATGCTGTCGTACCTACACCAGTTGTTTGAAGGTATTCTTCTGCTTTTTGTGCGATACTGCGTGGATCACGATCATAACGTTCGCCTTCTGGCGTATGGATGTTGCTCATAATGATCAATGTTGGGTGAGCTGTGAAAGGATCTACATAGGCAGTTTCCGTATCTGGCATCATTACCATGTCAGATTGTTCAATACCACGGAATCCTGGGATGGAGGAACCGTCAAAAGCTACGCCGTTTACAAATGTTTCTTCATCTACTTCAGAAGCTGGCAAAGAGATATGCTGTGCTTTACCGGAAAGACCTACGAAACGAAAATCTACCCACTCAATATTTTTTTCCTTGATAAGGTTCAACACGTTTTGAACTGACATTTAAAAAACCCTCCCATTTCCGTACATTCAACGTACTTTACATGATTAATGTTCAACTTTTTGTTGTTATCTTGCACATATTATATAGCGATTAAGCTTTCACAGTCAATACTTATGTCAGGTATTTTTTATTTATGTGTAAGCTATGCTCACACTATTTCACAGACTTTTCTTATATACAAATAAAGGAAACGAGTTTCTTCCTATATAGAAGAAACTCGTTTCCTTGAACATATGATTATGCCAGAATAGCTTCTTTCTTCGTGTCGAACTTTTTGCCAAGTAATGGTGCAAGCTTCTCTAAATCTACGAGCAAGTTTGCAAATTGGTCTGGGAACAGCGATTGTACGCCGTCACCGGTCATGGAGTTGTCCGGATCCGTATGCATTTCGATGATCAAACCGTCCGCGCCTGCAGCAACAGAAGCTTTCGTCATCGGAACGACCAGTTCTCTGCGACCTGTACCATGACTTGGATCAGAAATGACAGGAAGATGGCTAAGCTGTTTAAGGACTGGAATAGCAGATAAATCCAATGTGTTACGTGTGTAAGTTTCGAATGTTCGGATTCCGCGCTCACAGAGCATAACATTCGGGTTGCCGCCGGCAAGAATGTATTCTGCTGCATTCAGGAATTCGTCATAGGTGGAGCTGAATCCGCGTTTCAACAGAACCGGCGTTTGAATCGTTCCCAGCTTGCGAAGCAGGTCAAAGTTTTGCATATTCCGTGTGCCGACTTGCAGGATATCTGCATACTGTGCGCACACATCTACGTATTCAGGAGTCATAACTTCTGTAATCGTTAGAAGTCCATGCTTCTTGCCCGCTTCAGCCATCATGATCAGACCTTCTACGCCGACGCCTTGGAAGCTGTAAGGTCCTGTTCTTGGCTTGAATGCGCCGCCGCGCAGCACTTGCCCCCCAGCCGCTTTCACCAAACGGGCGATTTCATCGATTTGCTCCGGTGTTTCCACGGCGCAAGGTCCGCCCATAACGACCAACTGCTCGCCGCCAATTTCCACGCCTTTAATGTTGATAACTGTATCTGCCGGATGGAAGTCACGGCTTGCTAGTTTGTATGATTTCGAAATTTTCACGACTTGTTCCACTCCTGACATTTGGCGCAGTTGTTCTGCTAATTTGGGATCTGCTTGACCGATAATACCGATGACCGTGCGATCTTCACCTTTGGAAACGTGTGCTTGCACACCTTGCTTCTCGATAAATTGGACGATTTCTTGAATACGCTCGTCAGACGTTTTGTTAGAAGTAACGGCGATCATGATATACACGCTCCTCATTTATATGGGTTGTTCCACTTAAACACTTCAACGCTTGTTCGCTTCTACGCTTTTAATCACTAAAGTAAATATACAACGCTTGACGAAGATTCGTCAAGCGTTAATTTATTTGCTATTCTTCTTGCTTAGAAGGTGCTAGCTGATCCTTGCGGAGTCTGCGTTTCTCTTTGCGACGATTTGTATGGTGTTTGAGGAAGAGCACGACAGGGAAATAAGCAATAATACCGAGAATGGTTCCAACCACCATCCCACCAACAATCAAATCCAAACCGCTTCGGATAATATTGGATAAGATATGAGGCAGATGATGAATCAGATACACCTTGACATGCTTCGGTACCAGCCAATCTCCGACCTGCTTATTGAGTATTGAGAACGGAAGATAAATCACTTTGCCGAATACAAACCCAATTAATGCCGCAGGCAGATTAGCTCTTAACAAATAGACCAAAGGAAAAATAAGAACGAATGCAAATCCAGCTGTAGGCAGAGTAAACATTTCTATAGCCAGACCAATTGAAAAGCCGCGCGCTACCTTAGAAGGGCCGCCTTTGGCACGTAAAAGAAGTAAATATTTGTACCTAAACCAGCGTTTGCTGCTTTTCCAATCGTAGCGAGTTTTCATCATTTTCACCTTCTGAGTGCTCTGCATGCTGGTCACAATCCCGCCCTGTGGAATAAATACGAATTACTCACTGCTGGCTGCTTTGGACTTCACAGCCGGAATGAGCTTCTTCATATTAATAGTACGTGTAACTGCCCAAGTGGTTTCATCTTTCGGATCGTAACTTTCCAGGTAAGAAATGACTTCTTTGGTAATCGGAGTAGGCGTTGAAGCCCCTGAAGTCACCCCAACTTTCCGGACATGGGTTAACCATTCACGATTCAATTCAGTGATATCAGCTATTCTATACGCCTTGACTCCAGCAATTTCCTCTGAAACTTGCGCTAAGCGGTTGGAATTATTGCTTTTGGGGTCTCCGACAACGATAACCAGATCGGATTCTTTGGCTTGCTCTGCCACAGCTTCTTGTCGTACCTGCGTTGCAAGACAGATCTCATTATGAATTTCGGCCTTAGGGAACAGCTCTAAGAGACGATTCATGATGTGCCTGATATCCCATTGGCTCATGGTTGTTTGATTCGTAATGATGATTCGCTCTGACTTAATGCTCAAACGATCAGCCTCTTCCAGCTTCTCAATAAGATGCACAAGGCCAGGGGCAACTCCTACGGCGCCTTCCGGCTCTGGATGCCCCTTTTTACCAATATAGATAACTTCATAGCCGTCTGCTACTTTTTCACGAATTAAATCGTGCGTTTTTGTCACATCTGGGCACGTTGCGTCGACAACCGTCAAACCTTTGTCTCTTGCTCGTCTTCGAACCTCGGGAGAAACGCCGTGCGCCGTGAAAATGACAGTACCTTTTTCAATTTGCTCCAAAATTTCCAGACGGTTCTCACCGTCCAGTGTAATGACGCCCTCTTCTTTGAAGAAATCGGTGACATGCGCATTGTGCACAATCATACCTAATATATAAATTGGTCTTGGAAGATTTAAATTTTTTGCAGTTTGCATAGCCAATGCCATCGCGTCTACGACACCATAACAGTAGCCTCTTGGAGAAATTCGTACGACTTCCATGCCTTCCACCCGCCTACATCATCTGTTTTCCTTTTATTATAACGGATTACACAGGTAGAGGAAAGTTAGCCGGCAACCATATCATAAAAGTACTGCCTTCATCTTTGCGTGTCGTCACTTCAACGGACCCGCCATGCTCATCAATAATCCATTTGGCAATCGATAAGCCTAGCCCTGTACCCGTGGTTAACCCTCTGGATAAGTCGGCACGATAGAATCTGTCGAAAATATGCGGGATATCTTCTTTGTCCATTCCAATCCCCGTATCTGCAATTTGAATGCCGATAAAATCATTCGTCCGCGACACTTGAATCGACACGGTCCCGACCGGCGTATACTTAAATGCATTTTCAATGAAAATAAACAGCAGCTGCTGCAAATAATCACGATTCCCCTGTACGATGGCATGGTCCAGAACTTCCAGATCACCCACATGCCATTCCGCTGTATGCTCTAACAACTGCGCCCTTCTCACAACTTCCTGCACGAGCGGCAGCATTTCGACAGGATGCTTCTCCATAACAACTCCCGCATCTGCTCTGGCAAGCGCGAGAAGATCGTTCACGAGCCTGCTCATCCGCTGCGCTTCTCCGGCAATGTCGTGCATCGCTTCCAGCGACATTTGCATCTGTTCCGGTGTGGCGAGCTCGGTCCCCGAAGTCTTCTTCCACATTTTCTCCAAAAGGTCCACATTTCCTCGAATCGTCGTCAGCGGTGTTCTCAACTCATGAGAAGCGTCTGATACAAATCTACGCTGTGCACGATAGGCTTCATCCAGCTCCAGATAAGTAATCTGGATGCGTGAAAGCATACCGTTGATCGTTTGGGTAAGCCGGCCGATTTCATCAAGCGGCCCTTGGTACTCAATTCGCTTCTCCAAATCGTCTCCGCTTCCGATTTGATTGGCGGCATCAATCACGCGTTCAATCGGCTGAAGCGCCTTGCGCGATAGAAACCACCCGAGCGAAGCGGCAACGATAATCGTAAACACTGCCCAGAACATGAGCGTATACTTAAGGGTAACGGCCGTTCTCTCATAGCTGCCAATAGGGACCGCTGCTTGAAGAATTCCGATCAGATTGCTGGCTTGATCATAGATGCCTTGGTAATAGATGAGGAAATCCTGCTCAAGCACTTTGGTTTTTTGAAAAAAACCATCGGCATCCCCCTTCAACTTATCAATGCTAGAAGCATCAAGAGGCAAAGCTACATTATAAAATTGCAGGTTAGCCGAGCGATTATAGCTTTTGAGATTCACATTATATAATTGCAGGAACGTATTTGTAGAATAGAAATCTCTGTTCTCCAATTCTAATTCCACGACAAGCCCCTTTTGTGAAAGGGCGATGCTTTTCTGAATACGCAGGGAGGTATTCCCCGCTTCCCGTTTCAAATCCTGACGGATCTGATCGTACAAAAAGTAATTCAAGAAAACGTACAGCACGATCCCGAATAGCAGCATCGTTAATGCCAAAACACCTGAATACCAAAGCGTCAGCCGCAAACGAAGCGACATATCAGGATTCCCCTCTCAAGACGTACCCCGCTCCCCGGACGGTTTGAATCAATCGTTTATGGCCAAACTCTTCGGTCTTTTGACGCAGTAGCGCTATGTATACCTCAAGAACATTGGATTCGCCGCTGTAATCGTAGCCCCATATTTTCTCCATAATAATGTCGCGTGAAAGGACACGCTTCGGATTCTGCATGAACAGGTGAAGCAAATCAAACTCTTTGGTCGTCAATTCAATCAATTTATCGTCACGGAATACTTCGCGCGTATCCAGATCAAGGATTGTATCCTCATAGGTTAAACGATTCGTCGGCTGCTCCGTCCGATCCGTTCGACGACGCAAAAGCACTCGCACCCTTGCGAGCAGTTCCTCCAGCGCAAAGGGCTTGACCAAATAATCGTCTGCTCCAAGATCCAAGCCTTTCACACGATCGCTAATTTCATCTTTGGCCGTTAACATCAGGATCGGCACCTCGCTGCCGCTTTCACGGATGCGTCGTACAACCTCCCAACCGTCAATATGCGGCATCATCACGTCTAAGATCAGTAAATTGGGCTCCGACCTCAGCATTTGCTTAAGTCCTTCAGCGCCATTGCTTGCCGTTTCAACGGAATATCCTTCAAAAGCCAGGCCACGTCTCAACATAGACGTAATTTTCTCATCATCATCGATCACCATAATATTTTCCCTCATTGGTTGGCCCCCCTTCTTCCTTTTCATTGTATCAAAATCAGCTCGGCAAGCAAAAAGAAGCAGAGCCTGCAAGCTTGCGGCCCGCGGGTCTCCACTTCCTTTTAACCGTACGCACGAATCTTTGTTTATAAATAAGTTTCTTCCTCTTATTCAGCAGGTGTTTCAGCCAACGTATTTTTGTCTCCTACTGTAAGCGGCACATCCATCCGTTTGCCGTCACGAATAACACCTAACGTTACTTTATCGCCAACTTTTGTAGCTTGAACCTTCGTAATCAACTCTTGAGAGTTCTTGATTTTCGTACCGTTAATATCAACAATTACATCGTACTGGCGCAGGCCGGCTTGGAAAGCAGGGCTTTTACGTTGAACGCTGCCAACTAATGCCCCATCCGTATTGGAAAGCTTCAGTTCGCTAACCCAGTCTTTGCCGATATCTTGCAATCCTACACCCAAGTAAGGAACTGGTTCTTTAGGAATTTGAACGTTGTTTTTCAGGTTCTCCAAGACGGAAGAGATCGTGCTTGTCGGAATGGCAAATCCAATACCTTGGGCTTGCGAGCTTACCGCCGTGTTAATTCCGATAACCTCACCGTTCAAGTTGAGCAGAGGTCCGCCGGAGTTACCAGGGTTAATGGAAGCGTCTGTTTGAAGCAAGTGCTTATACTCGCGTGTTCCTTTGGTATCTGGAATAGAGATCGGACGTTCCTTCGCACTTAGCACACCAACAGTTACCGTATGATCAAAACCGTAAGGGTTACCGATGGCAACAACCCAATCTCCAACATTCACATCTTCTGCTTTGCCAAGAGGGAGAATCGGGAAATCTTTGTCGCCTTCAATTTTGAGGACAGCCAAGTCTAAGTCATAGCTGTTACCCAGCAATTTGGCTTTGAATGGTTTATCGTAACCCTCAACCGTAATTTGCACTTCATCAGCGCCGTCAACCACGTGTTCATTCGTTAAAATATAGCCTGTTTTCTCGAAAATAAACCCGGTTCCCATCCCTGCCGGCTGAAGTTCGCCGCTGCCTGAATCTTGCGTACCGCTTTTCGGTGCGGTATTACCGCCGCCGTTATCCCCAAAGAATTGACGGAAGAACGGATCATCGAACAGCGAGTTACCGCCGCGGGTCGACTGCTTCGGTTTCACCAAAGATTCAACTTTCACGATCGCTGGTCCCGCATTTTGAGCAATTGCGGAAATGTTGCCAGGGCGGACAACATCAAGCCCTACATTTTTCACTTCGCCGTTGTCGCTGGAACTCTTCGTAGTAGCCGTAGTCGAGCTGCCCGAAGCCAGAGGCTGGTTGCCTGTGAACAAGTTCATTTTGTCAGCGCTGAACATGAGTCCTCCAACGACCAAGGCTCCAGCCATAAAAGCAGCGAAAACGCTTTTTACAGAAGAAGAACGTTTTCTAGTATGCGAATCCCAAGGACCAGGTCCTTGCGCAGAACTTACATCAGGGCCAAAGCTGAATGGGCGCAAATTCTTAGGCGGGGTAACCTCGACGCTGGACGTTCCCTCTGTGCCTGATGCGGAAGTTGTAAGGGCTTCCTGTTCATTATTCTCGTTAAAAGCGGACTTGTACGGTCCATAAGAATAATAATAGGAAGGTCTTTCTTTGTTCGGATCATGCGGTTCTTCAGGGTTCGTTTCTTTGCGGTTCATGGAGTCGTTCGATTCGCTATTGTTATTCTGCGACTTGAAGAAGTCGCTGTAGTCTTTTTTGTTGTCTTCCATAGTTCTTACCTCCATTTGTCTATACGAGTTATAAAGTGCATGTTTGTTAGTTGGATGATTCCTTGCTGTCTATGGTACTATCATGCACTCACAACCTTAAACGAATATTAAAAAACAATAAAATGGAGGTAAAAAAAGGGCACTTTTATTGTATCCAAGCTTGTTCAACCTTTTTAAGCAGTCCTGCGGCTTCTTTTACCCATTTATCTTCTACGGCAGCATCCGGATCGAGCGGCGCCTGAAACTGATCAATCATCGCTCCATAGGTTTCCGCTTCCGCTTCTTGATCAAGGCCTTCATTATAGACATGTTTCAGCACAAATGGGGTTCCCACTTCTACGATGGCATCCGTCGCCTCAGTATCGCCATCAATTCTTCCCGTCACAACTTGAAAAGGAATACGCAACCACACTTTATTGGCTTCATCTAAAGAGCGATCAAAATAGCCATGGTCATAGTCCCAGTTACCGCCCAACGCAAAGTCAAACTCCTGCAGGTGGTCTCTTACACTGTCGAAGGACTCTTTGACCTGTTCTAATGAAGAAGATATTATTTTCATTCCGACACTCCTTAAGCGCTCATATTAATTTCCTTACGCATAGAGTGTTCCAAAATGTAGTTTTTATGTGTTATGAGGGCCTACTTCCTTAAACCCAACCTTTTCGGTGTGCAAAAATAGCCAACTGTGTACGATCATCTAATTCACACTTCATCAGCAGGTTACTGACGTGTGTTTTCACCGTTTTTATACTAATAAAAAGTTCCTCAGAAATGTCTTTATTACTTTTACCTTCGGCAATCAATAACAGCACTTCCTTCTCGCGTGAAGTCAAGCCTTCTTCCTCCGGCATGGCGTTGCGCTGTCTAACCCCTCTCGTTAGCGCCATTGACACTTCCGAATTCATCACAGGCATGCCGCGGTATGCGCTCTGGATGGCGTGAATCAATTGATCGGACGAGACGGTTTTCAGCATATAGCTGATAGCTCCCGACTCTACCGCCTCAAGCACCTTGGCTTCTTCCAGAAAGCTGGTTAACATAATGATTTTGACCTGCGGAAATTTGGCGTAAATTAATTTGGTTGCTCCGATCCCGTCGAGCACAGGCATTGTGAGATCCATCAAAATGACATCAGGGAGCCCTTGGGACAACTCGCCGTTTAACTTATCGAACGCTTCTTGCCCATTACCGGCTTCCCCCACAACTTCCAGACCAGGTTCCATCGAAATATAAGTCCTTAAGCCAACACGAACCATATCGTGATCATCAACAATCATTACTTTTATGTTACTCATGGCTTTCTCCCTCTCTTTCCTTTGTGACGATGCCAGTCTGTCCTGTAAAGCGCGGAATGCGGACCCTAACACGGGTGCCTGAGCCTAATTTACTGTCGATTTCCACTTCCCCACCCAGCTTTTGCGCTCGTTCTCTCATCGTGGATAAACCATGGGAAGCTGAGGAGATGTCCTTTCGCTCGAATCCTTGGCCATCGTCTTGCAGCTGAAGCACATACTGATGCTCTCTTTCATAAATAGCCAGCCTTACTCCTTTGGCGGAAGCATGCTTCACTACATTCGCAAGACCTTCTTGGATAATCAGGAAAAACTGATGCTCAATCGCTTCTGAAATCGGATCGCGCAAAGAAACGTCAAGCTGGCCCTGCAGCTCATGGGTCCGGCAATATTCCGGAAACCACTTCTCCAGGGCTTCTTGAAGGCTCATATCATTCAATTCAATCGGTCTAAGCTGTGAAATTAAGCCTCGCATTTGCTTCTGGGCATGGTGAGACATTTGAATCAACTGATTCATGACCGCCCCCGCTGCATCCGGGTTTCTTTCCAATATTTTGGGCAGAGAGGAAGCTGACATATGAATGGCGAAAAGCTCCTGGCTCACCGTGTCGTGCAAATCACGCGCAAGCCGGCGCCGTTCTTCCATAACGGCATTCTCTGTAAGCTCTTGATCGCGAATTGCTTCGGCCTCTCCAAGTTTTTGCAACAGTTGAACACGCTCTTCGACAGAAGCCGCCATTTTATTAAAAGCATCATATAAGTACATGAACGGTTCAACAGGCTCAAGCTCAACACGACTGGCGAAATTCCCTTTAGATAGTTCGAGCATAGCCACATGAAGTTCATCGACCTTACGCTGCCATCTCTTGGTTGCTACATAACCTACTGTTAAACAGACCGCTAAAATGGCAATGAGAAACCACATCCGGAACTCCCATGATGCAAGCTCCCGGCTGTAGTATTCCAGCACAATAAAAATACTTGAGACAGTGAGTAAACTCGAAATCAGAAAGTAATTCAGCAGCTGCCACTTCATATTGAACATTCGCAATTTGTACATGCTCCATCCTTAACCTATCTTTTTGATTGTAATATCACCGATAAACATGCTTGTCGTAACGATAAGCTTTCGTTCAGCTTCTTCATAATGGGAGGTCTGTGTCCTCACGCTGCGCAGAAAACCGCTCTCACGGCGATCAAGAACCTTCATATCCCCTATAAAAGAACTTGCCATCACGCGAACCTCAACATCCAGATCGTTAGGAATAAAAATTTTCACGTCGCCGATAAAGGCAGTTACATGAATCGTTGTTTCTCCAAGCGGGATGGCGGCACGGGTCAGGTCAATCACAGAATCTCCAATGAAGTGAGAGATTTGAATCGGCTTAAGCTCCCAAGCTTCTTGCCCCAGATGCACATCCCCGATGAAGCCGTGACGATGAAGAACATCACCTGAATCAAAGTTGCGCACGAAGTCATCGTAGCGATGGCCGTAACCGTGACTGTGACTGTGCTTGTGAAGATTCTGTGTTTTCGGCTGGCTATGTGATTCAGGTTGAGCTGTTGTCGCCTTCGCGGATGATTCTCCCGAGCCAAGCCATTCGTCTGCATGTTTTTGATGAAATTCGCCATGAATATCTTTGAGAACTTCTTTTTCCTCGTCGCTCAGTGCACGCTTGGTTTCGTTTCCTGTGAAAAGGTCCCGCTCTACTTTTTCCTTATGGTTCCAGCCGGCGGAGTCCCAAGGATTACTATGTCTCTCGTGCTCCTTACGTCTTGCTTCCCGTCTCTCTCTTCTTGCTTGCTCTTTCGCTTCTTTCATTGAAAGCCAGTCCGGTGATTCTCTACGGCCAGGGCGGAAGATAACGTTCAGCCCGAATAAGATTAAGGCAACAGGAGCCAAAATTTTAAACATGTCTCCCAGCGAGCGATCGGTGAGATTCAGATTCTTAAGAAGGAATATCGTTCCGACACCGCAAACGAGTAAGCTCCAAATCGAACCTCCCCAATGATACTTACGCTGCCATAGGAATCCGACGAGCCCGTAAAAGATGAGAATGACAGGCCAATACGTGGAAAACATATAAGCAAGGTCAATATGAATGAACCCCAGTTGATTAAGTAAAAATAGGATACCTGCCGTCACAAGGACAAGCCCCCAAATCATGCGTTGAAACATATGCGGATTCATACGTTCTTCCTCCATTTGTGTACATCGTTGTTAAGATACTTCTAGTCTATAAGATCGAAGCAAGATTGAAAAGAGACGAGGGATTGAAGGCCGCCTCGGTCTAGAGACTGAGTTTTTCGAGCACAAACATAAAAAAACTGACATGGATTTGATAGATACGAACAATATGCCACTTATGTTATATATTCTTACGCATTTCGTTGACATGCTTATCATGAGAACCGTATAATTGTTCCATTAGAACGCTTCGAATATAAGGGAGAGATTACAAATGGATCAAATCCAACAGCTTTCCAGCGGTCTAGATACCATATGGGTGGTACTAACGGCTGCCATGATTCTATTGATGGAAGGGGGCTTTGCGTTACTGGAAGCAGGCTTTGTCAGGCAGAAAAATGCTGTAAGCATCATTATGAAAGTGTTTGTTGATATCGCTTTCGGAGCACTTATTTTTTATTTCATCGGTTTCGCACTCATGTATGGCAAAGACGCAGGGGGAATCATCGGCACAAGCGGCTTTTTCATGGGAGGAGATTTGACACACATCGTGCTTAACATCTCACATGAAACCTATTGGCTATTCCAATGCGCTTTTGTTATCGCTGTTATCTCCATCGTATCGGGAGCTGTAGCCGAACGCATCAACTTCCGAGCTTACATCCTTTACACCATTGCCATGACAGGTTTAATTTATCCCATTGCCGGTCACTGGGTGTGGTCAGTCGGTGGCTGGCTCGGCAAGCTAGGCATGGTTGATTTCGCTGGATCGGCTGTCATTCATGCACTTGGCGGCTTCTCGGCACTCGCTGCCGCTATGATCATCGGCCCGCGGATCGGTAAATTCTCTGCGGATGGATCGGCCAACATCGTTCCACCGTCCAATTTACCGCTAGCTTCCGTAGGCGCATTCATCCTATGGTTTGGTTGGTTCGGCTTCAACTCCGGCAGTACGCTAAGTGCTACCAATACATCGATCGGCCATATTGCCGTAACGACCATGTTGGCTGCAGCTGCAGGCTGCGCAACCTGCATCCTGTTTACGATGTTGCGCTATCGCAAGGCTGACCCGCCGATGGTTATCAACGGCGCGCTTGCAGGGCTCGTCGGCATTACCGCAGGTTGCGCATTCGTCAGTGATGTTGCCGCCATTTTCATTGGAGCTGTTTGCGGCATCGCGATGGTCTACGCAACTGAAATGCTGGAAGCCAGACAAATTGACGACCCCGTCGGAGCGTTTCCCGTGCACGGCATCAGCGGCAGTATCGGAACACTGGCTGTAGGCTTGTTCGCACAGCCTGACGCTGTTCGCGAAGGTACAGCCGGTTTATTTTATGGCGGCGGATTTGGACTGTTAGGTGTTCAAGCATTGGGTCTCGTTACGATTTGTATTTGGGGCTTTGCCCTCACATGGGGTGTCATGAAGCTCATCAACCTCATCGTACCTCTGCGCGTAAGCAGTGACGAAGAGCTCGTAGGGTTAGACGTAGGGATCCACGGGGTTCCCGCTTATAGCCAGGAGGATGGTTTTCTGGACTTGGAACAATTGAAAAGAGGATAAAATCGACAGCAAAAAACCCTTCCAGACGGAAGGGTTTTAATTTGTTATTAGTTAAGCAGCTCTTCGAAATCATCGGGCATGGTGATGTCTTCGCCAGGCTTGGATTCGTTCATAATCTGTCTGGCCCGTGCTATTTCGGCACGCAACTTGTTCACTTGCTCCATTGGCTTCTTCACATAATGGATATACTCAACGGCCAGATGATGGTCAGGTTTCTTCCCCGTAAACATGCGACGAAGTGAAGACATCGCCTGATAAGCCCGCTCTTCCTTCATTCTCTTCATTTCGTAACGCTCCACTACCTGCTCAATCTCTAAAGCCTGCTGCTCCTTGCGGGCAATGTAAGCTTCCAAGAAAGGAAATACCTCCGCGGCTTTCCTTGATGTCTTTTGAGAATTACCGTCCAGTCGCATAGCATTCAGCATAGTCACTCACCTA
The DNA here is from genome assembly GCF_052682475.1 of Paenibacillus sp. WC2504. Classification (NCBI taxonomy): domain Bacteria; kingdom Bacillati; phylum Bacillota; class Bacilli; order Caryophanales; family Paenibacillaceae; genus Paenibacillus; species Paenibacillus sp. WC2504. The sequence continues at coordinate 6,874,411 of NZ_JBQZFH010000001.1, forward strand.
TCTCTCCATGTTAACATTCATCACAGTAATCTTATTTTACACTAAAACTATGGTTTTGAGAACCATTATTTCAAGATTAAATCGATTCCTACGACACCAATCGGGGTTCCCGTGTCACCTATTATCGCTTTGGATAAAGTAATACACGGTTTCTTCGTAATAGCTGACACGTATTCCTCCGAAACGAAGAGTTCACCGGCCATCGCCCGCTTCCACCACTCTCTCCCCTTCCCATTCACAAGGCCGGCTTCAGGCAGTGAAAAGATGAAGGTCCCGTCTGCCCGGTTCGACCAGATCGCCTCAATACCATCTGTTTTCTTCAAAACTGCGCTTAATTGAGCGGCATGATTCCCATCGATCAAGGAAGTGATGTCAGGTTTGAGGACAAGAGCGCTGAGCAGCTGCTTCATCTCTTGAATATTAACGTTGGTTGTCCCTTTCGTATTTTGCAAACCAACGGCTTGAATAGCTTGGATAAGCTCTGTCGACGAGCGATCAAGATTTTGATTGATGTGCTGAAGCATCGAAACTTCCTGGCGCTGCTTTTTCATTTGCAAAAGCGTGTTCTCCACGCTGTTCATGGTTTCGTTCATCAAATCTACCACTTGTCCGAGCGAGGACCTCGTACCTGTTACTAAGGTGGACTGCGTTTTGGTTGAGGTTGTCGTACTTGCAACGAGATTGTTGACATGCAGGATAAGCGAGAAAATCGTATCGATCTTTTCCTTCATCACCTTCATTTCGCTAATGCCTAAAGCAACCGACTTCTTCTCTTCTGCAACTGCTGCGACAACTTGCGCAACGCCACTCTCAATAGCGGTCAGAATTTCTGATGAGGTTGTCACCGCTTCATGGCTTTGTGCAGCCAGCTTCTTGATCTCCTGTGCGACAACCGAAAAGCCCCGCCCTTGCTCACCCGCTCTAGCGGCTTCAATGGAAGCATTAAGAGCAAGCAACGACGTTTGATTGACCACTTCAGCAATGAACGTATTGATTTCTTCGATTTTAGAAGTATGAGTGGTCAGATCCTGAATCTTACGCTGCATCGTATCATTATTGATATGCAGATCGCTCATGACTTCGTCTGTGGCATTCAGGGAGCGGCATACATCGACAACCGTGTCTTTGGTCTGTTCGCTCTCTTTGTGCATATGTAACGATGAGTCTAAAATATGGTCGGCTGCCGCCGCCACCTGCTGAATCGCTGCGAACGCTTCCTGCAGCTGTCCTACCGCTTGATCGCTGCGAGCCTTCAGATCCTCTTCCCCTTGAATGGACGCATCGGCAATGTGCAGAAGTTGGCTAATTGAGCGATTCACTTCTTCTACCGCCGCTGCCAATCGATCCGCCACGACTTGTGATTCCTGAATAAAGGTTCGGAATTGCACCTGCTGCTGCTTTTCAGAGTCGAGTGAAACGCTTGATGACTTATTCATAACAGTGATCAATATCCCTAAAAACAAAAAAACAGCCAAACTCGCAGCCGTAAACCAAAAAGATGTTGAAAATAAAGCCGTAACACTTAAGGCAATACCGATGAGAATAAGACCATACAACCAAGCTTTTAGTTTCGTCTCTGCCTGCATAAGCAATTGGCACTCCTCCCAGATGGGCAAATGTTAGATTTTGCTACATTATATCGAAAATAGGCGACGATGAAAAGAAATAAAAAAGCAGAGACCCCTAAGGATCCCTGCTTTTTATTAACATCGCTATGGTTATTCGTTATTTGTTTTGGTTTTGTGTGTTCGTTTGTTGCTGCTTGTTAGGTACCGCAGTTTCCGTAGCGAATTCTACGTCTTGTGCTGCTTTCTTGTTGTTTTTGTTCTTAGCCATGTTCAATCACCTCCTGTATGTATATGGTTTCCCAAACAGGACTTTTTATGATGAAAAAGTTTAGCCTGAACCATTTTTATAACGATTTGGTAGGAGACAAGATCTCATCCTTCAATTGATTCCAAATGAGCTCCGTCACCTTGCCGCTCCCCTGCTTGACGATAAAGACTTTGACGGTTTTTTTGCCCCATTCCTTGTAGACCTGATCTTTCGTGTCAAAATACAAGTCAATTTTCTTCCCTTTAATCGCACTTCCCGTGTCGGCAACTACCCCGTAACCGTATCCCGGAATAAACAAAACCGTGCCCAACGGAAAGACTTTCGTGTCTGCAGCGATAGTCGATAACGCTTTGTCGTCCCGCTTTACTTTGATTCCTGAAAAGGTAATCCCGTATTCAGGATGATCCGGATTTTTACCCGTGGATTCTTTACCCGCATAATAGCCGGTAGCCGTCACTTCAACCGACTTAAGCTTGGACAAATCGGAGTCCAGTTTCGGCACATAGCGATAATTAACTTGCTGCCTACGATCTTGTGTTACTGGCACAGAAACAGGTTCCGAATTGCTCGGAGCATCCATTTGGTGCGGCACTTGTATATGGCTTACGGTTTCTGCCGTGTTTCTTGTTTCTTGTCCGAAAAGCGCAATCAAAACATTCATGATCATCCATGTTCCAAGCCATTTGGGCTTCGTAAATAACGCAGTAAACATTATTTTGATACCTCCCCTACTATTGCAGGTTGTCCAGTTCATTCCAGAATTAAACCTCCATATGCAGACTCACTGATTAAAATGCCCCCTTTGCGTTCCCTTATACATACCAAAATGCCTAATTTTGAAAACAAAAAAAGCAGAGAAGAATCACTCTTCTCTGCTTTCGTTTTATATGATTATAGTTTTTTGCTTATTTCTTCATTGATCATGCCGATAACTTGATCAATCGGATGTGTACCCAGGTCCCCTTGACCGCGTTTACGGACAGACAGACTTTCATTCGTTACTTCATTTTCCCCGACAACGAGCATGAATGGAATTTTCTCCAGCTGCGCTTCGCGAATCTTGTAACCCAGCTTTTCATTGCGGTTATCCGCTTCAACACGAATACCTGCAGCCAATAGACGCTCAGTAACCTTATTTGAGAATTCCTCAAAGGCAGGCGATACCGGAATGACTTTGGCTTGTACTGGCATTAACCAAGTTGGCAGAGCACCTGCGAAATTTTCAAGCAAGAAAGCTGTCATCCGTTCCATAGTCGAGATGATCCCTCTATGAATAACAACCGGACGATGCTTCTGGCCATCTTCCCCTGTGTACTCAAGCTGGAAGCGCTCCGGCAGCAAGAAATCAATTTGGGCTGTGGAAAGAGTCTCTTCTTTCTTAAGCGCTGTTTTGATTTGTACGTCAAGTTTAGGACCGTAGAATGCAGCTTCCCCTTCAGCTTCGTAGAATGGAAGTCCTAGCTCTTCTACAACTTCACGCAGCATGCGTTGGGAAGTTTCCCACATTTGATCATCTTGGAAGTACTTCTCAGTATCCTTAGGATCGCGGTAGGAAAGGCGGAAACGGTAATCCGTAATGCCGAAATCAGCATAAACTTGACGGATCAAAGTAACTACACGTGAGAACTCTTCTTTAATTTGATCCAAACGACAGAAGATATGAGCGTCATTCAGTGTCATAGCGCGAACACGATGTAGACCGGTTAATGCGCCTGACATCTCATAACGGTGCATGGTGCCAAGCTCTGCGATACGAACCGGCAGATCCCGGTAGCTGCGCATATCGCTCTTATAGACCATCATATGATGCGGGCAGTTCATCGGACGAAGAACTAGTTCTTCATTGTCCATGACCATTTTTGGGAACATATCTTCGCTATAGTGATCCCAGTGACCGGAAGTTTTGTATAGATCCACGTTGGCAAGAACCGGAGTGTATACGTGTTGATAGCCTAAACGCTCTTCCAAGTCTACAATGTAGCGTTCCATTGTACGTCGCAATTTAGCACCATTTGGCAGCCAAAGCGGTAACCCTTGACCAACCTCACGGGAGAATGCGAACATTTTCAGCTCTTTACCCAGCTTGCGGTGGTCACGTTTTTTCGCTTCTTCAAGCAAATGCAAGTGCTCATCCAGCTGCGCTTTTTTAGGGAACGCAGTTCCGTAAATACGCTGCAGCATTTTGTTTTTCGCGTCTCCGCGCCAGTAGGCACCAGCTACGCTTAACAGTTTGAAAGCTTTGATCTTGCCAGTTGATGGCAGATGCGGTCCGCGGCATAGGTCAAAGAATTCACCTTGATCATAAATCGTGAGCACGGAATCTTCCGGCAAATCACGGATTAATTCAAGTTTGTACGGATCTTCCATCTCGGTGAAAATGCGAATTGCTTCCTCACGGGAAACCACACGGCGAGTAATCGCCAGGTTTTCGTTAGAAATACGTTCCATTTCCTTCTCGATTTTCACCAAATCCTCTGGATTCAGCGGTGTTTCCAAATCGATGTCGTAGTAGAATCCGTCTTCAATGACAGGTCCGATTCCTAATTTTACAGCCTTCTCGCCATAAATGCGTTTAATAGCTTGAGCCATTAAATGAGCTGTACTGTGACGATACATTTCCAATCCCGCTTCGTTGTCGAGCGTTAAAATCTCAACGTCAGCATCATTTTCCAAAGCGAACGACAAATCAACCGATTTTCCGTTCACTTTACCGCCTACCGCATTTTTCTTCAATCCGGAAGAAATGGATTCCGCCACTTGCTCAATGGTCGTTCCAACTGCGTACTCTCTCACTGCGCCATCTGGTAATTTCACTTGTACAACCATCTTCGTTCCTCCTGTATATATATGATTGAACGCAAAAAAGCACACTGCATCCCATAAGGGACGAGTGCGCTCAGCTCGTGGTTCCACCCTAGTTCGATTCGCTGCATGTCTTATCGAGCATGGCGAATCCTCATCAGCATTCGGTAACGGGAATGATTCCGGTGTTATATACTAACAGCCTGCAAATCAGGCAGAATTCCACAACACGGCTACAAAGGGGTAAACAATCTGTTTCACTGAAGGAGATTGCAGCCTGGTCTCCTCTCTCTGTACAGCTCTTGCAGAAAGTTCTTGTCTTTGATTAACGCCTTCGCTCACTATTATAATTGGCTCTTCGTCCAAGGTCAAGGGGATAGTAGGTCTTGTTTTTTGGCTTCCCCCAAATAAATGTCACATGTTCGGCAATAGGAGCACACCGTCGTTCGATCTTCAAAGATTTGCCTAATCGTTTTGATAATCGTCATGTCAGCGTCTCTCGTGTGAATATAGATGTTTGCAGGAGATACCGTTATCAACGTGCTCACGATCATATCTTCAAAATTAATGTCCTTCTCCAACATTTCCATCTTGAAAGAAGCATCAAATTCATTGGCATCAATGAGTTCCATACGATCATTCAAAATAACAAACTCATGCCCGCCTTTGTGAATGAGATGAACAACCGGAATTTTGGCTTCTTGAATATACACAAAATATTGCAAAAGAGAAATAAATTCCTGGTACTGGCGATCCATCATGAATTCGTCTATCGCATATTCCGCGATTTCCCGCAGCTCGTCCGTGTAATCTTGCAAACGGAAATGCAGGAAGCCGTCCAAACTGAGCCTTGAAGTTTCTTCTAATGCCAACATTAGCTGGTCGACTAAGACTTGTCTGCGCCGCTGAATGCCGAAACTGTTGGTAAGAACAGGGAAGTCCTCTGTCCCTGTATCTGTATAAACCGTTGGTTTACAGTACCCTTCGATAGCTTCCAAATCTTCCTTGGCCTCATATTTAAACTCTTTGATAAGCAATTGACGCAAGATACTTGATTCCTTGTCCGCAATGATGTGATCTGCCAATACACCAGCCAGATTCGGCAACATTTGGCGTCGCATCGCTGAAATTTCCTCGTCCGTCAGCTTCGATTCCAGGCGGATATATGCATGTGTTTCTGACCATTCGTATGCAATAGTCCATCCACTTTCAACCATATGTAAAAGTTGCAGCTCACGTTCGATTTGAGCGCTTAGCGAACGCACATAGGACTCATCAACCTTCATGATCACGATAGTAAACAGCTCCATACCCTCACTCCTTCCATCAATACATCCTCCTCTTAAGAGTATATGGTCGATAGGTAGGAGATATACAACGAACAAATTGCCATTTCCTTTCAGTATTCTTTATCAAATCTTTAAGTAAAGTTATTCCAATCCCACAAATTTTCATGCTATGATAGTCATCGTAGTGCTTTAGTCTCATATTGGAGTGAGTATCCATGCAAATAGACGCATATCAACTGCACAGACACGCTTGGAACCGCAAGCTGCTGAACACCTACTGGTTCCTGGTCATGATTCAACTACCTTTCGAACTTCTCTACTCTTTCACTGCAAAAAGGGATGCATCCCTTACGTCAGGGCATCTCATTGTCTCCGTCCTTACCATGATCCTCATCTTGCTTATGCTGGAAACGACCAATAAATTTTATAAAAATCACTTGGATTACCAGATTATAAGCGGCGGTGCGATTTTATCCTTCACGATTATTTTCTTCAATTATGAAATAAATCTAGTTATCCTTTATCTTTTGCTTCCAATTTTCGTTTCTATTTTTTACCTGCAATTTTCTAAGATTATATACTCCATAGGTTTATCTCTAGTCTCCTTCTCTATTCTTTTTCTTGTCAAATTGCGCTTACTCGCAGATTACACCTTCATAGATCTGCTGACGATATTGCCGGTGCTGACCATTATTTCGATCATTACATTCGGCATTATCAAGCGCGGTGTTGAAATCCTGAACAATTTGCAAATAACAACGGAGTTGAAACAGGAACTATTGATCAAAAATATTATTATGGACAAGCTCTCCAAAACAGATGCGCTAACCGATTTGTACAATCATATTACCTTCCATGAATACTTGGATGAGCTTATTGTGCAAAACGCTTTAGGTCACTTCTGCATTCATATCGCTGTGCTCGACATCGACAATTTCAAGAAAGTCAATGATACTTACGGCCACAGAGCCGGTGACGCCGTTTTGAAGAACGTCAGCAGCACCTTGAAAAGTCATGTGGGTCTCAATGATTTTGTAGCACGATATGGCGGTGAGGAGTTCGCTATCATTTTCACAGAGAAGAACACTGATGTGGTGTTTGACCTGCTCGAACGAATTCGTTGGCAAATTTCCCAAATGAAACAGGAAGAGCTAAACGGCCAATCTGTCACCATCTCTATCGGGCTCAGCGAGTACCAACCTGGAACTTCCAAAGAGCTGCTTTTCGCCGGCGCCGATCAATCCTTATACACAGCCAAGAAAACGGGTAAAAATAAAACGATCATTCACACCGCTCCCTTGAAGGAAGTGCGATAATTAACGCAGAAAAGCCTCCAACCACTACACTAGTGGAAGGAGGCCTCTTTATTTATTAATTCTGCATAACAAAATCTTTATCAATTTTCACGTTTTCGTCATCAAAAACACGCAAAATTTGATATTTCGTGTTCCGCTGCGCAGGGATTTTACCCGCTTGGCGAATGATGTCCAGCGTCGAAGTAACGTTGACTTTGTGTGTCGTGCCCGCCGCGGATACCACATTTTCTTCAATCATCGTAGAGCCGAAGTCATTGCAGCCATAGCTCAGGGTCTGTTTACCCACTTCAGGTCCCATTGTAACCCAAGAAGATTGGAAGTTCGGCACATTGTCGAGCATAATCCGGCTAATTGCCAATGTTTTCAAATATTCTTCAGGTGTTACTTTCTCCGCCTTCATATTCGTATTATCCGGTTGGAACGTCCACGGAATAAACGCAAGGAAACCAGGTGTATTAAGCTTCTGCATCAATACGTCGTCCTGTGCATCACGGATACGCAGCATGTGAAGCGCGCGCTCCTCCATCGACTCACCAAAACCGATTACCATGGTACCCGTTGTGTGCATACCAATTTTGTGAGCGGTTTGCATGACGTCCATCCAGTCGCGCCAAGAGCCTTTGAGCTTGCTGATTTTGCGTCTAGTACGGTCATCCAAAATTTCGGCGCCGCCGCCAGGCAAGGAATCCAGTCCAGCTTCGTGCAATTGGCGAACTACCTCTTCTAAGGATAATCCGTCTGAAACGTCTTTCATTTTCATAATTTCAGCTGGTGAGAAAGAGTGCATCGTAATGTCAAAACGCTTCTTGATCTCACGAAGAATGTTCGTGTAATAGCTGAATGGCAAGTTCGGGTTGGTACCGCCTTGCATCAGGATCTCCGTACCGTTGACATCCAGTGTCTCTTGAATCTTCTGGAAAATCGTCTCGTCCGGCAATACATATCCTTCAGCTGAACCAGGCGCACGATAAAACGCACAGAATCTGCAGTATACATCACAAATATTGGTATAGTTGATGTTCCGGCCAATAACGAACGTGGTAATCGGGTCCGGATGCCATTTCTTCATAATTTGATTCGCAGTATCGCCAATTTTCTCTATTTGATCGGATTCGAACAGTGTAATGCATTCTTCTACATCAATTCGGCCGCCTGATTGTGCTTTATTTAAAATACGATCGATCGGTTTCACAGCTCTTCACTCCTTTAATTTCTGATGGCTCGTATCCATTTATCGTACCATACTCATGCCAAAAAAGCAGCAAATTGCTGCTTTCATACGTAGGAACCTTTTTCAAATATGACTATTCTGGGAATTCCGGAACGTTTAACCGCGAAGCGCTTGCTCCAGATCTTCAATGATGTCTTCAATGTCTTCAAGACCAACCGAATACCGGACAAGACCGTCCGTAATGCCTCGCTGCAGGCGAACTTCCTTCGGCATCGCTGCATGAGACATCATAGCCGGATAGGACAAAATGCTTTCTACAGCGCCTAGAGAAACGGCTACCAGCGGAATGCGCACTTTGCTCAGCATCTTTTTCGCTTTTTCGCCGGAACCTACATCAAAGGAAACTACGGCTCCATAGCCAAGAGACTGCTTTTCATGAATCTCTCTACGTGGGTGGTTCGGAAGACCCGGGTAATACACGACCTCAACGTCAGGCTGTTCAGATAGCCATTGTGCCAATCTTTGCGCGCTTTTCTCCGACACTTCCATACGGGCTTTCAAAGTTTTCATTCCGCGGATGAGCAGCCATGAATCTTGAATGCCAAGAACATTGCCTAATCCATTCTGAATCTGCTTCATTCTGCGGCCCAAGCTGTCATTCGCAACTACGGCAAGTCCAGCCAGGACGTCACTGTGTCCACCCAGGAATTTGGTTGCACTGTGAAGTACAATATCAATCCCTAACTCAATTGGACGTTGATGATATGGCGTCATGAATGTATTATCCAGCATCGTCAACAAATCGTGCTCTTTGGCAAAAGCAGCTACTTCTGCGATGTCGGTGATTTTGAGGGTCGGATTGGAAGGTGTTTCCAGAAACACTGCTTTTGTGTTAGAACGCAGCGCTGCACGAACTTGGGCCATATCCGTCATATCAACAAAGGTTGATTCAACCCCCATCCGATTCATAATCGTTGTAAGCAAGCGGTATGTACCGCCATACACGTCTTCCGTCACGATCACATGATCTCCTTGTGAAAGAAGCATGAATGCCGAGGAAATCGCGGCCATGCCGGAAGCAAAAGCAAAGCCGCGCGTTCCGCCTTCGAGAAGGGCAATGTAGTCTTCCAAGGCTTGACGGGTTGGGTTGCCGGAACGCGTATAATCATACTCCGGAGAAACCTCCAAATCGGCTTGATGGAAGGTTGACGCTTGATATAAAGGCACGCTGGAAGCACCTGTTACTTCATCAATTTCAGCGCCAAAGTGTATGAGTTTGGTAGCGAATTTGCCGTGCGGCTTGCGTTTATCGTTCGGTGAATGGCTCATTACAGGGATTCTCCTTCTAATTCCGCTTGTGCTTGGCTAAGCGCATTCGCTAAATCTGCGATAAGGTCATCCTGATGCTCAATGCCGACAGAGAAGCGCAGAAGGCGGTCATCCACGCCGATTTGTTGGCGAATTTCAAGCGGGATATCCGCATGCGTTTGTACAGCTGGATATGTCATCAGCGATTCAACGCCACCTAAGCTCTCAGCGAAAGCGATAAGTTGGATGTGACGCAGAATTGGCTCAACCAGTCTGGCGTCTTTCACTTTAAAGGAGAAAATCCCTGTGTTTCCGATCGATTGTTTGTTTTGAATAGCATGACCTGGATGAGACTCCAGTGCCGGGTAGTAAACATCACTGATCAGCGGGTGCTCCAGCAAGAAGTTCGCGATGGCTGTTGCATTCTGTTCATGACGCTCCATACGAAGCGCCAATGTCTTCATACCTCTCATCAAAAGCCAGCTGTCTTGCGGCCCAAGCACGGCTCCAATCGAATTGTGAAGGAAGGCCATCTGCTCCGAAAGCTCCTTGCCCTTGGTCACAATCAAACCGGCAAGCACATCGTTATGTCCACCCAAATATTTGGTCGCGCTGTGAACGACAATGTCTGCCCCCAGCTCTAATGGGCGCTGTAAATAAGGAGTTAAAAGCGTGTTATCGACAATGGACACAATACCCTTCTTACGGGCCCATGTACATACAAGCTCGATATCTGTAATCATCATGAGTGGATTCGTCGGCGTCTCAATGATCAGCCCTTTGGTATTCGAACGGTAGGCAGATTCCAAGCCGTCCAAATCGTTCGTATCTACGTACGTAGCCGTCACACCGAAGCGAGACATGATTTTCTCGAGCAGACGGTACGTACCGCCATATAAATCCAAGGAAACGATCAAATGATCGCCTTGGCTAAAGTAGGCAAAAACCGTTTGCAGGGCTGCCATGCCGGATGAACATGCGAAACCCGCATCTCCGGATTCCAATTGAGCGATCGCATCCTCAAGCACTTTACGAGTTGGGCTTTTGGTACGCGCGTAGTCAAAACCGGTGCTTTGACCGAGCTTCGGGTGACGGAAAGCAGTAGCTTGATAAACAGGGAAGCTGACAGCTCCGGTTACAGGTTCTTCGATGGAGCCAATTTGGGCGAGACGACTTTCGATTTTCAACAAAGGGAGTTCCTCCTCATGATTTGGGTTCGAATTACAGTGACGCACTTGCCAGGCTTTCATTGATATTAGCGGTAAGCTCAAAAGGCGTTTCTTGGTACACATAATAGTTCAACCAATTGGAGAACAGCAGGTTCGCATGGGCTCTCCAAGTGTTATAAGGCTGCCGGCTAGGATCATTGTTGGGATAATAATTTTTGGGGATATCAATAGGAAGTCCTTTGCTCACATCCCGATCGTACTCCCACTTCAATGAATTCGCATCATACTCGGAATGGCCCGTTACGAAGATATGTTTGCCATCACGTGTTGCCGCGATATAAACACCGGACTCCTCTGATTCGGATAAAATCTCCAGGTCCGGACATCGCTCAATGTCTTCACGGCGAACATCCGTGTGGCGCGATTGCGGCACGTGGAAAATTTCATCAAATCCGCGAAGCAGCTTCGTATTCGGCACCTCTACCGTGTGCGGGAATACACCGAATATTTTGTTGTCCAGCGCAAATTTACGAACCCCGAAGTGATGATACAAGCCCGCTTGGGCTGCCCAGCAAATATGCAAGGTTGAAGTGACGTTTTCTTTGCTCCAATTCAGGATTTGCGTCAACTCCTCCCAGTAATTCACATCTTCAAACTCCATCTGTTCGACTGGGGCACCAGTAATAATCATGCCATCCAGCTTTTCTTCTTTAATATCGTCAAAAGTTTTATAGAACATCTCCAGGTGTTCAACGGAGGTGTTCTTGGATGTATGAGTTTTCGGATGCAGAAGAACGAATTCCACCTGCAGCGGCGTATTCCCGATCAAGCGCAGCAACTGCGTCTCGGTCGTTTCTTTGGTAGGCATCAAATTTAACAAAGCAATGCGAAGTGGACGTATATCCTGGTGATACGCGACAGATTCGTCCATGGTGAAGATGTTCTCTTGGTTTAAAATTTCTTTGGCAGGCAGGTTGTCAGGAATCTTGATCGGCATCCTGTTCACTCCTCTTCATGGGTTATTTTGGGTGTATGGAAATGCAAAAATGGCCTTCTCTGGAATCAGAGAAAGGCCATGGAATGTCACTGTCAATGTCCTTCTCTTATCTCCCAGATTCGCTTGTTACAAGCGGTTCCGCAAGAATTAGCACCGTGCATCCCTTTGCTTGCAAAGGTTTGTCGGTTGCCGGGTGTCATAGGGCTAGTCCCTCCACCTACTCTTGATAAGAAAATGAAACGTATGCGATTAAAATCATCATACTATAAAATAATGTAAAGTCAAGACATTAACCGATCCTGACAACCTGTAAAACAGAAGAAATTGCATCAGGCTGTCCATCTATGATATTATTGATACGAAATGTATCGTAATTTGGTGTTTAAATAGCTCAAAACAGGGTTAAATAAATATCAAACTGATTACATTATCTAACCATCAAAAGGGGGTCCATTATGTCCGCACCATCTTCGGATAACTTCTCTGCTTTCGCTTCATTAAATCGATATTTCGCTCTAATTGAAACATCGAAGCCAACTAGGCAACAAGCTGAGGATGCCGCTGCCTTATTATGTCGAGTCTACGGAGCAGAGAGTGAAGAAGATCTGCTGCTCCGAGGTAATCCTGAACTGATAGACATTTATCAAGAAATGAAAGGAAAGATCTTGAAAGCCGCCATGTAATTCATGGCGGTTTTTTTTGACACCGAACAAGCCCTGAATCCATAGAGTATCTAAAGCACATTCTTACTTGTTGCGCCAAACTTTTTGGCTTGAAACAGGGTATATGAAGGGTTATACTAGACAAGTATTATTCGACATGGACGCAAAAGGGGGGCATACGTTTGGACGGGGAACCGAGGAGTAGCACCTGCAAGTTTTGTAAATTTTATAGTGTAGGAATGCAGTCGGTTATTCCATCATTCGTAGTCTCGCGCACATGATGAACGTAACCGGCTGATTCCATGCAAAGGGGTGGATCAGATGAAAACACGGTGGGTTCAGAATGGCATTTTCACATTGGTCGAAGACGTGTCTGTCGCACTAACACCTCCAGAACAAGGCTTTTATTGGATCGATGCAGGGATCGAGGATTTAGAACTTCTTCAACCTTTATTCCATCTACATGATTTGGCCGTGGAGGACTGTTTGAGCGAAGAGGAGCAGCGTCCTAAGATTGAATTTTATGATTCGCATTATTTTATCGTGATAAATAGCATTCGTTTTGATGATGAGGAGATTTTCCTTCGCGGACTTAATCTATTTCTTAGCAAACATGTCATTATTACCGTTACTAGACAAAAAATCAATGAACTTCGCGCTTTAAAGCCGTTTCTCTGGGAAGAGGAGGTCAACAGCGCCGATCGTTTCCTATACCATCTAGTCGATCTTGTCGTCGATAACTACGTTGCGGTTGGTGACCGTATCGAGGCCAAGATTGAAAAGCTGGAAGAAGATATTCTGGTAGCGACCAAAAAAACGCACTTGAATGAGATCATCGGACTTCGTTCGGAAATTCTCTGGCTCAAAAAAGTGCTTGTTCCACAACGTGATGTGATCGGTACACTCGGCAAGAAGGATCTCAGGCTGATCGACCACCAGCTCCAGAAATATTTTGGCGACATTTATGAGAATGCCGTCAAAATAGTGGATACATTCGATACGCTCCGCGATTTGATGGGGAACTTACGAGAAGCTTACCAGTCCAGCCTGGCGAATCGCGCGAATGATATCATGCGGGTATTTACCGCGCTGACAACCATTTTCATGCCGCTGACGTTCATTACAGGGGTGTTTGGAATGAACTTTGATAACATTCTAGGGCTCCATGTCGCTCACGGCGATGAGTTCGTCTTAGCGTTTATGGGTGTGTTAGGTATTGCTATGTATATTTTATTCCGTAAAAAAGAATGGCTATAAATAAAAGGAAGGGCTTCTTGAAGCAGCGGATTGCTGTACAAGAGGCCCTTTTTTAGGTTATGGCGAAACCCGCTTAATTTTCACAAACTTTCGTTTTCCTACCTGAACAATATCGCCGTCCTGCGGCTGGAGTGTTTCATGGATATTCGTCATTTTCGTTTCATTAATTTTCACTGCGCCTTGCTCAATGCTGCGTCTTGCCTCTGCGTTGGAAGCTTGCAGCCCCATAGAAACAAGCAGCTTAATGATGGCGATCTGGCCAGCTTCGAGAAGTTCCTCGCTGATCTGCATTTCTTCGATATCGTCCGGCAGCGCCCGCTTCTGAAAGACCGTAATAAAATGCTGCTCAGCCTCTTGAGCTTGTTCCGCACCATGATACATACGCACATATTCCTTCGCCAACTTCATCTTGGCATCCCTTGGATGGACGGAACCCGCCTCCAGTCCCTCTTTCAACTCCTGAAGCGCCTCGCTTGAGATCGCAGTCGTTAACTCATAATATTTCAGCATAAGCGAATCCGGAATCGACATCGTTTTGCCGAAAATTTCATTCGCGTTCTCATCGATACCGATGTAATTTTTCAAGCTTTTGCTCATTTTCTGCGTGCCATCCAGCCCTTCGAGCAGCGGCATCAGAATAGCCACTTGGCCGTCTTTCACCTCATAGGCGCCTTGCAGCGTGCGTCCCATCAAAATATTAAATGTCTGATCCGTACCGCCAAGCTCAATGTCGGTCTCAAGTGAAACGGAATCGTAGCCTTGCATTAACGGGTAGAAAAATTCATGCACATGAATCGGTTGATTAGCCGCGTATCTTTTGGCGAAATCGTCCCGCTCCAGCATCCTCGCCACCGTTACTTTACCCGCAAGCTTCAGCACATCATCAAATTTCAGTTCACCCAACCAACTAGAATTGTAGTAAAAGGTTGTTTTGGTGAAATCCAAAATTTTGGACAGCTGCGTCTGGTACGTTTGAGCATTATGCTGAACATCCTCTTCTGTCAGCTGCTTGCGCGTTTCCGACTTCCCCGTTGGATCGCCAATTCGACCCGTGAAATCTCCAATGATCAGCTGAACTTCATGGCCTAACTCTTGAAATTGCCGAAGCTTTTGCAAGACAACCGTGTGCCCAATATGAATATCAGGCGCAGATGGATCTAAGCCCAATTTCACTTTCAATGGTTTCCCCGTCACAATTGCCCGGGTAATTTTCTGTTTCAGAGCATCTTCCGGTATGATTTCAGCCGCACCACGTTTAATGATTTGCAGTTGGCGCTCGACTTCCTGCCTTTGTGCATCGGTTAATTCGATCCCCGTCATCTTGCAATCCCTCCTCATCGTTATAAAAAAAAACAAAAAGACAACCAAATCGTCCACAAAGGGACGAGACGGTTGTCTCGCGGTACCACCCTAATTAAAGCGAAGCATCTGCGACTCTCATTCGCAGCCTTCTCTTTCACTTAGTCATTGTAACGGCATCGAATGCCGGGTATAAGCTACTGATGCTCTCAAACAGAGCATGTTCCCTCAACCAACTCGGAACGGTAATTCGGAGCTATGCTTGCATCGGTTTGCACCTTCCACCGACTCTCTGCAGCAGCGGCAGTACTCCTACTAAGGGGTTAGCCCCAGTTCGTCATCGCTTTGATTGCTATTAAGATTATTGACCATTTAATCATATCTGCCTAAGCTCTGTCAATACTAGCTTGCAGCTTGTGCGCTCATGCTTTCCTTCTCCTTGCGAAAACGCAATCGCAGCAATCGCAGCCACTCATAAGCGCGGTCGAGTTCTTTGCCTTTCAGTTCTTCCGTACCGCCCATACGCTGAAGAACCGGTTTCAGATAACGGTCGCCTTCCGATTCAAAAGCGTTCCATGCTTTGATCTGTTCCTCCTCCGGGACCGAAGCTAATTCTGCTTCCACTAACAGATCCATATCATAGCCTTCCCGGTCAAGTTCCTCTACCCACAGCAGGAGCTCTCTGCGCGGCATCGTCAAATCGGTTTGAAGATCAGCCAAGCTGCCTCCGCGGGCAGTAATCTCGAGCAGCTTGCGTTTGCTGACCTCACGGTCCAGCTCCATACGCAGCTTCTGCTCCTTCTGAGCAAGGAGCCAGGACTCGAACTTGACGATATCGACGCTCTTAGCAACCCAATCTAACGGAAAGCCGTTCGTGCGCGTATATTCTGCGGTAATCTTTAAAATATCCCCCGCATACATATTGGTCTTCTGCTCACCAAAGCCGGGTATTTGCTGAAGTTCTTCCTTGCTTTGGGGTAAGAAAACAGATATTATGCGCAGCACCCGGTTCGTGGCGAGAATATACGGCGCTTTGCCTTCGCGCGAGGCTTGTTCGCGTCTCCACGCACGAAGCTGCTCGTACACTTCTTCGCTTGGGTTTTCTTCGCAATAATAAGTCAGCATCTGCGTCATTCTCGCTTTACCAGACAGCACTTGGGCGGATTCCAGCTCCGAGCTCACAATGGGACGAAAGCCGCTGCGAAACTTCTCGCGCAAACCATGACGGAAGATGCTTAGCATCTCATCCCAGCTCATCCCCTGGTACCACTGTGCTTGCTGCGGCTTGCCCGTGCTGTCGGGCTCGTTCCAGAACACATTCCACACGCCCTGCTCTTCAGCAATCGACACCTGTGCTGATAATACGCGATGATCCCCCGTTTCTTTCTCCAATGTGTTTAAAAAAACAATGTTCATACTTACCTCCTCCAAACGTTTACGAAAATAGGGTAAGAAAAACGAAAAAGCACCTCTTCAGCTAGGCTGAAAAGGTGCTTCCCTTTTTCTAATATCCAAATCATACCATGTTTGTAAGATGGACGCAACCTATGTTTTGTTGACAAGCCTATTTCGGTTATAATGAAAGACATACCAGAATGAAAAGAGGGCCCTTATGTCTGATTATGACTTTTTATACGACCATCAAGAAGAGACGACAACGCGTTTTGTATGCTTCGTCGGCAATGCGCTGCACCGTTTTGACCTTGCAATCATGACTACAACCCGTTATTACGGCAAAAAGCTTGTGATTGACTTACAATCAGGACGCAGTGCGGTAATTGGTCCGGATGACTTGGCCGAAGAGGGATACCTGGAGTACGTATTCAAGCTCAATGAAGAGCAAGCACTGGAACTGAATGAATTTTTATCCCAAATTATCGGTTCCATTCATTTCACGGATATTTAACGGATCAGCGGGGGACACTGGAAAAAGCATGCGCAACCCAGATGAGGAGGCATTTTCCATGAGTGTTGAAGAATCCGCGAAAGATAAGTATACCGAAACAAAGGGGTTCATACCCGAGCAGCGAGATGTATACACCGATTTGGAGACGGTCGAATCTCAGCGAAACGACCTGATTCCTGAGGAATTTCCCGAAGGCCCTTATGGCACAAGCCTAAACACGGAATCGCTGGGCAAAAGCACGCCTTGGCGAAAAGATCAGCGCCCGCCGAACCGGTTTTCCTATGAAAATCACGAGCTGCATGAAGGCCTCAAACGGGACTATCCTGGCGCAGATGATAACCGGAATGAACCTTCGAATCAAGAATAAGAAAGAGGCAATCTTCAAGCAGATCAAAGCGCTTGAGGATTGCCTCTTTTTTAATTATTTACCGAGCAGCTCCAAATGTCTACCAATATGATGACGCAAACCTTCAGCGAAGACGTCTTCCTGCTCCGTCATCGTACGGAAGAATTCTTCAGCAAATTGCTTGCTGCCATCGGCATTTTTTGCTTGCAGCAGCAGGCCGTATGTGATGTGCAGCAATTGGCGCGCATTGTTTTCTTCCATGTAGTTTGGCAGATCGGCATCCGCGACTTCAGCAAGAGGAACGATGGCATCGATGTCCGTCGTCACGTGGTAATAAGCTGTCGCTTCTGTAAAATGATCCAAAGCAAATTGATGCATGCGGCGATACAGGGATGGGTTTACTTTTGCTACAACACGTACCGCTTCGAGCCAATTTGTACCTGCCGTTTTGATATGGAACAAACCTTTCGTGTATTGCCCGATTAGTGGGAACACACTGAACTTGTCGCTACCGGAATGAATGCTCAGCTTGTATTCAAAATGTACGGCAATCGCCGCATGGCTCGCCAGCTCACGCTCAAATTGCGCGATATCGCCAATGTAGTCGATCCCTTTTTGGAATTCCCCGCAGAAGCGCGGCGCCATGCTGAAAATCGTAACCCCACGGTCACGAAGCTCGTTCGCTACCAAGTAGTGGGCTTCAGGCGATGTCGGTGTAGCCGTCTCATCAATCGAAATTTCAAAATCAACCGCACGATCCAGCGTTGCGATATATTTGCGGTAAATAGCTTCCATGAAATTAATGGCTGCGTCGTAGATCAGCACATCTTTTTGGAGCGCTTCACGCGTGTAGTTAAGTGCTGCACCTGGTACATCAGCAGGCGTCTCCAAGTAACGTTTCTCATAGTGCTCACGCAAACCGGCTGGCAAAGCTGCATATTTAACTGCGACCTCATCTGCGGACAATGTTTCAATCGTGTTGTCGATGTTCTCCGAGCAATCGAGCGTCAGCATCGTAAAGCCAAGACGCAGTGCATACTCGATGTCTTCCTCTTTCTTCAAATGGTCGCCGTCTGCGCCATAGCCATCTTTGTAGCCTTCTTGGAAAACCGCATAAGCAGCCGCGTCCAAAACATCCTCATACGTTCTGCCTGTAAGCGCAAGCTCACGAATACTTTGCTGTGCCAACACGGGACGGATATCTCTGCCGCGAATCGTTTGAATATGTCCAGGGCTTGCAATACCAAGGCGATCACCCAGACCCATCGTAGCCACCTGCGTGCCAAATGCTTGCGGGGCCGTATAAGGCAAGAATTGATTCAGTGTCAAACGGTTCTCGTGCGTTAATGGAGCCACTTTCGCGCCATCAACAACTTCTCCGTTTAATTGGTTGTACAAATCGCTCTCACCAACCGCAACCAGCCGCTTTCCAGCCTCCGTACGTACCATAACAAGCGAAGTATTTCCAATTTGTGTTAAAGATGAACCATATACTTTAACGCCTGGCGCTGATAACGTTGATGTATTTCCTGATTTGATTGCGTCTATAAGCTCTTTCATTTTGTGTGTTCCTCCCTTATTTTGCAAACGTTTGCTATTTTCTTATAGCTTAATCATATCGCAAGTTAGGAGCGTTTTCTCTTCATCTATTCCTATTTTCAAGGAAAACTATTCATATTTTTCACTGCGCTTATGTTATACTTCCATTACAACAACTTGAACAAAAGGAGTACTCTGATGCCCAGCACCGTCACCTTCGGCAATGAGGATGAAGGCCCATTTTATATTCAACATATTCATCGTCATGGATCGTTCGAGAGAACACAGCACATGCATGATATGTATGAGCTCTATTATTTGTACGAAGGTGAGCGCATGTATTTCATTCGGGACCGCTCGTATCTCATCCTTCCGGGAGACCTGGTGCTCATTAATCGGCGCGAGCTTCACGCTACTTCGGACTCCGATAAGCTTGGGCATGCGCGTGTCGTGATGAATTTCAGCGATCACTTCCTGGAGAGCATGAGATCCGATGCTCCTTTCCTGCTCGATGCCTTCACGCATACTGCGCCGGTGCTCAGGCTCGATCTCCCGACACGTCGTTTTGTCGAAGACATTCTCGGCAAAATGATTCATGAAGCAAAAGAACCTCAGCTCGGACAAACCTTCGCTTTGCGTCATTTTCTGATCGAGCTGCTGCTGTTCACTACACGTTTTATTCGCCAGCATCCGGTCACATCACCGGAGCATGTCTCTCCTTTACATCGGAAAATATCGACGATTGTGCGTTACATTAACACCCATTTTGCCGAGCTTCTGCGATTGGAAGAGCTAGCGGAAAGATTTGAAATCAGCCCGGCGTATTTAAGCCGTATGTTCAAGGAGATCACCGGATTTTCACTTGTCGAATATATCAATCTTGTTCGTGTCCAGGAAGCGCAAAGGCTGCTCACAGAGACCAAACTGAAAGTAATCATGATTGCTGAACAGGTCGGCTTCGGCTCCTTAGTCCAGTTCGGCCGTGTCTTTCGGCAGATTACCAAAACTACGCCGCTCCGCTATCGGCAATCGGCGATGAAATTCTGAGAGAAGTAGCTCATTTCTCGCCAAAAACGATAAGAAGCAGCGTTAGGGCTGCTCGTTGAACAGCTTGCTCGCTTTTGCTAGCACGCGCAAAAAGGAGGATGCCAATTCTATTCGGCACCCTCCATTTTATATTAACCGATTAACTTGATTAATCCTTTGTACGCAATTTCCTCGAACTTCGCGATCACTTTCTCCCGCTCCATCGCCCATCCGCAATCCTCAAGCGCACAGGCAACAGGCGCATCCAGACGAATCGTCGCCAAGTCACGCGATAGATGCAGCATCTCCAACTCCGCTTCAATTTTGGCTCGAACACCTTTGGGCAGCGCAGCCAGATTTTCCAAAATGCCTCCAATATCCTGATACTCGTTCAGCAGCTTGGTCGCTGTTTTCTCCCCGATTCCTTTGACGCCCGGGTAGTTATCCGCCGTGTCGCCGGTTAGACCTTTCAGATCAATAATCTGCGCAGGCGTCAGACTTTTCTCTTCCATCAATGTTTCCAGGGTATAAACCATGTAGTTGGAGTGCCCTTTTTTCATAATAATGACTTCCGTGCTCTCATTCACAAGCTGGAGCATATCATGATCTCCGGTCAAAATTTGAACTTTCGTCAGCGGGCTGTATGTACGGGCCAGTGTTCCGATGCAATCGTCAGCTTCGTAACCGACAACACCAATATTCGGGATGTTAAAGCTGGCCGTCACTTCTTTTACCAAATCGAATTGTGGAATTAACTCCTCCGGGGCAGGCCCGCGATTCGCTTTGTATGCTTCAAATTTCTCCGTACGGAACGTTTTACTCCCCATATCCCAGCAGCACACCACGTGAGAAGGCTTAAAGGTTTGAATCGCATCAAGTAAATATTTCAGAAAACCGTATACGCCATTAATCGGCACACCGTTTTCTGTTTTCATAATATAACCGCTCGATGAAGTGGCGTAATAACCGCGAAATAATAACGCCATCCCGTCAACTAGCAGCACGGAACCCGATGAATTCTCTGACAACATAATCGCTCCTATCCAAATAAATATATGTTCAGTATAGCACGACAGCGCTCTCCCCGGCACAAAAAACCACCATCAGTAAAAGTTACCAATGGCGATTCAAACACTATGTTCCCTCATTTATTTCAAAACGTACTCAGCTAGTACGCTCTGAAGTTCGTATATGTTTAAGCTTTTGTTAAACTTTTTTTCAATCGGCGTATGTGTGCTGCTGATCCATATCTTCATTTCTGCATCGAGATCAAAAGTACCTGCTGTCTCAATACTGAAATGGGTAATGCTTTTATAAGGAATCGAGTGAAGCTCCATTTTCTTGCCCGACAATCCTTGTTTATCTACTAATATTAGCCTTTTGTTGGTAAAAATAAAAAGATCACGGATCAGTTTATACGCTTTTTCGATCGTTTCTGAACTTGCCAACACATGAGCAAATTCCTTATTCACATCCGCCAGATTAAGCTCCGAGGCGTTCCCCATTAAACCATCAAATAAACCCATTGCTTCTCCTCCTTGAACAGCTGTCTATCTAAATGCAGCCACACAAAACCCGCCATCAGCAAGTGAATACTAATGGCGGGTTATGTCATCTGTATGCCAATTTAGCGACTGGTATGCCAGTTAATTTCTTGGATAAACTGCGTGACGGACTCATGTAACCGAGTAGAAATTTCATCCTCTAGAATGGCTTGTCCTTGTTCGCCCCAAGTCACCTGTTTATCAAGCACATACACACCTTGCAAAATATTTTGTGCGCCCAATGCGGACAGCACCGGTTTAAGCGCGTAATCGATGGCGAGCAAGTGAGATAGCGTACCGCCTACGGCTAAAGGGAGCACAATTTTACGCTCCAGCCCCTTTTGCGGGAGCAGGTCAAGGAATGCTTTTAGCACACCGGTATAGGAGGCTTTGTAAACAGGCGTAGCTACAAAAACGGCATCTGCTGCAGCAACAAGCGCGTTCGCGCTCACAATGGCTTCGCTGTCAAATTTGGCGTACAGCAAGTCTTCTGCAGGGATATCGCGCACTTTGATCCAGTCTACGGTAAGACCCGCTTGCACCAATTCATTCTTCGCTACTTCAATAACCCCGTGTAATCGGGATGTGGGGGTTGGACTTCCTGAGATAATGACTACCTTCGCCATTTCGTTCACACTCCATTATGGTTTTTGGATAAAAAAGAAACCCCGCTTCCATTGTTCAATGTAAGGTCGGAGTCTCCTGTTGTTCGGTCGACTTTTAATTCATAGTATTTTGCTTGGGATTATCTTACCATCGCCTGTCAGGCACGTCAACCACTTTTCTTAAAAGAAGTTCCAGCCCGGCAGCCACCGGAGGAAGAAGGAATACCTCGATGGAATCATCATCCCTGAAAGAATCGGATAGAACAGAGCAAACAAGACGAATACTCCTAGTAAATAACCGTAAACCCATCTTCTTTTATGAAGCGGACCTTCTTCCAAATAATCTTTGATATAGTAGGTCAGAATGAGCACCAGGAACGGCACCATGGCAAAATAGTGATAAATAAAAGTGAGCCTCGGCACCAGCATCCATGGCAAGTATTGGGAACAATAAGCGATTAACAGCATGCGCAGCAGCTTATCTTTCCTCTTCACAGCCACATAGAACGAGCAGATGACCGCGATAAAGCCAGGCCACCAAACCAGCGGATTTCCGAACGAGACGATGCTCGACAACATGCCCTGCGGCATAAACTTGGCTTGATAATACCAGATCGGGCGCAGCATCATCGGCCACTCCCACCAAGGGGATGAGAACGGATGAGTCGCTACCAAATCCTTATGATACTTGTACATATGCACCTGATAAGTGACGACATCCTTCAGCTGATGTCCAGGTCCCGGAACCATCATGAAAGGAATATACGATAGCGTATAAATACCTAACGGAATGATAACAAACGTTAGTACGCACCACAGGAGAGTAAGGATCGTATTTTTTGCAAATAGTTTCTGCACAAGCAGTAATCGGCTGCGCTCCGAATCGGATAAAGCCGGCTTCGTATCCTCCTCAGCCTCATCCCAAGATGAGATGACCTGCTCTGGATCTTCCGTATCCACCTGAACCTGAGCTGGTGCTTTATGCTCATCCTCCTGCAGCAAGCGCCGAGCGAACCGGTATTCGCTATAACGCTCTAATAAAGATAATAGCAGCAGAAGGGCCAGGCCCGCACCGCCGTAAATCACGATCCATTTGGAGGCCGCACCTATTCCGAAAAAGAGGCCGGACAGCCCCAGCGGGATCAATGTGGCCCAGAGCTTTTCCCGATAAAAGCTTAGCGTCGTATAGCGATACATGAAATAGAACATCAACATGATGAAGAATACGCCGTAAACATCGATCGTCGCAATGCGTGTCTGCGCAAAGTGCATAAAATCAAACGTTAAGAGGAATGCCGCAATAAAAGCATATTCAGAACGGCCGAACATCCGCTTGGCAAACACATAGATGACGGGAATCATACCAACCCCGAACAGCGTTCCAATAATACGCCATCCAAACGGATTGAGCCCGAATATGTAAATGCCGATCGCCATGAGCACTTTACCTAGCGGCGGATGTGTGCTTTCATAAGGCTCTATTTTGTGAAGATGTTCATAAGCCGTTCTTGCGTGATAAATCTCATCAAAGTAAGTCCCGTTCATGTACGTAGGCGTGTACGGTACTACGCTGGATTCATCGAATAAATTCGCTGTTTTTCCTTCGTCCGCCGGGTTTATATCCTGCTCTTTCAGATCAGTAATCGGTAAAATGGTCGAATTGCCATCCCCGAAAATCCCGATTTCATGCAGATGCAGCGGTGCACTTTCCTGCCCGTCAATGACCACTTTAACATAACGAGCATCTTTCATCGGTTCTACCGCGTTCCATGTGAAAACTTTGGTATGATCGGATTTGACAGAGATTTGATCCTGCCACTGTTGGCCATCTTTTGAGAACCAAAAGGAATAGGAACCTTCCCCAACACCGGCAAAAGTGTTAATTCTAGTAATGTTGTGGGAGCTGCCGAGGTCAGCAACGACGGCTTCCCCAGTGGTTGTCGGCTTCCAAAAAGTAGTAGGCGCTTTGTGCCCGCCCAGATGGAATAAAGCGATAATGGTGTAGATGACGACCAGTAAACCTAGATATAGCGCGTCCTTTTTAGAGAAAAAACGTCCCCTCGGGCTTCGTTCTATCCCATCCTTGCTTTCTTTGAAAATGGCATCCCAGCGCTCGGTCCACTTGTCCCTGGTCGGGACTTGTGGAATCGGGACGAGGTCATCCTGATTACTCTGTTCTTGTTGTGATTGCACGAAAAGCCTCCATCCCAAAATACATGCATAAACAAATAATATAACATTGATGGCAGATACAGCCAGCATCAACGGATCATACCGTGGAATATGATAGTCTTGATGAAAACTTCGCAGCAGCACATCCGCGATATTGATGAAATGAGTCAAACTAAAGCCAATAAACAGACCAAGAATACGGCGATCCTTGATATAAATAAAACTCGTAAGAGCTAGCAGCAGCCCGTAGTGCAAATAGCGCTCATGCATTTTGGTCATACACATAAAAACAGCCGTTATAAATAAGAAAGCCACATACAAGACGGCACCCTTCTGACCTTTGCTGCGGATATACAAATAGCAAGTGTACAAGATCGAAAGGATCATGAGCACTATACCCAATTTTTCATAGGAGATATGCAGGAAACTCTTTTTTATGTCAATAAAGTTGCCGCCTAAGAGCGCCATAAGATTGAACGCATTCAGGGAAGCGTAGGGATAAGAAGCCAGCGTGCCGGAGTAAAGCCCGATTAACCATCCATAACCTCTTCCAATGGCAAAAGGAAGTGCAACTACCGCTATGGTCGTCATGCCACTGAGTACACTCAGCAGGAATACCATTAAATTGCGCTTGCGTAAAACATCAATGAGCAGAAAAATGCCGAAAAGGAGCGCCTGCGGCTTGAGCAACAAAGCTAAGGCGATAAACACGGAAGCTTGAGGCAGTTTCCCGCGCTGCTGCATCAGAAATGTCGCCGCAATAAACAGCATAAAAAACGAATCAACCTGCCCCCAAATCGCAGAGTTCGACCAGATCGCAGGATTAAAGGCAAACAATGCAGCTATTCCTATCGCTTGCAGCCATGATCGCGCGCCGTCCTCCCTGCTGGTTGCAAGTCGAAACAACAAATAAACGGTTACGATATCCGCCAAAATGGCAGGGAATTTCAGCAGTAATAACGATTGTCCACTCTCCCAAGGGATGGACAGTTTGTGGTGCAGCATGCCTATAACATACAGGACATACATATAGCCTGGCGGGTAATCCAGGAAATATTCCTTGGCATTGTCATACATGCCGGACAAACCAACCGTATAGGCACGGTCCGACCAAGCCATGAACGTTCGGACATCCGTATCATAGCCCATCCAGATTGGTGCAAGATAGAGTCTTATGAATAGCGCTGTCAGTAGCAGTAAACCCAGAGTTAAGAATTTATAGGGCCCTTCGCCCACTTGCTTGAACCAGCTTACCATGAGGCATCTCCTTAAAAATAGACTACTACCATTATACCCGTCCACTCTCTAGCAGAAAAGGAAAAAAGCACCGACCCCTTTCGGTCAGTGCTTAGGTTCAATCTTTTCAATGCGCTCGCAAATATCGTGCAGCCAATCATAATCTCCTGTAAGCGAGGCGCAAAGCGATAAATTTTCTAGTTTTAAGCGATTCCAAACATAGGTCGCGTTAGCTTCCATGCACAGCATTAACTCATCCTGCTCTGCTCGCGTTAACTCCCGCGCTCTGCGTATTGTCCATAACTCCGCCATGCGTTGATGAACGGCCAACATGGTTCCAAGACCCTCCTGCTCGATAAGGTGCTAACATTATGCAGTATGGACAAAGTTGGGAGCGCTGAAACAAGCGGGCGATGATAAAATATCTAGAAGCAACTTCCATAACACTTGTAATTTCGCTAACGGAACTCATCGCCGTTATTTCGCATATTTTTGCCTCTGTTCCATATCTGATGGACTCTGTCGCCTCGTAGTATTTGTCGACTCTGTCCATAAGCAGTACGTGCGATACCTTTTGTTTCCACTATGCACAACCAAAAAGTCACGATCTACTAAATTATGCAAGAGCCGCCGCGCATGTCGATCCGTGACTCGTAAATGGTCTGCTAACTCCACTGCTGTAAACGGACGCAAAAGGCGACGTGAATAACGCACAGCTTCAGCTTCAAGAAATGTTAACTCAGACGCCACCTCTGTCGAGAGAAAAGTACCGACGAAGGAAAGGATGAGCTGTCGACACCGCCAAGGTTCATCTTTAATAGAAAGATACGCGACAGGAAGAAATATCCAACGGTCAAGCGCCATCAGACTATCCCATGACCAAGCCCATTTTCAAGCAATCCTCGCCTTCTCAGATTAGCTTCCTGTTTAATATTCATTTGCAGCCATTCCTCATATTTCTGATCAAAGCTCTGCACACGTCCCCACTCCTTTTTTGGACACAAGAAACACAAAAAGCCGCCCCGATACAAAGTATCGAAGCGGCGTGTTCTTCACGACCGAATTATGGTAAGTGTAACGTGAAATAAAGAGACTGTCCATCCGATCATTTCTGACCTTCCAGACAGTCTCTTCCAACTTTTTTAATTAAGGGATGTGGATAACGGAGATTCTATCAACCGGGAAAAAGAAGACAGTGTTATTACTTGCAAGAACAACGTTACCATGTTCAATACCTAGGAATCTACCTGTGTGGTTCGGAGTAGTACCTGCATGGATTGTGATGACTGTACCAAGGCTGATGCGAGACAATGTAGCATATACGGAGCAACTCATCGTTTTCTCCTCCTTTCAATCTTTATAGTACATAGTATTCTAGTGAACTTTTTTGGTATAGACGAATGATGGATGATATTCGTATATTTCGTATAATGGTAGATTATGGGTTATTAAAAAACAAAAAAGCCTTCCTCTCACAACTTCCGTTGAGAGAGAAAGGCACTGGGTCAAGCTTATTAAGCTGTTGACTCTTCTTCTTCCGACGCATTCACTGATTCTGTGCCTTCGAGGAAGAATTGTACAAGTTTTACATGCTTTTTCAATGATTTTTCGTGAATCAGGTTGATTTTGCCGTTATCCAATGCACCGAAGACATAAATCAATTCCTCATTCTCGTGAGACCAATCAAATCCTTCAAGAATTTGCAAACAATCTGTCCATTCCTCGTTATATTGCCCGTTCGGGAATAAGAACCGGTTCGAATAGAGTGCGATGCTTTCTTGGATAACCCGATTTGCTGAAGTATACTGCGCTAGACCTGGTTGCTCCGGCATCATCGGCAATAACGTATTGAAGAACTGGTGCAGGATCTCCACATACGTCGAAGGATCATGGCGAATCTTGCGCTGAAGCTCATAAGACGGCTGCATTCTGCCCGAAAATAACATGGTTGCAGTCGCATATAACCAGCTGAAGCATGTGAAATTACGGTTAAACGACGTCAAATTGCTGCGTCGCTCTACGCCGACAGCTTTGAGATACACGTTATGATCAACAACCTGCTGAATAACCAGATTAAGCGGATCAATAGAATCGAAAGAGTGACCAAGCTCTTTGCTCACCAGCTGGACTTTGGAGTTGATATCGCCAAATAGCTGCTGCTCTTCTTCCTCCGTTAAGCCAATGTAGATTTGCACGGCAAGCTGTGTCTCCATCAAATCAAGGCGTCTGCTCTCAAGTTGATTGATCGTGCCTTCCGTTTCTTCAACTTCTTGCTTAATATCTGCATCTTCAGGCATCTTGCGCTGTTTGATTTTCAGAAGCACCAGCTTTTTCTCGTAGCGTCGAACTTCCTTCTGCATTTGCTCATTCACGTAACCAAGCGCTAGGATGCGATGCTGTCCGTCCAAAATAGAAAGCTTCGAACCATGTTTCAGCAAAAATTCTTTCTCGCCTTTGGACAGTTGATTCACTTCACGCAGTGAAAGCGTAACCGGACCGAAAAAGACATGATCCAATTCACGTTCTTGCAGATACGTGGAGATTTTGCGTCTTTGCATATTGCTTAACTTCCGCTGTACCATAGGGTCGATCATCGTATAATTGAGCAAATCCTGAACGCGCAAGGCTACGGTTGAAAGCCCGAATTTCTCGCAAAACGGATGAATCGTCATTTTGAGGCGTAATCCTTCCATTAGCTCACATCCTCCTTATCGCTGATTAGGAAAGCATTCTGCTCTGTATAGAAATTCTTGATAAAATTATAAGCTTTCATGATCCGGGTACGTCTAGGTAAACGA
The DNA here is from genome assembly GCF_052682475.1 of Paenibacillus sp. WC2504. Lineage (NCBI taxonomy): Bacteria > Bacillati > Bacillota > Bacilli > Caryophanales > Paenibacillaceae > Paenibacillus > Paenibacillus sp. WC2504. The sequence continues at coordinate 6,902,689 of NZ_JBQZFH010000001.1, forward strand.
TCCTTCTCGTCTCCCGCATAAATCCCATTCCAATTTACATGAGGAAGTATTTTCAAAGCATGCTCAAGCGCATAACGATTGAATTTGCCTGTTTTCGTAGCTTCTTCATGGATGAACAAAGCAAGCGCGATTTGGATATTTTCAGTCCAAACGATTTCACCTTTGGCCGGCGCATCCAAATAATTCAGCAAACCGTTAAAGTAGGTACCCGCTAAAGAGACCAGATCCTGAAGATCTTTGTCCTCATATTGGTAACCGTTATTCCGAGCTGCCGATTTCATTCTGCCTTCGAACAAGGCAACCAAAATTTCAATCAGCAAGTGATACGAGAACAAATACTCAGGCGATTTGCCGCGTTCAGAGAACATGTCAACAGTCAGCTTTTGCATAGCTGGGGCTTTGGAAGCAAGCTCCGTTGCAGCAACATGGTAAAATCTGCGTTGATCCCGAAGCACAGCCAAGTTACCGCCAAGCTTGCGAGGAAGTTTGTTAATGTCCGAAAACAATTGGCGTTCTTGACGAGCATTAATGTCCAAATACGTCATCGTGGAAATCGGGAAGGCATACAAGCGGCGAAGCTTCTCTGTGATCTCTTCCATCTTCTCGTATTCCCGACGGTCTTTGGCACGTGCCATCTGGCTTTGCAACGTTTCCATAATGCGTTGGAAAGCTGCCAGTCTGTGCTGGCCATCGACCACGTACAACTTCTCAATCGGTTGCAAACGAAGCGCTTGTTGTTCATCGTCATATTGACCTGCGCCTCTTGCTGAGAAAATAATACCCGGGAAATAGATCGGTTGGCGATTTTCCAAGTACAGATTAACATAATCAATCAATTTAGAAAGATTGCGTGGAATAATCGCACGCTGAACTTCTAAATCAACTTCATAGAGTGAAAATAATTTGCTCATAGGTAATGTTGCTGCAATTGTCGCTTGCCCAAACGTCTGTCCCAAGACTCCAGGAATTTCTACATACGATGAAGGCTTCTGCTCTGCTAAGAGCTCTGATAATGAGGAAATGGCGTCCATATGCTTACCCCTTTCAACTATTAAGGTTTAATCTTCTTGTGCAAAAAAATCATATATCTCTCATTCTCCTATTTTTACCAAAATCTCTAATTTTCATTCTACGGTTCGAAGCCAATCGCCTATGCGTCTTGCCGCCTCAAGTAATCTGGCTTCATCCTGCACCAAAGCAATTCGTACAAAGCCTTCTCCTTCTGCTCCGAATGCGTCTCCAGGTATAACAACGACGCCGGCACGGAACAGCATTTCCCGGGAAATTTGTCGAGATGTCCATCCTTTTGGAATGGGTGCCCAGATAAACATGGTTGCCTTGGGTGGCGGTATCCTCCAACCTGCATCTGCTAAAGCCGAAATAAACACATTTCGTCTTCTTTCATAAACGCCGGCTACGGAATGATCGTGCTCCATATCTTCCTCTAATGCTGCAATTCCGGCCGCTTGGATGGCTCCGAATACGCCATAATCGATATTCGATTTAAGCGTTCGCAGCGCTTTTACCGCAGCCGCATTGCCAGTTAGGAACGCGATCCGACAACCTGCCATATTAAAGCTTTTGGACAGTGAATGAAACTCGACAGCAACCTCCTTAGCGCCCTCGATCTCTAAAATGCTGATCGGTTTAAAGCCGTCAAATGCCATTTCAGAGTAGGCTAGATCGTGTACGACAAGCAATTCATGCTTTTTGGCATAAGCTATCAAATGCTCAAAAAAAGCACGATCTGCAACAGCAGACAACGGATTGCTCGGATAGTTTAACAGGATGAATTTCGCTTTGGCAGCCACGTCTACTGGGATGTCATCTAATTGGGGCAAAAAATCATTTGCAGCTCGCAGGGGTAGCAAGTAAGGCTCAACTCCCGCTAACACGAGACTTGCCGAATATATGGGGTAACCTGGATCGGGAACAATGGCAATGTCCCCAGGATCACAGAGTGAAAGCGCCAAATGAGCAAGACCATCTTGAGAACCCATTAATGTTAAAATTTCATTATCGGGATTAAGCTCTACACCAAATCGGAACTGGTACCATCTAGCTACCGCTTCACGAAAGGCAAAGCTTCCTTCCGATGTTGGATATCCATAGTGTGCCGGGTTGCGCACTGCCTCTGTAATGGCTTCAATAATGCGTTCAGACGGCGGTAGGTCAGGACTTCCTATACCTAAATCTATGACGTCTACCCCTTGGTTCATAACCTCTCTCTTCCAATCCGCCACTTCCGAAAAAATAGCCGATCCTAGCTGGCTAAGCCGCTTTGATCCCATAAATGTCATGATAGTTATCCTCGTTATGTTGTATTAAACAGTCAATCCATAATTCCTGCTTGATGAACCAGTCTTATCATATAAAGTAAGAATAAAATGAGCCCGAAATAAGCTGCTCCGAATTTCCAACGGGTTTTGGCCGGAACCTCATAATATCGCTCCTGAATACCTAAAGGTGTAAAATCGACCTGTACCTGTAGACCTAGATAAAATCCGCTTTCTTTCTGCAAACGGTCTACTTTGACAAGCTGTACTCTTCGAATCAAGGCTTGTTGTGGCAAATAGGCCTGTCCTTCAAACCCAATACCTTGCCAGTACATGACAATCGTTTGCCTGCCGTCACCTACGCCCTGTAAATCCGAATACGTCGTAAAATCCAAATCACGGGTGTGATTTTCACCTGGGATCATATACCCTTGCTGAAGTAAATGTTCGGCAGCAAATTCAAATCGGGTGGAAACGGAAACTAACTGCTCTTTATGCCTGTATTTCACGTATTTCTTATACAAATCCCAGGCAAACATCGCCCAGATAGCAAAGAAAATAAGCTGATTAACATAATGGTCCAGATAAAAAATAAAAACTAAACCGCCAATTAAACCGACAATCCATAACCAACGGGTGACAGCAGTTGCAATTCGACCGCCATCAAGCGGATGAATCGGCAATAAATTAATTAAATTCAGGTAAAACGCAGCATAAGCTACCGAAACAATAACAGGGGAATCCACGTACATGCCTAGTGCAAATGCAGCAACGCCCCCTAACGTCCCGAGAATAGGCCCTCCGATACCGATAAATGCTTCCGTTGCTGCATCGGTCGGATTTTTTTTCATTGTTATCAATGCACCTAGAAAAGGGATAAAAACAGGCGCCGAGACGGGAAGCCCTTTCAACTTTGCCGCTAAAACATGACCAAGTTCATGTATCAGAATCATGACCACAATGCCAATGGCAAAAGGAAGTGGCGCAAGATAAGCGTAAGCCCAAATGGTAATAAACATCGATATGACGGCCCCGCCGACCTTGCCGAATTTTAAGGCCGCCAAAAGCAGCTTGCCTTGCGATAGCAAAACCGCGAGGAAACCGCCTATGGCTAGCGGTGATTTTTTGCGTGGTGGTTTCTGTTTCTCATCCAACCTCACTTCACCCCCATGCCCATGCTTCCTCAAATTCAGCTTCCTTAAAGCCAACCGTAACCTTCTCACCATCTGTCACAATCGGGCGTTTAATCAATCTGCCGTTTGAAGCTAATAGTTCCAACATTTGCTCTTGCGTCATGCCCGGGAGCTTATCTTTCAAATTCATTTCTTTGTACACTTCACCAGAGGTGTTAAAAAACTTCTTGATGCCAAGCCCGCTGTCACTTAACAGCTTGGACAACTCGCCCGCAGAAGGAGGCGTCTCGAATAATGGAACATTCTCCGTGATTTCGACGTCATGCGCTTTTAACCATTTCAGGGCTGCTCGGCACGTGCCGCATTTATCATAACCATATACTTTTACTCTCATGATGTAAGGACTCCTTTATGTATGTGGGAAGCTAATCCATAATTAATTAAAATTTTGGGCTAATTTAATTGGAAAGTCAAGTTATTCCAAACAAAAACCACCCTAAAATTTGGATGGTTTTTGTAAAACTAGTCATTTTTTTGTAACCACGCTTGTAAACCGGCTAAATCTGCAGGAAGCGGAGCGTTAAATTCCGTCCATTCCCTTGTCCCAGGATGAACAAAGCCGAGCCTAAAAGCATGCAGTGCCTGCCGGTTCAGCCGCTTGCCAGCCTCTTCAGCTGCCGGGCTCGTCTCAAATTCGGGCAATATATACATTTTGTCCCCGATTAACGGGTGACCTAAGTGCCGCATATGCACGCGAATTTGGTGCGTTCTCCCGGTCTCAAGCCAGATACGAACTAAAGCAGCCTGCGCATATTGTTCCACGACTTCATAATGGGTGACAGCCGAGTAACCTTCCGGAGTGACGATACGGACATGCGGTTGCTCGGGATCGCGGTCGATAGGCTCATTAATCGTTCCTTTCGCTTCCTCAAAACGCCCCCAAACAAAGGCCAAATATTCCTTCTTCACCTGATGCTGAATCATCTGCTCGGATATTTGCTGGTGCACATATGGCGTTTTAGCGATTGCCAATACACCGGATGTTTCTTGATCCAGCCGATGCACAGGGCGGAAACGGCATGTAATGCCAGCCTGCTGCCAGTGATACACAACGCCGTTAGCAATCGTATTCACGTAATGTCCATGTGTGGGATGCACGATGATCCCTGCGTCTTTGGCCAGAATCAGCAGATGCTCATCTTCATGAAGAATATGTAGAGGAAGGTCTTGCGGCAAAATATCCTCGGACGCTTCCTCCTCCATACGGATCTCTACACGGTCTCCTGCTTTCACCTTAATATTAATGTACTGCCTGACGCCATTCACGGTAATGCCTTGCTCCGTCAATTTAATGCGGGACAGCAGCTTGCGTGAGACCATCAATCTTTTTTGCAGCACCGTCTTCAGAATAAAACCTTCCTCCTCAGGCGGCACCATATATACTAGCGGTTCATAATAGCTCATGATTTACGTCTAAACACCTCGGCGCTGCGTACATACTCCACATCAGCAATCCCTTCGCGATGGTTCGCTGTGCGGGCAATCGTAAAGAACAAATCAGACAGCCGGTTCAAGTACCTGCGTACTTCCGGATTAATTTCCTGTGTGCGTGCGAGCGTGACGACCCTGCGTTCCGCTCTGCGGCAAACCGTGCGGCATACATGCAGCGTAGAGGACACGCTTCCGCCGCCTGGCAAGATAAATCGTGTAATATCCGGCGTTTCCGCATCGTATTTATCGATCCACGCCTCAAGCGCATCCACCATTGCTGCAGTAACTTTGTATGGGCGCAGATCCTGCTTCAAGAGCGCAAGATCCGACCCGCAATCAAACAGCTCATGCTGCACCTGGAGCAAATCCGGCAAGAGATCCGGATATTTGGCCGGGTCCATAAAACTCATTGCCTGGCCCACATAACAATTCAATTCATCCGTCGTACCGTATGCTTCAACACGAGCATCGTCTTTATCCACACGACCGCCAATTACGCCTGTCTGTCCGGCATCCCCGGTGCGAGTATAAATTTTCATTCTTTGACGTCCTCCCTTTGACAAGGCTGTGATACCTTCATCATCTCATAAACGCGCTGCATATCCAAGTGACTTCTAACATGGTCAGCCAGCCTATCAAACGCGGCCTCTCTGCGTTCTTTGAAGAGCAAGCCCCCGTTAACAGGCGTGAGCCCTTTCATTTTGCGAATCCGGTTTAACCACGCTCTCCGAAAATCATCATTATGCAAAATGCCATGCACATAAGTCCCCCAAATACGTCCCTGTTCCACAGCTGCTCCGTCTCCGTGCAACACATTATCCGAGGCGATGGCCTCATCATTGGTATACGCTCTAATTTGAAAAGGCATGACGACATCTTCCAAAAACCGTGTTCGCCCCATATGGATTTCATACCCATCAATTTCAAACATCCGGCTGGCATCAGCATCATCTGCAAAAAGCGACGAACTACCCTTCACTTGAACCGTACGTTTGTCCGGGGTAAACACGGTCTCTGTCGGCAAAAGCCCAATCCCCTCAAGCTCAGGATGATCGGATTCATAACCCTGCGGATCAAGCAGCCTAACACCAAGCATCTGATAACCCGCACAAATGCCGGCGACCCATCCCTTTTCGGATAACGCAAACGCTTTGATGCGCGCCGCCAAGCCCGACTCGTTCAAATGCCGCAGATCATCCATCGTATTTTTGCTTCCCGGGAGCAAGACAACGTCGGGACTCCCCCAATCGGAGACATGGGTAATGTATCTGAAATGAACATCCTTTTCCTCCTGGAGCGGATCAAAATCCGTAAAATTAGATAGACGAGGTAAGCGAATCACAGCAACGTCCAGTTGATCCTTTGATTTCTCAGGCGTGCTTTGAGCCCTTTTCTGCATGCGTTTGGAATCCAAAGAAGCGGAATCTTCATCCTCAATGCCCAGCTGCGGCAAATAGGGGATCACGCCTAACACAGGTTTCCCTGTCTTTTCCTCCAACCAATCCAATCCCGGTTTCAGCAGACTGACATCCCCACGGAACTTGTTGATAATAAAGCCCTTCACACGATCTCGTTCTTCCGGCGTCAAAATCTCCAGCGTCCCTACAATCGATGCAAAGACACCACCGCGATCAATATCAGCGACGAGAAGCACAGGAGCATCCGCCCATCCGGCTAAACGCATGTTGACGATGTCGCGATCTTTCAGATTAACTTCGGCAGGGCTTCCCGCTCCCTCCAGCACTACAATCTCATATTCGCTGCGCAGCCGGCCTAAGGCGTCTTTGACAATCGCTTCCGCCTTCGGCAGGTAAGATTCCCGATAGGTCCTTGCATCTAAATCAGAGTATGGCTTGCCGTGAACAATCACCTGAGCGACCATATCCTGCTTCGGCTTAAGCAAAATTGGATTCATATCCGTTGTAGCTAAAATGCGGCAGGCATCCGCTTGTACGCCTTGAGCCCTTCCGATCTCTTTCCCGTCAAAGGTCACGTAGGAATTAAGCGACATATTTTGTGATTTAAAAGGGGCTGTCTGCCACCCATCCTGAACGAGAATACGGCATAATGCTGCCGTAAGAATGCTTTTGCCAACGTCCGAAGCTGTGCCTTGAATCATTAATGTCGCGGCTTCAGTCATGCGTTCGACCTCGATTCTGTGCCAAAGCTGCCACTGTTTGCCGGAGTCCTTCAATCAACCGCTCATTATCTTCGCGAAGCCGAATAGCGACTCGGCCATATTGTTCGTTCAAACCTTCAAACAGTGAGGCGTCTCTAATCAAAATCCCCATTTGTCCCATATGTTTTTGCGCTTGCTTTATCGTTAAGCCCAGTTCCGGAGCAAAAGAAAATAATACAAAGTTTACATCCGTAGGCACTACATCTAAGCCCAATTGCCGCAGCTGCCCAGTGAGCCACGCCTTCTCATCCTGCAGCCAATGACGGCTCGCCAGCTCAAACTCCTCATCCTCAAGTACAGCCGTACCGATGCGCTGAGCCAAATAATTAACGCTCCACTGCACTTGCTGCTGCCTGATTTCCCGAATCAAATCCGGGTGCGCCACCATAAACCCTAGCCGAATTCCTGGAATCGAATAAAATTTCGTCATCGAACGAATAACAACGAGCTTCCGACTCGTTGAAGCCAGCTTAAGGAATGAGTGTTCCTGCTCATCAGGCACAAAATCCATGAACGCCTCATCGAGCACACAGCTGCGACCACTCTCTAGAAGACTTTCTACGACGTGGCGAGGAAGCAGCCGGCCTGTCGGATTGTTCGGGTGGCCCAGGAAAAAGAGATCGACTGCCGATAATGCGGCTTCCACATCCGGCTGTTGCAACTCAAACTGATGGGATGATCGCAGCGGGATATTGTAAATCCTGCCGCCCGTTTTGTGAATCGCTTCCTCATATTCACTGAATGACGGCCTTGCAAGCCCCGTCACGGCTGGCTTCAGAACCCTTGCTGTCAAATCAATCAGCTCTGCCGCCCCATTGCCAACCAAGATGCTCTCCATCTCGATTTTATATTTCTGAGCCAACTTATGGCGTAATTCGCGGACCGCAGGATCTGGATACTTCACGACGTCTCTCCAGGCGTCCATCCAGATTCCTCTAATAGCGGGAGGCGGACCCAACGGATTCATATTTGAGCTAAAATCAAGAAATTGATCTCTCGGCCGGCCAAAAGCTTCTTCAGCAGTCCAGAGATCTCCTCCGTGTCCGTAGCGTTCTAACATGAATTCCACTCCTTTCTTTATGGTGTTGCACAAATAACGACGCCAAGCAGGAGAATCGCTTCAAGCAGCTCGTTCAAAGCACCATAGGTATCTCCGGTCAGCCCCCCTAATTTACGGCTGATGTAAGTCGCAATCAGCCATCCTGCCAACCATGTGGCACAGGCAAAATAAATAGGGATAGGCCATACGGATGTATCCGAACCTGCATCGTTAAAACAAACAAAAAGCGTAGTTGTAAACAGAGCTACTATTAACGAGATGGCCACATGCCACTTTGTTACTCCCTGAAAAAAACTGCCTAAGCCCGATTCTTTCCTCGCGTATGGCCACCCCTGAATGGCTGCCGTCATAAACCATCTGCTCCAAATAGGCACAATCGCCAGCAGCAAGTATCCCTTCATCCCAGTGGCTCCATCCCACTGATTGGACTCCAACAGCGTGTAGAGAAGCGCGAACTTAAGCAGCAGATGAAGGACGGCAACAATGACGCCCATCGCTCCAACACGGCTGTCCTTCATGATTTCGAGCATTTGCTCGCGCGATCTGTGGCTGAGGATACCGTCCGCGGTATCCATTAGCCCATCCAGATGCAGCCCGCCTGTTAAAACCACCCAAAGTCCCAGAAGCAGCACAGCTGCCGGAAGTGGAGGAAGGAACAGACTTAGACCTTCACTCGCGAGAAGCAGCAGGAGACCTATCACGCCGCCGGCTAGCGGATAGAAGATCACACTGCGCCGAAAGACAAGGTCTGTATAGGTTATTTGCACGGGAATCGGCAAACGTGTTAGAAATTGAAAGGCTGCGATGCAAGCACGCAGCCAATCTAGAACAATACGAGCAGTATGCACAGCAATCCTCCCATCACTACAAAGCTGACGCCGTAAAGCATCCTGACGGCGTAGACAATATCTTGCTGCGTCCGCGGACGCAGCGGCCAGCCCAGGCGGGCGCGCTCGCTTGCTACGCCGCCGTAGATATTCAGCCCGCCAAGCTCAATTCCGAGTGCCCCGGCGACCGCCGACTCCGGAATTCCGCTATTCGGGCTGGGGTGCAGGTGCGCGAAGCGGCGTTTCGCCGCCGCTGCGCGCTTCGCCGAGAGGCCCGGCTGCAGCAGGGCGACGAGGATCAGCAGGATCCCGGTCAGCCTGGCCGGGATCCAGTTCATGGCGTCGTCCCAGCGGGCCGACGCCCAGCCGAAATGACGGTAACGGTCATTTCGGTAGCCGACCATCGAATCCAGTGTATTCGATGCCCGGTACAGCATAGCGAGCGGCGCTCCGCCGATCAGCGCATAGAAGAGCGGCGAAATCACCGCGTCAACGATGTTCTCCGCCACGGTTTCCACGACCGCGCGCGTTAGCTCTTCTTCTTCCAAGGCTTCCGTATCGCGGCCGACGATGTAACCCGTATACTTGCGAGCGTCGGCAAGTTCTCCTTTGCGCAGCGGATTGTACACGAGATACGCGGCATCCTTGAGTCCCTTGATCGCAATCGTCGTTGAAATCAACCACGTACAGACGGCGTAACCGAGCCATTCATGAACCGAACGGGCGGCTAGCACGAGTACGACTACACTTCCCGTGCTGATTATCAAAGTAGTAGTTGTAAGCAGTACTCCTTTGAATTTTTCATTGGAGGGGGAGTCATTTTTACTCCGCAACACCCCCTCCATCCAGCGAATCCAACGCCCGATAAGAATAACGGGGTGTGTCGGCCATCTCGGATCGCCAATGAGCCAATCTAGTACAATGGCAGCAGCCGTCATACTGACGATCTCCTGCCAGGAATAAATCCACATGAATCATCACCGCACCATTCATTCCATCCTCTAAGACTGCTTATATCCATCCAGCCGGTAAGCCATGCTTTTCAGCTCAATAGGGATCCCGACCGTTACCAGGAATACCTGCTCGCACACCTCAGCTAAGCGCTGGTTCATTCTTCCGGCCAAATCGCGGAAGCTGCGGCCAAGCGGGTATTCCGGCACAATGCCGTCTCCGACTTCATTCGTTACCATGATGAGCTGTCCACGTCCACGGTAACCTGACACTGTATTCACCAGTTGCTCAACCTGCTTCATCACCAAGGTGGAAGCGTCCTGCTCACCTTCATACTGGAGCAGCCAGTTGCTTAACCAAAGTGTTAAGCAATCGACCAGAACAACCGCCTCTTCGCCGCTCTCGTCCAGCTGCTGCAAGAGCTCGCACAGCCGAAACGGCTCCTCCCGGGTATCCCATGGATACCCCGAACGGATCCTCGTCTGCTGGTGCAGACGGACCCGCTCCCTCATTTCCTCATCGTAGATGTGGGAGGTCGCGATATAGACTCCCCGCTCGCTGCCATGCATCGCGAGCTTCTCCGCGAAAGAGCTCTTGCCGCTGCGCGCGCCGCCCGTTACCAAAACCGCCATGGCGCCTTCGCCTCCTTCTCCTGCTGTCTACTCCCGTGACACGCCTGCGCTTTCGAATGTCGCCATCTCTCGCATGATCTTTCCTGCGGCTTCGATTAAGTTAAAGACAAGCACCGCGCCTGTTCCTTCGCCCAGGCGCATATCCATTTGCAGCATCGCAGAGAGGCCTACAGCCTCGAGCATCTTCGCATGCCCCTGCTCCTGCGATAAGTGCGAGGCGAGCATGTAGGACGCGCTTAGCGGGGCTAATCGGCTCGCCACGAGCGCTGCCGCCGACGAGATGTAGCCGTCGACGACAACCGGACACCGATTCTTCGCTGCGCCAAGAATCACGCCAACCAGTCCGGCGATCTCCAATCCACCGACCTTGCTCAACACTTCAAGCGCGAAATCGCCGCTTGTGCTGATCACGTTGTCCTTCGCCGGACGAAGTCCGTTCACGTGGAGCGCCTTGTTGACAACCGACCGCTTATGCAGCCATTTCGCGTCGTCAATGCCCGTTCCGCGGCCTACGGATATTTCAGCATCCACACCGCCCAATGCGCATAGAATCGCTGCGCTAGCCGTTGTGTTGCCGATCCCCATTTCGCCGGTCGCAAAAAGACGATAACCCTTCTGGGCCAGGTCATCCACTAACTCGATGCCCGCTTCAATCGCTTGTACGGTTTCATCTAACGTAAGCGCCGCTTCGCGCGCCATGTTGCGCGATCCTTTTCTCACCTTGCGTGAAACCAGGTTCGGATGCTCCAGATCCGCGTTGACTCCCATATCAACGCAAACAACGTCTGCCCCTGCATGTCTGGCCAGCACATTAACCGCTGCACCGCCATGAAGGAAGTTCAGCACCATCTGCGGCGTGACTTCCGCTGGGAACGCGCTAATGCCTTCCTCACAAACACCATGGTCGCCAGCCATTACAATGACTGCTTTTTTATCAAACAACGGCTTCACTTCACCGGTAATCCCGGCAACTTGTCGCGCAATATCTTCTAGTTTGCCTAAGCTCCCCTGTGGTTTGGTCAATTGATTCAAATGATCATTCGCCTGCTTCACCACATCTGCATGAATAGGCTCAATAGCATCGATCATCGTTTGCAAATTACTCATCATCCATTCCTCCGTTATCAAGTTCATTATTTTCCCGGCTGCAATAAAATCTGTGGTGCTTGGTTCGCAGGGTGCTGCAGAACAATAGGTTCTGTTCCATAGACCTCTGTAATTAATTTGCTTGTAATGATTTCATCAGGCGTTCCAATCGCTGCCAATTCTCCGTTATGTATCACCATTAACCGTGTACAATATTGCGCGGCCAAATTCAAGTCATGCAGAACCGCCACAACGGTTAACTGCGACTCGCGTTGCCATTCACGAATATAATCCATCATCTGTACTTGATACCCAATATCCAAAAAGGTAGTAGGCTCATCCAACATAAGCAATCGCGGCTGCTGAGCCATGACTTTCGCAAGCGCGACCCGTTGCCTCTCGCCTCCGCTGAGACGCTCAATCGTTCGTTCAACAAGCGGTTCCAACTGCAGTTTCCGAATAATCGCTTCGATGAGTTGCTCCGCTTCCACGGTATCCTCGCCAAGCCAATTCTGAAAAGGATAACGGCCCATCTCCACGACCTCGCGAATCGTGAATCCAACTGGCGGCAGTGCATCTTGCTGCAAAACCGCCAGCCATCTGGCCAGTTCCTTTCGTGAATAGGCCGACGTCGGGCGACCCTTCAGCTCTACTGAACCTTTTTTAACCGGATCAATCCCGGAAAGAAGGCGTAGTAACGTCGATTTCCCGCTGCCATTTGGCCCAATAATGCCAAAAAACTCACCGTGTTGGACCTCAAAGCTTATATTTCCAAGTACCGGCCGTTCATGAAAGCTTTGGGAAAGCTGCTGCACTTTAATCATCTTTTTCAACCTCTTAACGTTTTCTTATCCTTATGTAGCAAATAGGCAAAAAATGGCGCACCCAAAAACGCTGTGATAACACCAAGCGGAATCTCCATCGGACTAAGCAATGTACGAGCGAGCGTGTCAGCCCACAAGACATAAATGCCGCCGCCAATCGCGGATAAAGGAATAATAAGACGGTAGTCCGGACCGACGATTAGACGAACCAAGTGCGGAATGATAAGCCCTACGAAACCGATAACACCTGCTACAGAGACAGCTGCCGCCGTAATAAATGTAGCGACAATTAGCACAATCAGCTTCGTGCGTTCTACATTTACTCCCAAATGGGAGGCCTGCCGCTCTCCCAATGCAAGCAAATTCAATGATCTTGCATAACTAAGCAGTATTACTAAACCTATGACTAAATAAGGTGAAATAATCGTTATGTACGGCCAGCCCCGCATCGCCAAGCTGCCCATTAACCAAAAAACAATTTCATTAATGACCTGCTTGGAAATCGAAACCATAAACGAGACAATTGCGCCAAGAAAAGCCTGCATGACAACGCCGGACAAAATAAGCGTCTCCATCTTCAGCTTGCCATCGATCTGAGCTAGCTTAAGCACGAGGAAAAGTGAAATAAGTCCCGTCACAAAAGCAACAATCGGAACCGACCACTGCCCGAACAAAGCCATCTGCAGGCCAAAATAGATTAAAAACGCCGCCCCGACCGAAGCGCCTGAAGACACTCCCAGCGCATATGGATCCGCAAGCGGATTGCGCAGCACGCCCTGGAAAGCAGCTCCTGCAACGGAAAGAGAGGCCCCTACGAGAATCCCCAGCAATACGCGAGGCAAACGCACCTTATTTATAATTTGCTCCGCAGACTGCTGCCAAGTGACGTCGATGTAATCACCTGCCCAAGGGATATGCTTCCCTAGGATGCCCGCAATTTGGAGAATTGGCAGATTAGCCGTTCCCAGCGATAAACTTGCCAGAATAGAAAGAAGAAGGAGTATAACCCCTACTCCTCCCCATAACATTAGTTTCTTTTTCATTTATTTCACCAGTTCAGGATAAATGCCTTTCGCCATTTTCAGCAGTCCATCGGTCAATCTCGGTCCCGGACGGCTCAGCAGATTCTGGTCAAGACCAATTACCTGTTTGTTCTTTACAGCTTCAATAGCATTCCAGCCGCTTCGTGTGCGAATAATTTCATCAAGCGACATTTTGCTTTTGGTATCTACGACACCATTCGCAAAGAGAATAACAGCCGGGTTTTGTGCGATAATTTTCTCTTCGCTGATTTGGTACCAGCCTTTACCGTCGCCGGCTACATTAATGCCGCCCGAAAGTTTGATCAGTTCATCCATGAATTCGCCGCTGCCCACGGTCCAGCCCGGGCTGAATTCTATGTATACTTTTTTCTTATTTTCTTGCTTTACGTCTTTCACGGCGTCGACAACCTTCTGGCGATCCGCCTTCATCTTGGAGACGATTTTCTCAGCTTGTTCCTGACGATCTGTAATCAACCCATAAGTTTGAATGTTCGCAATAGCATCATCCAGCGTCTTTGGTTCCACTTTAAACACATTGATGTTCGATTCACGCAGTTTTTCAACCGTGTCCGCTTTCATCGAGACACCTGTAAAAACAATATTCGCGCTAGTCGCAATCAAAGCTTCCTGGTTCGGCTTCGTGATACTTCCCAATTTGGGCTTTGACTTCGCTGCTTCCGGATAATCATCGAAATCGGATACGCCGACAATCTTATCATCCAATCCAAGTGCAAAAAGTGCTTCCGTTTCTGCGGGAGAAACCGATGCGATCCGCTCCGGTGCCTTGTCAAACGTGAATTCTTTCCCCGTTGCATCTTTAATTTTCAGCGGGTATGTTGTCTTTTTGGATGTCACAGACGTTGATGCTGATGGCGTAGGCGCCGTTGTTGTCTCTCCGCCAAGCTTAGATGGACTGGTAATTTCCGCTTCTTGCTTACCGCAAGCCGCTAAACTAACCGCCGTCGCTAAAGCAACTGATAAGAGAAGCGCCCTCTTTATCCCGTTCTTTTTCATTTGCATGGTGTAACCCCTCTCTCTGAAACCTGTGATTTCAATAGATCCCAAATAAAAAGCCCCTCTGTTCCTAAGGAACAAAGGGGACGATAAATCGTGGTGCTCAGCAACAAATCCGTTGCCTCCTGATTTAAAGCGATCCTTTTCCTCGAAGGATGTCGTAACGGCACCATGGCAGGTATCCTGGCTCCCCGGCAATACTTCACTTCCGGATTACAGTGGCGGGACCGCGCCGGACTTGAACCGGCTTCCTTTTTAAGCGGCAACGAATTTCATATGTGAATTCGTTGCCGGCACCAATGGCTGCATATTTGACTATCAATCTAATAGTCGATTATAGACTTCTTGCTACTTTTGTGCAATAACCTTGAGTACTTGCTTAGCTTCCTCCAGCTTAGGGGCATTGACAGGAATGAATGCAATAAGTCCTTTTCCTTCGAAGCCTTGCTCCTTCATCCACTTGTTGCCTGAAAGCGGAATTCCATACAGATGCTTTTGGGCAGGCTTGCCCTCTTCCGCAATTTCAATGACCCCGTCCGGATAATCAGAAGGGTTAATCGTCTCGTCCAAAGAGACGAATCCTGCTTGATTGCTTAAACCTTTAAATTGGTCATCCGCCAAGATAAAGATACCGTTTCCACCTGCCGCCAATTCAACAATCATTTTTTCCATGGAGAAAATGGGAGATGTATTCAGCTTGACGGTAGGTGCCTCGCCGATCTTTGATTTTAATGAAGCTTCCAGCTTCTCGCCGGCATCACTTGGGAAACCATTTTGACCCATGACAAAGATAGAAACATCCGGTTTCGGTCCTCCGCAACCCGCAAGCATCACCATAAGTGCCGACACCAGCATTACCATTAGCAATTTCAATTTCATGATGTAAGAGTACCTCCGTATACGGTCTATATATATCGATAGTCGCGAGAAAAGTCGGTTTTCACCGACTTTTCTTCCAATTATTCATATATTCATTTATTTTGAGATCAAGTATCGTACTGAGTTCTACGACAGATTCGGATGTCATTTCTTCCCCGTCCAGAACCATCTGTTCTAACCTGCGTCGCAGAGAATGAATCTCTTCTTCTAATAAGTTTAGGGAGTTACGTTTCTTAGCACGCTTAGTCAACCAACGTTGTTCGAAATCTTGTTCATTGATTTGCAGATGTTTTCGATAGGTTGATAGTTGGTATTCCATGAAAGCCATGCTCATCCCTCCTTACTACAAGAATACCAGTTTTCATGAATAATTAACATATATTTTTCGTATTGAATCACAAATTTCTAAGAAATTTTCCGATTCTCTCTAAAGCTTCATTCAGTTGAGAAACACTATAGGCATAAGAGCAGCGTAAGAAACCTTCCCCACCTAAACCAAACACATCACCCGGTACGGCAGCCACCTTAGCTTCGAATAACAGCCGTTGGGCAAATTCATCTGAAGTGAGTCCTGTAGCTATAACACTTGGGAAGGCATAGAAAGCCCCCTGCGGTTCGTGACACTCAAGTCCAATATCGCGGAATCCTTTGACGACCAGACGCCTGCGTTGATTGTAAGACTCTATCATGCGGTCTTTCTCTTCCAAACCATTCGTCAAAGCCTCATGTGCAGCCACTTGACCCATCACAGGTGCGCACATCACCGTATACTGATGAATTTTGGTCATAGCTGAGATCAACTCTCGGTGACCGCAGGCGTATCCCATTCTCCAACCCGTCATCGCAAAAGCTTTGGAGAAGCCGCTGACTAGAATCGTCCGGTCTTTCATCCCTGGAACAGCTGCAAAACTTACATGCTTCTGCCCATAAGTCAACTCCGCATAAATTTCATCCGAAATGACAATTAGATCGTTCTCTTCCACGACTTTGGCAATCGGCAGCCAGTCCTCATAAGTCATAATGCCGCCAGTAGGATTGCTTGGGTAACATAGAATTAAAATCTTGGAGCGTGGCGTAATGGCATCACGAAGCGCCTTCTCAGTCAGCTTGAACTGATCTTTCGCGAATGTTTCGATTCCGACTGGAACGCCGCCGCTAATACTCGTAATAGGCGAATACGAGATGTAGCAAGGTTCTGGAATCAGAATCTCATCCCCCGGCGTAATCAAAGCGCGCAATGCCAAGTCAATGGCCTCACTGCCTCCGACGGTCACAAGGACTTCATTCGACGGCTCATATTTCACTTTAAATGAGTTGTACAAATAATCCGCAATCGCTTCGCGAAGCTCAGGAATCCCTGAGTTTGGCGTATATTTCGTTCTGCCGCGCTCTAAAGAGTAAACGGCTGCTTCACGAACGTGCCATGGGGTTGAGAAATCCGGTTCCCCCACACCAAGGGAAATAATATCATCCTTGCTGTTGCTTACTAGATCAAAGAACTTCCGAATACCTGAAGGTTTCATTTCACGAACGGCAGGAGCAAGGTAGCCCTGCATTGATTTCACTTCGTTCGGCTCTACGATTGTCTCATTTTTGATCATGGCGTTACCTCTTCCTTACGGAGAGACAAGCATCCGATGATCATCAGCCTGATCCTCGAAAATGATGCCGTCTTGTTTGTATTTTTTCAAGATAAAATTCGTTTTGGTTGATAGCACGCGATCAATTGGCGATAGCTTGTTAGATACAAAAGAAGCGACTTGTTTAAGCGAATTGCCTTCAACCTCGACAAGCAAATCATAAGCGCCAGACATGAGATATACAGATTTGACCTCTGGATATAAGTAGATCCGTTCCGCAATAGCGTCGAACCCGCGTCCGCGTTCAGGCGTAATTTGCACTTCAATCAGGGCGGTAACCTTTTCGTCATCTACCTTGCTCCAGTTGACAACTGTCGCGTACTTGACGATGACCTTATCCGCTTCCATCTCGCTTATCGCTCGCGCCACCTCGTCCTCCGCCGTTCCTAACATTGTGGCGATGAGTTCCGCACTCCGGCGGGCGTCTTCTTTCAGTAATTCGAGAATTTTAAGCTTCAAAGCATCCATGGTTAACCAACCTTTCTGTGATCGTATTCATTCATCCTTTAATCTTACAATGAATTGCTGTCCTAATTCAATTACTCCGCTCATCAAATTTTCAGATAATTTGTGTATAAATGAATTTTCCTGCATATGAACAACAAAAAGCCGCCTGAACCAGGCAGCTTATTATTTATACAACCAACTAGATGCCAGCTTTCAGCAATTTAGCAACGGTATGTTCAATTTCACGGTGTTCATACGTAGGCCGTACATGGATACTCGGTTCCCCATCCATACAGCCAATCCCGACAAGCGTATTTTCGTCATACACAGAAATCACATTCTGAGACTCCAGTTGATTCCAGTTCACTTGGTTCTGAGTACCGGTTGTTATGCATTCGTTTGTATATGTCTGTATAAAATCATAAAGTTGATCATTTTTGGGATGTCCATTAATATAAGCTAATTTCAAGGTAAATCCACCTCTCTGCCTTCGCTTTGTTACTTCTATAATTATACTCAATAATGAATATTTATTCAATATTTTTTCTTAATTTACAAAAAAATACGACTTCCGGACATTTTAGTCCAGCAGCCGTACTCATAACCTATCTTTTAATCAAAATAGATCCATACTTAAATATCGTTCACCGGTATCCGGCGCGATACAAAGCACCCTTTTCCCCGCTCCAAGCTTACGGGCGACCTGCAGTCCTGTCCAGACCGAGGCACCTGCGGATGGTCCTACGAGAATGCCTTCTTTACTAGCCAAGTCCTTCATCGTGCCGATGGCATCCTCATCCGTCACTTGCACAATCTGATCATAAATGTTCGTATTCAAAATAGACGGTACAAAGCCAGGGCTCGTGCCAACCAGCTTATGAGGCCCTGGGCTTCCTCCGGATAACACAGGAGATCCCTTGGGCTCCACGACATAAATCTGGATGTTCGGCAGCTTCTCACGGAGCACCTCGCCCGTTCCGGTGATGGTTCCTCCGGTGCCTGAAGTAGCAACGAAAGCATCCAGACGCCCTTCCATCTGCTCCAGAATCTCAGGGGCGGTCGTAACGCGGTGAATGCTCGGATTCGCCGGATTCTCGAATTGCTGAGGGATGTAGCTGTTCGGGATTTGATCCCTCAGCTCCTGTGCTTTGGCGATAGCTCCTGGCATCCGCAGTGCGGCAGGAGTTAGAACGACCTCTGCGCCATAAGCCTTGAGCAGGTTAATCCGTTCCTTCGACATATTATCCGGCATGATGAGAATGGCTTTGTACCCTTTGGCCGCTGCATTCATAGCGAGGCCAATGCCTGTATTGCCGCTCGTCGGTTCAATGATCGTGGCGCCCGGGCTAAGCAGTCCATTTTTCTCCGCCTGCTCGATTAAATTAAAAGCCGCCCGATCCTTTACACTGCCGCTTGGATTAAAATATTCAAGTTTGACATACAACTCTGCATCGCCAGGTTCAACCAACCGTTGAATTCGGACAGCCGGCGTATCGCCAATTAACTCTGTGATGCTGTTCACCATTTTTTTATGTGTCAAGGGTTGCCCCCTCCTCTTCCATTAACCAACACTATCCACATTTTTATCGGGAAGCCGCAAAGATGTCAAGTTTTAATTACAGATAACTGCTTTTTCATAAAATACCAGCTGAAAAGCGGAGAACTGCCGATGATTAATAAAAGCACATTAATGACAAGTGGCGCCTTGCTCCATGATATTACGCAAATAAACAGCAGCACCCCGCAGACCCTGCCAACATTTAAAGCAAGCTCACGAAGCACGATATACTCCTCTCTTTGCCTGGCGCTTTCTTCCGTAGAACCAATCAAATCAAATACGGCCGATACCATCGGTACGGAGTACATGGGAAAGAAAAGCGCTGATCCCAATCCAAAAACAAGCAAAGTGCTGTAACCCATTTTCCAGAAAAAAGGAAGAATGATCGCTACCACCATAGCTGCACCGATAAACATGCTAACCTTCCGAAACCTTGGCTTTATAAACCGACCCGCCGCCCAGAAGCTAACTAAAGAAACCGCTGACGTAATCAACACAAAGTTCCCCAGACTCGCTTCACTTGATGTGGAAATATAAACAAGCAGAGCGATCATGAAACCGAAGACGCCTTCTCTAACCCCCTGAAAGACCAATGCCAAACTGACGCGCTTCCAAGGCGTTTCCGCTTTCCTAAGGCTTCGAATAGGAAACATCCATTCGTAGGTACCTTGCACTTTTCTCTTTTTCAAAAAAAAGCTAATCACTACGCCCAGCAGAAAGATGCCGAGCGAAATTGAAAAGATTAATCGATAACCCTTGATATCGCCCAAACTCACAATCAATAAGCCTGAAATCCATGGCGCAATGATGCCCGCTCCAGCCCCAAGCAACCCGACCGAACCGTTAAACCGATCCCGATTGTCAGGGTCCGTTACTTCGAAATAAACAACGTTAAAAGCAACCCAGAACAACCCTGCTGAAATTCCTTGCACGATGCCCAGCCACACAAAATATTGAAAGCTGTTCGCTCCCAACCACAGAACCAGCATATAAAATACGGCCGAAATAGCTACGCCGATGCGCAAGCAGTTCATTTTATTGTGTTCCTTCACCCATTTCCCTGCTAACCAGAAGGTGATCGCCATCGTCAAATGAGTTGCTAACGTGAACCAGCCAATTAAAGCGTAGTCATTTTTGGCTTTCCACAAGTAGACCCCAACAAAAGTTCCTGACAGTGCGTTTGCGCTCCCAAATAACGTATGAACGATAAGCAGGAGAATCGCTTGTGCATCCAATCGCCCTTTTTTGGCCGAGTTGTTAGGCTGAGCAGGTTGTTGATCGCGTTCTTCGAAATAATTGCCCTTCTGTCGTTCTTTGCCTTTACCTAGATGCATTCGCTGCATACTCTGATCCTTGTGCATAATTCCTCACCTTTCCCCGCGGATACGAAATAGTTCTAGTTAAGCTTCCCCATTCGGGTGAAAATATGAGGTTTTCCATATAAAAAAACCGAATCCATGAGGACTCGGTTTCCTTTTTACTCCAATTTAATGCGTTCAACCATCAATAGTCGATCTGTATCGGACAACACTTTTTCAACTTTAAAACAGGACGGACATACATACACATTCATCGTGAACGGCGCCGTCAGGAACGCACTGCCCAGCGTTTTTGGAATGGTTGGTGTGAAGGAAGTCTCGTTTACAATTTCATTCCCGGCCAGCAGAAGCAGTTCATGACAGTTCGAGCATTCCGGCGCTTCTTCCTGCTCATCTGTGATGTGCTGTACCTTTTCTCCATATTTATCAAGCGGTTCATCCGAGTCATCCCATGCCAGAGACAAATCCTCATCCGCATCAGGAAACTCCTGATCTTGAAAACGGAGCGGTTGACCCGTTAATTTCACTTTCAAATCAATACTGCGATAATCATTCAACTCGTTAAAACAATGCGGACATTCATCCTCCGGTCCAATCTCAGGATCCCAAACGATCTCTGTTTGGCACCAAGGACAAACCACTTCTTCATTCGCACTCATGACGTAATCCTCCATCTATTGCATTCAAGCAAATTTCATTAAATAATAAATCCCTGCCGCCATAAACACAAATGCAATAGCAAACAAGGTGCCCCACAGGTATTTCATGTTCAAGCCTCCAAGACTATGTATGATTCTAGGTTACGCATGCGCCTACTACGTAAGATAGGGAGACAGATAGCGTCAAAGACAAGAACCCTACAGCGCGGTTATCTTTTTTGATTTCTTCATCAATTTTAAAATAAGGCGTTAAAAACTCAAAAATGAAGTAGGCTGCTAGCAACAGCAAGAATCCGTAGCCTGCCCAAATGAGAGAGTGAATCATCGTGTCATTATTCAAAATGGAAAACCGGAACAAGTTGCAAATCCCAAAAATTTTCCCGCCTGTCGCCATTGCCACAGAGAGATTGCCCTTTTTGATCTCTGCCCAGTCATCATACTTCGTGACCATTTCGAAAATTGTTAAAAATACCACAAGCGCGATGACAGCTACTGCAAAAAATGCAAGCGTCGATAAATACGGATTACTCAGCAACACATCCACCTCTTCATTCATTTCGTCTCCTGCCTTCCTTCCACGTAGAGAGTTTAAACGTTGATTTAAAAATCCCTATATACGGTAGAAGAGACTGAGTTTGGCTCAGTCTCTCGCAGGTACTATTAGTATATCATTAAGATTGTTTTTTTTCAGCAAGCTTTGCTTTCATAGCGGCCAATTCATCATCGATGCCGCTTTTGCTGGAGCCAAGTCCTTCTAGCTCATCATCCAAGCTGCGGTTTTTAGCACGAATCTCGCCGCTTGCTTGCGCTTCAGCTTCCATTTGGAGGACTTTCTCGCTCATGCGGTCAAAGCCTTTGGCTGCGTTGTCTGTACCGAATCCGGACATCGCTTGATTGATTTGTTTTTGCGCTTTTGCTGTTTCAGCACGGGCAATCAACAAATCTTTCTTGTTTTTCATTTTGTTGAACTCGTCTTTCATTTCCGTCAACTGGCCGCGAAGCTGATCCGCATTTGTTTTGGCAAGATCATATTGGCGTTTCAACTCATCGAAGCGAACTTGCTGCTCTTTCTTGTCTTCAAGCGCACGGCGGGCCAAATCTTCATTGCCGGCTTCAAGAGCTCTCATCGCTTGCTCAGTACGTTTGGTAACCATTTCTTCCGCTTCTTCGAATTGAAGCTTGAATTTCTTCTCGATCGCGATTTGCTTAGCTACTGCGGATTCCGCTTCTAGAATGTCTTCTTCCATGTCACGCAAAAACTGATTTAACATTTTGACTGGGTCTTCTGCTTTGTCCAGCAAATCATTGATCGAAGCCATAGTCATATCACGTAATCTTTTAAAAATACCCATTTTGAATTCCTCCTAAGGTTAATCCTTATTTATTTTATAATTGGTATTGCGTTTTGTTTTCTAATCACCGGTGCTTACACACATTAAATACGCAATCCCAAAGAATGAGTTTCAAAAAGTTGAAAATATTTTTAAAAGTTATTTCAATTCCACAACGGTCACTCCGGCTCCGCCTTCATTGTAGTTCCCCATACGGTAACTTTTCACGTGTTTGTGGCGGCGCAGATACTCCTGCATGCCTGTGCGCAGCACGCCTGTTCCTTTGCCGTGAATCAGATATACTTGCCCCAGATTGCCAAGGAACGATTCATCCAGGAAGCGATCTGCCTCAATTAACGCTTCCTCCATGTTCAGCCCTCGCATATCCAATTCCATACGAATGCTGTCATCCCTTGTTCGTTTGACGGTGGTCGCCACCTGATGAGCCGGCTTCTTCTGAGCCGTACTGCCGATTTTCTCAAGGTTGGCTATCTCCACCTTCATTTTCATAATCCCCAGCTGCACGGTTGCTTCCGTAGCGCTAACGATTTCGACCACGTGACCCTTCTGACCCAGGCTCACGACACGCACTTCATCGCCGGCCTCGATTCTCTCAGGCCGCTTCTTTGCTGCGCGAACTTGCTTCTCGCGCAGTTCAGGCGCCGCCTGATCGAGGCGGCGCTTCGCTTCAACCAGCCGGTGGTCTTTGACCCCACCGGCTTCTTCTTGCGCCATGCGCCGCAGGTCGGCGATCACTTCGTCCGCCTCGCGGCGTGCCTTGGCGACAGCTTCACGCGCGTCGCGTTCGGCTTTCTCGAGCAGCTTGTCGCGCTGCTCGTCGAACTTCTGCTGCTGCGCCTCTAGTGTGCGGCGCATCTCTTCCGCCTCGCGCCGCAGCCTCTCGGCGCTCTCACGCTCCGCTTCCGCGATTAAGCGGTTCTCTTCGAGTGACGCGATCATCGACTCTACGCGTTTCTCCTCTTCGCCGACCTGGGTGCGCGCATGCTCAATAATTCGGCGCGACAAGCCCAACCGTTCCGCAATCGCAAACGCGTTGCTTCGCCCTGGAACCCCTACAAGCAAACGATAAGTTGGACTTAATGTTTGGATATCAAATTCCATGCTCGCGTTTATCGTGCCTCGCGTTTGGTACGCGTAAGCCTTAAGCTCCGAGTAGTGGGTCGTTGCAATAATTCGGCAGCCTATTTGGTGAATATAATCAAGAATCGAGATGGCCAGCGCAGAGCCTTCGGCAGGATCCGTACCTGCTCCAAGCTCATCCAGCAGCACTAAGCTCTTAGGCGTCATATCCCGTAATATGCTGATGATATTTGTCATATGACTCGAAAAAGTACTTAGATTCTGTTCGATGCTCTGTTCATCCCCAATATCGGCATAAATCGCATCGAATACACATAATTGACTGCCTTCTTCCGCAGGTACAAACAAACCGGACATCGCCATCAAACTTAATAAACCTACCGTTTTGAGAGAGACTGTTTTTCCCCCTGTATTCGGTCCGGTCACAATAATTTGCGTAAAATCATTCCCTAACTCCAAATCAAGCGGAACAACGATATCCGCCGCGATAAGCGGATGACGCCCGCGCTTGATCTTGATAAAGCCGCGGTCATTCAACCTTGGCATCGTCGCTTTAAGTTCTCTGGCCAGACCCGCTTTGGCAAACGTAAAGTCAAGCTCAGCCAACTGATCTACATCATAAACAAGGACATCAACTTGTTCAGCCACAAGAGCAGTTAAGGCGCGCAAAATTTTCTCAATTTCCGCTTCTTCCTTGAATTTAAGCTCGCGAATCTTATTATTCAGCTGAACAATAGCGTCAGGTTCAATGTATAGAGTCGCTCCCGAAGCCGATTGATCATGTACCATCCCGCCGAAGTTAGAACGATATTCGGATTTGACCGGAATCACGTAACGATCGTTTCGGATCGTGATCAAGACATCCTGAAGCATCTTTTGTATCGATGAATTGCGGAGCATTTGCTCTAAACGTTCGCGCACTCTGCTCTCGCCCGTACGCAGCTCACTGCGCACACGACCTAATTCAATGCTTGCGCTATCGACAACAACGGCATTCTCATCAATACAGCTATTAATCTTATCTTCCAATGATTTATTCTCAGTAAGCAATTCAACCTGCCCCTTGAGCATCGGAATCGAATACTCCTCGTGGACAGCCAGTATAAATCGTTTCAACCTGCGGGTACCAAACATCGTCGTCGATATATCCAGCAATTCGGCCGAATTCAGCATCCCGCCAATTCTGGCACGGTGCAAGGAGGAACGAATATCCCGTATCCCGCCGAACGGCGCGTTACCCTTCAGACGTTCTACATTTACCGCTTCATCGGTTGCTTGCAGCCGCAGCTTAACGAGTTCAAAATCCCCGATCGGTTCAAGATGCTGGACAGCGTCCTTCCCGAGAGAGGTAGCCGCGTGATGAGCTAGTTTATGTAAAATTTTCGCATATTCCAATGTTTTAATAATTTTCTGATTCAACTGTCCCAACCTCATTTCTATCCTATATTATAAACCATTTTGCGTATGATTAGCTACGGAGACAATTGTTATATGGAAGATGCTGCCTGCCATAATCTGTTCAAAAGTTGGATACACTAATTTGTGCACCTATTCCTTCTGCCAAGGAATCGAAGTACATGTCAAACACACCAAGCAAAATTCAACAAAAACATCTTTTCTAGCCATGAGCGCACGGTTGTCTCATCGTAGAAAAAAGGAGGTTCTTGAATGCATCTTCTAGGACATCTGGTCAGGTTTATTGTATCTGCTTTGGTATTAATGTTTGTAAGTTGGTTAGTGCCAGGATTTCAAGTCGGCGGATTCTGGAGCGCGTTTTTCCTTGCATTGGTCATTGCCATTGCCGCATGGATCATTGAAGGGATTTTTGGCAAACAAATCACTCCTTTTGGCAGAGGAATTGTAGGCTTTCTGGTGAGCGCTCTGGTCATCTGGGCCGCCCAGTTCGTCGTAAGCAATGTTTCAACGAGCATCATAGGTGCGATTTTAGCCGCTTTAGTCATTGGGATCATCGACTTGTTCATTCCTGTGAAAACCCCCTTCGAACAAGGGATCACAGGAAGAGAAGATCGTCGATAACTGTATCAGTTTGTAGTCCTGATAGCCATGATAAAGCCCCAAAAAGATCGGTCTGCTGCGTACCAATCGCCGGGCCGATCTTTTCCTTTTACGCAAACCCATCCGAACGCTTTCACTAGTTTGTCACTGTTTTTTCTAAATCGGTGATGTACAATTGAAAGGAAAACAAATACATTTTGTCGTTGGAGGGTATTTATGAAAAAACTACTCGTTCTTTTAATGGGAGTTGCTATAGTTATCGCAATCACTGCTTGTGGAAGTAAAGCGTCCAAGCCGGCAGAAACGACTTCTCCTGCTGCAGCAACACAAGCGGCTGGTGGTCAGAACGTAACTCTGAAAGCAACGAACTTCAAATTTGATCAGACGGAATATCGCGTAAAAAAAGGCGAGCCTGTAACGATTACGCTTGATAACTCACAAGGTATTCACGGCGCGTCGATCAAAGAATTCAACGTTAAACTTGATAACAGCAACAAAACTTTTACTTTTACACCGGATAAAACGGGTTCATTTCCTATTACATGCTCCATCATGTGCGGAAGCGGCCACGCCAATATGAAAACAACATTAATTGTTGAATGACTACATGTTAAAAGCTTTATCGCGGCAAACGCGGTAAGGCTTTTTTGTTGTTTCGGAAATAATAAAAAGCCGCCTTTTTCTATAAAAAATAGAAATCGGCAGCTTTCATATGGGGATCCCCTGTTTCCAGAGCTCTTGCAGTTTACCGGCGATATTGGGTAATTCATTAATCAGATAAGGAGCTACGGCTGAGCTCGAAAGCAACTTTTGAAGTCCATCCGATGGAATGATCGTGATCACATTTACGGCGATAATGACAATTAAAAGTGCTTCAGCTAAGCCCAGCAACGCCCCGCTCCAACGATTAATGACATTCAATCCCGGCGTTTTAGCTAAAATATTTAATGCTCTTCCGATGAAGACCAATGCGAATTTCACACCAAAAAACAAGATGGCAAAGGCGATTGCATTCGAGATATAGGTATCCAGATTGAGGCCTTTCACGATAAATTCGTATTTCTGATAACTTTGATACGTAGGCAGTGAGATTGCATTTCGAAGCACCGGTGCAAAATCCTTGTAAAAATAAAAGGCTACTAAATAAGCGAGCACAAACCCGGAGATGGATACAATTTGAGCAATGAACCCTCTAAAGTAACCAATCAACAATCCCAAAGCAACTATAGCCAATAAGAAATAATCCAGTTTGTTCAGCATCTCAAGGATTACCTGGCCGGGCTGTCTGTTTCAGCTAATTCAATCCATTCATTATACTCATTTTGAAGTTTAGCGTACTCCTCGCGCAGTTCACTGTATTCTTTTTTAATCTGCTGTAATTCCTGTTGCAAGGCATCGTCATTTAAACTCTGGTTCAGCAATACTTCTTTGTCACTGTTGTATTGTTCTTGAATGCGTTCTTTTTCTTCTTCCAAATAGGTGTTCAACAACGTTCTTTCTTGCTGTTGCTGCTGAATGATCGTCTTAATTTGAGCCTGGTAATGCTGAATAATGGTAGATTTCTGGCCTTCATACTGTTGTACGATGTTTGTTTGTTGGTTTTGGAAATCTGCTACAAAGTCAGCTTTTTCTTGCAAATATTGTTGAACAAGCGCTTCTTTTTCTTGCTCAAATTTTTGCTCTACTTTCGTAGTCTGACTTTTCTCTTCTTCCAACTCTTGCTGCAACTCTAATTTCTCGTGCTGGATCTGCTGCAATTGCTGCTTCAGCTGCTCTTGTTGCTGCTTGCCTTGTTCGATTTGCTGTTTGGCTAGCAAGTACTGTTGGTTCTCTTGTTCAAGCTGTTGTTTGATTTGCTCTTGAATAAGTGTGACTTTTTCGTTCTGCCGACTGACTTGTTGTAATTGTTGTTCCAATTGCTTTTGAATTTGTTTATTTTGATCCAGTTGTTGTTGCATTTCTAATTGCTGCTGTTTGGCTTGCTGCAATTGATGTTTCAGCTGCTCTTGTTGTTCTTTCCCTTGTTCGATCTGCTGTTTGGCTTGGAAGTGCTGCTGCTTCTCTTGTTCAAGCTGTTGTTTGAGTTGCTCCTGAATACTTGTGACTTCCTCATGCTGTTGGCCAGCTTGTTGTAATTGTTGTTCCATTTGTTCTTGTATTTGTTTAGTTTGTTCGAACTGCTGTTGTAGATCTAAGTACCGCTGCTTTTCCTGTTCAAGCAGCTGCTGTGCTTCCGTAACCTGTTTTTTCTCTTGTTCCAGTTGTTGTTTAAGTTGTTGCGTGTTTTGCTCGCTAAGCTGCTTGGCTTTAACTTGCTCCTCTTTAACTTGCTGCAACTGCTGGATTAGCTGTTCTTGTTCTTGCTCTTGTTCTTGTTTGCCTTGTTCAAGCTGCTTGACGACTTGCAAATGCTGCTGTTTCTCCTGTTCAAGCAGCTGCTGATCTTGCATTCGTTGTTTTTTCTCCTGATCCAGCTGCTGTTTGATTTGTTCGTGAATCTGTTTAGCTTGATCCTGTTCCTTTTTAACCTGCTGCAATTGCTGTCTCAGCTGCTCCTGCTGCTGTTTACCTTGTTCAATTTGCTTTTTCGCTTGTTGATGCTGCTGTTTTTCCTGATCAAGCAGCAGTCGCGTTTGGGCAGCTTGCTTTTTTTCTTGTTCGAGCTGTTGTTTGACTTGTTCATGTACCTGCTTAGCCTGGTCTTGCTGTTGTTTGGCTTGGTCTTGCTGTTGCTTCGTTTGCTCTTGCTGCTGCTTCATTTGCTCTTGCTGTTGCTTCACTTGCTCTTGCTGCTGCAGCAATTGCTGCTTGACTAGCTCCTGCTCTTGTTTGCTCTTCTGCACTTCCTGCTGGAGCTGCTCTTTTTGTGCTTGAGCTTGGTCTAATTTCCCTTTTTGTTCATTCAGGAACGTTTGCTGTTTATCATAATCATGCTTCAATTGATTGTATGTAACATTCACTTTCTCAAAGGCCGCTTTGGTCGCCTCTTGCTCTTTCTGCGCCGCGCTCAACTCTTCCATAATTTCATTCATTCGGAAGCATTCATCGGCCATGTTCACAGCGGCGAGCACGGCAATTCTTTGTGAATCTAACCGCGGATAGCCCTTGGCGATGCGAAACATTTGATCATTTACATACTCCGCCACACGCTTCATGTAATTCGTGCTTGTATCTGCTTTTAACTTGTATTGATTTCCATATATGTCAACGGTTATTTTCGTTTTATCTTCTGCAGTCATATTATTTCCCCCTTAGATGAAAAGGCTGGCCTTATCGAGGTTAATTTCGATAAGACCAGCCTGTTTTCCTGCAACTTATGAGAAACTTGCTCTATTTTCTTAACTCTGCCTCATATTGCTGTTCAAGGGTTTGAACCACTTTGGCATGGAGCTCCGTTACTTCTTCGTCCAACAGGGTTCTTTCCGCATGACGGTACACGAGAGCGATCGCTACGCTCTTACGATTTGCACCAAGGCGCTCTCCTGTGTAGATATCAAAAACCTGGATAGATTCAAGCAAATCGCCGGCAACTTCGGCAATGGACTGCTCCATGAGACCGACCGGTACGCTTGCATTGACAACGACTGCAAGATCGCGTCCAACGGACGGATAACGCGGCAGCAATTTATACACAATAGCATCGCCAGCAGCTTCCAGAATAGGAGACAGTTCGACCTCAAGCACATACGTGTCATCCAGATCACGCTGTTGTTGAACGGTTGGGTGCAGTTGACCCACTCGGCCAATTACTTTCGAACCTACGGAAGTAGCAAGCAAAAGCTCTGCTGTACGCCCTGGATGGAAACCATCCGGGGAAGCCGATGTGTAAGTAAGACCTTTGACACCCAAGTAGCTGATCAGGCGGTCAAAGATTCCTTTGATATCATAGAAATCAACGGCCTCGGACTTCTGCGCCCAATGCGCCCCGCGGCGTTTGCCTGTCATAGCAATAGAAAGCAGAAGCTTCTCTTGCGGCAGCGCAGTAAGTGCTGACTCATCAGTAATGAATGCTTTGCCGATTTCGAAAATAGCCACATCATCCATCGTACGGTTCCGGTTGTAGCTCACGACTTCCAGCAAATGCGGAAGCAAGCTGGTACGCAATTGGCTGCGATCCTCGCTCATTGGCATTGCGAGGGAGATCGGTTTAGCTGCTGGATATAGACCCGGCAGCGAAACGGTTTGATCAGGGTGCGTGAAGGAATACGTGATGACTTCATGCAGCCCGCTTTGTGTCAGGAGATTCCGCGCGATGCGGCGAATCGACTGCTCTTTGGACAAGGAGCCTGGCGTCGTCACGCCGGTCATCAAGGTCGTCGGGATGTTATCGTAGCCGAAGAGGCGTGCCACTTCTTCGATCAAATCAACATCCCGTGTGATGTCTCCGCGGCGGCTCGGCACGTGCACGAGCAGCTTGCCTTCTCCCGCCGGCTCGAACGTGAAGTGCAGGCGCTCGATGATTTGGCCCATCTCGTCAAGCGAAAGCGCCGTCCCGAGATAGTTGTTCACGCGGTCAGCAGCTAGCTCGATGCTGACGGGCTTGTGCGAGCCGGCGATAGCTTGGGCGATGCCGTCCGCGACTTTGCCGCCTGCATACTCAGCAATCAATGCAGCCGCGCGGTTCAATGCCGGAAGCACCGCTTCCGGGTTCACTTCTTTCTCGAAGCGAAGGCTCGCTTCAGAGCGAAGGCCTAGTTGACGCGATGTGCGGCGCACAGAGGAGCCTGCGAATTTTGCGGATTCCAGCAAAATGCGAGTCGTATCATTCGTCACTTCGGAATTCGCGCCGCCCATAACACCGGCGATCGCTACAGGCTTCGTGCCGTCCGTGACAAGCAGCATGTGCGGCTCCAGGGTACGCTCAACATCGTCGAGCGTAACAAGCTTCTCGCCAGCCTCAGCAAGGCGTACGTCGATGTGGCCGTTGTTCAGCTGTTCTGCATCAAAAGCATGCAGCGGCTGACCATACTCCAACATCACGAAATTCGTGATGTCGACGATGTTATTGATAGGACGGATACCTGCCGCCATCAAACGGTTTTGCATCCACAGCGGAGAAGTGCCTACGCGCACGCCTTCGATCAGGCGCGCTGCGTAGTGAGAGCACTGCTCGGTCGCTGTGATCTTCACGCTGATACGGTCAGCGGCTTTCACACCGGCTGATCCAGCCTGTTGCAGCGCCGCTTCCGCATCCGGCAGTTTAACGCTGCGGCCAAGGATCGCTGCGATCTCATAAGCAGCTCCGAGCATGCTTAAGCAGTCGGAACGATTCGGAGTCAGATCAAGCTCCAGCACTTTATCATTGATCGCCAGAACATCAAGAACAGAGCTTCCGACTTCCGTTTCCTGCGGTAGCACCAGAATACCTTCCTGAATTTCTTTCGGCAGCAGTTTATCATTCAAGCCAAGCTCTTTGGCAGAGCAAATCATACCTTGGGATTCAACGCCGCGCAGTTTGGCCCGTTTGATTTGCAAGCCTCCCGGTAGAACAGCTCCAATCATAGCGACAGGCACTTTTTGACCCGCATCGATATTTTTGGCTCCACAGACGATTTGCAAATCTTCGCCTTGACCGGCATCAATGATACACACGCTTAATTTATCCGCATCCGGATGCTTCTCACGGGATTTCACATACCCGACAACTACGTTCGTTACGCCTTTATTTCGATCCTCTACGATATCCACTTCGATACCGCTTCGGGTTAATTTTTCCGCTAATTCCTCAGCTGTGAAACCTGATACATCTACATATTCCGATAACCATTGGTATGAAACATTCATGCTTAACCCCTCCTTTTCCTAGTGCTTACAAATGTAAGAATTGTTTTAAGAAACGCAGATCATTCGTGTAGAAATGACGGATATCTTCGATTCCGTATTTCAGCATGGCAATACGCTCAACGCCCATACCGAAAGCAAACCCTGTATACTCCTTCGGATCGTAGCCGCCCATCTCAAGAACGCGCGGATGCACCATACCCGCTCCGAGAATTTCTAACCAACCTGTTTGTTTACAAGTCCGGCAGCCAACGCCTCCACACATCGCACAGCTCACATCAACCTCGACACTTGGCTCTGTGAAAGGGAAGAAGCTAGGACGTAAACGGATTCTCGTTTCTTTGCCGTACATTTCTTGCACGAATTGCAGCAAGGTACCCTTCAAATCGCTCATCCGAACGTTGCGGTCGATCACCAGACCTTCGATTTGCGTAAACATATGGGAATGTGTCGCATCGTCGTCGTCGCGGCGGTATACTTTACCCGGGCAAATGATTTTGATCGGAACTTCACCTTTACGTTTCTCCATCGTTCTCACTTGAACAGGGGAAGTTTGTGTACGCATCAGGATTTCTTCTGTAATGTAGAAGGAGTCCTGCATGTCGCGCGCCGGGTGGTCTTTGGGCAGATTCAGCGCTTCGAAATTGTAATAGTCCTGCTCAACCTCCGGGCCTTCGGCAACGGTATAACCCATTCCAATGAAAATATCTTCAATTTCTTGAATCACTTTACTTAATGGGTGTACGGCGCCTTGCTCAGACGGACGGCCCGGCAGTGTAACGTCGATCATTTCAGCACGAAGTCTGTTTTCCGTTTCCTGCTGCTGATACGCCGCTTGCTTCTCTTCGATCACCGATTCAATCGCAGCGCGAACATCGTTCGCCACTTGCCCGATGATCGGTCTCTCTTCTGCGCTTAGCGCCCCCATTCCGCGAAGAACCTCGGTTAATGGACCTTTTTTACCCAAATATTTAATACGTAAATCGTTCAGCTCCTGCTGGCTTTGTACGCCGCTTAGCTCTTGCAGTGCTTCCTGCTTCAAAGCTTCTAACCGCTCTTTCATTGCAATCCCTCCTGAATTAGGCCCCTGAATCAACCAAAATGAAAACACAAAAAAGACTTTCCGCTCCCTCGCAAGGGACGAAAAGCCGTGGTACCACCCTAATTAGATACATTTCCCGCCCAATAGGCCAAAAAACGATCTCACTTCATTCCAGATAACGGACGATGTGTCCGGTTCCCTCTACTTAGAAGAAAGCCAATAAAGCTTAGCTCGGTTCAAAGGACTGCTCGGGAGCGAACTTCTGCAGCCTGATTCTCGGGGTCAGCTCTCAATCAACGACTTACCCTCCCTGTCAAGAAGCACTGCGTACTCTTCTCCGTCAAAGCATTTTACGTATATGTACCAGTAATTATATGCAAGATAGTGCTCATATGCAAGTATACGCCCTTCACATTTCGCATTTTCCCAGTTGACTCGGAAAGTAAATAAGCGTATATTTTATTTAAACAGTTTAAACATTAATTTATATAAATATTTTATTGTTTAATCATTTGATCATGCAATTAACCGGAAGGAGCGTTTCAATGGAAGATGACTTGATGGCTTATACCAATCGTTTTCGGACAACGTTTGAAGCAGCCCATCGAAAAATTAACAGCGCCGTATTCGCTGAATTGAAATCAGAGTTAACGGGGCCTCAGTTATTTATGCTGTTCATGATCGCCAAGGAGGGAACTCCCAAACAAACCGTTCTCGCTGAGAAAATGGGGGTCAAACCAAGTGCGATTACCGTAATGATCGATCGTCTTGTCCAAAGCGGACATGTCATACGCAAGCATCATGAATCGGATCGGCGCATTGTTCTCGTAGAAAACACAGAGCTTGGCCAAGAGGTTCTTACCACAGCTCAAAACGTTCAAAAAGAAGTAATCGCCCGAGGCTTATCTAAGCTCCCGCCTGAAGAACTCAGGGTCCTCGTAAGTGCTTTTGAAAAGCTAACCACCTATTATTGAAATCTATTATGATTAAAAAAGGAGTGAACTGTATTGGAAACTATACAAAAAACAATTTCTGACGACAACCTTTCCGAATCAGCGGCTCCTGTACTAAAAAATCGCGGCCTCCTGCTCACAGGACTTATTATTGCCATGCTTTTCGGTGCCCTCGACGGTACGATTGTCGGAACCGCCATGCCTCGTATCGTTGGTGAATTAGGCGGTCTTGGCTTAATGGCTTGGCTTACAACAGCTTATATGCTGACTTCAACCGTTGTTGTTCCTATCGCTGGTAAATTGGCTGACTTAATGGGCCGCCGCGTTATTTATGTGACAGGTCTTATCATTTTTATCGGAGCTTCCGCGTTATGTGGGATGTCCCAGAACATCACGGAACTCATCCTGTTCCGCGGCTTGCAAGGTCTGGGCGGTGGTATCATGATGCCGATGGCGATGATTATTATCGGGGATCTATTTACCGGTAAACAGCGTGCCAAATGGCAAGGTGTTTTCGGTGCGATTTTCGGTCTTTCTTCCGTTGTCGGTCCGCAAATCGGCGGTTGGATCGTTGATGCTTTAGATTGGCGCTGGGTATTCTATATCAATCTTCCCGTTGGTATCCTGGCTGTTATCTTAATCGCAATTGCACTGCCTAAGCATAAAGCCATCGGTAAAGTGAAATTCGATATTCCGGGGATTGCCACCATGATTATCGGTGTTGTTTCCCTGCTGCTAGCATTGACATTCGGCGGTAAAGATTATGCTTGGTTATCTTGGCAAATCATTGGTCTGTTTGCCTTAGCGATTGTATCGTTAGTGTCCTTCGTCATTATTGAAAGCAAAGCGCAAGAGCCAATTCTTCCCGTTCGTTTATTTAAAAACAGAACTTTTACAACCATTAACGGTGTAGGTTTCCTTATGGCTATCGGTATGTTCGGTGCTATTATGTTCGTACCTCTCTTCATGCAAGGCATTGTCGGGATCAGCGCTTCTGCGTCCGGTACGGTGATGATGCCTCTGATGCTGACGATGATTGCGGCCAGCGTAGTTTCCGGTCAATTTATTCATAAAATCGGTGTACGCAAGCAACTGTTAGCTGGGATGATCATCATGGCCGTAGGCTTCTATTTCCTAAGCACGATGGGCATAGACACAACCAAACTGATAGCTTCTGCCTATATGCTGATCTTAGGTCTTGGCATGGGGCTTGTGATGCCGATTCTAACTCTTGCTTTGCAAGAAAGCTTCCCGAAATCTGAGCTTGGTGTGGTTACGTCTTCCAGCCAATTCTTCCGTCAAATCGGCGGTACGTTCGGTATGACCATTCTAGGTGCCATCATGAACCACAAATCATCGGTTTTGCTCGATCAGGACTTAACGCCTGTTGTTAAGCAGCTGCCTGCAGAAGCGAGCCAATTATCCAATCAAATGACAGATATGATTCACTCCAATCCGCAGGGCTTGTATTCGTCTCTCTTAAGTCCTGAAACGTTGGCGAAAATGCCGAAAGAATTTGTAGAGCACATGCTGCCTATTTTAAAAAATGCCCTTGTCTCCTCTCTTCATCAAGTATTCATAATCGGGCTAGTATTCGTATTGCTGGGGGCAGTTCTTACCCTCTTTATCGGCAACATTAAAGTTGGCCCTAAATCGAAAAAGACAAGTCCAAAAGCTGAAAAAGACCTTTCCGCTGAACTTGCTTAATGTATCCATCAGGCTCCCTCCTTCTTCGGAAGGTTGGGGGCTTTTTATCTTTTGACAACCTTGCATCAATAGCGTTTAATGAGGTTGGATACTATAAAAGGAGAGTGATTACCATGAAATATCGCAGACTTGGGAAAACAGACTTAAAAGTTTCTATCGTTGGTGTTGGAACCTGGCAATTCGGAGGAGAATGGGGACTTACGTACACGCAAGCAGAAGCAGATGCTATCTTGGATCAAGCCGCTGATCTTGGCATTAACCTAATAGATACCGCGGAATGCTATGGGGATCATCTTTCCGAATCGTTTATCGGCAATTATTTATCCAGACGCAATCGTGAGAATTGGGTTGTAGCCACGAAATTTGGTCACCATTTCCATGATCTATTTACGCGAACCGACGAATTCAACTCGGAAAGTGTCATCAAACAGTTGGATGCTTCGCTTAAGGCTTTGCAAACGGATTACATAGATTTATACCAATTTCACTCGGGACCGGACAGTGTATTCGACAACGATGACTTATGGACAACCTTAGATAAACAAGTGCAGGCAGGGAAGATCAGACATTTGGGAACTTCCATCGGCAGCAATGCTAACATCCATCAGACCGAAGCCTCTACGAAGGTAAATTCCAAAGCGATTCAAGTGGTCTACAATCGTCTAGATCGAGCGCCGGAAGAGCTTGTTTTCCCTTCCTGTGTGAATCAGGATCTTGGCGTACTGGCACGCGTGCCTTTGGCAAGCGGCTATCTAAGCGGCAAGTACAAGCCTGGTGCGGTGTTTGGCAACAACGATGTCCGTCATCGCCATGATGCGGAGAACGTCAGACAAAAGCTGGAGGAAGTGCAGCGCATTCAAAAAGAAGAAGTCCCGGAAGGCATGGATATGGCCAAATGGGCGCTCGCATGGTGCTTGAAGCATGATGCTGTAACAAGCGTCATTCCAGGCTGCAAAAATCCTGAGCAAGTTATTGCAAACGCAAGTGCAACGGATCTTATCAGCGACAACCACCCACAAGCATGGAAAGCTTAAGCAATAGGAAGGACTAACTTCTAGATGAACTTGGACGAGCATACAACAACTTGGAAGCAGCTTAATGACCATTTGGCGTCATGGGTTACAGCTAGCAAAGTCCATACCGAAGATGGCCATGTTGCTTCCTACATTCCTGAACTAGCGAATGCTCCAGCTGATATCTTGGGGATCTGCATCATGGATGCAGAAGGGAATACCGTTGCAGCCGGTGATACCGACTATCATTTTACGCTGCAAAGCATCTCCAAAGTATTCACCCTTATTCTGGCTCTCATGGATAACGGCGAAGAGTATGTGTTCTCCAAGGTCGGCATGGAGCCGACAGGAGACGATTTCAACTCGATGCTGAAGCTCGAGCTGGTAGAGCCCGGTATCCCTTTTAACCCGCTTATCAATGCCGGAGCTATCGCTATCTCGTCCTTAATTGCAGGGGACACGCCACCTGAACAAACGCAGCGAATTCTGCAGTTTTTCCGGGAACTTGCGGACAATCCGGCGCTGGACATTAATCAGGATGTATTCAAATCGGAATCAGACACGGCCCACCGAAATCGTTCGCTTGCTTACTTCCTGAAAGATAACGGCGTTCTGGACCGCGAGGTTGACGATGTCCTGCAGGTCTATTTCAGCCACTGTTCCATCCAAGTGAACTGCACGGATTTGGCGAGAATGGCTTTAGTTCTCGCCCATAACGGCGTCGATCCGATTCGCAACCAGCGCCTGATTCCGCGGCGGTTCGTACAAATCGCGAAGACGTTCATGTTTACCTGCGGGATGTATAATGCTTCAGGCGAGTTCGCCATGAACGTAGGGCTTCCCGCTAAGAGCGGTGTGTCCGGCAGTATTCTAACGATGGTGCCCGGACGATACGGCATCGGTCTTGTCAGCCCTGCCCTCAACCGCAAAGGCAACAGCACCGCTGGCGTTCATCTCCTGGGGAAGCTTTCGCAGGAGTTTGACTGGAGCTTGTTTTAAGAGGCTGCGCGGATATGACTCCGCAAAAAAAGAAGCTCTCCCAGAAGCCATCAAATGATGGAGGGAGAGCTTCTTTCTTTTTAACTTATGGGACAGCTACTTCGTATATAAAGCAAGCTATTGAATGGCTCGTTTAATTCGCTGCAACACTTCAATCAGTTCATCAATCTCATTTTCATTCAGGCGAACCGTCACATAGTTAGGTGATATTCCGCCATCGTTGATCTCCAGCAAGGCCACCTCATCCTTGTCATCCAATTTAACAGACAATTGTTCTCTTTCGAGCATGTTAATCCAAGCCATGACGGCACCTACTTTCGGTCAATGTGTTAGTAGACGATGAATTCTTTTTTGTAAACCGTTTCATTATCCTCTGTATCCATCACACGCATTTCCAATTCCCAGTTCCCTCTGAATGGCAGATAAGCTCCCTCCGCTCGATAGCTGAACTTGGCAAAGCCGTATGACTCCTCTACTTCCTTATCCTCATAAGCCGCTATCGGCACTGAAATCGGAGCGATCTCTTTGTCGTCCAAATAATGAAGAATCATCAGCACCTGCTTCGGTTTCCCTGAATTTTCAGGAAGGAATACTTTGGCTGTAAACGAGTTGGTTCCCTGGATTTTTGGTGTAATATCCGCAGATACATGGACTTTATCTCCCATCTGATGCCACTGCAGCGGTTCATTGGCCGGAATTGGCGCCACATAGGTGATAATTCCCACCAACAGCACAATGATAACCATTAGGGTCAAATCCACTCTTACCCATAGGAAGGACTGTGCAGCCTTCTTTTTGCGCATCATGAGACGAATCACAAATGCCGTAAGCACGACTAGAATAACTGCGCCAACTTTCACTAGCAGCAAGATCCCCCACCCGGCGTATAACAAATAATGCAAATTCGGCAGGAATAACAACACAGATAAAGATCCGGATATCGTGAGCACGATAATGGAAATCAGCGCCATATTCGAAAATTGTCGCATGTACGTGGCAATGTCACTGTTCTTCTGACGCCACTTCGCGTAGAGAAGTACCAAGCCTCCCACCCACATGGCTGCGCCCACCAAATGAATCCAATCAAGTCCGATCGTTGCCCATACAGGTGAAAAAGAAGCCGCATGGCCACTAAAGCTTTTGGCCGCTAGCAAGCCTAATGGCCATATCCAATCTAACCATGCCCACCTGCCGATAAGGACAAACCCGAGGAAAGATAAGACTAGTAGAATCAGCCAGGATATCCCGATATTTGTCGCACTAAAAAGCTTCACGACTTCTTCTACACCGCCGCCGCCTAGTAAATCCTCGATATGAGTAAAAATAAGCAAAAGGAGGGCGACAAGTTGAGCACGCTGCAAATTCAGCGTCCATGAAGATAATGTTTTTCTTGTTTCATTCCCGCCATTCGTACCTAGCATCCTTAACCATATGACCCATCCTGTCAAAGCGAGCACCATGAGATACCACAGCCCGCGAGACGCATATTGCAAGAGAACTTTCGTCGTCAGCGGACCTGAACCGTGCTCGTGATTAGCATGAGCGGAAGGAAGATCTAGCGTATCTTCTTGCGGCGGATTGCCGATTGTCAGGGGATAGCTTCCGCCAACAGGGTGGCCGTCAGCCGAAATGACATGATAGCTGATTAAATAAACGCCCTCGGTCAGCTTAGGCAGATCAAGGAGCACACCTGTTTGCTCTTTGTTCAAATAAGCTTTATTACGGGTCATTTCGTCGCCGTCATGATTGAAGACTTTGATATAAAAGAGCCCTGCATCTAAAGGTTCATTGAAGGTAATAGCGATTTGGGGCGGAGAGCTTTCCAGCTTAGCGCCCGATTCCGGAATTGCCTGTACCAGTGATGCATGAGCAGAAGCCGTTTGCGGGGCGACGAAAGAACTTAAGAGCATCATTGATAATATACACAATAAAACAGCAGGCAAGAACCAAAACCGACGAACATGTTGTTTCTGTTTATACATAAATAAATTCCTCTAATCCGTTATTGGTCTACGTCCGGCAAAACCATCTTCTTTGCCGTGGTAATAACGGATCTTGTCCTCTCCTTGTTTCCAACAAAGCAAAACTTCTTGGCCCCCGATCGTAGAGGGAAAATCCACAAGACCCGTCTCTATATCCTTAAGCTCGATACCCGTTTGCTGAAAATGTTGGATCAGCCCGCGCGCTTCGATTTGCATAAATTCAAGTTCGGCTTCCTGCATAAAAAATGGATCCTTTTCCGTGCCGGGCTTCTCAGCCAACTCATTTTTCTTCCTGCGAAGCTCTGTGTATTTCTCCTCAAAAGCCCGCTTCAGCATTTGCATTTTCTTTAACTCCTGATCAACAAACGGAAGCATTTCATTCGCTTCTTCCAAGCTAAAATATTTTTTATCAGACATCTCGCACCTCCATGCCTAATTTTAACAAAAAAAGAGCGCAACTTCGAATTCTACACATGCGTATGCGGATGCTCGTGCGAGGATCCATGCTCATCCACATGAGTCACAGACAACTCGGCATATCCGACACCTTTAAGCACTTGAATTCGCTGCTGCAATTCTCTTAGCTTCTCCACCTTGCCCCTAACAACTAGTATTTCCAAGCATTGCTGATGATTTAAATGAATATGCATCGTGGAAATAATGGCATGGTGATATTCATGCTGCAGTTCCATCAACGTAATGGGCAGATCGCTAATATGATGGTCATATACCATTACAATCGTTCCGGCTACCGTTTCGTCCAACTGCATGCTGCTGGAGGTCAACAACGCTTTGCGTGTGAGATCTCGGATCGCTTCAGAGCGGTTACTATAACCCTGAATGGCAATGAGCCGATCATATTGCTCAATTAATGATTGCGGCATAGAGATGCCAAAACGTACAAGCGTTTCTTTCTCCGACATGGGATCACGCTCCTTTCTACCTAACCTGTCCTCTACCTTCACTCTACCAGAAAGTAGGGTTGTCGCAAAATGGGCAGCGCTATTTTATGTAAAAATGATAAAAGAGAGCGGACATACGCCCCGCTCTCCTGCTTGTTAGATAAAGTTCATTAGTTTTTTCACGCGAACTTCCAGTTCTACGAGTGAGAAAGGTTTCGTCATATAGTCATCAGCGCCCATCTGATAGCCTTTGAGCATATCGTCTTCCTTTTTCTTGCCGGAAAGCATCAGCACCTTCATGCTCGCATTCGCGGAGCGCTCATCTTTTTTAATCTGATCTAACAAGGAAAAACCGTCCAGCCTAGGCATCATGCCATCTAGAATACACGCATGATAGGTCTTTTCCTGCAGCAAGCTGAGCGCTTCTTCCCCATCGGATGCATGTGTGATGGCAATCGGCAAATGCTCCAGATGAGAAGTCAATATCGCTCTTAAGATTGGATCATCGTCAACGATTAGCAAGCTTTTCTTCTCAGGAAGAGGCGGCGGCGCCGATTTGTTCGGATCGCTCTCTTTCTCTGCGGCAGCGCACAGAACGCGGTTCCGCCCCTGCTGTTTGGCTTGATACATCGCTTCGTCCGCCTTCGAAACCCAATCCGCCACGGATAACCCTTCCTGCCACTGGGCGACCCCTGCGGAGAACGTGATGGAGAAAGGTTTTCCCTCATAGTGGGCAACAGGATTCGAGCTAATGATGTGAAGAATGTTCTGCATCGTGGAATGCGCCTGTTCCAAAGTTGTATTCGGAAGGGCAATCACGAACTCTTCACCGCCAAAACGCGCCAGTAAATCCGTTGAGCGCAAATTGGTTTGCAAGAGATGAGCCAAGCCTTGCAGCACCAAATCTCCTAAGTGATGTCCATATGTATCATTGATTCTTTTGAAATAATCAATATCGATAAAAACAAGCGATATCGGAGCGGGATACCGCTCAATCCGCTGAAGCTCCATGCCAATCTGAAGGTCAAAATACCGCCGGTTGAACACGCCGGTAAGCGGATCGCGGAAGGCCAACTGCTCGAAGTTTTTCGTCCTTTTGAGCAAACCATAGATCCTGGCGGCTAATTCTTCATACTGAAAGGGCTTGGTCACATAATCGTCAGCCCCTAGATGGAAGCAGCGAACTTTATCATTCAAATCGTTGCGCCCTGATAGAACAATGAGAGGCAGCCATTTCAACGTTGGATCTTCTTTGAGAAACTCAAACAGCTCATAGCCCGATTGCGGATGCATCATGAGATCAAGCGTCACGAGATCATAGGTGTGCGTACGCAATAGTTTTATAGCGGACTCCACATCAGCAGCCTCATCGACAATGCAATCATCAAGCTGAAGGCGCCGGGTCAAATACGAACGCAGCACTTCGTCATCATCGACAAGCAGCAAGCGGCTTTTTAACGTTCGAAGCATAGAACCTCCTGTAGGATCCTTCTGCTCGTCCATTTGGATCTCCGTCAGACAGATATCGTATTCCATATTCATATTGCGAAGGAGCCCGAGACTGCGCTCAACGTTTTCTTGAACCGGGTTCGTCGATGTCAACGACAACGCCTGATCCGGATCGATGGTTTGCGTCCATTCCCATAGGCGCACCAATTCCTCCGCCAGCCGGCCAATCCTGTCATAGCCAAAAATCGGCGCACTGCCCTTCAGCGTATGGATAATGCGATAGAACCGATTCAAGTCCTCTACGACTGGCAAAGCGCGAACAGCACCTATTAGAGCTTCAAGCTCCTTCAACTGCTTTTCAAACTCGCGAATGAACAGTTTCCTGCCTTGTCTTAGAATTCTTGCATCTTTATCCGACTCTGACCTGGAGCTCTTTGGCTCTAGATTCGTATGATTCATGACGCACAATCACCCTTTTTACAAATAAAATTAATCTCTATAGGTTTCAAATCAACTCTCTAATAAGTGTCCGACTGTATCTAGAAGTTGAAGCGGGCTGAATGGTTTCACAATATAAGTGGTGACGCCTGCTGCTTTGGCCTTCTCTTTATCTTTGTCCAAGGCTTTCGCTGTTAAAAGAATAACAGGCAGGTCACTGTTCACGTTATCGCTCTGACGAAGCCACTCGCATACTTCAACACCCGTACGCTCCGGCATCATATAATCAAGGATAACCAGATCGAACGATTCCTTCTGAAGCTGTTCAATGGCTTGTTGACCGTCCTCTACCTCCGTGATTTCATACCCTTCATCCGATAACGTTTCTGTGAGCAGAAAGCGGAGTGCAAGCTCGTCGTCAGCCAGCAATATTTTATATACAGACATAAAGGTCTCCTCTATTAAAATATAACTTTAATTATAACATCATGCTCATAGGCAAGATAGGAATTTGTCGAATAAAGTCAAAAAATATTATTTGATTCGCGATGCGTCATATTCTTTCCACGAAGAGCCATTAATTTCTTTAAGTCCATCCACAGTGGGGTAGATATAAACCCAACCTTCACGCTGCCCGTTCACATCTCGGATCCAGACGCGGTCATATTCATTATTGGAGGCGCCAGGACCATAATAACCTTCCAGAACATCCATCGCTTGCAGGCCTTCTTCCGTCACTTCCAACCATTCTCCAACAACGTGCTGCTCCCCATTGCCTTCCGTTAGCAAAAGCGCAGGATAAGGTCCAACATCAAATAAACGGCCAAAAATCGTGCCCGATTGCACGGACTGCACAAAAGGAGCTGCTACGAAGTGGTTACTCTCTCCCACAAGCAGTGTGCCGTAGACAAATACAGATATCATGAAAACTCCTCCTGTCGAATTATGTAATTTATAAGGTTCATTTTAAATTCGCTAGCCATCTCCCCGATCCCTTTTCAAAACATCCAACCTTTTACAATTTCATGTAGAGCCGAGCAAAGAAAAAAAGCAACATCCACAATGGATGCTGCTTCTATGCTTGATTAGCTGTTAACTCGCGCGTTTTCACAATAATTTTGCGGATGCTGTCTTCCGATAAATGAAAGACCTTAATTAACTCCATCACCGTGGAGCCTGTTTGGTACAACCGGAAAATTTCTTGATTTCTACGCTCGATAATAATGCGTGTTCCGTTATTTTCTCCCCATCCAGCGCGTTTCTGCTCTTTCTTAGGGATATATACGATTTCACCTTGGATATATTCTTGTAATTGTTTTAATAGGTTAGGGGGAAGAACGTCCTTCCCGTTCTTGTAACTCATGGATGAAAACCTCCTCAAATTGTCGCAAAGATTAAACTTTGTTCGGATTTGCAGAGAGTAATCTCATCGCCCCTAAACCTCATACCATTCTTATCAAAATGGAATAAAAAAAACACGACCATAATCGTGCCTGTCGGTTGTATATGCAATTATACAAATTCAGGTGAACGGTTATTCCACGAATGATATTCAGTTAGGAGACGATTACCTCTGCGGCGGCCGCAACACTCATCGCTACTGTCATTGTCATTGTGTTCATTATAAAACACTCCTTTCACCTAATATTGGGATTGTATTACATGGGGTTGGAGAGCAAAGTCTCTCCTGTATTGCCTGTGTGTTCACTTCGTGTTCACAATTCTCATTATATGTAAAAAGCTTCTCGCTGTCTACTCGTAAGTTAAAGAATATGCGGGAGCCCAGAGGGCCCCCGGTTGTAACGATGACCTCTGCTTACGCAGAGATCACCTCCGCTTTTGTTGTAATCACCTTGATCACTCCTTTCCGAAGTTATTAGCTGGCCGGCTACTTCTCTATTTACTCATAATCCTACCCCATTCTCAAGTGAAAGAATCGTTATAAGGATTCTTTCCTAGGCGGGTGTCTGGGATTGAATTGAAGGATGGTGGTGGGAGTTGGTGGGGCTAGGGCTGGGTGCGAAGAGTGTGGTAGGTGCAGAGACTTGATGGCATTTGAAGGATTGCAGGGCTGGATGTGAAGAGTATGTAGGTGCAGGGACTGGATGGCATTTGAAGGAGGGAAGACGTGTGGTGGGTGCTGGGAAGGAAGGGAAGGAATGTGTGGCTGAAAGGAGGTGACGGGGTGCAGGGACTGGGTGGTTGGCATCGAGTGCTTCCGTAGAGGCTAACGGACCTGATTGCCGCTATTATAAGTGTTTTTGCTGTATGAGCAAGGAGTAAAAGACTGTATAGCCGCTATCTGCTGATTTTAGGGTGGATATCGGTAACTTTCAGGTAAATAACGGCAACTGAGTCCGTTAGATCCAATTTTCATCCTAAAAGTGGCAGAATAGCGGCATCTCAGTCCGCTAGAAACATGGCTTATTGCCCCAGCGCCGTCACCGCGATTCCGCTGCGGTTCAGCAGCGCGCAGATATCGCGCGCAAACTCCACGGCGTGAGCACCGTCGCCGTGGATACAGATCGTGTCCGCGCGCATGCTCAGATCCTCTCCCTCTTGGGAGAGGACCTTCCCCTCGCGGACGAGGCGCACGACCTGCGCCGCTGCATCCGCGGCGCTCTCCAGCAGCGCCCCGGGCTGATCCCGGGGCGTCAGCGTGCCGTCCCGCCGGTAGGTGCGGTCCGCGAAAGCTTCGCTCGCGGTTCGCAGCCCCGCGGCGGCACCCGCCCGCAGCAGTTCGCTGGCGGGCGGTCCAAGCAGCGTCAGCTCCGCACTGACGCTGAGCGTCGCAGCCGCAATGGCCGCGGCGAG
The DNA here is from genome assembly GCF_052682475.1 of Paenibacillus sp. WC2504. Taxonomy (NCBI): domain Bacteria; kingdom Bacillati; phylum Bacillota; class Bacilli; order Caryophanales; family Paenibacillaceae; genus Paenibacillus; species Paenibacillus sp. WC2504. Next base: position 6,947,235 of record NZ_JBQZFH010000001.1, read on the forward strand.
ATCATGGCGTTTCGCCGCCATGTGATAGAGCGCGCCATGCGGCTTGACGTGCTGCAGGCGCCCGCCTTCGGCGTGGACGAACGCCTGCAGCGCCCCGAGCTGATACAACGTCAGCTCGTAAGCCTCAGCCGGCGTGACGGCTATCTCGCGCCGGCCAAAGCCCTGCAGATCGGGGAGGCCCGGATGGGCCCCGATCGCCACGCCTTTGCGCAAGCACAGCTGCACAGTGCTACGCATGGTGGCAGGATCGCCTGCGTGGAACCCGCAGGCGATGTTGGCGGAGCTGACGAAGTCCAGCAGCTCCTCGTCCCGCCCGAGGCGATAAGCGCCGAAGGCTTCACCCATATCACAATTTAAATCTATACGCAGCCCACTCACTCTTCCATCACCTTTCTTAACTCCATTGCTTTTTCATAAGTTCTTAGCTGCACTTTTCAAATCACCCATGATCCCTAAACCAAGCCTGCACGCCGGCTTCCAGCAACCGCATATCCATAGCCTGCAACAAAAGCTGCTCCTGGGCTTCCCTCAAACTAACCTCACGGAAACGCAATTTGCCCCCTGGCTTCACTTGAGCGATTAGCGGCAGATGAGCCGTAATGACATGGGCAATGCGCGGATAGCCGCCTGTTGTCTGGCAGTCGGAAAGCAAAAGAATGGGCTGACCGCTCGGCGGCACCTGAATCGTGCCTGGGACAACGGCTTCCGAAATCATCTCATGGGAAATCCCTCGTTTCAACGAAAGAGGGTTCCCTTCCAGCCGATATCCCATCCGGTCCGATTGTGGGGTAACCGTGAAGCTTCGTGCCAGAAACTTCGCTCTGACCGATTTTGCAAAATGGTCCGCTTCCTTGCCCCATACAATGCCCACGACCGGATTGTCTTCGTACTTCGGTCGAATAAAAGGAGTGACCGCACCGGAAACAGACCAGTTGTTGATGTTCACGGTTGCCTTCCCCGCATTGCTTAGCTTTAGTTCATCTCCCGCTTGAAGTGCTCTGCCTTCATGCCCGCCGATCCCTGCCCGCAGATAAGTGCTTGTGCTTCCCATGCTGGCATTCGCTGCAAAGCCCCCATGGACGGCTAAATAAGCTCTACAGCCCTTCACCGCATAGCGAAAGCCCAGTTGTTCCCCTTTTTGGATGAAAAAAGATCGCCATAACGGCACTCTTCTGCCTTCCACATCCGCCTCGAGATCAGCTCCACACAAGGCTATCAGCATATCTGATTGCGCGACCATGCTTGGTCCGTTCAAGGTCATTTCTAATACGGCGGCATCGGCGGTATTCCCTACAAGAATGTTAGCCGCTTGGTGGGCAAAAAAGTCCATAGGACCCGATGCAATGACGCCAAATTTACGGTATCCATAACGCCCTTGATCCTGCAGGATCGATAACATTCCCGGCTTGATGATTTTAAAGCCCATGTCCCAGGTTCCTTTCAGCGGTAAAATGGAACTGCTCCGGCGTGATGGCGACGAATTTCACCCGGTCCCCTACCTGCAATAGAGACGGGGGAGTGGATTGCGGCTGAAATAAAGCAAGCGGGGTCCGACCGATCAGGTTCCACCCGCCTGGCGTTTCAAATGGATAAATGCCTGTTTGTGCGCCGCCAATTCCTACCGATCCGGCTGGAATACGGGGTCGGGGTACTGCTTTTCTAGGTGTAACCAACCGCTCATCCATTCCGCCCAAATATGGGAAACCCGGTGCAAAACCAATCATATAGACCGGATAGATTTGTGCAGTATGCAGGGCGACGATTTCTTCCGCTGTCAAACTGTGATAAGCCGCTACCTCCGCAAGATCAGGACCATATTCCCCACCGTAACAAACAGGAATTTCAATAAGTTTCTCGGTCTGGGGTGACTGCTGCTCGTTCGTGAACTCAAAACTGTCCAAGCACCGCCCGATGTGTTGAAGAACTTTGTCGCAAGGAAGCATATAGTTCTCTCCGGCAGGATGCACATGTTTGCGGTGAACCTCCGCTTCTGAGAAATGCTCATATACCACGACCGGATCATAATAAATCGTAATCGTCGTATAAGCGGGCACCATTTCTATAAAACCTGCGAAAGGGTGCTTCTCCAGATAGGCAGTCACTTGCCGCACCAGATCTAGCGTTGACAGCTCAATGCTCGTGCCAAGCGTAAGTACGATGGCCGAATCCCCAAGGTGATGCCATTCGTAATGGAGCTTCGTCATGCAAATTTCTGCTTTTTCAACCAGTTTGCGCAAAGTTCAGGCCACATATAGGCTTCGTCATGATCCGTCGCCATGCCAATACCGTGCCGTCCGCTCTCAAAAACATGCAGATCGTACGGCACTTTATGACGGCTAAGCGCCCCGGCAAAAAGCAAGCTGTTCTCTACGGGAACGGCGGCATCGTCTGCAGTATGCCAGAGAAAAGTTGGCGGTGTATCCGACGATACTTGTTTCTCTGTGGATAACAAAGTAACCAGCTTTTCATCCGGTGCCTCGCCTAACAGATTCCTTTTGGAACCCACATGTCCAAACTCATCGAAGGATATGACGGGATAACAAAGAATTAAAGCGTCCGGACGGCTGCTTTGTCTCTCGATAGGATCATCTGCGTCTTGGTTTCCAGCATCAAATAGTGTACCCGCTGAGGAAGCCAGGTGACCACCTGCAGAGAATCCAAGAATCCCTAGCCGATTCGGATCAACCCCCCATTGCTGCGCATGGTGTCTTACCGTTCGAATCGCTCTTTGGGCATCTTGGAGCGGAATTGGATGTTCATATGGAGCTACCCGGTAGTTTAAAACAAAGGCTGAAATCCCAAGTCCATTGAGCCACTCTGCGACAGGCTCGCCTTCATGGGGCGCACGCCTACCGTAGCCGCCTCCGGGACATACTATAACGGCAGAGCTCAAGCCTTCGCTTGCTACAGGATACAAAGTCAAGCTCGGGCATCCTTGGTTTTCCTCACCGATGCTATCCTTGGATGCTCCGGGCCATAATTCAATTGTGATTGCGGTGTTCACTCAAGAAACCTCCTTTATTTATGTGCTATGCTAATCATATCGAATCCCCCCAAGTTCGCATAGGTAGGATTTTACAAAAATGATGACGTTGCCTTGATTCTTATGTGGAAAGAAAAAAAGACGGCACAGGTTTTTTCCTGCACCGCCTTTTTCATTTCTACTCTGTATCCCAGATGACTTCCCAATTCCCATTCACACTGGCTTCAATCGTACCCCGCTCCATAATATACCCGGCAAGAAGCTCCGCAACATCCGTCGGAATATCCTTAATGACCGGCTTATCCTGGAACATGGCATAGTTGCCTCCGCCTGCAGCCCTGTAATTGTTCATCACTACATCGTAGGATGCGTCAAGGTTCAGCGGCTGCCCGTTGTAATCGAGCTGTACGACACGCTCTCCAATCGGGCGTGAGATGTTCAATTTATACGTAATGCCTTCCCACATATCATAGTTGTAATGCTGCGGCTTCGGCTCTCTAAACTTGCTGCTGACCTGAACTTCGCCATCGGGTGTCAGTTCGAAATATTCCGCAGACTGCTCCAAGGCGTCCTTGATGTCTTGCCCGGAAATCCGAATCACTTTCAACGTGTTCGGGTAAATGTAGTTGGATACGATGTCCCTCATCGTAATATCGGAAGGAAAACCCGGCGATACATTATCAAACAACGCTGTATTCGAAATGGACGCTCCGGATAGCTCCATCTGTACCCGATTGATGAATTCGATCAGTGCGCTGTCTTTTAAGCGTGTCTGCATGGGATCTTTCACGAGCATATCGCCCGTGAGCTTGCCGATAGGTTGATCCAGCCACTCTTGCGTTTTTGCTTCATGGGTATCTACAAGTTCTAAAAGCTTCTTGTCTGCTTCAACACCCATTACGGAGAGCAGCTCTGATGTCTTGGTATCGATCCGCCATTTGCCTTCCACCATCGAAAGCTCCAGCTTCACTTTCCCAAGCGTAACGCCAGCCGTTCCCGGTTGAACAACAAGGACACCATTGATGCTTTGCCCTGCAATGCTCCGGTGCTGATGCCCGGTCAGAAGCACATCCAACCCTTCAACCTCCATACAAAGCTGATAGCCCTGATTTTCGCCTGTCAAAGGTTCCGTTGGTTCCCCTGTCTCCAGATGTCTTTCAAAGCCTCCATGATAAGAGACGATTACAACATCCACATGCTCTTCTTCCTTAAGCACTCTCACCCATTTGTGAGCTGCTTCTACAGCATCCACAAACTGCAAACCCGCGATGTGTGCGGGATTTTCCCAATTTGGAATATACGGTGTCGTCAATCCCAGAATACCGATGCGAACACCTTCAGGAAGTTCCTTGATGATATATGGTTTCCCTAAGAATGGCTCTCCGCTTGCTGCGTCTACAATACTTGCGCACAGCCACGGGAACTCGGATTCCTTGACCGCTTTACCAAGTACATCAAGACCATAATTAAACTCATGATTCCCGATTACAGCAGCATCATAGCCAATATAATTAAGTCCGATCACCATCGGATCCATCGGCTCGTTATCCAATCTAGCGTGATGATAGGCAAGCGGAGTGCCTTGAATAAGATCCCCGTTGTCGATGACGATCACACTAGCTTCCTTTTTCCGCCCAGCTGCTACCAATGCCGCTATTTTGGCTAAACCCACATCATTGGGCAAGTTATTGGCGTAATGCAAAGGCAGCATATTGCCATGTAAATCGCTTGTTTCCAGTATGGTTACTGCACTTTTCTGCACCTTACCAGGTTGAGTCAAGTTCCCCACTCCACAACTTTTTATTTTGTAAATACGTACATAACAATTGGCAGTTTAACAAATACTTCACACTATCTTCCATATCCTTTATGTTAATGTTATATTACATCTTAGATAAATAGCAAATAAATTTAAACGGAGGTCAAAAAAGTAATGAAAAAATTAACAGTGATTACCCTTTCCATGATGGTTGTTGCAACAGGCCTGCTTGCTGGCTGCGCAAAGAAAGAAACACCGGCTCCATCAGCTTCAGCTGGTGCAGCAGCGAGTGCTTCTCCGGCAGCTTCCGCTAGCCCAGCTGCAGCTACAGGTTTTGTTCCAAAAGAACTTAAAGTTCAATTCGTTCCTTCCCAAAATGCAGAGACGCTTGAAGCGAAAGCAAAACCACTTGAAAAACTTCTCGGGGACAAGCTGGGTATCCCGGTTAAAGTATCCGTTTCAACTGACTATAACGTTGTAATCGAAGCTATGGCTTCCAAACAAGTTGACGTTGGCTTCCTGCCTCCGAGCAACTACGTTGTTGCCCATGATAACCGCAAAGCGGCTGATCTGCTTGCCCAAGCGACACGTTTTGGCGTTGACGATGCAACTGGCCAACCAACGACTGAACTCGTGAATTTCTACAAATCCGAAATCCTTGTGAAAGCAGATTCCCCAATCAAATCGGTTGCTGATTTGAAAGGCAAGAAAATGGGCTGGCAAGGTGTTACTTCCGCAGCTGGTTACGTTTACCCAGGTCTGTTGTTGAAAAAAGCTGGCGTTGATCCAGTGAAAGATGTAACAGGCGTACAATTCCAAGGACATGACAAAGCGGTTATCGCGCTTCTTAACGGTCAAGTTGATGCTGTCGGCGTATTCCAAGACATTCGTACGAACATGATCAAAGATTACCCAGACATTTTCAAACAAACGAAAGTTCTAGCATTCTCCGACAAAATCCCTAACGATACTATCGCTGTTCGCTCCGATATGGATGCAGCATGGAAAAAGAAAATCCAAGACGCTTTCCTGGCACTTGGTACTGATCCAGAAGGCCAAAAAATCATTTTTGATGTTTACACACATAAAGGTTATGTTGTAGCTAAAGATGAAGATTTCAACATCGTTCGTGATGCGAACAAAGAAATGGGCTTGAAATAAGCCGATCTAAATCAAGAGTCTGTCCCAAAGTCATCCATTGACGGAGGGAGAGCCTCTTTTTTTTCAATTCTACGCATTTCCACGCTTGCATACTATGGATGTGGCACGTCCGGTAAATTTTTTTTTACTTTTGCATGACAAACGTTTACCTGAACTTGTCATATATCATAGTGGGGTGAAAATGGAATGTTCGAAAAGCTTATTAGCAGTAAAAATGAAGTCTCCATCCGGTGCGGCAACGACGAAATTAGAGGAGTTATTACGCATTATTATTCAGCCTTCCAACTGTTGAAAATAAGAAACATCATGATTCCCCTGGAGCTAATCGAACAGATTGAAGTCCTGGAACCGACAAACAGCTCAGCCGGATTATCAAAACTTAGCCGCGGTTCCCTTCGTTTAGTTACCCGCGAGAGACTTTCAAATCAAGTGTAATAGACATACATAATACAACGTGCATAACAAAACAGACGCCGCAGCTAGCGGCGTCTGTTGCTTTATACGATGCGTTTACGAAGCGATCCTGAAATGTAATCAATGACAGAGACGGTAATGATAATCCCGATCAGGATGATCCCTACACGCGGCCACTGTCTCGCATTCAGCGCGAAAATAAGCGGCGTACCGATCCCTCCGGCACCAATGACGCCAAGCAGGGTTGCTGAACGAACGTTGATCTCGAAACGATATAACGTATACGAGATGAAATCAGGGATGACTTGAGGAATGACGGCAAAGGCCATCCGCTGCCAAATGTTAGCGCCAACGGCATTCATCGCCTCTGTTGGCCCCATATCCATATTTTCAATGGCTTCGGCATAGAGCTTCCCTAGCATCCCTACGGAGTGCAATCCTAAGGCCATTACCCCGGCATATGCATTAGGTCCTACAGCTTTGATAAAGATCAAAGCCATGATAATTTCAGGAATCGTACGAACGATACTCAAGAACAATTTGCCGGTTCCCGAGACGGCGCGGTATCGGCTCATATTCGCTGCAGCCCAGAAGGCAAACGGCAAACAGACAATCGCCGAAACGAAGTTCCCCAAATAGGAAATCGATAACGTTTCAAGCAAAGAACGAAGTAAATCCTCGCCTTCCGGAATATAGACATACGCCCAATCCGGATGAAACAAGCCGGTAATCATTGCTTTCGTCAGAATCCATGTCGTTGGTTGAAATCCTGTTAACTCCAGACCTGTCAACGACCAGATGAACAAAGCAATAACAGCGACCCATCCTACGACTTTGTAAGTAAGCGCACGTGATTGTGACATTGGCTTCGCGCTGCCCTTCAACAGGTAGGAACGGAACCGGGTGCTTACCAGGTCAATAATGACTACAACAATCAACGTGTAAATGACAATCGCACAGGACTGATCATAACGGAACAGATCCAGCGTGTTTTTGAGCAGCAAACCGATACCGCCGGCTCCAACCAAACCCAGGATAGCGGAGGCACGGATACTGACTTCAAATGTATACAGGAAATGAGCGAGATACGTAGGTGCGACCTGTGGAAGAACACCGAAACGAATCAGCTTCAGTTTATTGGCGCCAACGGCTGTCATCGCTTCCAGAGGGCCTGGATCAATCGCTTCCGTCGATTCATAGGAAAGCTTAGACAAAATACCGAATGTGAAGAAAATGAGCGCGAGCGTACCTGCTGTCGGGCCAAAACCTACCAACACCGCAAACAAGGCAGCGTACAGCAGATCCGGAATCGTGCGAAGCAGGTTCATGATCAGCCTGGCCGGATAAAAAAGCCACGGCGCCGTTGTTACGTTACGTGCTGCAAGAAGCGCCATGGGATAAGCAAAAAGAGCTCCTATGGTTGTACCGATAATGGACATTTGGATGGTTTGTGCCATCGGCTTCCAAATATCAGCGAAAAACGCCCAATCCGGCGGAAACATTTCTCCAATAAATTTGAGGATTTCCGGTGTTCCGGTAACCAGCTTCGAGAGTGTCGCGTCCGTCTGATAGATGCTTCCGATCAGGAACAAAATCATGATGATGGCTGTGAGATATATCTTCGTTCGAGGAGGTCTTTTGACAGACGTCACACTCATCCCTCCTGCACCCCCAACAGCTCATCTTTCTTAATGGCACGGCCATAAATTTCGGAGAATACCTCATCTGTCGCTTCTGCAACAGGTCCGTCATATACGACTTTCCCTGCACGAAGCCCGATAATCCGCGTTGCGTATTCACGTGCAAGATCAATAAAGTGCAAGTTAACAACCGTTGTGATACCTAGTTCCGTGTTAATGCGTTTCAGGTCATCCATAACCTGCCTCGTTGTTAAAGGATCCAAGGAGGCTACAGGCTCATCCGCCAAAATAATTTTGGCTTCTTGGGCAAGCGCCCTCGCAATGGAAACACGCTGCTGCTGACCACCGGACAATTCATCTGCGCGTGAATAAGCCTTCTCCCGAATATTCACTCTTTCCAGTGCTTTCAGGGAAAGCTCGATATCATGTTTAGGGAACAAACCAAGGACGGTGCGCAATGTGGAGTGGTAGCCTACGCGACCAGATAATACGTTGCGAAGAACTGTAGAACGCTTAACGAGATTGAAGGTTTGGAAGATCATCCCGATATCTCTGCGCATCCGGCGTAATTCCGAACCATTTGCTTTAGTGATCGATTTGCCATCTATCAGAATTTCTCCGTCTGTCGTCTCATGCAAGCGATTGATTGAACGCAATAAAGTAGATTTCCCTGCGCCTGAGAGGCCAACGATGACAATAAACTCTCCCGGGTTAATCGTCAAATTAATGTCGTTCAGACCCACAGTTCCGTTAGGATACACCTTGGAAATATGTTTAAACTCAATCATATAAGTCCTACTTTCTTTAAATGGTATCAAAGATCAGACCAAACTAATTCAACGAATTTCGTCAAAATCCTTCTTTCTATGATAACCTTTAGAAAATATTCATATTCCATTGTTCACCATGACAACAAAAGAGCCCCGGAATTTGATCCGAGGCTAGTCATAATGGCTTATCTCTCAAACTTTCGAACTATACTTTAGCACGCCAGCGCTCCTCGATTTTCATCCCTTTCCATACCGCAATGGAGACGATCCACGCAATGACGAACAGGGCGACGAGGATAAATCCCAAGGTGCCGAAATCAATATCCTGCAGCCAAGTCCAGAAGGTGCCTTCCATGCCGAACTCTTCCGAGAGCACCTGCCCCAACTCAATGACACCGATAATCAAAGCGGCAATGACGGCCAGAGCGGTTACAGTCAAATTGTAATAAAGCTTGCGCACGGGCGTATGGAAAGCCCACTTGTAGGCTTTCGTCATGAACATCCCGTCAGCTGTGTCAAATAAACTCATGCCTGCTGCAAATAGCAGCGGGAGCGAAATGACGCCGATGAAGGGAATGGCATCTTTGGCTGCATGGGCAGAAATGGCTAACAGCGCAATTTCACTAGCCGTATCGAAGCCCAGACCAAAGAGAAAACCTAGCGGATACACATGCCAGCTTTTGCTGATGAAGGAGAACAAAGGTTTGATCATGCGGGCAATAAATCCACGGGATTCCAACAGCTCTTCAAACTCATTGTCATCCTGCTGGCCGCCGCGAAATTTGACGAATAGCTTATATAAGCTTATTAGAATAATCAAGTTAATAACACCAATGATAACCAGGAAAAGCCCGGATACCGAAGCGCCGATGACGCCTCCGAAACGCTGCATCCAAGGAAGCTCACGCTCCGCCCATGTCACCGAAAAAGCGGTCACAATCGACATGAGGAAGACGACAGAAGAATGGCCTAACGAGAAATAAAAACCGACGCCTAACGGGTTGCGTTTCTGTTGAACAAGCTTACGCACGGTATTGTCAATGGCCGCGATATGATCGACGTCAAAGGCATGCCGCATGCCCAGCGTATAGGCAAGTAGTCCGATCCCCCAAAAAGCAGGAGACGATTTGGCCACCGAATAAAGTCCAATAAGGCCTAATACATGGAGAAGCAAGATAAAACCTATGTATCCGCCCCAGCTTTTCCGCTGCTCCAGCAGTGATTTCCACATGTGGTATACACACACCCTTTCCATTCGTGCTACGATTTATTTACAATGTAGCACACGTGTGCACGACTTGAGAAGCATTTTGCCTAATTTATTGTGAAGATCTCTAACATTTATTTGATATAATAGTATCCGTTCCAAATAATGAGCTATGTAAGGAGTGGAAATGAACTGATGTCTCTTCGTCTTTTTAAACTTTTTACCATTTTCGTACCTGTGGTCATCATAGGCGGCTTTGAATATATACGCCATGAATTCCTATTAAATTACTTAACGATGGAAGCCGGCAACTTCTCCATTACCGTTATTACGCTGCTGCTCTCGTACCTCTTTGCCTCGTGGATGTTTCAAAGCATTGAACGCAGCAATGAGCAGCTTACCATGGGCGAAGCCCGCAGAGCCGTCTACGAAGAGCGGGAACGTCTCGCCAGAGAGCTGCATGACGACTTGGCTCAGACGCTTTTTTTCCTCAACGTCAAATTAAAGCAAGGTGATTTGGAGGAAGCCAAAGCTGCCGTATCGGAAATCGACAACTCGCTCCGGCAGGCGATTTTTAATCTTCGCACGCCTCCTGAAGAAGGGACTGGCCTTGAGCAGCGTATCCATAAATTTCTGCACGATTGGCGGATGGTGACAGGCATTGAACTGCAGGAGGAGCTGGAGATTGATGAAAACAGCTTCACTCCCACAGAGGAGGTACAGCTTTTCGGCATCATCCAGGAGGCCTTCACGAACATTCGCAAGCACTCCATGGCAACGGAAGCGACAATCTTGTTGGAAGCTCAGCCAGATGCCTGGAAGCTGCATATTACGGATAATGGCCGTGGACTTCAGCATGCTGAAGCAGCAGGCAAGAAATATGGCATTGAGCTGATGCAGAAACGAGCATCTGATTTAGGAGCCACTTTCGAACTTAAGGCAAGAGGTACAGGCGAAGCACAAGCAGCAACAGGAAGCGGAGACACGGCCGGGACCGAACTCACTGTGCAAGCCGCAGATAGGAGGAACTGATTTTGACATCCACGCAACCCTTCCGTGTACTTATTGTAGATGATCATCCTTTGGCGCGAAAAGCGATCCGCAGCATGCTGGAGCCTGATGCCGACTTTGAAATTGTGGGTGAAGCCAGCAGCGGTGAAGCTGCGATTGTGCAGTGTGGTGAGGTCGCGCCCGATGTGGTATTGATGGATATTCACATGTCTCCTATGGATGGACTTGAAGCTACACGGCGCATCAAACAAGCATATGGGACGATCCGAATCGTCATGCTGACGGTTTCCGACGATGTGGCCGACCTCTTCACGGCCCTGCAGTTCGGTGCCCAGGGCTATTTGCTCAAAAATATGGATCCAGATGAATGGCTTACCTATCTTCGCGCCTTACTGGACGACAATTCCGATGCCGCCCGGGGGATGGCGGACAAGCTTTTTCAACGGTTTCGTGCACCGGTAGGGAATTCGGCGGAAGGTCCAACACCGAGCATGCTAACCTCTCGGGAGCAGGAAATCACCGCCTATGTCGCCCAGGGAGACAACAATCGGCAGATTGCCGAGAAACTGCTCATTTCGGAGCATACCGTCAAAAATCATATGAAAAATATATTGGTTAAGCTCGGGCTTGAGAACCGGGTGCAGCTAACCGGATTCGCCATCAAACACGGCTTGACACGAAAAGGACAAAACTAGTCGAAAAAATAGCCCACTAGAGTCATACTCAGATGCTTACCAAACAGGTAACATGGACAACATGAGAAGAGTTGATTCGAAAGGGGAAAATGTTCCATGTTTAAAAAATTGATGTTAAACGCAAGTATCCTGCTGATCGGTTCCATGCTGCTAATCGCTGGCGTCGCTAGCGCTCACGTAACGGTTTATCCCAAAGAAGCTACACAAGGCAGCTACGAGATGTTTACGGTTCGTGTCCCATCCGAGAAAGATATTCCTACTGTGAAAGTGGAAGTGAAGTTCCCGATGGACTCCGTTGCCGTTTCCCGCTTTGAGCCAAAAGCCGGCTGGACATATGAAGTCGCCAAGGATTCCGCTGGTAAAATTACCGGCGTTACCTGGAAAGCAAGCGGAGACGGACTCGCGAGCACGGAGTTCGGTGATTTCAATATGCAGGGCAAAGTAGCGGACACGGCTACTCAAATCGTTTGGAAAGCTTACCAAACTTACAAAGACGGCAGCGTCGTGGAATGGGTCGGCGCAGACGGCTCAGACAAGCCTGCCTCCGTTACGACGGTGAAAGCCAAAGCCGGCGCTATTACGGACAGCCACGGGAACGTCGTTGCTGGCCAAGCTCCTGCTGAAAGCGGCAGTTCCAGCTCCAAAACACCACTGTACCTTTCCATTGTAGCTGTTGTGCTCGGGGCATTATCCTTGATCGTTTCGTTCACAAGAAAACGCCGTTAATCATAAGAAAAGGCCTTGCGTTCTCCGTCACAATTGACGCCGAACGCAAGGCCTTTTTTATGCTCTTTGATAAATCCGGAAGTAGTACTCGTACGGATTTTTCTCGTTCCGTTCCCCTTGTTCGCTTGAGAGCAAGGTCCAGTCGGACAAATCCAGCTCCGACATGTACGTGTCCGCTTCAAACTCGTGCTCGATGAATGTTATGTACATCCGGTCAACCTTCTCCGCGAACAGGCGAAATATTTCCGCGCCTCCGATAACGAAAAGCTCTTGATCTTTGAATGCTTGAACAGCTTCATCGACGGAGTGAATGACCTCGCAGCCCTCAGCCCGAAACTCCGTATTCTGCGTAAGGATTACATTGCGTCTCCCCGGCAGCGGCCTTCCGATGGATTCGTACGTCTTGCGTCCCATCAGAATCGGGTGTCCCATCGTTACGGCTTTAAAAAATTTCAGGTCACCTGGCAAATGCCAAGGTAATGTATTGTTCACACCTATGGCACGATTGCGGTCCATGGCAAAAATAAATGAAATACTCATAGCCTGTGCAAACCTCCTTTCGTAACAAGTCTATACCGCTACTGGCGCTTTAATCGTCGGATGCGGATTGTATCCAACCAACTCGATGTCACTGACATCGAAATCGAACAACGACGCAACGTTTTGATTCAGCTTCAGCGTTGGCAATTCCTTCGGCTCACGGCTCAGAAGCGTATGAATTTGATCGATATGATTCGTGTAAATATGAGCATCGCCAATGGTATGGACAAACTCCCCTACGCCTAGTCCGCACTCCTGTGCAATTAGGTGCGTAAGCAGCGCGTAGCCTGCAATGTTAAAAGGAACGCCCAGGAACGTGTCGGCGCTGCGCTGATATAACTGGCAGCTCAGCTTGCCGCCCGCCACATAGAACTGGAACATCGTGTGACACGGCGGCAGCGCCATGCTCGGCACATCCTCGGGATTCCAAGCGGAGACGATGAGCCTGCGGGAATCCGGGTTCGTTTTGATCATATGGATGACCTCTTTGAGCTGATCAATCGTACCGCCCTGTGTTGTCGTCCAGTCTCTCCACTGCTTGCCGTACACATCGCCGAGCTCGCCGTATTGCTTCGCAAACGACTCGTCATTCAGTACCTTTTCCACGAAACTAGCCATTTGCTCGTCATACTGAACCTTGAATGCTTCATCCTGCTGGGAACGCAGCCCAAAGTTCGTCATATCCGGTCCTGTATAATCTGCGCTTTCAACCCACTTTTTAAAAGCCCATTCATTCCAAATATGGTTGTTATGCTGCAGCAGATACCGAATATTTGTATCTCCTTTAATAAACCAAAGCATCTCACTGGCGATTAACCGAAAAGGCACTCTTTTCGTCGTCACAAGCGGGAATCCCTCCGAGAGGTCAAAACGCATCTGCCTCCCAAATACGGACAACGTCCCTGTCCCTGTTCGGTCTTCCTTTTTAGTCCCGTTTGCCAATATATCTTGTAGCAATTCCTGATAGGCTTTCAAAGCTAACGAACCTCCATCCCATAATAAAAGGCATATCTATCTATTTTACCATTCTCGTCCCCTCAGTGGTATCTGAAAGTGCGCACAATTTCTCCACGAAATCCCAATCACTCGGAGATGCATTTTGGCGGCATATATGGTACTATTTGCTCCTAGAAGAGGTTCGCAAACTCCCTCTATGATAAAAACTTCCATCGAAGTCATTCGAAGCTGAGAGACCGCGTTCAGAGGTTGTTTTTATCGCCAATAAGAATTTGTTCCATCTATGATTGCCGGAACATTCTAAATTCTTATGTGGTAAAAAAACTATGAAAAGAGGATTCATCATGTCTGCAGGTAGAAGCAATGAAGATTTAAAAGAAATCACCCTACTCGGAAATCAAGGAACGAAGTATGTGTTCAACTATGATCCGACGGTGCTGGAAGCATTTGATAACAAACATCCGAACCGGGATTATTTCGTAAAATTCAATTTCCCTGAGTTCACGAGCCTGTGTCCCGTCACTGGACAGCCGGATTTCGCCACCCTCTACATCTCCTATATTCCGAATATCAAAATGGTAGAGAGCAAGTCCCTCAAGCTGTACCTGTTCAGTTTCCGCAACCACGGCGATTTCCACGAGGACTGCGTCAACATTATCATGGATGATTTGATCAAACTTATGGAGCCCCGATATATCGAGGTTTGGGGGAAATTCACTCCGCGCGGCGGCATTTCGATCGATCCGTATTGCAATTGGGGTCAGCCCGGCACGAAGTTTGAAGCGATGGCTGAGCACAGGTTGATGAACCACGATATGTACCCTGAGAAAATCGATAATCGTTAATTTTGCTGCAGAGGTAAGGTAATTGTTACTGTCGTACCTACGCCTTCTTCACTCTCATAAACAATTTTGCCGTTCATCGTCTCGATGATTCGGATAGTAACAGCTGTCCCAAGTCCTGTCCCGACATCCTTCGTGGAATAAAACAGATGGCCGATGCGGGATAGCTGGTCTTTGCTCATTCCTTTGCCGTTATCGCAAATGCTGATCTGCACTTCACCTGCCATCCCCGTCAAACGAACCTTCACTTCGCCATTCGCCTGTGTAGCTTCAATCGCATTTTTAATCACATTCACCAGCGCTTGCTGCAATTGCCCCCTATCGGAATGAATATAGATATGCTCATCGACATGACAAGTAAGCTCTACGCCATTTTTCATCGCCATCGGTGTTAGCAAGATCAGGATATTCGTTAGCACATCCGAAAAAGAAAAGGATTCCAACTTCGTTAGTTTAGGTTTGGAGAAATTTAAATAATCACTAATAATCGTCTCGGCCCGCTCCAGCTCCTCCATGGCAATGGTCAGATACTGTTGATTTTTGCCTAGTTCGCTTGGGCGCATGAGCTGGAGAAACCCTTTTACAACCGTTAGTGGATTACGAACCTCATGTGCGATAGAAGCAGCAAGTTCACCTAAGGTTTTCATTTTTTCAGCTTTTTGGATTTCCGCTTTCATTTTGGCATGTTCTTCATTCAGTTCCAGCAGCATAGTGGAGAACCAAATTCCCAAAATCGTGAGGATTCCGAACGCAGTAATGGCGGGAATCATTCGATAATCCAGGGGTTCGCCGGAAAACAATGAATACGAAATTAATATCATGAGCATGACAAACAGCGGTCCCAGGGCAACCACAATAGTGGCCTTAATCCGCGAGTTCCCCGTCAAAGCATTAACTTTGAACGAAGCAAGCAAGGGAATCATGAACGCAATCGTCATACTGATATATCCGAACAAAAGCGCATCGCCACCAAGGTAGGTACGCGTCATAATGATCATTGCATAGTTAATAAAGCCTGCTTTCCGCCCCATATATACAGTAGCTATGACCATAGGAACGTACCGCAAATCCCAAAATAAATTCAGATCTTCATAAGAAAAAAGCAAACAAAGCGAGGATGCCATTCCATACAATAACCCCATCATAATGGGAGATTTTGCGTAACTCCAACGTTCGCCAAAAACGCTCTGCAATAAAACAGGAGCAAGGACAATCAGGATGTTCAGAAATAATTTTTCTAGTAACATAGCTCCTCCTACACCTACGGCCATTCAAATTCTTACTCCTTGTAACTTCTGCAAAAACCAAGATATTCCCTTTTTTAACCATTGGATTTTTCTGGATAACTGCCATAAAATAAAAAAACTATGACGGAAGCACCTCATTCGAAGCCTTCAGTCATAGCTTATTTAACTATGCATTAATTTGTAAAAGTCAATGCTTGCAGTACCCGAAGCAGCAGGACAGCGCTTTGCGCCCGTGTCGCTTCCATATCCGGGTCAAATGAAGATGAGCTTGTGCCTTCCATTAGCTTTAACTTTCCAAGATGATCGATCGCCTCTTGGGACCATGGCTGAATTTGCTTTTGATCCTCATAGGATGGCGGTTCCCCTTGCGCTTTTTGCTCGTTGTACCCCGCTGCCAGTAAAGCGCGATTCATCATAACCGCCATTTCCTGACGGGTAATCGTTTGTTCCGGACGGAACGTCCCATCCTCGTAGCCAGTAATAATGCCAGCTTTCACAGCGGCGTTTACAGCATTGTTGTACCATTCTTTAGCGTTCATGTCTTTAAAAGGGGCGTCATCCCCCGAGGACTTGATGCCCAGTGTCCGCACGATCATTGCTGCTAATTCGGCGCGGGTAACGGGTTGATCCGGACCGAATTCCTCTTTGGAAATGCCTTGGACAAGCCATTTGTTGGCCATTTGCTCAATTTCGTCCTTCGCCCAGTGTGTGGCTGTATCCCCAAAGGAAACCTGGTTTTCG
The DNA here is from genome assembly GCF_052682475.1 of Paenibacillus sp. WC2504. NCBI lineage: Bacteria > Bacillati > Bacillota > Bacilli > Caryophanales > Paenibacillaceae > Paenibacillus > Paenibacillus sp. WC2504. Next base: position 6,963,928 of record NZ_JBQZFH010000001.1, read on the forward strand.
ATCAGTATAAACGTGCCGTTTGCACGACCATAAATGGTAACTTCCCCTGCTTGAACCGTAAAGGGAACCGGTTCATAGCTGACATTGCCATTGGCATCTTGTACAACCCTAGCGGCAGCCAAGTTGCGCTCAGCAAGCGTTCCATTCTCTACTTTTAGCGTATATGGCACATACTGATTGAAATCATGGATGTCCACGGATTGGCCATCGCTCGAAACTGCCTTCATGGCGAAATCCATCGAAGTCACAACTTGAAGTCCGGCAGCTTGGGCTTGTGCCGAAGCAGAATCGTTGGTGGTGATAGAAACCTCAAGCGTCGCGAATTGTTCTGAAAGCAGCTGCTTTACAGGGAGCTTGAGGCCTCCTATTGGCGAATCAATCCTCACCGACGGCACTTCAAGCAGCTTATCCAACGCGGATTTCGTCAAGTTGACCTGCACTTGCTCCGTGCTGTCCGGTGTCTCTACCACAAGTGTGACGGGTCCGTTTCCTTGTGCTTTTGTGATCGCCTCAACCGCCTGTGTATCTACTGAAGCTGTAACAGTCGTTTTGCCGTTTACTTCCGATACTTTGGTGAATAGCTTAGCTGAAGGTGTTAAAGTCGAGCCTCCTGAAGCTGGGCTGTAAGGAGAGGCGCCTTTGTCGTCTCTGTCGTTTGCGTCTTGCGTTGTCGTAGAAGGCCAAACTTCAGTCGCCGTCACGCCGCTAGCTTTCAAATAATTAGTACCTAGATTATCTAAAATATTTTTGATAACGGAAATGTTCGTACCCTTTTGAAGCTGAATCCCATACGTGTTTCCAGTGATGGTATTCCCTATGATTTGTACATTTTGAGGGTCACCAGTGCCGATACCCCCTGCGTTTTGATCCCCGTTGTCATGTTCAAGCAAAATCCCCCAGTAACCGGAAGCCGTGTTGTTGCGAATAATGTTATTTTCGATGCGTGTTCCTGGCCCGTTTAAAATATTGATCCCTACACCATTGTTGACAGTCGTTGTATTTTCAATGATGTTATGCTCAATCCGTGTATCCGGAGTGCCCATGGTGACGACAATTCCTTCACGCGCATTGCGGATCACATTATCATGAATGTAGTTTTGAGGCCCTGTTTTACTATGGTTGCTTGGAGCCGTCCCGCCTGTATTGCCAAGGCCTACGCCGCCGCCAGTAAAAATATCCTCAACGGTATTGCCATAAACTTCGTTCAAATACTCCAACTCACCATGGAGATCAATCGCATCTAACTTTGTATTCTTATAGTGGTTGTTTCGCAGTACGTTATTGTGCGCTACGTTTTGAATGAGCGAACCATGGCGTAAATACGGCCCTTCAAAAGTGGAATCTTCCACTAGGTTCCAATACGTATCGTTATCGAATCCGAGCCTATCGACCTTCGGCATCCCTTGAATGGACGTGCCATATCCGGCACCGCCGCCGCCTAAATCCGTTGCATTGCGGAAAGTCGCATGACGAACAACGACATCGTGACTGTTTTCAATGCGGATGGCCATACGTCGAAAACGTTCCACAGTGACATGATCGACGGTCACATTGTAGGACGGATCTTCACCGTAGTTGGCGATAGCAATCATGCTGTCAGGCCCTCCGGCAGCCGGATTATTGATCACATGATCCAATGAAAAGGCACGATTCCACGTGGAAGTAACGGTCAAATTGGAAACCAAAATATCATGTTGACTCGAAGATTTCAGCACAGAACTATTTTTAACATCATCAATGCTTGATTTCAAAATCGTTTGCGCCTCGCTTTCACCCCGCAGGTTGACGCCTGACTTCAGCTTTAAATTGATAAATCCATCCGGGGATGTCATTAAGTTATAAACACCGTTCGGAATGAACACCTCGTCGCCAGCTGTAGCGGCATCTATGGCATTTTGGATGGCAATGCGGTCATCTTGGGCATTATCCCCCGGGTCTGCGCCATAATCAAGCACGTTGCGTGTAACGCCAGTTACCTGATGAGGCGAGTGCACAGCATGTTCAGACCCATCTGGTTTCGTTAATCCCGGCTTTGTAAAAGGGACCGTCCCTGGCGGCGCTGTTGGCGTAATATTGGGAACGATCGCTACCGGTGTATCACCTGAAGGGAACGGTGGATAGATCATAACTTCCGTTAAACTGGTGAACGTACTGCCATCGGAGTTACCGTGTCCAATGATGCGAACGAAGCGAGCCTGTGTATCCGGGATATCAAAAGCTTGCATATTCACCGTATTCGGACGGCTGTTTCCGGTGAACACATTCGTCCAGGTTTGCGCATCGTTTGATGTTTGAATATCAATGAGCGTGGTACGCAGATCACCTTTATAAAAAGCAATGCCAACGTAGCCAATGTTCTTCGGTTGCCCCAAATCAAACATCACATATTGCCCGTCACCTGAAGCTGACCAGCGGCTGAACAAGTTGTTATCGAGCGTGTTGCTCTCAACGTTTCCATCGCTGCTGCTTGCATTGACTTCTACGACTTGCAAAGGTGTAACTGGCGCGGACAATGTCGTTACGTTGTAGGTAAGAGGTGTCAGCGAGTAATTGCCGACCGCATCTCCTGCGTAAACGCTATATGTAACGCTTGTATTCGGAGTTAACCCTTGAACAGTGTATGTATTCCCTGTCACATTGCTTAGCAGCACATCATTCTGATAAAGCTTATAGTTCGATACCGCACTATCATCGATGGCTGCCGGCCAGGTTAATTGAACAAAATCCATGCCCAAATTAATCGATTTTAAGGTTGCGTTTTGCCCCCACGTTGGCGGAGTATTGTCGCTTTGAACGACACGCCGTACCAAGAGCTGCGGCTCAGGGTTAGAGGCTGAAGTGTTCTCTTTCGAATACACATTAACGGAGTTGGTTGAATTTGAAGCAATGATGAAAGATACTTTCTGGTCGGAGAGATGCTGCCTTACATAATCTGTCACGTCTACGGTGTATAAAATCGGTTTAGCTGAATTAGCCTGATTCACAATAAATTGTCCTAATGGATTCATCGCGGACAAATCCGTCTGAGGAGCATTATTCCAGGTTATCGTTGATTCTTGCCATGAATTATTTAATAAACCATACACTTGTAGGCCTGTGTCGATGTCACTGCTGCCTTTTTTCGCAGACACTTGCAAATAATATTTGTATGTACTATCAGATACGGTAGACACATCAAACTTGAAATAGACTTCTGTCTTTTTCGAGCTGCTGGTTGAAAGGCTGTATAATCCTAGCGTCGAACTCCCCAAATTCGTTCTGTTATCGTAGTTCGTATCCGCTACCTCAGGCTTGGCGCTGTCTGTAACGATAGCAGCATCTGCACTGGTCGGGAGAGCAGCAACATCTACCTCAACATCCGCTGCTCTGCCTGCCGCAGGAACGAGGAGTAGAGAAAAGACCATGGAGAACAGTACCAACAAAGCTAGTCTTTTTTGTAAAAAGCGAATTTTCATGTAGCCATGCTCCTTATTCAGTTTAGTCTCGCATTTTGTAAGCGTATACAATTATCTGCGATTCAATCATATTACCCCCTTTTTGACAACTTTTATTGTCATTTATTTAGGTGCAGGAGGGATATTATTGGAAAAAATTAAAAAACCGACCCCACAGGGTCGGCTTCTACATCCACATTAATACATCGGCTTCGCTTGATACAGCAATTGCGGCTGCGGGCATTGCGGGAAAGGGTAGATATCCCGAATTTGGTTGAAGGCATAATGCTTGGTGGCAAATTGCGTATGGTATAAGTATTCAATCAGATAAATCGATCCGCCTTGCACACTGCACAGAATTCCTGAAGTACCGGTACCGTCCATTAGGGATACACCTACTGGACTGCCTATCCAAGCATATGCTTTTTGCTGTAATGACATAGGCCATCACCTCCTGCATTACTTTATGCGGGAAGGCGCCCATACGTTCAGCTCACTTCTCAAGCTTTTCCACACGCACACGACCGGAGAAAAAAGTTGCCCCTCCGCCCATATCCGCCACACGATCCGGCGTAAGCGCATTAACCAAGGCTTTGCTGCCATTACCGGACGAATCCGCCCAGAGTCCTTGGCTCACGACAACACCTGGCAGCACGTCCGAGCCCGCCGCTACGGTTAACTCGCATTCGCCACGAGCATTCCACACGCGAACCATTTCGCCACTCGCTATCCCTAATGAGGCGGCATCCGCTTCATTCATGTGCAGCTTCGGCGTTTTTTCCATGCGGACATGCTTCTCATTATGAGCAAACGTCGAGTTCAGAAAGTTATGATTCGGCGCAGGGATAAACAGGAACGGCAAATCCCCTTCATCGGGAAGCGGAATGTACGTCGGCAAAGCCGGATACCCCTTCTCTTCCATCTCACGGGAGAAAAGTTCAATTTTACCACTCGGCGTCCGTAACTGTCCTGGAAACAGCGGCTTCACTTCCGCTTTCATGAAATGTTTCTCCAGCAGGTTATCATAGGTAATATTCGCTAACGCCGGATTTCCGGGGTGATCCAAAGCTTGGCGCACCAGATCCGCATCGCTATCCTGCAAAGCCTCATCCTCATAGCCCATCTCCGCGGCAAGCAGGCGAAACACATCGACGTTCGCTTTGCTCTCGCCATATGGCCGAGCGACAGGGAGTTGAAGATGTACGTAATGATGCCAATAGGAACGATAGAAGTCCGTATTCTCAAAAGATGAGGTAGCCGGGAGCACGATATCGGCGTATTTCGCCGTCTCAGTCAGAAACAGATCATGCACAACCGTAAATAAATCGTCCCGCCGAAGCCCCTCTCTCACTTTATTAGCATGGGGGGCAACTAACGCCGGATTGGAATTGTACACATACAGCGAACGAATTGGCGGATCTAGCTCCAGCAACGCGCTGCCAAGCAAGTTCATATTAATCTGCCGCGCCTCTTTCACCCGCAGATCAGGTCGCTGCAGAGCGGGAATATTGTGCTCCAGATAAGCACCGTTTCCTTTAATAGCGCCGCCTCCACGCTGCATCCACTGTCCCGTTAATGCCGGTAAGCAAGCAATGGTTCTCACGCACATTCCGCCGTTATCATGATGCTGAATCCCGTTGCCGATGCGAATAAAAGAAGGCGAAGTTTGACCGTACAGTCGCGCTAAGCGGTAAAGATCTTCGACAGGGACTCCTGTTATGGCAGATACCACAGAAGGTTCATACTGCCGAACATGCTCCCTCAGTTCCTCATGACCAACTGTATATTGCCGCAGAAAAGCCTCATCCACACTATCTTCAGCAAACAAAATGTGCATGATTCCCAGCGCCAGCGCGGCATCTGTTCCCGGCATAATCGGGATAAACCAATCGGCCCAACGGCCCGTTTGGTTTCGGTGAGCGTCGATGACGACAATTTGCGCTCCGTTTTTGCGGGCTTTCTCAGCCAACATGACCTGATGCATATTTGTGCTGACGGCATTGATTCCCCACATAATGATGAGTTTGGCGTGCACCGTATCCTCCGGATCGGTTCCAAAGCTGCCGCCCATCGTATATTTATAGCCTTCGGTTCCTGCTGATTCACAAATCGAGTACAGCAAACGGCTTGCACCCATCCGGTTAAAAAACCTACGATCCATCCCCTCGGTCCCAATCCGCCCCATATTGCCGTAAAAGCTGTATGGCAGAATGGACTCGGCGTCTTCCTCTGCGATCAGCTTTTTCCAGCGGGTTGTGATGGTTGCGATCGCTTCATCCCAGGATATGCGTTCAAAGCGGCTCCCCTCCCCTTTCGGGCCGACGCGCTTCATAGGGTACTGCAGCCTTTTATCATCATAAAGACGTGCCGTCATATTGCGAACTTTATTGCAAATTGCCCCTTGTGTCACCGGGTGGTCGGGGTCTCCTTCTATTTTAACGATCTTGCCAGCTTCCTTATGAAGCAGCAATCCGCATTGATCTGGACAATCCAGTGAGCATACGGCTGGAAAAATCCCATTATCCTGTTCAATCATCGACGAGTGCATCTATAATTAGCTCCTTTCCGTCACTTCAACTTCTTTACTATATAACGAATTAAAAGGAAGGGAAACAATGGCGCATGAAAATGCCCCACTACATGGCCTAGTGGGGCATTGCGTTTAGTCTAAGACTGAGCCCCCTAGAACAAAACGATACTGCAGATGCTTAAAAAACATATGGTCAATCCGCACGCCGCCTGTCTTTTTGGAAGCGGAATGAATGATTTTCCCATCCCCTAAATAAATGCCCATATGGCTGATCGGCTTCTGTGAGGGGTCGAGATTGGCATAATCGGAAGGCCGATTGCCCATGAAATTCGTAAAGAACAGCAAATCCCCGCGTTTTGCCTGCTTGAGATCGGTGTATTTCCGCTTGGATAGGGCTTCGACATAAGCAGCCTGATTCTTCGCATCCCAGGGCAAATCCATCCCGAGCGCAGTCAAATATACCCAACGCGTGAAATCCGAGCAGTCAAAAGATTGCGGGTCTAGCCGATCCGACCCATATACATAAGGGGTTCCGAGGTAGCTTTTGGCTGTCTCGATTACGTTCTCGACGTAACCTCCTTTTTTCGGGACGATGTCCGGACTGGGAAAAGCCTGGATCAAAGGAAAGCCGTTTGGCAGAAGCGCATGCTTCTTATTTTCTGCTGCAAGGCTTTTTACGTGATTCGAGGTAGAGGCATAGAACTGCTCAACGCCCAAATCGCCGATGTACAGCTCCGCATCGCTGCTGGTCAGATTCCAGTCCGACATCCGGTTATCCGTCTCCCGCTCGGCCGTCAGTTGCACCTGGTCCCCCGTGCTTAACTGCTTAATCCTTGATGGGTGAGAGCACCCGGTAAGTGTGAGCGCAGAGGCTAACACGATGCTCATTGCAAATATGCGCATGATCAAACTCCTTGGCATGTGATGCTGTTAGGATGCCAAATTTTCGGGAGAATAAACTGGGAGCGGATAGGGGCTGCCGTATGTTGTATGTTGTGCAACAATATGGATGATTTATGGGGGAATGGAGCCTCTCCATTGTACAAAATGCAATGAAAATGCTTGATTTGTGCCGAAGTGGCAGCTTTCGGGGCTAAATGGTTGCATAGAGTGCAATGGAGCTGTCTCTGGACTTGAGATTTGGGTCAAATGGTTGTATAAAATACAACCTAAACGGACCGGGGGGCCCGCTCGATGGAGCCTAACAGGCCCCATAATAAAAAAGCCCGCAGGAATCACTCCCTGCGGACATTACTTCTATCGCTTTTTGCCCAAATTAAGCTCTTTCATAATTTGCCGGCCTGTCGGTGTCTGGGCCAGACCGCCTTTGGCCGTCTCGCGATGCTTTTCGGGCATCGCAGTGCCCACCTCGTACATCACCTGCACGACTTCGTCGGAGGGGATGACGGAACGGACGCCCGCCAGCGCCATATCGGCCGCTGCCATGGCATTCACGGCACCGAAGCCGTTGCGGACGATGCACGGAATTTCGACCAGTCCGCCGACCGGGTCGCAGATGAGCCCTAGCGTGTTCTTCAGCGCTAGTCCCACCGCATGCATCGCCTGCTCAGGCGTACCGCCGCGAAGCTCAACAAGCGCTCCCGCGGCCATGCCGATCGCGGAGCCCACTTCAGCCTGGCAGCCGCCTTCCGCGCCAGAAACAAAAGAGTTGTTCGCGATTACATAACCAATCGCGCCTGCACTCAGCAATCCCCGTACCATGTGATCATCATCCCAGCCGAACCGCTGCTGGCTGCTGATGAAAACTCCGGGGATAATGCCGCAAGAGCCAGCCGTGGGCGTAGCAATAATGCGTCCCATGGAAGCATTAACTTCGGACACGGCTAACGCGTATGCCATTGCCTTGCAAGCTTCCTCGCCGAGGGAGGCTTCTGTCGTAGTCATATAGCTGGCAACACGCTGAGCGTCCTTGCCGGTCAATCCGCTGCGGGAGGTTGTATCTTCCGTCAGTCCTTTGGCCACGGCTTCTTTCATGATTTGATAGTAAGCCCTCATTTTTTCAAACACATAGTCCGGCGTCTTGCCCGATTCTTGACTTTGATCGGCCAGCATGACTTCCGCGATTGTCATTCCTTCTACAGCGCATACTTCAGTGAGTTGTTTTAATGTCCGGAATCTCAAGTTATTCGCCTCTTTCTGCGAGATCCACTCTTTTTATATCAAAAATCATGCTTAAGGAGCTGAGCTCCTCGATCAGGGCATCCGGAACGGAGACGTCGGTTTCAATGACGGTCATCGCCTCGCGGTCCCTGCCTTTCCGATCCAAATCCATGAATCCGATATTGATCTGGTTGCGTCCCAGCAAGGTGGTAATGTCTGCGATCATCCCCGGCCGGTCGTGATGAGAAATAATCAACGTAGGATATACCGCAGTAAATTTCACATCGAATTGATTCACATTCACAATTTCAACGTTCCCGCCACCGATGGATGCCCCAATCATACTCACTTCTTTGGTTCCCGAGGAAATTGTAAATTTGACCGTATTCGGATGATCAGCCTTATCCTTACTTGTGAGGAAGGCAATCTCCACACCCCGAGCTTCCGCCTCTTCGGCGGCCTCCGGAATCCGCGGATCATCCGTTTCAAAATCGAGCAAGCCGCCAATAAGCGCCAAGTCGGTACCATGTCCCCGGTATGTATCCGCAAAAGACCCGTATAAAGTAATTTCAGCTTTCGTTGGCTGCTCGCCGAGCAGCTGCCTGACAACACGTCCTAGACGGACGGCTCCCGCTGTATGGGAGCTGGATGGACCTATCATGGAAGGTCCGATGATGGAAAACACATCTTTAAAGCGCATCATGCAGTTCTCCAATCCTAAGAGGTTAAAGCTTTATACTACTATTGTATGAAGTGCTTCTGCGAATGACAAGGTCTAATATCTTGTCCTTATTTTCCCAAAATGCCCCGGTCTCATTCTTTAGTGATGGCAATTGAGAGTGCAACAAGAAAAGCCTCTATCCACGCAAAAGCGTTAAATAGAGACTTTGGTTACTTATGTAGAGGCTTAAACAACCAATGCAGCTTCTGCCAGGTTGCTGGAGACTTGCTCCTGCTCATTAACCTTCCTGCCCTTGCCGAATGGAATGCAAAGCGGCGTTCCAAACAGCGGATCCTGAATAATTTGGCAATCCATATTAAACACAGTACGAATCGTTTCCTCGGTAATAATATCTTCCGGCGTCCCTTGGATAGCGATCTTCTTGTTATGAATAGCCACGATGTGATGGGCATAACGACAAGCCAGGTTAATGTCATGCAGAACCATGACGATGCTGCGCTGCTGCTCGGCATTCAATTCAAATAACAGGTCAAGTACTTCAACTTGGTGCGACATATCCAGATACGTGGTCGGTTCATCGAGTAAAATCGTATCCGTTCCCTGTGCCAACGTCATGGCAATCCAAGCTCGTTGCCGCTGTCCGCCTGATAAGGAATCCACCGTACGATCCGCATATTGCTGCATATTCGTAGCCTTCAGTGCTTTCGTCACCATCTCTTCATCTTCTGCGGACCACTGCTGCAGCCAGCTCTGGTAGGGGTATCTCCCTTGCTTGACGAGTTGGAGCACCGTTAATCCTTCCGGAGCAACCGGTCCTTGTGGCAGAATGGACAAACGTTTCGCAATTTCCTTCGTCGGAAGCTTGGCGATGGCTTGCCCGTCTAACAAAATGCTGCCATTGGTAGGCTTCAGCAACCTGGCCAACGAACGAAGTAACGTTGATTTACCGCAACCATTGCTGCCAATAAACACGGTGATCTTCCCTTTAGGAATCGCAATATCCAAATCTTCATAGATACTGTTATCTCCATAAGTTAACGTTAAATGTTGGGCCTCGATGGCGTGCATCGGTCATCAATCCTTCCTTGGCTATATGATCAAACGAAATTGTGTATATTCAACTTGGTATGTGAGGTCAGTGGAATCCAAACTTTATTTATTTAGTGTATAGTTGATGAAAACCATTGTCAATGATTTTGAGAATCATTTTCAACAAAATTCAATATGCAAGCGCCAATTTCATCCATTCCGTGAATGGACGTCTCCTTTGCTGCACGGTGAATCACATTTTTCTGCAAAAAAAAGACTTCCCCAGGTCATTTATGACCATTTGAGAAAGCCTTGTAGTTCCTATGCATAAAGCAGCATACGCGCCGCGGCACAAAGGGTATCCAACAAGCCCGCTTAGCTAAGGAGGCTTAACGTTACACAGCGCCTTTGCGGCTGAGGATCAGCTTCTGTACCGCTTGTGTGCGGTTTCTCACTTCCAGCTTCTGAAAAATCGCCGTAAGGTGTTTCTTGATCGTAATCTCGCTTAAAAAAAGCTGCTTGGCAATTTCGGCATTCGTCATGCCTTGCATTAACAAATCGGAGATTTTGCGCTGTATGTCTGTTAACGGTACGAACGGAGGCTCTGCATCTGGTTCATTCTCAATGAACTCACTCATCCCGAGTTTCAGCATCATTTTCCGCAGATACGCTTGCAGCTTGTGCCCTCTCGTATCCGTTGTGAAGGTATGCGTTGGCGTCACCTGATCGTAATCGTAATGGACAACAGGCGACATTTCGCAACCCAGGCGGTGATGAATTTCTGTGGAAAACGGAATCGGAGGCGGAGATCCGGCAACAAACCCGCCGGTAAGCAGCAGCGTGATGAAGAAATGACCCGTGTCCGCTAACAAGCTCATATCGTTATAGTTTGATACATCAATCGTTTGTATGTAGTATCCCACAGGTGTTTCGGATGGCAGAACAAATTCATCCAATTGTTCCTGAGGCAAACTGCGAAAGTACGCCGACGAAAGCGGCTTGTTCAATAAATAATCAATGGTTGAACCATTGATCGGAATGACCGCTGTTAATCCGACAACTTCCCCTTGCGGCTTGCGCAGCAGACGGACGGTGCCTGGTCCCAAACCAGCAAGCTCCCGCAAATGCACATGTTTGAGATTAAACAGATTTTGCTCACGCGTGATAACGAACTCTCCCGCTTGATTCGTGGCGCTGTCGACATAAGGAATTCGATACTCTTGGGATTCCTCGTAACGGCGTTGGATGTAACGTTCGGCATCGGCAAAATTCGCTTCGTCCATAACCTCAAAATAGTTGCTAGCAGTGTCTTGATTGAAAAACTGCAGAATCAGTTCATCCCCAAAATAGTGGAAGAAATCACTGGCTTCGGGCGAAATATCGTCGTTTTTCCCAATACTCCGAATCGTTCGATGATAATAATACATCATGCATTTGCGCCTTAGAGTCGCATAGTACTCAGGTGACCTTGCACTAAGTTCTTGGCTGAAAGCCGTGCGAACCAAATCATGCAGCAGCCATCCCCGCTTCACTCTTCTGACGAACGATAACTCGGTAAGCAGCTGAAATTGTTCCGCCGTAACCGGCTCTTCTAACACATGAGCAAGTGTCTCCTGATTAAAATGCTTTAATACGGAAGCAGCTTCTACCATTCTGCGCAAGGCGGGCTGAGAAACCTCTTTTAACCACTGCTTCGTAATCAAGGGCAGCACTTCAACTTCCTGCAGGTGAATGAGTTCTCGTAGGGAGGACGTTTGCGCCGTTAAAGAGAGCGTCAGCGGATGCCCTTTCGTTTGGTTCCAAATCCAGTAAATTGTATGTTCATCCAAGATGGATAGGTTATGTAAATAAGTTTTTACGTCCGAAAACGATAGATCCGAGAGCGGCATCTGCACCGTACACTGTCTCCATGTAGAGGACAATTTCCAAGCGCCCTGCAGCGCATAACGGCCTGAAATCACAATAGAAATAGAAGGATCCAGCTCTTTGATCAATTGCTCCCGAAGCCAATGATCAAGCTCCCCCATTTCTTCGTACGTATCGATGGCTAAAAGCAACCTATGCTCTGTCGCTGCTCGATTCAGAATTCCAATACTTTCTATCGTGGAGAGGGGTTGATCCGATGTCGAGACAGAGACGTGCTTGCCGTCAAGTCGCTCTAACAACTGAACTACATGCTGGCATAAAGAAGATGGTGTATGTACGATATCACGGCTATCCAGCGAAATCACATGCATATTTCGTTCGGCTGCAAGTTGCCGAAACTCATCAAGCAGAAAACTTTTGCCAATTCCGCCTGTGCCGTATAGGTTCAGCAATCTTTTTTCAGGGTGAGTCCTCTGCAAAAATGTGTTAAACATCTGTAATTCCCGCTGTCTGCCCACGATCAATCTGCCGTTTATTTCCGCCATCGTTTCCCACCCGTTTAATGTTCGGATTTTTATACGAAGGTATCATACCAAAATATACCATAGGATAGTAGTGCCAATATTCCTATTGAGCTATCGTTAGTACACATGCACCTGAGTGCGGAGTTTAGGAGGAGTAAGTGAGATGAAACACATCTGGAAAAACGTGATGGTAATGTTATGTGTCAGCCTACTTTCATTTGTTATTGCTTGCGGCAAAGAGGCGCCCGCTTCCACAGAGGCCTCCACCAAGGCATCCAATGACATCCCGAAAAACATTCAGATCCTCATCCTTGATGGAGCGAGCAGCATTGAAGCTTCACAGGCTGATGGCCGCGACACCATCGACTATGTCATGAAACAAGATGTGAAGGAAACCGCCGAGCTGTCACGCAAAAGGTTCAAGGAGTACGGTTTTACCATGGACGAAGTACCTGCCGAGGGAGCATTTCTATTTTCAGGAAGCAACGGTACGCTTGGTGTTGAGTATACCGTTTCCAGTCTAGTGGGAGGTAAGGGCGAAACATCCGTCCATATCTCGTATAAGGTGATCAAATAATTAACCAATGGTGGAGGAGAGCTCATGTTTATGCGTCTTCAGCGAAAGATGATTCCCTTATTGGCTGTCTTCATGTTGGCGATATGTCTCGTGCTGCCAGCTCCGCGCGCTCATGCGCAGGTCCAAATGCAATATTTTTTTATCGGAGGCAGTGATCCTTATTTAATTGCCGGCGCAGACATCCCAGTCATCTATAGTGATGACAGAGCTATTGGGACCAAGATAGCATCCTTCGAGATGTTATATTCCACCGACAATATTAATTGGCATAACGTTCTCGAGTTGAAAAGCCAGTCGATTAGCGCTCAATTCCGCCTCCCGATTGATCCGTCCATCACCTCGGTGAGGATTCGCGTTATGGTGCATTATGTCCCGATTCTGGGCTCCGATACGTATTTGGAGCGGACCGAAGGACCCTTCAAAGTCTTGCAGCCGGGGGAAACCAGCGATTTCCAAGCTTCCGCCAATGATGACGGCTCGGTGACACTCACCTGGAATGATAATTCCAACATGGAATCTTCCTATGTCATTAAACGCGACGGTCCGGATGGCACGAAATATTTCAACATGCAAAATACAGCCGGTGATTTCGGACCTGTAGCAACCGTCGATAAAGCGACAAATAAAAATAAGAATACGTTATACGCCTATACCGTAACACCGGTCATTGACAAGTACACACTGCCCGACAATGTAATTCCAGGCGTCGAGACGGTGTTCATTTGGAATAAAGCCCCTCGTGACGGCCTGGTTATTGTGGATAAAATTAATCCTGTCGTTCAAATCCCTGTTCTCGTTGGTAAAAACAAAGTGATTACCAAGGTTCCAGTCATCGACCTCAAGCCTGCCGTAGACGTGAAGATACCGGATGGGCTGGGACCGATCAGCAAAGGCGGCACACAAGGCGGTACGCAAGGCGACGCCGGTCAGCCGAACATTGAGGCGCTGCTGGAAGAGGCCGTTAAGGGCTCCAGCGACTGGGCCAAAGCTGATCTCAAGCTGGCCATCGCTGCATCGCTCACGACACCATCGGTGCTTGGCAACTACCAGCAGCCTATCACTCGGGAGCAGTTCGCCAGCATCGCCGTGAAGCTCTACGAAGCGCTCAGCAGCAAGCCGGCGGCTGCGGCTGCGCCGAATCCGTTCACGGATACGGTGAACGTCGACGTGCTGAAAGCGTTCCAGTTCGGCATTGTCACAGGCGTTTCCGCGACCGGCTTCTCGCCGGACGCGAGCATTTCACGGCAAGAGCTGTGCGTCATGCTGATGCGCGCTGTGAAGGCGGCGAAGCCTGCCGCCACGCTGAACATCAGCAGCAGCTCCGGCCTTGCCGACAGCGACTTGATCGCGCCGTGGGCGTTGGATGCGGTTCGATTCGCCGTCAACCACGCCATCATGAATGGCGTGGGCGGAGGGCGCATTGACCCGCTGGGCATCACGACGCGCGAGCAGGCGATCCTCCTCGTCAAGCGGACGTTTGACGCTTATAAGTAGGTGAACGGGATTGGATTCTCCCTCCCGTTAATCATGCTGCGGCGCTGTTACGGGGAGGATGATCCGTTTCGGCGCTTCAGCCGGAGCAGATGGAAAAACTACCGTTATTCCGCGCTGCACAGGGGCAAGTGTGCGGAATAACGGTAGAAGCTCCAGCTAATTCGCCAGCAACTGATTTAATCTGCTGGACCTGGCGAAATTAGCTGCATATTTTCCGTTTAATTGGGAAAAAGTAGATGAATTGCCGAAAATAGCAGGAGAAATCGGCGCTAAATGCGCTCAAGAAAAGGAATCGCCATAGCGACAATTCGCTTAAAGCCCTCCTGATTCGGATGCAGGCGATCACTGCTCAAAAAGCCCAACGTGAAGCGATTAAAGCCGCTTTCCGCATACAAATTCAGCACAGGCAGCGCATACTCGATGCCAATTGCCTGAATAACCTCGACATAGTCGGCTAGACGATGCCCTTCCGCATTCACGGAATCAATGTCGAAGCCGTCTTTATCTCTTTGCAGCGGTGTCCATAAATTGAGACGGCACGCCGGATTTTTGCTTAGAATATCCTCCACTAAGGTGACATAGGCTCCATAAAAGGTATGAATATCCCGCTCTTCCTTGCGTCCAACCGGTTTATCCAGCCGAAAATCATTCGTCCCCGCAAAGATGGTCACACAATCGTAAACAGGCTCCAGCTGCCTGCCGACATGCACAGTCGCGCCGTAATCACGGTCTCCTCCCGCTGTGAGCGGGCATCCGCTTTTGCCTTCATTCAGGACAGTGGAGAATCCAAGCGCTGCGCTTACCAATGGTTGATAACCACCTGCAGCTGAAATGCTGTCTCCTAACGTGCACCAGCTTTTCCCCTGCCATTTGGGCTGATCTTTTAATCTCATTGCTTTTCCTCCATGTTTTATAAAAAAGAGAACATGCAGCAAGTAAATGCAGGGCACGTTCTCTTCTCGTTCCGTTTTGCTTATTTTTTTGCAGTCGCGTACCAATCATTCACTTCTTTGTAGCTGGCATCTCCGCCGGACGATTTGAATTTGGCTTGGAAAGCTTCAATGCCACTGATAGGCTCCGCCCCGAAAATCAGCTTCGTCGTATAGTCTCCCACCATCGTGTTCAATTGTTGGAAGTTTTTCGAGAACTCAGGCAAGTACGGAGCAAGGCCTAATGGATCTTTGATTCTTGTGCTCTCTGGTTCAATCGTGTTCATGAAGTTCCAAGCATCGAACAAACGCATATCTTTGCGTACACGTGCCTGCCAGTAGGTTGGATAGTTTTTATCATCGGTGCCCATCAAGAAATTGTTCGCTTGGTTGCGCTCATCCGTAAAAATCGGTTGAATTGGCGTATATGCGCCATCTTTGAACGTGTAATGCTTACCTTCTTGGCCAATCGCCATTTCTTTAAACGTTGCCGGCTCCAGCTTCGCATTCATCCATTTGATAGCATCTTCCGCATGTTTAGACGCTTTAGGAATGAAGGTAATGCGGTCAAAACCTGTCGCAGCGCTCAAACCAACTTTGCCGTCTTTACCTTTCAGCGCAGGGATATAATTCGCTTTCGCGTTAGGATTATTTTTCACAAGAGCATCGTTAACCACAGGAACATCTGCCCAGTGAATCATGATCATCCCCGCTCTACCGCTTGTAAACTTCTCTTTGGCCGTAGCATCTTTGTTAGCAGCAAACTCCTTATCCAGCAGCCCTTGTTTGAAAAGATCGCTCGCAAATGTCACATAATCTTTGAACGCAGGGTCCAGAATACGTGGCGTCAGCTTGCCGTTCACATCGTTCCAGAAAAGCGGCATACCGAATGCACCAACGATGTTATTAATGAACATGGCTTCACTTTTAATCGTTAATGGAATGTTTTTATCGCCGTTTCCTCCGGGGTCTTTCTCTTTAAACGCTTTCAAAACAGCAACCAACTCATCTAATGTTGTCGGTGCTTTCATGCCTACTTTGTCGAGCCAGTCCTGTCTCACATACAAACTCTCACCGGCGAAGGAAATCGTTTTGGTTGGAATCGCATATAGTTTACCGTCTACTTTAGCCGCTTCCAGCACGGCTGGATCAACGGAGGCTTTAATGTTCGGTCCGAATTTATCAATGAGAGGTCCAAGGTCTGTCAACGCGCCTTTTTTCGCATAATCGGCAAATAGTGCTTTGAAGTCCGTCGTTCCTCCTGTTGTAACAGCATCATAAGGTTCGCCGGAAGCGATAAGAATGTTAAGCTTGTCTGCCGCTTTATCCTGAGGGAGCATATCATATTGCACTTTGTAGCCTGTTTTCTGTTCCAGGAATTTCGCAACCGGGTACGTGTTGTAATCGTCCTTTTGCCAAATTTGAAGCGATTTCAATTCTGGCTTTGGTCCGGAAGTTGTTGCTGCTGGCGCTGCGCTTGCCGGGGCTGCATTACTGCCTGCTGGCGTATTGCTTTTGGACGAACAAGCAACAAGTGAAGTAACCGATAAGCTTGCTGCAAGTGTTAGAAGCATGACTTTATTGTGTCTTTTTAACATGTGCAAACCTCCCTAGTAATTGTATATACTATATCATTAAACCCTCGACGCTAACATCAAGGGCATTAATGCTCATTCACCCTTTCACAGAGCCGATCAGAACGCCTTTGACAAAATGTTTTTGCAGATACGGATACACTAACAACATCGGAATAATGGACGCAATAACTGTTGCCGCACGAATGCCTTCCGGTGAAACGTTCATCATATCGTCTACGCTTTTATTCACGGCGTTGGAGCTGTCCGCATCCATCACAATATCGCGCAAGTATAGCTGCAAGGGCTTCAAACCTGCATCATTGATGTAGAGCATCGGATGAAAGTAATCATTCCAAAAGTACACCGCATAGAAAAGCGCGATGGTCGCAATAACAGGAACGCTTAGCGGAATAATGATTCTGAAAAGAATCGTAAAGTTGCGGGCGCCGTCCATTTTAGCCGATTCTTCCAAGGCTTCCGGCAAGGATTCGTAATAACTTTTAATGACCAACATGTTAAAGACGCTAATCAGGGCCGGCAGCATGATGGACCACAGGTTATTAATCAGATGAAGCTGCTTCATCAACAAGTAGTTCGGTATGATACCACCATTAAACATCATCGTGAAAATGAACAGCAGCATGATGAAGGAAATGCCGGGCAGATGCCTTTTGGACAAGGGGTATGCGGTTAATGCTGTGATCAGAATCGCTAGAAACGTGCCCACCACCGTAATTAGCAGTGAAATCCCAATTGAATGTAAAAACTGGCTGGAGGAAACGACGTATTTCATGGTATCCAGCTGAAAGCCGATCGGAATAATTCCCACTTTACCGGAAACTACAGCTGACTCATCACTTATGGCTTTGGATAAAATATTCGCTAACGGCAGCAAAGTCGCTAAACCGCAGATGATTAACACGAGATAAATGAAGAAGTCCAGCGATCTATCACCAATCGTTTTTTTGTGCATGATTGTTTTCGCCTCCTACCAGATGCTGCGCTTGATTAACTTTTTGCTCAGTTCGTTGCCGGCTACGATCAGGATGAACCCGACAACAGAGTTGAACAACCCGACCGCTGTACTAAAGCTGTAGTCCTGCTGACCAAGACCTTGCCGGTACACGAAGGTACCGATGACATCGCCGGATGCATAAACGACTGAATTGTACATCGTCAAAATTTGCTCCGTACCCGCCTCAAGCAAGTAACCCAAGCGTAAAATCAAGATCAAAATGATTGTCGGCAAAATGCCAGGCAGCGTAATGTAAAGCATTTGTCGAATACGTCCCGCACCATCAATGGAAGCTGCTTCATACTGCTCTTGCTCGATTCCTGCGATAGCAGCGATAAAGATAATGGCGTTCCATCCGGATTCCTTCCAGCCTGCTGTAAATACAACGACACTACGGAAAAATTGGTTGTCCAGGAAAAAGGAAATCGGTTCACCGCCGAACCATTGGATGACGTTGTTCACCAAGCCGCCTGTCGGTGACAGAATGTTAATGAACAAGCCCGAGATGATGACCCACGATAAGAAATGCGGGAGGAAAATGATCGTTTGAATCGTCTTTTTGAAAAAGACTTTGCGCACCTCATTTAAGAAAAGCGCGATGATGATCGGGATTGGAAAAAGCAGCACAATCTTATACAGGCTGATCAGCAGCGTGTTGATGAAAACCTGATAAAACTCTTCCGAATGAATCAGCTTCTCGAATTGATCCAACCCTACCCATTTGCTCCCACTAAATCCGTCGAAGATATTGAAGTCCTGAAAAGCAATCACAATGCCGTACATCGGCGCATATTTGAACAGCAACAAAAATATCAATCCAGGCACAAGCAACAAGTACATATCATAATTGCTCAGCATCAGCTTCAGACGGCCACTACCTTTGGTCATTGGCTTGGCGTGAGCTGTTTGCAGCTCTATTTCTGCTCGTGTTGTACGCATGAATGGCTCACCTCCGTGTTCTTATAGGACAATTATATCGGTGGGCACAAATGAAATGTAGATGGTAATATTTCTGTTTCTGGTGCAATCTTATGGTTTTAACACAAAAAGTCGCCTCTAAGAGGCGACTTCTTTATATGCGATGCGCACCGTAACGGTCGTTCCCTCCCCCAGCGTGGAGTGAATGCACAGCCCGTAGTGATCACCGGCGAACAATTTGATTCTCTCGTTGACGTTGTACAGTCCGTACGAGCTCCCGGAACCGTCCGATTTCATCGAAGGACGAGGCTGCGTCAGCAGGCTCTGCACGAGCTCCTCATCCATGCCGATGCCATCGTCCGTAACGGAAAGGACCAGAGCTCCATCTTCTTTTCTCGCGCCAACGAGGATGGTGCCGGTCTTGCCCTTGGATCTGCGAATCCCGTGCAGGAGCGCATTCTCGACAATCGGCTGCAGTGTTAGCTTCGGCATCTCCAAGTCGTCGAGCCCCTCTTCGATGTCGAAATACACCTCGAAGCTCTTCGGGAACCGATTTTGCTGGATTTCCAAATACACTTTAGCCAGATTGAGTTCATCGGTCACGCTGACCAGGTCTCTGCCTTTATTGAGACTGAGCCTGAAATATTTGGCCAAGCCATTAATCATATTGGAAATCTCCGGCGCATTATGACCGATGGCGATCCAATTAATTGTATCCAGCGTGTTGTACAAGAAATGCGGATTAATTTGCGCTTGCAAGGCTCGAAGCTGAGCCTCCCGCTCCTGCACTTTGGATTGATAGGTTTCCTCCATCAAACCATGAACTCGGTGGATGAGATGATCCACACTATTTTCAAGCAGCTTAAAGTCGCCTCCCGCATTGAATGTACGGTCATCCAAACTTTCAATACCGCCTCGTTTAATCGTCCTGATCACCGTTTGAATGCGCCGGTTCATGTTGCGAACAATCATCGCCAGAAGGATAAACACGAGCAAAAGAAACAAAATCGTTACGGTCGAAATCGTCGCCACGCCAGAAAATTGGTTCAACGCAACAGCTCGCGAGCTGATCTCCGATTGCGGCACTTCAGCAACAAGTTTCCACCCCGTTGAGGCAACCTTTGTATAAATGGCAAATCGCGGATTTTTATCATCAAGCAAACGAACGACGCCTTCATCATGAAGTGCAATCGTGCTCAACGGGTCGCCTTCCATCATTTTTTTACCAAGCAATGACTTGTCTTGATTCGAGATCATCTGGCCATCGTCTGCAATCAAATAAATATTGCCATCTTTGGTCAACTTAATTTTATTCAAAATGTCGGTTATCGTTTTTTCAGAGACATCGATCAGCAGCACACCGGAAATTTGGTCGTACTCGTGCAAATCCCGAAGCATACGGGCAGCCGAGAAAATATAGGCAGGCCCTTGATCGATAAAGGATTCCAAATAAGCGCCCGACCACACGATTGCGCCTCCTGAATTCATCACCTTTTCATACCAAGGCCAGTTCTTCAGACTCTCCTGTGTAAAAAAGTTAACCCGTTCGCCCGTAAACATGCGATCCCCATTGACGAACAAACGAACCCGAAACACATTCGTATTCGTCTCTGCACTATCTACCAAAATACGCAGCTCTTTCAGGGATTCCAGCTGCTGATCGATCGTGGCTTTACGATTCAAATATTCCGCCAGCTTCGGGTTCATAAATAACGTATTGGACGTATCCCGGACCGAATCGAATTGAAAATCCAAGTTAATGCTCGCTTGCTTAAGCGTTTGCAGCATCGTATTCGTTACTTCCTCTTCTAAGATGTGCGAGGACCTCTGGGTATGCATGACAAGCAGAACAGCCGCAGGAATGAGGATAAACAGCACATAGCCTAGCAGCCAATATTTTGCCGCCATCACACCGTTTGTGAGCAGCAATACATAATTCCAACCATTAATAAGCAGCCGTTTCATCGAGTGGCACCTTCTTTATATCATCTGGTCACGATATGCGCTCGGGGTAAGTCCGACATATTTCTTGAACAACTTGCTGAAGTAGCTGGGGTCTGAGTAACCTACCATAAAACAAACCTCATAAAATTTATTACGGGGATCGCTGAGCAGCTCCTTCGCTTTCTCAATTCTCACCTTGGTTAGAAACTCATTAATCGTCTCGCCCGTCTCCTGCTTAAACAGCAAACACATATACGTGGATGACAAATAGACCTCTTTGGCAATATCCCCAATCTGTAAATTCTCCGCATAACGCTGTTCGATTAAGGCGTGGATGCGTTCAATGACGTTTTTCGGCTTCCCTTTGCGCTTCTCCTCAATGCTTTCACATACCTGCAGAAGGTGCTCCTCCACAATTTGACGCAAATCCGCCATGCGCTCCTGTTTAAAAATGCGTTCCCACAAGTCTCTCTCCTTCTTCTCCATGTCGGGTCCAAGCATATTCAGCTCCTGCAAAAGCCGGCTTGTCAGCAAAATTAATTGCAAGCTCACGTTTCGCCCGTTTGAAAAGCCTAACCTGCGGTTCTGAGCAAGCGGGATAAACACATCGTCCAATTCGGCATGCAGCGCCGTTTTATCCGATGATTTGACCACCGACATAATGCGTTCTCCCTGCGCAGCATCAAAACGGTACACGCTTTCATTATCATGTTCCAAATGGTCAATGGAAATAATGCGATTTTTCCCCAGATACCAGCGATGATCAGCAGCTTCCTGCGCCCGATTATACGATTGCGGCAAAGCAGCCAACTCGGATATTCGCTCGCCTACGCCAATCGTAACACTTATTTTCAGCCACTTAAGCAAGCTATCCCGAATGTCTTCCGCCACACCAAGAAGCATCTCCTCCTGGGTATCCTCTTCGCCCATCCTCAGAATGCCGACATATTCGCCATTGCGATTCTCAAATACATATCCCTGCATATATTTCCCAATGATTTCCTGAATAATGTTTAAAATAGAGTAAGCCAGCAACTGCTGATCCCTCTCGGAGCGCGTCGCTACAACTTGATCGCTATCATCGATTTTCACAACAATCGTCCAATAAACCGCTTCGCTAGGCAGCACGAGCCCTAGAAAATCAAGCCGGTCTTTGATCCTGCCTGGGTGCGGGATTCCGTCCCGAATTAATGACATCAGAAACTTTTCACGCAGCAAAGGCATGCTTTGGGTCAGTTTTGCCTGCATATCAACGATATAAGTGCGTTCTTGCTCCGCTTCCTTGAGTTCATTGACGACCCGTTCGACAACAGCGGCCAGTTCCAACCTATCGACAGGTTTAAAAATATAATCCACCGCATTGACCTTGAGTGCCGATTTCAAATAATCCGCATCGTCATGCCCGCTTACAAACACAATTTTCATCGTTGGAAAACGCGCTTTAATTGCATGTGAAAGACGAATCCCATCCATCTGCGGCATACGAACATCCGTCAAAACAATGTCCGGTTTGAGGCTCTCAATCACTTCCAGACCTACGTCTCCATCATCCGCTTCACCAACAACTTCAATGCCATATTTCTCCCATTCAAAATAAGACATTAATCCATGCCTCACAGTAGGTTCATCATCTACAATTACGAGTCGAAACATGTTGTATGCGCCTCCCTTACCCAGTGATTCTAGTATACTTGCTAGTTGTCGTGTTCGAAATAGACTATGATCAAAAAAAATCGCCCCTGCTGCCAAAGGCAGGTCTGGGACGATCTTCTCCTTGATTTAATTGCTTTCCTCGTCGTATTCAATGTGACCGGAGGCCACCGTAACGGCTTCTACTTTTCCAGGATTTTCGCCCAGCCAAGCCCCCTGCTCCACCAGCCTGCGCTGAAGCTCCGGAATGTTCACCTCACGGAAACCGGCGCCAGTCACGCTCGCCATGGCCGCAGCCGTACCGGCCGCTTGCCCCATGGCAAAGCAGTTCGGCATTACGCGCAGCGAGCCCTGTACAGGACGGTCCGACGAAACAGAACGTCCGGCAACGATAAGATTGGATTTCCCCTGTGGTAGCATGCATCGATACGGAACACCATGTGATTTGCCTTTTGGCAAATGCTTGATAACCATCGTGCTGCTGGCATTGGCAAGGTGAATATCGATAAAGTACGCATTACGCGCAATATCATCTTCAAACGTCCGCATGGAGATGAAATCATCCACGACAAGCGTGTAGTCGCCCGCGATGCGGCGTGTTTCCCGAATACCGATTTGATCGCCGGAGTGTACGAGATGAATATTCTCGAACCCTGGCACATACTTGCGCAGGAACTTGATTTGAACATCGATCAGCTTGCGACCTTCAATAGCCGCATACGTCAAATCTTCCGCGCTCGTACCATCAATGCCGAAAATATGTCCAAAATTAAATCCCGCAATAGAGTCGGTAATCCATGCAATACCGGATACGCGCTTGCGGCCTTCTGGGAGATCTCCGTTTTGCTGCGCTTCCACAATTGTTTTGTCGAGCTGCTTGGATTGCCCCGAGTCCTGGCAGAACTGATCGAAACGCGCTTTATCCGCTCCCGTCACAAGATAGCACATCGTTCCCGGCTGCAGCTCACCATTTTCCCCGCCCGTTTGGAACGGTACACCGGCAAGCGCCGCCAAATCTGCGTCCCCGCTCGCATCAATGTACAGCTTAGCTTGAACGACCGAACGTCCCGATTTGTTGCTGATCACGAGTCCGCTGATCCGGTCTCCTTCCAGCAGCACTTGGTCCGCAACGGTGTGGAACAAGATTTTGGCACCGCTTTCCAAAACCTGCTGATCGTACACACGCTTCAGCGTTTCGACATCGATAGGCACCCAGTCCAACTGTTCCTTATAACGCTCGTGAAACGCATCCCCTGCTGCCCGCTTCATCTCGTTCAGAAGATCCAGACCAATCCCGCGTATGATCGGCTTTTCGCCATCCGAATATGGGCAAAATGCCGGTACGAGTGCTGCTGTCCCCATGCCTCCCAAATATCCCCGCTGCTCGATCAGCAGTGTGTCGGCGCCATTGCGTGCTGCTGCCATGGCTGCGGCAACACCCGATGCTCCGCCTCCGACAACGACGACGTCCGGTGTATAGGAAATTGGAAGTTCCGATGAAATTGTAATGGTTTGTGCCGTTTGTTTAGCCATTTGTTCTACCTCCATAGGATCTAATACCTTCATTATAGTCCGACCGGAAAGTGAAACTAGTTTAATTTTAGTTTAATCAAAAAAGCGATCATGGTACGATAGAAATCAAGATACAACTGTGAGGTGGAATCACGTGCCAATACGCAAAGACGTAACACAGAAGACAATTGCCAAAGAGCTCGGAGTCACCGTACAGACCGTCTCCAAAGCATTAAAAGGTAAGCCCGGCATGTCCGAGACGACCCGCCAGCTTATCCTCGAAACGATGGAGCAGCGAGGATATTTTACCAAGGATCAAATTCGCAGCCTGCGCGCCGAGCACATCTCTCCTTACCCTGTGGAAAAAATGAGATTCCTGCTTGTTCAAACAGAGGCCTCCTTGAGCTATCATGCACGTTTGATCGGCGGCTTGCAGGATCGCTTCGCCTCCTTCGGCCACCATATTGAAGTCTGTATGCTGCCGACTTCCATTCGGAGCAGCGAGATGTCCGACTGGCTGGAGGAGCATGGCATTGCCTACACCGACGGCCTCTTCATTGCGCCCAGTCTGACGCCCAAATCATGGGAGGATGAGCTTCTGAAACTGCAGATCCCAAAAATTCTGCTGAGCTATCCACCGCTCGGCACCAAAGTAGACAGCGTCATCTGGGACATCTATGAAGCGACTTTCCAAGCCGTTGCCTACCTGCGGTCCATCGGGCATGTCCGTATCATGTATGTTGGCGATACGCACCAACAACGTGGGTTTATCCTGCGCTGGCAGGCATTCCAGCATGCCATGAATGAATTTGAGGCGGCGATCGATCCCCGCCAGCATTCCATCGATGCGCGGAGTACGAATCCGCATTGGCTGGATGATCTGCGCGCCAAGCTGCTTCGCAGCGCACCTACCGCCTTGATCTGCGGCGTCGACGGCGAGGTCCCGGCTGTGTATCAGCTCTGCACCGAGCTGGGGCTGCGCATTCCCGAGGACATCTCCCTCATCGGCATGCTCAATGAGCAGCCCGCATCCATGCCGGAGTTCACCCGGCCGCTACTATCCGTTCGCGAGACCGGCTACCGGGCAGCCGATCGCATGCTCTGGCGAATCGCGAATCCCACGCTGCCGTGTGAGCATATTCGCATTCAGGGGGAGCTGTGGATTGGGCGGACGACGGCTGAGAATTTGGGATCTACTACTGTATAACAAAAAGGCTGTCCCCAAAGTCGTGAATGACCAGGGACAGCCTCTTTTAAGTTCATGCTATTTGTTCTTTTTTTCCATCGGCGGCTTTTTATCAGTATCAATTTAACGTAAGTTTGTACTCTTCTATCAGTTCAATATTTCTCTTCCGACCCCTCGCGTAATCCTTAATCAGCTGCTTAATATTCGGATAGAGCACTATGCTGTCCAACTCAGAAAATGAAACCCATCTGACACCGGTTTGATTCTCATCGGGATTCGCCGGGAGAGACGGCCTGGAACCTTCTTTTATCTGGCAATCAAACATCAAACTTAAGCAGTGCGGCGAATTGCTTTCATACGTTGTAATTAAATGCGGAACATGTTCGGAAACAAAAGCAAGCGGCCCTACTTCTACATCCACAGCAGCTTCTTCCAAAGCCTCTCGCTTCACTGCTTCTATGACGGACTCCCCAGCCTCCACGCCACCAGCTGGAAGATTGTAATGAATCCCGTTTTTGTCTTCAAATTGTATAAGCAAAACAGCGTCATTTTCGATAATAAGCGCACACGCTCTTACCCGGATTGGATAAGTCAATCTAATCATCGCCTTTCGATAAGTATCGTATACAACTACTGCAGAACTTGATTTTCAGGTAAATGAAAGACGGAGATAACCCCCTGAATGTGATAAGCAACCTTCTCCTCTGTTACAAAACACAGAACCGCACTCGTCGGCCGATCGCGAACCGCAATCATGGTCATCCCCAAGACTTCAGCATTCAAACGCACAATATAGTGAAACTTCGTTGTTCCGTCGATGCTTAATGCTTCAATCGTATGTTGAGCAATCTTAATATCCTGCTCGCTTAACCCTTTTTCGAAAATAGACGAAATATCGTGCAGCAAATCGGGAAACTCATCTATTTCAATCCTTGTCCCCGCTACCGCTTCATCCTCTAGCATATCAGGATTTCCAGATAATTGCTTTACGTTATTTTTGAATCCAGACATCGCCATGTAGATCTTCGTAAAAAAAGAAGTTAACATAATGGATTGCCCCTCCCGTTTGCTGAGTGCAACTTTGTTAATCGTGCGTCTCGCGGCCAATTTGGAACAGTATTAGATATATTGTTTGGAAAATGAAAAAAGCCCACGGATGGGCTATTTATTTATTAAGGACAAGAAATAGTAACTTAATTTATGCATGTAGATTTTCGTGTGCAGTGGGCTTAGTACAATTCAAATCCCTTACGGACCGAGCAGCCCTTATTCGCAAGAATTGGGACTCTCTAGAATTCTAACGGACACTAGCGCGGCTATCCACCCCTTCAGAGTGAATTTGTGATGTGAAATGACAAGATAACGTTACTGGGGTCCGTTAGTGATGCAAAAAGAAGCAATTTGCATAGAATAACGGCGATGAGGTCCGTTAGAGTGTTTTCCCTCTTTTTTCGAGATACTCTGATCGGATTGTTTGAGGTAAGAAGAATTACATCGCCAGAAAAAAAAGGAACCCAGCCAACGGGGCCGGGTTCAAAAAGTTTATATTAAAAAGGGGGTCTTGGTTATTATATTACCCTCCGAACATTATGGAACCATAACAGGAATATTTCATTTATGTTACAAAATAGAAAACGCTTTATTCTTTTCCTCTTTAAGCACTTCTATACGTTTTTTTAGGCTTCTATACGCTTCTATACGCTTCTATACGCTTCTATACGCTTCTATACGCTTCTATACGCTATTTTACACTTCTACACGCCTCTAAACGCCGCTATACGCTCCCCTGCTCATTTTGTAGACTTCTCAGAAATTTGTGTTTAATCTGTAAATCGCCCAAAAAGGGTTGCACCTTTCCCCCTCTTAGCATATAATAGTAATAATTAAATTAGAATTATTATAAATAAGGAGGGACCGTATGAATACCGAATACGACTACCACCATCTTCATCACGTAAAAAAACAAACAAAATCCAGAAAAACATTGTGGGTAACCCTTCTGCTAACTGCCTTTTTCACCATTGTAGAAATCGTCGGCGGAGTGTTTTCCAATTCGCTCGCACTGCTTTCGGATTCAGCCCATATGATTTCGGACGTCATCGCGCTGGGCTTAAGCATGATTGCCCTGCATCTCGCAACCCGGCAGCCGAATGCCCGATTCACGTTCGGGTTCCTGCGGTTTGAGATCATCGCTTCATTCCTAAACGGCCTCGCCCTCTGCGTGATCGCCTTAGGAATCTTCATCGAGGGCATTCAGCGCATGATTCATCCCCAACCGATTCAGCTTGGCCTCATGTTAGGAATTGCTTCGATCGGTTTCGTCGTCAACCTGGTGCTCACCTTGGTGCTCCATAACAGCGTGAAGGAAGAGGATAATCTGAATGTCAAAAGCGCCCTCTGGCACTTTTTTGGCGATCTGCTCAGCTCGGTTGGCGTCATCGTATCCTCCATTATTATTTATTACTCTGGCTTGCTTATCTTCGACCCTCTCATCTCCATGGTGATTGGCGGCATTATTTTCATCGGCGGCAGCAAAATCATTCGTGAATCGTACCTGATTCTCATGGAATCCGTGCCGGAGCGTTATAACCTGGACGAAATTCGCAAGCAGATTGCCTCTGTCGAGGGCGTAGAGGATGTGCATGAAATGCATCTTTGGGCTGTTTCGACGGACCATTATTCCTTAACAGCTCACGTGTTCATCAGTCCCAACATTCAACCGTTCTGCGTCATTTTGGCCATTAATGAAACGCTCAAAAGCAAATACGGCATCGAGCATGCCACGATTCAAATTGAACATGCCGAAATCAATCCGCATGGGGAGTACGGTAAAGCGTTCTTGAAGCATCAAAACCGTTTAAACTCCGCTTCCAGCAGCTCCCTACCTCTCCTTTAATCCAAAAAAGATAAGACCATCGATCTCTCCCCCAAGCGATCAATGGTCTTTCTTATTTGCCTGAAGATTTCCGTACGATCATCTCTAGATCAATAAACAGTTCATGCCCTGTCACACGTGGCAAGTATTCCTCCAGCAGCTGCGTATTCTCCTCGTCCAACTCTTCCCCAATCTGCCGCATGAGAAATGCCGCAACCAAGCTGGTTTGCAAATCAACCGGCATCTCAAAGCTGGTGATAGACGGGTAGCTTGACTTGGAGAAAAACTCATTATCCATCCCAATGAGCTGTATCTCTCCGGGTACGGATATCCCACGTTCATGGCAAAGGGCTAGAAGCTCAAGCGCCAACGCATCATTAAACGTATAGATCCCGATAGGCCTAAGATCCCCGCTTATGCGCAGCGCTTCATCAAGTGTACCCTCAATTCCAAGCTCCCCTGCATCCAAAAGCGCATGAACGGTCGATTCCCCACGATCGCTTAGCCCAGCCATAAATCCTTGGATACGCTGTTCGTTAGCTCCCATTCCCTTGCTTCTGCCTGCATAAATCACGGAGCGGCAGCCGTTCGCCAGAAAATGCTGAACCGCCTCCGAAGACGCTTTCGCAAAATCCAAGTTAACGGCCATTTTGACGATTTCGTTCGGCCAGCCCCACCCATTGAAGATGACAAGGGGCGTGCCCTCTCCGACTAACTGCTGCGTAGACTGCATGCTCATCGCCAAACCATGGCTGACCAAGCCGTCTACTCTGCGCTGTAATAAATGCTCCAGATGGCGCTGCTCAATCTCCGGATCCATACCTGCCGTCGAGAAGATGGATAAATGGTAGCCGAAATGATGCACCTTCTGCTCCAGGTTCTCCGCAAAACGGCCATAATAGCCGCCAAAATGCGGAATAATCAAGCCAAGCTCATAGGACCTGCGCCGGCTCAAATTTGTTGCCATCACATTCCGGCGATAGCCTAACCGAACAACGGCTTCTTCCACCTTGCGGATCGTTTCGGGCGCCATCGGCACCTTTCTGCGATTGATAACATTCGATACGGTAGCAATGGAAACGCCGGCTTCCGAAGCTACATCGACAATTGTCGGCTGTTTACTTTTATTCACATGATTTCCCTCATTTATGAATCGCTTTAATTTATTCTATCGAACAGCCAATCCCTCGTCAATTAGAACAGTAAAAGTAAATTTTCCAGAGATTGTCCAGCATACAACAAAAAAACTTGACCGTGATAACGGCCAAGTTTCTATTATTCCTCATGATGCCCAATCAGGGAAATAATCTGCTTTTTCAACTTCAGGAAAGACTCCGAATCTTTCACATCTTCCACGTCCCGCAAACCGGCTGGAATGACGATTTCTTTACGAATTGTGCCCGGATGCGCCTGCATCACATACACACGTTGGGAAAGGAAGATCGCTTCCTCGATATCGTGCGTGATGAATATAACGGTCGTCTTTTCTTTCTCCCAGATGCGCAGCAGCAGTTCTTGCATCGAATTTTTGGTCTGCGGATCGAGCGCCCCGAAAGGTTCATCCATCAGCAGCACTTCCGGATTGTTGGCGAGTGCTCTTGCGATCGCCACCCGCTGCTTCATCCCGCCGGAGAGCTCCTTCGGCAGCGCTCTGGCGAACTTTTGCAAGCCGACAAGCTCCATGAAGTGATCGGAAATGGCTCTTTTTTCAAAAATAGGAACACCCTTCAGCGTCAGCCCGAACTCGATGTTCTCTCGTACGGAAAGCCAAGGGAACAGCGTGTAGGATTGGAACACCATTCCGCGATCAGCTCCAGGACCATCAATTTCATGCCCCGAGATGCTCAGAGATCCTGTAGTCATCGTCTCTAGACCCGCAACAATTCGCAAAAGAGAGGACTTCCCGCAGCCGGAGGGACCAACAAAACTCACAAACTCATGTGCATCCACATGAAAGGAAACTCTGTCGAGTGCTACGAATTGCGACTTCTTCGAACTGTACACTTTCGTAACATCGGAAGCCGTAATTTTGCTCATTTTTATCTCTTTTTCATGCGAAGGTTCGATATGTAGGGCTTGTTGTGCTCGCATCAGTTAACGCCCTCCTTCCAGCCATGGGAAAAATCTGCGGTGACAGTAAGCAAAGGTACGGTCCGTCATCAATCCGAGCAGGCCAATGGCGATAATACCTACGAAAATTTGATCCGTATTCAAGAATCTTTGCGCCTTCATGATGGAGAACCCCAGCCCGCTGCTTGCCGCAACCAATTCCGCTACGACAAGATAGGTCCAGGCCCAGCCAATAATTAAACGCAAGGTGTTCATCAAATCTGGCAGCAGCGCTGGGATTAGCACTTTCTCAATAGCTTGCCAGCGATTCGCGCCAAGGGTGTACGAGGTTTGCAGCAAATCGTTCGAAACCGATCGTGTATTGTCTGCCACCATCAGCATGAGCTGGAAGAAACAGCCGATGAAAATAACGATGACCTTCGCCCACTCCCCGATTCCGGCCCAAACCATAATCAGCGGAATGAACGCCGTAGCCGGCATATAGCGAATAAATTCGGTCGGTGGAACGAGCAGCGCTTCTGCAAAACGAAACGTACCCGCCAGAATCCCAAGCGGAATCCCAAGCAAACAAGCAAGTAAAAATCCTGCCCCTACTCGGAAAATACTAATGCCAACATGATGCCAAAAAGTGGAACTCTGCAGCTGAATGGCAAATTGGCGAAGCACTTGATCCGGTGTCGGCAAAAAGGTTCGATTAACCAAATTGCCATAGCTGAGCAAACTCCAGAAGACAACTGCCAAACATATAATGAGAACAATGCCTGAAACATACGTTTTACGATTGATGTCGCCCCGTATGGCAAACAACGTGGATTTGCGTCTTTTTTTCATAGCCGTTTCCATAGAGCACCTCTCACTCACCTGTTATTTCTTTCGCTCTTTCATCACTTCTTCGACAAAGTGTCCGTCCAAGAAGGTCTCTGCTTTCGGGATGGTGCTCAGCATATCCAAGCTTTTCAAGAACTCGGCTGTTTTCTGCGATGTGTACTGCAGGGAGCTGTACGAATCGCCTTTTTGGAAAGCTTTCACATTATCGTCTAACTGAAATATTTTCACGCTGTCGACTCCAGCTTTGTATTCGTCCACTGGCGTCTCGGCCGCCTTCGCCATAATTTGTAGCGACTCTTCCGGATTAGCTTTCCAGTAGTCCAGCGCGTCGAACCAGGCATTCAGAATTTTCTTCACGTCTTCCGGCCGATTTTTGGTGATTTCTTCTTTAAACACGAGCAGATCAGGAATGAGTCCAGGTGTATCCTTGGAGGAAAATAACAGCTTGCCTTTGCCCTCTTGAATCGCTTTGCTCAGGAATGGTTCCCACAGTACGGCGCCGTCCAGGTTGCCTGAGATGAAAGCAGGTCCTGCATCGTTCACTGTCATATTGGTGTAAGAGACGTCTTTCTCAGCGAGGCCGGCCTTCTCAAGCGCCGTTAGCATGAGCAGATGATCGACCGTCCCCAGCTCCGTTGCGACCTTTTTCCCTTTTAACTCCTGCAGCGAATTGATGTTAGGTTTGACTACGACGCCGTCTCCACCATTGGAGTTATCGTTCACAAGCACCGCCTTGAGTGGAATCCCTTTGCTTGCAGGAGCAAGCGTGTCACTTAAAGTTTGGCTATTCGCATCAACTTTGCCGGACGCAAGGGCAGATAAGGAGTCACTGTACACGGGGAACCAAACAAGATCGACCTTTACGCCATTTTTCTCAAAGAACCCTTTTTCCTTCACCAAATACCAAACAAACCAGCCCGGCCATGGACTAAGCGCCAATTTGATGGGTTGATCACTGCCACCTGCTGCCTTACTTGCTGCCTCTTTACTCGAGCATCCGCTCACGACTGTAAAAGCGAGTAACAACGCCATCATCAGAAATACCATTCTTTTTCTCATTCTGATTCTCCCTCTCCATTTAAACTGGTAAAAAGAAAAACCCGGAACGATATCATATTCTGATATCCTCCCGGGCTTTTATCCCTCCGTGTGCACGATGACCTTCACCGTGTGTCTTCTCTTGGACCAGACCGACAGCCTTCATCTGCCGCGGAACCCTAGAAAACAAGTTTGCTATGAGGTTGTAACTAACTCTTACATTTGTCTATATCATACTTACATCCTAGACTTATGTCAATATACATAACACAAATAATTATTTTATTGTCAATTCACTCGAATGTGTAATATTATATTACATAATAACATCGGATTTGGAGGTGCATATGATGTATTCGATTCATTTCCACTTAAGTATGTTAGATATCACGATGGCAGCTTCGTCAAAAAACGAAACCATCCCTGCTGCAGCACCATGCCAGGAAGAACTGGCCATCAAGCATCTTCTCCAGACCTCCCTTATAGATAACGCTGATTGGGCGGAGACGAACGCGCTTCCCCCGGCAAATTAACCCCTGTATGCACAAAAGCCCGACACCCTGTCGCTCAGGGTATCGGGCTTTATTCTTAAATCTTACACACCTAACCATTTCTTGAACAAATGTTTCGTTGTGTCTGCATTCAATGCTGCGATGGAAGTCGTCAGCGGAATACCTTTCGGACAAGAGCGTACGCAGTTCTGCGAGTTACCGCAGCCTTCGATACCGCCATCTGTCATCAGCGCATCCAAACGCTCGTCTTTGTTCATTTCACCTGTTGGATGAGCATTGAACAAACGAACTTGAGAAAGCGCGGATGGTCCGATGAAAGAGTTCTTGTCATTAACGTTCGGACAAGCTTCCAGACATACGCCGCAAGTCATGCATTTGGACAACTCGTATGCCCATTGACGCTTCGACTCCGCCATACGTGGTCCTGGTCCAAGATCATAAGTACCGTCGATCGGAACCCATGCTTTGACTTTCTTCAAAGCGTTGAACATGCGTCCACGGTCGATAACAAGGTCACGCATAACAGGGAACGTGCTCATCGGAGCTACGCGAACCGGCTGCTCCAGCTTATCGATCAGAGCCGAACATGCTTGGCGCGGTTTACCGTTAATGACCATGGAGCAAGCTCCACAAACTTCTTCCAGACAGTTGGATTCCCAACAAACTGGCGTTGTTTTATCACCACGCGCGTTCTTTGGATTACGTTGCACTTCCATTAAACCGCTGATGACGTTCATATTGGGACGATAAGGAACTTCAAATTCCTCAGTATAAGGCTTAGAATCCGGACTCTCTTGACGAGTCACGATAAACTTCACGGTTTTCTGTGCGCTTAGTGTCTCAGCCATGATTAATGTCCTCCCTTTTTCTTCTCCGTGGAGTAATCACGTTTCCGCGGTGCAATCAAAGATACATCAATGTCTTCATAGCTGATTTTCGGACCTTCCGGCGTCCAATCGGCAATCGTAGTTTTCATGAAGTTATCATCATCACGTTCAGGGAAGTCAGGCTTGTAGTGCGCGCCACGGCTCTCGTTACGCATTAATGCACCCACCGTCATCGCTTCAGCAAGCTCGAACATGTTCCAGAGTTGGCGTGTGAACGCAACCCCTTGATTGTTCCAACGAGCTGTATCTGTAATGTTGATGTTGTTGTATCTTTCTTTCATGTCTTTAATTTTATTGATTGTATCTTCAAGACGATCATTGTAACGAACAACCGTCATATTCGCATTCATCATGTCGCCTAGTTCTTTGTGCAGAACATAGGCATTTTCTGTCCCGCTGTTCATTTTGAGCAAGCTCTCATAGCGGTCCTGGTGACGTTTCTTCTCACGATCGAACACGATGGAAGACGTATCATCCGCATGTTTCTCTAGGCCGCGAATATACTCAACCGCTTTAGGACCGGAGACCATACCGTCATAGATAGCCGAAACAAGGGAGTTCGCGCCCAATCGGTTTGCACCGTGATGCTGATACTCACACTCACCCGCAGCGAACAAGCCCGGGATGTTCGTCATCATGTTGTAGTCAACCCACATACCGCCCATGGAATAGTGAACCGCCGGGAAAATCTTCATTGGGATTTTACGCGGATCATCGCCCATGAATTTCTCGTAGATTTCCATGATACCGCCAAGCTTGATATCAAGCTCTTTTGGATCTTTGTGAGAAAGGTCAAGGTAAACCATGTTTTCGCCGTTAATACCAAGCTTCTGATCAATACAAACGGAGAAAATT
This sequence comes from Paenibacillus sp. WC2504, assembly GCF_052682475.1. Lineage (NCBI taxonomy): Bacteria > Bacillati > Bacillota > Bacilli > Caryophanales > Paenibacillaceae > Paenibacillus > Paenibacillus sp. WC2504. Next base: position 6,997,981 of record NZ_JBQZFH010000001.1, read on the forward strand.
TCACGCGTTGCGATATCACGAGGCACCAAGTTTCCGTACGCCGGATATTTCTCTTCAAGGAAGTACCAAGGCTTCCCGTCTTTGTAAGTCCAAATACGACCGCCTTCACCACGTGCGGACTCTGACATCAAGCGAAGCTTGTCATCGCCAGGAATCGCCGTTGGGTGAATTTGAATCATTTCACCATTCGCATATTTAACGCCTTGTTGGTAAACAGCACTTGCTGCCGTACCTGTGTTAATAACGGAGTTCGTTGTTTTACCAAAGATAATACCAGGGCCGCCTGTTGCCAAAATAACAGCGTCAGCCGGGAACGTTTGGATCTCCATGCTGCGCAAATCTTGAGCCGCAATACCTCGGCAAACATTCTCGTCATCCAGAACGGAGCCAAGGAATTCCCAGTGCTCGAACTTCGTTACGAGACCAGCTGTTTCCCAGCGGCGTACTTGCTCATCAAGTGCATACAGAAGCTGTTGCCCTGTTGTTGCACCCGCAAATGCCGTACGGTGATATTTCGTTCCGCCGAAACGACGGAAATCAAGAAGACCTTCTGGTGTACGGTTGAACATAACACCCATACGGTCCATCAAGTGAATGATGCCTGGTGCTGCATCACATAATGCTTTAACTGGCGGTTGATTCGCCAAGAAATCCCCACCGTAAACGGTATCGTCAAAGTGCTCCCACGTGGAGTCCCCTTCACCTTTCGTATTCACCGCACCGTTAATGCCGCCTTGCGCACATACGGAGTGGGAACGTTTAACAGGAACCAAGGAGAACAATTGCACGTGAACTCCGGCCTCCGCTGCTTTAATTGTCGCCATGAGTCCCGCAAGGCCTCCGCCGACGACGATGATTTTCGAATTAGCCACTTCTGTTCACCCTCCCTTAATGCCCCGAATGCGCTTCTACCGGAACTTGAAATTGCGTATCTGTAAATGCAGTCAAAGACATAATAAACATCACGGACATCACTACGAACAATACCATCCAAATAATGGAGGAGTAACGTTGTGCGCGAGGTCCAACCGTAATTCCCCAGCTTACAAGGAATGACCATAAACCGTTGCAGAAATGGAATGTCGCTGAAACGATACCAATCACATAAACCGTAAACATAACCGGATTCGTCGCAATGTCATGCATTGTCATGCCGAGATTTTCGTGTGCAACATTGCCTAATGCAACTTGCAGGCGAGTCTCGAACAAATGCCACGCTACGAACAGGAACGTAATAACGCCGGTTACCCGTTGAAGCATAAACATTTGGTTACGGAAATAGCTGTAGTTCGAGACGTTATTACGTGCTTGATAAGCCACATAAAGTCCATAAACGGCATGATAAAGAAGCGGAAGCCAGATGCCTACGATTTCTAACAGCAGGACCAACGGCAGACCGTTCAACCAGTTAATTTGATCCACGAATGCTTCAGGACCCTTCGTTGCTTCATAGTTAGTGAGCAAATGCTCAATAAGGAAGAAGCCCACTGGAATTACACCAAGCAAAGAGTGGATCTTTCGAAAGTAATACGAATTACCCATAATGTAACCAATTCCCCCCTCAACAAAATTTCATAAATACCATCCGACATGTTCTGACAAAACAAGCCACATACCATTCTACTCTCGCCGCAAACGAGCGTCAACCCATAATCATCCACGCCTATTTTACACCTAATTAGTAAGCGAATATACACGGTCGTCCAATAAATGTGAATAAAAAGTGACATGTACATCGTACCTCTAATACGCTTATAATGGAAGTGCCGTTTTTTTATATATACTTATAACTAATTTGCATATACAAATGAATACGGAGATGAAAAAAACATGGAACTCTTAGATGTTTTCGCCGTTGTTGTCGAACAAGTAAGCCTGAATAAAGCGTCACAGCTGCTTAATATCTCACAACCCGCTCTTTCACGCAAAATTATGAAGCTGGAAGAAGAACTCGGCGTGGAGCTATTCATCCGCAAAGGAAAGCGTCTTGAGCTGACCAAGGCAGGTCAAATCTGCTACGATCATGCGCTCGAGCTTCGCCACGTAGAACGGAAATTCAAGCAAACCCTTCAAATGTACAAAGCTGCAGGCACCCATTCTTCGATTACGATCGGCGCCAGTTTAACAACTTTGCAGGCTACACTGCCCGATCTGATAACAGATTACTTGCAGGTCTATCCGCTCACAGAGATTAAACTGCTTACAGGCAAAACGCATGAAATCGTGACCATGGTCAAAGAAAACAAAGTCGACATCGGTATCGTCGCTTCTCAAATCAATGCATCGAGCCTGCACTGCGAGCCGTTGTTCGATGATCATCTATGTCTGGTGCTTCCGCTGGGGCATCCGTTCATTGATCGAGCCAATATTACGATGAGCGATTTGAACGACCTGCCGATGATCCTTTTCTCCAAAGGCACCTGGTATCGCATCTTGATGGATGAGCTCTTCCATAGGTATACGATTTTTCCTAATGTCCAAATGGAAATCGATTCTTTCGAGGCGATCATTCGGCTCGTATCTACCTGCAAAACCGCGACACTGCTTCCTAAGTCGTATCTGCGAGAAGATTTGATTCAGAATAATGAGTTAATTCTGCGCTACTTAGTGGAACTAGAGCAAACGAAGCGAACCACTTCGCTAATCTATTCGGACCAAGCAACTGACAATCCGGAGTCCCTTAAATTCATCGAACAAACGATCAGCTACTTTGCTAGGCACAAATAAACCTCCAATCCGCCCGGTTTATCGAGCAAAATTAGAGGTTCTATGTAAACTAATAGACGAACTTATAACCCACACCCCAGACCGTCCGGATCCGCCTAGGCTCTTTGGGATTGTCTTCGATTTTTTTGCGAAGATTGGCAATATGCACATCAATCGCACGATCGGTGACATAGGAATCGAAGCCCCGGACGGTTTGCAATAAATCCTCTCGCGTGTACACACGACCAGGATGGTTGACGAAACATTTCATAATTTCAAACTCCGAATATGTCGTCTCGACCAACTGCCCCTGAACAATCATCGAACGGGTTTGAAGATCGAGGGTAATCTTGTTTTTATCCGCGATCAGCGCCTCATTTGTCTCTGGCTTTGTAACGTGGCGTACTGTTGGGTGCACGCGTGTGTTTTCACCCGCATTTTGATACAAATTGGAACGGCGGATCAAAGCATGGACTCTAGCGCTCATTTCATGCATGCTGAACGGCTTAGACATATAGTCATCGGCTCCAGCCCCCAGCGCAGCCACCCGTTCAACCACTTTATTTCTCATCGAAACAATCATAATCGGCACACTCGACGTAGTTCGCACCTGTCTGCACAGTTCAAGTCCGTCCATATCCGGCAGCATAAGATCCAGCAAAATGACGTCTGGAGCAAACGGCTTGACCGCTTCAATTCCCTTTTGCCCCGTCTCCATTCGAATGACTTCAAAGCCTTCTTCACCCAAATACATGGAGATCATATCGCCGATCATCGGATCGTCTTCGATTATTAATACTTTGTACATTCGGAGTCCACCTTCGCCTCGAAATTCTCTCGTTGGGACTTACAAGACGGAACCATCAGCTTCCGGCCCGTCCGACTTCACTTCAAGTCCCAGCTTTTTCGCCACAAAAGCCGTTGTGCTTGCCTGGAACAGGATGGTGATTAGCACAGCCATAAAAGTAACACTCGCAATAAGATCACTGTGTGCAATCCCCATACCAGCCACCATCCCGCATAACGCCGCCGGAATAACACCTGTTTCACGAACCCAGAACATGAATAAGATCTCATTCCATTTCCACTTCGCTTTACGGTCTGGCCACGTACAGATCAGCACTGTCAGCGGACGCGCGATAAAAACAAATACGAAGATGACACCCAAACTCGTCCAAAAATGCTCGAGGATGACCGGGAAATTCACTTGACTGCCTAGAAGAATAAAAATTAGCATTCGCATGATAATCGTAATATTCTCTGAAAAATGCTCCATTTCATGGCGCTTATCTTCCATATCAAGCTTGAACGTGCTGGCATTCCCCCAGATCAGCCCCGCTGTAAAAGTCGCCATAAAGCCGCTAACGCCGAGGATTTCTCCTGCCAAATATGCTCCTAACGAGGTGACGACCATCGCAATGGTTGCATAATCTCTCAGCAGGCCAAGTTTCAAATGGGCAGTAAGAAAGGTCATCGCATAGCCGATAACGGCTCCAAGCAGAAGCCCTCCGAGTGCTGTTTTGACAAAATCAAGTGTGCCTGAAAGCAGGGAAACTTCCTTGGTGCCCAGGATGACAGCAATTAGCGAAAATGTCAGAATGGAAGCCGTCGCATCATTAAAAGCCGATTCACTTTCAACGGTCTCTCTGACTTTGCGGCGGATTTTCACTTGTTTAAATACCGGAATGAGCGTTGCCGGGTCTGTTGAAGCAATAATTGCGCCAAGGAGCAATGCATACAGCCATGGCAATTCCAGAAGGAAATGCGATGCAGCTGCAACGGCCACGCAAGTGATGATCACACCGGGAATGCTAAGCATGCCGACTGTAACCCAAACTTGCCGCAAACCGGTGAGCTTGATGTTGCGTCCTCCGTCAAAGAGAATTAGCGCGGAACCGATAACGAGAATGAATTGATTCGTAAACGAGGCACTTGGCTCATAAATCCAGTGGAACGCTTGTCCCGCGATCATACCTGCTACAAGAAACATGGCAACATCAGGGAGTTTAAGCCAGTTGGCTGCCTTCCCGAACAACATCCCTAATCCAAAAATGAGCACGAGCAGCACGATGACATGTTCAATGAGCTGGGAAGTTGAATTCTCCATCTTATCGGATAACTTCACTTTCAAATTCTTCGATTTGATCGTTCGTTCCGATGATCACCATGACATCATTTTCATTTACAACATCGGTAGCAGTAGGTGCAATAATCACACCTGTTTGTTTGTTAACCGCCACCACGCTGCAGCCGTATTTGGCACGCGGATCTAATTGTTTAATCGTAAGCCCACACAACCTTTTCGGCACGGAGAGCTCTGCAATCGTATAATCTTTGGAAATTTCAATATAATCCAGTAAATTCGGTGAATTGAGCTGATGGGCTACGCGTATCCCCATGTCACGCTCAGGATAGATGACGCGGTCAACCCCTAGCTTCTGCAAAACTTTCCCATGCAATTCAGACAGGGCTTTGGCTACCACCTTTTTAACCCCTAAATCTTTCAGGACGATCGCTGTTAAAATACTGGACTGAATGTCGTCCCCAATCGCTACGACTGCGCAATCAAAATTACGCACTCCCAGAGACTTCAGCACATCTTCATCCGTTGCATCCGCCACAACGGTATGCGTAAGCTCATGGCTCATCTCGTCTACCGCTTCCTCATCCTTATCGATGCCAAGCACCTCATTGCCCAGCTTAATAAGCTCTTTGGAAATGCTGGCTCCGAATCGCCCAAGCCCGACTACCACATATTGCGTTTTCTTCATTTGTTAAGCTTCCCCTATCCAATCGTGATTTTACCCTCTGGGTATCTATATAATTCCTTCTCTTGTTTCGGCTGAAGCGCATAAGCGAGCGTGATCGGGCCGAGGCGCCCGGCAAACATCGTCAAGCTGATGAGAATTTTACCGAAGAGCGTTAAATCGGGAGTGAGTCCCATCGTTAATCCTACCGTTGCGAACGCGGATGTGACTTCAAACAAGATTTTGAGCAGCTGTGAATCCTCCGTGGTCGATAGCAGCATGGTAACCGTAATGACGAGAAATAAGGCAATCATCGTTAACGTAATCGCTTTAAGAATGCGGTCCTTTGCCAAACGGTAGCGGAAAATGACAATATCCTCTTTCCCACGGATCATCGTGACAATGGCTGCGATCAAGATGGTGAAGGTCGTTGTTTTGATACCGCCGCCTGTGGAACCTGGAGATGCCCCGATAAACATGAGAATGACCATGAAAAATTGCGTAGCTTGACGAAGCGCGCCAATATCCACCGTATTTGGACCTGCCGTCCTCGGAGCGACGGATTGAAAGAAGGAAGCTAGTATTTTGCCTCCTAAATCAAGCGAACCTAAAGTTCTGTTATTCGTATATTCGAATATAAAGATGATAAGAGCTCCTGCTACGATAAGAAAGCCGGTCATACTTAGTACAACCTTGGAGTGCAAAGAAAGCTTCCTCGTTTTGCGATAATCCATCGCATCCGACATCACAATAAAGCCTAATCCCCCTAAGACAATAAGAGCCATCGCGACAAAGTTAACCACAAAATCGTCTGCATATCCCGTAAAGGAAACGAAAGGAGCATCGACTGTGCCGAATAAATCAAACCCTGCATTGTTAAACATGGAAATTGCATGCCAAATGCCGAAATACAACGCTTTAGAAAAACCGAGGTCAAAGCTCCAGCGAATCGTGAAAATAACGGCCGCAATCGCTTCGATGGATAAGGAGTAAATAATCACTTTACGGATCAAACGGACAATGCCTTCCATGCTACCTTGATTGAAAGCCTCTTGAAGCACCAACCGTTCCTTGAGGGTAATTTTCTTGCGGAAAACAAAGGCAAGCAGTGTAGCCATCGTCATAAACCCTAATCCGCCAATCTGAATTAAGGAGACAATAACGATCTGGCCAAACATGGTATACGTGCTTCCCGTATCAACAACAACTAGTCCTGTCACGCAGGTCGCAGAAGTTGAAGTAAACAGCGCATCAATAAAGGGGACGGAGTGGCCGGTCGCTGATGCAATCGGCAGTGTGAGGAGCCCTGCTCCGATAAAGATGATGACGGCAAAGCCAAGAACTAGAATTTGTGGCGGTGTCATCTGCCAAATACTTAATTTTTTACGCATAGGCCCTCCTGGTCTATGATACGAAAGAAATCAAAGAAACGATTCGTGCAAATACTGTCAATAGTAGCGTTCCCCGCTCAACTATAGTCATTCGGCTTCACTTGCAAATATAGGTATTATATAACTGTTTGATTTGTATTTCCACCTAAAATTCGCATTCTTGTAAAACTCATGGTAACGTGGAAATGAAGGTTTCATACTCGTGAATTCAGAAGGGAATTGAATGATGCCAAGGCCGAAATTAAACCGATTTCTCCTCCTCCTAGCCTGTATAGGCATAGCCCTTTATGCGGGCATAACGGCTTTGTATGGCTTACAAACGGAAGAAGCGCCGGCGGGCGAGAACCCTTCCATCACCAAAGCGCAGGCCGCAGAACATGCTTCTACCTTCATCAATGAGCGTTATGCGATCAAGGGGAGCAACTCTTTTGTAGCGTACCAGTCTAAAAAAGAACGCAGCGGCTATTTGCAGAAGGAGCATCTATCCGAGAGCTATGACGCGGCATTCGGCAAACGCTACCCGCTAGACTATTATCAAGTCAACGTAAGTGATTCCAAGAAAAACCGTCAGTTTGAAGTTGAAATCAACTACACGGACGGCGCCGTAATCGGATGGCGTGAGGTCTATAACGCTGAGAGCGAGAGTGCTCTTATCAGCAAACAGAAGGCTGACATTATGGCCAAGCAGGAAATGCGAGCTCGCGGGCTTGATCCCGATGACATGAAAGCCATCGATAAAACGGAAGACGCAGCGCAGAAAAACTCCGGTTTGGTTCTATACTACGAAAAACAATCTCAACCTATGGGAGAAGCGAAATTACAAGTTCGCACGCAATTCGATGAGAAGAATTTAGTCGGCTACACCGTACTTTTCAGCTTGCCGGCTTCGCATCTGGATTGGCTTGATGCTCAGGATCATTCCGCTTCCGTGATGACCTGGGTTTCAATGGGCTTCTCCATTCTCATGACCATTGCCGCCATTGTCCTTATCATCATTTATCGGAAACAAATGAGATTTCGCAGCGGACTCCTGCTGACGGCTATTTTCTTAGCCATTTACATCGCCAATAACTTTAATATGTACCCTGCCTTCCGCTTGATTAGCGGCGGAGGTCCGAGTGCTGAGTTCGCCACATGGGCGACCATCATTTTCATGAACGTACTAGCTGTTGGACTCGCTATCTCACTCTATTTCTCTCTTGTAGCCGGCAATGGCCTGTGGAATTCGATGGGGCAGCCCAAGTGGCCAACCTGGAAGGAACATAGGTATGGCACAGAGCTATTTTATGGCATGGGACGGGGCTACCTGCTGGCGCTGTTCATCCTTGGGATTCAACAGGTTCTCTTCTATACAGGGGATGTCAAATTTGATGTTTGGGCGGTCAACGATCCAACCGATTCCGTCCTCAACATGGTGGAACCCCGCCTCTTCCCTTTGATGGCTTGGGTTGCGGCGATTTCGGAGGAAGCCACTTACCGGCTGCTGGGCATCATTTTATTTAAAAAGCTGTTCCGCAATAATTTTATTGCAATTCTCATTCCTAGTGTGATTTGGGCGGCGAGCCACACCCAGTACCCGATCTATCCGGTCTATACACGGTTAATCGAAGTTACCATTATCGGTATTATTCTTGGTTATGTGTTCCTCAAATATGGTTTCATTACCGCCGTCTTCGCTCATGCCTGCATGGACAGCATCCTGATGGGGATGTCACTCTTCTCATTAGGACATGTAAGCGATGTGCTGTGCGGGATCTTATATCTCCTGCTCCCAGCCATCGTCGGTTATTTCCTTACATGGCTGCATGGAAAAAGGCGGGGCCCCCTTATTCCTGGGGAACCGCCGCCTCGCCTTGGAGCGCTTTGAGAATTTCGCCTGCTAATTTCTCGCCTATACCCAGAGGCTTGAAGTCTTGGACTTCAGCCTCTTTTATTTTGCGAACGGAGCCGAAATGCTTCAGGAGTGCCTTCCTGCGCTTCTCCCCGATACCTGGAATGGCATCGAGCTGTGAGGCTACCATGGACTTCGCTCTCGTTTCCCGATGGAACGTGATGGCGAAGCGATGGACCTCATCTTGAATCCGCTGAAGCAGATAAAACTCCTGGCTGTCCCGCGGCAACGGAATGATCTCCGCAGGATCTCCCATCATCAACTGCGCTGTCTTATGCTTCGCATCCTTCACTAGACCGCAAATCGGAATGTACAGCCCTAGCTCATTCTCCAATACATCGACCGCGGCGGAAATTTGCCCTTTGCCTCCGTCGACGACGATAAGATCGGGCATCGTCAGATTATCCTTAAGCACACGTTCATACCTTCTGCGAATGACCTCACGCATCGTCTCGTAATCGTCCGGGCCCACGACCGTTTTCACTTTGTACTTGCGGTACTCTTTGCGATCGGGCTTCCCGTCCACAAAAACGACCATCGCTGAGACCGGATTCGTTCCCTGAATGTTCGAGTTATCGAACGCTTCGATCCGGCGAATCTTGCCCATACCGAGCCACTCGCCGAGGTTTTCCACGGCTTTGGTCGTCCGGCTTTCGTCCCGCTCCACGAGACGGAACTTCTCTTCCAGCGCGTTGCGGGCGTTATCTTTGGCCATATCGACCATCTGCTTCTTCAGCCCGCGCTGCGGGATGTGGACCTTGACCTTCAGCCACGATTCCAGCGCCTCGCGGACATCTTTCATTTCAGCCTCGGCTTGCACGGAGGACTGCACGGGCTGCTCAGCAGTGACAACGTCTACTGCTGCAGGGGCTGCGCTTACTTCTGCCTCAGGCATGCCAGGCAGGAAGATCTCCTTCGGCAGCGCAGGATTGTCGATGTAGACCTGCGTGACATAAGTGATGAAATCACTGTACTCATCACCATAATACGGAAACAGCGAGACGTGCCGCTCGATGAGCTTGCCCTGGCGCATGTACTGGATATGCACCGCCATCCAGCCTTTATCCACCGCATAGCCGAACACGTCACGGTCCTGCGCGTCGACCGCATTGATCTTCTGCTTCTCCATCAAGGCGTCGATGCTCATGATATGATCGCGCAGCTCCTTCGCGCGCTCGAAGTTCAGTTCTTCCGCTGCCGCCAACATCTTGGTCGTCAGCTCTTCCTTAATGACGTCGTGTCCCCCGTTCAGGAAACGGGTGATCTCCTGCACCATCCGCTCATTCTGCTCAGCGGATACCTCATACTCGCAAGGCGCCAGACATTGTCCGATATGATAGTATAGGCATACTTTATCGGGCATTGTCTTGCACTTGCGCAGCGGGTACAATCGGTCCAGCAGCTTCTTGGTCTGCTGGGCCGCAAAAGCATTCGGATAAGGGCCGAAGTACTTGCCCTTATCCTTATACACCCGCCGCGTGACTTCCAGGCGCGGCTGCGCCTCATGGGTAATCTTGATGTAAGGAAACGTCTTGTCATCCTTGAGGAGTACGTTGTACCGCGGATGATGCTGCTTAATCAGATTGCACTCGAGAATGAGCGCCTCCACATTGGAGGAGGTGATGATATATTCAAAGTCGCGGATTTCGCTGACTAGTCTTTGCGTCTTGGCACCATGGCTTCCTGTAAAGTAGGAGCGCACACGATTCTTCAGTACTTTGGCTTTTCCTACATAAATGATCGTACCTTCGCGGTTCTTCATAATATAACAACCAGGTTTATCCGGTAATAAGGAAAGCTTATGTTTAATCATTTCCAGACGCTGTTCACGGACGGCCGCGTCCTCTTGCTCATGTTCAAACTCCGTCATGATTCCTATCTCCTTTCGTGCACAAAAAAGCTCATTTTCAGCATAGCAGAAAATGAGCTTTTTCTCACGAACAATTGTTTCTAGTTCGAATTCAAAACAACTTATTGATGACGAGTTACAACATTTTTCAAAGCTTCTTTGGATTGGAAACCAACCACTTTATCAACAGGCTGTCCGTCTTTGAAAACGATCAGTGTTGGGATACTCATTACGCCGAAACGCGCAGCGGACTCTGGATTGTCATCCACGTTCACTTTTGCGATTTTCAAAGCTTCTACTTCTTTATCAAGCTCTTCCAAAACAGGAGCGATCATTTTGCAAGGTCCGCACCAAGGTGCCCAGAAGTCTACAAGTACTGTACCTTCGCTTTCAACTTCAGCTTTAAAGCTGTTATCAGAAACATTCACGATTGCCATGATAGTTCCTCCTTCTAAGAATGGATTTATAACATCAAGTAGTTAATTGCTACCGATGAACGTCAACATGTAAAGTATACCACACCCATAGGCCATTTCAACCAAACCATAACTTAGCAATCTGGCTGGCTCTGGAACCTACTTGGATGGCACGCCTACCGGCAGCCCCTGAAGCCTTTGCTGCTCAATATAAGCAATACGATCCTTCAAATTCGCTTGCAGCATCTGCAGCATTTCCATTTGCCGCTCAATGTCCTGCAGCTTCTCCGTGTAGAGTGGCAGCAGATCATCGCATTGCGACTCCTGATTTTTCATGACGCAGTTTAGAAAGCTTTCAATTTGTTCGGTCGTAAAACCCAGGCTCAAATAAAACTGAATGGTTTTCACGCGTTCAACAGCCATTTGGTTAAAAACCCGATAGCCGTTCTCTTCGCGCTGCGTTGCGATAAGCCCTTTGGCCTCGTAGTACCGCAAAGAACGAATGCTGGCACCTGTCAGCTTGGATAATTCACTAATCCGCATGGCTTTCACCTTTTTCCTTTTCCTTGATCAAGTAAGGATAACTTTATTTTAAACCATAACACTAATGTTAGAGTCAAGACTTATTTTACACTTTCCGCTCTTGTCTGTTATTGTTTGCATAATTGTCACTTCCATTAGCTTTACAAGTTTCGACGAATTTGGGTATACTAAGTTTAAACTATAGAATGTCGGACGTTAGGGGGGTAACCACATGAGCGATCCAAAACACCCTGAGCTTCACGTGTATGAAGAACCGCGTAACGATTTCATGGATGTTGGTATCGGATTTGGCGTGTTCTTCGCTATCTTGTTTATCATTGCAGCCGTTGCAACTGCTATTCAAGTAATGAAGTAGAACTTGTACAAGCCCATAAGTCAACCGCTTTGCACTGTTAGTGTAGGGCGGTTTTTTCATTAGACCACACCGCAAAGGAGACTTACGATTTAAATGATTAAAGTTCATCCAGATCGCCAAAAACTCATTTCTTTTATCGGTTTAACGAACGAAGACTTACGATTATTAAAAAGTAAAGAAGAAGCCTTCCAAAGTGTTGTAGAAAAACTGGTCGACCAACTATATGCCGAAATCACGCAGGTCCCTGAACTTGTTGCGATTATTCAGCAGCACAGCACGATTGAGCGCCTCAAAGAAACGCAGCGGTGGTACTTTCTATCCATGGCATCCGGACTTATTGACGATGAATACATAATGAAACGTTTATACATAGGAAAAGTACACTCCCGCATTGGCCTGACAACCTCCTGGTACTTGGGCACCTATTTAAAATATACGGACATTGCTACGCAGTATTTCAAAGAAATCATGCCTGACGAGTGGACGCAAGTGCTGCATGCGTTAAGTAAAATGTTCAACCTGGACAGCCAACTTGTTTTGGAAGCCTACGAGCAGGATGAGAAGCTGAAAATTCAAACCTTGGTAGACGAGCAGGATATCATGCTGACGACCATCTCCAGCGTTGTGCAGGACCTTGCTTCCATGATGGTTGAGCTTGGCGGCAGCAGTCAAACCGTAGCCGATACTGCGATAAAAACGGCGGAATCGCAAGATTTATCCAACCATCGCATTGACGAACTCCAGCATGAGATCAAAGATATCTCGAAAATGGGTTCCGTCATGAAAGAAATTTCCGACCAGACGCATCTGCTTGGTCTTAATGCAGCTATTGAAGCTGCACGCTCAGGCGAGCATGGCCGCGGCTTTGAAGTCGTCGCTAACGAGGTACGCAAGCTGGCTTCGCATTCACGCGAAGCGCTCGACACGATCCAGAAAAAGCTGAAGCTGATCACTCAGAAGCTCGAACTCGTGCAGAAGGGCTCCGAGGAAACGACTCACTTCGCGCGTACACAAGCCGCTAGTGCGCAGGAGCTTACTTCCTTCGTTCAAATGATTGAGAGTGTAACCACCCAGTTGGAACGTTTAAAGAAATCATAACCTTCATTGATACGAGAAAGACCCTTCCATCCACGTTTCCTGTGGTAGAAGGGTCTTTTTGAACTCCTCAATTCCTACGTTCGTCCCCGTTTATTCGTGCCGGTCACTTCCACGACCTCAACAAAAGGACGAATACGGTCCATAATCCGTTGTCCTTTATACTCTTCGTCGCCATCCTTGTTCGTGAAGCTGAAATGCTTCTCAAGATCATGCAGCGCATAGTTGGACGTAAAGAACGTCGGTTTCCGGTTCATCCGATGGTTCACAATCGCCCCTAAAACATGGTCGCGGAGCCACGGATTGAGATTCTCCGCCCCAATGTCGTCGAAAACAAGCAGATCCGTTTCTTTCAGAAGATCGATCGTTTCTTTCAACTTAGAAGGCTCTTGGAACATGCCTTTCAAGTCCTCGGCAAAATCCGGCATATACACGATGGCGCCCGTCATCCCTACTTTGGCCAGCTGATGCAGCATATAGCCCATGAGGAACGTTTTCCCCGTGCCGAATGATCCGCATAAATAAAGCCCGCGTGTTTGCAGTCCGGTTTCCATCGTTTGATTGACATAGTCATTGATTTGCATAACGGCTTTCGCCCGGTCCAAATCCGTCTCAAGAATATCGCCGAACGAGAAGCTGCGCGAAATCATCCGTGGATCTACGTGGAACGTGCGGATTCGGGAAGAAATCGCATCCTGGAGCTGCTTGGAGGTAAACTTCTTGCACGCCACTTTTTCTTCATGTATATACACTCTATCGTTATCCGTATCGGCGGTTAGCATCGTATAGTGACCTGTCATATCATTCGGGCAGTTCTCCAAGCCTGGGCAATTGGAGCAGGTTTTGTACTCGGTCACATATTGGTACAGCTTATTCATGTTAATCTTGACAGTATAATCATCGATAAACGGATACTTCTGGCGAAACTTATGAACTAAGGCGTCATCCATGACCGCCTTGATTTTGGCCTCCGCCTTGCGTCTCCATTCCGAATTAGGCATGGATTTAAGAATGTGCGACAGCGATTCCATGATTGCGGCACCTCCTATATGTGTAATCTCTTGCTATTGGAATAACACTCGTCAGCTCTTCCGATTAAACCGCTCGTCCAGCTTCTGCGCCATCCTTCTCGCAGCCTCCAGCTCTTCTTCGGTCAATCTGGAAGAAGCCGCAGCGCCTGCATCCTGCACCACCATCGGGATATGCGGCTTTTGGGTTTTGCCCTGCCGGCCCCTGGTTACCGAACCGCCGCCGGCTTTGGCAGCCTCCACTTTGGATGCAGCTTTCTGTTTGTAGCTGATTTTCTCGCGCACATACTCTACGGCTTGCTCGTAAGTAATAATTTGTTTGCCGAGCATATCCGAGGCGACCGCTTCAATTGAAGACTTCGCCCAAGAGCGGCGGTCGATGTGCAGGAAATGGATCAATACATTGATGACTTCTTCGTTTAACTTATAATTCAAATCAATTTTCTCAAATATATTAAGTACGCCGTCGGGAATAGAGCCCTGTGTAAAGAACATTTTCAGGACTGCTGTATACGGCTCGTTACGCATAATGTAGTTGTATTGATGATCTGTGCATTCGCCGCGCAGCTGCTGAGGCACTTCCAAATAATACGCCATCTCCACGGATTTCTCTTCAGCCTGATCTGTCGAGCTTCCGGCTCCAGCCTCTTCCGTTCTGGACAACGTTCGCTCTCTTTCCTCTTCACGCTTCTTGCTTTGCCTGTAAAAGAGGTTCGCGTTGTACTGCATAAGATCCATTTGCAGCTCGCCATCTTCGCTGAAGACACCATCTTCATCGAGCAAACGGCATGTTTCCTGCAAGGAAAGATTATACTTCTTAGCCACGATATTAATGGCTGCCATCTGATCCGGCTTATGCTTGAGCGCCTCAACGAAAATCCGGTTGCTCGCTCCGCGTGGGAACCTCATAATAATGTCCGCATACTGGAAACCTTTGGTCGTGACATCCATCCGAGCCTCACCCTGCTTGCTCGCAGATGCTTCATATAGCGCTTGCTCTAATTCATAGTCAACCACCTGGGTATTAAGCCTGAACAGGTCATAAAAGGGAACGGATAAATTCTCTTCGCTTGCTTCGCGGCACTCTTCCGGCTCCGGCGCCAGCAAGTCTTCCCGAAGAGAAAGCAGCATGAACTTGCCGACCTTGTCGCGGAGCAGCAGCGTCAAATGTTGATTCCTGAAAAATTCATTGGGCCCAAGCGGTGGGAACAATGTATAGACAAAAATATAATCTTCTTCATCCGCCAAAAACTTGCGGGTTGTCTGCAAGAGGCCAATGGCCTCAAGCTTGGAGGATTGCTCGATCAAATACTTCCGGCCTCGTTCTCCCTGCTCCAGATCCAGCAGTAGAAATAACTTACGCTGCTGTTCCAAAGGCGAAAATCCGACCTTTTCCGCACTCATCTGCTGATAGAGAGCTTGATAGAGGCTTATTGCCAAACCACCGATCATCGGCTGATACATCATCGCCAACATTTTAAAATCCAAACTGCTTAAAGAAAATTCACGGCCTACACAAAACCTGTGATTCTCCGTGAAATGCAGCATATTCGTCATTCTCATCCGATTACAGCACCATCCTGCCTAGGCTCAACCGACTGCCTGCCACTTGTGCCGGCATCTCGGTTTCTCTCTCTATTAGTCTACCACAAAAATCGACACGCTTGGTATCTACTAGAGAAAGATAATATTACCTAAAATGAAAAAACCAACCTTTCGGCTGGCTGGGTTGGCCTTGTACATGCCGCCTAGCTTTCGATGGAACATTCCGAATTTTGTTGATACTTTTTGCCCCATTCTTTCATTAGCAAAATAATCGGCGTCAAGGTTTGACCAAACTCCGTCAAAGAATATTCCACTTTGGGAGGCACTTGGTGGTACACCTCACGATGGACAATACCATCCTCCTCCAGCTCACGCAGCTGCAAGGTCAGCATTCTTTGTGAAATGGAGGGACAGATTCGTTTGAATTCATTGAATCTTTTGGATCCATCAATCATGTGATAGAGCAGCACACCCTTCCATTTGCCCCCGATCACGTCCAATGTATATTCAACTGGGCAGCCTTCCCGATCTCCTTTGCTGCCATAACCGCTTTCACGATCACGCATAATGCCTTGGCACCTCCTTAGTATACAAATTGATACTATACCACACGAATGTGCGTACTTCCTATTTTAAAATGAATAGGCTACACTGACAACATTATATCCATATCATACAGAGGAGATGAGCATGTGACTTCCAAAGAAACGATGAAAGCCGTAGGACTATTCCGTTATCTTCCTATTGAGCATCCTGAAAGCCTTATTAACGTTGAAATCGAGAAACCGGTGCCCACTGGCAAGGACCTGCTGATTAAGGTCAAAGCCATTTCCGTGAATCCCGTAGACACGAAAGTGCGTGCTCCGAAAGAGAAAACCGAAGACACAGTTCGCGTTCTGGGTTGGGACGTCGCAGGTATCGTAGAGCAAACCGGACCTGACTGCACATTGTTTGAGCCAGGGGATGAGGTCTATTACGCCGGAAGCATCACACGCCCTGGCGGCAACAGCGAGTATCATCTCGTTGACGAACGCATCGCCGGCCGGAAACCGAAATCGCTGAATTTCGCCGATGCAGCCGCGCTACCGTTAACAGCCATCACCGCTTGGGAAGGCCTTTATGAGCGACTCGGCGTATCACGGAATAAAGAGGAAAATGCCGGCAAAACCGTCCTGATCCTTGGCGCTGCCGGAGGAGTTGGCTCTATCGCCACGCAGCTAGCGAAACTTGCCGGGCTTACCGTCATCGGTACAGCTTCACGCCCTGAATCTGAGCAATGGGTGAAGAAAATGGGAGCCGATCATATAATCAACCATTATGATGCTTTCGTGCCTCAATTAAATACACTTGGCTTAACTGACGTTAACTATATTTTCTGCTTAAACAGCACGGCTGAGCATTGGCAGAATATGGCTGACGCAATCGCTCCGCAAGGGAAAATCTGTTCGATTGTAGAAACCAGTCAAACACTAAACATGAATCTACTGAAAAATAAGAGCGTCACATTCGCCTGGGAGTTCATGTTCACACGCGCGATGTTTCAAACATCCGACATGATCGAACAGCACAATTTGCTTAATGATGAAGCTGGGCTAGTCGATAACGGACTACTAAGCTCCACGGTGACTCAGAGATTAACGCCCATCGATGCTGCAAACCTCCGCAAGGCCCATGCCATGCTTGAGGAAGGCCATACGATAGGCAAAATTGTTCTGGAACATTTTGAATAAAAGAAAATGGGGATGTTCTCCAGGTTTGAATATGACCTGTGGACATCCCCTTATGAGACTTATTTCACACATGCCGGATTCAGTCAGGGGAAATCCCATTTTCCTCGCTGGATCGGGTATCTTCTCCGTACATGGCAGGGTTCAATTTCCTCGCAATCGCCAAATCGAGCAGTCCTCGCTCTGTGTGCTGATTCTCCAGACTCTCCACCCACAGGCGAATCAGATCATTCATCTTGGCTGCGTTTTTGATCGGAATTTGATGCTTCGCATCTTTTAAGAAATAGAGTGAGCTATGGGGCAGACCCGAGTGAAGCAAATGGGCATACCGATGAAAAGAACGATCCTTACTACCAAACATTAATAAGATCGGATGCTTAATATTTCGGAGTCGATGCGTGCAGGAATAAGCAATGGTTTGCCTAAAATACATACAGACATCATCGGACGAGTCTTTCAGCGAGCTTTCATACAGCTGGCGGTAAGTGGCGGGATTGTCTGCGTTTCCGTTCGTGATGGCTTTCTTCAACAGATTCATCAGCATAACCGGGCCGGTCATATTACACGCCATCCACACCCTGATTTTGTTATATACATCGGTCAATTCCGACATGCCGCTCACCACGATTCCTCCAAGGAAACGCTCAGGATAAGCTAAAAGCGCTTCCAGAAGGACCATCCCGCCTGTGGAATACCCGCATAGATAAGCCTGTTCTATCCCGATTTCATCGAGCAGCATTCGAACATCCCGTGCCATCAGCTCCATACTGAGCGGGCGTTCCGATGCTTGGCTGGACCCATGGCCGCGAATATCAAATGTGATCACCTGGAAATGGTGGGATAACTGCTTTTTTTGATAAAAGAAAGCCTCTGAAGTTAACAGAGGCGGATGGATAAACACAATAGGGATGCCGGTTCCTGAAATCTCATAATTCAGAATCGTCCCTTTTAAATGGGCAAAAGGCAAAGTCGTCTCCTCCGTCAGGTCATGTTCAAGAACTTCACCTTATCGTAGCCCGCTTTGCCTTTTATTATTACATTAGAACATTTTGAAGCCTTTGACACGCAGTGTTTTAATTGCTGACCCACTAAGAATAGCGCCAACTAGTCCACCTATAGCCGGAACGATATCAACAATCGTAAAGCTTTCCCCGCTGGATAAAAAAGAGGCCGACCCCATTGAGCCGTAGATCACAACGCCAATCACCAGTGCGATAAACGCATAGAGTGGAAACCATGTGGTCTTCATCAACATGTTCAAAATAAAACCGATTCCAAAAAATAACACCATCATTAAGACAGTGGCAATAATCATCTGCAGCAATGTCTGATCCCCCTAATTATGAAACTCATCTTCCGCTTTCTTATCATTGTAATCCACGAGATCGCACAGGTAAAGTGTACACAAATTGAACATTTTCTACTTCACCCTTTGTTCATTTGCCCTTTCCCCATGAATTGGATACAATGTAGGGGATATTAGCTTTGAATGGAGGAACACTCATGAGTGAAGCCGTACAAACGCTGGAAGGCTGGTATGCGCTCCATGATTTCCGGATGATTGACTGGAACGCATGGCATGCCGCAACCCCGCAAGAGCGTAAACATGCAACGGAAGAGCTGAATACATTCTTGTCCGATTGGCAGCAAATTGAAAACGATAAATTAGGCAGCACTGCCGTATATAGCATCGTTGGACAGAAAGCTGATTTTGTATTCATGCAATTGCGCGAAACGTTAGAAGAACTGAATGATTTGGAAAATGCTTTTAATAAATCCAGCTTCGCCGCTTTTACAATCCCGGTATATTCCTATGTTTCTATCGTTGAATTAAGCAGTTACTTAGCTAAGCCTGGCGTTGACCCTGCGGATGATCCAGAGATTCAGGCGCGCTTGAAGCCAACGCTGCCTAAAGCGAAGCACATCTGCTTCTATCCGATGAATAAGCGTCGCGAAGGCAATGACAACTGGTACATGCTCCCTGCGGACGATCGCAAAACGATGATGCGCAGCCACGGCATGATTGGCCGTACATACGCTGGCAAAGTGAAACAAATCATCACGGGTTCTGTTGGTCTGGATGATTGGGAGTGGGGCGTAACGCTGTTCTCCGACGATCCCCTGCATTTCAAAAAGCTCGTTTATGAAATGCGTTTTGATGAAGTGAGCGCACGTTTCGGTGAATTCGGTGATTTCTACGTGGGTAACTTGCTTACATCTGAGAAGTTTACTAAACTCATTACGGTTTAATTTTATAGAACATCGAAGGATGGGCCTCTTGCCTGTCCTTCTTTTTGTCATCCTGCCAAGTAAAAAAAGAAAGCCTGCCCTCTAAGAGCAAGCTTCCTTCATGGATTAATCCTCATCATCGTCGTCACGGAGCGCAGCGGCAAGTTCGGCTTCCATCTGCGCTTTGCGTGCGAGATACGCCTCGGTATCGCGATCACGCTGCCGACTCTTTTCTTTCAACCGTTCGATGGCTGGAAGGATGAGGATATCAATTTCCTTTTGTACAACTGCTACATGATCGTAACGTTTCTCCGTCTCCAGAAAATGACCGACTTCAATCAGTCCATTGTAACGATCCAGTTCATCCCGGGTAAGAAGTCCTCTTACTTGGACACTGCAGTGCCGCATAGCGATCCCCCCGTTTACGAATGATGACTAGAAACGCCCTTTACGAATAACGAGCGGAATTCCGCCGATAATGTAGAGGTATCTCATATCAACCACTTTTTTCATCATGGCTGCTACATTACCTTTGAGTTTACGGGAACCAACAATTCCGATGGCTTGTCCTTTACCCAAGGAAGCCACTGTACCTTTGTTGGAGAATTTGAATGTTTTCATTTGCGAACCGCGAATGGAAGCAATCAGGTTATGTGCCACAGCTTCCCCTTGCTGCATGGCGATTTGTGCTGTTGGAGGGTATGGTCGGCCTTCATCGTTCATGACGATGGAACAGTCACCAACAACATAGATATTGTCGAATTGAGGAGCACGCAGGTACTCATCAACTTTAATTCTGCCGCGCATCGTTTCAAATCCTGCCTCATCTAGCATGTGGTTACCGCGGATACCGCCCGTCCATACAACAGTTGCAGCCTTGATAAACTCATCGCCCGCGATCAGAACGCCTTCCGGAGTGCATTCTTTAATCGCTGTGCCGATTTTGAACGTGATGCCTTTGTCCGTTAGAATTTTCATCGCATACTCAACCAGCTCAGGGTCAAAACCTGGCAGCGCTGTTGGAGCAGCTTCAATATTATAAATCTTCACGAGGGAAGGATCGACGTCGAACTCTTTGCAAAGCTGTGGAATACGGTCTGCAAGTTCACCAATGAATTCAATACCAGTAAACCCAGCTCCACCGATAACGAATGTCAAGTAATCTTTGCGATCCGGTTCACGCTTGTATTTCGCGAATTGGTACTCAATGTGCTCGCGGATGAAGCGAACACTGTTGATGCTGCGAATATTCAGCGCGTATTCTTTAAGTCCAGGGATTCCGAACGTTTCAGCTTCGCCGCCAAGACCGATAACTAGGTAGTCGTAAGAAAGCGTACCGTCTTCGAGAATAACCTTTTTCTCATGCGGACGGATTTGAGTAACAGTCGATTTCACGAAATCCACTTTGAACTCATCAATCAATTTCAGAATGTTCACGCGTGCATTTTCAGGATTATCTGTCCCTGCAGCAGGCATATGGAGATGCGTGGTAATATAATGGTAATCATGCTTGTTTACGAGCGTTACATCAGCTTCATTGTAATTTAATTCTTTTTGCAATCGAATTGCAGAAAGAATCCCGCCGTAACCGGCTCCTAGAATAACGATTCTTGGTATTCTACTCATGTCTCTCTCACTTCCATATCCGATTTTATTGTCCCATGGTTTCTCTATCTTGTGAAAATTTACACAAACAGTTTCAAAAGTCGTATACTGCCTCTAGTTTGCTCTCTCACGCAATGATTTATGATGATCAAAAAATGCATCAAAAAGCACGAATTTCGTCACAACATGGTAAACCGATTCTCATGATATAATATAATTTAAATTAGTAAAGATCAAGTGCTATTTTGGCTTAAAATCAAGCTTACAGCCGCTTCAGCCCTGTCCAACCATTGTAAGCATTACTTATCATATTTATAAGCGATTTATATAAAGAATTCACACTTTTCTGTTTCCTTCATTAGAAGAGACGTTTATAATGGAATAATGATTGTGGCAATTCTTGCAATTCTCAGAATAATGGCACATCAAAGGAAATGAATCGGAGGAGTTTAACAATGATCGAGAAAGAAACTAATCAAGACATCGTTGATATTATTGTCATCGGTGGTGGACCTGCTGGGATGTTCGCATCCTTCTACGCTGGAATGCGCCATGCGTCCGTGAAAATTATTGAAAGCATGCCGCAACTAGGTGGACAGCTTGCCGCGCTTTACCCTGAGAAGTACATTTATGACGTAGCCGGATTCCCGAAAGTAACGGCGCAAGATTTAGTCAACAACTTACTAGCTCAAATGAAACACTTTCCTATAGATGTTTGCCTAGAAGAGAAAGTACATCAAGTTGTTAAAAAAGAAGAGCGTCTTTTCGAAATCACAACGGACAAAGGTACGCACACTAGCCGTGCCGTTATCATCACAGGTGGAGTTGGCGCATTCGAACCGCGTCGCTTGGAACTTCCGGAAGCAGCACAATACGAGAAAAAGAACCTGCACTACTTCGTAAGCGATTTGAACGCATTTGCCGGTCAAAAAGTATTGATCAGCGGTGGCGGCGATTCCGCGGTAGACTGGGCGCTCATGCTTGAGCCGATTGCTGAGAAAGTGACGTTAATCCACCGTCGTGATAAATTCCGCGCACACGAGCATAGTGTTGAGAACCTGATGAACTCCAAAGTAAACATCGTAACGCCTACAGAAATTACGAAACTTCAAGGCAGCGACCGCATTGAGCAAGTTACGCTCAAAGATATCAAGTCGGGCGAAGAAACCGTGCATGATGTCGATGCTGTGATTGTTAACTTCGGATTCGTATCTTCCCTTGGTCCGATTGCTGAGTGGGGACTTAACATTGAGAATGGCTCAATCGTTGTTGACTCCAGAATGGAAACGAACATTCCGGGCATCTTTGCTGCAGGGGATATCACGACATATCCGGGCAAATTGAAATTGATTGCTGTTGGCTTCGGCGAAGCACCTACGGCGATTAATAATGCCAAAGTTTATATCGATCCAACAGCTAAGCTTTCACCAGGACATAGCTCCAATTTGAAATTCTAAATCATAATCTTTCTACATAAAAAGGGGTATTCTATACCTAATCTTCGGATTAGGAGGAATACCCCTTTGTCATCTATATGTCCGGTTTGCAATGGCCTGCAGGAATTAACCACCGACTGCCCCGTGTGCTCACATGCCATGTGTGATAGCGGCAGACTAAGCGACTACCTTGGTCCCTACTCCCCTTATAGGGAGATTGAAGTGTACTCTTTGTCCGATTCGGACGGCACCTTGTCGGGTCATGGTGGTGAATGCCTTCATTTGCTCAATTGCCCCGATTGTATGCATAGTTTAACCATTCAGATACCAAATCTATGAGCATAAACTCTCTTAGATAAGTATCCGTTACCCCCGCTAGTTGAGCGGAGCTTCATCCTTGATGTAGACTTGCAGCTTCAAGTTCCGTCTCTGGATTTCGGCGAGCAATAGATCAACAAAATCTGATTCTAATCTCAAATCCAGTGCTTTGTAATAAGAGTCGATCAATGTTTCGTCGCTAATTTGTCTCACTGAAATCACCTTTATTCTATAATTTGTAATTATATTATCATGGGGTTAAAAATAGAACAACTGTTCCATTATCCACAGAAAATTGTGTATATCCTGTGGGTAAATTGTTGATATCCCCCCTAGACGGTATGATTGCTTGGGGGATACTGTGTATAAAGTTATACACATGCTTGACTACGCGTATGCCGATAAAAAAAATTGATCACTCATTTAGTGACTTCCCGCGTAATACTTAATATTTCCTTAACGAAGTTCACAAATTTGAAAAGAATTTTTAATCGCCCGTTAATATTCATTGCGTATAATACGATTAGAAAGTTAATCAAAGGAGTGATAGACCATGATTGTCTACGATATTGTACTGAATGGCGAAATCAAAGAAACGATTAAACCCAAAAAGAACCGCTTGAAAGAAATTTACTCGTATATGCTAGAGCAAACCAAGGTTATGAAAGCCAAATATGGTGACAACGTAAAAATTAAAGGCCGCATCGTGTACTAGGAATGTTTCCCCGTCACTTGCGGCTCTTTTTTTCGGCAATGTTAGATAACTCCTTTGCGATGAAGCACCGTTAACAATCGGTAAAAGTCATAACTTCCGTCTTTCGGGGTATCAATAAGACCCGCTTTAACCGCCGCATCAACGGCTGCTTTGGCCCATTCGGGCACTTCCTTTAGCGCCGCTTGTCCCTCTAATGCGCTCATTCTGGTCTGTAGGTCAGCAATTTGTGCCTGCAGCTGTTCTAACATTTTCACAACCTCCTCATCATATCTCGTTAATCCGTTTGTTTGTATCAAATTATTCAGCTTACTTGCGTAAGCGATATCTGTGGCGTAGCCGCTGTTCAGCAAGGCTTGTGTTTGTTCACCTGGACTTTTGGCGTTTCTTACATTTACATATCGGGGCAGCTGGAAGAGGAGATCTTGATCCCGAAAGCAGGCTTCGATCATTGGATACGTGCGGAAATCACTAGGCACATTATCGTAACGCACGCCGTTTACCATCTCCCAAGTCAAGGCCGATACTCTTTCTCCTGTCCAATAAGGGGTAAGCACACCGCTGCCAACCTTATATCCTACCAAGTTGTTCCACGCATTCACGTTTCCACCCGTCTCCAGAATCGCCTGTGCGATACGAACAGATGGAAATATCGGAGAATTGTCCAGACGAAGTTCTACAGCAATCGGAGCAATCAGCTCGATAAATGCTTGTCTAGTTACCATGCACTCACCCCCTTTTCCTAGTTCAAGCTAGTACTCTTTCAATTTATTCTATTCTTCTATGAGCAAAAGGTTCCCCTTATGAGGACTCAGTCTCAACCCCACTTTACTTTTCCCTTAGGTTAAGGTTTAGTAAGGAAAGGAGGGCTGATTGGATATGAAAATCAAAGAATTAGCAGAGAAGCTTAACATTTCTCCAAGAACCATTCGCTTTTATGAACAAAAAGGTTTGATTTTCCCCCACAAGCAAGAACACAATTTATATAGAAGATTTACGGAAAAGGAAGTATGGCGGTTACAAACGATCATTTCGCTAAGAGAAGCCGGAATGACGATCGAGGATATTAAAAAAGCATTACCTCAAGCAGACGACGAAGATACCGAACAATTACAATATTATTTGGAAATGCAGCGGTCCATCATTTTTTCTCAGTGGCTGGAGCTCAAACAAATTATTGAAACAACGGATACGATGATTGATCTTTTAAAATATCAACAAACGCTTCCATTAGATGATATTTTTTTGCTGGCGGAAGGGTCCAAACGATTGAGAGAAACCAGAAAAAATTGGAATGATAAATGGAATTTCGATCATCAAGCCTTAAACCATGACAACAATGTAGTTAATAATGATAGAGAATATAAGGATTATGAGAAAGCTCTGCAAACTACAATCGACTGGGTTGCTCCAAAGGCGGGTGAACGGGGACTTGATATTGGAACTGGGACGGGGAATTTAGCAGGGAAGTTTCTGGATAAGGGCATTCCTATGGCCGGCATTGATCAATCCAAGGAAATGCTGAAGCACTGTGGGCGCAAGCATCCGCAGATGGAGCTTAAACTCGGGAACTTTCTTGCCATTCCATATCTGGATGGACAATTCGATTTCATTGTGAGCAGCTTTGCCCTGCACCATATTTCCGATGAACAAAAAATACTGGCCCTAGGCGAAATGCGCCGCGTATTGAAACCCCACGGTCGAATATGCATCACGGATTTAATGTTTGAAAATGACGATCAAAAAGTACAGTACATAGCTGATTTAGAGCGCCAAGGCAGAACCGATGACATTCAGCTGATTCTTAATGCTTATTACGCCACGAGCTCTACACTGCTAAGCTGGTTTGACGAAAACGGATATATCACGAAACATAAACAACTGAATGAGCTGCTCACGATGGTTTATGCCGTTCCAATCCGATAAATAAATGGTTGACCTTCTCCTTACGTCAATCCTTACGATGGATTTGTATCGTAACTTAAGGAGGAATTTGAAAGATGCCTAACCATGATGAAATTTACAAATCAAAAGCAGAAACTTACGATCTGCTCATTTCTAAGCAGCCGAGTCTCTTAGATGTCATCGAAAGCATCCACCCCGTTGAAGGTCTAGACATCTTAGATCTAGGGGCTGGCTCTGGCAGATTAACCCGTGTACTTGCCCCTAAGGCCAAATCTATCATGGCCGTAGATGCATCAGAAGCCATGTTGCGAGTAACGGCAAATAGTCTTCAAGAAGCCGGCTTGCATAACTGGAGCATTCAGGTGGCCGACCATCGAGCTCTCCCTGTCCGTGCTAACAGCTACGATTTAATCGTATCAGGGTGGAGTATCTGTTATTTAGGAAGCTCTGACATTCCGAATTGGCAAGAAAACATCCGTCAGGTGATGGCGGAAATAAAGCGAGTGCTGCGCCCTGGCGGTTGTGTTATTATTTTCGAGACTTTTGGAACGGGTTCAACCTTCCCTAATCCCCCGGGTTTTCTGCGTGCCTACTATGATTTGCTTGAAAACGAATTCGGGATGTCCCACATGTGGATTCGGACTGATTATCAATTTGACAGCTTGGAGGAGGCGGAGCGGCTGAGTCGTTTTTTCTTTGGTGATGATTTGGCCCAGCAAGTTGTTAAAGAAGGATGGAGACAGCTTCCGGAGTGCGCGGGAGTTTGGTGGATGCGCTAGAGAGGCTCAGAGTTCCCACTCCTCATCGTGTGGCACCATAAAATCAAAAAAAGAAGCAGCAAGATGATCTGCTGCTTCTTACCTATTATAAAAGAAGACTCAACGCTTCTATCCATTAACCAGAAAATGATTCCAAGATAATTTTGACCAATAAGAACGGAAGAGCGCCAATGGAGATAAACGCATAAAAAAATCCTTGCAAAAAGTTTCTGAATAGTTTCACCAAAATCACTCCCATCTAAATTCGTCAAGATTGTGAACTTTCTTCAATTATACTCCTTCGCCAGCGAAGTTTTATGAAAATAAGATTAATTCTTTCAATGCTTGTCCAAAAATGGGCAAAAAAAAAGAGCAGCTATAAGCCGCTCTCAACTTTATTGATTAAGCCTCAACCTTATCATCGCAAGGCTCAGGTGTTCCTTCATAATCCGCTGGTTTGAAGGAAGATCCGCAACCGCAGGATGCTACTGCATTCGGGTTGTTGATGGTGAAACCGCCGCCCATGCCCTTGTCTTCAAAGTCGATTTGGACGCCGTACAAATATTTGGCGCTTTCTTCATCCACAACCACTTTCACGCCGTGAATAGTAAACTCTTTATCGTCAGCCTTTTGATCATCGTCGAAGCCCATACCGTAAGAATACCCGCTGCAACCACCAGCTTTGACGCCCAGTCGCAAGAACAGGTTCGGTGATTCTTCCGAAGCCAAAAGTTCTTTAATTTTATCACTCGCTGATTCGCTAATGTTAATCATAACGGAAATCCCTCCTTGATGTTTCCCATCATGGGAAACTGGCATTATCCATAAGTTTCGTAATGCTTACTATCAAGTATACTCCTATTCCGTGCATTGCTCAAGGGCAGGTGCGCATACATTGCTAGCAATGTTCCCAGAGGCTTACTGCTTGCGTTGTATCGCATAATATTGCAATAGTAACTGATCCAATTCTCGACTACACTGTTGCACTTCAGGATGCAAGAAACCATGCTCAGTGCCTAAAGCCACCATTTGGCCTCGAAGCTGTTCGATTGCTATATCTAATCGCTCCTGCAGTTCGGTCACGAAATATGTTGGCACGATATAATCACCTTTTAACCCCACGTAATCACATTGCAATAGTATACAGGAATTTGTTAATATTGGGAATAACCTTTTATGAATTTTGATAGCAAAATTTGTAGATTTCCTAGATTGTCAATTTATGTCCATGTTCATCATATTGCCCCCTCCCACAGGGAGGTTTATAATGATTAGGAAAGTTTGTACGTTTATTGAAAACTTAGAGAGTCTTTGAGCGAAACTCAGAGCTCCCTATATGTGTGAATTCCTGAACCGAACTGGCTGACAGGTAGGCGAGCCACTCACACCGCTAAGGCGCATGAAATCATCTGCAGATGGATGCGTCGATTCTTTATGTGCTTTATTTTGATTTCATAGGAGGAATGAAGATGAGTGTAATCACCACAGACCCGATCAAACGGATGGCAGAAATTGCCGACAAAGTTGAACACGGCCAACGTCTATCCTTGGAGGATGGATTATTTTTGTATGAATCGGACGATCTTCTGAGCATAGGCCAAATGGCAAACAAAGTAAACACACGATTGAACGGAAACAAGGTTTATTTTGTGCAAAATATGAGTTTGTATTTCACGAATGTGTGTGAGGAGCATTGTGCTTTTTGCCATTTCCGCCGCGATGAGGGCGAAGAAGGTTCATACACGCTTACACCAAGCCAAATGTTAGAGTATGTAGCTGAACATTATAACCCGGAAATTAGAGAGTTCCATATTAGTCAAGGGCATAATCCTCATTTGCCTTTTGAATATTACGTTGATTGCATTCGCCAATTGAAAAATGCATACCCTGATGTGACCATTAAGGCGCATACCGCGGCAGAAATTGAATTTTTCTCACGGATTAGCGGCTTAAGCTACCGAGATGTTTTGAAAACGTTGATGGATGCAGGTCTTTCCACACTTCCAGGTGGCGGAGCCGAGATTCTTACAGAGCGCTACCGGTCCAAAATGAAAGTTGAAAAAGCTTCCTCGGAAGAATGGCTCGACGTTCATCGCAATGCCCACTTGCTTGGCATGAAAACTCACGCCACCATGCTATACGGATCGATTGAGACGAAAGAAGAACGCATTCGCCATATGATGCTTTTACGCGAACTGCAAGATGAAACGAACGGTTTCTTGGTCTTCATTCCGAACTCCATCCAACCAGCCAGCAAAAACGCGGGCCTCAAAAGACGCGTCCCTGCTTGGGACGAGCTGAAAACCATCGCGATTAGCCGGTTGATGCTGGATAATTTCCCTCACATCAAAGCTTACTTCATTAATATTGGTACGAAATTGACTCAGCTTTCCTTCACCTTCGGCGCTTCTGATGCCCATGGCACGATCGTGAAAGAGAAAATTTCACACGCAGCCGGCGCGCTATCCCCTGAAGGTCTTACTAGGGACGAGCTTGTTTGGTTGATTCAAGGTGCTGGACGCACAGCCGTTGAACGCGATACCTTTTATAATGAAATCAAAGTGTATTAGTCATACTAGAGAAGAGAGAATAGTCAAGAAGGGATACGGAGTGTTATGAAAAAATTTGTGATTCTCGGAGGAGGTTATGGCGGTCTGACCATAGCCTTGAACATGCTGGAGAAAGATTTGCCGGAGGATACCATACTGGAAATGATCGACCGTAGTCCTTTCCAAGGACTCAAAACGGAATATTACGCACTTGCTTCAGGGACAATTGCAGAAACACATATTCGTGTTGCTTACCCGGATGATCCTCGTTTATTGCTAACTTACGGGGAAGTCTCCTCGGTGGATTTGGAGAAAAAGGAAATTCTTTTCGAAGATAGAGAACCTGTAACGTATGATTGGCTTGTAATTGGTCTAGGCTGTGTAGATAGCTATCATGGCATCACGGGAGCAAAAGATTTCTCCTCCAGCATTCAAACGCTGGCGCAAACTCGCGCTACGTACCAACGCATCAATAACATCGCGCCTTATGGACAAGTCTCCATTATCGGCGGCGGTTTAAGCGGTGTGGAGATGGCTGCGGAGTTAAGAGAAAGCCGGTCTGATCTCAACATTCGACTCATCGACCGCGGTCCAAGCTTGCTGTCCGCTTTCCCAAGCAACCTGCAGCAATATGTGCGGGAATGGATGGTTGAGCATCATATCGAGCTTCGTCCGAACGTTTCGTTATGTCGTCTGGACGGTGGAGACCTTTACAACGGCGATGAGATCATTCGAACAGATGCGACCATCTGGACAGCGGGCATTCAGCCGAATCCAATTGTAGAAGCTCTGAACGTACCGAAAGACCGTCAAGGGCGTATTGTGTTAAATGAATATCACCAAATTCCAGATCATAAAGACGTGTACGTTGTCGGCGACTGCGCTTCCCTGCCTTTCTCACCAAGTGCGCAAGCTGCGCAAGCGCAAGGGAAACAGATTGCTGAAGTGATGCAGGCAATTTGGAAAGGTGAAACGCCGCGGCTGGGTGAAATCAAGCTAAGAGGTACATTAGGTTCACTCGGTAAAAAAGCCGGGTTCGGTATTATGGGTAAACGCACACTAATGACAGGCAAAATTGCCCGTATGTTAAAAAGTGGCGTTCTCTGGAAATCGAAACGCCACTTCGGATAAGTTCAGGTTCAATCGCTTAGCAGATCGTACATCGCTTCAATCTCTTTGATCTTAGCCAGAATGAGTTCGTGAAGTTGATCTGCAGTCTCTGCGGCAATGATTTCGCCGTTCAAGAGCGCATAGGGCTCCATGTAGCACTGTCCGCAATTGCCGAGACAGCCGTATTCTATGACATCATAGTCGGGATTTTGTTCTAGTGCTTTCATGACTTTCTCTGTTCCATTGTGCATGTTGCTGGCGCAAAACTCTATGATTGGTCTCATAATAAAAATTCCACCTTATGTCGATATATTCAAGTTGAAAACCATTTTCATTTAATCATTATTGTAATATAATATTAAAAGAAAGGAGATGAATCAAATGTCTGAAAAAACAAAAGAAGCTATTTATGATGAAGTCCTTGAGGTTTTAGATAAACTTCGTCCTTTTCTACAACGCGATGGCGGCGACGTGGATCTCGTTGACGTAGAAGACGGTATTGTGAAGCTGAAACTGATGGGTGCTTGTGGAAGCTGCCCGAGTTCAACAATTACGTTGAAAGCCGGTATCGAACGTGCACTTGTTGAAGAAGTTGAAGGTATAACTGAAGTCGTGCAAGTGTTCTAATACGACTATATCATAAGAAAGAGCTTACCTCTATGGTAAGCTCTTTTTGCTAATCTATTTGCGTTGATTAAGCACCGGCAGCGGCTGAATCGGGTCGAGTCCTCCAGATATATCCATGATGTTGCCTGTGATGAAATCAGAAGCCGGCAAGCATAAGAATTCGATGACTCTGGCCACATCCTCGCCAGTTCCCGGTCTTCCCACCGGTGTTTCGCCGTCGACCTCCAGACGGGCCTCCTGCATCGTACGCTCTTTATTTTTCCCGCGAATGTCGCCTGGGCAAATCATATTAACGGTGATCCCGTGGCTGGCTTCTTCTTCAGCCAATGTCTTCGTGAAGGAGACTAAGCCAACCTTCGCTGCCGCGTAGACAGCGCGATGTGTCCAGCCTCTGGCTTCAGCGGCTCGTCCAAATCCAAAATGGATAATCCGCCCCCACCGTTTCTCCCTCATCATCGGCAAGACCAATTGATCAAGTTCCATGACGCCAAGCAAATTGCCTCGCATTAAATATTCAATTTCATCGACACCATAATCAGCAAAAAATCGCCGTTCCCGGAAAAAAGGCCCCGCATTATTCACGAGAATATCAATCGGGCCCAGCTGTGACGCTGTTTGTTCCACCATACGTGTAATGTCTTCCCGCTTAGCGACATCGCCTTGGACGGCTATACTACGAACACCAAAATCTTGTAAGTGATGGACAAGCTCAGCGGCTTCCCTTTCACTATTCACATAATTGACAGCCACCTGACACCCTTGTCTAGCCATGGTGATGGCGGTCATTTTGCCGAGTCCTTTCGCACTGCCTGTAATAAGAACCGTTCGGCCTCTTAATTCCATGGTCCTCTTACCCCTTTGCAATACTAGCCGTAATATAAGAGAATGCTATAATTAAGGTTCGGCAAACCATATCAAATCCCTGCTGAAGATCGGCGACATTTGATTTTACATTTTCGACATGAATCCGATCCCCCGGATACGGCTCTTTTTGCATGAGATCATCCAGCATCTCGGCATTAATATAGTGAATCTCCATATTGCGTTGATTGCGCAGCCGATCGAGCGGAGATTTATAATCCATTTTGAGCGTATACAGCTGAACTTCGAGCGCCCCGTGAATTTTTTTCTCATGCATCCTGCGCAATACCGTAAAGTATGAATACCGCGCTTTCAGCACCTCAGTTTTTAACTCAAATAAATCATTCATGAATGTACCCAATTTGTCCAAAATGGAAAACAGCCGAATGAAGGCATTTTTGAAAAAATAAACGAAAAGGCGATAGGCTTCCATCTCTTGCGCGTTCATATCCTCGAGAAACATTTTATTGATATGCTCAGCGTAACGCTCGCAGCAGTATTTGCTCTGCTCAAGCTCGTCTAATGCATCAATGAACCCTTTACTCCAGATCGCTTGCCGGTGGTATTTCGGGTAGTCTGAGGCCGTGTGGTGATGTTCCTTCGATTCCAGATGCTCGATAAACACTCTTACTGCATTGCCGGCCTCCAGCAGGAGTCCGCTGTCTACCCGCTCTGGTTCATGGAATAATGCTCGCAGCATGGGTACACCCCCCTTTTTTAGTAAGCTTTATGGATGAACAACAATAGAAGTAAGTATGGGCATAAATAAAAAGAAATAGCCCTCTCTATAGTAAGAAGGCCTCTTCTCCCACAAAACCGTTCTGTCCTATTGCCAGAAGTCAGCCCTGCCAGGGCCTTATGCTTTGCGATCATATAGCGTAAGCACGCATAAATAACATAGAAATCCAAACATACCGGCAACGATTACTGCATGCACCATGCCAGTTAGCAAATAAGCGAGTTCATTCCCCATTGACCAAGTGACAACAGCTCCGCTGATAACTTGCAGGGAAACTAGAATGAGTGCCCATTTGCTGCCAAAGCGCAATTTGTCTGAGCTCTGGTAATAACGTTTTGCCTGTAAGTAAAGAAAAAGAATGCACAGGAACAGCAGCAAAGCCGCAATCCGGTGTGTAAAAACGATGCCCGTCGCACCACTAAGCTCAGGGATGACTTCGCCGTTGCACAGTGGCCAGCCTGAACATCCGCCTGATGATACCGTATGACGAACGAAAGCACCCAAGTAAACAACAATATAGCTATAGATCGTAGTTATCCATACGATCGCCTTAAAGGAACTGCGAATGGCTGTATCTCTTTGAAATTGGCCCCATGGTGTGAATACAAGCGCAAGCAGCAGGGAAAACGCAAACGCCAGGAGGGATAAGCCAAAATGAAGCGCCAGTACAAGTGAAGATTGCGGCCAAACGACGGCCAATGCGCCCATTACGGCTTGTACCAACGTCATAACAACGGTTCCAGTGATGAAGTATTTCGCATCTTTCCGTTTGACATAACGAAACACTAAAATGAATGTGGCAATCAGGATTAGCGTCACGATACCGACGACCAGTCGATGACTGTATTCAATAAACGATGATATCGTATGCGCCGGGACGAATTTCCCATGACATAGCGGCCACTCGTCTCCGCAGCCTCTGCCTGCGTCAGCCTTTGTAACCAAGGCACCCATTGCAAGAATGAGAAACATGCCTATGGCGGACAAATTCGCTAGCCTTTGAATCAGTTTTTGCATGATTGCACCTACTTTTACGTCGTGACTTCTGTGGATCTTGTCGAATATTCGTTTGGTTCGTTTTCAATTATATCTTTAAAAAGTTGGCAAATCCATTCGCAATTGTTACAAAGCTCCGAAACCACGGCTATTCGGCTAAACTCATGGCGAAGTTGTGATTTTCGTGCCATATCTAAAAAAACGACTCTGAAAAGAGCCGTTTCTCTTCCTTCTATTTATGGAGCAAGTGCACCGGATACCTCGAGAGCCCGATCAAGGAACTGCTCTATTTCTTCACGCGTTTTACGCAATTTGCTGACGAAGCGTACAAGCTCTTTGCCGTCACGGAAGGCGATAAAGCTTGGAATACCGAGAATGTTCAGCTGCTCGCACAAATCCGGCACTTCGTCGCGATCCAGTTCAACAAAAGTAATCCGTCCCTTATAAGCTTCTTCTACAGCCGGCATGAATGGCTCAATAAAGTGGCAATCTTTGCACCAAGTAGCTTTAAATACAGCGATCGTTAATACCGGTTGTGAGATTTGTTCTTGAAAAGCTTGTTCATTGGAAATTTTCAACATGATGAGCACCTCACTGCTTAGGAATTTATTAACTTATAGCATGCCCCAAAAAGCGTGTCAAGATTTACGAATGACAGCATCTTCCTGTTCGTATATATTTACATTATTAGTAAAAAGTGATATCATATTTATATCAAATAGATATTTAAATGAAATTGCTACTCCAACTTGAAAGGACGTTGATTACATGAAGGAAAAACAAGCTTGGTCCATTAACGGATTTCTTGGCATATTATTATTTATTATTGGCGGAGGATTAGGGGTTTTACTCCTTACACAGGAACGTATCTTGCCGGGTATCATTTTAATCATACTTGGCGTTATCTTTGTTTCGACGATTACAGCCGTACAGCCGAACGAAGCTTCCGTCGTCACATTCTTCGGCAGCTATCTAGGTACGATCCGGAAGAGCGGCTTGTGGCTCATTGTTCCATTTTCAAATCGCAAGAAAATTTCCTTGCGGGTTCGCAATTTTAACAGCGTCAAGCTGAAAGTCAACGATATCGAGGGCAATCCGATCGAAATCGCCGCCGTCGTCGTGTTCAAAGTCGTCGATACGTACAAAGCCCTCTTTGATGTGGACAGCTATGAGAAGTTCGTCGAGATTCAAAGTGAAACGGCGCTTCGCCATGTAGCAAGCAAGTATCCTTACGACCGATTCGACAGCGAAGGTTATTCGCTCCGGGGAAATGCCGATGAAGTAGCCGCTGAACTTAGTCTCGAACTTCAGCACCGCCTCTCCGTAGCAGGCGTCGAGGTCATGGAATCTCGTCTCACTCACCTTGCTTACTCAACCGAAATCGCAAGTGCGATG
The DNA here is from genome assembly GCF_052682475.1 of Paenibacillus sp. WC2504. Classification (NCBI taxonomy): domain Bacteria; kingdom Bacillati; phylum Bacillota; class Bacilli; order Caryophanales; family Paenibacillaceae; genus Paenibacillus; species Paenibacillus sp. WC2504. Next base: position 7,032,514 of record NZ_JBQZFH010000001.1, read on the forward strand.
CTTCAGCGTCAGCAAGCATCCGCCATTTTATCCGCCCGCCAAACGATCGTTGACGGAGCTGTCGGCATGGTTCAGATGGCCATCTCCCGCCTCGAAGCCGAAGGCTTGCAGCTCGATGAAGAGAGGAAGGCGGCCATGATCAACAATTTGCTTGTAGCCATTGTATCGGACCGCTCAGCGAGTCCGGTCATTAATACCGGCTCGCTTTACTAAACGGGCACCGCTATGGCTCCTAAGAAAAACTTCGCGCTCCGACTCGATCCCAAGCTCTATGAAGCTTTGGAGCGCTGGGCGGAGGATGAGTTCCGGAGCGTTAACAGCCATATTGAGTATTTGCTTCGAGAATCCATGCAGCGTGTGGGGCGATTACCAAAGGTCCGTCCCTATAGCTCTGATTCGGAGAAAGATGAGCAAGTTGATTCTTGAAGGTGTGCCAGGCAGGCACCCTCACCAATAACAACCCCCCTGACCTTCGTAAGGTCAGGGGGGGTTACTACTTTACAGATAAGCTATTTATCATTAAATTGCTTAATTCCAACCCATCTTTACGTGCAACCTCACCTTGATAGACAATCTTGCCTGTGTCTAAATCAACCACAGCCACACCGGGACTTCTCCTGCCGTAATAATTCATATAAAGCCGGTTATCGGCAAACTGTTTCATTTGAACGTGCAGCTCGTCTTGCATCCAATCCTTCAAATTAATTTTTACGTCGCTCTGCAGCTTCTTTTCCGCCAAATTATAATGAACAACCCGCGATTGATCATAGATGTTCAAGGGAGTAAAATACAAATCGTCGCCAATGTAATCAATTCTAAGCTCTCCGGGTTTTCCATTCATGAGCAGATCACGGACGAGCTCGCTTTGAACAGTGGTCATTTGGCCGTTCCAAATATCGTAGTACAGAAGCTCCCGATTCAGGATATCTTTCTTCGCATCCAATGCATAGGAGGTTCGATCGAAAAGTAAATAATGATTCGGCTTCATCATATCATTGGATGATATAAGTGCAGTCGTTGTCTGCGACGTGTGATCCTGAGATACACCAGTTGCAATCAACTGCTTCCCTTCTATGCTTTTTTTATCAAGATCCACGGTATAAATAACGTATTTAGCGTCTTCAGGCTGCGAATATTTGCCGGACTTTTGATATTGATTAACCAACAGTTTCATGCTCTGATCTTTCACATATACATCCAAAACACTGATGTATTCATTCTTTTCTTTAGGCAGCTTCACCTGAAAGGATAGACTGCTCTTCTTTGCTTTCTCCATCACAGAAATGTCAATCATATCCGACTGGACCTCATCCGTTTTAAATCGAAAATCATATTGAGCATATGCAATCAGCTTTTCATCCACATATAAAGCATTCAGGTTCTTTTTCCCTCTCATAAAAGAGCGATATTCCTGGAATAATTCCTGCAATTCATCTTGGTAAAAATAGGTTGAATCCAGCCTCTCCCAGAAAGAATCCTTGTCGTTCGGATACTCGCTCCCCGCTGGACGTATGGCGATCGGCTCAGACATATATTGTCCTCTAACCATTAAATGAGAAACTTCCTCTTCGCGTCCTCCCAATGTTTTGAGATAATAATCAGGTTTATCGACTTCAGACGCAGTGGCATAATATATACTAATCGTTAAAACAACAAATGGAATAAGGACTACAAGTATCCAATAACGTTTCATTGTCCGGGGCGCCTCCTTAAACGGTTACTTTTTTATGCAACAAATATGAACTGAACCATAATGAAAAGACTGTAACAAGGATGCCCATCACCAGTTCCAGCTGAACAAGCTCGCTTGGGAAAAAGAAATCCGGCACCCATATTTCTGAGATCATTTCAGGTAGTATGATGAGAAACACTGCCGCGCCGATATAGAGGATCCCCGCTGCAATCCCTTTGAAACGAAAACTGCGTTCGAGTAAAACGGCTGTAAACAAGATAATCACACTCACCACACCTGCTCCGTAGTACAGAGCAAATTCTATGAAATACGAAGGAAGCAGGATTTTGAGTATAGGGTGGTGCCGAATGATTTCCGAGACTGTCACGTCTTGTCTGAATTCACTTGGAAGCAATGCCTCGAATGCCGTAAAACGAACGTACAGCAGTAGAAATTGATAAGCAACAAGCCCCCAAACAAACAAAACAATGGAGCTCAACTTAGCCAAATACACATTCATTCTCGTAGTTGGCAGCATAAGCAGCCTGTAAGCAAACGTACTTCTACCAACCCACTCCTTATACCAAATCACAAAAATATAGAGGAGAAGCGTCACACCGCATAGACTAATAGACCAATCAAATAAGACATTATCATACCCATTTAAGCTAGCCTTGCCATAATTCTCGACATATTGGACGGCTGTCATTGATTGACTCTCCATCGCTCTTTCGGCATTATTCATATAACCATGCGTATATAACCAAACGTCCAATAATTGCAAAAGTAAGGTAATAACGAACAATGCGCCATAAAATTTGCTAAAACGGACAATCTCCCAGTTCAGCAATTTTCCAAAGTTACTCATGCCAAATACACCTCCCTCATAACATCTACGACGGACTTCCCTTCCTTGGACCGCATTTCCTCCGCATAAAATTGTTTCAACACCCGTCCTTGTTCAAGCAGCACAACTTTATCAATCAGATGTTCAATATCGTGAATTTCGTGCGTCGTTATCAGAACTCCTCGGTCTTCAATCAGATGGCTGGTGAACACAGCCGCGATCTGCTCACGGCTAAACATATCAATCCCTGAGAATGGTTCGTCCATAAGCAGGTAATCAGCATCCAGGGAGAGTCCTAGCAATAAATTCGCTTTCGCCGAATTCCCCTTGGATAAGCTGCCTAGCCGGTCTTCCTTTTTCAATTTAAAAAAAGCTAGCAGGTCCTGCGCCCGCTTCTCATTCCAGTTCGCATAGAAGTCCTGCATAAACTGCATGGCTTCTCCTATTTTCATAGAAGAAGGCATTGTCAATGTATCCGGAATAAACACAATTTTCTCATAGGCCATCTTGTTAACAGGCAGATCGTCAATTCGAATTCGACCACTTCCAATGGGAGTCAGCCCCATAATTGCCTTCATGATTGTGGATTTACCGACACCATTAATGCCAATGAGACAAGTGATTTCTCCCTTTTCCGCTGTGAAAGAAACCTCATCCAGAACATTTTTTTTCCCATATTTCTTAACAATTCGATCGACTTCTATCATTCCTTAACCTCCCTTGCTCGCTCTGCTTCGTACTTCTCTTTGACAAATCGAAGCAGATCATCCGTGGGGAGTTCAATCTTTTTGATGGATTGTATAAACACCTCCACAGCCTCCTGAATAAGCTCTTGACGAATCGAATTCAAAACCTGCTTGTCCGTCGTTATTCGACTAGGGGAATTACCCGCGGTTGTTATCAAATGTTGCTCCTCCATTTCTTTATACGCCCTCTGCACAGTATTGGGATTAATTTGGAGCAAACCTGCAAGTTCGCGTCTAGATGGAATTTCCTGGCCTGCAGCCAACTTACCTGTTGCCATTTCTTCTTTAAAATGCCGGACAACCTGCAGATAAACCGGATCGCGATTGTTAAACGTAATGTTCATCTACCCATCTCCTATGTACTTCTCTAGTAAATCTGGATAATTATAGTGTGTGTATTAACTAACTCATACACTTAGTGTACTATACCCTTCATACACTTCTTTTGTCAAGCGAAAAACTTCTATATATTTACTTTTATGAATTATCATCACCAATTTCATCTTCAATACGACTGGTAGATCCATGCATAAAACCAAAAAACATCCCTGCTAGCCTAAGCTAGAGAGATGTTTTTCGTATTACACAATAACTGTAATTGTCGGTGCAGAAATCGTCGGCTCAACGGTAATGTCAGAAGTCGTATTGGAGAAATCGGAGACTTCGAGAACCACCGGTGCACCAGCTGTAGTTGCTGTAGTAGCTAAAACCAGGGATGCCGTTGTAAGTGTGGACAATCCAGCCACTTGCAGCACACCGTTGACATATACGTTGTAGTAACCGTCTGTCGGAGGTGCTGGAAGGTCTGTAATCGCATTGCCGTTATCATCTAAAAAGCTTGCTGCTGGAATCGTTGTATCCGTCGTAATCATACCCGCTGTAAGAACTGCGCTATATCTTGTTACAGCGGGATCTACCGTTGTTTCAACGGTGCCCCCAGTAGCAACCGGCGCGGAAGCTGTAGCGGTCACAAAAAGTTTAATCAGAGACGCTGCCATAATTTCACCCCCTTCCCTAATTCCCAATGGCTATCTATAAATACGGACGCTTTGGACAATGATGGGGACCCCTTTTTCTGGAACATCCTCTGAAGTTAAAGTTAAAGATCCTTCCCGTATGTGATATAACGTTCGTGGTTGCAGGACACCGTTCACGAAGACCTGTCGATAAGAGATGAGCTTCGGACTCGGAATAGATTGAATCCCATATCCGGGGATCTGATCTTCATTGGTGTATTCTCTTTTTTCCCCATCGGAAATGGCATAGAAGAAATAGGTCTGCGCCAAAAATTTAACGCCTAGACGTTTGGTTCTATGCCTGGACCTTTTTTTTCGTCGTTTAGACGCCTTCTTGGGGCATGGACGACAACTTGCCACATATAAGTGAATGCTGATGTAAATCACCCCGCCAACGCTGACTTCTGTTAGTTCATTTTATGCATAAAATAATTCCAGTAATTGGATTAAGTTATTAGGTACTTCCCCCATTTATGGAAAATAGCAGCCTTAAATACGCGGTATCCTCACATACCTGCTAGTAAATGGGCTAACAATAAGGAGATGATACAGAGGAGGTCGAGGAGGTCACTATGAGATCAACACGGTTGGAAATCATCCCTTTGTCCAAAAACATCGCAGAAAGATTAGAAAAGGGGCTTACCCAACAATTAGGGCTTCTTCGAGGCGGAGTTCAGCCATTCCCTCTTACATCGGAGGAGACACGGATCGTAGACGACATCCGGGCACGGACCCGGAAGGAGAATCGGAATAACGTAACGCGCACAATGGCCTATTGGGCCTGTTACCAGAAGTACCCTGAGCTGCACTGGGCTCTGTTAGCCCATATGGTCTCCCGCAACGGCGGTTGGAACATGACTGATCTGCATGGCGATCTCCTGCCGCACCTTATTGATGCTGATCAAGCTGAGCATCTGTTTGCTTTTCTGGAACGCGCGAACGGGCTTATCTTTCATGATGCTTATCCACAATTGCTTCTATATGAGGAAAGTAAGAAGCGCGAGAAGAAATTGTTTCACTTGCTTCCCCATTTGGACATTTCCAGCTGGATGGTCCCTGTCTGGCATGAATTTTGGACGAGCCCGGACTCCGCCGCGCTGACGATTGCCCTTATTGTGAACGAACAAAATTACATCGAGCAGCGAATTGTCCAGAAGGACCAGTTCCGACAAACCGTGCTAAATAAGGCACTATTTAAAGCCCAGGGCTGGCTGCAAATGAATCAAGTCGCTTTCCCTTATTGGTCTGAGTCCACTGAAACCGGATCCCCCCAGCCTCGTCTGGCTGGACTCATTCTCGAGAATTTTGCCAGCTTGGCTGAACGCATAGCCCTTGGGAAAGGCCTCTACGCGCTTCTAATCGGAGCGCCTGAAGTGCTGCAAGGCGTACTCCGCTTTGCCGCATCGACGCCCCACACGGGGTCACGCGCCGACTATTGGCCTCACTTATTTACCCCCATACAAAAAGCCTCCCCTGATAATTTCTATCAGGAGAGGCTGGATGGCTGCTTCCTCAAGAAGGGAAGCTCGCCTTTGTATAGTCCTACACTTGAGACTGTATGGCCGGATCGGCCGCTACTGCCTGTGGAGCCTGGCGACTGGTTTCAAGATGTCGAAACGCCAATGGGGCATATGCACCCTATCGAAGTGCCGCAGACCATTGATTTAACTCAGGCCATGAGCGAAGGGCTTCATAGCATTGAGCTCGCCATACTGGCTGCGCAGGCTATGAACGTCGTCCGATAAGGCGGCTTGCTTTGCCGATCAGCTTTTGGACGGGCACTGGGAAATTCTTGACATCGTCCTTCGTAACCACACGCGTAACCATAAGCATCAACGGGTATAAAGCAGCCGTGAAGCCGCAAACGAGTATTGCGTTGATCCCTTCATTGATCCTGTACAAGCTGGTTGGATGTACATACGTGTGGGTCAACCACTCCGCCGCGAGGCCTAAGCCGGCAATGACCACAATTGAAATCGTTAAACCGATAAAACGTCGTCCAAGAATGGTGAAGCTCACTTCTTTGCGCAGCGTGCGCAAATTGAGCCATGACATGGCGATGAAGCAAAGCCCTGTGGAGCCAATAATCCCATATATGCCAAACATTGGAGCGAGCAAGAAGCTGCCGGCCAGCTTAACGGCAATACCAACGGCAACATGCAGCATCAGCGGTTTCATACGTCCCATGCCCATTAATACAGCACCGGAGGTCTGCATGACAATTTGGAACATTGCGCCTAAAGTCAGCAAGGAGATCATGTAAGGTCCATGACTCATCCCATAGGCTGTATCTTCGTGTCCGAACATGAAGAAATCAAGCGGACGGGCAGCAATAGCGATCACAAGCACCGCAGGCAATCCCGATAAAATAGACAGCTGCAGCACTCTGGTTGTTTGATGCCCTACCTGTTTCAGATCTTTGCGGGAGTAAGCCGCTGAAATAATCGGCACTACGGATTGACTGAGGGCAATCGCCAAAATAATCGGGATACCCGCCAAGGATTGCGCCCGGCCCCCGATAATACCGACCAATCCAAGCGCTTCGCTGCTCCCAATCGTCCCCTCCAAGAGGGGAATGATGATCGAGGTATCGATCGCATAGACCAAGGTAACCGTCACCGAGAAGATGACGATCGGAATCGAGAGCTTCAGCAGGCTGCGGTAGATCTCACTGTACCTTGCAGGTGCTGTTGCAGGTGCCGAGGAATGTCCAGCGGCGGTTTCATGAGCCGCAGCGTGAGATACATTTTCTTTCAGCCTTTGAGCGTCCCGACGTTTTAGCTTCATCGCATAGTAAAGCATAACGGCAAGTGCAGCGATTCCGCCCATAACTCCGCCGAAAGATGCTCCCGCAACTCCCCAACCTAGGCTAATATTTAATAAAATAAAGGCAAGACCAATCGAGGTCACCAGTCTGAAAACTTGTTCCACCACTTGTGAGACCCCGTTAGGCATCATGTTTTGTCGGCCTTGGAAATAACCGCGCATAATGGCAATCAGCGGGAAGAACAACATGGCCGGTGCGATAGCACGAGTGGCCAGCGTAGCGTCAGGTCCCCCGTGTGATATTTGTTCCGCATAAATCGGCGCAAACACATATAACAGCAAGGTCATGAATGCGCCAGCAACAATAGCAAATAAAATAGCCGCGCGATAAATTCGCTCCGCCTCGGCAGGTCGTCCGATTGCGTATTTCTCCGATACCATTTTGCTTAACGCGCTGGGAATCCCCGCCGTCGCTACCACAAGTAGAATAGAGTATAAATTAAAAGCTATCGAATAACTGCCCATTCCCCCCTCGTGCAGCAGGTGAACCAGCGGAATACGCTGGAAAACGCCGAGAAACCGCGCTACAAGCGCGGCTACGGTGAGAATGAGCGTCCCTTTTACAAGAGAATCTTTGGTTTCCTTCGTCAATTGTGTTCCTACTCTCTAATCCCGTATTCAAACAACATCATCTTCAATTAAAAAACCCAAATCAAGAAGAGAACAATCATCGCCAGCTGCAGCACGATTTTGACAGCGCTGCTGGCAAAGAAACCGATCACGGAGCCTATCCCGGCGCTGATCGCATTTTGCCATTTGGTGCCGATGATGATTTCACCAATCACAGCGCCTAAGAAAGGCCCTATGATTAACCCGAAAGCCGGAATGACGAAAGGTCCCACAATAAGACCAATCGTACTCCCGATCACAGCCGCCTTCGAACCTCCGAATTTCTTGACTCCCATTGCGCTCACAGCGTAATCGGCAACCATAATAATAAGGACAATCAGGGTTTGCGTGGTCCAGAACACCCAGCCAAACGGCTCAAAGCTGATCAGCCAGCCATATAGGAAGAACGCCGCATATATAGCCAAAACACCAGGCAGCACTGGATAAACCGCACCTATCATACCTACGACAAATAAAAGAATGACCAAGCTCCAGGCTAACGTGATCATGGGCTCATCTCCATCCGATATTGTACTGGCTAAAAGTCACAAGGCTTTTACAACATATAAGCATGAATGATTTTGGCAACCGCACTTTCTTCGTTCGTCACCGTCGTGATATCCGCAATCTGTTTGACTTCATCCTGCGCATTGCCCATGGCAACACCAAGACCTGCTTCACGAATCATCGTGATATCATTCTGGCTGTCCCCCATCGCAATCACTTCCGACATCTGAATCCCCAGAAGCTGACAAACCGCCTCCACACCGCTTGCTTTGCTAATCCCAAGCGGGTTTAACTCAATGTTTGACGGATGAGAGTTGGTGATTTCAAGCGTTCCCCAGCTCTCTGCAATTTCGCGAATACGCTGCAGCTTCTCCGCATTTTCCGTGAAGAAACCGAACTTCAGCCATTCGCCGTTCGGGATGTCCAGGCCTTCGCGCTCGCGGTTGAAAACACCTTCGACTGAGTAGGCCCACCACCAGCAGTCATGCTCCTCAGCCAGCGCATGTAATCGGCTCACGGTCTCGACCGGAAGCAGTGTCCGCCGAAGCAGCTTGTTCGGCGACTCCCATACTTCACTGCCATTCACCATAACCATAGGCGTAGATAGCCCCAGCTCTTGAATGTAAGGCATGGCGCTTATGGCGCCGCGGCCGGTCGACATGATGACGATCTTGCCAGCTTCCGTCGCTTGACGAATGGCGGATTGATTTTCCGGCGATATTTTTTTCTCCTCATCCAGTAAGGTACCGTCCATATCGAGGGCAATTAACTTATAAAGTCCCACGTTCCCCATCTCCTGTCTATACGGTTGTCGTCCTTGATAGACCTAGTAAGCAGCGAGCACTTTCTTAGGCAGCTCTTCCATAAAAGTCATATGCCAGAGGGCAAAAATATAGATCGTCCAAATCCGGCGTGCATAATCGCCCTGGCCGTTACGGTGCTTCTGAAGCATCCGTTCTACCGTGTTCATGTTAATGTAATCTTCAATTCCGCTGGCTTTGATCTGCTCGAGCAGCACATCCCCCATCGAACCTTGCACCCATTGGCGCAAAGGTACCGGGAAGCCCAGTTTCGGACGGTTCAGAATCGGATCAGGGATAATGCCTTCCATCGCTTTGCGGAAAATATATTTAGTCGTTCCATTGGCAATGCGATATTTCGCCGGGATGCGGCGTGCCACATCGAACAGCTCCTTATCCAGGAAAGGAACGCGCAGTTCAAGCGAATGCGCCATCGTCATTTTATCGGCTTTCATCAGGATATCGCCGGGCATCCACAGATTCATATCGATATACTGCATCCGGCTGACCGGATCAAGATGTTTGGTCTTGTTGTAATAGTCTCCAGCGATCTGCACAGGATTCTTATAAGCTCGCAGCATTTCCATATCGAGACGCAGCACTTCCGCTTTCATATCCTCTGTGAAAATCTTCGCGTTACCAAGGAAGCGCTCCTCCAGCGGCGTCGTACCGCGCAAGACATAATTGCGCCCCTTCACGCTGCTTGGCAGCATCCGCGCGAAGCGGTTCAGCATGCGCTTGATCGAATGCGGCAGCTGATCAATCGGCCGCAGTGACTGCGGCTCACGATAGATGCGGTAGCCGCCGAACAGCTCGTCCGCGCCTTCGCCGGACAGCACAACCGTCACGTGCTCGCGCGCAAGCTGCGCCACGTGATAGAGGGCAATGGCCGAAGGATCGGCAACAGGCTCGTCCTGGTGCCAGATCGCCTTCGGCATCGTGCTGAAGAAGTCATCCTTCGTGATGACTTTGTCGTAGTGCTCTGTGCCAAGCGCCGCAGCCGTTTGGGCGGCGATTGGCGTCTCGTTGTTGGCGCCTTCGAAGCCAACGGAGAACGTGCGGATCGGTTCAATGTTCCGCATGTGGGTGGCGATGGCCGTGGAGTCAATTCCACTGGACAAGAAGCATCCGCGCTCCACATCACTGACCATGTGGTGCTTGACGGAGTCCTTCAACGTTTCGCGGATTTGCTCTACGTAATAGTCAAAAGGACGTTCCTCCGGCTCAAACATCGGATCCCAATACTTATGTATGGACATTTCGCCATCGAAGGTTACCTTGACATAGTGGGCCGGCGGCAGTTTGTGGATGCCGTGGAACATTGTGTTCGGCTCCGGCACATACTGAAACGTCAGATAGTTCAGCAAGCTGTCCGTATGGATCAACCGGTTCATGCCATCCGCAGCGAGCAAGCTCTTAATTTCCGAGCCAAACAAAAACTGACGGTCGTTGACATGATAATAAAACGGCTTAATGCCGAAATGGTCTCTCGCTCCGAACAGCTGCTTCTTTTTCTTGTCCCAGATCACGAATCCGAACATGCCGCGTAGATGCTTGACGCATTCCTCTCCGAACTCCTCATAAAGGTGAACAATAACCTCCGTATCGCTATGCGTGCGGAATTGGTGCCCGCGTTCCTGCAGCATTCCGCGTAACTCTTTGTAATTATAAATTTCCCCGTTAAAAATGATCCAAACGGAATCATCCTCATTGGCTAGCGGCTGATGCCCTTCTTGAATATCAATAATGGACAACCGGCGAAAGCCTAGACCAATCCGATTATCCGTCCAAAAACCGGAATCGTTCGGTCCCCGATGCACAATCACATCCGTCATTTGCTGCAGCATAGCAACTGTTGGTTCTCTATCTTCAAAATACATCACACCCGTAATACCACACATGGTGAAACTCACTCCTCCGTACCATTCATCAAACTATCTCTCGCGAATACCGATACATTAGTATACCATATCCGTCCGCCATACTGGAAATAGGATGAAAGTACGCATTCAGCTGTCTATCATAGGAAAATGAAGGTAATGATCAGTCTTTTTAATGAAGCTGTGAATCGCGTCGTTTTCATGCTGTCCCCCACCTTTCTTTTCTCTACGCACAAAAGTTTACCTCGTGCAACTTTTGGCGTATAGGAGGGTTCTCCTCCTTACCTCAACATATGCTCAAGAATGATAAACGGTTCCACCTCTTATATATTGCTTCCTGTAGGCAAGCGGTGAGAGACCTATTTTGGCACGAAAACAGTTCGAGAAATAAGCGGCATGATGGAAGCCCACCTCCTCCGAGATGCGCTCAATCGACCACTGCGTTTTCAGCAGCAGAAGCTTGGATTGTTCAATTCGATAGGCAAGCAAATACTCGAGTGGCGTGCAGCCATAAACACTTTTCATACAGCGGCTCAAATAATTCGGATGAAAATGGAACTCGTCAGCCAACCTCTCATTGGTCAAATCTGCCGAGTAATGCTGCTTGAGATAAGCTTCGATTCGCTCAGCCAACCTATGTACTTTGGATTGTTCATCGGGCTTATTTCCAATATCTAACGCACGCAAAATTTCGGTAAAAATGCGCTGCTCTTCCCAGAACGATACCGACCTCTCCGAGACGGACATTTGTATAAGTTGGTGCCAAAGCTCTTGGATCCGCTCGGTGTCCGATGCTGCCCCTTGTTGATGCAGAGTAATTTCATTTTTTTGAGGTAAAACGAATTCACTGCGCGCAGAGGGCTTGCTCTCTCTGATCATGTAAGGGCTGCTGGTTTGAAAATGAAGCCAATAAAAATGGCATTCCGCATCGCAAGGACGCACGGCATAATGATATTTATCCGGAAGCAGCAGCACGTATTGGCCCTCGGTCAAGCTCCACGTCAACTCCTCTTCCCCCAAATGAAGCGTACCCTTCGTAACGAGAAGAAGATCATACATACCTAACCCTGCGCGATCCGGATGCGTGTCCCCTGCGTGGTACATCCTGAAACCGCTCTCCAAATAATAAGGAAGAGGCGGTGCAGCTAACGATATCTCTTTCATTTGGCGGCGGACTCCTTTAATTCGTTGTGTGAAATTTTATAAATAACTGGTTGTATTCCTACCTGTTACTTCCCCAGTATCCCTCATATAATTGGAGAAAGTAAAGCCTATTTCGCAAATTCGGGAGGTTGCTTCATGTCAAATGCACTGCTGCAGGCCAAGCACAAATTGTCTTTGAATCAAATCCAAATCAACGATGACTTCTGGAATCATTACGTCAACCTTGTTCGCAATACGGTCATTCCCTATCAATGGGAAGCGCTGAATGATCGTGTTCCCGATGCTGAACCTAGCCATGCCATCCATAATTTCCGAATTGCCGCAGGCTTGGAAACAGGGGAATACCACGGTTGGGTGTTTCAGGATTCCGATCTCGCCAAGTGGCTCGAGGCCGTCGCCTACTCCCTTCAACAGCAGCCTGATGCTGCGTTGGAACAGACCGCAGATGAGACCATTGACCTGATCGTGCAAGCGCAGCAAAGCGATGGTTATTTGAATACATACTTTACAATTAAAGAGCCTGGCAAGCGTTGGACGAACTTATACGAGTGCCATGAATTATATTGCGCAGGTCATATGATTGAAGCTGCCGTTGCGTATTTTGAGGCTACAGGGAAAAGAAAACTGCTGGATGCAATGTGCCGTTTTGCGGATCATATTCAGGATGTATTCGGACCCGAAGAAGGAAAGATTCGAGGCTATGACGGGCATCAGGAGATTGAACTCGCCCTGGTCAAATTGTATACGGTAACGAAGCAGGAGAAATATCTCCAGCTTGCCTGCTATTTCATCGATGAGCGAGGACAGCAACCGGATTTCTTCGATGGGGAGTGGGAGCGCAGGGGGAAAACATCCATCTATCGGGCAGGTGAAACCCCATTGCCGAGTCTGAGCAGCATTTATAATCAGAGCCATCTGCCTGTTCGTGAACAAGATACGGCTATCGGGCATTCGGTGAGAGCCGTATACATGTACACGGCAATGGCTGATTTGGCGAGACTGACCGGGGACGAGAAGCTGCTTGCCGCATGCAAGAAGCTCTGGGCGAATATGACGCAGAAGCAAATGTACATCACGGGAGGCATCGGATCGACGCACCATGGGGAGGCGTTCTCGTTCGATTATGATCTGCCGAATGATACGGTGTATGCCGAGACTTGCGCTTCCATCGGTTTAGTGTATTTTGCTCAGCGTATGCTGCGTCTCGAAACGCGGAGCGAGTATGCCGACGTGATCGAGCGGGCGTTATATAACATCATCATCGGCAGTATGAGTCAGGATGGGAAACGATTCTTTTATGTGAATCCGTTGGAGGTTTGGCCACAAGCTTCGGCGAACAATCCCGGCAAACGTCATGTGAAAGCAGAGCGTCAGAAATGGTTTGGATGCGCTTGCTGCCCTCCCAACTTGGCGCGGATCCTCTCTTCACTTGGGGAGTATATTTATACGACTGAAGCAGGACGAATCAACTGCCACTTGTTTATCGGCAGCGAAAGTACGATTACGTTGGATGATGCAACGCAAGTTGGGCTGAAACAAGTCTGTTCCTTGCCTTGGAGTGGGGAAGCTTCGCTTGAACTAAGCTTGGCTCAGCCGCGCTCGTTCACACTAGCTTTGCGTGTGCCTTACTGGTGCGACAGCCAACCGCAATTGCTCATCAACGGTGAAAAAGAGGATGCGTACACGGTTGAGAATGGCTACACGATTATCGATCGCATTTGGACGGAGGGTGACACCGTCACTTGGCTGCTTCCGATGGAGGCACACCTTATCCAAGCGAATCCGCTTATCCGCAGCAATGCCGGGAAAGCCGCGATTCAAAGAGGGCCGCTTGTATACTGCGTTGAGCAGGTCGATAATGGCGCTCCTCTGGCAAGCCTTAGCCTACAAAGTGGAACGAGGCTGAAAGTGGAGGCCGACACGAGTGCGCTCGGTGGCACGGTGAGGATTGAAGCTGAAGGCTTTAGGGATGCTACCCCTGAGGCTTGGGCTTCGGCGGAGCCGTACCGTCGCTGGGCGCCGTCGGCCGAGCCTGTCGCCTTGCAGGCGGTTCCCTATTTCCAATGGGGGAATCGTGGGGTTGGCGAGATGGCGGTGTGGATTCGGGTACACCAGTGAAATTAGGAAAGAGGCTGCTTTTTGAAGCGGCCTCTATTTTTGTGCTTGTATTTGGTCTTGATTTCTTGGTTTCTCAGTTAGAGGGAACCCTGGTACGCTATTTTGCCAATTACCACTTTTTTAAGGTTTAGTGGGAACTACATGGCTCTATTTCGATGTATTTCCCTGGAAATGCAGAGTTTGCGAACAAATAAGACCCTACAGTTCCCTCGTGAGCGAAGAGACATGGCCAACCCTACCAAGTCCGCTTCCCGCCGCCAAGCTTCGTCAAAACGCCATCGTTAGCAGCGTCGTAAGCTTGAAAGATTTTCGCCGCAATCGGAGAGGCACCATAGCGCCCGAAGCCGCCTTCGGGCACGACTACCGCGACGGCAAGCTTCGGGTTCTCGACCGGCGCAAAGGCGATGAACACGGCATTTTCAACCGAGCCTCCCGACACGCTTTGGGTGGATGTGCCTGTTTTGCGCGCCACATTAAAAGGCAGCTCCTCGATCCCTTCAGCCCCGCTTTTCATCCCGTGGATAATGGTGTTCCAATGCTCTTTGGCAAACTCGGCGGAGAAATCCTCCAGTACTTCCGGCTCTATTTTTCTAACCAACTGGCCTTGGTAGTCGCGAATTTCATCTACGAATAGCGGCTTCATCCGCTTCCCCCGACTAGCCAAAGTAGCTGTGTACTGAGCGAGCTGCAAGGTTGTCGTTTTCTCGTTTTGTCCCCATGATGCATAAACCATAGCGGATTGATAACTGTCTTTCACAGCATTTTTGATAAAATCGTTCGATCCTGCAAGCTCGCCCGGAAGGCCGCTGCCTGTTTTGACGCCCATTCCGAATTTCGCCATGTATTCCGCCCATTTGGCTGTCACTTCCGGATTCTCTCTGCCGTATTTGGCCCAGAAAGGAATCCCGACTTTTTCAGACATGAACGTATTAGAGGAGTGTTCAATCGCCCCAGCAGCATCCATCGCTCCGTAAGCCGCTTTCCCCGAATTGGTGATGGTGCTGTTGCCTCCTTTACCAAAACTGAACGACCCCGTATCGTAATAAACATTGCCGTACTCGCTGAAAAAATTCTCCTTAAGCCCAATCAACACGGACATAGGCTTAATCGTGGAACCCATGAACACAATGGATGATGGATGTTTCGCATTTTCTTTTTCATCTGGATACTTAGCTTTTGCTGTTCGAATACTGCCATTGGGAATAAAGCTTTCAATTTCTTTGTAGACGCTTGCCGACATGCCGCCGGTCCAGGCGTTTGCATCGTAATCCGGATAGTTCGCCATCGTAACCACCCGTCCCGTATCCACCTCCATAGCCACTGCAAAACCGGAAGCTGCCTGCATCCCAACACTCATATACAAATCATTGGCGTGCGACGGGCTGCGCAAATAGCGAATATGCTCCTCCAGCATTCGTTCTGTCGCTTTTTGGATATCTTTATGTATAGTCAAATATAAATTATTTCCTTTAACGGGAGCCGTGACTTCGGCTCTCCCAATGATTTTGTTAACGGCGTCCACGGGGTAGGTCTTCCTGCCGTTTCTGCCGCGCAGCTCATCCTGATACATGCGTTCAATGCCATCGAATCCCACATTTTCCGAGCTCAAATATTCCTGGACCATAGGGCTGTCTTTGTAGATTTCTTTGGCTGTCGGAGAGGTAAAAGAGTTCGTATACCCCACTAAATGCGTAGCAATGGTCGTGTTGCCGTCATCATCCAGTTCATAGGTGCGGATGCTTTCCTCCGTTACGTCCAACCATTTAAATTCATCGCGATGCTCTAAAAGGTAGGCGATCTCTTCACTGGACAAATCCGCCTTAATTCTTCGTGGAACCCAGTAATAGCTTGGTTTCTTGATTTCAACCTTATGGTAGTCGTAGCCAATGTCCATGGCTAGAATGATTTCTTCCGGCGTCGGACTTTTTGAGTTTGGTTTGGCATACTTGTCGAAAACATCCGCTTTCAGCCGATTCGCGATAGCAATTAATTCATCTAACTTTTGCGCGCTGGGATCAATTCGAAAAAATAAGGATTGCATGGGAATGGTATACGCAAGCGGAGATTTCGAGGAGTCGTAGATGTTCCCGCGAATGGGAGCAATTTGTATCGTTTGTGTGCCATTTCTATTCTCTGCGGCTTTATGTATTTTCGTTTCAACAAACTGCAGCATAGCCAATCGCACGATCAGGATGGAAAATAAGACAAAGGTTACAAAGAAAAAAAGATTGATCCGCAGCGAAAAATGTCTCTTTTGAGCAAGCTCTTTTTTCCTCGGATCATCCGTAATCGGCGATTTCATCACTGTAAAGCCCCCTTCTGTGTCAGGATGTATCCTGAAACAGACGCAGCGGCCTGGAAATAAGTTCACTAAAATTTGGAAAACTCGGCTCATTCCCAAGACAAGCCCACAAAAAAACCTTCAGACCCACTAATGAAGTGGATTTGAAGGTTTTTTATTCGCTTCTGCTTCTACCAAGGCCTCTTCCCGCCGCCAAGCTTGGTCAATATGCCTTCGTTGGCTGCATCGTAAGCTTGAAAGATTTTTGCCGCAATCGGGGATGCGCCATAGCGCCCGTAGCCGCCTTCCGGCACGACGACCGCCACAGCAAGCTTCGGATTCTCGACCGGTGCGAAGGCGATGAACACGGCGTTATCGATCGTTCCGCCTGAAACGGCTTGTGTCGAAGTCCCTGTCTTCCGAGCCACATTATAAGGCAGCTCTTCAATGCCTTCCGCGCCACTCTTCATCCCATGGATGATAGTGTTCCAATCCCCTTTGGCGAACATAGCGGTATTATCTTCCAGCACTTCCGGCTCTACCTTTTTAACTAGTTCACCTTCAAAGCTTCGAATCTCGTCAACGAACAACGGCTTCATCCGTTTGCCGCGGCTGCCTAGGGTTGCGGCGAACTGCGCGAGCTGCAGCGTTGTTGTTTTCTCATTCTGCCCCCATGAGGCATAAACCATGGCAGATTGATAACTGTCTTTTTTGGCGTTCTTGGCAAAGTCATTCGAACCGGCATTTTCGCCAGGCAAGCCGCTTCCCGTCTTGACGCCTATGCCGAACTTCGCCAAATATTCCGCCCATTTGTCAGTTACGGCAGCATTTTCACCGCCGTATTTCTGATAAAATGGAATACCGACTTTGGCCGACATGTACGTATTGGACGAGTGCTCGATGGAGCTGGAGGCATCCAAGTTGCCATATGCCGTTCTCCCTGAGTTAGAAATCGAACTTGTCGAATTCGCCTTACCGAACGTGAAGGTACCTGAATCGTAATAGTATTGATTGGAAGGCGTAATTAATTTCTCCGTTAAACCAATCAGGACGGACAATGGTTTGATCGTGGAACCCATGAAAACAATCGAAGACGGATGTTTCGGACGCTCTTTATCTGTGTATTTCGGGTACGCGGTTGTAATCGAACCATTCGCAATATAGGAGCCAACTTCGTCCAATGTTGCTTGCGAAATTCCGCCCGTCCATTCATTCGAATTGTAGTCCGGGTAGTTAGCCATCGTAACGACGCGCCCCGTGTCTACTTCCATTGCTACCGCATAACCGGCCTGCGCATTCGCCCCGTATTTGATAAAGGCATCATTCCGCGCGTACGGTGTATGTAGAAAAGCAATCTGATCGGCGATCGCCTTCTCCGCCGTTTTCTGAATATCTTTGTTGATCGACAGATACAAATTGTTACCTTTGGTCGGCTTCGTTACTGTTGCGCGGCCGATAATTTTCATGGCAGCATTAACGGGGTAAATTTTATAACCATTTTTCCCGCGAAGCTCATCCTGATACATCCTCTCGATGCCATCGAAGCCGACATTTTCGGTATCAAGATATTCCTTGCTGTTTTCATTGTCTTGGTACATCTCTTTGGCTTTTTCCGTCGAATAGCTTTTGAGGTAACCAATCAATTGCGGAGCGATGGTCGACGGCGATCCGTCCGTATCCATATCGTCCAATTCGTAAGTACGGATGCTTTCTTCGGTCACTTCCAGCCACTTGAACTCATCCCGGTGCTCTAATAAATACGCGATTTCTTCTTTGGACAAATCTGTTTTGATTTTACGCGGAACCCAGTAATAGCTCGGGTCTTTTACTTTGTTTTTATTAATGTCATAACCCAAATCCATGGCAAGCACGATATCCGCGGGCTCCAGCTTCTTGGAATCCGGTTTGCCGTATTTATCAAAAACGTCAGTCTTCAGCTTGTTCGCCATGCGAATGACTTCATCTTTATCCTGCTGAGAAGGCTCGATCCGGAAAAATAGGGACTGCACTGGGATGGTATAGGCAAGAGGTGATTTCGTAGAATCATAAATGTTGCCGCGGATCGGTGCAATTTTATTCGTCTGATTCGTATTCGTATTCTCTGCCGCCTTCAAATCTTTGGCTTGTACGAATTGTAAAATGGCCAAACGCACGATAAGTACGGAAAACAATAAGAACGTTATAAAGAAAAAGATATTGATTCGAAACGAAAAATGCCGCTTCTTCGTGATTTCTTTTTTCTTTGGATCATCCATTATGGATGGTTTCATCACACTCAGATCCTTTCTTACACAATAGCTTGCTGATCATCAAAAAGCTCTAACAGGGATCGTATACCCTCCCCGGTATGGTAGTCGTAACGGATAATGCGAACCGCATCGATGCCGACTTGACTCGGCGCCCACACATCGTTCGTTTCGTGATCGCCGATATAGAGGACATCCTTGGCAGCTACACCCGCACGTTCCAGGGCAAGTTGGAAAATAGCCGGATCCGGCTTCTCAAGACCAACCTCTGTCGACACGAGTACAGGATCAAAATAGTGCAGAATCCCTTTATCCTCTAAAATAGCCTTCAATGTCGGTGCAAAATTGCTAATAATTCCTATTCTAAAACCCTGGGCTTGAAGTCGCTCGAGAAAAGGCTTAACATCATCAAACAATTCGTAGTACTCAGGTGCGGTATAAATGTCATACAGCTCGTGGCAGCAGTTGAAAATTTCTTCCTCTGTCCATTCCTCATGGATGCCCAGCTTATGCAGCACATATTTATATAGGTTGACCCAGAATTCACGATCTGACTCCGGAGAACACACAATGAAATAATCTTGCTTGTTCACATAATAAAATAGACGGAAAGCCTCCGTAAACAGTTCACTGATATGATCCTCATTCCGCTCTACAGCGCGCAATTGCAGGTATTGCTTCAAAATGGTCTGGGCTGCGGGAATCGTTAACAGCGTGTCCCCGGCATCTAAGTAAATCATTGGATATTCCTGAATGGATTTAGACATACAAACTCCTTCATGTTCTCAAAAATAGCACTTTTAATAGTTTACCACATTTACGAAAGGATGAGAAAAACCACAAAAACGCCTCCCCCCGGATGTCCGTGAGAAGGCGTTTTACTTCCTTTTATTAATCTTAAATAGGATTAAACATCTCTAATATGCGTTTGGTCAAAATTCGGCGGATTGAACCAGTTGCCTCCACTGGCTACCCAAGTGGAATCCAGAGGCACCCAAATTTTGGACTCCTTCAGGTACACTTCGTTCCAAGCGTGGGGTCCATAACTGCCCTGTCCGTCATATCCAAGGCCAGTTACGACCTTCACATCCAGCCCTACTGCTCTTGCCATTTGGGCGTATAGCCTTGAATAATCGATACACACGCCTTCACGCGTATTGAACGTATCTTCCGGTGTCTGTTCCTTCCAAATACGCTGTTCTTCATACAGCTTCACTTTGTCCCAATCATAATGGACTCGGCTGCCCACCCAATTGTACAGCAGCTTCGCCTTCTCTTCGTCCGTGGTTCCGCTGGCGGTTACTTCTTTGGCCGCATCTACGATGTTGCCAGGGACCTTCGCATCCAGAACTTCATATTTTCGTTGTAAAATATTCGTAAATTCCTGCTCCACTGCCCGGGTAAATACCGGCACCTTATCGGCGATGAAATCCCCGGTGAAGGGAGAAATAACTTCCTTCGCCCCTTTTTGATACATCTGAGAAGACTCGATATAAGGGGTTACCATCGAATGCGGGAATAGAGTGACATAGATGAACAAAACGGCAATAAGAATGAGCGCACGCGCAAAACCGGCCACAGAGCCGATGGCGCCCCCGGAAACCGAGGAAATAAACGAATGGCTGCGTTCCCGATAAGGGTCGCGATGAGCCAGCCAGGGTCCGATGAGCGGATCAATCAGCAGGTTCAGAAGCTGCTTCACAATCATATAGCCAAGCAAAAACAATACGCCGAAACGCAGTAACGCGAAATCTCGAATGCTTGTCAGAGCCGTATAATACGCTTGTTTGAGAGCGCTAATCTCTACGGATGGCACTTGCAGATTCTGACCCTTCAGCCAGGTTTGAAGCAAAGGTGATACGAGCTGCACACCTTTCCACGCAACGAACATGGACAAGATGACGACCACCGCTTCCACGAGCATGGAGAGCAGATGTTTGGCGGACCCAGACCCGCCTCGGAAAAAGCCCTGAAGGACAGAGCCTGCGAAAGTGAGCACAATCACAATGGATATGAAGTTTATTGAATTGGCTTTGAACCAGGTAATATCCGTCATGACTGCTCACCATCCTTACTTATTTTTCTACTAACCTGCGTTTTTCTTCGCTTGCTCAATGAAAGCATTTACTGCCGCATTCGCATTCATTTTAAAAGTTTTGCCTAGAAAAGTAACCTGCACTTCATCGCTTCCTGCTTTGCCTTCAACTTTCAGACTCTTCGTCGAAACGATAAAAGAACCGTCCGAATTTGCTTTGAATTGCGCTTCTTTGGCTTCCGAAGTTAACGCATTAATCGCTTTATCTTTGACCTCATCGCCAACCTGGGATACGACGCTTGTCCCAATATCCTTTATTTTATCCTTATAACTTGCTCCATAAACGACGAGAGCACCAACTACGACAAGGACAACAATCCATTTAACGACTGTTTTTACAATCCCGATAACAATAAATAAAACAATAATAGCAGCAACTAGTAAATACCAACGATCCTGTGCGAATGAAATCCACTGATCCAAAAGAACCCCTCCTGTTTATCCAAAAGTCCATCCCTATCATACTACAGGGAATCCTTAGTCTTCATCCCTTTTTTTCTTTAACTGCGCCAGTTTTCGCTGAATTTCATCCGTTTGATCGACTCTGCCTCTCGTTTTGCGAAAGGACTGCCGGAGCCGGAATACTAGAAATACAGCGACGCAAGCAAGCAAAAGAATCACATATGCATCCATAACTTCCTCCATCCCAATTGTGTCAATTATACGGAAAGGTCATATCCATCGGACGAGCGGCGTACATCTTAAGAAGAGACAAGTCTAAACAAGGTGGTGAGCACATGCGAACAGCCCTTTGGCTGTACTTATTTATGTTTGTGGCTTTTTTTGATTTGCACGCACAGTACCCGATTCTGTCACCTTTCGCCTTATCCTTAGGGGCCGCTCCTTCCTTTATAGGGCTAATCATGGGCGTATACTCGATCACGCACTTGCCTGGCAATCTCATCGCTGGCTATGGCGTGGACAAATACGGCAGCAAATTTTTCATTGTCTTTAGCCTGATTGTAGCAGGGATCATCTTACTTTTTCAATCGAATGTAAAAGATCCATGGCACCTGCTCTACATTCGTTCCATAAGCGGATTTGTACTTGCCTTCTTATCGCCGGCCTGCTTGTCACTACTGGCACGCATCGCCAAAGACCGCATCCAACAAAGTAAGCTGATGGCGGGAAATGGCCTGGTCCACACATTAGCTTCCGTGGTTTCTCCAGCGGCTGGAGCCATTCTGGTTGCCAAAATCGGTTTTACAACCGCTTTTTCCGTGTTGGGCTGGATTCTGATCATAACGGGATTCCTGGCTATCTTTGGTGTCAAAGAGAAACAGCTGCTGAGCCAGTCCGCCGGCAAGCTTCAAGTTTTGGATCATCACGGCCACGGGATGCCGGATGAGGATGCCAACTTTCCTGTCGGCGCGTCCGTTCCTTGGCTATTTTTTCTTATTCCAATGGCGCTTTCCTGCTCGCAAGGCATTTTATTCTTTGAGCTGCCGCTTATGGAATCCGCTAGAGAATCCATTCTCACCTCCGGTGTATTTTTTACATTGATTAGCTTAGGCGCTCTGCTGAGTATCTCATTCTGGTTCCTTAACAAGGTTTCACCATTTATCCGGACCGTCTGTGGAAGCTTGTCGTTAGCTGTAGTTTTCTTCGGCTTAGCCATCCAGTGGCCTATCCCTTTACCTGTTTCCCTCTTCCTGATCGGAATGGCCAAAGGTGTCATTTATCCCGCATTAGCTGCATTGCTTGCCAGCATTACCAGCAGCAGCCGGTATGGCCGCGTCTTTTCTTTGCTCTCGATTTCTTATTCCGTTGGCGCCTTTATCGGCCCAATGATGGCTGGGCAGCTTCGCGACCATATTTCCTCTTATTTCATCGCCTTCTTCATCCTCATGCTGGCACTTTCGCTTTTACCCTTGCGATCGTTTAAATCGCCGGTTACGACATAACGCTTCCCTGTTCATGGCGGCTTGACATGTGCAAGCCGTCTTTGTGCTGTCAATCTCTGTCATTTCCCGGGAAATGGCAGTGTATTATTTAGGCAAACGTCGAATGGAATCCTTGGATCGCGTACAAAAACGGGTTATACTACAAAAAAACCTGATGGAGGATAGCCCATGTCGATCACAATCATTGTAGAAGGCAAAAACGACAAAAGCCGCTTAAAGCGCGTCGTTGACGATAGCGTCCAGATTCTTTGCACCTTCGGAACACCTAGCTCGCAAACCTTGGAAGAACTACGAAAAAAAGCCGGAGACAAGCAGGTTTATTTGTTTACGGATAATGACTCTTCGGGTAAAAAAATACGCTTTCTACTGCGGGATACGTTCCCGGATGCCGAACAAATCTATACGCGCAAAGGATATGCGGGAGTCGAGGGAACACCAGAGGAATACCTGATTCAGCAATTAGAAAAAGCAGGCCTGGAGGAGTATATTATCTACCCTTCACCAGATCCTGCTTTTGAATAGTTGATGTCGTTAACTTATTTCTCTTTGGACAAGGTTACCACATCTTTGACAATATGGTCCGCATCGAGTTCCGGATTGCTTGCATCATAATAATTGCGCAATTTCCCTTTTTTATCAACAAGTAAAATAGCATTGGAGTGAGAGAAGTTTCCGTCCTTCTCCTTAATGACCATGATACCGAAGTCCTCAGCCAGCTTGTGGGTCTTCGCTTCTTCCCCCCGGAGGAACATCCATCCGCTTGGATCAGGTTTGGACTCAAACTTGCTTCCGAACTCCTTGAGAACAGCCGGTGTATCCCGGTTCGGATCAACGGTGATGGAGATAATTTCGGATTTCGTGCCGAACAGCTCTTTTTTCTTCAAAGCATCCTGGACTTGCGTCAGCAAGAAAGTTGTCGGCATACAAACGTCCGGGCAAAAAGAATAGAAGAAATAAACGAGCCTTACTTTGCCATCGGTATCAGCGGAAGCAACGGTCTTCCCATCCAAGTCTTGCAGTTGAAAAGATGGAGATTGCTTCATCGCCGTCAAGCGTTGATCCGGTTCGCTGCTGTTCACCCAAAGCTTATAAGCAAATGAAGCAATCATTGCAATCAAGATAGCGCCCAGCGCCAGCTTGAACCAATTTTTTTCAAAAAATGTACTCATTCTTGTCATCCGTCCTTCACTAGCTAATCTTTACCGTATCAATGACCATGAGGATCGATAAAAGTGTTAGATACATAATCGAGAAAAGAAACATGCGTTTCGCCCATACAACTTCAGCTTCACCTGTTGCTTTGAAACCCTTCACACTCATGAACACCCAGATTAATCCGAGAATCGTGGAGCCAATTAAGAAGAGGTATCCTTCATAACCGTAAGCGGTCAACATAACGGTAACCGGAACGAGCAGGACCACATAACGGACCATGGAAATCTTAGTCACGTATGATCCTTTGACGACCGGTAAAAGCGGGAATCCAGCAGCCCGATATTCTTCCATGCGGCGAATGCCCAGCGCCCAGAAATGCGGCGGCTGCCATAGAAATAAGAAGAGGAACACCAAGATAGCACCTAAATCCACCGTACCGCTAACTGCGCAGTAACCGATGACCGGTGGCGTCGCACCAGAGAATGCGCCTACGAATGTACTCCAGACTGAGGTTCTTTTGAACCATGCCGTGTAGAGCCAGACATACAAGAACAAGCCTATTAACCCAATCAATGTTGCAAGCGGCGAAGCTGCTCCAAAGTAGAGGACAGCTAGTCCGATCGTTCCCAGAATAATGCCGTACCATAACACGACATTGGGTCCGAGTCGTCCACTAGGCAGCGCTCTGTTCTGCGTCCGCTCCATTTTGGCGTCCATTTCACGGTCCAAGTAATTATTCAGCACCGTACCGCCTGCCATGACAAGAGCCGTTCCGAGCATGGTAAAAAGTAAATGGGCCCAACTTACGTCCCAGCGAGCGGCCATCCAATATCCGGCGAAAGCCGTCATTAGGTTGGAATAAATAATCCCCGGCTTCACCAGGCGATAAAAATCTTTTAACGTCACAGGCTCTGCAGATGTTGACTTATTAACGGCATCTATGGCTTCGTTCCGAGCGGAACCTGGTGTCGAATCGTTAGAAACGCTTTCGTAACTAGCTTGATTTTCCACGTCTTGCCCTCCTCTATATCGAACTTCCGAGCTATTTATTTATAATCTCATTTATCATACCAACCCCTACACGGTTTGACAATGAAGTGGGGGCAGATGTCATGATATTGTCGATTCTCCTTCCAGTATGCGTGTAAATTAAACTTACCATTCTCTCCCAATGGAAAAAAGACCGCATTTTCGGTCATACCACGCCATTAAGCTGTATAAAATTCCAGTTCCCCCGCTAACGAGTACACGGACCGCCACATCGCGCGGTAGCGAAACAAGGATAAGTGACTTCGTCGTCCTTGTAGGAGGAGAAACTCGCGTCAAAAAAAGGAGCCCTAAGGGCTCCTACCAACCTATTTATTAACCATTAATGGGGTTAAAGCAAGCAAGCTGCGGCGTAAATCATGCCAAGCTTGAGCAAGGACGTGCTGCAATTGCCAGGCATGCCGCCCCATGGCCGTGACAATGATCCCGTGTTTATAAGTGAGGCTGGCACCGACGCGTACTTGTTTAATGTCATTTATCTTCTCCAGGCAAGTCAACAGGCCATCTAAGTGTTTCTGCCCAAGCTGATCCGAGAAGATATACAAATTGCCCAGATGCGTTTCCTGCTCCCAACTCCCAGGGGCTGTGAGCTGCATATCTTCGGGCTCAATTCTCTGGTTCTGATAATAAATCAGTTCCGTGCCATACCAAACTTTCATTCGATTCGTATAACGTAAGTACTGAAAAATTTCTCCCCTCTGTGTTCGTCCCGGACAGAGCACATCAGAGAATATGCACGCAGCTCCCGGAGCAAGATGCACCTCCGTTTCAGAGAAGAATTGTGCATCTTTGTACAGCATGAGCGGCTCAGGGATGTACTCCAGCAACGCCCCCGCCTCCACATGCAGCGACTGGCGCTGCGTGCTGCCTTGCTCCCCTAAAGAAGGATGAACCTTCGTGAATGATTGGTTCGTTAGAAAAACACGTGCGCCCTCTTCAAGGCGCACGTTCATTTCGTAATGATCCCCTGACATCAGTCCCGGGGAGCAGTCCATCATATAAACGCCCAGTTGTTCCATGGGCTGGTCCCCGGTGAACGTATCGTTCTCGTAGCGGAACGTCTTGGCAATTTTGAGCGGGGAGGCGTGATATTTGTGAACCAGCTGCGTGACGCCGCTGCGTACCGCAAATGCCGCCTGGATCTCCCCGGTCACCTTAGGCATGGCTGAACTCCTGCTCCACCCATGTCACAATATCATCAAGACCTGTGCCGCCCATCAGGTTGGAGAAAATATACGGACGGTCGCCGCGCATTTTTTTCGTATCCGAGTCCATGACTTCCAGACTGGCTCCGACATAAGGAGCCAAATCGATCTTGTTAATGATGAGCATGTCGGATCTCATAATGCCAGGCCCGCCTTTGCGCGGAATTTTCTCCCCTTGAGCGACATCGATAATATAGATGAAGCGATCCACTAATTCCGGGCTAAAAGCTGCAGCCAAATTATCGCCGCCACTCTCGATGAAAATGATATCGAGATGCTCAAAACGTTGCTCCAGCTCTTCAATCGCTTCGAAATTCATGGAAGCATCTTCACGAATTGCCGTATGCGGGCATCCACCTGTCTCCACCCCGATAATGCGATCTTCAGGCAATGCCTCCGAGCTGATCAAAATACGAGCATCTTCCTTCGTGTAGATATCATTCGTAATCACCGCAATACTGAAACGGTCGCCTAGTTTGCGTGCCAGACGCTCGACTAAAGCTGTTTTGCCGGAGCCGACAGGCCCACCGATTCCAATACGCATTGGACGGCTTCGATCCACAGACGGTTTCTCCCATTGATGGTGATGATGATGACCTTGTCCTTGACACATAGCCATTCCTCCTTGAATTTGAGTTAAGACATGAACAACCGCGAATATAGGGTCTCGTGCTGCATCATCGCCAGATCAGCCGAGGGTGAATTTGTATATGCATCCATAGGATCTAAATGAGCTACGCGCTGCCACTGGCTTCCGATCAACGGAATCACCTTGGCAAGCAGCATTTGGCCTTGCGTTTGCCCCATGGACATGAGCCTGAGAGCACTGTTGATACACGTCATTACACAGCTGTACAGGTAACCCTCCACCGCTTGATCCAGCGGGACGCTAAGGTGATAGCTCACCCATCCATGTACCATCGGATGATTGGCACTGCAGCGCCCGTCCTTCACGGCTTCATCTAAAGACTTCCAGTCCACTTCGGGATACATAGCCCGGGATAACTGCAGCAGCCTGCGTCCCATCTTCTGAACGCCGCTTCTCGCCTCACTTGATACCCGCTGCACATGCAGCATGTGGTCAATTGCCCAAAGCTGATTCCACTCCCCTTCGGGAATATGCATGTAGGCTGCTTTGATCACCATCGCATCAGATGATGACCAGCTGTGGAGGAGCATGGTGCTGATGTAAGCCTCAAGCTCATCGACGGTTTCCAAACGTCCTTGCTGAACCAACGTTTCCAAACCAAAAGAATGTGAGAAGCCCCCGATCGGCAATGCTGAATCTAGAAGCTGCTGGTAGGCAAGCCAATGAAACTTTGGGGCTACTACTTCTTGCTGCGTGGCCACTGCCCGCTGCACCTCATCCATGAGCATCACCCACATTTTTTAAAATAGAAAATATAATTGCGCCATCGGAAGCTTCGTCGCCGGCTCACAGGTGATGGATTCGCCATCCACTTTGACTTCATAAGTCTCCGGGTTCACTTCTATGGAAGGCGTCTCGTTGTTATGAATCATGTCTTTCTTCGAAATTTCGCGACAGCCCTTCACAGGCTCAACCCGCTTCTGTAGACCGAGCCTTTGCGCGATGCCATTGTCATAAGCCGCTTGAGAAACGAACGTCAGCGAG
The DNA here is from genome assembly GCF_052682475.1 of Paenibacillus sp. WC2504. Classification (NCBI taxonomy): domain Bacteria; kingdom Bacillati; phylum Bacillota; class Bacilli; order Caryophanales; family Paenibacillaceae; genus Paenibacillus; species Paenibacillus sp. WC2504. The sequence continues at coordinate 7,060,265 of NZ_JBQZFH010000001.1, forward strand.
CTTTGGGTCAAAGCTTTGCCGAAAGCCGCAAACATCGGCCTTCCGAACACAGGCTGCGGTGTTGGAATGGACGCATTGGGATCTCCCATTTGCGCGTAAGCAATGCTGCCGCCTTTAAGTACCAAATCAGGTTTAACCCCGAAGAACATCGGGCTCCAAACCACTAGATCAGCAAATTTGCCCGGCTCAATGGAACCAACCAAATGCGAAACGCCATGCGTAATCGCAGGGTTAATCGTATACTTGGCAATGTAACGCTTGATGCGGAAATTGTCGCCTTCCTCCGTATCCGGAGTGAGCGGTCCCCGCTGTTTCTTCATCTTATCCGCCGTTTGCCAGGTGCGGATGATAACCTCGCCAACCCGTCCCATCGCCTGTGAATCCGAGCTCAGCATGCTGAACACTCCAAGATCATGCAGAATATCCTCGGCAGCGATCGTTTCCGGGCGTATCCGCGAATCGGCAAATGCCACATCCTCAGGAATCCGGCTGTCCAAATGATGACAAACCATGAGCATATCCAAATGCTCTTCAATTGTATTAATGGTGTAAGGACGTGTCGGATTGGTCGAAGAAGGCAGAATATTCAGCTCAGCAGCGGCCCGGATGATATCCGGCGCATGCCCTCCGCCTGCTCCTTCTGTATGATACGTGTGGATGGTACGGCCTTTGATGGCCGCCAGCGTATCCTCCAAAAATCCCGCTTCATTTAATGTATCCGTATGAATGGCGACCTGAACGTCATATTGATCGGCTGCCTTCAGGCACGTGTCGATGGCCGCCGGTGTCGTTCCCCAATCTTCATGCAGCTTCAAACCGATGGCGCCAGCTTCAATCTGTTCAATTAATGGCGCCAAGAAGGAGGAATTTCCCTTCCCTGTGAATCCCAAGTTCATCGGGAACGCTTCAGCAGCTTCCAACATCCGCTGCATATGCCAGGCGCCAGGTGTGCAGGTTGTCGCATTCGTGCCGGTCGCCGGTCCTGTACCGCCTCCGATCATCGTCGTCACGCCGGAGGACAGCGCCGTTTCGATCTGCTGAGGGCATATATAATGAATGTGCGCATCAATTCCTCCGGCCGTCACGATTTTACCTTCGCCAGCGATGACCTCCGTGCTTGCTCCGACAATCAGATTCGGGTGCACACCATCCATAATATCGGGGTTGCCGGCTTTGCCAATTCCGACGATATGTCCATCTTTGATTCCGATATCGCCTTTCACAATGCCCCAATGATCGATAACGACAGCGTTCGTAATCAGCGTGTCGAGCACACCTTGATCTCGGGTGGCACCACTGGACTGGCCCATGCCGTCCCGGATGACCTTCCCACCGCCAAATTTGCATTCGTCCCCATAGACAGTGTAATCATGCTCAATTTGCGCCCATAATTCCGTATCCGCCAACCGAATAGCATCGCCGGTCGTAGGCCCGAACATCAGCGCGTAGCTCTTACGATCTATTTGACTCACACGCTTTTCCCCTCCCATGCCTGCCATCTAGCTCTCGTTTCATCGGACATCTGGTCTTTAACGGCCGGCCCTTCGCTTAAGTTATTGAGCCCATAGGACAATTTGGCTCCGCCTAACTCGACAAGCTGAATTGGCTTTTGCTCGCCGGGTTCAAACCGAACGGCCGTCCCCGCTGGAATATCCAGATGCATGCCAAAGGCCAGTTCTCTTGGAAACGCCAACGCTCGATTCACTTCAAAAAAGTGATAGTGGGAGCCCACCTGAATAGGTCGATCTCCTGTGTTCGTGACGATGACTTCGACGGTTTGTCTGCCTTTATTCATTTCTATAACGCCTTTGTTTATTCGATATTCTCCCGGAACCATCTTCTCGCCCCTTTCGATCGATTCATCCATTTCGTTAGGTAATGGGTTGGTGAACCGTCACCAGCTTCGTGCCATCGGGAAATGTAGCTTCTACCTGTACGTCATGAATCATCTGAGGAACACCTTCCATAACCTGCTCGGCTTTCAAAATGGTCGTACCGAACGTCATCAGTTCGGCAACCGTCATGCCATCTCTGGCGCCTTCCATAATTTCAGATGTAATAAGTGCAATACTTTCGGGATAATTCAGCTTTACGCCTCTTGCCAGTCGTCGCCTTGCTAAGTCTGCAGCTACTGTAATGAGGAGCTTTTCTTTCTCACGCTCGGTTAAATGCACATCATCACCTCTTCAAAAACCGAATAATGGGATTCTTTTACACTTATTATATTCGGATATTTCATACTTGTAAATCTTTAATGTCATATTAATTAACATAAAAAACGTGATTTCTCTAATAAAATTCCAAATTTTATACATCAGGCACAAAAAACTTGCATTTTCATGTGCATGAATCACAAAATGAAAACCGATATGTGTCATGAATATTGACATTAACCTTTTGCCCACTTTATCATAAGCCTTGTAATCCAAATCTTGTAAGTAAGGGAGTGGGACGAAGAATGAGAGAGATAAGAAACAAAGGGAAACTCACCGTCGCTTTAAGCATGGCATTGATGTTGGTCGCAACGGGCTGTGCAAAGTCGGAGCCTACTGCATCCACCGCAACAACGAAAGCGGCAGAAGTCAAAGCGGAAACGAAAGACGAGACTGTACCTGTTGGTATTCTTCACTCTCTGACGGGCACGATGTCCATTAGTGAAGTATCTGTACGAGATGCGGAGTTAATGGCGATTGATGAAATTAATGCAGCTGGGGGACTCTTAGGCAAAAAACTAAAGCCCGTCATTGAAGACGGCGCATCCGATTGGCCTACTTTTGCAGAGAAAACTAAGAAGTTACTGCAAAAGGACAGTGTTGTGACAATTTTCGGTTGCTGGACATCAGCCAGCCGTAAAGCGGTCCTTCCGGTCGTCGAGCAAAACAAAGGATTATTGTGGTATCCGGTTCAGTATGAAGGCGTAGAATCCTCACCGAACATTTTCTATGTAGGCGCAACAACGAACCAACAAATTATCCCCGCTGTAACCTGGCTCCTCCAAAACAAAGGCAAGAAGTTCTACCTCCTCGGTTCAGACTATGTTTTCCCAAGAACAGCCAACAAAATTATTAAAGAGCAGCTGAAAGCCGAAGGCGGCACCCTTGTCGCTGAAGAGTACACGCCGCTTGGTCACACCGATTACAACACAATTATTAGCAAAATTAAAAAAGAGAAGCCGGATGTTGTTTTCAATACGCTCAATGGCGATAGTAACGTAGCTTTCTTCAAGCAATTGAAAGACGCTGGCATTACGGCCAAGGACTTAACAACCATGTCGGTTAGTATCGCCGAGGAAGAAGTGCGCGGTATTGGAGCTTCCGTTCTGGATGGACACTACACGGCTTGGAATTACTACCAATCAACGGATACACCGGAGAACAAAAAATTCGTTGAAGCCTACAAAGCGAAATACGGGAAAGACCGCGTAACGGATGATCCGATCGAAGCCGGTTATACCGCCGTGTACCTATGGGCAGAAGCAGTTAAAAAGGCAGGCTCATTTGATGTAGAGAAAGTAAAAGCAGCTGCCAAAGGCATCCAGTGGAATTCACCGGAAGGTAAAGTCACCATCGATGGCGAGAACCAGCATATTTCCAAAACAGCGCGTATCGGCCAAATAGGCGCTGACGGGCTAATTAAAGAAGTATGGAATTCCGGTCAACCGCTCAAGCCGGATCCTTTCCTCAAAACGTATCCATGGGGCGGCGAAGTAACGAAGAAATAAGGCTCACCGATAGGATTGCTCTTGAAACCAGGTCTGCCTGACGGCAGCCCTGGATTTCATTATTTTACTCGGGGTTCACTAAGGGGGAAGCATCGTCATGAGTTTGCTGCTGCTTCAATTATTCAACGGCCTAAGTCTTAGCTCCATCCTGCTCCTGATCGCTATTGGGCTCGCCATTACATTCGGGCTTATGAATGTCATGAATATGGCCCACGGCGAGTTTATTATGATTGGAGCCTACATGGCCTATCTGGTCCAGCACGGGTTCCAAAAATTCCTGCCCGCCTCAGCTTTTGGCTGGTATTTCGTTGTTTCGCTCGGCGTCGCCTTCGCTGTAGCCTTCCTTGTCGGGTGGCTGTTGGAAGTTTGCCTCATTCGGTTCATGTACGGCAGGCCTTTAGACAGCCTGCTTGCCACATGGGGCGTCAGCTTAGCCCTGCAGCAGCTGGCCAGATCCATATTCGGCGCGCCTAATGTCGCGGTGAAAGCTCCCGAGTGGTTGGAAGGCGGACTCCACCTTACAGCGGACCTCACGCTGCCTTACAAGCGCCTCTTCATTATTGCGCTGGTCGCGCTCTGTATCTTCGTGATCTATATGTACTTATATCACTCAGCAGGCGGCAGACGGATGAGAGCCGTGATGCAGAATCGGCAAATGGCTGCCTGCCTTGGCATTTCTACACGCCGAGTAGATGCGCAATCTTTCGCTTTCGGCTCTGCAATGGCCGGCATTGCCGGATGTGCACTAACCTTGGTCGGACCTATTGGACCAACGATCGGCACGTACTACATCGTTGACGCCTTCATGGTTGTTGTGCTTGGCGGCATCGGGAAGCTGATTGGTACAGTCGCCGGAGCTTTGGGCATTGGCGTATTCAATACCGCGTTGGAGTACACAACCAGTGCGACAATTGGCAAGGTACTTGTCTTCACACTTATCATCGCCTTCTTGCAATGGAAACCGATGGGACTTGTGACGATCCGTTCAAGATCCTTAGATTGAAGAAAGGATGTGGCATCTTCCATGCTTTTCGCCGGACAATCCAAGATGAAACTGATGGTTTACACTGTTTTTTTAATCGTGTTGGCTCTTGCTCCACTGTATTTGTCTGATTTCCGCCTTTCGCTTCTCGGCAAGTTTCTCGCCTATGCCATTATTGCCATGGGCATTGATCTGATTTGGGGTTACACCGGTATCTTGAGTCTCGGTCATGGCGTATACTTCGGGCTCGGCGCCTACTGTATGGCGATGCATCTGAAACTAGCCGCAAATCCCGGAGAGCTGCCTGATTTCATGTCCTGGAGCGGTGTAGAAAGCTTGCCTTGGTTCTGGATTCCCTTCCATTCGGCAGGCGCGGCTTTTCTGCTAGCCCTCATCATTCCTATGATCGTCGCCTTCATTTTAGGCTATTTCACCTTTCGCAACCGAATCAAAGGTGCCTTTTTTTCCATTCTGTCGCAAGCGCTTGTCATTATTACCGTAACCTTATTTGTTGGCCAACAAGGCTACACAGGCGGAACGAACGGGCTCACGAACTTCGACTCTTTTTTAGGCTTAAACCTGCAAGCAGAGTCAACCAAGTTGATCTTCTTCTATCTCACCTTAGCTGTTGTTGCCATCGTGCTAATCCTATGCAGCCTGCTCGTCACCAGCCGTATGGGAAATATTCTGACAGCCATCCGTGATGGAGAAAATCGGGTACGTTTCATCGGCTACAATCCAGTTACGTACAAAGTTTTCATATACTGCGCTTCTGCAGGATTGGCCGGACTCGCCGGCGTGCTCTTCGTACTTCAGGAAGGAATCATATCCCCCGCTCAAATGGGGATTGTGCCCTCGATTGAAATGGTGTTATGGGTCGCTATCGGGGGACGTTCCACCATCGGCGGCGCTGTTCTCGGAGCTCTCGTGACCAACGCCGCCAAAACAACGTTCAGCGAAGCCTATCCCGCTTGGTGGCCCATCATGCTCGGCGCGATGTTCATTATTGTTGTGCTTTTACTCCCCAAAGGAATTGTCGGCACTATTACCCATTACACATCCAATTGGAAAAAGCCCGTGCTGCCTAAGCCGATTTCTTCCTCGCAAGAAGCCAGATAAGCTGGTCAGACATTTGTTTCATGAATAAAAGAAGGAGGAACCTCCCATGCTCGGACAATTAGCAGAGCAACAACCTGTGCCTGGCGCAAAAATACTAAACGTAAAAGGGCTCGAGGTAAGCTTCGACGGTTTTAAAGCCTTGCGCAATCTCGACTTTTCCTTGGAATACGGCGAGCTTCGCTTTCTTATCGGGCCCAATGGGGCCGGTAAAACAACGCTCCTTGATGTCATTTGCGGGAAAGTGAAACCTTCGCTAGGTGAAGTTTTTTTCAAAGACACCATTGATCTAGCCAAACATCAAGAGCACCAAATCGCACAGCTCGGGATTGGACGCAAATTCCAAGCCCCCTCTGTCTTTTCAACCTTAACGGTATTTGAAAATCTAGCTTTATCCATGAAACAAAAGCGCGGACTTCTCAGCGCACTCTGGGCCAAAACGACCAGCGAACAGCGGGATCGCCTGCACCAAAGACTTGCTATGATCGGCCTGCAAGGCAAGGCCAAAGAGCGTGCCGGCTCCCTTTCTCACGGGGAGAAGCAGTGGCTCGAAATCGGCATGCTGCTTATGCAGGAGCCTGATCTTCTGCTGCTCGATGAACCGGCAGCCGGCATGACGGATAGCGAAACCGAGAAGACGGGCGAGCTGCTCCATGAAATCGCAGAGGACCAAACGATTATCGTGGTCGAGCATGACATGGCATTTGTTCGCCAATTTGCCAAAACGGTCACCGTGCTGCATGAAGGCACCGTCCTTCGCGAGGGCACAATGCTGGATATTCAGAATGACGATAGGGTGGCTGAGGTTTATCTGGGAAGGAGAGTGGAGCGCGGTGCTTAATCTTCAAAACATCGAAGCCGGTTATGGGGAAAGCATGGTCGTTCGCCAAGTAAACGTACTTGTGAAACCTGGACAGATCGTTTGTCTGATGGGCCGTAACGGCGTAGGCAAGTCAACGCTCATGAAGAGCATTATGGGCCTGGTTAAACCCAAGTCCGGTTCCATTCACTATAATGAGCGGGACATCACGACTCTTCCTCCGGATCAGCGCGCAAAATCGGGCATCGGTTATGTGCCGCAAGGCCGAGAAATCTTCCCTCAGCTAACAGTTGAGGAAAACTTGCTGCTCGGCCTTGAAGCCGCGACAGACGGGAGGAAGAAGCTGCCCGAGTCTCTCTTTGACACCTTCCCCGTTCTGCGGCAAATGCTTCACCGCAAAGGGGGAGACCTCAGCGGCGGACAGCAGCAGCAGCTGGCAATCGCCCGTGCTCTGGCAGCCGGTCCGAAACTTCTGCTGCTGGATGAACCCATGGAGGGCATCCAACCTTCCATCGTGATGGAGATTGAAGCCATTATCGAATCCATTAAACGGAGAAGGGAGATAGCCGTCTTATTAGTCGAGCAAAGCTTGGAGTTCGCAACGAGCATCGCGGATTATTATTATGTCATAGACCGGGGGACGGTTGCCGCCGAAGGTCATGCTGAGCAGTTGAGCGAAGATCAAGTTCGAAAGCACTTAACCGTATGATTTCGTTCCCGAATGCTCAACCTACCAAAGGAAGCTGGATTACTTGACCTAATCTTTAGGGATCAAGTACCATCCAGCTTCCTTTTTTCTTTTTTGAAAAGAAATTGAAATTATTGCCTAAAAACTGGACGGCACAAAATGGATAATGATAACATGTTACATATAGGATCGAATGTTGCGTCCGGCATATCGAGCACCGAGCCTTTTGAAGGAAAAGGAGGGGAACGTTTATGTCTAAAGTTTTAATTATTGAAGATGATCTAAGCATTGGTGAAATGATGTCCATTTATTTGTACGAAGAAGGTTATCAAGTCATGCGGGCGGAGAATGGCCGCCAAGGAGAAACCTTGTTCCGGGATTTCAATCCTGATGTCATTGTTCTTGATATCATGCTGCCAGATGTTGACGGAATCCAGCTATGCACCTACTTCCGAACAGCTTCAACTATACCCATTCTCATGGTTTCGGCCAAAAGTGAAGTTTCCGACCGTATTAAAGGTCTGCAAACGGGAGCAGATGATTACTTATGCAAACCTTTCTCCATGAGAGAACTAGCCGCACGGGTACAAGCCTTATTGCGGCGTTCGACCGCTTTTGCCCATGTTGCAGCTGCCGCAGCCGAACCCTCAACCAATCAGGTCGTCTACCTGGATCTCGAGAAACGGTGTCTTTTTGTACATAACAAATTAATTGAGACCACGTTCTCCGAATTCGAGATTATGAAGCTATTATGGCAAAATCAAGGCCGTGTTTACAGCCGCGAGGAGCTGCTCAACCGGGTACGCGGTTTCGATTCTTATGTTACCGAGCGTGCCATAGATGTACATATCGCAAACCTTCGCAAAAAATTAGAAACCGACCCGAAAGAACCGAAATATATCAAAACCGTCTGGGGTGTCGGATATAAATTTTTACTGAATTAAGCTCCCTTTCGGAGCTTTTTTATTTTGTAGATGAACGGGGAAATCAGTCACCAAATAGGCGAATGCACAATATGATGAGATGTATGCTTCACAAGAAGAAAGCTTCCACTAGGAAAGCTCCAAGGAGGATTTACAGTTATGTTGAATAACCCTTACAAAATTGGCAATCAAGCGCAAATGCCAACATTCAGCGGAAATCCATACCCAGCCTACCCGGTTCCAACAGCCATTACGAACAAAATGGTTCCTATGCAGCCTAGCGGCTCCACACTGCCATCTACAGGATCCGGCCTGCAAACCGGTGTAAACGTGCCTGGCCTACCGATGGAAGAATCTTATATCGAGAATATTTTGCGGCTCAATCTTGGCAAAATGGCTACGCTCTACATGACATACGAAAATAACTCGCAATGGAATGCCAAAATTTTCAAAGGCAAGTTGGAAGCAGCAGGACGCGACCATATCATCATCAGCGATCCGGCTACAGGCATGCGCTACTTACTGCTTATGGTGAATCTGGACTACATTACATTCGACGAGGAATTAAATTACTACTATCCCTATGCCAACAGAAAATAATACGGATGCTACATCTCCAATAAACCGCTAACCTGAACCAAGGCAGCGGTTTTCTTTTCGTTAATCAACAGGTGAAAAATGCCACATATGCAGCTTGCTTAATCCGCCTTTGACCCACTTTTCCCACGCTGCCTGGTTGCCCTGCCCTCCGCCTTGTTGTAATCGATCCTCCTTCATAGCGATATATTCATCTCGGCTAACTTCGCTCCAAATTTCTACATAAAGTCCTGGCTGGTCCGTTCCCTCCAATACCTCCAAACGCCCTTCCCGCTTTTGCCACTCCTGCATATAGATGAGAAAAGAGTCCCGATATTCGGGATTTATGGCATACTCTACAAAAACTTTAGACATTTTTAGATCTCCCTCTGATTTATTTTTTGCTCCAAAATGGTAAACTAATAAGAAGACGGAAAATGACCTTAGGAGGAGAAACCCACTTGGACACAGGAACACATCTTGTTATTGGCTTAGGGTTAGCAGGACTGTCGCAGATTGATCCCAGCGTTTCCGCGGATTCAGCCGCTACAACTGCTGTCTTCATCGGAACCGTTATCGGTTCACAGATTCCGGATGTGGACGGGCTGCTTCGTTTCAAGAACAACGCCACGTATATCCGTAATCATCGCGGTCGTTCCCACTCTTTGCCGGCTTTACTGATTTGGACGCTATTGATTACTGGCGCACTAGCTTTATTCTTTCACGGAGTCCCTCTGCTGCATCTAGGAATGTGGGTAGGGATCGCAGTTTGTTTTCACGTTTTCAGCGATTGTTTCAACACATATGGTACACAAGCCATTCGGCCTTTTTCTGAAAAGTGGGTATCGTGGAACATTATCCATATCTTCGATCCCTTTATCTTTTCGAGCCACATTGCGGCTATCTTCATGTGGTCCTTCCACGTGGCTAGTCCAAAGCTTGTATTCCCAACCTTATATGGCATCATCGCCCTTTACTACATTTGGCGCACACTTGACCATTACATTGTAGAAAAAGGCCTTTACCGGAAAGACCCGACTTTCCAGCATGGCGATCAGTACACACTTATTGTAACATTCAACCTCTACGTCTGGAATGTCGTAAAAAGAAGAGCGGACGGCACTTTCCAACTGGGCGAGCTTAAGAATTCCAAGCTCAAATGGTTGGATACCGTAAGATGTGAGGATCATCCAGCCGTCGAAGCTTCCAAGAAGCATGAAGACATTCAAGCTTTGCTGTATTTCTCATCGTTCACCTGTGCGGAAGTGAAAGAACACCGCTGGGGTTACGAAGTCAGATGGGCCGATGTGCGTTATCGCCACCGTAAACAATACCCGTTCGTAGGCGTCATCCATATGGATCACAATTTCAAAACACTCGATTCCTACGTAGGCTGGGTCAACGACACTAGACTGGAAAAGAAACTTCGAGTTGATCTTTATTAAACAAAGAGGCGCGTGCCATTACGCGTCTTTTTATTTTCCGCAAAAAAAAGCCCAGAGGTTTTTTAGGCCTCTGAGCTTTTATATTACAATAATCGGGAAGACTAATAACGGGTTATCGCTTCTTAGCTGCGGAAGCCGGATTGACCAGCCAACGTTTGCTCAGCGATTTGCACGAGACGACGAGTGATGTTACCCCCGATTGAACCTGCATCGCGAGTAGCCATATAGCCCATGTAACCATCTTGAGGAATTTGGATGCCCAGTTCTTGAGCTACCTCATATTTCAATTGATTTAGAGCTGCTGTAGCTTGTGGGACGGCCAAAGTGTTGCTGTTACGAGATTGTGCCATAAGGATCAGACTCCTTTCAGTCAGCTATGATCTTTGATGTATTTGCAAGCTTGCAAACATAGTATGTGGAGGAAATGAATTTATATGCACAGCGCTCAAAAAAGTTTAGAATAAGAAGACACTGTTTAAACTTCTAGAAAGTAGGTCACGTTCATGAGTAAACCGCTCGCGCTTTTATTCGCTATAATCGGCACGCTTCTGCTTGCCTCCATCTCCCTATTTATCGCACTCCGGCAGCCATGGATGATTCTCGTTTGCACGATCATCGCGTTAGGCTTTATCGGTTATGGCTTTGCCGTTAAGGCAAAGATTCGCAAGAGAAATTCCCGGCCGTAACCAAACGGCTGCACAAAGAAGAGCTCAACAGCGATTACCGCTGTTTGAGCTCTTTTCGCTTTCGTTTAGATGACTACGAAGCCCATCCGCTTCTTCACTTCAAGCAAGGTTTCGTTAGCGACTTCAGCTGCCTCTTGCGCACCTTTTTTCAAAATATCAAAAATCTCACCCGAGCGGCGAATCTCCTGATAGCGCTGTTGAATCGGCTCAAGGACAGCCACGATCTGCTCAGCCAGATCCTTTTTGAACGGACCGTAACCTTGGCCATCATAACGGGCTTCAATCTCAGCTACACTCATCTCAGCAAAATGCGAGTAGATCGAGATCAGATTACTAACCTCCGGTTTATTCTGAGGATCGTATTTCACTTCACGGCCAGAATCTGTCACGGCGCGGCTAAGTTTCTTACGAATGACAGACGGCTCATCCAGCATGGCAATGTAGCTTCCGGCATTTGGACTGCTTTTGCTCATCTTCTTGGAAGCGTCGTCCAAGGACATGATTCTTGCGCCAATCTCCGGCATATAAGGCTGCGGCATCACGAACATATCGCCAAAACGGTTGTTAAAACGGTTAGCCAGATCGCGAGTAAGCTCCAAATGCTGCTTCTGATCATCCCCAACCGGGATCAGATCGGCATTGTACAAGAGAATATCTGCCGCCATGAGGGATGGATACGTAAATAGACCTGCGCCAACGGATTCCTTGCCTTCCGATTTATCTTTGAACTGCGTCATGCGCTCAAGTTCGCCCATGTTCGTCAGTGTCGTCATAATCCAGCCGAGCTCCGCATGTGCGTGAACATGGGATTGCAGGAAGATGGATGCCTTATTCGGATCTAGTCCCGCCGCAATATAAAGCGCAGCAATGGACTCCGTCTGTTCTTTCAGCGCTGCAGGATCCTGCGGCACCGTGATCGCATGCATATCCACCACCATAAAATAACAACGGTGCAAATGCTGCAGTTTCACATAGTTGCGAAGAGCGCCAATATAATTTCCAATTGTCAACTGGCCGCTGGACTGCATGCCTGATAATACTCGTTTCATTGTGAAAATCCCTCCACATTCCTCATAAAATTTACTTTTTGTACGTTGGAACAGTCAAAAAAGACAACAAAAAGGCCTCTCCCCGCAAGGGACGAGAGACCGTGGTACCACCCTAATTTGTCCATGTATGAGCATAGATTGCCGCATAGACCTTCAGGCTCTTGTAACGGAGAGCAGCCGTTCGGCATACTTGTCAGATTCGGATGTTCCTCCGGCCTAGGTTCCGGCAACCTTCATCTGTGTTCAGCCTCAAGCTCAAGGATCCATTCGGTTTGTTCGTTTCACCGGTTCGCACCAACCACCGGCTCTCTGAGAAACGGGATACAAACGTACTTGTTCCTATCATCGCTTATTGATTTTATATAATTATACACCTTGACTTTCCATTGTCAACCAAGGTCTTTGTCCTATCTTTCCCAGCATGGACATAGGATAGATAACATACGATTCTATCATCAACGGGCAAAGGGGTGTCAATGCATTGTCATCAACACTATACCGGTGGAGCCTTCCCATCTCCACGGTGATTTGCGCATGTCTTCTCATCCTCATTCTAACGACGAGAGAGCTTCCGCCGATGGAGCCGATCCTGAAAGATATCAAGCATGTATTTGCTGCTTTTATGGACATTTTTCTCGACGCCCTGCCTTTTATGTTCATGGGGGTCCTGCTTTCCACCGTCGTTGAAAACTTCATCCCGGAAGCTTTCATCCGACGTATGACACCCAAGCATCCGCTTGGCGGCATCCTGTTTGCCTGTGTGCTCGGGATTATGTTCCCACTCTGCGAGTGCGGCATGATACCTTTCGTTCGCCGGCTTATGCGCAAAGGAATGCCTGTGTACATTGCCGTGATTTTCATACTCGTCGGACCGATTCTGAATCCGATCGTGTTCGCGTCTACCTTCATGGCTTTCCGCAGCGCGCCGGAAATGGCTTATTCACGCATGGGGCTCACCTTTGGTGTTGCTCTCGTTGTCGGTCTCCTCTTGACCCGCTTTCTGAAAAGCAGTCCGCTGCGCCACGCCAATAGCGGGCATGCGGCTGAGCATATCCATACGCATGAGCATCACGAGCATCATCATCACCATGACCATGTCCATACGCATGATCATGCTCATCACCACGATCACGGCCACAACCACTCTCACGGTGACAGCCGAATTGCAACTATGCTCAGTCACGGCACATCTGAGCTGTATGAAATGAGCAAATACCTAATGCTCGGCGCTTTCCTAACGGCATTAATCCAAACCTTTGTCGCTCAAGACAGCTTATCCGCCATCGGCCAAGGGACCTTCGTCTCTCATGTCTTTATGATGGGTTTTGCCTACTTGCTTTCCTTATGCTCTACAACAGATGCCTTCGTAGCCGCCTCATTCGCAAAGACGTTTTCTCCAGGCTCTCTGCTGGCTTTTCTCGTCTTCGGCCCGATGATCGATGTCAAAAGCACGCTGATGCTGTTATCCATCTTCAAAGCCCGATTCGTGCTTACACTCTCCATCGTTGTTGCGATTACGGTTTTGACCGGTTCCTTGCTGTTTATGCATTTCTTTTTATAAAAAAGCAAAAAAAAACGGCCAGAGCTCTAAGCCCTGGCCGTTTATTATTTTACCATTTCAGAATAGCTCCGGCACTCGCATTCGTTACCATTTTCGTGTAACGCGCCAAATATCCGGTTTTAATTTTCGGTTGGAACTCTTTCCAGCTTTCGCGGCGCTTCGCCAACTCTTCATCACTGACTTGTAAATTGATTTTGCGGCCATCCATATCGACATCGATAATGTCGCCGTCATGAACGAAAGCAAGTGGTCCGCCTTCAGCAGCTTCTGGAGACATGTGACCGATGGAGATACCGCGGGATGCCCCTGAGAAACGTCCGTCTGTAATCAAGGCAACTTTCGCGCCCAGACCCATACCAACGATTTGGGATGTTGGAGCTAGCATTTCCGGCATACCAGGTCCGCCTTTAGGTCCTTCATAGCGGATTACAACAACGTGGCCTTCTTTGACTTTGCCATTGGCAATGCCGTAAAGCGCCTCATCCTGGGAATCAAAGCAGATCGCAGGACCTACGTGACGCCCGCCAACGGATTTGTCTACCGCTCCGACTTTAACGATACTTCCCTCTGGAGCAAGGTTACCGAACAGAACAGCCAGTCCGCCTCTTTCGCTATGAGGGTTGCTTAACGGACGAATAACGTCCGTATTCTGGATTTCACAACCAGCTACGTTTTCACGAATCGTTTGTGCAGTAACGGAAAGACGATCGCCATCGAAAGCGCCTGGCTTTTTCAAAAGCTCGTTAATAACCGCGCTAACGCCGCCGGCTAAATGCACATCTTCAATGTGATAATCGGAAGCTGGAGCGATTTTGGCAAGGTGAGGAACGCGCTCTGCCACTTCATTAATACGAGCAATCGGGTATTCGATGCCAGCTTCAGCAGCGATAGCCAATGTGTGAAGAACCGTATTCGTGGAACCGCCCATCGCCATATCCAGTGCAAACGCGTTGTCAATCGCTTCAATCGTTACGATATCACGCGGCTTAATGTCTTTCTCGATCAATGTCATCAATTGTTTCGCGCAGTCTTTCACGAATTGCTTACGCTCTTCAGCAACAGCCAAGATCGTACCGTTACCTGGCATAGCAAGGCCTAGACCTTCTGCCAAACAGTTCATGGAGTTCGCTGTGAACATACCGGAACAGGATCCGCAAGTCGGACAACCATATTGCTCAAGCTCTTCCAGACCAGCTTCATCCAATTTACCTGCTTGGAAAGCACCTACGCCCTCGAAAACGGAGGACAAGGAAATGGATTTACCGTTTTTATCTTTACCGGCTTTCATTGGACCACCGCTGACTAACATCGTAGGGATGTTAACGCGAAGCGCGCCCATAATCATACCCGGCGTAATTTTATCACAGTTAGGAATACAGATAAGACCATCGAACCAGTGCGCGTTTACGACTGTTTCCAAGGAGTCCGCAATAATTTCACGGCTTGGCAGGGAATAACGCATACCGATATGTCCCATTGCGATACCATCGTCAACACCAATCGTGTTGAACTCGAAAGGAACACCGCCTGCTTCACGGATCGCTTCTTTTACCAGCTTACCGAATTCTTGCAAATGGACATGTCCAGGGATAATGTCTATATAAGAGTTACAAACCGCAATGAACGGCTTGCCGAAATCTTCCTCTTTAACGCCGGCTGCACGCAACAAACTGCGGTGTGGAGCGCGGTCGAATCCTTTTTTAATCATGTCGCTACGCTGTTTTGGATGAGCCATTCTCTATTCCTCCTAGATTATAATTCTTTTATAAAAACAATGAATCTATCATATCACACTTTTCGTCAAAATTCTTCCTTTAGTGTACTGACGCGTCAATGTAAAAGCAAGGGATTATTTTCTGCCAAAATCAGCCTTAATTTCTCCCCACTTTTTCGTGTCCCATTTTACGATCTTATTCGTGTAGCTGTTCGTCCGAAGCCACTTCAACGCCCGGTCAACCAGCGTCCAAATTTCTTCCGTTGAAGCGTCCCGCACCAAATTGGTCGAAACTTCTTTTTTGCGAATCCAGCTTAAAGCCGTGACCGAATCCGTATAAATGGTTTTGTTGCTGCCCTGCTTTTGCAAATAAGCCAGACCATGCACGATCGCTAAGAACTCGCCCAAATTATTCGTACCCTTGGAAATGGGACCCTGGTAGAAAAGAATCTCTCCCGACCGCGTATCGACTCCCTTGTACTCCACAATCCCCGGATTCCCGGAGCAACCCACGTCCACGGACAAGCTGTCATAGTCCACTTCCGGAGCTGTTTCAGGGGTAGCCGACTTAGTGCCGGAAGCAGAAGAGGACGACGCGCCTGGCTTCCCTCCGAAATTCAGCGATTTCTGCCAGCCTTTCTCCAAAGCTTGACGCGCCTCCGCTTCGGACTCGTATGATTTAAATCTCGCTTGCGGGAATCCTTTGGTCTGCGCCTGACAATCCGCCCACGATCGATAGATCCCTGGTTTATGCCCTACCCAAACGACATAAAATTTTACTGCTGCCATCCTATTCACTCCGTCGTTGTTGATGTAATTGATGTATCAGCCCTTCAACTACTTTCACCGTATCCGCAAAATAGGGCTTATAGTCCAACCCTTTGATAAATGCCAAATAGGTTTCTCCGATCTCCAGGACCTCTTTCCTGTAGTGATCAGCCGGTATGTTGTGGGTCTCAAGCTCGCGGTACGTGCCGTTTGTTCGCTCTTCAACCGAGATCAGTTGGATTTGTTCCTCCGGCAAATGATGCACCACGAAGGAAAATCCCCTGCACTCCGGGTCTCCGCATCCGCAAACAAAGAATGGCATCTGCTCCCATTGATCCGGCGGTGCAAAGCGATTCGGCTCCGTATCACTGAGTGCACTGTACAGCAGCGCAGGGAGCCCCACATCGACACATAGCGGTTCTTCTATAATAACGCTGTCGCCTACCGCCATTTGGACATCCGCCTGTATAATTTGCAAGTCTTTATCATGGGACCAGCCCGTTACAGATAGTTCAAACATGATTTCGCCTCCGCTCTCCCTTTGCTTTTCTTATTATAACAAAGACTGTCCAATTCTGCTTTTCCGCTTTTCAAAATACTTCCGAAAATTTCCAGTAAAATGGATGAGTATATTTTACAAAAGAGATTATACTACCTATTACTGGAGGTGATATCAGATGGCAGGACAATCTCGCAGCAGCAACTCTTTAGTTGTTCCACAAGCTACAGCAGCTTTGGATCAAATGAAATACGAAGTTGCTCAAGAACTAGGTATCCAGATTCCTCAAGACGGTTACTATGGCTACATGACGTCCCGTGATACAGGCTCCATTGGGGGCAGCATCACACGTCGCCTCGTTCAAATTGCTGAACAACAGTTGGCAGGCGGCAGCGCTAGCAGATTTAGCAGATAACATCTCTCCCATACTTAAGCAAGTGAGGGCTTCCCTATCAGTAGCTACTGATATGAGGCCCTCCTTTTTGCGTCCGGAATCGAAAGAGGACTGCTCGTAAGAAGCAGTCCCCTCATTCATTAAGGTTTTACATCATATATCTTGTACAGATCATCAAGCATGAGATTAGCTGCTTTCACACCGCCAGCTGTATTCCATGTTGCATCGTTCACTTTTACCAATTTATTTTCTTTCACAACTTTGAGGTTTTTCCAAAGCGGATCATTCATCCATTCCTGCTCTTGCTTCGTTCCTTTACCATCGCCAAGCTCATATGTAAAGTAGAACACGCGGTCTGCAGCATCCAATTCCGTCAAACGCTCTTTGGTAATATCCTCAAATGATTTCTCATCGCTTTTCGGATCCGAACGCGGGAATCCAATTTGTTGGAAAATTACACCTGTGAACATATTTCCATAGTAATAACGCGTTTTACCGCCCATGAAGCGGACAACAGCGACTTTCTCTTTCAACTTATCGCCGGCTTTGCTTTTGAAATCGTTAATGCGTTTGTCGAAGTCTGCAATAATTTTGTCGCCTTCTGCTTTCTTGTTAAGCGCTTCAGCATACAGCGCGAAGTTACTTTTCCACTCACCGCGTAATGTCTCCGAATAAACCGTTGGAGCAATCGCCTTAAGTTGGTCGTACACTTTCTCATGACGCATTTTGTTACCGATGATTAGATCCGGTTTCAAGGATGCAATCAACTCCAGGTTTGGCTGTGATTCTCCACCAACCGTTGTTACACCTTGCATATCGGCTTTGATATGATCAAACCATGGATTTCCGTAGTAAGATTCAACAGCACCCACAGGTTTAACTCCAAGAGCGATAAGGGCTTCAGTTCCCTCATTCGTCAAAATAACAACTCGTTTCGGCTGCGCAGGTACAGCGGTTTCCCCCATAGCATGCTTAATCGTACGAGGAGCATCGGACTTAGCGGCTCCTTGCGGTGCTGCAGATGCAGATGCTGCTGGCTGAGCGCTAGGCTTTTCTCCACATGCTGCTAAAACAATAGATACTACAAACATAATGGCAACAAGAGCCCAAGCTCTTTTTAACTGTCTCTTTTTCCCAAACATCTTACTATGTTCCCTCCACACGTTCAATTGATGATGTGATAACGATTATCATTATCTAACGTACATGGTACTCGCTTCCGCTGGTTCTGTCAATCGAAATTGATAATGATTCTCAAAATCGTTGACTTCCCCTGCCTTTCTCTTTAAAATAAACGAAGCATCTAATAAGGAAGCAGGCACTTATCTATGAACTCTTCAAATAACGAACGTCTATATCCCTTGTATAAAGGAATTGGGCTGCTGGCGGCACTTATCGTGCTTGCCGGGATGATGGTTTGCAGCGTCAGATTCGGTCTACATAACTATACTTGGGCACAGGTCATGCAATCATTTGACCATTTAATGAAGCCTTCGAACGAAGCGATCATTATTCAGACCGTTCGAATACCAAGAGCGTTAATCGCCGCACTCGTAGGCGGAAGCCTGGCTGTTGCGGGGGCGCTTATGCAAGCAATGACACGAAATCCACTTGCGTCGCCAAGTATTTTTGGCATCAACTCAGGCGCAGCCTTTGCCATTGTGTTGTCAGTTGGATTTTTCAATGTATCTAGCCTGACACAGTTCACATGGATCGCCTTTTTGGGCGCTGCTGTGAGCTCGGCCCTCGTCTATGGACTCGGCTCCTTAGGCAGAGATGGCTTAACGCCGATGAAGATTACGCTAGCGGGCTCAGCGATGACGGCCTTTTTTGCTTCGCTTACCCAAGGCATTTTATTAGGAAATGGTAAAGCGTTTGACCAAGTCCTCTACTGGCTTGTTGGATCGGTTGAAGGAAGAACCATGGCCATGCTCCAATCGGTCTATCCTTATATCTTAATTGCATGGGTAGGAGCGTTTTTACTTGCACCTCACATCAACATCCTGTCCATGGGGGACGATGTAGCCAAAGGGCTGGGGCAACGTACGATTTATGTAAAATTCATTACCGCAGTCGTTATTGTCGTGTTGGCAGGGGGCTCCGTCGCCGTCGCAGGCCCGATTGTTTTTGTCGGGATCATCATACCGCATATCGTTCGATTCCTCGTAGGCATCGATTATCGCTGGGTTATTCCCTACAGTGCCATTCTAGGCGGCATTCTGCTCGTTGGCGCTGACGTCATCGCCCGTTTCATCGTTATGCCGAAGGAAGTTCATGTTGGCGTAACGACAGCTATTCTCGGAGTTCCCTTCTTCATCTACATCGCTCGCAAAGGGGGACTGCTGAAATGAGTCATTCCAATCGACATATGACGTTTCGAAATAAAAGTTTCTCTTATAGGATCAGTAAGAAATCACTCCTTGTATCTCTGTTCTTGCTTCTAGCGGTCATTATTGTCATGGTCCTAAGCACAGGAATCGGCAGTATTTATATCAAGCCAGTTGAGGTTATACGTGCCGTTTTCGGCTATGGGACGGATCCCAATAACATGATTGTCCGATCCCTACGCTTGCCTCGGGTGATTGTCGCTGTGTTGATCGGCGCATCCCTGGGTGTTGCCGGTTCCATCCTGCAAGGGATCGTGCGAAACCCGTTAACCTCGCCGGATACGATCGGTTCAACAGGTGGAGCTACACTCGGAGCGGTTTCCTTTTTCTTCTTTTTCTCGGATAAAATCAGTATTCACTGGCTGCCTGTTGCCGCCATTCTCGGCGCATTCATCGCCACTTTGCTGGTCTACTCCCTCTCATGGAAAAATGGGATTACCCCGCTTCGCCTTGTCCTGATCGGCACAGGATTCACCGCCGCGATGAGCGCGCTCTCTTATTTGATGATGATATCTGGACCTATCATTCTCGCAAATCAGTCGCTGACTTTTATGACTGGGAGCATCTATGGCGTCTCTTGGCAAAAGGCGGTTTACCCGCTTCTCCCTTGGGTATCGCTGCTGATCCCGATCATCTTCTTATATGCGCGTCATATTACGGTGCAATCCTTAGGCGAAGACATCGCCCGCAATGTGGGCAGCAGCGTACAACGCCAGCGTTTTCTGCTCATCATTTTGAGCGTAGCCCTCTCTGGCGCCGCTGTCGCATTCGGAGGAGCCATTAATTTCATCGGTCTTATGGCTCCACACATCGCTCGCAAGTTGGTAGGACCCAGCTTCGGATCGCTGATTCCCGTTTCCGCGTTAACTGGTTCCTTACTCCTACTTCTTGCCGATTTGGCGGGACGATTCGTATTCAAACCGCTCGATATTCCAGCCGGCGTTTTCACCGCTGCTATTGGAGCTCCATTGTTTATCTATGTCTTGTATCGCAGCAGAAATCGCGGTTAACAATTACATACAACAAAGAGCCCCGGTCATCAACTGTGACCGGGGCTCTTTGTTTCATAAAGGATAAGTGCTAAATCGTTTTGGCTAAGCTCGCCATATTATAATTGGTTTCAAACGTAATGCTTGCCGACAATATTCCTTGCCTAACCGTGAAGTCAAAGTAAATTTCTCCATGTGTCCAACTTTTCTTACGCTTCAACGATTCAAGCGCCATCTGACGAAAAGATTGATACTGAATCTCCGTAAGGCCTTTGACCGTAATCGCTGGAAGGACGCCGTCCTTGCTTTCGAACGGAAGATGCTTCACACCGAATTTACCGATTTTATTATTCCTGATGTGAACAAACACCGTACCTGAACTTACATGGGATAACTCATCTTTAATCCTTCTAAACACCAAATCGATTTGTCTTGCAAGCGACATTTGATCCAAACTCATCATCTTCCCCCTTAAGTTTTTAAATTTTACTTATTATGTAAATTACGACTGTAGACCTATTATATCTACATAATTTACAAATTTCAACAATTTATTTTAATATTCTTATAATTTTTACTATTCTTAATACTCTCTTTACAAATACTGCTTGTATACATCGAATACGAACGATATTTGTCGAATTTGTGTAGAATATTTCCAGATACAATGTTATAATTTTCAAACATAGTCCATTATTCCTGCATACATTACAAATTTCGCAAGGGAGTCGGTCAATTTGGATAAAATGTCAACTTTATCTTTTAGAAAGAAATTACAGTTGGGCTGCTACGGGTTAATAGGTTTGAACTGTGTATTTCTGTTAGTCCTTACGATCTCATCGGAGTGGAACCGCTTACTAGGAATTATTTTCCTTGTTCTGCTTCTTGCATTAAGCTACCCTTTCATTAGATGGTTTGAAAACCAATTGACAGAACCTGTGGCCGACCTGTCCCGCATTGCACTCAACATCTCCAAAGGCGACTTTTCTCAAAAGGTAACGGTAACTTCCGACGATACACTAGGTCAACTTGGCCAATCCTTCAACAAAATGATCGATAAGCTGCGTGATATTCTTCGCGATACAGGTTCCATATCCAAGCAAGTTTTCCAAACAAGCCGCGATATTTACTCCAAAAACGAAAACTTTCGCACAGTCCTAGAACAAGTGAGCATTTCGGCCCATGAGCTAGCTGCCGGTGCCGGTCAAATTTCTGAAGAAGTATCCGGTGTATCGATTACGACCAAAGACATAGAAGTGAAGATTGTCAATTATGCTGGTTCCGCAAAAGAAATGAAAGATCGCTCCGATCAGATGATGACTCTGGTTGAGAAGGGCCGTACTTCCGTTGAAAGCCAAGGCGTCGGCATGAAGCGAAATGTGGAAGTGACACAGCAGGTCTCCGAAACCATTGACATGTTGGCTCGTCAAGCGGCCGGTATTACTAACGTAACCCGCTCCATTTCGGAGATTGCTGAGCAAACGAACCTGCTGTCGCTCAACGCATCCATTGAAGCCGCCAGAGCCGGCGAGCACGGACGGGGTTTTGCAGTCGTCGCACAAGAGGTGCGCAAGCTAGCTGAGGAGTCCACGTCCCTTACTCGTGAAGTGTTTGGCTTCGTCAAGAGCATTGAGCAGGGCATCCAGGAAGCAATCCGCAGCATTCAAGTCAACGAAGATGTCGTGAAAAAGCAAACCATACTTATCGATCAAACAGAAACGGTCTTCGCACAGATTGTCGATAGCGTTGGTTTTATCTCGGAAGAAATTAACCGCTTTGCAGAAGAAAGCGAACAAATGCTAGTCAGCTCCGAGCAAATTGCTGCCGCCATGGAGAACATCTCGGCAATCACAGAAGAATCCGCTGCAGGAACACAAGAGGTTTCGGCATCCATGAACGAACAGATCGCTACCGTTCAAGGCATCGTCTCACAAGCTGAGGAAATGACGCGTGTCGTCACACAGTTGCAACAGACAATTCAAGTGTTCAAGCTGTAAGATTAAACTTATATACACAAAAGGGATGCCCTGGCGTAGATACTATCTACTTCCAGGGCATCCCTTTTTCTTTTAAACCTGAACTTTCGCCTCTGTCAACCGCATGAATTCCTTCACATCTTGAATTGCCATGTCTACAGCGCTTTGCCAGAAGTCCGGCTCAGTCAGATCAACACCTAGATGCTTCTGCGCGAGCTCTTCCACGTTCATGCTGCCTGTATCTCTCAGCAGAGAGATGTACTTATCTTCGAATGCCGCGCCTTCTTGTACAGCTCTCGCATAAATACCGGCGCTAAACATATAGCCGAATGTGTATGGGAAGTTGTAGAAAGGCACATCCGTTGCATAGAAATGCAATTTGGCCGCCCAGAAATGCGGATGATAGCTGCTCAGCGCATCTTGGTAGGCAACCTTCTGCGCGTCTACCATCAGCTCATTCAGACGCTCTACGCTTACGAGTCCTTGACGTCGCTCGGCGTAGAAGTTCGTTTCAAAAATGAATCTCGCATGGATATTCATGAAGAAAGCGATGGCCCGCTGGATTTTATCTTCAAGCAAAATAATACGCTCTTCATCGGTCGAAGCGCTCTTCACAACAGCGTCCGCAACGATCATTTCCGCGAACGTAGACGCGGTTTCCGCCACGTTCATGGCGTACTCTTGCGCGAGGGCCGGCATATCCGTCATAACGTGCTGATGGTAGCCGTGGCCGAGCTCATGCGCAAGCGTTGAGACGTTGTTCAGCGTGCCGCCATACGTCATGAAGATCCTTGTCTCTCCCGCGACAGGGAATGATGTACAGAAACCGCCTGGGCGCTTCCCAGCGCGGTCCTCGGCTTCAATCCAGCGATTCTCGAAGGCTTGCTCCGAGAAGGCGGCCAGCTTCGGGCTGAAGCGCTCGAACTGCTCAATAATGAGGCTTGCGCCTTCATCGTATGAAATTTTCTTCGAGGAGTCGCCCAGCGGAGCATCGACATCTACCCACGCCAATTTCTCAACGCCAAGCAGCTTCGCTTTTCGGTTCAAATAGTCGACGAAGATGGCTTTATTGCGATCGATGACCTCCCACATAACATTCAGTGTCTTCTCTTCCATACGATTAATCGCGAGCGGCTCTTTATGTATGCTGTTCCAGCCTCTGTATTTGTACACTTGAAGGCGGAATCCGGCCAGATGATTCAACGCCTCTGCGCAGTAATCTTCCTTGTCCGTCCAGGCCTTTTCCCAACTGTCAAACAAAGCAAGCCGTTCTTCACGGTTCTCTGTATGCAGCTTATTGAAAGCTTGGCCGGCCGAAAGTTCAACCGTCTCACCGTCAACCTCCACAGGCATACGGAATTGACCTACGGTAGAATTATACAAGTCGCCCCACCCATGATAGCCGTCTACGGCCAAATCATTGATTAATGCTTCTTGCTCCGGTGACAGCTTTTCTTGTGCCAACGCACGACGTTCATGAAGCGGAAATGCGATCGCTTGGAACGGTTCTTTCTTCAGAATTTCTGACCAAACCGCATCCGGAATACCGGTAAGCACTTGGTCAAAATGTGTGAGTGACGACAAATGCTCAGCATATAAGCTTTTGACCTGTCCATTCAATACAGGCGCTTTCTTATCCTTCTGATTATCGGCTAGCAGACAGCCTACAAAAGAATCAGCCTCGTGAATATTTTTCAAATTACTCTGGAACAATTCTACCAGCTTCGCGAGACCATCCGTTTCTGCTGCTTGCTGTGGGGATGGTGTGTTCCGCACTTGCTCTTGGAAAGCCGCAATCGAAGCTTGAAGCTCCTTCAGATGTGCTGCGAATGCAGGAGACTCACTTCCACCAGGAAAAAAAGTTTCTAAATTCCACGTTTGATTAAGAGGTAAATGAAGCAAAGCTATCACCTTTCCTTTCCTGCTTTTATTAAATCATAAACGGTCTATCAGGAGCAATCAAAGTAATCTTACTCATTGCTTATAGGTAAGAAGTATGATTCAATAAAAATAAAGTTCCTGCAAAAAAATCGGAACAGGATGGTGTGATAACAATTATGAAACCGTTACAAATTTCTCCAGAAACAGCCGTCAAGTTGGCTGAGCAGCTTAAAGTGCCTTTGGAACATCTCATGCATATGCCACAACATATTTTACTTCAAAAATTAGCAGAGCTCGCGAAATCTTCCACATCGGAACAAAGCGAACCGGAATCGAAGTAAGCTGTGTTGTTTCCTTTTGCTAACACTTGGCCTTATGACATTGTAATGAAGGACGTTTATGTGGCCGAATGTCCGTTTTGCCATAGCTCCAATGTGCTGCTGCCGCTGAAAATCCACGAACTGAAATCCATTCACGAAGGTAAAAAAAAGCTGCTTGTGTTTCCTTGCTGTCACAACAAGCTGACGCTCATAGACACAGACCGCGATTACTTATTGGCGGACACCGCTATACGAACGAAACAATCGTAGCTTTCAAGCGCAAGGAGTAGAAAGAGTTCCTATGAATGAGTATCTCGTTCCTTTGACAAGTGCATGCACGCTAGTCACACTGAATTACGTGGCTATGAAAGTACGCAGCAAGATGCTGACCGATTCCTTCGAGCAGCTTCTTGCGCCTTTGCTCACCGGTCTTGCTTGTATCATCATGATGCTCGAACCTCTGCCCGAGCCGTTCGGCCTAATTGATTTACGCTCCTTGCCTATCTTCATGGCCGGCTTGCGTTACGGCATGCCGATTGCCCTTCTTTCAACCGTCTTGCCGACGGGCTTCAGCCTTATCTCGCATGAAAATCATGTCTGGTTCAACATCGCACAAGATCTGCTCGCCCCTGCACTAATAAGCTCCGTGTTTCATAATAAAGAATACCGCAATGGCTTCTTGGACATTCCTATTCGACACAGCCTCCAAATATGCACGTATGTCTTTCTCTTGCGCCTCCTGATTCATGGATTGCTCATAAGCCGATTGTCCTGGCATTATGTCGGTGATCAGCTTTTCATGCTGGCGATCATGTCCGCTACTTTCATCACGCTCATCATAATGGTTAATGATGAGAATAAAAGTTGGCGCTTACAACGCCAGATGGAGCTCCAGGCCAATCAAGACAGCTTAACCAAACTTCCTAATCTGCGCAGTTTTATGCCCATTGCCAACAATGCCCTCAATCGAAGACAAATGTCTATCATGATGATCGATTTGGATAACTTCAAACAATATAATGATCTCTTCGGGCATCTAGAAGGCGATCAACTCCTAAGAGAAATTAGCCATGTCCTTCGGCACCATATCCGTGAAGAGGATTATCTCGCAAGATACGGCGGAGAAGAGTTTATTCTTCTCAGTTCAGAGATAGATCCGATTAAACTTAGCTTATACGCCCAGCGCCTATGCTTTATGGCTGCCCAATCGTTCCTTCATAAAAATCAAAGCGTTGCAACACCCATAACGATTTCTATTGGCATTTCTACCGCTAAATCGCCCCAGGCTGAATTAACTCAATTGATCTATGAAGCAGATCAAGCCCTCTATGAATCCAAACGTCAAGGAAAAAATCGGTTCACCCACTACAAGGAACTCCAAGTGCTTGATCAAAAAATGAACGCTTAACTATGCAAGGGATCGCACTCAAGCAATCGCCACATCACATAGGCAAGCGTTCATCTCATTTTTATTCGAGCTAATTAAGTAGCTTGTTTCATTTCGTCCGGCAATTCCATACGAATGGCGAGCATATCCTCACGAGTTACAATCCATTGTTCGCGGCTCGCTCGAATCATCGCAGCGTCCATGATTTTACGGTCATTAATGATGCGCGAGAACCATTTGACTGCGTCATTGAAACGACCCAACCTGCGGTTGAGTTCCCCCATAAGAAACATTAGCCTTGCATTGTTCAGATCCATGCCTTCATTCTCATATACGTGCACATACGCTTCCAAGGCAAAAGTCAAGAATCGCTTCTCTTGCTCCCAATCGCCTTTGGTTCTGTACAGCCATGCCAAGTGGTGAAGAAGTCCTGCTACAACGCGGGATTTCTCCTCTTTAATTTGCGCGCTGACCAGCGCCAGCTTGAAACTCTGCAGGGTAGTATCCCACGTTCGTTCGCCGCCAAAGCTGCGCATCGCCCAGTACTTGCCAATTTTCTCGTGAAAGGCTTCACGTTGCGATGGCTTCCACTTATCCGAAAAGTTTTCCGTATGCGCATAACCGCAGTAAGGACAAATCCTCACGATATAGTAATCAGGGTTGATCCCCTTATAGTGAACGCAAAAATCCGCGTCTGTTTTGCTCGCTTTTTTGAAGCTTGGACGAACCTTCATGGATTTGAAGGAATTGTCGCAATACGTACATTTCACTGAAATCTCATACAAAGGTTCAACCATCTTGAAACCCCGCCTCTTCTCTGGAAAGTATAGGAAAGAAGAACTATTCTTCTTCAGGTGTATTCACAAAATGATAAGCGGAACCTTTCAATCGTTGCAGCAAAAATTCCCGTAGATCCTGCGGCAAACCCACTTCCTCCATAGCGCCGGCCATACAGCCTAACCATGCGTCTGCACGTTCCACTGTGATAGGAAAAGGCATATGCCTTCCTCTCATCATAGGGTGTCCATGGACATCTGAATACAGCGTCGGACCTCCAAAAAATTGGCTTAAAAACATATATTGTTTATCCATAACGGGTTCAATATTCGAGGGGAACAGGGGCGCCAACAAAGGATTCTTCAGCACTCTAGGATAAAATGCTTCCACAATCCGGCGGACCGTCTCTGCTCCCCCCATCAATTCATACAGCGTATTGCGTTCTTGCTCTGACATGGTGAGAACCTCTCTGCTCGTAATGACTTAATAGTTTTCTACATCCTCATCCCCTGCATGCATGAGCGTTTCTCGAATGACAAACACGAACATACAAACGACCAAACCGACGATGACACTTGTCATTTGAATCACTCCCGCGGCCTAGGATATAAGACTATTACTAGTCCTATTTTACCATAAATACACTTACATAACAGTACCAAAGTCTAAGTTTTTTAGGCCGGCATGTATGTCCCATTTCTTTCATATAGTTGAGGAGGAGGTGTAGAGTTCTATGGAGAAAAGAAACTTTACCGCGGCGCTACTTATGGCCTTTGTTGTTATTGCCATTATTCTATGCTTATTTGCCTTCCCTCATGCCGGACTTCAAGCAGCCTTGCGCGGTGTTTCCATTTGGTGGGACGTGCTGTTCCCCGCCCTCTTTCCCTTCTTCGTCATCTCCGAAATTATGCTTGGCTTCGGCATCGTTCACTTCTTCGGCACTCTGCTGGATCCGATGATGCGCCCCGTTTTCCGTATACCGGGCATCGGCGGCTTCGTCGTGGCCATGGGCTTCGCGGCCGGTTATCCTGTCGGCGCTAAATTAACGGGCCAGCTGTGGACCCAAAAGCTCGTAAACCGCGAGGAAGGCGAACGGCTCGTCGCATTTACAACAAGCTCCGATCCAATCTTCTTGATTGGAGCTGTTTCTATAGGTTTCTTCCATGATGCCTCACTCGCTATCATTCTGGCTGTAGCTCACTACGGAGGCTCTCTTATGATTGGATTGATGATGCGATTCCATGGCAAGAAAAGCCGCCCTACCGAGCAAAAGAGCGCCAGCCAAGGCTGGATATGGAAGCGCGCCTTTGAATCCATGCATGTTGCCCGCATGTCCGATGGAAGATCCATCGGTGCGCTTCTCAGCCAATCCGTCCTTCAATCGGTAAATTTAATTTTCGTTGTAGGTGGACTTGTTGTCTTCTTCTCCGTTGCCTTGGAGGTCTTAACTCAAGCTAAGGTCATGAATGCCATATACATGCTCATTGATTCCCTTTTGCGCTTTACAGGACTTCCCCTTGAATTGTCACAAGCTGTCATGAACGGTTTATTCGAGGTGACGATTGGGGCAAAGGCTGCTGGCAATGCTCCTGCTGCATTGGCGCTTTCCAGCAAAGTTGCGATTGGGGCGTTCATATTGTCATGGGGCGGATTGTCGGTGCATGCGCAGATCGTTAGTCTTTTAAGTCATACGAACCTCCGTTATATGCCTTTTTTGATCTCCCGTTTCATCCATGCATTGCTTTCCGCAGCTATTGTGATTATTTTTTGGGAGCCTTTGCAGGTCTTCCGAGACACCAAAACGGTTTTCATGCCGCAGTATGATCCAACATCTCCCATTCTCAGCTATCTCAGGCTCCTGCTCCCTATGAGCGGAACCGTTATCTTGGCTGCTTTTACTGTCATTGCGGGGCTCTTTGCTGCATATTCCTTACTTAGACTCGTGTATGAAAAAGTTGGTGGAACAAGATAATATGGGTAATTACCATGACAATGATAATTACAATTATGATGATAAAAGGGAGTGAACATACCGTATGCAAAACTCCGTCCTCCGAGTAGCCAAAACATTGCCTCCTGCGATTGAGCGGTTATCCGAGTTAGCCATTAATCTATGGTTCAGCTGGAACTATGATGCGCTACAACTTTTTGCACAAATGGATCCTGTCAAATGGGCTCAAACCGGCCATAATCCCGTTCGTCTCCTATATGATTTGGACGATGCTAAGCTTGATGCTTTAAGTCATAATGCAGAATTTCTAACCAGGTATCGACAAGTGATCGACAGGTTCGACGCCTATTTAAACGGGCCCACCTGGTTTCAAGAAAAACATGGCGATCGAGGCTACGTCAAAGTTGCCTATTTCTCCGCCGAATTCGGCTTCCATGAATCATTGCCGATCTATTCGGGTGGCCTTGGCATTCTTGCAGGCGATCACGCGAAATCAGCCAGCGACTTGGGCATTCCCTTAGTTGGTGTTGGCCTTCTTTATAAAAAAGGGTACTTTACGCAAAAAATCGATGCTTCAGGCGGACAACAAAGCCACTTATACGATTATGACTTTGCCAAACTTCCGATTGCGCCGGTTCTTCATCAAGGCGCGCCTCTCACCGTCTCGATTGACATGCCGGGCCGGGCTATCACCTTGCAGATTTGGCAGGTACAGGTCGGCCGCAATCGGATTTATTTACTCGACGCCGATCATGAAGCCAATCAACATGCTGATAAAGAATTGACCGCACAGCTATACGGCGGAAATCAGGATACACGAATTGCTCAAGAAATCGTGCTTGGCATTGGCGGCGTCAAAGCGCTTCGTGCGCTGGGCATTTACCCCAATGTGTACCACATCAACGAGGGTCACGCAGCTTTCCTTACTTTGGAGCGATTGAAGGATCTGCTGCATCTAGGTCTGCCTTTTCACGTGGCAGTCGAAACGGTCCGCTCGGCTACCGTCTTTACCACACATACACCTGTTCCTGCGGGCCATGACACGTTCTCTATCGGGATGTTGGAGCATTATCTCGGACCGCTGTTCAATGAGCTGTCACGCCATAAGCAGGCGATTATAGCACTCGGACTTGACCATCACACAGGCCAATTTAATATGACTCATTTGGCCATGAATACGGCTGGACTCCGCAATGGCGTCAGTAAACTGCATGGGCAAGTTTCCCGTGAGATGTTCAAAGAATTTCATGGACACATTGACGCTAGTGAAGTCCCAATCGGTTCCACTACGAATGGTGTTCATTTGGAAACATGGACAGCATCAAGCTGGAAAGAACTGCTGGATCGCTTCCTGCCCGGCACGTGGCGAGAAGAGCAAGCCAACAAGCATCAATGGCAGCAAGTCGAGGTCATCCCCGATGAATCCATCTGGAAGGTGCACCAGCAGTTGAAAGATGATTTAGTGAGCTTTGCTCGCCAGAATTTGATGGAGCAGCGCAGGCGCAATGGAGAATCCGAGCAGCGAATTGAGGAAGTTAGACATTATTTGAATCCAAAAGCTTTAACCATCGGATTCGCGAGACGATTTGCGACCTACAAGCGGGCTAATCTCATTTTTAACGATTTATACCGGCTTAAGAAATTAATTAATGACCCTGAACGGCCGGTCCAGTTCATTTTTGCCGGCAAAGCTCACCCTGCCGATTATCCCGGTCAGGAGCTTATCCGTGAAATTTACCGAGTTTCGAAAATGAAAGAATTCGAAGGCAAAGTCGTGATGCTCGAAAACTACGACATCAACATGGCTCGTTACCTCGTACAGGGTGTAGATGTCTGGCTGAATAACCCTCGAAGACCCCTTGAAGCCAGCGGAACTAGCGGGCAAAAAGCGGCAATGAACGGTGTTCTTAATTTTAGCGTGCTGGACGGTTGGTGGGAGGAAGGCTACAACGGAACGAACGGTTGGGCGATTGGTTCCACTGGTACGGCCGATTGGGCTGCGCAGGAGAAAGAAAATACCCAGTCCATTTATCACATTTTGGAGAAAGAAATTATTCCCTTGTACTACAACCAAGGAAATCTCCCGCATCAATGGATTAGCCGGATGAAGCGTTCTATCCAATCGCTCAGCCCCGTGTATAACACACACCGCATGGTGCAGGATTATACGGAAGAAACCTATTTGCCGACAGCGGATCGAGCACGCTTGTTTGTTGCTAATCATTATGAGGTTGCGACGAAGGTTGCCGATTACAAGCAATTCATCCGTAATAACTGGTATCAAGTAAAAATCATTGGGATCGATGACCGCTCCGCCAAATTGTCGACGGAAGTGCCCTTAAGCGAAATCAAACCGACAACCAAGGAAGTGAGCGCGCAGATTTATTTCGGCCCTATTTGGCCGCAGGATACAGCGGTAGAGATTATTTATTACGAGGACAACGGTGAAAAGTGGGAACAAAAAATCATCCCGATGGAGCCATCTGGCGAACTGATTGAGCACGTGCAGAGCTATAGAGCAAACATACCCGGACATCTCGTCCATGGGCCGCACTTCTCTATCCGTGTTCGACCTATTTCGACAAACTTCGCCCATGCTTTTGAACTTTCACTAGTAACCAGCACATTATCATGGCAATAAATGTATGAATCCCTCGATTAAGCCCCTTTTGGGGCTTTTCTTATTTTCTTTTATAAATTATTATGAAAAGAGAACTTACGGTATGTGTATGCGTTCATGAATGCAAATCTAACCACTTGGTGATGCTATGGATTGGAATAAGGCACTAGAATTGGCATATATCGCACCGAACTCCGATTGTCATTTGATTGTTGTCGGTGAGTCCAAAGATGGACAGCCTTTTTGCTATGAAGATAATTTCTACATTGATAAAATTGGAGAAGATTCCTTCACAGTTTGTTTAGAGCTCGCGGGCGCGTTTCCATTCGACAAACTTGAACATGTTTCTTTTATTGAATTTTCTTTTAAAGACCGTGGAATTTTATACTATACGCACGTGGAGTTACTTCAACTTGAGATAAAAAAAGCGATTTGTTACCTCACGCTATCTATTCCCGAAGAGATTCAGCAGCATCAGAACCGACAGCACAACCGGGCTAAGATCTCCCTTCGAACACCCATTACCCTTCAAATTGTCGGCATTCGCGGCTTATCCGCACGCAAGGGCGTCGCTTTCTCCGGACAGCTGCTCGATATCAGTGCAGGAGGTCTTTCTTTTGTTACGACAAACCGGCTTTTTTATCCCTTATTTCTGGAATTCAGCTTCATCCTGTCAGGATTTCCACACCCCATTACCGCTTATGGCGAGATTATTAGGGTGACAAATTTCAGCAACGATTCTTATCGTGTCGCTGCCAAATTTCGGCATACACCTGAATCTATCCTGCAAGAAATTGACAAATACTGCACGCTTCAATAGGAGGAAAACGATTGAAATACAATGTCATTGAACGAGGCGATGATATCTCCAAGGAGCTGACAGCACGGTTCCACGCGCTCGCCGCTGAACAAGGTATGCCAAGGGATGAAGAGAATCCCGACATTGTCCTTTCCATTGGTGGAGATGGGACGATGCTGCAAGCCTTTCACAATTATGTACATCGACTGGATCACATCGCTTTCGTCGGGCTTCATACCGGACATCTGGGCTTTTTCGCAGATTGGAAACCACACGAGTTAGATCATTTAGCTTCGCTCGTGTTCAATGTAACCACCCCAGAGGAACTTCATGTTGTCCAGTATCCCGTTGTTGAGATTGAAATCACGACTGAAAATGGTGTAGAAACGCATTTGGCTCTCAACGAATTTACGCTGCGGGGCATTGAAGTATCGCTCGTTGCACGTCTGCACATCAACGACGAAATGTTCGAGATGTTCCGCGGTGACGGGATCTGCATATCCTCGCCTGCGGGGAGTACGGCTTACAACAAAAGCTTGGGCGGAGCCATGGTCCATCCATCTTTGGAAGCTATTCAGGTGGCAGAGATTGCTTCAATCAACAATAGAGTTTACCGAACTTTAGGCTCGTCCATGATTTTGCCGGCGCACCATCACTGTGACATTTATCCAAAAGCACATCAGAATATGCTGCTCTCTCTTGATCATAAGTACATGCAGCGCAACGATGTCGTTTCTATTCGCTGCCGCGTTGCTTCCCATGTCAAAGTAAAGTTTGCCAGATTCCGTCCTTTCCCTTTCTGGAACAGGGTTCGCGAAGCTTTTGTAGGATTAGAGTTGAAATAAGCCAAAAAAAAAGACGCCTTCCTTCCTCTTGCGATGGGAATGGCGTCTTTTTACTTATCTACTATGGCGTAGTCGTCGATGGCTCAGAAGGTGCCTGCTGTTGCTGCTTATTTCCATTTACTTTTTCAATAATGAAATACGCGCAACCAAAGTTGCAATACTCATTCAAGTAATCCTGAAGAGCGGCAATGGAGGTTTCCTTCGTTGCTTTGGGGTGGATTTCCTTGAAGAAACCCCTCAGCCTTAATTGGCTGTACCCCCAATCGCCAACAATATAATCATAACGCTCTAAAACTTCGCTGAAGCGTTCTTTGAATACTTCAAAGTTCCAGCCATTTTTATGGTCGGTAACGAGCTCGTATGTTTTATTGGCAATATGAATCATGATGGTAGGAAGCTCTCCTTTCTATGACTCGTTCGTGTTCTAAACGCTCGATGCGGATTTAACCTGCTCATGGGCATGGTAGGAGCTGCGCACCAAAGGCCCAGATTCAACGTGTTTGAATCCGCGCTTCATGCCTTCTTCTTTTAGAAGAGCAAATTGCTCAGGTGTGTAATATTTGGACACGGCCAAGTGAATTGTCGACGGCTGCAAATACTGCCCAATCGTCATAATATCGCAATCGACGGCACGCAAATCGTCCATCGTCTGCAACAACTCGTCCCATTCCTCCCCTACGCCAATCATGACGCTGGATTTGGTCGGGATGCTTGGGGCAATACGTTTGGAACGTTGAAGCAGCTCCAACGAACGGCGATATTTCGCCTTGGAACGGACGCGGTCTGACATGCGTTCCACGGTCTCCATATTGTGATTCAGAATATCCGGCTTCGCTTCAAGAACAGTAACCAAAGATTCTTCACGGCCCAAGAAATCCGGAATCAGCACTTCCACGGTACAAAGTGGCAACTTGCGGCGAATCGCTTTGATGGTTTCTGCGAAGATCATCGCGCCGCCATCCTGCAAATCATCACGTGCAACAGAAGTTACAACGCAATGGCGCAGTCCCATTTGCAAAGCAGCATCAGCCACGCGCTCAGGCTCTTGCAGATCAAGCTCTGTCGGCAGCCCCGTTTTCACAGCGCAAAAACGGCACGCACGCGTACAGATGTCACCCAAAATCATGAACGTAGCGGTTCGATTCGCCCAGCATTCATGGATGTTCGGGCATTTAGCTTCTTCACAAACCGTATGCAGCGTCTTCGAACGCATCATTGATTTTATTTCTTTGAAATTTTCATCTGTTTTCAGATTAATTTTTAACCAGTCTGGTTTTCTCTCTAATGGTTTTGTAGGCATTATATTTCCCGCCTTTTATTTGGTTTCTCAATGTTGTTATTATATCATGAATGCCTGACAAAACAATCCACTTTGCCAGCCAGTTGTGATACACTTATCTAGATGGACCAAAACAGCTCAGCTATTTACATATAGGCTGTATGGGAGGAAAGAAACATGAGCATACAAGAAGTAACGCGAGAGAAGGATCGCAAGCTTGGCGAGATTTTAAGAGGCATGGGCCGAGTATTGATTGCCTTTTCCGGCGGAGTAGACAGCACATTTGTCCTCAAGCGTGCGCAGCAAGAGCTCGGTGATCAAGTTCTGGCCGTCACAGCCGCATCCGAAACATTCCCTTCACGGGAATTCGATGCAGCCGTCGAGCTTGCTGAACAAATTGGTGTCCGCCTGTACAAAACAGAGGTCAAAGAATTGGAGAATGCCAATTTCGTCGCCAATAATCCGGACCGCTGCTACCATTGCAAAACGGGTCTTTATTCACATCTGCAGCAATTAGCCAAAGAATTAGGTTATCCCTACATTCTGGATGGTTCTAATATGGACGATCTCGGTGATTACAGACCGGGGCTGCAAGCCAAGAACGAGCAGGGTGTCCGCAGTACTCTACAAGAGGCTGGGATGACCAAAGATGAAATCAGACAGCTTTCCAAAGAATTAGGTTTACGTACTTGGAATAAACCGTCTTTTGCTTGCCTGTCCTCCCGTATTCCCTACGGAACACAAATTGAGAAGTGGAAGATTGACCAACTGGACGAAGGTGAGTACTTCCTTTCACAGCTTGGTTTATATCAAGTACGCGTACGTCACCATGAGAAAATTGCCCGGATCGAAGTCATGCCGGATGAAATACATAAAGTGGTGGAGCATCGCGACGCAATCTACGAAAAGTTCAGTAAGCTCGGCTTTACTTACGTAACGCTGGATCTGCAAGGCTACCGAACTGGCAGCATGAACGAAGTGCTGTCTAAGGAAACCAAAGAAAAGGTGAAAGAAGCATCCTTATGATGGACTTGGAAAAGATTTTGAAGCTCGTACAGACGGGCGATCTGGACGTCGAAGAAGCCAAAAGGCAAATCATCAAGGAAGGCGGCGGCGAAGGCCCTGGCAACCTTGATCTCGGATTTGCCCAGCTGGACATCGATCGCGAGAAGCGCACTGGCTTCCCCGAGGTTATTTTCGGGGAAGGCAAAACCGCCGAGCAGATCGAGGCCATATTTCGGCGGCTGATGGAACACACCGACCGCGTGCTGGCTACGCGGGTCGACGCGGCCAAAGCCGCCCATGTAATCGCTGCCGTGGAAGGTGTCACCTACCACGAAACAGCCAGGTCGCTGACTTGGTTCAAGCGACCGATGTTGAAAGTCCACGACGGCTATATCGCCGTCGTGTGCGCAGGGACCTCCGACCTCCCCGTGGCGGAGGAGGCCGCTCTTACGGCAGAATGCCTAGGCAGCCACGTCGAACGCGTGTTCGACGTGGGTGTAGCCGGCATTCACCGGCTCTTCCGCCGGCTAGAACTTATTCGCGGTGCTAACGCGATTGTGGTCGTTGCCGGCATGGAAGGCGCGCTCGCCAGCGTGCTTGGCGGGCTCGTATCCAAACCTGTCGTCGCTGTGCCGACGAGCATCGGGTATGGCGCACACCTTGCAGGCGTAGCTCCGCTCTTGTCCATGTTAAACAGCTGTTCACCTGGTATATCGGTAGTAAACATTGACAACGGCTTTGGAGCCGGCTATTATGCAGGGCTCATTAACAAAAATATGTCGAAACGAGCGTGAGATTCGTACCATGCGTATTCTATATTTGGACTGCTTCTCCGGAATCAGCGGCGATATGACACTTGGCGCTTTGGTTGATGCAGGGGCAGACCGGGCTTATATTGAAAGTGAGCTAACCAAAATTAAGCTTGAACCGTATGTCCTGGAATGGAAGCGTGTAATTAAGCGCGGAATTTCCGCACTTAAATTGGACGTCATCCTAGATCCGGAACACCCGCCTAAGAAACATCGTCATTACTCAGAAATCGTCAAAGTCATTCAAGAAGCTGGATTTAATGACCGTGTCACATCGCTCAGCTTAGCCATCTTTGAGAAAATTGGCATCGCTGAAGCGAAAATCCACGGGATTCCAGTTGAAAAAGTGCATTTCCACGAAGTCGGAGCTATCGACTCTATTGTCGACATCGTTGGTGCAGCCTTGGCTATCGACTCTTTGCAGATTGAGCGCATCTATGCATCTCCTGTACCGTTAGGCTCAGGAATTATTCATATTGATCATGGCACATACCCGGTTCCCGCTCCGGCAACTTTGGAAATGATGCGTGGTTTACCTATCGCTTCAACGAACCATAGCCTTGAGATGACTACGCCAACTGGCGCAGGTATTATTTCCGGAATTGTGGACGAGTTCTCCAAAAGCTTTCCGCCAATGATCGTAGACACGATCGGATACGGGGCTGGCACAAGGGATTTGCCAAATCAGCCTAACGTGCTTCGTGTCGTAGTCGGTAAAGCAGATCCTTTCATTGGAAAATGGCAAGTCGGTCATGAGCACATCGCGCATGAACATAACCATAATCATGGCCATTCCCATGACGATCACCATCACCACCATGATCATGACCACCATCACCCGCATACTCACGATCATCAATAAGAGCAAAAAGCCTCTTCCTAGACTTAGGAGGAGGCTTTTTTGTGCTGCAGCATAAACTGCGTTCTAACTTCTTCATAGACCAATTTCAACGGTACTTGATACTCTTTGGCTACCCGTTCACATTCTTTAAATTCAGGGGCATACTGCACCAATTTACCTTGGTGATAGCCTACTTTTACCGTTAACAATCCCCATTTGGTATCCACTTGCTCGAATTCTCTACCTAATCTATGGCAGGAAGCATGCATATATCGAATGCCCAGTGTCGTTGTTTCGCTAAAGATCACGTCTTCTATGGAAGAAAGTCGTGTCGCTTCAACCAGCACATTCAACATAATGCCTGGCCGCCCTTTTTTCATAATAATCGGTACGACATAGACATCATTAGCTCCAGCATCGAAGAGCTTGTCCATAATATAAGAAACCCACTCTGGATTCATATCATCCAAGTTCGCCTGAATTAACAGCATCCCATCGTCAACATGCTCTTCCCTGTGATTAAAACTCACCCTTCTCACCTCATACAGGCATCATAGCAAAAAATGGTTGAATACGAAAGTTGTAAGGATAAACATCCACTGAAGAGTACATCCTAAGAACTAACATTTCAGGAAGGATGATAGTGATGAAAAGCAAACCTTTTTGGGCGCGGGTTCTAGCTTGTTGCCTCCTCCTATCAGTAGCCGAATCAGGGACTCACTCACGTATGGCTGCTTCCCAAGCTGCTGCATCTGAACAGTCTTATGCCCCAGCTCCGTCGAAGGTTAACCCCAACCTGTACGCTGAGCGGAAAGAATTATTTGAGAAAACGAGTATAATTTCTGATATCCCTTGGGCTTACTTAGCTGCTGTCGATCAATATGAAAGAACAATGAATATTGCTAAGAAAAGACCTGTGCACAAAGGAATTACAAGCATCTACTTTCCTGAATCGGATTGGGCCGGCATACTGAATCCAGACCAACAGGATACGAATCCAAAAAGCATTTCCTTTTTTCACGGCTATGGAAGAGATGGCTCGGGGGATGGGGTCGCAGAACGAACCAACGATTTGGATCTATTAGCTTCAATGGCCTTTCTCATGAGTAAAAACGGAACGAAAGAGGAAAATTTACTCATAAACTTATGGAATTATTATCAAAACTCACGCAGCGTCGAGCGTATCAAACAATTCGCTACTATTTTTAATACACTTGACACACTCGACCTTGGAGAGCATGCATTCCCCTTGCCAGTGAGCGCGGACTACTCTTATCGTAGCACTTGGGGAGACAGCCGCGGCTGGGGAGGGCACCGCTCTCATGAAGGAACGGATTTATTTGCACGGCATGGAGTGCCTGTCAGAAGCACTTGCTACGGGATAGTAGAAGTGAAAGGTTGGAATCCATACGGCGGTTGGCGGATTGGGATTCGCGATGTGAACAATATATATCACTACTACGCCCATCTTTCCAGCTTTCAAAAAAGTCTCAAGGAAAATGATATTGTCAAACCCGGGCAAACCATCGGTTGGGTTGGCAGTTCGGGTTACGGCAAGCCTGGAACGTCAGGGAAATTTCCGCCTCATCTCCATTTTGGTCTCTACCGGGATAATGGGTTAACGGAATGGAGTTTCGACCCTTATCCTTCTCTCCGAAAATGGGAACGTGAAGATCGAAATAAAAGAAGAAAATAAGCCGCTCCCTTATGGAGTCGGCTCTTTTTGTATCGTTTCTTGCGATTGGACTGCATCTCCCTTTGGTGTCGTTGTTCCGATATTCGGAACCTGTGGAAGCGACAAGCTGGGCAGTCCTGCGTCCTTACTCCCCCCTACAGGATTTCCTTTGTTATCGTAATAATAAGTAGGAACATCCCCTACTACAAGGGAGTATGAAATAGGAATTTCTGTTTCCACAATTTCTGTATCTGAGTCAAAGGGGATAATAACCGATACTTCAGC
This sequence comes from Paenibacillus sp. WC2504, assembly GCF_052682475.1. Taxonomy (NCBI): domain Bacteria; kingdom Bacillati; phylum Bacillota; class Bacilli; order Caryophanales; family Paenibacillaceae; genus Paenibacillus; species Paenibacillus sp. WC2504. The sequence continues at coordinate 7,099,033 of NZ_JBQZFH010000001.1, forward strand.
AATAATGCGTACATAGACTTCAAACATCACCATATTAATACCAGCATTTTGTGAACGTGTATTTAGATCAACTTTCACATTGCCAACCGGCAGCAGCCTAATTGGAATATCAGGACCAAACGAAGCGAGAATCGCACTGTTCATCGCTTGCCCAACTGGAATGTGTTCAGAGATGGATTGTAAATGATCAAGCTCACCTTGCACGGTTTTTATCGTATCCGATGTGATGCGCATATGTTCATTATAATTTAACATGAATCCCGTTATTTTCCCGTTTTTATCCATTTTCCAATCGATAAGCTGCTCTGCTTTCGTATTCCCTGCCACATGATCCGCAATGGCGCTATTGATCGCCTGTGTAGCAATCTGTTTAATTCGAACTTTAGCCAAATTCATCAATGGTGGTCTAAGATTGTGTTCAACATAAATAAAAAACTGCACACAAAATAAGACAAAGATGAGAAGACTGATTAACAGCACCTTTTTGCGGTTTGATTTCCCTGTAGGTCTGCTTCTCCACCGTCGCCTTTGCAGCATCCTATTTCCCCCTTGCCCCGCTTGTCATTAGTACTACCTTATGCGGACATGAGGTGAAAAAGAAGCTTAGGAGCCGTTCTTCAGCTCGTTGGAGTGCGCCCCCTACCCTACTGTTCCAATGTTCATACACTATGAGCACTATCCCATTCACTCAGAAGTATAAAATTATAATTATTTCCAAAAATGCGTTGCAATGAGAACGTATGTTTGATATTTTTTAAATAGGAACATAAGTTCTTGAGTTTCATTTCAGGGAGGGCTAAATGGATTTAACTCATATGTCTTTTGAGCAGTTTAAGAGTCGTTTCTCCACTGAAGATCATTGCGCGCAATACATTTTTCAGATGAAATGGCCTGAAGGCTTTATCTGCCCAAAGTGCAGCCATCGACATGCCTATATAACCAAAACTCGTAAACATCCTTTATACGAATGCAGCGATTGTCGTTATCAAGCCTCTCTAATCTCAGGAACCATTATGGAAGGTAGCCGAACCGATCTGCGCAAATGGCTGTTAGCCATATTCCTCGTCTCCCGTACCGATGAGGGAACTACAGCTACGAGTCTTTCCAATCTCATTCAGGTTACTTACAAAACCGCTTGGCTAATCTTACAGAAGATTCGGTCCTATATTCAAAACTCCGACACACAGAGTCCCCTCTCAGGCTCCGTTCGTATTCATTCAGCCATTTATGGCCGCCCATTCAATCCTTCTGTTCATAGACACCCACAAGAGCACCTTCTTCTCGTAGGTTCATCAAGTAGTGAATCGTGCAACTCAAGCTACATCAAAATAAAACATATTCAGCTTTCTTCCCCGAAGGAAAGGCATATTTCTCGTAACGAAATTCATACATTTGGCAAGCAGCATATTGAAACAGGCACACAAAAGGTCGAAATTATTACTGGATTTTATACACCAAAACGTCTGCGTCCATTGCTCGAGATTGACAAACAAGCTAGCAAATGGATTAACCAAACCTTCCATGGTCTTGGAGCCAAACACTTACAAACGTATTTAGACGAATTTTGCTATCGCAGGAACCTCACCGCAAGGAACATTTCTATTTTCACTCATTTAAGCGAGCTTTGTTTCTCCAGGGCGGTGTATACATGATCTGAGTCACGGGGATAGTCGCAATATACAGTACCAGCATCAATAAAACCACCTTCAAGGAAGGTGGTCCGGAATTTTACATGTATTTTGTGATAAATGATTAGTAACGATCCATAATCAGCTGAGTTTTCAAAGAATCTTGAGCTAGAAACCATCCTTTACCCTGCAAATAGGTGACGAGCTCATCATGCTTGGCTGAGGCTGTCGATTGACTAGTTGTTTTGAATGATGCTTCTACAACATATTCTGTCCCTGTGCCTGCTGCATTCCGAATTGGCCATACTTCGATGTATAGTTGCTGACCGCTCCAAGTACCAACTGAGCGTTTGGCAAGTACTGGGCCATAAATGCGAGAGGAAGACAGTTTACTAGTCCCCCATCCGCTTGAGACCCAGTTATTAAATTTATCAGGAGCATTGTTGATAAGAAGACTGCGTGAATCAGCTTGGTTAGGAAGATCCATACCGCTATAACCTGATTTGCTGCCACTTTTCGTACGAGTAATACTCAAGGTTTTCTTTTGGTAACCCCATTCAACTTGAGCTTCATACCCCGTATCTCCTGAATTGAAGCCCTCTTGGTTAGCTAAAGTTAGCGCGCCATTAATATCATTACCTGTAATGGCATAACGTTTTTTATAACTAAGTTCGAAATCGTTCTCGCCTTCTGTTTTGCGAATTCTCGGGCTCCATCCATTGTTGTAAATATCTTCAGCATTCGTGTCGAGAAATTGAACATTCATCTTCGTTACAGTTTCCGGCATGCCAAACGCTGATCTTACGGTGCTTGTTAGCTTGAAGTCCGACCCAAGAACGACATTCGGATTAAGAAGAAGCTTGACCTCATAATCCGGAACCATGTTGCTTGCAGCCGATGCAGATTGAGGTGCTCCCCCGAATCCAACTAATGCACTTGTTCCAACGATTGCAGCCATGACCAACTTTAATGCCTTTTTCTTAAACATTATTTCAACTCCTCTACGTTTTTGGAAAGGTTTCCCTCCCAGACAAGAGCATAAAGAAGTTTTGTCATTGGATTGTCAGCTCAACGTATGTTTTTTGTAAAAGAATTTACTCACTCTGGACAGAATCACGCAAGTACTGGAAAAAACTATCAAAGAATGAGGACCGAATCCGGTCTTCGTTATATGTGAAATAGATGTAGCGTTTAAAGGGATTTTGGGGGATTTCACGATACACTAGCTCGGCTCGCTGCATCTCTTTTGCAATCGCCATTTTTGAAATAATCGAGACGCTGTCGCCGGTTAATACCGCTTGCTTAATGGCCTCCAGGGAGTCCATCTCCATAACGGGCTTCAGTTCAATGCCTAAGCTTTTTGCCCATTTTAATGTCATGCTACGCGTGCTAGACTCTTGTCCATGCAAGATAAAAGGAACGTCCTTCAATACCTCTGGATGAAGATTAGGTTGTCTCGCCAAGCGATGTTTCGGGTTAAAAAAGAAGACCAACTCGTCTTCACATAACGTTTCCCCGATCAGGGGCGCCCACTGAAAAGGCTCCGCCGACATAATGCCAATGTCGATTTCATGATTCAAGAGCATTTCTTGAATGACAGGAGAGGTCCTGATGGTAAGTGAAATTGAAATTTGCGGATACAGTTTAGAGAACCCACTTAAAATGCTCGGAAGCACATACGTGCCAGGCACGTAACTTGCTCCAATTTTCAAATGTCCGCTCCCTCTCTCATCAAACTCCTTCACAACTCTCTCCGCTTCTTGAGCCAACGCATTAATCTTCTTTGCATAGTGGTTCAAAGATTGTCCCGCTTCTGTCAAATGAACTTTTCCTGCTTTTGAATAAAATAAACCCACGCCTAGCTCTTGCTCCATGCTTTTCATATGGAAGGAAACCGTCGGCTGCTTCAACCCTAATTGATCGGCAACCGTGGTAATTCGTTTGTGTTTATCCAATAGCTCTACGATTTGCAGCTTAATTAAATTCCAGTTCATTTCAAAACTCTCCTTATCCATCATGGCCTGCAAAATCATTATAGAAAAAATCTATGGAGAATAATAGTTTCCAAACAAAAACTTAACAATAGATTTACCTTAAGTTGACACTCCGCTAATTTTGCTCACCTAAACTAAGATTGTTCCTAAGAACGGAAGGAAGCTTGAGATGACTTTACAACTTCACGGTATCAACAAATCCTTCGGCGCCTCGCCGGCGCTCAAGGACATTCAACTAACCCTTACCAAAGGGAAATTTACAACTTTGTTAGGACCATCTGGGTGCGGTAAGACAACATTGCTCCGAATCATTGCAGGTCTAGAGTCTCCAGATCAAGGTGAGATTCATTTGGGAGATGTTTGTCTCTTCTCCAAGAGCCGCAGAATTAACCGCCCGGTTCATCAACGAGATTTTGGTATGGTGTTTCAGGATTTTGCCCTTTGGCCGCATTTGACGGTCTTGGAGAATGTTGCTTTTGGACTCAAGGCAAAAGGCGATACAACAAATTGGCGTCAACGTGCAATGGAAGCTATTGATTTGGTTCAGCTAATGGGAATGGAGAAGCGATATCCCCATCAACTGTCCGGCGGCCAACAACAGCGAGTCGCACTTGCCCGGGCCATTGTAGTTCGTCCACAGCTAGTCTTATTCGATGAGCCCATGAGCGCTTTAGACGCTCTATTGCGCGAAGAAATGCGTATCGAACTTATGAATCTGGTACGAAATATTGGCTTCACGGCCATTTATGTGACACACGACCAAATCGAAGCCATGTCCATGTCGGATGAAATTGTCGTCATGCAGAGCGGGGTCATTTTGCAGAAAGACACACCTGAAGCCATTTACTGTAAGCCTACCCACCCGTTTACAGCCCGTTTTATCGGTAAAACCAATTGGCTGGAGACGGACAAGCGGCTCATTCGCCCTGAGCATATCCGTTGGGTACGCTTAACGGAGCAAGATCTTATGTATTCAGGGGTAGTACAAGCTGTCAGTTATATCGGCGAGCGCTATGAAATCAGCGTAGATGTTGGTGAAAAGGAAGTTTGGATGGCCTATCATCCATCACGTTTGGCGATAGGTGAAAATGTAAACCTTTATATTTCAAAAGAACAGATTCATGAATTGTAGTGAGTTGAAATTAACCAAAATTGAGAGGGTGCATGTAAAATGAAAACGAAAATGAAGAAGAACTTTCAAATGAGTACCATAGCCTTGATGTCCGTTCTACTAGGTGTTAGCTTAACTGGCTGCGGTACAGCTAGCAAAACCTCTAATTCAAGCCCATCTACTGCTACTCCGGCTGCGTCAACTGCTTCAACGGCTGCTGCAACAGTTGCACCAACGCCTGAGGCTAAAAAGCTTAGCGGAAAAATTGTTGTTTACAGTGCAGGCCCCGCTGATCTCGCTACCAATATCCAAAAAGGTTTTAAAGCCAAAACAGGTGTGGAAGTTGAAATGTTCCAAGGCACAACAGGTAAAATTTTAGCTCGTATGGAAGCTGAAAAAGCAAATCCTGTTGTTGACGTGGTTGTCTTAGCTTCCCTCCCTTCAGCAATTGGTATGACAAAAAGCGGACTAACACTCCCTTTCAAAGAAGCTAAAAATGCTGACAAGTTGATCTCTGATTACTCCGATAAGGATGGAAATTATTTCAGCTACAGCCTATCTGCACTAGGTATTGCTTACAACACCAAGACAGTTACTAACCCTCCAAAAGAGTGGAGCGATCTAACCAAACCAGAATGGAAAGATAAAGTGAATATTCCGGATCCTGCACAGTCTGGTTCAGCACTTGATTTCATGACAGGCTACGCGAATAAAAACGGCGATTCCGCTTGGGACTTGTTTGGTAAAGTGAAAGCTAATGGCGCTATTATTGCAGGCGCAAACCAAGAAGCTATGGATCCTGTTATTTCAGGTGCCAAAAGCATCGTAATGGCAAGCGTTGACTACATGACATATGCTTCCAAAGCGAAAGGCGAGCCAATTGATTTAATTTATCCTGCAAGTGGGACTGTTATCTCACCACGACCTGCTATGATTATGAAATCGAGTAAAAATGTAGATGCATCTAAGGCATTTATTGAATACCTACTTTCTGACGAAGCGCAAAAAATGGTTACTGACTCCTACCTGCTTTCCGGACGCAGCGATATCCAAGTACAAGGAAGAGTAAGCGCGAAAGACATTCCTGCTATTAAGGTTGACTGGAATTGGATGAATGATAATCAAGCTGGTGTGACACAGAAATTTACACAATTATTCAAAAAGTAAGCTCCGGACGGGGATGACGATTAAATGGTATTCAAACGTACGGGGACGTTTCTGGCATTGCTGCTATTAGCAATGCTGGTCGTCCTTCCTCTGTTATTTGTATCATTCAAAAGTATTTGGGTGAATGGCTCGCTCGATTTATTGGCACCCATTCGGGTCGTGTTGGAGAAAGATCTGACTGGTGTATTCAGTCACTCTTTAATGCTCGGTATATGGGTCGTGGTTGGCTGTACGCTGCTTGCGCTGCCCTTAGCTTGGATCATGGCCAAAACACCGCTTCGCAAGCATCGTTGGCTCGATATTGTGCTGCTCATACCATTCATGACACCGCCGTATATTGTCTCCATGGGATGGATCTTATTTATGCAGCCTCGCGGGTACCTTGAACAATTTTTTCCAGGGGCGCAATGGATTAGCAGTCAGTTCTTCAGCTTATTTGGAATGATTACCATCATGAGCCTTCATTTGTTTCCATTTCTGTACTTAATTTTACGCAACGCGATTCTCCAAATTGGCAGCAACAAAGAAGAGGCTGCCGCTGTTCACGGGGCTAGCTTCTTTTATTCGTTATGCCGTGTCATGCTGCCGCTTGTCTTCTCCAGCTATGTCATGGGCGCACTGCTTATCTTCGTCAAAACATTGGCTGAATTCGGCACACCGGCGACATTCGGCCGACGCATCGGGTATTTCGTGTTAACGACCGAAATCCAAGCCTCAATTTCCAGTTGGCCTGTCGACTTTGGGAAAGCAACATCGTTAGCCTCCCTATTATTACTGGCCTGTCTTGTGCTTTGGTACATCCAGTCGGTAGTAGTTCGCCGGAATTCTTATAATCTTGTCGGCGGCAAAGGCACCCGTGACAAAGTTTCCTTCTATCTCGGCTGGCAGCAAGCGATAGCCTGGCTTTATGTAGCTCTGTTACTCGCTGCATCCATTGGCATCCCGTATTTCTCCATCATTTCAGCTTCGCTGATGAAGCTCCGCGGAGGCGGGCTGGCGTGGAACAATCTGACGCTGCTTCATTACGGCGAGCTGCTGAAATGGGGCTCACCCAGCATGAAAGCGCTGCTGAACAGCCTCGGGCTCGCCCTGCTCGCCGCTTGCTTAGCAGCCGCGCTTGGCACCTGGTTCGCCTTAACGATCGGCCGCGCCAAGCGCCTGCCGCAGCGTATAACCGATATGTTCAGCCTGCTGCCGAACACAGTGCCCGATATGGTCCTCGTCGTTGGACTCATTATGTTATGGAATGCGCCATGGATGCCGCTGCATCTCTACAACACCTACGGCATGGTCGTCCTCACTTACGTGGTGTTCTTCCTGCCGTATACGGTGCAATACGTCAAGGCACGTAACGGCCAGCTGGACGAATCCTTGCGGCAAGCCGGGCAAGTCTTCGGCGGGCAGCCCTTGTACGTGTTCCGACGTATTGTCCTGCCACTGCTGCTGCCGGGTATTATTGCCGGCTGGATGATGACCTTCACCATCTCGCTGAGAGAGCTAGTCGCCTCGCTGATGGTGCTTCCGCCGTCGATGCAAACGTCGGCCACCTATATTTTTGCTCAATTTGAACAAGGTCAAATTTCGCTCGGCATGGCGATGGCCGTCGTTTCCGTCGGTCTCACAACTGTGCTGCTGCTTATTGTGAACAACATGAATACGAACAGAAAGTGGAATGTGGAATGATGCAATTGAACGTTTGGGGCGGCGCTGGCGAGCACGGCCGCTCCTGTTATTGGATAGGTAATGAACAGACATCCATTTTGCTCGATTGTGGTGTAAAACGGGAGGGATTCGGAGAATATCCGCTGATCGATCCGACCAAAGTTGCGGAATTGGACGCTGTCTTTCTTTCTCACGCGCATGAAGATCACTCAATCGCAATCCCTTCCCTATATAAGCTAGGTTATTCCGGCAAGGTATATACGACCCGCCTAACCGCTCAACAGCTTCCTGGGTATTATGCCGCTTGGGAGAAACATGTCAAACTGCAAGGTGGAGAACTCCCCTACGATGAAGCGGATATCGCGCGTGTCCAATACGTTTTCATCGAAGACATGGCCCCGCCTCAGCAATGGATTGAGCTCTCTCCAACACTTAGCATATGTTGGGGTCGCAGCGGACATATGCTGGGCTCGATATGGATGCTTTTAGAAATCGATGGGAAGCGATTGTTCTTTTCCGGAGATTACAGCGAAGATTCCCTGCTCCTGGGCACAGATTTACCTAAGGACATCATCAATGGAGGCATTCCTGTAGATGTAGCAATTATCGATGCCGCTTATAGCACCGATACCGAATACCAAAACGAGAAGCTGGAGAAGCTTTTCACTACGGCTGAGGAGATTTTAAATGAAGGTGGTCAATTGCTGCTGCCTGTTCCTGTTTGCGGTAGAGGGCAAGACCTGCTCCTGCTTATGCGTCAGCGTTTCCCCGAAACGCCGATACGGGCCGAATATGAGCTCATTCAGGCTATGGAGCTTATGCTCCAACACGCCGATTGGTTGAAACCAGGCATGGAACACATCCTCACAGAAGCTTTGAATAATGAAAGCTTTGAATTAATCCACAATGAGGATCAACGTAAACGATTATTCCATGAGGATATGACCAATTCTCGGGCAGCTATCTGGTTCACAAGTGACGGGATGATGCAATCTCCCAAATCTCAATGGTACTACGAGCAGTTTCGCACGAACATGACGAATGGCATTCTTTTAACCGGGCATGTCGCTATGGGAACAAGGGCGCAGCGCCTGCTAGCGATGAGCGATGAAGAGCGCGGCTGTCAATTGAGAATGGTTCGATACAAGATCCATCAAGGGTTGCCTGATGTGCGCAAGATGACGCAATCGTTAAACAGCAAGTATAAGCTTCTAGTCCATGCTCCAAAAAAAGAAACAGATGCCCTGCTTAAGCAGCTAGCATCTGAAGGCATTGAACATTTACTTTCCTTACAACTCGGTGATACGGTCAATTTGTAACTATACCGCTTATTATGATTTCAGCTCTTCCCACAACTGATCCCAAGAAGTTATCCGTGGCAAATTAAGATGCTGATTGTAGGATCGGTCTTTTACATAAGCTTTCACTGGCAATTGAGATAAAGTCTCAAGAACTTTCGGCTTATCGTCGAAATAATAATCCAATTTCAAGTCCTCGATAATATGTACTTTCTCGGAATCACTCATTCCGCAATAGAAATGACCTTCTGCAACGGGAAAACCATTTTGAATAAGCCACTCTCGCGTCCGTTCCGTATGCTCTTTCGCTCTTGCCGTAATATAGTAAACCTCATGGCCCTGCTTGACTAACTCGTGTAAGATCTCACGTGCATGCGGGAATGGAGCACAGTCAGAGTAATAAATATCATCGCGGAGGCTCTGCCAGAGCTTCCCTCCCTCTTCTTTCGTCAACCCGAAAGCATCATGAATCTCCATGGTAGTTAAAGCTTGAAACACGTCCAACCCGATATTTTGATTCAACTTGCGATTATAAATGTGAAAAGCATGTTCTCTTAAATTAATGAGTGTATCATCAATATCAAAACCAAATTTCACCGTTGCCCCTCATTTCACTAGTGCCTTTATTCCTTTAGTATAAGCCCAAAAAGACTTGCAAATACAGAAGCTTGCCCTCTCGAAATGATGCAGCCGCGTAATTCTTCCACACCCACGCCTAGACTAGTGAAATCACAGGAACTAAGATCGATTCCAGCCAACTTGGCTCCCGTAAACTGAGCGCGATCCAGCTTACATGTCTCAAAGTACATCTTTTGCAGTGTTGCCTCATAGAAATCAGCACTTAAAAGCGAACATTCTTCAAAAGCAACTTGTCTGAAATTAGCCATCCGGAAATTAACATAATCCCCTAAACAAGAATCGAACAGCACATTTCGAATGGTTGCTCCTGTCATATCCATCCCGATAATTTTGCAATTTCTAAATTCAGTTCTATGAATCGTAGCTTCTCCGAAATCTACATTCGATAAATCACATTTCTCGAAGATGACGTCGGTCAACTCAATGTCTTTCATGGCAATTCGTGTAAAGGTGACATTTCGAAAAATAATTTTGTCAAAAGCCACTTTTGACGCTTTCTGATTATCCATTATACAATCGCTTATAATTCCAGTGTGAAAGCTATCTTCCGAGTTCAGCGCCTCATCGGGCAGTGATATCGAAGGCAACTCTTTCTGCATCTTTGGTGCTTCAATTTTGGAAGTGCTCATTCGGATGCTCCTCTGTCTACTAGAATGATAGGTTTAAAAAATAATAACCGATGTTAGGCTCTGCAGCATAAAGAATAGCGAACCCCACTTACGTTTAATGTAGTTTCGGCCGCGAAAGAGCCTTGTTTTAATCGTCGTAACAGGTAAGTTCACTTCTTTGCTAATGTCTTCCAGAGACATATCTAAAAAGTATTTATACACGATCAGCGTTTTATATTTATCGGGCAATTCGCGAATCATCAGTTCTACCTGTTCGGCTGTTTCTTGCTCAATTAATTGAAGTTCAGGTGTTTTCTCAAGGCTTGTCAGCTTATCATAAAAAGGCAGCGCATCTTGAAACGGATTTGGATTCGTATCCATGGACAACTCCGCCTTCTTTTTACGCAAAAAATCAATGGTCACATTTTTGCCAATGCTAAAAATCCAAGTAGAGAAATTTTTGCTTGCGTCAAAGCGATGGGAGTGCTGATACGCCCGTAAAAAAGTCTCTTGTACGACATCCTCCGAATCCGATTTGTTGCGCAGTATCCGATAGGCTAAACGGTAAATTCTGTCCTTATACAGCTCAAGAAGTCGGCTGAACGCTTTGGAATCCCCTTGAGTCCACATTGTTGCAAGCTGACTATCGCTTAATTGCAGCATGTTACAGCTCCTTTTTCTTAACTGCCTTCTTTTCGACTCTACCTTTATATTCTACCAAATCGAATCAAAAAAAAGAAACCTTTACAGGTTTCATAGGTGTCTATTTATCGATAAATTTGGACACAGATTCTGCTTTTTCAGAGGCTGCGACGACAATGAGCACGAGAATGATTCCAAAGAGTATAAACCCGCCTATTATCATGCTGTGCACCTTCTTTGAATGAGTTGAGATCCTCTTATTCAAAGATATGATGCACAGTTTCAATTATGCGCTCTTTTTAGTTGTGAGATTCCGTTTTGTTCTTATTGCGAAGTAGGCTGAGAATAATCGTTCCGCCAAACAAAGCAATAATCACGGAGAAGAAAAGAACATGGGAGATATGGATACCAAATGCGCCGGCAATCATCTTAAGACCGATCACGATAATAAGAATGAACGCTGTTTTTTCCAATTCCGGAATTTTATCAATTAATTTCAAGAAGACTTGCGCCACACCTCTCATCATGAGTACGCCCAAAATACCTCCGAGGAACAGTACCCACACCTTTTCGCTGACACCAAAAGCAGCAAGCACGCTGTCTACACTAAATGCAATATCCATCACTTCTACCGCTAATACTGTACGCCAGAAGGAAAGACCTTTGTTCTTCACTTCACCATTCTCATCCTCTTCATGTTTCTTGAAGAAGAGATTACTGATTGCGATCCAGAGGAGATAAAGACCACCAAGTACTTTAATCCATGTAATTTGAACTAAGAAAGTACCCACACCGATAGCTACAAATCTAAAGATGTAAGCACCAATAAGTCCGTAAAATAACGCCTTTTTCTGCTGTTCCTTAGGTAAGTGTCTAACCATAACCGCTAGTACTAACGCATTATCCGCCGAAAGCAAGCCCTCTAAGATAACAAGTGTACCGATAATCCCCCAGTTTACGGGATCTGTCACTGTTTCCGATAACACTTCCCAGCTAAAAAAACTAAGAAAGTTATTGATGAAACTTTGAAAAAAATCTGCCATGCGCCTTGACCCTCCTGTAATTTTCCCTAGTATTTACTGCCTGCAACCCATTCTCATACCCATCTGAGGAGTCAGATCCAATTGCGCTTAATTTACACGCTGCGCCGTATCTATATAATTCTCCTGCAACTATAGCTGTCTCGATGGAGAAGTGATTTCCCAGTTATATTCCAGCATATCTTGCTAGTGCCTGGATGAAGTATGCCTATTGGCTAGCAAAGGGGTGATGCCTAAACTGCACCACCCCACCTAGTTTAAGCTTTACTCCGCATCAAGTCCATAATTTTTGCATAATGCTTGAAGACCGCCTTGGAAGCCACTTCCAACCGCTTGGAATTTCCATTCCTGACCTTGGCTGTCTCGGTATAACTCACAAATGACAACCGCAGTTTCAATTGAAAAATCTTCACCTAGATCATAGCGTAAAATTTCTTGACTTGTTACTTCATCGAAAAGACGAACAAATGCATTGGACACTTGTCCGAAATTCTGATTGCGGCTTGCTGCATCATGGATGGTTACGGCAATACCGATACGGTGAATATGCGCAGGGATTTTCGAGAAATCAACCTTAATCTGCTCGTCATCGCCGTCTCCATCACCAGTCCGGTTGTCTCCCGTATGTTGAACCGAACCATTTGCACCAACCAAATTGTTATAAAAGATAAAATCTTCAATGCCTTTGGCCTTATTGTCAGCATGCAGCAGAAAGGCCGAGGCATCTAAATCGAAAGAATGACCGCCAGAATACTTGTTGGTATCCCAACCTAAACCGATAATCGCCTTCGTTAAACCGGGGTTTGTTTTGGTTAAGTCAATTCTTTGACCTTTGGACAAGCTGATTGCCATATCCAACAGCTCCTTAGAATATTTTTGACTTATTAGGAAGTTTGCAAGCCGTAATCACGAGCTAGTCCACCAAGACCATCTTTGTAGCCGCTTCCGATTGCGCTGAATTTCCACTCGCCACTGTGACGGTACAACTCACCAATTACTACGCCTGTTTCGATAGAGAAGTCTTCGCCAAGATCGTAACGGATCAATTCCGCGCCAGATCCTTCGTTAAGGATACGCACATAAGCATTGGATACTTGTCCGAAGTTTTGGCTTCTTACATCCGCTTCATGGATCGTGATACAGAATGCAATCTTTTCTGTTTCAGCCGGTATATTAGCCAAATCCACGCTAACTTGCTCATCATCCCCGTCTCCAGCACCTGTACGGTTGTCACCGTTATGAACAATGGATCCATTCGCATTTTTGCGGTTGTTATAGAAAATGAAGTCAGCTTCCGAATTCACTTTGCCAGCTGCGTTCACACAGAAAATGGAAGCATCTAGATCGAAATCTTTACCGCCATCGTATTTATTCGTGTCCCAGCCTAAGCCAACAACCACTTTCGTCAGACCTGGGTTTGATTTTGTCAAATCAACTTTTTGACCTTTAGATAATGAAATCGCCATGGATAATGACCTCGCTTTGTATAGTGGATTATGTGTAACGTTTAACTAATTGACCAATTGTCGTATCCGTACTGCCTTCACCAATCGCATTAAATTTCCATTCACCACTATGGCGGTAAATTTCACCAACGATTAAAGAGGTTCTACCAGCGTAACTATCAGTTAGATTAAACTTAACCAATTCTTGTTTATTAGAATCATTCAGAATTCGAATGTAAGCGGATTGAACCAGACCGAAATCCTGTTTTCTATTAACACAATCGTAGATATTTACGACGAAAATGATTTTACTAACGTCCGCAGGCACTTGACTCAAATTAACCGAAATTTGCTCATCATCGCCATCGCCTTCACCTGTACGGTTATCTCCGGAGTGAACAACGGAGCCATCGGGACTTTGCAAATTCGCGAAGTACACGACATTTTTCTCTTTTGTCAGTTTACCATTCGCATCCAATAAAATCACTGAAGCATCGCAATCGATCTCAACTGCTGTTTTCTTCGTTCCGAAAAAGCCTTTTTTCTCAATTACAGCAGGATCCCATCCGAGACCTACAACTACTTTAGTAAGACCGGCATTCCCTTTTGTTAAATCGATCTTTTGACCTTTGACCAAACTGATAGTCAATCAGGCCACCTCCTTCACAACTTGTTTTGTAGTACGCTCAATACTTTGATACGGATGAACGCCCATCACGTTTCACAAGTTTCGATTAATTTTTCAGACTCCATACATATTTTTACTTTACAACACTATTTTATCCAAAATTCGCTAATTTTTTTGTTTGATCGTTCCTCGAAGAATTGGTTTAGCAACCAGCTTAATTGGACAAACAGATAATTATCACATCTAAGGAGCGTTCTCATGGATGCAAGTTTGTCGAATTCATTGGAAACTGTTTCCTACTCACTCGATGATAACCTTCGAACTCTTCAGGTTATATATACAAAATGCAAAGATGTCAATTTCCACGATTTCCTTATTGGAGGAACAACCAGAGCCCTCATCGTTTATATCGAAGGGATGGTTAATCTTGAAGCATTGGATCGAAACGTCCTAAGTCCTTTACTTAGCGAGACAATAGAAGAATGGAATTACACGGAAAAGGAACTGTCATCCATTATTTCCATCTCGGACGTCAAGGAGACTTCGACATTCTCAGACATCATTGCTCATCTTTCTGTAGGCAATGTCGAACTTCTCATCGACGGAATCCCTCTGGCATACTCGCTAGGTCTTGCTCACTGGGAAAAGAGAAACATTGAGGAACCGTCGGCAGAATCCGTTATTCGCGGACCACGCGAGGGATTTACCGAAACAATGTCTGTTAATACAGCTATGCTTCGGAGGAAAATTAAAAGTCCTTCCCTCAAAATGGTTTCGTACAAAGTAGGAAAACACACACGCACGGAAGTCGTCGTTATTTACATGGAGGGCATCGCCAATGAGGGGCTCATTCAGGAAGTTGAACAACGGATTGCCGAAATTGAAATCGACGGCATTCTGGAAAGCGGATATATCGAGGGTTTAATTGAAGATCATCCGCTGTCTCCTTTTCCACAAATTCAAGTAACAGAACGTCCGGATGTTGTCTCCGCGGCGCTTCTGGAAGGCCGTACAGCGATTCTCGTAGACGGAACGCCATTTGCTTTGATAGCGCCAGCCACGCTGTTCTCGCTTTTGCAATCGCCAGAGGACTATTATCAAAGATTTATTATCGGTACCTTAATTCGATGGCTGCGCTATATGTTTTTTTTCATAACACTGCTGCTTCCATCTTTGTATGTGGCAATTTTGACCTTTCATCAAGAGATGGTTCCCACATCTCTCTTGCTAAGCATTGCGAAGTCCAGAGAAGATATTCCGTTTCCCGCACTCGTTGAAGCTCTTCTCATGGAAATTTCTTTTGAAGCGCTCCGCGAAGCCGGCGTTCGTCTCCCTAAGCAGGTAGGTGCCGCTGTTAGTATCGTAGGCGCGCTCGTCATCGGTCAAGCCGCAACCTCCGCGGGTTTGGTGTCGGCTCCAATGGTCATGGTGGTGGCTATCACGGGAATCGCCTCCTTCATGATGCCGCAGTATTCCACAGGCATCGCTTTGCGAATGCTTCGATTTCCCATCATGATTTTATCGGGAATTCTAGGGCTGCTTGGACTCATGCTTGGATTTATTGTTATCGTGATCCACCTCTGCTCCTTAAGGTCGCTTGGCGTTCCTTACCTTCAACCACTTGCGCCGATTAAAGCAAAAGAGTTGAAAGATGTGATCATCCGTGCACCTATCTGGTCCATGCGGACCCGCCCTAAATTTACCGGAAGGATGAATACGATTCGACAGCCCTCTGGACAAAGACCAGATCCGCCAAAAGGGGATGACATTCATGATTGAAAAGGGACGTATTTCTCCCCTTCAATTAGCTATCATTATGCATCCAACTGTCCTGGCTACCGCCACCTTATCTGTCCCGTCCATCACGATGAAAACCTCCGGCATTGATATGTGGATGACACCACTGGTTGCGACAATAGTAGGGTTTTTGTCCGTGATTGTTATGTATCGCCTATATATCAAATATCCGGAATTAACCTTCATCCAATATACGGAATCGATTCTCGGCGTGTACGCAGGGAAGGCGCTGTCCGGCTTCTTTCTCGTGTCGTTTATTTTTACGAATGGGCTCGTTCTGCGCGAATACGGGGAATTTGTTGTCGGTAACTTCTTACATGAAACACCGATAGCACTCGTCATTTTTTGTATGGTGGCTGTATGTGCGTATGTCTTATACGAGGGGATTGAGGTGCTCGCCAGAGTCTCACAAATCCTTGTTCCTTCGGCTGTGCTCATCATTTTCATCATGCTGATCTTGATGATTCCTGATCTTCATCCCAAAGAGATGTTTCCTATTCTGGGAGATGGCCCGCTTCCCCTACTAGTGGGGTCACTTGTCCCCTCTTCTTGGTTTACCCAGTTTTTTATGTTGTCGTTTCTTTATCCATTTTTGAATAAAAAAAAGCATGTCTTGCAGTGGAGCTTCATCAGCCTCGGCATTGTCATGATCACCTTATTGACGATTAATCTGACCATTTTATTAATGTTCGGATCGCTTACGGTTAAATTCAATTATGCTTTCCTCGTTGCAGTACGTTACATTTCCATTTCTGACTTTCTGGAACATGTGGAAGCACTAGTGATGACCATTTGGATCATTGGGATGTTCATTAAAGTATCGCTGATCTACTATGCCACTGTGCTAGGCACGGCGCAATGTTTGGGGCTCTCTGATTATCGGCCTCTTATCATTCCAGTTGGCTTTCTGATACTGCTGCTCAGCTTTTGGGTTTCTCCTAATTTTCAGGAACTCATGCACGCTATAGGAACGAATATCCCTTTTTTGGCACTGATCACACAGCTTGGTATCCCCTCCATGCTTCTTATTGCCGCTTCTTTCAGAAAGGGGCAGCAAGGATGAAAGCAATGCTGAAGCTACTACTAACGGCAGTTCTCTTCACCCCGCTGCTGACGGGCTGCTGGGATCGGACGGAAGTGAATGATTTGGCACTCGTCACCGGAGCAGCGATTGATAAATATGACGATACGTCGATCGAATTAACGTTACAGATTTTTATCCCACGAAGTCCCGGCGGCGGTGGCGGCGGTTTGGAAAGCAGCAACAAAGGAGGCAGCATTCAAACTTCCCTCGTCAAATCCGCGGTAGGCGTAGATATTGCTGATGCGATTTCTAAGATTCAAGAGAAGATGCCGCGCAAAATTTTCTGGGGTCATACCGAAATTATTATTTTCGGTGAGTCTGTGGCACGACAAGGAGTTCGAGACGAGGTCGATTACTTAATGAGAGCGCCTCAACCGCGAGAGCGTTCCTTTATGTATGTTTGCAAAGGAAGCGCACGCGAAATTCTCGAGATGAATACACGGCTGGAGCGAAACTCCTCAGAGATCATGAGGGAGATTGGCAAGAGTAAAATCATCCTTAGTGTAACGTTGGCGGATTTGGCACAAATGTTGGGGAATCCGTCCAGTGCTGCCGCCCTGCCTTATATTGAACTTCTGGCGGCAAACACCCCGAGAAATCACGACGACACAGGGAGTTTCACCAATTATACGGCTGTATTCAAAGACGATAAGATGGTCGGCACCATTGACGATCCAACCACCCGCGGCCTGCTATGGCTCAGGGACGAGATTAAAACAGCCGTCGTTACTGTGACGCCGGAAGGTACCTCCGGCCATGTTTCCCTTCGACTATTGAAAAGCAAGACGAAACTGCAGCCAATCATCGAAAATGGCAAGTGGCGCATGAACGTCTGGATTCATACGGAAGATGATGCCCTGCAAAATACAACTTCACTGGATCTCGCCTCCGATCACCAAGCTGTTAAACGTGTAGAAGCCGCTATGAATGACGATATTGAAGAGCGTGTCGCAGTCGCTTTGCGAAAGGTTCAGCAAGGTTACAAAGCGGACATTTTTGATTTCGCTGGGGAATTCCACCGAGCGTACCCTAAGGAATGGCGGCAAAACCAAAAACGTTGGAACGAGATCTTCCCAAACGTCGAAGTTACTGTACAATCGGATGCCAGAATGCTGCGTCCTGGGCTATCCAGCATCAAGTCTTCTCGATCCCGAGAGGAAAAAGAAAAGGAAGAGGAATAGGAGTATATCCAATGACATCCAATGACATTCCCATATGCATGGCCGCGTGCCTGATCATCACTCTCTTTCAATGGTTTCGCTTGAAAAACAGGCCGACCAAAGAGAAAGCGGCTTATCTCTCTATTTTAACCTTATGCTGGATTCTAGCGATCGCTTTAGTTATGAATCCGGGAATGCCAGGTCCGACGCAGTTGGTAAATTACATTTTCTACCCTCTTGGTAAACTTTTAGATCATTAAAGGAGCACTTACGGACATGCAGATTGGCGGGAAACAATTATTCTGGATGATATTGACCATGCAGCTGGGGATGACCATTTTACTGACAATAAATCCATCTATCCAAACTGCGAAGCAAGATGCCTGGCTTTCAACCGTTTGCGCAACCGGAATAGGTGCAGGGGTCGCTTATGTTTGCTCACGGTTGAGTCTATATCATCCAGGACAAACCATCGTTGAATTTTCAAAGAGATTATTTGGTCGATACATCGGCTATACGGTTACGGTGGTGTATTTCATCTACTGGTACAGCGTGCTTGCTATCATTATAAGGCAGTACGCAGAGTTCATCGTTGCGACTATTCTGCCCAAAACTCCAATCCTTGTCCCGATGCTAGGCATGCTCCTCGTTGCGATTTATGTAACTTTCTCGGGGATAGAGGTTATCGCGAGATGTTGCGAAATCTTAGGACCTTTAACCCTTCTTGGGATTGCTATTCCTCTCTTGCTGAGCCTAAAAAATGTCCATATTAACAATATCCTTCCCTTCTATGTGGATACCGGTGCGATGACAATCTTAAAAGGAGCGCTGCCGACTTCAACGTTTCTTGGAGACTGCATCCTTCTGCTCGTCATCATGGGCTTTCTATCAAAGCCTCAAGATGGGGTGAAACCAGCCATACTCGGGGTTGCTGCTGCTGGTCTGTTAACAAGCATTTCGACTTTCTTAATCCTTTCCGTATTTGGACACATCGCCCCTTCGGGCCAAACCTATCCTTATTTTAATTTGATTCGTTATATTTCCTATTTCGACTTTTTTCAAAACCTGGATTCCTTTGTTATCGCCATCTGGATTATTAGTGTGTTCACTAAAGTATCTCTCTACTTTTTCGTGTGTACATATGGAACAGCTCAAAGTTTCGGCCTTAAAAAATGGCGACGTATGATTTGGTTCGTAGCACCGGTTATCGCGCTGCTTACCTTGATCCCTCGGGACTTTATCGATAGTTCCGTGTTATTTCCACAAAAAATCGCGATTCCTTATTTATTACCCCTCCATGGGATCATTCTGCCACTCTTGATGTGGGGAGTTGCCAAGTTGAAATATAAATAAAACCCTTGCGAATTCCCGACTGGGGAATCACAAGGGTTGTTTTTTGGATTCGCTATAGAGCATTAGTTGCTGATAAATTCCTGCACCCATTCTCCGTTATAATAGGCGACGCCAATTTTTGTGTAATTGGGGTTCAAAATATTTTCACGGTGCCCCGTACTGTTCATCCAGGCCTCCATTACGGCCTCTGGTGTAGGTTGTCCTTTAGCAATGTTCTCACCTGCATAGGAATAAGGAATACCATAAGTGCTCATCATATCAAAAGGTGACCCATAGGTCGGCGACGTATGATCAAAATAGTCGTTGTTGTACATATCTTTGGCTTTATCCAACGCCATAGCTGTAAGGGCGCTATCGCTGGTGAGCGCTTGTAGCCCAGCTTTTACACGTTCCTGGTTAACTAATGTAACGACTTGGCTGGCAAAAGCGGATTGCGCAGATGTAGCTGGCGTTGATGGGGCAGCTGGTGTAGATGGAGCAGGCACTGACGGGGCTGGTGTTTGAGAGCCGCCGCTTGTCCCTGTGCTGCCAGGAAAGTTCAACGTCATCCCAGACCAGATCACATTCGGGTTGGCAACCTGAGGGTTAGCCTGAATCAGCGAAGTGAGACTTACGCCATACTTCTGGGAGATCAACCACATGGTATCGTTGTCTGACACCGTGTACGTGGCGGATGCCGCCATGGCTGCGCTGGAACTCATTAGGACGCTTAGTCCAATAGCACCGGTTACGACTAGCTGTTTATAACGTTTTAACATAGAAATCTCTCCTTTTTGCGGCCTGCGAGGTTAGCTGTCGGATTCGGGTCAAAGAGTAATCACCCGGTCGCGTTCATAGCGACTTCACCCCAAAGATTGGGTCCCCCGTGCTTTCAAAGAAGCTTCGGCCTTCTAAGTTTTTTGACCATAATCGATCTTTCCGATTGTAACACGGGGTTTTTCCGAAAACATGCCGCAAAATTTTCCAACGTTTTATGAAAGCGTAATCATCGGGCCACAAAAAATTTTCCAACAACCATGAATAAAAAACCATAACTTCCACAAAATACTCATACACCAAATAAAGGAGTGAATCCAAATGGCTAGCAGTAGAAGCAATACATTACTTGTGCAACAAGCAAAATCAGCTCTTGAGCAAATGAAATACGAGGTCGCTCAGGAACTAGGTATTCAGATTCCTCAGGACGGGTATTATGGCTACATGGCTACTCGTGATACCGGCGCAATCGGCGGACACATTACGAGAAGATTGATTCAAATCGCTGAGCAGCAGCTAAGCGGCAGCACCGGTAACTTTAGACGCATGTAACAACAGCATGTACAGAGAAAAGACTGCACCACCACTTCCTCCTTGGTGATCCAGTCTTTTTTTACATCACAAATTCCATGAAAACCGGCGAACGAAGCCTTCCGTTTCTCGTCCAATTTTTCGTCTTAATTTTGGCCATTAGCCGCGGTTCCATATAAGCAAAATGATTGTCCTCTTTGTAGACTAAGCGGTGCTTCACGCCATCGAGCGCCTTTTGATGCAGAGGCGTTACCCCGGTCTCAATCACCCCAACCGGAATCTTCAAACCATTCGCTGAATCAATGGACGCCAGCAAAGCAAAATTATTTTTCCTATAACCAGAAATATAAACATCTGCATAAGTCCAGTTAATCACTTTTTGCCATTGCCTGGAGCGTTTGTTGCTCTCGTACTTGAAATTTTCTTTTTTCGACTTCAAAATGATGCCCTCAAGCCCATCCTGCCGGATTTTCTCAAAATAATCCTCCGCTTTACCCTCGTAAACCTTCACCCTTTTGTACCTGTCATTCTCGATGAAAGCTTGCTCCAACAGCTCCTTGCGTTTAAGCAAGGGTAATTCAGTGACATCAATTCCCTTGTATTTTAGGATATCAAATGCAAAAAATACTACAGGCGATAAGTCTGTCGGATTTAAAAATCTAGCTGACATCGCTTCAAAGTCCGGTTTACCTTGATCATCCAAAATAACCAATTCACCGTCAAGGATCGTTCCCTCGGGAATCGGGCATTGGAACAGCTCAGGAAATTTATGCGTAACCAATTGCTTGTCTTTCGTATATACATAGAGTTTGTCCAAATTAGAAAGAATGCACCTAAAACCGTCAAACTTAAGTTCTGCAATATGATGTTTGCTGTTATAAGGTCTATTATCTTTGGCGTCTTGCAAAAGCATAGGAGAAATGAACATATGATATCACCCTAAGTTAGATAATACTGTACAGTGATTCATCTGCCTATAGGGACTTGAAGGAAATCGAGGGCTACCCGCTCCAGTTTCGACAAAACAAGTGCAATCCCTCTCTACAAAGCGACAATCAAATTCGCAGATCCCGTTTATAATGGAGATAGATGAATGGGAGGGATGTTCGCATGGACAAGCTATTTATCAAAAGACTGCATACGTTAAACCGTCGCGACGAACTTAGATCAATGCTGCTGCTTGAAGGTATCAAAGCCACACTCAAACGGAAAAAGGAACTCGGCTTATTTTATAGATTGTTCAAGAAAACGAAGAAGAAACCGATGGTTGCTAAAGGATGGAATTAAACTGTCATACGCATAAGAGGCGGTCCTTAAAGTAGATCTCTCTACCTTAGGGCCGCCTCTGCTATTTTGCTGCCTTACTTGCCGCTCTTCGCGTATTGCGCGCTGAACTCTTCAATGACTTTATCGCCGCCGGCTTTTCTCCACTGCTCGATAGCTTGCTTCCAGCCTGCTTCATCGATTTTACCCAAGATATACTTCGTACGGGCGTCGTCAATGATCGGCTTCAGCTCGCTGCCTTTGGTCGTTTGTGTCTCGGAAACGAGCGGATTCGTCGGGTTATTGACCGCGATAGCCTCGTTCTCTTTAATCATTTTGCCGTATTTCTCCATGAGCGGTGTTTCTTTCCCCGTCGTTTTTGCCGTATACTTGGCGATTTGAAGCTGCAGATAACTGGAGCCTACTTCGGTGTCCTGCAGCTTTTGGTCAATAAATACCGGCTTGCCGTCTTCGATCTTATAGTGTTTGCCTTCGATGCCCCAGCCCAGCAAATCCAACATCTTCTGATCGGAAATTTTATCAAAGAAGCCTAGAATTTGTTTTAACTCCGCCTCGGTTTTCACACTTGATTTCGGGAACATAAACACACTGTTATAGCCTACGCCGCCCGGCAACCTCTCGCCTTTAGGCCCTTTTATTCGGGAGACAACATCTATATCTGCGCCAGGGAACGTTTTGGAAAGCGATGCCTGATAACCCGCTCCGTCAATCATATTCGAAATCACCGCTCCAGCTTTGCCCTGGTTGATATCGTCTTTCTTCTGTTGATTGTTCAGAACAGGGAAGTCCTGCTTAATGAGCTTCTCGTCGTACAGCTTTTTATAAAATTTCATCGCTTCGAAATACTCTGGCGCTAGAAAATCAGGACTTAATTTGCCCTCCTTTACTTCCCAGGAATTCGGAGCACCCATAATGGAGGCTATGACGCCAAAACCGTCCATCGTTTTCTCTTCCGTCAAACCAACCGTGTCCGCTTTGCCATTTTTGTCAGGATCATTCAGTGTAAACGCTTTAAAAACGTTATATAAATCATCAAGCGTTTTCGGTTCGCTTAAGCCTACGTTTTTCAACCAGTCGCTGCGGAAAAGAACTCCATAGGTGGACAAATCGCGGGCACGAAATAAGCCGTAAATTTTGCCATCCACCTTGATATTGTCAAAAACAGCCGGGTTCATTTTAGACAGATTCGGATAGTCCTTGAGGTAAGGACCCACTTCCCAGAACACGCCGGCTCGCACAGCGCTCAAAATGTTCGAATCCTTATTGTTCTGCACAAGCAACGCCTTGGGAAGCTCGCCGGAAGCAATCGTGACATTGACCTTTTCTTTGTAGGAAGAGTTGGGGACCCAGGAGATGTCCAATTTCGTGTTCGTATAAGCTTCAATCTGTTTTTGCACTTCACTGTCCGCTTTGGGCGGCTCTGCATACATGAGTGTCATGACACTTAGCTTCAAGGGCTCTTTGCTTACAGGCGCACTGCTAGTACCCGCATTCCCTCCTGCAGCTGGACTCGCTTCGTTTCCACAACCGGCCAGCAGCGCTGCAGCGCCAACCATCATTCCCATTGCAGCCAAACCGCTTTTTCTCATTCCCGCGTATTTTCTCATTGTGGCAATGCCTCCCCATAGTCTTATTTTATATGAATGCTTCCCAATCACAATAGTTTTCGGGAGCCTGTTCAACCTTTTACAGAACCGATCATGACTCCTTTGGCAAAATGCTTCTGAAGGAACGGATAGACGAGTAGAATCGGCACCGTTGAAATGACAATGACAGCCATCTTAATGATTTGTGATGGAGGCGCGATATAATTCTGATCAAACTGCGTCGAATCACCGATTCCACCTTGGGATAAGATGACGATTTGCCTCAGCCAGACTTGAATCGGCCACATTTTCGAATCGTTAATGTACATGATTGCGTTGAAAAAGGTGTTCCAATGGCCTACCGCATAAAACAAGGCAAACGTAGCAAGCACTGGCGTCGATAAAGGCAGCACAATTCGGAAAAGCAAGCCCACGTCGCTGCAGCCGTCAATTTTGGCCGCTTCCTCAAGCCCCTCGGGCAGCTGACGGAAAAAGCTCACAACGACGATGAGGTTAAACGCACTGATCGCATTGGGAATCAGCAGAGACCAGTAGCTGTTCAGCATGCCAAGCGCCTTAACGACAAGGAACGTTGGCAGAATCCCGCCGTGGAACAGCATGGTGAAGACGATCAGCATCATAAACAGCTTTCTTCCTTCAAAATCCTGCCTCGAAAGCGGATAGGCGAGCAGCGAGGTGAACAAAAGATTGATAAAGGTACCGACCACTGTAATGCCGATCGTCACAAATAGGCTGTTCACAATCGTTTGAGTCGAGAAAATGTAGCGGTAACCTTCCAACGAGAAGGAAGTAGGGAACAAAATGAATCCCCGTCTGAGCACCTCTTCCGGCTCTGCAAATGAAACCGAGATGATGTAGATAAACGGCAGCAGTGTGACGAGAGCAAACAACGTCAGAAATGTGTAATTGAAGCCGTCAAAGATGCGGCTGCCTATGCTTTTATTGATCATTGAATACTACTCCCTTCCTAATACAGGCCGCTTTCGCCGAATTTTTTGGCCAACCGATTGGCCCCAACCACCAGCACCAGCCCAATGATCGACTTAAACAATCCGACTGCTGTACTGTAGCTGAACTGGCCTTGCTGAATCCCGACGTTGTAAACGTAGGTGTCAAAAACTTCGCCTACCTCGCGATTCATGGCGTTCAGCATTAAGAAGATTTGTTCAAAGCCGGTATCCAGGAACGACCCCAGTCGAAGAATAAATAAAATGACAATGACACTGCGGATGGCAGGAAGCGTAATATGCCACAATTGGCGGAAACGGTTCGCGCCATCGATTCTTGCCGCTTCATACAACTGCGGATCCACCCCGGCCAGTGCAGCCAGGAAAATAATCGTACCCCAGCCTGTTTCCTTCCATACCACTTGCGAAACGATCATCGTTCGAAACCACTCGCTTGAGATGAGGAACTCCATTTTCGGCAGACCCAATGAAACGAAAAGGTCGTTGACGATGCCTCCTTCCGTCGTGAAAAAGATGTAGGAGATCCCAACCACAACCACCCAGGAAACGAAGTGGGGGATGTAGACAATCGTCTGAATGCTGCGTTTGAAAACTTCCCTGCGCACTTCATTTAATAACAGGGCTAGAATGATCGGCAGCGGGAAGAAAAAGACCAGATTGTACACGGCGAGAATAATCGTATTTTTGAAAAGCATTGCGAATGAAGCATCGAAAAAGAACCTCTCAAAATGTTTGAAACCCACCCATTTGCTGTGCAGCATCCCAAGTGCCGGCTGGTAGTCCTGAAAGGAAATCAACAGCCCCCACATGGGGAAATAACGAAAAATAATAAAGTAGAGCATGCCAGGAAGCGCCATCGCATACAGCCATTTGTTTTTCAGCAAACGGTTGATTCTCGTGCGGGCTTTGCTTCTCGCAGCCGTATCCGCTTTTACCGGTCTAGAAGTCAGTTCCACGTTGACTCGTCCTCCTCGTTTGTTTTGACATGGTTAGCGTATCGAGACTGGAAATTGCCTGCAATAATCAGCAGCGCTCCATCTGCGAATGAGCCGTTTATTCGCCGTTTAAGCAAGCATTTATAATCATTAGCGGCCCTGCGGGTAATCATTTTGAACGCAAAAAAGAGGCTGTCCCCGGTATGGGAACAACCTCTTAAATTGTAATTCGTCAACCAATAGCATCCCTGCGCTGCTCCCGGTACTGGCCCGGCGTCATCCCTTCCAGTTTGCGGAACTGGCGGATGAAATTTTGCGCGTTCGTGTACTGCAAGCGTTCTGCAATGTCTGTTATCTTCATCTCCGTGCTGCTCAGCCAGCTTTTGGCCATATCATGGCGGTATCCCGCCAAGTATTCACTAAAGCTCATCCCCGCTTCCTTCCGGAACATCCGGCGGATATAGTGAGTGCTGTAGTTCAACCGCAGCGCGCACTGCTCCAGCGTCAACTCACTGTCATAATGGGCATGGATGAGATCCATCACCGAGCGAGAGATGCTTTTGCCGGACGATTCGTGACGCTTGCGGGTCAGCTCCATCATCGGATGAATCATCTGCGCTTTAAACCACACTTCGATTTCCTGCGGTGTCTTCAGTCGGAACATGTGCTCATACGCATTACGTTGATCTGGAAACGAGAGCTCCCCCGTATCCCCCATGTCGTACAAGACGCGGATGAGATCCGTCAGCAGCATGGCAAAAGACATCCGATAAACGTTAGAATCCGTCTCTACGCGTAGGACGTCCTGTATAAACTGATGCAGCAGTTCCTCGGCCTTGTCCTTATCAAGTAAAGCAATAGCCTGCGTTAGCTCCGACACCAAATGGTGTGGGTAATAGTGCCGTGAGGCTTGTTTTGGCTTCAAATCGTCGAGATGCAGGATCGCTTTTTCGCCAAGACGAATCCGGTATTGCAGCGCTTCTTTGGCTTCTAGAAATGCCCCTGAAGTCGCAAACAATTGGTCATAAGGCCTGCTGATACCGATACTTACCTTCAGTCCCAAATATTCGTCTACGGCACTTTGCACCGACATGGCCAGCGCACTCCATTCACTGAGCAGCTCCATATGGTTGTCCGTATCACTGCCGACTAGAATCACCTGATAATTGCCAATAGGCATCGCATGAATACGCTGCGGCATCCCAATCAGCTCTGCGGCCATATTATTAATCGCAAAAAGCAGCAAATCCTGCTCACTGGAACGATAACGCGTTTGATCCAGTGTATCGATCTGCAGGACCAGCACCGCATAGTTCTTCCAAACAGGCAGCTGGAACCGCTCCGCCTGCTCCTCCATCTCGCCGCGGTACAACTCGCCTTGGAACAGCTTTAGCATGAAGTAGTCCACCAGTTGGCCGGCCTGAATCTTCATCTGCCCTTCCAGCTGCTCCTTCGATTGATGGAGGGAGGCCACCTGCGTGCCAATCCATTGCAGTTCGTCTTTGACGGCAGACCCGCCGCTTTGCGGCTTACTATGGCGCATCGTGAATTCCATGAGACTGCGTACAGGGAAATACATCCGCTTGGAAGCCCAGTAAGACAGCAGCCCGGCAAAAAGCAGCAGCACAATGCATGCGGTTAACGTCGCCCATCCGATAGCAGCGGATTCCTTCCTTGCTTCCTCCAGCGGGATCACCGACACATAGGTCCAATTATTGTAGCGAGATTGATTATAAATCACACTATACCGTTGTCCCGATAAGGTGCTATTCACATATCCTTGTGTATGTCCTGATTGCTGAAGCTCCTTGGCCCAAGGCTCGGCAAGAACACTTTGACCAATTCTTGCAGGATCACTGTGAATGATAATCTTCATTTTGTCATCCAAGACCATCGTTTCCCTGGTTGAGAAACCTCCCGTCAGCAGCTTGGAGAGCTCCGTGTTCGACATGCGTACGAATAAATATCCTTTGGGCTCGGCAGCCAGTGGTGGAATCGTTTTCACAAGTTTGATTCCTGCAAAAGAGGCATCCTGGTCAGGCAGCCACCGCGATGTATAGACATAGGCAAGTGCATTCGACGCTTTCGCAGCGTCAGTGCCAAAGTAAAAGCCGCCGTCTTTGATATACCAACCGTTTTGTAAACTGTGCAGCTCCGCTGATTTCACGCCTAATTCATAGGTTTGAACGCCAAGAAGCCCTTTTACCAGCAGATCGATATCCTGGAAATCTTCAATCTCCATGCGTTTCGCCACGGAATTGATCACAAAAGGCGTCTCCGCGAACCGTCCGGAAACCTGATCGATTACCTTCAGAATCTGCTCAACCCGGCTTTGCGATTGCTGCAAAATGAACACATTCGCTTCGTTCACCTTGGCCTGAACCGTGGAAGTCGATTGAAAGAAAGCGTATACACCCAGGCACAGCAAAGGCA
Source organism: Paenibacillus sp. WC2504 (assembly GCF_052682475.1). Classification (NCBI taxonomy): domain Bacteria; kingdom Bacillati; phylum Bacillota; class Bacilli; order Caryophanales; family Paenibacillaceae; genus Paenibacillus; species Paenibacillus sp. WC2504. The sequence continues at coordinate 7,126,803 of NZ_JBQZFH010000001.1, forward strand.
CCGCGCTAATCAGTGAGGTCGTAATCAGCAGTTTTATTAGAAATGATGAGTATCGCGAAGGCATAAGTCCCTCCATTTCGGAAGAGTAAACAACAATGTAAAAATACAAAAATGACACCCTAATTGTTTAGAAGTGTCATTTCCGGTGCAATTCATATTATTATTGAGCTTTAACGATCTCTCTACCTTTATATGAACCGCAGTTTTTGCAAACATGATGTGCTTTCTTCAATTCTGCACATTGTTCACACTTCACCATTCCTGGTACTTCCAGTTTAAAGTGAGTACGGCGCTTATCGCGACGTGTTTTGGACGTTCTCCGTTGAGGAACTGCCATTTTCAAAACACCTCTTTTCAGTTACATAAATCAACAAAGAATATAATAACTTTCTTGAACTATATTGTCAATGCTGAGTTGGGATAATGGTTATATGGAGAATGAAAATACAAGAACGCTATCCGTTCTTCGTGCGGTAATTAGTGGGGAGAACGGCTCAAGAACGGGTGGCGTTCTTGGGGTTGTAAGTCTTTTCGTACTTTCCGTTCTATTCAAGTCACGTCTTTTGATTAAGAATTATCCGAAACATAAAGTGCTTTTCATTACTAATTTAAATCGAATTCAAACCCGATCAGAGACTCGTCTCCGCCTTCCTTTTATCAGCAAGCTTACTCCTAGCAATCCTATAAATATGACGATCCCAATAGCTCCCCATAAGAGTGAACCATTACGAACCCCCGCATAAAGACCACTCATTGCAATCGTGAAGGGAAGTATGCCCAAGCCAGTGGTCCAGATAAAAGACCAAATGTTTATTTTCAAAAAACCCAACGCATAATTCACAAAATGATACGGGACCAAAGGGACGAATCGAATGAGTAAAAGACCAAACGTTTCATGCCTTTTTGTGAACTCTTCTACTTTTTGTAGAAATGGCTGCGCTAATTTACCGAAGAAAGGCTTTGCAATCCATTTGGTGAGATACAGCGCACCCACCGCGCCGAGTACACCGCCTATCCACGAATAAATACCACCCCAAACGGGACCATATATTTCCATGAGTCCGATAGAGATGAACTCTCCAGGTACCGGTAGAATATTAACAATGGACTGCACAAAGATGCCAATGATAGTGCCTATCCACCCAAGCTCCCGAATACGATGAATGTACCCATCTGCTTCTCCTGTATGAACAAGATAAAGATAATAACCTGAGATACCTACAATGACAAGTATACTAATAACGCTAAAAAGCTTCGTATTAGGTCCTGTTTGCTTCATATAAAACTTCCTGACTGATCGAAATCGCATGTTCTGAGATCGGCATAGGTTCCACAGTAACCGCGTATTTTTTGTAGAGTTCCTCAGTAGAAATAGTTGCTATTCTTGGAGACAATAGTTCACTTTTCAGTTTCAATCGATCTCTTCCGTTAGGATGAAGCACATATAATAACGTCTTTAAATAGATCTGTGTAAATCTGCTAAACAAACCTTTTGGTAACTCTGTCACGGTAAAACCTAATTGTCTAGAACCTCTGTGTATCATAGTGATTCCGTAGATCGCTTTGACTTTTTCGGGCATGCTATGAATCCGTTGGGCCAGTGTGGGCAAAAAGCTCTGTACATCATGTTTCATTTTGACAGCAAGTTGGAACATAGAGGTAGATTCCGTAATCAATTGATGAAGTTTCTCATTATTAAAATGAAGTTCAACAACCAGATCTCCGGAAGTCAACTCTTCCCCACTTCCCAAATGGATCGTTTTCCCGTGATATTTGACCACTCGGCTATTGAAAATTTGATTATTCACATCAATTGGCCGAATGTTGAATAACCAATTGAACATGCGTTCCCATTTTAACCAGATGAAAACGAGACATTTCTTTACAAGCCCACTTGGCTTCCTTTTCTTAAATTGTAGTAATTGTAAGTAGGTGTCTATGGGTAGAAAAGGAAAGTTTCGCTGTTTGCATATTTCAATGAAATCCTCGAGGGCCTTCAGCATATGGTGAGGAGCATCTCGATTCGCCCCAAAAGTCTGCCCACTATCATGAAGCACGATAATATGATTCATTTGTAGTTTGGCTAATAAGGTTGATCTTATGCGGTTCTTGCCTCCCCTACTTCTCCAATCTTTTACCATTAACGACCAGAGAACCAAACGATATTGCTTTACTAAAAATAGGTCAAAGACATTAATAATCCCCCAAGGAGGACGATAATAAATCGGCTTTACCCCAATAATTTTCTCAATCGCTTCTACGGAATCATTCAATTGCTTTCGAACCGTTTTCGGGGTCATAAAAGCATTTGTCCAATGGACATAATTGTGAATGCCGATCAGATGCCCTTCATGATGAATGCGCAGAATGATATCTGGATACTTCTCCGCTTTGGACCCAAGTACAAAGAATGCGGCTTTGATCTGATATTTGGAGAGAAGATCCAACAATTGCGGCGTAAACTCTGGATCAGGACCATCGTCAAAGGTTAAAGCTATGCCTTCCTTGCTCACTTTCTTTTTGTACACCCACAGACAAAGTAAACGAACGATAATAGTAGGCAAAATTGTATATAGAAGCAGTACGATAAAAATGCCCCATAACAATGTATGCAAGCCAATCACATTCTTTCTAGAGTGGATTGTTTAAATCATGGGTGAATTCGATATCACTTGCTCTCTCCTGCGTCCAAAGATCGTACTAAGAACGTCCGTAACGATCCTTTCTGCTGCTTTTCTATGATGTAAGAAATCCATTTTGTTTTTTACTAGAGAAACACTAGTATCATTATCTATAAATTGACGAATTTGGTTAGCGAGATCACTCATCCGATGACTGATAAATGCAATACCTTTTTCAGAAAAATAAGTGGCATTATCCTTTTCTTGACCAGCGAACGGCCGATAAATAAAAAGTGGAACTTTTAGAGCAAGAGATTCAGCTAATGTTAAACCTCCTGCTTTACTAATGATACATGTGGCTGAAGCCATGAGTTCATCCATCTGCTCGACGAAACCCAGAATCTTGACTCTGCAATTATTTTGAAATTGCTTTGTCAGGAGTTGATTCAACTTAGCATTTCGGCCACATACCACAGTAATATGACAGTCCTTTATAATATCAAGACTTTTTATCATTTTAGCTGTAAGGTCTAATTGACTATATGGTCCAACTATAATAAGTATCATTTTATTGTTTTTATTCTCATTCGGATAGTTATTATTTTCAAAAGCATCTCGAATGGGTATTCCCGTTACTTCTATGACCTTTTCATTGATCCCATTCTCGATCATATTAGCTTTCAAATCTTCACTTGCCACATAGTATTTATCAATTGCAGGATGAAGCCATCTTGCGTGAATGACATAATCCGTCATTATGGTGAACGTTGGAATATCGAAAAGCTTGCTTACAATGGGAGAAGCTCCATATGGAAATGTATTGATAACACCATCTGGTTGTTCTCTTTGAATAATCTCAAACAATTGTTTGGTTCCTAACCGATTTAAACCAGCAAGAACAGGACTATAAGCATTGTTTCTTTGAGTCAAATAATAGCTCCAACCATAATAATGAATACCAAATCTCGCAGCATGAAAACTACTCATATAAACAGAAGTGGATATTTTATTTAATACGGGATGAGCTTCTTTCATCAAATCAATGATTTGAACATGAGCAAGGCTATATCGGCGACAATATTCTTTAATCGCGTATGCCGCTAGTTCGTGCCCCGCGCCATAACTCGCAGTAAGTACAAGAATCCGAGGTAATTTGGTCAATTCGCATTTCCTCCAGTGTGTTAGTCTACACTGCCTGGTAATTCGCTTGTGAAAGACATCTAAGATTAGTCCCATCATAATGAAGTTTATTAAAGTCATTGTGAACTAATTCTTAAGTTTTTCTTAATTGGCCTATTATTACTAATAACTACCCGAGTGTATACTCAAACATCTAATTAAAAATTTACATGAATCCTCATCTCTATCTTACCAACGTACTTAAACGAAGTCTAAATAAATCGATGAATGATGCCTTAATTTTTCACTCAGCCGTTTAGGTTCTTTTCATGTGAAAAAAATCCATATCTTTATAAAACAAAAAAGCTGCAGCTAGGCGGCTTTTATATATGAATTCTATTGGACTGTGGCGAACTTGCGAGTAGTGTTCCTATATTTTGTAGGTGAGATGCCTTTTTTAGCCGTGAATTGCTTGATAAGGTATGTGTCATACTCAAATCCTGTAGCACGTGCGATTTCATCAAGCTTCATACCTGTATGAGTTAAAAGCTCACATACAACCTTCAAACGATGTGATAGCAAGTAACCCATTGCTGTATTTCCGCACCTTTCCTGAAACATCTTATTCAGGGTCACACGGTTTAAATGAGCGCAATTCGTTAGATCTTCCAGAGAAATCTTTCTGGAATAGTTCATCTCTATATATTCTAACACGGAATCAACAGGTGATTGTTCACCATTTCGATTTAAATCCTCCAGCAAACCCAATATTTGAATGAGGTATCTTTTTACTCTGCACACCCAACGTGAATCACTTTGCGCCTGCACTTCCATACCTAGTATAAAAAACCATTCAAATAAAAGCGGAAATGCCTTCTCCGTGATGCGGGGGATAGTGGTATGTGGATCATCTCTTTGAAAAAGTGAATGACCTGTTTGTATTCGCGGCCCCGTCGGAAAATAGCCCTGCGTTTCGGAAAGAACTGTGGTGTTCAGAAATTCGGGATGAAAATGAAAGGATTGTGCAGCAATGTTTTGTTTCTCCATGACTTTCATATCATCTGTTTCAGCTAAGCAAAGAACACCAGGAGCGGAAATGGAAATTGGCCGTTCATTTAATGTCCCGCTCATACTTCCTGACGTAATGAGAATCAGAGAAAGACGTTCAGGATTAGGAAGCATGCTGAAATCCTCCACTGCGGCAAATTCAATATTCACGGTTCGGTTTTTGTGTCGATCTATTTGTGGCATAGCCATCACCTATCAAATATTATAGTTAATTACTTCATTATTGGCAGTGTACCAGACAAGTGTGAGAGATATAATAGCGATTGTACCAACAAAAGGAGGGAAAAACCACAATGGCTATTGAACGTTTTCACATTCATGTCTCTGACGAGATCCTTGACGATCTAACATACAGACTGCATCACACTTGTTGGCCGGATCAAATAGAAAACGCGGGGTGGGAACGAGGCACAGAATTAAGTTATTTAAAGTCGCTCATTTCTTATTGGAAAGAACATTATGACTGGCGCGCGCAAGAAACCCAGTTGAACCGCTTGTCCCAGTTTTGCTGCAATATCGACGGCATAGACGTGCACTTCGTACATGAACGTGGTAAAGGACCCAATTCAATGCCCATTATTCTTACCCACGGATGGCCCGACAGTTACCTTCGTTATCAAAAGATCATTCCTCTTCTCACCGATCCTGCCAGCTACGGCGGTAATCCTGAGGATTCTTTTGACGTGATTGTCCCTTCATTACCTGGGTTTGGATTCTCTAGTCACCCTAAACATGCTGGCGTCAACAGTTTTCGCGTCTCGGAGATGTGGGCTAAGCTAATGACAGAAGAATTAGGGTACCGAAAATTTGCTGCCGCAGGTGGGGATATTGGATCAGGAGTTACAAGATATCTGGCAGCAAACCATCCTGAACTGTTATACGGCATCCACTTAACCGATATCGGCATTAAAAGGAACCTCATGGCTTCATCTGATCAGGCGAAGCTTACGGAAGAAGAGCTGCAATACAAGAAAAGCGCTTCGGAATGGATTGCTCAAGAAGGTGGCTATATGTCCGTTCAATCCACAAAACCACAGAGCCTTGCTTATGGACTAACCGATTCACCGGTAGGCTTGGCTGGCTGGATCGTTGAAAAATATCGTGCATGGAGCGATTGTAATGGTAACCTTCAGCAGAAATTCAACGAGGATGAACTCATCACTCATATTATGTTGTATTGGGTTACGAACACAATCGGTTCTTCAGCACGGATGTATTATGAAAATTCACATTCTTTACCACCATTGGGCTATATAGATGTACCGACAGGCATCGCATTGTTCCCTGCAGATATTTTGCTACCTCCCAAAGAATGGGCAGTACGCAACCTAAATGTCATTCACTGGGCTTCGCTGCCCCGTGGCGGACATTTTACCGCTATGGAAGAACCCGAGCTTCTGGCTCAGGACATTCGTAACTTTTACAGGACTTTTAGAGTGAAGATGAATCATTAATAGAATCGTTCTCTTCTTATGTTTGCTTGTTACTTTAATCCAAACAGATCAATAAGCAGATAGCCTAGAATTGAAAGCAATACAGACCCTATTAAACCTGCAGCAAACGACTTCATCCCCAAGCGTCGGAACGTGGCCAAGTCAACATTAAGCCCAAGACCAGCCATCGCCATCGCAATCAGGAAATAGGCAAGAAGGATGATTTGGTTGGTAAAACCAGTTGGTATGAATTCTAATGTGTTTATACCACTCATAACAAGGAAGCCTAGAATAAACCATGGAATCGGAATGGATCTCCAGCTCGCTTTTTGGACGACGGTATTTTTCTTACGCTCGGTACGGTTTGTCCAGACACCAAGCACGATTGCCACCGGTACCAAAAGAGCAACTCTTGTTAATTTCACAATTACAGCCAGATCCACGGCATCTTTACCTCCGGGAGCTGCTGCCGCGATGACATGCGCAATTTCGTGAAGGGTTGCCCCAGAGAAGATACCATAACCTTTTGCTGTTAAGCCTAGGACCGGATATAGAATCGTATAGAGAAGTGTGAAAATGGTACCCAAAATAGCAACAGTCGCGGCTCCAATAGCTGTCTCATTATCATTCGCCTTAATTTGCGGTGATATCGCTACAACTGCAGCTGCCCCACAAATCGCGGTGCCACAGGCTGTCAAGATGCCTAAGCGGTTTTCTACCTTAAACAACCTTGCTATACCATAAACAACAAAAATCGTAAAAACGATATTAATAATTGCAATAGCCAAAACTTTAGGACCAGCGTGAACGATATCGACCAAGTTCAATCTCATTCCCAACAAGATGATGCCGTAGCGTAAAAGCGTTTTGCTTGAGAAAGAGATCCCTTTTATGGCTTGATGCGGGACCCCAATAACCCCCCTGTAAAGCATACCAAGCAGGATCGCTATCACAAGTTGGCCCATAATACTGAGAAACGGAAAGCCCCCTAAATACTTTGCAACGATTGCAAGAACGAAAGTTATGCTAATTCCTTGCACGAAATCTTGTCCCTTTTGCTTCATTGGTAAGGCATATAAGACTTCCATAATCCTCACCCTCTCCTTCAAGTTTAACTTTGTTGTCCTTTACCTCTTTCACTATAAGGCCGCTTTAACAATAAGTGAAATATCAATATTCAATCTTTACCATGAGAAAAACTTATGATTAAGTTGTGGCCCCTCCAAAGAATTTGTACAATATAGTTCTAGGGGGTATGGAAATGATTGTTGATGCACTTCGCGTGTTTGTTACGGTAGCAGAACAAAATAACTTCTCTAGAGCAGGAGAATTGTTAAACTTGTCCCAGCCAGCCGTTTCATTACAAATTCGCAACCTGGAAAACGAATTCAATGCCAAACTTATGCATCGATCGCCGAAGCATGTTGTTCTTACAGATGCAGGAGATATACTATATCGGCAAGCTAAGCAAATTCTTTCCCTTTACGAACAAGGAAAACAAGACATCCATTTACTCAATCAGAAGGTAACAGGATCTATTCAAATTGGGGCTAGTTTTACAATTGGTGAATATATTTTGCCGCGGCTGCTTGCGGATTTTGCAAATCAGTTTCCAGAAGTCGATTTGTCTTTGACTATTGCCAATACAGAGGAGATTGCCTTAGCGCTGAAAGCCAACAAACTTGATCTAGGTTTAGTTGAGGGAGAAGTGTCACAGAACGGGATTCAACTTACAACTTATATGAAAGATGAAATGCTTCTCATTGCATCTCCGGATCATCCATTATGCGCCAAAAAGACCGTGAAGCCAGATATGCTCCATGATTGCACCTGGGTTCTCAGGGAACATGGCTCCGGTACCCGATCTTATAGCGATAAGTTTATCCATACGAACGACTTACGCATTAAACGATCCTATGTATTTACTAGCAGCCAAGGAGTTAAAGAAGCCGTTGCTGCTGGCTTAGGAATCTCCATTCTGTCACGCTGGATTGTTCGTAAAGAATTAGAAACTGGAGAGATTACGGCTATCCCTCTCAATCCCAAGCTAAAAGAACGTGATTTCTGGTTTATTCAAAATAAAGATACTTCTTCGTCAATGGCTATTCAAATGTTTATACAAAAGCTGTTGGAGCAAACGCCTTTCGTGCGTTCTTAATTCGGATAAAAAAGGCACCCTCAGTATACTGAGGGTGCCTTATCGTTTATTATTGGCGGCAATGAATTGAATGCCCCCGAGCTACATCAACCGCTGCCGCGAAGCCTCAAACAGCAGCACCGTAGCCGCCATGGCCACATTCAGCGACTCCGCCTTCCCCTGCATCGGGATGATGACCTGCACATCCGACAGCGCAGCAACCTCCGGCGACACGCCCCGGCCCTCGTTGCCGAGAATCAGCCACGTCGGCTGCCGCAGGTCCGTGTCGTAACACGAGCTCTGCGCCTGCAGGCTCGTGGTCACGAGGCGCACGCCGCGCTCACGCGCTCGCGGCAGCAAAAGCCCCAAATCTGCCTCCACAATCGGCAGATGATACATCGATCCCATCGTCGAGCGGATCGTCTTGGGATTGTACAGATCGACCGTGCCACGGCCGAGCACTACCGCTTTGGCACCAACCGCATCCGCGCTGCGGATGATGGTGCCGAGGTTGCCCGGGTCCTGGATGCCGTCCAGGACCACAACAAGATCATGCTCGCCAGCGAGCAGCTCGTCCATGCCCAGCTGCGGCCGAGCAACAATAGCCAGCACGCCCTGCGGCGTCTGCGTATCCGTGCATTTCTCCAGGACGGCTTGGCTGACGCCGACCCATTCTACTTCGCCCGGCGATACCAGCCCAGCTAGACCGTCAGGCAAACCTTTTTCCAGGCTGAAGATAACGGTTTCGACAGAGGCTCCCGCACGCAGCGCTTCCTCCACCAGATGATGGCCTTCGATGATGTATTTCCCTTGCTTATCTCTACCCTTGCGTTCCAAAAGCTGTGCCCATTCTTTCACACGGGCATTTTGAACAGACATAATTTCCGTATGTGTCATTTCTTCTACCTACTCTGCAAAAGTCACTTCAAACGTTTGAAGATCCGAATTTTTTCCAACGACAACCAAAATATCATCAGGTCGCAGCTTTTCCTCCGCGCTTGGCGGAATGATCAGCTTATCATTGTGTTTGATCGCAATCACATTGCAACCGTATTTGGCCCTAATATCAAGTTCTTTTAGATTTTGGCCAATCATATGACGGGAGGCTTGAATCTCCACAATGCTGTGATCTGAGGACAATTCTATGTAATCAACAATATTAGATGAGATTAAGTGATGCGCGACACGCTGTCCCATATCCCTCTCTGGATAAACGACCTTGTCAGCGCCGATTTTCTTAAGCACCTTCCCGTGCAAGTCATTCACAGCTTTCACAACTACCGTAGGTATTCCCATTTCTTTGAGAATTAATGTGGTCAAGATACTCGCTTGAATATCCTCCCCAATGGCGACTACGACAACGTCAAAATTGCGTATACCCAGAGCCCGAAGCGCTTCTTCATCCGTTGAATCCGCTTGTACGGCGTGCGTGACGATCGATGAGATCTCTTGCACAGTCTCTTCACGAGAATCAATGGCCATGACTTCAAAACCTAATTGTGACAACGTTCTGGCAATGCTGGACCCGAATCTTCCCATTCCAATAATGGCAAATTGTTTTCTCATAGGCTGGCGTTTCCTCCAAATTCCAATATGATTCTAAATTATAACATACTTGCGATCTGTAAACTCGCTGTGCGCGGAAAGAGGCGAAGGTGGAGGATGAACCGACATCAACTTGCGCATATTAGTATCGATAACGAAAGGGAAGCGAGGTCCACGAACGAATGAACATTACATTAAGACAGGCCATCGTCCAGAGAGTCCAAAATAAATCCAATGACGAACTTCAAGAAATTATTGAAGATTCGATTGGCGGGGAAGAAAGGGTATTGCCCGGGCTAGGTGTGCTTTTCGAAATCATATGGCAGCATAGTGAAGCAAATATCCAAAATGAACTCGTTGAAACCTTAAAAGGGCATCTCCCTTGACCTCAAATTTCCACCATCGGCTAGGGGGCTGCTCCTTGCAATCCCTTAGCTGAATATTCGTACTCGACAGCCTGATCTTCTCTAACTATTCTCAGCAAGTAAAGCTGATTACTCCTGCTAATTCCTGTAATATATCCATCTTCACCTAATTAACTGAATTTTGTACCTCTAATTTCCCCATATCCGCTATGTTTCGCTAAAATTCCATCAATGTAGCTTGAGTTTCTACCTCTATTCCAATTCCTTCCACCTATCAGTGCACATTAACGGTAGTTTTTCCAATAGCAACGAGCCTTAGGGAATCGTCCACGCTGCTGTGCCCCACCCCTGCATCAAACAAAAAAATCCCCCTCTAATCCAAGAGGAGGATAATCGATCATTAATAATTGATAATTGCTAAAGCACAGTGTTCGGCGACAAAGGCGCCGGTCTTTCACAGCTGCTTTGCATCACATAGTGCTTGCCTTCACTCGCTGCGTCATGGAAGCCATGCATAGCCTCCAGCACATGGTACGCCAGCTCGCCATTCGCGCGATGCGCTTCACGCTCACCGCTGATGAGTGCTTGCGCCATTGCGGCAACACCCAAACCGCGGCTGTTTTCTTTGTAGCCATGGGATAATGGAATCGGCTCCCAGTCGGAACCATTTTTACGGATCATCACCTGACCGCCAAAAGTATTAGGATCCGGTACGCGCAAAGAGCCATGGCTGCCATAGATTTCAATGTTCGGCAGCTGCGTGCCGCCCATAATATCAAAGCTTGTAACCAGCGTAGCAATTGCGCCGCTATGGAAATCAAGCACGCCCGCAATATGCGTTGGCGTCTCTACCGTGATCTTCTGTCCGCGTTTTTTCTCGCTCTTAATTGTACGCTCCGGGAAGCTGATGCCTGTCGAGCCTGTTACACGGCGAATAGGCCCTAGCAGAGCTACTAATGCTGTAAGATAATAAGGACCCATATCGAACATAGGGCCGCCGCCTTTTGCATAGTAAAACTCAGGGTCCGGATGCCAATGCTCGTGACCTTTGCCCATCATGAAAGCCGTTGCGGCAATCGGTGTGCCGATCCAACCGTCATTGATCAGTTTCACGCATGTCTGAATTCCTCCACCGAGGAAGGTATCCGGCGCGCTGCCGACTGACAATCCTTTACGGCGAGCTACCTCCAGAATGCGTAAGCCCTCTTCGCGCGTAACCGCTAGCGGCTTTTCCACATAGACGTGTTTGCCCGCTTCCAATACCTGAATACAGACTTCCGCGTGTGCAGCTGGAATCGTCAGATTGATGACAATGTCAATATTCGCATCATTCAAAAGCTCCTGAACCGAATACGCGTGAGGAATATTAAACTCCTCCGCCCGCGCCTTCGCTCTCTCCAAATCGATATCCGCGCAAGCGAGCAGCTCCAAATGCTCAAAGTTAGGAATATTCTTCATATAAGCAGCACTAATATTCCCGCAACCAATAATACCAACCTTCTTTTTACTCATCTTTTTCGCTCCTCCTCTTCGTTATCGTGTCGCCCACAGCAAGCCGCGGCGCATAAGCTCAAGTGTTTCCGGCATCCGTACGATGTTGGCTTGATGGCCAAGCGAGTTATAGTACACTTTGCCTTCGCCATAGGTTTTGGTCCACACCACCGGCATCTCCACATCGCCGAAATCCGTCACCGCATGCACTTGAATAGCAGGATCGACATGCATGTAATACTTTTCAGAGACGACGACAAAATCGTTTATTCCCTCTGTCAGAGAATGCTGACGATCTTTGATCCGCACCGTGTAGGTAACACCGTCATTGCCCGGATGAGCGACCCATTGACCGCCGACCATGTATTGGTACTCGACTTCATTCCGGAAGGAATCCCCCATCCCGCCGTGGCAGCCGGCAATCCCGGTTCCGCCTTCTTTCACTGCGGCAAGTAACGGTGTCAATTGCTCTTTCTCAATTTTCCCCATCGTCCATACAGGTACAATGAGATCAATGCCTTTCAAGCGTTCCGCATCCTTAAAACTATCCAGCGTATCAGATACCTCCACGCCATAACCTTCTTCGCGCAATAACCCCGCAAAAATCCCAGCCACTTCCTCAGGTTGATGACCATCCCAGCCACCCCAGACAATCAATGCTTGTTTACTCATCTTGCGCAAGCTCCTCTCTGCTTCTGATTAAGCTTAAACCTCGCTAATTTTCACCCAACGGCGCTGCTCAATGGATTGATCCACGGCTTCCAGCACCTCTTGACACTTCACGCCATCCACAAAATTCGGAACCGGCTGACGATCTTCTGAAAGCGCGTTCATTAGCTCCACAACCTCGTGCACGAACGTGTGCTCATACCCGATTGTATGTCCGGCCGGCCACCAAGCATCCATATAAGCGTGGGGCGCATCTGTTGCCAGAACACGGCGGAACCCCTGAACATCCTCATCATCACTTGTAAAATATACCTGCAGCTCGTTCAAGCGCTCAAAATCAAACTTCACACTGCCTTTACTGCCATTAATTTCAAAAGAATTCGTACACCGGTGACCGGCTGCAAACCGTGTAGCCTCGAAGCTGCCCAGCGCTCCGTTCGCGAAACGGGCCATAAACAACGTCGCGTCATCCACAGTGACCGGACCATGCGGCGCGTCCTTGCTGCCCTTGGCGCTAAGTCCTGTCATGGAGCTCGGCAGTGGACGCTCCTTCACGAACGTCTCGCTCATCCCGATAACTTCTGTCATATCGCCAACCAGGAAATGCGCCAGATCGATCAGATGCGCACCCAAATCGCCGTGCGATCCGGAGCCGGCAATCTCCTTCTGCAAGCGCCATACCAGCGGGAACGTCGGATCTACGATCCAGTCCTGCAGGAACCACGCGCGGAAGTGATAGATCTCGCCGAGTCGACCGCTCTCGACCAGCTTCTTCGCGAGCTGCACCGCAGGAGCAAACCGGTAGTTGAAGCCGACCATGTGCTTCACCCCGGCCGTTTCAGCCGCCTCCAGCATCTCCCTTGCATCGGCAAGGGTCAGCGCCAGCGGCTTCTCACAGAACAGGTGCTTGCCGGCTTTGGCCGCTGCAAGCGCGATTTCCTTGTGCGCGTCGCTGGGAGCATTGATATCGACGATGTCGATCTCAGGATGCGTGACCAGCTCGCGCCAGTCGGTGACGTAACCATCCCAGCCGAACTGCTCGGCTGCGGTTTTGACACCGTTCTCATCACGTCCGCAGATGAGCTTCATGTTCGGCACCGCCGTCTGCGGGAAAAACATGTGCAAATCCTTATAAGCATGGCTGTGCGCTTTGCCCATAAACTTATAACCGACCATACCAATATTGAATGATTTCATAAAATTGAAAGCCTCCTTAAGTGGTTAATCGTTCTATCCTTATATAAGTGAACTGCTCTTAGATGACTGACGAATGATGAGTTGGGTTGGCAGCTTAACATTGGGAGGATTCACACTTTCCCCCTGCATGACGCGAGCCAATACACTTCGTGCCGCTTCTTTTCCCATCTCATAAAATGGCACATTAATACTGCTGAGCGGTGGGTCGCTCAGTTTAGCGGCATCGGAGTCATCGCAGCCCACGACGGCAAAGTCCCGACCTGCCACCCAACCTTTTTCCCGAAGTCCTTGCATCAGGCCGATAGCCATGCGATCATTTGCGGCAAAAACCGCTTCCACCTGCTCCCGCTGCGCCCAAAGCCTTTCCGCTGCTTCGTAACCGCTTTTCCGGCTGTAATTGCCTTCAAGCAGCATCTCGTGTGGCGTCTCAAGCCCTGCATCGTACATCGCTTTGAGATAGCCTTGAAGCCTGTCCCCGGAATTGGAGTACTCCGGCGAGCCGTTCAGGAAGGCAATCTTCCGGTAGCCCTCCTCCTGCAAATGGCGAACAGCCTGATAGCTGCCATCGACATGATCGGCATCCACCTCGTGAAAAGCTAAACCCTCAAAATGCTGATTCACCAAACAGAAGGGGTGCCCCTGCTCCTGCAGCTGTTGAAGCGATTCTCGCTGCTCCGGTGTATCTCTTGCGCCCAGAATCACACAAGCATCCACTTTCTGTGATCGGTAGAGCCTCGCGTAGTCCAAGCTTTCATCCGGCTTCAACAACGATAGAAGCAAGTCATACCCCTGCTCCCTTACTTGCTCGCCGATCCCGCTTAAGATTTCCGCAAAATAATATGCTGAGAACAGATGTACCTTAGGCATATAAGGAAGCACCACACCGAGATTTCCGCTGCGTCTTCGTGCAAAGCTTTGCGCAATCGCATTCGGATGATAATTCAGCTGGCCAGCCGCTTCCAGAACACGCGCCTTCGTAGCAGGCTTCATGGGCCCGAGCCCATTAAATACACGGGAAACGGTCGCTTCGGAAACACCGGCTAATTCAGCAACCTCTTTTCTAGTCACCATGTAGAAGCCTCCATTTTCATTACTGAGATCCATTATGTACACGCGTACATTTTCTCATTCAAGAGCTATTTTTGTCAATACATTACCGCCAAAAAATATTCATCTCACATTTCGACACTTACCCCAATCTCCTACAAATAAAACTAACAAAAAACGACTAATTTCTGTAAAATGATCTAATTTATTATATTGCCTATTCGTTGTCTTTCGCTTTATGATTAATGTTATATGGACAACTATGATGTGGGAAGAGTGATCACAATGAAAGTAGCCCAGCGCCTTCTTCACTTGGCCTCATCAACTCTGCGGAGTACGAAAAAAGTGACTCGAAGTCACCTTTTAATTTTGATCAAAAAAGCTGTAAGACGCCATAGCAGAGCTATGCGCGATGCACAAATTCAAATCATTCTTACCTTGGATATTGACCGGTTTCGACAAATCAATTTCTCACTCGGCTACGCGTCCGGTGATCTTCTGTTAGCCGAAGTCGCTCATCGACTGCGCTCCATTCCTAATTGCAGTCTCGCTGTTCGATCCGGGGATGATGAATTTGCGCTGGTTATACACGCAGACCATCAGGAACAGTTGTCCCAAAGCCTTTTGCAGGTACAACAGCTTTTTGAGCAGTCGTTTATGATTCAGGAACATGAATGTTACATTAACGTCAGTATGGGCATGAGTGCCGTGGAGCTAACGCCAGCAACGGTAGAACAAGCGTTGAAACAAGCTGACCAAGCACTTCTGGCCGCCAAACACACTGGCAAAAATAAGCTTGTCACCTACCATTCCATGCTTTCACCCCAACAGACCAGTTCCATGGAAATGGAAACCGAGCTGCGCAAGGCTATTTTAGAAAATCAGCTCATCTTGTACTACCAGCCACGCCTTGAACTCTCTACCGGCAAAATTATTTGTCTGGAAGCTTTGGTGCGATGGAATCATCCCAAGCTCGGCATGATTCCGCCTAATGAATTCATTCCGCTGGCAGAAGAGAGCGGTTTGATTCTGCCCCTTGGCGAATGGGTGCTCCGTGAGGCTTGCCTCCAGAAGATGAGATGGCTCGATGCCGGTATTTTAGACTATCAGGTTGCTGTCAATATCTCGCCGTGCCAGTTCCAGGACGAGAACTTTTCGGATAAAGCCATTCGTATCATTGAGCAGACCGGCATTAATCCTGCTTATCTGGAGTTCGAAATTACGGAAAGCTCGATAATGCAAAACATGGAGAACACGATAGCAGTGCTAGAGAAGCTCTGCAAGAAAGGAATCTCTATCTCCATCGATGATTTCGGAATCGGCTACTCCTCGCTGAATTATCTGAAGCATTTTCCTATTCACTGTTTGAAAATCGATCGGTCCTTCGTTAAAAATATACATAGCAATAAAGACGATCTAGCGATAACCAACGCCATTATTCACCTTGGTCACGCCCTTAACGTGCAAGTGGTAGCTGAAGGTGTAGAAGAATTGAGCCAGCTTGAAATATTGCGTGAAACCACTTGCACGACCATTCAAGGTTATCTCTTAAGTCCGCCGGTTTCCGTTAACGAAATCGAGCAAAGCTTTCATCGATATGACAACAGACCGGTTATGATCTCATAACCGGCCGTATGCTTTGGCGTACCTCCGCATTTTCGCAAATATACGCTTATCCCGCAGTCTGCGGAATATATAAGGATCTGGACTCGTATTGACCTCTAGAATCCAAGGATGCAGATCTTTGTCCAGAGCGACATCAACGCCGATTTCCTTAACTCCCCTGTATTTCGTATTAATCGCTTTAGCCACTCGTTTCCCAAGCACATGCAGCTTCTTGACGTAGACATCCCGCTCACCGGCTGGCAAGTAGCTGTGCAAGAGTGTTTCCACCGGTTTCAGAGTTCCCCCATTGTGAAAATTCGTCACGATTTTACTCGGATGTGCCACTCGGCCAATTACGCCGGTTGTTTCCCAATCGCGCAAAGGTGTTTGCTGCACCATAATTCTGAGGTCGAAACGGTTGCCTTTATATTTCAGCAAGTGAATCCCTTTCTGGACCAGATAGGGTGCTTTTCCCGTTTTCTTCTTGATGGAGGCATACATGTCTTCAAATGTTTTAAATCTTTTCAAATTAACCCCAAGCTGATAGGAATACGGCATGATTTCTCCCTCGCCGTCCGACAATTCCACGCGAATCACACCATTTCCGAACATACCTACATTGGGCTTAATATAGACCATTTTATGCTGAATCAGCATTTGTTTAAGCGTATCTGCGGTCATCCATTTCGTCGTTGGCACATATTCCTTTAGAGCCGCCGTAGCCTCTACCGCCTTGGTTTTGCCAATCTTGCTCATGACATATCTTGGGTATCTAACCTTGGTCCGTTTCTTTAACATTTTTCTCATGTCTTTCCTCCTGCTTCAGTCTATAGAAGTCGGCCAGTGATTGCGCTGTTGCCTGCCAGCTGAATTGCTTGACTGCATCGTCCCGCGCTTGCTTCGCTATACCGCCTGCCCACTTTCTCCGCTTAGCAATAGCTGCAATCCCTCTCGCGAAGGCTCTAGGGTTTCTGAAGTCCCGAATCAATACCCCATTATGCCCGTGCTGTATGATTTCTTTAATCCCCCCATTGGCTGAGGCGATGACTGGGAGCCCGGAAGCCATTGCTTCCACATTCACTAATCCAAAAGCCTCATGCCCTTGCGAAGGACATACGAAGCAATTGGCGAGGCCATACACCTCGTGTATATGGCGATGGGCAATATTTCCCAGAAATTTTGTTGGCACTCTAAGCCTGCGGGCCTTTCTCTGCAAAGACGCTTTGTACCCCTCCGTTTGCTCCCCGCCGGCAATCAGAAGCTTCAGGCCAGCCACCTTTTTTCTAGCCAAATGTACAGCTTTAATTAAATGTGTAATGCCTTTACGCTTAATCAATCTGCCGACATAAAGAATATGGAACCCGCGGCCGACTCGGTATTTATGCCTCAACCGCTGCTTCATGGCTGCCGAGCTGGGCTTGAATCGTTTAATATCCGTCCCAAGGTAAATGCGATGCAGCTTGGCGCGGCGCTTGGGGAATAACCGGATTAGCTCCTGTTCCAGCGAGGCACTATTCGCTACAATCCAATCCACTTTCCCTAGCAGTGCCGAGCACTTCGAAATCGATATATAAGGCGGTTTCACGAACGTCAACGAATGCAGGAAAAGAGAGACGGGGCTATGGGGAAACTGGCGCTTAATAGCTGCCGCGAATACAGGTCGATTGTCAACTTGAACCCAGTCGAATTTCTCACCTTTCATCGCCTTCATAACTTCCTTCAAATATTGCTTCGAGCTCTTCGCCCGAACCCTCACAATCTTGAGCGAGCCCCTCCGGGTTGTGTTTGTATAAGCACGGTGCTGCCTCGAGATAATCGTCACATGATGCTGTTTGGCAAGCTGACGGGCGATGGCATAAATACATATTTCAACGGATCCACCTTTTAGCGGCGGCACTGGAATTTGTTCAGGAGCAATGATCAGTAGATGCACGTTCTCTCTTTCACATCCTTATGGCCTGCGCGCCCTGTATTCGTAACCCGTACTTATTGTATGAAGCAAACCGTCCATCGGCAACCAAAAAAGAAGAGACCGCACACCAGATTTTACTCTGGCGCACAGCCTCTTCAGGTTGTTATAAGCCTTATGGAGCACTCGTTAAAAACTTCGCATTCGGGTTCTTTTCCATGGAGGATCTTAGTGCGTATTCACTCTCGAATAGCCCGACGTAATTCCCTTTTTTATCTTTCACCAGCTGGGAATTAATACGGAACTTGCCCGGATCGATCTTATCATCGATAATCCAGCGAGCGAACTGATAGTTCTGGCGCTGCAATTGAATATCAACACCATACTCCGATCTCATCCGGTGCTCAAGCACCTCGAACTGCAGTTGGCCGACGACGCCGAGAATCATATCCTCGAAACCGATCGTCGTGAAGACTTGAATCATGCCTTCTTCCGTCAACTGATCGATGCCCTTGAGGAACTGTTTTTGCTTCAGCGCATTTTTAATCGATACCTTGCTGAAAAGCTCCGGAGAGAACGTTGGAAGTTCGTCGAAAACAATGGCTTCCCCTTCGCTCAGCGAATCCCCAATTCGGAAAATACCTGGATCAAACAAGCCAATGATATCGCCAGGGAATGCCTGTTCTACGATATCGCGGTCTTGCGCCAGAAACTGCTGGGGTTGAGCCAGCTTGATATCCTTGCCCATACGAACATGCTTAACCGACATGCCGCGCTCGAATTTACCGGACACAATACGCAGGAACGCAACTCGGTCGCGGTGAGCCGGATTCATATTCGCTTGAATTTTGAATACGTAGCCCGAGAACTTCTCTTTCGTAGGCTCAATTACTCCTACTGTGCTGTTGCGCGGCTCTGGCTTTGGCGCCAGCTGCAGGAAGTTCTCCAGGAACGTCTGCACACCGAAATTGTTCACGGCACTTCCGAAGAAAACAGGGGTAAGCTCGCCCTTCAACACTTTTTCCATATCGAAAGGATCGCCAGCTACGTCCAGAAGTTCAATGTCATTGCGTAGTTGCTGATGCAAGAATTCACCGGCAATTTGGCGAACCAGCGGATCTTCCACGCCATCCACCTTGCGAACCTCAATATCTTTGTGATCCTCGCCATTGTATAGCTCCAGCTGCGACTTACCACGATCGTACACGCCGCAGAACTGTTTGCCTGATCCAATCGGCCAGTTCATCGGGTAGGATCGAATGCCGAGTACTTCCTCCAGCTCTTCGAGAAGCTCAAATGGATCGCGGCCTTCGCGGTCCAATTTGTTAATAAACGTAAAGATCGGAATACCGCGCATCCGGCAAACCTGGAATAATTTCTTGGTCTGTGTCTCGACCCCTTTGGCCACGTCAATCAACATCACGGCGCTATCCGCTGCTGTCAGCGTCCGGTACGTGTCCTCACTGAAGTCTTGGTGACCAGGTGTATCCAGAATGTTAACCCGGTGCCCTTCATAGTCGAATTGCATCACACTGGATGTAACGGAAATTCCACGTTGCTTTTCAATTTCCATCCAGTCCGACGTTGCATGCTTGCTGGCTTTGCGCCCTTTGACCGTTCCGGCTAAGCGAATCGCGCCTCCGAATAACAGCAGTTTCTCGGTCAGTGTTGTTTTCCCCGCATCCGGGTGAGAAATAATCGCGAACGTGCGCCGCTTAGCGACTTCCGTTTCGAGAAGCTTTGTGAGTTGCGTAGTCATTTGTTAGTTTAATTCCCTTCTTCTTTTACATGGATACTACTAGGTGTTGCTTATTGATTAAGCTTGGGCTTTCTGCAAATCGATACTCCAATTCGCTTCATCAAGGAACGTACGGTTGCTGAACTCTCTACCACGTACGACGACCTTATCAGCAAATACTTGGACATAGATACCCTGAGCTTTATTCTTAGCTTCCTGTTGATACGCACGGTTCAGCGTTCTGCCGACCGAGGAATTGTGGAAATAATGGAATGCTTCCTGCACATAATGCGGAGTCCCATTCTGGAAATCTTGATGGCGGTGTCCACAGAAGACGAACACATTCTTATAGGGCTTCAACGTTTCGCGGAATTGGATTGCGCGGATTAATTGGTGAGATCCCCCATCTGTCCCATTCGGCGGCAGCGGTTGATGTGTCATAACGAACAAAGGTCTGCCCGGTTGATACAGGGCTTTAACTCGCTCCTTGAACCAGGCCAACTGCTCATCGGAATACCATGCGCCTTCACCGACTTCCGGCTTCTCCTGAACATAGGCTTCTTGTGAAAGCAGCAGAATGGAGTGACCTTTCGTCGTAAAATCATTATAAAGCGACTTGTAGCCAAAAAACTTTTTAAACTGCTCTCGGCTGACTTCATCGCTCTTACCATTCGGAACGGCCGCTTGATCCCAATTATTCGCTTTATTGATCCAAATCGTGTAATAGTCGTGGTTCCCCATGTTCGCATGAACGGGAGGAAGTTTATACTCACTTACAATGGTACGCAGCTCCTTATAATCTCGTTCCGTTCCTGTATCGGTTAAATCGCCTGTTAACATAATGGCGTCAACTGGACCGTCGAAATGTGTAATGTCATCGAGCGCTTGCCTCAATTTCTTCACGGTTAACGGGTCACCTACGCTGATATGAAGGTCGCTTAATATAAAATAGGACATTAGCGGACCTGTCGGCAACGGTTCGGCCGAAGGCTGCGCCACAGCTTGAGCGGGCTCGGGTGAAGCAGATGATACGGCTGGCTGATCTTCCGCCATAAACCTTTTTTTTACCATTTGACTAAAAAAAGCACTTATTCCAACCAATGCAGCCCCGATTGCAAGCAGCCATCTTATAAAAGCTCTTCGTGACATAAACGCACCCCAAGTATAATAGTAAGGATTTACTCCGTAAGATCTATTATACCATAAAAAATCCAATAGGCGTCAGTCGCCTATTGGATGTTATGCATGCTTACTTAAGTTAAAACCGTTGTTTTTTGAACGGTTTCCCAATCGACTTCGCCTTCATTTTGACCGTTGATCGGCCACCACTTAAAGCCGTCTTCCGTCAGCAGTCTAGTCGCCTCTTCAGGTCCCCAAGATCCAGCCGGATATTCTTTCAGATCATTCGTTTTCTCGTTCCATGCCGCAGCAATGCGGTCTACATAAGACCAAGCTAACGCCACTTCATCCCAACGCGTGAAGTACGTAGAATCTCCACGGGCTGCATCATACAGCAAACGCTCATACGCTTCCGGCGTATTAATGCCGATTTGGCAGCTTTGGCAGAAATCCATAGCAACCGGAACGATGACGCCTTCTGATCCTGGCTGCTTCGCATTCATTTTCAAGTAAATGCCTTCCATCGGATTAACGCGGAAAACAAGCAGATTCGGTTCCATTACATGCTTTTTAGCCAAATAAACGTTGTTCGGAATGTTTTTGAATTCAACGACAACCTCGGTTGTTTTGACCGGCAGCCTTTTCCCTGTCCGGATGTAGAACGGCACTCCAGCCCAGCGGAAATTATCGACATGAACACGCGCAGCGAAATACGTTTCCGTCGTCGATTGCGGGTTCACGGAATCTTCTTCACGGTAAGCCGGTAACGTTTTGCCTTTGCTGGAACCACTGGAATATTGGCCACGAACGACATTTGCACGAACATCATCGCCATCCTCGAACAGGCGCAAAGAACGCAGAACCTTGACCTTCTCATCGCGAATATCTTCCGGATGCAGGCGGCTAGGCGGCTCCATCGCCATCATCATCAACATTTGAAGCATATGGTTTTGGCCCATATCGCGCAAAGCGCCCGAGTGGTCGTAATATCCGCCACGCTCTTCAACGCCGACGGTTTCGCTTAATGTAATTTGAATATTTGCTATGTATTTATTGTTCCATAGCGGCTCGAAGAAGGCGTTCGCGAAACGCACAAACTCAATGTTTTGTACCATCTCTTTACCGAGATAGTGGTCAATGCGGTAGATATCCTTCTCCTCGAACACTTGACGGAGTTGACCGTTCAAACGCTCAGCCGAAGGTAGATCGTAACCGAATGGTTTCTCAATCACCAGACGGTGCCAACCTTTGGTTTTGAGCAAACCGCCTTCGCTTAAATTGTAGGACACGTTGCCGAAAAGCTCCGGCGCCAAAGCCAGGTAGAACAAGCGGTTGCCGCCCGTTTGATATTGCTCATCCAGTCTTGTGGACAACACGTTTAACTCGTGGAAGCCGGCCACGTTGTTAATATCCAAAGACATGTACTCGAAACGGCTTGAGAAGCGAGTCCATTCCTCATCGTCCGTAATTTTGTAACGGGCAAATTCTTGGATCGAATGTTTCACGTCATCGCGGAATTGTTCACTCGTCCGAGGTCTGCGAGCAAGACCGACAACGGCGAAATTTTCTCCTAATTTCCCTTCCCGATACAAGCTATAAAAAGCTGGAAATAGTTTTCTTTTCGCCAAATCGCCGGTTGCCCCGAAAATATAAAATACAGCTCCACTCATATATGCATCATTCTTTCTCTATTAGGATTGGTTAATATGCTTAGCATACCTAAAATTGTCAAGCTATTCAACTTTTCTGAGAACTTTCCCTATAACAATTTCTTATACCGATCTAGACATCCGTCTATACCGAAATGGGGCCTTCCGAATAGGCTACAGTACATACAAATACGGAGGTGCCAAGAGTCTTATGCAGCCCATTCATCCGATCACCGAAAAAGCTTGCAAAAGCCTGTGCGGAAAACCAGTTCTGCTTTATCTTAATGATGGTTCCCAAATCTTTGGAGTTTTAAGCCGTTTGGAGAAAAATACGCTTATTCTTAATGAAGAGGCTCGCCCAACGCTTAATTCAACCGCATCCAAGAAGAAACGTAAAACAACTGCCAAAGCAAAATCGGTCCAACCAAAGAAAGAAACCTCAGAAACATCCAGCACGGGGCCGCAACTGGAGCAATTAAACTTCTTTGGAATGCCGCTTTTCGGCGGTCCATCTCCCGGCCCAGAAGCCATCGATATTCCAATTGACCGGGTTGCTGCTATGTTCAGCGAATAAAGAAAAGGCTGCCGATGACTTGCTCATCAGCAGCCCTAGTATTACCGAACAAGCTTCTTTTTCATTCGGAAGCAGCTTAGCTCAGGGAGATACTCTTCAATCTCATACCCTTTGCTGGAATAAAAGCCAATGGCATTGGGATTGCTATCATCGACGAAAAGCTCTGCTGTGCGGCAGCGCTCACTTTTCCCATACTCCTCAGCCATTTTCATGAGCTCTTTCCCCAGTCCTTTCCCCTGCTCACGGGGATCGACGGCCAGCATATCGACGAACAGCACGTTCGATTTGCGAATAACCGAGATGAACCCATAAGGCTGTTTATATCCTTTAGCTGCCACAAACGTTTTGTTGTGGTTCAGCCGCTTGCGAATTTCTGAAAAAGTAATCGAAACGCCTGACTGATACTGTCTGGAAAAAGGCACTAACTGTTCAACAATCAAACGATGAATCGCCCGATCGTCGTTAGCAGCTAACCGTTTGCGAATCACGCTGCATCGCCTCCACAAGAAGCAATAATGCTATCTTATGTTGCTCCTGGCGGAATTGACTCAGCTACTTGCTTATCTTCCATCTGACAAGTACCAATTTACCCCAATACCTACGAATGATATACTAGACTTATGTGAAAAGGGGTGATTGAAATGATCTATGCCTATCCTCCGATAACAGCAGTAAATAGCTACCAGACCCATAAGGATTATTATCGGGTTAGCGGTATCCGCGGCATCGCAGGCGGTAAATCTACCACGATTCGTGAGCAGCTTAATTTGCCATATGAGGGCTCACCGTATCAAAAAATCGCAAAAGCTGCAGCCCAAAACGTAGCTGGATTCGTTCAAACTGCCCAGAATGCCAAGCTCACCGCACAATCCTTGGTCCAAGCAAGACCTGACGACAACAATCGTGAAACCATCCTAGAGCCTATCCGTGAATTTGTAGATACATATAATGAACTTCAGACCTCCTTACGAGAGTCGCCTGCGTACATGAATCGTTCCCTTCTTGCCGGGCTAGAGCAAGCCGCTAAGCCTTATTCGCTCAAAGAAATCGGCATCGACAAGCTTGATGATGGCAGCCTTGAGTTTCAGGAACAGGAGCTTCAAGGTCAGGTCAACAGCCTGTCCAGCTCTTTTCGAAAAAGTCTCGACAGCCTTACCAGCTTCGCTTCTACCTTGGCGAACAACCTTGGACAGCTGCAGCAAGTTCCCTCTGAAGCATTGTTTCAAATGTCCCATTCTGACCTAAAACCTTACGGGCAATACCGTTCCAAACTCCAAGCCTACTTGCCGGTTCCGATGAGAGGGCTGCTGCTCGATACACAGATGTGATTTAAAAAAAGCGACCCTCTGGAATGAGCTTATGCATCTGCATGCTCACCCAGAGGGTCGCTTTTTTTAGAAGAGCTTCTTGCCTAAGACATGATCGAGTGGAACGTAGCCAATGACACGGCTGTCCATACTGTTATTTCGGTTATCTCCCATCACGAATACGTGATCTTCCGGAACTGTCCATTCCTTGTTCCCGTTTGCTCTCATCGCCTCGTTCAAGTACGGCTCTTCGAGCAATTGGCCGTTCCGGTACAATTTATCGTCTTTCATCTCTAAATGGTCGCCAGGCTTCCCAATCACACGTTTGATCCATACGTGTTTGTCATCACCTTTTGTAAATAAGCTAAGCAGAGGGCTATCCAGCAGATCGTTCTTGAACGTCCGCTTCAAATCAACTCTAGAATCAATAATGACGATGTCTTCATAATTAGGTTCGTAATTGAACGTATGAGAAAGCTTTGATACATACACACGCTGGCTGTCATGCAGCGTCGGGTCCATAGAATGACCCATTACTTTGGTCGATTGGAACACAAAAACGCCAAGAAATACGACTAAAACAAAAGAAATGGCAATGGAACCAAACCAGCTCCACAATTGCTTGAGAAAATTCATCCTTATCGCTCCCTTGTCCCATGTTGCTACTCAGCCAAGCCGTGCTTAAAGGCATAGATTGCCGCTTGTGTTCGATCCTCCACACCAAGCTTGGCGAGTACGTTCGTGACGTGAAATTTCACTGTTTTCACACCGATAAACAAATCATCCGCCAGCTCTTGGTTCGACTTCCCTTTGGCGATCAGCCTCAGGACTTCCATTTCCCGATCTGTCAGCTCTTCATGCGGTTCCGCTGCCGCCTTAGGCTGTCTGAAACGGTTCATAATCTTAGAGGCAACCTGAGACTCCAGAATGGATTGCCCTTTGGCCGCGGCTCGAATCGCTTGCGCAATTTCGGAAGCGCGAGACGTCTTGAGCAAGTAACTAAAGGCCCCAGCTTCAATCACTGGATACATTTTCTCATCATCCAAGAAGCTAGTCAACACAATGACTTTACATTCCGGGTACAGCTGAAGCAGCTTCCGAGTCGTTTCGATCCCATCCATGCCTTCCATGACCAAATCCATCAGCACGACATCCGGTCGATATTCCTGAGCTAACCGAATGCCATCTTGCCCGTTGCTGGCTTCTCCGACCACTTCAATGCCATCTTCTGTTCCCAGAACAGCGGCAAGCCCGATCCTCACCATTTCATGATCATCGACAAGCAAGACCTTAATCAATGTATCGTCCATTTGCTTCTCCTCTCGTCAGCAGAACTGTCATCCTATTTTCCACTACCAACACCATCATCAATTAACAACACGAACCGACTATACACTTTCCACTGCATCTGTAGCTAGAATCGGCACTCGAATTTCAATACGCGTACCACGATCAGGAGCTGTAATAATGTCAACAGAGCCGCCAATTTCGTTAACCCGCTCCTTCATAGACACGATGCCGTAGGAGGTAAGTTTCTTCGCATCCAGTTCAAAACCGACACCATCATCGCGGATCGCCAGACGAACGCCGTCAGCGCGGTGAAGCAGCTTAACCTCGAGCTTATTCGCTTTGGAATGGCGCAATGCATTGGAGAGCGCTTCCTGTACAATCCGGAACAGGTGATCCTCAATACCTTTATTTAAACGAATCTCTTCGTCCATATCCCATGTAATCGCCATCGGCACTTTGGCCGCCAACTCTTTGAGAAGCTCAACAAGCCCTTCGGACAATCGTTTTCCTTCCAAATGGATAGGCCGCAAATGAAGCAGCAGCGCCCTCATCTCCGATTGCGCAACGGAAGCCATTTCCTCAATCAGATGAATCTGCCGTTTGGCTTTCTCGAAATCCTTGTCCAATGTCCGGCCAACAGCGGTTGCGGTCATCGAGATCGCGAACAATTGCTGGCTTACTGCATCGTGCAGCTCCCGCGCTAAACGCTGCCGTTCTTCAATAACAGCCGACAATTTCGCTTTCTCCGCAAGCTCGGCGTTATTGTTAGAAAGTCGCTGCAGGGAAGTAACCTGCTCTTCCCAACGTTTCATAATGCGGCCGAGCTGCTCGCCGAGACGCCCGATCTCATCTTCACCATTCTGGAAGCCTTCGCGGGCGAAGGTCCCTTTTTCAAGCAAAATCATCGTCTCCATCAGCGGCTCAAGCCGGCGTGTAATCCGTGAGCTGTTCCAGTAACCGTACCCTGCGCCAATGCCTCCGATAATCACGATGGCCATGAAAACGAATTTCACACCTTCTTGCCAGCTCGTAAATGGATTGATTAGATTGTTTGAGTTCATAAAATAGATGATAGCGCCAAATACAAAAAAACTAAAAATAATCGATTCAGCCATACTGCGCCATATCATATTCGTTAATCTGCGTTTATAGCCGTCCAATATGCGCTGAACCTCCTCTAGACTTTTACATCACTTTAATTTTAATATCTCCTACGATATAAGAAAGCACAAGTTTCACGCGGTGATCGCAGCTCTCATAATTGGACGACTGCCACTGTAATTTGTTCATTACGCCTGACTCACGCTCACTTGCGACTTGAATTTGGCCAAATGTAACGGATGCCCCAACTGAGACGCCAATATCATCCGGTACCTTTATATCTACGTCGCCTATCACACCTTGCAGAATAAGCGTAGTCTCCTTTTGCTCCAGTATCGCAAGCGAGAGATCGATATACGTCTCCCCAATAATGTACCATGTTGAACTATTGCGCATGATCCAAGGCTCACGCCCCAATCGAACACTATCCATCAGCTTCTGCTTCTGAATATAGGTGTCATCTTTATGCACTTGCTTAGACCTTATGAAAAAGAATCCTAATGAAATCAAAACGATAGCGAAAACAATCGTAATATGATCACCAAACAGAATCACAGCCCCCACGCCGATGAGCACAAACCCTTTGCGCTCTTTGCGGGAACGGACCCGATGAATGCCCAGCAAGACGAGGATAATCGCAAGAATGGGGAAAAAGCCTATCGTATGATCCAGAAGCAAAAAAAGACCGGCGCCAATCAGCACAAGAGCTGTATTCCGGTTGCGGTTGTTTTTGGTTTCTTCGCCCATCGCTGCACCTCCTCTGGCTGCCGATTAATTCGTTCATATAGATTCCTAGCATACCATAAGAATGGACAGCCTCCAAGATGCAAATCCTTGCCCAGCAAGGCTCTAGCATGAGGAAAGGAGGCCGGAGCTCGGCTGCGCCGCATCCTGTCGCGGCGCAGTACAATCACGCGAGGCTTATTTCTTGTCGCGCCAATCCTGCTGAAGCTTGCGCATCTCTTGCTTGAGGTTGCTGCCAGCCTCCTTCAGCGTCTCTTTCGACACGCGCCCCGCCACGCGCAGCCCCTGCAGCGCTTCCCGGCCGAGCTCGCGGCCGGTCGCTTCCAGCTCGCGCAATGCTTCGCGAGCTTCTTCCTTGGACAGCCCGCTTCGCGGCTGCCCCGCTCCTGCTGCGCGGCCTGCACGCAGCACCGCCAGCTCGTCTGCGAGCGCCAGGCAGACGTCCTGGCTGCTCGCGTACTGCGCGCGGTACTGCGCGCACGCAGCTTCCAAGCGCAGCTTCTCTTGCAGCGCCATACGCGCCAGCTCTTCGTCGCCTGCGCGCATGGCCAGCTCGGCCTGCTCGGCGCGCAGCTGCGCCATCTCCTCCGCGTCGACGCTTTGCTGGCGCAGCTCAATCGTTCGCTGCAGCGCTTCCTCGTAGCGCTCTTCCAGCTCGGCGATGCCGCGCGATGCTCCAGCGTGTCCGCCGTGTCCTGCGTGGCTCGAGTGGCCGCCTCCCCGTTCATGCAGGTCCAGCTTGCTTGCTGCCTCCTGCAAGGCCATATCGGCCATTTTACCAATTCGATCAAATACGCTCATGATCCACACCTCCTAAATTCCTGTTGATTAAAGTTTGAACTCCGCCGAATCGTTTTGTTTTTTTAGCATGCGATAGCCGTAATACATTAACCACACAGCAAACACAATCGCTAGGAATCCAGATAATTTAGTAATTAATATCAGGGCACCAATGCCGAAAATCACCCAGCCCATCTTCTTGCCATGGGTTATCCCCACATAACCAAGCCCCACCATCGCCACAGGAACCAGCAGTCCCATGACATGAAAATGCATACCAACTTGATGCATACAAATAAGAAAGCCTACCGCTATTAGAATGAACGCCCAACTTTTTGATCGATTCATGCTCACTATTGCACCGCCCTTCGCGTAATCTTCATGCTACTATCGTAGCCGAAAAGGATGTGTGTCAAAACGGACTCCCGACTGTTTTTGTACCTAGACCTAAGTCCAGTATGCACTAAGACCTTTAACCATATTTTGGGCGTTGTTTCTCTTATTCTATCAATGATAGAATATTTGAAGCCGAGTCCGGTGCACAGACAAAGTGCCGGTACGGGGGACGATTTACATGGGGTGAATATTTGCTTTGTACGCAGAGCAGACTAGGGAGAACCTTCTTCCCGAACCCGTCAACTAACCTCGGAGGCTCATTTTGAAGGAGGATTACCAATTGAATATGTTTACAAAAGGGTTAGCGTGCCTTGCTGTGTCCGCCACAGTTTTGGCAGGAGGCTTTCTTTCCCCATTTTCGGGACATGCCTATGCAGCCGCCGCGAGTATGGACGTGAAAGTGCAAGTCAACGATGACCTGGTTCAATTTCCGGATGCCCAGCCTTATTTGGATGACAACCACGCTACACAAGTACCGATCCGTTTCGTAACAGAGAAACTGGGTTATGATGTACAATGGCAAAAGGAAGGCGACGAAATTAAAGTCACACTGAACAATGACAAGCACTCTATTTCCTTGGTGTCCGGCCAAAAAGAGGCCGAAATCGATAGCACCCCTGTCGAGATGGACACACACGCTGAGTTCCAAAACGGTCGTGTCTACGTGCCGCTTCGGTTCTTAAGCAATGCTTCCGACATTCCCGTTCAGTGGGATGCAAGCAGCAACCTAGCGATTTTAAGTAAAGACGGCAATCATCACGCACCTGATTATGAACTATTTGAGTCAACAGCTTACTCCGCAGATCCTTCTGAAAATGGAGGCTTTGGAGCATTGGACTATATGGGGAATCCATTAGGAATCGGAACCGTTGCTGTAGATCCATCGGTTATTCCACTTGGATCTAAGCTCTATATAGAAGGTTATGATTTCAACGGCCTGCCAAAAGGCGGCATGTATGCTTATGCAACGGATACCGGTAGTTCCATCAAAGGCAAACGCGTTGATATTTTTATTCCAGGCTCCCAGCAATCCTTACGCAAATTCGGCTTCCAAACTGTAAAAGTGTACAAACTAAACCCGTGATGATCACGGGTTTTTTAATTTTGACGAGCATACGGCCAACTACCTAAAGCCTCACATAAACTGCGATGCAACTCCGGGACCTCCCTATCTATTCGATCGAATCGTCTCAAAGGAACTGGAGTCCGCTATTTGTGGAAAAACGAGCATTTCTCTTTTGTAACGGAACTACAGGCTCTTATTTGTCCTCGAACGTGCGATTTTCAGGAGATATCGGGAAAATAGCACCCTGTAGTTCCCTTCAGGTAACCGAAAAGGCGTTTCTCCCTGAAATAGCCACCCACAGTTCCCTTTCAGGTGAGGATACCGTGCAACTGCAGTACGAGAGCGGTTCGAGAGCTGTATGAGGGCTGGCCCGGAAGCCTTTTCGGCTGAAATTTCCGAGAGATAGCGCATTAACAAAAAAACAGCCCCGGAACACCGGGACTGATTCATTAAAAGAAATCCGCCAAATACGTCGTACGCTGCGGAATAGCCGCTTCCAACCGAGCAACCAGCTCCTGCGAGCCTTGAAGCCGCTCGATTTTGGCCATAAAGCCCGACTTTTGATAACTCATAAATAAGGCAGCCAACGTTTGAATACTACAACTCAGTATACGCTCTTCTGCCGGTTGCTCACCCTCAACTAACTTGGTGACCTCCGCTTTTTCCCCGCTGCCTGTGAATTGCAATTGGAAAATCCCGTCGTTCCAGTCTGCTTGCAAGTCAGAAATACGTAAATAGATAGGTTCAACTTCCTTGCGCGGTTCAAACCGATACTGCTTCAGGAAAGCTTCCACATCAACAATGCGCGCTGAAAAATACGTTATTTTCTCCTGCTTGAACTTAGGATCATGCACCAAGAAAGGAAGCTGATCATCAGCTGGCGCTTTAACCTCTACCTTCGAGATCATGGAATCATGATCGGCTATGAACTTCCACAACCCACGTCTCGTTTCTTCATCCAAAAACACCATCTCATGAATGGTCGCCGTATATTCTTTTACTTGATAAAAGACGTACCCCGTCCGTTCACCCTTGGCATTTACATAGAGGGCTACCGTACCCTTTTTATTTTTAAAATATCGGTTGTTCCACCAACTTGCGTCCCGCTTCAGCATGCCATTGAATTGCAAGGCGTACTGCTCATAAATGGGATTCAAAAGCTCCCATTCCCTCGTCACACGAACGATTGAACTACCTTCCGGAGCATGAAATTTCGGAAGTTTATCCGCAGGAATTTCATATTTCAGGTAATCAATATACGTTTCCCAGCCATA
Organism: Paenibacillus sp. WC2504; assembly: GCF_052682475.1. Taxonomy (NCBI): domain Bacteria; kingdom Bacillati; phylum Bacillota; class Bacilli; order Caryophanales; family Paenibacillaceae; genus Paenibacillus; species Paenibacillus sp. WC2504. The sequence goes on from NZ_JBQZFH010000001.1 coordinate 7,158,047, forward strand.
CTTCCGATAAAATTCGAACTTAAACGGAGATAAAAACGAGACGGTCTGCCCTTGCTCTTTCATCACCTTAAGCGCTTGAAGCAGCAGCTTCGCTACCATCCCGTTGCGCCTATACTCCGGCCATGTTGCTACTCCCGCAATACCGCCCATGGCAAAACGCTGACCATTCAGCCACGTATGAAATTGGTTAATTTGAAGCTTGGCAGCTAGCTTACCCTGAACAAAATAGCCCCAAATTTGCTTCGGATCTGTCCAACTGCTGCGATCTTCCTGCTCTTCTGCGCTCAGCTCATATTGAAAAGCAAATTGGGATAAAGCAAGACTCTCCGGCAATTCCTGTTGTTCCAATGTTCGAATTTCACTCATTATGTATCACCTCATGTACAAGTATACTGGAAAATCATTGACAATACCTATGCCTAATTAGGCGCTTTCCATTTTGAAATCAGGGCATCCGTCCAATCAACGAATGTCTCTACGTCATATGATGTTGATGTATAGTGATTCAACCCACTTAAATACTTAAGAACCGGAGGGGATACTATGTCATATGCAGCTGGTTGTGGTACTGGATACGGATCTGGATACGGATCTGTAGGTGTCGTTCTTGTCCTTTATGTTCTGCTTGTTATCATCTTAGCTACTTTCGCAATCTAATCTTGCCTTCATTCCATTAAAAAGACCTGCCAGCACCAACTTCTTTGACAGAAGCTGGTGATTGGCAGGTCCTTTTTTTATTTTATCGGAAATATAAGAACACGTTCGCCCCTCGCAAAACCTGAACCTCCGGCAGGCAGCTGAATCAAACAATCCGCATCTTTAATGGAAACCATAATGCTGGACTTATCAATGCCGGAAGGCTTAACCCGCAAACAGCCATTCTCCACATGCGTTGTCCCTCTGACATAACGCGGGAATGCCGAGCCTTTGTCGTAATCTACATCCAGATAAGCTGTAATGGCTTCGGGGTAAGGTGTTGGACAGCCTGACATCGCTTTAATCAGCGGCTTGGCAAACAGCTCAAAGCCTACAAACGATGCGCCCGGATTCCCAGAGAGTGAGAGCAGCAGCCTATTCTCCCAAAAGGCTGCGCTCGTCGGCGTGCCTGGTCGCATCGCCACTTTATTAAACAGAAGCTTGCCTGCAAACCTTCCAAACAGATCCACCAGAACATCATAGTCGCCTACAGAGACACCGCCTGAGGTGATAACAAGATCAACTTTACCTAATGTCTCTAGCAGAGCGACTTCCACCTCTTCTACATTGTCCGAGAGCGCGTGCATAATCACCGCTACTCCGCCCGCTGCTTCGACTTGGGCAGCAAGCATGTAGCTGTTGCTGTTGCGAATTCGCCCTGGCTGCAGCGCTTCCTCAACATTCAATAACTCTGAACCCGTTGAAAAAATCGCGACCCTCGGTTTACGGAAAACCGCCACGCAGGAATAACCAAAAGTCGCTAATATCGCCGCTTCGCCAGGCCCAATTTGTGATCCTTGCGGCAGCAATAACTCCTGCGCGGCTATTTCCCCGGCAATAGGGGTTATGTTGCTGCCTATGGGTATATTTTTCTTGATGCAGACCTGAGGCGAGCTTACCCCCACGTCCAGCAAGGGAAGAGCATCCGTCATTTCCAGCATCACCACGCAATCCGCTCCATCTGGAACAGGCGCTCCCGTCATGATACGGGATGCAGCACCTGAATAAACGGTAAGCTGAGGAACCGTTCCGCTTGGAATATGCTCAATGACATGCAAGATAGCCGGATTTTCAGGCGTAGCTTGTTCAATATCCGCAGCGCAAACCGCGTATCCGTCCACGCCGGATCTGCGAAAATGAGGCACGGGGTGATCTGCATAAATATCCCCGGCTAATCGCCTGTTAAACGCGGCGGACAACGGTACAATTTCCGTTTCGGTAAGTTCGATATATTCGGAAAGCACGCTTCGAGCTTCTTCCACGGAAATGACTTTGCGCCCGAATTTAAGCTTCACATCGCTATTCACTAACGTCCGTTCCTCCTATGGGCTAACCGCCAATTTGCGACATCCGGCGAAGTGTTGGTGTATGAGACTGGCTTTCATTCAAGAGCGCCTGCGCCATCTCGTGATTTTGCGGTTTTATGTCCAAAGCACGGAAGAAAAGATCTTCCATTGCCGAATCATCCCCAATATAAGTGCGAACATTGAATTCGTCTGACCAATACAAGCATGGCTTCACATTACCATCTGCCGTAATTCGCAGGCGATTGCAGGTCTCGCAGAAGTGATCGCTGATCGGATGAATGAGTCCGAATGAACCTTGTGCGCCTTCGATCCGGAAATTTTGAGCAGGCCCGTTGCCATACACAGCATCCGAGGCTATGGCATTCCAACCCTTTTCCTTACAACGATCCAGTACGGTCGACAAGGGCAAATAGCGGCTTTTCCAAGCCTCATCTTGATGCCCGATCGGCATATATTCAATGAATCGAACTTGAATCGGACGATCCATCGTCATTTGTAAAAAGTCTTCAATTTCGTCATCATTCATGCCCTTCATAAGGACAACATTCAACTTGATCGGGGTAATACCCACACGATAAGCTTCTTCAATGCTGGCCAGAACACGGTTAATATCGCCACCTCGGGTGATGAGTGAGAACCGGTCCGCTTTCAAGGAATCCAGGCTTATATTTACACGGGTTAGTCCTGCTGCGCGAAGCTTTTCAGCTCTTGAAGCAAAATAAATCCCATTGGTTGTCAACGCAATATCTTCAATCCCGGGTATTTGGGAGAGCATGCCAATCAGTTGTTCCAGATTTTTACGCACAAGCGGTTCTCCGCCGGTTAATCTCAGCTTTCGGACACCTAGTCCAGCCAGCACGCGAACAACCTCGGTAATTTCCTCGAACGTTAACAGCTTGTCATCCGGTTCAAATTCCATTCCTTCTTCGGGCATACAGTAAACACAACGAAGATTACAGCGGTCCGTAACTGATATTCGTAAGTAATCGTGCATGCGTCCAAAACGATCCATCAGCAGCTTCGGCATGAAGTTCACCTTCTCTCCAGTCCATTATGACACATTTTTCAGCTAAATCCTACACTCATGATAGATTCTCTAACATAAACTTGTACTCATCCGGCGTATTCACATTCGCTACAAACTTTGACGACAGATTTAACTTTTCAAAAAAAGCATTCTCCGCAGGCAACCAGTCGATATGATCCAACAAACCCATTAGTCGATATTGTTCCTGCTTCAATAACACCTCAGCTTCAGAACCAACTAACCTGGAGTAAATGCCATGGAGCGGATGAACCTTGCCATCTATGACGGGGATAACCGCATCAACATTGGCTTCTTGGCACAATTGCTTCATAGCTTCTGCTGCATCAGATGAAATGAATGGCATATCACAACCGACAATCCACATAAATTGTTCGGTGGCGGCTTTCGCAGCTGCATGAATACCGCTTAGCGGCCCTTTTTGCACATATATATCGGACACCCATTGCACATTCATCGGCGTGGGATTAGAGGCTAGAAGCAATTGGAACGCCTCGGGTTCATTCGATATGACAATCGTCTGGTTGCAGATACGGGATATTTCCGTAAGTTGACGAAGAAGCAAGGGCTGATCTTGAATAGGAAGCAGCGCCTTGCTTTTTCCTCCCATGCGACGATTGAGCCCTCCGGCCAAAATAACGCCTGTTATCATGACTCGAGTTCCACCAATCGTTTCGTGAAGGATTTCTTCCAGCTTTCAGATAGAGCTTCCGTTCGTACGAGACGTTGAGCTCCGTCCTTGTTCATTTTATCGTGATACTTAATTTGATTCGCATAAGCCAGCGTTACGCCGTCAACATCTTTGGCGACAAGCTTCACTTGTGAATTTATCGAGAGGAACCCTTCTTGCAAAACTCTGAAATAGAAACCGGTAAATCCTGTTTCTTGCATTTGCAGTGGAGTTTGAGCCCACTCCAGACGTTTGCCCACTTTAAAACAAGGCTGGCGTGGCTGCGAGACCTGAACAATGACTTCGTCAATAGCATAAATGTCGCCAATGCAAACGTTCGTCTCCAGAAAACCGCGTACCGTTAGATTTTCACCAAAAGCACCCGCTTCCAGCTTTCGGCCAAGCACTTCCTCCCAGTACGCATAATGCTCCTCGGGGTAAACACACAGAGCTTTATCAACGCCGCCGTGCACCGTCAAATCGGCTTGCCCGTCCCCGTCCAATTGGGTTTTGGATACATACAAAGATGAGCTGACCGGGGACTTGTAGATGCCCGTGACCAGCTCTTTGCCTTGATATTCAACAATTTGTGGTTTGCCCACATTCACCGATACGATTTCCAACGTTATTCCTCATTTCCAAGCAGGTTCTTTGACATAACTATACCAAAAACCACCCGGAAAGTCAGTTTAAGCTTCTTGCCATTTCATCCCCATTAAGCATTGTTGGATCGATCCACCCAAGCATCATTATCGTAGCCTCTAACTTCCCAATACCCCATGTGCTCTTTCTCAATGAGCTCAATCGCTTGGAGCCATTTGACGGATTTATACGCATACATTTGCGGAACGATCAGCCGGACCGGACCTCCTAATTTTTGCGGTATCGGCTTGCCATCCAGCATTACAGCTACCATAATATCGTCACTGTCAGCTTGCTCCAACGAAAGGGCATCGGTATACACCTTGTCACCGGAATAAAATTTCACATATTTCGCCTTGGGCTGCACACCCGCTGCTGCTAAAAGCTGCTTAAGCGGTATGCCTTCCCACGTACAATTATAAATGGACCAGCCGGTCACACAATGGAAGTTGCTCACCTGTACCGTTCGTTTCAACTTTAGGAACTCTTCCCAGTTCCAAACACCAGGTTTATCGACTAGACCAGAAATCGCGAATTGCCAAGTCTCCGAGGAAAAAGCCGGAATTTCCGTCACCGTATAAATCCGAAAATTCCCTTGCGCTCCTCCGCCGACCACAGCGGCCGAGTCTGGCAGCGGCGCAGGTGGCGGCAGCATGCTGTTGCCGTCGCCTGCGACATACTCGGCGGTTGATGAACCGCCGGTGTCGAAAGCGCCTTTTATCCAGCGATAAAAGGCGGGCCCGACCGCGATCACAAGCACCAGTCCTGCGGCAAGCCGCAGGAACGAGGCGCGTGTGATCGGCGACGCCTTCAGCGCGGCGATAACCGCCTGCGCTGCTGAGCGCTCCGCCGTGGCGTCAGACGCCGCCACGGGAGGTGTTGCCGCCGGCTGCACGGCCGGCGGCTTAACGGCAGCGGCGGCTTGATCCAGCCGCTGCTGGCGCTTCAGCCATCTGCTGCGCGAGATGGCGTGGTACACGGCATACGGCACTCCGACCCAGGTCAGCAGGTCATGGATGAGGAGTGCCGTATTGTTTAAAGCTGGTGGCAGATGACGGAACTGCCACAGGACCACCCCGGACGCTGCCCAGCCGACCAGCAGCGCCAGCACGAAAACCAGATTCGCGCGTTGATTGCGGCGCGTGCGAATCTGCCGCCAATGTTTGCGAATCATTGGCGCGTATAGGACCATCAGCAAAATAGAAGCGACACCCAAATAAATGTGAAGCTGCTTCAACGACACTCGGAAAATCCCTAAATCCCCGCGAATCGCCCCTATGCTAAGCACAATGCCCGTTATTGTCAGCAGCAGGAGAATCCAGGCATTCCAGCTATGTATAGCATTAAGACGCTTGCCAAAGGATTGCTTTAACCAACCTCTTTTCGACTCCATACGCCCACATCCTATTCAACCAAGAGTTTATACCTCTAATCATAACGTACAAATCTTAAATAAAGCTTACAACTCGCTAAAATTGCTGAGTATGCTCCATCAGTTCGGGGGCCTCCACCTATTTCAACCAGAGCCGCTCTATTCGATCGTCTCATTGGAATTCGGCAGCTTGTGTACAATTATCGCCAATTACTCCTACTATTTACCGCAGTTGAACCCGTTTTTGCTCAATAAACTGCATTTTCTACCGATAATTTCCCCGATCTTGCAGAATTCGTCCAACTGTCGTCGATATAGATGCAGTTTTTCCAGCTATCTTTGTTCCTGCCACCTCGCAGCGCAGATTAACTGCTCTTTTTCCATTTATTTCACCTGAGGCGCTGTAAAGCAACGTCCTTTTAAGATCGGATACCTGAAAAAGGTTACCTACAACACATCGATAGGAATGGTAAACCAAAACGTGCTGCCACTCCCCCCATCCTTACCCGCTCGGCTATCCACACCGATAGTTCCGCCATGCAGCTGGACGATAGATTTCGCAATTGCCAAGCCAAGTCCGGCGCCCCCACTTACACGCGTTCGTGATGGGTCTGAGCGATAAAATCGATCGAATATTTTGTCCGCATCCCTTTCCTCGATCCCCTCACCTTGATCTTGAATCAGCATCTTTAGATAAGAGGTAGGCAACTGTTCCACTTTAATTGTAATGCTGCCGCCAACAGGGGAGTGACGAATGGCATTCCCCAAAATATTCGCCAGAACCCGCTTCATTTCCTGAGGCATGATGGTGACAGGGGGCAAATAATCGGGCAGGTCTACAACGACTTGCAACTGCTTATCTTCCAGTTGAAAAGCCAAGCTTTGCAGACCATCCACCAGGAGTTGATCAACATGATACGGCTCTGGCACGAAATCGGTTCCTCCTGCATCGAGCTGCGAAAGCTTGAATAGCTCCTGGATCAATCCGTCTAATCGTCCCGTTTCCAAACGGATGGTTCGGAGATAACGCTCGAAGGTCGCTTTATCCTGAATGACATCGTCTTCCAATGCTTCTACGAAAGCCTTAATTGAAGCCATTGGCGTTCGCAGATCATGCGACACATTCGCCACAAGCTCCTTGCGAGAAGCCTCTGCTGTTCGTAATTTGCCGAAGCTTTCCTTCAGTTTCCCGCTCATACGATTGAACTGATCCGCTAGTCTTTGAAATTCAGCTGGCCCGATGTGAGGCACTATCCCCTCAAAATGGCCTTCTGAGATGCGAGTCGTCTCCTGAGTAATGGCATGAATGGCTTTTTCCAGAGGGCGTGTCATGATGTAATGAATGCCCATCGATACAACAGCCGCACCTAAGGTAACGGTCGACAGAATCACAACATCCTTCCAGTGAAGCAGCATAAAATGGTAGCAAATAAGCAGCGAAAGCAAGATGATCCCCGTACTCACTCCGCTTGCAATGAGCAAATAAAATCGAAGCTTCAGGATGGCTCCCTCCCTTCGAACTTATAACCGATGCCCCACACCGTTTTGATAAAGCGCGGCTCCGATGGATTAGGCTCCAATTTCTCTCTTAAACGGCGGATATGAACCGTTACTGTCGTTGTATCCCCGTAGTAATCAATATCCCACACTTTGCTCAGCAATTGATTTCGCGAAAACACTTGATCCGGATGGGCTGCGAACAAATGCAGCAGTTCAAATTCCTTCACCGTCAACTCGATGTCTTTGTCGTAGACGCGGACACTGCGATGCAGCACATTGATTTCGAGTCCAGGGTATCTCATTATATGAGCAGGCAGTGCTGCCTCTGTATTCACCTCAGTCTCCGTCTGAGTGCGCTGCAGCCTACGCAAAATCCCCTTTACTCGCAGCACAAGCTCTCGCGGAGAGAAGGGCTTCGTCAAGTAGTCGTCAGCCCCCATCGTAAGTCCCATCAACCGGTCCATTTCGTCCCCCAGCGCCGTCAGCATGATGATGGGAACGTCCCGCTCATTGCGAATTTCTTCGCAAACCTGCCAGCCGTTTTTACCGGGCATCATCAGATCCAGCACGATTAACTGCGGATTGTGCTGCCGCCATTGCCTGATCGCTTCCTCGCCGTTCATTGCTGAAATGACTTGATAACCTTCCCTCTGCAAATAAACGGTACAAACATCTATAATATTCGGTTCATCATCTACAACTAGAACGATTGTTCCCATGCGAGCATACCTCCTCAAGCTAGTATAATTATACCTCATCCTTTTAAAAGGAAACTTACAGATGTCTTACAAAACAATAAAAACCCAGCATCTTCAGATGCCAGGTTTCCATACCATTAATATTAACGAACTTTAGTTTATACTTGCAGCACACCATCAACCGCAGGCTCTTCCTGCTTACGATTTAAACTTCGGATATATCTCGTTTGCGCAATACCGGCAGCAATGAGAATGACGCCTACGACGGCAAACATCACTTTTCCGCCATAATGACTGAATAGCAATCCTCCCAGCACTGGCCCGATGGCACGAGATAACTGCCAGTTCATCCCGAACACGGAGAAATACAAGCCTCTATGCTCCACTGGCGCAATCACGGAAATCACTTTTTGAATATGGGGACCATTCAACATTTCACCAATGGTAAATAAAAATTCAACAAAAAGCAGAATCGCAAGATAAGGAACAAATCCGTAACCGATGGATACAACTGCAAACAACATGTAGGATACAGCCACGACAACATAAGCAGGGACATGCTCTGTTCTTTTTGCAATCCACAGCTGCAGCGCGATGACTACGCACCCATTGAAAGTAATAATCGTCGCAAAGACCGATTTATAATTTTCGAAATTTTGCTGTAGATGTAGTGGAAAGGTAGACTCAACTTGCGCGTATAAAAGGGATACAGGCATGGCCAGAAAGGTAATCCACAGCAGTGGTTTATGCTCCGACCATTTAATTTTGACTTTGTTAGCTTTTGCGGCAGCCAACACCTCTTCACTTTTAATAGGCATCGTCTCCGGGACCTTCCATATGACTAATCCTGCATAAGCAACTAGTGTAACCGAACAAGCCAGGAAGATAATCGACGGATTCATGGTAAACAAGAGTAAGCCTAAAAGCGGACCAAATGCTGATCCCATGTTTAAAGCAGTGTGCAATAAAGCAAAGACCTCAGCTCGCTTCTGCTCCGGCACAACATCTGAAATTTGAGCATTGGCAGCAGGGCCATACATCGCATGTCCAATTCCATTAACAATGGAAATAAGCGCAAACTCCCATACGTGACTGGCAAATATATATCCACCAATAGCAAAGGCTTGAATAAGGAGTGCTGCAAGCATCATTGGCTTCCGTCCGTACTTGTCACTCAGGCTGCCTGCATACAAGTTTACAAATATTCCGCATAAGGGCTGTAGGCCTACAATCAACATGGATAAAAACACGGAACCATCCAACTTGTCATACAAATAAAATACTAGATAGGGTCTCATCATAAAACCGGCTAATGACGTCAGAATCGTGCCCACGACTCGAACCCAAATCGCTGTGTCATACTTGCTAATCACCGAAAAAAAGGGAATTCTTTGCATTTGACCTCCTAGATGTCTTTGGTTCTTTCAGTTTAGAAGGATTTGAGCAAAAGAAAAAGGTAAAATCTCGTTATAACGGATTTCACCTTTTATGTATCTCCTATTTTCTTAACCTCCGATACGAATCTTCCGGTAAGTATCGATAAACGAAAGGACATCTACGCGCTTCCCCCTCTTCTTCGCTACTCTGGCCATTTTCACTAGGGTTGTCCAGAATTCGTCGAGCACGGGAGATTCAAAATCATTTTCCTTCGGAGCCTGTGTCAATTTATTCTTGTTCGAGTATGAAGCTCCTTCATCGGAGATCAGATATTGAATCTGACTTTTTTTCCACTGCTCGCCGGTTACGTAGCTTACACCAATTTCACGCATTTTTTTGCGTACAGATGTGACAGGGCGGGATAATTCTTTGGCAATTACAACCGGAGGGCACTCTGATGAAAGTCGAATTAACTTGTCCAATTCTTGTGTGGACCAAGGTTTTTTAGTCATGACGATAACCTCACTTCATAAATGAAAGATTCGTATTCGCTTTTACTGGTTAACAACGGGTATACTGAGAGAATAACAATCAAATGTTAAAGAAGTATGAGTTAACCATAATGAAAGTATGAAGACATAACTTTTTCGCTATTTCTCTTGTTTTTACGACCTTTGAACTAATATTTGAATGAATTTTAGGTCTTTGTGCGTGGAAAAACTAGTCATGGAGGGTGACAACGAATGAAACATCATATTAATGGAGCAGAGTTGTACATAGCGGAAAAAGGACAAGGGGCACCTGTCATTTTACTGCACGGATTTCCATTGGATCATCGCATGTGGCAAGCGCAGGTAGAGGCGTTGTCAGACAATTATCGTGTGATTACACCAGATTTACGTGGTATGGGGCATTCGGATGTACCCAAAGCTAACATTTCAATTGAGCAATACGCGGATGATATTTTGACGATGATGGACAAAATGGACATACAAAAAGCCGCGCTTGGCGGCTTCTCCATGGGCGGTTATGTGGCTTTTGCACTTCTGCGTAAAGCTCCTAAGCGATTCACCGGTCTTCTCCTCGCCAATACCCGTCCGGAAGCAGACGGACTGGAGGCTCGTAAGAATCGTATGAATATGGCGTCTGCCCTCTATGACAAAGGGGCTAGCGCGGCAAGAGATGCCATGCTGCCTAAGCTTCTCACCGAGCAGACAGCCAAAGATCAACCAGGGCTCGTGGAGAGCTTAAGCGCGGTCATGGCCTCCATGCCTGCCGAAGGTCTGGTTCACGCGAGCCTGGCTATGGCGTTCCGCTCCGACTCCGTCGACCTCCTCGGAGCTATCTCCGTACCGACGCTTGTTATCGCCGGTGAGAAAGATCTGATTGCGCCACCTGATGTCATGAAAAAGATGGCTGACGCGATTCCTGGAGCCAGCTTTCATGCCATCCCGGAAGCTTCGCATCTGGCGCCGATGGAGAAACCCGAAGCCTTCAATGCGCTGCTCTTTGAATTTCTCAAAGGCGTCACAGCCTAACCAGCTGGTCCATGACCATCACGGCTGCTCCCATAGCAAGGGCCTCTTCACCAAGCTGCCCCTTGCTGAAGACAACCTGATACGCGGGGTAGTAGTACGTTTTCCGAATCGCTACCTGTGTAGCGGTTTGGAAGAACAATTCCCCGCCCGCGATAAGCGGGCCCCCGAGGATGACCTTCTCCGGGTGCAAAATATTTAATAAATTGGCTAGTCCTATGCCAAAATAGGTTGCAGCCTCCGTAATGATCTCCACGACAAGGGGATCATTTTTTTTGAGTGCCTCCAATACCTGCGTGTAGGACAATTGCTCCGGGTCCTCCACCAACTGCGACAGCACCGTGGATCGGCCCTGTTTTAAGGCAGAGCGTGCCGCCTTTTCAATCGCATACAAGGATGCGTATGACTCCAAGGCGCCGTAGTTTCCTGAGGCGTTACGGTGCGCCACGCCATCCGTTTGAATAATCATTTGCCCGACGGAGCCTTCCATGTCAACCGCGCCATAGATAAGCTTCCCTTCCGAAACCATGGAAGAACGCAAACCAACCCCGGCATGAATATATAGCAGATGTTTGAAACTCTGCGTGCGCTGATGCCAGGATTCCGCTAGAATGGCTGTGTTCGCCCCATTATCCAGCATGGAGGGAATACCTAGCTCCTCTGTCAGCAGCCTGCAGATTTCAACGTTTTTCCAACCATTGGCCTGAAAATAAACCGGCTCCAATATCGTTCCAGACAGCCTGTCCACCGGGCCCACGGCGCCGACACCGATTCCTAGCAGCATTGACTTCGTGATCCCGTGCCGCTCCATCATATCATGCGCCTCCTTGACAATGAGGCGGATAAGAACTTCCGGCGTCATCTCTGCCGTCATCGTCCAGCTCCGGGTGTCTAATTTGTTCATGCCCAAATCAACCAAAACCAGCTTGGACAACGTCCTGGAGATTTCCAAGCCGAAGATATACGCGTAGGCCGAATTCTTCTCATATAGAATCGGCCTACGCCCGCCTGTTGACGCACCGAAGCCGGATTCAAGTATGAATCCTTGGCCCGTCAGCTCTTCCAAAAGCCGCGTCAACGTAGAGACCGTCATCCCGCTTTGCTCAAGCAGCTCCGTCTTGGATATCGTCGTGTGGCGACAAATCAACTCATAAATCTCTTTGGCCTTCCGGTTCGGAATGCGTTCCGATATAGCGCCAGCGTTCAAAAGAAACAGCCCCCAATGATAATCTTTCTCACCTAATTCGCCATCGGGGTGCCTAATTCCTGCCTCGGTTTCATCTATTCCTTCGTGCCTATCATCAGCGTGTATCCCATGTAACTATGATACTTATTCACCAGCTCATCGTATCTAGCTGTAATTTGCCATATGCGCGGGTCCATGAACGACTGCTTATCGGACAAATGAACAGGGTCTGGATGCTGAACTTGATCCTCGAACATTGTTAATGGAAACGGATGGATGCCTGAGAATTCCACAGCAAATTTGCTTCCTTCCAGCAGCTCCCGCCATTCGTCCATGCTATAAATTTTACTAACTCCATAGAAACTGCACAGTGCCCTATGGACGCCAGTGGACATATTTTTGACGCGGATAACCTCCCTGTCATAAAGCTTCCCGCCTGGTTTCAACACCCGGTAATACTCAGAGACCGCCTTCTGCGCTTCTGCGAAATTCGTGACGGATTCCACCATCACAACGTCAAATGAATCATTTTCAAAAGGTAATTGGCACACATCTCCCTCCCGAAAATCCACCTGCACCCCTTGCTTTTCGGCTCGTATTATCGCCTTAGCTACCATTTCGGGGCGGATATCGACCGCTGTCACTTCACATCCCTGTTCAGCAAGGAAGCACGCTGTTCTCCCTGTCCCGCATCCGACCTCCAGAACTCGTTTCCCTTTCTCTATCGGGTATTTCTTCAATTGTTCCATGGTCTCGCCGAACCCGCCAGGGTGCGCATTGCCCACTCCAAGCTTTGCTAACATATCTAGGTACTCGATAGCACTCACACCTCCATAATGGCTTTTCAATCTCTTTTTTACCATATGGAGGGCTGCTGTCTCTTGTTCGAACTCTGGGTCGATTTTCTAAAAAAAGGCTCTAGCCTAAAGCGTTTTTTTCAGCTTCTCTTGGGCAAATCACCCAATCAAACAGGGGTATATCACCATAGGATGTATAGTCTCTCATGGAAGGCTGCCGAGAGCATTACTTATGATTGGGGGTGACATCCATGGGTGTTGCTGCTGGTGCTGCTGTTGGTGTAGGCTATGGAACTTCTGCCACTGCTATTCTCGTATTGTTCATTTTACTCGTTATCGTAACAATGACTTACGCATGGTAATCTATGAAGTCATTTGATAGTTAATAATACAACTTTCTTATCAACAAATGAAAAAAGCTCATGAAATCAATTGATTTCATGAGCTTCCTTTGTATACCGGCAAGAGGACTCGAACCTCCACCCTTTCGGACTCGATTTTGAGTCGAGCGCGTCTGCCATTCCGCCATGCCGGCATATAAACTTGTAAAACAATGGTGCCGAAGACCAGACTTGAACTGGTACGGTAGTCACCTACCGCAGGATTTTAAGTCCTGTGCGTCTGCCGATTCCGCCACTCCGGCTAAATATTTTGTGGAGGCGCCACCCAGACTCGAACTGGGGGTAAAGCTTTTGCAGAGCTCTGCCTTACCACTTGGCTATGGCGCCTTAGTAATAATGGAGCGGAAGACGGGGATCGAACCCGCGACCCTCGCCTTGGCAAGGCGATGCTCTACCGCTGAGCCACTTCCGCATATAAAACTGGGGATCAAGGATTTGAACCTTGGCATGACGGAGTCAAAGTCCGTTGCCTTACCGCTTGGCTAATCCCCATTATCTTGCTTTGGTAATAATGGGCGGACGACGGGACTTGAACCCGCGAATGCCGGATCCACAAACCGGTGCGTTAACCCCTTCGCCACGACCGCCACAATATTAAGTTGCTTACTTTTTTGGCAGGGGCAGCAGGAATTGAACCCACACCAAAGGTTTTGGAGACCTTTGTTCTACCCTTAAACTATGCCCCTAGAAAAAGTAAATGGAGGCTGATGGATTCGAACCACCGAACTCGGAGAGAGCAGATTTACAGTCTGCCGTGTTTAGCCACTTCACTAAGCCTCCATAAAGCAATGGTGCCGTCGAGAGGACTTGAACCCCCAACCTACTGATTACAAGTCAGTTGCTCTACCAGTTGAGCTACAACGGCGTATTAAGTTGTAAAGATGGTGGCTCGGGACGGAATCGAACCGCCGACACGAGGATTTTCAGTCCTCTGCTCTACCGACTGAGCTACCGAGCCTTACAAGATGTTGGTAATAATGGCGGAGCCGACGGGATTCGAACCCGCGGTCTCCTGCGTGACAGGCAGGCATGTTAGGCCTCTACACCACGGCTCCACATTCATTATTGGTTGCGGGGGCAGGATTTGAACCTGCGGCCTTCGGGTTATGAGCCCGACGAGCTACCGGGCTGCTCCACCCCGCGTCATTAAGTATATTTCAGGAATTCTAATAAATCAAGCCTTGTCTTAGAATTCATGATGGAGGCTGACGGGATCGAACCGCCGACCCTCTGCTTGTAAGGCAGATGCTCTCCCAGCTGAGCTAAGCCTCCATGGGAATTACTTGATGGTGACCCGTAGGGGACTCGAACCCCTGTTACCTCCGTGAAAGGGAGGTGTCTTAACCACTTGACCAACGGGCCTTACTAGAAAGATAGTGGCGGAGAGAGAGGGATTCGAACCCTCGAGACGCTTGTGACGCCTACACGATTTCCAATCGTGCTCCTTCGGCCAGCTCGGACACCTCTCCATATGGCTCCCCGAACAGGACTCGAACCTGTGACAACTCGATTAACAGTCGAGTGCTCTACCAACTGAGCTATCAGGGAATAGAAACAAATACTTATTCAAGGATTATTCCTTGAAAACTAGATACGAAACTTGCGTAAAGATGAAACCTTAGGTTTATTGGTTAAGCCCTCGACCGATTAGTATTCGTCAGCTGCATACGTTGCCGCACTTCCACCTCGAACCTATCAACCTCGTCGTCTACAAGGGGTCTTACATACTGGGAAATCTCATCTTGAGGGGGGCTTCGCGCTTAGATGCTTTCAGCGCTTATCCCCTCCGTACATAGCTACCCAGCGGTGCCTCTGGCGAGACAACTGGTACACCAGCGGTACGTCCATCCCGGTCCTCTCGTACTAAGGACAGCTCCTCTCAAATTTCCTACGCCCGCGACAGATAGGGACCGAACTGTCTCACGACGTTCTGAACCCAGCTCGCGTACCGCTTTAATGGGCGAACAGCCCAACCCTTGGGACCTACTTCAGCCCCAGGATGCGATGAGCCGACATCGAGGTGCCAAACCTCCCCGTCGATGTGGACTCTTGGGGGAGATAAGCCTGTTATCCCCAGGGTAGCTTTTATCCGTTGAGCGATGGCCCTTCCATTCGGTACCACCGGATCACTAAGTCCGACTTTCGTCCCTGCTCGACTTGTAGGTCTCGCAGTCAAGCTCCCTTATGCCTTTGCACTCTGCGAATGATTTCCAACCATTCTGAGGGAACCTTTAAACGCCTCCGTTACATTTTAGGAGGCGACCGCCCCAGTCAAACTGCCCACCTGACACTGTCCCCATACCGGATCACGGTACCAGGTTAGAACTCCGATACGATCAGGGTGGTATCCCAACGGCGCCTCCACCCAAGCTGGCGCTCAGGCTTCAAAGGCTCCCACCTATCCTGTACAGATCGTACCAAAGTCCAATATCAAGCTGCAGTAAAGCTCCATGGGGTCTTTCCGTCTTGTCGCGGGTAACCTGCATCTTCACAGGTATTAAAATTTCACCGGATCTCTCGTTGAGACAGCGCCCAAGTCGTTACGCCATTCGTGCGGGTCAGAATTTACCTGACAAGGAATTTCGCTACCTTAGGACCGTTATAGTTACGGCCGCCGTTTACTGGGGCTTCAATTCATAGCTTCGGGGTTACCCCCTAACCACTCCTCTTAACCTTCCAGCACCGGGCAGGCGTCAGCCCGTATACTTCGCCTTGCGGCTTCGCACAGACCTGTGTTTTTGCTAAACAGTCGCTTGGGCCTTTTCACTGCGGCCCCCTCGGGCTATTCACCCTACCGAGGCACCCCTTCTCCCGAAGTTACGGGGTCATTTTGCCGAGTTCCTTAACGAGAGTTCTTCCGCGCGCCTTAGAATTCTCTTCTCACCCACCTGTGTCGGTTTGCGGTACGGGCACCTTCGCCTGGCTAGAAGCTTTTCTTGGCAGTGTGAAATCATGACCTTCGGTACTTAAAATTTCCCTCCCCATCACAGCCCAGCCTTACGGTTAGCGGATTTGCCTACTAACCAGCCTCACTGCTTGGACGAGCATCCATCAGCTCGCGTCACTATCCTTCTGCGTCACTCCATCGCTCATAACGGCTACGGTGGTACAGGAATTTCCACCTGTTGTCCATCGACTACGCCTTTCGGCCTCGCCTTAGGTCCCGACTTACCCTGAGCGGACGAGCCTTCCTCAGGAACCCTTAGGTTTTCGGCGGATCAGATTCTCACTGATCTTTTCGTTACTTATACCGGCATTCTCACTTGTATGCGCTCCACCTGTCCTTACGGTCAGAATTCAACGTACATACAACGCTCCCCTACCCATGCACATACGTGCAAGCCATAGCTTCGGTGGCGTGTTTAGCCCCGTTACATTTTCGGCGCAGAGTCACTCGACCAGTGAGCTATTACGCACTCTTTCAATGGTGGCTGCTTCTAAGCCAACATCCTGGTTGTCTGTGCAACTCCACATCCTTTCCCACTTAACACACACTTGGGGACCTTAGCTGATGGTCTGGGCTGTTTCCCTTTTGACAATGGATCTTAGCACTCACTGTCTGACTCCCGGATTTAAGTTTGTGGCATTCAGAGTTTGACTGGACTTGGTAACCCTTGGCGGGCCCCGCACCCAATCAGTGCTTTACCTCCACAACTCCACATCCGAGGCTAGCCCTAAAGCTATTTCGGGGAGAACCAGCTATCTCCGAGTTCGATTGGAATTTCTCCGCTACCCCCACCTCATCCCCGAATTTTTCAACATTCGTGGGTTCGGGCCTCCAGTGAGTGTTACCTCACCTTCACCCTGGACAGGGGTAGATCACACGGTTTCGGGTCTACGTCCACGTACTAAAGCGCCCTATTCAGACTCGCTTTCGCTGCGGCTCCGTCTCTTCGACTTAACCTCGCACGGGAACGTAACTCGCCGGTTCATTCTACAAAAGGCACGCCATCACACATAAAGAGTGCTCTGACTTTTTGTAAGCACACGGTTTCAGGTTCTTTTTCACTCCGCTTCCGCGGTGCTTTTCACCTTTCCCTCACGGTACTGCTTCACTATCGGTCACTAGGGAGTATTTAGCCTTGGCAGATGGTCCTGCCGGATTCCGACGGGGTTTCACGTGACCCGCCGTACTCAGGATACCTCTAGGAGATTCGTTTGATTTTGGCTACAGGGCTTTTACCTTCTATGCCGGACCTTTCCAGATCACTTCGCCTACCAAACTAACCCCATGATGAGGTCCTACAACCCCAAGGAGCAAGCTCCTTGGTTTGGGCTATTCCGCTTTCGCTCGCCGCTACTGACGGAATCACTTTTGTTTTCTTTTCCTCCAGGTACTTAGATGTTTCAGTTCCCTGGGTCTGCCTCTGCATTACCTATGTATTCAGTAATGAGTAACTGCGCATTACCACAGCTGGGTTCCCCCATTCGGACATCCCCGGATCAAAGCCTGCTTACGGCTCCCCGAGGCATTTCGTCGTTCGCCACGTCCTTCTTCGGCTCCTAGTGCCTAGGCATCCTCCGTGTGCTCTTTCTAGCTTAACCTAGAAATTACATTTAAAGATTTTCGTGCAACCCGAAGGTTACACTACCTAAGTTCTTACTTTACGTTTTGTTTCGTTATCTAGTTTTCAAGGAACAATGTTGCAACCATTACATACGCAAAGCGATGTTGGTTGTCAACTAATTTTGAAAGATTGCTCTTTCAAAACTGAACACGAGTGAGTAAACGTTGTGTGCTTGCGCACTTGACTGGTCTTATCAAGACCGAGTCTCCATAGAAAGGAGGTGATCCAGCCGCACCTTCCGATACGGCTACCTTGTTACGACTTCACCCCAATCATCTACCCCACCTTCGGCGGCTGGCTCCCTTGCGGGTTACCCCACCGACTTCGGGTGTTGTAAACTCTCGTGGTGTGACGGGCGGTGTGTACAAGACCCGGGAACGTATTCACCGCGGCATGCTGATCCGCGATTACTAGCAATTCCGACTTCATGCAGGCGAGTTGCAGCCTGCAATCCGAACTGAGATCGGCTTATAAGGATTGGCTCCACCTCGCGGCTTCGCTTCCCGTTGTACCGACCATTGTAGTACGTGTGTAGCCCAGGTCATAAGGGGCATGATGATTTGACGTCATCCCCACCTTCCTCCGGTTTGTCACCGGCAGTCATCTTAGAGTGCCCACCCGAAGTGCTGGCAACTAAGATCAAGGGTTGCGCTCGTTGCGGGACTTAACCCAACATCTCACGACACGAGCTGACGACAACCATGCACCACCTGTCTCCTCTGTCCCGAAGGAGGGCTCTATCTCTAGAGCTTGCAGAGGGATGTCAAGACCTGGTAAGGTTCTTCGCGTTGCTTCGAATTAAACCACATACTCCACTGCTTGTGCGGGTCCCCGTCAATTCCTTTGAGTTTCACTCTTGCGAGCGTACTCCCCAGGCGGCATACTTACTGTGTTAACTTCGGCACCGAGGAATCGAATCCCCAACACCTAGTATGCATCGTTTACGGCGTGGACTACCAGGGTATCTAATCCTGTTTGCTCCCCACGCTTTCGCGCCTCAGCGTCAGTTATAGGCCAGAAAGTCGCCTTCGCCACTGGTGTTCCTCCACATCTCTACGCATTTCACCGCTACACGTGGAATTCCACTTTCCTCTCCTACACTCAAGTCAACCAGTTTTGGATGCGAACCGGGGTTGAGCCCCGGGCTTAAACACCCAACTTAATTAACCGCCTGCGCGCGCTTTACGCCCAATAATTCCGGACAACGCTTGCCCCCTACGTATTACCGCGGCTGCTGGCACGTAGTTAGCCGGGGCTTTCTTCTCCTATACCGTCACACAAAGCGCAGTTACTCACCTTGCTGTTCGTCTAGGGCAACAGAGCTTTACGATCCGAAAACCTTCATCACTCACGCGGCGTTGCTCCGTCAGACTTGCGTCCATTGCGGAAGATTCCCTACTGCTGCCTCCCGTAGGAGTCTGGGCCGTGTCTCAGTCCCAGTGTGGCCGTTCACCCTCTCAGGTCGGCTACGCATCGTCGCCTTGGTAGGCCGTTACCCTACCAACTAGCTAATGCGCCGCAGGCCCATCTATAAGCCACAGATTGCTCCGTGTTTCATGATTCTCTCATGCGAGAAAACCAGTTATCCGGTCTTAGCTATCGTTTCCGATAGTTATCCCAGTCTTATAGGCAGGTTGCCTACGTGTTACTCACCCGTCCGCCGCTAAGCACCGAAGTGCTCCGCTCGACTTGCATGTATTAGGCACGCCGCCAGCGTTCGTCCTGAGCCAGGATCAAACTCTCCATAATAGAAAAGCTGAATAGCTCAATTGACTTGCTAGCGAGATTATTCATCTCATTTATAGTCGATTACTCGACTGTGCTTACTCACTCGTTGTTCAGTTTTCAAAGATCAATTTCTTCTTATTTCTTCGTCGTCCGTTTAGCGGCGACTTTTATAATATATCACATTCGGGCTATTCGATGCAAGCTTTTTTTATTTTTCTTTTTTCTTGCTTTGCTTGCAACCTTGTACCACTTTAGCTTTTCGTGTGAGCCGTTTTTAGCGGCGAGAGTTAATTTATCATAGAAACGCATTTAAAGTCAAGCAATAAATTAAAAATAAAAAAAGAACCAGATGAACATCTGATTCCCCTTGGATTTTACCGATTATACGCTCGTATATCGCAGCTCAATCTCTGAAGTTTCTTCATCGATGAGAACAGCAACTTCTTTGATCAAACCTTT
The DNA here is from genome assembly GCF_052682475.1 of Paenibacillus sp. WC2504. Taxonomy (NCBI): domain Bacteria; kingdom Bacillati; phylum Bacillota; class Bacilli; order Caryophanales; family Paenibacillaceae; genus Paenibacillus; species Paenibacillus sp. WC2504. The sequence goes on from NZ_JBQZFH010000001.1 coordinate 7,178,028, forward strand.
CTTAACGAGCTTATTCAGCAGTAAAGGAAGTTCTGTTTTAATTTCAACTAATTGAACATGCTGTTGAAGTTCATCTGAACTGAACGCCTTATCATTTTCTCTGAGGATCTGGATAAACGCCTCGCAGCATCTCTCCATTTTTGACATAACCGAAAATTCACAAGCCAGCAAAACGAGCTGAACTCGTTGCTTCAATGTCTCTTTGCTCATTGTCAATTCCTCATAAAGCTTGTACACCCCAGGATTTATTGCACGAATCTGCCTCCATACCGTAATTTCCGGGTGATAGCCATCCTCAATGATTACAATACGAGCCCAATGATGCAGGGCTTCCAAAATATTATTATAAGCATCAAGCAAGTGCTCATCTAGAATATATTCCTTGCTCTGAAGATATTTACGCAGAAAAAGAGAGAACTCGACAAGTAGTTTATGTTCACGCAGGTCAGCCGGAAATTCAAGTATACGATGGCGCAGTCCTTCTAAATACGTATTCTGATCCAGAAGTATCTCCCCTTTTAGCAGCCAATGAAGGATATTTCGGTTGTGACCTTGGCGTACCCATTGTTCAATGGAGGAGGGATCTACCCACCTTTCTTGTATCCGAGAATCGTCTCTTATATAATTAGTAGTATGATTGTTCAGGCTCAGGTCGTTCGTTACGATAAGCAGAAGTATATCAAAGCCATCTGTAAGTGAGGGAAGTTGCTTAGGATTATCAACCGCCATGACACTAATGATCCGATCGTCATTTCGGAACTTAAGCAAAAACTGCTCTTTATCAATTCCCATGGGTGTCCAAAGCTCCTGTCTCCAATTGTTTATATCTTATTTCTACAATGCAAGAGGAGTTTCCTGCTGAATTCTGTGACAAATCATACAAAACTGATAGCTAAATTATGGGGGGAACAACACGTGCGTTTCAGATCAAGTAAAGTTAATGAATTTCGCTTGTGGGGTCTTGCTTTAACAATGGGCGGCATGCTGCTAATGATTATAGGGTTAGCAGGAGTCGTCTTTGACTGGGGAAAAGCAGGTCGAATAGTTGCTGTAATCTTCATGATTATCGGGATGGTCTCCATGCTGGTTAGTATGGGTATTTACTTCTGGGCCGGCATGCTTTCTACTTCAGCAATTGCGCTTGACTGTCCGGAATGCGGAAGAAGAACTAAAATGCTAGGAAAAACAGACCGCTGCATGTTCTGTAAAACAATTCTCACCGTTGATCCTCAGTTCCAGCCTACTGCTGAGCATGAAACTGCGGCAGCACAAGCAATCCCGCTAGAGCCGAACAGAGATCATGAGCATAAGCCTCATTGAGCTCCGAAATAGCAAAAAGCCGATCCCTTGTAGAGGGGATCGGCTTTTTTTATGGTGATGCTGGAGCCAAACCATCCTGGATTACTTTCCACATCGGTGACTGCTCAAAGCCTCTTCGCCATGTGGCCACCCCAGCGAGATCATACTTCTTAACGAGATCAAGCCGTGACTTCATCGAGGTTTCATCCTCCAACCAAATGCGAATGAGCTTCTCGCCGTCTTTGTACTCCACATAATTTTGGCCAGTATCCGGTAAAAAGGTAGGTGTTAGCTTCTTATCTTTGATAATAGCTGCGGCAGCCTCCATGGTTAATGTTTTGGAAGTGGTCGTTAACTTGCCATTTTTCATTTCTTCCGTCCATTGACGTGTATAAAAAGGCACACCTAAGACCAGCTTAGAAGGTGGAACCTTATCCGCATTAAGTATCTGCTTTACGGAGCTTTCTGTCCACGGCAAAGAGGATACGGAACCGGATTTGGGACTGGTCGCCCAATACTCGTCATAGGCCATCACCATCATATAATCAACCACCTCAGCGAGCGCTGTCCGGTCATAAAACATCGACCACATCTCATTGGTTGATTTGGGCGTAACATCAATAGACACAGCCAAACCTTGTTCATGCATAAAAGGAGTCATTTCACGGACAAATTGGACGAGATTTTCTTTATCTTTGAGATACACATTTTCGAAATCGATGTTGAAGCCCTGCAGTTTGTATGTTTGCGCAAAGCCAAGCAATTGTTTAATGATTTTCATCCGGCTATCATAGGTCGATAGGGCTTTATTCGTCACATCAGGATCAAAGCCGTTGCTGAATAGCGCCCAAACCTGATAATTTCGGGTTTGCGCCCATTTGACATAAGAGGCATCGGCTAAGTTCTTCAAGCGCCCTTCTCCATCCGATATCGAGAACCAAGTAGGACTAACAACCTGCAGACCAGGCATATCGCCGATCTTGGTTGTATCTGGATTCTTGCTAATCACATGCTCCCATGTCAGGTTTAACTTACCCGCAGGCGGCTTCCAAGGCACATAGGACGATGTATCCTCCTGAATGGGAATGGTTTCATCATGATCCATCTGAATGTCCGTTTTACGCACATATCCAATCGGTCCGCTTGCCTGCTGAACTCGATACCATTCTTCCTCTTCCCCGAGCAGTATGACCTGCTCTCCTCCGGCAATACTTGATACGATAGGTGCTTTAATCGAGGCAAAAGTGCGCAGCTGCGCCGCTTCCGTGTCCGTGCGCTTTCCCCATTTCAGCGTTTCGCCTTTTTTAAATAAAAGAACGGCGCCCGTCTGATCTGACTCTCTGATCTCAAAAGGGTACAGTTGGCGCAGCGGCTCTATCGGCACATAGATGTCGCTCCCCTTCTTCTCTACAGGAAAAGACAATGTGATCGGTTTCTCGTTCATCAACGCTGAAAGTTCCGTTGTCTTCAAGCGCAGTACTTTATCTTTGGTTGTGATGATCACGGAATCGCTGCTTTTTTCATATAGAATAGAAGGGTCGATCCACTCCTGGATGAGCTCCAGTGGAAGCTTCAGCCCCTCTTTGTCACCAATCGCGCTTAACTTATAATAATTCCCTTGATAAAAGACCGGCTTGCTTAATTCGTGAAACTCGGTTTCGACTTTCGTACGATTCGGAGCAAACTGCTGCCATAGAAATGAAGCCGCACCTGCGGCGAACATCCCGAAAACAAGTGAACTGATCAGTAGGATTTTCTTCGACGATCTTCTGCGCTGCTGCAAGATTTCACTTCCTTATATGCGATATAAAAAGAAAAAAACGTTCTCTTACCCTCTCCATCAACAAGAAGGTATGATCACGTTTCATTATACAACATAGGAACAGGTAATGAGGAATTCTGCGAAAGTTAATGCTTAGTAACCCCTGCGCAATCCGGGCAGACGCCATAAACCTCTAACCGGTAGCCGCCAACCTTAAAGCCTGTTTGCCCGGCAGCAGTTGTCTCAATATCATGAAGAGGCGGGTATTCAAAGTCTGCAATCTTGCCGCAAACTTCGCAAACCGCATGGTAATGGTCTGTCATATCCGCATCAAAGCGACTCGAGCTATCTCCATAAGTCAGTTCCCGAACGAGTCCCGATTCAATAAAAACTTTAAGATTATTGTAAACAGTCGCTACGCTCATGTTAGGAAATTTGGATTCTAAGGACTTATAAATATCATCTGCTGTCGGATGCGTCATGGAGTCCAGCAAATAGGATAAAATCGCATGACGCTGAGGCGTCATTCGAACACCTGTTGTTTTCAATTTAGCTAATGCTTGTTCTAATTGTGCTGCCATGTTACACACCACCCGCTGTTAGTCAATAAAACCTTACATAATATTGTACGTGTGGTCATTCCCTTTTGTCAATGATGGTTATGCGGTTTAGCCAACTTGTCAGTGCTTATTTTTACGGGAATCAATCACATACAGAGCTAAACCTCCAAGAACGAGGGCAATCGAACCTACATAAGAGCCCATGAAATCGAAGAGTCCCGTAACCCATCGCGGCTTGTTGCTGAGAAGAAAAAAGAGTACGCCAACAACGACGAGCAGTACGCCCATGTTGGTGCCTTTGATCAGCTTCTGTAAAGGATCTTGAAACTCATGATCATAGGACCCTGCAAATGCGCCAAGTTCATTGCGCCGGTTCACATAATCCGTAATTTGAAGCGCATCAAAAAGATTGTAGAAGTAGATCACAGGAATAAACAAAGCAAAAAGAGTAACGGCTGGAACGCTAGTATTATTTTGAGAAGCTAACGATGTAATGATGAAAATATCAAGAATCAGCAGCATCATCAGGAATAAGCCGCGCTGCATGAGACCTAAGTAAAAATGCCCCGTTCCTGGAACGATGAAAGACAATACACCTGCAACCCATTTGCGCTTTCTGGGAATCGGATAATAAGGCGCATAGTTTGGATAAGAGGAGTCGGTTGAATACGGGGGAATATGCGAGCTGTCTTTGGGTATAGCCATGTAAAGGCCTCCGTTCTTCTGGTCATAATAACTCAGATAAATGTTGGATATACGAAGTAATTTGAATAATGCCTACATCGATGTTCATGATTTTATGAATAATTCCGAGTTGAAACAGGAGAATGGTTGCTGCGGTTGCAACGAGACCGTTGACCCATGCTTTTCGCCGGTATGCCTGCCAATTGGATTGCGGCACCGTGATCTCGTCAGCTTGGACAGCGCGCATGATACGATCCGTCAACAAGGGGCTTGGTTCGTTAAGCGGCATCTCATCTAGCAGCTTATTTAGGTACTGCGTGAGCCGGATGTCTTCTTGTTGCTTGCGATTCATGCGAATTCACCTCCAGCCATTTTTCTTTGAGCATCGCTTTTCCCCGGTATAATCTGGTTTCGAGTGTTTTCACAGGCAGCCCGGTCACCTCGGACATCTCCTGGTAAGAAAGCTGCTTATAATGATACAGATACATAATAAGCCTGTACTTGTCCGGAAGTTCGGACAATAGCCCTTGCATCTGCTCCTGCTCATCCTTGAGCAGAGCCCTTTCTTCCGGTTGTTCCTTGCTGTCCGAGAACCAGCCCTTCATTTTATCAAGCAAAGCTTCATAGGGCTTACGCTTCTGTGAACGCCGATAATCGGTTACGATATTTGTGGTCATGCGATAGAGCCAAGTCGTAAACTTCGACTCTCCGCGAAAATGCGATAAGGTTCGAAACAGCTTGACGAATACGTCCTGGGTCAGGTCTTCGGCAGTTTCCTTATGTCCTACCATGCGGTATACAAGTGTGTATATATAACTTTTGTGTCGTTCTACCAGCACACGATAAGCATCGGAATGACCTTGACGGACCCGGTCGATCAGCTGCTCATCCGTCAAATTGTCCATGCCTTGCCTCCCCCTTTCATATCTCGTCTTATAACCTTAGACGCTCTCCGTGGGAGAACCCCTTCAACTTTTTCCTTTTTCCATCGTTACACCGCTGACGCCATCTATTTGATTAATTCCCTCAAGTACGGAGACGATGATAGACGGCTTAGGTATTGTAACATGAAACGTTATTTGAACCTGATTCGGCTTGTCCTCGTTCTCTTGTTCTTCCAATGTAATTTTGCGAATATCAACTTTCTGTTTCCCTAAAAGGGTAGTAATCACGCCGAGCGTTCCCGGTTGATCAATAGCCTGAATTTTGAGAATGCGAACTTTTTTCCCGTTAAAAAATTTCTGCTCTACTTTGTTCAAAATCCATAAGGATATTAACACCATAAAGCAAGCCAAGACAGCTGGATAGTAGAAACCCGCCCCTACGGCAAGACCAATTCCAGCCACTACCCAGAGGGAGGCCGCCGTCGTAAGTCCTGTAATGGACCTTCCGTTAAAAATAATCGTTCCAGCCCCCAAGAACCCGATACCGCTGATGACCTGCGCCGCCAAACGTGACGGATCTAAGCGAACGTTCACCTCGTTCACAAAAGCGCTGAATCCATACATGGAAAGCAGCATGACTAAGGCGGAGCCTACACAGACCAAAATATGCGTGCGAAGCCCTGCAGCATGGGAGCTAACCTCCCGCTCAAAGCCGATTAAGCCGCCAAGAAATAGCGCCAAGACTAATCGTATGGTGATATGAACTTGATCAATAACCCATGGATTGCTCACGATGTGATCGCCTCCCTATTTTTCCCTGATGACCCCTGGTCGCTCAAAGGTCGTTAGTGATACGCCCGGAGGAACTGTGAATACCCGCTTCACTGTAAAACCAAAACTTTGATAAAGCCGGGTGGCCGGCAGGTTCGCCGTCCCCGTTGATACAATAAAAAGCTGTACACCACTATTCTCTTGTTTTTGTAGTATATGTTCCAAAAGCGCTCTAGCAATACCGCGCCGAAAAAAATGAGGATGAACCATCATCCGGCAGATCGTGACGACACAACCTTCCCGGGAGTAGGAAATCGCGCCAACCAACTTACGTTCGTTCTCTTCCTCGACATAATAGCCGTAGAACGTCTCCTCAGCCTCGCGTATAGACTGAATGCCATCCTTAAGCGGAGGGATGTCTTCAAAGCCAATCAACTCAGCTTCAACGCGATAGGAGGCGATTTGAAGCGCTAACAGATGCAGGATTTCCTCATTCGTATGCAGGGGAAGAGATTGAATAGACATGCGGAAGCCTCCTTCAAATAAAAAAGTGGTGTCCATAAGGATCACCACTTTACTGTATCATTTGCTGTTCAGGCACTCCAGAATTAATTTGTTAACCAGCCCTGGATTTGCTTTGCCTTTGGTTTCTTTCATGACTTGGCCGACCAAGAAACCGACGGCTTTCTCTTTACCCGCTTTGAAATCGGCAACCGATTGCGGGCTATTGTCAACAACTTGCTCGACAACAGCTTTAATCGCGCCTTCGTCACTGATTTGAACGAGTCCTTGCTCTTCCACAATCTTCTGTGGTTCTTTACCGGATTCGATCATTTCTTTAAATACCGTTTTGGCGATCTTGTTGGAAATGGTGCCTTTTTCTATCAGGCCGATCATTTCACCTAGACCTTTGCCCGTCACTTTGACATCCGCAAGTTCAAGATTGTTCGCATTCAAATACCCGAGCAGATCGCCCATAATCCAGTTCGAAACTGCTTTGGCATCCTGCGTATAGTTAAGGCTCTCCTCAAAAAAGTTAGCCAGCTTCATTGATGACGTGATGACTTCCGCATCATAGTTCGGCAAGCCGAACTGGCTGCTGTATCTAGCTTTGCGGGCATCCGGCAGCTCAGGGATCGTAGCTTTGACCGCTGCTTTCCAAGCATCGTCGATATAAAGGCTCACGAGATCCGGATCCGGGAAGTAACGGTAGTCGTGCGCATCTTCTTTGCCGCGCATTGAAAGCGTCTTGCCCTGCCCGTCATCCCAGCGACGTGTTTCCTGCTCGACTTCACCGCCGCTTCGGAGAATGTCCGCTTGACGATATTCCTCGTATTCCAGTCCTTTCTGGACGCCACGGAACGAGTTCATGTTCTTCAATTCGGCTCTCGTGCCGAACTTCTCTTGGCCGAATGGACGCAAAGAGATGTTCGCGTCGCAGCGCATCGAGCCTTCCTCCATTTTCACGTCGGACACGTCGCAGTAGATCATGATGGCTCTTAGCTTCTCAAGGTAAGCGCGAGCTTCCTCCGGTGATCGCAGATCAGGCTCCGAAACGATTTCGATGAGCGGCGTACCGGCACGGTTCAAGTCAACGAGTGAGGCATATCCGCCATCCACATGCGTCAGCTTGCCTGCATCTTCCTCCAAATGCACACGCGTCACGCCAATGCGTTTGGTCTCGCCATTCACTTCAATATCGACCCAACCGTTCAAACCGATCGGCTGATCGTATTGCGAGGTTTGATAAGCATCGGGAGAATCCGGGTAAAAATAGTTTTTACGGTCAAATTTGCTGTGCGTAGAAATGGTGCAGTTCAGCGCCATTGCAGCTTTCATGGCATATTCTACCGCTTGGCGGTTCAGTACGGGCAATACGCCCGGGTGTCCTAAACAAACGGGACATGTATTCGTATTCGGAGGTGCACCGAATGAGGTTGCACAACCGCAAAATATTTTGGATGCGGTATGAAGCTCTACGTGAACCTCTAGACCGACGACCGTTTCAAATTGGGTATCTGTTGCCGACAAAATAAATGCCTCCTTCGTTACTCATGAACTATGAACCTACAATTGCGGGCGCTGCTTGTGGTGATCTGTATGCTGCTCAAAAGCGTGAGCTACACGCAAAAGGGTAGCTTCATCCAGCGCTTTGCCGATGACTTGCAGGCCAACCGGAAGTTCATTCACGAATCCGCAAGGTACGCTAATCGCAGGAATACCCGCCAAGCTGACCGGAATGGTCATGATATCGTTCAGATACATCGTGAGCGGATCGTTGCTTTGCTCGCCAATTTTGAAGGCAGGCGTCGGCGCCGTCGGCCCGATGATGATATCGTATTTCTCAAACACTTGATCAAAATCTTGTTTGATCAATGTGCGAACTTGTTGTGCTTTCAGATAGTAAGCATCATAGTAACCCGAACTTAAGGCATAAGTTCCAAGCATGATCCGGCGTTTGACTTCAGGGCCAAAGCCTTCGCTCCGGGAAAGATGATACAAGTCAAGCAGATTGTTGGCGTTGTCGGAACGGACGCCATAACGAATTCCGTCAAAACGCGCAAGGTTGGAAGATGCTTCGGAAGAAGCCAGCAGGTAGTAGGTCGCAACCGCGTATTCGGAATGCGGCAGGGATACTTCTTCCCATACGGCGCCTAAGCCTTCAAGCACTTTGAGCGCCTCAAGCACTTTCTCTTTCACGGCAGGGTCAATCCCGTTGCCCATGTATTCTTTCGGCACGCCGATGCGCAAACCTTTGACATCTCCGGTCAGTGCGCTGAGGTAGTCAGGGATGTCCACTTTCGCAGAAGTGGAGTCCTTCGCATCATAACCTGCGATAGCTTGCAGCAGGTAGGCGGAGTCTTCGACGTTCTTCGTCAGCGGTCCGATCTGGTCGAGCGAAGACGCGAACGCGACAAGACCATAGCGGGACACAAGACCATACGTCGGCTTCAGCCCGACGATACCGCAGTATGCAGCCGGCTGGCGAATCGAGCCGCCGGTGTCGGAGCCCAGTGAGAAGTACACCTCGCCTGCAGCTACGGCAGCGGCAGAACCACCGCTGGAGCCCCCTGGCACATAATCCGTGTTCCACGGATTGTGGGTTGGGTGGTAGGCGGAGTTCTCGTTGGAACCGCCCATCGCGAACTCATCCATGTTCAGCTTACCGATGGTAACCGTTTGCGCCTCTTTCAGCTTGCTGACAACGGTCGCATCGTAGATCGGATTGTAGTTCGACAAGAATTTACTAGCACACGTCGTTCTCAGACCTTCGGTGACCATATTATCTTTGATCCCGATGGGAAGACCGAATAAATCGCCACGCGCTTGACCGCTTGCGAGCTGCTCGTCCAATTTGGCCGCAGCTTGTCTTGCGTTCTCTTCATCCAATGTAAGGAAAGCGCGAACTTTGCTTTCCACTTGCCCAATTCTTGTATAGGATTGATCCACGAGATCGGCAACGGTAATCTCTTTGCCTTGAAGCTTCGCGTGAATTTGTTGTAGGTTTAGATCAAACAAAGACAACGACAGGCACTCCCTTTCATATGGTTCTCTATTCTAAAACAGCCGGAACTTTAAATTGCCCGTCTTCTTGATCGGGAGCGTTCGCCATTACCTTCTCAATCGGCAGCGACGGCGTAACGACATCTTCCCGCATCACATTCACTAACGGCATAGCGTGGCTCGTTGGAGCTATACCTTCGGTATTCAACCCGTTCAACTGCTCCGCATATTTTAAAATGGCATTAAGCTGTCCGGTAAATAGTTCTTTCTCATTCTCGCTTAGATCGAGTCTAGCCAACTTCGCGACATGATCGACATCTTTTCTGGTAATGCTCAAGTTCTCTACACCCCTTTGAATCAGCATTTAGTCATTCTTTTCATTATATCCCAGATAATTTGTGAACTCAATCCAGAAAAAACCACAGTCCCTATGCAGATGAGGTTCCGGAGAACCGCTGCGACTAAGGAGCTATGGTTAGTTTTGGCAAATGATTTATTGGATGAATCCTGTGTCCATGGCCTTCGCTTTTTCAGTTAGTACATAATACTTCAGTTTGGCTGCCGCGAGTGTAGTTTCATTTTGATCTACTTTTATCTGAAACTTGTTCAAGTCATGCTTGGAGATGACGCCCGCCTCATAGCGGAATTTCATTTTTTTCATATCCGCTTGAACGTCAGTCAGATTTCGCTGCTCGGTAAGGACTGCGGCATACGCATTTTTGGCATCGTTGTACGTAGATTGGATTTTCTTGGTCAAGTCGAGTTGCATTTGCTCATTTTTCTGACCGTTAATCGCCACATTGACGCCTAAATACGTTTCACCGTAAGTGTTCTGGGTCACCGTATGATCCGTTTCCCACACAGCTTCATCGATGTTATTAGCGGAAGATTTCATTTGATAAGAAGATTTCAATAAAGTCATCGTGTCCGTTTCTGCAATAGGCTGGACCGAAATAGAATCGATATCTTGGAGGATTAAGTTAGGATCATAGGAAATTCCAATGTCCGTCGAAAGCTGCACAAGACCCAGACGATAATTGTTCAACAAGATAGCGGTATCGTCCTTCTGTTTATTAATGGCTTTCTGTGCTGTCAGCAGATCCTCCGAGGAAGCCAAACCTTGCTGTGAGAGAAGCGTTGCGCGCAGCAGCTCTTTCTCCATCACACCTTTGTATTCCTGCATGAAAGCGAGCTGTTTCTTTTGGCCAAGCAGCTGCACGTATTGCGCGATGGTCTGCAGGCGAATACCGGCTTTGGCTTCATCGGTTTGAAGCAGCGAGTTGCGCTGATCCGTTCCTAACTGATGCGCAGCTGTGTTCATTTGCGCCCGTTGTGCGGAAATGATCGCATTCATACCGCCGGCGAGAGCGCCCATGCCCTGCATCATTTGGTTCATCACGTTATTTTGCATGACGGTCCAAGCAATATCAGCAGGTTCTGTGAGATTCGGCAGCAGCGGATTCCCCGTATTGGTAACCTCCTCAGGCGTGCTTGGCAAGTGACCTGGGGCAAAAGACGCCGAGCTCATTTTATCCATCTGCTGCTCGAGATCGGACTTTTTGCTGCCTTGGGCGGCATATTTTAGCGCTAGTAGAGAGAGGTTATGGGAATCTTTCAGCGCTTTATCCAACACATAGTCCAAATTAACGGAGGACACGGTCTCCAGAACGTCCTCGTTCACGTAAACATTTTGATCGGGATCTAGTAGTGAATCCGCGTAAACATAGGCCGAGCTGGAAAGGAGTAACAGAGCTGCTGAGAGACTTATGAGCGTTTTTTTCAAAAAAATCGCTTCCTTCCTTGAGTAGTTAAGCAGTGAGTTTGGAGCTAGGCGGTAGTGCTGGTTGACTAACGGGTGTTTTCTTCTTGGAAAATACAACAAATCGCGTTAACAACATGGCGATGAAATAGGTCAAAGCTCCGGTTAGGATAAGCGCAACGCAATCATGCGAAATAACGGAGAAATCGTTCCCCTTCACGAACACGTTGCGCACGCCGTCCAAGAAATACGTAAGTGGCAGCATGTGGCCAAACACTTGTAGAGCTTTCGGCATTGCCTCGAACGGCCACGTGAAACCTGAAAGCATAAAGGATGGCACAGCAATAAGCATCGCCGTTTGTGTAGCCCCGAGTTGATTGCCGGAAAACAAGCTGATAAGATAGCCGATCCCGCTGACTGCAAAAGTAAAACTTAGAATAATGGCCAAACCTACAAGCAAGCTTCCGCCCATTGGAGCGCCAAAAGCATACAAAGCAATGACGAAGGTGACGGATGTGTTAAAAAGATTAATTAAGAAATACGGAGCTGTCTTCGCATACGCGATGCGCCATGGATTTCTTTTCCATGCCTCAAAACGCTGCCATGTCCCCGCATCTTTCTCCCTGGTAATCGTCAGGGCAATACCGAGAAATAACACCTGCTGCAAAATAGCCCCGACAAGACCGTACAGCATAAAATCGCTATAATTAAATGTTGAGTTATACATAATCCGATACCGGTAAGGAATCGGTGAAAGAGTGTTCATGACCTGCTCGTTTTGGAGCCCTTGCTGCAGCTGCAGTTTTTTCTGGGAGTAACCCATGCTGAATGTCGTAATCACTTCGTTCGCGCCTTTGGTAGCCGAGTTCGAAATCATCATATTGCTGCCATCGATTAGCGTGAGAATGGGCAGCGTATCGCCATGTTTCAGCTTCGCCTCAAAATTCGAAGGAATAACTAATCCTACTTTCGCTTCGCCCGTCTCCAGTGCACGTTTGACATCCTCTTCCGAGTGATATTCCTTCGTAATCTCAAACGATTCACTCTGCTCAAAAGCTTGAATGACCTGACGGCTGAGCGGACTTTGGTCCTCATCGATGACGACCGTCGCCATTTCCGTGACTTTGTGATGGACATAAATCGATCCGAAAAGCACGGTATACATCACCGGAACGAAGAACAAGATCAGAAAAAGACGCCGGTCCTTCAGAATGTGCATCCATTCTTCCGTTATCAGCTTGCCAATCCGAAGATCCATCTCTTTCATCATCCTTCCGTTTTACCATTCCACTGCAAGGTCATGCCGGTTGTGGCTGAGTCCGGCAATGTGTTCAGCTCGATTTTGATCCCAAAGGAGCGGATATCTGTTTCACCTGAGGTTTGTGTTGCTTTCTTGACGGCAAAATCCGGCGCTGCGGCCACGGAGGTAACGGTACCTACGACATTCTCGCCTGTCGATAAAATGGTCATGCTGATTTTGTTCCCCGCTTTGAGTCCTGCAATCGACGTCTCCGGCAAGTAAAACTTAGCCCAGCGCTGCTCCGTAGACTCCATCGAGAAAACAGGGAAGCCCGAACCCACAAGCTCGCCAACTTGCGCGGACTGATACAAGACCACCCCATCCGTCGGGGCAAGCAGCTCGGTATAGCTCAAATAGGTCTCGGCCTCCAGCTGCGCGGCTTGGGCTTGCTGCTCGCCGGACTGCGCGGATTTGACCGCGCCTTGAGCTTGCTGCACGGCGGCTTCTGCCGCTGCGACATCGCCTTGTCGCACCTGCACCGTCCCGCGGTTAGCTTCAGCGAGCTTCAAGGATGCTTGCGCTTGCTCCAGCAAAGCTTCCGCTCCGCGAATCTCTTCCTCCCGCGGGCCTTGGTTCGCCATGTTCAGCTGCTGCTGCGCCAGATCTCGCTTGGTTTTCGCTTCCTCGAAGCTGACCTTCACTTTGTCTACGTCCGCTTGCGAGACAAGACCTTGCTCCAGCATCGCAGTCATCCGATTCATATTCTGCTCGGCAATCGTGTACACTTCCGAAGCCGCTTGGAATTGAATTTCCGCCTGCTTCTTCTCCTCAGGGCGTGCGCCGTTCTTCAGCGCATCCACCTTCGCTTGGGCAGCGTTCACCGCGGCCTGGGCTTGTGCGACCTGCTGCTCAGCCGTATCCGCCGTTACGTTCACGCCCGCGATGCCCTGCTGCTTCTTCGCTACCGCGGTAGCCGTTGCGCCTTGCGCTTCGGCAATTTTGCCTTGCGCGAGGGCGACGGCCGCTTTGGCCTGCGCAACCTTCGCTTCGATCTCAGCGCTTTGCAGACGGGCGAGCACCTGCCCTTTTTTCACCGCTTCCCCTTCCTTCACAAGGACCTCAGTGACTCTGCCGCCTACTTTAAAACTGGCGCTCACTTCGTTTGTTTCTATATAAGCTGTAGGATGTACTTGATTCACAGCATCCGTTTGACTCCTAGCTGATTTCGCCGTTAGCAGAAAGGCACTTGTGCCGATAACAACCGCCATTACAGAATAAACCATTGGTCGAATAAAACGCATAAAAAAATCCCTCCACAAAATACTAAAATAAAAAATTATTCATTAATGAAATTGCCAAAGTAGATCTGCAAAAGCTTGAGAATCCGCTCATCGGTCAGAGGCTCATTCTGCTTCTCCCAATCGAACACTAAAGCAACGTACAGCTTAAATAGGATAAAAGCCGTCATTTTCGGCTCACAATTTTTCATTGTGCCATTATGTATCGCTCGTTCAATGTGTTCAGAGATAAACTGAACGACCTCCGTCTCAATACTGGCCATCGCTTCGATCGTAACCGGGCTGCCAAATTGCTGCACCTCATGGGATAGTTGAATAAGCAGCTCATGCTCTTTGCGGAAAACGAGAATCTCATACAACGCTCCATGAATTTTCTCGAAGGGCGTTGCCCCTTCCGTGATCGCTTTCTCGGCGACTGTTTTCATCTCCGTGATTAACGACTGAATAATGTCGTGCAATAGCTCTTCTTTATTGGCAAAAAACGTATAAATCGTCGCTTTGCCTACACCGGCAATTTTGGCGATTTGATCCATCGTCGTGCCTTTGTACCCGAAAAGGGAAAAAGATTTCTTGGCAGATTCCATAATTAATTGTTTTTTGGCATCCATAAGTTCACCTCAGAACTAAAATACTACAACAGTTTTGTGTTCGATTATTAATGTACCACCATTTACCGATTTTATCAATAACCTCTTAAGAAAAAGAAAAAACCCGCTGATTTAGCGGGTTTCTCACGATATGGTGTATTAAATCCAGGCTTTCAAGCCGATTTGTTTAATAAATTCTTCTCTGGACTGCACTTCTTTGTCCCGTTCTTTTTCCGGCTCCGGACTTGCCTCGCCGTTCATCACTCTTCGGAACAACTCTTCATTCTTTGTGGCCAGCGCAAAATCAATCAACGCTTCTTTCTCAACGCGAGCCGCTTCCTCATGAAGAAGCACTTCTTCCAACTCTATATCGATGGCAGGCACATAGTAGTGTTTATTATCTTTGGGAACTCGAATAACATAATCGAAAATATTATCGTTATTGCGGTCGTAAGCAATGATATATCCATATCCGCCAATCGGCAGGTTTTGTTCTAAACTATCCCCAATGACGATGACTCTCTCACCAAGTCGAAGCATCTGATTTTCCCCCTACCTCTATGAAGCTATTATTAAGCTATTCCTATTATCCTACTAAAAAAACTAGGTTGTGTCCAATTGAAACGTTTTGTTCATACTCCCTACACATTTTTAGTTTAAAATAGATGTGATTCTACAAAACTTATCTTTAAAGGAGCTGTACATATTGCTAAAACAATCACTAAACACCCTACGCTATGTTGGGAGGGCTGAAGGAATTTCCTTTCTGATCTTATTGGGCATTGCTATGCCGCTCAAATACGCACTCGACCTTCCACAGGCCGTAAAGTTTGTGGGGATGGCACACGGGTTTCTCTTTGTGCTCTATCTGATCTCCATTGCTTGGGTCACGCTCATGCATCGCTGGTCGATTTGGCGAGTGTTGGGGGCTTTCCTGGCTGCCTTTATTCCTTTTGGTCCTTTTATTCTGGAGCGCCGAATTGCGAAATAAAGAAAGGAACTGCTTTAGCGAACAAGAAATACATTTTAAAGTAAGTCAGAAGATCAGGAGGCTATCATGCGTGGAAACGGGGACACCCCAGCAAAAGCACGACCTTCCCTAACGGAAGGCCCTATTGCCAAAACGTTAATTTTATTTTCATTACCGATTCTATTAGGCAATGTGCTTCAGACACTTAACGGCTCTATCAATGCCGTATGGATCGGCAAATATCTCGGTGAAGGCGGTCTTGCGGCGACATCGAATGCCAACATCATTATGTTCTTTTTAATTAGCTCGATCTTCGGGTTTGCTATGGCTGCCGTTATTTTGATCGGTCAAAATCTCGGTGCGAAAAAAACGCACGAAGCCAAGAAAGTAGTCGGCACCAGCACCGTCTTCTTTCTTATCCTTTCAATTCTTGTTGCCGCGTTCGGATTATTATTTTCCACAACCATTCTAACTTGGATGAACACACCGCCGGATGTGAAGGACCTCGCGGTAGTCTATACACGGATTTTGTTCGCCGGCGTACCGTTTATGTTTGGATTTAACCTGATTATGGCTATCTTGCGCGGCTCTGGTGATGCCAAGACGCCATTCTATTTCTTGCTTTTATCCGCGATATTGGACGTCATCCTGAATCCACTTTTAATTGACGGAATCGGACCTTTTCCGAAAATGGGCATTGCCGGCTCAGCGGTTGCCACCTTTATTGCGCAATTGATCAGCTTCGTGCTGCTCATTCTGTATCTGTATCGCAAAAAATATTTTCTGCGGATTACCAAAGAAGATCTCCCGCTCCTGCGCATCAACTGGACGATCATTCGCACCTTGATTCAAAAAGGGGTGCCTATGGGATTAAACATGGTCGTCGTTTCTATCAGCAATCTGTTGCTCGTTCATCTCGTAAATTCGTATGGATCTGAATCGACGGCTGCTTTTGGAGTAGCCATGCAAATATCCAGCTATGTGCAAATGCCGGCGATGGCAATCGGCGGAGCCGTTACCTCCATGGCCGCACAAAACATCGGCGCAGGCTTGTGGGGCCGAGTGAACCGCATTACGTGGACCGGTGTAGCCGTCAACATTTTGATGACGGGTCTAATCGTCATCGTGCTGACGTTGTTCAACCGAGAAGTCGTTTCGCTGTTCCTTCCGTCGGAAGGGGAAGCGATTGCGCTCGGGGTTCACATCAATAATTTAACGTTGTGGTCGTTTATTATTTTCGGCGTATTTAATGTCGTGGCAGGCGTTGTTCGTTCCGCCGGTTCCGTGGTATTCCCGCTCGTAGTGGCGTTCATCGCACTGCTGCTGGTGCGAATCCCACTCGCCACGGTGCTCTCCCACAAATACGGCTTTGACGTAATTTGGTGGAGTTTCCCCGTCAGCTTCACTGTAGCTATGACGCTGAATGTGATTTACTATCAGCTCGGTAAATGGAGACAAGCTAGAATGATTCCGGCTAAGGCTTAGTAAACGAAAGAGACTATCCCAGGTCATCACGGACCTTACGGGATAGTCTCTTTGCTATATTTTAAAGCTGCAGCAAATCTTTATGTACTTTCACAACGATTTTCTTGTTAGCACTTGCCTCTGTAATCAAGCAGTTCGGACGGTGAATATCCGAAGGGAAGCATACTGCGAACATGCCTGGCTTCAATAATATGCCTGTCTCCAGCTGAGCAGGATCGGTTTCATAAAAAGCGACATCATGCGTTTCGAATTTGTTATCGATGACTTTGGCATCCTGATGCAGTTTATAGAAACTAAGCTTCTCTTCGCCGCTGACAAGGAACTGAATATCCGTGTACACAACATGAGACTCCGGCAGTTGTTCCTCAGCAGGACGGGTGACAACTTCCTGCACATTAGCAAACATCAGAAGACCGTTATCCCCTTCCAAATCGTATCTGCCAGCCTCCGCCTCGCCTAGGTTACGGTTCAAAATGTAATCGATCCCACGCCCGATCGCCGCGGGCCACAAATGACGCTCTTGTTCGAAATGCTTCAAATCACTAATAATCATTTGAACTCTCCTTTTCTATAACATGAAATAGAGTAGAATGCCTATAAATACTATAGCTTATAACGAGAAAAAAGACTCGCTTTATACAAAGCGAATCTTTCTACTCTAGGGCTATTAGAACGTTTTTTGGTTTGCGCCTTCCCAATCGGCCAGAAACTTCTCGATACCCGCATCAGTAAGCGGATGTTTGCTCATGGACTCGATGACTTTGTAAGGCACTGTTGCGATATGTGACCCTGCAAGCGCGGCTTCAATCACGTGTGCGGAGTGACGAACGCTGGCAGCAATAATTTCGGATTTAATGTTATGCACTTGGAAAATTTGGCTGATTTCCTTAATCAGGTTCATCCCGACTTGGTTAATATCATCCAAACGTCCGATAAATGGTGAAACGAAGGTTGCACCTGCGCGAGCAGCTAATAAGGCTTGCGTCGAGGAGAAGATCAACGTCACATTCGTCGGAATGCCTAAAGCTCTGAAAGCACTAGTAGCTTGAAGACCATCAAGTGTCATTGGCAGCTTGATGACAATGTTCGGGCTAATCTTAGCCAGCTTCTTACCTTGCTCGACCATTTCGTCTGCTTTCAAGGAAACAACTTCGGCGCTAATTGGAACATCGCCTACAATAGATACGATTTCTTGTACAGTTTCGAAGAAATCTCTGCCTTCTTTGGCAATAAGGGAAGGATTTGTCGTTACCCCTGCAACAACACCTAACGCGTGAGCTTTACGAATTTCTTCTACATTGGCTGTGTCGATAAACAATTTCATAGTGTATCCCTACCTTTTCTCCCGTTTTGGGTTAATCTTGGAAATACTTCTGTCTAATTTGTTGTACGATTGCTTCTGCGTTAAAACCATATTCACGAATTACGCGGTCTGCCTTCGCGGATGCTCCGAATTTCCGGATCCCCACGACAAAACCTTCGCCACCCGTAATCTCTTCCCATCCAGCAGGATATGCCATCTCAATGACGACATTAGCTTTCACATTCGGATGAAGAACCGCCTGCTGCACGTCCAAAGATTGCTGCTCAAACAGCTCACGGCTTGGCATGGAAATGACATTTGCTCCAATACCATATTGCGCCAACTGCTTCTTCACGTCAAGTGCTAAGCTGACTTCGGAGCCTGTTGCAATGAGCTGAACATCCGGCACAGCACCAGGTGCAGCCTCAGCCAGCACATATGCGCCTTGCCCAATGTGAGCATAAGCAAGTTGATCCGTACCAGGCAGCACCGGCAAGTTCTGACGGGACAACGCAAATACGAAGGGGCCTTCTTGCGCTTGGAGGACATACTCCCAAGCGGCAGCCGTCTCATTCGCGTCCGCAGGACGGAACAACGTCAGATCCGGAATCATCCGCAAGGATGGGATCTGCTCGATCGGTTGGTGCGTCGGGCCGTCCTCACCGACAGCGATGCTGTCGTGCGTGAACACGTACGCAACAGGAAGCTTCATCAGCGCGGACAAGCGGATCGCGCCGCGCAAGTAATCGCTGAACACGAGGAACGTGCCGCCGAAGGCTCTTAAACCGCCATGCAGCAGCATCCCGTTCAGCGCTGCGCCCATGGCGAATTCCCGGACGCCGAACCAGAAGTTGCGGCCGCTGTAGTCCGCGGCGCTGAATGCCGCGTCGTCGTTCAGCATAGTGAAGTTGGAACTCGCCAGATCGGCTGAACCGCCGACGAGCTGAGGAACCCGCTTCGCCAGGCCGTTGAGCACTTTGCCGGACGCCGTGCGCGTCGAGATCGCGCCGCTCTCCGGTGTAAAGCGCGGCACATCGGCGTTCCAATCCGCCGGAAGGTTGCCGCTGCTTGCGAGCTCGAACTGCTTAGCGAGCTCGGGATAAGCAGCCTGGTAGCTGTTCCACAGCTGCTCCCAGCTGTTTTGAGCCTTCGCGCCCAGCTCTTTGTAGTGGGCGAAATGCTCGTACACTTCAGCCGGCACATAGAAATCCGGCTCCAGTGGCCAACCCAGCGCCTGCTTCGTCAGGAGTAGCTCTTCTTTGCCAAGCGGTGAGCCGTGCGTACCGCCATGGCCGCCTTTGCCCGCTTTGTTCGGGGACCCGTAACCGATGGTTGTTTTGATCTCAATCAGCGTAGGGCGGCTTGTATCTGCCTTACCTTCTGCGATTGCAGCGGAAATTGCTTCGACATTATTCTGCTCTTCCACGCGCAAGTATTGCCAGCCATAGGATTCTATTCGTGTACGAACGTTCTCCGAGAACGACATGTTCAATTCTCCGTCTAGTGAGATGTCGTTAGAATCATAAAGCACGATTAGTTTACCCAATTTTAAGTGGCCTGCTAAGGACGCAGCCTCTGAGGAAACACCTTCCATGAGATCGCCGTCACCGCAAATAGCATACGTGTAGTGATCGACAATCGGGAAATTCGGCTTGTTATATACGGCAGCTTGATGTGCTTCAGCCATTGCCATACCGACAGCCATCGCCACACCTTGACCAAGTGGCCCGGTAGTCGCTTCTACACCAACCGTGTGACCGTATTCCGGATGTCCTGGCGTAAGGCTTCCCCATTGGCGAAACTCTTTGATATCATCTAATGTAAGGCCATAGCCGCTCAAGTGTAGCAGGCTGTATAACAGCATTGAACCGTGTCCCGCCGAAAGAACGAAGCGGTCGCGGTCTACCCATTTGGCATCGGCAGGATTATGTTTGAGGTGCTGTGTCCATAGGGCATAGGCCATCGGAGCGGCACCCATCGGCATGCCTGGATGACCCATTGCGGCTTTCTCGACAGCGTCAATCGTTAGTGTGCGAATGGCGTTGATGCTTAATTCTTCAATACCAACAGTTGTCTGTTTCAACAGTATTCCCTCCATCTCTTTCTTTTGTGCTGCTGCATATCTCTATTATAAGGATAGTCAGAACATTAAAAAAATCGATAGTTTCGATACTTGCTATAGAAGGTGTCTATATGTTGATCCATGAATAAAAGCAAAAGGCGCGCCTACCTGCATACAGCAGTTGAGCGCACCTCATCTTATAAACAAACGATCGCTTTAATCACCTTGGACTCCGGCTTGAGCCAACTCTCAAACTGGCCGATCATATCCTCAAAGTCAGCGCGGTGTGTGATATAACTCGCAATGTCGATGACGCCATTACGCATCGCTTCACGTACGGTATCGAAATCTTCCATCGTCGCGTTGCGGCTGCCCATCAGTGTCAGCTCCCGTTTGTGAAACTCGGGATCATGGAAGGTGATGTCCGCCTTCACGAGGCCAACATACACGAGCTTGCCGCTGTGCGCGACAAGTCCGAAGGCGTCCGTCATGGAACGTGCGTTCCCTGTCGCATCGAAGACTATGGTGGGCATATCGCCATTCGTGAGCTCAGCGAGCTGCTCCTTCGGCTGCTGCAGCGCATTCACGGTATGATCGACACCTGCCCACTTGCGGCAAAACGCCAATCGCTCGTCATTGATATCCATAACAATGACATTAGCGCCAAATTGCTTCGCCAGGAC
Organism: Paenibacillus sp. WC2504; assembly: GCF_052682475.1. Taxonomy (NCBI): domain Bacteria; kingdom Bacillati; phylum Bacillota; class Bacilli; order Caryophanales; family Paenibacillaceae; genus Paenibacillus; species Paenibacillus sp. WC2504. Next base: position 7,198,879 of record NZ_JBQZFH010000001.1, read on the forward strand.
CATGACGCCAAGTCCGATTGGTCCTGCGCCAATGACGAGCACCGTTTCGCCGGCGCGAAGCCCGGATCTCCGCACGGCGTGAGCACCGATGCTAAGCGGCTCCAGCATAGCTGCTTCATCCAGCGTGAGCCCTTCGGTCTTAATGAGATGGCTGGCAGGGACGGAAATCAACTCTCTCATTCCTCCATCCGTGTGTACGCCAAGTACTTTCATATCGGTACAGCAATTCGTATTCCCATTGCGGCAAGCAATGCATGTCCCGCAGTGCATATAAGGGACGATACTGACTTGGTCGCCGGTCTGCAATCCCGTCACACCTTCACCGATTTCCTCGACAAACCCGGAAAGTTCATGACCCAATACCCGCGGATAGCTGAAAAATGGCTGATTCCCTTTGTAGGCGTGCAAATCCGTCCCGCAGATCCCGATTCTTTTGATACGAACGATGGCTTCCCCCGCTCTCACAACTGGCTCCTGCATCTCTACAAAATTAAACTGTTCAACCTGTTCACATACGATCGCTTTCAATGTGTTCCCTCCCTATACGTAAGTTTTTTCGTTATATTCAGGTCTTCCGCTAACCCATGACTTGTTGTGAATCGGCTTCAAAATGCCCAAAACCTCTTGCAGCAGCTCGGTATCCATCGGCTCATCTGTCCATGCAATATTCTTGCTGATGTTCTCAGGACTCGCCGTGCTGACCAGCGTCGTAGGAATCCGCTCATTCGCAGTCGCATATTGCACCGCCAGCTTGGCAATGTCCAAGCCTCTGCTCGCGCAGAATTCCGCCGCCTCTTTACAGATCCGTCGAATGTCATCTGGCGCCGGATGCCAAGCCGCAGCAGGTCTTGTGCTCAACAGTCCCATGGACAGCGGCGAAGCATTCACGAGACCAACCTGGTGCTGCTCGAGCAGCGGGAGTACATTCAACAAGGACGTATCATTCAATGAATAATGACAATAAGACAATACGGAATCCATTTCTTTCACGGCCAGCGATTTTTCAAATACCGTTAGCGGTAGTCCCGATACCCCGAAATACCGGACTTTTCCCGATTGCTTCAAAGCATCCAACGCCGGGAAGCTTTCTTCAACAACCTCATCGAAAGCCGCAAATTCAATATCATGCAAATATAAAATATCGATATAATCCGTTTGCAGCCGTTTTAAGCTTTCATCTACGCTTCGGATAATCCGTTCCTTTGAAAAGTCGAACTCAGCATCCCCATAACGACCGGCTTTTGTCGTCAACATAAAGCGGTATCTGTCCATTTGTGCGATGGCTTTACCCAGTACAGTTTCCGCTTTGGTCAATCCATAATACGGGGACACATCGATTAGATTGATACCAAGATCAACCGCCGTATGAACGGTCCGGATGCTTTCTTCTTCATTCGTTTCACGGAAAACAGAGCCGAGAGAGGATGCGCCGAAACTCAAGACAGAGACGTCAAGTCCTGTTTTGCCTAATTTACGATATTTCATAGCTTATAGAACCCCTTTGCGTTTAGTCCAAATAGGCGGTCTTTCTCGTCCTGTGTCCAAGTATCCGGTAACGAATGGGTCAGTACCTCGACAACCTCCTCGTAGCTAGCCGCCAGCAAGCATACCGGCCAGTCACTGCCAAACATCACACGGTCTGTCCCGAATACCTCTAAAGCATGCTGGATATACGCAGTAAAATCTTCTTTCTTCCAATTGCTGTGATCCGCTTCTGTCACCATACCCGAGAGCTTACAATACACTTTGGGATGCTTGGCGATAGCCGCCATCTGGCTTTTCCAAGGCTCCAAAACACCATCCGCAATCCGCGGCTTCGCGATATGATCGATAACCGCACGTAAACCGGGAACCTGATCCAGCAGTTCAATAATCGGTGCTAATTGATGGGACACGACAAGCAAATCGACCGGTACATCATGTTCGGCAAAATATCGCAGCGCCTCGATAAAATGAGGTTCCAGAATTCGGTTCGCGTCCGGCATTTCTTGAATCATGACTCGAAAGCCCACATACTTGGGATGCTTGCAAAAACGTTGATAATGATGCAGGAAGTCCGGATCGTTGAGATCAAGCCAACCTACTACGCCTGCAATGGTCTCGGATTCATCGCTTAATGACAGCAGATAAGCCGTTTCTTCCAGTGTCGGCGCCGCTTGAACAACGATCGTAGCATTCAGGTTATGCTCTTTCAGGTGCGGTACTAAATCGTTTGGGCCATAATCCCGATACAGGATCGGCAGCTCAGGACCAATCCATCCGTAATCCCCGCGGTTTATTCGCCAATAGTGCTGGTGGGCATCAATTCGCATGGCGCTTCTCCTTCTTCATGTCCTATATTGATATCGCTTTCTTTTATTTTAACAGCATTTCTAAACTATAAAATAATGATTTCTAGCACATTTATACGCTTTTTTGATATCATGAGAGGACAGTGAAAGGAAAGGAGCAGACAACGTGCATCCTATTCACAAAGTTTTTGATAACCATGAAACTTTTCCGTTCTCCTACGCTTATAAACACACAAAAAGCTCGCAAAGCGAGCTCCCTGACCATTTCCACGACTGGTATGAAATTGTTTATGTATACCGCGGCAAAGGCACGATGTTCATCGATCACACCTTTTATGAAATGAAAGCCGGAGACATTTTCCTTATTCCCGGCCATATCATTCACCGCGCGACTCCGGATAAAGAAACCCCTGTGACTTCAACGGCGGTATATTTCAGTTCAAGCTTGGTTCAAGCACCGCAATTCGGGGAAACGTTCTCCTATTTGCAAAGCTTTGAGCAGGCCGTAGAGCTCCGCCAGTATAGGCTGGAAACGCTGCTTCCACAAAGGCAGCACCTTGAGCACTATCTGGAGTCCATCCAGCACGAATTTAAGCACGAGGGACCTGGGCATCGACAAGCCATCTATGTCCAACTCCTTCAGCTTCTGCTTTTTTTACAGCGCGATGTGGCCTCAGGTCATGCATTCAATACAGGAGATCCCCTTGTTGCTCCCGTCTGGATGAGAGACGTGCTGCTCTATATCGATGAGCATTTCTGCGAAGATATCGGGCTCCAAACACTTTCGAAACAAGCCTCCGTTTCGCCCGCTCATTTTAGCCGCGTGTTCAAGCAGTTGATCGGAATGAACGTGACGGCCTACATCATCACCAAACGGATTATTCGCGCTAAACAGCTGCTGTCTGAAAGTGATGTCAATATTCATCATATTGCGGAGCTCTGCGGCTTCGAGAGCCTTCCCCATTTTCACGCCATGTTCAAAAGAGTTCTGGGTATGACACCGGCAGCAGCAAGAAAAAGCATCCGATAACACTTTTTATGCTGCCCCATAGGCAACAACCCCTCCTAGAAAATAACTGAAGCCATAATAGTCAAACCCTAATGGCAGCCGTTCATACTTGATATTGCGTTTTATAGTAGGCAAATGTCGCCCCTAAACCGTCTCTAAGCGTAAAAATAGGGCTCCACCCGAGATCGTTAAGCGCTGCTCGATTGTCTAACCGGCTGTGAACGATATCGCCGGTACGGGCAGCTTCATAAGCTGGATTGAAGCTGCTTTCGCAGATCAAGCACATTTCCTTCAGAAGCTCGTTGATACTTGTTTGTTCGTTGCAACTAATATTGTAAATCCCACGGCTGCCTTTATACAGGGCGGCCCTGATTGGCGCTCACGATGTCTTGGACATAAATGAAATCCCGCGTTTGTTCCCCGTCACCATAAATCACCGGCTGCTTGCCGTCCAGCAGCTTGTCCATAAAAATGGCGACGACTCCGCCCTCCCCCTTGGGATCCTGCCTAATGCCATATACATTCGCATACCGCAGAACGGTATAGTCCATCCCGTATAGCAATGCAAAACTTTCTATATAGTGTTCCGGCGTATGCTTGGAAATACCATAGAAGGATAGCGGCCTGACCGGATGTGCTTCGTCCACGCTCAGATACTGCGGAGTTCCGTAGACCGCAGCAGAGGAAGCATAAATCAACTTCCGAACACCATGCTCTCGGCATTGCTCCAGCAGGTCAATTGTCCCTAAGATGTTGATTTTTGCATCCAATAAAGGATTAATAAGCGATGTCTGAACATCGATTTGCGCCGCGTGATGGATAACAACCTCCGGACGGGAAGCAGCGAATACCTCGGCAAGCCTGTTGCCGTCCAGTAAATCCCCATGATGGAAAACAGCTTTTTCATTCACATACGCCATTCGCCCCGTAGTCAGATTATCAAAGATGTGTACGTCATGCCCCTCCTGAAGCAGGTCATCGACAATTAGTGATCCAATAAAACCGGCTCCTCCGGTAACTAAAATGTTCACGTAGATCCTCCTCTCTACAACTAACGTAAACAACGATGATTAAGTTCAAATGACATCTTTTCCGCTAGTCTAACCCTACCCCTTCTATTTTACCAAAAAATTGCAAGGGAAGTGGCGTGAATGGACAAAAAACAAGCCACCCTCTTACGAGAGCAGCCTGCTGAGTAATAACATTAATGTTTTACAACGCGATCATATAAAAAGTCCGCAATATGGACGGCTTCCATCTGACCTTTTTGCCCATGCTTATCGATGCCCAGCTTCATTTGCAGCAGACAGCCAGGGTTGCTTGTCACCAAATATCTAGCTTCCGTGGCGTTGGCATTGACCATTTTATCTTCCAGAATCTGATTCGCCATTTCCGGCTGCGTTACGTTATAAATACCGGCAGATCCACAGCAAGAGCCCGCATCCTTCATTTCGACAAAAGTAACATTGCCTACTTCTTTCAACAGTTGTCTGGACGGATTGCTCCCTTTCATTACATTGCGCAGATGGCAGGAATCTTGATACGTCACTCGAGTAGAAGCCGCAGCTGTTTGGCTATCAGCAAACTGAAGCGGACGTCCTTTTTCCACAAGAATCGTTGAAATATCTTTCACTCGTGCAGCGAACCAACCTGCGGCTTCCTTCCATTCCGGCTCATCATGCAGCAGATGATCGTACTCGACTAGAATCGCGCCGCAACCTCCTGCATTCGATACAATGAAGTCCACGCCGGCTTCCTGGAAAGCGCGGATGTTATTTTTGGCCAGCATTTTGGCTTGATCGCTTTCACCGCTATGCGCGTGTAGAGCACCGCAGCAGTTCTGCGACTCTGGAATGACAACATCAAAGCCTGCTTCGGACAGCAGCTTGACGGTTTTGATATTCGTTTGGGTGAACATCACATCCATCAAACACCCCCTGAACATACCGACGGTAGCAATCTTCTCTCCTTTGGCCGGGATAAAGGTGCCGAGAAGCTGCGTAATCCCCTTGCCGGATGCATCAGGCAGAATTTTCTCCATATCCGATAGCTGTTTGGAAAATAAGCCGACAACGCCTGTTTTTCGAACAACGGATTGCAGGCCTGATTTTTTATAAAAATGCATCCCTGAACCCAGCAGCCGCATTTTTTGCTGTGATGGGAACAGCTCTTTGAAGACCACCTTGCGCACACCGCGTACCCACCATCTATGCTGCTTCGTGTGGGTTTCAACCGCATCGCGGGCTTGCTCAATCAATTGTCCGTATTTCACATCCGCAGGACAAGCCGGCTCACACGCGCGGCAACCTAAACAGTGATTCATTTGATCCTCGAAGGAAATGCCAGGCTCCATAACACCATCCACGGCGGCTTTCATCAAGGAAATACGCCCGCGAGGGGACTCGGCTTCGATGCCTGTTTGCTTAAACGTCGGACACACGGGAAGGCAGAAGCCGCAGCGCATGCAGTTCGTCAACTGATTGTAATCCAGCTTCTGGATTAACGTTTCCTGGAGAGTTGCCCCTTTAGCCACGGTCGATCACCACCCTGCGTCTGGATTCTTTGGCAAACATTTTGCCGGGATTCAACAGATGATGCGGGTCGAAGACGTCTTTGATCCCTTTCATCATCGCAATGCCGCTGCTTCCTACTTTCCATTCCAAGAATGGTGCTTTAACAAGCCCGACACCGTGCTCGCCTGTAATCGTTCCCCCCATCTGAATCGCCGCTTCGAAAATTTCTTCAAAAGCTGCCTCCACACGGTGGATTTCATCATGATCCCTGGCATCCGTTGTAGCTGTCGGGTGAAGATTGCCGTCTCCCGCATGCCCAAACGTGCAAATCTGCACGCCATGCTTCTCGGCGATTCGGTTAATCTCCAGCACCATATCGGCAATTTTGGAGCGTGGAACCGTCGCATCCTCCAGAATCGTTGTCGGACGCAAACGCGCAAGCGCCGTGAAGGCGCTTCTTCTTGCTGTCAACAGCTTCAGCGCTTCTTCTTGATTGCTAGCAATGCTGACTTCATGCGCCTGCTCTTCACGGCAAATTTCCGAGATACGGGCAATGTCGCGCTCCACCATTTCCATCTCGCCATCCTGCTCAATTAAGAGGATCGCTGCCATATCCAGCGGTAGGCCCAACTTCGCAAAATCGTCTACGACGCGGATCGTTGGATTATCCATAAATTCCAAGGTAGCTGGAATGATGCGATTTTCAATAATTTTGGAGACCGTTCGAGCAGCGCCATATAAATCTTTGTACATGGCCAACATCGTTTTCTTATATTTTGGAGGCGGAATTAATTTGAGCGTAGCTTCCGTAACGATAGCGAGCGTCCCTTCTGAGCCGATCAGCAGCTTCGTCAAATCATAGCCGGCCACGTCCTTCATCAGCTTACCGCCTGTACGCATGATTTCACCGTTTGCCAGTACGCATTCTAAACCGATCACATAGTCTTTGGTGGTGCCGTATTTTAAACCGCGCAGGCCTCCGGAGCACTCTGCAATGTTGCCTCCAATCGTAGAGATCGCCATTGAGCTTGGATCTGGTGGATAAAATAAACCCAGACTTTCAATATGCTCGATGAATTGCTTCGTAATGATACCCGGCTGTACAGTTGCCGTCAGATTCTGCATATCAATATCGAGGATTGCATTCATCAGGTGCATAACCATGACAATACCGCCTTGAACGGGAACGGTTCCACCGCATAGATTCGTACCTGAACCCCTGCTGACTAGCGGAATGCGATGCTCATTCAACACCTTCATAATCGCGGACACCTGCGCCGTGTCCTTGGGATAGATCACACCATCCGGCAGCGATTGGAGCATAGGTGTTCCATCATACGAGTGGGTAACGAGAGATTCCATATCATCTTTAAAATACTTTTCGCCTACAATATTGAACAGTTCTTGTCTAATTTGGTTATCGAGCATAGCAGCCTCCCATGGGACTATTCATGACTATCAATGATAATTGATCATGTGATCAGATGACTTTCCTTCTATTTTAGCTTATGATTGAATAGATGTATAGATCTTTTATGGGGGAATTGGCATGGCATTTCAGCAGATACGGCCGCAAAAGGGCTCCGAAATCGTAATGGGGCAAATTAAGATGCAAATTGAGTCAGGAACTTATGCGCCAGGTTCGAAGCTGCCGACTGTCGTTGAGCTTGCTGCGAGCTTCCAAGTCGGCCGATCGACCATTCGCGAAGCACTGAGCGGGTTGAAAGCAATCGGATGGGTGGATATCCGGCATGGCGGCGGCACCTTCGTGAGCAATCCACTGCCTGTGGACAACGGATACCTCTTTGATCAAGGAGACTCCCTACAGGAAGTGCAGGAGGTGCGGAGATTCATCGAGGTAGGCTGCGCTTCGCTGGCCGCAAGTAGACGGACGGAAGCTAATATCGCGGAGCTTCGGGACATTCTTCAGTCGATGGAACGCTCCCTTGGCAACGAGGAAGATAGTGAACAAGCCGATATCCGCTTTCACCTGGAAATCGCCAAAGCCTCTCATAATTCCCTCATGATCGGAATGATGGAGTCTTTGACGGAGAGGCTTCAGGTGAGCATGAAGGCTTCTCGTCGTTTGTGGTTTTTTGCTGAGCTCGCGTCCGCCGAGAAGCTACTACAGGAGCATCGTGACATTGTCGATGCCATCGCTGCCGGGGACGAAGCCCTTGCGGCAGGTCGGATGTCACAGCATATACAGAAGGTGGACCAGGTGGTTCAACGATTGGCTAAACACTCATCGCATGATTGATGTTGCGACTTGATTTAAGGGAACAGCAAGCCGCTATTTCGGAGAAAACAGAGCTTCGCGTACTGTTGGGGAACTACAGGCTCTTATTTCTGTGAAATAAGCCATATAGTAGTCCCAAATGGAAAAATAGTGGCCTGTAGTTCCGCCAATCTGCTTAATAGGCCTATTTTCATTGAAATAATGGCCTCTAGTTCCTCTATCATATTGGATTAAGTGCAAACGCTCTTTCCTGCTTATGTAATGTAACAGGGGATGAGCGTTCTTTTAAGTTACGGGAGGAAACTAAAAGAAAAAAGCAGGTAAAACCATAGAATGGTCTTACCTGCTTGTGTGATGCGCGTAGAGGGACTTGAACCCCCACGGTCGCCCGCTAGATCCTAAGTCTAGTGCGTCTGCCAATTCCGCCATACGCGCGCTTGTGGTGCCGTCGAGAGGACTTGAACCCCCAACCTACTGATTACAAGTCAGTTGCTCTACCAGTTGAGCTACAACGGCATATTAAGTTGTAAAGATGGTGGCTCGGGACGGAATCGAACCGCCGACACGAGGATTTTCAGTCCTCTGCTCTACCGACTGAGCTACCGAGCCTTATGTACTTCTTTTAGTTTGTCCCATTCAATCAAAAAGATGAATGGCGGAGCCGACGGGATTCGAACCCGCGGTCTCCTGCGTGACAGGCAGGCATGTTAGGCCTCTACACCACGGCTCCGCGTTATAAAGATTAACTTTTTTAATGGTGAACGCTGACGGGATCGAACCGCCGACCCTTACCCTGTCAAGGTAATGCTCTCCCAGCTGAGCTAAGCGTTCAGGTAATTGTGGTGACCCGTAGGGGACTCGAACCCCTGTTACCTCCGTGAAAGGGAGGTGTCTTAACCACTTGACCAACGGGCCAAAATTCCCCAAAACGAAACTCCGTATTGGGGCAAAAGGTACTGCTTGGCAACGTTCTACTCTCCCAGAACCCTGCGGTTCAAGTACCATCGACGCTGGAGGGCTTAACGGTCGTGTTCAAGATGGGAACGCGTGGGTCCCCTCCGCCATCATCACCAAACAGTCAAAGCGTGTTTGCGCCTTGAAAACTAGATACGAAACTTGCGTAAAGTGGAATTCTTAGGGTTTCTGGGCCCCAATCAAGTACTCGGAATTCGCTACAAAGCTTATCTTCACTTGGTTGGGATTAGGTTAAGCCCTCGACCGATTAGTATTCGTCAGCTGCATGCATTGCTGCACTTCCACCTCGAACCTATCAACCTCGTCGTCTACAAGGGGTCTTACATACTGGGAAATCTCATCTTGAGGGGGGCTTCGCGCTTAGATGCTTTCAGCGCTTATCCCCTCCGTACATAGCTACCCAGCGGTGCCTCTGGCGAGACAACTGGTACACCAGCGGTACGTCCATCCCGGTCCTCTCGTACTAAGGACAGCTCCTCTCAAATTTCCTACGCCCGCGACAGATAGGGACCGAACTGTCTCACGACGTTCTGAACCCAGCTCGCGTACCGCTTTAATGGGCGAACAGCCCAACCCTTGGGACCTACTTCAGCCCCAGGATGCGATGAGCCGACATCGAGGTGCCAAACCTCCCCGTCGATGTGGACTCTTGGGGGAGATAAGCCTGTTATCCCCAGGGTAGCTTTTATCCGTTGAGCGATGGCCCTTCCATTCGGTACCACCGGATCACTAAGTCCGACTTTCGTCCCTGCTCGACTTGTAGGTCTCGCAGTCAAGCTCCCTTATGCCTTTGCACTCTGCGAATGATTTCCAACCATTCTGAGGGAACCTTTAAACGCCTCCGTTACATTTTAGGAGGCGACCGCCCCAGTCAAACTGCCCACCTGACACTGTCCCCATACCGGATCACGGTACCAGGTTAGAACTCCGATACGATCAGGGTGGTATCCCAACGGCGCCTCCACCCAAGCTGGCGCTCAGGCTTCAAAGGCTCCCACCTATCCTGTACAGATCGTACCAAAGTCCAATATCAAGCTGCAGTAAAGCTCCATGGGGTCTTTCCGTCTTGTCGCGGGTAACCTGCATCTTCACAGGTATTAAAATTTCACCGGATCTCTCGTTGAGACAGCGCCCAAGTCGTTACGCCATTCGTGCGGGTCAGAATTTACCTGACAAGGAATTTCGCTACCTTAGGACCGTTATAGTTACGGCCGCCGTTTACTGGGGCTTCAATTCATAGCTTCGGGGTTGCCCCCTAACCACTCCTCTTAACCTTCCAGCACCGGGCAGGCGTCAGCCCGTATACTTCGCCTTGCGGCTTCGCACAGACCTGTGTTTTTGCTAAACAGTCGCTTGGGCCTTTTCACTGCGGCCCCCTCGGGCTATTCACCCTACCGAGGCACCCCTTCTCCCGAAGTTACGGGGTCATTTTGCCGAGTTCCTTAACGAGAGTTCTTCCGCGCGCCTTAGAATTCTCTTCTCACCCACCTGTGTCGGTTTGCGGTACGGGCACCTTCGCCTGGCTAGAAGCTTTTCTTGGCAGTGTGAAATCATGACCTTCGGTACTTAAAGTTTCCCTCCCCATCACAGCCCAGCCTTACGGTTAGCGGATTTGCCTACTAACCAGCCTCACTGCTTGGACGAGCATCCATCAGCTCGCGTCACTATCCTTCTGCGTCACTCCATTGCTCATAACGGCTACGGTGGTACAGGAATTTCCACCTGTTGTCCATCGACTACGCCTTTCGGCCTCGCCTTAGGTCCCGACTTACCCTGAGCGGACGAGCCTTCCTCAGGAACCCTTAGGTTTTCGGCGGATCAGATTCTCACTGATCTTTTCGTTACTTATACCGGCATTCTCACTTGTATGCGCTCCACCTGTCCTTACGGTCAGAATTCAACGTACATACAACGCTCCCCTACCCATGCACATACGTGCAAGCCATAGCTTCGGTGGCGTGTTTAGCCCCGTTACATTTTCGGCGCAGAGTCACTCGACCAGTGAGCTATTACGCACTCTTTCAATGGTGGCTGCTTCTAAGCCAACATCCTGGTTGTCTGTGCAACTCCACATCCTTTCCCACTTAACACACACTTGGGGACCTTAGCTGATGGTCTGGGCTGTTTCCCTTTTGACAATGGATCTTAGCACTCACTGTCTGACTCCCGGATTTAAGTTTGTGGCATTCAGAGTTTGACTGGACTTGGTAACCCTTGGCGGGCCCCGCACCCAATCAGTGCTTTACCTCCACAACTCACAACATCCGAGGCTAGCCCTAAAGCTATTTCGGGGAGAACCAGCTATCTCCGAGTTCGATTGGAATTTCTCCGCTACCCCCACCTCATCCCCGAATTTTTCAACATTCGTGGGTTCGGGCCTCCAGTGAGTGTTACCTCACCTTCACCCTGGACAGGGGTAGATCACACGGTTTCGGGTCTACGTCCACGTACTCAAGCGCCCTATTCAGACTCGCTTTCGCTGCGGCTCCGTCTTTTCGACTTAACCTCGCACGGGAACGTAACTCGCCGGTTCATTCTACAAAAGGCACGCCATCACCCATATAGAGGGCTCTGACTTTTTGTAAGCACACGGTTTCAGGTTCTTTTTCACTCCGCTTCCGCGGTGCTTTTCACCTTTCCCTCACGGTACTGCTTCACTATCGGTCACTAGGGAGTATTTAGCCTTGGCAGATGGTCCTGCCGGATTCCGACGGGGTTTCACGTGACCCGCCGTACTCAGGATACCTCTAGGGGATTCGTTCGATTTAAGCTACAGGGCTTTTACCTTCTATGCCGGACCTTTCCAGATCACTTCGCCTACCAAACTAACCCCATGTTGAGGTCCTACAACCCCAAGGAGCAAGCTCCTTGGTTTGGGCTATTCCGCTTTCGCTCGCCGCTACTGACGGAATCACTTTTGTTTTCTTTTCCTCCAGGTACTTAGATGTTTCAGTTCCCTGGGTCTGCCTCCAATGTAGCTATGTATTCACTACATGGTAACTGCGCATTACCACAGCTGGGTTCCCCCATTCGGACATCCCCGGATCAAAGCCTGCTTACGGCTCCCCGAGGCATTTCGTCGTTCGCCACGTCCTTCTTCGGCTCCTAGTGCCTAGGCATCCTCCGTGTGCTCTTTCTAGCTTAACCTAGAAAAAAACATGTATAGATATTACCTAAGTTCTTACTTTACGTTTTGTTTCGTTATCTAGTTTTCAAGGAACAAGGTTGCAACCATTACATGCGCGAAGCGATGTTGGTTGTCAACTAATTTTGAAAGATTGCTCTTTCAAAACTGAACACGAGTGAGTAAACGTTGTGTGCTTGCGCACTTGACTGGGTCGTTTCAGACCCGAGTCTCCATAGAAAGGAGGTGATCCAGCCGCACCTTCCGATACGGCTACCTTGTTACGACTTCACCCCAATCATCTACCCCACCTTCGGCGGCTGGCTCCCTTGCGGGTTACCCCACCGACTTCGGGTGTTGTAAACTCTCGTGGTGTGACGGGCGGTGTGTACAAGACCCGGGAACGTATTCACCGCGGCATGCTGATCCGCGATTACTAGCAATTCCGACTTCATGCAGGCGAGTTGCAGCCTGCAATCCGAACTGAGATCGGCTTATAAGGATTGGCTCCACCTCGCGGCTTCGCTTCCCGTTGTACCGACCATTGTAGTACGTGTGTAGCCCAGGTCATAAGGGGCATGATGATTTGACGTCATCCCCACCTTCCTCCGGTTTGTCACCGGCAGTCATCTTAGAGTGCCCACCCGAAGTGCTGGCAACTAAGATCAAGGGTTGCGCTCGTTGCGGGACTTAACCCAACATCTCACGACACGAGCTGACGACAACCATGCACCACCTGTCTCCTCTGTCCCGAAGGAGGGCTCTATCTCTAGAGCTTGCAGAGGGATGTCAAGACCTGGTAAGGTTCTTCGCGTTGCTTCGAATTAAACCACATACTCCACTGCTTGTGCGGGTCCCCGTCAATTCCTTTGAGTTTCACTCTTGCGAGCGTACTCCCCAGGCGGCATACTTACTGTGTTAACTTCGGCACCGAGGAATCGAATCCCCAACACCTAGTATGCATCGTTTACGGCGTGGACTACCAGGGTATCTAATCCTGTTTGCTCCCCACGCTTTCGCGCCTCAGCGTCAGTTATAGGCCAGAAAGTCGCCTTCGCCACTGGTGTTCCTCCACATCTCTACGCATTTCACCGCTACACGTGGAATTCCACTTTCCTCTCCTACACTCAAGTCAACCAGTTTTGGATGCGAACCGGGGTTGAGCCCCGGGCTTAAACACCCAACTTAATTAACCGCCTGCGCGCGCTTTACGCCCAATAATTCCGGACAACGCTTGCCCCCTACGTATTACCGCGGCTGCTGGCACGTAGTTAGCCGGGGCTTTCTTCTCCTATACCGTCACACAAAGCGCAGTTACTCACCTTGCTGTTCGTCTAGGGCAACAGAGCTTTACGATCCGAAAACCTTCATCACTCACGCGGCGTTGCTCCGTCAGACTTGCGTCCATTGCGGAAGATTCCCTACTGCTGCCTCCCGTAGGAGTCTGGGCCGTGTCTCAGTCCCAGTGTGGCCGTTCACCCTCTCAGGTCGGCTACGCATCGTCGCCTTGGTAGGCCGTTACCCTACCAACTAGCTAATGCGCCGCAGGCCCATCTATAAGCCACAGATTGCTCCGTGTTTCATGATTCTCTCATGCGAGAAAACCAGTTATCCGGTCTTAGCTATCGTTTCCGATAGTTATCCCAGTCTTATAGGCAGGTTGCCTACGTGTTACTCACCCGTCCGCCGCTAAGCACCGAAGTGCTCCGCTCGACTTGCATGTATTAGGCACGCCGCCAGCGTTCGTCCTGAGCCAGGATCAAACTCTCCATAATAGAAAAGCTGAATAGCTCAATTGACTTGCTAGCGAGATTATTCATCTCATTTATAGTCGATTACTCGACTGTGCTTACTCACTCGTTGTTCAGTTTTCAAAGATCAATTTCTTTCGCTCACTGCCGTGTTACCGAAGCAGCGAAAAGTAATATACCATGTCGAAATTTGATTTGCAAGCTTTTTTTTTAATTCTTTTTCGACACTTTTCTGAGAGCTATTTAACCTGTCTTTGAACGACAGATTAGCAATATACCATGGTTCCAGAAGGATTACAACCTCTAATTAGACTTTCATGCACACAAAAAAAGAACAACGCTGTATGTCTGCAACGTTGTTCTTTTCAACTATAGCTTATTTCAGTGAAACGCTCGCCATTCAATACCAGCTTGTAAATACGGAAGAAGTCCCATAAGCCAAAGGAAATGCAGCTCCAACCATCAGGACAGGTCCCCACCAAGTGAAGAAGGAGATCCCCATACATAGGCTAATCAGGATTAGCGCAGGCAGCACAAGAATAGGTGTCGATAATTGGAGAGCTTGATGCTTCTCTGTATCCTGGATAGGAAATAGCGTTAAAAAGGGTGTCCTGAGCTCGTCCTTACAAAAGGATTTCCTCCAAAATACCAACGCGCACGCGGCAACAATCCAGATCGTAATTTTTAGTGGTCCCGGCATGATAAACATAGCCGCACTAATCAGAGCGGCAAACTGTATCGTTTGCTTCCACTGCGTGCCATTTCTAAAGAACGATTTTACTAACAAATCAGCGATGCCGTTACCAGCGCCTTTCCCTTTAAACAAACGTTGCGAATTTTTGAATAATAGGGGACGCTTTCGCTTCGGTTTTCTTTTTCTCTCCGTAACACGAATTAACATTAAAGAAACAATCCGCATCCGCGAGTCGCGCTCTCTGGCGATATCTGCGAAGAAAGCCCCTTTCTCTTGCAAACGTACTTTGCTCAAGTATACAGCCAATACGAGTAACAGCAGATGAACCGCCCAAATATAAAGTGCGTCCTGACTGACCGCCGTAACCAGCTTTTGATACACAAAGAACAGCCCTGCAAAAGCAACGATCCGCAGCATCCAATGAAGGATTCCCTGCATACGAAGGGCTACCAATTGACGAAGTAAGCCTAAATTAATTTTTAGCAGATAAGTAATCAACCACAGGGCAATCAGCTGAGGTGCACGAAAGCCATACGCCTGAACGAGCAAAGGAAGAAACACAAGCATCAAAAGAAGCGTTGTAATCCCCTGCAGCATAAGGGAATATCTATGTCCGAGTCGCATGAGATGCTGAAACCACCGCCGGTTCTGCCGTAGGAATAGCTGATCGCCTTCCTCAACAAAGTATCGAATGGTCCCGAGCCAAGTGAACACATAGAAGGCCGTTCCAATCATAAACAAGGATATCCAGCTAAACCAAGAAGGTTGAGCCACCCACCAAGAGTAGTATTGATAACCAGCCACAATGATCAGCGGAATGACAAAATAGATCGCAATAACCCAATCTACAGCCATTCGCATCGCTTTATACTGAAAAAACCAATCCGATCGAACGCGCCTAGCAAAAAGCTGAAAACTGTTTTTCAAAATACGGTCCCTCCTTTCTAGAGTAAGGAATGGAAACAATCGAATAATGGCGCGTCCGGCATGCCGCATTGTTGTTGGATGTCCTTCAAGGTTCCGTTAGCCACCAGTCTGCCACCTGACAGAAGCACAAACGAACTGCATATCCGTTCTGCTGTGTCCAGCACATGGGTACTCATCAAAATGCCGGCGCCCCGCTTACGCTCCTCATCTAACATCCCAATGAAATCTTTGATCGCCTTCGGATCAAGTCCAATGAATGGCTCATCCACAATGTACACGTCCGGTTTATTCAAAAAGCCCAGAATCAGCATGATTTTCTGCTGCATCCCTTTGGAGAATTTGCCCGGTAATTGATGCTTCTCGTCCAACAGCCGAAACCTGTGCAAGAGATCATCCGCGCGCTCCAGGAATACGGTTCGATCCAGTTCATAAACGGAAGCAGCAAATTCCATATGCTCCCACAACGTCAACTCATCGTACAAAATAGGATGCTCAGGAATATAGGCGTAGCTTTTTTGCTCACCCATAAAAGAAATTTTCCCTTTAAAATCCTTCAGCAAACCCAGGATGCTCTTCATCGTCGTGCTTTTGCCGGCTCCATTGGGACCTAACAGACCTACAAGTTCACCTTGCCGCACCTCAAAATGAATGTTTTTGATAATATCCGGAACCTCGTCATAACCAGCCTGATCAATATGTACTTCTAATACGGCTAATCGTTCTTCTGACATTACGATCACATTCCCTTCTACCCTCATCCTATATAAGGCATCTTTGCATTTCTGCCGCTTTTTTTCAAGCTATCAATCTCCGATGTATATAATTCTATGATTTGGTCAAATCTAGTATCTATTACTCTATCAATTCTTCTACTAACAAAAAGGAGGTGCTGTACATGAAAACTGACATGAAAAAGAACGTCCTGCTCAATCGCTACCATTTTCTGATGTGGGCAAAAACAGGCGACATGATGTATCTGAAATTAATCGGAACCGCCTTGTCTCATTAATCGAACTCATACCTAACAGCCGAAGCCGTTAAGGGCCATGTCCCTTCGGCTTTTTGTATTTGCAGGTCTTATTCCGCTCTCGCCATCATAAGATGTTAAGTGAATCACGGAACCATCCTTACGCGAGGGGGGATACTTCATGTCCGGGCATAACGAGCATGGCGCAGCTTATTTTGAAAAAATGCTGAATATCATTGATGTCGGTGTTCATCTCATTGACCGTGGGGGAATCACGATTTTTTATAATGATAAAATGGCGGAAACGGATGGGCTGAAGCGTGAGCAGGTTGTCGGGAAAAATTTTTTTGAGTTGTTCCCTTCTCTAACCAATGAAACGAGCACCTTCATGAAGGTTTTGCAAACCGGCACAGAAATTCGTGAGAAAATCCAAACGTACGTCAGCGTCACTGGCAAAAGAATCACCACAATCAACAGCACGTACCCGCTTCTGGAAAATGGAGACATCATCGGCGCTTTGGAAGTGGCCAAAGATATCACAAGCATCGTTCATCTCCACGATCAAATTCTGGACCTTCGGCATCAAATTTACGAGTCCCCCTCCAAAGATAAGAAGCACACAAGCTCCGCCCGCTACCATTTCAGCGATTTAATCGGCACTAACGAAGATTTCCTTCGAACGATTTCTTTTGCCAAAAAAGCATCGCGTACAAGCTCGCCGGTTCTAATATGCGGCCCTACCGGCACGGGCAAAGAATTAGTAGCCCAGAGCATCCATAATGCCGGGGCCCGTAGAAGCCGCCTTTTTATCGCGCAAAATTGTGCAGCTGTCCCCAACGAGCTCATGGAAGGCATCATGTTTGGAACGGCAAGAGGCGCCTTTACCGGGGCCATTGACCGTGCCGGCTTATTTGAGCAGGCGAATGGCGGAACGCTTTTTCTGGATGAACTGAACAGCTTGGATTTAATTCTACAGGCCAAACTGCTGCGCGTGCTGCAGGATGGGCTTGTTCGCCGGGTCGGGGGCACACAGGAGCAGCAGGTGGATGTCCGCATCATTACCGCTATGAATATTGATCCAAAAGAGGCACTTGATAAGGGGCTTTTGCGCAGCGATCTTTTTTACAGGCTGAATGTGGTGAATCTGACGCTTCCTCCGCTCGCTGGGCGCAAAGAGGATATTCCGATTTTGACGAACCATTTTATCGATACGTTTAATGACTTGTTTGGTATGAAAATTACGGGGATAGCGCCAGCAGCCATGCAGCGTTTGCTCGACTATCACTGGCCGGGAAATATTCGCGAACTGAGCCATGCGATCGAATCGACCTACAATATGATGGAGCTGGAATGCGAAATCATTGAAGAGGCGCACCTCCCCGCTTCGATCTTGGGGATCCACCCACTGCGGTATGAAAAACAGTATGAAGGGGCAATTTCAACCGGCTTAACCGATAAAGTGAAACAGTTGGAAAAAGAAGCGATTGTGAACGCGCTCACCCGCCATCAATACAATATAACCCTTACCGCTCAAGCCCTCGGCATCAAACGCCAAGCCCTGCAGTATAAACTTAATCGCTACGGCATCGTGAGAAAACCTTAGTCTGTCAGACTCCGTTAGGAGTCTTTTTTGCGTTTTCCAGCGTCAGGAGGAAATGTTGGCATGCTTTTTGCATCTTCTATTACTGAGCAAACATCATTACTGGAGGTGCCAATATGGAACGACGTCACTGGAAGCAAGTTGCGCTATGGAAAAACGTCACGGATGAGCAGTGGAATGATTGGCTTTGGCAGCTGACACATACCATTCGTTCCTTGGATGATTTGAAAAAAGTGGTGAATCTAACCCCTGAGGAAGAAGAGGGCGTTCGCATCTCGACGCAGACGATCCCTTTGAATATTACCCCCTACTATGCATCCTTGATGAATCCTGATGATCCAAGATGCCCGATTCGTATGCAATCTGTCCCTGTTTCCGCCGAATTGCTGAAAACAAAATATGATCTGGAGGACCCTCTGCACGAGGATGAAGACTCTCCTACGCCAGGTTTGACACATCGTTACCCGGATCGGGTACTTTTTCTGGTTACCAATCAGTGCTCCATGTACTGCCGTTACTGCACGCGCCGCCGTTTCTCCGGTCAAGTGGGCATGGGTGTTCCCAAAAAACAATTGGATGACGCCATTGCGTATATTCGAAATACGCCTGAGGTGCGCGACGTTTTGCTGTCCGGCGGGGATGGGCTGCTGATTAATGATAATATTTTAGAATATATCCTGAAAAATTTGCGGGCGATTCCCCATGTTGAAATCATCCGGATCGGTACGAGGGCACCGGTTGTTTTTCCGCAGCGGATTACGGAGCATTTGTGTACCATCATCAAAAAATATCATCCCGTCTGGCTCAACACGCATTTCAATCACCCTTTGGAAATGACGGAGGAAGCAAAAAAATCATGCGCCATGCTCGCCGATGCGGGTGTTCCTCTGGGCAATCAGTCCGTGATTCTAGCGGGCATCAACGACAGCACTTACATTATGAAAAAGCTCATGCATGATCTTGTCAAAATGCGTGTGCGCCCTTATTACATTTATCAATGTGATTTGTCCGAAGGCATCGGCCATTTCCGGGCTCCGGTGTCCAAGGGCCTCGAAATTATTGAAGCGCTGCGCGGACATACGTCTGGGTATGCTGTGCCTACCTTTGTTGTTGACGCTCCCGGTGGCGGAGGAAAAATCGCGCTCCAGCCGAACTATTTGATCTCGCAGAGCCAAGATAAGGTTATTTTGCGCAACTACGAAGGCGTCATCGTTGGGTACCCAGAGCCCAAAAATTATGTACCGGGCCGGGCGGATGAATATTTCAACGAAATCTACGGTGTGGAGAAGCAGCCTGAAAGCACGGGCATTATCGCGCTGATGAAAGATGAAAAATTCAACTTGGTGCCAGAAAACTTGCGCCGGATTGGCAGAAGAAAAGCCTACTCGGAGGCGCCTGAGCACGCCTCATTAAAGGACCGCCGTACTAAGCGGGATGAAATGAAGGATAAGCTGATGAAGGCGCAGCAGAAAGAGAGTAAAGTTGGCGCTTCGGATGGCAGCCATTCCTCGGATGGGCCTGGCGAGGGTAAGGAGCCTGATGCGGAGAGCTGAGCGTGAGGCGAGCGAGGGCATGAGGAGCGGAGGGCAAAGTGCGTGGAGCGAGAGCGAAAGGGAACTACAGGCCGTTATTCTGCAGGAAAGCAGCTCTACGACGCGCCGGAGGGAACTACGGGACGCTATTTCCCCGTTTTCGGCTCAAATGCAGGCATTTGAGGCCAAATAAGGGCCTGTAGTTCCTCTCAGGAGCCAATTCGGCGGATCGCGCTCGAATAGCGCCCTGTAGTTCCCCTGCATGCGCAAGAGTTCCTGCATAGCGCCAGAATAAACAATGAAGGGGATGCCCTCGGGCTCCCCTTCAACATTTATGGCAACGGACAGGCCGGCGAAGCAGCCCACGCTTACTTTTTAAAGCACACCAGCTTAAGCTCCGTCAGCTCCTCCACGGCATATTTCACGCCTTCGCGTCCTGTGCCGCTCTCCTTGACGCCGCCGTATGGCATGTGGTCCACACGGAAGGTGGGAATGTCATTAATCATGACGCCCCCCACCTCCAACGCTTCGGCAGCGGCGAACGCTGTACCGATATTTTGCGTGTAGATGCCCGCTTGCAGGCCGTACCGGGAGTCGTTCACCAGCCCGATTCCCTCCTCGACGGACGCAATCTTATTGATCATAACAACGGGAGCAAACGCCTCCCGGCAGGAGATGCTGCTCGACGCAGCAACATGAAGCAGGACTGTCGGATGCACGACATTCCCTTCCTTCTTGTTGCCGGTTGCGACAACAGCGCCGGAGCGCTCGGCATCTGCGATCCACTCCAACGCCCGCAAAACGTCACGCGGAGCGATGACAGCTGAAACATCCGTCTGGGGATCTAGCGGGTCCCCCAATCGAAGCATCTCTGTCTGCTTGACGAACTTCCCGACAAACTCGTCAAACAGCCCTTCATGCACGTAAATCCGTTGAATGGAAATGCACACCTGGCCTGCATAGGAGAAAGCCCCCGTAACAGCCCGCGCGATCATGCTGTCCACATCCGTCCCTTGATCCACAATGAGCGCAGAATTGGAGCCTAATTCCAAAATCACTTTCTTCAGGCCTGCCTTACTCCGTATGGCAATCCCGACTTCCGGGCTTCCCGTGAAGGTAACCGCCTTCACTCTTGCATCCGTCACCAGGATGTCGCCGATGGCGCTCCCGCTGCCGGTTACAACGTTCAGCGCCCCTGCAGGAAGCCCCGCCTGCTGCAAGAGCTCCGCCAAAAACAACGCAGACAGCGGCGTTTGTCCCGCCGGCTTCAAAACGATGGTGTTGCCCGCAGCCAGCGCAGGACCCACCTTATGCGCAACCAAATTCATCGGAAAGTTAAACGGTGTTATCGCCGCAACAACCCCCAATGGCTGGCGGATCGTATACGCCACGCGATCCTCCCCGCCGGGCGCTGCGTCCATCGGAATCGTTTCGCCGTGAATCCGCTTCGCCTCTTCAGCTGCGAACTTGTACGTTGCGATGGTCCGCTCTACTTCAAGCTTTGCCGTCTTCAGCGGCTTCGCTGCTTCAAGCGCGATAATGCGAGCGCACTCGTCCTCATTATCGCAAATCAAGGCAGCCAGCCGCTCTAATATTGCGGCGCGTTCATGTGCAGGCATTTGCGCCATCAAAGGTCTGGCCCGTTCAGCCGCCTCCAGTGCGTGCTGCACCTCGGCCGCTCCTGCGTAGGCAATCTCGGCAATTTGTTCACCGCTGTATGGCGAGAATAAGGGCCGATATTCGCCGGCTTCTACCCACCGGCCCTCAATGAATAAATGCTTTTTCATGCTGTTTCCCCTTTTCTAACCGCCGCAGGCCCTGAACGCCGCCTCCAGCACATCAAGGCTCTCAGCGAGCTGTTCGTCTGTGATCACTAGCGGGCTTAGGATACGAATCACATTTCCGTAAATACCTGCACTCATAATGATTACCCCATGCTGATGCGCTTCCTGCAAAATCCGAGCCGTCAACTCCTTATCCGGCGCTCGGCTCACAGGATTTTTCACGATCTCAATAGCACTCATGGCACCCAATGTACGCACATCCCCGATGAAGCTGAGTTCCTGCTGTATACGCCCAAAACGCTCCGTGACGACTGCGCCGATCGTGGCAGCCCGTTCGGAGAGCCGCTCCTCCTCCAGCATCGCAATAACCTGCAGGGCTGCAGCACAACCAAGCGGACTGCCGCCATACGTGCCCCCGATTTCCCCGATCCCCGGAGCATCCATGATCTCCGCTCTGCCGGTCACGGCGCTAATCGGGAGGCCGGCTGCAATCGATTTGGACATCGTCATGAGATCCGGTACAACACCGTGGTGCTCCATCGCAAACATTTTACCCGTACGCCCAAAACCTGTCTGCACTTCATCAGCGATAAGCAAAATCCCATATTTCTCGCATATGGCTTTGACGCCTTGAATGAAACGCGTGGAAGGGATGACAAATCCCCCTTCGCCTTGAACCGGCTCCAGAATCACGGCAGCGACGTCCTCGCCCGGAACCTCAGACAAGAAAAAATCATCAAACTTCTGCAAGATGTAAGCATCGAGCTCATCCGCAGACATGCCGTTAGGGGCACGGTAGTAGTAGGGATATGGCATTTTATAGGTGTCGGGCGCAAAAGGACCGAAGCCATTTTTATAAGGCTTCACTTTACTCGTGAGCGACATCGCCATGTAAGTTCTCCCGTGGAAGCCTCGCTCAAAGGAAATAATAGCTTTACGCCCCGTAAACTTGCGTGCGATTTTTACCGCATTCTCGACAGCCTCTGCTCCGCTGTTCAAAAAAAACGTTTTTTTCGCATGATCACCTGGCGTCAATTCGTTTAATTTCTCAGCAAGAGCGACATATGGCTCATACATCATCACATGAAAGCATGGATGCAAATAATTGTCCAGCTGCGCCTTCAGAGCTTCCACCACTTTAGGCGGGCAGTGGCCGACATTTAAAGAGCCGATTGCTCCAGCCAAGTCGATAAAAGTATTCCCGTCGACATCCGTGAGCAAGGCTCCTTCCCCTTTTGCCGCAAAGGTAGGTACGGTATTGAAAGGCCCCCGTGGAATGCTCGCCATGCGCCGCTCCAGCAGTTTCTGAGCTTCCGGACCCGGCAGAGAGGTCTTCATGTCAATGTACGTCTTCCTTCTCTCCTTCACATCCATCCCCTATGCCTCCATTCTGTCAAAACCACACCAGTCAATCAAGGTTAGCGCGATAATCTCAGCAGCCTTGAACACATCCTCCAGCACAATGTGCTCATTCGGATAATGCGCCACTTCCGTAATTCCGGGGCCGAAAACAATGCAAGGCGTATCGCCCAGCTGCGTGAGCAAGCCGCCATCCGTGCCCCAAGGCGATGCTTCGATGACGGGCTCTTCCTGCTTAACCGCGCGAAACTGCTGCATAAGCACTTGCATCAAAGGGTGTTCGGGATCAACGCTGCCCGGCACCCATTGCGCCCCATACCACTCCAGTTCTGGCGGATGCTCGGCAAACCATGGATCAGCTTCCTTCAGCTGCTCCAACCAATTCAACATTTCCTCCTTGGCATCTTGCAGCATCTCCTCAGGGGCAACCCCCATGCGACCCTCCAGTTTTACGGTATCTGGAACAGACGAAGGCCAATTCCCGCCTTGAATAACGCCAAGATTAATAGGAATCGGAATCGGGTTGTTCGCATAGAGCGGATCAGTGATCCGGGTATTCCTCTCCTTCTCAAGCTCCAGGATATGCTGAATGACTTTGACGCTTTTCTCAATAGCGCTCACGCCTTCATACCTTGTTCCGCCATGCGCCGACCGCCCTTTGACTTCAATGCGGAACCACATCGAGCCTTGCTGTTTGGGGAAAATGCGGAAATTTGTAGGTTCCGGAATCAGAGCTGCGTCGGCCCGGTAACCCCTTAGAATAGCCGCCAGCGTTCCGGCCCCGCCGCTTTCTTCTTCCACAACGCTTTGGAAAATAACGTCACCTTTCAGCTTCAGCCCCACACCCTGAATAGCACCGAGGGCTAGCAAAAGCGCTGTATTGCCGCCTTTCATATCCGTTGATCCACGTCCATACAGCTTGCCGTCAACCACTTCGCCGCTGTAAGGGTCGTGTGCCCACTGATTCCGCTGGCCTTCCGGCACAACGTCTACATGGCCGTTCAGCAGGATGGAACGTCCGCCTCCTGTTCCCTTCATAACGCCCACAACATTAGGACTGCCTGCAAAATGGCTCCGTGGCGAACAAAAATACGGATGATCCGCAAGCTCCTCTCCGTCCGGCTCCCACATATCCACATCCATTCTCATGCCCCGCAGCTGATCGGCAACGAGCAGTTGAACTTCCTTCTCGTTGCCTTGTGTGCTTGCAATTCGGACCATTTGCTGCAGCAGTGCGGTCCCTGCGTCACGATGAAGCGTGATCCACTCATGAATGCGCTCCGACAGTTCAGCCTTCGGATTCGGCAATGGAATTCCCTCCTTCTGGTTCGCTTTCCATTATGGAATATAGGTAATATGCTCAGGAATGATTAAAGCCGCTTCGGTATGGCGAACGACGTCATCAACAGTATATGGAGACATAATCTCCTTCAAAAGCAAGCCATGTTCCACCACTTCCATCACGGCCATCTCCGTAATAATCAGTTTCACGCAAGCCCTGGCCGTCAGCGGCAATTCGCACTGCTTCTTCACTTTGGACTCTCCCTGCCGATTGACATGGTTCATGAGCACGATGACTTTTTTCGCTTTCTGCGCAAGCTCCATTGCCCCGCCGATGCCGGCCACCCGCTTCCCAGGCACGATCCAATTCGCCAAATCGCCGCGTTCGCTAACCTCCAGCGCCCCAAGGATCGTAATATCAATGCAGCCCCTGCGAATCATGGCAAAAGCGATGGAGCTGTCGCAATAGGAGGCTCCGTCGACAATCGTGACCGGATACCCGCCCGCGTTGCAGAGAAACGCATCTTCCTCTCCGGGGTTCGGAGCTCCGCCTGCATACAAGATGCCGTTTTCCGCATGAAAAACGATCTGCACACCCTCCGGCACGTAGTCCGCAACCTGGGTTGGAATGCCAATGCCTAAATTGACGGCCATGCCGTTCTTTAATTCCTGAGCGGCCCGTTTCGCTATTCGGTCACGGTTTTCTTTTCCCATACCCATTGCCAGTTCACTCCTTTGCTGAGGATGACCATATCGACAAAAATGCCCGGCGTAACAATGCTTTCAGGGTCCAGCGCGCCAAGAGGCACAATTTCATCCACCTCGGCAATGGTAAATGTCCCTGCCATCGCCACGAGCGGATTATAATTTCTGCCGCTTTTATCATAAACAAGATTGCCGTAAGGGTCCGCCTTCAAAGCATGAACAATGGCCACATCGGCCGTCAAAGCCGGTTCCACCAAATACGTACGCTCCGCAATCGATACCGTCTCCCTGCCTTCTCCCATCATCGTCCCGACACCGACGTCCACCAGAATGCCTCCGAGGCCGACTCCGCCTGCTCGAATTTTCTCCGCCAGCGTACCTTGCGGGTAAAAAACGACCTCCATGGTGCCGTCTTCCATCATTTGACCAGCGTTAGGATTGGAGCCGATATGGGAAGCAATCACCTTTTTCACCCGTCCGGCGGTTACTAAACGGCCAATTCCGATATGAGGAAAACCGGTATCGTTGCCGATAATCGTTAAGTCTTTGACCCCTTTGCTTAAAATGCCATCGATCAGCGTTGGTGGTGTGCCGATACCGCCAAACCCGCCGTACATAAGCGTGCAGCCGTCATTAATCGCATGAAGCGCCTCTTCCAAGCTCTTCACTTTGCTCAGCTCAGATCTCTCCATCTTTGCCACCTCCCGCCGATTCCCTGGTCAACTCATCCGCAACTTCCCGAATCGCTTCCTCCAAAAGCTGTACGAGCTGATCAACTTCCGCTTCCGTAATGACCAGAGGCGGCGCCACAATAATGGCGTCCCCAGCCCCATCCACAGCGCCAGCTGCGGGGTAAACGAGCAGGCCTTTTTGAAAGGCTTTATCTATGATTCGGGAAGTGATGCCCTCCACAGGTGGGAACATCGTCTTATAGTCTCGATCTTGGACGAACTCCAGGGCCAGAAGAAGCCCTCTCCCCCTGACATCGCCAATGATTTCGATGCCATCCGCCATTTGACGCAGTTTAGCTAGCAGATATGCACCCATGCTTCGAGCTGACTGAGCTAGTTGATGCTTCAGGGCGTAGTCCAGCACTGCTAGCGAGATGGCGGCCGACTGTGGGTTGGCACTGTACGTATGGCCGGCCATTATGCTCTTGGAGCCTTGCAAAATAGGCGCCATCACGTGATCTTTAACCAGCGTTGCAGCCATCGGTGTGTAACCGGCGCTCAAGCCTTTCCCCAGTGCGATCAGATCGGGCTCTACGCCTTCATGCTGCATGCCAAACATTTCACCCGTACGAGCAATGCCGGTCATCACCTCATCGGCGATAAATAAGATCTCATAGCGCTCACAAATCTCTTTGATTTTCTTAAAATAACCCGCAGGCGGCACTATCGCTCCTCCAGCAGCCCCGACTACAGGCTCCGCAATGAAGGCGGCGATATGCTCGGCGCCGATTCGTTTAATCGCTGTTTCCAAGTCGTCTGCGCACGCCAGCTTGCAGGAAGCTGCGTTCATTTTGAACGGACACCGATAGCAATAGGCGGGAGCAACGACTGGGAAATCCTCTAACAGCGGTATAAACCGCCTTCGTCTAAGTACATGGCCGGACATCGAAAGCGCGCCCATGGTGATGCCATGATAGCTCATCCTGCGTGAGATCACTTTGTTCTTCCCCAAGCGGCCCTTCTCTTGCCAATGCTGAATGGCAATCTTCATCGCCGTTTCCGTCGCTTCAGAGCCGCTGTTCACGAAGAAGGCCCAATAGTCGCCCCCTGGCGCCAAATCGCTCAGCTTCTTCGCCAGTTTCTCTGCCGGTTCACTTGTGAACTGTGAACGGTACACAAAAGATACCTTACTCGCCTGCTCCATCATGGCATCGATAATGTCTTGCACGCCGTGCCCGATGCCGGCCGTCACGGCCCCTGATGAGGCATCCAGATACGCTTTGCCCTGCTCGTCGTAGAGGAACACCCCTTTGCCATATTGAATCGTGGGATAAGGATGATCCAGTACCGGCTTGATTAAATGCTCCCGCCCCATAAGGCACCCCCGCTAATCAGCCATCACTATCGTTGTTGATTTTATTTCAAGAACATATTTTTGACCCGAGGAGCTTTCATCAGATCTTCATAGTGAAAGGAGCTTCCGAGCGCAGAAACATCATGCCAATACAGCATCTCTTCGATCTGCTGGGCAGTGCCTTCCAGCACATACGTTCGGCAGTTCGCGCACTCGATCGCGGGTA
This sequence comes from Paenibacillus sp. WC2504, assembly GCF_052682475.1. NCBI lineage: Bacteria > Bacillati > Bacillota > Bacilli > Caryophanales > Paenibacillaceae > Paenibacillus > Paenibacillus sp. WC2504. Next base: position 7,225,881 of record NZ_JBQZFH010000001.1, read on the forward strand.
CGTTCAAAATCTGTACAGCCATCCTCCCGTCCGGCATGATCCAGTAGCAATCTTTTACCCCTTCACGGACATCTTCCGTTTCACACCACATGCACTGCATAAGCGCTCAGCCTCCTTCATGAGATATGGTTTGCGTTACGACTGCTACTGCCTAATAACGAAGCAAAATGCATGCCAACTTTGGACCGACACCCCCAACTATTGCAAGGCTAATCTAATGGATCGAAGCATATAACCATGGTAAGAAGAAGGAGGGGACTGCCAGATGCCTAATCAAATGCCAAATGATCGGCCAACATCCCGTTTGGAAGTTGAAAGCGGCAGTGATTATACGGTAAGCTTTTACCTCGATTTCATGAACAAAAGACTGCGGGTAGACGACTATCAAGGCAATGTCGATGCCATCTACGATCGAATAGCCGACGCAGCCAAAAGCCATGCGCTGACCAAGGTTTTTATCAAATCGCGAGAGCAGGATTGGCAGATCTTTTTAGGAAAAGGCTGCATGCTAGAGGGCATTTACAAAGGATATTTTCATGGCATGGACGCTTACTGTATGGCGTTTTATTACGATCTGGGGCGGCGGAGCAGCGATTATTGGATGGAGGAGGATTGCATTTTGCATCAAGTGCTAGCGCTTTCTCGTAAACCCGTAATGCCCGTCATACCGGAACCTTTTACCCTGCGTTTAGCCTTGCTCAAGGATGCAGAGCAGCTGTCTCATTTGTACAGCCAGATTTTCCAAACCTACCCAACACCCATGAACGATCCGCTTTATGTTGCAAAAACGATGCAGGAGGGGACGATTTATTATCTCGTCGAATCGCAAGATGAGCTCATTAGCGCCGCTTCCGCTGAAATTAATGCGCGATATGCCAATGCGGAAATGACTGATTGCGCCACACTGCCTGCCTTCCGCAACAAAGGGCTCATGCGATTATTGATGCATGCTTTGGAGGATGAATTGATCGCTCGCCAAATTAACTGTGCCTACTCGCTGTCCAGAGCTCTTTCCTTTGGCATGAATGCCGTTTTCCATCAAATGGGCTATGGGTATTACGGCAGGCTGACGAAAAACTGCGATATCTACGATAAATATGAGGATATGAATTTGTGGGCCAAAACCTTAATCAAGCCATAACCCTTTAGGTTAACTATATGCGTTTCCTTCTCAAGGAAGAAGAAATGCCGAGCTCCTCCCGATATTTCGTCACTGTGCGGCGTGAGATCTGGATGCCTTCCTGCTTCAGCAGCACTGTCAGCTTCTGATCCGAGTATGGCTTAGCAGGGTTTTCGCCACGAATCCACTCCTTTAATCTGGCTTTGACACGCTCGGAGGATGCTGCTTCTCCACAGTCTTTGAGCAAGCCTGATGGAAAAAAGTGCTTGAGCTCGAAGATGCCCCAAGGCGTTTGAGCATATTTGCCGGCTGTGGCGCGGCTGACTGTCGATTCATGCATGCCGAGCTTATCGGCAATGTGTTTCAAGGTCATCGGCTTGATATAGGCCGTCCCCTTCCAAAAAAACTCGCTTTGTTCCTCGGCGATGGCCTGAGCCACACGATAAATCGTCTTTCGGCGCTGCTCCAGGCACCTTAAGAAAAACATCGCCGATTGTAACTTGCCGGTTAGAAAGCGAGCGGCTTCGTTCGCATCTTTTCCCTCCTTCACAAGTCGCTCATAATAGCCATTCATCGATAGACGGGGCAGCGCTGCCTGATGAGTGAACACGGCAAGCCTGCCGCCTGACTTTTCAATGATCACCTCCGGTATGATATAGTGAATGGCTTCCGTATGAAAGGCAGCCCCTGGCCTGGGATTTAGCCCCTTAATCACGGCTACAGCTGCATGAATTTCTTGCGGCGAAGCTTGCAGATGCTGCGATAGTTTGTGAATGTGATAATCGGCAACATCCTTCAAATGATCGCGAATGAGTATGGCGACGAGCGGAAAGCTTTCCGCCAAGGATTGTACCTGCAAAAGCAGGCATTCGCGCAAATTTCTCGCCCCCACACCGGCAGGCTCAAAACTTTGCAGAATCGTAAGAGCTTGCTCCACCAGCTCACGTTCCACTTTCAAAACATCCGAAATTTCACTGATCGAAGAGGTCAGATAGCCATTGCTATCCACATTTCCAATCATAAAAATGACAATGCGGCGCACGGCTTGCGGCACTTTTTTCATGAAGAATAACTGCTCCTTCAAATGCCTTTCCAGAGACACCTCATTCGACGCGGCATGGTGCAGCGGATCGTAGGGAGCGTCGCCATCCCTCGTACGGGTAGGGCGAGCGGGAGCATCGACCGTCCGCTCGTTAGCGGAGGCGAACTCCAATACCGGATTCTCATTCATCTCCTGCTGAACAACCTCCAGCAATTCCGGTGTCGAGAGCTGCAGAATCGATATCGCTTTGCGCAGCTGCGGCGTGAGCCGCATTTTCGCCGACTGTTGTTGAAACATTCCGTATCCTGGGCGCATGAACATCATTCCTTTAGGTTGTTGCTATAGTGTATTCACGCAAGGACGAACGTTTGCCAATCTGTCTGTAAACAGCAAAAAAGCCCGTAAAAGGGCCTTTTGCGGGCTTTAATCTAGTAATTTTTCATAGAATACGTATAGAAAAATATAAATTTGACGAGTCTAGTAGCTATAACTCTATTAACTTTTTTGAGGAGGAGCTATGATGTTTCTAAGAATCTTGTTTACGACTCTGACAATTCCTTTGTTAGTAAGTTTATGGCTTACTGGTAAAGCCTATTCCTACCCAGGCAGCGATGAAAATATGGAACTCCCGCCATCTTACAGTCTTGTATCAAATGCAGTCGAACCTGAAACCACTACCACTACCGCTGCTACCGCGCTGCCAACAACGCAGTATCAGGTTAACCGGGGAGATACCTTGTTCAAAATCGCTCGTGACTTTGAAGTGGATGTGAACGACCTGATGGCAGCCAACGGAATTAGTGATCCGCGCGGCCTGACCATTGGACAAACCCTCAATGTTCCTTCAAGTGGAACAGCGCCTGCCACGAAAACACAACCAAAAATCATTAAAAAAGTAATCAACACCACATTGACAGCCTATACAGCGGGTTTCGAATCGACCGGTAAAAAGGCCTCCCATCCCATGTACGGCATCACCTTCAGCGGGTTAAAAGCCAAGGAGGGGCGGACGATCGCCGTCGATCCAGCCGTCATTCCACTAGGTTCCACCGTATTCATTGAGGGAATCGGCATTCGCAAAGCCGAAGATATCGGCTCGGCGATTCGCGGTTCGAGAATTGATGTGTTCATGAACGATTTGAGTCAGGCGCAGGAATTCGGCGTGAAGAAAAACGTGAAAGTTTATGTGCTGAACCGGGAGAATATCTAGTTTGCTAGAAAGGCGAGCGGTTAGTGAAGTGGGTTTAGGGGAACTACAGGCCGCTATTTCTATGAAAAGGCACGTTTCCCGCTTGTCAGGGGAACTACGTTCCCCTATTTTGACCATTTCAGCTGAAAAATGTGTCATGGGAGGCGAATAACGCCCTGTAGTTCCGCTAAGTGGGGAAATCGCTCGATTCTCACCAAATAAGGGATCTCAGTTCCTCTAACTCGTAGAAAACCCCGACGGAGTTTAATCCGTCAGGGTTTTTATGTTCGTCTACGAATAAGATGCAAGCTTATGAAATACAACGTTCATCTCACGCAGTCCCTCATGCAGCGCATCGATGGATACATCGCGAATGACGCAAGTTTCGTCCAAAGCGATGGAAGCAGCAATTCCCGCTGCCTGCCCCAACGCGTAGCAAGTAGGCTGCACACGCATAGACGACATCGCGACATGCGTAGCGGATATGGAACGGCCGGCGACGAGCAAATTGTCCACGTCTTCGGGCACCATGCAGCGATACGGAATGTCGTAGCCGCTGACTTTGCGTTCGTCAGTGGTCTTTTTGCCATCGGGGCTGTGAATGTCGATCTCGTAGTTCGTCTGGGCGACCACGTCTTGGAATCGGCGGCCCTCCACCACATCCTGCTCCGTCAGTGTGTACAACCCCTGAATCTGGTTCGTTTCCCTCACGCCAACCTGATTGGCCACGTGCGAAAGCGCATAGGTCTCAAAACCATTCCGCTGCAAATAATGCACGATGGAAAATACCTGTCTCAGCGCCTCGGTTTCCGCGTAGTTGATGTCTTTGATGTTCGCGCCGTTGCCTTTGACCCGCGTCATGTTCACCAGGAGCTGGCCGTCCTTGTTGCGCTCCCAATACAGATGGCGTCCCTGTGGCAGATCGGACACTTTTTCATAATAATAGCAGCCTTCCGGCAGGATCGGAGTTACGGTCTTGCCTGTGTTCTGCATCATAAACATAAGCGTCATCGGCTGGGTCAGCCCATCCCCGTCTCTTCCCGACGTATGAGGCACCCCGGCATCGAGTGCGACTCTGGCATCCCCGGTGCAGTCTATGAATTGCTTAGCCTCAAAAGCCTTCAATCCTTCGCGTGTAGACGCAATTACAGCTTCTAAGCGAGTTCCGTCCTTGACCGCCCCAACGAATTCGGTATGGTAGATGACCTCTACGCCTTCTTTTTTCATTTTCTCATTTAAATAATGCCTTAGCTCAAAAGGCGAATATTGCGGGGCAATGGACGTATCATGATGCTCCGGCAAATATTCGGCCAGCACATCGGCAATCATCTCACGGTAAATGCCCGTCACGTTCCCAATCGGCATAAAAATGCTCACATTCCCCAAGGTGCCCATACCGCCAAGCTGCCCTGATTTTTCGAGCAAAATGACTTTCTTGCCTCTTCTTGCCGCCGAAATCGCAGCCGCCGTTCCCGCAGGTCCTCCTCCGATAACGACGATATCAGCGCGATCATAAGTCTCTATCTGTCTTTGAAAATCATACGTTCGTTTGTCACTCATTCCGCCATCGCTCCCTTCTATTTTGGCCCATGCTTCAAAAAGCTTCTAGCTCTATGACTTCATTATAGGGAGCGCTGAACCGTCTGGCTTTGTCAAAATGCATAGTAAATGTATCAAAACGTCTTTTTTATGGATGGCGTCTGATTTGACTTGGCGGGCATCCGAAGCGAAGCTTATACATCTTGGAAAAATGGTGAACGCTCGAAAATCCGCAGCTGTCCGCAATATCCTGAAGCGGAAGATCCGTGCCACGGAGCAGATCGGTCGCGTAATCAAGACGCAGCCTGAGTAGAAATTGATGAGGGGACACTCCGAATTGCGAGCGAAAATGCAAGGAGAAATAAGAGCGGGACATGAGCGCCTTATGTGCCATTTCCTCCACAGTCAGCGGTTCCGACAACCGGTACTGCATATAGGCCGGCACCCAACTAAGCGAGGTAGAGCGGCTATGCTCGGAGGTATCGCGGGTTGTGTATTCTTTTAACAATTCCAGCACAATCTCTGTGGCGTGGACTTGTGCTTGAAGAAGGTCGATTGCCTTTTTGCGGCCCCAATGCGCAATTGCTTGCTGCAGAGTGTCCAACATCCATTCGTGCCTCGAAAGCTTCAATAGATAAGGGATGGAGATATCCGCAAATGTTTTCAGACTTGGCTGCAGAGGTACTGTCTCTGGGTTAAAAGCGTGATCGATCGGCACAATCATTTCCGGACGAGCATCGACTTGGGAAGGGAACAGCTCCATGTGCAAAGACATCAGACAGACCGGCGCTTCGGATTCCATCTGATGCACAATGCCCGGCTGCACGAAGATGAACTGCCCCTGATTCACCTCATAGAGCGCCCCTTCTGCTTGAAGGCGAAAGGACCCTTCCTGTACGTAAAGCAGCATGTAGTCGGTAATAATTCTGGGCGGCGTTTTCCATTGTTGAAAATGCAACAGGTCCGCATAGCGAATGTACGGCTGCAGCTCATGATTTAAAATCGAATCGGCGGACATGCGGATTCTCCGTTCTTCAATATTTTCCTGATGATTCTATTGTAAAAGAATAACAGGGTGTTGCCTACTCCAACCGGTCCACTATAGACTATAGGAGAGTAAAATCAAGGATCAAGGGGGATATCGATACTATGCTGCAGACCGTAACAGGGCTTATCAACGAAAAAGAAGCCGGAACGATTCTCGTCCACGAGCATGTCCTAGTTGGATTTGTCGAAGATGGCAAGTTAACTCCGAACGATTACGACCGCGATGAAGTCGTGGCCTCCATCTTGCCGCTCCTGCTGCAGTTGAAGGAGGCTGGCTGCTCAACATTCGTAGATTGTGCGCCGGAGTATTTGGGGCGTGACCCCTATGTTTTAAAAGACCTGTCTGCCCAGTCCGGTCTGCATTTCGTGACGAACACCGGCTTTTATAAGGCACCTTATTTGCCGCCTTTCGTTTATCAAGCCACGGAGCGTGAGCTATCCGATCTATGGATTCGCGAGGCACAAAACGGCATTGGAGATAGCGGTGTCTACCCTGGCTATATCAAAATCGCTCTAAACGACGGAACGTCGATCAATGAGACGCAGCAAAAAATATTGCGGGCCGCTATTCGCACCTCCTTTGAAACCGGATTGCCGATTCAATGTCATACCATCGGCGGGGATACCGCCCTACACGCGGGCGAAATCATGAGAGAAGCAGCCTTCGGCCTGGAGCGCTTCATCTGGGTGCATGCCCAAACCGGCAAGGATTTGACCGTCCATCAACGGCTGGCGGATGAGGGTATGTGGATTTCGATTGATTCTATTTTGCCAGGCACCTATGACAAACATGTGGAACTGCTGCAGCAACTACGGAATCATGGTATAAGCAGCGAGCAAATTCTACTTTCTCAAGACACAGGTTGGTACACGGTTGGTGAGGAGAAAGGCGGAAATCTTCGGCCTTATCACCACCTGCTGACTGATTTCCTCCCTTATGCGGCTCAGCAAGGATTGGATCTGAATTGGCTTACACAGTGCGTTACCCGGAATGCTTATCAGGCGATGCGTGTACGGAATTAGAATGCACAAAAACCAGCAGCCCTTTACTTGGGTTTGCTGGTTTTTGTGTTAAGGGAGCTTGAGTCCGCTATTTGCGCAGAATCCGTGTAAATCCGCGTTCCTGCCCCATGTGCCAGGAAGTGAGGAGCGAGGAGCTCAAACCAATCTAATCCTACCCCAACACCCAAGCGTCCAAGCTCTCGAGATGAGCTTCGCCCTTCTCGGCAAACAGCTTGATACCCAGGCTAGCCGCCGCAGGGTAAATCCGGTTCGTGACGGTTTTCACTCCGTCATTTGCGAAGAGCTCGACCGACGAGCGGTCGAGGAACAGATGCAGCCTCACGCGTCCGTCCGCCATCGGCGTTAACGGAGCTTCGCTCACGCCCGCTTCGCCTGCGCCGGAGCGCGTGCGATCCACGCTGAGCTTGCGCTCAGCGGCTGAATAGACCACCTTCGTGTACTCGGTACCGTCCTCGGAGCAGCGAAGCAGCAAGCCGAATTCCGCTGCGCCTCCGGCTTTGGCCACATCAAAAACGGCGATTAGCTCAAGCGTATCGCCATGCACACCCGCCAGCGTCACTTCCGTATCCGCGCCTATTGACAGACCATTCACGCGTTGATAAGCCCCGCGTAAAGCCTGCAATTCCGCCACGGGTTCCATCCGCAGCGTACCATCCGCGTTAAGCTTCAACTCGCGCGGCAAGGTAAAGGTGCCCATCCAGCCCCGCTCCTGCTCGGGCATCTTGGCCCCCCAAATGTTCATCCAGCCTTGGAGGATGCGCCGGCCCTGCCCGTCCATGAACGTCTGCGGGGCGTAGAAGTCAAACCCGTAATCCAGCCGCTCCTTATAGCCATAGCTGAATTGACCGGTCTCATAGTTTAATTTGCCGGTTAGGTACATCGTCTTCGTCGTTCCCATATTCATCGGGGAAATGACCAGTACATGATCGTCCCCGCTCCCTAACGGGAAGAGATCCGGACACTCCCACATATCCCCCATCGTTCCGTCGCTCTCCGCAGCCACTCCAAGGTGACGCCATTCCCGTAAATTCTCTGACGTATACAATTGCACTTTACCCAAGCCGTCTTTCCCAAATCCGACCACCATGTACCATGCCCCTGCATGCCGCCACACCTTCGGGTCCCGGAACCCGAGACCGCCTTCCTCTGGAGCTCCCGCAATGACCGGATTGCCAGCCTCTTTACGGAAGTTCAAACCATCCGTGCTAGTTGCGAGACACTGCACCTCCACGGGGGTGCGCCCGTCAACATGTCCTGTATAAATTAACGTGAGATTGCCGTTATCGTCCACAGCGCTGCCCGACCAGCAGCCATGGCCGCTATTTTCTCCTGTGTCGTAAACTTCCGAAGGCGCTAACGCGACCGGGAGATGTTCCCAGTTCACTAAATCTTTACTTTTGGCGTGTCCCCAGTGCATGGGTCCCCATTTGGCTTCATACGGATAATGCTGATAAAACGCATGGTACTCATCTTTATAAAAGATAAGGCCATTCGGATCGTTCATCCAGCCTGCAGGAGGCATCAAATGATAGCTGAGCCTGTAACTGTCTTCCTCAAGCTCATCCACCTTTTGCTTCAAAAATGCATTCGCTTGCTCCACTCGTTCCTCGTGCGCCTTAATTCGCTCTACCGCTTGCTGATTCATGTTTTCTCCTCCTGTCACGCATGTGCCAAATGTCTAACACCTCATCAAACAAATTCTCCATCTCCCCTTTGCTAACCTTCATGTATAAAACAAAAAGCCGCCTCATCCAATTAAGGTAAGGCGGCCGCAGCTTGTCGCTGCCAAGCAAGCTCTTTATTTTGCACTCTTCACCAACATATCCGTAATCAAATCCGCTTGTCCCAGAATGGAAATTGGATCGTAGTGCAGGAATGTTTTGTAATCCAGCATATGGACTTGGTTGTTTTTCACAGCAGGAAGTGTCTTCCAGATCGGGCTCTCAAGAATCTCCTTCACCTGCACTTCTGTCGTGCCTTCGTTCATGCAGATAAAAATATGATCGACATTCGCATAACTTCTCCTCCACGGCCATAGTTATCGCCAAGGAAGGAAATCTTTTTCTCCCGGACGTTAATGATAACCGCTGTTTCGCCTTCTTTCACCGCACCTTTGATTTTCTCACGGTTTTCTTTGGCCTTCTGCTCATATTTGGCAAGCCATTGTTCCGCTTCCTTCTGTCTTACGCAGCAACGACACGCTTGGGCTCTGCCGGGAAGCCGTCTATACACATTCATGACGAGAACATTCGACAATTCGTGTCAAATTCCACCCGTTTACATCGTTACGAGGTTTCTTCATAATTGATTATGGGTTACCATTCATTTCCAAGGAGTGATACGATGTCAAAGAAAATCTTAATTCTTACCGGTGATGCTGCAGAAGTTTTAGAGGTATATTATCCTTATTTTCGTGTGCTAGAAGAAGGATATGAGGCTGTTATTGCTGCACCGACGAAAAAAGTGCTTCATACCGTCGTCCATGATTTTATCGATGGCTGGGAGACCTACACAGAGAAGCCAGGGCATTTGCTGCCGTCACACATCGCTTTTGCTGATGTAGATCCAAGTCAATATGATGGACTAATCATTCCTGGGGGCAGAGCGCCGGAGTACATTCGGTCCAATGAGCACGTCCCGCGCATTCTTCGCCATTTTCTTGAAGCTGACAAGCCGCTTGGCGCTATCTGCCATGCTGCGCAAGTATTCTCCGCGTTAAAAGATAACCATTACTTTGAAGGCCGTACAATGACAGCCTATACAGCCTGCCGTTTGGATGTCGAGCAGCTTGGAGCTAAGTATGCGGCGGATACGCTGCATGTGGATGGGAAGTTAGTCTCGGGTCATGCTTGGCCAGATTTGCCGGGCTTCATGCGTGAGTTTTTGAAATTAATTGCAAAATAATTTACATAAAAGAGGGAGGATCCAAGCTTTAAAGTTTGGGCCCCCTCGTTAAATATTCGTGCTTGATCCCTCCCAACATCTCCTCGAAGGAATCCAAGTCACAAGTCCAGTCCAAATCTCTTCAATTCTATAAATACACCTTCCAAGCGTTTGCCTTTCTCCGTTAACCAATATTCAACTCGGGGCGGAACCTCCGGGTACACCTTTCTTTCAACCAGCCCGTTTTCTTCTAACTCCTTTAGGCGGAGCGAAAGTGTTTTGGGGCTAATCCCCTCCATTGATCTCAAAAGATCACTAAACCGCAACGTGCCTTCAATGAGCAGGTCGCGAATAATTAAAAAAGTCCATTTTGTTCCGATGACGTCCAGCGTTTTGGCAATTGGGCATAACTCGCCGGGTGTTCCTTTATTCAAAACAACGGGTTCTTGAACGGACATAACAATAGCCTCCTCAAAAAATATATTGGGATAAACCCAACATTAGCACATTACTTCCTTTTTGGAAACTATATGAAATTAATATCACTACTTCCCTAATGGAATTAACTACATATACAATAGCGCTATAACCACTAGTAAACATTAGGAGGAGTGTTCATGTTACACAATCAGAGAATTGTCATTATTGGCGGAAGTTCAGGTATTGGACTGGAGACTGCCAAAAAAGCCGTTGTGCTTGGCGCCCAAGTCATCATTGCCAGCCGTTCGGAGGAAAAGTTGTACAAAGCCAAAGAACTGCTTGGATCCCAAGCGCAAGTGTATGTGCTCGATACGACAGAGGAAGATGAGGTTCAATCGTTTTTTAAAAAGGTCGGCAGCTACGAACATCTTGTCGTAAGTGCGGCCGAAACATCCGGAGGCTCCTTCCTCCAGTCAGAAACAAAACAAGCGCGGGACTTATTCGAAAACAAATTCTGGGGCCAGTACCACGCAGCGAAATATGGAGCCCATACCCTTTCCCCAAATGGTTCTATCACGTTATTCTCCGGCGTAGTCGGTTACAAACCAACCGTGGGATCTGCCGCACTAGGCGCGGTGAATGCTGCAATCTCAAACTTTGGTCAAACCTTAGCGCTCGAGCTAGCGCCTATCCGTGTGAATATCGTCTCGCCGGGCATTATTGATACGCCTGCTCGCAGTAAGATGACTGAAGAAGCACGTAATCAATTTTATGAAAAGGTGGGAAGTAAGCTACCTGTGCAACGGGTTGGGCTTGCTGAGGATGTTGCTCAAAGCGTCCTGTATTTGATCCAAAATTCGTTCGTAACGGGAACTGTACTCCATGTCGATGGCGGACATCGATTAACCTAATAGGACAAAGACCAGTCCAAACACGTAGGTGTTAGACTGGTCTTTGTTTATCCACCCTCTCTAGAGGGAACTATATTCCTTTATTTTCAACAAGGCCGCTACCCAAGTAGCAGCCCCCACAAGCGCTAATTACTCAATGAGCAACAAGCATTGATAACCACCGAACGAAATATCCTCCATATTCGCAGCCTGAGCATATTTGATTTCTGAGAGAAGCACGTTCTCGCGCAAAACATGATCAAAGCGCTCAATCGCAGCTCGGAGAGGAGCATCAACATGCAGCGTCAGAATGACGCGTTTTTCAATCGGCAAATCCAATTTCTTGCGATAATCCTGAATGCCGCGGATCACTTCACGAACAAGACCTTCTTGTTCCAGCTCCTCCGTTAGGTTCGTATTCAACGCGACGTTGATATGGTACCCCGTCGCAGAGGCAAATCCTGCTTTACCTTGCTTTTCCACAAGCAGCTCATCCAGCGTAAGATGAATCGTTTCTCCGTCTAAGTTGACGTCCACATAACCGCAGTCGACGGCCCTTTTAGCTTCAGCAGCAGAAAGCTGTTTCAAGGCATTTTGCAAAGGACCGACGAATTTGCCGTATTTCTTGCCCGCCGCTTTCAAATTCAATTTCAAATAATAGTCGACAAAGGTGCTTTCGCTCGTCTCCAAACGAATCTGTTTCACGTTAATTTCATCTTGGATGATGGCTTCGAACCGGCTCAAATGAAATTCACGGTCCAGCGAAACGATCAGCTCCGACAAAGGTTGACGCGTTTTGATTCCGACCTCGTTGCGTATGTTGCGCGCCAGCTCAACAATTTGTCGAGCAGTGGCCATATCGTTTTCAAGTGTCGTATCGATTGCAGCTTCGTTCACTTTCGGGTAATCGGCCAAATGAACGCTTCCTTCGCCGCCAAGGTTACCGTAAATATCCTCCGCGATGAGCGGGATATAAGGGGCAACCATTTGTGCTAAGGTGACTAGAACTTCGCGAAGCGTTTGGTAGGCGGCGACTTTATCTTCGGTCATTTCACTGCCCCAGAAACGGTCGCGAGAGCGGCGAATGTACCAATTGCTTAGCTCATCTACAAAGGCTTCCATGTGCTTGGCCGGGTTCAGAAAATCGTAATCCTCCAGCCCCTTCACCACGTTCTGAAGGGTCGTGTTCAACCTGGAGAGTATCCACCGATCTAACTCGTTCTTTGAAGCTTGCTGCGGATGGTCTTCAGCATTGTATTGATCAATGATGGCATACAACGAGTAAAAAGCGTGTGTATTATTGATCGTATCTACGACTTTAGACTTCGCTTCGGCTACAATTTGCTTCGAGAACCGCTTGCTGTTCCACGGTGCACTATCTGCAAGCAGAGACCAGCGGAAGGCATCCGCGCCAAATTCTTCAATGATTTCCCAAGGGTCAATCACATTCCCTTTGCTCTTGGACATTTTCAATCCATTCTCATCCAAAACATGACCGGTTGAAATTACCCCTTTGTAAGGCAGCTTGCCATTATACAAAGTAGAGACGGCCATCAAGCTGAAAAACCAGCCGCGCGTTTGGTCAATGCCTTCGCAGATCATATCAGCCGGATACTGATCCTCGAACTTTTTCTCGTCACCGAACGGATGATGATATTGAGCGAATGGCATCGAGCCGCTATCGAACCACACATCGATCACTTCCGGCGTCCTTTCCATGGTTCCGCCGCAGGAGCAGCGCAATTTTACAGCGTCTACATAGGGCTTATGAAGCTCCAGACTATCATCGATAGGCGTGATGGATTTTTCATACAGGTCTTTCCTGCTGCCTGGCGCATACTCTGCCCCGCAATCCTGACAAAGCCAGAGGTTCAGCGGTGTGCCCCAATAGCGGTTTCGACTGATATTCCAATCGACCAGTTCCTCAAGGAACTTCCCGAAACGGCCTTCGCGGATATGGGCCGGGTACCAGTTCACTTGGCTGTTGTTCGCAAGGAGCTGGTCCTTCACAGCCGTCGTTTTGATAAACCAGCTTTCCATTGCATAGTAGAGAAGCGGAGTTTTGCAGCGCCAGCAGAAAGGATAGCTGTGCTCATAACGTTCCTTGGCAAACAATAGACCGCGTTCCGACAAGCTTTTGACAATATCCACATCGCAATCCTTCACAAAACGTCCAGCAAAGTCGACGACCTCATCCGTATATCGTCCGGCAAGATTCACCACATTTACAAAATCAAGGTTATGCTGACGGCATGTGCGGTAGTCATCCTCTCCGTGTGCAGGCGCGATATGAACGATACCGGTACCACTTGAGTCACTGACGTAATCCGCATCGACAACGATATGCCCTCGGTTCACAGTGATATAGCCAAAAGGCGGCTCATAGGAGGTCCCGACGAATTCCTCCCCTTTGTGCGTAGAAAGGATCTCATAGTTCTCTTTCAATACTTTTTCAGCAAGATTTTTGGCAATGACGTAGACTTTGCCGTTTACTTTGGCTTTCACATAGTCGATGTCCTTGTTTACCGCAAGTGCAACGTTCGCTGGAAGCGTCCACGGGGTCGTCGTCCAGGCAAGGAATATTTCCGGCCCTTTCGTGCTGCGAAACTCGACTGTCGCGCTCAAATCCTTGACATCCTCATATCCTTGAGCCACCTCGTGCGAGCTGAGCGTCGTCTGGCAATCCGGACAATAAGGGCTGACCCGGTGTCCCTTGTAGAGGAGTTCTTTTTTATGAATTTCGGATAAAATGTGCCAGACGCTCTCGATGTAATCATTCGTTAACGTCACATAGGGATGATCCATGTCTGTCCAGTAGGCGATTGCTTCTGTCAATTCCCGCCACTGCTTCTCGTATTCGAAGACGCTGACTTTGCACTTCTCAACAAATTCGGCTATCCCGTATTTCTCGATTTCTTGTTTTCCCGAAATGCCCAACTGCTTCTCCACGCCAAGCTCAACGGGAAGGCCATGTGTATCCCAGCCGGCTTTTCGCACGACACGGTAACCTGACATTGTTTTGTACCGGCCGATAAAATCCTTAATGACACGTCCGAGTACGTGACCGATATGCGGCTTTCCGTTGGCTGTTGGCGGCCCTTCATAGAAGACAAAATTCGGTTTATCATTCCGATGATCGATTGATGCGCGGAATGTTTCGTTTTGTTGCCATTGATTCAGGATGCGCAGCTCGCGAGCCCTTGCTTTTTCTTTTACATCTACTTTTCTCATCCAGGACATCCTCTCCAATTTTAAAATAAAAACAAAAAAATCCCGTCCCATAAGGGACGAGATTATATCTCGCTATACCACCCTTGTTCCGATTGATCCATAACTCGATCCTCGGCACCTCCGCCAACGTACCATCATACGCGCCCCATGTAACGGCAGGATCCCGGGTCAGCTTACTCCAGTGGCTTCAGCTTTCCTTCTCGGAGAGGATTTTGGGCTAAGTCTTGAACGTTGGCTTTCAGCACAGGGCCAACTCTCTGGGGAACAAGGGATTAGCTTACTCGATCTCGTCAATGAATTTACTCAGAACATTCAATTAATTCATTTCTACACCTTTTTAGCTAAATTGTCAAATGAATTAGGGAAAAAGGGCTTGCTGCCGAATCTTTATTTATATCCAGACTTTACCAAGAAGTTCCGCTTCACGGATGGGATAATGACTATATCCGATAGCTTAATTCGAGATGGAGGTAATCATACATGTCAAAGTATACGATTTGCCCAATGCGGCAACCGGACGATTATGCGGCTGTTGCACCCTTGCTGAATTTGATTTGGTCAGAGCCGACAACAGCTGAACGGCTGCAGCGAGACGAGGAAAGCATTCCCCCAGGCAAGCTGCACTACAATGAGGACGGCGAACTGATGGGATGGGACCGTCCCAAATGGGTCGCGGAAGATGAACACGGACAAGTGGTCGGTTACGCGATGGCATGGCGAGCGCCTTGGACGGAGCCCGGGGCCTTAAGTCATACGATCGTCGTTCATCCGAAACATCGCGGGCTTGGGGTCGGAGCAGCCCTATTCGATACGCTTCATCAATGGGCTTGCGAGGTCAGGGCGTCACGATTAATTGATTACATGAGGGAAACGGATGAGAGATCGCTTGCTTTTGCGGAACGTCGAGGCTATGTCAAGGAGCGCCACACGTTTGAATCCGTGCTGGACTTGGCATCGTTCGATGGCGGTTCGCTGCATGATGCGATCAACCAAGCGGAGCAGGCTGGGATTAGATTCATTACGTTAGCGGATGAGCCAGGGGATGCTAGCGAGAATAAGCTTTATGAGCTGTATAAAATCACCCATCCGGATATTCCCGGCTACTCCGGCAGCTTTCCATGGTTCGAAGAATGGAAAAAGTGGACCATCACGCAATCCGGTGTACGTCCGGAATGGATTCATATCGCCAAGGACGGCGATCGTTACATTGGCGTTGTCACACTCCAGCAGAACGAACAAACACGGGCGATGTATCACGAGTTTACAGGCGTGCTGCCGGAATACCGGGGCCGCCGCATAGCACTCGCTTTGAAGTTGCTCGGCATACAAACAGCGACTGCCTGCGGTGTGCCTTATTTAAGAACACACAACGATTCCATGAACGCCCCCATGCTGCGAATAAACCGTGATCTGCTCGGTTTCCGTGCGGAAGCTGGGAGTTATAAGATGGTGTGTGAACTGAAGTGAGGAAGCTGTGTGCTTTGTCCAAGTGGTGCAATTTCTAGCAATTAACGCCGATGACTCCTGCTAATCACTGCAATATGTCTACCTTTTTCCAATTAACTGGATTTCCTGGTGTTAATTTTGGTGAGTATACCTAAATCTCACCCCCTTCCAGCGATTTAGCTGGAGTTTCTACCTCTATTTCCTTCCCCGCCACTGAACTGCGAGGATTACCGGTAGATTTTCCCGCTATTGCGGCTGCGAGGCATGGATGTAGGACCGAGTGAATCGTGCTCTTGTCATTAACGCCGATTACTCCTGCTAAATTGGCAGTATTTGATCAATTAGCTTCAGTCTGGCGTCAAGGCCTATGCTGCCAATCAAACATAAAGCGCATTCACCCCAAGGAGTGAATGCGCTTTTTGCTTTATGGGATCACCCATGAACCCTTAGCTTCTTCTTGATTTTTGCTGCAAGCAATTCAAGCAAGATAGCGAATGCAAGGATGAGATACGTGATAGCTCCGATTTCCCTCACATCATAATAGAAGGAACTGGCCATGAACATATCGAATCCGATGCCCCCCGCTCCAGCTGCTGCTCCCATCGCCAGAGCGACTGCGAAGTTGATCTCAAATCGCATAAACGTCCATGAGATCAAATAGGAGACGGACGATGGCAGCACAGCCTGAAACACGATTTGCCACCAATTGGCGCCGCTCGCTTTCAAGGCTTCAATAACCCCTTTGTCCAGTTCCTCGAACGATTCCGAGTACGCTTTGACGAGATAGCTGATGGAGTGGAAAGTCATTCCGATGACAGCCGCGACGCTTCCGAGTCCAGATGCAACAGCAAAAATTAAAACCCATAGAACGGTTGGAACCGCACGAATAAAAGCGACTCCGGCTTTAATGACGATAGATAGTTTAGGATTGGATAAATTGCGAGCTGCCAACAAGCCGAGGAACAGGGCGATGATCGAGCCGAACAATGTCGTCAAGAATGCAAGCCCCAATGTAATGGTCAACTGTTTAATAGCCTCAAAAAAGGTAATATGTTGAAAAAGCGGTTGAAAAAACATGGTTTTAACCGTTTGAGCCGTTAAAGAGGCGGCTTCTACAAGGTTAATGTCCTTATAGTCAAAAGTAACAAATGCAACAACCGTCAATAAAGCCAGGGCAACTAATGTCAGCCGGATTACAAAAGACTGTTTGTTAAAGGGGTTCTTGGGATTCACACTCTTGATGTGACTCCAGCTGGTGTCTTTGTTAGAGACAGCTTTCAAAGATTCTTGAAGGTCCATTTTACAAAATCACCCTCCTAACATACGTAGAAACCGATTCGATGGCGAAAATCGCAAGAACGATAACGATAACGACCAGAGAGGCAGAGCTGTAATTAAGGCCTTTGTAATATAAGCTGAAAAGAAAGCCTATGCCGGTACCCGTCAAGATGCCGATTAATGTTGCCTGACGAATGTTGGTTTCCACCATGAATAGAACCCAGCTGAGCAATTGCGGAATACTGGCAGGAATGACGGATTGAAAAATAATTGGAAAATAACCTGCCCCCGTCGACCTTAAGGCTTCGACAGAGCTATTGCTTACTTCATCGATGGACTCCATAAATGCTCTTGTTAGAAATCCGAATGAGCCGAAAAAGAGCGCGAAATATCCGGTAAGTACATTTTGCCCGAAAGAAATTAACAAAATCATGGACCAAGCAGCCACATCAATGTTGCGAAACAGCGTTGCGATTGAACGGCTTACAAAGCTGAAAACTCCGCCGACGCCTGTCGTATGTGAACCCGCAATGGCGAACAACAAGGCAAATACGGCTGCAACGGCGGTTGATGCTATAGACACAAGAATGGTCTCTGATAAGCTGCTAATGATTGCGGGAAGCCGCTTCATCGCTTTTTCATTGGGATAAAAATTGCTGGCCGCCCATTCGGCTGCTTTCGGTATAGAAGTAAAACCTTTGATGACGTTATAGTCTGTAACAACGATAGCGATTAGCGTGATGACCAATAGGAAAGCACAGAAGAGCAGCGTGTTCATGCGCTTTTTGGCAAAGAAGTTATCCCGCATATTTGCCCTCCAGCTCCTCGGCATGCTCTTCAAGCTCCGAGCCGTAAATCAGGGAAAGCTGGTCGCGCTTGATCTGTTTCGGGGAACCATCGTAGACGATAGCTCCTTTGTTCACACCAAGGATTCGATCCGAATACTTAAGCGCTACATCCACCTGATGCAGGTTAACAATGACCGTGATGCCCATATTGGTAGAGATCGTACGCAAGTAATCCATAATGACTTTGGAGGCATTCGGGTCCAAGGAAGCAATCGGCTCGTCGCACAGCAGCATCTTCGGATTCTGCACGAGCGCGCGGGCAATGCCCACTCTTTGCTTTTGCCCACCGCTTAACTGGTCACAACGCTTGTACACCTGATCTTCCAATCCGAGAATACTCAGAATGTCAAAAGCCTGCTTTTTCTCTTCCTTGGAATAAAGCCCCAGAACTCCCTCTAACGTTGACTTGTAGCCAAGACGTCCGTGCAGAACGTTCTCGACTACTGTCAGCCTGTTCACCAAATTGTAATGCTGGAACACCATACCCATCTGCGTTCTCAGCCGTTTCAATTCGTGCTTCTTGAAATTCATAATGTTCGCGCCATCAAAAATGATTTCTCCGCTGCTTGCGTCGATCATCCGATTAATACAGCGAAGGAGGGTTGATTTGCCTGCTCCGGAAGGGCCGATAATTGAAAGGAACTCCCCTTCCTTCACAGTGAAATTAACATCTGATAACGCTCTTGTATCCGCACCGTACTGTTTAGAGACCTGCTTGAATTCCAGTAACGTTGTCATGGTTGCTCCCTTAATCCCTTAGTTGGTTCGTCGTAACATTAGTTGTTGGACAGCATTCTAACCGGACCGAAAAAGGCATCATCCACAGGCAGGAATTTCTCTTTACCTGATTTTTGTTTGAACACGCCGGCATCTTTGGAGTCTTTAGGCAAGAAGATTTTCGGGTTTTTCGTTACAGCATCCGATGTTAGAGCATCCTTCAATTTTTTCACATCTTCCGCGCTGACCGTGTTTGTGTTAATAGCAAGTGGGGAGTTCAATACCGGCGTTACCGAAATGAGACTAAACTCTTTACCAACCTGCGTATTAAAAGGTTCCGCTGCTCCTTGTTTCACTTTGTATACCGCTCCTGGCGTGTTAGCCGTTCCTGAGCTCACTTCCACATAGTTAGCCACGCAAGTATCGCAGAAAGCAGCTACGTCAGCTTTACCTGTTAACAAATTGACAGCCGCTCCTTGGTGCGTGCCTCCGAAAAGAACTTCACTGAAGAACTTGTCCTTACCACCTTGAAGCAGATCATCAACGGTTAACTTTTTATACTGATCTTGTTTACTGAAATAGTTAACGATTCCGGCAGATGGCACTTTAAATCCGGATGTAGAAGAGTTCGATACGAATGAGAACTTTTTGCCGGCAATTTTATCGATGGCAAATCCGTTGCCGTTTTTGTATGCAGCCTCATCACCTTTACGTACGCCTAACCAGCTATAGTAAACAGCGTCTTCCAATGTGCCTGACTCACCGCTCGGAACAACCAGAGGCTGAACCTTGTTATTTTTTGCATTCGCTTCAACGTAGCCCTGTGGTCCCATATAAGCCAAATCCGCACCACCGCTGGCAATAGCTTCAATCGCGATGATGTAATCCGTTGTTGTCTTGTGCTCGACTTTTTTCCCCGTTGCTGCTGCGATTGCTTTTCCTAGTTCTTCACGTGCATCTTTCAACTCGGCACCGGATTCATTCGGATACCAAGCGATCGTGATGGTGTCTTTTGTTTTGACAGGCGCTGCTGCACCCTTGGAATCTCCTGCTGCTTTTGTACCGCAACCTGCTGCCACGGCAACTAAAGATAAAGAAATGATGAGTGTTAATATTTTTTTCATTTGAAAAAATCCTCCTATTATTCCTATTTTATCTAGGTTACCGCACAATTGTTTCCAGAATATTCTGTCTAATTTAAGAGATTGTAAACTTGTCCTTCTTCTCTGCTGTGTAGAATCGGCCATCCCTGATTTGATACTCCCGGTCACACAGATGATCCATGAATTCCAGGTCATGAAAAATACCGAGCATCGTAGTTCCTTGCTTCATCAATTGCTCAATCAATTGTTTCACTTTCAGTTTCGAACCGTGATCAAGGCTCGCCGTCGGCTCATCCAGCAGCAGCAGTCTCGGGCGCTTGACCATCGCTCTCGCAATATTTAACCGCAGCTTCTCCCCACCGGAAAAAGTGGCGGGATAGCTGTCCCACAAGCTGTAGTCGAGCTCGAAATGCTCCAGCATTTTGATCGTCTCCGCCTCCGCATACTGGGCATCATCGCCCATCTCCACGATGGCATTATGGACCAGCTCTCGAGCTGTCGTACGTGGCATGACGCTAAGAAATTGCGATACATAGCCAATTTCGTGTTTGCGAAGTTCGATAATCGTCCGTTCAGGAGCGGCAGCCAGATCGATACGGCCGAACCTCTCGGAGTTGTACCAAATATGTCCCGCATGAGGCAGGTAGGTACGGTAAATGCATTTCAGAACGGTGGATTTCCCACTTCCGCTTTTTCCAGTAATCCCTACGAATTCGCCTTCTTTCAGAAATAAACTGACATCTTCGATCGCAGAGATTTGTTTGTTTAAATTATGCAGCGTAAAAGATTTGGACAACCGTTCTATCGACAGCAAATTTTCCATGCCATCACCTCCTGTTAGATCCTGTAGTTCGTTTTCTGAATCAGTTTTCCGTCTACCAAGACGGTGGTCACAACTGGAAAATCATCCGGCTCCAATCGCTCAATGATCAGCAGGTCTGCCTTCTTTCCTTCCCGGACGGAGCCATATTCCGCGTCAATGTTAACCGCCTGTGCCGGATGAAGGGTAACGAGTTTGAACATTTCGACCAGATTCTGCTGGTTCGGTCCTGCGAGTTGGAACACAGCGTGAAGCATCGCTGCCGGGTAATAGTCGCTGCATAGTATATCGATACAGCCATCTTCAATAGCCTCAGCTGCAGATAAGTTGCCGCTATGCGAGCCGCCAAGAATGACATTGGGAGCGCCAGCTACGGTATGCAAGCCCTTCTCTTTCGCTTTGCGGGCGATGTCGAGCGTGATTGGGAACTCGCTGATGGCGGTGCCAAAGCTCTTCACCAAATCCAACTTCTCTACCGAATCGTCATCATGCGAGGCAATGGCGATGTTGTGCGCTCTGGCCATTTCGGCGATTTCCCTTATCGCGTCTACCGTCATTTTCTCTTTGGTCTGATGGTTGGCGATCAACACGGCGATGTTCTCATCGGACAGCGTGTCGTAGCCGAGAACCGTCTTTTTGTACACTTCCAGATCTCTGTATTGTCCTTGTCCAGGTGTGTGATCCATGAAAGATACCAAGTGGACCTTCTCTTCCTCAATGTAGCTCTTCAGGTTATCAATCTGATCCAGATTGTCGATCTCGAATCTGGCATGAAAACGATGGCGAATCAAATGCTTGCTGTTGTGCGTGCTATCGATCAAATCGATGAGCTTCCGTACATTTTCAGGCTCCCGAATCGGACGGTACTTGTAATCAACGGATTTGAAAATGGACAAAGAGTGGTACATCGTCGTAATGCCATGTGAAATAAGTTCTTTCTCTGTTTCGCGCAAACCAATTTTAAAATCGATAAGTGAAGTTGGCCTAGGTGCCGTCATATGCTCAATGTAATCGGAGTGGATGTCGATCATCCCCGGAGTCACGTAACCTCCGCCTGCATCGATGACTTCC
Source organism: Paenibacillus sp. WC2504 (assembly GCF_052682475.1). NCBI lineage: Bacteria > Bacillati > Bacillota > Bacilli > Caryophanales > Paenibacillaceae > Paenibacillus > Paenibacillus sp. WC2504. The sequence continues at coordinate 7,247,548 of NZ_JBQZFH010000001.1, forward strand.
ATGCCACTCACTTCTGCAATCTCACCTTTGAGGGCAATTCTGGCGATTAGCCCGTCTTGGACCCATAGATCATAACCCTCCAAAAGCGCTTCTTCCGTAATAATGATGCCATTCGTTAGTAGATACATCATAAAGACCTCCACTCAAGGGATTCGTTATAACAGGGAATGAACCAACTGTTGTGTATAGGCATGTTGTGGATCTTCCAGGATTTGGTCCGTCAAGCCCTGCTCAACGACACGGCCGTCCAGCATCACCATCGTCCGATCTGCCAGCATCCGGATCACGCCAAGATCATGCGACACTAGCAGCATGCTGATCTTCAGCTCTCTTTGCAGGTGCTTGATCAAATCCAACACATTGGCCTGCACGGATAAATCAAGTCCGGTCGTCACTTCGTCCAGCAATAAAATCGGTGGGTTATTCGACAATGCTTTGGCAATTTGAACGCGCTGCTGCATACCGCCGGAGAAATTTTTCGGTGCTTCCTTCATCCGGTAAACCGGAATATGAACCTGCTCCAACAGCTCGCTTCCCCTGGACTCCATGGCGCTGACCGAACGATTTCCAGCTGCGATCATTTTTTCCGCAATATTACCGATCGAGGAGAAGTTCATCCTCAAGCCCATAACCGGATTTTGATACACCTTGCCCATGAGATGATTACGGATGTGCTTCTTCTGTTGGGATGATTCCTGAAAAAGGTTGCTCTCGCCATCTTTGTATGGCTGAAGGTAAGCCTCGCCGCCGGACACTTCCTGATCGAAGTAAAGACATCTCATCAATGTCGATTTGCCGCTGCCGCTTTCGCCTACAATACCAAGAACCTCGCCGGGGTATAGATCGAAAGTGATGTCCTGGCACGAATAGACGGTACCGCAAGCCCGGCAATAATTTCTCTCCAACTGCCTGGTCTCCGGGTTACTGCACGCTTCACAGCCTGAACCGAATTGTTTATTTAAATGATTAACACTCAAAATAGGGGTTGCAATTTCTCCCATCCTCATGTCACCTCTTCCTCTTTGGAGCGATTATGGATTCATTCGTTCTAAGCAATAACTTGTATCATTACATTGATAAAATGTTTCATCTGTTTCGGCGTCATAAAGCTCATCCATAAATACATCTTGTGCTCCGCATTGCCGGCAGCTTTGACCTGGGAATGACTCCGGTTCGAAAGGAACATCGTCAAACGCCAAGGAAACCACTTGCGTATACGGTGGAACGGCATAGATTTTTTTCTCACGTCCCGCACCCAGCAAAATTAATGCCTCGGAGTAGTTCATCTTCGGATTGTCGAACTTTGGAATCGGGCTTGGCGCCATGACATAGCGGTCATGCACCATCACCGGATGATCCGCACCTGTGGATACACTGCCGTACTTCATAATTTGCTCGAATAACATCAACCAAGCTCCGCTATAATCTTTTTCCCCATGCAGGCGTTTGGTTTCCAGTTCACTGGATTCGTACATCCGCAGCGGCTCCGGCATTGGAACTTGCAGCACAAGGATTTGCCCTGCATCCAGCGGGACTTCCGGAATACGGTGCCGGGATTGGATTAGCGTAGCATCCTGCGTTGCGTCTACCGTAGGAACACCCGTTGTTTTGTCGATCAGCTTCTTGATGCTGACGGCATTCACCGATTCATCCGATCCTTGATCGATCACTTTCAGCACATCGCTTTTCCCGATTAGGGACAACGTCAGCTGTAAACCCCCGGTTCCCCAACCACGTCCGATTGGCAGTTCACGGGAAGCGAAAGGCACCTGATAACCCGGAATCGCTATCGCTTTAAGCGTAGCCCGGCGGATCTCTCTCTTGGACCCTTCATCCAGAAACGCAAAGTTATATTGGATTCGCATCTGCCTTATACCTCCTGGCCTTTGCCCACTGGGGTTTTTCTCGTCTTACGAACATCGTTAAGCTTCGCTTGGAACGTAACATAATGCGGCATTTTCAAATGAGAAATGAAACCTGTTGATTCGACAGAATCAATATGGAAAAGGACAAACTCCTCATTTTGCGTAGGAATCGACTTGTCGCCTTTTTCGAGGCTTTTGTCCAGAATGCTCATGGCAATGGCTTTCGTTTCATTTTGTCCGTAACAGAGACCGTATCCGAATTCAAGCTGCAGCTCTTTCCGGCCATTCTCCTTCTCAACCGTTACTGGCACGAGCATTTCCACCTCAGTTACCTTAATGTCACCGATAAAATAGGCATCATCCTCTTCACCAGACTTCGTGAGCGGACTGTCGATATATACGGGAAGCTCTCCGACTCGCAGCTCTCCGACTGTAGGATGGACCATGCCATATCCACGAATGACTGCATAGGCCAGTGAAGTAACGGCTCCCGTCTGTCCTCTTGTCAAAACTTGCAGCTTCTCACTCCGTGTTGCAGGAAACGTGAGACTTGTCCGGGTCACATCATCCGGTTCGGTTGGATCCATTGGACATTCGGCAATGAGCCCTTCTTTCCTCAAGTAATCCAACACTTTGGGAAATCGCCCGTCATTTGTATCGGTCATCTCTTGAGCCGAAATCTCTTCCGCTTTACGATATTCTTCCAACCATTGCGTCACTGTTTCTTCTGTCTCATCGACCAGGTCGAAGTCCAAAAGCCTATGGGAATAATCCATGGAAGCACCTAGAATTTGCCCGCCGGGAATATCCTTGAACGAAGCGGAAATTCGTCTTTCCACCCGCATCTCCTCCGAGTGCACAGTTCTGGAATAATGCTTTCGAGGCAGCGTAGAACGATAGGCACGAAGTAGGAAAACCGCTTCCTCCGGGTTACCTTCCGCTTGCTTAATCGCCAGTGCCGCAAGTTGTTCGCTGTACATGCTGCTTTCTGACATGACTTGATCAACGAGCCCTCTCATGCCAGCTTCAATCGCAGACACATCCAGCACCTTGCCCTGCTGCAACCGTTCATACTGGATTCGTTGCAAAGATTGTTCAATTGCTCGCGTTCCACCTTTTACCGCTACATAACCCATCTTTTAGACTTCCTCCTTCATGACCTGAGTCGTCCTAGGCAATGCCAGCATACCGTGGGAAGCATCTGTAAAAATCAGATCCAGCCCAAGTGGAAACTCAGCATTTCGTTCAGCACGAATGGCCATCCACTCGTCTGCTACCTGCATCTCAGCTTTAAAGGTCGTCCGAATCCCGGGACCGCTCATAAGCAGCTTCGTTCCGCCGGATAAACCTTCCGTTTCGATAATGATCGTCGCTGAGCTGTGCGGGTCCTGAAGCTCTCCGATTTTGGCCGTTTCCAACGCTCGAAGCAATTCCGATGGCTCAGCATCGCTAAGGACGAAGATGAAATCCGCTTCCTCTAGCTCAACCTCTTTGGCATACGTAGATTGACTAAGCGCTTGGGCCATCTCATTTTCCCGCTTAGACACGACCTTGAAAGTCACTTCCGTATCAAGCAGCATTCGCGCTGCTATATACGTTGCAGGCAGATAACCTTGTAAGTGTTCCAGCTTTCCTGCTTCTTCCGAAAGGTCTGAAATTGTCCCCGGCCTTGACATCGAGTCAATTAACTTTCTATAAGCGGTTTGGATGTCGTGCACCATATCCAGCATCATCGGTCAAACTCCTTTCAATCTATATCCATCGTTTCAAAATCTACCTTGGTTCGTAAAACACTCTTGTGCTGCGCTTGTCGTCTTGCCGCTAATAGTTCGCCTTCCGACTGTAGCAAAGCTGTCCAAACCTCTGTCTCCTTCAAGCCGGCTCCATACGCCGCATCGATAACAGCCAGTTCGTACGCTTTCTTCGGCTCGTCACCTTTCAATAGGCCAATCCCAACTGCGCCTTCGACGCGCACCTTACATTCGGTTACCAGCACCTCGCCCAAGTAAAACAAGCTTTTTTGTGCTGTCTCCCTTACCTTCACCATAACAAGTCCATGATTCGGCTCTTCGATTAAAGCAACAGGATATCGGCTTTCAATCTCATTAGCCAAAGCAGCAGCGAGCTGGGGCGAACCGTTAATCAGCATTTCCGTTCTTTGCTTCCGATTCATGTCTAAGCCTCCTTCTTCCCTATGCAATGCAACTTCACATCATCCACAATGTGCAAACTAACTTTACTTCACGCACGATAGAGCAAACCAACCTTACTTCACACACTTCACACACAATAGAGCAAACCAACCTTACTTCACACACTTCACACACAATAGAGCAAACCAAAAAACCAAACTTAAATCACTCACAATAGTGCTACCAATCTCACTTCACTCACAATATTGCAAACCAACCTCACATCACCCGCAATATTGCAAACGAACCTCACATCACACACAATATCTTGTTGCCAGGTTAGCAGCTGTTAAGTTTGTGTAAAACGCAATTCTAAATAACATAAGTAAACAAATCCCCACGATACATCGTTTTACTGTATTCCAAAGTTCGGCCAAATTCGCTGTCCTTGCACTCGCATTCTAGGACCAGCAATGGAATCAGACTGGAACAAGCCAGCAGCTCCCTTTCATATTTGGAAGGATGCGTTAACCGAAGTGTTGACTCTGTAGATTGAAAGCTCTTGTAACCATGATTTTTGTAATAGTTAAACATTGAAGTAATATCCTTACCCGATCTTTCTATATTAGGGAAAACAGATTCAGCAACATAGGAAATATGCAGCGCTATCGGCCTACTGTCGATGATGCGAAGACGGCCAATCTTGTAGACACGATCCGTTTCCTCTACGCCAAGCGTCTCGTATATTTTGTGATTGAATTCGATTGGATCGCAAAAAATATTTTTCGACTCGTATTTATACCCGAGCTCAATCATTTTCTGGCTAAAGCTTTTATTGGCGGAAAGCACCAGGGGGATTCGCAGGTTTCTATCCTGCACGAAGCTTCCTTTTCCCTGTTTGGAGTAAATGTAGCCGAGCTCCTGAAGCCGTTCATAGGCTTTACGAGCCGTGATACGAGGAACCTTGAACCAATCTGCGATTTCATTCTCGGATGGCAGTTTATCGTCAGGCTCATACTTCCCCGATTGAATCATCTGGATGAGATGGTCCATGATATCCATTTCTTCAAACATGCTTGCCGCCTCCCTCTCCAATTACGCGTATTTCTTCACGAAACTCGTGATATCGTTCAATTCATGGAACCTTTCTTGAATGAGTTCACGGGGCCAATCCCACCAAGCAATTTGAAACAACACATCAATGATCTCTTGAGAAAATCTTTGCTTGATCGGTCTCGCAGGCACACCCACTACTACCGTATATGGAGCAACATCCTTGGTAACAATAGCTCCTGAACCGACAACAGCTCCTGTACCAATGTGAACACCTTTCATTACAGTCGCTCCATGTCCGATCCAAACATCATGTCCGATCGTGACACGATTTCCTCTGCGCCAGTTAAAAATCTCCTCGTCATTCGTGTCACTGAGTCCGTAAGAAGCTCCCCGGTACGTCATGTGATGTTGCGTCACCCGATCCATAGGGTGATCAACGGGATTGATACAAACGTGCGAGGCAATGGACGTAAATTTGCCTACCTCGGCATAATTGATCGTCACATCATCCATCGTATAGGTATAGTCACCGATTCGGGACTCGATAATATGATTCGTTGGGCCGATGGAAGTCCACTCTCCAGCAAAACTGTTCGTAATATGACTGCTTGCGTGAATCCTTAGCTCGGAAGATAATGGAAGGCTGGCATGGGTTTGATGGATCGGCTTCATATCAAATCATCTCCTTGTTGGATAGCGCTTGTTTGCGTTCACGCAGCTCGTTCACTACATGCAAACCGGGGGATTTGCTTCCCAATTGCACGTCTTTTTCGCCATAAAATCCATGAAAATCAGAGCCACCGGTCATCACCAAGTTAAACTGCAAGGCATACTCATGAGCTCTTCGCTCATCTTCCTGATTGTGCAGCGGATGCCACACCTCGATGCCTTGGAGACCTGCTTCCACCAGATCCGGAACCAATTCAAAGCTACTATATTGCCCCGGATGTGCCAACACAGGTACTCCGCCTGCCTGTAAAATGACCCTAACGGCTTCACAAGCATCTACATATTCTGTCGGGATGTAGGCAATACCCGGCTGTTCGCCGCTTTGACCGCGAGAAAACAGCTTTTTATATAAATCGCCATAGATCGTTGTTGTATACCCCTGCTCTATTAAGGCATGCATAATATGCTGCTTGTAGATACCCGTTCCGCCTTCAGCATGCTTCATCACATCATCCAAAGTATTTAAGTACCCGGCCTTGATCAGTCTATCAATCGCTGTAAGGCAGCCTTGGTGACGTCTTTCCAGCAGCGGACTGCATAACGCCTCAATCGCAGCGTTTCCTGGCTCTATGAAGTAACCAAGAATATGAACCCTTCTCTTTCTTGCAAAATCATAACCTGAGATTTCTATGCCAGGAATGATCTCTACGCCTCTCTCCTGCCCAGTATGGACCATTTGCTGAAGATCACGGGTTGTATCATGATTCGTAATCGCCAAATGACCAATACCTTCTTGAATAGCCAGATTCAATATTTCATCAAATGTGAAAGAACCATCTGATAGTCTTGTATGGCAATGCAGTTCTACTTTCATAGAAACATCCTCCTTGAAAAGAACGTGAAAATCGTTTTTAATTCCGTGCGTTTTCTTGTTTTTATTTTGTTTTGTTCTTTAAATCAATTCTAACTTGATGCCAAGTTCTTAGGGTCAATGCTGTGTAATCGCCAGGTTAAGAAATTGTAAGGATATAAAAAAAGGACCTAGCAGGAGGCTAGATCCGGGAAGGAGCACGAACACTAATGCAGTACTCTCGTGTATACGACTGTCGTAGTCTTGCATGAGCAGTTTCGATGGACTGATAGGCTGATAGACCGATAGACTGTTGGATTGATGGAGTTGAACGATTTATTTGATCGTGCAAAGTTTAACATGCCTGGTGGGAATGAAACCCTGCACTCGCTCAAGGGAACTGGAGTCCGCTATTCGGAGAAATACGAGTAGTTTTTCTTTTGAGCGGAACTACAGGCTCTTATTTGTTCTCCTTGGTGTGTTTTTCAGCTGATATCTGCAAAATAGAGGACCGTAGTTCCCCTTGGCTATAAAACATGCCTTTTCAGAGAGATAGCGGCCTGTAGTTCCTCAAGAGCTTAAAACATCAGCAGACTTGGCAAGTTAACGGCAAAAAGTGCAGGTAATGATGCTCCGCTGCTCAGAATAACAAACTTAGATGTAAAATGTGCAGCTAATTTCGGTGAATTGATCTTTTTGGGGCATTTCGTGTGGACTTACCTGTACAAAATGCAGGTAATGAGTTGAAAAAGGGCTGAGGCTGTTGATTTTGATGTACTTTCTGCAGCTACGTGATAAGATGAACGAAATAAACAAAAAAAACCTTTCTGAGATTTCTCTCAAAAAGGTTCTTCATTTGTGCTTGGCAACGTTCTACTCTCCCAGAACCCTGCGGTTCAAGTACCATCGACGCTGGAGGGCTTAACGGTCGTGTTCGAGATGGGAACGCGTGGGTCCCCTCCGCCATCATCACCAAACGTGATGCTTCTGCCAGGAAACATCTTTAAATCAATTCAGGACGTCTTGCACCCTGAAAACTAGATACGAAACTTGCGTAAAGTAAATTTGTCAACTACGTTAGACCTAGCGACTAGCTGCTTAGTCAGCTGGTTTGGTTAAGCCCTCGACCGATTAGTATTCGTCAGCTGCATGCATTGCTGCACTTCCACCTCGAACCTATCAACCTCGTCGTCTACAAGGGGTCTTACATACTGGGAAATCTCATCTTGAGGGGGGCTTCGCGCTTAGATGCTTTCAGCGCTTATCCCCTCCGTACATAGCTACCCAGCGGTGCCTCTGGCGAGACAACTGGTACACCAGCGGTACGTCCATCCCGGTCCTCTCGTACTAAGGACAGCTCCTCTCAAATTTCCTACGCCCGCGACAGATAGGGACCGAACTGTCTCACGACGTTCTGAACCCAGCTCGCGTACCGCTTTAATGGGCGAACAGCCCAACCCTTGGGACCTACTTCAGCCCCAGGATGCGATGAGCCGACATCGAGGTGCCAAACCTCCCCGTCGATGTGGACTCTTGGGGGAGATAAGCCTGTTATCCCCAGGGTAGCTTTTATCCGTTGAGCGATGGCCCTTCCATTCGGTACCACCGGATCACTAAGTCCGACTTTCGTCCCTGCTCGACTTGTAGGTCTCGCAGTCAAGCTCCCTTATGCCTTTGCACTCTGCGAATGATTTCCAACCATTCTGAGGGAACCTTTAAACGCCTCCGTTACATTTTAGGAGGCGACCGCCCCAGTCAAACTGCCCACCTGACACTGTCCCCATACCGGATCACGGTACCAGGTTAGAACTCCGATACGATCAGGGTGGTATCCCAACGGCGCCTCCACCCAAGCTGGCGCTCAGGCTTCAAAGGCTCCCACCTATCCTGTACAGATCGTACCAAAGTCCAATATCAAGCTGCAGTAAAGCTCCATGGGGTCTTTCCGTCTTGTCGCGGGTAACCTGCATCTTCACAGGTATTAAAATTTCACCGGATCTCTCGTTGAGACAGCGCCCAAGTCGTTACGCCATTCGTGCGGGTCAGAATTTACCTGACAAGGAATTTCGCTACCTTAGGACCGTTATAGTTACGGCCGCCGTTTACTGGGGCTTCAATTCATAGCTTCGGGGTTGCCCCCTAACCACTCCTCTTAACCTTCCAGCACCGGGCAGGCGTCAGCCCGTATACTTCGCCTTGCGGCTTCGCACAGACCTGTGTTTTTGCTAAACAGTCGCTTGGGCCTTTTCACTGCGGCCCCCTCGGGCTATTCACCCTACCGAGGCACCCCTTCTCCCGAAGTTACGGGGTCATTTTGCCGAGTTCCTTAACGAGAGTTCTTCCGCGCGCCTTAGAATTCTCTTCTCACCCACCTGTGTCGGTTTGCGGTACGGGCACCTTCGCCTGGCTAGAAGCTTTTCTTGGCAGTGTGAAATCATGACCTTCGGTACTTAAAATTTCCCTCCCCATCACAGCCCAGCCTTACGGTTAGCGGATTTGCCTACTAACCAGCCTCACTGCTTGGACGAGCATCCATCAGCTCGCGTCACTATCCTTCTGCGTCACTCCATCGCTCATAACGGCTACGGTGGTACAGGAATTTCCACCTGTTGTCCATCGACTACGCCTTTCGGCCTCGCCTTAGGTCCCGACTTACCCTGAGCGGACGAGCCTTCCTCAGGAACCCTTAGGTTTTCGGCGGATCAGATTCTCACTGATCTTTTCGTTACTTATACCGGCATTCTCACTTGTATGCGCTCCACCTGTCCTTACGGTCAGAATTCAACGTACATACAACGCTCCCCTACCCATGCACATACGTGCAAGCCATAGCTTCGGTGGCGTGTTTAGCCCCGTTACATTTTCGGCGCAGAGTCACTCGACCAGTGAGCTATTACGCACTCTTTCAATGGTGGCTGCTTCTAAGCCAACATCCTGGTTGTCTGTGCAACTCCACATCCTTTCCCACTTAACACACACTTGGGGACCTTAGCTGATGGTCTGGGCTGTTTCCCTTTTGACAATGGATCTTAGCACTCACTGTCTGACTCCCGGATTTAAGTTTGTGGCATTCAGAGTTTGACTGGACTTGGTAACCCTTGGCGGGCCCCGCACCCAATCAGTGCTTTACCTCCACAACTCCACATCCGAGGCTAGCCCTAAAGCTATTTCGGGGAGAACCAGCTATCTCCGAGTTCGATTGGAATTTCTCCGCTACCCCCACCTCATCCCCGAATTTTTCAACATTCGTGGGTTCGGGCCTCCAGTGAGTGTTACCTCACCTTCACCCTGGACAGGGGTAGATCACACGGTTTCGGGTCTACGTCCACGTACTAAAGCGCCCTATTCAGACTCGCTTTCGCTGCGGCTCCGTCTTTTCGACTTAACCTCGCACGGGAACGTAACTCGCCGGTTCATTCTACAAAAGGCACGCCATCACCCATATAGAGGGCTCTGACTTTTTGTAAGCACACGGTTTCAGGTTCTTTTTCACTCCGCTTCCGCGGTGCTTTTCACCTTTCCCTCACGGTACTGCTTCACTATCGGTCACTAGGGAGTATTTAGCCTTGGCAGATGGTCCTGCCGGATTCCGACGGGGTTTCACGTGACCCGCCGTACTCAGGATACCTCTAGGGGATTCGTTCGATTTAAGCTACAGGGCTTTTACCTTCTATGCCGGACCTTTCCAGATCACTTCGCCTACCAAACTAACCCCATGTTGAGGTCCTACAACCCCAAGGAGCAAGCTCCTTGGTTTGGGCTATTCCGCTTTCGCTCGCCGCTACTGACGGAATCACTTTTGTTTTCTTTTCCTCCAGGTACTTAGATGTTTCAGTTCCCTGGGTCTGCCTCTACAATAGCTATGTATTCACTATTGAGTAACTGCGCATTACCACAGCTGGGTTCCCCCATTCGGACATCCCCGGATCAAAGCCTGCTTACGGCTCCCCGAGGCATTTCGTCGTTCGCCACGTCCTTCTTCGGCTCCTAGTGCCTAGGCATCCTCCGTGTGCTCTTTCTAGCTTAACCTAGAAAAAAACATTTAAAGATTGTCGTGCGACCCGTAGGTTACACTACCTAAGTTCTTACTTTACGTTTTGTTTCGTTATCTAGTTTTCAAGGAACAATGTTGCAACCATTACATACGCGAAGCGATGTTGGTTGTCAACTGATTTTGAAAGATTGCTCTTTCAAAACTGAACACGAGTGAGTAAACGTTGTGTGCTTGCGCACTTGACTGGGTCGTTTCAGACCCGAGTCTCCATAGAAAGGAGGTGATCCAGCCGCACCTTCCGATACGGCTACCTTGTTACGACTTCACCCCAATCATCTACCCCACCTTCGGCGGCTGGCTCCCTTGCGGGTTACCCCACCGACTTCGGGTGTTGTAAACTCTCGTGGTGTGACGGGCGGTGTGTACAAGACCCGGGAACGTATTCACCGCGGCATGCTGATCCGCGATTACTAGCAATTCCGACTTCATGCAGGCGAGTTGCAGCCTGCAATCCGAACTGAGATCGGCTTATAAGGATTGGCTCCACCTCGCGGCTTCGCTTCCCGTTGTACCGACCATTGTAGTACGTGTGTAGCCCAGGTCATAAGGGGCATGATGATTTGACGTCATCCCCACCTTCCTCCGGTTTGTCACCGGCAGTCATCTTAGAGTGCCCACCCGAAGTGCTGGCAACTAAGATCAAGGGTTGCGCTCGTTGCGGGACTTAACCCAACATCTCACGACACGAGCTGACGACAACCATGCACCACCTGTCTCCTCTGTCCCGAAGGAGGGCTCTATCTCTAGAGCTTGCAGAGGGATGTCAAGACCTGGTAAGGTTCTTCGCGTTGCTTCGAATTAAACCACATACTCCACTGCTTGTGCGGGTCCCCGTCAATTCCTTTGAGTTTCACTCTTGCGAGCGTACTCCCCAGGCGGCATACTTACTGTGTTAACTTCGGCACCGAGGAATCGAATCCCCAACACCTAGTATGCATCGTTTACGGCGTGGACTACCAGGGTATCTAATCCTGTTTGCTCCCCACGCTTTCGCGCCTCAGCGTCAGTTATAGGCCAGAAAGTCGCCTTCGCCACTGGTGTTCCTCCACATCTCTACGCATTTCACCGCTACACGTGGAATTCCACTTTCCTCTCCTACACTCAAGTCAACCAGTTTTGGATGCGAACCGGGGTTGAGCCCCGGGCTTAAACACCCAACTTAATTAACCGCCTGCGCGCGCTTTACGCCCAATAATTCCGGACAACGCTTGCCCCCTACGTATTACCGCGGCTGCTGGCACGTAGTTAGCCGGGGCTTTCTTCTCCTATACCGTCACACAAAGTGCAGTTACTCACCTTGCTGTTCGTCTAGGGCAACAGAGCTTTACGATCCGAAAACCTTCATCACTCACGCGGCGTTGCTCCGTCAGACTTGCGTCCATTGCGGAAGATTCCCTACTGCTGCCTCCCGTAGGAGTCTGGGCCGTGTCTCAGTCCCAGTGTGGCCGTTCACCCTCTCAGGTCGGCTACGCATCGTCGCCTTGGTGAGCCGTTACCTCACCAACTAGCTAATGCGCCGCAGGCCCATCTATAAGCCACAGATTGCTCCGTGTTTCATGATTCTCTCATGCGAGAAAACCAGTTATCCGGTCTTAGCTATCGTTTCCGATAGTTATCCCAGTCTTATAGGCAGGTTGCCTACGTGTTACTCACCCGTCCGCCGCTAAGCACCGAAGTGCTCCGCTCGACTTGCATGTATTAGGCACGCCGCCAGCGTTCGTCCTGAGCCAGGATCAAACTCTCCATAATAGAAAAGCTTAATTGTACTCATTGACTTGCTAGCGAGATTATTCATCTCATTTATAGTCGATTGCTCGACTGTGCTTACTCACTCGTTGTTCAGTTTTCAAAGATCAATTTCTTTCGTTCACTACCGCGTTGCCGAAGCAGCGAGAAGTAATATACCATGTAAGAATTTCAATTGCAAGTGTTTTTTTCGAGCCACTCTTAAAGTTTTCAACATGTTTAATTCAGCGATTTGTCTGATTATTTCAAGCTGATCTTTAAACGACGCCAAATGAGTTACTCACGTTATTCATCCGCGTTGAAAGGCGGATTTGCAATATACCATGGATTTAAAACTATTACAAGCTTTTAATCAGAAAAACATTTTTTCATAGATCGAGCCCTAGTCTCCAATCATTACACTGCATAAAGTTCCCTGGAGGATATTCAAATTCACAATCACTAATTAATTGAAATCCAAGCTTCTGGCAAACTGCGTTCGACGCCGGGTTATGAATAGATGGGAAGGCGTGAATATACTTATGTTTCTTCTCCATATTTGCGTTAGCAATTGCTTCTAATACCGCTGCTGTCGCTATGCCTCTCCCTTGGTAGGTAGGCAGAACACTCCAACCCATTTCATAGATGCTCTCTTCTTCCCACTTGCTATCCCAGTAACCAATACTGCCGACCGTCTCATTGTCTGGCAGCAGGATAATACTATACATACGACCTGACCCCTTGCCGCCGATCTCCAGATATCTTTGGTGACGAATTAGCAACTGCGCCTCTGTTTCAGAGCCACCGAGGTGTTCCATCATCTCAGGAGCATTGATCTTACGCAGCAAATCAAGATTAGATTCCGACCAAGGTACTAGCTTGACATGTGGTATTTTCATTGATTGTACGATTCCCCTCACCTCAATGATTGCCTAAACCGATATATGACTCTCCAAATATTAACAGAACGTATGTTCTATGTCAAATGAGTCTCATTCCTACGATAACCGTAGCGTCTAATTCTTCAAATCTGGACACGGTCGGAAGCAACCCGCTCCGAGCAAAAATCTCTACGGCTTGCAGCGCCTGCCGCTCGCTAACCTCAACCAACAGGTGCCCGCCAGGCGACAACCAAAGCGGAGCTTCAAGCGCGACACGGCGCAGCACATCAAGTCCGTCCTCTCCCCCGTCAAGCGCCAGGCGAGCCTCATGGATACGGGCTTCTGAGGGAAGAAGCTCGATAGCTTCTGTTGGCACGTATGGTACGTTAGCCAGCAGGATATCGATACGGTTAAGCAATGTAAGGGGCAGAGGTTCAAAAATGTCACCTTCGAATACATGGCCTCCCACGGCCGTGATGTTTCTGCGGGCGCACTGCACCGCTCTCGGGTCAATGTCCACGGCATACAACTCAATCCCTTTCAGCTCTGCAGCCAAAACCGCACCCAATGCGCCTGTTCCACAACATAGATCAACGACGACATCCCCTGATTGAGCAATTTCAGTGGCTCGTCGAACAAGAAACTCTGTGCGGTGACGGGGAATAAAGACGCCAGGGTCCACCTCGATCCGAAGACCACAGAACTCCATCCAGCCAATGACGTGTTCTAGTGGATGGCCTAAAGCTCGTTGATCCGCCATTGCGACTAACTCAACTGGCGACTTTGCTGCCGACATGAGCATTCGAGCTTCATCTTCTGCGAAAACACAACCCGCAGCACGAAGTCCAGCGACGAGACGATCATAAGTAATAATCTCCATAAAAATTCACCACGTTTCTCATTAACGATAAGTTCATTTTATCCTTTGTGCAGTTTGCCGCACAGGTAGAAATCTCTTATAAGGAACTTTTCTTCTGTGCAATCCATTTGTTCAGGAATACTGGGCAGCAAAAAAGGCCCCGTGTTAACAGGACCTTTTCATTGTATTGACCTACAAAAGAACAAACAGCAAGGCGATCACAGCCGGCAATCCTTGCACGAGTAAAATCGACCTTTTAGCGGTTGCCCCACCGTACAAGGCAGCAACAATCACACAACAAAGGAAAAAGAGTTGAATGGAGCGCCCAATCAATGGATCTGGATGAACAAGTCCCCAAATGAGTCCTGCGGCCAAAAATCCATTGTATAACCCTTGATTGGCAGCGAGCGATTTGGTAGCCACCGCCTGCTCCTTCGTCATGCCAAAAGCCTTCATCCCGCGAGGACTAGTCCATAAAAACATTTCCAGAACAAGGATATATACATGTTCTAATGCCACTATGCCCACGAGAATTGACGCAATTATCGCAATAATAAGCTTATCCTCCTAAACCGTATTGGGTACACCCTAGTAGGTTTATTATATTTTATTAACTTAAATTTCGATAGTAAAAAGAAGCCCCCGTGAGGGAAGCTCCTTGTATCCTTAGGCATCGATTTTTGAAATCTGTTCCCGAACCCGCGGTGCGACTTCCGTTCCCAGCAGTTCAATAGCCTTCATAACTTCATGATGCGGCATTGTACCAACGGGTAAATGCAAGATAAATCGCGAGAAACCTAACTGTTTGCTCATGTGAACGATTTTATTAGCCACCGTTTCGGAATCGCCTACATATAGTGCGCCTTCCAGGCTGCGAGAAGCATCGAACTGTGCACGGCTATAATGTCCCCTTCCGCGTTCTTTACCAAACATATTTATGGAAGCCTGAGTAGGTGGAAAATACCTGTCGACGGCAAGCAAGGTGGTTTCGGCAACGAAACCGAGCGAGTGCACAGCCACCGGTAATTTTGACGCATCGTGTCCTGCACGAGCAGCTGCTTCCTTATAGAGCTTCACGATGGGAGCAAATTGCACAGGGCTCCTGCCAATGATCGCCAAAACAAGCGGCAATCCTAATACGCCTGCGCATATGGCCGATTCGGGGTTCCCTCCGCTGCCAATCCACACAGGCAAAGGGGTCTGAACTGGACGCGGATAAACACCCAAATTCGTAAAGGCGGGGCGATGCCTTCCTTTCCAGGATATTTTCTCCGAATCCATTAGTTTCAATAATAGTTCCAATTTCTGCTCGAAAAGCTCTTCGTAGTCTTTCAAATCATAACCAAACAATGGAAACGCATCTACCATAGAGCCTCGGCCCACAATAATTTCTGCACGTCCATTGGAAATGCCATCGAGCGTTGCAAACTCCGATAATTCCACTAGGCATTATCAGCCCATTTCATCGAAATTACGCCAAATTGACAGCGTTTACTTTCAGTGGTATGGTCAGAGGAATACGCAAGACATTCCACGTCTATATCGGAATGTCTTGTTGTATTTCGTCCTTTTTACATTTCATGCATTTTTTATGGAAGGAGGTTTAGAAGGTGATTCAAGTTAAAGAATTTTTGGACACGGATTCATCCTACGCAGAGTCAAGAGCTAATCAATTTCTGACTGAGCTATCGGATGATCAGGTGATTAACGTATGCTACGGCTCTATCCTGAAGACAGGGAAACATGATGCCGGACTACAACGAAGTTCCATCCTTATTGTTTATAGAACAAAAGAATAAATGCCGATTTTCCTGCGTTTTATCAACTATTAAAGAGGTACGCATATGAAATCAAGAGTTGAAACTTTCCTTAAGTTAATCTCATTGGTCTCAACACTTTTTCTCGCAGGAGTATTGGTCTATGTCATCTTACGCAATATCTGAATTCCCGGTAAAGAATGCCACGAAGAGGTTTTAAGAGCATAAGCTTTACTTTTTAAAAGCAGGGAGGTTCGCAATATGAACATGTATTGGCATTGTCGTCTGATCATTTCCGGAGGAATTTACGATGAACCATAGAGTCATGTGATGTAACGACAACATCGCAAAGAAAAAAGGGGCAATCCGTTTAGCAAATAGTTTTGCTAAATGAATTGCCCTTATTTTAATATACGGTTTACTTTCTCTGTACTCATCATCATCAAAACAATAAAAGCCAGCACAATAAAAGGGAATAAATGAATGGTCGTCTGTGTAGCGAGCAATCCAAAAAGCGGTGGTAAAAACGTGGTACCTGTATACGCAACTGCCATCTGAAATCCCATTAACTTGGGGGAATTCTCGCGACCGAAGCGTGCAGGCGTTTCATGCAGCAAGCCAGGGTAGATGGGGGCAAGCCCGATACCAATCAAAATAAGTCCAACCAAGAAAACTTGAGGCAGCGGAAGCAGCAGCATGACCCCACCCGCAATGGCAATGATCTGACCGCAGCGGATCAACACACGATTGTGGACTTTCATCGTAATGAACCCTGTAATCAGTCTTCCAACCGTTATTCCGCCATAGTATAAAGATATCCATCCGGCAGCTGTCTCGGCTGTCATATTTCTTGCGCCGACCAGATAGCTGGCTCCCCATAATCCTGCCGTAGATTCAACCCCGCAATAGAACAAAAAAGCGATAAGTGTCTGTTTAACACCTTTGATCTGAAGCACGTTAGCTTTGGAGCTAACTGCCGGTTGTATCTGCTCTCCGACCTGCTCTTGTGGAATCTCACTGTCTAGACCCTCAGCCTCCCTGCTAACCGCGACTCGTTGCCATAAAGGGAGCGTAACAAGCAATACAATTGCGAGTGTGAACTGTATCATAGATACCGTTGAATAACCATCTCTCCAGGAGTTGTGTTCAGCAATATAAAAGGACATGATAATAGGTCCGAGAGTTGCCCCTACACCCCAAAAACAGTGCAGCCAGTTCATGTGATGGGCTTTATAATTTTCAGCTACATAATGATTTAGTGCCGCGTCTATCGCACCTCCGCCCAGACCAAGAGGAATGGCCAAAAAGACAAGCCAGATCATCGAAGGTGCCATTGAGAACCCGAGCAGCGCTCCTGCAGTAAGGATGCAACTGATCAGGGTGATTTTGCCCGTCCCCGCTCGCTGAACCAAACGCCCACTTGCCAAACTGGATACGATGGTACCTCCTGCCACAATCATCGACAAGATCCCCGCGAAGCCAAATGAAGCACCGATATCGGGCTGGATCACGGGCCACGCCGATCCCAGCAATGAGTCCGGAATTCCTAGGCTAATAAATGCCAGATAGATAACAACTAAAAATAGGGTTGCCATCGTACCACCCCTTCTCCTTTGAAATCATCAACGCCTGTATAGCGGATTTCTCCGCAGCGATAATACTTATTAAATCATTTTAATAAGTCTAGATCATCTTAGCAGAAGTTGCCTGTAAGGGCAATACGAAGATTTTAGCTGTATTCGGTTGCAATGACCGTTGTCAACGCAAAAAATTGCCGCTTCTCCAGCTGTAGGGCCAGATAGCGACAATTTTATAGATAAAATATTTATTCTTTGCTCATACTTTATCGACTTTCCATAGCTGTTCGAGCAAAATCACAATCATCGTGCCTACAAGCAGTCCATTGCTGAATACATATTGCAGGATCGATGGAAGCCCCTGAAATGCTGTTGACGGCAGAAACATAAGTCCAATGCTAATCAGCAGCGTGATGCCCAGAATCGTCAGTCGGCGTTGATCCAGTGTTTCCTTTAGAATAGACTGAAAGGCGATCCCAATCATTTGAACAAAAGATGCCAGTAAGGCCGCCGTAGCGATTGGTCCTGGGAGCAGCGCCAAGAAATTAACGATAACCGGAACCAGGGAAATCCCCGACAAGGCCAGACAAGCCACAAGAAACGGGCGAACCCGCGTCTGTTCGGTTAGTCGTATAAAGCCCGCGGATACCGGTAAGGGAACGACGCCAATTGTCGAGAATACAGCACACAACAAGTGGGAAACTCCCCCGGCTATTCCGCAGCGATTCAAGGTTTCTTTTAATTTCGCCGGAGCTTCCGGGACTACTTGGCTCACAGCCGACACCGCAGCAATCGTATTGGAGACTAAAATAAATGTAAACAGAATGGCCGTGATTACGATTCCGGCATTAAAATGCGGATTTCCCCATGCGAACAAATCCGGCAGCTTAACCCAAGATTCGTTCGTATGAACGGAAGCCGAACTTTTGCCGAGCAGCGTATACAGCAGCCAGCCGGATAAGATTCCGATCAACACGGCATAGTTTTTGATCCAACCTTTTCCTTTGACAGAAAGAAGGATGACGAGAATAAAAACGCCAAACGATATTACTGCGGTTCCATAATCGGGCAAGGAGGATTCTCCTTGTAAAGCGATCATTCCTTTCATGAATACACCGCTAAGCTGGAGCGCCAAGATCAAAAGAAAAGAGCCGGTAACCAGAGGGGTGAACAGGAACAGCAAGCGGTGGAAATATCCGCTTAAGCCAAGGATAAGGAGGAGTAGACCCGCAATAAGGAATCCACCCTCCAAAATTTGCAGCGTTTCCTTCAAGCTTTGCCCCTGTCTGACTGCTACGTCTGCTAATATCACAAACACACTGACCCATGAACCTGCGGGGCCGTCGGCAATCGGATACCGATGCCCCAACCATCCTTGGATGAAAGAACTCAAGCCAACGACCAAAAATGTTCTCTGCATCAACGCCGAAACTTCCTCTATCGATAAGTGAAAAATGCCACCGATGACGATAGGCAGTGCGACAGAATTGGCCAGCAGGAAAATAAACCATTGAAATGTGCTTAAGCTGCCGTAGAACCGGCGATTTTGTGTTTCCATTGTACCTCCTTTACTTTACAGTAACATCGTTTAACATCAGATATCCGATTGGACTCAACGAGAATCCTTTGACATTTTTAGCTGTTACGGCTACGTGATCAATTGTGCGAATCGGAATTAACGGACTATCTTTCATCTCGATATCTTGCACTTTGGCGTAAATCGCTTTACGTTTCTCCACATCTTTCTCACGACGGCCGTCTTCAATTAGCTGATCCACTTCCGCGTTGGTGTAGAAAGCCAGATTGCCTTTGCTTCCATGGGAAGAGCTGTGAAACACATTGTACTGATTGTAATCCGCATCCCCGGTCGCATTGCCCCAGCCGCCGATAAACAGATTGTGTTCGCCTTTACCGGTAATATCCAGGTAAGCACCGTACTCCATCACTTTGATTTCGAGGTCGATGCCAATGCCTTTCAACTGAGATTGAACGACTTCCGCCAGGTTAATGCGCTCTTTTCTATCATCTGTCACAATCGATGTTTTAAACCCATTTGGAAAACCAGCCTCAGCAAGCAATTCTTTCGCCTTGTTGATGTTGTACGTATATTCGGCCAAATTAGCATTAAATCCTATCATCTTAGGAGAAAGAGCCGAGATCGCTTTGCTGCCCACGCCGTTATAAACGCCCTTGATAATGGAGTCCTTTTCAATGGCGTAGGAGAATGCCTGACGAACACGCGGGTCATCGAACGGTTTTTTCTTCGTATTAAAGCCGATGTATTCTACCCCAAGCCCTTCGGTGCGAGCTAGTGTCATGGAGGAAGAGTTTTTCACGCGGTCTAATTCGGTTACTGGCAGTTGATCACTAATCTGAACTTCGCCTGATTCCACCATGGCGACACGCGTAGTATCCTCAGGAACTACTTTGTAAACAACCTTATCTACTTTCGGAATCTCGCCCCAGTAGCTATCATTTTTGACAAGAACCATCTCTTGTCCTGGCGTCCAAGACTGAAATTTGAATGGACCTGTTCCAATCGGGTTCTTAGAAAGCTTGTCCGCTTGTTCTGCAATGGCTTTCGGGCTAAGAATACTGCCTTCAGTGCTAGCAAGAATGGACAGGATAGGCGCGTACGGATAAGACAAAATGAATTGAACCGTATAGTCGTCCACAACCTTCACTTCTTTGACCATGGAGAAATTGCTTGCTCTTGGCGAATTGACTTTCGGATCCAGAGCACGTTCCATCGTCTTCTTAACCGCTTCTGCCGTGAACGGCGTGCCATCGTGGAACTTCACACCCTGACGCAGCTTGAACTCCCAAGTTAAGTCATCAACTTGTTTCCATTCTGAGGCCAGAGAAGGCTTGTACTCCATATTTTTATCTGTCATGAGCAGGCCTTCGTAGACTTTACCATAAATGTAGTTCGCTGAAGGAATGTTTGTAATAAATTGCGGGTCCAGGTTGTTCGCGTCCGCTTTTCTTGCGATGGTCAGCGTACCGCCCGCTTGGGAAGCTTCCGCAGCTTTCCCATTATCTGTTGTCGAATTTGGTGAAGAGGAGCATCCGGCCAACACGGACATACCTACAAGAGATATCGCGAGAAAGCCGCCGAGAATAAGATTTCTTTTCATTGTATAAACCCTCCTATTTCTATCGTTTATCTACTACTTTAAATG
Source organism: Paenibacillus sp. WC2504 (assembly GCF_052682475.1). Taxonomy (NCBI): domain Bacteria; kingdom Bacillati; phylum Bacillota; class Bacilli; order Caryophanales; family Paenibacillaceae; genus Paenibacillus; species Paenibacillus sp. WC2504. The sequence goes on from NZ_JBQZFH010000001.1 coordinate 7,268,155, forward strand.
GCTTATTAGCATTATAGAAAAAAATAGCTTTAGAACATTGCACATTCTTTACGTCTATTTACAATATCTTTACTATTTTCTTTATGCAAACAAGCTGCGACTAAGAAAGCGTTAACATTATATCTTTCATGCAAAATCCCCTTTACGAATGAATGGTCTTCTTATTTAGATAATAAATAATTTTCAGATTATTTAGTTTCACAATCTTTACTTGTATTTATATAATCTTTACTTCTTTTTCATTGAATAAATAATAAAACCGTCAAGTTCACCTCTCCTTGACGGTTTTATATGGGTTATGATAATAAATACCAGTGCTGATTGTGGCCGCCATTATCATACCATTGAATGGCTTGCCCTCCATCGGATGTCGTTTGTCCCGACATGTCCAATAACTTGCCACTGCCTCGGTTTCTAATTTTCACCGGATCATTTTCGCCGGTTGCGATAATTTCCCACTGTTGGTTCCACCCGTTATTATTTGGCCATTGAATAACATTGGCCCCATCAAATGAAGATGCTCCACTGACGTCCAATAAATATCCGCTGCCTACGTTTCTGATATGATAATATCCGTTCCCTAAATATTCGAGATACCATTTCTGATAATCAGCTTCTACATTCGTAAATTGTTGAATGAAAGTGCACTCCTTATTTTATTAACTTGTGCCTGTGGTATTGGGTTTAAGAACGAGTTTATGTATTACATTTCACTCACCTCCTAAATCAGTAAACCCCTTAAACTCTCATTAAATTCTTAATTTGGGATTAATTTCAATTCCATCCTACACTAGAGAAATCACTTTTTTCATTGATATTTTCAGGGTTTTCCTGACTAGCATGACAAATATGATCATGAATTAGAGAAACCCACAAAAAAAAGACATAGCCCTCTCCCGAATGAGAGAAAACTATGCCTTTGATGATTACAACGAACCGGATACGACAATCCCACGATACAGCACCGCTTGACGCTCGGCTCTCCGCGCTACCGCTTCCGCCGAACAACTCGCGTGAACAAGCACCGCGCTTGCTTCGTCGCCAACAGCCGGCCAGACGCGTGCGCCCTCCGCAGAAAGCGGAAGCTTGCCGCCTGTAATAAAGCTGAGCGCCTGCGCTAGCGAGCGCTCATCACTCCAACGGAACCGCTCCGCCAGGCGGCCGACTCTTTCCAAACTGTCTCCTTGGCCGAATGGGGACCAATGATCCGTAATGCTATCGTCGCCTAATGAGACGGAGACGCCTTTTTGCTTCAGCAGCGGAATCGGTATCGTCGCTCGGTTAATTGGCACGGTGGAGGTGATCGCGATGCCCAGCTGAGCAAACAACTCGGCCACCTCGCTTTGCAGCTCGACCGGAACGTCAGCAAGACCTAGCGCATGGCTGACCGTTACGCGCCCCTGCCAACCCGCTTCCTCGGTTAGTGCGGCAAGCCTTTTGAAAGTGAAGATCCCTAAATGACCCGGATCATGGATGTGAACATCCACGTCAGCATCAGCCTCTACAGCCAATTCCATAATCGTATTCAACGATTTCTCAATGTTCTGATCGACCGAAGCCGGGTCTACGCCACCCATGGATGTCGCTCCCATTCGCAGCGCCTCGCGCGCCATCTCCACAACGTTGCTGCGCAGCAGTCCGTGCTGCGGGAAGGCTACGATTTCGCCAGACAGCTTGCCGGAATAAGTTTCAAAAGCTTGCAGTGTGGCTTCAAGATTTTTCAAGCCAATATAAGGATCAATATTGCAATGGCTGCGGACGTGGGTCGTGCCGTTCTTCAGCAGTAGTCCAAGCATCGCTTCCGCTCGTTCTCTGGCTGTCGGGAGCAACTCTGTAAGCAGCGTCTCTTCTTCCTTTAAACGAGTAAAAATGTTCACGGGTGGGGAGCAAGCTTTCCACGGCCCTCCGTAATACGTTTTATCGATATGAATATGCATATCGCGGAACGCTGGAAGCAGAAGCAGCTTCTTCGCGTCTTGCTTAGGCAGCTCGCTGTCTAAGGTTGTGTCAGCAGAAACGATTTGTGCAATCTTCCCATCCTCAATGAGGAGATGGCAGATCTCGGTATCCGTCCCTGCAATTCTTCCATTTTCATAGCGATAGCCGCTCTCCAAACAAACGTTAGTTAGCCAATAAATCGATGTCATACTCATGTTGGTTACACCCTTTCTTTCTGCCAAATTTGCAATCTCTTAGAGCAACTCAGGATCAAAACGTTTCTCATCTACATAAGCTCTGGCGTGACCCCAGAAATATTTGGTCGGCTCCATATACTTCTGCAGCCCTGCACGCTCAATCGTCCGCTTCGCTTCTTCATTCGCTTCGTCAAGTGCCGAGAATTCATCAACTGTCAGCACTTGGCGGTCTTCCATCAAGATTTTCCCATTCACGATCACGTTGTCTACGTCGCTCGCTACGGCTTGATGGACCAAACGGTGCACATACATATACTCAGGTGTCAAATGGGGCTGGCGCATGTTGACTGTAATCACATCTGCTTTTTTCCCAGCTTCCAAAGAGCCTAGTTCATCATCCCAGCCTACACAGCGGGCTGCATCGATTGTGACCATCTCAAGCAGCTTGCCAGCGGGCAAATAGTAGTAATCTTTGAGCGCTGCCTGATGAATCATCTGCGTCTTGCGCATCGCTTGAAACATATCAAAGCTGGCTGCCGGAGAGGTACCGTCCGTGGAAATCGCCACCGTTGCGCCCATTTCCATCAGTTCCGTAATCGGCGTTCGCGCATTCACCTGTCCGAATCCTGGCGCAGAGCTAACATTGGTGCCTGTTTCAGCCAAAATGCGCGCCTCATCAAAGGAAATGCCGCGGCAATGCTGCAGATGCACATCTGGCCCAAGCAGAGCGTTTTCTTTATCTTGAATCGCCAGATGAATCATGCCCCCAAAGGCATCCGAGTGTATCCGCGTGTTATATTTTCGAGCGATCTCACGAATCTTTTTCGCTTGATATCGATCATGATCGGTTAAGCCATATAGCTGATCCGGCGGCGTCGGGGCTGACGGGTTAACGGAAGTAACGATCACAAATGGCGTAATGAAAGCACGAATATGATCGTCGTGTGCGTGATGCAAAGCCTCAATGACCGACTCGGCACCTTTCAACACTTCTTCGTAAGTCACTTCTCTGGTTACCCGCTTCCCATCCACCCAGCGGCTGAACGAATGCGGCCACGGCGGATTGCACGGACCCGTACAGACGATTTCCCGTATACCAACTTCGGAATAAGCTTTGGCATGATTAAGCGCAAAGATAGGATCGTCCGAACGAGGCATCGAACCAAGCACACAGGCGCCTGTCGTGATCCCTGCCTTTAAGCGTTCAAGCGCATTCAGCTTACCTTCGTAATACCAGAACTCATCCGTTACAAAGTGCTTATACGTATGCGTCATGATCGGCATCCAGAAACTGATATTGTCCATGGCGATTGTCTTGAACATGGAATGACCGCCGTGACCATGAACGTCTATCAAGCCAGGAAGGATGCAGTGGTGATTGCAATCGATCGTTTTCTTCGCCTCATACTTCGCCAGTAATTGCTCGGTGTCAGCAACTTCGAGAATTCTCCCATCGTGGATCGCCACAGCCCCATTTTCTAGAATGCGACGTTCTTGATCCATCGTGATAACGACGCCATGAACGAGTAATAAATCGATCATGACTGAAGTCCTCCTGCCACCAATGTCCCGCGGTAGAAGACGGCCTTGCGTTCAGCTCTTCTCGCGACAGCCTCCGCTGTGGAAGTAGCATCTACTAGAACCACGCTTGCCTCATCTCCGACGTTAGGCCATGCGCGTTTGCCGTCTCGATCCAGCGGTGTCTTTCCACCGGTAATGAAACCGAGCGATTGCGACAAGGACAACTCGTCAATCCAGCGGAAGCGTTCGGCTAAGCGGCCTGCTCGTTCCAAAATGTCCCCGTTCCCGAAAGGCTGCCAAGTATCAAAAATATTATCGCAGCCTGCAGCAACAGCCACCCCTTTCTCATGCAAAAGCGGAACCGGCGGCAGCGTTCTGCTATGCGGCGCGCTTGTGATGATCGTAATGCCCGCCTCGGCTAAAATAGCGGACAGTTCCGCCGCTTCACCGGCAGGCACTTCGCCAAGAGCGAACGCGTGGCTGATCGCCACTCTTCCTTGCAAACCCGCTTCCATCGTAAGCGCTGCCAACCGTCTCATGGTAAAAGTGCCCAAATAATCCGGATCGTGCAGATGTAAATCTACGCCCGCATTCGCTTCAACAGCCAGCTCCATCATCTGCTGCAAAGAAGCTTCAATGTCCCCGTCCACCATGGCGGGATCAACGCCGCCGATCAGCGTAGCTCCTTCACGAAGGGCTGCTCTAACCAGCTCTTTGGACTTGGAACGCAGCAATCCATGCTGCGGGAAAGCTACAATCTCGTAAGAGAGTTTCCCTTCATACTGCTCTAACGCCATCTGCACTTCTTCCAAGTTATGAAGTCCTGCTTCCGGATAAATATCCACATGCGTGCGCACTTCAGTCGAGCCTGCACTTAATAGCGTAGCCAGCAAGTTTTCTGCTCGCTCCTTGGTCGAAGTCGGCAGTGAAGGGAGAACCTGTTTCTCCACTTCGAAGCGTCCTGTGATATTAGCTACAGGAACGACTGCGCGCCACGTTTCCCCAATTAACGTCTTATCCAAATGAACATGTTTCTCAATAAATGATGGCAGCATAAGCAGGTTCTTTCCGTCTTGCTTCGGAAGATCTGTTTCTAGCGGTTTATTAGCTGTAACGATTTCATTGATGACACCGCCCTCTATACGTAGATGGCAGATTTCAGTTTCTGTCCCGGAGATTACGCCATTCTCATACAAATAGCCGCTCTCCAGACGAACATTGGTTAACCAATAAGATGAACTCACGAATTGCTCACCCTTCCTTCCTTTTCCCAAAATTCGGTGCGATTTACTCGTACACCCTCAATTATAAAGAATATTCTGTGTTTTATTTTCACAATCTTTACTTCTATTTAAGGTATCTTTACGAGTTGTCCAAAGCTTATTTACTTCGCCTTGTTTTCTGATAACTTTAATTAAACAAAGGAGGACTGCTAGATGAATGTTGAATATGCTGAACAAAAGCAAGCGCTACCAAAACAGGCTCTCTCCGCTCGTCCTGGCAAGTGGAGAACATTTTATTTAAAGCTTCGGAAAAACAAGTTAGCGATGCTGGGTGGGTACGTGATTCTTTTTTACTTCCTTGTCGCAATCTTTGCTCCGCTTCTAGCACCATACGATCCCTATCATATTGATTTAGTGAACAAACTAAAACCTCCCTCAGTCGAACATTGGATGGGGACGGACGATAAGGGTCGCGACGTGCTTAGCCGGTTGATTGTCGGGACACGCCTCTCACTCTCCGTAGGGTTCGTGGCCGTGTTTATCGGAGCATTCTTCGGAATTGTTCTCGGGTTATTTGCCGGCTATTACGGAAAATGGGTGGATACGATCATCATGCGTGTGATTGACGTTTTGCTTGCTTTCCCGGGCATTTTGCTCGCCCTCGCTATCGTAAGCGCCTTAGGCCCTAGTTTAATCAATGTCATGATCGCCATTGGTGTATTTTCCATTCCGATGTTCGCCCGGATTGTTCGCGGTTCGACTTTATCGGTTAAAAAGTTGGAATACATCGACGCTATTCGCTCATTAGGAGCCAGCGATATGCGGATCATCTTCGTGCACATTTTCCCGAACATCCTGTCTCCGATTATCGTTCAAGCTACTCTAAGGCTCGCAACGGCTATCCTCTCTGCCGCAGGCTTGTCTTTCTTAGGACTAGGCGCTCAACCACCTTTGCCGGAGTGGGGTGCCATGCTGAGCAATGGCCGCGACTTTTTATTCACAGTCCCTTATTTGGCTCTATTCCCGGGACTTGCCATCTCTACATTAGTTATTGGATTTAACGTATTTGGAGACGGGCTCAGAGACGCTTTGGATCCAAGAATGAAACAGTAAGCTCGTTTTCCTAACAGAAAACTTAAGCGTAAGCTTTCGAAGCCAGTTTTCCTAAAGGAGAACTTTAAGGGGGATATCCATGTTCGTATACATCATTCGCCGGCTGCTCCAGATGATCCCGGTACTGCTCGGCGTTATTCTAGTCGTGTTCTTGATTATGCAGCTCGTGCCAGGCGATCCGGCAGTTCTGCTCGCAGGAGAAGGGGCTTCCGCTGAGACCGTTGAACGCATTCGGCATCAATTGGGGCTGGATCAGCCATTATTTATTCAATATGTCCAGTATGTCTTTGACGTGGTGCAAGGAGATTTCGGGACCTCACTACGTTCTAATCTGCCTGTTTTTAAAGAAATCATGATTCGTTTGCCTATCACTATTGAACTTGCTGTGGCCAGTATTTTCATCACGATTGTTTTGGGAATGCTTGCCGGTATCATATCCGCAACAAAGCAATATACGCTATCTGATATTACGATTATGATCATCGCTTTGCTCGGTGTATCCTTGCCCAGCTTCTGCCTCGGGCTCTCGCTGATTTACTTTTTCTCCGTAAAAATGCACATCTTTCCTGTTGCAGGCTGGGGAACTTGGAAACATGTTGTGCTCCCGGCCATCACGCTAGGTGCTTCAGGTGCCGCCATTGTCGCCCGGATGACGCGCTCAACCATGCTGGATGTCATTCGCCAGGATTATATTCGAACTGCCAAAGCGAAAGGTTTGAAATTACGCATTATTATCTATAAGCACGCCTTGAAGAATGCGCTAATCCCTGTCATTACCGTGGTTGGTCTACAATTCGGCGTACTGCTCGGCGGTACGGTATTAGTAGAATCTGTTTTTGCTATCAACGGACTTGGGCGGCTGATTGTAGATGCCATCCGCATGCGTGACTTGCCTGTCGTTCAAGGCGGCGTACTGGTCGCGTCCATGATTTTCGTCTTGGTTAACCTTGCAGTCGACGTACTGTATCGCAATTTCAATAAACGTATCGAGCTGGATTAAAAGGAGGGAATGAGATGCTTAAACAACAAGAAAAGGTTCTGGAAGTAAGCAATCTTCAGACACACTTCTTTACCAATGAAGGCGTAAGCAGAGCTGTTGACGGGATTGACTTTACGCTCCATAAAGGGGAAACACTCGGGCTTGTAGGCGAATCGGGCTGCGGTAAAAGTATTACATCGCTTTCCATTCTTAGGCTGATTGCAAGTCCCCCGGGACGCATCCTTAACGGGGAAATCCTGTTCAAAGGGCAAGATTTATTGAAGAAAACGGATAAAGAAATGGGTGCCATCCGAGGCAACGAAATTTCGATGATTTTCCAAGAGCCCATGACTTCATTAAATCCCGTGTATACGGTTGGGGAACAAATTGCGGAAGTGTTTCGCCATCACCAGAAGATGAGCCGAAAGGAAGCCTGGGAGAAAGCCGTCGACATGCTGCGTCTTGTCGGCATTCCTTCCCCGGAGAAACGCGCCAAGCAAGAGCCTTATGAACTGAGCGGAGGCATGCGGCAGCGCGTGATGATCGCGATGGCGATGGCCTGCAACCCTGAGATTCTAATTGCGGATGAGCCGACAACTGCTCTTGATGTTACGATTCAAGCGCAAATCCTCGATTTAATGAAGCTGCTTCAGAAGCAACTGGGCATGAGTATCATCATGATCACGCATGATCTAGGCGTCGTTTCGGAAACATGTGACCGCGTCGCTGTCATGTATGCCGGCAAAATCGTCGAATATACCGATGCCAGCGAATTGTTTGACAATCCGAAACATCCTTACACCATCGGATTACTTAACTCTCTGCCTCGCGCGGACCAAGACCAAGAAGAGCTGCAAGCGATCAAAGGAAGTGTCCCAAGTCCCTACAACATGCCGGAGGGATGCCGTTTCGCTCCTCGTTGTCCTCACGCCAGAGAGTTATGTCAGACAACAATGCCGGAGCTAACCGATGTAGGTAACGGCAGTCAAGTTCGCTGCTGGATGTATACACCAGAATGGGACGCACAGCTTGATGCGCGTAGGAAAGCGGGGGATTCCATCCAATGACCATACCTGTGGAACGTGACGTGGAGAAGAACGTTTTAGTTGAAATCAACCATTTGAAACAATACTTTCCGATCAAAGGCGGCATCTTAGGACGAACCGTCAACCATGTAAAAGCTGTAGACGACATTAGCTTTAACATCTATGAGGGTGAAACGCTGAGCATTGTAGGTGAATCAGGCTGTGGCAAATCAACTACTGGACGAGCTTTATTGCGCCTGGATGAACCGACCGGAGGAGATATTCATTTTCAGGATAAAGATGTCCTGGGTCTGAATAAAGGCGAACTTAGAAAGCTGCGCAAGGACATGCAAGTCATCTTCCAAGATCCTTTCGCATCGCTGAATCCAAGACAAACCGTCCGCCAAATTCTCGGTGAAGCACTTGCCATACAAGATGTCATTCCGAAGGAAAAGCGGACAGAACGTATTAAGGAACTGCTCGACAATGTCGGGTTACGGCCTGACCATATCGATCGGTACCCGCATGAATTCAGCGGTGGTCAACGCCAACGTATCGGCATCGCACGCGCACTCGCTGTGGAACCGAAGCTGATCATCTGCGATGAAGCCGTATCCGCACTGGATGTGTCGATTCAAGCACAAGTTCTGAATCTCTTGAAGAAACTGCAGAAACAGTATAAACTGACTTATCTATTTATCTCTCATGATCTGGGCGTAGTACGCCACATCTCTGATCGGGTGATGGTCATGTATCTGGGTAAAATCGTAGAAATCGCTGACAAAAAATCGCTTTTCGATAACCCGCAGCATCCTTATACCAAAGCACTCCTTTCCGCCATTCCTGTACCTAATCAGAAGGAAAAGAAGGAGCGTATCCTGTTGACCGGTGATGTTCCCTCTCCCATCAATCCGCCTCAAGGATGCCGCTTTCATACACGCTGCCCGTTCGTCGTCGAAACGTGCAAATCGCAAGAACCCGAGCTGCGCTACACCAGTGAAGGACATCAAGTCGCTTGCCACTTGATTGCTTCAGGTAATTATTGACTTCATTCGCTTTATCATGACGAATAATTTAAACTGGTAGAGAAACCATATATTAAAACGTATGCAGAAGGGATCTCATGCTTAGCTTTGAGGGTTTTACCTTACTCATTTTATTGTTTATTCTAGCTCCAATTATTGGAGCTATTACTTTATTATTTTTGTTCGTTTTCGAGAAGCGCATCGATCTCTTGGAGAACAAAACGAAGAAAATTGAGCTGGAAAAAGAGCTTCAGCAATCGCTTTACAACCAATTAAATCAGCAAATTCAGCCCCATTTTTTATTCAATTCGTTGAATGTGATTCTAACCCTGGCGCGATTGGAACGGACGGAAGAGTTGGTCAGAGCCCTTGAGGTTTTCTCCCAATTCCTTAAGTTTAAATATAAAACCACGGAACCTGTCATCCCTCTTCGGGAGGAAATTCGTTACACAGAGTACTACATCGAGATTCAAAAGCTGCGTTTCGGCGCTCGCCTTACGGTCACGCTAACCTGTGAGGATGACATTCAGGATGCCTATATCCCGCCTTTTGTTTTGCAAACCATCGTTGAGAATGCGTTTAAGCACGGGCTGGAGAGGAAAATTGGAGCCGTGAACCTGGACATCCATTTTTTCCTCGAACAAGAGATGGCTAACCTTACGGTCTTCGATAATGGCACGATGGAGCAAGTGGAAGCAGCCATCGAGGAGAAAAGCGGGCATGGCTTGGACAACATCAGACGCCGACTGCATCTCTACTTCAGCGATCACGCCAGCTTGCAGATTCAATCGATCCCGGAGACAGGCACGAAAGTGCAGGTCAAATGGCCATTCATCCTAGAACCTAACTTAAAAGAGGTGCCCTAATGAACGTATTACTCGTGGATGACGAGCCCCTTGAGCTTGAACAGCTTGAGTATCTGATTCACCCGCTTTTTCCTTATTGGAATTTGTACAAAGCATCCGATAGCAGCCAGGCTGCCGCCGTTAGCCAAAAGGTGAAAATTCATCTGGCTTTTCTTGATATCAATTTACCAGGCAAATCAGGACTGGAGCTTGGCGAAGAGCTACGTCAGCATAATCAGGATATGGAATTCATTATCGTCACCGCTTACCAAAACTTCCACTATGCCAAACAATCCATTCGGCTTGGCGTAGTGGATTACATGACAAAGCCGGTCATTCAAAGTGAATTAGTGGATATTCTAAGCAAATACCGCAACAAAATGCCACAATCCAAGTACTCCCATGTCATTCACGACGCGCTTACCATCATCCATGAAAAATATGCGGAGAAGCTCGCGCTTGCCGATCTTGCCGCGGAGGTTCATATTAACCCAACCTACCTAAGTCGGCGTTTCCATGATGAGGTTGGCGTGTCGTTCTCTGAATACTTGATGCAATACCGCATCCAGATTTCTAAAAAATATCTCATCGCTCATCCCGAGTGGAGTATTTCCACCGTATCAGAGAAAAGCGGCTTTAACAGCCAGCATTACTTCTGTACCATTTTCCGCAAAAGCACGAACCAAACACCGAAAGAATTTCGCGAGAAGGAGAAATAATTTTGCAGTACCAATCATTTCGTGAATATGCGCAGGGAGCAGCCAAGATAGGCATTGGCCTCGGGGTCATAGCGATCTTAGCCAGATGGGTCACCGGGATTACCATCTTCGCTTCTCCCGAAGCGCTCGTCAAATACGGCATTTTTGGTGGAATTGGCTATGCGTTGATGGGAGCTATTGCGCTAATGGCTTTTGGATGGCTGGGTAAAAAGGTGCGTAGAGAGTACGGCGACGGCTTGACCATTGGGGACTTTTTTCAAAATAAACTGCACGGCCTCGGCTATTGGATGATGATCGTGATTCTGCTTATCACCAGCATTGAGGGCTTGTTTACGCAAGGAATGGCTGCCGGTGTGCTTGTCAACATTTTGCTAGGCGTCCCGATTTCGATCGGCATGCTTTGTTTCTTCCTGCTTTGCGTTATCTATGTCGGCTTTGGCGGCATGGCGCTTATCCAGCGTTTGGCGTTCGTTCAAGTCATCCTGATGTTTGCCGCAGCTATCCTGATCCCTCTTTATTTCTTCATTGCCAAAGGTGTTGAAAACGTCTATCAAGGCATTCGCCTCTATCATCCTTATTTGCTTGTGCTGAACAATCATGAAGGCTTATTTTTTATGTGTACGGGCCTATTAATTGGCTTCGGGCAAATTTTCGTCGACCAAGCAACGTGGCAGCGTCTGTACATGATCGAAAGCAAAAAAATCGTGCCTACCTTCCTGCTTTCCGGGCTCATCTGGGCAACCGTTCCGCTAGCTTTTTCATCGTTAATCATGGTCGTCATCTTTACAGGCAGCTTTAATAACATTTATTCGCTCCTATTTGATCTTATCCGTAAGATTGACACAATCTTCCTGTTGGTTTTGTTCGTTCTCTGTTCATTCGGCGCTGTAACCTCCGCTTTCGGAGCAGGGCTGCACTCCATGATCAGTCTCATTGCGGGCAACGTGTATCCGCTCTTGAAGCCTGACGCCAATGAGAAGCAGAAGATGCGCATGGGGTATATGCTGGCGATAACGATCGGCGTTCTGTCGTTTGTGCTTACTTATTTTTTCACCCCTACACTGCTGGATCTGCTCTTTTTCTTTGGCATTATCTACGCGGCACTCATTGTCCCTCTTCTGTTCATCGTTTTCAGCAAAGGCAAAGTGGATAATTTCATTCCGCTCTGCGCATTGATCGGGCTGGTCGCGGGCTATTCAAGCCGATACACACTAGGAAATTTAGAGGCCGTCTGGGTGAGTATGATGGTTTCGAGCCTGCTCGTGATTGTGTATTGGTGCGGTAAGTTTATGAAGAAACACCTGGGAAATCATTGAGAGGAATTCACTTACATGCTTCGTTCCTACTTGTTGTTAATCTTTTGCGTTACCGTTTGGGGGAGCAACTTTGTTTTTGGCAACATCCTTGTCCAACAATTCTCCCCCTTATTTATTGCGATGGCTCGCTTGCTCTTCATATCCCTGTTTCTAATTGGTTATACATGGATTCGACACCACTTCCTTCCCATTAGCAAACAGGAGTGGAAGCTGCTTATCCTGCTTGGTATCATCGGTGTATTTATTAACCAGTGGTCATTTTATCAAGGGTTAGAAACAGCCGACCCGACCACCTCGGCGCTTATTCTCGCACTAACCCCCATTACGACAGCCCTTTTGGCAGCCCTGTTTTTAAAAGAAACTTTATCGATAAGCATGCTGGTTGGCTCGTTAATGGCTATCTCCGGCGTTTTTCTCGTCGTTTTTAATGGAGCTCGGCTGGAATTTCACATAGGCCACCTCTGGATATTTATCACCATGATTACGTTTGCCATCTCCATTGTCTTAGTACGTCTGCTGGCTCGCAGGCTGCCGCCTATCATCATCACACTTTATTCGACCTTGGTCGGATTCGGCACGATGGTACCGATTGTGCTCGCGAATGGGACAGGCTGGAACATCAGCCATGAAGCATGGGCATGGATCTTGCTGATTGTCACGGCTATCTTGATGCACGGTATCGTCACCCTCGTTTGGAACAGCCAACTGCAAAAGGTTGGAGCAGCGAAAGCGGCCATGTTCTCGAACCTGGAACCGTTTGTCGCGATGATTGTTGGCTATCTTGTTCTCGGCCAGCTCGTTACTTCACAGCAAATGTTCGGTTCCGTGTTCATCGTGGGCGGCGTTACGTTAGCCTCTATGACTTTTTCTAAAAGAAAGTCTCAGAGGGTGTTTTCGCAGTGAGCGAATCCATGAACAAACAAATTTTCAGGACAACTGCAACCTTTTCGAACCGACTTCCGTTTGATGAATTGTCGACATAAAAAAACCTACATTTCAAAAACCGGAAGGAGCTTTATCATATGAAAAAGAAACTAACTGTAATATTAACTTTGGCTGGGATCCTTGGTACAACGGCGGCAGTCGGAGCTGAAGGCATCGTGGAAAAAGTAACAGGTTACCTGCAAAAGGATGTAAAAATTGTTGTTAACGGACAAGACAGCGCGCTTACACCTGTCTACATCGATGGAAAAGCCTATCTCCCAGTACGCGATGCTGCAACGCAGCTTGGATATACCGTAAAATATGACGAAGCTAACAAAGAAATCGAGCTCGACGAAGCGGCTGACTTGATGCGTGCAACCGGTGTCGTTGTAAGCGTGCAAGCTAAAGATGACGGTAGCGCCCGCATCGAGCTGCTTGGCAGCACTTGGGTCATTTTAAACGTAGATAAATCCACTGTTATCAAAGGCTTGGACGGTAAAACGTTAACTGCAGCCGATCTGAAAGTCGGAACTCAAATTGATGCCGGATTCGGACCAGCAATGGCGATGAGCTACCCAGGTCAAGCACAAGCTGTAAACATTAACGTTTATGCAGACCGTTTGGTCAAAGAAGATACAATCAAAGAAGTAAAACATACAGATGACGGCTGGCAAGTTCAATTAGATGGTTTAGTACTGAACGCAGGTAAAGAAACTCGCGTTATGACATCCCAAGGCGAATCTGTGAATTGGGAAGATTTGAAAGCCGGCACGAAAGTTAAAGCTTACTACGGTCCGATGGAGACGAAGAGCCTTCCTCCTCAAAGCCCAGTTTACTTGCTCGTTGTTCAGGCACAATCCCCTGTAACAGGCACTCCGAAAATGTCGCCAGAGGCAGCGCAAGAGTACCGCAACTTGGCATGGGCGCAAGTGAAAGAGCAAGCGTCTCATATTACAACAAAACAAGACGAAGCTGCTGTTCAAATCGTTTCCTCTAAAGAAGCAGGCGTATTGGCTTCCACCGATGAGCAAAAGAAATTGCTTGCTGACGTGCAAGCTGATAACGGCAATTTCGTGACAGTTACTTACAACACAGACCAAGACGAGCTTCTTGGACCGTTGACAGCTGTGTTCGATTTCAATACAAAGGCTTTTGTCGGATTCAACGCTAGAAGATAATCATTTTGATAGAAAAGAGGCTACCCCAAGTCATATAAATGACGAGGGGTGAGCCTCTTTTTCCATCCTACCTGAACTCCGCCGGATGCCGGCGCTTAAGCTCAGGAATCGCATAAGCTCTCCCCGTCTGTTCCAACCAGCTGACGTAATCTTGCAGATGACCCTTCGCGTGATAAGGCCCACCTTCCTTCATAACCGTCCATAGCGGATCGTTATCGAACTCCATCGAATCCATCATCTCGTCATGCCATTCATTCAGGTAGTACACGGCATCTTTGCATAGATCCCTCTCACTTTGTGCAAGATTATGCTGTTCATGAGGATCTTCCTTCAGATTGAAGAGCATTTCCTTATCAAACAAATGATAGCCGTCATGATAGGTCCGCACGTATAAATAATCGCCGAAGCGGACACTGCGTTGGCAGACATGCGCGCATTGCGACACCACCAAATAGTCCCTGCCGCAGGCTTCACCTGTCTGCAGTGCCGCAGCGAAGCTGGTGCCGTCCCAAGACGGAGCCGGTGATTTGCCCAACAGCTCGGCAATCGTCGGCAAAATATCCAGATGATAATGCAAGCCCTCATCCAAATGATTCTTCATCATGCCCGGCCAGCGGATAATCATCGGAATTCGGCAGGTGCCTTGATCGGCGGTTCCGTGTTCTCCGTAGATCCCGAGTTCCCCCATATTCTCACCATGGTCGGCCGTAATGATCACGACGAGGTCTTCCATCACACCCTGACGCTCCAGCTCACCAAATAACATGCCGATATGATCGTCCATATGGCGGATGCCGCAGTCGTAACCGTCGATGACACGGCGCAGCCCATCACGATCCGTGAAATCTCCCGGGTGGCGCGGGAATTTCGGATTCGTTTTATTATCAAACATGCTGATCTCACGGGCGCTATGTGGGCCAACCTTACGTGTCGTATGTTCCTTCAGTACCTCATCCGTAATCCACTCGGGCAGAGGGTCGTTCGCAAACGGATTACCGAACTCCTCCGGTGCGCGGTACGGGGTATGCGGATCCCAATAATTCACATATAGGAACCAATCGTCTTGTTTCGCATTTTGCTGAATCCAATTCAAAACGAGCGGAGTAACCTCCTCAGCGGATTCCATACCGCCCTTTCCTGTATTATGAATTTCGTTAAACCCGGCATAAAATGTCCAGGCAGAATGTCTTTCACCGAAAGGGCTGATGAGAGCCGTTTTCATACCGGCAGAGCGAAATAAAGCAGGGAAACATTCACTCGTTAAGCGGCTGCGGAACTGACGGTCCTCTCCTTCATGCCGAACGTCAGCAGCTGTACCGCCATGTCCAACAACTCCGTTATGGATGCCAAATCGTCCGGTCATAAGCGCTGTCCGTGAAGGAAAGCAGGGCGCGTCCGACGTATAATAATTCGAAAATCTGACGCCTTCCTCAGCAATTTTATCAATGTTTGGCGACGTATTTCGTTGGTAACCGTAGCATCCTAGATGATCGGGTCTGGTGGAGTCCAAATCAAGTAGCAAGATTCTCATCTTTTAAACTCTCCTTCTCGTATGATTTAGGCTTATACTTTGAAAACGCTCTCCTTAATGTGAATCGTACTAAACACACTAGTGGATAGTCCATGCATATTATATAGATCATGTGTACGATTCTCTTCTAATTTTTAATTGATAAGCTCATTTATAAAAGGATTATTGAATTATTCCATGTATACTGCTAATGTCTAAGTTATACTGCCTGAAAGGAACATTGCTATGCTGTCCCTTCTTTCCGTACATTTTGATAATCGCATTCCGAACTGGCGTACTAACTTGATGTTGTTAAACCATAATGTGCTGGTGCTAATGATTGAGGGTAAAATCAAATACACGATCAACGATCGAACGGTGATTGGGGAAAAAGGAGAATTGCTGTTCCTACCGATTAACACCTTGCGTGCAGGTGAAAACGATGAAGGTGAACATCAAAAATTCACCGTCCTGTTTAATCACGGGGAAGAGGATTCAGAGGAACTTCCTATTTTCAGAAAAGGACAATTCATCAAGTGTAAAATTCGTAACTTCGAGTATTTCAAGCACCGGTTCGAAAAACTATATCTCGAAGTCGTCGGAGACGGCAAATTCAATCGATATTTGGTCAGCGGGATTTTACAGGAATTAGTCGGAATGGCCGCACGTGGATTTGAACTTGTGGAAGCAGCGCCGATTAAGCTGAAGCTCGCGAACGAATTGCAAAAATACATGGTCGCTCACTACAGGCAACCCGTTCAGATCGATGAACTTGCCTCCCTCATACACCGCTCGTCCAACTATACAATCTCCATGTTTCGCGAAGTTATGGGGGTCTCCCCCATTCAGTACATTCACTTATTGCGTATGAAAGAAGCTTGCAATCTGTTGACGAATTCCGATCTTTCGGTAACCGAAATCTCCAATTATTTGGGTTATTACGATCATTCGTATTTCTTCCGTATTTTCAAAAAGTATACGTCGATGTCTCCGACAGCGTATAAGCATTCGGGATTGTCCCCTCCATCGCTGCAGCTTTTTTAACCGAAACAGATCGTGCACTAAGATATGAAAAAGCGCCTCCCATCCCGGGTGGCGCTGTTTACCGGTCAAATCAACGATTGGTGGCTTTCCTGCTCCCAGTCAAAGACTTGGACCAGAAATACATGCCCATGCCGAATAAAGTCAGCATACCGCCTAAGAACTGAAATAAGGTAATGACCTCCCCTAATAATAAGTAGGCGAGAATTATGGCAAGAACGGGTTCACCGATAATGCCTACTGAGACCGTCGTTGCCCCCACTGACTTCAACAATAGATTAAAAATATATTGTCCGAATAGGGTCGGGATGATGGCAAGCAACAAGAAATACGTCCATTCGGACGAGTCATAACCCGTAAGCGAGATGTTATTCATTACATTGTAGAGAAGCAGGACGGTGCCGCCAATGAAAAAAACGATGATGCTGTATACATTCGCATCTATTTTATGGCTTATTTTCTGCCCCGCCAATAAATAGAAGGAAACAAATAGCGTTCCTGCTAACGATAAGCCGTCTCCAATCAGTGCTGCTTTTGAAATCCCGATATCTCCCCAAGCGATGAGGATTGAACCCAGAAGAGCAACGATTAAGCAACCGGCCATTAGCCGATTTACTTGTTCTTTGAATAATAAATAAGAACCGATCATGACAAACAATGGCTGCAGCGACAAGATGACCATGGAGCTTGCTACAGAAGTATAGACCAGAGATTCCATCCAAAAGAGAAAATGCAGGCCAAGAAAAAGACCGGCCAAAAGCACGATACCCCAATCTTTTCTATCCAACCGTAAGGTGCGAATCCTTCTCCATGGGACAAAAGCGAACATTAGAATGACAGAAATAAATAATCTATACATCCCGGCCACGGACGTGGGCGAATCCAAAAATTTGATCATGATGGATGAGATCGAGACGGATAAAATGCTGATGGCTAGTAAAATAAACGGATGCGATTGCAAGGCAGATTTCATTAATCTATCCATAATTCCTCCAAGCTGTTCAACAACTCCTGTGCACAGAATTGTAAAGGTTAGCCGAAGCTGGATATAATAATAACATCGTCCATGTATATTTTGTGCAATTATATCCCTTATTTATATCGATATATCGTCAAAAAGGAGTTTCCCTTTGAATAAACAATTATATGAAGCCATTCAATTTCCTGACGAGGCCTTCCCCTATATCATGTATACCCATACGAATCACGGATCTGTCCCTCTAGGCCGAGGAGTTAACGACTTGCACTGGCACGAAGAATTACAAATGACTTTGGTGACCAAAGGAAAACTGACGATTCAAATCAATGGCATCGATTATGATTTAAGAGCGGGGCAGGCTATTTTTATCAACAAAAGTGTTCTGCACATTGTGACTCGCCTTACGAATGACGGGGAATATGTGAGCTTTAATTTTCCGGAGAAGCTGCTCGCCTTTTATTCAGATAGTGCCATGGAGAGAAATTATGTACTTCCTTATACCAACTCCTACCTATTGTCGCTAGAAATCAAAGGAGACGCAGCATGGGAAAATGAAATCCTTCAAATCCTTAACGATATGAAAAAGGAGTTTGAATGGAAAAAGAACTGGGGATGGCAGTATGAGATTTCTATCAAAACGGTCAAGTTATGGTTAATCCTAATCTCGAACATTTCGTTACCGTCAGAGGAAGCCTCTAAGCATAGCAGACTACAACAAGAAAGATTGCAATTGATGCTTAGCTTTATTCATCAGAACTTTACAAATCATATAACGTTAAAGGAAATCGCTGATGCGGCTCATTTGAGTGTATCGGAGTGTACTCGCGGCTTTAAAAAAAGCATCCATATTACCCCTTACGACTATTTGATCAAGTACCGCATTAAAAAGAGCTGCGAGCTATTGGCATCAACGGAATATGCGATAACCGAAATTGCCAGAAGAGTTGGTTTCAATCACGTCAATCACTTTATTCAATCATTTAAAAAACATCGCAACCTTACCCCCAAGGAATTCCGCTCTTCTTCCTCCTCTATTATCTGAAACATATGTAAAAAGCAGTTCCGGGTCGTCCGCTAAGACAGATCCGGGACAGCTTACACAAGGCCAACTTACGTCTTCTCTTTACAGGGCGACGTAACGTATCCTTCTTCATAAATCTCATTTTGGCAATGATTCTGGCGTTTAGTTTTTTCATCGTCGTCAGATTGTTTTTAATAATTCTGCCTCGGCTGTTCGAAGCGTTCTGCAGCACAATTTTGCTTTGTCTGGCGGTGCTGCACTGTGACGATACAATCTGCGGATTCTCGTTCGGAATCGTTGGAAACATGAGATTTTGCGGATTGTTGCTGTGATCGCTGCCAGGATTGGATGGATCGTTAATCGTAAAGCTGTTCTGGTTGCTGTTCAAAAACCGGCCGAATAAACAGTGCCCGGCTTCATGTGCAAGCCCGTACGAATTTAGTGCTCCGTCGCTCATGACGATATGCCCATACAGACCATAATCGGTAGTGCTGTTAAAAAATTTGAAGCGCGGTCCACCCATGCCAATGACGTTGCCGGAACTGGTGAGGAATTCCCCGCTTACATAGATGACATACTCCAGGGGAGAAGCCGCTTCCCCATGCCAGGTTCGAGCTTGAAATGTCATTTCCTTGCCGGGCTTGCCGCTCTTGGGAAGTACCTCCGGAAGCCGCACCCGCTGTGAAAATTGAAACCACAGGAACCGTAAAGGCCATCTCTACCACCACTCTCAAAATATTTAAGATTTCCTATATATGAAATGAGAAATAGTCTGATTTGGTATGGACGGATGCAGCAGGACAAGATCATCAATTATCTAGCAAACGACGCTCCGAGATTCATCAGTCTTTCTTTTTAAGTATTTTAGCGATCCCTACATCAGTTATTCCTATATTTATATCAATCTCTCCTAATGACTCAGGCTTTAAAGGCAAAACCCCATTTTTAACAAGTCGGTGCCATTCCTTCGGATTGGATCGGTAGAGTGAATCAGAAAGGCCTAGAAGGTCTGCATCTAATTTAAGGCCGGCCAAATAGGTTTTTTGAATCTGCTTCCTTATTTCCTTTTCAGCAAGTTCTTTCATGTCACTCTCCTTTGCAGGCTTTTCCTGCTCCGTTACTGATCCTTCCATTTGGACTTTAATGTGAAAGGTTAGTTTGCCGTTCGATAGCTTAGGTTCGATGGAGGGTTTAATCTTTTTAACAACCATCATCGCAATTGGTTTATTGTCAATCTGAAGCATCAAAGGGGTGCGTACAGTTTCTTTCTCCATCCATCGTAGACCCATAGTTTCGTCAATCTTAAAGCACCCCAGCAATTGTTTATTTTGTATGGCGCATACCCCATCTTGTTGAAGCTGTGGTGACGGCTTTTTATTCTCTACCCAACTAGTTTCATTGACGCTTAATTCGGGAAGCAACAGGATTCGGCTATTTTCATCCCATTTCCAAATAAATTTGGACAAATATAATGGAGCAACAAGCGAACTTTGGGAATAACGGTCACGCGGGTTATTTAATTGTGAGTATAGCGTAGACATGTTTTGGGTTGGGCTTGTGCTAAATATATCCAAGATCGAGCCATGAGTTGCCATCGTCCAAATGGTATACCGGAACTCATAATACCTGTCCATTTGGTCCAAAACGCCATGAATGACATCCTCCCGCAGCGCCGCTTCCGTAAATGCTAGAGTTTTCACATGACTCCAGGACAATCTTTGCTGTGACGTCTTGTAAAGATCAAAGATAGCTTCATCCACGGTTCTACCTTCACCCTTGCCAATGGAAACCACTTCCTTGCTCATCCCAGCTCCTGCTTCTTTCTTGGCAATATTATTAAAACTGATCATCTGGGTATAGAACACCACTTTGCCTTTCACATAATCAATGCCAATTGAATTGACATAGGCTAGATGCTCAATTTCCCTTAACCCCCAGCAACCGGTAAGCAGTAGAGGGAGAATTCCAATCACCAATAGAAGGGTTATTAACCTCACGTTTGATCATCTCCGGATTTTCTTATGAAGCCAGGTACACCTTCCTTCTTCCCCCAAGGCATTCGGAATAAAATTTTCAATAGATCGCGGAAATTAATTGGTGCCACCGGACTTAGGTATTTGATTCCAAACGATTGCAGATTAACCATATAGATAGCAATAGCTAACATACAAATCAATAATCCAAACAAACCAAGTACACCGCTAACAATCAGTATGATTAATCTTATCAGACTCACGAAGCCAACCATATTTTGATTCACCATGGTAAACGAAGCTAATACGGAGATGGCTACGACAACCAGAATCCCGGGTGCCGTCATACCTGCGCTGATGGCCGCCTGTCCGACAATTAATCCGCCAACAACAGAGATGGTCTGTCCGAATGAAGATGGCAAGCGCATGCCCGCTTCACGAAATAATTCAAATAGAAGAATCATCACAACGGCTTCGAGAGGAGCCGGCAGCGGAACACCTTGTCTGGAAATGAGCAGAGTACCCAGCAAAGTAAACGGGAGCTGATCCTGATGATAAGTAAGCAATGCGATCCAAAATCCAGGAAGAAACACGGAAAAAAATATTCCACACAACCTTAACAATCGGGTAAACATGACAAACCAATTTAGGGTATAAGCATCTTCCGAAGTATTGAGTAAAAAGGTAAAGTTAACGGGCCCAATGATCGCTGTTGGGGAACCATCGACCACAATGACAAACCTGCCGTGCATGAGGGAGTTCACCGCAAAATCCGGTCTCCCGGTATAGACAAACTTCGAAAAATACTTATTACTTTCTAGTCCCTCCTCCAGTTGAGAACTGCTGATCATCCCTTTGAGTTTCAAGCTGGCCAATCGGGATGTGACCTCCTCAACAATGGTTGAATTAATCGCATCTTTCAGATAAAGAAGCAACGTCTTGGTTTGCGTCTGCGTTCCGAGCGTATATTCTTCTACGGCTAGAGCATTTGTTTTTAATCTTTTTCTTATTAACGCGACATTGACCCTCGCATCTTCAATAAAGCCGTCACGAGGTCCTCTTACCGAAATCTCAGCACTCGATTCCTCCGTTTTTCTCTGCGGGGCATTGGCTATATCCCATGTGTACATGGTGGCAGTTTCATGGAAATACGCCAGCAGCTCCCCATTAAAAATCCTATTTATGATGTATTCGTCATCCCAATCTTGCGGGATCGGGTTCAGCTGAAAGGGTAGGTGCCGCTGTAGTTCGCTGTCATTCGATATGGTATGTTCTTTAAACATTTCAATCAGATGAGGAATAAAAAATTGATGAATTCGGTGTGTATCGCACAGCCCATCGCAATAAACAAACAGCAACAAAAATGAGGATCCATCTTGTTGGGTGACATTCAGTTTGTTAATATGCACATCGCTGCAGTCTTTGAACAACCGCTGAAATGAACCATATGGTTCTTCCTCCGCTGATCCCAACGATTCCAACCTATTTCTCATGATTTCACTCTTCTCCATCTGTGTCCGAAATGAATTAATCCAATAATAATTAGGAAATAGCCCGACATCCCCCAAAATATACCTGGTAACAGAATATCTGTAATCAGATTAATAAATTTAGGATCACTAATTGGCAAACATATCGCTATTAACTGAATAGAACATATAAGGAATAGGGATAAGGTCTTATTCCTTTTTTTCTCAATACCCAGAATATCGTTGATCAAAAAAAGAGTCAGTGAGATTCTCAGAAAGGCCCCGCTGAACCATTGATATATACTTAAAAAATCCATGTGCTCAATAAAGTGACCTATTGTCACTAGCCTCCACTCTTCATAAGCAGGGAACCTTAAATGGGAGGCTTGCTTGGGACCGAACTCGCTTATTGCGCCGACTAAAGGACCGAATGTTAGTAAAATCAGAATCAAGGTCAGTGCCACAAGGGACATGAACGAAATACGGGTACGGATATGGTGCTTTATAAATAACAGCAGCGATAATTCGAGTAATCCTGCCTCGACATATATGATCCCATGCCAGACGGGCTTCATGCCGAATTCCAGAATAGGCTTTAACAAGGAATATTCCTTATTTGGATAATTGGCTGTCATCACATAAAAACCTAATATAACAACAAACGGTAAAAAGATAGCCGCTGTATTAGCTATCGACTCTATACCTTTATAAGCATTAATAGAACAAACGATCAGCAAGGCAGAGGCTAAAACAATGATTGGGGTATTCGTTGAGAAGGCAAGATGAATCCAGGTAACAGTATCTTTTAAAGTAATCGTTGATAAAGTAAATATGTAAATGCAAGCAAAACCTGCCAGCAAGTAGGATACCATTGCGCCGTATTTAAGCTTGAGCCATTGGAATAGAGGCATATCCCGATTTTTACCAATAACCGAATAAAGCAAAACAACCCAAATCATAAAAAACGCGCCCGCAAGCAGAACAGAGATCCAGCTGTCGCGTTGTGCTTTTTGTAATAACATCGGAATGATAATGACATGGTTTAACAATCCAATAGAAAGCATTAACATCATGCTTGTTTGCAAAAACGTGATTGAACCGTTTTTCATCAGCACCCTCCGATTTTTAATTTAGTAAATTGTTCCTGTAGTATGCTGCATTTTCCTGAATTTATACGAAACAGGTTACATCGAAGAGGCTGACTCGTTGCGTTGAAAGGTGCATACATAAGTGAATACATAATAAAAGAGCACCTATATTAGGCGCCCTTTTACAGTAGTAATGAAGGAGTCAATGATACAATGAGTTGAATCTACAGTGGAGCTTTATTGGGGAACGAATAACGTACCAATAAAGAACTTAAGTTCAGGTATTTCTATAACTCTTGGATTACCTGCTGAATCAGTTCCTACTATTCTTAATCCGCTATCATGAATTTGTTTTTCATACTGGGAACTTAGTCCATAATTACACCTAAATTGTTCGTTTATATATTCGGTCTTATAAATATCAAAGATTTTCGAATGTTTCCTGAGGATAACTTCACCTTTCTGACCAACTAATGAGCAGGCCAGCTTACTAATTATTATTTGCGAAGCATGTGGGTCGCGCTCTTCGTGGGCTGCATGTTCCAACATCAACTTATTTTTTGCATATTCCATAATGATGTATTGAAATCCCCCGCATGTTCCCAACAAAGGTATATCGTTTTCACGTGCGAATTGAATAATGCTAAGTACCCCATCGAGATAATCTGGATAACCTGGGCCAATCCAAAACCCATTGTAAGTATGTTTGATGGCATCCAATTGTTTATTTATTGTTGCTGTTGCAATCCACTCAAACTCAATAGAAATCCCTAATTTACCTAAAGTGTGCCTAAGCGCATTGTTAGTAGCGATCTGCGACGGATACTTTGGACTAAAGTCACCTACAATGCCAATTTTCATTTTTATATGTACGCCTCTTTTGGATTTTTGAAAAGCTTAACTAGCCCTAATCAATTTTGTAAAAGTATGGTCCGCACATTGATTCATGCGTGTATACATACGTCCATGTAAAACTCTTATCAAATAGATATATATCTTGCTCATAATCAAAATCGGAGGCAACAATATCACTAGCGTTATTATATTCAAATACAATATCAGGTATATTTTGATACATGACAAATAATTCAGTTTTAGTTATAGCATCAAATGCATTTCTCGCTGCTTCTTTTTCAATACAATTTTGCTTCTTAAAACTAAAAATATGCCACTTATACTGATCATAACGAATTTGCCTTTTGGTCTCGTCGCTAATATTCTTTGCAAATACGCTATCCCATTTATCCATAATTCCATGCTCTTTATCTAGTAAAGTTACAATAACTACCCCTTTATCTTGCATGGTTTTAGTAAAAAGATATTTTTGGCGGATTTCTTCAATAGACCAGTAGACTTTCACTAATTCTTCATCAGGTAAACTGTCTATCATTTGATTAATTTCTTGTCTATACATATTATAATTCATTAAAATACCTCACTTATCTAGCTTATATTTGAACAATATTTATACCGAAATGGGAGAACGTGGTTGCGCTACGAGCAGCCCCTCATTGCTGCTTTTTCTATTCTCGCTTTATTATTGTTATAATTGGAAAAGGAATACTTTGGAATCAAGGAGGATATAATGATGGCTTGGTCTGAACTGAAAATGATACCGAACGAATACAATGATGAAGTCAAGGCAATTGACGAATCCCTTATCCGACTACTAACTGAACGCAAAGCATTATCTAATGGTAGGCGACTCATTCCCTCTAGAGAACTTGTACAAGAATGGTCGAACCAATATGGTCTAGACATTCCACAAATCAATTGGTTGCTTAACAGTCTTAATTCAAGCAGCACTCCAATTATGCTTAACGAATCCGGCGAACTTTTAAACGTCCTACCTATTATGAAGAAATCCATAGTTGATGGTTTTGAATATTCCCTAACACATTCCATGCAGCATGAAAACAGCAGCATTGTATTTGTTGAAATACAGCAACTTCAAAACGACGTAAACACTGGTTACATACGTCCCCAACTGCTGCTCGATATTAGCGGCAGTCAACAATACAACGTCCACAGGAATGGTTCTCATGGCGGTGGTGGGCATACTCAAATAACTTTTTTAATTACTCCACGCTTACCTGACAATATGAATGATGTCCGTTTCGCTTTGATTCCTTATGCACCACCAATGGAAAGTTCACCGAAAGAAGTTATCTTGGATCAAGATGTTCAATTTGATTAAGCTATTTATAGGGATAAAGCACTTTTCACCCGACATTTTTTGAAGCTATATTCCTTACACTTCTTGTATCGGATTAGGCCGAACAGAATAATTAGTCTTTTCTAGGAGCGAAAGAACCACTTGATTATGATTCTCCCCTCACTCTCTTAAAGGGTATACAAGTTGTATATCCTTATTTTTAACCAAACCTTCGTATATCGCATGATTATGGTCTGCACCTACGATACACAAGAATCGTTTCCCTGGATGTTTATTAATAGCGTTATTAATTCGTTGAATCATTATTAGATGTCTACACTCCCATCGAAATACATGTGACTCAGGGTTAATTTGCTCTAACCATTTGTATTTTTGTTTCGTTATATTGTCGTATTCTATTGAATTGAAAGGAATAGCACTGGAATGCCAAGTGGAAAGTTGTCTTTGAAACCATTGCTCTGATACAGCAATCAAAGCACTTCGTTGTACCTCACTATGATTCTTGAATGGGTCAAAATCCATCCAAACATCAAGTTCCACCCAATCAATAGGTACAAAATCAACCTTCAACTCTTCGCATAATGGAAAAATTAGATCCCAGTACTCGCTTGCTGGTTCGCCCCAATATCCTCGATGTGAGGAATCAGTTTTGTATTTCTCCCAACTGTCGGGAAGTACTTCACCGCATATTACATCTGGATTAAATTCTAGAATTAACTCTCTTATTAATTCCAAAGTTAAATGGTACTCTTCCGTAATTCATTGTCATGAACTACTCCTAAGATTCCTACCGTTGACATGATTCCCCCAATTTAGTCCACAAATTGTTGACTGTAAAGGCTTGTATATATAACTAAACATACTACTCTCGATAAGATTATCCAGACAAATTTATCATCTATCTAATTAGATTAATATCTAATTACAAAATAATGGAATATATTGATTTTGTCAACTGCGATTTATACTTTCCCAACTAAACTGTAACCTAAAAAGGCTGCCGATTATGGGCAGCCTCTTCCTGGATGTGTATGGAGCTTTCGTTATCCGATAGTTGAATGAAATATTACCACTTCACTATGTATCCAGCTCTTCTAAGATAATGCTTTGTAAAAGGATTTAAATTCTCTATTGGTTCTTCCAAAGAAAAATATTTTAGTTCATGGCTTTCATTGTCATTTACTTTAGGATTACCATGTACATTCTGGGCTTCATAAATTGCCATAACATTATAGATTTCATCACCATGAGGATACTTATAGTACATATCCTTTCCCGATAAAATCGTTATGAATTTGAAGGATTCCGCAACCAATCCTGCTTCTTCATAAAGTTCTCGAGCTGCTGCTTCTTCTAATGATTCGCCTAGTTCCAATGAGCCTCCAATGGTTCCCCAATCATTACTATCGGTTCTCCTTTGGAGTAATAATTGCCCTGCTTGATTAAAAATTAGTACACATGACCCAACCATTATTAGCGGGCTTGAGCCAACAAAGTTTCTTAAGTCCATTATATATCCCATGAATTGTCTCCTTTGTCTTTTACCCTTCGTTAAGTTAATCAAACATAATTAATGTATTCACGAAGACGAATTCGTTATCCTGCCTGGTATCATGAAAAAAGCGGCCGTTTATGGTCATCTGATTAATCTGTATGAATTGAGTTATCGTTACCCGTTAATGATGGAGTCTTAAAAGGAGTTGTCGGAAATGAAAAAAGATGCATCTTAGAATGTATTGGCTGTCGCCTTTGGCTTCGCTCATACATTCTAAGATGCATCCAATTCATTATCAATCGTCTAGCTTATCATTTTGCAACAAGATATGAGGCTACCTCAGCCAACCGTGAAGCATAACCCCATTCGTTGTCGTACCAAGTAGCGACAGACAATAGTTCACCTTGTACTTGGGTTAAAGGCAAGTCAATAATCGAAGAATGGGGATCAGCTACGATACGGGACGAGGCCCATTCCCCTTCCAGAACATCAAGAACTCCCTTTAATTCGCCTTCTCTTGCAGCTTCTCGAAACATATCGTTAATCTCTTGAACGGTGCACCGTTTTTCCGTTATTAAATTAAGTTCTGCGATACTCCCAGTACGGGTCGGAATCCGGTAGGCTTTGCCTGTGATTTGCAGGTCATTCCAAATGAATTTCAGAGCTTTGGCTGCACCTGAGGATGACGGAATGATGTTCTCGGCTGCCGCCCATGAATCCCGTCGGTCTTTCATCGGCTGATCCGTCAACGATTGCGTATTCGTATACGAGTGTATCGTGGAGAATAATCCGTATTGAATGCCATAGTTTTCTCTGACCAATTTGACTACCGGTGCAAGCGCATTGGTCGTGCAACTCGCCATGCTAATGATTTTATGCTTTTCCGGATCGAAGCTTTCTAAGTTAATTCCTTTAAGAAGTACTGCGTCGCAATCTTCTAAGGTTTTGCTCGGGCCGCTGACAAGCACCCTTTTGGCGCCTCGCTCCAAGTGCAGTTCAGCTACTGATCGCGTAACGGCTCGTCCGGTACAATCAATGACCAATTCCACGCCTAACTCACCCCAATTCGGCAATTCTGCGACCGAATTCAAATAACGAATTTCTCGGTCGCCGATTACGATTGCGCCTTCTTGAGCAGATACTTTCTCATGCCAACGTTTGTAATTTGTATCCACTTCAAAAAGTGCGGCAAGCGTAGCTTCGTCTTTAATATCCGAAATGGAAAAGGGGACAAACAAATTTTGTTGCAACGCCGCCCGAAGGAGCTGTCTTCCGATACGTCCAAATCCAAAAATCGCAATTTTACCCATAATAGCCTCCATATATATAGTTTAGTTATTATCTTCACTACTCATTAAGCCGTTGTACCTGATTAATCCATTGCACAAATGATTGAACATAACGCTGTAAATATTTGCGAGTCGTATCATCTGTGAGCTTACGAGTATTTGAATCAATCTTGTCCGTGATTTGAGAAATATACATTTTTTGAGCAGGCATCACATAGGACTGGATGGCATCCAACGTTTGTCTGATTTGCTGCTGCGAAAGAATCGTCCCTTTTGCGCCTGGTGTTGCGCCTATCACACCTGAAGGCTTATGAATTAAGACGGCTGTTTTGGTAGGTGTAGATGCCCAGTCCAGTGCATTTTTCAGTACTCCCGGTATCCCTGAGTTGTACTCCGGGCTAACTATAAGAATGCCATCCGTCTTCTGAATCGCCTCGCGATAATGTTTAACCGGACCTGGCCCTTCTCCTTGATCCAAATCCGCGTTATAGAGGGGAAGATTAGCAATCGATATGTTTTCATATTCCACGGAATCTACAAGTTCTGAAATCGAATTCGCAATCATCTGATTAAAAGAGTTTTCCCTCAAACTTCCTACAATAATCCCTATTCTTATTGACATCAGCCAACCTCCGGAATTCATTCTCATATAATCATACAATACTTTCCATATTAAGTGTGGGATAACTTTAGTTTAGGTGCCGCGGCTATATAACCAGTCTGGTTGCCAATCTCAAAACTATCTTAATTTACTTATTCTTAAATTTAAGATATTTGAGAAAAAATTATTGATCATTAGCTACTTTTTTATCAAGAAGTTTTTTAGGTGTAATATCGTTCCCTAATTCATCCATTACAGACACATTCAGAAGAGTTGTTAATAGTTGCCCGCGTAAAATCTGTAAATACTGCGTCCGAAGCGCTGCTTGTTCCGCTTCCTCAGTATCAGATAGACCTGAACTGTGCTCAATTCTACTCAGTTCATTAATACGGTTCAAAATTGGAATCATTCCCATTACCTCCTTGAAATCGATTAGACAATATCTTAAATTCGTTTATCTTAATATAAAGATATTATATATTAAGATAATTGTCAATAGCTTGCTTTCAATTAATTTGATTTCCGGTTCAGTGATCAAGATCAAAAGCTGTCTTTGATGTTATAGCGATCTAGTATCGATTCAAATTGTGTGCCGACTCCCGTTGTATTATGATTTAACTATATTTCTCCGTTTAGTGTTCCCATTTATTGAATCTACAACTTTTCCTGTTGTATCCAAGACCAAATTCGGTAAGACCCGAATAGTGCAATTAATCCAAGCCATTCTTAGTCCCATATTTGGTTTAGACATGCCCCACCTCCATCGTCGGTCGTTGATTAATTATACACTCCCAAGTATCGTAAGTTCCGTTATCTTCCCTTTAGCTCAACTAAAAAGCAGGGTCGCTGCGAGGACTGCTTGGGTTGTTCTAATCCAGCTATCGTTCTTTCGTTAGTTTAAACTTGATCAATGGTTTGGATTCTGAAAGCTATTCGTTACTAACATATCCCAATACCCTTCCATTGACATTGGAGAAAGGCAAAGAACCAAAAATTTGACTGTCAATACTTCTCCACCACGTATCACCCATAACAAAGAGATGCCCTTCAGGTACTCTAACCTTATTCATTTCCATGCTAAAGTATTCTTTCATGGTTTTTTGGCATGATTCATCGCATAGAGCTGAGCCTGGTTTGTTAACTGTCATAAAATACTCATTTTCTTCGAGCCCCCAACTCAGGGCCTTACCATAAAAGGTATCTAACCTTTTATCATTAACATAAACCTGACCTTTCTTTATTTCAATCACTTCGCCTGGAAGAGCAATAACCCTTGATATGTTAAACTCAGGCGGATTTAGCCGTGGATACTTGTTCGTATCAATTGCAGGAGTTTTATAATAAATTACATCACCGCGATTATATCCATTCTCCTTAAAATAATTCGGGTCAACAGCTATCTTCCCTTTGTCTTTGGAGATGTATTCTAAGTTGTGACGCGCCATTCCATCGTTATGATTTTCAATAGCAATTAGGCCCTGTTTCAATTCAACTCTCTTTGGCGACTCTAGAGTGATTGAGTCAGTAATGCTTTGTTCACTGCAGCCAAGAACAAACAGAAAAAAGAAAACAATGACTAATGACTTCTTCATTGGTATCCCCCCTAATTTAGATAATACTCAATTATGGAGGAGTTTCTCCAATAAATTCCAACAATCTTATGAAATTCCACTCATAATCAATGTTTACGTTAAAGGCTGCCATTTATATCGGCAGCCTGGTGTCGTTGTTCTATCGTTCCCCGTTAATTGAATGAAGTCGGGACGAACGACGAACGCCTGCCATCATTGTTTTAAAGGAGATGATGAAGAGGATTCCGTGTTGGTATCGTTTGAAATAAGTTCATTATTTCATTGACTGCTCTATTCTCCCGTTTTTAGCTCGGATTCTTTAATTTCCCTAACCCTTTGCACGATCTTATCCTTGAGAATCTCAGATAGTGAATAAACGACTGGTGCCGAAGGAATGTCGAATTTCAGATGGGAGTGAGGAATTTCCGTTAGCAAAGTACCTAACGGATTGCCTTGCCTGTCACGGACCACGTTCCAAAATATTCTCGATCTGTTATCTTCCGTACCCCATTTCTCAAGGGAGTTTCTGAAAATCAAGCACTTTGCGATGACGAAATCGTTCTCCTCAAGCTTCTCCATCGCACTATAACCGGCACTTTCCAATTGTTCAAATATAGCCGGCATCAGACCGTCCAAATAAAGGCCGTAAGCCGCATCTTCTATTTCCGCAAAAGCTGCCGTCAAGTCCTTATGCATCGCTTCGTACAAGGGCTTCCATTCGGACTCAATATAACGATTGGCCGCTTCACCCATTTCTTTTATTGTCATGTCTTGGCGGAAATTCGGAAACTGTTTATTCATACACTTTCGCCTCCTTTTCATCATTGCAAATAAATTGTACAACATACAAGCAAATTGAAAGGTTTATCGAATAATAAGAAGGAGAGTCTTATGAATTTCCAGAAAACCTTACAAGTAACTTTAATTCTGATTTTTTAGGGGAGATCACAATTTGAAAATGCGTCCCAAAAAAATGGCAGCAACATTCATGATTTGCCCCAGCACCTTACGTAACTATGAAGCCAATGGCCTCATCCCTCCTGCGGAAAGATCAGCAAACGGCTATCGTTTTTATTCGGACCTGCATGCAACTTACTTGGCATGTATTCAAGCCTTGGCCCCGGCATTCGGGATGGAAGTGACAACTGAGGTGCTTCATTATCTTCAGCGGGACAAGATACACAACGCTTTGTGGGCCATCAGGGAAAAGGAAGTCGTTTTATACGACGATAAAGAGAGATTGGAGAAGTTGATTGAGGATATTCGGCTACAAGCGAATGAAAATATATCTCCATATGCCAAAGAGCGCTTTACCATCAATGAAGTATCCGAGTTGACGAAAATACCTAAATCAACGATCCGTTATTGGGAAAAAGCAGGTTATGTAGCAGCAGACCGAGATCCTGAAAACCATTATCGTTGTTACGATGGAGGTCATCTGCAAAAAATGAGGTTGCTCCAAGTGCTGCAAAACTCCGTTTATTCAGAGGAAACCGTGAAATATAAGCAGTCGATTGCCGCCGCCGAACATGTGGATCTCCAAAGTATCATGAAGCTGGCCGAGAATATCCGGACTTACCTAGATAAGAGGATCGATTCTCAAATGTTTGGAATATCAAGGTTATACAAATTAATTCAATTGATAAAATCACCGATCTAACCCAGTCGGAAATCAAACATTAGTTATCCTCCCGTTAGTTTAATCCCTCCCCCCTTCCGCAGGCTTAACTAATAACTAGCAAGCTCATTAAATACACAAAATGTAATAAGCGTTCGCCCAGTTGGTTGGGCAGGATGGATCATGAAGATCAGCTTCTCCGATCTTTCCACCGACTCTTCAGACCTTTCGCCCAGTAGGTTCTATGGTTGCAGCATCAACCCATTCAGTCTTAACCTTATCTAGGTCAATAGCAACAACTCCATATCCTGATTATACGGCAATTACAAATTAAGCCTATCAATTGGCCAAATAAAACAGGAAAACTCCTTTAAATACTTAAATATACTTAAAAATTACTTTTATATACTTACGTTTTATGATAAAATCACTTATAAGAGGTGATAATAATGTATCAAGAAGAACGATTATTGAAAATACTCGACTATCTTAGTGAAAACCATGCAATGAGTGTTATGGATATCTGCTCTCTTCTAGATGTATCTAGGGATACGGCCCGCAGAGATATTGTTAAATTAGTACAAGAAGGGGTCGTTATTCGTACACATGGAGGCGTCGCTTTACCTCAATTGAAGAAGGAAATAGCCACCTATCAGGAACGTTTAATTGACGAAACAGACAGTAAAAATAAAATTGGGAAGATAGCAGCTAAACTAGTTCAAGATCGGGAAACAGTCATTTTAGACGTATCAACTACGGTACAGTCAGTAGCAGAACAAATTTCAGCTAAAAATATTACAGTTGTCACACATTCGATAGATATTGTAGGGACTCTCTCAGGACGGGAAGATCTGCAAGTATATGTGCTCGGTGGCTATTTACATACCAAAAATCGATTATTATATGGACCTTCCGTCATAGATAAGCTAAGAGAATTAAGAGCTGATAAGGCATTTATCGGAGCTACATCTATCCAAACTGATGGGCTTTACTTTCCTTACGAAGATGATGTATCTGTAAAAAAAGAGATGGCCCGCAGATCGGATCAGGTAATCGTCGTGGCTGATTTTACGAAGTTTACAAGCAAATCGGTTTATCGTTTAGATTTTGACTTTGTGGATATTTTGATTACCGATCAAGAGGTGCCTAACGAAATAAGAGAAGTACTCCATAATAAAAATATAGCGATTATTCAATGTGAAGAGAAAGACAAATACGAGGAGGATAACAAAGATGAGTCTTAAAATTTTGCACAACGTAAACGTGATTCAACCAGACGACCTTGTTCTACCTGCCACACTTTGGATAAGAAACGGAATTATTGAAAAGCTAGAGAATGGCCTTTCTTCTCTTCCGGAGGGCGAATATGAACTTATAGATGGCCAAGGACATTTATTGATACCTGGTATGATCGATGTGCATATCCACGGTGCTAACGGGTTCGATATGATGGATGGCAGTGTGGCGAGTATTCAGGAGGTTTCGCGTGCTTGTGCTGAAACGGGCTGCACCTCGTTTCTGGTTACCTCCGTTAGCTCTACAATTGAAGAATTACTAGCCATGATTCGTAGTGTGAAACGTGTAATCGGGCGTGAAGTCGGGGCCAAAATTGCTGGGCTTCATCTAGAGGGCCCTTACCTGAATCCGAAGCGCAAAGGTATGCAAAATGAACGGTTTTTACGACATCCGAATCTTACTGAAATGAAAGAAATCTTTAACGAAGCAGATGGACTGATTAAGATGGTTACAATAGCCCCAGAATTACCTGGCGGGATGGAGCTCATCTCTTTTCTGAAAGAAAATGGCGTCATAATTGCGGTTGCGCATTCGGATGCCACATACGAGGAAGCAAAACAAGCCTTTGAAGCCGGAGCGAGTCACGTTACGCATTGTTTCAATGGCATGCGTCCGATTCATCATCGTGATCCCGGTCTGGTTGTAGCCGCTTTTGAAGAAGAACATGTAAGCCTCCAAGCGATAGTGGATGGTATTCATTTGCATCCTGCGATCGTTAGAATGATGCATCGTCTGAAAGGACCAGATGGCATGGTACTTATCACAGATGCTTTGCAAGCCATGGGACTAGGTGATGGGAATTATGTGTTTGGTGGACATCATGTTACGGTTTCCGAGGGTGTAGCTCGACTAGAGGATGGGACTTTAGCCTCCAGTACGGTTACGATGAATGAGGCACTTCGTCTTACCGTAGAAACCGGCATTTCTTTAAAAGACGCGGTTCAAATGGCTTCAACCACACCTGCACGAATATTAAACCTTGATACCCTAGGCAGAATCTCCACGGGCTTTGACGCTGATCTTGTCTTGTTAAATGAACAATTCCAAGTGCGATGGACAATGATTAAGGGTCATATCATCTAATTGTTACCTTATTTAGGATAAGGTTCACCGTATTGTATCGAAGGATAAAGTTCGATTTGACCATGATAAATGGCACTGCTATCTCCACGATTGGTTTGCCTGTAATGGCACTCCCATATTTTTTGATTCTATCTTAACAATGTAAGTATTTCTTTTACAGAATTATCAACAAATACTCGATCAGGACGAGATTTCATGAACACAGTAAGTCCTATTAACGATACGACTAGTGTCTGCGCTAAACCCTTTGCGTTAATACCGCCATCAAGCTCACCTGAGCTCAAACCTCGTTCAATCGTTTCTTGGAATATTACCGAGAGATACATCTGATGTTCTCTTGTTAAGATTTCAAATTTCTCATCATGAGGCGCAAGTTCCACCATCGAATTGATGCAAAAGCATCCCCAGTTCGGACTTTTTTCATATTCTTTTGCCACCATATTTTCAAAAAAGGTACGGAATGCCTCTTTAACAGAAGAACTGTTTTGAAGATTGGTGCGAACATAGACAGCATGGGAACTCGTATATTTTCGCAACGCAGCTTCAAATAATCCTTTTTTGTCTCCAAAGGTGGCGTATATGCTTGGACGCTGAATGCCCATTCTTGATGTCAAATCGCTTAAAGAGGTAGCTTCGAACCCTTTTCCCCAAAATAGCAGCATAGCTGCATCCAATGCTTTTCCCTCATCAAATTCGCGTTGTCGAGCCATAGCAACCCCCTCTTTTCATATCGAACGGTATGTTATAATTTTATTATGTTAAGATTATCCTGTCAATATGATTAAGATTTTAGAGCTCTCACTCCATTCCATCTGTCCCTCCACAGTAATATCTTGACAGTTATCTTTTTTTAGAGTTATATTTGTCAGGCAACATTTCATACTGATCAGTATATTATAAATCAGATAAACATAAATTTAAGGGGGCGTTATATTTGGGGAAGCTTGTTGAAGAATCGAAAGTCCTTACCGCGGATTATACAAGTAAACACGTTGAACCAGCTCAAAAGGCGCTTATAGCAGCAGAATCAGCGCCCGCATCTTTAATGTCTCGCAATGTTGCACTCTTATTTGCGATCGCTTGCGGACTGGCAGTCGCCAACATATATTACGCGCAACCCTTGCTGGACGCTATTTCAATCGCGTTCGGTATTACTCATTCATCCGTCGGCATTGTTATTACAATTACTCAAGTTAGTTACGCACTTGGACTGTTATTGCTAGTGCCCCTCGGCGATTTATTAAATCGACGTTGGCTGATCGCTGGACAGATGCTAGTATCCGTGTTGGCTTTGATTGTGGTTGGTACCGCCCCCACAAGCATGGTGTTATTCATAGCCATAGCTGTGGTTGGATTGCTTGCCGTAGTGACACAGACGCTCGTTGCATTTGCGGCAACTTTGGCTGCCCCAGCCGAACGTGGGCGTGCCGTGGGTGTTGTGACAAGTGGAATCGTAATTGGTATTCTACTGGCGCGAACTTTCGCTGGCGTATTAACGGATTTAGCCGGTTGGCGTTCTGTCTACCTTCTCTCTGCGTTATTAACGCTAATCATGGCATGTGTATTGTTTAGGGTACTGCCGCATTATGAGCATAAAAGAGAATCATTATCCTACCTACAGTTGCTTCGCTCGCTGCTTACATTGTTCGCACAAGAAAGAATCCTGCGAATCCGTGCTGTACTAGCCTTGATGATTTTTGCCGCTTTCAGTATATTCTGGACTTCCCTAGTGCTGCCTCTCAGCGCTCCTCCGCTTTCTCTTTCGCATACTTCGATTGGAGCGTTTGGTCTCGCTGGAGTTGCTGGAGCGTTAGCAGCTGCGCGAGCAGGTCGTCTTGCCGATCGAGGTTTAGGGCAGAGGGCCACAGGCGTGGCATTGATTCTGTTGCTTATATCATGGTTGCCAATCAGTTATACGCAACATTCGCTTCTGGCATTAGTCGTCGGTATTGTCCTTCTTGACCTGGCAGTACAAGCCGTACATGTCACCAACCAAAGCATGATCCTTACTTTGCGCCCTGAGGCACGCAGTAGGCTTACTGCTGGTTACATGATTTTCTATTCCATTGGTAGCGCCACCGGGTCAATCGCATCTACCAGTAT
This sequence comes from Paenibacillus sp. WC2504, assembly GCF_052682475.1. Taxonomy (NCBI): domain Bacteria; kingdom Bacillati; phylum Bacillota; class Bacilli; order Caryophanales; family Paenibacillaceae; genus Paenibacillus; species Paenibacillus sp. WC2504. The sequence goes on from NZ_JBQZFH010000001.1 coordinate 7,304,471, forward strand.
CTATGTTTACTCAGGCTGGAACGGAGTGTGCTTGTTAGGTGCAATTGTCAGTGCTTTAGCTCTTCTATTCTGGGTAGTGACCCGTCACCTTAAATAATAAAATTCGGGCTCGGTATGTTTGAAGGGCTTCAACTCTTTTTAAGATGATTAAAAATTAGTTTTTCTACAAGATGAAATAGTATTCCAGAGATTATTCCTACTACTAATCCTGTAAAGATATACGTTCCTAAAAAATTTTGACTAGACCCTGGTACTCCTCCGATCAAAAGTCCGAAAAAGAATCCAGTAAGTTTATATTCACTTGAATTACCTTTACGCACGATTACATCGTAATTGTATGCATGCCAGATAGCAAAGCTATAAACTGCTGGGAAAAATATGGATGGGTTTTCTGCAAAAATCGAATTTGCCTTTTGAAAATTTCCTGCAAAGGCATAAAAAATACAGTTATTCAGATTTGAGAAAATCATGAATATTCCAGTATAGACCATAAATAAGATTCCTATAATTTTGTTGCCTAAATAAAGATGACCTAAGCCTGGCATAGCAATAGACCAAAGCAATGCAAAAATTTCACTTCTATGAGTAGCTTGTTCATTGATCATTTGTATTGGCATCCTTCCCAATTTTCTCAGTTATAGAATACCCAAAATAACCCTGATAAATGTAACCAGGGCTTGGGATAAGGTTTTTAAGCTCCTATCCAATATTTTTCTTAGCTTGTTCGAGTAAATTGGATACATAATTGGCTTTTTCGTCCGAATAAGACAGCAGGGTAGTATATCCTTTTTCAATTGCGTCAAGTTTTCTTTCACAATATTGCTTGGCTACATGTGGGTTTTCTCGCAAGTAATTTCTTATGAGAAGATTATTTACCCATTGCTCGCTATTCCAAATGACGACAGCAAGATTATAGGCATTTTCTTGGCGTTTTCGAAAATACAGCCTTCCCTTAACACCAGCTTCTCCGAACCCTTCATATCCAAGTTGTGTTAGTTTATTAGTTACGGAATTGCTCAACTCAAGAGTTTTCACGCCTATCAAAACATCAATAATTGGTTTTGCAAACATACCGTGTACCGAGGTACTGCCGAAATGCTGTATGTCGATCGCATGATCTCCGAAAGCTTTAATAAGATTTATTTTTTCGTTTTGAAATAAGGCAATCCACTTTTCATCATAAGGAATTACACGAATAATCTCATCAATTCCCATCCCCTATATCACTCCCTCTATTTGGTCTAGTTTTAAATGTATCATTCAATCCCTGTATTCAAAATCCTAACTTCAAACTGTGGTTCGATCAACAAGCGAGAATAAACCTTTCTCCATTCCAACGTTTTCCATAGAGCTGGTTGAAATGCTTTTAACTCCTTTCCGATGCCAAGAACATCCGAGTTCGCCTCTTGTATTTTTTTTATCGCATTGGTTGCCAATTCATTTAAATGATTACCTTAGTGCTTTTTCCATTTCATTGACGTATTCAGTCTTAAGACCAGAAAGCTCTTCTCCAAGTTCGGTTGCATATATATTCATTTTTACCTTAATCGTAATATCCGGAAGTCCACTCAACTGTTGATGTGCGATGATTTTGCTGTTTATTTTCTTGATAAAAAAAGCGTAATCCTTGTCATCCAAGTGACCCGTCCTTGCAACCCGCCCATAGTTGAATTTGGATGAAAATCCCTTTAATTTCTGCACAGCATTCCCGTTCCCTACGAGAAACATTATGCTTTGAACTTGTTCATTATTAAGCCTAATACCTGTGCTTTCGCTCTGACGAAATAATAAAGCTCCATTTAATTCCATCCGAGAATTGACATGTTTGATTACAGGTAATGCAAAATCATTTAATGGCTCTTCCTTAGATAAAAGAAAATCCATCATCGTAACGTTGGGAACAATACCGTAGGTTTCTAAAGATTTCACAAAATCATTTAACAGTTTTGTTTTATCCGTGATGGTGCTGCTATTAAACTGTTTGAAAAATGGCGAATCTTGATCGTCAAAAATGACTACCGGCGAATTAATGGTTGTAAATGGCGTATCCAGCAAAAAGGAAAGCTCACGAACTGGTTGATGTGCTGCAAAACTTTCGCTTAATAAAAACAATCTTGTATTAATCCCAATAAAGGGACCCTGTTCTTTATATAACCCCTTCCCAACCGCTCCGATTACCTTTGAATCTGAAATCTCTGTTGATTCCGAAACAGAAATACCGCTTCCTTGCCCAGCCCTACTTAATTTGGTTACAACAAAGTTCAGCAATACTTTGCTGCTCTTCTCATCATAATCGATCCCTGCTATATCAACTATTTTAAGGTTGCGCAGCGGTAATCGGTCCCAGCAACCGGTTAGAAGTAACAAGATCACCATGCTTCCTACAACCCTCTTCATCTTGCCCCCACCTTCCCCCGAGTTATCGAAATTAACAGAAGGAGTGACGGTATGATGGCAATAACGATAAGTGTAGCAAAACTATGATAGTTGGAAAATTGAAAAATAACTTTGCGGTCTGATCCAAATAGACCTAATCCGAAACAAAAGATCCCTAATAACCAGACGATGACCGCGTGGTTCCCCTTCTCTTTTCCAAAAGTAAAAGAAATGTATCGGGCTGCCAAAAACAAATAGACATAGGCTGTTACAGTCGTAACCGAAAGCCAAATTGTCATGAATACGATATCTAAACTTTGCACGACAGGCCATTTAAATTGGCGGAGTATAAAGACCATGGGCTCAGGGATTACTCTAAGCTGATTTTCACTGAAATTAAACGTTACAATTATGGAGATTAACATATAAAAGAGAGTGGTACATCCATTAGCGGCAGTCATTACAAGAAAGACATCTTTCTTTTTTCGGTAACTTAAGGTTGGAAAGACATACAGAAGAAGCTCATAACCAGCATATGCCCAAAAGGCTGGCAGAGCATCCTTCATGATGGCTCCCATCCCATGACTTCCGATTGGAAAAAAATGACGAATGTCCCCTTTTCCTATTCCACTGATAAAAATGATGACCATGGCAATAAAAAACATAATCATGATGTTCTGTGTAATTACAGCAATAGACCGGAGTGAAGAAGAAGCGATGAACGCAGCGATTCCGACTGCGATCCCAACTAGAACTAACCAGGGCGTTCTAATCAATACCCATCTGCTTAACACATCAGAATAAGAAACAATGACCATTAGACTGGACTCGGCACAATATAACCCTATGACCATATTCAGAATAGATCCCATTACCTTGCCAACAATGTTATTCATATATTGAGGCAACGCCCGATCGGCGTATCTCGCACTAAGGCAATAGATAATTGTGATAATCGCTTGCGCAATAACTCCTCCGATGAATACAGATATCCATGAGTCATAACCTGAGTGTTTGGACTCTGCAAAGGGAATTGATAAGACGGATACACCTACTTGAGTTAAAATAATGAGATTAAAAAGCTGTGTTAAAGAAAGCTTCTTAAGGTGAATCATTCATTTTTACCCCTCTGCACTCGGATTCTCGTTTTATCTTTGGACAAGCTTTCTTTCGTACGTTCCCTTAGACTCTTAATAGGTCCTCGGAAAAAGGTATCCATAATTGTACTTTTGTTGAATCCACTATAAAAGTAGGGGAGTCCCATTGTGTTTAAACGCGCTAAATGCGTCAGCACAATTAGGTAAGATAATTCTAAGCCAATTAATCCAAAGGTTGCGGCCATTAGAATGATAGGAAATGACAATAAACGTGCGGCACTGCTCATTTCATAAGACGGAATACTAAAGGACGCAACAGCCGTAAAGGCAACGATGATGACCATCATGGTGGAAACCAGATTTGACTGAACAACAACAGTTCCGATGACTATACCGCCAACAACACCAATGGTTTGGCCTATAGGACTTGCTAATCGTACAGTCGCTTCTCTTAATATTTCGAGCGTGACCAACATGAATATCGCTTCGAGTACCGGAGGCATGGCAACGTATTGCATAGAGCTTTGAAGAGTTAATGAAATTTCAAAAGGAAGCATACGTGGATCAAATGTGACTAACGCAACATACATGCCAGGCAAGCTCATTGCAATAATAAAGCTTAATATGCGAAGAAACCTGAAAGCACTGCCAAGTAACCAACCTATTTGATAATCATCAGGGGATTGCAAGAATGCCCAGAAGGAGACGGGAGCAATAATGCAATCCGGCGAACCATCGGTTAAGATCCCTATTTTTCCATTCATTAAATATGATCTAACACGATCTGGTCTCTCCGTAATCATCAATTGTGGAAACAGGGAGAATTTCCGATCCTCAATAAGTTCTTGAATAAAGCCTGGTGCTTCAACATAATCGATGTCGATAAGGCCAATTCTACGCTCAAACTCTTGGATCACTTGTTCGTTAGCAAGCTCTTGCAAGTACAGTAAGGCGACTTTCGTATTCGATCGTCTGCCAAGACAATAGTATTTGACGACGAGATCTGGTGTGACAATCATTTTGCGCAGCAAATTAATATTTGTATTCACATTTTCGATCAACGCTTCATTAGATCCGCGCAGTACTCGTTCATTTACGGGCAGGTTAACGGCGCGCTCTTTTTTCGCTTCCGTTCCAAGTAAGTAAAGCTTCACTTCTCCATCGACTTGAAGCACCGTTTTACCTTCCACAAGTGCATTCACCGCATCACTCAGTAACTCCGTCTCCTTAAATTCCAAGACAGACACAGTTTCACGAAGATTGAGGACTCCCGTTTGCTGAAGCAAGGGTCGAATGACGTGCTCCTGCACCACTGCAAGTTCAATCATTGTATCCAAATAAAAGAGCCGATAACTACAGTTACCGATTTGAAATGTACTCGATTTAAAGTCAGCGCTATTGAAAAGCATATTTTGCAGCAACTTTTCGTTGACGTTTAGAGATGGATCGACTTTCATTTGAGCTCCCTCTCTTCTTTGAATGGAAAGTTTCGGTTATTTTTCCCTTTTGCCGCTTCTTATATTCCAATTTTTAGTAAGAAGAAATTGAACGTCAAACTAAATCTTAATAATGACATGACATATCTTTTGCATTTCTCCTCCCCATGCGTTACTATTTTTATATCGACAAATTTGCAGGTCTATATAAGGAGGTTAGCACGTTATGTGCCCCCGCACCAAAGAACAAAATGAGCTCATACGCATACAGCGCAAAGAACAGATCCTGGACGTCGCCGCGCTCTCCTACTTTCGCACGGGCGGCAGCTTTGATATTCGCGACGTCGCCCGCGAGGCTGGCCTTGGTTACGGGACCGTATACCATTATTACCCCAACCGGCATTTATTAATAGAAGATGTGTTAGAAAGCGGCTTCGAGCGGTGCGAGCAAGTGATCGCAAAATGGGCGTCCACCAGCGGCGGCCCCTGGGATGACAGCCAGTTGTTGACGTACTGTAAAACGCTGCTTCAGCTGTGGCAGTCAGATGCCCGCGCATATCTCGTCTACAAAATGGCGGCGGAACATTATGCAGGCTTGCCTGAAAGGGATCGACAACACGCCAAAAGAAAATTTATGGAACGGCTGTATGTTCCACTCCAAGCGATCGCCCAGTGCGAAGACGACAGCCTCGATCATATGCTCGCCGTGCTGGTCGGTTGCTGTGGACTGCACTACTATGCGGGCAATTCCAACCTGGACGTCGATCGAATCGCCCGAATCGCTATGCAAGCTATTACAAAGGAGTCCTGATACGAACATGGTTATTTTAAAAAGCAAGCATGAAATTGAGGCTATCCGTAAGGCATGCCAAGTGGTGGCTGAATGCCATCGTACAATCGCTCCGCTTATCAAACCGGGTATTACCACCAATGAGATTGATCGCAGATTCGAGGACATTATGTTGAAGCACGGTGCAAAGCCATACCAGAAAGGCTATAAGGGCTATTCCTATGCGACCTGTGCCTCCGCCAACGATGTGATCGCACATGGCTTCCCTAGCAATAAGCCACTTGAGGAAGGCGATATCGTGACGATCGACACGGTCGCTGAGCTCGATGGCTGGCTAGGCGATTCGGCCTGGAGTTATGCGGTCGGACAGATCTCGCCGACGGCCGAGAAGTTGATGCGTGTCACGAAGGAATGTCTTGATCTGGGCATCGGGCAGGCGCGGATCGGCAATCGACTCGGCGACGTGACGAGCGCGATTCAGCGGCATGCGGAGTCACACGGTTTCGGCGTCGTACGCGACCTTCTCGCCCATGGCATCGGCCGCGATCTGCACGAGGAGCCGACTTATATGCATGTCGGCAAGCCTGGAAAAGGCCTTCGTATCAAGGAAGGTATGGTGTTCACGATTGAGCCCATGATTACCGAAGGCAGCTACTTCATGACAATCGATCCGGACGGCTGGACCGCACGGACGATAGATAACAAGCTCGCTGCCCAATACGAGCATACGATCGCCATCACGGCCGAAGGTCCACAAATTTTGACCGCGCAATAGAAAAGTTAGAGGTCGACCAACGAAATCGCCGACTTCTAAATACAGGAAAAACCCTCACCTCTAATAGGTAAGGGTTTTTCCTGTTGCATCTTATTTTCAGTCCGTTCACATATCGATCTTCGTAATCACGCTACCCTTTAGTCCCGCCTTGGAGGCCGAAACCTTTGGACATAAATTGCTGAGAGAGAATATACATGATAACGGACGGAATGGCATAGAGCGTAGAAAACGCTGCTAATTTACCATAACTCACCATGCCGTACTGCCCGAAGAATTGGTATAGCTTGAGCGCCGCCGGGAACTTCTCAGGCGTACTTAAGAGAATGTAGGGAACGAAAAAGTTGCCCCAACTACCGGAGAAGGTAAAGATAGCAACCGTGCATATGCCCGGAATCATCAATGGAGTGACGATCCTGCGGATGCCTGCTAGAATGGATGCACCATCCACCCATGCCGCTTCTTCTAACTCGTTCGGTACGGAATCCATAAAATTTTTGAGCATCCAGATGCCATAAGGCATCGCAGAGGCGACTTTAAAAAGAATGACACCGAAGATATTGTCATAAAGCTTTAATGTCAAAAACAATTGATACACAGGGACCATAACGGCTGTGATTGGCAGCGAAGTCATAAATAAGATGGTCAACATGAACGGCTTCTTATACTTCAATTGATATCTAGACAGTGGATAAGCCGCTAGCAGACCTATTAGAACAACAATCAAAGCTTGACCGACCGAAATGAAGAGTCCTATTAGAAATGCGCGCTGGTTGGCGCTACTAGTGATCACGTCGATATAGTTGCCTGCTGTCAAAGAGCTTGGGACCTTGAGCGATTGCATCGCGTTAGGATCCACGGAGGCAACTAGCACCCATAAGAGTGGTAGTAGGAAACAAATGCCGATAAAGGTGAGGGCTGCGTAGGGCAAGGTGCGATAAACGACTTTACGGTAGATCTCAGTCATACCAACTCTCCTTGTGGTTTTACTCTTTTAAAGTGCGAATATAGAACAAACTCAACACAATACCCAGAAGCAAGAGCAATAAAGAAATGGCCGTACCGTAACCGAGCTGATAGTTAATGAAGGCCTGGTTATACATAAAGATAGGTAATGTCGTTGTTGCTGTGCCTGGTCCCCCGCCGGTCATCGCATAGATGAGGCCAAAAACGCCTAGGGTCTGTAAAGTAACCAGCATCGCATTGGTAGTAATCGTTCCTTTGATATAAGGAAGAATAATAGAAGTTAAAATTTTCCACCGTGATGCTCCATCGACAAGGGCCGCTTCCTCGATTTCTTTCGGCACATCGTCAAGTGCTGCTTGAAACACAAGCATAGAGAAGGCTGTTCCATGCCAGACGTTCGCTAAAATAATTGTGAGCATCGGAACGGTGTATAGCCAAGTGACCGTCGGAATGCCTAGTGTACTTAGAATGGCGTTTAACGTACCCTCGTCGCCGAAAAAGCTGTAGAGACATAATGCGCAAACAATTTCAGGTGTGACCCAACCTGCGAGAACGACAGTTCCAATCACACGCCGGAACGTTTTATTTTTACGTTTCATCAAGATTGCGATCAAAAATCCCAGCACTTGTTGACCGATGACAGCTGAGCCGATCAGGAAAACTAATGTGTTCCAGATACTGACTCTAACCGTTGGATCCGCGAACATGCGGACATAGTTGTCAAAACCAACAAATTTCAGCTGTTTGGCCGATTCTCCGGTCAATGCCAAGTTCGTAAATGAGTAGAAAAACGTTAGCAAGATCGGATAGATGAAGAAAACTAGCATAACGGCCAACGAAGGAAATAAAAAATACAACCATGTGTACGTCTTTCTCGAGGTTATCGGGATTGCCGAACTGCTCATCATAGTTCTCTCCTTTCTCCTTGGTGATGTAGGCAACCCAAGCTTGCCCTGACCCCCGTATTCTGAGAATAGGGCGCCAGGGCAAGGTGTTGCCATTACTTCACGCTGACTTTATCCTCTCCAACAATGCGCGTTACGTCTTGTTGATACTTCTTCATCGCATCGGCAGGTGAGGTGCCTGTCGCCACAGACTCAACCATAGCCTGAATTTGTGTGGATACTTCTGGATATTTATCACGAGCAGGTCGGAACTCCGCATTTTTCAAATAATCCGTAGCAATGGCATTAAACGGCATTTGCGTATAACCCGGATCTTTGGCAACGTCGGCCCGAACTGTAATGTTACCGCTTGCAATTACAAGTTTTTGCGTGTTTTCTTTGTTAAGGGCATATTTGATGAAGTCCCAAGCTTCGTCTTTATGCTGCGCGTTAGCAGGAACAGACAGCGCCCATCCGCCGGCTAAAGTAATGGAACCTGGAGCTTGACCTTTACTTGTCGGCATTGGAGCAAAGCCCAGCACGTCTTTATACTCCGGCCATGGAGCTGCACCATTCGGCAGATAGTTGCCTGCAATCCAGGAACCGTCCAAGGAGATGCCGAGTTTACCCTTTGGCAAATATTCACGAGCAGAGGAGTTGCCCGCTTGGCCATTCAATACTTTGGAAAGAGGAGGGCCAAGTTTCTCTTTGTTAATGGTATCGACGAATGAAAGCGCATCCATAATACCTTGACTTTTAACGGTCCACTTCGAAGTCGCATCATCATAAAGTCTTTCGCCTGTTCCATAAAGCAGCATTTCGTAAGTTTGCATGGAAGTCGCTTCGCCCGTTGCTTTACCCATGTTCATCCAGAAAGGTACAACGTCCTTGGCTGCTTTTTCCTTGATTGTTCTTGCTGCGCTCAAGACTTCATCCCACGTTTTTGGTTTCCAATCTTCAGGCAGTCCAGCTTGTTTGAAAATTTGCTTGTTGTACCAGAGTCCCCGGGAGTCCGTGTTATACGGTACGCCGTAAATTTTACCGTCGGCGGCTGTTACCCCTTTTTTCATCGCTTCGATGAAGGAACCATTTGTCCAGTCGGCCCAGCTTTTTACTTTGTCATCCAAAGGAGACAAGAGGCCGGCACTGGCATCGGAGTTTAACATGAAGGTGTCTTCTGTAACGATATCCGGTGCTGTGTCTTTCGATTTGAGGGCTAGCGCAATTTTCGCGAAGTAATCGCCTTCAGAAGCCTGGATCGGCGTCTGCTTGATGATGACATCTTTGTTCGGATAGCTGGCAGCCGCATCTTTAAACCATTTGTAAAGCGTTCCGTTCTCACCAGTACCATCGTCTCTATATGTGATGGTGATGGTTTTTTTTGCAGCATCGGGTGCTTTCGTTTCCTTTGCTGCAGCTGTAGCTGCACTAGTTGCTGCCGGGGCCGTTGTACTGGCTGTGGTGTTTGTCGTTTCAGTCCCCTTCGAACAGCCGAATAACACAGTTGCACACAAGACACAGGTGGAGATGGATAACATTTTCTTATTGCTCCGATACATACTGTTACCTCCTTCAGAAAAGCAAGAATAGTATGACACTTCCTGATACAAACAAGCCGGTAAATGTGTTTGTATACTAAGTATAATAATATGGCCAAATCTACCATGTCCACTACGATTTTGCGACATGCTTGTACAAAATTTTACTTTTTCGACGGTAGTAGACAGCATCAGGGAAACTAGAAAATAAAAAACCATGGAATTTATATTCCACGGTTTCTCTGTTCATAAATTTTACTTGCTATTCTTTCACAATCATCCTATGTTCGACAATTCTTTGTTCAGTGACAACTTCTCCATATAACTGCGAGATTAACAAGTCCACCGCTTCCTCACCCATCCGTTTCTCATCTTGTTGAATGTGAGTGAAAATCGGCTTTCCCATAAAATCTTTTAATGAGTCGAAGCAGACGATATCGTAGGTCTCCAACATCTTTCCTTGTGCGTTAATGGCTTGAGCCAACATGGTGGCGACCAGATATTCCGAAACAACAAACGCTTTTACATGGCTGTTTTGTTCTAAAAAGCTTTTGAGCGTCTCTAAATCCTCTGCCCATGAACCTGAACGGGTGCCTGTAATATTCGTTAAACAATAGTCCTGATCTAACTTCAACCCTTCCCGGGTAAAAGCCAACGTGTATCCGAGAAGCCTGTCTTCCAGCGCTGACGTATTTTCAACCGGCGGGGATAAATAGCCGATGTTTTGATGGCCTTTCCCGATCAAATGAAGCGTAAGATCTTCCGCCGCTTTTCTGTTATCCGTGTAAACGGAACATACCGGAATTCCTTTCAAATACCGATCGACCAATACAACAGGAAACTTGCCCCAGACTAGACGAATGAGTTCCGCATTATAATGCGTGCCATGGACGGGGGTCACGATTAATCCTTTGACACCTAGGCCGACAAAAAGTTGGATCGCATGCTCTTCTTCTTCTTTGCTCCCGCCGGTCCTCTTGATGATGAAATCACAACCATGCCGTGCGCTCTGCTTTTCCATGGATTGAAGGAGCTTCAAACCATATTCATCCGAAAAACCTGGAATAATTAATCCAATGAGGGGTCTTTCTTGAGCAGCATTCTCCGCACTCGTTCTTTCCTCCGATTGGCGCATTTGCTCCAAACCCGAAGTATAACCATTCGCCACAAACGACCCTTTTCCCTGGATACGTTTGATAACACCCGCTTCTGCCAACCTTTCGAGCGCCTTTTTGGAAGTAATGCGGCTAACACCAAATTGTTCGGCTAATTCTTTTTCGGATGAAACACGATCACCAGTCTTTAATTTCCCCTGTTGAATCTCATGAACGATATGCGTATACAACTGTTTGTATAAATGCGTTTCCATCTTATTCACCCTAACGCTTTATGTTGATATACTTAATATATCATTTCATGGATGAATATCAATTCTAATCTATTATCCAACGGTCAAAATGAAAAAACAGCTGAACATAATCAGCTGCCTTGTCTAGAAAGGTGCTCCTTACCGGTTAAGAAGATTTTTGTCATATTTGCCACGCGTGTACCTAAAGATTCACCTAGTAGGATACCTTTGTCATATAGTGAATGACTAAGCTCATCTTCGGTATCTTCATCCGGAGATGTAACCCCTATTCCATAATAGCTGCCGTAAAAAGCATTCCCCGGAATACTAGCGGGTAATCCAACAACCATCATGCCTTGATGCAACATCGGTGTAATCAAGTTAAGCAGAGTCGCCTCGATGCCACCATGTACGGTCGCTGTTGTACAGAATACGGCACCGATTTTATCAACTAGATTTCCTTCTGCCCATAACGAACCGAGCTTATCAATCCAAGCCTTTAAGCCCGAACTAATCGTGCCAAAGTGTCCGGGGCATCCCCAGATAATAGCATCCATCTGCGCAAGATCTCTGATATTTGCGTTATTGACATGATGGATAAAAACCTCTGTCCCTTCTACATTTTTAGCACCTTTTGCAATGGATCGAGCAAGCTTTTCTGTATGCCCAACCTCGCTATCATAAACGATATAAATCTTCATCGTATGCCCTCCTACGTATAGTAGTCTTATCACTATTCCTAATAGCCCGATTCTTATAAACTTAAAGTTGATCTGATTCTTCTTTAAGTTTTTTAAGAGCATCTCGATATGCTTTATCGTCAATTACAACCACATCACTCGCCTCTTTCTCATTTCCCTTTAACCCGTGGAGAGCCTTCCTGTAATCATTATCGTTAAAAAGCATATCGTTTTTTGGAGATTGAGATTTGTTTGAAAAACCTTTTATAGCATTACGAAACTCATTATCAGCAGCAGTTTGCTGCGTGGCATATTTAATCTCTCCAACTCGTTCTGTGGGCCTATATGTAGGCGTTAATTCACTTTCTTGTAGCGATGGAACTTCTTCCGTGCCTTGTTTTACTCTTTTGATAAAGAAGGAAAGCACCAGTCCAACAACACCGATGGCAACAATAACAAGATAGGCATCATTAATTCCTTCTATGGTTGCATTTGTTATAAGTTGAGCTTGTGTTACACCCGCAGTTGCTCCACCACTCGTCATCATATCCTGAAGATGAGTTTTGGTTCGATCGCTCATGACAGTTATAAGCAGAGAGGTCCCGATAGCCCCTGCTACTTGACGCATCGTATTTGAGATTGCTGTACCATGAGGATTCAATCGTGTTGGCAATTGGTTCAAACCTGCGGTTTGAATTGGCATCAATAATAAAGCCATTCCAATTCGTCGTGCAGTAGACATGAGTACCAAATAGGTGTAAGTAGTTGAGTCTGTTAAATCAGTAAAACCAAGGGTTGTTCCAATCGTAATGAGCAATCCAATAATCGCCAACCATTTTGCACCAAATCGATCGAACAGTTTACCGGTTACAGGCATTAGGAAACCCATCACGAGAGCACCAGGAAGCAACAAAAGTCCGGATTCTAGAGCCGTATATCCTCGTGCATTTTGCAAATAAAGCGGCAGCAGCATCATATCTGCATACATAATCATCGTCACCGCGATACCGATGACCGTCGTCAAGGAAAACATACTGTACTTGAATGCCCGCAGATCGAGCAAAGGGGTATTCGAAGTCAACTGACGCCAAGAGAAAATAGCAAGTGAAACAACACCAATCGCGATCGTTAGAATAACCTCATTGCTCGACCAGCCCAAGCTTCCCGCTCTGCTAAACCCATACAGCAGGGAGCCAAAACCGATGGTAGAGAAAGTGACGCTTAGAATATCGAAGCGAGCGTTGATTCGTTCGGATACATTTTTCAAAAAAATGAACCCACATGCGATAACAATAACAGCAAACGGAATCATGCCATAAAACATGACCTCCCATTTGTAGTGTTCCAAAATGTAACCCGCTAGTGTTGGTCCAATGGCTGGAGCAAAAATGATAGCAAGTCCCATCATTCCCATTGCGGCCCCTCTTTTTTCAGGCACGAACAGTGTTAAAATAACCATTGAGAGGAGGGGCATCACGATGCCTGCACCGGCTGCTTGAATCATTCGACCCGTAAGCAGGGTTGGGAAGTCCTGTGCGATTGCAGCAATGACAGTACCGAGAAGGAAAATGAACATCGATGCCTGAAACAGCTGCCTTGTACTGAAACGCTGCATGAAGTATGCCGTAATAGGGATCAGCACTCCGTTAACCAACAGGTAACCGGTTGTCAGCCATTGGGCCGTCGATGCCGCGATATTAAAGTCCTTCATAAGTTCGGGGGTTGCAACACTCATAATCGTTTGATTCAATGTGGTTAAGAAGGCCCCCAAAATCATCACAAACAAAATAGGCCCTTTTTTGATTGAACTACTTCCTGTTTCCTTATTTGCAACACTCAATGCTATCTATCCTCTCCAGATACTTTAAATTAAACGGCATTACCAATCTTTAATTTTAGTATGTTTAGAAAGACGGCTATGTATCCAAATGCAGGTCAAAACATCTATGACACCTTGCCCAAAAGCACATTTTCCATTTATCATTTTGTAAGGTCCCGAAATTGATGTATGAAGTAAAAAACCTTATCCGAACAAAAGACCTATTTTCATTAGATCTGCTACGCCTCGATGTACACTTTCCCCTGCTCCACCGACAAGTCAAACGATTCTACGAAAACCTCGTAAGTTTTCGTGCGGACTTTATGATCTACAACTAGACCGCCGGTTTTAATGTCAAATTCCCAATGGTGCCAGGGACAACGAACGATCTCCCCTTCTTGTTCATAAACGAATTGCCCGGGCAACGGCGATGTGACCCATGATGTAACGGGTCCTTTGCATAGGCTGGCCCCCTGATGTGGACAGTAATTAAGAATGGCATGAAGCTTGCCGGATACTTTATAAATGCCTACGCTCCGCCCTTTTACATCAACAATTTTGGGTTCGCCGTCGGTGAATTCATCCCATGTTCCTACATAATGTTGCGCCATCGCTATTCCTCCGTTCTGTCCTGCATAGGCAAACCATAGTACCTGGCAGCATTATTGTAAAACACATTCTCTGTCGTTTCTTTGTTCATCTTGGGGAAAACGAGCTTCGGCGAGTCGAAATCCCAGTGCGGGTAATCGCTGCAGAAGAGCAGCCTTTCCTTGGCGTGCATAGCCTCGAACAACATATCGAAAGCTTGACGGTTCGGCGCTTCCTCAATCGGTTGAGAGCCGATGTACATGTTGGTGAGTAAATATTCGCTAGGCTTTTTCTTCACCCAAGGCGTCTGGTCACGCAGTGCTTTCCAATCCTGGATACATTTTATTTCCGTAAGGATGAGACGAACCCGACGGAACATACGCCTGAACCATTCCGGGATGGGAACCGAGCCGTTCGATTTCCCGTACCGATGCAGCTACATCGTGAATCGGCAGGTAGATGGAGCCTCTGAACCGGGGCTCCTTCTCGAGCCAATGCTCAATCGTATAGTCGTTGAAAGCGGAACACAGTGCGGCCGAGTAATACGTATCAGCAGTGTTCGTGCTCGCTATAAATTCACCGGTCAAAATCCCGTTGCGGATGTCGAAAGGATTCAGAAGCTGCTCGACCATGAAATCCAGATCCGAACCGGCTGGTCCGCCGTTTGGAGGGAAAGAATCGGCTCTTTTTCCGATGTTGCCTCCGTTCAGTGTGCCCGGCCCCCCGCCAAGACTCGGTCCCCACAGTTCAATACGCTCCCTGTATTTTCGCGGCAAGTAAGGAAACAGCTGCTTGATGTCCTGAAACGTATGATGGATATCGCTATCAATAATGCCAATGCCTTTGCGCTGCTTTGTCTTGTTGGGCGTCGCTTCTATTAAACTCATGTTTTCATCTCCCCATCTTTTTTACCTCACTATCATAAAACCTGAACGCCCCGTCCGAAAATGGTATTTCGCAATTCCAGTTTGGCATTTTGTAAGGTCAATGTTATACTTGACCCTACTGTCAACAGGCTGAATTCAGGAAGTGGGGACGAAGACATGAGCAAGCGGCAGCATCCTGACGAATATGAAGAATCACGCAATTATGTTGTAGACGAACTAGCCTTGAACGGAGGCTTATGGCCAGTCCGGATGGGGCGCCTCAAAGCAGGGCCAGATTATCGCTTCCCGCAGCGGATGATCGACTATTACGCATTGCATTTTGTTATAAACGGAAAGGTTCGTCATCGTTATGGAGATCAGCACATTGAGCTAACCAAAGGCGATGTTTTTTGCGCATATCCGGGTGTCGTCTACCACCATTTCATTGTTCCGTCCGGCCAGCCCTTGGAAATGATTTGGGTTTCCATCGATGGCGGGCAAACGCCGCTGCTGCTCGAGAAAGCCGGCTTCCATCCCTCTGCCCCTTATATCTTGGGTATGATCGGGAAAGAACTCGAAACATCGCTCATCCATCTATTCAGTCAACAGGAAGATAACAGCAGTCGGCGACAAGTCGATTTGATTACGGCAATCTACCGCATATTCGGACTTATGATCCCGCAAAAAAACACCGAAGAACCAGATGCAGGTCCTGCTGGCTGGATTCCTCGAAGCATAGAGTATATGAATATGCATTACACCGAAAATATTAACGTGCAAGACGTCGCTGCGTATATTTCGGTTCATCGGGCTTACTTCTCCAAAATATTCGCCGAACAGATCGGGATGACGCCTATCCAATATTTGCAAAAGCTCCGCATGGAGAGAGCCCTTCAACTTCTGCAGCAAACGCGGCATTCGGTCTCGGAAATCGCCATGACGCTCGGTTATCCCGATTTATATTCTTTCAGCCGGGCGTTTAGCAAATATTACGCAGTGTCTCCGAGTAAAGTGCGCGAAAACACAGCAAAGTCCGGCGGTTAGTTTCCTTCATCCTGATTGACGGTATTGATTACAGCACAAAAAAACACAATGCCAGTTTGGCTCGTGTTTTTTTGTACAACGCTTCTACTAAATCAGCCCAGATTTTTGCAATAATCTCTGGATGATTGCAGCAACCTCAGCCCTAGTCATGTAATCCTTTGGTGCAAGCTCATTACCGCTTCTTCCTGCTACAAGGCCAGCCTGCACATTGTCCGCAACGCTGTTCAGCGCCCATGGGGATACTTCTGACATATCTCCAAAGTCCCGAAGGATTACATCTGTTGATTGAATTGATAGCTCGGCATTCAATCTAGTGATCGTCATCGCTTTGGAGAGGATAACCATGGCCTGTTCCCGCGTAATCCGGTCCATTGGACGGAAAGTGCCGTCTTCAAAGCCGCCTATCAAGTGGTACGCATAAGCAGTAGTGACAACACTGCTATACCAATCCGTCAATTTCACATCCGAGAATTCTGTTGTTCCATGCTCCAGTTTGAGTCCCAATCCACGAACAATGATGGCTGCAAACTCAGCGCGGGTAATCTCCCGGTCTGGACTAAACATACCATTGCCAGTACCATCGATGACCATCCGCGAGCCCATATCGCCCACAGCTTGTTTAGCCCAATGATCCGCCACATCATTAAATTCGAACGGATGCCAGACGATAGCATACGTGCTATTCGTTAAGCTGTTGATTTGGGCGTAATATTTGCCATCAATTACAACAATCTTGGTTGGTACATGACGAACGGTTCCGTCTGTCTCAAGAACAACACCTGTAGTAATCTTGCTGGAATCAACATCATTTGGAAGCGCAATAGTTCGTTCTATGTAAGCATTGAACTTCGATACTTCGATGCTCCTATCTCCGTAGGTACCTCTAACTGTAAAGTTAAGCGGCGGTACAACAAGCGTGAACGTTCCTTTGGCTGCCGCGTTCTCAACAACTTTCACTGTATCTATTGTTGGTACGGCAATTTCAATTTGCACCTTGATATCTTGCAAGGCTACCGACTTGCCGACTTGTTCGGATATGGTGTTAATATTGATTTGTTGCGCTGGAATTGTATAGGTAGCGCGATCAGTAATAATCTTAAGATCAGCTTGCATGTCCTCCATGTTTTTCACCATCTGGCCGTTCAGCTCGCCAATGACCACATCGGATTTATGGTTTACTGGAATCGCAACCACTGCATGCTGACCTTCCGATACGAGCTTGTCCTCCAGCTTTTTCTGATCGACAACCACCGTTGTTATGGATTGGCCGTTTCGCTGGATCGTTGTTGCAGTTCCCGCGTTCTCCACTTTACCGTTGACAAGTATATCCACATTAGTTATCTTGTTCTCCGGTGTCGTTGGAGTGTTAGGCGCAAATGGCGTATTGCTATCCCTATCATCACGGGATGAAGTTTGCGGAATGACCGCATTCGACTCTGCAGAAGGTACACTTTTTCCTACATCACTGATCGCTTTCACCGTAAACGTATAGCTCGTTCCATTCACCAAACCCGTAATGATAATCGGGCTTGATGGGCCTGTTACGGTTATATTCCCTGATGAAGCTGTTACTTCATACCCCGTAATCGCACTTCCTCCATTGTCGGTTGGAGCCGTAAAAGTAACGGTCGCTGTTCCATTTCCAACTACTGCCGAAACATTCGTTGGTGCTGCCGGAACCGTTGCCGGAGTGGCGTTGGCTTGATTGGATTCCACACTCAAGCCTCCAGAGTTACCTGCTTTCACTGTAAAGTAATAAGTCGTGCCGTTTAACAAGTTTTGTACATGATAGGTAGAAGAAGTAACGGTAGCAATTAAAGCGTCACCAAATTCATTTGAAGCAGTCGTCATATAAATGTTGTAATACGTTGCTCCCGTTACCGTGCTCCAATTTAGTGTAATATTACGGTCTCCTCCGGTAGCTATGAGATTTTGCGGACTCGCAGGAAAGTTCAGCAAGTTGACAGTTTGTGTTACGGTAAACGTCACATCCGTCATATGTGTTGCCGATAACGTTACCGTTGCGGTATATCTGCCGGTTGGCAACCCGTCTATTGCTTTAACCGTAAAGCTTGTTGCGGCCGCTCCGCTCACTAATGTCGAACTTGGTTGGGTAATCACAAAATTACTAGCATGTTCGCCGCTAATCGCTGCCGACAAATTCGATAAATCGCTCGTTCCGGTATTTGTTATATTAATGGTTTTTGTCTCTTGGGTACCCGAAGCGTAACCTTGAGTAAGTTCAGTTAACGTTTGATTTGTTATAGGAGCAATCGTATAAGTAGGTGCAATGCTCACCGTGACCGCTACGATGTTACTCGTTACCGTTGAGGTCTTCGTGCCGCTCACGCTACTGTTCGTATTGGTCACAACCACATAGTAGTACGTCGTGCCTGGCGTTGCCGTCGGTGCGGCATAGATTGGGCTTGTTGCACTGCTGATCGCTGTGCCGCCGCTCGTGCTGTTCGTCGTATTGCTGTACCACTGGTAGCTCAGCAATCCGCCGTCGCTTACGCTAGCTGCTACACTCAAAGTCGGGCTGCTATCTCCTTCATTGACCGCTGCGCCCGTTGGCTGCGTATCCATGCCCGGCGTTGCCGCATTGGTCAACGCATTCACCGTGATCGCAGCGACGCTGCTCGTTGCCGTTGCCGTCTTCGTGCCGCTCACGCTGCTGTTCGTGTTGGTCACAACCACATAGTAGTAGGTCGTACCTACCGTTGCCGTCGATGCGGCATACGTTGGGCTTGTTGCACTGCTGATCGCTGTGCCGCCGCTCGTGCTGTTCGTCGTATTGCTGTACCACTGGTAGCTCAGCAATCCGCCGTCGCTTACGCTGGCTGCTACGCTCAAACTCAAGCTGCTATCTCCTTCATTGACCGTTGCGCCCGTTGGCTGCGTATCCATGCCCGGCGTTGCCGCATTGGTCAGCGCATTCACCGTGACCGCAGCGATGCTGCTCGTTGCCGTTGCCGTCTTCGTGCCGCTCACGCTGTTGTTCGTGTTGGTCACGACCACATAGTAGTAGGTCGTACCTACCATCGCCGTCGATGCGGCATAGGTTGGGCTTGTTGCACTGCTAATCGCTGTGCCGCCGCTCGTGCTGTTCGTCGTATTGCTGTACCACTGGTACGTCAGCAATCCGCCGTCACTCACGCTAGCTGCTACACTCAAAGTCGGGCTGCTATCTCCTTCATTGACCGCTGCGCCCGTTGGCTGCGTATCCATGCCCGGCGTTGCCGCGTTGGTCAGTGCATTCACCGTGACCGCAGCGATGCTGCTCGTTGCCGTTGCCGTCTTCGTGCCGCTCACGCTGTTGTTCGTGTTGGTCACGACCACATAGTAGTAGGTCGTACCAACCATTGCCGTCGGTGCGGCATAGGTTGGGCTTGTTGCACTGCTAATCGCTGTGCCGCCGCTCGTGCTGTTCGTCGTATTGCTGTACCACTGGTAGGTCAGCAATCCGCCGTCACTCACGCTAGCTGCTACACTCAAAGTCGGGCTGCTATCTCCTTCATTGACCGCTGCGCCCGTTGGCTGCGTATCCATGCCCGGCGTTGCCGCGTTGGTCAGTGCATTCACCGTGACCGCAGCAATGCTGCTCGTTGCCGTTGCCGTCTTCGTGCCGCTCACGCTGTTGTTCGTGTTGGTCACGACCACATAGTAGTAGATCGTACCAACCGTTGCCGTCGGTGCGGCATAGGTTGGGCTTGTTGCACTGCTGATCGCTGTGCCGCCGCTCGTGCTGTTCGTCGTATTGCTGTACCACTGGTACGTCAGCAATCCGCCGTCACTCACGCTAGCTGCTACACTCAAAGTCGGGCTGCTATCTCCTTCATTGACCGCTGCGCCCGTTGGCTGCGTATCAATGCCCGGCGTTGCCGCGTTGGTCAGCGCATCTACGATTGACGATTGCAAAATCGTGCCAGAGTACCCTACCATCACATACGTGCGATTAGCGTAGTTGACACTATATAGAACACTCGAGGTGCCCGACGCGTGACTCGCCCAGCTCGTTCCGTCACTGGAGGTCAAGAGCGTTCCGCTTGCTCCAACCGCCACGTACGTACCGTTGCCGTAGCCGACGCCACGAAGCTCATTCGAAGTGCTCGACGTTTGGCTCATCCAGCTCGCTCCGTCACTGGAGGTTATGATCGTTCCACCTGCACCCACCGTCACATACTTACCATTGCCGTAACTGATGCCGTAAAGAATATTCGTGGTGCCCGACGTTTGGCTCGTCCAACTCATTCCGTCCATGGAGGTAAGGATCGTTCCATTTGCACCCACCGCCACATAGGTGTCATTGCCGTAGGTAATGTTCCATAGATCATTCGGAATGCCCGACGCAGTGTTTGTCCAAATCACTCCGTCACTGGAGGTTAAGATCGTTCCACTTGCCCCCACTGCAACATATTTACTGTTGGCGTAGGTGACGCCATAAAGATGATTCCCGGTGCCCGACGTTTGGCTCGTCCAGTTCGTTCCGTCACTGGAGGTATAGATTCTACCACCATACCCCACCGCTACATACTTGCCGTTGTCGAAGGTGACGCCGTACAGAGGAAACGTAGTGCCCGACGTGCGGCTCGTCCAGCTCGCTCCGTCACTCGAGGTCAATATGACTCCATTATAGTCCACCGCCAAATACTTGCCGTTGGCGTAGATGACGCTGTAAATAGGATTCAAGGTTACACCATACAGGGAGCTCGTCCAACTCGATCCATCACTGGAGGTTAAGATCCTTCCACTTGCTCCCACTGCCATATACATGCCGTTGACGTAGCTGACGCCAGAAAGATGAATCGTGATGCCCGACGTACGGGTTACCCAACTCGCTCCACCGTCACTGGAAGTCAATATCGTTCCATTTAAGCCCACCGCCACATACGTACCGTTGCCGTAGGTCACGCCATTAAGTCCATTTGCGGTGTTCGACGTGCGTGGCGCCCAGCTCACTCCGTTGCTGGAAGTCAAGATCGTTCCACTCGCCCCAACCGCCACATACGTGCCGTTGTCGTAGGTAACGGTATAAAGAGGATACGGGGTGTTCGACGTGCGGGGCGTCCAACTCACTCCGCCGTCACTGGAGGCCAGTATCATTCCACTTGTCCCCACCACCACATAGGTGCCGTTACCGTAGGTGACGCCAAAAAGAACATTCGCGGTGCCCGACGTGCGGCTCGTCCAATTCATTCCGTCACTGGAAGTCAATATCGTTCCCCCATACCCCACAACCATAAAAGTGCTGTTGGCATAGGTGACTCTACGAAGCTCATACGAGGTGCCCGACGTTTGGCTCGTCCAGCTCACTCCATCACTGGAGGTCAATATCGTTCCACTTACCCCTACAGCCATAAAAATGCCGTTGCCGTAGGTGACGCTATCAAGCGTATTCGTGGTGCCCGACGTGCGAGTCACCCAGCTCACTCCGTCACTGGAGGTCACTATCGTTCCACTTGTACCTACCGCCACATATATGCCGTTGCCATAGGTGACGCCAACCATAGTTTGTCCCGTGGATCGAATGTACCAGTTATCAAGAGAACTCGTAGTTGGTTCTGCATGTGCATCTTTCCCAGGATTGATCCACATAAATGTGCTAAACAGCAACAATAATGATAATTTCAGTCGAATGATTTTATAAGCCATTTGCTTCCAAGCAGAGAAATTCGCATTCAATTCTCTTGCCGTTTTTCCTTTATTCGACAACTTTCATCTTCCTTCCCCATATTTCATGCTTTAGCTCGTTTAACCTTATCACATCGTTCTAAGCAAATTCTGAGCAAAAAAAAAACGGCTTACGCCTTCGACTCATCGTCGGCGTTGCCGCTGTACAGCTCGGAAAATAATCGAACCGTGGATTTTAATGGAAGGGTTCCCAGTTCTTCTTGCAATAACTTCGTAAAGCGTTCATAATGCCTCATCATGGACAATCGGTCCCCCGACTTCGCGTATACCAGCAATACTCTTTCATTGACATCGTCAAGATAAGGGTTATGGCGAAGGGCGCTTTGCAAACATTGTACCGCCGCACGGAACTCTTTGACAGATAAATAGTAATCCGACATTCGTCTCATTAACTCAATATAATCGCTTTTATATTTCTCCTGCGCTTCCTGCGCCCAAGCAAAACCATCTTCCTCCATATAATTGCCTTTGTAAAGGTTTGCTATCTTCTCGAATTCCCCGATAGAATCTGGAGTTATGACCATTTCACCACCGGTAACCCGCTCAAATCCAGCCGCATCACATTCAACACCGCGTATCTCCAAACGATAGCAGTTGTTATGAAACTCCAACTTATAGTTGTCGCCGGCGCTCGCTATCTTTTTCCTAATGCTATAGATACAGGTATGCAAAAATGCGGTAACTTGCTCCAAATTTGCATTGGGCCAAATATCCTCCAGAATTTTTTCTTTCGTAACAAACGTATTCCGGTGATGAACGAGATACGCCATCAGTTCGCGTTCCTTGGATGTTCTCCATTTTACGGGAGACACGGCTTCCGCGTTCTCATCACGTATCCATTCAAAGCGGCCAAAACAGATAAACGTGGATTTGCTTGTTTGCCCCGCATTGTTGAATTTTCCTTGCTTACCAGCTGACATGATCCGCGTGGTAGTTTTCCTTAATCGTTCAACTGTGGTTGGTTTCAGCACGTAATCGATGGCATTCAGCTCAAAAGCTTCGACGGCATAATGATTATAGGCCGTCACAAATACCACATCGATTCCTGGGTCAATCGCCATGATATGTTCGGCTGCTTCGATCCCGTTCAAACCAGGCATTTCAATATCCAAAAACACAACATCCACGCGCTCCTGCAATAACCTATGGATTGCTTCGCCCGGTTTCGTAAACGTTCCGACAATCTCGATGTTTCCGATCGTCATCAACAATTTTTTAAGCAAATCCAGCGCGGGCTGCTCATCGTCGATTAATATTGCGCGCAGCATAGGTCACCTCACCCAATCGAATTCGGAATGCGAATCATAACTTGCGTACCTTCTCCTGACACACTATCGATCTTTAAAGCCGTTCCGTAGAGTGTCCTTAAGCGCCCTTCGATATTGGCGAGTCCAACTCCTCTCGTCCCGTTTTTTCCTTCTAACAATGACGATTTCGTTTCATCTGGAATTCCCAGTCCATTATCCGATACAACAATAACAAGATAGTCTTGGTCCGCTTTCACGGAAATTCGCACGACTCCCCCTTCTGGCCGCTTCATCACGCCGTGCCGAATGGCATTTTCCACAATTGGCTGAATAATGAGCGGAGGAATGCGGCAGCGAATGTCCTCATCGATGTCATAGATCACTTGCAGTTGCTGACCAAAGCGGGCTTTTTCGATGAACAGATACGACTCTACGAGTTCAAGCTCTTTGTGGATCGAGACGAGTTGTTCCCGGTTGTGGAAATCGAAGCTGCTTCTCAAGTACAGGCTCAATTCAACAAGTAAATCCTGAGCTTTGCTTACGTCTGTATGACTTACTGAAATCACCGTATTGAGCGTGTTAAACAAGAAGTGGGGCTTAATTTGGGCCTGCAAAAAAGCCATCTCACTATGAATTAAATCGCTAACCGATTTTTTCAATTCAAGCAGTGTCCGGATGCGAGCCTTTAATTCGCCCGCCTCGATCGGTTTGCCGAGAAAGTCGTTCGCACCTGAGTCGAAAGCTGTCACAATGTCCTCCGGACGATTTCTAGCAGTTAACAGCAACACCGGGAGTTCCGACAACGAGTATCGTTTGCGAATATGCCGGCACACTTCGTAGCCTGACATGCCAGGCATCATCAGATCGATAATCGCCAAATCGATACGCCGGTTCATCTCAATTTCACGTATCGCATCCATGCCACTGGAAACGGCAATGACTGAATATTTCTCGACGGACAAAAGATTGAGCAGCACCTGCCGATTGGCAGCATCGTCATCGGCAATCAGGATCGTATAGATGCCTTCCCCATCCAATCGAACATTACTCGAAGACTTCATTTGGGGCGCAGCCAACTCCTGCCAAGCGTTCGTCAAATTCATTCCCGCTTCGGTCAGTTTCTCGTCTTCCCGATTTGCGGATGGCACTGTAAAGGTAAATACGGCCCCTTTTCCCTGTTCCGATTCCACCCAAATGCTTCCTCCGTGCAATTCCACCAATCGTTTGGTAACGCTGAGTCCGAGCCCCATTCCGCCGTACTCCATCGCAACCGCCTTCCCAGCCTGCTCAAACGATTCGAAGATGACTTCCAGCTTGTCTTGCGGAATGCCGATGCCGGTATCCGAAACGGAAATCACAAGCCAACCATCATTCTCCCGCGCTGATACGGCAATCTGACCTGAATCCGTAAACTTAAGCGCATTACCGACCAAATTGTTCAAAATTTGGACGAGCCTGTCTTCATCCACATAAACATAGTGACGATCGTCCAGAAAATCAACGAATTGCACCGGTTTGTCCCCCGCCATATGGCGAAACATCTCAAAAATAAGGCGAACGATCGGTTGTAAAGCTACTGCTTTCCGCTTCAAAACAAGCTCTCCATTCTTTAATTTGGAGAAATCAAGCAGATCGCCTAACAGGTTGGCCATCCTCCTGCCGGTATCTTTGATCATGGCTACATTCGTCTTCTGATGCGGCGACATTGGACCTGCCGCTCCTTCAAGCAGCGACCCGGCAATATTGATGATGGCGTGAAGTGGTGTTTTCATTTCATGGGATGTATTGGCAAGAAATTCGTCCTTCAATCGGTCCATATATCGCAGCCGTTCTGAAAGAGTCTCCACTTTCTTGAACGTATTCACAAACTGTTTTGACAAAAATAACCCTTGAGCAACGGCAAAACTTATCCAAGCAGCAGTCTGAATGGACAGGACGGATAAAATCCCCAAAATGTCCAATGCGGAAGCGACTTCAATGATCAGAAGCGACAATGCGCCGATCAGCATCAACAACGAGCCTTCTCTCCGTCGCATCATGCCGGCAGACATTACATAGGCGACGTAGAGGATCTCAATAAATGCCAGTACCAGTCCCACGCTGTTAAGTTTACTGAAGACCGGTGCGGGTGTAAGCAGAATAAGCAGCAATCTCACTGCGAGAGTCAATCCGAACCCTTTCATGACGACTTTCTTAAATAAACCCGGAAAAGATTGCATGGCGTATAGCAGGAGAAATAATTCGGATGCTGCACCGGAGATTGTTTGTATTTTCAAAAACAATTCAAAAGAAATCCCCGGCGCAAACATCGCTGCAATTTTCTCGCCGTGAGTCGCCAAATATACGCAGACCGCTATACAGCACAGACCAAAATAGAGCCAAGAACGCTCTCGTCCTCTCATCAAGAAAAGCACAATGAAATAAGCGCCGATTAACAAAAAGCAGGATGTGGCTAATAAATCCTCCACCACAGCAAACTCCCGCATGGACAGAATGTCTCCTTGATACCCTAAATAAATAGGATGGGTGATTCCTCCCTGGAAGTACTGAAAATTAGCTACTTGGACGATGATATCCGCATTGTTTCCGTCAATTTGCAAAAAATGAACGTATGGCGTATTGACGGAAATCGTCGCCTGCCTGTTCGTCCCTGGAAGGCCCCCGGAACCGATCTCCCTGCTGTTTACGAACAGCTTGTGAGCTGTTTTAATGTTTATCTGCCTGATTCCGTAGATCTGTCCGGAGGCGCCCTGCAAATTAACATGCAGCCGGAATGTCGCATATCCATTCGAAGACCCGTTCAAGCCCCCGACCGCATACTTCTCCCAGCTGTCTGGTACGTGAACGAACCCTGTCATCTCCGGCCGTTTGCCGTTATGTCTTAGCGGATCGAAATCGTCCGGAGTGAGCAACTGATTTCGATAGTACTCCCATTCCCCGTCCAGGCGGGTGGACCCGTTATTGGCAAAGTCCCATTGAGTTAAATCCAATTCGCCTTTTACTGCCTCGGGATAATTCGGGGTAGCCCCATATTTAATGAATAACCCAACAAAACCTAAAATGATACAAATAATCGTTATAGTGATCTTGCCCTTTTTAAGCATCCACTTCGCCTTTTTTGTCAAATAGTATAATAGATGAGTATTCGACAAAAATTTACAAATTCCTTTGATAATCGAGACACTGTTTGACGAGCAGCGCTTGATCACGATAAAAAAGCGTTCACCCAGTTGGGTGAACGCCTTTCAGCGAGGAACTTAACTTCGGCGAAATAATCAAATTTCATCAAAGTATACTTTGGTTCCTGTGCGTGCTGATAGATACAAACCTTCAAGTATGATGGCAAGTGCGATGCCTTCCTGTGTTCCGTTCAGAGCAAGTTCCATATCGCCATCCATAGCCTTGATCCAGCGATGAATGGATGGCTCCCCCGGCACGGGCGGAAGTAACCTCATTGGATTCGGGTGCGTCTGCTGTTCTTGGGTAAACAAATGCACCGTCACGTCTTCCTGCTTCAGCAGCTTGTGATGAACCCCATTCAAACCGTTTGCACGGAAGCTGCCCATTGTGCCGTACATCTCCATAGAGAACGGCGAATTATTGGCGACATGGCTCGTATCGCAGATGGCGATCGTGCCGTTTTCGAATTCGAAGATGCTGGCTGCGAGGCGGCCATTGCTGGCCAAGCCCTCCCAGCGCCCCCGAGTGGGCGTTGCGCACCCTCAAACTGGTGACCGATCCGATCCTGCCGGACTCCAGCACTTGCTTGGCGGCGAGATGAATCGGCCAACGCTTGAGAGACATGTCGAGGGCAAAAATAATGCCCGCCTTCTCAATGGCTTCCTTCGCGATCAGCGCCTCTTTCTTGACATCGCGAGCACTTGATCTGCCATCACATGCTTGACGGCTTGAGCCGGTCGAGGCAATGAAGGCGCTCTGGCGGGTATCCCCGTTCGATACTAAAAGGATCAGCATTTATAATGAGAACAATCAGGACGAGTCTGGATATTTGCTAAGTAAAACAGATGAAAACAAACTCTTTAACCTGCTGCTCTCCAACAAGCAAGAGGATTTGCAGCAACTGCTGAAGACAATTATTACTGCCAATATGAACAGCGCCATGACCGATATGAGCAGTAGACAGCTGTATATGCATCTGTATCTGATCGGCACACAAGCGTTGAAGCAGCTTGATAAAACGATGGACGAATCCATCTTCAAGAACTACAGCGAGTTCGTCATGTCCATCAGTACTCACTCGATCGGGGATATGGCAGATTTCATCGTTTCATTTTACGATAGTGTTCTAGAGGCATGCACCCCTAAGCCAGTGTTTAATTTTAAGTTATTTAAGAAATATATTGATGAATATTATTACGAAGACATTAGTCTGGACATGCTCGCCGACAAATACAACACCTCACCCAAGTACATGTCCAAATTGTTGAAAAAAGAACTAGGAATGACGTTTCAGAAGTATCTGCAGGAGCTGCGAATCGCGAAAGCCAAGGAGATGCTGTAGCATACAACAAAGCCAATTCAGAAAATATTGGAAGAGATCGGCTTTAACAACCGTAACTCGTTCATCCGAACATTCAGAAATCTGGAAGGTATATCTCCGACGGAGTATCGCATTCAGCGACAGGTGCGGAAAGAATAGATGGGGGGACTAGGACTTCATACGAATAATAAATTGTTTCTACATAAATTGGCGTGCACTCAATGAGTGCACGCTATTTCGCTTCAGCCGTTTTCAGCAGTTCAATAAAAAAGGTGAAATGCCCGTTTGCATGCTTAAGTCCGAATTTCCCTCCGTGCAGCTCGACGATATAGTTCGCAATCGATAAACCGAGTCCTGCTCCTGAAGGCACGTCTCGATCGCTTCTGGAGGGCTCTGCCTTATAAAAACGCTCAAACAAAAGCTTCTCCTGCTCCTTGGTAATCGGGTTTCCCCAATTTTCAACTGCTAACAAGATAGATTGGCCATGTTGGGCAAGCCGAACCGTAATTTCGCCCGGCTTCAAGGAAAACTTGAGTGCATTCATGAGCAGATTATCGATCGCCCGCACCAGCTTTTCAACATCTACATGAGCAAATAGAGATTGATGTTCCCAATCCTTCTTGACCGTTAGAGAGAGCTCTTGCGCGATCGGCTCGAACTCGATGATGATTTGCTCTAGGAGGTTGTTGAGATCGATCTTCTGTAAGGTAAGACTTGTATCGCCGCTGGTAAGACGAGTATACTCGAACAGATCATCGATTAACTTTTTCATTTGCTGGGTCTTGTTAAAAGCGTTATGGATATACCTCTTGTGTTCGTCGAGATCGTTGTAGTGGTCATTTTTGAGCAGGTTCAAATAGCCGATGATGCTCGTCAAAGGCGTGCGCAAATCATGGGATACGTGCGTGATCAGCTCCATTTTGGATGTCTCGATCTGACGTTCTCTCTTCATCATGTTTTGAAGCTGCTCGGCCATGTAATTGATGTTCTGCGCGACTTCCCCCAGCTCATCTTGCCCCGGCAGGGGCACCCGATAATTGAGATCCCCCTTTGCGATCGCCATGAGTCCATCGGCAAGAGTTCTCACTTTCTTGACGATAGGACGCATCAGGAAGAAAAATATGAGCAAAAAGAAAAACAAAAACGCGAGGAAAATAAAGGCTACACCAACAAAGTCCACAGTTGCGCCTTCAGTCTTCCGTGCAATAATCTGCGGAAAAATAAATTTCAAAAGGCTATTGATGAGGGACGATCCGATAAAAGCGACGATAAGGCTAAAGAGAAGCGATCCGAGCAAGCGCAGCCTAATACTTTTTTTCCAGTTTAAGAGGGAAAAGAAGTCTCTATTCAACTTTATAACCCACTCCCCAAACCGTTTTGATAAATCGCGGCTCACGCGGATTGTCTTCAATCTTCTCTCGAATGTTGCGCACGTGGACCATTACCGTATTGTCGGACAAAAATTTATCTTCCTTCCAAACGTTTCTATAAATTTGCTCTACTTTAAACACTTGCCCGCGATGACCGGCAAGCAGCTCCAGAATGGAGAATTCGATTGGCGTAAGAGGCACCTCTTGGCCGCGTACCGTCACGAGATGCTTGGTTTTGTTAATGACCAGCTCGTCGATTTCAACTACGCTGCCATCGGAAGCTTTGACCTGATGATCAGCGGCGCCGGTGAATGTTTGTCTGCGCAACTGCGCCTTCACTCTTGCGATTAACTCTAGCGGATTGAACGGTTTGGCCACGTAATCGTCCGCCCCGGTCGTAAGCCCCGTTATTTTGTCGATATCCTCACTTTTGGCTGAGAGCATAATGATCGGAATTTTCGTCATCTCTCTAATCTTGAAGCAAGCTCTGATTCCATCCATGTTCGGCATCATAACGTCCAGAATGATTAAATCGATCGATTCACGGCGCAGCTGCTCGAGTGTTTGAACGCCGTCCTCCGTTTCAAAAACGCAGTAACCTTCATTTTGCAGGTAAATACGAATGACGTCGCGAATTTCCGGATCGTCGTCTGCGACAAGAACGCTGATTGTCAAATTCAATCACTCCCCGATTTTTATCTTTAGACCAGCCGCCTAATGCCCTATTGCAAAGCTACCATATTTCCGGAAAAACGTCTCCGAAAAACGCAAATATTGTTATCGAGATACTCCCCTTTTACGGCAGACGTATACGAAAGCGGGAGGGACGTTGAGAGGAATAAAATGAACTCGCTCGATTTCAAATCGCTGACTGAGCTGCTTACGCATCTGCTGCGAATACTGGAAGGCGATGAATAAGCCACCCGGTTTCAACGTCGTTTCGATCTGGCACATTAATTGCTCGCGCAGAGCCGGCGAAAAATTAAAAAACGGAAGACCGCTCAAGATGCAATCTAGCCCATCGATTCCTTCTTTCCGTAAGGCATGCTGCATGTTACATGCATCGGCATAGCAAGCGAAGTGCCGAAAACGCTCGGACAATTGACTTCGCATCTGTTGGTCTTTTTCGAACAATAGAACATTTGCCTCTTTATGCAGAACTTGTGCCAGATGTCTGGTAATGGCGCCAGTGCCAACCCCGAGTTCAGCTACGCTCCTTACCTGACTCCATTGAACTGGTTCGAGCATTTTTTTGGCTAAAAACACGGAGCTCGGGGCGACGCTGCCGATCTGCCTCGGTGCACGCATGAATTTATATAGAAACAAAAGCTGCTCCTGCATGGCTCTAATCATGAAATAACTCTCCTCTCATTCCGTACGTTGCAACTATCGTAACGAAAAATTCTGCAGAATGAGCTAAGAAAAAGATAAAGAATTTCTGAAGAAAGTTGGAAGGGAATTCACTTTTCGATTTCCCCTAGTCATTTCCTGACTTATTGGGGATAGCCTTGTTTCATGTTATTTGAGCTTGTTCCTCCATATACCTTGAATGGCAGATGCATCCGCGGTAGCCCCCATATATGGCAGATGATATAAATCTTCTACTGTTCGCAAAACATTTAAATGCGTTATTTTCTGATCGTAAGTTACAGGTTTGACCATCGCTCCAACAAAGATCGTCGGGATATGATTATCTTTCGAAGAATCATCCTCATCCCATGTAAGTATAAGCAAGCTGTTATGGCTTTGTGCCCAAGTGACATAAGGGCCGATGTGGGTTTTCAGCCAATTATCTGCGGATAGAATCGTTCCATCGTGCATATCATTATCCAAATTCGGTATGACGAAAGAAACTGTAGGGAGTTTGCTATAATCAGTTGGGAATTGAGAGAACGGTAAGTTACTTTCTTTCGCAACATTAGAGAAACTTACCCAAGGGCTATGTTTTCGACCGTATTGATGATTGGTACAAGCCGTAGAACCAATCCCAGGTAAATCTTCCGAATATCCAGAAAAGGAAAAGCCGGCTTGTACCAGCTCGCTCGCCAAATTTGGAGTTTTAAACAAATGTCCGCAAGAGTCGTCTTTAACGCCCTGATCAGAGCCAGAGAACAGAACAAAATAATTTGGCTGACTCGGGTGCGCTACGGCATAGGAATGTGTAAAAAACGCACCTTGCTTGGTCAATGCATTCATATAGGGAGCAGCTCGATTCCCAATTAATGTCTCATATGAGTGATTTTCTTCTACAACAATGACGACATGATCAGGTCTTGTCCCTTCATCAGGCGGGATTGTAACCTTTTGTTGCTCAGGAACTGTTGCTGCCGAACTGGTCGGTGCAGGAGTTTGGCTAGAAGTGACCTTCTCTGATTGAAGTGGAAGGCTTGAGCTAATTGGAGCACTTGATTGTGAAACGATGGAAGTAGCGCTTGGAGTCGGCTTCATTATCACTTGTTGACTTTGATCCATATTGGTGCAAGCTGTCAGTACCAAAATAAAAATAGAAATGACCGCAACAGATGCTTTCATACACTTATTGTCCTGTCCCAAAATTTCGTTTATGATTTCGAACTAATTTATAAACGTGTCTACAAAGAAGCACTACAAGTATAAGCGCTATCCCATAGCTGAACGGTCGTATGTAGGGCTCGACACGATTCCAGTTTTCTCCCAGTTTATAACCAAGATAGGTTAACACCAAATTCCAAGGCAAACATCCGAGAAATGTAAAGAGAACAAAGCGTGAGAAATTCATTTTTGCAATACCTGCAGGTAAAGATATAAATGTGCGAATGATGGGCAAATTTCTTCCGAAAAAAGCCGCGTATTCACCATATCGGTTAAACCAGTGCTCAGCTTTTTTGATATGTTCAGCTTGAATCCATACGTATTTACCGTATTTCTCTATCAATGTTCTTGCCCCAGTTGCTCCTACCCAATAAATAAGGATAGATCCTACTAAATTGCCTAATACACCAGCGCTAACAACCTCTAAATAATTAAAAGCACCTTTTTGAATGAAAAAGCCTCCAAAAAGCATGATAACTTCACTTGGGATGGGAATACAAGCACTCTCCAACAACATCCCAATAAAGATTCCCAATACTCCGTAACTCGTGATTATTCCTGTAGCATTATTTGAAATCCATTCAATTAACTGATGCAATAAAGTCACCTCAATCGTATATTTTCGGGCAAATTTGCAGTAAGGTACCTCTAATAAAGCTCGTTTCCTACTTTAACAATAAAAAATGAGAATTAAATGAGAACTTTTCATTTACCGATATAAAATAAAAAAACGAAAGACATGTGTCTCTCGTTTTTCTCATAAGTTATTTAACTAAATAAATTCTGACCCAAATAGTTGTCTTTACTTACTACACCCGGAAGTACCGCAAAGTATCCTCCACCCGTAGTCGTCGTATAAGATAACATCTGATCTGGCATTTTAGGGTTTGTTAAACGCTTTTGAATGGACTCAAATTGAGTTTGTAAATTTCTATTAAAACATACAAATAAGAGACCTGCGTTCATTCTTCCCACACTATCTAGATTCTCCATAAAGTTATATCCCCTACGAAGAATTCGTTCACGTTCGGATTTCTCACCATCTCTTGGATTGGAGAGTCGAATATGGGAATCTAATGCCGTAGTATCACCTTTAGAATCTGATGCGAAATTGGGTTGATCAAATTCGTTTTTACCGTCCATCGGAGCGCCAGAAACTTTCTGACGACCAATAATTTCTTCCTGATTGGAAAATGGTTGCTGATCCCATGTCTCGATTCGCATATTAATGCGTCGGACGACCATATAAGTTCCGCCTGCAAGCCATGGGGTTCCGTCAGCACTTTCAATCCAAACGTTATTTTTCATAAAAGCTTCGTCATTCAGAGCGGGATTGTTCGTACCGTCTTTGAAACCGAACAAATTACGTTTCGTACCATCCGATTTAATGCCTAACTGACCTGTTTGCTGCCATCTCAAATGCGCTACGCCTCGCGCCGCTTTAGCCAAATTTCGAATGGCATGGAAGCATATCATAGGATCGTCGGAACAAGCTTGAACGACAATATCCCCGTGTGTCAACTGATCCTGCAGAGAATCTTTGTGAAAAATGGGCATCTCTGTGAGACCTTGAGGCTTGCGTGAGCGGAGTCCGAAACGATCTTTTCCCTCTTTTTCAAAAAGAGTACTACCAACAGCAAAGGTCAGAGTCAGCTTACCTGTAGACAGTCCGATTTGCTCCCCAGTGTCTATTGGAGGAAACTTGCCGTCTTGCGGTTCGGCTGCTAGCGGTTTACCCTCCATTAAGGTGGCTGCCATTTCCGTCCAAGTCTTGAATAATTGCTGTAACTGCTGTCGATCATCTACGGTTATATCGAAAGCTGCAACATTTGCAAAGTTTTGCTGCGGAGTTATGACACCGGCCTGATGGGTACCGTAAAAAGGAAGCGTTTCAGCCTTTCCATCAGCAGCTGCCTCTTGTTTTGTTACAGGAGTGCCAAGTTCATGTTGCTGCTCCTTGCCAATAAAATCTCCTAGAATCAATCCAGCAGCACCTGCGGCAGTCATCCCTAGAAATGTACGACGATTTATTTTGTCTCCCATAGCGATGTCATACTCCTTTATTGATTATTGTCCTAATGTTCCAGGCATTTTCACAAGTGGTTCTGCTAATGCTTCCAATTTATTTTTCAAATCTATCTGTTTCGATTGCTCAATTTTAGCAAAATCATTCCATGTCGTTCCCACTGGAGACAAGGTATTCATAGCTTCAATAACACTTGATAAGCTTTTACTAATTTTATCATCAAGCGCAGCATCTTTCTTCTTTAATTCGACTTTTACAAGATCGTAGATTTGCTGAGCGCCTTCTACATTCGCTCTAATTACAGGTACTGTTGCACCGCTCCAACGCTCTTCTTCCCCCGTAATCTTCGAGGTCTGCGCTTCTTCCATCAGCTCACCAACACCAGTAACAAAATCTGTTGCTTCGATGTTAGTTGCAGCAATACTTTGTTGCATCTTCTTACCGTCTTCTAGCAATCTCGCAGCGAAAGGTTCAGCGTCTTTTACTGCTTTTTGAACAAATAATAAGTTCTCTATACGATGGTAACCTGTAAATTCAGGATCTTTTTCATCTTTAAAGTCGTCAACGCGCGCATCCATCACACCATCAAGCTCTTTGAATTTTTCAATTACAGGCTCAATTCTTTCATACGGCATCCGTGCTGCAACATAGGCTTCCTGCGCTTTTTTCAAATCACCGCTTTTCACAGCAGCGTTTAACTGTTCCAAAAGCGAGACCATTTGATTACCTTGGTCTTGTACGTATTTATTATAAGCTTTCGTGGCTTCTTGCAGAGCTTGTGAACCTGAAATCGCCGCGTCGTTTACTGCACCTTTATTCTCGTTTAAGGAAGTGCTCAGCTCTGTTAATGCACCTTTTAAACCGTCATTTAGCTGGCCCAGAATCGCAAAGTCGAGCTTATCTTGTGTTAATCCTGCTTCTAATGGTGCTAAAAATTTCTCAACTTTTACATACAGTTCAGGATATTTCAGTTTAACCTCATCTTCAAAGGTAGCCCAGTCAACAACCAGCGAAGAAGATACCTTTTTAGGATCAGTCAACTCCTTTTTATCTAACTGTCCTTTCAAACCATCGATTGTCTTTAGAAAAGCTGCTGCGCCTTCTTTCGCTGGCACTTTTGTTACATTTGGTGTAGGGCTTGCCACAGGAGTTGCGCCAGTTGTTGCTGCAGGAGCCGTTGGCGCCTTGCTGCACCCTACTGCTACAAGTGCAATAGCAGCTGTTAAAATGATTAATTGTTTACGTTTATTCATAGGATAAACCTCCAAATGTTAGTTTTCTTTTATAATCAAAGATGTTTTTCTGAGTTTCATCGTTTTACGTGCATCCGTTAGAACCGCAATAAGAGCACAGATAAGAAGAACAAACTGAGGAATTGCACTTTCAAGCGTTGGATACAAAGCAAGGAACTCCCAACTCGGTAACCAAGATGCTGTTGTCGCAGGTAAGTAACCTGCCAACTGCAAGCCATGTACCCCCATGCCTGCAAATTTAAAGCAAAGATAAAAAACGAACACACTTGAAATTAGGAAGAATGGACGCATCGGCACCTTCATTCCGATCTTCAAGATCAAGAAAGCAACAACAATCAATATGCCAACCCCGATTAAAATACCGCCTAGTAAAGAGGTTATCGAGATCGAAGATGCCATGCCAATCATGAATAGGGCAGTTTCGGTCCCTTCGCGGAAAACGGCTAGAAAAGCTAACAAACTTAGTGAAAAAAGGCTGCCTGTAGCTAATGCTTTTACGCTTTGATTACGTATGTACTGCTGCCAATTTGAGATATTAGATTTACTGTGAAGCCAATAGCTCATATAAGCCAACATAAGTGCTGCAAATATCCCGGTACAACCTGCAATTAGGAAGTTGTTGTTACCAAAAGCACTTGTGGAAAATAATTGTTGAACGATAATGCCTAGCACAATACTAACGAATAGTCCTCCGCCTACACCATACCAGATCCAGCGCTTCTTATCTGCATGGCCTGACTTGGTCAGAAAGCCTAGCAAAGCAATAATGACAAGAAGGGCTTCCAATCCTTCTCTTAACAAAATGGTCGTGGCATCAAGCATGGTATAGCTTGTTTTACCTGCTAATGGTCCAAGAGCTTCATGCATGCGCTCGACTGTCATCGCGGCTTCTTTGGATTTAACGGGTTCTGCACTCAGCAATGCATAAGTTGTAACCATGTCTCTTTCCATTAAGGCATATACCGCCGAAGACTGTGTTAAGACAATACTTTCGATGTCAAGCCAAGAACTCCGAAGTTTCTCAATATTGGCTTTGGCTCCCTCAAAATCGCTTTGTTTCAGTTGCTCCTGCGTTGTTTCAAGCAAAGTAACCAAGGAGGCAATCGTAACCTTCTCCGTGCTTTGTGCTACTTGCCCGAAAACATCCAGCTTCCCGGATATGAAGCTTGTATTTAATTCATGAAGCACTTTCAATGTATCTGTAAGCTTGGCTTGATCAATGGGCTGTTTCAAAGTGGCAAATGAAACCTCTCCCATGGCTTGCTCGATCTTTTGATAAGCGGCTAGTGAAGTTACTTTAATGCCTTCCTCTATCGTAAGCCAGTTTACTTGAAACTTGTCGAATAGCTTAGATGCATCCTCTACCTTGCCGCTCTGGGCTAATTGAATAGCTTGTTGGATGTCCACATCGGCCTTTTTCAGATCATCTTCCCCGCTTGCACTCGCTGAAATCGGAACAATCCACATCAAAAGAAGAGCTATCCAACTAATTATCAAAACTTTGCGCATATATCACCACACCTAATAATAGTTTTTTAAACAAATTTCATTAACATTGATTATCATTATCGATTACTCAGTCTATTCTACTCTCCTTACTGGATCTGTCAATTGCAATTTTCACAATCACCCGCTTGAAATATTATACATATATTTGTAATCGCTTACATATAAACATCAAACAAATTCTTAGCCCCGTTTTCAAAATGCTGTTGACATCGCAAGTGATAATGAATATCATTTGCAATATCCTAAAAATGATTCTCAGTAATACATTGGCATTATACAACCATACCGGAGGGATACTCTTTGCGAAAAATTGTTTTAACCATTCATTTGTTTCTCAGTTTAATTCTTGGAATCTTTGTTGTAGTTACCTGTACAAGTGGCAGCCTTTTAATGATCGAACCCGACGTTGAACGGTTCCTTCATCCTATCGGCCAACAACCAACACCCGGAGATGTTGGAGTTAAAGTCATTCAGCAGCAGGCAGACGCGATGAACCCTATTTTGAAATCGGATCGAATTGAATGGCCTGCTCAAGATGGTTTCTATCACATCCATCTTATCAAGGAAGGTGGCAAAGATGCCGGATTAGTCTATGCGGACCCTGGCACGGGTAAAGTCTTTGGAAAAGTACAGCAAGAACGTCGTGAACCATTCGCGACTATTTATAACTTGCACCGCTACTTTTTACTAACAGATGTAATAGGCAAGCAGCAAGCCGCTTACTTCGTCGGATTTCTAGGTATAGGATTGCTACTAATCCTTCTGACAGGTATATATTTATGGTGGCCAGGCCTTCGAAAATGGGCGTTTGGTTTTCGTTTCATACGAAATCGGGGTAAACTAGCCTATAATATGAGCCTACATAAACTCGTTGGAATCATTTCTATTCCTGTGTTATTGATCATCACGCTAACAGGTGTCGTTAACGCCTATGAGAAATCAATTCCTGTATGGTTTGGCTTTACTGCAAAGGATACTATACCTGCCTCAGCTTTACAGTCAAAAAGCAAAGACCAACCAATGATCGGCATTGAGAATGTTGTTAGTCTGGTTGAGAAGTCTTACCCGGAAAGTACATTGACAAAAATTCAGCTTCCACTCAAGCCCGGGCAATCCATTCAGGTTGGTTTGAAAGAAGGGTTTGGTGCATCACGCAGTAACAATAGCACGGTTTACATGGATGCTTCCACGGGAGATATTTTGTATAAAACAAATCCAAATCTCGCCATTAACCTTTACAACACATGGAGAAAAGGACTTCATTTTGCTACTTGGGGTGGGGAGACTGCCAAGCTTATCTACTTTGTATTTGGAATGACGCCTCTCCTATTAATGTTCACTGGAATCATCATGTGGCAGTTAAAAGCACGTACCCGCAGAAGAAATGCGAAGAAAAAAACTAATGAAGCTATTGCCGCGTAACAAAAAAATACATAGTAAAGAGCACCGCGAAAAGCTTTAACGCGGTGCTTTTATTTTTGAAAAAATACCTTGCTCTTTAAAGAATATTTTCTCTATTTGAAAGAGTACTAGCGTCCTCGAAGTTAAATCACCAGGAGTCTTTACCGTCCTATCAACATCTTCTAAGTTCCCGCGATCTCTGCCTGGTGGAGAGCCAGCTGAGATTGTATACGTCTAAAGCTTTCAGTGAAGTCTGTCTTTAATCTGTTAAATTGTTAGCATGGTAGCATGGTAGTATAACTCCTTGAGAAGTTATGAAGGCCGTGTTTAAATGTAACAATAGCATGAAATGACACGGCAGGCTTGCGTCATTGCTTAGTACCATAGCGAGAAAGAAGGCTATAGAAGTGAAAAGAACATTCATAGATTTGTTAATTATAACAGTTGGTGCACTAGCTTTTGCGTTGGGCATTAATGTGTTTGTCATCCCTCACGAGTTGGGCGAGGGTGGTGTGGTTGGCATTACTATCATTTTATATTATTTGATGGAATGGTCTCCAGGTTGGACAAGTTTAATTATTAATCTGTTACTGTTGGCAATTGGATGCCGTTTGTTAACAAGAAAGACTGTATTATATACAATCGTTGCCGTTTCTCTCCATTCATTGTTTCTTCATCTGACCCAGGGTTGGCATATTGCTTCAAACGATTTAATTGTGAGTTCCATTTTCGGAGGAGCTATGGTTGGATTTGGCATCGGACTTATTGTTAGGGTAGGAGGTACGACTGCTGGCACTGTTATTATAGCCAAGTTGATGAACAAGTTCTGGGACTGGAATATCAGTTTTGCGTTGTTGTTGTGCGATGTTCTTGTAGCAATGTCCTCTTACTTTATCATTGGCCCCGAAAGACTGATGTTCACCATTATTATGCTTTTCGTAGCTACCAAAGTGATGGAGTTCGTGATAGAGGGATTGAACCCAACGAAATCTATAACGATTATTTCCAAAAAACAAGACCAGATAGCTCAACAAGTAAACACTCTTATGGATCGAGGTGTTACGGTCTTAAGCGGTCATGGTTATTATACGAAGACTTCCATGAATATTCTCTATATTATAGTCAAGAAACAGGAGGTTGCCCTGCTGAAGAACATCGTAAAATCCGCGGATCACGAAGCTTTCATGACAGTTCAAAATGTGCAGGATGTGTTTGGTAAAGGTTTTGTCGACATTCAGAATCCCTAAAAATTCTGTTTGTAGATTGAGTAGTCCAAAGTTCATTCGGCGTTTCAAAAATTTATTTGTCATTTCAAAACTTACTTGTCAACCAACTGTTAAAATTACAAATTGGTTTTGAAAATGAAGAAAGCCAGCAAGCATAAGGATTTGCTGGCCTTCTCAATGAGAATAAAATGACAAATAAAGTTTTGAAATGGATTTTGGGGTAATTTGTTTGAGTAACGAATTAGATGTGAAATACTTCTGACAAATTAAATATAGTTACAAATCAGAAGACTTGCTGAACTATCGTTTCCGTTAGCGCAGTGGTCGTATCCAGGTGCTGTCCGTGAGTGAGCATAAGTTACTTCATTGGCGTTCATTTGCTTCGATTTGATGGAGGATTTCGTCAACGACGTGCGCGATCGGTGCGGTGGCGTCGATAATAATCCCGTTTTTGGGAACGCCTTCTTTTGTTTGATAAATTCGCGCACTGATTTCCCGTTCCTCTGGTCTGCCACCCCAGTCAGTTGGGTCCAGTGCTACTCGCTCATCAATCCGCCGGAGACTGGTTTCCAAGTCGACTTCAAGGACAAACACGTCGTCGAAGAGATCGATGAATTTGTGGAAATTCCGCGAACCACCGCAGAAGAATGTTACCGCCTCATCCTGATTGACGACCAAAGCTTTTACTTTATCTACATGCCAAATGTGGTGTTCGGGTTTAAAGCCATCCGTTGGGGTACCAGTTTCCGGATCGCCTTGATAAGCCAATTCACGATCACCATGAATGGCATGGTAGCCGCGCCGCTGCAATTCGTTGCAGACCGTAGTTTTGCCAGCGCCGGAAACGCCTCCAATCAGATAATTCCTAATGCCCAAGGTTAGACCCTCCAGTCAAGTGGATAAGCACATTATATTAGATGTTTCTATCTGACGCTAAACTCCCGTTAGGTGAACGAAAGGCTGCCGCACATTGCCGGCAGCCTTGTTCTTGTTGAATGTTCAACTATTGTTTTCCGTTAGTTGAATTATCAAAAGCTTCATTCTTCCAGAGCGCTTCTTTTTTTGTATTATATTTTAGGCTTTTGCTTTTTTTAATACTTCTTTATTTGATAACACAGATTGTTCAATGCCTAGTTTGCTGATAAGTTCTTTTATACCATAAATCCACATACGATCTTCTTCTAGGTCTGCTTGATCTAATACTATATCAATAAAAGGTATTAGTTCATCGGTTTCAAATCGCTTTAAGACTTCTATCGATTCATTTGCTCCTGGCCAATTTAGATCTTTTAGCAAAAATAGTAACCATTGAATAGCTATAATAGCCCTATCTTTACCCAAGCTACTTATAATTTTCATTGAATTGCCCCACGTGTCCTTATCAGTGTCTTGAATAAGGCGTGATATATATTTATCTTCAATTTTATTAGAAAAATAATTCACTGCTTCTTCCTGAGTGTTTTCTGGCATACTCCATTTGAGATGTCCTAAATAATACTGGAACTCCTGTTCCTCCATCCTGCACCCCCTCGAAAAATTCATAGAACAGCTATCGGACTATTCCGTTATCCTCGTCATGATGATTGTTACTATCGTTCGCCGTTAGCGTAGAGATAGCAAGGTCTTATCAAGGAACTCCTTTATCTTTTGCAGCATTCCTAATGTAATCTGATGATTAACTCTCGCATAATCAATTAATTGGATATGATCTGCTGGTTTACCCTCTGTTGTTATAGCATTTATAAAGTATAATTGACTATCTATAGGAATTGAAGTGTCATCCTGGCAATGAAGCAGCAATAATGGTTTTTCTTGATTCATTCGAATATAGGAAAGTGGATCATTTTGTTGTAAAAGAGATTTGGCACTAGCCTCCATCGGATTCAATCCATTTTTTTCGCGATATAGTTCTTCAAATTGAACCCAAGCACAGGAACCATTAATAACAATTGCGGATTGAATCTGTTGATGTTTAGCGTATGTTCCAGCGGTAATAAATCCGCCTGTTGAGTGGCCAATCACTGCTATTGGACCACCACTGTATTGTATGGCCTCCGCAACTATTTTCTCTGCTTCTTGTACTCCTTGAAAAACGACAGGCCAGAAATTAACTTGTAACGATTCTTTATCAAAATAATTAAGGCTTCCGCGCTCCCCATGGCAAGGTAGTTCAGGTATAATTACTCGATATCCCCAACTTGATATTAACGATGCAAAAAACTTGTAACTTTCTATCGTTGATCCCCATCCGTGATACAGAACAATTTGTCCAAGCTGTTCAGATGAAGGATCTAGTATAATACATGGTACTCCACAAATATCTCGATATTCAATCTGTTCCATGAGGAGATCTCTCCTTCACCGTTAGCTCTTTATAAAGATCATATAGATCCAAGTGAGTAATTAAGCTTTTTCTTCGATAGCTAAACAATTTATATAAGCAATACGACGACAGTTTTTTTAATTAAGTTGAAGTAAACGTATAATTTCACCATCTATTATCTCTTCGCTTGTCTTTTTAAACCCCAAGGATTCATACATCTCTCCAGCAATTATGTTACTAGGTCTGTGCCCGATCATAATTCTTTTGGAGTCCATTGACTCAAACAGTTCAATTAGTAGTTTCATTGCAGTCTTTCCGTAGCCATTACCCTGATGGTATTCATCAATTATTATTGCAGGTATCCAGTGGTTTCCATCCGAGTCTGGTTTCTTACAAAAAACAAGAAATCCGATTAAATTATCATCACAATAAATTGCACGCAGCTCAAAATCATCAACATATTTCGATTCTGCAATCCAATAAACAACAGGTGCAGGAAAAACATTTAGTTGTTCTTTCTTAATTTTTAACTTGGTACAATCATACCAGTTTTCAATGGACACTTGCTTTAATTCAATACCCAAAGAGAATTCCTCCCAAAATTGCTTCATAGAGGATTTTATCTCTATATGACTATAATTGAACATCCTTCATTGTAACCACAACTACATGGGAATTTTTCATACCACATCACTCCTTTCAATTGGGAAATCACCCATTCATCTTACCACTAAGTTTTTCGTCTTAATTGGTACAAAACAGCTATAAAAATTGACTCTTGAGATCTGACTCTAAAGTTGATCATCCACCAAGCTCTACTGCCCGTATTTGAGAAAAGGCAACCAATCCCCTGGGCTGGCTGCCTTTTCATAATCATTTTTGAACTTTAGTTCACCGATAGTTTAATTTCCCTTGAGTTTTTCGACGGTACCCTTCTTCAAGGATTCGTTTAAGACCTTCAGTTCTTTTTTGAATAAAGGTGCTCCAAAATATCTTGCCCTTATCCGCTAATTCTTCTTGTGAATAGATCCCTTCATCATACTTTCCCCAACAACCATCCTCGGTTAGCTTATCCCATCCTAGATAATCAGCATAAAGACGGTTCTCTGAAGGTATGTCTGAACCCATAGAGTTAGATTTAACTAGTTCAGGACATAGCCACATAGCAGTACAAACGGATAATAGACCACCATGCATTTCATTTAAGCCTTTCAAACCTGCTGCTTCAACTGCTTCATTCCATGCAAGATGATTATTGTGATTTGCGGAAATCACAATAATTTCCGGGTATTTGTAATTGATATGCTTAACAAATGCACCCTCCCAGTAAGAACCACCATGTCCGGTGCAGACCAAGAACTTTCTAAATCCTTGTCTTATCAGGTTGCAAACAATATCCTCTAGCATAGCTGTTAAAATGTTGGGACTTACAGTAACTGTTCCCTTGAAATTGGCATGTTCTTCGGAGGTATTAAAAGGGATTGTAGGCAAAACGTAAGCATTCAATTCATTTCCATATGCAGTCGCATATAACTCAGCAATAAGCGTATCTAAATGCATGGGTAAGTATGGTCCAAACTGTTCTGTAGCCCCAACCGATAGGACAGCTGTATCAATACCACTATTTGAAATTTCCAATGTCGTGTTCTTAAAATTTAGCATTATAGCACTCCTTAAGAAGTTAATTTCTTAGACCACGCTAAATTGTACCATTTATTGAGTGCTAGAGAACGCTTATAAAAAACTTACCTACGACTTACTGGTATTAAACTCATCTGCCCTATAGCTTAATTACCTCTACTGTTAATCGTAGAAAAACCTTTATTGAAAATTTCAAAACCAATTTGTTATCCACCAACACCAACAGTTAGTTGGTAGAGATTTCTAACCGCCCATTGACTTTCCATCTTCCACGTAATAAAATATTTTTACGTAACATATTCATTGTACTGGAGGCATCCTCTCCATGCTAAACGATATTCAGGAAAGGTATTACATCGAGTCACCCGAGCAAGCTACAGTACTGCTTAACCCCATCCGCGGGGAGATTATTGCACAGCTCCTCGAACCTGGCTCTGCAGCTGAAGTAGCTCGAACTCTTGGTGAGACTGCACAGCGGATCAACTATCACTTGAAAGCTTTGGAAAAAGCGGGTCTAGTGCAGCGAATCGGTACACGGCAAGTGCGCAATCTGGTCGAAGTTCTGTACAGATCCATTGCCAAAACTTTCGTGCTCGCTGACAGTTTGAGCATGAAGCCCGAGACCGTGCAGAAGCTGAAGGACCAAAGCTCGCTCGCACATCTTGTCACAACGTCAGAGCGAATAAGGCGTGATGTCATGCTGCTCATGGAGCAATCTGACGTTGGAGAAGAAATTCCGAGTGCTACGCTGCAGCTCCAAGTTCATTTGTCTGATGAGCATCAGCGACAGGCGTTCATTGAGGAGTATGCTGCCATGGTACAGCAGTTAGTGGAACGTTACGCTGCCGGCAAAGACGAGAATGAAGCCTATCAAGTATTATTAGCCGTGTATCCGAAACCGAAAGAATGAGGAGGACGCCTACGATGAGTCAAGAACATGAGCAAGAGAAAGAATCAAAAAGAGAACAAAAGGACACAGTGCCAAGTGCAGCTATTATCACATGGGAGCGCCCTAAAGAGCGTGTAGCTCCAATCAAATCAGACGGCCAAGTGATCTCCATTGACAATTATCGTCGCCAAGGTTCATCTGAGTCAGAAGCTACCTTTAACGTTCGTGAATTCCCTTCTTCTCAGGGTGAGGAACCCGTCCGACTTGTCATCATTTCGTCTGGTTTTGGTCAGAAACAGCCTGCTTACCGTCATACGTTACAAAGCAGAGCCGCGTCCTAAAAAGAAGGTACTCCTCAAAATAGAAAGGATGAATTCTATGAGCTTCATACCTATGGTTGTTGAACAATCCGCGCGCGGAGAGCGCTCTTACGATATTTATTCCCGTTTGCTTAAAGACAGAATTGTCTTCTTAGGAACAGAAGTGAACGATCAAGTAGCCAATGCAATTATTGCCCAACTCTTGTTTCTTTCCGCTGAAGATCCTGAGAAAGACATTTCTCTCTACATCAACTCCCCTGGCGGTTCAACATCAGCCGGATTGGCTATCTATGATACGATGAATTTCATCAAACCTGACGTTTCTACAATTTGCGTGGGGATGGCGGCTTCCATGGGCGCAGTTCTTCTGACAGCCGGTGCACCAGGCAAGCGTTTTGCTCTTCCAAACGCAGAAGTTATGATTCATCAACCTTGGGGCGGCGCTCAAGGGCAAGCAAGCGATA
The DNA here is from genome assembly GCF_052682475.1 of Paenibacillus sp. WC2504. Lineage (NCBI taxonomy): Bacteria > Bacillati > Bacillota > Bacilli > Caryophanales > Paenibacillaceae > Paenibacillus > Paenibacillus sp. WC2504. The sequence continues at coordinate 7,349,107 of NZ_JBQZFH010000001.1, forward strand.
TTCACATTCGCGCTCAGCATATTCTCAAAACACGCCACACACTTAACCGTATTCTCGCAGATACAACGAAACAGCCCATTGAGAAAATCGAGCTGGATACGGACCGCGATTACTACTTGGAGGCCGCGGATGCGAAAACGTATGGTCTGATTGATAAAGTGATTGAAAGGATTTAAGGTCAAGATCAAGAAGCTTAGATTAAAACGGAACTGTGATCCGCTATTTCCGTTGCAAACGGCCTTTCGGCTAGGCAAAGTGAACTGTGGGCCGCTATTTTCGTGATTTTAAGCGAATTGGGCTAAACAGTGATAGATCCTCAAAAAAAGAAGCTGTCTCAAAAGTAGCAAACTCTACTTTCAAGACAGCTTCTTTATGCGATATGGCTACTATAAAACTAAACTCGGATAAGACCTTCCCTCGAAATCGTCAGCTTCTCCCAGCCGCTGTCCGTAATCAGATACGTATCCTCAACGCCAACTACTCCGCGCCCGGGAAACGTAAACTTCGGCTCGATGGCGATGACCATGTCAGGAGCCAGCGGATATTTAAAACCTTTGGCGAGAACAGGCAATTCGTCGATCTCGAGCCCGATACCGTGACCAAGGAACTTCACTTGGTCGGCGCCGTACCCCATGAAGTGGGCGCTCAGCCCCGCTTCCTGCACTTGATCCAGCGCGAGCAGATACAGATGCTCGGCAATCATGCCCGGCTGCAGCTTAGCCTCCGTGGCACGGAGCACCTGCTCCGCCACGTCGTAGGCATGCTGCAGCTCAGGGTCCAAATCGCCGATCACGAGCGTGCGCGTCTGATCGATCAAATATCCGTCGACCATGCAGCCAATGTCGACGAGAATCGGTTCGCCGCGCACAAGCAGCGCGCGGCCAGAGCTTTGCGGGCTGGACGGGTGGAGCCCTGTACCCCCGGCCGGCCCGTCAAAATAGGTGGGCACCGCTGCCGCCGCGCCTGTCGCGACCATTCCGGTGATTAACTCGGAATTGTACGCGCGCATGCGCATCAGCCCTTGGTGCCCGCGCAGCCGGAGCTGATGCTCGATGAGCGCCATCAGCTCAAACTCCGCCATCCCCTCACGAATGTGGGGGATGACCGCTTCCAGCGCCGCGTCGACGACGCGCGCCGCCTCCCGAATCGCCGCGACTTCGTCCGGCGATTTGATCATTCGCTGCTCGCGCACGAGCAGCGAGCCATCCTCCCAGGCCGCGCCGGGCAGCGCCGCCTGGAGCTTTCCAAACAGCTGGACGGGTAACACGTCCAGCTCCGTCGCGATCCACAGCGGTGCATCCGCCGCCGCGGCGCAGCGCGCACGAAGACGCTCAGCCAGCGTCTTCCAGGATCCCAGCGCTTCCACGTCCGCTGACGCTTCCTCCTCCGCGCGGATCAAACTGCGGCGAACGAGATAAAGCGCCTCGCCCTCCGCTGGAATAAACAAATACCCCGTCTGCATCGAGCCGCAGTAATAATATATATCCACATGATGGGTGACCAGGAAGCCGGACCATCCCCGTTTGATCATCTCACCCTGAAGCCACTGCTGCCTTAGCTGGAAAATCGTCATTCGTACCTCTCCTCACAACTCCAAGAATGTACACCTCATCTGTTATTATACATTCAAAATACCATTTCTGCAGAACACTTAATCCTCCAAGTAATCGGCTGCAAAACGGTATACGTTCGCGGGAATTTCAAACGAATGAACATAATTACCCCTGGTCGGTTCAGCGTAACCGAGTAACCGTACGCGGAATTCGTATAGGTATAAGGAAATACCTCCCCTTCATTAACGATCTTAAATAACTCCACCACCACCTCATCCTGCAAAAAAGTGCCAGGCAGCGGAGTATTTGCCGTATCCAGTCTTAAGTTTGCCTGCAAATATTGTAAGGCCACAGATTTGGCTCTGCTCTCATCAATCGCATGAATGCCCTCAGCCAGCTTCACCTGATCATTTTGCTGAGCAGCCGCATGAACCGCACGGTTCAGCGCATGCTTCCCCTGAAAAAGCGTGTGCATGGCCAGCTCTTCATCCGTTTGCAGCGCATACATCGACATAAATACGACACTCATCAGCGCCATGAATAGCAGCTTATACACAACATCCCCTCAACCTTCAAGGCACATACTCACTCATCTTCATGCCGCTAGCCCCCATGCGATCTGTTTCGGCAGGGATCGTTATCCCCACTAATTGATCAATAACAAAAAGCCGATGATAGGGGTACGTCAGCTTCAAACCTAAGCCGGCTCCCCGCCAAACAGGTGATCTTACATCCGTCCCTCCCGTTCCCGTTGTGGTTTCAATCGTATACACGAGTTCTCCTGACGTGAAACCCCTGGCCTCCATACGATTCCTGGACTCTTGAATCATCGACTGATCGATGTACCCATGCCTGCCGTTAGCGCCAATCTCAAGTAAATAATCAACCTCTTTTTGCAAAACAGCCTGGCGAACGATAATGACATGCTTATACACAGGAGCGAACATGAACCAACAGAGCATAGTCACAAGTAAAACGAACACTAATAGCTGCTTCATGGATCAATCCGCTCTATGGTTCCATTAATTCTGGCACCTCCGTTGTTCACCTGCATCCGTGTTCCCGTATTTCCTCCAACCACATTGTTATAGATAACAATTACAACCATAATCAACATCACTGTCATCAAAATTGACCTCACAGCCTGCCCTCTGCATCAAGGCCGTAATGACGTAATATCCGAATTAGCCTGCGTGCCATGCGTCGAAATGTTCCGCCTTAATCCTGTCGAACCATCATTAACAATCGATGTAAAAAGGAAAGCAACTACAATCAACATCATAACGGTAACTAAAATATTTCTCATAACACGCCACTCCTTTAGTTAATTGCATGAAATAAACGCTGACCCTCAGCAACCCACGGGTACATAAATACCCGAAACGTATTCAAAATCGGCAGTCCGGCAAGCACAAACAACACGTAAGAGACTGCCTCTTTTTTACTTTCCCGCACTAACTCCATCTTCTCTTTATAGTCCTGAATCCTTTGCTTGAGCAGATCATAATAGCTCGCATGTTCATTCAATCTGAGCACATTCAATGTCTCCCCGAAGCTGTGTGCTTCGTCCGTTCCCAGCCTTATTTTGAACTGGGCAATTGCGGCTTCAGAACCTTGATACCACTCATTGAGCAGCAGCCCGAACTGCGTCCGAATTGAACGAGTTTGAGAAGCACATAAAGATAACTTTGCATGTAAACTCATATGTGAATCATTGTAATAAAGCAGATGATGACTAATGACGTAAATTTCCCGGACAATGCGATGCGCCCTCTTTTCCTTCAACTGAGCCAGCACTTTTTTATCGAAAAACAAAAATAGCGACAGGCAGGCCGTCCCGGTTAATACATAGATAGGCTCAATAAACAAAGTCAGCAATGGATACTGTAAGCCGGCGTAACCTAAAACCCCAATTAGAAAGGCAGTCAGCAGCAGAATTCTCCTGCCTCCTTCGTAGAGTCCTGCATTCATCCGGATGCCACACCCTATAAGAAGCTGACGCTTCTCTTCTATAGTCTTTGCCTTAAGCCCTAAGCATTTGAACAACCAGTCAGGAAGTTTCTTCTCCCGAAGCACGCTCATAACCTGCGATGTCCTCCACCTATTTGCCCGGACAGGCACAAGCAGAATACCGTGATAAACAGCCGTCATGAAAAGCACGAAAAGAAGCAAATTGGATGCAATTTGAATCATTCATTAGACCCTCACATTCTTCGCATTGAAAGATAAATCCCCATGATAAAAGAAACGAATATCAGCAAAAGCGCATCCAAAATCATATTTCGTCCGCCAGGGTCCAAAACATAGTATAAATAGGCATTGTCAGCGTTTACTTTGAAATTAATGAACAAAAATAAGGCTAGAAATAAAATCGGCGTAAAATTGGCAATCCGAATCTCCAAAAGACGATTTCGTTCCATTTGATCGAATCGCTGCGCTTTTCGCATGTCGATAATTAGCTCTTTGAAACTATCGCCAACAAAACTTCCTTCCGTCAAAGCGACACGCAGAATCCCAACGAAATACTCAGCCCATGCATGGCCCAAAGTAAGCGAAAAAATGCGCAGGCTCTCCTCCTTATCTCTTTGAGTCATTAGATTCCTATAAAGCTGCTCGAACACAGGCTTAATCGGATACAAAATACGGTTTTCCTCTAAACAATATTTCAGTGCCATTTTCATATTCTTATGAGGATCTACCATGTAATACTGGTAAAATACTTCTACAGCCGGGAGAAACTCCAGTCGGGTTTGCAGCCTCACACTAACCAATTTAAGTCGAAGCAGCACATAGGGCAGTGACACGCAGATGCAAGTTAAAATCAGAACACCTTTTACCGACTGAAAATACAAGATTCCCGCTATCACGCCGACTAAAAATAAGACAAAAGTTACCACCAACACCGTTTGCAGACTCATGCCTAATTCGACGGATTCCATCATCTCCTTTACATGCTTAATCAATCGACTTCTATTGCCCAAATATTCACTGAAACGATTGCCGAACGAAGACGTTTTGACATAATGCAGCCTAAATCTGGCTTTGCGCTGTCGGATTAATACGTGTAAACCGGATCGCACAGCCAGATATACGACGATAAACAGCAATGTCAGAAAGGCATATGTAGCGAAAATCATGCATCACTCGCCTTCTTTCTCAATAAAACCGAGCTTCATCAACAAAGCATAGCCCTCGTGGTCAACCTTACTGATTTTCCGCGATGCAGGTTGCGACAATTTCCCGGGAAATTTCCAATCCTCTGTCGACTTGTCATAAACTGCGAGTTCCGTCACGCAAACCTCCTCATTTTCGTACCGATATTCGACGATCCGCACAATCTTCCTTTTCCCGTGGACAACGGCCATCTCCATCCCGATTTGTGTCACAAACGCTGTAATCCGTTTCGTCAAACGCAGAGGATCCATTCCCCTGCCATCCAACATGCACATGTCCGTAATCGCATCAGGAACATCCTCAAGTTCACCTACGTGAACGGAAGTGATGCTGCCTTCGTGGCCTCGCGTACAAGCTCTGACGTAAAGGTTCGCATCCTCGTCTCGAATTTCAGCATGACAAATCCGCTTCGGCGATTGACGCAATGCCAGCTTAAAAGCCTGCAAGCCGGAATGTCTCGGGTCTTCTTCGTCAATTTCGTATTCGACGATATTTTTGTACGGAAAATCACGCTTCAAATTTAGTTCAAACCGTGATTCGATCGTAATAATCCTTTCGTTATGATCCATTTCAGCAATGATTGCTTTAATAAGATTGGTTTTACCGGAATTCGTGGGGCCAATAACGATCAGGTTAAAATAAGAACGGATCAAACACCGAATTAACTGCTCCATTCGATGATTCATTGTGGCAAGCTCCGCAGAAGCCAAAGTCGCCAAGTCAAACCTCTTTACCGTATAAAAACGGATCGTCAAAGTGGGCTCCGCCGTAAAACCGAAGCCGGTCATCGTCACTCGCGATCCATCCCGCAGCACGACCTCGGCCCAGCGCTTTCTAGGATTCAGCGTATCATTGTTAAACAGCACTAAATTTTGTTGAATTCTTGCTAATTCACGTACAGAAGGCAGCGCATAAGCGGATGGAATTGCATTCCCGCCACGCACCTCAAAAATCTGCCTTCCCACAACTTGGATCTCCTCAAGTCCCTCCTTATGTTTCAACACCAATTCCAGTACATTCATGCCAATAATTTCTGCAAAAATCGCCTCCGGCAAAGTCGTGTATCCGCTCGTTCGGGGTGGCCTACCGGTAAGCCTTCTTTTTGAAACGAGATCATGAATAACGGCAAGCAGTTTTCCTCGATCCTCCTCATAACCAAGAATGGCGCGATTCAGCGTCTCATTGTAGAGCTGTTTCTCGGCCTCCGTTCTGCCTTTCATCGTTACAAGCTCACTGCGTATATCCTGTACCCACTGATCAAAAATGACATCCTCCTGTGAGGACTGTCCACCCATTCCACCCGTTCCCTCTCCTAAATCGTTGCAGCTATCTCTATGTTCTGATTCTAATCCAACCATTTTCTCTGTGCTTCCGTTGCCTGCCTGATAGGTTCCCGGCTCAAAACCTGCTCCTACGACCTTTTCCTTCAATTTTCGTTCGTGCATATAAGTAATAATCGAAAATCTTTCCTCGTTCACTCCTTTCACCTCGCTTCCATGTCATTAACTTGCTGTTTTTCTCCCCGTCATCAGCTTCTGCAGCCATGTAATTTGCCGTACATTCTCTTTCCTCGGCAGCTTATAAAAGTCGGCCAATTTGGACGCAACAGCTTTAACCTCCTCATACATCGAATGACTTGGGGTCAGCATGTCGAACAGTTTACCTTGATTACAGCGAGAAAGTGCATCGCCATGCTTAGCAATCTGTCCAATCAAATGTAGCTGCGTTTCCTTGCGAATATCTTTAATCGTAAACTCACTATGCTTCGAATGACGTTCTGTCTGAACGGCCATTAACTCAAAACCATCTGGCTGCAAACCAAAAACCGAGCCAACCTGCCTAATCCACCGTGAAAAATCTTCTTGAAAATGAGCAATGTCCGCTGTCGTAACGACTACTTTGCTGTCAGCTTCCAATAACCCACAAACAGTTGCCGCATTGTCCCAATAAGCATTGACTTCTATGACGCAAATATCAAAAGCCCTCCGGGCTACACGCAGCAAATGTACGATTTCCGATGGCGAAAAGAACTCTGCTTGCTCGCGCAGCATATTACCGTAGAGGATATGCAGCCCGTGGGCTTCCTTCGGTTTATCGCAAACGAGCAGCAGCCTATCCGGTGTCAAACTTTGAGCTTTTAGCTCCGCACGCAAGCCATCCAGCGTAAAGCCGTTTTCGTCTCTCCCTAAATAGCGGTGGAGTTTAGAGCTTTTTAGATTTAAGCATACATATCCCACTTTCTGCGAAGTCTCCGCCGCCAGCGAATAAGCCACACCAAAAGAAGCCAGGGTCGTCCCGATATTTGGCGTGGATCCGATAAATGTAACTAACTTACCTACTGGCTGTTGGTATCTTAAATCTCCCCCGAACCCGTCGACCCAAGCCCGAATGTCATCCGCAATAACTGCGGTACTGCGTCCCGGCTGAATGTAGTCCAACCTCATGAGTTTGCACATTTTCACATACTTCTCATTGATCGTTACATCATGATAGTTGGAAAGCAAAACAATGATTTTCAGTTCAGGTTTTGCTAGCTGCAGCCCTTCAAGGAACTCCTCCAAGCCGCCGAAATCCAGTTCTCGATCGGAAATAATCACATGTGAAAATGTTAACTGCGCTAAATGGCTGATCAAATCCGCAGCTGTTGATGAAATGATCCAGTTCAATGGTTTTCTATAAACGACATGAATAATTTCGTCTATTAATCTTTGATCTGTTGAAAGTAAACCGATATTCATACCTCATCCCTCCTTCTCTCTCATTCTCCGGTCAAAATCGAAGAGGAACTGAAAGCAATAACCAATTTTGCTTTCTTCGAGCTGCATAAACGATCAATCTCCAGCCATTCATTTTCGGTTAAATTCAAGTTGATTTGGTCAATAGCCCCGTTAGCTTCCAAGCGGGAAGCATACATTTTCTCCTTATCACCTTCCACCTTGGATAACAAATTTGGATTTTTGGGATTGTCCACTTCCACATTCGCCGAGGATTTTACAGAAGCAACCGTAATTTCTTTCTCATCAAAAAGCCTTCGCGAGCTGCCGTCCTCCGTTCCTGAGACATACACACGAACACGATCTCCCGCACGAATACCGTTAGACACCGACAATAAATATTCTTTAGGCATTTGGAACGTTGCCTGCCTCTCATTCGGAAGCATATGATAGCGGTTCACCTTCCATTTCAAAATAGGTTCCTTCGTGCCTAGCGGTATCAATGTTTCCTGCCCAATGATCTCGTCCAAACTAGTCAGCATACCTGATGTATAACTTCCCTTTTGAACAGGTCGGAGCTCCACCATGTCCTCACGGATCAAGACTCCTGCACGAATAAAATCTTTTGGCACAACGACCGGTACCGTCTGCTGCATCTCCACCTGATTAACTTGCAGCACGTATAGCCCATACACGAGCATAGCCGCCGTAACAGCAGCCACCACAGCAATAAGCAGGCTTCTCCTGCGATTCAAATTCTCACCTCCATTGATATAAAAAAACAAAAAAACGCAGCTCTCGGACATTCATCCGAAATCTGCGTTCTTCGCACATTAAAAATAGCATAGAATCTTCCATATTTCAACATAAAAATGAAATCTATCTTACAAGAATGAAATTTATTCCACTTCCGCTAGCGTTGGAAGCGCAGGAATCGCACCGCGACGCGTAGTCGTGATAGCGCCCACGCGGTTGGCAAAGCCAAAAACGCGCTCGGCGACGCCGGCTTCAGCGAGCGCGTCAACGATGTTCGCAGGCGTCACGCCCAGCGACGCCAGCTGAAAGAGCATGCCGCCGACGAAGCTGTCGCCGGCGCCAGTTGTATCCACGGCTGCCACCCGGGTGCCGGGGATGACAACATCCTGCCGCGCGCTCACGACGCGGCAGCCCTCAGGGCCTAAAGTGATGATAATCACTTTAGGCCCGCGCTGCAGCAGCTGCTGCGCCCCAGTGGTCGCGTCCACGCCGAGGAGGAATTCGATCTCCTCCTCGCTGACTTTGACCACATCCGCAAGCGGAAGCTGCGCAAGGATCTCGGCCCGAGCCGCGTCCGCGCTCGGCCACAACGCTAGGCGCACATTGGGGTCGTACGACACCAGTGCGCCAAGATCTTTCGCACGGCGCGCTGCGTCCAGCGTCGCGGTGCGGCAAGGCTCGGCAATCAAGGATACCGAGCCGAAATGATAGACCGCTGCGTCTTCCAGCCACTGCGACTGGACTTCGTCTGCGCGCAGGAGCATGTCCGCCGCCGGGTCGCGGAAAAACAAGAAATCGCGCTCACCGTCCGCGCGCAGCGAAACAAAAGCCAGACCGGTCTTCGCCTCATCGGTCTGGACAACGGCCGTCTGCACGCCGACTTCGTCAAGCGTGCGCACGAGGAAATCGCCGAAGGGGTCCCGGCCGATTTTGCCGATAAACCTTGCGTCGCCGCCGAGTTTGGCGACCGCCGCCGCCACATTGGCGGGTGCTCCGCCCGCCGCCCGCTGGAAGCTTGTGACGTCCGCCAAAGCTTGTCCATTTACTTCAGGGACGAAGTCAATTAAAAGCTCACCCAAACACACAATATACCTTTTACCCATAAGTCCTTACTCCCCTTTACTTTGATAGCCTAATGCGTTCATCACATAAGTGGTTGTTTGCTGAATAATCGTTCCCGTCTCGGGTCGCGGCTCCGAAAAAAGCGGCTCAAAGAAGTCTCGTTGCTTATAGAAAAAGATCGAACCTAATACAAACATTAGCGTACTGTCCAAGGAATCGAAGCGATAACAGCCTTCGCGCCTCCCCTTTTCCAACAAGTATCTAACCCTTTCCCATGCTGGAAAAACGAGAGATCGTATCTTCTCAATACGCGGGGATGCCATTATAATTTCCATTTGAATCAGACTAATCATTTGAGGGTCTTTACTCCGGATCAAAATAATTTCTTTGATAATCGCTTTAATTCCTTCTACAGGATCTTCAATGTCAAACAGGCCGGAAAGTTTATGTGAGGGAAAAAACTGATGGAAAATTTCATGGAAAACGCTCTCTTTTCCACCAAAATAATAGGAAACCAGAGCCACATTGGCCCCGGCTTCCTCACAAATTTGTCGAACGCTTGTAGCATCATAACCATGCTCGGCGAATAATTTTTTTGCTGCGAGTACAATTTTTATCTTCATGTCTGAATCTTGGTGTGCCATTCTTTAGCGCCCTCCTTATATAGAAGTTAAGCGATTTGTGAAAGCTGTCTCGCAGCAGGTGCTGCTTTTACTTTTTTCATAAATACAACAACACAATCAATAGCTAATGCGATAACGGCAATCAGGAGCAAAGAACTTACTTCTTTTGTTACACCAGGACCGCCGAACAAAATATTCATCAGACCGTTAACCGCATACGTGGCCGGGAAAAAATTGCTCAAAGAATGATAAAAGTTCGACAAAAGCTCCCTTGGCACGATGGCCCCGGAAGACACCAATTGCAAGGATAACATCGCGATGTTAAATAGCATACCTGCGTTCCCAAACAATGTCAAAAACATTTGTGCAACACACGCAAACGTAAGCAAGAATAAGGATTCAAACAGCCATAATGCCATAAATCCTTTCTCTACATGTCCTCCCAAAGCAACAACCATCGTCGCGCTGATAAGCCCAACAACTACTGCAGCAATGACGGTCAGCGTGAAACGTGCGGCTAATTTGCCCTTTTTACTTACCGATGCACCGAGAATCTTCGTGGAAACGCTGAAGTTCATCCCCATAATCATTGTTCCTACAATAGAAGCAAGCACAAGCATCATAGGCAGCATTTGATTCGGCATGTCTTTAACTTTATTTGTACTCTGAATATCCGAGGTTACCTTATTCGCCAACCCTTGTGCAATTTGCCCCGCCTGCTCAGCCGGTAGTTTCGGAGCCATTTGAGTAAGCACGGCAGATGCTCCTGCAGCTACTGCTTCCCCGTTCACAGTTGCCGTTACATTGCCTGCTACCGCCTGCATCACGGGTTTCATCATAGAGGGATTGGACTCATTGATTGTATACGAAATCGGAGCCGTTTGCCCCGGCGTTTGCAGCTTTTTTGTAAAATCGGATGAGATGTGTATAACCATTTGCACTTGACGGTTATTAAGCATTTCTTGCGCTTTGTCATTTGAGTCTATTTGCTCAGTTTGAAAAGGCAGATTCGCCTTCAAATTGCTTGCCACTGTGCTTCCCATGCCCTGATCTTCATTGACGATGGCGATCTTCAAATTTTTCGTATTATCAGATACGCCCGCATAACCCGTCATCCAGATCAAGCTGAATAACAGTTGAAACATAATGGCTGTTATGATTCCTACTTTCGTCGTACCTTGCTTAAAAAATGCGCCTAATGCTTGTTTCAAAATTACCACTCCTATTTAAATTTAAACGATCATTTTAATTAAACGTTTGTTTAAATTATAGGGAGGAGTGCTTTGTCTGTCAATGAGGTTCTTTTTTATATTTATTATCTTCCTCGAATCCCACATTAACTCCATAATCAAAGTCTCCAGTGATCCCAGAAAACGACTAACTCCCCTTTAGTTGTGTTTCACGTGCTGAAGCATCTGCACAAAAATTTGCTCAATATGTTCATCATCCAAGGAGTAATATACGGTCTTTCCAACTTTACGGCGTTTAACAATTCTAAGATTTCGTAGATATCTTAGCTGATGTGATACCGCGGACTGGCCCATTCCTAAAATTTGTACAATATCCTGAACACATAACTCTTTATTCAATAAGGTATGAATGATTTTCAATCTGGTGGGATCCCCGAGTGCCTTGAATACTTCAGCTAACCCATTAACAGTGTGATCGTTTATTAATTGATCTTTTAAGACATCAATATTTGAAGTTCCGTTACAAGTGTCATCACATTGATCTTGTACGGTTTTAGGCAATATATCTTCCATAAACATTCTCACTTTCTGATGATAAAACTTACGATTTACACTCATTATAACAGAAATCTCTGCTTATTACCGCTGTATAGCCGTGAAACATGCAGTCTTATGTATATTGAGAAATTGGAAATACTATTGACCATTATCTCTTCATATTATTGCCATTTAAAACTTTTTCAAATATAATATCGCATGAATAATTGATCATGTGTTGTAGGAGGGGTTTAGATGTATAATCACAGTCACTCACATGATGAACAGGGACATAACCATCCTGATCATGAACACAGCCATCATGACCACAATCATGGGCATGGATTTGGGCATAGTCATGCACCAAATAACAAAAAGGGATTAGCTATTGCCCTCATTCTTACAAGTGGTATCATGTTCGTGGAGTTTTTCGGAGGGCTACTTACCAATAGTTTGGCTCTTCTTTCTGATTCAGGACATATGTTAAGTGATGCCGTGTCCTTGGCATTAAGCTTAGTTGCTATGTGGTTCGCAAACCGACCAGCTTCTCCGCGAAAATCGTTCGGTTATTACAGGTTTGAAATTTTGGCCGCGCTGTTCAATGGATTGGCCTTATTCATCATAGCTGTTTTTATTATTAAGGAAGCCATAGCACGGTTCTTTGATCCACCTACCGTTTCCAGTGGGTCTATGATATTAATTGCCTTAGTTGGACTCTTAGCGAATTTGTTGAGCGTTTGGGCTTTGATGAGACAAAGTGATGTGAAGGACAACATCAATGTTCGAAGTGCTTATTTACATGTAATTGGAGATGCTTTAGGATCAGTTGGCGCTATTCTTGCAGGATTACTAATGCTTTTCTTCGATTGGTACATCGCCGATCCTTTTATCAGTGTAATCGTCTCTATACTTATCCTTAAAAGCGCATGGGGGGTTATTCGCACTGCCATACACATACTAATGGAGGGTACACCTGTAACCATTGATACCGATCTAGTTAAAAAGACTCTAGAAAGCATTGACGGAGTTATTAACGTTCACGATATGCATGTATGGACAATTACTTCAGGTCTTGACTCTCTGAGTTGTCATATTTTAATTGTTGATTCAAAAGACAGTCAGATTATTTTACAGTCAGCCATTCATGAAATAGAAAAGAAATTTAAAATACAGCATACAACTTTTCAAATTGAAACTGCAAATATCCAACATGCTGAATGCAAAATATAAAATTATAGAAAATGAGTCGTTGTTTATTTATAAACAGCGACTCTTTTTCTTACGTATATTCTCAGGACTGTTTTGTTCTTATAAAGTTCATTTTCTCGTTATTAAAGTTGTAAAACTTTGTTCAAATCGTATTCACACATTATGTGAAAATAATCACATACTATAGAGTACACTAAGTCCATAACGAAATAAAATTTACCAGAGGGTGATACAACTTGGGCCAATTTCGAAAACATGAAAAGCAATTAATGTACCTCATGTTCAGTGTTGCTATTGTCATGTTGGTTTCATTTATTCGCAAGCTTTTTTAACCTTGATAAACGAAAAGGAGATGATTTTACATGCCTACCTACGATTCCGTGTTTTATAGCCGCTTACTAACAGAGACCACATTGGCGTTTCACATCATTTTCGCTACAATTGGCGTTGGTGTTCCAGTCATGATCATGTTGGCTGAGCTCGCTGGCATTAAACGCAAAGACCCCTACTACACATTATTAGCACGAAGATGGGCCAGGGGTTTCGTTATCACCGTTGCTATTGGCGTGGTTACCGGTACAGCAATCGGTCTTCAACTCAGTTTATTGTGGCCTACATTTATGCAAATTGCCGGACAGGCCATTGCGCTTCCACTATTCCTAGAAACCTTTGCTTTTTTCATTGAAGCTATATTCCTAGGTATTTACTTATATACATGGGAACGATTAAAACCCATGCATCATCTCCTTCTACTCGTGCCTGTTGTCATTGGCTCCTCCGCTTCAGCTTTTTTTATAACTACTGTAAATGCATTTATGAATACGCCTCAAGGATTCTCACTGAAAGACGGCTTAATTACTAATGTACAACCGATATTAGCTATGTTTAACCCTTCTATGCCAACCAAAGTAGCGCATGTGCTCTCCTCTGCTTACATGACAAGCGCATTTATCTTGGCAGCTATTGCAGCATACTCTCTTCTTAAGAAAAAAGGAGACATCTTATATGCTAAAAAGGCATTAAAATTGACTGTCACTGCCGGCCTTGTATTTGCTGTTTCTACAGCACTTATTGGTGATTTATCCGCGAAATTCCTAGCTCAAAATCAGCCTGAAAAACTTGCTGCAGCAGAGTGGCATTTCGAAACCACTGCCAATGCGCCGCTCATACTGGGTGGTATTTTAACTGATGGTAATGAAATTAAATATGCTTTAAAAATTCCATACGCACTTAGCATTTTAGCAGGAGGTACTCCAAAATCTGAAGTAAAAGGGCTTAATGAGATTCCCCCTGATCTTCGTCCTCCTCTATATGTTCATTACTTTTTCGATGCTATGGTTGGTATAGGTATGCTCGTGATTGTTGTTGCTATTGTTCATTTGTGGTACTCAAGAAAAAGATCCGTTAAACCTTATCCTAAATGGCTATTAGCGATTATAGTTGTTTGCGGGCCCCTTTCCATGCTTGGTATTCAATGTGGATGGTTTTACGCTGAAGTTGGTCGTCAACCATGGATTTTACGTGGGTATTTAAAGGTTGCAGATGCTGCAACTACATCTCAAGACGTGGATATGATGCTAGTACTTTTTTGTTTACTTTATATCGTACTAGCACTAACCGCTGTCAAAGTGTTATCCAAACTCTTTGGAAAAAGTGATGTCTCAGACGAATTAATGGCTCTTGGCATTTTCGGGGGGAGGACAAAGAAATGAGTCTTGAAGTTATAGGAATAACGGTTTTATGGATTTTTTTATACGGATATTTAATCGTGGCATCCATTGACTTCGGTGCAGGTTTCTTCAGTTACTATTCTGTAATTACAATGAAACAGCATATCATTCATAAAATTATTGAGCGCTATCTTTCTCCTGTTTGGGAAGTAACGAATGTGTTTTTGGTTTTTTTCTACATCGGAATGGTTGGATTCTTCCCGGAAACAGCACGTTATTATGGTACCGCGCTTCTCGTTCCAGGCAGTATAGCAATCATATTACTTGCTATTCGAGGAGCATACTATGCCTTTAGCAATTACGGTTCGAAGGATAACAAATGGTATATGCTCATCTATGGAGCAACTGGCTTGCTCATTCCTGCAACTCTCTCTACGGTACTTACCATTTCAGAAGGTGGAATCATTATTGAGCAAAATGGGTTGATTCTGCTTAACTGGCAAAGCCTGCTTGGCAGCCCCTATACTTGGTCAGTCATTTTACTGTCGTTGGTCAGTGTGCTTTACATTTCTTCCATGTTTCTTTCGTATTATGCATACAGAGCAGAAGACAAGCCCGCATTTAAAATCTTACGTGGGTACGCCCTTTTTTGGAGTGGGCCAACGATCCTTGCAAGTTTTCTTGTTTTTTTCACGATCAATCAACAAAACCCGGAACATTTTAGCAACATGCTTTCCCATGGCTGGATGTTTGGAACATCATTCCTATGCTTCTTGATTGCAGTCTTTCTCCTTTGGAGCCAAAGGAATTTGGGTACATCATTCGTGTTTGTGTTACTTCAATTTGCTTTTGCCTTTTTTGGTTATGGCAAAGCCCATTTACCGTATATTTTATTTCCCTACATCTCCATCCATGAAAACTTCACAAATCAAACGATGGGGACTGCACTGGTTATCGCCTTTATCGCAGGAATCGTAATTCTAGTCCCATCACTCTTTTTACTAATGCGTTTATTCCTATTCGATGCTGATTATGTACAGGGCAAATTAATAAAGAAAGGAAGTTAAACTCATGGAAAACTTTCTAATTCAATACGCTGCGCCGGTTATTGTGCTGTTTTCGCTCGTATTTTTGCTTTTTTGGGTTACGAGAAGTAGTGATGTAATCGAATGAAATTGTCATTAAAAACTGTAGGTTAACTATAAAAATGGAACAGCGGTGGACCAAAACTGAAAAATAAAGTTCTAGACCACCGCTGTTTTTATTGAACTAACGTTCTAATGTTAGCTTAATTCAGCATTTGATGTTTCTGGCAAACTCTCCATCGTTATCTTGAACGCAGTGCTCCTAAAATAATGTGTTTATGTTGGTCAAAATTTGCTAGCTGAAAATCACCGAAATTATGTATCTAACGCTCATATGAACTAACATCCATCAGATGGTTTATGTCATTACGGGTGCCAGCCCCGCCGCCACAACTACCAATACGTCTTGAACCATCGCTTCCGCTGTGCGATTCTGGGGATCTCGACTCCACTGAACGGCAGACCCAAATATGCCCCAACTAGTGACGAGGGATGTTGCTTGTACAATCTCTAGCGAGACCTTGGATTCTGCCTCTTCACTCAACCATTCGAATAGGAGTTGATAAAGTTCTTTTTGCATCGCGATTTCAAACAGCGGTTCAAATTGACGGTCCTCTGAAGCCATGTACTGCCGAGTACGGGCAAGAAAATCAAAAACGGCTAGAAGGAGGGTTCGCAAACTACTCATATTCGATATTGAAGAATCCGGCAAAGCTTCTTTCAATTTCTTCTGAAATTTTTCCCTCATCCAACACTCAAGAAACGCAAATTTATCTTCGAAGTGCGCATAAAATGTGGCTCGATTCACAGTCGCCCGACCAGCAATGTCTTGAACTGAGATGGAGTAGATATTCTTCTTTTCTATTAGCAGTTCCATAAAGGACTGCATCAATAACTGACGCGTGCGCTTCACGCGAGGATCGTTTGCGTTTATCGGCATGTTTCCCTTCACTCCTCAATTTACTAAGACAACAAAAACGCGCAGCTGTTGTTTATACCACGGTAACTACCATTTGCTGATTGTACAGATCGCTCAAACCGTTTATCATTCATTTCACAGTGTAATATACACGAAATTGATGTGTAAACAACAGTGTTGCATTTCAATGTTGGCCACTCAGATCAACCATGTTAGGTGGGCAAAACGCGAGAAAGGATGATTTCTATGATAGCAATAGTAATAAAAAGATTTGGAGAACCCAATGTCAATGGCTCTCTCTCTTGGGGGTGGATTTCATGATCGTCGTTACCACTCCCACAGGCCAGATCGGCCAACTTATCCTCGACAACATCTTTGACAGTTCAGAAGCAATCCGTGTGATCGTCCGCGATCCATCCCGTCTGTCCCCGCGTGTGCGTGAACGCGTCGAGGTCGTGCAGGGGTCGCATGACGATATCGCTGTCGTCACCAAGGCGTTCGAAGGCGCTGACTGCGTGCTATGGTTGGTTCCCCCTAACTCACGTGCCGAGAACCCCATGAGTTACTACCTGAATTTCACACGGCCGGCGTGCGAGGCGATCAAGAGCCAAGGCGTTAAGCGCATGATTGGCATCTCGAGCCTGGGGCACGATTTCGGCATCCCTGCCGGACTGCTGTCTCCTGCGTTCGCTATGGACGATCTTATCGAAACCACGAGAGTAAACTACCGAGCACTTCGCATGCCGTTCTTCATGGAGAACTTGCTCCACCAGGTCAATGCGATTAAGAATCAGGGCATGTTCTTTATGGCTAACTCCGGAGATCACAAGCTCGCAACCTGTGCCACCCGCGATATCGCCGATGTAGCTGCCAAATTGCTGCTAGATACCTCCTGGACCGGTCAGGATAGCGTCTCGGTAGTCGGTCCCGATGATCTTTCCCCCAACGACATGGCGAGGATCATTTCACAGGTGTTAGAGCTGCCGGTCCGTTATCAGCAAATCCCTAGCGCGGATTATAAGGCGACAATGATGCAGTACGGGATGACTGAGGCATGGGCGCAGGGCCTGATCGACATGGCCGCAGCCCAGGATCAGGGCATTTACAATAAAGAGTCGCGTGCTGCGCAGCGCACTCCCACCAGCTTTATCAAATGGTGCGAGGAAGTGTTAAAGCCAGCCTTTCTAGCCTGAGTCCTCCTCATTATTATGACACAATCCTCCGATAGTTTAATTCCCAGTCAGTCTACAACTT
Source organism: Paenibacillus sp. WC2504 (assembly GCF_052682475.1). Classification (NCBI taxonomy): domain Bacteria; kingdom Bacillati; phylum Bacillota; class Bacilli; order Caryophanales; family Paenibacillaceae; genus Paenibacillus; species Paenibacillus sp. WC2504. The sequence goes on from NZ_JBQZFH010000001.1 coordinate 7,366,853, forward strand.
TATTTTCACCGAACTGTTGAGACGGCAAAACATTGCTTGCCCCATTACTTCTATTAAACTTATTCATGGACTTATTAGTACTTCTTGGATATGGCCAAAATTGGAAGGCTCATCTTATTAATGATATGGGAATATTACTTTTTGTGAATACATGTTCTTTATTTATGTGTCACAATAAACTAAGGAGTGTGATGCCGCATGGCAAACCCAAATCATCGCCACAAGACGGGTGAAAAGGTAACTGAAGCTGGGCATTATATTGATGGTGATGGGGGACACGTTGTTCTCCAAGCAGGTGATACTTTCCCTAATTGTCCTAAGACAGGAAAAGCAACTACCTGGAAGCATGAAGCATAAATAGCTAAACTTTATGTGGAAACGCTGGCTTACGAGCTAGGCGTTTCTTTTTCTAAATAAAAAATTGTTCAAAGCAATGAACTGCCTCGAACAATTTTCTTATTGGTATGCTTTTCAGTACTTCAAGGTTAATCAGATTTTTTTCGAAGTAGTCTCATTCCATTAGCGATTACAATGAGTGAGCTCCCCGTATCCGCTAATACAGCCATCCAAAGAGTTGAAGTTCCCATAAAGATCATGACAAGAAAAACAACTTTTACTAACAAGGAGAAAACGATGTTCTGCTTTATAATTTTCAATGCTCTCCGACTTAAACTTATTGCATAAGGTAGCTTGGATAGATCATCTGCCATTAGAGCTACGTCTGCCGTTTCTAAGGCCGTATCTGTACCTGCTGCCCCCATTGCGATACCGACAGTAGCTGTAGCTAAGGCAGGAGCGTCGTTCACTCCGTCACCAATCATAGCAACATGACCATAGTCCGCCATTAACTTTTTCATAGAAGAAACCTTATCTTGTGGAAGCAGCTCAGCATAATACTCGATTTCCCCAAGCTTAGTGGCTACAGCTTGAGCTGTTCCTCGATTGTCTCCAGTCAACATGATTGTCTTCTTAATCCCAATACTTTTCAACTGTTCGAGTGTAGACTTACTATTTGGCCGAACTTCATCCGCTACAGCAAAAATTGCAATTGCTTGCTCACTTGTACCCATGACCATAACTGTTTGCCCTTGTTGCTCTAAGTGTTGAACTCTTGCCTTGATCTCTTCAAGTGACACATTCAAATCGTGAACAAACCATTTTGGACTGCCGATAAAATATTCCTCGCCTAGAATTGTAGCCTTGACACCTTGACCAGTAACAGAACTAAACGATGAAGTTTCCTTCATCCGAATACCCTTTTGTTCTGCGAGCCGAACAATTGCCTCTGCAACAGGGTGCTCCGATGAAGACTCAATTCCTGCTGCAATGGATAAAACCTCTTCCTCTTTTCGTCCATTCAAAGGGATTACTACAGTTACTTGCGGCATCCCTGCGGTTAATGTCCCTGTTTTATCAAAGGCAACAACCGAAACTGCCCCTAATCTTTCTAGATGTGCCCCACCCTTAATAAGAATGCCATTTCTTGCCGCGTTTCCTATTGCAGACACTATTGAAACCGGCGTTGAAATCACCAATGCACACGGGCAAGATACAACCAACATCATGAGTGAGCGATAAATCCACGTTTGAAAGGGCTGACCAAAGAATACAGGAGGAATAATGGCTATCCCCACAGCAATAATTAACACGGCAGGCGTATAATATTTAGAAAAAACATCAACAAAACGTTGAGAAGGAGCTTTTTGAGCTTGGGCATCTTCAACCATACTAATAATACGAGATAAGGTATTATCTTTAGACAGTTTCGTTACCTCAACTTCTAGTGAACCCTGTTGGTTAATTGTCCCTGCAAATACTTCATCGCCTCTTGCTTTCTCCACAGGAATTGATTCCCCAGTGATTGGGGCTTGGTTTATCGTTGAATTACCTTTGATAATGACGCCGTCCATCGCTATTTTCTCACCAGGTTTGATGATAACGGTATCACCAATTTGAATATCTTCAATGGCAATCATGGACTCGCGGCCATCTCTACGAACTAAGGCTTCTTTTGGAGAGAGATCCATCAGCCCACGGATTGATTTCCTAGTCCGATCCATTGTGTAAGCTTCTAATGTTTCACCCAATGAGAATAAAAATACAACCGCTGCACCCTCCTCCCATTGCCCGATAAGTGCAGCTCCAACAGCTGCGACAGTCATGAGTAGATCCATCCCAATTGTACGGGACTTCAAACCATAAAATCCTGTCCTGGCAATCCGAAATCCACCAACAACAATAGCCGCGGCATATAAGACCGTTGAGAAGACCTGATTCACGAGATCACCAAATGTTAGAACCCATGCTAATGCAAATAATAACCCAGATAAAAATGTAGGAAGAACTTTATTATTCCGCCTCCAGAAGCTTGCTTCGGCAGTTGTTCGAGTTATACTCCCCGTATCTATTGTGGCCGTATACCCAGCCTGCTTTACCGTTTGTAGTATGCTTTGATCGGCCGTTCCATTATGCTCAACAGTCATCTTAGCAGCCCCATAGTTAACTGTTACCTGATTCACAGCTGAAAGCGAGCCGACTCTCTTCTCAAGTTTTTGCGCGCAGTCTGCACAATCCATCCCATCTATTCGAAAGACGGAAACTTGATTCTCAGATGATTGTTGTTGAATACCATATCCTAAATTATTAATTTGTTTCTTAATAATCTCAAAATTAACCATTGGTTCTGTATAAGCAAGACTCATCTTAGCTATAGCAAAGTTAACAGAAACCTGATTTACTCCATCTAAGCGAGATACGGACTTCTCCAGCTTCACTGCACAATCCGCACAATGCATACCTTCAAGTGTAATTGTTCGATTCACCGTATCACCTAATGAGCTACCACAGCATGAATCACCATGGTGGTGATCGTGATCATGGTGATGCTCATGAGCGTGATCATGTGTATGATCATGTGTGTGGTCATGCGTGTGATCGTGTGTGTGGTCATGAACATGCTTTTTATCCTGATTTTGCGTACCTTCGCATCCCTGACTATGATGTAAGTCCTTTTTATTACCTCCGTTGTTGCAACAAGATGAATTAGAAGACATTAGAGATCATACTCCTTAATACCTGTTAATATATGATTATATGTTCATGTATTAATTTCATCATATGTCGATCTCCTTATTCTGTCAATCGTCAATAACCCAACAAAATGACTTTAATAAGATAAATAAAAAAAGGGGTTCCGTGATGGAATTCCCTTTTTGTCTGAGGAGGAACGCCCTCCTCGGCTGGAAGTGATGCGGTATTATCGTTCTGATGTATTGAGACAGCAATTGAACATTCTAACCTATCATCAGGTTAGAATGTTACTTCGATCATTTCCGCGTCTATTGCTGTAATCATCACGGTCAAGATCCGAAACCTGATGATGGACGACTTCATGGGCTTGATATTGCTAAATCTCTTGCAGCACTCCGTACATAATCTCATGATTATTTAGAAAAAATCCTCTACGCAATAGGAAATACGCAGAGGATTTTTTTGCACCTTACGCAACATTCAAAATGCCTCGAAAGAGCTATCAAGCATTTTAATTTCGCCAAGATGCTTTTTGCAGTCTGCTCGCATTTGTAACAACAGATACGGAGCTTAGCGCCATAGCCGTTCCAGCGATCCATGGTGTCAACAGCCCCATGAACGCAAGCGGTATAGCCAAGACATTGTACATTAAAGCAAAAATTAAGTTTTGACGAATATTGCGCATGATCTTACGGCTCATCACCACGGCATCCGCAACGCCTCCCAAATCGCTATGAAGCAAATTGACATCCGCTGCGTCCTTGGCGATCTCTGAACCGGTACCAACAGCAATACCAATATCTGCAGCTGCTAAAGCAGGGGCATCATTCACACCATCACCCACCATAGCCACACGTCTCCCTTTTTGCTGCAGTGATCTTACCAAATGAACCTTATCCTGAGGCAGCATTTCCGAATATATCGTTGTTATGCCAGCTCTTTCAGCTATCGCTTTAGCTGTTTTACGGTGATCGCCGGTTACCATAGCCACAACAATCCCCATTTTTTTCAACCTTCGCAGAGCTTGAGGTGTAGAGGCTTTTAATGTATCCATGAGTGCGATTACACCCGCAGGCACACCGTCCACAGCTGCAAATAGCATCGTCTTGCCTTCCCTCTCTAACTGTTCTGTTACGTGCGTAAACCTCTGAATGGATATCTCAGCCTGATTCATAAAAGCTTTAGAACCGATAAGAATCTCATGTTCATCTACTCGCGCCTTCACACCCAGACCTGTTATTGCTTGTGAGGAGGATGTCTCTTTAACCTGAAGTCCGCGCCGAGCGGCTTCCTTCATAATCGCTTTCGCATAAGGGTGTTCGATGCCATTCTCAGCAGCAGCAAGCATGCGAAGAAGACGATGCTCCTGGCCCGGGTCCGTGATGACGTCTGTCACACGGGGAGTTCCATGGGTAAGCGTTCCTGTTTTATCCATTAAAATGATGTCGATTTGCTGCAATTGTTCCACATACTTGCCTTCTTTAAATAAAATGCCCGACTCCAGAGCACGGCTTGTGCCCACCAGTATTGAAGTTGGCGTCGCCAATCCTAAAGCGCAAGGGCACGCAATTACAAGCACTGCTATCGCTTTGAATAACGCCTCTTTGATATCCCCCGGAGTAAGCCATAGAGACCATATACACAATGTCAGCAAGGCAAGCACCAAAACAGCAGGAACGAACACAGCGGCAATTCGATCTACATAACGTCCGATCTCAGCCTTCGAGCCTTGAGCTTCCTCCATCAAATGGATCATCTTGCCGAGCGCAGTTTGAGATCCCAGAGCAGTCACTTGCATCGTAATGGCTTCATCTCTAATAACAGAACCGCCTATCAGGCGATCGTATTGACGTTTCTCGACAGGTACCGATTCCCCCGTAATGAATGCTTCATCAACAGCTGACCGGCCACGAATAACTCGTCCATCCGCAGGAACAATCTCACCTGGCAGGATCAGAAGCATATCCCCAATGTTGACGTCTTTTATCGATATGACTTCTGACTGCCTCTCATTTCTGATGATTGTGACCGTTTGCGGACTTAAGCGGCGCAGTCGATGAATAGTCTTCATACTTCTTTCTTTCGCAGAAGCTTCCAACCACTTACCAAGCAGCACTGCAGTAATAATCATGGCGCTTGTCTCAAAATAGACCGCATGCGGATCAGCTCCTCCCGAACGAAGCATATGTATTGTCATGTAATGACTATACATGTAAGCGCAAGTCGTACTAAGAACGATAAGAACATCCATATTCGCACTTTTATTTTTTATTGCCTTCCACGCGTTAAAATAAAATGGAGCACCTATTGCAAATTGAACCGGCGTAGCAAGCAGCCACTGGAACCATGGTTCCAGAAATAGATCAGGAATCCATATGCTCGATGTCATGGTATAATGACGAACCATTGCCCACAAAAGAGGAAGTGTTAATAACGCCGAAATCACTAGTTTTGCTCCCAGGCCAAATATCGCTTGCTGAGAATCACTCGCTTCTTCAAAGCTTCTAGCCGAATATCCCAGTTTCTCAATACGCTCAATAATTTCCCCTTTCAACTCTGTACCTGCGTCCAGCACTAATGCCGCACTTCCCATTGGTAAATTGACAGCAATTTCATGAACGCCTGCCATTTTGCCAATCACTTTCTCAATACGCGCAGAGCAGGCTGCACATGTCATACCCTCTATTTGCAGGTTTATTTTTTGAAACGTTACTTGTTCGTTCAAGCTCTACACCTCCGATATGAATCTGATCACTTACTTGCAACTATATGGGGTGTGATTCAAAATCATGCTAGACTCGTTAAAACTTTTCATATTGAGGTATGGTATAAATATCATAAAATGGGCAAGAAAAAAATCGTTTCATCCCTAAAAAGGTTGAAACGATCTTTTTTATTCGCCATTTATAATAGATGGAGATTTCAACTGTTCCATCATTTCACCGTTATTGTCCCATAGTACATATACATACCGCAGTGAAATTTATAGGTTCCGGGTTTTAAATCTTTTAATGTAAAGAAATTGTCCCCTTTTTCCAAATAGACATCCATTCCTAATTCAGGAGATGCTACACTTTTAATACAAGTCAAGCGGCTTTGTTTTTTGAAATTTAGCTTTATCGGCACACCTGCCTGAACCTCGATATTGGCAGGATAAAAGCCATCATCTTTCACATTTATCGTAACAACTTGAAATCCGTCTTGTTGCGTAACCGTGGGCTCTTCGGCTGATGACTCCGACTGCTGAAAATAAAATAAAGCAAAGATAAAAAGAGAAATCATAAGAACTCCCGAAATAAGACCTAATCTTGAGAATTTCGTCAAACGACTTTTCAAGCTAGTCCCCCCTTTCGAATCATAAAAAAAAATCAACCTAGCCAGTGAATCCGGCAAGGTTGATTATACACCTGAACATGTAGTTAGATTGTGTCCTTTGTGCTAATAATATGAATGATTGATGAAAATTTAGTTTCAATCCGATGAACTACCTGCTTGATATTGCTACCTCTACAGCTACACCTCTAACTGAGAAACGGAAGTACCCACATGAAGATTTTCTTCGGCATCTAACAGCTTATATAGAAGCAACATCGAAACCGCTAAGACAACATCCATGAAAACGATTGAAAGTGTCGGATAATCCGAAATTACCATAACTCCCAGCATCGCCCCCATCATGCCTCCCATCAAACCTGCTAACATGCCGTCCAAAGAGGCAAGCAGATGCAAGCACCTTCCGGATAAATAACCAACACTCATGCCAAAGGTGACTCCAATAACAGTTGATAGGAATAATTTCTCCAAAACAATTCCAGTTATTGTGCCGACTACCAGACTGGATACCATAGCAATCGCCATAGCCGCCATCATGCCTGTCATTTTAGTTAAAACAGTTTTCTTAGTGCGTAAGTGAAGAATGAGAACGACCACTACAAGCAGGACGAAAATAAGAGAAGCAATACTTGTATTCACCGTTAAAGTAGAAGGCCCCATTTGAATCTCTGTCACTGAGTCCCCGTGTTCATGCGCGGCTGCTGGCAAACTGCGTGAACATACACTTATGATCAGGAATAAACCGCATATTTTCACATAAATCCCTTGAGTTAATCTTCTCAACCGTCTTCACCTCTTTACTTTTTGCAGTTTAGCTTTCGCTCCATTTACCATTTCAACACATGGATCACGCCCCTCCATTTCAGTCCAGCTCAGATTAACTGTCTAAAGTATACTTGAAAGCTGAAAGTTTGAAATGACTCATAAGGGCTATAGATGCAACTAAAAATGTTTTCCATAAGTTTGGATTTGTCGCTTTGATCCGATAACCGGGCAGCCTGTCAATCAATAAAAGGCATGAAAAAAGGGTATCCGATAGCCAGGAAATTGGCTTTTGGACACCCTCTTTTCATTTTCACGTCAAAACTAGATTATTTACTTGCAGGAGGCTGATAATCGCCAGGTACCATGCCCGTTGAAATCGCCATGCGATTCCAACTGTTAATGGCGTTAATTGCCATAATTAAATCAACGTATTGTTCCTCATCAAAATGTCTGCGAACTTGGTCATACAAATCATCCGGCACACCGGCATTTGAAATTCTGGTCACAGCTTCCGTTAGCGCCAATGCGGCACGCTCGGATGGTGTGTAAAACGGAGCTTCTCTCCATGCGTTGAGCAAATAAATACGCTGCTCTGTCTCTCCCATCGCACGTGCGTCTTTCGTATGCATATCCAGGCAGTAGGCGCAGCCATTAATTTGCGAGGCGCGAATTTTAATCAACTCCACCAGTTTGCTGTCAAGTCCACTCTTTTTCACGTAACCTTCCAATTTTAAAAGTGTTTGTAGAGACTCCGGCTGTACTTTCGTATAGTCCAATCTGATTTCCATGTGTTTGACACTCCTTCGTTTCATTATTTTTATAAAAATTATGGTGGGTTTCATTGATCTTACTCTTAGTCATATCATCGATAACTTTAATCGACGATTAACCTTGTCTATAATATATCTCTTTCGTTCATGGCTGTCAACCCACAATTCATCCCCGACAGTATCCGAAAAATGCCAAACCTCCCTATTTGACAAGGTTCCTAAATCCACCTAAGATGATGTATAATAACTTTTTTATATCTGAAAGCAGGTGTTTGCATGCAGTATAGTATTGGCGTTGAATATGGACTGCATTGCTTAGTATATTTAATCGATATTCCTCCTGATTCTACGATTGGGATTAAGGAACTTTCCGCTTTTCAAGGTATTTCCGAGACCTATCTTTCGAAGATTTTCAGCAAATTGACCAAGGCTGGTATCGTGAGCTCTGTCCCTGGGGTGAAAGGTGGCTATAAATTGGCCAAGTCTCCTTCGGATATTTCGTTTTGGGATGTAGTCGAAGCTGTTGAAGGGAAGGCGCCTATTTTCCAATGCAAAAACATTAAAGATAATAGTTATTTATGTACGAAGGACGAAGAGGTTGCAGCATGTACCAAAGCTACTCCCTGTACGATTAACATGGCGATGCTTGAGGCTGAGGATAGTATGCGCAATGTTCTGCGTAACAAATCGCTTACTTGGCTAAATGAGGAGCTTGATCGTGTGTTAACCCCTCAATCTCGCAAACAAACTCGTGAATATTTTGCTAATAGCAATCAGGACACCTGACATCTTTTGATGTTAGGTGTTTTTTTATACTGGAACAAAGAATTGACCAACCCCTCCTCCCCTTAACAATTTTTTAACAAAATAATGATGTAGAAATAATAATCGCCTGCTAAAATCAATAGAAAATACAAATCAAACAATTTAAAAACAACATTTTATTATTGTTTTTAATTTTGTTGACCATTTGTTAAGGAGGCAGCGGGCTCAATGAGTTTTCTATCGCACCATGGTTCTCGGTATTTTACTAGAGTAATTTCCGTTTATTCTGCTAAGCGTCGTGATTTCCGCTTTGCTGCAAACATTCATTAGTGATCAAACGCTGCAGCGATGGATACCGAAAAAAACAATTCCCGGCATCCTCTTTGGATGTCTGCTCGGCATCGTCTTTCCGCTTTGCGAATGCGGAATTATCCCTGTCGTGCACCGACTGATCCGCAAAGGCATGCCGCCTTATATCGGTCTTGTCTTTATGATGGCCGGACCGATTATTAATCCCGTCGTGTTTACATACACGTTCGTGGCCTTTCGCGCTCATCCGGAGATGGCGATAGCCCGCATGGTGTTGGCGTTTGCCGCAGCGGCTATTATTGGGCTGTGGGCTGCCCGAGGTGTAAGCAATTCTGCGCTTCGCTCGCCAGTGAACAACACGATTGACCAAGTCACTCCAATGAAAAAAATCCCCAAACGCCCTCTCCCGGTCCAACCACCAAAAGCAGCCGCATGGACGAATAAATGGCATGAAACATTGGAACATGCCGCCATTGAAATGTTTGATGTTGGCAAATTTTTAGTTTTAGGCGCAACGATTACTGCTTTGCTCCAAACAGTTGTAAGCAAAAAATGGCTTCTGACATTAAGCGAGGGTGACTTCACTCCTCATTTGTTTATGATGGGGCTCTCCTACATTCTTTCCATCTGCTCCACCGCAGACGCCTTCGTCGGCGCAACGTTCATTCCAGGTTTCAGCCTCGGCTCTGTACTTGCCTTTCTCGTGTTTGGCGCTATGCTCGATATCAAAAGCACGATGATGCTGCTTAAAGTGTTCCGAATTAAAACCGTCGTAACGGTTATGCTCATTTCTGCTGCAGTCGTTCTGCTAGGGTCCGGTCCACGTTCGTGCATCGAACGATTCGAGCTGCAGTTTTACTCGCCTTCGTTATTTTTATTGTGCAGATCAGCCGTTCCGATGCTTTGATTTATTATGTCGCACCAACCATGAATTTATGGGTGAAAAGTCTTGCCGTGGGCATGTATGTACTGGCTATGCATCAGCTTTATTTGGCAGTTCGAGCGATCCGCGCCAAGACCCCAACAGCGGCAGCCGCCTGTTCATGCTCCGTACATAGCCACGATCATTGGTAGCCCGGCGTTATTACCATGTATGGAGTTCTGATCATCCCTCTGGTCCTTGCCTTTTCTTTTCCCAATGCGGTACTAGGCAGTCAGATGGCGGCCAAAAAAGGATTAAATTTCACCCCTTCGGGTATTCTAGTGAATAACAATTACGGCGATGCAAGCCCGAACTTAATTCCGAATGATAAGCTGCAATCAGATACAGGTCAGGTTTTTCCGTTTAATGAATACACCAAGCCATACGCCAAACGGGCTGCGGAGATGTACAAAGAACCTCTCATCGTGATTAACGATGATTTTTATATCGAATCATTGACGTCGCTGGACTTGTATCAAGATCAATTTGTGGGTAAAAAGGTGCAGATTAGCGGGTACGTATACCGTCTGGATACTATGAGCAAAAATCAGTTTGCCCTCGGCCGATTTTCCATGCGGTGCTGTGTCGCAGACTCCGTCCCGCTGGCGATCCTAGTGGAAGCCGATACCCCGGAACAATGGAAAAACGATATGTACGCAGTCGCGCTCGGCACCTTAGAGAAACGACAATTTGACGGCAAAGACGTATTAACGATCGTGGCCAAAACAGTTGATACGCAAGATGCACCCACAAGTCCTTATGTGTATCAAAATCCATACTTTGGAACCTAAAGAAACGAGGCTATCCCAAAGGTCATCTAATGACCGAGGGATAGCCTCGTTTTTTGGACTTATGGAACCAGCCACAACATGTTAGTTCATGAATTTCTCAAATTGCAGCAATCGTTTCAGGATAACCGCCGCTTGTGCGCGTGTCGCCTTCTCTCCCGGCATGAAACTGGCATTGGTGATGCCGTTCATAATGCCAGCATGCAAAGCTCGGGCAACCGCGTCTTTGGCCCATCCATTCATCGACTTCTCATCATCGAATGCTTGTAGTCCTTTGACATCCGCTATCCCACTGTTACCTGCCAGTGCCATGGCTCGAGCAATCATTACCGCCATTTGTTCACGTGTAAGGTTGGCATTAGGGCTGAACGTCCCATCTTCAAATCCTTCTACCAAGCCGGCTTTCACAGCTGCCCCTACCGCTCCGGAATACCAATCGGATTCCTTCACTTCAGTAAACTTTCCAAGGCTTGTCTCGGTCAATCCAAGTCCACGTACCAATAGTGCTGCAAATTCCGCACGCGTAATTTGATTTTCAGGGAATAGTCAGCAACAGAGCGACAATGACACTTACACAAAAAAAGCCGACCTCCGTAGAGGTCAGCTTACTCCTGTACGCTGCATGATAGCAGCTATTACTTTTCCGATGTAATTCTCATCGCATCGCGTTGCGCAATCAAGCACAGCTCCGCCGCTTTGAAAGCGTGCTCCTGTGTCATCGCATTTTCTGTACGGTGCAAGCAGTCCAGGATCAGCTGGCCGAAGTAAGGGTAGCCAACCTGGCCATTCACTGCAAAATGCTGCTCGCCATCCCCGTTCACAAGATACACATGATTGCTTGTCTGCTCTCTGGCAATATCCACATATTTGCGAAGCTCAATATAACCTTCTGTGCCGAGAATCGTCATGCGGCCATCGCCCCACGTGCTTAAGCCATCCGGCGTAAACCAGTCTACCCGGAAATAACCTGTCGCCCCATTATCTCCAACCAATGTCGCGTCGCCGAAATCTTCAAACGTCGGATACTGCGGGTAGTTATAGTTTGCGATTTTACTATGTACGACCTTGGCATCCTTCGCGCCTGTGAACTGAAGGAATTGTTCAATTTGATGGCTTCCGATGTCGCACAAAATTCCGCCAAACTTCTCTTTCTCGAAGAACCAGTCCGGTCTGCTCGACAAGTTGATGCGGTGCGGTCCAAGACCGATTACCTGCAGCACACGTCCGATTGCGCCCTGCTTGATTAGCTGCTCCGCAAAGATGGAGCTTTCTGAATGAAGACGTTCGCTGTAGTAAACGGCATACTTTTGCTTCGTCTCAACAACTTTCGCGCGTGCCGCTTCCAACTGCTCCAATGTCGTGAATGGCGCTTTGTCTGTAAAATAATCTTTGCCGCTGTCCATGACCTTCAGGCCAAGCGGTCCGCGATCGCTAGGAATCGCCGCTGCGGCAACCAGCTTGACTTCGCTGTCTTGAAGGATCTCCTCCAAGGAGCTCGCAACACGAACACCCGGGAATTTGCTTACAAATGTATCTACTTTCTTAGGATCCGGGTCATACACCCATTTCAACTCGCCGCCCGCTTCGCGAAGCCCGTTGCACATCCCGTAGATATGACCGTGATCCAGCGCTGCTGCTGCAAATATAAACTCGCCAGGTTGACAAACGGAGTTAAATGTACCGACTGGTGCGTAATTCATGCCATCGCTTTTTTGCATCGTATATAGTCCCCTATCATTTATGAATTATCGCTGCATTGGTTCTTATTGACCCTCTAAGCTTAACAAGATGGGGAGATGAAATGTGACTCTATGTTGTGAAAAAATGATACTACTTTGCGGTTCATCGCAGAATAACCTTCCGAGAACACAGCTAGTACCATTCATGCATAAAAAATAACCCACGCAGGCGTCTCCTGCCGTGGGCCGAGTGAACTAGTGAACTACTCGTAATTAAAATTTACAAATACAACGAGTGATAATGACAAGCAAAATGAACAGAACAAGAATGCTGCCTACGTTGTTGTTAGGGTATGCACAAACTTTGGCTACTGGCGCTGCGGCAACCGGTTTTGGGAATACAAACGAAGTTTGTTGGTACGAAGCGTGCAGGTGGATGTCATTGTGAACTGGTTTGTGGTGCATAATAGGCGCTGGCGCCGGTGCGACTGGCATTGGCATTGGCATCGGCATCGGGGCTGGCATTGGCATTGGAGCTGGCATCGGTGCAATTGGATACGTTGGTTTTACAAACTCCATGGATGGAGCACCTCCTTAGAATATTGAAGCTTTAACATTAGGTTGTTATCGTTAGGGTTGGGTGAATAGCTTACAACATCAGTCTATGGGGGAGCACCTACCACGAACACGGTAAACACCCAGATCACCCAAAAATGGTTACGTATCATGGGCGAACGAGCCTCCTGCATCAGCCCGCTTGTACCTGGGTAATACGCAGAGGTAGAACAAAAAAAACAGCGGTCAGGAACACACTCCCGACTCGCTGTTTCTTCTACACATATGGATTATTATCTTTTTCGAAGCCAATCGTTGTTTTACCGCCATGCCCCGGATAGACGATCGTATCGTCTTCAAGGAGGAAGAGCTTATCCTGGATAGAATCCAGCAGCTCATTGTTATCTCCACCAGGCAGATCCGTCCGGCCTACCGACAGTTTAAACAGAACATCCCCGCTAAACAAATGTTTATCGTATAAGAAGCTCACGCTTCCCGGGGAATGACCGGGTGTATGGAACACTTTGAACTGGATGCCCAGAAACTCCAAAGTTTGCCCTTCGTCCAGCGCATACTCGGCCGGCTCGGTCTCAATAAGGACGCCCAGCTCAGGCCAGCGAGTGGAACCGTTTTTCTTCGGATTCGTCAGCCAGTCGGCTTCCAGATCGTGTATGTAAACGGGACACTTTTTCAGCTTGCGAATTTCATCAACGCCGCCAATATGATCGAAATGCGCATGCGTCAGAAGAATCGCTTCAATCTCTAAATCAGCAATCTTTTTGATCAGCGACTTCGGGTTCATACCTGGATCAATAATAATCCCCTTTTTCGTCTCCGGATCTGACAATAAATATGCATTAGTACTAACTGGTCCTAAAACAAATGTTTCTATGTTAATCATATGCCCTCACTTTAGCATTCGCTTAGAACGACTCGATTAAGTCACGAAGTTCCTTCACAATAACAGCGTGGTACCCGTTACCTTCGCCATATTGACGACCCATTTCGGCTCTGGCTACTTGAATTTTCTCGTTATAATCCGGCGCTTCGCGATCTGGATTTTCTTTTTTGAACTGCGTCATGACCGCTTGAACCTTTTTCGGGCGTGGACCCCAATGTCCAAGGACAAAACCGCCAGTATCTGTAAACGCAACGATTGGAATCGAACGGCCGCCACCTGTCAGGAACTGATCGATTACGTCGTAGTTTTGTTCCATAATCAACACTTCTACAGGCACACCGCTGTTTTCCAGCGCTTTAAACACGACAGGTACGTTGCGAACAACATCGCCGCACCAATCCGCAGCAATAATAACACAGCGCAGATCGTCACGGTTATTTAGAGATTCGAAATATTCCTTATCCTCTTCATTGTCCCATGCAAATCCGTTGTAATACTCCAAAAATTTCTCTTGATTTTTCTCCATGCTGTCAATGAATTGCTGTGGTTTCAAGCCTGTGCGCAATTTGCTTGCAAGATTCGTACTCATCGCTACCCATCCTCCTAAAATAGGGATCATTGAAAGTCGATCAAAGTCCCGCCATTTTCGTAATTCTTCCTTATTATTGTAACAAATTGAATCGAATGCGCAAATCCAGATCGCTAAACTTTCGCTTTTCTTTTCAAATAAAGTTGGTATCCCACATACAAGAGTGTTAAAACAATCGCTGCAATAATTAACGGTTTAATGTACGGTCCTGCGATTTCATCAATCGTTTCCCAATTGTCTTTGAGCTTCATCCCTAAGTAAACATAGAGAAAGGAATACGGAATTAGTGCTAAACCTGTGTACAGTGTAAATTTGCCAAGCGGCATTTTGGCCATGCCACCCGGAAGAGATATCGCGTGACGGACGATGGGGATGAATCTGGCTGTGAAAATCATGCCCGTACCGTAGCGGTTGAACCACGCTTCAGCAACATCGATATGATGCTTGCTGATCAGCAAGTATTTGCCGTACTTCTCCAGGAAAGGTCTGCCACCGTAGCGTCCGATCCAATAAAGCACGATTTGGGCTAGTGTCCCGCCGATTACCGCGCAAACAATGGCACCATAGAAATTAATCTCACCTTTGGATACCAGGTAGCCCGCATAGGCAAGAAGCAGCTCGTTCGGAATCACTTCCAGCATCAATCCGAGGAAAATTCCCCAATACCCAAGCCCTTCCAAGTAAAGCAAAACATTGTGAATCAACTCACCCATTCATGAACCCTCTCTCCCTCTATAATCCATCCGATTTCTACCCTCCATTCTAACACAGACGGGCTCTCATCAACCAGTTTCACCCACTTATTGCCCGTTAAAATAGGAAAGAATATTCATGTGCTGACAAGCCTCTGCATAAAATGTACAAGTATGTTTGTACAGGAGGCGGGCCCTATGTCCCAAGTATGGATTGTTAAGCGCAAGCATCTCTATCTGGCAGCCGTCATCTTGCTGCTGCTTCTCTCAGGCGTTCTCTACATGAATCGAGGCAAAATCGTCCCCACATTGGCCGAGCCTACGCCTGAAAGAACCATTCACATGGTTGTAGGGGAATTCAAATCAACCACCAAAGATGGCAAAACGATTGAAGCGTACCGCTGGGATCCCGGCACCGTAGTCATTCATAAAGGTGAACGAATCAAACTCAGCATTTACGGCGTCAACGGCGATAGCCACCCTTTTCTCATTGAAGGGCTTAACATTAGCGGTGAAGTCAAAAAAGGAAAAGAGACCATCGTTCATTTCACTGCCGATCAGGAAGGTACGTACCGCATTATTTGTATGACACATGCCGATATCGCTCATAACGGACCTATGATTGGCTACCTGGTAGTTGATTAACGAACTTTAACGGCTGTGCCACTCAACTTGGGCTCCTTAGCTCTTTGTCGCGAGTGGCTCCAAGCCCACTCCATGCATACACATAGCATAGAGGAGTGTGGATGCAGTCATGATCAATAACAAACAAGGCGAAAAACATAAACAGCAATTCCCCAATGCCCGAAGCATTCGGAGGGCTTGCAGCAAGGAATTATACCGGACTGTGAAACGGTTAAAAATATGGCTCTCCCCCGAGCAAATAAAAGAGGCTGAGGAGCTGTATGTGAAAAAGGTGATGCTCAATCTCCCCTTCATCGTGGAGAACGGCTCAAACCGCAAAGCGCTCTCCGATTGGTTTGACATCAACGTAGGACCTGAAATTGCTCCCATATGGAAGGTTGAGTTGGCGGTTCTAAACCAAGCTTTTCGCGATGCATTCGGCGGTTGAAACAAGAAAAAGAAGGTCATGGGTATGTCAGACATACGCCATGGCCTTCTTTTTTTATAGATATGCTTAGGAGAACTCAGGCAGCCAGCTGCCATGCGCTTCTATCAACTCATCGCACATTGCGACGATGTCGTCCATCGACAACTCAGCTGACGTATGCGGATCAAGCATCGCTGCGTGATAAATATGATCACGCTTGCGTGTAATGGCTGCTTCAATCGTCAATAGCTGCGTATTGATGTTCGTGCGATTGAGCGCTGCGAGCTGTGGCGGCAGATCCCCAACGTAAGTTGGTGTAACCCCGTTGCGGTCAACCAAACAAGGTACTTCCACGCACGCTTCGCGCGGCAAATTCGTAATTAAGCCGGTATTCATGACGTTGCCGCCGATTTTGAACGGAACATCCGTTTCAATGGCTTCGAAAATGTAGGAAGCATACTCATGGGAACGCTCATGCGTCAAATTCGCATCGTTCACGAGATCCTCGCGCATTTGCTTCCAGCGGCTGATCTGGTTGACGCAGCGGCGCGGGTACTCGTCAAGCGGAATATTGAAGCGGTCGATCAGCTCCGGATAATTCCGTTTAATGAAGTACGGATGATATTCCGCATTGTGCTCGGAGGATTCCGTAATGTAATGGCCGAATTTCAGCATCATTTCGAAACGGACCATATCCTTGTGCTTTTCTTTTTGCTTCTCGATCGCCCGTTTCTTGATTTCCGGGTACAGATCGACGCCATCCTTCGTTACCTCAAGCAGCCAAGCCATATGGTTGATGCCTGCAATTTTGGCTTTGACGCCTTCCTTTTCCAGGCCAAGGCTCTTGAACAGCTCAGGAATACAGGCCTGTACACTGTGACAAAGGCCGACAGTACGTACGCCTCCGTATGTGTTCATCACATTTGTTAAAACAGCCATTGGATTCGTATAGTTTAGGAACAAGGCATCCGGGCACACTTCACGAATATCCGCTGCAAAATCAAGCATAACGGGAATCGTCCGCAAATTTCTGAAAATGCCGCCAATTCCGACTGTATCTGCAATCGTTTGTCGCAAGCCATACTTTTTCGGGATTTCAAAATCCGTAATCGTACATGGATCATAGCCACCTACTTGAATGGCATTTACGACATATTTTGCACCTCTTAAAGCTTCTTTGCGGTCTGTATACGATTTAATAACGGACGTACTGCCGCTTGTTTTTTTGATATTATTCAGCATGTTGGCTGAGTCTTGCAGACGTTCGTGATCAATATCAAAGAGAGCGATTTCAAAGCCTTGCAGCGCGGGAGTCATCAAGCAATCTCCAAGCACGTTTTTCGCAAAAACAGTACTTCCGGCACCTAGAAAAGTAATTTTGGACATGTGTGAATACCCTCCAAATTGGTTGTCGTTTTCATATCTTCACTATAGCGCAGGAAGCATTGGAAGCATATGGATTGAACGAACTCCAATATGGACATTTGTAGTTTATTGAGGTACGCTTAAAATAAAAAATACCGAGGTTTATATGAGTAGTGAGCATACCTATTTTACCGTCAGCATTAATCCGCATGAGAGCAATAGCGAACTTTCCGTGCTTTTTAGCGGAGAAGGCAAACCTATTGCCTTACACAATACAGGGCCAGGTGTCCACGATTACTACCTGGTCCACACCGTGCATTCCGGTAACGGTACTTTCGAGATGCACAACCGTACCTATCACTGCACAGCAGGCGACACATTTATCATCTACCCTGGCGAGCTGTTTCGGTATACGGCGGACGCCGAGAATCCATGGCATTATTCATGGGTCGCGTTCACGGGTCACGCTGCGGGCATGATGCTCTCTCAGATCGGCGCTTCCCCGCAAAACGCCGTTATCTCAGGTAGCGTCCCCCGCTCCATGCGACACTACTATCGCCGAATCCGCTCCAGCTTTCAGCAGTCGATGTACCCGGCGCTGGAGGATATTGAAGCGGCCGGCTGGCTGCGGCTGTTGCTTCGCGAGCTTGGCCGGGCGGGCGCCCATCAGGCAAAGACCAAGCCGGCCACCGAGACGGAGATACAGCGGCAAGTCAGCCAGGCGGTCCGCTATCTGGAGCTCCAGTACACCCAAGTCGTCTCCATTGAGCAGCTCGCCCGCACGCTGGGTTATCACCGAACCTACTTGTGCAAAATGTTCAAACAAGCCACGGGCCTCGCCCCCATGCAGTACCTCTTCAAAATCCGTATGGAGCGCGCCAAGCAGCTTTTGGAAACGTCCATGACTATCGACCAGGTGGCCTCGTCTGTCGGCTTTAACGATGCGCTTTATTTCTCCAAGCAGTTTCACAAATGGAGCGGTAGTGCTCCTTCGGTGTACCGGAAGGAGCTGACGGGTAAGGGAGGCTAGACGGGGTACGTGGGGCGCGTGAGCCGTGCGGGAGCAAGCGTGAGAGCAGGGCCCGCGGGGGCACGAGCAACGTAGGGGCGTGAGCGGCGCGGGACGCGAACAACTCGGTGGTGACAGCGGCGACGGAGCGGCTAAAAACAACTCTGCCCCCTTTTCTGCGCGAAAAAGGGAACTACAGCGCGTTATTCGTTCCAAATTGCCGATATCGGCATAATTACGGAACTACAGGACCTTATTCGCCCAAAAAACCATCGATTTGGGCTAAAATGGATAAAATAACGGATCACAGTTCCCTCTGATTAGCCTTTGCCCCAGCAATTTCAAAAATAGAGGACCATAGTTCCTCTCGCTGGATTCCATTACACTAAAAAGGGCTATCCCCACGGTCATATCCTGACCTTTTGAGATAACCCTTATCGGTTTTAATTTTAGATGGAATTAATGCCGTTAATTAGCCACTGCAAACACGATAATAGGTATACCGGCTGTTTTAATGGTACTATTTCCAGTTATTCGTCGAATGCCAGCTGCAAAGAATCAATTAACGGGATTTTTTCCTGTTAACAACAGATCAGCAAACTGCCCATTGCCCATCGGAGGACAACGCCCTCTTAAATCTCAATGTCAACAATCAGGCTATCCTCACGGCCTACCTCGCGAATATATGCCGCAACCGCTTGGTGCTCCGGATTTGGGCCGTAAGCTTCAAGCGCAGCGCGATCCTCAAAACGAACCGACAAAACCACTTGGTATCCTTTATTTTTCTCTGAGAAGTTAATGCCTGCTTGAATATCGACAATCCCCGTCAGATGAGAACGAAGCGCTTTGAAGCGGTCGACGACTTCTTGAAGCTGCTCCTGCGTAGTTGTTTCTCCGAATTTTACAAGTACAATATGATCGATCATCGTACAAAACCTACTTTCCCCAAAACAATTTTGGCACATTAATATGTAACGTCTTTCATCATATCAGGAAGCGAGTGACTCGTCGATATCCACAGAGAATCTCACGGGTTTGAACACCGTCATAAGCCGGCGCACGCCCAGGATTAGCGCGCCGTCGCGAAAACAGTCCTCTACGTGCCTGCCAACTCGGCGATCCGATCGGATAATACCACGTGAGCACCTGCCTCGCCTTTTTGGGCGCAAGCGATTAACCCAGCAGCAATCTTGCTCGCTTGAATAGGGCGATAAGTCCGAAGCCCGCCAATCATAAGCGGAGAAATCACCCGTGAGACTAGGCCCCCAAACTGCTCACCCACTCTGACTTCATCCCGATCCCCTAGAATCAGAGAAGGACGAAGCATATAAAGGGAACGAAGGTTCAGAGCCCGCAGCCCCTGCTCGACATCACCTTTTACCCAATTATAAAAGATTGATGAAGCATGGTTCGCTCCCATTGCAGTTACGATAGCAAAGACTTCCGCCTTCCCTGCACCAGCAATTTCACCCAGTTTCATAGGGAATTCGAAATCTACTCTGCGAAATTGCTCTTGGGAGCCTGCTTTCTTAATTGTTGTCCCCAATGTGCAAAACACGTGAGCACCTTCCATAGCAGCCATAACAGATGGCCCTAGATCAGCATCTAATTGGCTGTAATCTGTTTTCACTTGGACGAGCTTTTCACTTCCCCGAAGATGACGGATCTGAATGTCCCTGCGAACAAGCGCAATAATTTTATCGTACCTAGGATCCTCCAGCAGCAGCCGAATCAATTCCCTGCCTACTAATCCTGTACCTCCCGCTACTATGGCCGTAACTCCCATACTGCTCCTCCTTCAACTTGCATCGATGACTGATCAACGATCCCCATTCCATGCCTACGCCAATGTCAATGCTGCCTAACTCATACTTCCCAATCCTCGCGCAGAATCTCATACAGCTTAATCAAGAACGCAGAAGCATCATCAGCAATGGCCGAATCCTGATCTAATTTTTCCGCAAAATAGTGCGCAATAGGCGCAGCCAGCTCGGCCAACCTCGCGTCAGGCATGGTAGGCACTCTTTCAACCCAAGCCTGCAGCAGCTGCCAATCCTTAGCCGTAACTCCCTGCCTCGGAGCCTCCTCGATATGCAAAGCAATCTCCGGAAAATTCTTGCGAGCGATCGCTTTTTCAAGTTGTTTTCGCCGTTTTATCCGTTCAAATCGCACTTCAATCACAACCAGGGTGCCAGCAACCATATCGCCGATCCGCTTATCCTTCGAGCTTAAGAAAATGCTGAGCATTCCCACAAAATAGAAAACAGGCATCACATCGAGCAAACGAAATAAATTGCGAATGATAATGGATAAAAGCGTTGCCGATTGGCCGTTGTTTTGGATGACACGCAGGCCTAACCAGCGTTTTCCCAACGTTTGTCCACCCATAAACGCTTCCGAACATACGAAATAACCCAGGTTCAATACAATCCATAAAACGATGGTAATTGCCAAAAGATAATCCGCAAGATCAGGCAGCCAACTGCCCGAATATAACCTGCTCACCAAAATAACGAACACGAACAACAGGACATTTACAAATATTAAAATAAGGCTATCTAGCAGATGTGCTGCCGCCCTGCTGCCAATTCCAGCAGTTTGAAATTGCAATTGCACCTGCTCAGGGGTGACGACCGTTACTTCTCTATCCAGAGGCTCGTTCATAACATCTCCTTAATGTTGCATAATTATGGTAATTTAAGACTTCCCTATGCTAAAATGAACAGATTACAGCAAACCTCAGCCTAGAACAGGTAGGTTTCGCAAGAGCTAGTAGAATACTTAGGGGGCTTTTATGGACATCTCGCGATTTATCCGAGAACACAAATCCCAATGGACGGAGCTAGAGCAATTACAGCTTCAGCTAGGGAAGAGAAAGCGCAGCCTGCAGGCCAGTCAGGTGAACAGGTTTACGGAGCTTTACAAAATGGCTTCAGCACACTTAGCCACGCTCCAAACCCACTTGCCTGCAGATGAAACAACCGTTTATCTAAATCATCTTGTCTCACAAGCGCACAATACAATGTATAAAGACAGCCTTACAAGCAGCACCCAAATGAAGGAGTTTTTCCTTCATTATTTCCCTTCGCTGATCCAAGCAAGAAGCCTATTCGTTGGCGTTGCTTTCGTTCTTTTTCTGCTGGGAGGCTTGCTCGGCTTCCTCTCAGTTTGGCATGATCCGCTGAATTTGGCCTTCATTATGCCAGGTGGCATGGCCGAAAACATCGATCCGTCCAAAACAGCGGATCCCCGGGGCGACCTGCATTCGCCGCTAATCTCGACGGCGATCATGACGAATAATATCCGAGTCGCGGTCCTCGCCTTCATCAGCGGCATCACGCTTGGCGTCGGAACTGTCTACCTGATGATCAGCAACGGCCTTCTTGTTGGTGCCTTGGCCGCCGTTTACATGCAATCCGGTAAAAGTTATGTATTCTGGGCGTACATTTTGCCGCACGGTATTATTGAACTTACCGCCATTTTCATAGCAGGTGGTGCCGGTTTGTACATGGGCTATCGCTTTTTCGTGCCGGGACCTTATCCGCGCAAGCTGCGTTTTCTGGAGTCGGCCAAGGAATCCGCCCAGCTCCTGATCGGCACGATTCCGCTGTTCATTATCGCGGGGCTCATCGAAGGTTACATTACCCCTTCCACGCTGCCACTTGAAATGAAATACATCATCGCCGGCGTTACTTTGCTGCTCCTCGCGTTATACTTCGTTTATGGCATCCGCAAACGTGCGAATAGCAGACAAATATTAACGCTATAAACGATCACTAGCTTTCAAATCCAAATAAGCATTAACGGCGCTAAGCGTCAGCTGGTCGGCGGGGACATCCATCACGGGAATGCCTCTGCCGGCCATTTCGTTTACATAGGCGTAACGATCCGTCGTAAACTTGTGGGCCATACTCATCTTATAAGCTTGCCGGCTATCTTCAGCCCGAACACGCGCCCATTGATGAATCAGCGGATCCTGGAGTGATAAAAGCAGTGCCTGATGGCTTCTGCGGAGCCGCTGCACATACGGCAGCATTTCTTGATTATATAGATAGCTCTCCATATCGGAAAATAAGACGACAAGCGAGCGCTTTTTCAGAAAACGCAGGATATGTGTAAATGCGATCTGTGTGCTGGATTCAACAAAATCCGTGCTTAAATCATACACCGCCTTCGTTAAGACTTGCAGATGAGGCAGCCCTTTTCCTGCGGGCACATACACTTTAACCTTGTTGGAGTAAGCAATTAACGCTACTTGATCTCCTTGTTTGAGTGCTACTGCAGCTAAAGTCAACGCAGCTTCCAGGGTCCGATCCAGCTTCACTTGCCCTTCCAGCTCAATCGCCATTTGCCTGCCGCAGTCCAGCACAATGGTGACAATCTTTCCTTTTTCCGGTTGAAAAAGATTCGTCATCAGCTTCGTCGAACGCGCCGACGCTTTCCAATTGATAAGCCGGACGTCGTCCCCCTGCACATAGTCCCGAATATAGTGGAATTCGGAGCCGCTGCGCTGCTTTTTGAATACACGATGGCCCTCCAAAATTAAAACGTCCTGAACGGCGTTAAGCACACCCCGCACCTGTGACAAATCCGGATAAATCTCAATGGTGTTTTGGGAGTTCAGAAGCACCTGCTTTTTCCAGAGCCCCATGCCTCCAAAATAACGCAGAACCACGTTTTCAAAAATATACCGACCTCTTTCAGTAGCCGTCACCGTATAACCAAAAGTAATTGATTTCCCCGCAATAGAACCGCTTAATTGGCTGCTTTCCAGTTGAAAGGTGTAGGGCATATGATCCACTAATTCAACGTGCATAATAGATCGCTCCAAACCCAAACTCTCAAGCTCTAGACTCACCTCAAAAGTGCTCCGCACATCCGCCTGTTCAGGGAGTGTTCGACGTATTTTCCAACTGCTGCGTTTGGGAAGCAGAAGAAGGTCGATTGCACTTAGTACCAGTAATAGCGCATTGAAGCTCCAAAAAACAGGCATAATCGCATCAAAAGGAGCTGCGATCAGCATCCCGGCTGCGCCAACTAGCACCAGAACAATGAGTTTTCGCGTGGGTAAAATGAAGTCGTGGAAGAAGGTTTTATCTAGGAACCGGAATAGAGCCGAGCGTTTCTTGAATGATTTGGTCACTCGTTCCGCCCTCCAGTTCCGCTTGCGGTGTCAGCAGCAGTCTGTGCCGCAGCGCAGGCCGCGCGACAAGCTTGATATCATCCGGCGTGACATAGGTCCGGCTATCCATGAGAGCCCAAGCTTTACTCGCCATCAGCACAGCGATTCCCGCTCGGGGACTAGCGCCCAGTTGAATCTTCTTGGACTCGCGGGTTTTGCGAATAAGCGTTGCGATGTAAGCGTATAAGGAGTCCTCTACCACGACATCGGCCAACTTCCGCTGCAGGTCAACGATCCGCTCCGGGGTCATGATTGCTTGAAGCGGTTCCTCTTGCTGTTGGTGAAAAGGCACATGTCCCCGAAGAATGGCGATCTCCGCTTCTTCGCCCGGGTAATCGAGCACCAGCTTAAACATGAACCGGTCGAGCTGTGCTTCCGGCAGCGGGTACGTTCCTTCGTATTCGACGGGATTTTGGGTCGCTACGACAAGAAAAGGATTAGGCAGCTTGTACGTATTTCCCTGAATCGTCACCTGCCGCTCCTCCATCGCTTCCAGCAGCGCTGCCTGCGTCTTCGGTCCGGAACGGTTGATTTCATCAGCTAATAACACGTTCGCAAAAATCGGACCTTGAATCGTTGTAAACGAATGGTCCTGCATTTGGTAGATCACACTGCCTGTAATATCTGCAGGCATCAAATCCGGCGTAAATTGAATACGGCGGTATTCCCCGCCAGTTAATTCCGCGAGGGTACGCGCCATTCTCGTTTTCCCGAGACCCGGCACTCCCTCAAGGAGGACATGTCCTCCTGCTAATAAGGCGGTTGCAAGCAGTCTGGTGTTCAGCTTTTGGCCGAACACGCGCTGCTCCAAAGCTTGTATCAGTTCATTCATTGCGCTCACTCCTTCTTCAAGTAGGCGATCATTTCGCCCATCTCCCGCGTTCGCTGCACGAACGCTGTGGTGCTCACGCCGCCGCTCTCTGCCGGCGGCTCCGCCAGCAGGCGCACAAGCTGCGCCGCCTGCGCCTCCGACATGCGGCCGCGCGCAGCTTCCGCGGCCTGCAAAGCACTAGCGCTGGGGCTAAGCCCCCAGCGCTGATACAGCAGCTGCCGCAGGAACAGCTGCTGCTGCGCCAGCGCCTCGCGCCTGTAGCCGAGGCGCTCGTACCAAGCGGCGACGGCGTGCACGCCTTCGTCGCCGCGACGGACCGTCCACGCCCGGGGCGTGTGGACGGGGCCGAAGCGCTTGCCGCGCAGCCAGAGCCACAGCAGTAGCGCAAGACCAAGCTGCGCGCTTGCCAGCACGAGCCACGCGGGATACACGGCCAGCAGTCCGGGCTTCGTCCCGTAGCCGTGATGGGTCTCGTCGACCCACACGGCGTCCCAGGACTTCGCGAACAGCGGCCAGATTAATTCGAAATGGGACGCCTCATCAATTGTCCCATTCTGCATCCACGTCGGGGTCAGCACCATCGTAATGCTGCCCGCCCCTTCCTGCACGCGGCTGGCGAGCACGCCGCGCTCATCTTCGAACAGCGCAAGCCCGCTGCCCCCAGGCTGTAGCCGATAAGAGGTTTCGACTTTACCCGTCAGCGTCCCTTCCGCTGACATATAATCCGGCGAAACGCGAATCGTTGAGGCAACCTTCGCTTTTTGCTCTTGCTTCTCTTGCTTCTCTTGCTTCTCTTGCTCACCCAACTTCCCCCGTGTCTCCTGCGCCCCACCGTCCACTCGAACCGTCTCCCAAGACGCCCAGCCTTGAGGTTCGCGATCAAAAATAATCGCATCATTCCCCGCCTGCACCCATTTCAAGAGATGCTCCCGATCCGATTTCGTCACGGCGGACGGCTGTACAGCGACTAGCAGCATCGATGTACCGCTAGGCAAATGCTTCCAGTCCAGTCTCCACTCCTTAACAGCAGTCTGCTTAGTGGCAAGCAGTTCTTTCCAAGCCTTAGTACCATCTACATCTGCTGAAAAGGATAGATAAGGAGGTAAATCCGGCAGCTTCGGCTTCGCGAGCCAGTACCCCAGAGCAAAAAACAGCACAATGCTGACAGCTAGTCCCACATGGAGCTTATTCAGCCCTTTCGTCATCCCCGGTTACCTCCTTCCTGGCGATAACCCTGGCTACCTGCTCATACAACCAAGAAAACTGCTGCTCTGTTACGGCTTCTTTGCCGTACCAGACTCGTTCAAAAAGCAGCGAGCTCTCCTGGAACAAAGGAATTAACGATGAGGCTGTGCCTCTTAGCTCATCTGCATATTCCCAGTTTGTTTTCCATTTTTCAACACGAATTAGACGCGCATCTTCCATATAAAACAGAAACGACAGAAAGACGGAGCGCACTCCCTCTCTCCAATCGCCTACTCCCTTAAGCTCCGATGCTTGCTGCCAGTAATAGCGGTACGACCGGCTTACTTCACCTTGCGGTAAAAACGTTTCCGAACGGACCCGCTTTTGCCACACAATTTGTTTCAGGAACCAGTAGATCGCAAAAGCCGCAATACCCAACAACAGAATAGCTACCACTATAGTCAACCAGTCTGTCACCGATTCAGATACCTCAAAATGAGGCAGCCAGCTCCGTATTTTCTGAAGAATGGGTTCCAGCCATGTCAACAGCGAACCATTCTTTTTGACTTCATAGGCTGTGTATTCATCCTGTTTCAGGATTTGCAGCAATTGTTCTTTGTCATCCTGCAAAGAAATTACGAACCTATAACTCATTCTTTTTATCCAAATCAATAGGCATATAATGGGCTGAAGCGTCTGAGATTGTACTATCGATCATAGACTCTAAGCCCAATCCCTCATTTCGTACCCGCTGGTCAAAGAAACTGACCACATACGGCAGGAACCACAGCGACATAACCAGAATGGAAATCAAGCTTTGCAGCAGCTGCGCCCCTAGCCCCAACCCGAAAATAGCGGCAATCACGATCTGAACAACGGCTAGAAACAAGTACAAAATAATGCTGAGTACGATGTACATGCCAAATAAACGCCAAAAACTTTTACGCGACAACCTCCAGCTTCGGCCAATGCCAATTGATTCTTCTCCCAAAGCTACATAAGGTAGATAGTAACTCCAGCGAATCATAAAATAAGCAAACGTGAATAGCGCCCCCAGTCCAAGAATGGCAAAAAACACAATGGTAAACGCTAGCGCACCGCCACCAAACCCGCCTACCGAGCTTGAGAAGCTGCCGCCAACGGCAAAAATGATAGCAAAAACAATCATAATAACAGCTATTCCCATATAAAACCCAAACATAATGAGTCCGAATAAGAACGTACTGCCTGCCATCGGCCAAAAACGAGTGAATGATTTTTTTAATAATTGCCCTAACCCCGGCGTCTCTTCCCCATCGAAATTAGCTTTTACAAGATGAACAACCGATGCGATTGAAGCTGGCATAAGACCTAAAAACATAATCAGGATTAACACGAGCACGAATACGAGCATTTTCCACAGGTAACCCTCATCACGCAAAGCAGGATCGTTTTGCAGGAACGCAGAGTTCGGTCCGAACATATCCTGCAGCGAACCGCCATTACGAATTTGTTCAATAAAAGACCCCGAAGTTACCGCCGTTTCTTGAAAAGTCAGCAAGTGCTGCAGCAGATAAAAAGGGCCGTATAAAATTAGCATGATGAATGTTAATACGATGAAGTGTTTTCGATATAACTGGAAACTGCGGTCTAACAATCTTCCAATTCCCATTGGTCGTACGCTTGCATTTTGCATGGTTACCTATAACCCCCCAAATGTTGGTAATTCTTTAACTCCCTGACTATTATACACTAATCCTGCAAAATTCTGACCACTAAATTGTATGAAAAAGCAGTTCGCCTCGGATTGCGCGGGGACCACGGGCACAAAAGAATAAAGCCGCGCTATCCCCTGATCCTGTAGTTGCGATACTACAATCGTGGAACTCCGTTCGCTGGCGTTGCACGCAACTACTCGGATAATTACATGGTCAAATATGGATCAATAGCGGGAAGTAGAGGGAGTAATCGGCGTTAATCATAAGTAATTCAGCTACTTCAGCTAGGAAGCTTCTACGGTGAGTCTCCATTGGCAAATTTCAGCTGAAATAGATGGAAAACCTGCAGCTAATCTGCGCTACTCTGGGGCAAAAACGAACATAACTGGAGAACCTCCATCTAACTCGCCGGTTGTTGTGCGAAATTGGGCAGTTTTTCTGATATTAGAGGTAGAAAATGCAGATAATCGGGTAAAAGTGGTTCAATTTCTATAATTAGCGGGCGTAATCGGCTTTACTTACATGCAAGTCTCTCTTTCAGTTCTTCAGCTAGTTCCTTAGAGACAAACCGCATAGTTGCTTCATTTGAGAGAACTACAGGGCCTTATTTCACCCGAATTGCCCTGATTTGCGGTCATCGCGACGAAATAACGGACCACAGTTCCCTTCCTCAACTAAATTGGCTGTTTCAGGTCCAATAGCGCCCTGTAGTTCCCCTCCCCCCAAAACAAAAAAAGCCAGATCCATGATTTCTCATCGATCTAGCTCCACCCGGTTTCGTCCCGCCGATTTTGCGCGATATAGCGCATGATCTGCTCTAGAGATCATATCTTCAAGCACCATCGTGCCAAACTCCAGCTTGGGCGAAAATTCAGCTACGCCGATACTCGCCGTTAACTGTACCGTTACCTGCTCATCAGAATACGGCTTCGCTGCAATGCATTGCCGAATGCGCTCGGCTAATAATTCACTGTCCTGCGCATTTTGGCGGAGGCACACTAAAATAAATTCCTCACCGCCATAACGGGCCACGATGATCTGGCTGCTTGCCAGCTGTTTCAACAAAGAAGCTACCTGTTGAAGAACGCGGTCGCCTACCAAATGCCCGTAGGTATCGTTCACTTTTTTGAAATGATCGATATCCATCATCATCACCGAGCACGTATAGCCCGCTGCGATACATGCCTTCAATTCTTCATTCCCTTCGGACATGACATATCGGCGATTAGGAATATCGGTCAATTGATCGACCAGCGCGGATTTCTCAAGCAGCGTAATAGTCGTATTCAACTTGTCCGACATCAGATTAAACGTGTTAACCAGCGTTTTGAGCTCAATCGGAGCGTTTCTGATTTCGTCTGCGTCAATCTGATAATGGTAAGTTCCATTACGAATGTGTTGGGTGGCTCGGAGCAAATAGCGAATAGGTCGCTCGATGCGGGACGCTATCGTGATAGCTGCAAGGACGCTAAGAATGAAAGCAATGAGGGAAATAATAATAATCGTCAAACTCAGCTGATTTAATTTCTGAAAAACCTCTTTTTGCGTGATTTCACCTACGACAATCCAATTTTTCCCCGTGGACCACTGGTATTGACCGAAGACCTTTTCACCAT
Organism: Paenibacillus sp. WC2504; assembly: GCF_052682475.1. Classification (NCBI taxonomy): domain Bacteria; kingdom Bacillati; phylum Bacillota; class Bacilli; order Caryophanales; family Paenibacillaceae; genus Paenibacillus; species Paenibacillus sp. WC2504. The sequence goes on from NZ_JBQZFH010000001.1 coordinate 7,395,888, forward strand.
GAAAGCCGGTATAGATCTTGCTTGACGTAGTGCCGCTTTTCGCTCTTTCAATGATTTCGGATGACATGAAGACATTGTTGTTCGCCTCGCTCATGCTTGAATGGCCTGACGCCGTCACAACTTGGCCTTTGGCATCTAAGACATAGACCTCACCTGTTTCGCCAAAACGCAGCTGTTTCATTAGATTGTTAAGCATGTCCAGGGTCACAACCCCCATCACAACACCTTTAAATTCATTCAGATTGCCAAGCACCGGGGCTGAAAAGGTAATGATCGGTTTGCCGGTCTCTCGCGAAATGTCGACCCCCGATATGAAACTCCTATTCTCAAGCGCATTCTTAAAAAACGGCCGGTCCCCTACATAAATAGCTGTGTCGCTGCTCGTGTAGATAATCCCATTCGGCTCTACGAAATTCAGAGTATCAAATTCCGAATTAAGGCGTGTATAGTTATGAAATTCCCCTTTTAATTGTTCCAACTGATGAAATTTGGCATAATCCGAAAGCGCAAACCGCTCGACGGCATCCAGTTTTTCCTGATTCCATTTCTCAATATACAAGCTTTGCAGGGTAATCATCTGTTTGAGCTGATTTTCCGCTTCCCCGATTCGGTTCTTCTTTTCTATCCAATAAAATGGCACAATAATGGAAAATGCTAAAGCCAGAATAGCGACGCCAATCCACATTTGAAACCTCATTTTCAAGGATTGACTGGAGAAATAAGCAAATTTGCGTCCCATTCTGGTCTCAGCCCCTTTCTTTCTCATACGTTTATTATACCTTGAAATCAAGACAAAAACAGGCAGAATATATGCTTATTCGACAATTTTCACCAGGGACTTTTCTCCATATCCGCTCATGTTTGAAAAGAAAACTTCAATCGCTTATGCTAATTTGTAATACGAAATGAGGTTATTATTCTATGAAAATTCTTGTGCTCACAGAAAAACCGAGCGTCGCCAAAGAAATTGCCCGCGTTCTCGGCTGCAATCAGAAGCAAAAACATCATTATGAAGGCCCCAAATACGTTGTCACCTGGGCCTTAGGCCACTTGGTTACTCTCGCTGAGCCTGATGACTACGATCCCAAGTACAAAACCTGGAACCTGGAAGATCTGCCTATCCTCCCCGAGCGTATGAAGCTCAAGGTCATGAAAGAAACGTCGCATCAATTTCGCGGCATCGAGCAGCTGAGCCGGCGCGGGGATCTCGCCGAGCTGGTGATCGCAACAGACGCCGGGCGCGAAGGGGAACTCGTCGCCCGTTGGATTATGGAGCTGATCCGCTGGAAGAAGCCGTTCAAACGGCTTTGGATCTCGTCGCAGACGGATCAGGCAATTCGCGAAGGCTTCGCGCAGCTGAAGCCTGGCACGGACTACAACCGGCTGTATCAAGCAGCCGTCTGCCGTTCCGAGGCCGATTGGCTGATCGGCCTGAATGTGACGCGCGCGCTGACCAGCAAGTTCGGCGCGTCCTTGTCCGCTGGGCGTGTGCAGACGCCCACACTGGCCATGATGATCAACCGCGAGACGGAAATCCGGGATTTCCGGTCTGTCGACTATTGGTTGATCGAAGCCGATTTGGGCTCTTTCCGCGCGGCGTGGCGAGACCCCAAAACAGGCGACTCGCGTATTTTCGACCGAGAGCGCGCGGACGCGTTGAAAGCGAAGCTGCAAGGCCAAAATGGCCGCATCGCTCAGATTCAACAAACCGAAAAGCAAATTCCTCATCCGCTTGCTTACGATTTGACGGAGCTTCAGCGCGACGCCAACCGCAAGTTCGGCTTTTCGGCGAAACAGACGTCCAACGTGCTGCAACGTTTGTATGAACAATACAAAATCGTGACCTATCCTCGGACGGATTCACGATATCTGACTTCCGATATGGCTCCGACGTTGGCAGGCAGACTCAAAGGCGCAGCAATTGGTCCCTATGCGCCACTTGCCGCTCCATTATTGCGCAAGCCGCTAACCATCACAAAGCGCATCGTCGACGATAGCAAGGTATCCGATCACCATGCGATCATACCGACCGGCGAAGCCATCTCGCTCGCAACGCTAAGCGCAGATGAGCGCCGACTTTATGATCTGATCGTACGCAGATTCATAGCCTTGTTCTATGGCCCTTGCCGCTATGATGAAACGAAACTGACCGTCGAAATTGCCGGTGAGAAGCTGTATGCTTCAGGGAAAGTCGTCAAACAAGCCGGCTGGAAAGAAGTTTACGGCTCGAACGATTTTACTGATCCTGAACGGGAAGAATCAGATACGGATGACGATGCGTCTCAGCTGCTGCCGCAAGCCAGAGAGAAAGACACCGTGACGGTCAAACAGGCTCACCAGTTGAACCGCCAGACCAAACCTCCTGGCCGATATAATGAAGCTTCTTTGCTATCGCAGATGGAGAAATGGGGGCTCGGCACGCCGGCAACTCGCGCGGATATTATAGAGAAGCTCGTATCGTCCGACACCATCGAGCGGCAAGGTTCCCAGCTCATTCCGACGGGCAAGGGCAAACAACTCATTGAGCTCGCTTCGGAAGAGCTTCGTTCTCCTGAGCTGACGGCACGCTGGGAGCTTGAGCTCGAACGCATTGCCAAAGGCAAAGGAAGCATGGAGCAATTTCTAAGCGGCATTCGGACAAAAGCTGTGGAATTAGTTAATGAGGTTAAGAAAAGCGACGCGGCGTATAAACCGCATAACTTAACAGGCAGCAAATGTCCGGACTGCGGGGAATTCCTTCAGGAAGTTAAGGGGAAACGCGGGCGTTATCTCGTTTGCTCCAGCCGGGAATGCTCTTACAAACGGGAAGCGGACGGCCAGTTGACGAACCACCGTTGTCCGCAGTGTCATAAAAAAATGGAGATCCACACTGGGAAATCCGGCAAGTATTTCCAATGCCGCCCCTGCAATGTGGTGGAGAAGATTGATAATGAGGCTTCCGGCGGCGGCCGTCGTGCCTCTGCCAAAGCCAATCGTCAACTCATCGAGAAATATTCCGATCAAACGAGTGTCGGGAACTCGCTCGCTGACAAGCTGCTTGCCGCACTTCAGCAGAATAAGGAAGACTAGCCTAGAGCAAGCATGAAAAAACCAAGCAGAGACTTTCGTCCTTGCTTGGTTTTTTTCTGTAGGCTAACTCAATATTTTTCCTTTTACCGCCAACTGCAGTTCCTCTAAGCTCGTAATGCCTAGACTAATCAGTGCCTCTCCCGCTTCCATGTGTACATTCGCTAATATATGCATACTTGTATTTGGGACAAGTGATTTGCGGAATTCATGAAATAAAACAGCATTATATGTTTTGAGCACTGTCATAAATTCAACTGTCGGAGGGATGAAGCCGCGCATTTCGGAAGATTTCCAGAAGAAATCCCTCACATGTATAATGTCAGCGCCCGTTTTGTTCAACTTACGGATCATCACAAAAAAATCATCGATCAAAGCTTGTCTCTCCAGATTCATACGACCATCTCCCAGTCTAACATCATCCACACTGTCGTAGAATAGGATACCACAAATAGTTCTTTTGATCTATATTTTATAGTAAATTAGTCCCGGTCCTATGAAGCGGTTTTTTCTTTGCGAAAACCTCTTCGCCGCAGTGAGAAAAACATGTCCAACGCAAAACATACGACACCTAAATTAATGGCCAAGTCCGCCACATTCATGATACCGTTCCCCGAACGGAAGACGATGAAATCCGTCACTTTTCCGAACAGCAGTCGTTCAATCGCATTACCTATCGCTCCGCCTGCAAACAACGCTGCTCCGCATTGCAGCAGAACGCCTTGAAGACGTCCTTTCTTCCTGTAGTAGAAGATCGCTATGACAATAATGACAGCAAAAATGCCGAGGTAACGCGCCCAACCCTGCAGCGAACTGCCTGCTGCTCCCGTATTTTGATAATGCGTAAATGAAATAATGTCCTTATAGAATGGCATGGATTCTCCCACTTTCAGCATCGTACGAATCCAAACCTTTGAAATCTGATCAATAGCCGTTACGACAAAAAAGACAATATAAAATAGCATAACACTCCCCCTATTTTGAAATTACAACCTCCTCACCATTTTACATGATGAATAGCCTCTACTGCGAATCTTGCGGCCTCGGTCTCCCTTCTGTCCCATAGTCTTCCATTAGCAACGCAAATAGCCGCCTCAGTCACGCTTAGGCAGCTACACACGGAGCATTCTGCATGTAATCTTCACGCTCTCCATCATGCTAATGTCAAAAGTGTTCTCAACAGCTCCCCGGGGGTGTTTACCAAATAATCCGGTTGTCCTCGAAGCAGCAGTCGCGGGGCGTCATACCCCCATGTAACGGCGACGATCGGCACACCTAACTTTTTACAGGCCTCGATATCCCTTAATTCGTCTCCAACATAAATCATTCGCCCGGGCGTTGTGCCCCACTGCTTCATGACTTTGCGTATGGCATGGTGCTTGCCGAAAAGAAGTTTAGCCGAGATCACTTCCTTAAAGGAGCCTTCCATCTTGTTATTTTTCAGAAATGTACGAATGTTTGCCTCCGAATTGGAAGAGAGTATGGAGCTTTTCAGCCCATGGGAAGATAACCTGGCTATGATTTCCTTCATTCCCGGCACCACGTGAAGCGTGCGAATGTTTTCTTGATACATCTGTCTTCCGGCGATAATAAGCTTAGGAATCTGCAGGGCCGGCACGCCTAACCGATCAACCCGCTCCGCAATTGAAAGTGTTCGGAGAAGCGCAAGATCCTGTTCGCGAATCTTGCGAAACTGATGCTGTCCCGCTATTTCATTGTACAACTTAACAAGCAAAGCCCTGGAATCGACAAGTGTCCCATCAAAATCAAATAGGATATGTTTTACCATTCAGTTGTATATAGAAACAGGGCCGGCCCCTCAGTCGGCACTTCTTTGATTTGATTATTCGCGAACTCCTCAAGCGGATCTTTGGCGATATGCGGATTGCTGACGATGCGAAGATCTTCCCACACACAGGATACCCCACGCCCATAGTCGTCTGCATTTCCAGCAAACATTTTACATCCCTGACAGAAGTGTTTCTGTTGATTGGCATCTAGCTTAACAATTTTATTCCTTAGACAGCAGTAAATTTCATCATCTGCATTACATACATTAACGTGAGTGATTAGAGCCATATGCATGTCAACTCCTTGCGGCGCATTTTGTGTGTAATAGTAAGTTTATAGCACTACTATTAAGTGTATGACAGTTTTTTGTAAACGGAATAAGATTTCTCATGACAAGCTGCCTAAATTTGCTACAATGAGGAAATGTTACAAATCCGATTGGAGGAACACCCATGCAAGATTGGATGCATTACGCCATCCCTGCCGTTTTAATTTGTTTTTTCATCTATCGTCGAACTAAACGCACCATTGGCTTTCAAAAGCTTGCTAAGGGCCGGCTCAAATTCCGGCTCACGCTGTTCAGCATCCTGGGAATCGCCATTTTCCTGCTGGGCTTCGTTCATCCGATCCATTTCATCGGCTATTTAATCGGCCTTGCTGCCGGCGCGGGACTAGGGCTTACCGCCATTCGCCACACCCGCTTCGAGCACCGGGCCGACGGCTGGTATTACCGCACTCATCTATGGATTGAGATTGCTGTTCTCGTGCTATTTCTCAGCCGGATTATTTATCGTGTAGCTTTCATCGCGCTTTCTCCGAATGCATCCAGCATGAATCCCGCTGATCCGACACAATTTACAAAAGATCCGGTGACAGCCGGCGTATTCTTCATCATCGTCTCCTACTACATCCTGTTTTTCGGCTATCTGCTGCGTGAAGAGTCCAAACTGGATCCAGACGCAACGCTTTCAAGTACTTCTAGCAGTGAAAGCTCCCCCCAAACTGTCAAATAGTAAGACATAACAACCCTCAAGGTCTGAAATTACTCAGATCTCCTGAGGGTTGTCTTATTTTTAATGCTGCTAAACATCTATGCCGATAAATTTTGTGGTATCCTTCATAGATATACTGCTTCTTGTTGCTTAGTCGCTTCGAATTACTTTTTTATAAAGCGCTTACATAAAATAGAGGCAAAAGTCCGGCGTTCTAGGGGGAAACTATGAAACGAACTATTTTTATACGTCTTTTGCTGCATTTAACCATTGCCGTCGTGTTGATTACACTTTTGGTCGGTACACTCGTTTACCGATATACAGATTCGATGCTGCGAGAAGAAGTGCTCCTCCATAATCAGGAATTGCTCGGGCAATCGAGGAAAATGGTCGAGCAGGCACTTGGAGAAGTGAAGCAATCAGCGGCTTCGCTCGCCCTGCACTCCGATCTACAGAAAGCGGTATGGCTTTCATGGGATTTGGAGGAGGAGTACCGATTTTTGAAAAATACCGAAGATCTCATCACCGAACGGATCAATTCCTCCACGTACCTGGACTCCATCTATTTGTACAGCGCCCAAAATCAAAAGTTGATCTCCTCCTCCGGCATCACCGACTTGCAGCAGTTTTCATACAAGCAAGGGGTGCAGCAATTTATGGAAAGCAAACATATCTACGATTGGCAAGCGGTACATCTGGAAGAAGGCGATCATTCCGTCAACGTCATGACGTTCCTTTTCTCCGTTCCCATCTGGGGCATTCAGAAGCAAGGCGCGATCCTTATGAACTTGAAAGAGGATGTGCTGTACAGTGCTGTCGTCAATTCGAATAACCGCAAGCTAGGGAATATGGCTATCTTAAACCAGGAAGGCGAAGTGCTCTCGTATAAGGATAAAAGCATGCTGCTTAGCCGGTTTAATCAAGCCGACATCCAGCGGATCCAGCGCGAGAAGGAAGGCTCGTTCACGGAGAAGATCAACGGACAGGATACCCTTGTTTCCTTTCTGACCTCGGATGCCAACGGCTGGATTTATTTGACTTTGAATCCGTCAGCCGAAGTCTTTAAGAGATCTCACGAGGTCATCCGCGTGACGCTCCTGATTTCCTATATCGCTTTTTCCCTGGGAATGCTGATGATGATTATCGTATCCATCAGGTATTACAAGCCTGTAAGAAGAACGGTGCACATGATTTCAACGCTGCTGGACAAGCCATTCTCCAAAATGCACGACAGAGATGAGTTCAGCTACATCGGCGATTCGGTCAATCGGCTTTATGTCGAAAAAGAAGCATTTAAAGAAAAATTTCGCGGTCAAGAACTCGTCATTCGGGATCACGTTGTACTCAGCCTGCTGTCGGGCAAGACGAATGACAACGAGTTGATGCGCCAAATGCAGTACTATGAGCTGGATTTAGATCACACTCATTTCATTGTGCTTGTACTTCGCATTCATGTGGGTGCCGATATTCCGGCAGGGCCTGAGGAGCAGGCGCTAAACTTACTGCATTTTCAGGTACGCGCCATCTGTGAGGAGCTCATCGCAGCTTGTGGGAAAGGGCTGTACGTCAGCCAGTTCCACAGCCGTGATGTGCTTATTATGAACGCCGGTCATTGGGGAGGCCCTCAATCCGCCTACCATTATGCGAAGGAGCTGGCGATTCGGTTGCGCAACCGGGTGGCTGACGAGCTGCACGGAACGGCAGTTACAGTTGGCATCGGCGGGAAATATGAAAAGTTAAGCGAGATCTCCCTCTCGTATAACGAAGCTTTGGATGCTTTGCTGTACGAGCGCATTGCCGGCAAAGGCAGCATTCTAAGCATTTCAGACTATCAGTCCAACCATGTGGACCGAAGTCGCTTCACCGCCTGCAGGCAGCTTGTGGACAAGCTGATCCATGAACTCAAAACGTGGAACACGGATAAGGCGCTGCAGCTCAAGGACGAGCTGATCGAGCGGCTTGCGAGCGATGAGCTCGTGGGCTTTCCTTACAAGGATATTATGTTGACTCAGCTTCTTCATGCGCTCATGACCGTTCGTATCGAGCTATGCGGAGGCGAAGAAGACGGCAGTCCAGACTTGATTTTGGCATTCAGCAAAAAGAACAGCCTGGAGCAAGTGCGCGTCGACCTCGATCTCGTTATACGTGACATCGCTGAAAGGCTGGAAGGAAAGCGGGAGATCAAGCATCAAGACGTCGTCGAGAAGCTGGTCGAGTATACCAAGCGGAATTACCGTGAGCCGATCAGCTTGCAGACGCTTGCGGATATGGCCTTGATGAACAGCCAGTACGTGTCCAAATTGTTCAAAGAAGTGACCGGGAAAAATTTCCTCGACTATTTGACTGAAACACGCTACAACGAAGCTTGCCATTTGCTTGAACAAACGTATTTAACAATAAACGAAATTGCAGAAGCAACCGGATTCGGGCAGAAACAAAATTTGATACGTACATTTAAAAAATACTGCGGTTTAACGCCTTCCGAATATCGGAATCAGCGATCTGTGCAGCGCATTAAGGGGTAAAAAGCAACAATTGATACTAAAATGAAAATCTGATACCTAATCAAAATCGAAAATTGAATCCATATAACGGTATTGATTCTTGCCCGACCTCCCCCTCCTTCTTATGATGAAAGTGCAGTCACAAATGCAGGAGAAGAGAGGGGGAAAAAAGCTATGTCAGTGCCAATGACGACAATTACACGCAAACGTCAGCTTCGTAAAACGACTTTTTGGAAACGTTTTCTGGCCAACCGTTATTTGTATGCCATGTTGTTGCCTGCGCTTGTCTATTATACGGTGTTTCATTATGTACCGATGTACGGGGCGCTTATTGCTTTCAAGCAGTTCAGCATCACCAAGGGCATTATGGGCAGCCCATGGGTCGGATTCCAGCATTTCACGTATTTATTCGAGTTGGAAAAATTTTGGCAAGTCTTTTGGAATACGATCGTAATCAGCTTGTACAGACTCATCTTTGGGTTCCCGCTGCCGCTTATCGTCGCTATTCTACTTAATGAAGCCCGTAAAATCATGTTCAAACGGAAAGTTCAAACCATCATCTACTTGCCTCACTTTATTTCCTGGGTCATTATGGGCGGACTCTTGATCAGCTTGCTTTCTACAGATCAGGGCGCCGTTAACAATGCCGTCCGTTCGCTATCCGGAGAACCGATCGGATTCTTAACCGATGAGCGTATTTTTCGCAGCACGTTGGTAGGTTCGATGATCTGGAAGGAGTTCGGATGGAATACGATCATTTACATGGCCGCTCTGGCTGGACTAAATCCGCAGCTGTATGAAGCCGCCGTGATGGACGGGGCGAATCGGTGGCGGCGAATCTGGCACATTACGCTGCCTGGCATCCGCGGTACGATTATCATCTTGTTCATCCTGCGGATTGGCAGCTTAATGGAGGCAGGATTTGAGCAAATATTTGTTTTGTATCATCCTGGCGTTTATCGCGTAGCCGACATCATCGACACTTATGTTTACCGCATCGGGCTCACCGAAGGGCGCTACAGCCTGGCTGCCGCAGTCGGTCTGTTCAAATCTGCTATCAACTTCACGCTGCTTATCGTCGCCAACTGGTTGTCCAGAGCGCTCGGTGAGCAGGGTGTGTATTAGGAGGGACAGCTATGCCTAACAGCAGCTTAGGGAGCAAAATCTTCGATTCGCTCAATTACGTGATCCTTGCTCTATTAGCGTTACTAACGATATATCCGTTCTGGGATTCGCTGATTGTCTCGATTACACCGATGCAAGAGAGCGTGACTTCGAGTTTGCATCTAATTCCAAAGAGCGTGACATTCGAGGCTTATCAATACATGCTCAGTCTGGAGCAGCTATGGACATCTTACGGGATCAGTATTTTCATTACCGTCCTGGGGACAATCATCAGCATGATCGCAACGACAATGGCCGCCTATGCCCTCTCAAAAAAGCAGCTTCCCGGCGGCAGAACGGTCATGTTCTTGATCATTTTTACGATGATGTTCAGTGGTGGCATTATTCCGACTTACTTGGTTATTAAGCAGCTTGGCATGATGAACACTGTATGGGCCATGATGGTTCCAACAGCCATTACAACCTACAACCTGATCATCATGCGCAGCTTTTTCAGCTCCATACCGGAAAGCTTGGAAGAGTCCGCCAAGCTGGACGGATGTAATGATTTCGGCATTTTGCTAAGGGTGGTCATCCCCCTTTCCATGCCGGCGCTGGCGACGATCGCCCTCTTCTACTCGGTTTCCAGGTGGAACGAATTTTTCACGGCGGTCATGTACATTACAGATAAAAAGATATGGCCTCTACAGCTCTTCCTGCGCTCCATGCTGATTGATAACGAGGCCGCTTTCCAATCGGGAGGGGACAGCCCTTTCCTGCTCGGTCCATCCGTCAAAATGGCGACGATTATGATATCCGTGATTCCCGTTATTCTTATCTATCCATTCTTTCAACGTTATTTCGTACAAGGGGTTACGCTTGGAGCAGTTAAGGAGTAGCAAGAATCGTAATTTGAAGTATAGGAAAATGAGGAGGAACAAGCATGCAATTGCCAACAAAATGGGTAAGTTTTGCATTAGCTTCAATACTTGCATTAACAACGGCAGGTTGTTCTACTAAAACGGACAATGCGAACCTGGCGGAGAACAGCGCAAAAAACGGGCAGCCCACGAAGCTGGTGTTTCTGACATCGGGCGATGCGGCCGCTAAGTCGATTCAACCCGGGGACCGAATTATTGCTGAAATTAACAAGCGACTAGGTATTGATCTCGAGGTCAGAACCGTTCCAGAGGGCGGATATGAGAAAATCAGCGTAGCCATGGCTTCGGGCGATATGCCGGATGTCGTAACGATTAACTATCCTTCGGCTTCCGTGAGCCAATGGATCAGTGAGGGGTTGCTAGTCCCGCTTAACGACTATTTCCCCGTTATGCCGACCGCGAAAGCGAAAATTGAGGCCAATTTCAAGGGAACGGCTGTTGACGGAAAGTATTATGGATATCCATTCGTCGAACTCGATCGCTCCAATCAAGCGCTTGCCTACCGGGCGGACTGGCTGGAAACGCTTGGGCTGAAACCGCCCGAGACACTGGATGACTTTTATCAAACCATGAAAGCCATTGCTACGCAAGATCCGGACAAAAACGGCAAAGCGGACACCTATGGCCTAACGGGAGTTAAGAGTACGGGGTTTAACAGTTCCTTTAACTTTGTATTTTTTGCCTATGGTTTGCCTTACTCGGATTGGGCGCTAGATAACGGTGGGAAGGTCATTCCCATTTTTGAACATCCCGCATTTAAGCAAGGCGTTCAGTATATTCACAAATTGTGGAGCGAGAAGCTAATCGATCCCGAATTTTTGCTCAACGACACGCAGCAGCGCGAGCAGAAGTTTTATCAAAGCAAGGTCGGATTCATGGCCCCGGCTCTGTACCGCCATGTGAATCGACTGGAAACAAGTTTGCAAAAAGTGAACCCTAACGGCAAGCTTGGATTCATGGCTCCGCCTGCAGGTCCGGAAGGAAAGCGGGGTTTGGCGCAGGCCCCGAAGAGCGGCTTGTTCACGGCTATTACGAAAAGTGCGAAAAATCCGGAAAAAGCAGCTAAATTCATTGAATTTATGCTCTCCAAAGAGGGCCGGGATTTGCTGGAGCTAGGAATCGAAGGCGTCCATTATACCAAACAAGGCGATAAAATTACTTATAATGAAGAAGAACGGGCAAAAGATAACTTTGCTTCGAACGGATGGTCTCATCCACTTGCCTGGGGTAGTGTCGTTTGGCCACTGACAGAAACCTACTTGCCTCAAACCGAGCCTCAAGCGGACAGGGCTAAACAATCCGTAGAGATTGCCTCCAAATATTTGGTTACGAATTTGGTCAACACGACAACGCCGGAAGAAATTGAACGAGGCAGTGTCATTAATGAACTGGCCAATCAATATTATTTGGATATGATTACGGGCAAGAAGGATATCGACAGCGGGCTAACCGAACTGTCCAAGAAGTGGCGGGAACAAGGCGGAGACAAGGTGCTGGAAGCTGTCAATAAAGCTTATTTGGCACAAAAAAATAAGTGATGGAGGCGAATGAACGACGATGAGTACCGATCAAAAGCAGGGTTCGACGCAAGCAAGCCGAAATGAGCAGCCTAACATTGTGGTCATCCTATCGGACGACCACGGGGCGTGGGCTATGGGATGTGCAGGCAATCACGAGATCCGCACACCTCATCTGGATCGCATTGCAGACCAAGGGATGAGGTTCTCCAGCTTTTTCTGCACCTCGCCGGTCTGCTCGCCGGCACGTGCTTCGCTGATGACAGGGCGCATTCCGTCCCAGCACGGTGTACACGATTGGATCAGGGATGGCAATGTGGGCCAATCCGCCATCCAGTATTTGCAGGGGCAGACGGCGTACACCGATGTGTTGGCTGACGCCGGTTACGTTTGCGGGCTAAGCGGCAAATGGCATTTGGGAGACAGCATCACACCGCAAAAAGGGTTCACGCACTGGTATGTGCACCAAAGCGGCGGCAGCAATTATTACCATGCCCCGATGATTCGCGACGGCGAACTGGTGAATGAGCCTGGCTATTTGACCGACGTCATCACGGACGATGCGCTCTCCTTCTTAGATCGGCAGGACGGCAGCAAGCCGTTCTACTTAAGCGTCCACTACACGGCGCCTCACAGTCCATGGATCGATAATCATCCGCAGGACATTGTCGATTCTTACGATAGCTGCGAGTTCGAAACTTGTCCGCAGGAGCCCAAGCATCCATGGTCGATCAAAACAGCGCCATGGTCGGATGATCAACGGGAGAATTTGAAAGGTTACTTTGCCGCTGTGACCGCCATGGATACGAATATCGGCCGTATCGTAGATAAGCTGGACAGCATGGACATTCGCAAGGATACCCTGCTTATTTATATGGGAGACAACGGCTTCAACTGCGGCCATCATGGCATATGGGGAAAAGGAAACGGTACGTTCCCGCAGAACATGTTCGATACTTCCGTCAAAGTACCGGCTATTTTTAGCCAGCCAGGCATCATTCCCCAAGGGCAAGTTTGCGATAATCTCGTAAGCGGGTACGATTTTATGCCTACGCTGCTTGCTTATGTGGGCTGTGAGCAACCGAATACCACTAAGCTTCCTGGATCAAGCTTCCACTCCCTCCTCCTGGGCGAATCGGCTCCTATGCGTGAGCAGGTTGTCATTTATGACGAGTACGGCCCTGTGCGGATGATTCGGACGACCGACTGGAAATATGTGCACCGCTACCCTTATGGCCCGCATGAGCTATACAATTTGGCCGAGGATCCTGATGAAAGGCATAATCTGATCGACCTCCCCGGAACGCAAGAGCAGAGCGTCGCGATGAGAGGAGAATTGGAAGCCTGGTTTGCCCGCTACGTCGATCCGATGATTGACGGCGCCCGTGAAGGTGTAACCGGATTCGGGCAAATCGGCTTGGCCGGCGTTCATGGAAAGGGGAAAAAAGCCTATTTTGAGTAAGGCACAGGGCTATTGAGCCGTGTCGTTAAAATAAGCTAGAATACGACACCGCCATTCGAGCGACATTTTATCCAAAGTACGTTAACCTATGAAAAATGATTCATAGGAGGACAACCATGATGAGAGATTTGGAATTCATTATAATGGGTGTGTTCGTTGTAGGTATCATGTTCTGCATGTTTGTAGATGTGCTCATAAAGGACAAAGCGATGAGGTTCTCCTATCAGAATCAACTTGGGAATGAAAGCAGTGAAAAGTCCTCTAAGGTCATTGAGGTATTTGAAGGGCTTGCAGATTTCGGAGCCTATGAGGAGACAATGCCACTGCCCTTGTCTTCCGTACAAAAACGGGAAGTTGTTTACCCGATGTATATCGATTGCAGCCGCAATACGCTCCAAGCGCAGCCACCTGCGTGCTGAGTACGTGCCGAGGACTCGTGGTGCGCAGCATCCTATCGCCTAAAAAGGGAATGGATTCAGGGAATCCCCTGTGTCCGTTCCCTTTTGTTCGGCTGCTTCACCGATTCCGATTCCGATACAGCAGAAAAATAAAAAACGGAGCGCCAATGGCTGCGGTAAACACGCCGGCCGGAATATCCAACGGAGGAAACGCCGTTCTTGCCACGGTATCGGAGATCAAGACCATCAGGCTTCCAATAAGCGCTGATACGGGAATTAATCCCCCATAGGAGGGAGCGACCAGCTTTTTGGCAATATGCGGCGCAATTAATCCTACGAAGCCAATCGCGCCGGCAACTGCCACGGCCGAACCCGCCAGCGCCACGCTGATGAACAACAAAAAGAAGCGATGCAGCTGAACGGTAGCCCCCAGCCCTGCAGCCAGATCATCTCCCATCTCCTGCAAGTTAATATGTCTGGCAAAATAGAGCGCCAATGGAATGAACACAATGACCCAAGGCAGCAAGGTATACACGTTGTCCCAAGAAGCGCCGTAGACGCTCCCAGTCAGCCAGGTATATGCTTTAGTCGCTGAATTCATCGGGCTAAGCACGATCATTAACATCGTTAATGAACTGGTCGCTGCCGAAATTCCGATCCCGATTAGAACGAGCCTCGTAGGGGTAATTCCTTTATGCCAAGCCAATAAATAAATGATAAGGGACACGAAGGCAGCCCCCACAAAAGCAGCTACAGGCAACCAATGGATGCTGAAAGTACCTGCAAAATAAGTAATGAACGTAACTGCCGCTAATGTGCCCCCTCCAGTTACACCAATAATATCAGGTGAGGCAAGAGGATTACGGATTATTCCTTGAAGAATCGATCCAGCAACACCTAGCGAAGCGCCCACTAGGATCGCTACTATAATCCGTGGAAGCCTCAGCGTTCCGATCACCAGTTCGTGCTGCGGGGTGCTTTGTCCAAAAATCGTTTTCAACACATCCTGCGGTGTTATGAAATTGCTGCCAAGCCCTGTACTAATTAAGAACATCACGATTGTCAGCAATGTCAGACCGGATATAACAAGGAGTGTCCTCCCGTGAAAAAGAAAAGAAAACCTGCCGGTCTTACTTCGATACACGATTAACCGACTCATGACGATGACGTCCCTCCTTTCGAACGCAGCCCTTTTCTAGCGGTATAGATGAAAAAAGGCACGCCGATCAAAGCGGTCATAACACCAAGCGGTACCTCTCCGGGCATAATGACAAACCGGGCAACCAAATCAGCCAAAAGAAGCAAAATAGCCCCCAAAACAGCACAATATGGAATCACCCAACGATAATCGAGGCCAACAACAAACCGGGCAATATGCGGAATCACAAGACCGACGAAACCGATCGAACCGGCGACAGCCACCGAGCTGCCTGCTAACAGGATCACGGTTATGGCTACCGTCACTTTAACTAACCCAAGCTTCTGGCCCAAACCTTTGGCAACATCGTCACCCGAAGCAAGAATGTTAACAGGATGGGCCATCACCAGCGCTGTAACGGCGGCAACTAACATATAAGGCAGCACCGGAATCAGCGTATCCAGGTTTTTGCCCGCCACAGCCCCTGCTAACCAAAACATGACATTCTGTAAAGTAGCCTCACGAACGACCAACATCCCTTGCGTAAACGAACTGAATAGAGCGGTCATCGCGGAACCGGCCAATACAATTTTAATCGGCGTCAGTCCCTCTCGCCCAAGAGAACCGAGGAAATATACAGCGAAAGCAGCAATACCTGCCCCAGCGAAGGCAACCCATATCAATTGGTCAATTGATGTAAGCGGTAGAAATGTAATCGCGATGACGACAAAAGAAACGGCCCCTGCATTAATGCCAAAAATACTTGGGGACGCTAAAGGATTCCGTGTCAGCGCCTGCATGAGCGCACCTGCAATGGCTAAGTTCCCTCCAACCATTGTAGCGAATAGAGCCCGGGGAATCCGGGTCGTTCGAATGATCACTTGTTCGTTCGATTTCACATCGTAATGAATCAACGACTGTACAACCGAAGCAATGCTTGTATGCGATGAACCAAGCACAACACTTAGTACAAAGGATAATACAAAAATAATTATCCCAAACACCAAACCCAGCGCTTTATAAGGTGTCTGGTGCAATAATGGTCTCACAGGGATCCTCCTCATATACATTTACTGTAAAATTAAGGGAAGGCCGTTGACATAAAGGTCAACAGCCTCAAATTTCCAATTATTTCGTCACACCATAGAATTTATAAAGATCATCAATTATTAGAGATGCTGCTAACGGGCCGGAACCGTTATTCCACGTTGCTGCATTCACTTCGAATACTTTATTTGCTTTAACAGCTCTCAAATTTTTCCATAGCGGGGAGTCACTCCAAGCTTTTCTTAACTCCAAGCGTCCATCCGTACGATTTGCCGTTTGGTCAAAAATGATGTCTGCATCCATCTGTGTGATATTTTCTTTGGATTGCAGCTGAATGCCCCACTCTTTGCCGCGTTGGTTAGCTGGGCGTGTGATACCGAGTTCCTCTAAAACAGATGCCGAGAACCCTGTGTACACGATACGGGCATGATCCACACGGAAGTCAACGATACCGGCTTCCAGTTTCAACTTATCTCCCATTTTCGCTTTAAAATCCGTTACTTTTTTATTCCAGTCAGCCAAAAATTTAGTTTCAGCATCCTTCGTATTCGTCGCTTCAGCTGTCAATTTCAATGAGTCTTTCCAGAAATAAACGTCTTCCGTCATCACCGTCGGTGCAATAGCTTTTAATTGCTCATAAATTTTTTCATCACGGAATTTACTTCCGATAATAAGGTCCGGCTGCAGAGCAACCAATTTCTCTAGGTTCGGCTGATTTTCCGACCCCAGGTTCGTAACGCCGTCCATTTTGTCCTTGATATAGTTGTACCAAGGCTGCTCAATCCACGCCTCAACCGCTCCAACCGGTTTCACACCTAAAGCCAAAGCAGCGTCTGTCGCCCCTTGGAACAAAGTCACGACTTTTTTAGGCGTACCTTTGATTTCCGTCGTACCCATCGCGTGCTTAATCACTCTGACGCTATTCGCGTCCGCAGTCGCCTGTGCCGGCGCTTGCGTCTGTGCGGCTGCCGGAGCCGCTTCCTGCTTAGGCTGGCAGCCTGTAAATACAGTTACCATTGAAAGCATTGCAGCCAGTACTAGTGTTGCTTTTTTTTGCCTTACCATTTTTGTTGATCCCCCTACATATATATTCGATAAATGATATTGATTCTCATTCTTATTATACGGAAGTGCTTGGCAATGAAAATGGACATTCGCGACAACTTTTTTGGACTTTTCTGACAATCATCCCCGTACTTCCAAACCTAACTACGTGTTACCAGTTCATGTTCAAGCGTTAAACCTAAATGCTCTCTCAACGTGGAACCTGTATATTCCGTGCGATAAATACCTCTTTTCTGAAGCTCGGGAATCACTTTATTCACAAAATCATCCAAACCCCCTGGCAAGAGCGCAGGCATCAAATTAAACCCGTCTGCCGCCCCGTTCACCAACCAACGCTCCATTTCGTCTGCAATCTGCACAGCGGTTCCTGCAAAAGTAAAATGCCCCCTGCCCCCGGCTGTCCGAATAATAAGCTCACGAATCGTCAGGTTTTCCCGGCGTGCCAGATCGACGTATAGTTGGAACCGAGCTTTTTGCCCTTGTATCTCGTCTATGGATGGAAGATCCTCGAGCGGCACCGGACCGTCCAGCGGATACTGAAACAAATTGATTTTGAGCAGATCCGATAAGCTCCGAATGCCATATTCCGAAACAGCCAGCTTATTCAGCTCTCTCTCTTTAGCCTTAGCTTCCGCTTCCGTGTCCCCGACAAAGGGGATAAACCCTGGCAATATTTTCAATTTATTCTCGGAGCGCCCAAACTGCTTCAATCTGCTTTTCACATCGGTATAAAAGGCAATCGCTTCCTCCATCGTGTTCTGCGCCGTAAAAATCACTTCCGCCAACTCGGCAGCAAACTGCTTGCCATCCTCGGATGAACCGGCCTGCACCAGGACAGGGTGCGTTTGCGGAGAACGCGGGATATTCAAGGCCCCTTTTACAGAGAAAAATTCACCGGCAAACTCAGCGCCCTTAATCCGGCTGACATCGGCATAGATGCCTGACTGCTTATCAACCAGCAGTGAGTTTTCTGACCAACCAGCCCACAACCGTTTAACAACCTCCACGAATTCCTTGCCGCGTTCATAGCGAACTTTATGCTCCAAATGGTGCTCCTTGCTAAAATTATGCGCAGTTGCATCCCCTGTCGAGGTCACAATATTCCATCCCGTCCGACCTCCGCTAATGTGATCGAGAGAAGCGAATTTCCTCGCAATATGGTACGGCTCATTGTAGGTAGTCGAGGCTGTTGCCGTCAGTCCGATATGCTCGGTCACGGCCGCTATCGCCGATAGCAGCGTGAACGCTTCAAGCTGAGGAATGACCCGATATTTAATTAACGGGGTTAACCTGTATTTTTCAGCTAAAAAGATAGAATCCATTTTGCCGCGCTCGGCGGTTTTGGCCAGCTGCTGGTAGTAGTCCAGACTTGTCGCCAGCTGCGGCTGCGCATCCGGATGCCGCCATGAGGCTTCATGATGGCCTGTGCTCAAAATAAACAAGTTCAAATGCAGCTGTTTCTTCGGTTCGTTCACTCCTATCACCTCATATACTGGAATTTACCTATACCGGCAGGACGTAGCCGTATTCTTTTCTCCTCTGCTCTTCTTTCTGCTGTTTCTCCAAAGCCTTCAAGCCGATTTCCGTCGCTTCGCTCGGATTGATAACGAAAACACCGTCATCATCCCCCACGATCAAGTCGCCGGGCTGAATGCTTACCCCAAATACGCTAACAGGCGTATTGACCTTGCCCTCCAGCTTCAGCGTCCGCGTGGTGAGCGCGCTGATTCCCTTGGAGTACACGGGAAAGCCGAGCCCCGTAATCGCGCGAACATCCGCAGCGCAGCCGGAAACAATGACACCGGCAACCTTTTTGGCTATCGCCGCATAGGTTCTGAATTCTCCCCAACAAGCACGCTGCTCATCACCGGACATGTCAATCACGAGCACATCCCCGGGCTGCACCAACTCCATAGCCTTAGTAATGGCGCTGGAGTCAATATGCGGTGTACGCACCGTTACAGCGTTCCCCAGCAGCCGAATCGGCCTGAACAGCGGCTGAGCGCCGTGCAGAAAGCCGAAGTCTGTCATATGACCGATCGTAGAGGGGCTAATGTCTTTATACAGATCCAGAAGTTCAGGCGTTACGCCTTGTACCCTTGGTTCAATACGAAACATACGTGATCACTCCTATCGTTAACATTGTTAATTATGCGCGACTCGTCAGCTGAGCTTCTTTGCTCAAGTCCTTTGACTGATGTGCCTCACTCAAAACATGAAAGGGATTCGCCACCTCGCCTTGACCAAAAGGCATGCTGCCCGGAACGCGCAGCGCCTGCTTCTTAAGAAGCGGACGCACAATCTGCTTCCATGGCCAAGCAGCCTTAACGAACAGCGCGTCATTCAGAACGTTCGCTACTTCATCCGGCAGTTCTGCTTTCTGGATGGCTTCCTCTAGGCATGAATGGAGCTCTTTCCACAAGAAGGCTTCGTTCAAGCCGTAGTAGTGCGCAACACTCTTCAATATGGCGTAACTGTTCACCTGAATGCCTAGCATTTGGAAAAAAGTCAACAGCTTTTGCGGCTGATCGTGATACAGCGAGTTCGGATATCCCGCACGGAGCGTGTACGCCGGGTCTTCAAGACCATTCGCGTTTAACCAAGGCACATGCACGCGCAGCGCATCATGATCGCGAAGCAGCAGGCCTTCGATTTTGCCTTGTTTCCAAACCAGCACGCAGTTCTGACCGTGCACTTCCGGCATCATCCCGAGTCGGAACAAGCGGAAGCAGATCTCGAAATAGGACACCAGCACTTCACGAAACAGCTGCACGACGGCATCGGTATTAAGATCCGATCCTATCCATGTTAACCACTCATCAAATAGATGCCCGTTTTCCACGGATTCGTGAACCGATAGCGCCGACATCGGCAGCAGACGAATATCAGCATCTTGGACAAGCTCTGCCGGATATTCCCGAATCATCGTCGATAAATGTCTTGGATAGTCCGCGAACAAATCGCGATCTTCCGGCAAATACGCCCACCATTTCGTTTCATCGCATAAAAACAGCTTTTGTTTCAGCACGGCATCCCGCTCCACGGCTTGTCTCATCAATGACTCCGCCTGCTGCCCGTTCATCAGCTTAATCGCTGATAAATAACGGAGTCCGCCAAGTGAATAAATGCCTAACGGCAGCTTCACATGATAAGGGCTCTCATTTTCCGGCATTACGGAACGCACGGACGACGTTGCGTAGAAGGTGCCCGTTTCCGTCTCCAAAGGAATGCAGATCTTCTCTTCGAGCTCCCTTTTAATCTGCTCCGGCAAAATCGCGGACATCTGCCACGGATGCACAGGAATCGCTGTATACGCGCCTTCACCTAGACCGCGTCGGTCCAGCTCCGCGTTGATTTGGTTTCGCTCCTCCTCCGAAAGCAGCAGGTCTACCGGGAACAACTCGCGCCCTTCCTCAAGCCCGGATACGACGTAATCTTGCTTCACAGCCATCCAGTTCAGCGTGATCGGACGGCCGAATTCAGCCGTGTAGCTGCTGCACTCGTCATAAGCCCACCCTTGCTTCACTTTGGACACCGGATGAAAAGGCCGGTCACGGTAAGCCGCTTTGCGTTCTGCCTCCAGCAAGGAGGCCGCCTGCGGCAATGCAAGAATAGGCGCTCTCGGCTGTTCATTTTCCAGCGAAAATGAGGTTTGCAGCAGCGTTTGTTCGAGCATATGCAGGAATTTCACCGCTCCATATGGATCGACCGCCACCGGGTCATTGGCGTAAAGAGTCGCAACATGCCCCATAAGCTCCAGCGAGCCGAGCCTGGACAGTTTTCCTTGGTTCACTTTAAACACACCGTAGGAAGCTTCAAACCGATATGGCTGTGTGATCGACGTGCTCACTGGAAACACAATGACGGCATCCTCCAGCTTCCACCGGTATACATGAGTTGCCTGTGCTTCGACCTCAGCTCCAAATTGCTGCTGAACCATTTTCAACTGATCGTCCTGAGAGGCAGTTGAAGTCCACTCTTCTTTGGCCAGCAGCTCTACAGACGCATGACCTTCTAGAAATTGTTCCGCCAGTAAAGCATTCACCAGATCTTCCATTACCCGTTGTTCAGCCTTATTGCCCTTCTGTTTGTTTGGCATTATATATGGCCTCCTTGTGAGAAACGATAATGTGCTAAGGGGTTCGGAACATGCTTTGGATCGACTTCCATGTCCTTCCACAGCCTTCTACGCGCTAATTGTTCGATCCGAATTGTATCGGAGAAGAGATCATATTTTTTAAAATTATCCTCATGCTCGGGGTGCTCCTGTTGATACTGCTGAATCACATCGGCGACCATTTGCCAAAACTCCGACTCTTCAAGCTCGTAACGCTCGTTCAAAAATATCCCGATATCGCCTAAACACACGAAGAAAAAGGCGCTATGCAGAAAATCTTTCACGGCTTCCAAGTCATCCGTTTGCATATAGGAATGCCGGTTGATTGCCCGGTGCGCTGCAGGTTCTAAGTTCAGATCCGGACAAAGCTCCGGCTGCGGAAGCTGCGCTTTGGAGAATCGCAAGCCATCGTGGAAATCCTTCAACGCCAGTCGAGCAGGCAGGCCGTCCTGATGGATGAGCACGATATTTTGAGCATGCGACTCCATCGCCAATCCGTGCGCATACAGCATGTGAATCAGCGGGGTTATCGCTACATGAAGCAGCTGACGCGTCCAGGCCTGGAGGCCATATTGCTCTACCCACGGCTCAATGAATGGCTGCTGACCGTCTACATACGTGACTGAGCTCAGCGGAATAGCGGCTTCGCCGTTTTTCAAGAAACGGTGTACGCTTCGTCTCCACACGGCCCCCAAGTTCCCGTAAGCCTGCGGCTGCAAGTCACCTGGAAGCTTATCGTACTCATAGGTAATGCCTGCATATTCAGCCAGAAAAACAAGATCAAGCTTTTGAGCCGTCTCATCTTTCTCCGTCAGTGATAACAACCAACGTGAAACAAGCGGCGCGTTCAGAATCGTATGCTTCGCCAGCATGCGCCTGGTCGATGTATTCGTAATATTCAGCGCCATTTTCAAATAAGCTCTCTCTGGGTTCGACTGATTCGCCCAACTGCGAATGGATTGCTGCGCACGGTATACATCATCCCCACACCCAAGCTTCACGATTGTAGAATCCACTAGCTGCTGCTGAAAGGCAGAGGTAATCATGTGTTCCCACTGCCAAGGATGAACAGGCATGAACAGATAATCGGCCGCATTCAACCCTTTTTCGGTCAAATTCGCCTCGAACCAGCTAACAACGTCACGGCCAAGTTCATCCTGAATCATGTTCCGATAATCTTCGCCTTCCAAAAGGGAAAGCTGACAATGAGCCTTAGCAACGGCCAGCCATACAGGCTGCAGATCTTGATTAAACTCAGGGCCGTAACGTGCATTCTCCTCTAAGCTGAAGCCGATTCGAGATTTATAGCACGGGTGATACGGATGGCCGTCCAGCAAGCTTTCCAACTCATCATAGCTGCGCTGCTGCCCTGTTTGTGGCAAAGATGTCCGGTATGCCTGAGCCTGCACATCGTTCACGAACGTGCTTTGCAGCTCTTGAAGCAGCATGCCCAGCCGTTCTTTGTCCGGCTGAATCTGGCCAAGCACTTCCAGGACGAACTGAGACACTTGCGCAGTGGCCCATTCTTCCTTCCCCTTCTGGCGCTTGATCGTATCTCTGGCTAAACGGATGCGGTCAAAGGTCATTTTTCTTTTTGCCTGAAAACGGTATGCAACCGTCTCCCCGTCAACCGCTTTCCCTTGCAGAACAAGCTCCCCATCAAATCCGGAAGCCGGCACCCCACTTAAGGGGATGGCAATTTGCTCATAAAGAACAGCTTCAATTAACTGGCCAAGCACCCGTTCCTCTACTTTTTTATCCAAATCAACTTGGCTTGCAGATACCCATTGTGTCGTATTCATTCGTTACACCTCAATTGATTATTTCCTGACCGACAGCCAGGGCAGCTGTTTCCTTGCGCTGCGTGATGTGGGGAAACACGTTCACTCTCATCCAAATGTTACTCATAATTAGCAATCCGGCTGCACACAGGAAGATCATCGGCAAGCCAAAGTTCGACGCGATGACGCCCATACCGAGTGAGCCTGCCAAGCCGCCAAGCAGCACTGCGCAGTTAACATAACTGTATGTGCGGCTCTCCATACCAGCCGGTGCATACTGCCGAATCAGCACATTCATCGATGGCATCATGCCGCCAATGCAAGCGCCGGTGCAAAACCTTAAGACAATTAACTGCCACAACTGGTGGACAAACGCCTGCGGGATCGAAAACACAATCGCACCAAGTACCGCATAGACAAAAATGCGATGCGAACCGTATTTGTCGCCGAGCTTGCCCAGATACGGAGCTGTGATCATATTGGCAATCCCCATGAATGCTGAGGTGATCCCTACCAGAACGACCAGATTATCGGATCCGGCCGCCAAATGCTGTACATATAGCGGAATGAGCGGCAGGGTGCCGATCATTGCCGCCCTTAATATTGCGGAGGAGACGAAAAGCGAGGCAATTGGCTTTCTAGCCACAATGATTTTAAAATCCTGAATCAGATCTGTTTTCTTTTCCGCTTTCACTTTCTTCTCGAACTTTTCCTTAACGCCGAAAATAACGATTAGGGCGGCTACAAAAATGCTGATGCCGGTATAAAAAAATACCTCTCTCAGGCCGAAATGGTCAGCCATCAAGCCGCCCAGCAGCGGCCCGCAAATCGTTCCGGCTACCGCCCCGGAGTGTAAAATACCCAGCGCATATCCGCTGCGCTCTTTCGGCGTATTCGTGGCGGTAAGGGCGATGGCCGCCGGGCCGAACCCGGAAAGCACGCCATTGACGAGGCGCAGCAGCAGCAAATGCACCGGGCTGGTGGCAACGCCCATTAACGTAATCGTGACCGCCATGCCGATGCCGGATCGGACGAGCATCACTTTGCGACCATAGCGGTCGGCCAGCTTCCCCCAGATCGGGGAGAACAGAAAGGCCGTCAACAGGTTCGCTCCGTAGATCATACCGGACCAGAAAAGCACCTTTTTCGGATCCGTAAGTCCAAGTTCTTGTAAGTACAGCGGTAAAAAGGGGGTGATGCTGCTCGTTGAGGCCATAGCCAGAAATTGACCGACGTATAAAATGTAAAGATTCCGTTTCCACTTCTCCACAATTACACCTTCATCGGATTCGGGATGTCGACAAACAACGGTTTTTCTCCCCTAGATAAAAAGCAGCTTGTAAAGTTGGCTTTCGCAGGCAGGCTTTCGCTATGCAGCAAATCGTCAAGGTAAGGAAGCATCCTTTCGTCCGCTCTCGAACGCTCTTGTTGGAGCACGTCCTGGACAATGCGCCAGTATGGCTCCTCGGCTTCACGGCTATAGGCCGCAATCGTATGAACTAGAGAACCTAAGTGATTCACGAAGAAATAATATTTCGTTCTCATCCAAGCTTCAGACTCTTCGTAGAGCACTGGGCTGTTCTCTGCCAGCAGCTTTTGAGTCCAGCCGGCTTTAACTGCCTTGCGGCGGTCGATGCTCACACCTTCGAGGTCACGCACATAGAAGCAATCGGGCATGCCATTCTTCAAGGACACGAGCGAGTTCTGCAAATGAGCCTCGAAGGAGATTCCCTGCTCGGCTAGAAGACGCAGCAGCGATACCATCGAGATTCGCAAGTATGCAGCCAACCACTCCCGCAAGTCAGGCAGCGTCCCCTGCCCGCTTTGTCTAATTGCCTGGATCAGTTTAGGCTCCGTTTGCCCTGGCAAGCTTTCTAATGCCGAAGCCAGTACGTACGAGGATGGGTTAGGAAGCTTCATTGGACGGTAAATGACCGTGAAACAGGCTGACCATTCCTCTGGCATCTCCGCCAACTTAACACTGCTGTAGCCCGTTTCGGAAAGAATCTGAAAATGATCATTGTTGCACGCATTCTTAAGATGATGCAGCACACGTGCCGCATCCATTGTCCGTTCTGCTTGCTCCTGTGTATTCTCGCGCAGCAGATTCGTGATGCGAACATGCAGCGGCAGCTTGAAGCCGTAGCCTCCGGCCGGTTCCCACACTGTTCTTACCGATGAAGTCGGATATACGACAGGACCGCATAAACCAAGGCTGATGATATCCGATTTCTTCATCCTTTCCTGAATTTGCGGCTGGCGCAGGACGTGAACCGCCTGCCAAGGATGCATAGGCAGCAATTTGTAGCTTCCTGCTGCATCGCCTATTTGCTGACGCGCATGCAGAGTAGCAAAAGGCCGAAGCGCCACGGCTTCTTCTCCATCCAGCCACTCTTCATGCACCAACTCTTTGCGGACTGCAAAATAATGCAGTTGAAAGGAAGCACCCATCTCAGGGCTGTAAGCGGCAAGCTCACTAAAGTCAAAACCTTCGGTGCTTTTCGGATAAGGATGGAACGGATGACCGATATAGAGCGACTGCTCCGAGCGGACGTATTCCGGCTTCCAGGCGAGTTGCGACTGGGTTTGATTAAGAAAATGCTCCATATACAGGCTCATTTTCCGGTAGCTATTGTCGATTCGGGATCTAACCCGCTGTTCGTCATTAAGACCATTTTCAGCCTTATCACTTTTTCCCAGCTCTGCGAGCAGCAGCGTAAGCAACCGCTCCAGGTTCAGCTCACGAAATACACCACCGGATATGGCTTCATAAAAGAACGATCCATACGTATGCTGGCCAATAGCCGAGTAATACGTTATGGCCCCGGTGATCGTTTTGCCGATCATGGGAAGATGAAGCATAAACGGATCGCCTTGCTTAGGAAAGGAATCAATAAAATATCGTAATCCGGGGATTGCTGCCCTTGGGTCTCTTTCTCCGGTTTCTCTCAAATAGCTGTTTAGCAATGCGCGTATGGTCGCCGTTTCCGCCAGCTCCGTGCTTTTCGCGGTTGCGTCCGTTTGCTGTTGTAACATTCGTGGTCGATCTCTCCTCTCTCTACCGCTCCGCTCACGCATCCAAAGCAGCGCAGGCCGCATGAACAGCTTCACTGAACAGACGCGCAATTTCATCCAATTGCTGCTGCGTGACGATCAGCGGTGGCAAGAACCGCATGACGGAAGAATGTCGGCCTCCGACTTCCAGGATTAGCCCCCTGTTGAAGCACTCCTGCTGTATCCTTCTAGCCAACTCGGGATACTGAGGATAATGGCAAAGCCGATCCAACGCTGCTTTCGCGTTGACGATTTCTACGCCGACCATTAAGCCTCTTCCACGCACATCTCCGATACAGTTCACATCAAGTTTCAACTCGTTTAAATGCTTGCGCAGATGTTGGCCAAGCTTCTCTACATTACCTGGTACGTCATGCTCCTTAATGAACTTCAGTGTAGCCAGACCTGCCGCCATCGCCATCTGATTGCCCCGGAACGTGCCGATATGCGCGCCTGGCTTCCATACATCCAATTTGCTGTTATAAATGACAACTGAAAGAGGCAAGCTTCCGCCAATCGCTTTGGACAGCACCAGCACATCCGGAATGATGCCGGCATGCTCGAAAGCAAACAGCTTACCGGTCCTGCCAAGCCCTGTTTGCACCTCATCAATAATGAGTGGAATATTCCGCTCTTGCGTAATTCTCCTCATTTCGCGAAGCCATTCCACAGGTGCAGGGATAGACCCGCCTTCGCCTTGCACGACCTCAAAAATCATGCCGGCCGGAGAAACAATGCCGCTTTCGGGATCGTCGAGTAAATTTTCGATATAGCGGGAGGAAAGCTCATGTGTCTGTTCTCCGCCGACGCCAAAAGGGCAGCGATAGGCATAGGGGTATGGCATGAAGTGTACATCCGGAATCAGGCCGTTCACCTTTTCTTTTTGCCCAAGCGTTCCGCTTAGGCTCATGGCCGCATGGGTTGATCCGTGGTATCCGCCTTGGAAGGACAAGATGCTGCGGTTGCCTGTAGCCGTTTTGACAAGTTTAATCGCAGCTTCGATGGCGTCTCCGCCTGTTGGACCGCAGAACTGGATGCGTGCGTTCTTGGCGAATTCCTCCGGCAAACTGGCAAACAGCTCATCCACGAATTGCTCCTTGAGCGGAGTCGTCAAATCCAGCGTGTGCAGCGGTCGCTTGCTGTCCAGCATTTGCTTGATCGCGTCAACGACCACAGGATGATTGTGACCGAGCGCAAGCGTCCCGGCTCCTGCAAGGCAATCGTAGTACACCTTGCCGTCCATATCTTTTACGTAAATTCCCTCCGCTTCTTGTATCGCAATCGGAAGCCTTCTAGGATACGATCTCGCATTGGATTCCCGCTGCGATTGGCTTTCGAGATAGCGCGTATTTTGGGACTGTTTCGTGACAGTAAGATTAACCATTATTGCTTCACTCCTTCAGATCTTGTTTATTTGATGTTATCTACATAATAATGATAATCATTATCATTTAACATAATTAGCATACCAAACAAGTCCGAATACCGTAAATTCTCCGATCAGATAATATCACTACTCCGATTGAAGCATCACCTTACTCTCACTGCCCCCATATTGAAGTATTTTTTTCACCGTATAAATAAAATCTGCGCCCGAAACATCGATATTGAGTGCTTTTTTCATATTCTGAATATGTTTCTTGACGGTATTTATACTTACATAAAGCTCTTCCGCAATTCGTTTAATCGAATAATGGTTGCAGAGCATCTCGGCGATTTGCCGCTGCCTCTCACTCAAGCTTTCCATTTTCCCACTTTGCGGTTCATCCCCATCATTCTCGCCATTAGCCACCGTTCGCGAAGAAAGCCGATCTTCCAGATCGGCTCCCCCATATTCAATCGTGACTTTCACCGATTCATTTATCTTGAGCCGCATCACCTGATCAACGACAATTTGATGCAAATCGATCAGTTTAGCACGTGCCAATTCATCCTCCGCACTGGAATCGATCGTCAATCGCACTTTGGTTAAGGTCATATTCTCTTCTCCATCCGTATATAGTAGGTGACTCTCACACTAGTATCTCTATACCGTCGGCAAATTTTCTTGCAGGAAAGCTTCTGCTATCTCATCCAAGATAAGATCGATGGCAATAGGACCGTAATATCCGATCCACATTGTTGTATTAACCGAGTACACTTGATTGGCTTGCACGGCCCTTAGACGCTGCCACTCTTCGGATTTCTGATATTCACTAATCAGTTCTTTGTTGGAATCGTCAGTTAAAACTAGTAAGCGATCAACATGTTGAAGCGACTCCAGGGAAATCCACTTGCTGGAACTCTCCTTATCCTTAGCGCAATCCGGGGCTTGAATCCCTAGATCTCCGTACAGGATATCCGCTGTGCGATGTGCAATCGTATGAAGCCGAATCTGATAATCGCGCGGTCTGATTAAAGCAACTGTCTCGCCGCCTAACTTGCTTGCCAACGCAGCCTGCAGAGTAGCTATCTTATGCTCATAGGAGGCTAATACGTAAGGAACCTCTTGCTCTTTGTCCAAAATCTGCCCGAATGTTTGAAGCGTAGAACGCCAATCCGCATTCCGATCCAGCAGCAGCGTCGGCGCCATCTGAGCAAGCTCGTCATATTTATGCGCCTGAAACTCCGTGCAAATAATAAGATCGGGCTCTGCCAGCCTAATCGCTTGGAGGTCAGGCTTCTCCTTAGTCCCCATCAATTGGATGCCACTCAGCTGATGTGAAAGATAGGCGGGGAATTCCGAAACATCCGATGTAGCAATCACCGTGCCAACGGGCTGTGTGCCAAGCGCCAACAACTGATCGATATATTGCGCATCGAGTACAACAATTTTTTCGGGTATTTTGTCCAGGGGCAGTTCGCCTTTAAGATGTGTGATCGTACGAGTTGTCTGTACAGAAGCCATAGCAGTCGACTCTGACGTCCCTCCGACTACTGCCGTAGACTGTACCAAAGCTCTTTTTGTATAAACTAAACTCCCGTCTGCCTGAGCGCTCACAGCGGCCGGTCCTGAACATACACTAAGGAGCAAGGCAAGCGTCATCATGAAGCCAATGGCAATAGAAGACTTTGGACTTGAGTTGGCATAGGACGTCATACTTCCACCCAGATTTCGATAATGATATTCATCCTCACCTAACCCACTATACGTTTGCAATTTACTGGGAACAATAGGAAAATGCGACAAAACCAATGGATTTTGACGACGGAAATCAGCCTGACCCGACTTCTCCCTAAATCGGCGTGGAGAGACGCCAACATGCTTTTTAAATATTCGGCTAAAATAGTAACTGTCCGCATATCCAACGTCCTCTGCAATTTCGGTAATCGGTACGTCTGTGTGTTGCAGAAGCGATTTCGCTTTCCCCAATCGGACCTGCATCAAATATTCCATTGGCCCCATGCTGACCTGCGCTTTGAATAGCCGCTGCAGTTGTCGTCCGTTGCAGTCCAGCAGCTCCGCCAATCCCTGCAGCGTAATTTGCTCCGCATAACGTTCCTGCATATAGCGAATCGCTTGACCGACAGGCTCTGGGCCTGTCATTTCGCCGCCCTGCTCCTGTAATTGCTGCAGCATCTCATAGACAAAACGGTGAAATAACGCTTTGACATGGAACTTTTCCAATGCGCCAAGCTGTATCCATTGTTGGTACATTTCTTCCATCTGCAGAAACAAGGAGAGCGAATGCTGCGGCATGAATCCAAACTGCAATTTAAATGGATTGCTTTTCTCCTGCAGTCGCAGCAGATCTTTCCTGGCAGGAAGCGCCAGAACGGCTTTATAGAACACCATAAAATACTCAAAAGTCTCCATAACATTGACAATATCAAGAAAAGTGCCCTTGCCCGCATGACAAACATGACATTTATCCGCTGAATACACCGTATGATCAAGCAGCAACTGTGCCCTTCCCCGAGATGCATACAGAAATACACTCGCCGGAAGCTGATAACCATGTATACTTTCACCTGGCTGCATAGTCGTACGACGTACGTCCAACACTTTCAGCGCCGCATGATTCCAAAGCAAGATTTGCTCCTGAAAAGACAATATCCGTTCACCTCCTGGTATTTGTTGGGTGATTACCTATTCAATAACTTTATTATATTGATACTGATAATCAATATCAATTGTTTTATCTAAAAAACCCTTTATATCCATTCCCCTCCAATCAGAAAAGAAAAAGGCGCCCCCAAAGTCATCAAATGACCGAGGAAGTGCCTTTTTTCCGGTTATAATACTATCCAATCAATGGAGCCGCTTGCCCCAATGTGCCCTCTACCTCGTTTCCTTCTTTGCGCCAATACTCAATTCCGCCTAACATTTCTTTCACTTTAAATCCAAGTCCAGATAAACGGGCTGCGCCTTTCGTACCTCCATTGCATGCTGGCCCCCAGCAGTAGACAACAATCACTTGGTCTTTGGAAAATGCAGCGGTCGTCTCCTCATTGATCTGGTTTGACGGCACATTGATTGCACCGGGGATATGACATTCCGTATACGCCTTACTGCTCCTCACATCAATCAGCAAGAAATCATTGATCCCATGCTGCATGTCATAGCGCACATCCGCTACATCCGTTTCGACCGCTAATTTATTCATAAAATGGCGATGTACAGCCTCCGGTGAAGCAGCAGGTGTTTCCAGGACTAGTGAAATTAAGGGTTGTTTGTTCATAATGAAGACCTCCATTTGAGTGTTATTTTCAATCGCTGAATGACTTGAATTGACTATAACACGTTCCTAAACCATGGAGTTATCGATAGAAATCGATACTATACTTCATTCATTCTGATAATTGGATGCACCGAGAACGTCTAAGAAGCCGGTAAATGCTTTGGACTGCCATTTTTTCTTCGAATAAATAAGCTGCGTATAGAATTTAAAATCCGGATGAACAAGCGGAACCGCGGTGAGCCGGCCTTTCTGAATATCCTCAGCAACAACGATGCGCGGCAATAACGCAATGCCAAGACCGTACATGACGCACTGCTTGATTGCTTCCAGGTTTCCGAACTCGTAAGACAATGAAAAGGGAATTTGATTACTTTTCAGTGTCCTAAGCAGCATGGCCCTGTATGTACAGCCCTCTTCCGTTAGAATTAACGATTCTTTCTCCAAATCTCCGATCTGTACGCCGTTGACACCGGCAAATTTGTGCGCAGGACTAGCGATGATAACCAACTCTTCCTCCCTTAAAATGCGGCAATAAAGCTCAGGATCGCTAAAAGGCGGATCCAAAATGATGCCCACATCAAGGGCCCCCTCTTTTACAGCTTCAATAATGAAAGGCTCATTGCCCGGTTGAATCATCACATTGATTTCCGGGAAATGCTGGCGGTACGTCTGAAGATGCGGCGGAAGGAAAAAAGCAGCTAACGTTTCTATCGTTCCAATGGACAGTATACCTTTGGACTGCCGAGAAACGACCTCCTTAGACTCCTCATGGAGCCTGTAAATGTCGTTGGCATATTGCAAAAGCGCCTCGCCGGCAAGCGTCAGCTTCATACTTCTTCCGAACCGTTCTACAAGAACGGCACCGTAAGCTTCCTCCAGCTTTTGAATTTGAGTCGTAATACTCGACTGCGCATACCCAAGCACTTCCGCGGCGCGTGTGTAGCTGCCCCATTTGGCTACTTCTCGAAAGGTTTTTAAATACGTTAATTCCACTATGGATGACCTCTCTTCCTGCAAACATATTATTTACATCGTACCATATCTGGGCGTAAAAAAAGCCACCGAACCTCGGCAGCCTTCATCTTCCTACTTCTATTTAAAGGTCTTTGGCAAAATGGGGTTTACTATAATGACTAACGCCCCCAGAACCAACCAACACCCTGCCGCCTTTATTGAAGGTGATTAATTTGCTTGACCCGTTATTCAGCAAAACGGTCACTTTGGCCTGATTAGCCGTCGCAATATAGATGATATACCCACCTCTGCTTATCACCGTCCGCCAGTTTTTATCGAACTCCGATCTCGCCACCCGATTGGAATACACCTGATTTTCCAATCTAGCTGCCTGCGTTTTTTTCATGGAACCTCACCCGCTTCCTACTAGAAATACGATTCCCTATATCGTATGCAAGAGTTCTAGTTTGGCATGGACAGGTTTAGCTGTGGGTGGTAAAGATTATTCCTAATGAAGAATGTATGTAAATCATACTTAAGCGTCATTGCGAGCGTATTATTTTCCTGTGTAAAAATTAAAAGCTTTGGAATGTATGTATCCGACTGACTTACAAATAAGACAACTTGCGTGACCGTTCCCTTAAGCCATGGATTGTTGATTTTCAAAGGGGGCGCAAGCTCAATTTTAATAGCTATTCCACTATCTGGCTCAATGTTCATAGAACCTACAGGACCTTCAATCGCTGCTAGCCACTTCTCTGCTTCGCTCTGCAGTTTGGCCGAGTGGGGAATAATCTTCACGACCTCACCCTTCTGAATATCAAACACTTCTGCCCCGTCAGCTGCTGAAACTGGATTATAACTGGCACTCAACAGGAGGACAACCATCCAAATGCACATAAGTATTTTCAAAATAACAACCTCACATTCTACTTATTTGCAGTTAGCTTGTGCAGATCATGGAAGTTTACTACAAGTGCCCAATTAATTCCGGCAGCTTGTCCCACTGCTCAGTCAGCCACTCCATCTCCTGCAAAAACCGCACCGGGACGCCAGTCTCCTCATAAATCTCCGTACGAAGCCACCAAACGGATTCAATTAAATACAGCATCTGAACAGCCCGCAGAAGTTTTCCCTTAGGCGCCTCAGCATGCTCCCGATACCCATGTAAAAAAGCATGAACCGTATCCACTCGAATCCCGCCAACCTCCCATGCACCGGACAACACAGCTCGAGCGATATCAATTTCTGGATAAGCCACGTCCATTCGGTCAAAATCGACGATCGCCGCTATCCCCTCCGCATCTAGCAGCAGATTATCCGCCCACAGATCCCAGTGCAGCCAGCCGACCGGGCACTCCGAAAACCGTTCAAAATCCAGCGTCTGAATGTTCCTGATCGCCTTTTCCAGCAAGGCAGTCAGTCGCAGGTTATTGTTCTGGATCGCTTGCTCCAGGTTAGCTTGAAGCTCCTTCAGACATGCTGCTTGATCCGGTTTCCATGCTTGTTTGGCTAGCGGAACCTTCTGAAGCAGTTGATGCATATGGCCTGTTGTTTTACCCAAATCAACCATATGAGAATGGCCCATGCTACCGGGAATTGGAACATTCCCCTCCACCCAGTTCATGATCACATAATAGTGACCAGCCGAGGTCTCATGCATGAACACTCCCTCTGAGGAGGCATAAACCTCTGGACAAGACAAACCTGACTCATGCAGTCGCTGCTGCAAAGATAGAGTCAACTCTATCTTTCTCCTTTTCTCCGGTACATGCAGCTTATACCGATCCGGATGATAAAACTTAACGAATGCAGGACCATGATCCGTCGTAAACCGCCATTTCACATTCAGCCAACCTCTATTAAGCCGGCAAGCATCCGTAACGCTCCTACCAAACTTCTCATAAATATCGCTTACGATCTCCTCCAGCACCTGGTTAATCTCGACCATCGTTTTTACTCCTTGTCCTCTCACCGACATGTGGGAATATCCTATAGTTAGCGGTTTATGCACCAAATCCTGCAATCTCCACATTAAGTGTCTCTCCGGTGCAACCGTTGGATAGCCGAAGGGAACTTCAGACCGTTATTTGGGCAAAATCGGCATGTTTCCCTCGTGAAGTGGAACTACAGGACCCTATTCTCGCCCAAGAAGGCATTTCCAGCTCAGAGAACAGCAAAATAGGGGACCGTAGTTCCCACCCCAAAGCCAAATCGCTGGTCCCGGCCAAAATAGAGGGCCATAGTTCCCCTACCTCGCGCTCCCCTTCTCTTCAAAACACAAAAAAACCCCGAAAGGTCTTTCCAGACCTTCCAGGGCAGGGCTGTCCCCTACGCCTCTTCTTCCGTCTTGGCGAACTGCGTGCTGTACAGCCGCGCGTACAGCCCGTCAAGAGCCAACAGCTCGCGGTGCGTGCCCCGCTCCACGACGCTGCCCGCTTCGATCACCAGAATGTGATCGGCGGCCAGCACCGTGGAGAGCCGGTGCGCGATCACGAGCGTCGTGCGCCCTTGCATCAGCTCCTCGAGCGCTGCCTGCACATAGGACTCGGATTCCGAGTCCAAGTGCGACGTCGCCTCATCGAGGATGAGGATGCGCGGGCGCTTCAGGATCGCGCGAGCAATCGCGATCCGTTGGCGCTCGCCGCCGGAGAGCCGGTGCCCGCGCTCGCCAACCATCGTGTCGTACCCTTCGGGGAGCGACACGATGAAATCGTGGATGTAGGCCTGGCGGCACGCGGCCTCCATCTCCTCACGCGTAGCGTCCTCCCGCGCGAAGCGCAGGTTGTCGCCAATCGTCGCGTGGAACAGAAACGATTCCTGCGTCACGTACGCGATTTGCGCGCGCAGCGAGGCAAGCCCTACGTCGCGGACGTTCACGCCGTCGACCTCGACGATCCCCTCCGTCGGGTCGTACAGCCGCGCGATCATGCCGATCAGCGTCGATTTTCCGGCGCCGCTCGGCCCGACGAGCGCGATCATTTCGCCCGGCTGCGCCTCGAACGTGACGTCCCGCAGCGCGTACTGCCCTGGCTTATAAGCGAAGGAAACTTGCTTATAAGCCACTCGCCCCGCCACTTGGCTCAGCGGCCGCGCATCAGGAGCATCCATGACATCGGGCACCATGTCCTGGTATTCAAAAATGCGCTGAAATACGCCCAGCGCCGTCCCAACTTCTACCTGTAGGTTCAGTAGTGTGCCTACAGGCATATACAGTCTGCCGAGATAGGCCGAGAAAGCAACAATCGCCCCAAGTGACATGGTGCCGGAAATAACCGAGTACCCGCCATACAAGTAAATAATGGCTGTACCGAGCGGCCCGAGCGTGCTCGTCGCCATCCCGAACCATCGGCCGACCAGATTGAGCCGCAGCTCCAGATCCATTACCTTCTGGTTCATCGCCTTGAATTCAGCCTCCTGCTGCCGCTCCCTGCCAAAAATACGGGTCAACAAAGCGCCGGAGATACCGAAGTTTTCACTCAGCTGCGAGGTAATATCGGACCTCACCTTTTGTGTTTCGATGCGAAGCGCCTTGCGCAGCTTGGAAACCTTTTTAACCGGCATCATGAAAAGAGGAAGAATCAGCACAGCGATAATGGCCAATTTCCAATCCAGGGCAAACAAAATTCCAATCGTTGTCGCAACGATGACAAGCTGGGTGATGGAAGAAACCACAAGGGAGGTTACCACCCCTTGAACAGCTTGGACATCTCCCGTAATCCGCTGTACGATTTCGCCCGATCTGGCATCCGTGTAGAACGCCATCGACTGGCGCTGCAAATTTTGAAACAAAGACAGCCCCAAATCCCGGATAACCCCTTGCGTTACTTTGGTATTGAGGTGATTTTGCCATACGCCCAGCACACCGCTCAGGACTGGAAGCAGCAGCATGAGCATTGCCATCTCGGCCAGCAGCTTCATACTTCCTTGCGGAATCGCCTGGTCAATGATCTCCTTCATGACCAAAGGGGGGATTAATCCGACCACAGCTGCAAGCAGCGCCAATCCGATAATGCCTAACAGTTGTCCCCAGTATCCTCGGAATAAGGACAGAATTCTTTTAACCGACACATCCTTCAATTTCGCTTTAGGCCGGTCCCTATCGGATAGACGCCTCATATCGCCTGGTGCCATTTTCATCCTCCATTCTGTTACTTTAACTGTCTATGCAAGGGGAAATGCATGCCGAATCGCTTTCACCACTTCATCCGCCATATTCATAACCCTGTAAAGCGACGTCGTTTGCAAAATGTTATACTGCCTAGGGCCATCCACATTAACAATAGCGGCAATTGTATAATCGCCAACCTGCGGTAAATCTTTGCCAACCGACTTCCCTGGCGCCAGGGGCTGATTCGATACTTGGTACATGCCAACCGATAGCTTTTGACCCAAACAAGCATCTATCGCAATAACGACATGGCCCTGCGGGATTTCCTGCAGACGCGCCGCGATATTACTGGCATCGCAAGGTGCTTCCAACGTCCCTATAACATGAGGATATCCAAACTGAACGAGCTTGCTGCCTACTAACGGGCCCAAAGCATCGCCGCTTGATCGATCCGTCCCGATACATACAAAAAAGAGCGCGCTTGGCTCCAACTCAGACGATTTTCCAATGGTTGCAAGAAAGGAAGCCAACTGCTCGCCATTCATTTTTTTCCAAAATTGCTCCCTTTTGTCCAACGTTTCCCCCATCCATCATTACCTCCTCTTACAAGCTTCCAGCAAAAATTTCCCCCTACTAAGGATGAATGATATAATGCGATCAACTTCTATTCTTCCATAAGGAGGTATCCTGTGTCCACTCTAGGCATCATCGCTCTTCTGACCCTCCTGTATTGGTTATACGTCACTGTGGATGTGTTAAAAGGTTTGCCCAACCTGCGAACGCTGCCTAAGTCTCCGCTCACTCCTTTCTCGGACAAGCCACCGCTCGTATCCGTCATCATCGCAGCCAAAGAAGAGGAAACGACAATCCGCGAAACCGTCAAGCATCTGCTTTCCCAAAATTACCCGCGCCTCGAGATCATTGCCGTGAATGATCGATCTCGGGATGCTACCGGTGTCCGGTTGGAGGAACTGCGCAAGTGGTCGGAAGGTAAGCAGGACATCCGTACCAAACTGCAAATCATTCACATCACGCATCTGCCGGATGGTTGGCTTGGCAAAAACCATGCGCTATACCAAGGGTATCTCCAGGCTAGAGGGCAGTATTTGCTTTTTACAGATGCGGATATTCTTTTCGCTCCCGGTACGATAACCGACGCAGTCACCTATATGAAGGAACAGGATGTGCACCATCTCACGCTGACCCCCAATATGTTTGCGAGAGGCGCTTTACTCAAAGGATTCGTCCATTTCTTTCTGTTCTCATTTTCTTTGTTCGTTCGACCTTGGCGTGCGAATATCGACAACGCGAAAGGACCGGGCATCGGTATCGGAGCCTTTAATATGGTAAGCCGGAGCGCCTACGAAGCGATTGGCATGCATAAAGCGATCGCTTTACGACCTGACGATGATCTACAGTTAGGTATCTTCCTCAAAAGAGCAGGTTATCGCCAAAGAGTGCTGTCTGCCAAACACCTGCTTCAAGTGGAATGGTACCGTTCGCTCAAAGATGCGGTAATTGGACTGGAAAAAAACCTGTTTTCCGGCTTTCGTTACAGCTATATGGTCGCATTGCTAGCTTGTTTGGGACAGATCGGCTTTTTTATATGCCCCTGGCTTGGCCTCCTCTTCCTCTGGGATTGGCGCGGAGCCGTCTATGCGGTTGCGGTTATCCTGCAAATCTGGCTCTATCGCAAGCTAATGTCCCGATTAATGAGTCTTAGAGGTGATACGGCCTATCTGCTTCCGGTCAGCGCTTCACTGCTTGTTTATACAATCGTTCGCTCCGTTTGGCTTACTTGGAAACAAGGCGGCATTTACTGGAGAGGCACTTTTTATTCGCTTCGTGAACTTAAAAGAAGTAAAAGGTAACCTTGGACAAACGCCAAATAAGCGTTACTCGATAGAGCAAAGCTTACCCTCACGGTTTGTGGCATCATCTTATCGTTCTAGTGAACACGATTCATTCGCACAACCCTATAATACAAATGGCTGCTCGACTCTTGTTCCACTTCCAAATACCCCTCCGCATGCACATAATCTCCCGTAATAAACGTGGAGGCATCTAACGAACTGGAGTGTGTAAGGAACAGGAGCGCGGCTTTATCGTTGCCTACGACGAAACCTGTTTGTTCTTTAATTTGAAATTTATCTAAAATGGTGCCATGATGCGACCTTGCGATATGGTGAAACTTCCAGGAATCGTTTTCTTTAATGAGAAAATACAAGACGCGATTCTTGTGATTGTTGCTAAATTCCCTCGTAACACCAATCATACATATTTTTTCGCCTAGACTAAGATACTCATCGACTACATAAGATTTCAAGCGCAATCGCAGCACATTCTTGTGTTGAATATAGGCTTCCATTTCTTCAACTGTTCGCTGGTCTCTCGGATCCTGCTTCGTTGCATAAAATACTTCTTTGATAAACGTATCCGTTTGCAGGCTTCTGGCCCCTTTGAAATGATTGTATGTACGGAAAAACTGCTGAATAACTTCCCTGACCTCATCTGGCATTGCAGGTCCCTTATCCACGGTATACATGCTATCTGCTACACTCGAATGTCTCTTTTTATGAAACCAACTCTTCCAGACACTTAATTGCATGCGCTCGTGTTCACCTGCTCTTTCTTTCTTCCAAACATTTCTTCATTATAGGCTAAAAACCATAAAATTTCGATAAAAATCGCATGATTGTGCGAACGAAAAAAAACACCTGCCTTCTATGCCTTTCATTCGAAAGAACATAGAAACAAGTGTTCGATAGTCCTATCCTTACAGAACTCTTCTCGCTCCGACATACCTTGCGCTCCAATAAGCGCTCGAAAGGCTATCCACAGCCACGCCTCTGGATGTAGTCGCTGAAATGAATTGATCGTTGCCAAGATAAATGCCTACGTGATTCACTGTTTTTGAAGCAAAAAATACCAAATCTCCGGCTTTCAAATCCGTCACTTTCGTACCTGCTTCACTGTGCATCTCCGCTGACGTACGGGGCAAATCGATCCCCTTCGCTTGAAACAAGAATCGCACAAAACCGGAGCAATCAAATCCTCTCGGCGTCGTCCCACCCCATACATAAGGCACGCCCATATAGGAGTTTGCCGTCTGAATAATTTGCTCACTCACTGACGGAACAACGGGAGCGGCCGCGGCTACAACCTTAGGTGCTGGTGGTGGTGGCGGCGCAATCCAGGCTGGCTTGTGTGATTTTCCATCCACATCCACAATCGCAATCTGATTGGCTTCATTCCATTCAATTGGCGAACCGAAGGTTTCCGTGATGAAACGCAGTGGAACATATGTATTCCCTTGGTACACGGTTGGACTGCTTTCCAAACTGATCTTCTTACTGTTCACAAGCGCTTGTTGCTGCTCTGTAATAAGTAAGATGGACTGCTGTTTGTTAACCAGTGTGACCTCGATTTGGTCCTCTTGCTTCTCCCAGCTCACCTGATAGCCCAGCTTCTCAGATAGCACTCGGAGTGGAACTTGCATGATGCCCTTGTTATCAATATAAGGCTGAACTTCCGGAAACTTCAGCAGCTCATCATTGACTTGCACCTTGACAGGGCTGTCCGTAGGCGTGGATGCAGCCTGAGCGGAGTGTGCTGTAAACATCGGTACTGCGGCGCATAATAGTGCGCATGAACAAATAAGACGTGAAGAAAAAGATTTCAAAACCTTGCCTCCTTGACGCCTCCGAGGTTAGTTGACGGGTTCGGGAAGAGGTTTTCCCTAGTACGCTCAGCTAGCAGCGCTCATTCACCCCAAATAAAGAAGTCCCCCGTACCAGAGCTTGCGATGCTCCAAGATTCGGCATTTTTTGTCTATGTTAGACTAGCATAGTTTAATTGGTAGGTACAAGCTTTGCGAAACGGTAAGTTTTACCAATAGATTTTGTCGCATATTGCGTACGGAATACACGGGATAATAGACAAAAAAAACCACCCAATAGGGTGGTTTTGCTTGCGATTAGGAGTAGCCAATTACGGATAGCACACGATCACTGACTGTGTTCAAAGTTGCTACCTCTGAATCGGATAATGACAATGAGGCCGCTTTGATATTATTTTCAAGATGATGCTCATCCTGTGTCCCTATAATAGCCGAAGTAAGTGCTTCCTGGTGCAGCAGCCAAGCAATTGCGATCTGTGTTACGTTAGCGTCCTTGGCATCCGCCATTTCTTTCATGACAGCTAAAAGCTCTTTCTCCGCCTCCAGATGCTCCGGTAGGAACAGCCTTCTCTCCTTGCGGAAGTCTCCCTCTTTCAGCGTCCTGCCATGAAGATGGAACGCGCCTGTCAGTATCCCCTTGGCGATCGAGCTGTAGCTCATTACACCAACGTTATGTTTCTGGCAGAATGGCAAAATCTCTGGCTCGATAGCTCTGTGCAGCAAACTGTATTCCGGCTGAATCACATCGATTTGCGCATAGTTTACCGCTTCTTTCAGCTGCTCCAAAGAGAAATTCGAAACGCCGATAGCCCGAATCAAGCCTTCTTCTTTCAGCTTCACAAATTCACCAAGCGTATGCTGCACCGGGATCTCAAAACTTGGCCAGTGAATGTAATAAACATCTATGTAATCAGTCTTCAAACGTTTCAAACTGTTTTCTGCCGATCTCCTTACGTCTTGAGGAGCTAGATTGCTTCGACTCACCTTCGTCGTAATGATGCATTGCTTACGTATATCCGCCAAAGCAGCGCCGACGATCTCTTCCGAGTGTCCATTGCCGTAGCCTTCAGCTGTATCAAACGTTGTGATGCCCAGCTCGAACGCTTTACGGATGAGCTCGATATTATTTTGGTCGTTCGTGAACTCCCAGGGGCCGCCTCCAAGCTCCCAACAGCCAAAAGTTATGTTTGAGATGTCAAAACCTGCATGTCCAAGCTTTTTCGCTTTCATAGTCGCCGACCTCATTTCATTGATATAGTCTCACGATAATGCACACGTTAACAAAATAAGTATACCGCTTTCATCTACTTTTGCCAAGAAACGTGCGGGCTCGGGCATTTCGTTAGGATGGTCCCCATAGCTGTATCGTGTCTCTGCGCGTCCTACTCGGGATTACTCAAGCTGTCTTCAAGGACGGTCGAACCCCTAGTGGGTTCTCTTCCCTTACCCGCACAAAACAAAAAGATCACCCCAAGGTGATCTCTTGTTTGAAGCGGGTGATGGGAATCGAACCCACGCTACCAGCTTGGAAGGCTGAAGTTCTACCATTGAACTACACCCGCGTAAATATCGGGATGACACGATTTGAACATGCGACCCCCTGCTCCCAAAGCAGGTGCTCTACCAAGCTGAGCTACATCCCGAAACGCTTATAACTTAATTAAAATGGCGCGCCCTGAGAGATTCGAACTCCCGACCTTTTGATTCGTAGTCAAATACTCTATCCAGCTGAGCTAAGGGCGCTTAAAATATGGAGCGGAAGACGGGGATCGAACCCGCGACCCTCGCCTTGGCAAGGCGATGCTCTACCGCTGAGCCACTTCCGCACGGTATGTGTTGCTTGTCACTTGATTTCTTTCTCAGAGGCGACAAGGAATAATATATCAGGATTTCAGAACAAATGCAAATGTTTTTTGTTACCAATCGCTTATTTTATAAAAATACCACCAAAAGGCAGAACTTCCCTTGCAATTCGCCGCAATAAGCTATCATTTTTCATATGCTCATCCAACTTACGATCCGGCTTGCATGGCTGCAGCAGCACATGCCCTTGCCCTGTCATCTCCCAATGATAATTCATATGCTGGCTCGCTAATGTATTGCCATATACACAAAGACGCAGTACTGCATTCCGAGGATACGCAATTAGACAATGAATATCCACATATAAAGGCTGCTTCGGATCCAAAGCCATCTGATACAACGGACCAGCGGTCAAAAGTCC
The DNA here is from genome assembly GCF_052682475.1 of Paenibacillus sp. WC2504. Taxonomy (NCBI): domain Bacteria; kingdom Bacillati; phylum Bacillota; class Bacilli; order Caryophanales; family Paenibacillaceae; genus Paenibacillus; species Paenibacillus sp. WC2504. The sequence goes on from NZ_JBQZFH010000001.1 coordinate 7,437,494, forward strand.
CAGCTTTCCCGGCCCCTTAAACTGCATTTTCACGAGATCTTGCGTGATCAGCGTATTTTTAACATTTTGTAAGTGAGAAGTAAAGCTGACACCGCTGGTATAAAACAGAACATGCCGAAACTCGTACAAAAGATCATCCTCATCGCCAATAGGCACCACAGACATACTGTAGCCTTCTGGCAAGCCTAGCATGAGCTGAGCAGGACCATACACGCGCGACTGAATCAGACGTTTTTTGCGGTACATGCTGGGCAGCTTCATCAAAGAATCCTCTCTTTGCTCAGACTTCCCTTGAAAAGCTACGATTTGGCTCGGATGCAGCACATGGATCGATTCGTCCTTCTCGATGCGCAGTGTGGCCATTTTTGCGTGTGAGCTTGCATGTTCGAAAGTAACTTCCACGCCTCTCAGGCCTCCTATCTCATTTGACGCTTCTGCCTCCGCCAGACCACATAACGAAACACCCGCCCGAGTACAAAATACAATACTACAAGCACAACCACCGCGATAACCATATTCGTTATCTTCCGATTCCGGTTCTCTTTATCTATTGCAACCTGCTCCATGGCCTTTAAACGCTCTTGCAGGAGTTCATTTTCTTTCTGAAGCGCTTCGTTTTGCTGAAGGAGCTTTTCCTCGGTTTCCTGCGAATGCCGAATCGTTTCCGAGAGCTTGTCCTTTTGCTCCTCTAATTGCTGTTTCGTTGCCTCGTAATCTTTCTGAATTTGCTCCACATTCTCAGGTAGCTGATAGATATCCTTCACCCTATCGAGCCAGGAGGCTTGGGCTGCAGAGGCAGGGTACATAAGCCCTATCCAAATCACCAGCACACCGATTACATGACCAATAACGGATATATGCCTTGTCCGCATCGCCTTCCCTCCCAACAGCTCGACATTTTCTTCTATTTTACAGCAAAAATCACCCCTTCACCACTCCTGCCACCTTAACAGGGTAACGCAAAATAGTTCTCATTTTCGAAGGATCAATCTTCCTCGGATCAGATAAATAGATTTCATGATGGAGGCCGCTAATGCTTAAATGGCTTGTCTCCATAAATTCGTACATTTGACTTAGCGTTTCATGCTCGGAAGCATATGGACCCATATGCAGCATCTGGACACAGCTTCCTTCATGCAAGCTTTCAAATACAATACTTGAAAGCAAATCTAGCTCCTTTTTCTTGCCTAAAGCTTTAACTCGAGCCTCCTCCACTTTCTCTGAAGTAACATAATCGGGCATCCTGATCATAAGTTTCCAACACCACTGCTCCTTCGGCACCTCGAGCGCTTTCCGGCTATCTCCATCTACCCACCACAAGCCCTCCAGCTTGGCCACAGTGAAGTCTTTCTCCTCCATCTTATAAATGCCCTTAATACTGTAAGAAAGCGTGTAGAGCGCTTCAGTCGCTTGTGCGAAGACATCTCCATTCGGGTCCCCGGTTCCTACGATGGTCACATACCAAACAGGTCCAAATTCAATTAGCTGTGGTTTCGTCGGAGCTGTGTAATAGGATTTGTAGACTTTGGCTAAATCTAACTTTTCCATGCGCCACTTCCTTTTTTTCTTTCAGTATATAAAAGAAACCCTGACAGCTATACGTCAGTAAACATAGAAAAAACCTACCCTTCGCTGTAAACGGCGAAAAAGTAAGTTTCGGTCTTCCTTAGTATCGTATGTAATTATTCCCCGGTTGGTGGAGTGAACGTGCGCTGTGCAAATTCCGCATCCAACATGAAGAAGGCATTGCTGTCTTTGTCGATTCGTTTCAACTTGCTAATAATGCTGTCGAACATCGCTTCTTCCTCTACCTGCTCATCAATAAACCATTTGAGGAACTGCATCGTCGCATGCTCGCGATCGTTGAGAGCCAAATCAGACAGATGGTAAATACGTCTAGTGACTTCCTGCTCATGCTTGTATGCATGCTCAAAAGCGTCGAGAATCGATTTGTACTCATTCACAGGCGTATCCATGCCGGCGAAAGTAACCTTTTTCCCGCGATCATTAATAAATTTGAAAATCTTCATTGCATGAAATTTCTCTTCTTCCGCTTGAACGATAAAAAAGTTCGAGAACCCATCCAAGCTTTCTGCTGCACAATAACCAGCTATGGCCAAATAGACGTGCGCGGAGTAAAATTCATAGTTCATCTGCTCATTGAGCGCTTCCGTTAGTTCATCTTTTAACATGATGTGCTGCACATCCTTTCTGTATGGTTATTTTTTGCAAATCCCCATACATACAAGATTACCAGAACTTCATATACAAATACAAACGGAAGTCATAAATTTTACAAAGATTATGTACTTAGGCCATGACAGTTTCAGCCCTGGATTCAGCAATAATCTGCTTGAGTTGAGCATATAGTAGGTCAGGCGAAGCGGCGCAAATCAAGTTCTTTTTGCCGATCATCGCGATGCACTCTTTCTTGCAATGCTTACAGTTTCCTAGGCAATCCTTCTTCTTTTGCTTCAAATCAGGGTATTCATTTTTCAATGACTTATATATTTGTTTGGATCCGAATTTCTCATTTCTGCAGCAGTATTTAATCGTTTTCATGTCATAACCTCCACCGCTCATATCTACCGCCTATACCATGATATTAGTGATAATAATAATCAATGTCAACAGAAATTTAGAAATAGATATGCAAAAAAAGAACTTCCTTAACTCCTGTAAAAGGAATTAAGAAAGCTCTTGGTGATGCGGTCAAGAGGACTCGAACCTCCACGGGGGGTTAGCCCACACGGACCTGAACCGTGCGCGTCTGCCAATTCCGCCATGACCGCATAAAACAAAAAAAAACTGAGTCATGTAGGATTCGAACCTACGACACCCTGATTAAAAGTCAGGTGCTCTACCAACTGAGCTAATGACTCAAACTTCATAAAAAATGGCGGAGCCGACGGGATTCGAACCCGCGGTCTCCTGCGTGACAGGCAGGCATGTTAGGCCTCTACACCACGGCTCCACACTAAAATATAACACCTCATCAAGAGGTTGGTTGCGGGGGCAGGATTTGAACCTGCGGCCTTCGGGTTATGAGCCCGACGAGCTACCGAGCTGCTCCACCCCGCGTCGTTAAAAAAGGAAAAATGGAGGCTGACGGGATCGAACCGCCGACCCTCTGCTTGTAAGGCAGATGCTCTCCCAGCTGAGCTAAGCCTCCATGGGAATTACTTGATGGTGACCCGTAGGGGACTCGAACCCCTGTTACCTCCGTGAAAGGGAGGTGTCTTAACCACTTGACCAACGGGCCGCGTAAACAGGCTTTTCTTAAGTAAATCGTGCTTTAAGGTGGCGGAGAGAGAGGGATTCGAACCCTCGAGACGCTTGTGACGCCTACACGATTTCCAATCGTGCTCCTTCGGCCAGCTCGGACACCTCTCCATGAAAGCCTGGCATCGGATAAAAAAAGTGGCTCCCCGAACAGGACTCGAACCTGTGACAACTCGATTAACAGTCGAGTGCTCTACCAACTGAGCTATCAGGGAATAGGAGAGAGACTTTTGACTTTCGTCAAAAGATCCCTATAATGTTTGGCAACGTTCTACTCTCCCAGAACCCTGCGGTTCAAGTACCATCGACGCTGGAGGGCTTAACGGTCGTGTTCGAGATGGGAACGCGTGGGTCCCCTCCGCCATCATCACCAAACAGTCAAAGCGTGTTTGCGCCTTGAAAACTAGATACGAAACTTGCGTAAAGTTGAAACCTTAGGTTTATTGGTTAAGCCCTCGACCGATTAGTATTCGTCAGCTGCATACGTTGCCGCACTTCCACCTCGAACCTATCAACCTCGTCGTCTACAAGGGGTCTTACATACTGGGAAATCTCATCTTGAGGGGGGCTTCGCGCTTAGATGCTTTCAGCGCTTATCCCCTCCGTACATAGCTACCCAGCGGTGCCTCTGGCGAGACAACTGGTACACCAGCGGTACGTCCATCCCGGTCCTCTCGTACTAAGGACAGCTCCTCTCAAATTTCCTACGCCCGCGACAGATAGGGACCGAACTGTCTCACGACGTTCTGAACCCAGCTCGCGTACCGCTTTAATGGGCGAACAGCCCAACCCTTGGGACCTACTTCAGCCCCAGGATGCGATGAGCCGACATCGAGGTGCCAAACCTCCCCGTCGATGTGGACTCTTGGGGGAGATAAGCCTGTTATCCCCAGGGTAGCTTTTATCCGTTGAGCGATGGCCCTTCCATTCGGTACCACCGGATCACTAAGTCCGACTTTCGTCCCTGCTCGACTTGTAGGTCTCGCAGTCAAGCTCCCTTATGCCTTTGCACTCTGCGAATGATTTCCAACCATTCTGAGGGAACCTTTAAACGCCTCCGTTACATTTTAGGAGGCGACCGCCCCAGTCAAACTGCCCACCTGACACTGTCCCCATACCGGATCACGGTACCAGGTTAGAACTCCGATACGATCAGGGTGGTATCCCAACGGCGCCTCCACCCAAGCTGGCGCTCAGGCTTCAAAGGCTCCCACCTATCCTGTACAGATCGTACCAAAGTCCAATATCAAGCTGCAGTAAAGCTCCATGGGGTCTTTCCGTCTTGTCGCGGGTAACCTGCATCTTCACAGGTATTAAAATTTCACCGGATCTCTCGTTGAGACAGCGCCCAAGTCGTTACGCCATTCGTGCGGGTCAGAATTTACCTGACAAGGAATTTCGCTACCTTAGGACCGTTATAGTTACGGCCGCCGTTTACTGGGGCTTCAATTCATAGCTTCGGGGTTACCCCCTAACCACTCCTCTTAACCTTCCAGCACCGGGCAGGCGTCAGCCCGTATACTTCGCCTTGCGGCTTCGCACAGACCTGTGTTTTTGCTAAACAGTCGCTTGGGCCTTTTCACTGCGGCCCCCTCGGGCTATTCACCCTACCGAGGCACCCCTTCTCCCGAAGTTACGGGGTCATTTTGCCGAGTTCCTTAACGAGAGTTCTTCCGCGCGCCTTAGAATTCTCTTCTCACCCACCTGTGTCGGTTTGCGGTACGG
>NZ_JBQZFH010000001.1:7447500-8107500 GCF_052682475.1 Paenibacillus sp. WC2504
GCAATACAATCTATCATTTTGAAGTTCATACCGACCACAAAGCCACATAACCTTTGGAGGGTTATGGGCTTTTTTTGTTGATTTTTATAATAATAATTTCTTTACTTCTCAAAAACTACCAATCCCCTTTATACTAATAGACGGGTTAATTAACCTATGTTCTATTATTATGAAGGAGGTCTTTCTATCACATGAAAAAAACATTACAAACTCGCCTTACAGCCCTCGCTCTTGTAACCGCTCTTACAAGCACTTTTACCGGCAGTATAGCTTTTGCCGACAATGCAGTACCCGCATCTACTACTACGATGAAGTCAGATATGCGTCTTGCCATTGATAACGGCGCAATCGAAGGCTACGGAGATACCGACTACCGCGGTGCAAACCCGGCGACACGTGCTGAAGTTGCAACAATGATCAACCGTGCAGCGAAATTGAAAAGCGCAGATCCCGCTTCTGTCACTTTTACTGACCTCGCAAATTGGCAGAAACAAGCTGTTGCCAATGCGGTCGCAGCGAAGCTGATCAGCGGATTTGCTGACGGAACGTTCCACCCGGATGCGCAAGTCACTCGCCAAGAGCTTGCCGAGTTGATCGTGAAAGTGGTAACGGGCGGTAAGCTGCCAAACGTAAATGAGAACGTTTTGAACTACTTCAAAGACTCCGATTCTATTGCAAAAGAGTCCCGCCCTTATGTCGCGTATGCCGTCATCAGCGGTATTTTCAGCCCGACACTGGATGGAAACTTCAATCCGACGGCAGCCGTTACGCGTGATGAAGTCGCTAAGGCGCTTAAGCCGATTTTATTTAAGGTCGTTGATATTTTAACTACAAATGATATTCACGGTAAAATTGAAGTTGGTTTCGATAAAAAACGCAACCAAGGTCAAGGTGGTATTGAAACCGTAGGCGGAATCGTCACCGATTTCCGTACGGTGAATCCGGAAGGCACTGTTGTGGTAGACGGCGGAGACGCTTGGCAGGGCACGCTTATTTCGAATACAACCAATGGTCAGTCCGTCATGGATACCATGGCTCAAGTGAAATACGATGCGGCAGCTATCGGAAACCATGAGTTCGATTTTGGCCGTGACGTTTTAATTAATAACATTAAGAATGCGAAGTTCCCTATTCTAGGCGCTAATATTATCGACACGAAAACAGGCAAGCGTGTGGATTGGACACAACCTTACGTCATCATTGAAAAAGATGGCCTAAAAATCGGTATCATCGGCTTCGCGACTCCGCAAACAACGTCAACGACCAAATCAACGAACATCGAAGGACTTTCCTTCGTGGATCCAGTTCCTTTGGCCAAAGAATTGTCGGCTGAACTGCGCGCCAAAGGCGTTGACATCATTATGGTCACTTCCCACCTGCCTGGTGAGCAAAACCAAAAATCCGCTGAAATCATCAGCGAGCTTGCAGATTTGGCCAAAGACACAGGCAACGGCACACTGGATGCAATCGTCGGTGGACACTCCCATATGCGCGTTTCCGGAATTGTGAACGGCATCCCTGTTGTAGAAGCGCAAAGCTGGTTGTATGCGGTTGGTCATATTCAATTATTTGTAGATAAAACGACTAAACAGGTCGTTTCTTCGAACGCCAGCTTACTGGAAACCTACACGAACCTGACAACGGCTGACGAGAAAATTCACCAAACGGTAGAGGACTATAAGGCGAAAATTTCAACGAAATCCAGTGAAGTTGAAGTCGTTGTCGCTGAGCCGCTTGGACGTAAATCATTCCGTTTCGATAAAAATGGCGGCGTAGATCGCGATGGCGCTTCGCAGCTGGGCAACAGCATCACGGACGCTATGCGCGCTGCTGAGAAATCCGACATCGCCTTCACGAATATTGGCGGTATCCGTGCCGATGTAGATAAAGGCGATCTAACTTATGGCGAAATGTTTGAAGTATTCCCTTTCGGCAACTACAATGTGACAGGCACAATGACGGCTGAGCAAATCAAAAAAGCCTTGGAAGTAACGGACAAGTATACGAATCTTCCGGCTATTCAATTCTCCGGTCTGAAAGTCGAGTGGGACAGCACAAAACCTCTTGGCGAGAAATATTCCAAGATTACGCTAGTAGATGGTACGCCGATCTATGTGGACGGTAAGTTCAACACAGACCGCACATTTAAAGTAACGACGAATGATTTCATGGCAACAGGCAGCGGCGATGGCTTTACGGTTTTCGGTGAAGTGAAGGATTGGAAAGATGGCGCCATCATGCTCGATGCTTGGGTCAGTTACGCGAACTCCTTGAAAGCAGCGGGTAAAGAGCTATCCGTTCAGGATGACGGGCGCGACATACGTCTGGATCTTAAATAATAAGCACTTATCCATTTATTAATCCCATTAACGAATAAAAGAAAGGTCTTTGATCCCTCACTGGAGAAATCAAAGACCTTTTTATTATGCCAGCCAAACTCGCATAAGAGACAGCAGCTGGTTTAAATTCAGCGGTTTGCTGATGTAGTCGGAGGCGCCTGCTTGCAGGCAAATATCACGGTCCTGCTTCATCGCCTTCGCCGTTATTGCAATAATAGGCAGATGCTCGTTACGCTCGTCTTTTCTAATCGTACGCATGGCCTCATAGCCATCCATCACGGGCATCATCATATCCATTAGGATGATATCAATCTGCGGCTCCTTCTGCAAAATAGCCAAGCATTCCTGCCCATCGTGCGCAATGATGACGGTCATCCCTTCGTTTTCAAAAGCGTTGCTTAGCACGAACACATTTCGCACGTCATCGTCAACGACAAGCACAACCTTCCCTCGTAGAAAGTTGGGTTCAGCCAAAGGGAGAGAAGGCTCTTCCAGTTTCGCCGGAGTGGCGTCATAAGTTGCTGCGGCTTCCTCCCATGCCGGTTGAAACTCACTGATCCCCGGCTCCAAGGATGGAAGGTAGACCGTGAAAGTGCTTCCAACCCCCTCTTCGCTGCACATGCCGATGTCCCCGCCAAGCAGTCCCGCCAGTTCGCGAGAAATGGAGAGGCCAAGGCCCGTTCCCCCGTATTTCCGATTGGTCGTGCCGTCAGCTTGCCGGAAGGGTTCGAAAATAAGTGACTGCTTGTCAAGAGGAATGCCGATCCCCGTATCCTTAACCGAAATGGCCAGGACTTGATTAGGGTCAGCAGAAGGCAGCACTTGGGTGACTTGATCTGCAGCACACCGCTTGATGTTCACATGAACACCGCCCTCATGCGTAAACTTAAATGCGTTCGACAGCAGGTTTTTCAAAATTTGACTAAGACGCTGCTCGTCCGTATAAAAGTGCTCCGGCACCGGGAGTTCCAACTCAATGTTCAAAGTCAGATTCCTCTGTTCAGCCACCTTGGCAAATTGACTTCGAATGAGCTTAGGAAGCTCTGTCACATTTAACGCCCCGATATGGATATCCAACTTGCCGGCTTCCACTTTGGATAAATCGAGAATATCGTCAATAAGCAGCAGTAGATCGGTCCCAGAGGAATGGATCACTCGGGCATATTCCTGCTCATCGCTACTTAAGTTCCCCATCTTATTTTCTTGCAGCATTTGGGATAAAATAAGCACGCTGTTAAGCGGTGTACGAAACTCATGCGACATATTGGCCAGAAACTCCGATTTGTATCGAGAGCTTAGCTGCAGCTGAACCGCATGTTCTTCGAGAGCCACCTTGATGCGTTCAAGTTCCTTGGACCTTTCATCCGCACATCGGTTATGCTCCTCTAACTGTTCATTCGTCATGTGCAGCTCTTCCTGCTGACTTTGGAGCTCTTCCGTTTGAATCTGCAGCTCTTCCGTCATAAGTTGATATTCCCGAAGCAGCCGCTCCACTTCAACACGCGATTGCACACTGTGCACGATGGTTCCGAGAACGTCGAGAATATCTTCGAGAAGCTCCATCTGTTGATGGGTAAACTTATTTAAACTGGCTAATTCCATAACGGCAATAACTTCATGATGATGTAAAATCGGCACAATCAGTACGCTTTGGGCTTTTACAGCGCCAAGTCCGGACGTTATTTTGAGATAATGATCGGGTACATTCATAAAATGAAACATCCGCTTCTCCAGTGCACATTGACCAACGAGCCCTTCCCCCAGATGGAACCGCTGAATCCCTACGTCATCCTCGTTATCCATCATCATGGCATAGGCCGCTATTTTCTCCATCGTAACCTTGCCCTTGTGGGTGGATCGGAGGTAAAACAGTCCGAATGACGCACCAAAAAGCTCAGCAGCTTTACTAATAAAGGAAGAACCTAGCGTTTCCATGTCCGATATGCCTTGAAGCATATGAACTACTTCCGCAAGCTTGCGCTGCTGCCATTCGATCTCCTCTTGATTCTCTAGAAGCATATTCGTTGCATCAGCGAGATCCTTTACCTCATCATTCATTGTGACATGGATGCGCTGTGAATAGTCTCTCTTGAATGAGCTTAATTTCAAAATACTTTTGGTAACTTGCTTGATCGTCCCAACAATCGACTGCGATATCAAAAGTGCGGCTGTTAACGAGAAAATAAGCAGCAGGGTCAGCATAACAAACAAGGATCTCGTGAACATCCTGTTCTGATTGTCCAACAGCTTGGCCCTATCTTTCGTAAGCGCTATCTCAATATTCCGGAAACGATCAAGCTGAGCGCGGATATCCTCCACATTTTGCTTGCCCAAATAAAAATCATAAGGGTTGATGGAATATGTACCTGCACCTTGATCCCTTTTCATGATTGGACCCGGTGTCCCATCAAGCTGCATGATCCAGTGTTCTATGGCCTTTTTGATCGATTGTAAACTTTGTTCCTGGACCTCATTTTCACGTGTAAGCTGACTTAGCTTCATGTAGGATTGCCGCCAGTTATTCTCTGCGTTGTGGTAGGGTTCCAGGTAGGTAGAATCTCCGGTTATCAGATATCCCCGCTGCCCGCTTTCCATGTCCATCACATATTTTTCGATGTTGTTGATTTCACTATGGACGGCAAAATCATGCTCAATGATATAATTTCTATCCGTTTGCATCGAGGTCACTTGATTAATCACTAGCGTAAATACAACACTTATACAAGCGAAAATGAATATGTAGCCAAGCATGATTTTGGATCGGATACCAAACCTCTTCTTTTTCCCCATCCGCGCAGTGTCCTCTCCTTAAACGTCGAATTACGCATCTTTACGTATTATACTACTCTCCTAAAAGTTGGGATATGGGTTTTTTTATACTTTACTACTTTACCAAGTTAATGTATTATTTAACTAAAGTAAATTTGAATCAAGGAGTGATACTTTTGAGCAATCGTACAACTGACCATATCCGTCCACGCGGCGTCCTTTCTCGCATGAAACCCTATTCTCCCGGCAAACCCATTTGGGAAGTCCAGCGGGAATTAGGTATCGACAAGGTGACCAAGCTTGCTTCCAATGAAAATCCGATTGGTCCATCACCTCTCGCCGTCCAAGCCATTCAATCCTATCTGACTGATATTCATCGCTATCCCGATGCGGACACGATTGATCTCTGCAGCGCTATTGCCGGCAAATTGGAGGTTCTGCCCGAGCAAGTGCTTGTCACCAATGGCGCCGACGAGCTCATTACACTCCTATCCGAAACGTTCTTGGAGGAAGGCGACGAGGTCATCGTGCCCTCTCCAACCTTCAGCGAGTATGAATTCGGCGCAAATCTGATGGGCGCATCCGTCGTACAGGTGCCGCTCCGTGAGGATTACCGTTATGAAATCTCGGATCTTTTGGCTGCGGTAACCGAGAAAACGAAGCTGTTATATATTTGCTCTCCAAATAATCCAACTGGCACCTATATGAAAAAACAGGACTTGCATGCGCTAATGGATAAGCTCCCTCCTCATGTGCTGGTTATTTTCGATGGGGCTTACAGTCACTTTGTAACCGCAGATGATTATTGTGACGGGCTTGAGCTGGTGCGTCAGGGATATCCCATCATCGTCACACAAACCTTTTCCAAAATTTATGGCTTAGCCGGTATCCGTGTCGGGTATGGTATCGCTTCAGCAAGCATCCTGCGCAATATTCGTCAGGTTAAAGAGCCTTTTAACGTAAACGCCTTAGCACAAGTCGGTGCTGCCGCCGCCATTCAGGATGATGCTCATCTTGAAGCGACGCGGGAAATGAATAAACTTGGCAGAGAGCAGCTTTATGCCAGCCTGCAGGAGTTGGGATTCAATTTCACGCGCAGCATGAGTAATTTCGTACTTGTAGAACTTGGCCCTGACGCGAAATCCATCTATGATCAATTGATGCGAAAAGGCGTTATCCTCCGCTATGCAGGCGCGTGGAATCTGCCTAATCATGTGAGGATTTCAATAGGAACTCCTGAAGATCATGAAACGTTCATCAGCGCCCTGCGCGAGGTGTTGCAGGAGTCCAGGGAACAGCCACTCTTAGCTGCTCAAAAGGATTAAACGATTACACGAACATCCAACTCATTGTTTGACAACGACAAAATATGCTACAATGCAAAAAATGCAGTTTGTTGGAGGTTCACTATGCTAAAGGAATTTAAAGATTTTGCTTTTAAAGGAAATATGGTCGATCTAGCGGTGGGGGTTATTATCGGGGGAGCATTCGGGAAAGTCATTACATCCATCGTCAACGATGTGATCATGCCGCCTATCGGGTTACTGCTGGGCAGAGTGAACTTTAATGAACTTTTCATATCTTTGAATGGCAAACACTACAATAACCTTGCCGATTCTGCTGCTGATAAAGCACCAGTTCTGAAATACGGAGCATTTATTTCTACGTTCTTAGACTTTTTAATTGTTGCTGCCGTCATATTTATCGTTGTTAAACAATTGTCCAAGTTCCGCAAGAAAGAAGAGCCGAAAGAAAAAGCTCCTGCGACAAAATCTTGCCCGCATTGCTTATCGGATATTCCAGCGCAAGCAACCCGCTGCAAATATTGCACCTCTGAGCTGTCATCCGGGCCATCTGTGTCAGGAAGCATTCAGTAGGCATTAGGCATTCGTGCATAAATAATAAAAGGAGTTAAGCGCTTCTCAGCTGCTTAACTCCTTTTTTGTGCGCAGATCGGCGATCTCGCCCTGCGTGAAAGCATCTCGCTGCAGCAGCTCCAGAAGCTGCGCCGCCGTTGCTTCAGGCGATTGCAGCTCGCCGTCCGCATGCAGCTTCACGAATCGCCTTAGCTGCGGGAAGTCCTCTTCAGATGCAGCGCGAATCTCCCGCTGCATACCCGTATCCACCACCCCCGGTGCGACGGAGATCACCTCCACCGGGTAGGGCTGTTCCATCTGCTCGACGCCAATGCAGCGCGTCAGCATATCGAGCCCGGCCTTGGCGGTGCAATAAGCCCCCCAGCCGGGGTAGGGCTTCTTCCCCGCGCCCGAGGAGATGTGGACGACCCGCTTCTTAATCGGCAGCGCCTGCGTCTGCCGAATGAAGCTGTTCGTCAGCAGCGTGGGCGCGACGAGATTGACCTGCAGGCTCATCTGCAGGTCACCTTGGTCAGCTCGGCCGATGAACGTCATTGGATCGAGCTGGCCCGCGTTGTTGATGAGCGTGATAGCATCCGCTCGATCAACCAGGCCAAGGATTCGCTCCATCAGCGAATCCAGGCCGTCTGTTTGCGCCAAGTCGTAAGCATGAAAGGTGTAGTCACCTTTCATGCTTAGCGCCTCTTGGCGGAGGCTTGGGCTTTCGCCGCGCGACACACAGTGGACCGCGGCGCCTTGGTGCAGGAGCTGCCTCGCAAGCTCAGCTCCGAGGCCTTTGGAACCTCCCGTGATGATATAGGCAGGCATGGTGACCGGCTCCTTTTTTATATAAATATAGAGGGTAAGTTAAGGGACTTTAACAACAAATGGGACCGTGAACACCTTGCCACCACGTTGAAATTCTCCCCATACTTTGTAAACGCCGCTTTTGGGGAATGTCGTCATAAACTGGGCTTCCGGACCTGTTGATTTCTCATCCGTCGGATGAACATGCAGGTATTGATCCGCATTCGCATCCAGAATAACAACGTGACCCACAGCCCCTAGGTACGGCTGCAAATCCTTAATAGGTGCTTTGGAAGCTGCATCCTTAAAGGTATAGGTTAGATTAAGCTCCATTCCTGCCATAAGATGATCGATTTTTAGAGTAACTTCATTGCCATCTATGGTCTTCGTCCATGCATTCTCCGGTTCAATGGCCACTGGTGGTGCGGGCTCCCCTAGTACAGTCAAGGTGTAGCTTTTGACGGTTTTCTCTTTGCCGGTAGGCAGAAAATCAGCAAAAAGCCTATAATCACCGCCCGAGGGGAACTGCGTCGATACCGTAAAAAGACCCTTTCCTTTGTACTCCGGATGCAGATGCTTGTAATAAGAAAGATCCTTGCTCACCGCGATAAGATGCATCTTTTTCTCATGATTCAGATCAAAATCATTTATCGGGTTACCGCCACTATCTTGAATCTCAATCGTCAACGTAGTATCTTCTTTCGCTTTCGCCTTCGTCTGCGGAGAAACTGCTTGAAATATTGCCTGAATCTGCTCCGCTGAACTCCCTGCTTCATGACCGCCGCTGTGTACCGAATGATCCGTAGTCTGCGACTTCCCGCACCCGCTTAGAACAAGGGCTAATGACAACACGATTAGACTCATTATTCTCATTGCACTACATCATAACCTTGCTCTTCAATTGCTTCTTTGATCGCTTCCACAGTCAGCTTGCTCTCGTCGTATACCACTTCCACTAATTTACCCGCCAAGTTTACTTTGCCTTCAGCCCCAAGCTCTTTCATGGCTTTCTCAACGGTATTCACACAGTGATTACAAGACATACCTTCTACTTTTAAAATAATGCTGGACATCGCATTCACTCCTTCATTGGGTTTAATTTTCATGATTATTTCATGAGGGTATTCATGGTTTTGAGCAGCTCATCGACAACATCCATGTCACCTTCTTGAATACGCTCGACGACACAACTTTTGAGGTGGCCGGCTAGCAGCAGCTTCCCTACACCATTAAGCGCCGATTGAATCGCGGCAATTTGATGCAGAACGTCATCGCAATACGTATCTTTCTCGATCAAACCTTTGACCCCACGAACTTGACCTTCAATGCGGTTCAAGCGTTTCGTTAAATCCGCTTTGAGTTTATCGGAATGATGACTCTTCCGCTCGTGTCCGTCCAAGCCGCAGTGTTCTACTTCCGTGTCCATTTCTTTGTTCATTGGGCCCACTCCTTTGAAGGTTGTTTACTACATATCATACCCCCATCCCGTATATTGTCAATCCTTTTGGAACGTCCCTCGTTCGCTTAAAGTTTGACTCTCTGCAGGCGAAGAGCATTCAGCACAACAGAAACAGAACTTAACGCCATAGCTGCCCCTGCCACCCAAGGCTCTAGCAAGCCAAAAGCGGCGATTGGGATACCAATCGTGTTGTAACCGAGGGCCCAGAACAGATTTTGCTTAATATTGCGCATCGTCCGCCTGCTCATTTCAATGGCATCTGCAATGGAGTTCAAATCGCCGCGCATTAAGGTGACATCCGCCGCTTCCATAGCTACATCACTTCCCGTACCCATCGCCATGCCGATATCGGCCATTGCTAAGGCTGGCGCATCGTTGATGCCATCGCCGACCATCGCGACGCGGAAACCCTGATCTTGCAGCTTTTTCACTTCCGCTGCTTTCCCTTCCGGCAAAATCTCAGCTAGAACCTGCTTGATGCCGGCTTGCTCGGCTATGGCTTTTGCGGTACGCGCATTGTCGCCTGTGATCATGATGACCCTAATGCCCATCGCTTCCAAACGGGATACGGCTTCCTGCGATGTTTCCTTTATTGTATCCGCCACAGCAACGAATCCGGCGTACACGCCGTCAAACGCTGCCAGCATAACGGTTTTGCCATCTTGCTCTAAACGTTCCATTTCCTTGAGCAGCGCTTCGCCAATATCAACACCCTTCTCGGTTAGCAGTCTTCTTGTACCGATGAGGACCTGGCTGCCTTCCACTTGAGCTTCCAGTCCAAAACCGGGGATGGCTTTAAAGCTTGTGGCTTCCGGCAAGGATGGCATGGAAGGTAGTATGCCTTGGACAATCGCCTCAGCTAACGGATGTTCCGAGCTGCGCTCCGCCGCTCCGACGAAACGGAGGAAGGTGGTTTGGTCCACATGCGTTTGAATATCTGTAAGTTGTGGTTTCCCTTTGGTTACTGTACCCGTCTTATCCAAAACTACAACATCCAGGTGATGAGCCGCTTCCAAATGCTCTCCGCCTTTGAACAAGATGCCTAATTCCGCTGCGCGTCCAGACCCCGCCATAATCGAAGTCGGCGTTGCCAAACCTAATGCGCAAGGGCAAGCGATGACGAGGATCGCGATCGTTTTTTCGAGTGCGCCTGCGAAGTTAGTCGGATCCAACCAGAAGTACCATAGAACAAAAGCGATAAGCGCAATCCCCACGACAATCGGGACAAAAATCCCCGAAATAACGTCCGCCACACGCTGAATCGGAGCTTTCGATCCCTGCGCTTCTTCGACGACTTTGATGATTTGAGACAGCACCGTGTCACGGCCAACCTTAGTCGCCTGCACCCGGAGAACGCCATTCTTATTCAGCGTTGCACCGATCACTGTATCGCCTACGCGCTTCTCAACCGGCAGGCTTTCACCTGTCAGCATCGACTCATCAATCGAGGAATGGCCTTGCATAACGGTACCATCCACCGGAATCTTCTCACCCGGTTTCACGATGACGACATCCCCTGTAACTACCTCTTCCAGCGGGATGCTGATTTCCTGCCCGTCACGGATGACCCAGGCTCTCTTAGCCTGCAAACCCATCAGGGATTTAATGGCCTCCGAGGTGCGCCCTTTGGCGAGAACTTCGAACCATTTTCCAAGAATAACGAGTGTGATGAGGATGGCGCTAGTCTCGTAATACAGCTCAGGCGCATGGTGATGCTCGCTTTGCCCTGCCCACTGGAACGTCAGATACAAGCTGTAAAAATACGCAGCTGATGTTCCCAGCGAGACGAGCACATCCATGTTCGCACTCTTGTTGCTGAGCGCTTTGTAGGCGCCAATGTAGAATTGGCGTCCGATGAGAAACTGGACCGGTGTTGCGAGAACCAGCTGCACCCACGGATTCATGAACAGCTCCGGCACCCAAATCCACGAAGTGAAGGAGAAATGACCAACCATCGCCCATAACAAAGGGAAAGATAGTATGGCTGAAATCCACAGCTTACGCTTATGCTTCTGTATCTCTTTGGCGCGATGTTCGCCGGTTTCAGCCTGTTCTGTTTTGCGCGCTGCTTCGTATCCTAACTTGGCTACTCGCGCTTGCATATCCTCCGGTGTTACCTCCGAAGGCTGATAGGAAATCCGGGCTGTTTCCATAGCCAGGTTGACGGATGCTTGTGCGACACCGGGCATCTTGCTCAGCCCTTTTTCAATTCTGGTTGCGCACGCAGCGCAGGTCATTCCTGTAATATCGAAATCAACCGTTGCAGTTGCTCCGGTAGGTTGCTGCTGCCCTGCAGATTCGGTGCTCATAGGATTGTCACCTCACAATGATTGGTATTTGTTTATATTTGTATAGTATACCCCCCTACCCTATATTGTCAAGTAATTTGAATAAATTGGGTAGCTTCCTATGGCAGGTTTCAAAAATTCATCGATAAAAAGCCTGACGGTCAGTGCCGTCAGGCTTTCGTGTTGGGCTACTCTCCAATATTCCATCACTCTACTCGCATACTGCCAACTTTCACTGCTAAATATTCCCCAATTGCTTTACGAATAGGAACTAGAGTCCTCTATTTACAGGAAAATCAATCTTCTTTCTGAGGGGAACTAGTGGCTCTTATTCAGCATCAAATCCACGTTGTTCGCGTAAAATTTGCAAAATAACGGATCATAGTTCCCCTCCAGATGAAAAAAACGTAATTTCAGGGAAATAGAGTACTATAGTTCCCTCTGAATGAGCCATAGCAAGATAAAAACATGAGGAACCGCATCAGCTCAGCAAACCCATCCCTAAACTGTGAATCTCAGCTTCCATCTCCCGCCGCAGCAACAATTTATCGCTTTCGTCCATAAACGCGGCTTCCACCCCATTCATCACAAGCCTGACGAGTTCAGGCTCCGTAAAGCCAAAACGATCGGACAACACGCGGTATTCATTCGTAATGTCCGTTCCGGAGACACTCGGATTATCCGTATTTATGGTAACCAGGAGACCTTGCTCCAAATATTCACGGATCGGGTAATTTTCCCAGCCGGAAACAGCCTTTGTTTGGATGTTGCTGATCGGGCACATTTCGAGCGGGATGCGGCGCTCTTTGACCAGTTCGAGAATATCGCTATTCTCTTTCAGTCTGACACCGTGCCCAATGCGCACCGCACCGAGATTCGTTACTGCTTCATAAACATTCACCGCACCTGCCGCTTCCCCGGCATGGATCGTGACCGGAATGCCGAGTCGGCCTGACTCCGCAAAAACCTCCCGGAACCATTCCGGCGGATAGGATGCCTCATCACCAGCTAAGTCGACGGCGACTACGCCTTTACCCACAAACTTGGCTGCCGCTCGAATCACTTCCAAGTTGCTTTCGGAGGAATGATTTCTCATGCAGATGGCAATGACGCCGGCTCTCACGCCAAAATCGCGTTGTCCGCGCTTCATCCCCTCAACTACATAATGAATCGTTTCTTCCACGGTCAAACCGTTATTGCGATGCAATTGCGGTGCAAAACGTACCTCCACGTATTTGCAGTTATGCTCTGCCGATTGCCCAGCAACCTCGTAGGCAATTCGCTCCAAAGCTTCACCGGATTGCATGAAACGAGTAGTAAAATCAAATTTACTCAAATATTCAATGAGGCTGCCGCATTCGTCGCCAACACGCATATGTGGAATTAAGCCTTCTTTATTGTACACGGGAAGATCAATGCCTTGATCCAGGGCGAGCTCCAGAATTGTTTCCGGCTTCACACTCCCATCCAAGTGCAAATGAAGATCAACTTTGGGCAGTCGCGTTAACCAATCATGCGTCCGATTGTATGCCATCTTCCATCATTCCCTTCTTAATTACGAGTTAGAGCAAGTACTCACGGCTGTATGCCGTTACAAAGAATTTTACTAACTTTAAAACAATGTAACTTATATGTCAACATATATAACAATTTTTTATAAATATAGTATACGTGTCATATTTTATAACGCAACTGTGACTTGGCATCATTTTTCTAAAAAGCAGTATTGTATAGAAAGTTAGCCATTGTCTGCATTAAAATCCTGATCCTCTACAAGGTATAATTTATAATGTAAGCGCAACCACATTTGGAAAGGAGGATACCAACGAAGTCTCCCACATCACAGATCCGCACATGGCAATAACATTCGACGGACGATCCAAGGAGGTTGTAGAAATGTTTAAAAATGTGAAGCGTCTAATACAAACAGCCTGTTACGTCACACTAGGCTCTTTTCTTATATCATCCTTCGGCATCCAAACGCCTACAGCACACGCAGCAGCAGCCCGACAAATGGAGAAACTTGACCGGGGACTGGTAGCCGTTAAGGTATCGACCGGTGTACTTGTGAGCTGGAGACTTCTCGGTACCGAGGCAGCCAGTACCTCTTTTAACGTATATCGCAACGGTGTGAAGCTCAACGCCTCCCCCATTTCAACTAGTACAAACTATCAAGACAACACAGGTACAACAAGTTCAAGCTATACGATTCGCGCGGTCGTAGGCGGCGTCGAGCAAGCGGCATCCGCGGCTGCAACCCCGTGGGCGAATAATTATTTGGATGTCCCTCTTCAAAGACCGGCAGGCGGCACAACCCCAGACGGTGTTAATTATACCTACAATGCCAATGATGCGAGTGTCGGCGATTTGGATGGCGATGGACAATATGAAATTGTTTTAAAATGGGACCCCTCTAACTCCAAAGACAACTCACAGGACGGATATACGGGTGAAGTGTTTGTCGATGCTTATAAGCTGGATGGCACTCGACATCAGTTGGATTCCTCCAATTCCTAGTTATCAACTAGTATATCGCACTTTCTCTGCCTTCTGCTGAATGACCTTCAATGCTTCCCGCACGCTAAGCGGCGAAAGCTCGGTCTCATCGACAAAAGCCTGCACAGCCGTAGCGTCCGTCTTCGAGTACTCACGCAGCGCCCAGCCGATGGCCTTCCGGATAAAAAACTCCTTCGAATCCGCCATACGCCGAATACAATTGAAAAGAAGCTGTACGTCCGTGCGCTGCTTATACTTGAGCTGGAACAATATCGCTGTCCGCTGCAGCCACATATTGCCTGACGAGAGCCATTTCTCGACATAGGCCGGGATAAGTTCCGGATATTTCTGCAAGTGGACACCAATTAAATGGTCAGCAATCGGGTCGACGGTGTCCCACCAGGAATTCGTTACAACCAAGTGTTCGAGCAAATCAATATGCTCTTTAGCCGCATTTTTGCGAAGCTGAGTGAGCAGCTGCAGTGCCGTGTAATGGAATTCCCGCTCCGGCAATACCCAAAGCTCCTCCGCCACTTTCACGCCCTCTGCCCCTTTGGGATAGCCTTGCTCCTTCCAAAATACTTTCGTCAAAGCCACGCGCTGCGGGTTGCGAATACCGAGGAAAGGAAATTGGTCGCGCATATAAGCGGACATTGCAGCTGCATCAACCTTGCTGCTGTGTGCTCTCAGCAAGGCTTCCAGCTTGTCCGTGTAAAGTGATGCCATCGTTGATGCGCCTCCTTTTAAACTGCAAAGCTCTCGCTTTATTCTAGCAATTCCGCTTTGATTCGGGTATGCTTAAAGCAGAATTTTTATATAGACTACCTATCGGAACGGAGAGGAACACATGACTTACAAGTTAGTAGCATCGGATTTGGACGATACGCTTTTGCGTGATGATTTGACGATTTCGGAGGAAACGATTAAAGCGATGCATCAAGCCGTCGCTCAAGGTGTGACCGTAACGATTGCGACTGGCAGAAGCTTCCCATCTGCAGCCAAAATCGCTAACCAAATCGGGCTCAATGTACCGATCATTACGTATCAAGGCGCTTCGATCAAAAATCTCCTCGACGAGGAAGTCCTCTATGAGCGTATGGTCCCGGTGGAGAGCGCCCGCTACCTGCTCGATTATTGCGAAAAGAGAAATCTCCATCTTCAGCTTTACCATGGCGATCAGCTATATGCGGCTGAGGATAACGATAAAATTAAAAATTATGTACGCCTGTCCAAAACGCCTTATATCATCGGTGACCTGCGCCAATGGATCGACATTCCGCAGCCTAAGCTGCTGATTGTGGACAAACCGGAGGTTTGCGACCAAATTCGCGAGGAGCTGCTTCCTCTGCTCGGCAACCAGATGCACATTACGAAATCCAAGCCGCACTACTTGGAATTCATGCACAAAGAAGGTACCAAAGGCCACGCCATCGCTTTCCTTGCTAACCATATCGGCTGTACGCTGGATGAGGTCATTGCCCTCGGTGATGCGTGGAACGATCGCGAAATGCTTGAAGTTGCGGGTCTTGGCGTCGCAATGGACAATGCGTTGCCGGAGCTTAAGGAGCTTGCGAATTATGTGACGAAAAGCAATAACGAAGACGGCGTCAGACACGTTATTGAGAAGTTTATTTTGAATGCGTAGACGTAAAACCGATTCCCTGCATGTACAACATGTGGCGGTGTCGGTTTTTTTATTTGCGTAGGGTTTACTTTCGGACATATCCTGTCCCTCCTCCCTATATATTTACTATAGAAATAGCCAATCCCCGGAGGTGTTCCATTTGGACAATTACCCATTAACGCTGCGCTCACTCTTCGAACGCTCCCAAAGTTTATTCCCAAAAAAAGAGGTTGTTTCACGAACAAGTACCGGCATTCACCGATATACATATGCTGATTTTGGCAGACGTTCGAAGAGATTGTCCAGTGCGCTGCAAGCGTTAGGGGTAAAGCCCGGGGATCGCATTGCTACTTTTGCCTGGAATCATCATTGGCATTTGGAGGCCTATTTCGCCATCCCTTGCATGGAAGCGGTTCTCCATACGGTTAATATTCGCCTCCCCGCCGATCATATCGCCTACATTCTCAATCATGCGGAAGATCGTTTCCTCCTCGTAGATGAGACCTTGCTGCCCATTATAGAGAAAATTCAGGATCAACTGACAACCATCGAGGGCTATATCATCATGACGGATAAAAAGGAACTGCCACCTACTTCTTTACAGCCCGTCTATGGGTATGAGAACATGATAGAGAGCGGAGATCCTCTTTATACATATCCTGAATATATAAATGAAAGCGCTCCCGCAGGGTTGTGCTATACGTCGGCCACAACGGGAAATCCCAAAGGTGTCTTGTACTCTCATCGCGGGATCTACCTGCACTCGTTGTCCATTGGGTTGGCGGATACGCTAGCTCTTTCGGAACGCGATGCGGTGCTGCCTATCGTCCCGATGTTTCACGTTAACGCCTGGGGGCTCCCCTTCGCCTCCGTCTGGTTCGGCAGCAAGCAGGTGCTTCCCGGACCGGCCCCTACGCCGGATATTCTGCTCCGCTTGATAGCGGACGAAAAGGTCACTATCGCAGCGGGCGTGCCTACGGTTTGGACAGCTGCCCTTCAAGCGCAAGAGGCGCTGCAGCTGGATTTATCATCTTTGCGCGCCGTAGTCTGCGGCGGATCTGCTGCCCCGCGCAGCCTCATTGAGAGCTACGAACAGCGGCTGAAAGTCCCGTTCTATCATGCTTACGGCATGACGGAAACTTGTCCGGTCGTTACCGTCGCCCGCCTAAAGAGCTATCAAGAAGAAGCTTCGCTTGATGAACAGTACGCCACGCGGGCCACGCAAGGACTGCTGGTACCTGGACTTGATATGAAAATCGTTGGAATGCGCGGCGAGGTAGCTTGGGACGGCAAAGAGATGGGTGAAATTTGGCTGCGAGGGCCATGGGTAGCGACCGAATACTACAAAGATGCCCGAACTGCTGAGGGCTTCCAAGATGGCTGGTTTCATAGCGGAGATATCGCGGTCATTGATCCTGAAGGTTTCGTGAAGTTGGTCGATCGGGCCAAGGATTTGGTCAAAAGCGGCGGAGAATGGATTTCCTCTCTCGACTTGGAAAATGCGTTGATGGAGCACCCGAATGTGTATGAAGCCTGTGTGATCGGCGTGCCACATCCTAAGTGGGATGAGCGGCCGCTCGCTTGCGTCGTCCTCAAAGATGCTGCTTTGCAAGCGGGGGATAAAAAGGGGCTGCTCACGTTCATCGAAGACAAGTTTGCCAAGTGGTGGATTCCGGATGATGTGGTTTTCCTACACGAAATCCCCCGTTCCTCGGTTGGAAAATTCATGAAACGCGAGCTTCGTGAACAGTATCAAACCTATTTTACAGGAGACTGAATTCTTTTGGCGGAACTGGCGAGCCAGATCGAGCATTTCGAAGCTGCTTCTGCTCATTAGCGATGCGGCAATTTCAAGATGAAGGGCAGGATGGATATGTTCGATGCATCTTTATTGAAGGATAAAGTCATTCTCATCACAGGCGGGGGTACCGGTCTTGGCCGTGCTATGGGGGAGCGTTTCCTGGAGCTGGGGGCGCGGCTTGCCATTACTAGCCGACGTGAGGAAGTATTGGCGAAGGCCGCTTCCGAGATGGATGGTGATGTGTTCTATAAAAGCTGTGATGTGCGCGATCCGCAGCAAATCGCGGAGATGGTCTATGCCGTGGAACAGCATTATGGCCGGATCGATGTTCTCATCAACAATGCGGCTGGTAATTTTGCCAGCCCGACTGAAAATTTATCTCCGCGCGCGGTGGATGCGGTGCTGAATATTGTCCTTCACGGCACGTTTTACACGACGCTGGAAGTGGGTAAACGATGGATCGAGCAAGGCACCGGCGGGACGATGCTGAACATCGTCACCTCCTATGCCTCCACAGGCTCGGCCTTCGTTGTGCCGTCGGCGGCCGCCAAAGCCGGCGTGCTCGCTTTGACGCGATCGCTTGCCGTCGAGTGGGCGCGCCACGGCATCCGGCAAGTCGCGATCGCGCCGGGGCTGTTCCCCACCGACGGCGCGTGGAGCCGGCTGGCTCCGACGCCCGAGCTGTCGGAAAAGCTGCTGAACCGCGTGCCGCTGCGGCGGGTCGGGGAAAAGGATGAGCTTGCGAACCTCGCAGCTTATCTGATTTCGGACTACGCCGGGTACATCAACGGCGAAGTCGTCACGATCGACGGCGGCGAATGGCTGCAGGGCGCCGGGCAGTTCAATGACCTGCTCGAGGTGACCGAGGAGGAGTGGATTAACCTTGCGGATATTACGCGCAAGGGGAAATCGTAGCGGACATTTGCTGCAAATAGTGCAGCAAATTCCAGGATTATCGAGATTTTCGGAGATAATCATGCATTTTGTGCAGTTAATTTCATCAATACCAGCGAAAATGGAGCAGATTCACTGAGTTTGATGTACTTTTTACATCATTCCGCTACTATAGCTGGTTCAGATGCGGATTTACTGTACTTTTTGCATGTACTGCCTCCAAGCGTACTGAAAAGCCCCTAACCTGTAAGGTCTGGGGCTTGAAAGTTATCCACAATGAACCTGATATCCGGGAACTGACATGCTCAGCCGAACTGAATTTCAATCCCCTTTTCGCTTGACTCATAAATTGCGCACAATATTTTGGTCAATTCCACACCGTCTCCGACAGGTGAAATCACCTCCTGGCGCCCCAAACAAGCTTGCACGAAATGGTCAATTTCGTTGCGGAAGCCGTCCATGAACTCGAACGAAGGATGATCGATCTGCGGCGTCACGTTGATGATCGTGTCATGCTTCTCGCTCACGATGCAGAAGTCCGGCTCGATCTCGGCACCGCCCCGATCGCCAAATATTTTCACAGCGAACTCATTCTTCATCTTTGCATGCAAGGTGAATGAAACGTCGACCATGAGCGACGCACCGTTCTCAAACCGGATAAGCGCGTTCGCCATGTCTTCCACGGTATTCTGAGAGGCATCATAATCCGCTGCCTTATAGAAGGTCAAGTTCTTAATGTGCGAGCGATTGCCCAGCTTCTTGTAGGTGTTCCCACTGACCGATTTCACCTTCGGCCGTCCCATCAAGTACCAGCACAAGTCGATGACATGAATGCCGATGTCAAAAAGCGGACCCCCGCCGGCGCGTTCCTTGTCGGCGAACCAACCGCCGGGATTGCCTAACCGGCGCAAGTAGGAAGCCTTGGCGTAGTACACCTCGCCAAGATCGCCCGCATCAATGAAGCGGCGCAGCACCTGCGCATTCGTGCCAAAGCGGCGGACGAAGCCGACCATCAGCAGCTTGCCGCTGCGGCGAACCGCTTCCTCGACGCGCAAAGCTTCTTCGACAGTCGTGCAGAGCGGTTTCTCGCATAACACGTGCTTGCCTGCCTCCAACGCGGCGATGCTCAAAGCGCCATGCGTGTTGTTCCATGTGCAGATGCTCACTGCCTCCACCTGCGGGTCGGTCAACATTTCGCGGTAGTCGGTAAAAGCAACCTTCGCACCATATTTCTGGACAGCCGCGCGCGCCCGCTCCTCGTTCATATCAACGATGCCGTAAAGCTCTACTTCAGGATGTTCCATATATGAGGTCAAATGTGCATCGGAGATGGAGCCGGCACCGATCACCGCTACTTTTAATTTCGTCATGATGTCCTCCCTAAGATGATGAATGGCATTAACCTTTTACAGCACCAGCCGTCATACCCTTCATAATTTGCTCTTGGAACAGCAGGAACACGACAATTGTCGGCAGTACAGCAATGGCAAGCGCGGCCATCGTCAGCTCGTAATCGGTCATATAACCTGTAGCAAAAGCGGACAAGCTCAGCGGAACCGTCTTCAACGCAGGCTTGCTAATAAACACCAGAGCAAACGCAAAGTCATTCCAAAACCGCAAAAAACCTAAGATCGCAACCGTCGAGAGCGCCGGTAAGCTAAGCGGCAGCATCATGCGGAAGAAAATTCCCCAATAGCCTGTGCCGTCGATCAAAGCGGCTTCCTCAATTTCTTTGGGAATGGTGACTAAATAAGCCGCAACAACGAAAATCGCAAGCGGCAGCTCAAAAGCTGCATAAGGCAGGATAAGTGCGCCGTACGTATTCAAAAGGCCTACTTTTTTCATAATAATAAATAGTGGAACTAGTGTACTATGAATCGGAATGAGCATCCCGAGCAGGAATAACCCCATGAAAAACGGCTTTAATTTGAACTCAAACCGCGATAATACAAAGGCTGCCAGAGCCCCCAGCACTAACGTCAGCACGAGAGAAGCAATCGTGACGACACTAGAATTCCAAAGCGACAGCCCCATCCCGGAAACTTTCCAGGCCCGGACAATGTTGTCCCATTTCCAAGTTAGTGGCAGCAAAAAGGGCCGCGAATAAAACTCTTCATTGGACTTCAACGCACTCATAAACAACCAAATGAGCGGGTACAACGTGACTAGCGCGTACAAACTAAGCAAAATATTAACGACGCCTCGCGTCCAAACTTTCCGTCGCTTACCTCCAGCGGGAAAACCCGTCTGCATTGATACAACCTGCTCCATAGATGTCCCTCCTGAGAGAACTCTCTTTCTAATTTCCTAATTCTAACGATAATCCCGCTTCATCAAGCGTTGGCTGCCTACAATCAAAATCAAACTAAGAATAATAATGGCTGTGGAAATCGCGCTTCCGAAGCCGAAACGATACACATTGAAGGTGCTGTTATACATATAAGAAGCCAGTAGTTCTGTTGAATGCGCCGGCCCCCCGCCTGTCATGACGTAGATAAGGTCGAAAGCCTTCAAACTTCCCGAGATACATAGGACGACAGCAACTTTGACGGTATCCCAGATCATTGGCAGCGTGACGGCAAACAATTTGCGAACCGGTCCCACGCCATCAAGCTGCGCAGCATCTTCGATTTCTGGTGAAATATTTTGTAAAGCGGCAATAAACATAATCATATAAGGTCCAATATAATTCCAGATGATCGGCACCATGAGTGCGTACATCGATACTTTCGGATCGGAAAGCCAAGCTTTCTTCCAGCCGTCCAGGCCGACGCCATCGAGCAAGAAGTTCAAGATACCGATTTGCGGATGATAAATGTAACCCCAGATGATCCCGACAACAACCGAGGAGAGCACCATAGGCATAAAAACGGAAGCACGAATGACACGTTGGAAGAACGTACTCTTCATAAGCAAAAGCGCTAAAATTAAAGCAATCGGCACTTGACCGAACACGGACGCTGCAACGATAAGCATATTGTTTTTGAACGACTTCCAGAAAATTGGATCTTGGAACACTTCTACATAGTTGTCTAATCCGATAAATTTGGCCGCTCCGATCCCTTTCCAGTCGAAAAAGCCATAGTAAGCTGACCAGAAAATCGGTACGATGACAAAAAACAGATAGAGCACTAAGGCTGGAAGAAGCCCTATAGTAATGAATCCTCTGATTCTTGCGGATACGGTCATGACTTAACTTCCCCCCTTGCTAACTTTTTTGAAAAAAGGGCTCCAGCCGAACCTGGCTGGAGTCCTATGGCCATACGTTATTTGCCGACGGCTTTCGCTTGCGCGTCTTGAATTTTCTTGGCGATATCCTCCGGCTTGCCGCCCATGAGGAGCTCTTGAAGACCATTGTTCACGACATCAGCGCTAGCGGAGCTAAGCTTGCCATCGTATACAGGAGTTTTCTTAACCGTATTCATCATTTTGTATACTTCTGCGAACAAGGAAGATACTTTTGTTGTATCCAGATCTACTTTGTAGGACACAAGCTGATTGCTTTCCAAGATAGCTTTCTGTGCTTCCGGACCAGACAACGCGTAGATCAACTCATAAGCTGCTGCTTTTTGTGCGCCAGTAACTTTTTTGCTCATTCCAAGACCTGTACCTACTACACCGGAAAGTGAGTTTGGATCCCCTTTGCCGTTAGGAACAGATGGCAGAACCGTTACAGCCATGTTAGCCAAAGCTTCTTTGGACGTATTCGCTGCCAGGTTCGGAAGCGCCCAACCGCCGTCGATCATCATAGCGGCTTTACCTTGTGCAAACATTTGTTCCATTTGAGTATTATCGATGGAGTTGAAACCATCTTGGAACGCGCCTGCTTTACCAAGCTGCTGGAGATACGTTAGCGATTGCACGAATTCTGGATCCGTGAATTTCGCTCCATTCTGATCTACAGCTTTCAAGAACCATTCCGTTCCTGTCACGCGGTCAGCCAGCGAGCTAAGAATACTGGATTGTGCTACCCATGCCGCTTTGTTACCGAGTGCGATTGGCGTTACGTTGTTCTTTTTGAACGTGTCCACCAGCTTCATCAGATCATCCCAAGTTTTTGGCGGCTGAACATTATATTTATTAAAGATTTCTTTGTTGTAGTAAAGGATCGACGTTGGGGACAAGGCCATTGGCGCAGCATACGTTTTGCCGCTGATTGTGAAATCATCGAATGATCCTGGCATGAAGCCGTTTTTCCACTCGGTTTTGCTATCAAGCAGCTCGTTGATCGGCTGAATCAAGTCACCACCGACAAATTCTTTCGTCATAACACCAGGCCACATAACGAATAGATCCGGCATTTCATTTGCTGCAGCAACCGTTTTAAGACGCGGACGGTAGCCATCGGGTGGAATCCCCTGAATATCCAGCTCCACGTTCGGGTGGTCTTTCTTGAACTTTTCCATATATTCACGCATCAATTTGGCGCGAAGATCTTCACCTGTATAGTTGTGCCAAATCGATAGTTTAACTTTCTCACCAGGTTTAGCTGCTGCTTCTGTCGACTTAGGTGCTGTGCTATCTTTGGCTACATCCGTTGTGCCACTCGCACCGCAACCAGCTAACAGCGCTAATGACATTGTGGCCGCCAATGTAACGATAAATGACTTCTTCATTCGTTGGACCCCCTAAAAGTTTCGTAAAAACTTAATCTGTAGCTCTCTTGTTACAACTTTAGTATAGGGGACATCTGTAGGAGACGGTACGGGAGAGACTTCGGCGCAAGGGGGGACATTTTTCAGTCTTTATATTTTGTCGACTACAGTCGAACCCTGTCGATATTCGGACGGTGTTTGCCCGGTATGCTTTTTAAACTGCTGCGTAAAGTACTTGATATCCTCGTATCCCACTCTTCTGGCAATATCACTGACTTTGGTTTGTGTACTTTGCAGCAGATCTACCGCGCGCTTCATCCTCTCCTGTGTGACGAATTCAATATAGGTGCATCCGGTCTCCCGTTTAAATACTTCGCTGAAATGATTCGGATTGATATGAACAAAACCCGCAACCTGCTGCAATGAAATCGGCTGATGCAAATTGTCGCGAATATAAGCGATTGACTTGTACACATATGCATACTTATTCTGATCCAATCCTTGGTGGAAAAGGTTCATAACCGCCGAGAGGATCTTAAAAATCTCCTCCTCCGGACGCCCCTCCCCTTCATAGGAAGGGAGTTTGCTAAGCGAAACTTCCGATGAATTCGCCCGCTCCAGCCAGCGGTGGCCTGCGATAATCATCGATTGCAGATAACCCTGCACCGTCATCGGCGTTGCAAAGGCATCTTCCATCAGCGCGCGTACCCGCTGGTTCACCCAATGCCGCAGGTCAGTCGCATTGCCGCTCATCAGAATGGCCGCAAGTTCAACTTCCTCCTTCTCGGTAAGTACGGTACGGCCCCCGCTTCGCTCCTGAATATCCGCCAGCGTATAAAGGCCCTGCGAGCCAAGCAGCCCTTGGTAGGCAAAAACCTCTTTAGCAGCCAGGTAGGAATCCCTCAGGCTTTCGTAATCCCGAGCAACGGTTCCAAGCGCTGCAAATGCCGTGCATTTCAACGTTTCGGTTACCCGCTTCAGCGCACTCTTCAGCCCTGCTTGATCCGTGCCGCCTTCTTCATATCGGACAACAAGCAGCAAATGCTCCTTGTTCATCAGCGTCACACACGGAAGCAGCTCGAAGAGGATATTCTGCGCTGCGCCTTGCAGCAGCTCCGTAAGCCCCGCTTCCCATCCCGATACGGAAACGAGCATCACTTGCATCGCCGAGGCCGCCCCGGATTCCGGATGAACGTCTACGCCGTTTCTGTGGAACCAGACACGCAGCTGTTCTCTTGCTTCCGCATCATCGTGCAAGCCCCGCTTTAACGCTCGGTCTAACAACTGGTTGCGCAGCGCCGCTTGCTGGAGATTCTCCTGCTTCATCGTTTCCCATTTATCCATCACGTTCTGCTTCGCTTTCAGCGCAGCTTTAATAATCTCTTCCGGGCGGCTTGTCTTCAGCAAATAATCGGTCACCCCTTCACGGAGCGCTTGTTGGGCATAGGAGAAATCATCATACCCCGTCAGGATGACGATCTCCGTGTCCGGAAGCAGCGCTTTCACTTCACGGGCAAGCTCGATCCCATCGATCCCCGGCATACGGATATCCGTCAGCACGATGTGAGGCTTTTCTTCCGCAATCCGCTCTAACGCTTCTTCCCCCGAAGATGCTGCGGGCAGCAACTCAAGCCCGAGCTCTTTCCAATCGATCACGGTACAAAGACCGGTTCTTATTATCACTTCATCGTCTACAATCAAAATTCTCATGTCGCCAGCTCCCCCGTCCCAAGCGGAATTGAAAATGATATCCGAGTTCCCATACCTAACGTACTTTCCACAACAAGGCCTGACCCAAGGCCATAATGCAGCAGCAATCGTCTGTGCACATTAATAAGTCCATAAGAGGTCACCGGCAGCTTCGCTTCTTTCGCAACTTCGGTTAGCATTCCCAATTGTTGGTTAGCCGCAACCAGCTGTCCGTGAATGTCGCGCAGCTTCGCTTCGTCCATGCCGATTCCCGTATCTTCCACGACAAATTTCATCTGATTATCGCGCAGTTCCCCATGGACGTAGACATGGCCTTTGGCTTTCTTTTTCTGAATACCATGAATGAGACTGTTCTCAATCAACGGCTGCAGCAGCAGCTTCAGCATCGTCTTTTGCAGCATTTCCGGAACAATAAAAAACTCTATCTCGAACTGATCCGGAAACCGCATGGCCTGGATATAGGCATAATTCTGGGCATGTGAAATTTCCTGCTGAACCGAGCAGAACTCTTCGCCTTTATTTAGGCTAAAACGCAAGAAATCACTAAGCGCTCCAATCATCTCTGCAATTTGACGATCCTTGTTCATAAGGGCAATCCAGTGGATCGAAGAGAGGGTATTGTACAAAAAATGCGGATTAATCTGCGCCTGAAGGGCCATAATGTCCGCTTCCTTCTTCTTCGCTTCATTTTGCTGCACTTGATCCTTCAGTCTGCCGATCCGCTCGCTCAGCTTATTGTAGCTGTGGACCAGCAGCCCGACTTCGTCGGCGCTTTTCACCTCATAGGTCGGGATCGCCTCATCGGGGTTCAAATCTTTCAACGATTTGGTCAACTTGGTTAGCGGCTTAGTCACCCATTGCAAGAAATAAAGCACTAATCCCATTGCAAGCATGAGCGCAATAACAATCGTCACCGCGGTAACGGTAAGCACGTAACCATTTTGTTTTTGGTAGATTTCTGTCGGAATGAACCCGACTAGTTTCCAGCCTAAACGAGGCATTGAGTTATACAAAACCGTGTGCGGCAATTCCCCTCTCGGCACGTTAAGCACACCATTGGTTTCCCCCAGCTTGTCTAAGTTCGGAAACACATCTCCGACCTTCCGAGCCAACCAGCCTGGTTCGCCTCCAGCAATAATTTGATTGTATTGGTCTGTCAGCATGACAAAACCGCTGCTTTCCCAACCGGCATCCGTCAAATAATGCTCAATCTCCGCTTGATCGAGCGAAAAAGCGAGCGTTCCGATCGTCCGGAACGTGCTGACATCCCGAATCGGTCTGACGAGGGTAATCACCCTCTTGGGGCCGTCCGTTGTTTGGTTCACATAAAGCGGCGACCACCATTTGGAAGTGGATTTGTAAACGGATTCATACTGTTGTAAAAGCGGATTGAGTCCCGAATTCGTAATCGTCGTTGTATATAGTACCGGATTGCCGTTTTTCGGGGTGATCGTAATGTTGGAAATGTATTTTTTGGAATAGGATAAGTTCCATAAGGTTCCGACGATTAGCGAATAACTGTTTACATCCCCTTCTGTGTTGCTTAAGTAGGTTTGAATATCTTTTTGGCCAATAAGAAAAATCGACATATTCTCTACGTCTTGAATAACGAAATCCAGCTTGTCCGTTATTTGTTTCAGGGTGTTCATGCCGGCCTGCTTCGCTTTATCTTCCGTCACTGAAGTCGCAATGCGATAGGAAACGATCCCCATAGAAAGCAGCGGTAATACGACTGCAAGTAAAATGATTAATGACAGTTTGCGTTTCAGGGACTTGGCAAACCAGCGTCTCATGGGCGATCCCCCTTCCTTTTTACTTTTACATAGTAGCATGTGCAGTGTTTGGAAATCATACTTTTCTTTAGGTAACCAAACTTTTTGTTTGATATTAGAAAAATTTATGTTACCATTTTGCTCAAGACGAGAAAGCAAAACGAACGAATTGGCACAAACCTGGCTCGACGTAGACCAAAAAGGTTGCGAAACGATTTGCGCCTATCTGAATATTTCAAAGTATACCCTCTACAGCTACTTGGATGAAAGTAAAAGTGCAGCGAAAGGGCGTGATGTTTGATGGAATCATTGGAAACAATGAAGGCATTGGAAGCGTTGGAAAAAATAGAAGGTTTTGAAACATTAGAGACCCCGAGTCTCCTCATCGATGCTGTTCGGATGGATCGCAACATTGAGGCCATGGCTGATATGGCCCGCATCCATCAAGTGAACCTGCGTCCTCATGCGAAGACGCATAAGATCCCCGCTATCGCGCTGAAGCAG
Source organism: Paenibacillus sp. WC2504 (assembly GCF_052682475.1). Taxonomy (NCBI): domain Bacteria; kingdom Bacillati; phylum Bacillota; class Bacilli; order Caryophanales; family Paenibacillaceae; genus Paenibacillus; species Paenibacillus sp. WC2504. Next base: position 7,474,415 of record NZ_JBQZFH010000001.1, read on the forward strand.
ATTGAAGCAGGCGCTGTCGGCATCACGGTGGCGAAAATAGCGGAAGCAGAAGTCATGGCTGCGCATGGCATTCGCAGTATTTTTGTCGCCTACCCGCTTGTGACCGCCAGCAAGATCGAACGCGCCATTCGTCTGAGCGAGCAGATCGAGCTCATTGTTGGTGTGGATAGCTTGGCAGGCGCTCAGCAATTGGAGCACATCGCCAGCCGCCATGGGCACTCCTTGCAAGTTCGGCTGGAAATCGACACAGGCCTGCGCCGCACTGGCGTCATGTACGAACAAGCAGCTGCTCTAGCGGCTGAAATTACCGGCATGCCGCACTTGCGGCTGAGCGGCATCTACACCTTCCGCGGCTCCCTGCTTGCCGGCAAGCCGACGCTTGACGTTGCCGCAGCCGGCAAGGAAGAAGGCACGTTGATGGCGCAGCTCGCCGAGCACCTCAGAACACAGGGCATCGCGATCACGGATGTCAGCGTGGGCTCAACGCCAACCGCTGCCTACGCCGCGGCAGTTGAAGGCGTGACCGAGGTGCGCCCGGGCACCTACGTGTTCCACGACAGGATGCAGGCACGGCTAGGTGTCTGCAGCTTGGAAGACTGCGCGGGCAGCGTGCTCGTCACCGTCGTCAGCCGTCCCTCGGCTGACCTCGCGATCGTCGACGGCGGCAGCAAAACCTTCGCCACCGACATTCAGCCGGGCACTGAGCCCCTGCAGCTGAAGGGCTTCGGGCACATCCTGGGGCTTGCGGATGCGACGCTTGCCCGCTTAACAGAGGAACATGGCATGATTGAGCTAGGGCCGCTAGCCCAAGCAGCCAACCTGCAAATAGGCGATAAGCTGCGCATTATTCCAAATCATATTTGCAGCACCGTCAACTTGCACAATCATGTGGTGATGCAGCGTGGGAATACTTACACACGTACACTTGTACTTGCTCGAGGAATGCTGGAATAAGTTCTGCCTCGCGTCAAGTTAAACCACCGACCCGTAAAACAGAAACACATAGAAACAGGAGGTCAATCGCATGTCGAACATTGAACAACGCCTGCAAGAACTAGGGATTACGCTCCCTCCATCCCCTGAACCGCGGTTTACATACATTCCTTGCAATCAAACTGGGAATCTCATCTATTTGTCCGGTCAAGACTGCCGAATTAACGGAGAATTGATGTATGAGGGCAAGCTTGGCCGTGAAGTGACGATTGAGCAAGGACAAGCGGCAGCACGCCAAACCATCATTAACTGCCTAGCGGTAATGAAGGGATATCTCGGTGATTTGGACCGAGTCGTTAAAATCGTGAAGATGCTCGCTTTCGTCAACAGCGCACCGGGTTTTGGAGAACAGCCTTATGTCATCAACGGCGCGTCCGATTTATTAGTCGCTGTGTTCGGCGAAAAGGGCAAGCATGCCCGCTCCGCCATCGGCACAAGCGATCTGCCGTTTCACACACCGGTGGAGATCGAGCTGATCGTTGAAGTGCGGGATTAAACAGATAGACCAGCCAGGTGAGCGCAAATAGGCGACTAGAAAATCCGCCGTTAAGGTTAATGCCGAATGCTCCATCTATTTTCCGCGTTTGGCCCACTTTTTTCCACTCAAGTGGAATTTCTGGCGCTAATTTTGCCATATCTAACAGTCTCTACACTGCACCCAGTGATTTAGATGGAATTTGCCCAGCTATTTCCCCCACCCGGCAGAAACGGTACAGATTAACGGCATTAATTCCATCTATTCCACTCTACACGCCGTGTAACAAACACAAAAACAAAAACAGGCCTGAGGAAATACCCTCAGGCCTATTCCGCTGCTCTCATACACGGAATCGAGCAATCAAGCCCTGCAAGTCCCCGGCCATGCTGCTCAGCACGGAGGCCGAGGAGACAATCTCCTCCATACTCGCATACTGTCCCTCGATATTGGAGGAGACGTTGCGCGCACCGGAAGCGGTCTGTCCCGCGACTTCGTCAATACCGCGAATCACGTCAACGGCTGCGCTCGTTTTCGTGGAGATAGCGGCCGAGCTGGCGGCCACTTCCGCAATCTGGCGAGCGACATCGTCCATCGCATCGCTGATGCGCAGGAACGTTGCCTGTGCTACGCCGACAACCTCAAGACCCGTCTCCACCTCTTGGCTTCCCGCCTGGGTGGAGTTCATAACCACGCTTGTTTCTTCTTGTATACTCGAAACAAGCTGAGTAACTTCTTCAGCCGCCGCTCCCGTCTGAAGAGCCAGTTTGCGGACTTCGTCGGCGACGACCGCAAAGCCTTTGCCAGCTGCCCCTGCTCGCGCAGCTTCAATGGAAGCATTCAGTGCGAGCATGTTGGTTTGTCTCGCAATACCGGCAATAATCGCGTTCGCCTGCACGATTTGCTCAGAACGCTCCCCAAGTCGCTGAACAGATTCAACAAGCACCTTCATCTTCTGAGAGATAGCTTGCATTTGGGTAATCGCCGTCTCAACGGCTGTGTTACCTGCGCCAGCGGCCTCCAATGCTAGTAAAGACTGCTGGTTGGCCGATTGTGTGACGCCCACGATTTGAATAACCGCTGCCGACATTTCTTCCATGATGGAAACGCCTTGCTGCACACTTCGTACCTGCGCATCCGTCCCCGTCGAAATCTCTTGAATCGTATAAGTAATCCGCTCCGAAGACTCACTAACCTGCTCCGCATTATTGCTCAGCGCATCAGAAGCAGCGGCTACATGCTGAGCACTGCTCCCCACCTGACTGATTAAACTGTGAAGATTAGCTTTCATCCCATTAAAGGCCATAGCCAAATCCCTTAATTCGTCTCTATTGCTCACGTAGATGCTGCCGGTCGATAAATCGCAGTCCGCAATCCTTTCTGCAGCTCTCACCATAGAACGTATTGGATTCACAATCGTCCGCGATAATAAGAGGCCAATCGCCAGCGCAAATAAGAATGCAGCTACACTAACCCAAATCAACGTTCGCACAGTCGATTGCACGACGTCATGATTGCGTGCCGTGTCCACTTCCTGAACGGCTTTTTCCAACTCTTCGATCTTCGCTGCAGACTGCGTTAACGTTTCTGTCGTGGGAATCGCCCACTGCATCGCTTCAGCTTTGGCCAAATCGACATTCCCTTTATCCGCATATTCCGCCACTTTATTAACTAGACGCATAAACGTTTGGTTAGAATCCGCCATGGACTGGATCGCGCCCTGCTCGTCCTCATTTTTGGCAAACTCATTCATTTGTCCAATAATATCAGATAGCCCTGCATTCGTGTCCGTTAAAAACTTCTCTTTCTCTTTCGTCGGATTAAGCACATAACCTAGCAGCAGGCTGTTCTGTAGTTGCGTCTTCTCTTTAATCTCTGCAACATGCTGAAGAATCGTTACATGATCGTTCAAAAGCTTAGAATAAGAACGATCCACTTTATTCAAATAGGTGTAGGACAAGCTGCTAGTCACGGCAACAAGTAATGAAACAATAACGAAGGTCCCTACAATTTTGCCTCTCAAAGAAATTGAAAACCTCTTTTTTTCCTGCATACATGGGCCCCCTTTTTATGTAGCAACCGCTTTCAATTGTCTTCGTAAAATAACAGGCTGCCCCTTTACGCGACAGCCTGCTATCCTTTTGCTTTCTTATTTAGAGTTCATGTATTTGCGCATATCGAACGCTACCGCAGCCACGATGATAACACCTTTAATGATTAGCTGCCAGTAAGGGCTGATTCCGATAAACGTCAAACCGTAGTTGATTACGCTGAAAATCAATACCCCTGCAAGTACGCCGGGAACCGTTCCGATACCACCGGATGTCGATACGCCGCCGACTACGCAAGCTGCAATCGCATCAAGCTCGTACATGTTTCCGTAGTTGTTCGTTGCACCGCCGGTTCTTGCCGCTTCCAGCACCCCAGCCAATCCGTACAAAGCACCCGCGATGGAGTAAATGTAAATCAGGTAACGGTTAACGTTAATCCCCGAAACAACTGCAGCATGAATGTTGCCGCCGATTGCGTACATGTATTTACCCAGCTTGGTTTTGTTGAACACGATCCAAACGATAATCGCTACAGCGATAGCAATAATAACAATATAAGGTAATGAGTACGTGGCATCAGAGCCAATAGAACCTGTTCCTAGTTTACTAAAATCGGGTCTCAAGCCACCGATAGGCTGGGACTGATTCGGTTTCATATCGAAGTATAAGGAGTTGGCACCGTATACGGCAACCATCGTTCCTAGTGTTGCGATGAAAGGTGGAACCTTCAATTTAGCGACGATAATTCCATTAATAAGACCAACCAAAAGACCAGCTACAATCGCAATGATAATTGGAACAAGCAGTGGCAAGTGCGGTAGATCCGGGAAAAATCTGCGGCCATAATCCTGCGTTTGCAGCATGGATGCCGAGATAACGGCCGTCAAACCGACAATCCGTCCAGTCGATAAGTCGGTGCCTCCCGTGATCAAGATGAACGCAGCACCCAAAGCAATAATGACACGTGTGGATGACTGCAGCAAAATGTCACGTAGAATACTAACGGATAAAAAGCGCGGATCATAAATTGCGATCCCAATAACGAGCACGACCAATACGATGTAGATTGCGTATTTGGTCACGAACCCACTAATGTCTCTAGATTTTAATGTTTCTGTTTTTGTACTCATGGTTTCTTGGCCCCCCATTTATGCCATATGCTGTGCAGCAAGGCGCATGATCTCTTCTTCTGTTGCTTTATTTCCTTCTACGATCCCCGTAAGGCGTCCTTCACACATGACCATGATTCGGTCTGACATCCCCAGCAGCTCGGGCATTTCAGAAGAGATCATGATAATACTTTTCCCCTGCTTCGCAAGGTCAGCAATGATGGAATAAATCTCAAACTTCGCTCCTACGTCAATTCCGCGTGTCGGCTCATCCAGCAGGAGCACGTCCGGCTCTGTAAGCAGCCATCTGGCCAAGAGCACCTTTTGCTGGTTACCACCAGAAAGGTTTTTGATCAACGCATGCATGTTCGGCGTTTTCACCCGAAGCATCTCAATGCTTTTCTCTACTTCGACTTTCCGTTTCGCCTCTTGAATGAATCCGAGTGGGTTCATGTATCGGCCTAAATTCGCAATGACCGTATTCTCAAGCACGGACAACACCGGGAAAATCCCTGTCACGCGGCGCTCTTCCGTAAGCAGCGCGATTTTGTGCTTAATGGCATCGATCGGCGATTTCAGCTTTACTTGCTTGCCATGAATCGAAATTTGGCCGGATGCAACACCGCGTAGTCCAAACAAAGCTTCCATCAGTTCCGTCCGCTGTGCGCCAACCAAACCGCCCACGCCAAGAATTTCTCCCTTTCGAAGGTCGAAAGAAACATTTTTAAAAGATCTTGGAATGACCGAAGTCAGTCCCTCAACACTCATTAATACACCATTCGGTACATTGCTTCGTTCAGGGAAACGCTCTTTGAGATCACGTCCAACCATTTTCGAGATGATCATATCGGTTGTCAGCTCTGAAGATGGCCACGTCCCAATCTTAGTTCCGTCACGCATAATCGTTACTTCATCCGAGATTTCAAGAATTTCTTCCATTTTATGTGAAATATAGATGATCGAGACGCCACGACTTTTCAGGTCGCGAATGATGCGAAATAGCTGTTCAACTTCATTTCCTGTTAATGACGAAGTCGGCTCATCCATAACAATGACTTTCGAATTGAAAGAAACGGCTTTGGCAATTTCAATGGACTGCACTTTTGAAACCGACAAGGTGCCAACGAGTGTGTCCGGTTTAATATCCATTTGGAGCTGTTCAAACAACTTTTCTGTATCTCTGCGCATCTTCTTGTGATCCACTAATTTCAATGGCCCGATCCCTTTTTCCGGGAAGCGGCCCAACCAAATGTTCTCCATCACGTTGCGATGAGGAACCGGGTGCAGCTCTTGATGAATCATGGAAATGCCGTTTGCTAACGCATCCTTGGAATTAAGGATGGACACGGTCTCGCCGTTCAGTTTGATCTCTCCGCCATCCGGCTTGTAGATGCCGAATAAGCATTTCATCAACGTCGATTTACCAGCCCCGTTTTCTCCCATCAAAGCATGCACGCTTCCTGGGCGAACTTTCAGGGTAACGTTATCCAGCGCCTTGACGCCGGGGAACTCTTTGGAGATTTGATTCATTTCCAGTAAATACTCATGTAATGTCATGGTAACTCCCCCTACCAGCTCACGATAATCCCCACAAAGTGAAGCCATTGTTCTAATCCTGTTTCTCTGTCTCTTTGCACGGGTTTCCAAATAAGAAGGCAAGAGCGGATAACTGCTCTTGCCCGCTTCTATTCGGATTACTTCGCTTCGTTCATGTTCGCTTTAGTAATCTTTTTGTAGGAAATCCAAACATATTTACCGTCTGTTACATCGTAGCCAGTCGTTTCCTTGCTTGGTGTTTGACCGTTAGCAAGAGCAGTTGCTACGTTCGTTGTTGCAGCACCTTGGTTTTTCGCATCGTTCAGAACAGTTCCGAGCAATGTGCCATCGCTAAGTGCTTGAAGCGCAGGAGCCGTAGCGTCAACGCCTACAACCGGCAAGAATTTATTGTCTTTGAAGTAACCTTTTGCTTTCAAAGCTTCGATAGCCCCAAGAGCCATATCGTCGTTGTTCGCAAGAACAGCTTCAATTTTGTTTTCACTGGAAGCTAGGAAAGCTGCCATTTTTTCTTGACCTTTTACACGATCCCACATCGCTGTATCTTCTGCTACTTTCTCTACGCCAAGACCAGCATCTGTGATCGCTTGGATGGAGAACTTCGTGCGAAGCTCAGCATCTTGGTGTCCTGGTTCGCCTTTCAGCATAACGTATTGAATTTTGCCGTCTTTGTTTTTGTCCGCTTCCGGGTGAGCTTTGAAGTAGTCAACAAGCAATTGGCCTTCCATTGTTCCGGATTGCTCAGCTTTCGCGCCTACGTAGTAAACTTTATCCCATTTCTTCATATCGTCAGCCAGGGGCTCACGGTTCAAGAAGACAACCGGTACGTTAGCTGTTTTTGCTTTATCGATGATAACGCCTGCTGCTGTACGGTCAACCGCGTTGATCGCAAGAGCGTTTACTTTTTTCGTGATGAAAAGGTCAACTTTATCATTTTGTGTTGGTTGTGAGTTTTGGCTGTCTACGATATCCACAGTTGCTTTGTCTTTCGCTGCATCAGCGATCGCCGCGCGAACACCGGACATGAATGTATCGTCAAATTTATAAATAGCTACACCGATTGTTGGTTTTTTGCCGTCTGTTTTAGCAGGAGCTGCTGTTGCCGCTGCGCCAGCGCTTGCTGCCGGAGCTTGAGATGCTGCAGGTTTTTCTGTTTTAGCGCCACATCCTGTTACGGTTGCAACCAAAGCACTCGCTACTGCAAGGGTAATCAATTTTTTCAAGGTAAGACCCTCCCTAAAAGGTTGTTTTGTTTGTTTATTTACATTTCTAAATATACGGCATGCGGACTACGAAACAAATGCAATATCCTCATATCTTCTATCGAAATTCTCATCACTTTATAAACGGAAATAGCAATTTTTGATTATCCGACCAAAACATATTGTTAAGGTCGATGGCCTTAATCCCTGTATCTACACGGCTCGGAATCTTCTTCCCACGCGAGGCTTCAACCGCATTTTTGACGCCTAAATAGCCGATGCTGAACGGATTTTGAATGATCGTCGCTTGGATGACGCCTTCCTGCAATAGCTCCAACTCTTCCGATGTGCTGTCAAATGTGATGATTTTCACTTTATCTTGCAGATTCATTCGCTGAATCGCGTCGGCAACGCCAATGGAGGAGATTTCATTCAGGGCAACAATCCCGTCCAAATGCGGATACTTCTCAATGATGCCTTGTGTAAGCTGATCCGCCGTCCCCCGGTCGGTCATACTGTATACCTTGGCGATGACCTTTATGGTCGGATATTTCGATATTTCATCCAAGAGCCCTTGCTCCCGAAGCTCCGTATTGCGCTCTCCTTGTTTAAAGCTGACAATCGCGATATTTCCTTTGGGTCCGGCAAGCTTGACTAATTGCTGGCCTGCCATTTGCCCGGCTTCGTAATTGTTGGCGCCTATGAAGCTTCTTGCTTTGCGGGACTCCACTTCCGAGTCGATCGCGACAACAGGAATGCCTCGCCCCTCGGCATCGTCTACAACTCCCGACAATTCCTTATAGTCGTTAGCTGCGAGCACAATGGCGTCAGGACCGCTATTAACGGATTGCTCCATTAAGGCGATCTGCCCCTTAACATCCCCTTCATCGTCCGGCGCCCTGAAATCCAAAGTCACATTAAATTCCTTCGCGGCGACTTCCGCTCCCATTTTAACCGTTTTCCAATAATCCCCGTTCTGGCTTCTAAGCACTACTTCCAAATGCTTCTTCTTCTCGGTGGGTGCAGTTTCCGTCTCCGTATTGCGCATACAGGAGGACATGGAGAACGCAGCGGCCAATATGGCGAATACGAGGGGGCCAAGTTTCATTGTTTTATCCATCGCTGATCCTCCCTATTCATCTTCCAATATGGCTGGAATCCAGATTTTCACGACTGTTCCTTCTTCAAGCTCGCTTTCCACCTTAACGCCATAATCCACGCCAAAATACAGCTGAATCCGCTCATGCACATTACGCAGACCAACACCTGAGCCCTTATCGCTTTTCACCGAACCAATCATAATGTTCTTAAGTGTTTCTTCCGACATCCCTACACCGTTGTCCTGAACCTGGAGCTGTATTTTATCTCCAATTTTTCTGGCTGATATGTGAATATGACCTTCGTCCACCATATACTCGATGCCATGATAAAGCGAATTTTCTACAAACGGCTGCAAAATTAACTTTAGCGTTTTATAAGGCAGCACTTCTTCATCCACTTCAATGTCATAATCGAACTTGTCCTTATACCTCATCTTTTGGATGATTAAATAGTTCCGAATATGCTCGATCTCATCTGCAATCGTAATGATATTCTTCCCTTTGCTGAGCGAAATCCGAAAAAACTTGGACAAGGAGGTAATCGTCGTGACAACCTCTTCGTTTTTCCCGTTCCCGACCATCCGAACCACGGAATTGAGCGTATTATACAAAAAATGCGGATTAATCTGCGACTGCAGCACCTCAAGCTCGTTCTTTCTCTTGATCTCTTGCTCATGAATATTTTGATCCATCAGCTCGCGCACCCTGGAAACCATGAGATTGAACCTTCGTGAAAGCTGCTCCACTTCATCTGCGCCACGAACATGTATGTACGTGTCAAAATGCCCCTTCTCAACCATTTCCATTGATTTCTTAAGCCGTTTGATCGGCTTGGAAATGCGCGCTGACATGAAGGAGGAGATGAGCAAAATAAAAATAAGAACAATGACCAACAGCCAAATCATAAACGTGCTGATTTCCTTGCGAGTCGTGATCATTTCATCCATATACGAGACCCCGATAATTTTCCAACCGATATTATTAACGGTCCTAACGACATTAAGCCGGGGCTCCCCCTCGCTGACATCCATATACTTGCCGTAGGAGAACTTAAGCGCCTGCTCTACATTCTCATACTTTAAGCCAATATAAATAAGCTGCTGCTGAGGATGGTACACAATGTTGCCGGCCGAATCGTCAATGATGTACACGTAACCTTTTTTGCCTAAGGAAACCGTACGGAACACGTCATCCAGCGTTTTAAAATTCACGTCCACCAGAAGCACCGCATCCTCCCACTTCCCGCCATGTTCAATGGAGACTCCTTTACTCATCGAAACAACCCACCGGTATGGTTCTTTGAATAGGTTCTGAATATGCGGCAGCGAAAAGGAAAGATGGTTCGGATTGTCCAAAGCGGACTTAAACCAGGACTGTTCAATCAGTCTCGTATTTTTGCGCATGCCAGCATTCTGGAGCCCCGTAATCAGCTCGCCATCCGCAGCAAATAAATTAATGGAGACAATATCCTCGCGGGTGCTTGCGATCGTTTCCAACTGTTCCGTCAGCTTGTCGGAGGGGATGCCGCGGCTTTTGGCAATCTTGGCATCGACCACCTCGAACGTGTCCGCCATGCCTTTTATATAATTTTCCAAGTTAAACTGGACCTGTTCTACAATCTGCTGTGTATTTAAAAAGGCACTTTCCTCCGCGGTCTTGGAGAACTTATTGTATAGCACCAGTGAAATGATCAGCATAACGGTCACTGTGATGAAAATAAAAGACATCGTAATCGCAAACTGGATGCTTTTCACCCGAATCGTATCGAGCAGCACCCCATACAAAGCCTTGAATAAAGCTTGTATTTTTCGTATCAAAACTAACCCCCCGCTCTTTGGCCCCTACTGCCCTTTGGTGCTGTTATTGCGATATTCTTTTGGGGAAACGCCGACATTTTTACGGAACGAAAAGCTGAAATAGTTCGCATCAGCATAGCCGACCTTCTCAGCGATTTCCAGAGCTTTCATATCTGTGGAGCGCAGCATCTCCTTCGCCGCCTCCATGCGGATATGGTTTAAATAGTTGACGAAGGTCATTTTCGTTTCTTTTTTGAAAATGCTGCTGAAATACCCCGCGCTAATATGCAAATGGCTGCACACTTTATTAATCGTAATGTCGCCTTCGTGATAATGATTTTTGGTATAATCTTTGGCCATCTCAACCAGGTTCTTGTAGGTATATTGGCGGTCCGTAGCGATATGGTTCATCATCGAGGCGCATAGCTCGGCAAGCCAGTGCTTAGCTTCTTCCAACGACGTAAACTTATTGATCTCTGTAAAAGGAATGAAGTTGTCGCCGAAAACTTCGTCCACGTTCAAATTCGAATCCTTGGCCGCCTTCAGGATGCAAGTCAGAATTTCTAGCAAATAAATCTGATAGTCCTTAACGGAAACAGCTCCTTCAATTCCCTGAAAAAGCTCGTCCATCGTCTCCCGGATCTCTTGATTTGTCCCAACCTTGATACAACGCGTCAAAGCGTGCTCTTTCACATCGTCAAAGCGAACTTTCTCCACGGAGCGCATCTCCACATCATCAATGGAAATAATCCGGTTATTGCCAAGAATAAGTCGATAGTCCAGCGCCAATACAGCGTCTTCATAGGAATAGCTGATTTTGGTCACATCCTTCATGACAGTACCAATACCGACCGTTAAGGTGAACTTCAAATATTTTTCCACATTCTGCCGAACTTCTTCCAGCACCTTCATAGTCTCTTGCAGCGCGACTTCCCTGTTCTCACTCTCCCTCACGGATAACACAACCACCTGATCGTCATGCATGAAAACAAGGCCAAGCCGGTGTTTATCAACAATCTCTTCCGTGATATTTAATAAGGCGAAATATTTCAGCGCCTGATCTGGCGAATATTTTAAGGAAACGGACTTGGAGAGCTCTTCCCGATTCTCCAGCTCCTCCTCAGGAATCAGTACCCCATCTATACTCATGACAGCAGCGACAAAGCTTTGACCGCTTAGTTCAATTCCGTAGTTTGCCGCTTTCTCATAGACTTCTTCGCGCGGAAGCTTCCGGTTCATGAGCGTTGCCAGAAAGTTCTCTTTCAGCACAGGCATGCTCTTCCGGTAATGCTCCATGAGCAGTTGCACATTTTCCCGGTGTGCCACTTCCTCCTGAATTTGTCCTTTCACCTTCAGTAAAGCATTGATAAGCTCTTGCGCGGAAAAAGGCTTCAGCACATACTCGTCGATATGCAGCTTAATCGCCCTTTGGGCATACTCAAACTCATCATGCCCCGTGAGAATGATCAGCTTAATGGTCGGAAATCGCTCCCGAATCGCTTCGGCCAGCTGCAGCCCATTCATAAACGGCATTTGAATATCGGTTACCACGACATCCGGCTGTAATCGCTCTACCATTTCCAGCGCTTCTCTGCCGTTCTCCGCTTTCTCAATGACCTCGAAGCCAATGGCTTCCCAGTCCACCTCGCGAACGACGCCTTCACGGACATCCTCTTCATCATCCACTAAAATTAGCTTGTACATCAGGGTCCCCCTAAACATTTACATATAAAGTGCTTATTTGTCAGTAATTAGTAATTAGGCTATTTAACCATATTGTACTCACTGCCTATCGAATACACAACAGAATTAGCAAGCGATCAGGAAGTAATGGTAAAAATCACCTAGTGTCTGTTAAACTTAAGAAGACAATTCTTATGTCCCGATTTACATATTGTTCACCACATTAATGATTTGGGAGGAACAGCCGTTGGACTTCGCACGAATAGGACAAATCGCTACGCTCATCAAGGAAAATGTAGGTAGAGTCATTGTAGGAAAAGACGAGACGGTCGAGCTGATGGTTATCGCCCTCATCGCTTCCGGGCATGTGCTGCTTGAGGATGTGCCAGGTACCGGGAAAACGCAGCTCGCTAAAGCGCTGGCCCGCTCCTTGGACGGCACGATGAAGCGCATTCAGTTCACACCGGATCTCCTGCCTTCGGATGTTAGCGGCATTAACTTTTACAATCAAAAACTCGGCGAATTCGAATTCCGCCCAGGGCCGCTATTCGCTCACATCGTGCTCGCCGATGAAATTAACCGCGCGACGCCGCGCACCCAATCCGCCTTGCTGGAAAGCATGGAGGAGCGCCAAGTAAGCATCGACGGGGAAACGCGCGCGCTCGAAGCGCCTTTCCTCGTAATCGCCACGCAGAACCCCGTCGAGAATCAGGGGACGTTCCCGCTGCCGGAAGCGCAGCTCGATCGCTTCCTGATGAAGCTCTCGCTTGGTTATCCGTCTGCGGCGGAGCAGGTACAGATTTTAAAGCGCTACCAACAGCAGGACCCGCTTGATCAGCTGCTGCCGGTTGTAGGGCGCGCTGAGCTGCTTGAAGCGCAGCGCTTGTTCGTGCAAGTGCGCTTCAGTGACGAGCTGCTACAGTACCTCGTGCAGCTCGCGGAAGCAACGCGCACGCATGCGGATGCCGCGCTTGGCGTCTCGCCGCGCGGCGTGCGCGCCTTGATGAAGGCGGCGCAGGTGTACGCGGCGCTGCGCGGCCGCGACTACGTGCTGCCGGACGACATCAAGGCATTAGCCGGGCCCGTCTGGGCGCACCGCATCCTGCTGCGGACACGGTCGCGCCAGCAGGACCAGCAGGTGCAGACGCTGCTGGCGGGCATTCTTGCAGCAACGCCCGTGCCGACGGAAGTCAAGCTGAGGTAGCGGATGGGTATCTCCTGGATCCTGATCATCGCCGGCCTTGTCTATCTTGTCCAACACGCCATATTCAACCGTTGGGGCTTTCGCGGTCTTACGATTAAACGAACATTCAATACAGCACACTGCCATGCAGGTGATCGCATCGAAATGATCGAAACGATTCAGAACCGCAAGCTCGCTCCGGTTCCTTGGCTGCGCTTGGAGTCCACAATTCATGCCGGGCTTCATTTTGCCAAGCAAAGCAATCTGGCCGTAAGCAGCGGCGCGATGTTCCAGAATCATCGCAGTCTTTTCAGTCTGATGCCGTATACCCGGATCGTCAGACGCCATCAGGTATACTGCGCACAGCGTGGCTGGTATAAGCTTGAAACCGTATCCGCATCCATCGGGGATCTTGTCGGCATGCATGCGGCAACGAAAAGCCAGCGCACAGATTTGGAACTCCTTGTGTATCCGCGCTTGGTGAGCAGGGACGACATCCCGCTTCTATCCAGCCGCTGGCAAGGAGAAGTTACGGTGAAGCGCTGGATTATGCCCGATCCGTTCCTCGTCTCAGGTGTGCGCGAGTATCGTTACGGGGATACGATGAACAGCATTCATTGGAAAGCCACGGCCCGCAGCCAGAGACTGCAGGTCTACAATCGGGAGTTCACGGCAGACCCGAGGCTGCTCATCATCGTCAATACCCAAATAACCGCAACCATGTGGGACGCTGTTAGCGATCCGGAGCTGGTTGAGAAAGGCTTATCGTACGCCGCCACGTTGGCCGAATATGCGATTAGCCAAGGAATTCCTGTTGGCTTCGGCTATAACGGTTCTCTCACCCAGCAGCCTGGTGTCCCGGTGCATATCTCTCCGGCCGGCGGTCACCCGCATTTGGAATACTTGTTCGAAACGATGGCGAAGCTGTCCATTTCCTACACCCGCTCCTGCAGTGATTTTCTGGATGAGAGCACTTTGCAGGAAGGGAGCGCCCTGGATATTATTCTGCTGACTGCTTTCGTATCCGATGCCATTGAAGATAGCATTCAGCGACTTGAAGCGCAGGGGCATACCGTCTTTATCGTTCCCTTGCAGCATGGGCTATTAACCCTTCATGAAAAGGAGGCGAGTCCATCCGATGTCAACACCGCTTCAGGGGCAAGCTCAGCAAGTTAATCCGACTAGGAGTACTTATCTTCGAGTCTTCGGAAATTCTCTTTTGTTCGCGGGGGCTGAACTCATCCTATTCTCACCCCTTGTCGTGACTACGAACCTTTATGTATCAGAGATATCACTCTGGCCGTTGATCGTGCAGTTCATGCTTGTTTTCGTGGCAGGCAGCTTATTGGGGCGCATAACATGGTTATCTCGCACGCTATATGAGCTTCTGGGATGTGCACTAGTCGGTTTTGCAGCAGCCTTCCTATTCCAAGGGAACAACTGGCACAGTTGGATTTGTGCCGCTATCGGCATGCTGCTCTCCTATAGAGGTATTCGCTGCACGAAAGACGGCTGGCCTGCCATCTTCCCGGGAGCCTCGTTTGCAGTTGCAGGCGCCGTGTACTTCATCGGTGTTCCAATCATGGGACATCAAGCCTCCTTTCAACCTTACATGGGCTGGTTGAATGGACTAGGATTCGTCTCGCTCATCATCTTTTTCTTTGCTATGCAGCGAACAGGCTTGCTAACAGCGACACTCGCCAGCGATGAGCGGGCCGCCTCCTCCTCCTTGTCGGAGACCGTGAAGCGCTCGAGTCGGATTTGGTTAACGGTCTTAATTGCCGTTATCTTCGCCGTTGCCTATTTCCAGCAGCTTCGGCAAGGCATCGTTGCCGGTTTACGCGCTGCGATCGCATGGCTGATACGTCTCCTGCAGTCCGATCCTCCGCCGGAAGCGCCGCCGGAGCCCAGCGCGTCCGCACCGCCGCCGCTCCTGCCTCCGGCTGAAGCCAGAGAACCGAGCTGGCTGGACGCTTTGTTTCACTACATCCAGATCGTCTTCGGATATCTGATCGTTATCGCACTAATCGTTTTTGCCGTTTATTTGATTGTAACCAAGCTCCTGCCAGTGGTGAATGCCTTCTTAAAGCGTTTAATGAACCGTTCTCTCAGCAGCAAGCAAGATGGGGAATCCGAGGGCTTCATTGACGAAAAAGAAGCGCTTGTCGATTGGAAAGGACTTCCACGCCTATGGTGGAAGCAAGTGAGAAAAGGAAGAAACAAGGAGAGAAGCCAGGCGAGGAAATGGTCGCTTTTACCGAACAATCGAGAGCGCGTCCGCTATCTTTACCGCCTCTTGATCGAGCAGGCCGCTCAGGGCGGGTATACGTATAAGGAAGCTCTGACTCCTAATGAAACGGAAAAAGACTTAAGCTTAGGCAAGCAGCTGTCTCCAGAAACAGTACATGCCATTACAACGGCCTATAATCAAGTTCGGTACGGTGAAAACGACATCTCCGACGCTAAGCTGGGTCAAGTGCTGCAATCGGTCGAGCCTAGCCTTCGCAATCACTTAAAATAGCCAAATCCACCTCATTTGTAAACCAAAAAGAGGCTGTGCAGCATTCAACGGCATGGCCTCTTTTACTTTTTTATGGAAAATCGTCACATTCCGTCTCTCCGCCGCATATGCATAATTGTTTGAATACAATTGATGAGGTGGTTTTGAGATGTTAGCATTAAAAACGAGCTGTGAAAGAGAAGAAGTCGTTCAAACTTTGTGTGACATGGGCTTGGATCAAATCGCAAGATGGATCATGGTATTGCCTGAAGACCGGTGGGAAGGTATGTTTCTCTCGACATGGCCTACGCTTGCGAAAAAATGCGGCTACAACAGGTAAGCTGCTTTTACATAAACATACGAAACGACCGACATGGCCTACGCTCTGTGCGCTTCTTGCATGGGGCGTCTTTTTTCGCTATTTGTTCGAGGACCATCTACGCAGCTTAGGGATATTCCGTGTAAAAAGTCCGGCTAGGAAACGGGGAAATCCGAACTCCACCATCTTTTGCTTCACGATCTCCTTCATCTGGTCTACCGTTAAATCAGGCTGCGTGAACTTGCCGTTTTGATAACAATGACTGCAATAAACCTTACTCTTCGCTCCCGATTTCTCTGTTCCACCGCCTTGTTCATCACGTGCCAGCGGCATCCCGCAGCTTTGGCAGTTTTTATAAGCCTCCATTTGACTTACCTCCATATTCGCTTTTTGCTTCTATCCTACCAATGCTGTTCCCGAAAGCAACGCATAATTTGACACATTTTGTACGAAAATGCCACATTCAAGCGCTTTCATAGCAGGAATATTGCAGGAAGTAAGCGAATGATAGGGGATTAGCATGAATTTATAAAGGAGGGACAGATTGTGAAGCCCGTCACAGTCAAAGATTTAGTCGAGCGCTTCTCGCTCGAAGTACTTGCCGGACACTCGGAACTGCACCGTCCGATTACCAAAACGAAGGCGCATCGCCCCGGCCTTGAGTTTGTCGGCTATTTCGAGTACTTCCCGCAAGAGCACGTACAGCTCTTAGGCCGGAAAGAAATTACTTACCTGCACAAACTCACCGAAACAGAAAGAAATCTGCATATCGGTAATATTGTCAAATATCATCCCCCTTGTTTTGTCGTCACGAGAAATCAGGAAGGCTTGAAATATTTAACGAAATATTGCGAAGAAGAACGTATTCCCCTTCTCCGTACAGCCGCAGCGACAAGTAAATTCCAGGATCTCGTTGATTTATATCTCAGCAAATCCTTGGCGCAGGAGATGGCGATTCACGGCGTCTGCGTCAACGTATCGGGGATCGGCATCTTGCTTCGTGGCAAATCCGGTGTTGGCAAAAGCGAAACTGCCCACACCTTGATTCGCCGAGGACACCGCCTCGTGGCCGATGATATCGTTGTGCTGAAGAAAATTAGCCCGGAGACTTTGCTGGGCACACACAACGGTAAAACGAAGGAATTCCTTGCGCTGCGCAGCATCGGGCTTATTAACGTGTCGCGTCTCTACGGCCGCAAGGCGTTTCAAGATGAAACACGGATCGTACTCGACATCGAGCTGACCAAGTGGCAGGAGCATGCGCTCAATAACGATTTGGAGCTTGAGCCTGCTTTCACGGAATATATGGACATCCGAATTCCGCATATTGAAATCCAGCTGCAGCCTGGACGCGACGTTGCCGGACTTGTTGAGGCTGCGGCGAACAGCTGGTATTTGCGTCAGCAGGGATACAGTGCAGCTGAAGAATTCATGCAGCGTCTGCAAAGCGACTAATAGCCCTAAGACCGTCCCAAAACACCACCCTATGCCGAAAGGTGTTAGTGGAGGTGTTTTCTTATGCGCAAAAGATTACCATTTATTATTATTTCTATTACGCTGGTGGCTTTGTTGGTTTGCGGGTGGACAGCCTATGCATCAACTTCACCTAACTCAGCCATTTCTACTTCAGTCAACGGCACATTCAAATCTGCTAGTTCGGAGGCCGTCACTGTCACTACAGCTACTGGGGACCAAACGGTACCCTTAGCGAAATCTGTGTGGGTTTTCAAAAATGATCAAAAAGCTCAGCTTGCCGACTTACACACAGGGGATCAGATCGAGTTAATCCTCAATAGCAAGCAGCAGGCTGCCTATGTCAAAGCATCATCTTCCGTTACAAATGAGCCCACGCCGTCCCCGGCTGCTTCTGCTGCTCCGGTTGTTCCGACACAGAGTCCTGCTGCAACGGTTGTTCCGACGCAGACACCGACACCTACGTCGGCTGCTCCAACACCGGAGTCCAGCACGAAGCCAGCCACGGCGGATAAAGTTAATTATCCAGACCTGCAAGGCTTTGATCTGAATGTTGACGGCAAGCATTTTAAGCTGCATATCGGGCAATCCAAGGATGATAAAGGAACGACGTATGATCTAAGCGTTAAGCCTGAAGATTCCGGTATGATTCACCTCAAAGGGGAGGAAGCTGCCCAGTGGATTCAGAATCTGCTTGCTTCGATCGATCTCAAATCATCCGATGCTGAGCAGAAAATTGCAGGGCTGCTTGCCCAGCACTATAACTTGGACGCAAACAAATTGAATGTCCATATGAAAACTAAATGGCAGCAGCCTCAACAGCCGCAGCAGGTTCAGAAGAAACCTGGCGATGATCATGACGACAAGCGCAAAGATGAGCCTAATGGCGGGCCAAAAGCTAAAGACGATCACAAAGATGAGCGTAAAAATAAGGATAAGCCACGTGGCAACAGCCAGCACGACGAATAATTAAGAAAGCCGCCAGTCTCTATGAGAACTGGCGGCTTTTTTGCTATGAAACTTCGTAGCGCTTAGCTGAAGCGTTCGAGCGCTGTGCCTCGAATCGAGTAGATGGAAAAACTACCACTAATCTTCGCTGCTCAGTGGCAGGAGAAGAAATAGCGGTAGTTGCTCCATCTAATCGCCAGCAGCTAGGCCTATTCTGCTAGATCTGGCGGAATTAGCGGTAGAAACTGCAGTTACTTCGCCGCCAAAAATGGATGAATCGCGAAAAATAGCGGGAGGAACCGGCGTTACCGTCGATACTAATACGAAGCAGCGAGCATCTCTGCTAATCCTTCCCTTTTCCATGCCCGTGCTCTTTACCCGGCCCTTTGCCGGACTCCTTCTCCGGATTATCTGCCGGTTCCTCCGCCCCCACAACAGGCATATCAAACAGAACAACAGGAGCTTGAGCCAGCGCCCGCCCCATCATCTCACGAAATAAAACAGCAGGCACAGCCCCGCCGGAAGTCGTTAAATAATGGGTTTTATCCGTACGATCATAACCGACCCAAATGGCCGCCGTCAGCTCTGGTGTGTACCCCACGAACCAGGCGTCCTTAGCGCTGCCGCTGCTTATCCCCTCGAACTCCTTCGTCTGCGGCAGCTGCGTGGTACCCGATTTCCCGGCAACAGGGCGGTTCATCGCGGCATTTTTCCCTGTCCCTTCCCTTACAGCGACTTGGAGCATCGATGTCATGGCATAAGCTGTCTCAGGCTTCATGACCTGTACACTCTGTGGTGCAGCTTGTATGAGCAAATGACCTGAGCTAGTCTCTATTTTCGTAATGGTGTGCGCTTCGTGATAATTCCCTTTAGCGGCGAACGCACTGAAGCCCTGTGCCATTTGGAGCGGTGAGACCCCCTCCGACAGTCCGCCCAACGCGATGCTGAGCTGACGGTCTTGAGCGGGCAGCGTGATGCCCAGCGACTTGGCAAATTGCAGTCCGTGATCAATGCCGATTTCATGCAACAGCCACACGGCCGGCACGTTCCAGGAAGACACGACCGCCTCCTGCATCGTCACCTGCCCTCGCGATTGATGATCCCAGTCTTGAGGCTGATACCCATCAATGTTGAGTGGCCCATCAAATAGCGTGGAATATGGCTGATACCCTTGCTCCAGCGCAGGACCGTAAACGACAATTGGCTTAAAAGTCGATCCCGGCTGCCGCTTCAGCTGCGTAGCATGACTGAAACCTCGGAAGACGCTTTCTCCCCGTCCCCCTGCCAAAGCGCGGATACCGCCAGTCCGCTGGTCTACTATGACCGCGCCGCTCTGGATAAGCTGATCCGGCTTGCTTTCGGGAAAGAGACTGTCGTCCTTATAAACTTCTGTTACAGCGTTTTGCACGGTAGGATCCAGCTCTGTTGTAATGCGTAAGCCGCCGGTTAGCAGCTGCTCTTCTGTGAAACCGTATAGGCGAACGGCTTCACTAATGACCGCATCGACATAAGCGGGATATTTGCCTTTCAGATCATTGCTTTTATCCGACTTCATAACACCGATCGGTGCCGCCTTTGCACTTTCGTACGCCTGAGGCGTAATCTTGCCTTCATCGCGCATTAATACCAACACCGTGTTCCTGCGTTCAAGTGCGTGTGCTTCATCCTGAAAAGGCGAGTACAGGCTCGGCGCCTTCGGCAGCGCGGCAAGCACCGCTGCTTCCGGCAGCGTTAAGTCTTGTACATTTTTATTAAAATAGGTTCTAGACGCCCCTTGAACGCCCCAACTGCCTTCCCCAAAATAAATACTGTTCAAATACATCTCCAGAATTTCGTCTTTGCTGTAGGTCGTATCAATTTTGATTGCGTACGCTGCCTCGCGTAATTTTCTACCCAGGGTTTTGTCGGCATTGAGAAAAAGATTCCGCGCCAGCTGCTGAGTAATCGTACTTGCACCCTCCGAATAGCTGCCTCGCACCACATCGCGGGCTACTGCGCGGAAAATAGACTGAAGATCAATGCCGGTATGCTCATAAAATCTCCGATCCTCCACAGCCACAACGGCATCCGTGAGTACCTTGGGCATCTGCGCTATCGGTACCGGGTCGATCTTTGAAGCAGACAGCTGCGCCGCCGGTTTGCCGTTTTTATCAAGCACGAGCGTAGCCTCGGGCAGCGGCTGATTTAATTTCGAAACATCGAGCCCGCGAATGTATGAATAACAAGCTGCGAATACGGCTACGCCGCCAACCATCAGCGTAGCTAGGCTTATTAGCCAGAACCTTTTGCTTGTCCACAATCGTTTAATCATCTTACCTTCCCCCTTATGTTCGCTATAGATATTCGTCCTCTGTCCAGAGTTAGCGACGCATAAGTGAGTCCAATTCATGTCAATTTTGAGTAACAAAAAAACGCGCCCTCCCCTTACGGAGAAAACGCGTTTATTTACTCATGCGATCGAGGTCGGCGCTCCAAAAACAGAGGTATACCCGCTAATCCCGCTCAGGATCCGCTCAGCCTCTTCATCCTTCATGGCACCGTAACGTTCGACGGCGTCCACGATTTTCGGGAACAAATGAACGTCCCCTGCGCTAGCGAACCCGCAAATGCCAGGGAACGATAGCACAAAATGCACACATGCATCAATCACCTGCTGCTGATCAAACGGCTCGTACCACGTCGCATAAGGACGCTCCTGCCCTTCAGCCCACGGCGCCTTCGCGATGGCTTTAATGACCCGCACCGCCACCTGCTGCTTGCCCGCCTCTTCCATCAATGCATCGAAAGCCTCGCGGTACTCCGGCAAGCTGTACATATAATAATTCAGCGGAAGCAGCACCGTAGCGAAGGGGAATCTATGTAACGCTTCCAAATGAACTTTAGGCGCATCATGCCCATGTCCCGTAATGCCAATTTCCTTCACGATGCCCTCGGCCTTCGCTTCCAAAGCCGCTTCCAAGGCACCGCCCTTTTCTGTGCAGCGGTCCAGCTCTTCCATCGAGCCCACGGCATGCAGCTGAAGCAAGTCAACGGAATCCACTTTCATTCGTTCCAAAGAACGATAAATCTCTTCCTTCGCTTCCTTTTTCGATCTTTGCCCTGTTTTCGTAGCTAGAAAAATATCTCCGCGCACTTGGCTGATGGTAGGCCCCATGCGTAACTCAGCATCGCCATAACTGGCGGCTGTATCGAAATGGTTCACCCCATGCTGCAGGGCATAAGCAATTGACGCATCCGCTTCCTCCTGCTTGACATTGCCGAGACTTGCGGCTCCAAACATAACGACTGAGCTTTCGTAATTCAAACGACCTATGGTACGTTTCAACATGGATGAAGCGCCCCTTCCTTAGTGTTCTTGCTCCCTATAACCATATCATTTCCAGAACCAAGAATACAATCTCCTTCCTCACATAGGCAAAAAAGCTCTCGGATGCAAGCAACCAAGAGCTTCAATCAGCAATGCCAATTAATATGTGGCTCCTTGCAGAAACTTCACTCTCTCTCCCATAGGAGGAATTTCGTTCCCGTCCACGATCACTTCTACAACAACCGGCTCCCCATTGGATAACCACTCATTTATATGTTCACTCTGCAATTGATCTAGTGATGTAATCTCAGCATGGCGCAGTCCAAGGGATCTCGCAATTCCTGCGATACTTACGCGCTCTTGTGAGAAATCATCAAGGCACCGTTTGTACTGCAGCATGTGTCCATGATAGACCATTCCCAAGCGGGCATTATTGATGACGACAAAAAGAATCGGAAGCTGATACTCTTTCGCAGTCAGCACCTCTAAACCATGCATGAAGAAGCAGCCGTCACCTGTTATGCAAATCGTTGGCCTGCTCGGCTCGGCTAGCTGAGCACCGATAACTCCGCCCAGTCCGGAGCCCATGCCTCCGAAATTAATGTCGATATCGAACGCTTGGCCGCTTTCGATCAACACATTTTGAATCGAGTATGTCATGAATTCCCCGATATCCAGAAAGAACCGGGCATGCTTCGGTGCTGCAGCACTTAGTCCGCGGATGGCAGACCGTGTATTCCACTTCTCCTCGCCAGGTTCGGCTGCCGCTGCAGCCTCTGCCAAACCAGCGAAAGCATCGCTGACAGCTGCTTCATCCTTCTGTCCATCTGCGGACAGCTGTTCAAGCAGCTCCGCGATAACCAACTTGATTTCGCCATGCACCGGGTAATGAGTCTCATAGACTTTTCCAAGCTCATTAGCGTCATAATCGATGTGAATCAGCTCACGGCCTGCAACCAAACGCGGCTCCCAGTTGCTTGTCGCCAGCTCGCCAAGGCTTGACCCAATGATCAGCAGCACTTCGTGGTTGCCGCCATTCAAATACTCGCTTGCCTTCCAGTTAGCCGAAAGGCCATATCCCCCTAGGGACAGCGGGTGATTCTCAGGGAACGCTCCCTTACCGCGAGGTGTGGTCGCAACGCCCCAACCCAACGTTTCAGCAAATTGCACGATGCTGTCCGATGCTGTTTTTGCTCCATTTCCGAGCAAAATAGCTCCCTTGGAGCCTGCAGCCTTTATTCGCTGTGCAGCAGCTTGGGCAGCCGCCAAATCTATAACGGGCTGCTCCACGGGAGGCAGCACCGGAAGTTCTCTTTCCCCGATATCCTTCATCTGGATATCGATCGGAATCGCAAGATGAACTGGACCCGGCACACCGCTAATCGCTGTATGATAAGCTTCTGCTAGAATCTCCGGCAGTTCGTGTGGATCGAGCACCGTGCGGCTCATCTTCGTGATCGAAGCAAAGATCGGCTCCGCATACAACTCTTGCGCGCCTCCCTTGCCCAGCTTGGTCGATGGAACCGAGCCCGTTATGAAAATAACGGGCAGTTTCTGTTTCCAAGCATTCGCAGCCGGCGTTACCAGATTCGTCGCTCCTGGACCGCTGGAAGCTACGCATAGTGACGGAATACCGGTAATTCTCGTATAAGAACCTGCCATATAACCGGAGCTGTTCTCATGCTTGGCTACAATCGGCTTCAACTCCGGGATATCCAGAAGGGCGTCATAAATAGCATTGATTGAACCCGCCGGAATACCGAATACATACTTCACTCCTTGCTGCACAAGAAATCTCAACCCTACTTCAATCGCCCGCATCTTCGTTACTCCTTTCCAATAGGTAATGTAAATTTAAATGCCGATCCTTGGCCCTCACTGCTTTCGAACCAAATGCGGCCGCCGTGTAGCTCAATCAGTTGCTTCGAAATCGCAAGACCGAGGCCTGTCCCATTGATTTGATTATTCGCCTGATAGAACTTGGTAAAGATATTTTTCTGCTTTTCAAAAGGAATCCCGATCCCGTTATCCTGCACCTCAACCGTGAGCAAGCTATCCTCGAATTTCGTTTTTATCGTAATTACACCCAGTGGAGGCGTAAATTTGATCGCATTGGAAAGTAAATTAAGCAGAATTTGCAGAATGCGTTGCTTATCAACTCGGACGACGGTATCCTTATCCACTTCGGTTTCAACAACCAGAATCAATTTCTTTTTATTAATAAGCGATTGTACGATATGGACCGATTCCTTAACAATTTCATTGAAATCCGCTTCGGTATAGAGGAGCTCAAACTTTCCATTTTCCATTTTGGCAAAATCGAGCAGTTCATTCACTTGATCAAGCAATCGGTCGATGGATTTAGCTGCAATATCCAGCAAATCCTTCTGGGAATCGTTGAGATCGCCAAGAATACCTTTTCCAAGAATATCAACGGATCCTTTAACCGCTGTAATCGGCGTACGCAGCTCATGAGAGAGTGTCGCGATGAAATCGCTTTTGAGCTCGTTCAAATGCTCCAATTCCCGCACAAGACCCTCTAACTTGAAGTTAGCTTGCTGCAGCTCTATGGAGCGCTCGTGCACGGAATGATCCAGTGTTTCGGTATGCTGCGCATTGGATAACGCCGTTGCCGTCGCATCCGAAATGGATTGGCAGAACTCCAGAATGCTAGCTTCATACTTGCGCTGCTTTCCGATAGACGGTATCGCCACGACACCGTACACAGAGCCTTTGGCAACAAGCGGGAATACCATGATACTTTTGATGTCAAAAGAAACGAACGCTTTATGATTAGGCCGTGGATCTGCATAAACATCCTCGATGGCTGCCGCTTTTTTCTCCGTGATGACTTCATACAACAGCCGGTCGTTTTCGATCGTTAATTTGACCTCGCGATGTTTCACCTTCCATTCATCCATCGTCACGTTCTCTGAGGACAACTGATAAGGCTCAATCGTATGTTCTTTTTCATTGTATAAATGAATTCCGATATCTTTCGATCCGCTTGCTTTGCGCATATAGTAGAAAAACGTGTTCAGTACATCTTTGACGGATAACGATTCGGACAATGCTTTCGTCGCATCAAGAAGAAGCTGCTGCTTCTCCATAAGCAGTTGACGCTGCTCAAACATCCGGATATTGCGAATGGCGACACTGGCCATGTTAACAAAGGCTTCTGTGACTTCCATCTGCTCTGGAGTAATATTCATTGGTTTACCGAAATCATGAACGAAGACTAAACCAAATACCTCATTATCGACGATGACCGGAATACCGAGGATGGATTTAATTTTCAGCAATTGTCTTTTGGACTGATCCAAACGCAGATCTATACTGGTATCAGAAATGTAGTCACTGGATTGATTTCGTAAAATATCTCTTACAAATTCATCCTCTTTCGGATCAATTAACAATTCCGTGATATCAACAGGTAATTTATTGCCTTTATATCCTTTGAACGTACCATCGGGCTGCTTCAGGAAAAAACCAACCAAATCTGCTTGCGTAATCTCGCCGGCGATCGCATCTACGAAAACCTGCAAAATTTCCGACAGCTCAAACTGTGAATTTATAACTTTTGTCATTTGAAACAATTTCTGAAAACTCATAAGCTCCATGACCATGCTTTCCTCATTCTCCTTTGTCTAACGAATCTTTATTTGATGTCTTCCACTGTTTTTGGCTCCGAGTAGTGCGGCATCCGCTTGTGTAATAATTTGCTCAAAACAGGTCGGATCGAAATTATTGGTTAATCCAATACTTACGGAAAACTCTTTCATCTTATTAGGTGCCAAGCTAACTTTTAAACTATCTACATCCTTAATAATGCTATTGGCTATTTCAACACAATTCGCTTCATTATGGAGCAGAACTAAATATTCATCTCCGCCATAACGAAACGCTAAATCGTGATCGCTTGAAACCTTAGACTGTATGATTGCAGCAACTTCCCTCAATACTTGATCGCCAACCAAATGGCCGAAATTATCGTTTATATCTTTAAAATAGTCCATATCCACCATCATAGCAGCCTGGAATTTCTTAGTTCCCTCACTGATCATCCGGATCGTAATATCTAAATAAGCTCGATTATATAGGCCGGTTAATGCGTCTACGTAGACCAACTTGGCCAGTTGTTTATTGTCTTTCTTCAAGTTCTTAATCTTGGCTTTTTGATGGAGGGCGATCTCAACTTTCCGTTCCAGCACATCCAGATCAAAAGGCTTTGTTAAATAATCAACCGCTCCTAGGCGCAATCCTTGTAAAATGTCTTCTTTCTGCGCATTGGCCGATAAGAAAATAATGGGTGTATCAAATTCAGGTTCCGAAATCAAACTTTTACATATTTCAAACCCTGTAATTTCCGGCATCATCACATCGAGCAAAATTAGATCAGGCATCACTTCTTTGACCATCGCCTGCGCTTCTGTACCATCTTCAACAGTAAAAATTTCATAATGTAACGAATTCAAAAATATACGCAGTATATTTAAGTTATGAGGTTCATCATCGATGATAAGAATACGACCGCTCATTCATTTATCCCATCTTTCATTACGATAATAGTTTTGAGTCCACTAACCATTCATTTGCATTTGCTCATCGATGATGCTTAAGAAAATCCGTACTAATTTCTCGTCAAATTGTTTGCCCGCATGAGTAAGCAGCTGTTCTCTTACCTCATGAACGTGGAGCGAGTTCCGGTAAACTCTCGTGGATGTCATCGCATCGAACGCATCGGCGATACTTACAATCCGTACCAGATAAGGGATGTCCGATCCGCTCAATTGATCTGGGTAGCCCCGTCCATCCATCCGCTCGTGATGCCACCTTACCATCGGTAATAGATGTTCTACATCCTGCAGTTCCTTCAGCAATTCAAACCCAATCACAGGATGTTGGCGTATGACATTAAACTCTTCGTCCGTTAAACGGCCGGGCTTCATGAGAATATGATCGGGAATAGCTAATTTCCCTACATCGTGAAGCAAAGCGCCCAGCTTCAAAGTTTCCAACTCGGTTTCGCTGACGCCGGCCTTCGCACCAAGCAGCGTAGAATAGAAAGCAACATTATAGCAATGATCAACTGTAAAACTGTCTTTAACTCTTAATGTATTAAAGAGGCTTTCGTAAGCCTGCTGCTTTAGCACTTGCTTGCGGAATTGAATCTTTTTAATCAACTGCTCCATATGTAATTTAATGAGATTGCATAACTGCAATTGATCGTCTTTCAGCTGAGTATCCGAAGGAAATGAGAATAGTAGGGCACCGTACGAAGGGCCGTGCTTTATGTGGAATCCATAAATACATTCGTATCTGGATTTTAGAAGGTGATCTCGAAGCATCCCATCTGCCTCATAAACCGACAAACGTGAACCTTCTGGCATTTGGGAAAAAAATTGTGTTTGAAGGACTATGTACTTTAGCTGCTCCATGACTGCTGTACTAATATTTACGGAATAAGAAGCTGGGGTAATCTGATGTTTCTCATCCATTAGAAAAAGAGAGATATGTTCACAGCCTATTGATTTTTTGGCGATATCATTCAATTGGCCGATCGATTCGAAGATGGAATCAGAATTTATCACATTCTTGAAAAACAATGAATTCTGCATAGATGTTACCTCTTATTCTTCTCAAGTAGACTGCCCCGACATTTTAATTAGTACTAGTTCTTCTTGTTAAGGAGAATCTCCTCTATTATAAATAATTTTTTCCATAATTTTAATATTTTTTTACTTGAATAGTTATAATTTCACACATGATGAGTGTTTGTACGAGAGACATTCGTCGATTTGTGTCAAAGTAAATAGGGGGCCTTTTCGCAAACCGGACGGGGCTTTCGACACATGATGACACTCCCCTCCATGATCTAGTGTGTAACAGCACTTTTTTATGGTAAAGTATGGATATAAAGGAAATGGCGCTAACGTCTAATATGATGTATATTTCATGTATATTAAAAGAGAGAAGTGAATGGGATGGCGATCTATATCGCGTTATTGCGTGGCATTAACGTAGGTGGAAAAAATATTATCAAAATGGCTGAACTTCGAAAAACCTTGGAGCAAATAGGGCTGCTTCGTGTTCAGACCTATATTCAGAGCGGAAATGTTTTGTTCGAAGCGGATGCGGATGAAGAATCGCTGCGCAAGCGGATCGAGAGTGAGATTGACAGCGTCTTTCATATCTCTTTAGCCGTGATTTTGAGAACTGCGGAGGAACTGAATCTCACAGCCGCAAATTGCCCGTACACTGCGGACGAAATCTCCGAAGCGGAGTCTATGTCCGATGCCGAAAGCCTTTACGTAGCCTTCCTGCCTAAGGAACCGTCCAAAGAAAGCTTAGCTCGTCTTGAAGTGTTCCAAACAGAGAATGATCAGCTGCGAGCAAAAGGAAGAGAACTCTATCTGCTGTACCGACACAGCGTTCTAAAATCCAAGCTGGCCAATAACCTGCCGAAGCTCGATGTTCCTGCTACCGTGCGCAATTGGAAAACGCTAAGTAAGCTTGTTGCCTTAGCCAATGAGATGGCTGCTTCCTCGCAACGATAACTTAGAAAACATAAAAAGAAGCATAATCTCCCAGTCTATCTACTGATCGATTATACTTCTTTTGTTTGATCGGGACGACACGATTTGAACATGCGACCCCCTGCTCCCAAAGCAGGTGCTCTACCAAGCTGAGCTACGTCCCGATACTGCTATGTATGTTAGATGAAAAATGGCGCGCCCTGAGAGATTCGAACTCCCGACCTTTTGATTCGTAGTCAAATACTCTATCCAGCTGAGCTAAGGGCGCTTAAAATATGGAGCGGAAGACGGGGATCGAACCCGCGACCCTCGCCTTGGCAAGGCGATGCTCTACCGCTGAGCCACTTCCGCAAGTAGGTGTTTCATGCCGCTTCTTTGAAAGCGACAAGTAGTAATATAACAGGATTCTTTACAAAAAGCAAATAATTTGTTTAATTATTTATCGCCAGTTTTTACCTGTCTCTTTTAATGCCGAAAGGAGGGAAGATATGGCTGCATCGTTTTTTGATCAGAACGTCAAAGTCGCACAAGGTATCGTCTTTGAAGAAAAGCTGGCTGTATACACGGAGCATGAATTTCATATGCATACCGCGCTGGAAGTCAGTATAGCACTTGATAGTACAATGAAATATCCGATTGGCGACGAGTGGTATTATGCCGATCCTGGCGATATCCTTTTGCTGCGTCCGTTCGAACCGCACTGGAACTTAACTCGGGAGGAAGGGAAACCTAGCCGTTGGATCATGCTTCTCTTCTCACCCGATTACGTTGCTTTCATTCCAGACGGATACAGCTTGCTAGTCCCTTTTTATACGATGAATACGTCCCAGGTAATCCCCGCAGCATCGCCTTATGCACAGTCGATCATGCGGCTTGCTTTGGAAGCCCTGGAGGAGCAGAAACAAGATCAGCCAGGCTGGGAGCTCCAGCAGATGACGTTATTCATTCAAATCCTTGTCCAAATTCAGAGATACTACCATTCGTTAGAGCAATCGTTCGCGGCTCCCTCCCTATCTGGCGTCATAGCAGCCATAGAGCATCTCATCACCCACTGGTCTGAAGAAGTGGACGTAGATTTGCTTATCCAAAGGTCAGACCTAAAGAAGACCTGGTTCTATACCAAATTCAGAGAATTGACAGGCTCTTCTCCTAATGAATTTATCATTCGGCTTCGCCTTCAGTATGCAGCTCATATGCTGATGCATACACATGAAACCATCACAGATATTGCCCTCGCCTGCGGCTTCAGCACCCCTAGTTACTTCAACAAAGTGTTCAAAGAACATCGGGGAATGACACCAAGTGTATACCGCAGACAGGCAGCAACATCAAACAGTATCACGGCTAAGGGTGATTAAAAAGTTGAAGTTATCCTTTGGCGTACCCGGACAAAAGGACACGGTCATCTAGCCGTTTGCCCGACTGGGCGTACCGGCAGCTTGCCGCCGCGACTTGGAAGGCATATGCGCGTCTAGGCTTATCCGTGTGATTCTTCTTGCTGTGGTGCAGCGTCTCACGATGGAAGAACACCGCATCGCCAGCGGCTAATGGCGGACAAGGCATACCATTCTCCGGCTCTGCAGCGCGCTTGTGACCAGGCTCTGTATTGATATTGGGCTGTCGCCCGAGTAAATGTGAACCTGGGGCCAGCCATAGGCCTGCGTTCTGCTGACTGATATCATCAAGTGCAATAAAACCATTGAGCATATGCCCCAGAATATGTGTGTATTGATTATCTTGATGCCATTCCAATCCGTTCCCGTGGGGAGCTACGACCGCGTACATCCCCATCCACAGTTTGACTTGATCCCCTAGGATTTGCTCTAAAAAACTTACAATATCCGGACTCGTCAAAAAGCTCGTGGTCTCGGGGTATAATTCCTGCTCCGCGGCGATATCGATGATGGCTTTACTTTTCCATTCGCCTGTCCCTTTTTCGTTAGCAAAGGCAGCATTCTCCTCATTGATCGCATCTACCGTTTCCTTTGCAAGAAAGCCTGGAGCATAAAAGAATCCTTCGCGATAAAATTGCTCGACCATCTCCTGCGTCAATACAAACCTTGTGACTTGTGTCATATGCCTCAACCTCCTTAGTGGATATGACTTTATTGTAAATGAGAAAACTCTTCATTACTTCCAATCGACGAGGCGATTACTAGCAATTTTGTTCACTTATCTACACAAAGAACGTACAAAAAGCAAAGAGGATTAAGTTAGTGATAACTTAATCCTTTTTGCTAGGTATGCGCGTAGAGGGACTTGAACCCCCACGGTCGCCCGCTAGATCCTAAGTCTAGTGCGTCTGCCAATTCCGCCATACGCGCATGCTGTAAATAAGGCAAATGGTGAGTCATGTAGGATTCGAACCTACGACACCCTGATTAAAAGTCAGGTGCTCTACCAACTGAGCTAATGACTCATAATAATTGGTTGCGGGGGCAGGATTTGAACCTGCGGCCTTCGGGTTATGAGCCCGACGAGCTACCGAGCTGCTCCACCCCGCGTCATTGTATTTAAAACACCCCAAGGGGGTACTGCTTGGCAACGTTCTACTCTCCCAGAACCCTGCGGTTCAAGTACCATCGACGCTGGAGGGCTTAACGGTCGTGTTCGAGATGGGAACGCGTGGGTCCCCTCCGCCATCATCACCAAACAGTCAAAGCGTGTTTGCGCCTTGAAAACTAGATACGAAACTTGCGTAAAATGAAATTCTTAGGGTTTCTGGGCCCCAATCAAGTACTCGGAATTCGCTACAAAGCTTATCTTCACTTGGTTGGGATTAGGTTAAGCCCTCGACCGATTAGTATTCGTCAGCTGCATGCATTGCTGCACTTCCACCTCGAACCTATCAACCTCGTCGTCTACAAGGGGTCTTACATACTGGGAAATCTCATCTTGAGGGGGGCTTCGCGCTTAGATGCTTTCAGCGCTTATCCCCTCCGTACATAGCTACCCAGCGGTGCCTCTGGCGAGACAACTGGTACACCAGCGGTACGTCCATCCCGGTCCTCTCGTACTAAGGACAGCTCCTCTCAAATTTCCTACGCCCGCGACAGATAGGGACCGAACTGTCTCACGACGTTCTGAACCCAGCTCGCGTACCGCTTTAATGGGCGAACAGCCCAACCCTTGGGACCTACTTCAGCCCCAGGATGCGATGAGCCGACATCGAGGTGCCAAACCTCCCCGTCGATGTGGACTCTTGGGGGAGATAAGCCTGTTATCCCCAGGGTAGCTTTTATCCGTTGAGCGATGGCCCTTCCATTCGGTACCACCGGATCACTAAGTCCGACTTTCGTCCCTGCTCGACTTGTAGGTCTCGCAGTCAAGCTCCCTTATGCCTTTGCACTCTGCGAATGATTTCCAACCATTCTGAGGGAACCTTTAAACGCCTCCGTTACATTTTAGGAGGCGACCGCCCCAGTCAAACTGCCCACCTGACACTGTCCCCATACCGGATCACGGTACCAGGTTAGAACTCCGATACGATCAGGGTGGTATCCCAACGGCGCCTCCACCCAAGCTGGCGCTCAGGCTTCAAAGGCTCCCACCTATCCTGTACAGATCGTACCAAAGTCCAATATCAAGCTGCAGTAAAGCTCCATGGGGTCTTTCCGTCTTGTCGCGGGTAACCTGCATCTTCACAGGTATTAAAATTTCACCGGATCTCTCGTTGAGACAGCGCCCAAGTCGTTACGCCATTCGTGCGGGTCAGAATTTACCTGACAAGGAATTTCGCTACCTTAGGACCGTTATAGTTACGGCCGCCGTTTACTGGGGCTTCAATTCATAGCTTCGGGGTTACCCCCTAACCACTCCTCTTAACCTTCCAGCACCGGGCAGGCGTCAGCCCGTATACTTCGCCTTGCGGCTTCGCACAGACCTGTGTTTTTGCTAAACAGTCGCTTGGGCCTTTTCACTGCGGCCCCCTCGGGCTATTCACCCTACCGAGGCACCCCTTCTCCCGAAGTTACGGGGTCATTTTGCCGAGTTCCTTAACGAGAGTTCTTCCGCGCGCCTTAGAATTCTCTTCTCACCCACCTGTGTCGGTTTGCGGTACGGGCACCTTCGCCTGGCTAGAAGCTTTTCTTGGCAGTGTGAAATCATGACCTTCGGTACTTAAAATTTCCCTCCCCATCACAGCCCAGCCTTACGGTTAGCGGATTTGCCTACTAACCAGCCTCACTGCTTGGACGAGCATCCATCAGCTCGCGTCACTATCCTTCTGCGTCACTCCATCGCTCATAACGGCTACGGTGGTACAGGAATTTCCACCTGTTGTCCATCGACTACGCCTTTCGGCCTCGCCTTAGGTCCCGACTTACCCTGAGCGGACGAGCCTTCCTCAGGAACCCTTAGGTTTTCGGCGGATCAGATTCTCACTGATCTTTTCGTTACTTATACCGGCATTCTCACTTGTATGCGCTCCACCTGTCCTTACGGTCAGAATTCAACGTACATACAACGCTCCCCTACCCATGCACATACGTGCAAGCCATAGCTTCGGTGGCGTGTTTAGCCCCGTTACATTTTCGGCGCAGAGTCACTCGACCAGTGAGCTATTACGCACTCTTTCAATGGTGGCTGCTTCTAAGCCAACATCCTGGTTGTCTGTGCAACTCCACATCCTTTCCCACTTAACACACACTTGGGGACCTTAGCTGATGGTCTGGGCTGTTTCCCTTTTGACAATGGATCTTAGCACTCACTGTCTGACTCCCGGATTTAAGTTTGTGGCATTCAGAGTTTGACTGGACTTGGTAACCCTTGGCGGGCCCCGCACCCAATCAGTGCTTTACCTCCACAACTCACAACATCCGAGGCTAGCCCTAAAGCTATTTCGGGGAGAACCAGCTATCTCCGAGTTCGATTGGAATTTCTCCGCTACCCCCACCTCATCCCCGAATTTTTCAACATTCGTGGGTTCGGGCCTCCAGTGAGTGTTACCTCACCTTCACCCTGGACAGGGGTAGATCACACGGTTTCGGGTCTACGTCCACGTACTAAAGCGCCCTATTCAGACTCGCTTTCGCTGCGGCTCCGTCTTTTCGACTTAACCTCGCACGGGAACGTAACTCGCCGGTTCATTCTACAAAAGGCACGCCATCACCCATATAGAGGGCTCTGACTTTTTGTAAGCACACGGTTTCAGGTTCTTTTTCACTCCGCTTCCGCGGTGCTTTTCACCTTTCCCTCACGGTACTGCTTCACTATCGGTCACTAGGGAGTATTTAGCCTTGGCAGATGGTCCTGCCGGATTCCGACGGGGTTTCACGTGACCCGCCGTACTCAGGATACCTCTAGGAGATTCGTTCGATTTTGGCTACAGGGCTTTTACCTTCTATGCCGGACCTTTCCAGATCACTTCGCCTACCAAACTAACCCCATGATGAGGTCCTACAACCCCAAGGAGCAAGCTCCTTGGTTTGGGCTATTCCGCTTTCGCTCGCCGCTACTGACGGAATCACTTTTGTTTTCTTTTCCTCCAGGTACTTAGATGTTTCAGTTCCCTGGGTCTGCCTCCAATGTAGCTATGTATTCACTACATGGTAACTGCGCATTACCACAGCTGGGTTCCCCCATTCGGACATCCCCGGATCAAAGCCTGCTTACGGCTCCCCGAGGCATTTCGTCGTTCGCCACGTCCTTCTTCGGCTCCTAGTGCCTAGGCATCCTCCGTGTGCTCTTTCTAGCTTAACCTAGAAAAAAACATGTATAGATATTACCTAAGTTCTTACTTTACGTTTTGTTTCGTTATCTAGTTTTCAAGGAACAAGGTTGCAACCATTACATGCGCGAAGCGATGTTGGTTGTCAACTAATTTTGAAAGATTGCTCTTTCAAAACTGAACACGAGTGAGTAAACGTTGTGTGCTTGCGCACTTGACTGGGTCGTTTCAGACCCGAGTCTCCATAGAAAGGAGGTGATCCAGCCGCACCTTCCGATACGGCTACCTTGTTACGACTTCACCCCAATCATCTACCCCACCTTCGGCGGCTGGCTCCCTTGCGGGTTACCCCACCGACTTCGGGTGTTGTAAACTCTCGTGGTGTGACGGGCGGTGTGTACAAGACCCGGGAACGTATTCACCGCGGCATGCTGATCCGCGATTACTAGCAATTCCGACTTCATGCAGGCGAGTTGCAGCCTGCAATCCGAACTGAGATCGGCTTATAAGGATTGGCTCCACCTCGCGGCTTCGCTTCCCGTTGTACCGACCATTGTAGTACGTGTGTAGCCCAGGTCATAAGGGGCATGATGATTTGACGTCATCCCCACCTTCCTCCGGTTTGTCACCGGCAGTCATCTTAGAGTGCCCACCCGAAGTGCTGGCAACTAAGATCAAGGGTTGCGCTCGTTGCGGGACTTAACCCAACATCTCACGACACGAGCTGACGACAACCATGCACCACCTGTCTCCTCTGTCCCGAAGGAGGGCTCTATCTCTAGAGCTTGCAGAGGGATGTCAAGACCTGGTAAGGTTCTTCGCGTTGCTTCGAATTAAACCACATACTCCACTGCTTGTGCGGGTCCCCGTCAATTCCTTTGAGTTTCACTCTTGCGAGCGTACTCCCCAGGCGGCATACTTACTGTGTTAACTTCGGCACCGAGGAATCGAATCCCCAACACCTAGTATGCATCGTTTACGGCGTGGACTACCAGGGTATCTAATCCTGTTTGCTCCCCACGCTTTCGCGCCTCAGCGTCAGTTATAGGCCAGAAAGTCGCCTTCGCCACTGGTGTTCCTCCACATCTCTACGCATTTCACCGCTACACGTGGAATTCCACTTTCCTCTCCTACACTCAAGTCAACCAGTTTTGGATGCGAACCGGGGTTGAGCCCCGGGCTTAAACACCCAACTTAATTAACCGCCTGCGCGCGCTTTACGCCCAATAATTCCGGACAACGCTTGCCCCCTACGTATTACCGCGGCTGCTGGCACGTAGTTAGCCGGGGCTTTCTTCTCCTATACCGTCACACAAAGCGCAGTTACTCACCTTGCTGTTCGTCTAGGGCAACAGAGCTTTACGATCCGAAAACCTTCATCACTCACGCGGCGTTGCTCCGTCAGACTTGCGTCCATTGCGGAAGATTCCCTACTGCTGCCTCCCGTAGGAGTCTGGGCCGTGTCTCAGTCCCAGTGTGGCCGTTCACCCTCTCAGGTCGGCTACGCATCGTCGCCTTGGTGAGCCGTTACCTCACCAACTAGCTAATGCGCCGCAGGCCCATCTATAAGCCACAGATTGCTCCGTGTTTCATAATTCTCTCATGCGAGAAAACCAATTATCCGGTCTTAGCTATCGTTTCCGATAGTTATCCCAGTCTTATAGGCAGGTTGCCTACGTGTTACTCACCCGTCCGCCGCTAAGCACCAAAGTGCTTCGCTCGACTTGCATGTATTAGGCACGCCGCCAGCGTTCGTCCTGAGCCAGGATCAAACTCTCCATAATAGAAAAGCTGATTGTACTCATTGACTTGCTAGCGAGATTATTCATCTCATTTATAGTCGATTACTCGACTGTGCTTACTCACTCGTTGTTCAGTTTTCAAAGATCAATGTCTTTCGCTCACTGCCGTGTTACCGAAGCAGCGAAAAGTAATATACCATATCTATTTTTCAATTGCAAGCTTTATTTTTTCCATCCATTCGTGAAATTATTCAACACGTTCAGATCTTAATCTCGGCTTGCGCCTTGTTCCGTTCGGAGCAAGAATCATAATATAGCACATACAATTTTGGAAAGCAAGCCTTGTCCTTCATTTTATAAAAAGAACCTCCCAGCACCAGATTTCATCTGACAACTGGGAGGCTCCAGGGGGCTAACCTAATAGCTATTTTAACCTGATACCTTTAAGCAGTAATTCTAAGGGTTCTCTTTCTTCACTTTCACCACGATGATCATACTCTACAAGCTTATCTAATCGTGCAACTTGATGCCCATAGTCATACATAGCGGCAGCCACTACGGATAAACGCAGCAATCCCTGCGGTTGTTGGGTATAACGCTCAATGAGAACCGTCATAAAGCGATCATTCTCAGCTTCCATTTCCATGCCTTCCGTGCTGTCTTCTTTCAGTTTGTCATCGAATTTCAGCAGCACATGTTCGTGGAATTTTATTAACTTTTCCATATGTTGATCAAAATAGTCGTCAATCGCCTCAGTTCGAGCAGCCTGAAAGTAATGTTCATCTACGGCTTCAATCACTTCTAGCCCTTTATACATAGCAAGCAGCTTTTGTTTGTATACAACAAGCTCGCGTATGCGGCTGAAGCCATTCCCCTTGCCTTTGAGTTTTTTGATCTCTTCTTCCAAGAGTCTGTATTTTTCAGACAGGGATTTGAGACCGCTGCGAAGGCTTTCTTTTTCCTCCCGAAACACCGTTTCTTTCATCTCGTTGGAGATCACTGTGCGAAGAAGGAGTGACATTTTGGAGAAAATAGTTTGAATCTGTGCTGCGAATTGCTCCTTAGGCTTGGGCGGAAAGAAAAATATATTCACCACAAAGGCGCATCCAATACCAATCAAACTAAGAAGCAGCCGATTAAGCGCGAACTCCCATTCACCGGAAGCCTCCATCACCGCAACAACGGTAACCAAAGTAAGACCTATCGTTTCTTCCATACGCATTCTAAGACTGAGGATAATGACAATAATACAGACAATGCCAATTGCAATGACATTATTGGAGAAAAACATACCCGCCAGCAGGGCCAATGCCGCACCAAGAATATTCGTCTGCAGCTGCTCCAAAAAGTAGCGCCACGACCGATAAATCGAAGGCTGCATAGCAAAAATAGCAGCAACAGCGGCAATGACAGGAGGAGTAAAATTTAGCCAGGCACTTATGTATAAGGCCAAAGCAACGGCGATACCCGTTTTCCAAACACGTGCACCGAAAACCATGAAATCCCCCTCATCCAAAAATAGTAATTCCCTATTATCTTACACAGGTAATGGGTTTGATGCAAAATAAACTCTTAACTCCCTGCTTCAGTTTCTGCCGGTTTTCTTGCATGACAGACTCTTGCTGAAGCCATACTGTTAAAGTAATTTCCATTATCTCGGTTGGAGGCACCTATGATCAAACAAAAATGGCGAATTCCGCCCACACAGGGACTTGGATTCAAACTCAGCAAGGGTCAAACGGTTAGAATAACCGATGTAGAAGGTGAACAAGTCGCTGATTTTGTCGCCTATCGTGATAACGACTTTAGAGAACGGCTGGACCCGGGAGTTACGATGGATGCTCTTCATAAACTGAAAGTGAAGCCAGGAGATCTGCTCTATACTAATACATACAAGCCAATGTTAACGGTAGTAACCGATCGCGTAGGTCAACACGATTTCATTAATCCAGCTTGCCGCAGCGAAATGTACGAGGTGCTATACAATAAAAAGGATCATGCAAGCTGCTATCATAACCTGAATCAGGCTTTAGCCGAGTTTGCAATTAATGCCCCTGATCAGCATTACCCCGTTAATCTATTTATGAATACCGTCATACATCCGTCGGGGGAAATTACAGTTGAAAGTCCACTATCGAAGGCTGGCGATTATATTGAGCTCCGGGCGGAAATGGATCTAATCATAGCGGTGTCTGCTTGTCCGTGCTCCGAGAGCGCATGTAATGGGTTCAAGTGCTCACCTATTGACGTAGAAATCATGTAGGCATTCACCCAACTCTTCCACTCAGCATACTATGCTCCGAATGGAAGAAGGAGGGTTTGGTTATGGTTCATTTGAAGTCTAAAAGTTGGCTGGATCACAATGGAAAAGAGCTGCCTGACTGGCAGCAAGATGCCTTTCACAAGTTCGGGCATATGATTGCCGATGATGAACGCATGTACCCCTGCATCCCAGGGCGGCAGGGGTATCTTACCGATAGCTTGCGATTCGGCTTTGCAGCAGATCCCAGATCCGATCAAGCAATTGACGAGACTGCGCAGCTGCTGCACCAATACGGTGAATGCTCCCGTGATACCGGCCGGTACGCTTCGCTTGTTATATTTTTTGAAACACCAGAAGACATGACGGCTAATTTCACTGTAGAAGATTATGAACAGGTCTTTTGGTCCGTATTAAGCCGGGTAAGTGCCAAAGATCCAGTCCCATGGCCCGCACACATCCCTCAAGACCCCTCCCATCATGCTTGGGAGTTCTGTTATAGTGGGCATCCATACTTCGCCTTTTGCGGGACACCTGCCCATCAAGTTCGCCGAAGCCGGTGGACGCCTTATTTTCTAATCACCTTCCAGCCCCGATGGGTTTTTGAGGAAATCAATGATTCTACCGTTTTCGGACGCAATATGAAAAGCTTGATTCGTCAGAAACTGGTCGAGTACGACGGCGTTCCTGCGCATCCCTCACTCAAATGGTACGGTCAAACAGACAATCTGGAGTGGGAGCAATATTTTCTGCGTGACGATGAAAGTGTAGCTCCGAAATGCCCTTTTGCATCTATGGCCATGAAAAAGAAGTAACTAAAAAACCAGCCGAGGTCTAAGCGGACCCCAGCTGGTTCTTTATCTTTTAATGAATCGTTGCCCGATTATTTGGAGGCATTTGCGGCATGCCCTGAGCCGGGACGAAGGTATTCAGCATTTTCTGCATATCGGACGTACCAAGTTGTGGAACCTGATAATAAGCATTTCTATTTTGATACAAGAAAATTTCATAA
Source organism: Paenibacillus sp. WC2504 (assembly GCF_052682475.1). Lineage (NCBI taxonomy): Bacteria > Bacillati > Bacillota > Bacilli > Caryophanales > Paenibacillaceae > Paenibacillus > Paenibacillus sp. WC2504. Next base: position 7,513,326 of record NZ_JBQZFH010000001.1, read on the forward strand.
GCCATCTCAATAAAATTCTGCACTTGGGAAGCCAGTACGCGACGCACTGTAGGGTTCGTCACCTCAACGGAGGTCATCGTTAATAGCGAGGCATGAGACTTGATAAGCCCCAGCATATGTGCGCTAATACCAGCATCCTTCACATCAGCCAGCGATTGATTCGGCTTTTTGGGCTGAGTAGGCTTGATTCCATAGATGGGCTGTGACAGGTTCCGTATCATATAGGTCTGCGTCTCATGGTTCGGCTTCTGTCCTGTAGTAAAGCACTCTGCCGTTAAATTGTAATGGTAGAGGGTGAAGCTGTACTGATGATCCAAAATGTCCAGAAGCTCGGGATCTTGGACGAACTGTCTGAAAATCATAAACTGATCAAGTACATTAATGGTACAAGCTAACACTTCATGCAAATCAAAGAGCTCGTGTCCCCCATGGTTCATATTAGGCGCCATTTGATTCATGTTGTTGTATGGTGTTTGCTGTTGCATCTCGAAGTCTCCTTTGATATGGATTGGTAACTTCGATAATATGAGTTAGATTCGTGGAAATTATACGTTTCTCTTACTTCAGCAATGAAGCCCAAGTGGTCTCCAACCATTGATCAAAGTCAGCGCCCTTGTCCCCTTCGTACGTATCGTAAACGTCTGTTCTGGTTTTTTGGAGCTTTTCTTTGAATGCTTCAAAAGTGTGACCTTCCGGCAAGCTCTTTTTAATGCGCACGAAAACCTTACCTGCTCCTTTGACCAAATCCCCTTTTTTCCGTGGCGGCAGTTGAACATCTTCACCAAAAGCTTTAAGTTTGCGGTAAGCCAGCTCTTGAATGGGATATACGGCATCACTGGTCATCATACGTGTCAAAATATTTATGCTCTGTTGATCATTCCATTGACCTAACTGTTCAACAGCCTCCTGACGTTCTCTCCAATTGGATGAACGATTCGCGGATTTTTTTAACTCTTCAAAATTGGCGGGTACTTCATTGTTTACTTCTATATTCAACTGGTTCAAGCTCCTTCGACTGCTGCAATTTGCGCATGTTTTTTTACTACAATGATGTTACACTTTTTTGGGCCGGAGCGCCAATGAAATGAATCTATGGTTGCAAACTTCGAAAAAACAGTTCAAAACTAACAGCCATTTGAGTATTAAGCCTCTCATCGCCCATCCCCATGCCCCAGGTAATTAATACACCCATATACGTTTGAATGGCTTGGTCCGCTATCATTTCTGCCGGGAAAACGGTTGAGAACTCTCCTCGTTTTTGTGCTTCTTCTATGACAGGAATGAGCACTAATTTCAGCTCTTCCAACATCTCCAGCTGATTAGACAGTGACTTCTCGTTGCTAAGATTGCTTTGAAATAATGCACGGGCAAGTTGTCGGGTATAAGGTACGAGCCTCACCAGTTCGATAAGAAACTCACGCAAATGAGGGAGAATTGGCCCAACTTTGTCCTTTAGCTTAACGAACTCCGTCGACGCCCAGAATGTCTGAATATCACAGAACACTTCTTCTTTCGTGGCAAAATAGTTAAAAAACGTTCCCTTCGCAACACCAGCACGCTCCGTGATCTGATGAACCGTTGTCGCTTCGTAACCTTGCTCCGCAAACAGTTCGAGCGCTGTGTCTATGATTTTTTTGCGCGTTGCTCGCTTTTTTTCCTCACGGTTCATTGAGTCATCTCCGTTTATCGCTAATGTTTACGCTGTATCTTCCAAGTATAGAGGAAACGACAGGTTTGTTCAATTAACAAAATGACCTTGAGTACAATAATTTTCGTGGGTGATTATAAGTATAGTATGGTTTATGTTAATTATCTGTTATTTTAATCTACAATATATAAAATTAATTATGACCAATAGTATAAATATTTTCATAACCAGCGGTCATTTATTAGGAGGATAGGCACGTGTTTCGACAGTCGCAACGCAGCATGAATGCCCAAAAAACCTGAGGCTAGTTCGCCTCAGGTTTTTGTGTTTTGCTTTATCATGTATCGAGTTAGCTTGAGCTTACCACAATCCCCCTGCAGTACTTGCAAACTGCCGCATCGATTTCGATTTCCTCATTACAGTACGAGCACTCCTTATGTGTTTTCACTGCTGTTGATTCTACCGCCGTTTTCTTCTTCCTGCTAGCCCAGATTAACAAACCGATTACAACAATGACAACGACGATTATCCAAAAAACCATACCGAAACACCTCCTAGTTGATAATCAACTTTTGATGAATCCGTATATGTATATTCGCCTATGCTTGTCTGTTTGTCTTAGTCCTTATGCTAAAATATTCACAGTTGATGCTTTGTCCATAAACCTCATCCGCATTGGGAGATTAATATGGGAACTACAGTCCCTTATTCTGCTGAAATGAGGAGGTTTAGATGACTGAGGGGAACTACAGGGTTCTATTTTGGTTAAATGGGGCAACTGGCCGACCCAAATAATGAAATAGCGTATCCATGTTCCGCTACATTCGCTCAAAGGGCTATCTATGCTAAAATAGCATCCTGGTGTTCTCTTATTTGTGCCTGCTAAAACAAAAAGACCACCCTAAGGTGATCCTTTTGTTTAAAGCGGGTGATGGGAATACTCCAAATCCTCATTTAAAAAGCTTCCTTCGGAAGCACTGGTGGTATATTTGGACGCTCGTCCTACTTTGGTTTACTCTATGATGTCTTCACGGACGGTCGAACCCTTTGTGGTCTCTCTTCCTTCCCGCCCAAAACAAAAAGACCACCCTAAGGTGATCCTTTTGTTTAAAGCGGGTGATGGGAATCGAACCCACGCTACCAGCTTGGAAGGCTGAAGTTCTACCATTGAACTACACCCGCATGATGTTAAAAGTCGGGACGACACGATTTGAACATGCGACCCCCTGCTCCCAAAGCAGGTGCTCTACCAAGCTGAGCTACGTCCCGAGAAAAATACCGGCGAGAGGACTCGAACCTCCACTCGTGAGAACTCGATTTTGAGTCGAGCGCGTCTGCCATTCCGCCACGCCGGCATATGTGGCGCGCCCTGAGAGATTCGAACTCCCGACCTTTTGATTCGTAGTCAAATACTCTATCCAGCTGAGCTAAGGGCGCGTATGAAATTGAGGTAAATAATGCCGAAGACCGGACTTGAACCGGTACGATAGTCACCTATCGCAGGATTTTAAGTCCTGTGCGTCTGCCGATTCCGCCACTCCGGCTTGCTTAAAGGCAGAAGGCGCTACCCAGATTCGAACTGGGGGTAAAGCTTTTGCAGAGCTCTGCCTTACCACTTGGCTATAGCGCCAAAAAGCGGAAGACGGGATTCGAACCCGCGACCCTCGCCTTGGCAAGGCGATGCTCTACCCCTGAGCCACTTCCGCATGATAATGGGGTTTCCTCAAGTATTTTTGAGGAATGATGCGCGTAGAGGGACTTGAACCCCCACGGTCGCCCGCTAGATCCTAAGTCTAGTGCGTCTGCCAATTCCGCCATACGCGCATGCTGTAAATAAGGCAAATGGTGAGTCATGTAGGATTCGAACCTACGACACCCTGATTAAAAGTCAGGTGCTCTACCAACTGAGCTAATGACTCATGAAAGAAACTGGGGATCAAGGATTTGAACCTTGGCATGACGGAGTCAAAGTCCGTTGCCTTACCGCTTGGCTAATCCCCAATGATAAGTAATGGGCGGACGACGGGACTTGAACCCGCGAATGCCGGATCCACAAACCGGTGCGTTAACCCCTTCGCCACGACCGCCACATTAAAAGGTAAAGAAATGGAGGCTGATGGATTCGAACCACCGAACTCGGAGAGAGCAGATTTACAGTCTGCCGTGTTTAGCCACTTCACTAAGCCTCCATAAAGCAATGGTGCCGTCGAGAGGACTTGAACCCCCAACCTACTGATTACAAGTCAGTTGCTCTACCAGTTGAGCTACAACGGCGTATTCAATTGTTATAATGGCGGAGCCGACGGGATTCGAACCCGCGGTCTCCTGCGTGACAGGCAGGCATGTTAGGCCTCTACACCACGGCTCCACATTTATAAAGTTGAACATGTATGGTGGAGGCTGACGGGATCGAACCGCCGACCCTCTGCTTGTAAGGCAGATGCTCTCCCAGCTGAGCTAAGCCTCCATGGGAATGAAATCCTAAGATAAAAATGGTGACCCGTAGGGGACTCGAACCCCTGTTACCTCCGTGAAAGGGAGGTGTCTTAACCACTTGACCAACGGGCCATGCTGAATGAAAATTTACAACGGAGAGAGAGGGATTCGAACCCTCGCACCACTTACGCAGTCTAACCCCTTAGCAGAGGGTCCCCTTATAGCCACTTGGGTATCTCTCCAATATAACGAACTACTAGCGGCAGAGGGGCTCGAACCCCCGACCTTACGGGTATGAACCGTACGCTCTAGCCAGCTGAGCTACGCCGCCATAATGTCTAATTTATAAGAAACGGAGAAGGAGGGATTCGAACCCTCGAGACGCTTGTGACGCCTACACGATTTCCAATCGTGCTCCTTCGGCCAGCTCGGACACTTCTCCTAGTATTTATGGGTTAGGACTCCCCGAACAGGACTCGAACCTGTGACAACTCGATTAACAGTCGAGTGCTCTACCAACTGAGCTATCAGGGAATATGGTGGAGCCAAGCGGGATCGAACCGCTGACCTCCTGCTTGCAAGGCAGGCGCTCTCCCAGCTGAGCTATGGCCCCTTATGACTTGTCTATAACTAAAGAATCATGGTTGGCCCTAGTGGACTCGAACCACCGACCTCACCCTTATCAGGGGTGCGCTCTAACCAGCTGAGCTAAGGGCCAAAATTGATAACTACTCCTGTGGAGTTTAAAACACCCCAAAGGGGTACTGCTTGGCAACGTTCTACTCTCCCAGAACCCTGCGGTTCAAGTACCATCGACGCTGGAGGGCTTAACGGTCGTGTTCGAGATGGGAACGCGTGGGTCCCCTCCGCCATCATCACCAAACAGTCAAAGCGTGTTTGCGCCTTGAAAACTAGATACGAAACTTGCGTAAAGGTTTGATTCTTAGGTTTATTTGGTTAAGCCCTCGACCGATTAGTATTCGTCAGCTGCATACGTTGCCGCACTTCCACCTCGAACCTATCAACCTCGTCGTCTACAAGGGGTCTTACATACTGGGAAATCTCATCTTGAGGGGGGCTTCGCGCTTAGATGCTTTCAGCGCTTATCCCCTCCGTACATAGCTACCCAGCGGTGCCTCTGGCGAGACAACTGGTACACCAGCGGTACGTCCATCCCGGTCCTCTCGTACTAAGGACAGCTCCTCTCAAATTTCCTACGCCCGCGACAGATAGGGACCGAACTGTCTCACGACGTTCTGAACCCAGCTCGCGTACCGCTTTAATGGGCGAACAGCCCAACCCTTGGGACCTACTTCAGCCCCAGGATGCGATGAGCCGACATCGAGGTGCCAAACCTCCCCGTCGATGTGGACTCTTGGGGGAGATAAGCCTGTTATCCCCAGGGTAGCTTTTATCCGTTGAGCGATGGCCCTTCCATTCGGTACCACCGGATCACTAAGTCCGACTTTCGTCCCTGCTCGACTTGTAGGTCTCGCAGTCAAGCTCCCTTATGCCTTTGCACTCTGCGAATGATTTCCAACCATTCTGAGGGAACCTTTAAACGCCTCCGTTACATTTTAGGAGGCGACCGCCCCAGTCAAACTGCCCACCTGACACTGTCCCCATACCGGATCACGGTACCAGGTTAGAACTCCGATACGATCAGGGTGGTATCCCAACGGCGCCTCCACCCAAGCTGGCGCTCAGGCTTCAAAGGCTCCCACCTATCCTGTACAGATCGTACCAAAGTCCAATATCAAGCTGCAGTAAAGCTCCATGGGGTCTTTCCGTCTTGTCGCGGGTAACCTGCATCTTCACAGGTATTAAAATTTCACCGGATCTCTCGTTGAGACAGCGCCCAAGTCGTTACGCCATTCGTGCGGGTCAGAATTTACCTGACAAGGAATTTCGCTACCTTAGGACCGTTATAGTTACGGCCGCCGTTTACTGGGGCTTCAATTCATAGCTTCGGAACCGAGGTCCCTAACCACTCCTCTTAACCTTCCAGCACCGGGCAGGCGTCAGCCCGTATACTTCGCCTTGCGGCTTCGCACAGACCTGTGTTTTTGCTAAACAGTCGCTTGGGCCTTTTCACTGCGGCCCCCTCGGGCTATTCACCCTACCGAGGCACCCCTTCTCCCGAAGTTACGGGGTCATTTTGCCGAGTTCCTTAACGAGAGTTCTTCCGCGCGCCTTAGAATTCTCTTCTCACCCACCTGTGTCGGTTTGCGGTACGGGCACCTTCGCCTGGCTAGAAGCTTTTCTTGGCAGTGTGAAATCATGACCTTCGGTACTTAAAGTTTCCCTCCCCATCACAGCCCAGCCTTACGGTTAGCGGATTTGCCTACTAACCAGCCTCACTGCTTGGACGAGCATCCATCAGCTCGCGTCACTATCCTTCTGCGTCACTCCATCGCTCATAACGGCTACGGTGGTACAGGAATTTCCACCTGTTGTCCATCGACTACGCCTTTCGGCCTCGCCTTAGGTCCCGACTTACCCTGAGCGGACGAGCCTTCCTCAGGAACCCTTAGGTTTTCGGCGGATCAGATTCTCACTGATCTTTTCGTTACTTATACCGGCATTCTCACTTGTATGCGCTCCACCTGTCCTTACGGTCAGAATTCAACGTACATACAACGCTCCCCTACCCATGCACATACGTGCAAGCCATAGCTTCGGTGGCGTGTTTAGCCCCGTTACATTTTCGGCGCAGAGTCACTCGACCAGTGAGCTATTACGCACTCTTTCAATGGTGGCTGCTTCTAAGCCAACATCCTGGTTGTCTGTGCAACTCCACATCCTTTCCCACTTAACACACACTTGGGGACCTTAGCTGATGGTCTGGGCTGTTTCCCTTTTGACAATGGATCTTAGCACTCACTGTCTGACTCCCGGATTTAAGTTTGTGGCATTCAGAGTTTGACTGGACTTGGTAACCCTTGGCGGGCCCCGCACCCAATCAGTGCTTTACCTCCACAACTCATAACATCCGAGGCTAGCCCTAAAGCTATTTCGGGGAGAACCAGCTATCTCCGAGTTCGATTGGAATTTCTCCGCTACCCCCACCTCATCCCCGAATTTTTCAACATTCGTGGGTTCGGGCCTCCAGTGAGTGTTACCTCACCTTCACCCTGGACAGGGGTAGATCACACGGTTTCGGGTCTACGTCCACGTACTAAAGCGCCCTATTCAGACTCGCTTTCGCTGCGGCTCCGTCTTTTCGACTTAACCTCGCACGGGAACGTAACTCGCCGGTTCATTCTACAAAAGGCACGCCATCACCCATATAGAGGGCTCTGACTTTTTGTAAGCACACGGTTTCAGGTTCTTTTTCACTCCGCTTCCGCGGTGCTTTTCACCTTTCCCTCACGGTACTGCTTCACTATCGGTCACTAGGGAGTATTTAGCCTTGGCAGATGGTCCTGCCGGATTCCGACGGGGTTTCACGTGACCCGCCGTACTCAGGATACCTCTAGGAGATTCGTTCGATTTTGGCTACAGGGCTTTTACCTTCTATGCCGGACCTTTCCAGATCACTTCGCCTACCAAACTAACCCCATGATGAGGTCCTACAACCCCAAGGAGCAAGCTCCTTGGTTTGGGCTATTCCGCTTTCGCTCGCCGCTACTGACGGAATCACTTTTGTTTTCTTTTCCTCCAGGTACTTAGATGTTTCAGTTCCCTGGGTCTGCCTCTACAATAGCTATGTATTCACTATTGAGTAACTGCGCATTACCACAGCTGGGTTCCCCCATTCGGACATCCCCGGATCAAAGCCTGCTTACGGCTCCCCGAGGCATTTCGTCGTTCGCCACGTCCTTCTTCGGCTCCTAGTGCCTAGGCATCCTCCGTGTGCTCTTTCTAGCTTAACCTAGAAAAAAACATTTAAAGATTGTCGTGCGACCCGTAGGTTACACTACCTAAGTTCTTACTTTACGTTTTGTTTCGTTATCTAGTTTTCAAGGAACAAGGTTGCAACCATTACATGCGCGAAGCGATGTTGGTTGTCAACTATTTTGAAAGATTGCTCTTTCAAAACTGAACACGAGTGAGTAAACGTTGTGTGCTTGCGCACTTGACTGGGTCGTTTCAGACCCGAGTCTCCATAGAAAGGAGGTGATCCAGCCGCACCTTCCGATACGGCTACCTTGTTACGACTTCACCCCAATCATCTACCCCACCTTCGGCGGCTGGCTCCCTTACGGGTTACCCCACCGACTTCGGGTGTTGTAAACTCTCGTGGTGTGACGGGCGGTGTGTACAAGACCCGGGAACGTATTCACCGCGGCATGCTGATCCGCGATTACTAGCAATTCCGACTTCATGCAGGCGAGTTGCAGCCTGCAATCCGAACTGAGATCGGCTTATAAGGATTGGCTCCACCTCGCGGCTTCGCTTCCCGTTGTACCGACCATTGTAGTACGTGTGTAGCCCAGGTCATAAGGGGCATGATGATTTGACGTCATCCCCACCTTCCTCCGGTTTGTCACCGGCAGTCATCTTAGAGTGCCCACCCGAAGTGCTGGCAACTAAGATCAAGGGTTGCGCTCGTTGCGGGACTTAACCCAACATCTCACGACACGAGCTGACGACAACCATGCACCACCTGTCTTGGGTGCTCCGAAGAGGGGCACTATCTCTAGTGCTTACACCCAGATGTCAAGACCTGGTAAGGTTCTTCGCGTTGCTTCGAATTAAACCACATACTCCACTGCTTGTGCGGGTCCCCGTCAATTCCTTTGAGTTTCACTCTTGCGAGCGTACTCCCCAGGCGGCATACTTACTGTGTTAACTTCGGCACCGAGGAATCGAATCCCCAACACCTAGTATGCATCGTTTACGGCGTGGACTACCAGGGTATCTAATCCTGTTTGCTCCCCACGCTTTCGCGCCTCAGCGTCAGTTATAGGCCAGAAAGTCGCCTTCGCCACTGGTGTTCCTCCACATCTCTACGCATTTCACCGCTACACGTGGAATTCCACTTTCCTCTCCTACACTCAAGTCAACCAGTTTTGGATGCGAACCGGGGTTGAGCCCCGGGCTTAAACACCCAACTTAATTAACCGCCTGCGCGCGCTTTACGCCCAATAATTCCGGACAACGCTTGCCCCCTACGTATTACCGCGGCTGCTGGCACGTAGTTAGCCGGGGCTTTCTTCTCCTATACCGTCACACAAAGCGCAGTTACTCGCCTTGCTGTTCGTCTAGGGCAACAGAGCTTTACGATCCGAAAACCTTCATCACTCACGCGGCGTTGCTCCGTCAGACTTGCGTCCATTGCGGAAGATTCCCTACTGCTGCCTCCCGTAGGAGTCTGGGCCGTGTCTCAGTCCCAGTGTGGCCGTTCACCCTCTCAGGTCGGCTACGCATCGTCGCCTTGGTAGGCCGTTACCCTACCAACTAGCTAATGCGCCGCAGGCCCATCTATAAGCCACAGATTGCTCCGTGTTTCATGATTCTCTCATGCGAGAAAACCAGTTATCCGGTCTTAGCTATCGTTTCCGATAGTTATCCCAGTCTTATAGGCAGGTTGCCTACGTGTTACTCACCCGTCCGCCGCTAAGCACCGAAGTGCTCCGCTCGACTTGCATGTATTAGGCACGCCGCCAGCGTTCGTCCTGAGCCAGGATCAAACTCTCCATAATAGAAAATCTGATTGTACTCATTGACTTGCTAGCGAGATTATTCATCTCATTTATAGTCGATTGCTCGACTGTGCTTACTCACTCGTTGTTCAGTTTTCAAAGATCAATGTCTTTCGCTCACTGCCGTGTTACCGAAGCAGCGAAAAGTAATATACCATACTATTTTTCATTGTGCAACTCTTTTTTTAATTCTTTTTTCGAGCTGCTTTGACACGCTTATTTCGCGGCTTTCTTGCGGCCGGAATGACAATATAACATGTCCAACAAGTGGAATGCAACTATTTTTTTCATTTTCTAAAACAAAGAAACACCTGCCCTTAAAGCAAGTGTAAGAGTCATCTTTTATCCATCATGTACGGTATAGCTATTGACGATCGCCGCGGCGAACGTTACGCGATTATTTCGAAAATAGTGGAAGAGAATACGAGCCTCCGTTGATTCTTCATCATACTTGGGAAAGTTGAAGAAATCGTCGTCTTCCCATCCCTCCCGTCGCAAGCTTTCAATCGATTCAGCAATCACACTCGGGATGACCGGTTTCATAATTGTTGACATATTCTCACTCCTTTTAATATTCCATTGTGATAATTGGTGTACCCGCAGTCAGGCGCCATTTGCCTGAAGTTGATTCCTGATGCAGAGCAAGCTGCAAATTCACTGTTTGATTTCCGCTTTGGATGGAGGTTTGAAACTCATCAGAAGCCAATGACAAGCTAATCGTCTTTGAATCGCTATAGCTCTCTACCGTTTTGCCTTTAAAAGATTGCGCTACCGCTTGAGCAAGCTCGTTGGCATTATTTTTCCCGTCTAATACCTGCTCGTTCACATAACCTTGCACCATCACATTCCATTGTCCTTGGATGCCTAGTTTCTTTAATTGATCGCCTGTTTGCTCCTGCCAATTCATAAGCTCAGATGGATCAGCTTGTTCAGAAGCATCTAGTTTCAGGACGGTGTAGCAGCCGTTTGAACCAGCTGGACTTGCAACTGTTAAAGTAACGATAGTGCCGGGAGCAATCTCCTTTTGCGCGGAGTACACAGCATGAGAGTTGGACTCGTCCAATTGTTCTTCTTGCGGAATTTCGAAGGCTTGAGAAAGTTTTTTACCGGTTTGCAGAATGTTGAGATCGCTACCAGCACATGTTCCATAATAGCCCGTATATTTAAAAGTTATATGCTGCTCATTCATCATGTACGGTTTCACAGTGTTCAAAAGGTGAAGCGCTTCTTGCCCGCTGCGAGCATCTGCATGACGAACCCAGCCAAAAATAATGCCGATAATAGAAAGTGCAATAATGGCGTTAACCCAACTTTTCTGCATATAAAAAGGCACCTCTTCACTAGAATCTTCAACTCTAGTAAAAGGATGCCCAAATCTATCAAATGCTAAACCAATAAGCGAAAGGCTATTCTAACTCTTTTTCCCGGCGCAAAATCTCCTCCATAGACTTGTTAAGCGCAGCCTGCGGGCCAGGGAAATGCTTGTTATAGTAGGACAAATCCATGATAACCAAGAGAACGAGCATGCCAGCAACGGCATAACCGGCCATTTGGTTCGGGGGAATAACCATGATGACGCAAATAAAAATAATCCAGAGCAGCGCGACAATGGAGATCACATTGCTATATTTTCCAAGATTCCAAGGCCCGAGATGCTTATCTTGAAATCTTCCTTCGGCTTTAGCCCGAAGCTTCAAGTAAATCGGTATGCCATAGGCAACATAAAGACCAACAACACTAACCGCCGTTAGGAACGCTATCGTTGTATACGTGGCATCCGGGTTCACCATTTTGATGAGATAGTCGATGAAAGCAAGCAGGAAAGAGAGGATGATGGCCAGCCAGATGGCTTTGGCCGGGGTCCGGTATTTTTTTGAAATTTGCGCCCACTGCGAGCTTAACGGCATCCCTTTATCCCTTGAAAAAGCATACATCATGCGGGAAAAAGAAGTGATGGACGCAAGTCCGCAGAACCACATCGCAGCCGTGACCAGCCACAAAATGACGGAACCGAATGTACCGCCAAGCGCTTCGCTGATCACATAGATGAACGCATTGCTGGAACCGGCAGCAGCGCTAGCATCCTTGATGGACAAGGTGACAAATGCAAGCATAATAAAACCAATGACAAATGAATAGGCGACGGATGTGAAAATACCCCAAGGCGCGCGCACACGCGGATTTATCGTTTCTTCAATGGTATGCGCCGAAGCGTCATAGCCTGTAAACGTCCACTGTGCCTGCAAAAGCCCGATCAGAAAGGCAAACATATAAGGTTTATCGGAGAAGGTTTCACCTACTTGGAACAAGTACGAGACCGGGTTTAGGCTGCCTTTGGTGAAAAAGGCCAGAGACAGGACCAGCACCGCAACGACAGCGATGTGGTACCAAGCGGAAAAGTCATTCAGCTTCGCAACGATCCGAATGCCGATGTGGTTGAGAATCCCATGCGTAAGCAAAATGACCGAGAAGCAAATCAACACAGTTGTATTGCTCGATTCATAACCGAAGACGCTCGCGATTAGAGGATCAGCAAACAGTGCGACGGAATAATCGATACCGGCGACGATGCCGATTTGGCCAATGAGGTTGATCCAGGCGGTGTACCAGCCCCAGCGTTTGTTTTTCAAGATTGCTGCCCAGTGGTATAAAGCGCCTGCCGTCGGAATGGCCGAAGCCAGTTCAGCCATAACCGCCGCAACGCACATCACAAAAAACGCGACAATCGGCCAGCCGAAGCCCATCATGCCCGATCCGCCATAGGTTAATCCGTGACCATATAAAGATACAGCACCTGTCAAAATGGAAATGATGGAGAATGAGATCGCAAAGTTGGAAAATCCGCCCATACTGCGCAGCAGCTCCTGGGCATAACCGAACTTGTTCAAATCACTTTTGTCTTTGTCCTGATGATTGGAAGATAAGCTCATCTTTACTCCTCCTCATCTATTCACAACGATTTGTGCCGCCAAGTCTCATTTCCCCAAAAAGCTTTCGTGCTTGCTTTCATCGAATTCCCGAATGCTCTTGTTCGCAACGCTAACGATCCAACCAGCAAACAAACATGTGATGACAACGATGACGATGCCAATCGCCAGTCCCATTCCGCCCCACCTCCTTCGCTGAATTCAGATTTCCAGGTTAACTCCGCTCGTCTTTTGTTCGAGCATCTTTTGTACGATGGTGCCAATATGCGCGCCGCCCTCCAGAGGGGGTGTTCCTCCGCGGTGAATATTGGATATAACCGTGCGGTCGCTTTCTACCGTGCCTTTCCGCGGTTTGTAACAGATGTAGGCACTTAATGATTTGGACGAAACCAGCCCAGGACGTTCTCCGATCAAAAGCACGAGCACATCCGGCTGCAAGATTTCCCCGATGTGATCCATCACGGCAACCCGTCCGCCTCGTACAAAAAACGGAGTACCTGTGGATAACTTATAAGCCGACAGCGAGTCAAGAAGCGAGGGATATACATCGGCCAGATTGGCATCTACCGCGTTGGCGCTAAGCCCATCCGACACAACGATCTGTACTTGTGGATGTCTGCTGCACTTTTGCTGAATAAGGGCGATTCCCTCATCGGTAACAATACGTCCCATGTCGGGGCGCTTCAGGTAGTTTTCCGTATTCTCATAACGCGTTTCCACGGTAAATAAACCGAATTGGTCCAAAAGCGTTTGACTTGCTTCGCCATAGATGGAATCGACAGCAGCCGCATGATCACGGCGGAATTTCAGCACTTCTTTGGTTAATGCCCGCGTTCCGGTCCGCCAAACGCCAATTCGTGAAGGTGTGCTGGCGAGCAATTCGTTCATCCCTTCCTCCCATCTGGGACTCGGCACATGCGACTGCGGCTCTTCCTCTGATGGCATAGAAAGATCTGGCTGATCGGCCGGCGGGGACTCCTCTCCTTTTGATACAGTAACGGACAGCTTCTTCTCCAGCTCTGCCATCACCAGATCCACTAGCGCATCGATGGGGACCCCGTTGTTCATCGCTACACCTCTTTCACATAAATAAACTCGGGTCCCCCGCAAGCGGCGTTAGCCGGCCGTTGTCCATAAGGCCCATACGAACCAACCATTGTTCAAAAGCAGGAGCCGGTCGTAGTCTCATTAATTCCCGCAAAGTGGCGATATCGTGATAGCTGGTCGACTGATAATTGAGCATGCAATCGTCCGCCATGGCTACTCCGATCAAATAGTTGACGCCTGCGGCGGAAAGCAGCACAGCCAAATTGTCCATATCATTCTGATCCGCCTTCATATGGTTGGTATAGCAAACATCCACCCCCATCGGCAGCCCCTGCAGCTTGCCCATGAAATGGTCCTCCAACCCGGCGCGAATGACCTGTTTGCTGTCATATAAATACTCGGGCCCGATGAAGCCAACCACCGTATTGACAATAAACGGCTTATACTTGCGGGCAAGCCCGTAACAGCGCGACTCCAGCGTGACCTGATCGATGCCATGATGCGCTTCTGCTGACAGCTCAGAGCCCTGCCCCGTTTCAAAATACCACAGATTCGGCCCCGTCCCTGTCCCCTCCCGCGTGATCAGTTCATCCGCTTCATCCAGCAGAGCGACATCGATGCCAAAAGCTTTATTGCCATCTTCCGTTCCTGCCAAGCTTTGGAACACCATATCCGCAGGAGCTCCTTGTCGAATAGCGCGCATCTGCGTTTTGATATGCGCCAAGACGCAGTTCTGCGTAGGGATCTGCCATTTCTCCATGACCTCCTTGGTCATCTGCAAAATGTGCTTCACGCTATCTGCGGAATCAATCACGGGGTTGATGCCGATAACCGCATCGCCGATCCCGTAGCTTAATGCTTCAAAAAGCGCTGCTTTTATGCCTTGAATATTGTCCGTCGGATGATTGGGCTGCGCCCTCCCGGCGAGCACGCCTTTTTGACCGATAGTGATGTTGCAATGGCTAGTGACCTCCATCTTGGACGCGGCCTGCACCAGATCCAGATTGGTCATCAGCTTGGCGGCGGCGGCTACCATCTCGCTCGTTAGGCCTCGGGAAAGCCGGCGAATGTCGGGATTCCCTGTCTCCTGCCGCAGCAAATACTCCCGCAGCTCAGCCACCGTCCAATTCCGCACCTCGGCATAGATCTTCTCATTCAAAGCATGCTCGATGACTCGAGAAACTTCATCGGTCTCCGGAGGCAGCAGGGGATGGTTCCGGATATCCGCCAGCGTCAAATCGGCAAGCACTTCTTTGGCGGCGATTCGTTCCTTGGCATCCTGCGCGGAAATGCCCGCGAGCTGGTCGCCTGACTTCTCCTCATTCGCTTTGGCCATCACTTCCTTCAAATCCTTGAATTGAAACGTTGTGCCGAGCAGCGTCGTTTTCAAATTCACCGGCCGCTCTCCTCCCCTCTGCCCTGGCCTTGGAAGGCCAATGTTTTGACCACTACGGGAATCATGATGCCGGAAATCGGCTCGCCTAAATCAATGTAATCCCCGTGCTCCACACGAATTTGATCGATGCAAATGACTTTCGGACGTTGCGCGCAGCGTCTCGAGAGGGATTGGCCGAGGGCCTTGGCGATGTCCGTTTCACAAATGACGACCATCGCTTCACTATGAGGAAAATGATGAATAAAGCTCAGATACAGCTTATCGGCTATGTATTGAAGGGTTGGATAAGTTAAGTGGTGCGTCCCTGACAACGCGAGTCCAAACGGAGGCGAACGATCAAGAGCGAATAAGCTTGCGCCTTCTTGCATGAGAGCGTCAAACCGGTCCGCAAGCGCACTGCCCTGGACTAGCAGCTGCGGCGACAGGTCCAGCTTGAGCACGGGCAAATTGCGGATCGGCAGCAGCGAAGCATCTAAGTGCACCGTCGCACCGCTGATCTCCGTGCTCTGCATACCAGCGCCGATGACGGTCGCTCTGACCGTCTGATCTGCTTGAATCTGGCGAGCGGGGTAACCAGCGGCCAGCTCCTTCCAGGCATGGGCAAGCAGCGGACCGATATCCTGGTGCACGGCAGCGTCCTCCAAGCTGCGGGGCGGCATTGTCTCCGCCATCAGTTGGCCTACACCGCCGGAGACCATCCATTCTTCTATAGAAGGAATGGCAGATAACGGCGTTCCGATCATTAGGGCTTCAATTGCAGCGTCTGCAACACGGACGCCGCTTAAATAGTCCATCATGCAGCGGCACATAGTCATGCAGATTTCGTTCAGCTGCAGCAGGCTTAGCCTGTCGCCCGGCTGAACGGTGTAGCCGGCCTCCTGCAGCCAAGGGCGTATCGACGGCGACACCTCAAGGATCGTGCCGGTCGAGTCGATCCGTATTAGCCTGCCGCCGACATGAAAGGCGACCGTGCGGAGCAGCTTACCTCGATGAAAAATCGCGGCATTCGCCGTACCGCCGCCGATATCGATGTTGGCGACTGCGCTTCGAAGCTGCCAGGAGCGCTGCTCCGCGCCGGCGCCTTTGCCGGCGAGCAGCCCTTCGAGATCAGCGCCGGCTGTCGCGACAACGAAATCGCCCGCTCGTTCTGCGAGCAGATGGAGGATATGCTGCGCGTTTGTTTTGTTCGCCGTCTCACCGGTAATGATGACGGCGCCGGATTTGATTGCCGCTGGCTGGATGCCGGCCTGCTCGTACTCCTGAGCCACGATGGCCCAAATGCGCTCCGCGTGGATCTCATCGCTGCTGAGGAGCGGAGTGCTATAAATCGGGCTCGCATACAGCAGCTCCCGCTCCGCAATCTGGAAGCGCGGCAGGCTGAGCACGCCGGAGGAGCGCACGATTTTCAACCGGGAAATGACCATCTTCGTTGTACTTGTTCCGATATCGAGTCCGACACTCGTGATCCATTGGTCAGTCATGTATCAGCCCACCCGCACCTGCTAAGACCTCAGCTCCATCCCGCAGAATGTCTGCCGCCAGCTTCGCAAGGGGGATGCGGGTCGCCATGCTCACTTCGCGCATTTTGGCGTAAGCCTTCTCCTCACTCAAAGCGTGCTTCTGCATGACAAGGCCTTTCGCTTTTTCGATGCTCTTGCGTTCCTCAATGGATTGCTTTAGAAGTTTGATATCCTGCTTAAGCGAGTCCATTTTCTCCTTCTGGCTCAAAGCAATCTCGACAGCCGGCAGCAAGTCTTCCTCCGACACCGGTTTGACTAGAAAAGCAGCCACCCCGGCCTCGCGCGCGTCCTTCACCAGCTCCTTCTGGCTGTAAGCAGTCAGGAGCAGCACCGATGTATCCTGCTGCAGCTTGCGGATAATATGAGACGCCTTGATGCCGTTCATGACGGGCATTTTAATATCCATAATCGCCAAATCGGGCTTCACCCGAGCTATCAGCTCTATCGCTTCCTCACCATTCTTGGCTTCGCCTGCGACGAGGTAACCGCCCTCCTCCAGCATTTCACGGATATCCATGCGGATGATGGGATCATCATCGACGACGACGATGGCATTTCTCATGGCATTTCGTCCTCCTTTGACTGCGATCTCGCTATTGGAAATGTAAGCTGCACTTCGGTTCCTCGCTCATCCGTCATGATATCCAGAACACCGCCGAGATTTTCTTCTACAAGTGTCTCCGTGATCTTCAACCCTAGATGGCCTTTCCGCTCGGAATGATTCGCCGCTTTGAACCCAATGCCGTTATCCGATACCCGAACCCGAGCGAAGTTGTCTTGATGCTGCAAAGAAACTTCAATATGTCCCGTACGCCTCTCTCCGAAAGCATGCAGCACGCAGTTCTGCACCAGTTCATTCACAACAAGCGCAAGCGTCGTAGCGGCATCGGATTGTAAAATGAGCTCATCCCCGGAAATAACCGGGACGATGGTCTGATCCGGTTTGGACGACGAGGAAATAATGTTCTTGATGATGCGGTCCACAACCTCGTTAAAATGGATCGTCTCCAGTCCTTCAAACGCAAGCATTTCATGAATGACCGCTATCGAATTAATGCGGTTGATGCTGTCGCGATACACCCTCACAACTTCTTCGTGTTTCGTTCTTCGCATCTGCAGGCGGAGCAAGCTGGAGACGGTTTGCAAATTATTTTTCACGCGATGGTGAATCTCCTTGATGACGGCGGACTTGATGACGAGCTGCTTCTCCTTCTCTTTCATATCCGAAATATCGCGCAGTAAAATAATCCCGCCTACCTCCCTCTGCTCCCGGTAAATGGACATAGCTTTGAGCTCGAAGGTCACATGCCCGATTTGCAATTCCTGCTGGATGAGGCCTGAACGGCCAAGTACCGTCAATTTCCCGTAAAATAACTGGGTGATCAGGGAGCCGTTAGCAGCCTCCGCCGTGTGACCGATTTCCTTCAGCATGTCGAGCGCACGCGGATTCGTGTAGGTGACCCGCTCCTTGTCATCAAAAACAATGACGCCTTCATGCATCAGCGACTGCATGCTGCCCTGCGACATGGCCACACTAAGCAGCGTTTCGCTCAGCTGTTCCGTTGTCTCCATCAATCGGGTCACATTCTTCTCCTGCTCAAGCTTCTCCGTGATGTCCTTCTCCATGATGAGTGCCCCGATCACCTGACCGGTTCTGGAGCGAATCGGCACGACATTTTGCTGGATGGCAATCTGCTCCTGCGAAATGCCGCGCGAGCCGATTACGGATTGGCCGGAAAGCAGGCAGAACATAACGGCGGGCTCATTTTGCACAAAAGCATACTGACCTACGACTGATGTCTTGTACAAGGAAGAGCCTTTGGAGGGACGCGCCTCCGCCACGACTAGCGCCATCCCTTTGTCAGGGAGTGGGCAGTCTATGAAGACATCGGATTCGGATACATCGGCAAATAGTTGGAGATGATCCGCCATCTCTTGGATGGTTTGGGTTTCTTCTATGCTCAAAAGCGTATACTTCCTGCACAATTCCATAATGGACGCCATGGTGCATACCTCTTCACTTTAGGATCAAGAGCGTACAATTTGCATAAGCTTATCTTTTAACTTGGCAATGCCTTCGTTTGATGCAGCGGATGTCAGAAAGATTTCACCTTCCGGCAGCGCCTGCCTCAGAAGTTCGATAGCATGATCGATATCTGCCTGGGGGTGATCGATTTTGGTCACAGCTCCTAAAGCCGGCACGGCAAAACCTTGTTCAAATCCAGGGGGAAAATAGTTCCTGTCCCGCGTAGCATCTTGAACCAGCAGAACGGCTGCGGCCTCATGCGAGGTCGCCATTAACGAGCGGTAATACAGCGGATTCTCGCTGTACTCGCCGGGAGTATCGATGACCCAGTCACGGTAGATGAGGCTTTGCGTTTTGGATGCGGGCTGGGGCTCCCCGAATAAGGCTTTGATCAGCGTTGATTTGCCTGCGCCGACGGCACCGATGATCATCACTTTTTTCATCGCGTTATGACCTCGTGATCGGTGCCGTCGAAAATTTTAACTTTTCGAGCAAAAACACATTCACAGCCGCAATCGCCATCTCCACAGCTGCGACTTCACCCGTGAGCACCAGCGAGCCAGTGAACCGGTCCAAGTAGCCGATGCCGACGTCGGCTGCTTTGGTCGCAATGTCCGCTGCGATGATGGCTGTCTCCGTTGGGGTCAGTGTAAGAATGCCAATCGCACTGCGCTCCTCGATGCCGAGTTTCGTATACAAAACTGGGTCCGGATTGGCAATGACATGAGCCAGTGTCAGCTGCTTGCCGGGAACATATTCCTGAATCACTCTCTGTTTGTGCTCTTCCATGCTTCCTCCTCGGCTTCCTTCGCGACTTCGAAGCTATCGACAATGCCGACGATCATCGCATCGATAGGCACCATTTTATCCTTGAACAAGGTTCGGGCTGGACTTCCCCTCGATACGATCACACGTTCGCCAACCCCTGCTCCGATGCGGTCTGCGGCGATAATTGGCGTACCCGCTTCGCTATCTTTGAAATCCATCGGCTGGATCACAAGCAGCTTTAAGTTGTCCATGCCTGTTTCCTTTTGCGTAGCCCATACACTGCCAATGACTTTCCCGTAAAACATAGGACCTCACCTTTCGGCCAAATATTCGATCGTGATGCCTTTATCCTTCAGCATGTCTTGCGCTAGGGCGGAAATGATTGTTTTTCTGCCAATTTGCAAGGAGCGGAACGGACGATTTCTTAGCTCTCGTGTGACCCATTCTGCGGAGACCAGCTTTCCTTCGTAGACGATGGCTGAGGATGCGGGTGTGGGTTCGGGTGGGGCAGGCAGGGCAGCCTCAGTTTTGGAGGCTTCTGGAGTTTCAGAAGTTTCAGGAGCCTCTCGAGCTTCAAGGATTACAGGGCGGATTTTGCTCACGGCTTTTTCGGCAAGCTGTTTACTGGGGGCGAACTCAACGCCGTACATTTGGAGCTCCATTTTGTAATAATCAAAAAGATTGCGATACGGGGTGGGCAGCGTCAGCGTTTGGAGCGTCCGGCGGTCCGCCTTTTTCAATCCTGAGATATCCTCACCGATGAGAACGAATTTATTTTGAACCAGCGTAGAAAAAATGATCTCCGAGACGATCGTCCCTTTCATGCCAAGGGCTGCTCTCGCTGCATTATCCAGATCAATTTCCGGAATCACGATGCCTTCATACGCAAGCGGCACCTCTATGGGAGCTGGAGCGAATTCGTCAGAGGCAATGGTTTGACCTCGCCCAGCGCATTCGATCTTATGCTTGCCGAGCCAGCAGGAGGCTTCGCCGTCCAGGAACATTAGATCATGATCAATGCCGTGAATATTTAATGCGATAAAATGATCGGTGAAAGCTTCATGCGCCGTACTGTCGTAAAACAGGTAAAGCACCTTCGGCCTTTTGGCCTGCTGGTTCAAAATCTCACGAACGATCGCTTCGACCATTTGCTTGATCTCCACCTAGCGCAGCCTCCTTTCGGCATTCTTAGGGATGATCTGGACCGTGTCCCCTGTCGTTAAATGGGCTGCATTCGCCTCATCCCGGTCGATATGGAAATCCAGCGAATACTGCGGGCTCACCCTCACGATCACATCGGCAAAAATGACGGGGCGCTCCCCCATCGCTTGCACCAGAATGCGGTCCCCGTTGTTTAGTCGCAAGATCTGGGCTTCGTCCGGGGATGCATGTACGTGATTTTTGGCGATAATCAGCCCTTCGGGTAAGGCGACACTCCCCTTTGGGCCAACTAACGTAATCCCCGGTGTGCCTGCAAGATTGCCGGATAGACGAATCGGCGGATGAACGCCGAGCTCGAATCCGTCTGTGCGCGAGATTTCCACTTGAGTCAAACCACGTGAGGGTCCCAGGATGCGGACGTTAGACAGGCTGCCGTGCGGGCCCTTGAGTGTCACTGTTTCCACGGCGGCAAATTGCCCTTTCTGGGACAGCTCGCGCAAAGGCGTCAGCTGGTAACCTTCGCCGAACAACATATCGAAATGATGAGGTGCGAGGTGCACATGCCTGTTGGAGACGCCAACAGGTAGGAGGTTCAAAGACAGGGTGCCGGATGACTGGGATGCCAGACGCTGCAAAGGAATTCCTCGCTCCTTCAGGAAATCGGCAGCTGCGGGGGTCAGCTTATCCCCCTCTGTAACTGGAAAAGGATTCGCCAAACCTTTGATCAGCTGTGTGCGCAGATACGTTTCCGTAATGAGCGCCATCTTTTACCCTTCAAGCTTAGGAAGAATGAACTCAATATCGGAGTGCGGACGGGGAATCACATGCACCGAAACCAACTCCCCTACCTTCTCCGCAGCGGCTGCGCCTGCATCCGTGGCGGCTTTGACTGCACCGACATCTCCCCTGACCATCACTGTCACTAACCCGCCGCCTACATGCACTTTCCCGACCAGCCTGACATTCGCCGCCTTCACCATCGCATCCGCCGCTTCAATTGAACCTACCAAACCTTTCGTTTCCACTAAACCTAATGCGGCCAATTCTCCTGCCATTGCTATCTCCTCCTTGGATGATTGGATTAAGACAATTGCATATCGGTAAGGACTTTTCTGATGATCTGAGCAACTTCCTCACGCGTAATGCCCAGCTGATTGGTCTTGATTAGTCCTTCCGCCACCTGGCTGGCGACTTGACTAGGATTCGTCTTTACAGACTCCTCAGGCACGGGCATCTCCTTGATGCCGAAGGCAACCCGCTTGATGTTCAGCAAATGCTGCGGCCCAATATTGTCCGTTGTAATGTTATTGCCAAACGTCCCGCAGCCCAGTGTCATGGAGGGGAAGATACCCGTCGTGGCACCAATGCCGCCGAACGTTGTTCCCGTGTTAACGACAATACGCGATGCCGGCTTTTCCAAACCGAAAGCTTCAATAACCGCTTGGTCCTCAGCGTGAATGCCGAGCGTATGGCCTAAACCACCGAGCGATAACAGCTGAATGCACCTTTGGCAGCCTTCCTGCCAATCGTTCACTGTATATAAAGCAAGCACAGGGCAAAGCTTCTCCATGGAAAAAGGGTAGTCGTGCCCAACCTCCGTCTCTTCTGCGATTAACATTTGCGCGCTATCCGGGACGTCGATGCCTGCTTTGGCCGCTATGGCCTGTGGTGATTGGCCAACAATTTGCGGATTCATCCCTTTCGTGGTCATCAGGATAGAGGCTATCTTATGCTTTTCGTGTTTATTGAGGAAATAAGCTCCACGTCGTTGTAATTCTTGGATAAAGTGCGGCTTGATGGCTTCATCCACAACAAGCGCTTGCTCTGAAGCGCAGATCGTGCCGTAGTCGAACGTTTTACTCTGCAAAATGTGGTTCACCGCGCTTGGGATGTTCGCACTCCGGTGGATGTACACCGGCACATTGCCAGGCCCGACACCGTAGGCGGGTTTGCCGGAGCTGTAAGCAGCCTTCACCATGGCGGTTCCGCCTGTGGCCAAGATGAGATCCGTCAGCTTATGCCGCATCAGCTCCCCACTCGCCTCCAAAGTAGGATGCGAGAGGCAATGAATGAGCCCCGGCGGAGCTCCCGCACGCTCTGCTGCAGCCCGCATGACGGCAGCTGACTCTTGCGAGCAGCGAAGTGCCGATGGATGCGGGGAGATGACGATCGCGTTGCGTGCTTTCAGCGCGATCAGGCATTTGAACAGCACCGTCGAAGTTGGGTTCGTTGAGGGAATGATTGCCGCGATGGTGCCGACGGGCTGGGAGATTTCCCAGACCTGCTTTGTGTTATCCTTGCGGATGATACCCACCGTTTGCATGTCCTTTATCGCTGCATAGATATCCCTCGCGACGAACAGATTCTTCGCCTTTTTATGGGCGACTTTCCCGAAGCCGGTCTCTTTGACGGCCATGGCACCAAGCCGCTCAGCCTGCTGCTCTGCCGCTTCGGCCATAGCGGATACGATCGCATCGATTTGTGGTTGCGTCATTTTTTCCAGGAGCTTCTGAGCCGCCTTCGCCTCTTGCAGGTAATTGCGAACCTCCTGAATCGCTTGCAAATCGCTGTCCAGCTTCATGTCGGCCGCTCTCCTTCTTCAGCGGACAGCTCCGAGAAAAGCCGGACTAGCTCCGCTTTGCTAACCAGCTGAATATCTCGTCCGGCCAGCGGGAACTTCGGCATGTTTTGGGCGAGCTCTCTGAGCTGGGCGACGGTCATTTTGCTCCAGTTCGGTGTAGTTGCAGGAGGCTCTTCTGGCTTGGGTGCTTCTGGTGCTTCTAATGAAGAGGCTTTGGGCTGCTCCCGCTTTTGGACACTCTGCAGCATCGTGTAAACCGAAGGATCAGGACGCGGGATCACCTGTGTGCCGAGCAGCTTGCCGACCCGCTTCGCCTCGTCTGCCCCTGCATCTACAGCCGCTTTGACCGCTGCCACATCGCCCCAGATATACACCGTTACAATGCCGGCATCCACCTTCTCATACATCGTGACCTTTACATCCGCCGTTTTTGCTGCAGCGTCGGCGGCAGCGATTAATGCGGGCAAGCCATATGTTTCGATCATGCCCAAGGCTAGCTTTTGTTCAATCATTACGGACACCTGCCTCTTACTGGCCTATTTTCTTCGGTTCTCTAGCGATGCTTCGAACAGCCTCCGCGAATGCTTCAGCCGCTGCCATACAGGCCGACTGACTGCCTGTCAGCAATCCTCCCGCAAAGTTCGTCTCTGTCGGCGGGCCGTAGAATTTGCACAGGCGCACATCGGCGGCTTTGAGTGCGGCATCCAGGGCGTAGACGGCTTCTAATGGAGGAGCAATTAAGTAAGCCAGCGGCTCGCCTTCCCGGATCTCCGCTTCTTTGGAGAGATACGAGCCTGTGCGGGAGATCACATGCGCATAGTACGCGTGGGTGGCGTCGGCATTCAGCGCGTAGAAGCAGGCGCCGCTCTCCATCACTTGGATAGCGGCATCCAGCCCGCTTCGCACTTCGTCCGGCGAGGCGCCGCCGATGATGCCGATGAATTCACCGGACAGCGGCCCCGACGCATGCCCTGATCCGGCATAGAACGAGCGGGCATACACCACTTCTACCGCTACGTTCTTCGTTGCTTCATCGATGGCGGTGAAACCTACATCGTCGATGGTTGAAGTCAGCAGGCCGAGGCTGCGGATGCCCGGCTTCAGCTCCAGCTTCTGCGCGAGCCCGGCGTCGACGTTCGGGATGATCCGGACGGCGAGCGGTATGGCGCGTATCGGTTTCTCGTTAGGGGGCACTCCCTTCACCTCTCCGCCTTAGTTGAAAGCAAAAAGGTGCCCCGGTTCGGAGAACGCTCGACGTTCTTGGACCTGAGGCACCTTTGCCTGTTTTATGCTTTTGTTAATGGATATGCGATTGGGGAATGGGATATGCTAGCATGGCCATAGAAATCACAAATAAAAACATTCACTTCTTTTTCTTGCTCTTCGCCTTCTCCAAATTCCGAGCAACCCTGTACTTCACAATCCGGCTGATCAATTCATAAGGTATCGGCTTTCCAAGTGGAAATTGCAAAGTTCCTTTGGACGAATGGTACTCGGCTACCTCATCTTGGAATTGGGTAATTCCGTCCGGTGCCGGATAAAATCCGATATGATTTTTAAAAGCTGCAAAATGCACTAAATTCCCGTGCTGCTCAAAGGTAGGCATCGCGTAACTGATTTTTTCCTTGGCATCCGGGGCGGATTCTTTAATGACTTCTCGCAGCTTTTGCAGAATCTCCTGAATCTCCGGCGAAAAAGCTGCGATGTACTCATCGATGGATGTGTACGTGATTTTTTCTTTCATAGGTTCTCCTTCAGGTCATTTGACCGTACCAATATATCTCTGCAAACTTTCTCGACGCACCCTGCAATTAGTTGTACGAATGGCGCTTGGTCACCGCTTATGCTTGCTAATTCTAAGGTCTCATAGTACTTCAAACGAGCCTCATTTGCTGCTTTGACGATAGCTGGCGGAAATCCGAATTTCATTAAAATTAAATTCATCAATAGGCTCGCCGTACGTCCATTTCCATCCGAAAAAGGGTGAATATAAACAAACCGGACTATTACCATTATATCACGGTAGGAAGAGCTTAAGACGGTGCTTGGTTGAAAATGTTCGATCGTAAAGCCTACTCCCTACAACAAAAAAAGCAACCAATCCCTAAGGATTGGCCGCTTCTCATTTCTGCTTCTCGTTACTGCTCCATCAGTTTAATTTGTGGCTCCCAGCCCAATAATCTTTTCGCCTTCGCGTTGGAAATGAGAGATGTTCTTCCCTCTAACGGGGAGCGAATTTCTTTCACGCCAGGCAAGTACTTCGCCACTAAATCCAGCGTTGGCCGATTCGATGAGCTATCATCTGCTGCAATGATAAGCGCCTCCGCGCCAAGCCCATCGACCTCAATGGCTTTGAGACAAGCAGAAGCTATGTCCCTTGCATCGATGTAAGACCACAGGATTCGCAAACGAGCGTCCGTATTATCGAAATTAGCTTTCAGCTGCTCATAACTCTCAGGCACCAGAATGTTGCCTAAGCGGAAACTGACCACCTGCATGCCGGTACGCCGGTTGAACGCCTGCGCGGTCACTTCATTCACCACTTTGGACAAGCCATAGCTGTCCTCCGGCAACTGTGGGTGATCTTCATCGATTGGTAGATACTGAGGCTCGAAAAACTCACTGGCAAAACAAATGCCATACGAAGACTCACTCGACGCAAGTACGACTTTCTTGACTCCCAAGTTGGCCGCCGCTTCCAAAATATTGTAGGTGCTCATCACATTATTACGGAAACATACCTCATTCGTATGCGTATAGGCTTGAGGGATAGCGGCAAAATGCACAATACCCTCCACCTCTTTCCGATTGCCAGTACTGAATTGCGATATCGCATTATGTACCTGACCCAAATCATTAAGATCGGTAATAATCGTCCGGCAAATCGGTTCCGCTGGAGCTTTCACATCCAAATTAATGACATCATAATTATTTTCCACAAAATGTTTTAAAATCCACTGACCCGCTTTACCGCTGCCGCCAGTTACAATGATCCTCTTTTTGTCCATGAAACCTAAATCCTCCTCGTTATGTCTAATCAACCTCTATAAAAATCCCGAATCCAGCGATGCGCCTTCAGCTTTTCCAGTTGTTCCTTGGCTAGTCCCTGTCCATCACCAACACGCATATTTGACTCCACGTTGCGCACAGAGCGCATCCCCGGAATGACTGTTGACACAGCAGGATGACTTAACACGTAACGCAGTGCGATTTCCGGCATTTGCTCGACAGAAATATCCAGATCGGCTGTGATCTTCTGAACGCGATCATATACCTGCTGCTTGCGATCACCTCGGAAATAGTTGTTGCGGAAATCGCCTTCGCTAAACGTCGTGTCAGGTGTAATACGGCCGGTTAGACCGCCTTCATCCAGCGAAACTCTGACAATGACGCCTACATTGTGTTCTGCACAGGCAGGAAGCAGTTGATCCTCAGGACTTTGATCGAAAATGTTATAAATCACCTGCACCGTATCCACGAGTCCCGTTTCAATCAGTTTGAGCGCATTGTTCGGTTGATGGTCGTTAATCGATATGCCGAAGTGTTGGATTTTGCCCTGCTCTTTCAGCTTACGGACCCCTTCCAGCCAGTCTCCTTGACCCACCCACTCGTCCGACCAGACGTGGAACTGCTGCACATCAATCGTCTCTAGACCTAGATTGCGCAGGCTTTGCTCTGTACTTGCTATGACATGCTCCGCCGTAAAAGTCTCCTCCACAGGTACGCCATCGCGTGCCGGCCATTGTCTGTTTTTCGGAGGGATCTTGGTAGCGACATAAATCGGCTTGTCATGGGCTTTCACCACTTGTCCGACAAGTCGTTCACTGTGGCCGTCGCCATAACCCAAAGCTGTATCAATAAAGTTCAACCCCAGCTCAATCGAGCGATTTAGCGCTTGAATGGATTCCTCGTCGGAAGCGCCGATCCAAGCCGTTTTACCGATTCCCCATGCGCCGTATCCGATTTCCGATATCTGCAGTCCCGTTTTTCCAAGAGTTCTAACGTTCATCTTCCGTCCTCCATCCACTGATTTACTTACACTTGCTATTATACAGGCAAAGGAAACGCTGCATAAGAACTGAAAAAGTTGTCAGTTAGTTACTTTGGCGTAAGTGGGGGGTTGAGTGAAAAATAATATTTGATAATGATAGAAAAATCTGGTATTATCACCTAGGCAAAAAATACTATATTTAGGAGATGAACAGTGGTGAAGTTTAGGCATTTGGGACTACTATTATTATCATTCATTTTAATAACGACTTTCTCACAATCCGCTTATGCACATTCAGGTAGAACGGACGCGAACGGAGGGCATAATTGTTCAGCCAGCTCCAAGGCCAAAGGATTATGTACGGGCTACCACTATCACAATGGTGGATCTTCCTCCGGTAGCAGTTCATCATCAACATCATCTGGTGGGTCAACTTCCAGTACTAAATCGGCAGCAACTCCAGTAGAAACCGTTCCAAGTGGGTATGTCAAAGTTGAAAAGCCAACATACACGATTAACGTAAATGGCACTTCAATCACCAACTCATCCCTTAAATATCCTGTCATCTCATATAAGGACATTACGTATTTTCCAATGACCTTTAAATTTACTCAAGCACTTGCACTAGAAACAGTATGGGACGCTGAAACTGGATTCGTCATTCGAAAAACTTCCAATAAGGCGGGAAAGCTTGAATTGGATTACGGAACTACAAGTTCAAACATGTATGCTAGTCAACCAGATTTTAATATCTATGTGAATGATGCTTGGATTGATAATGGTTCCGAGGAATACCCGTTATTGGTATTAAACGATGTAACCTATTTTCCAATGACATGGCATTACGCTGTTGATGAACTGGGTTTAGCTATAAAGTTTGAAAACAACACTTTTTATATTTCTAAATAAACGAAACGCCAAATAAACCCCATCCGCTAAGGATGGGGTTGTGTTTTTGCATCGCTCCACTTGCTTATTACCGCTTAGGGTTAAGACCATATTGGTTCTCATTAGGATCACTGTCTTGGCAGTAAAATACGATAAGAATAATAGCACCGATAAGTGGGATTAAACCAATCAAAATCCACCAACCACTTCTCCCGGTATCATGAAGCCTCCGGAATGCAACGGCTAAGGACGGCAATAGGACGGCTAAGGAGTAGAGGCCAGTCAATACATTTGTAATCCCCAATAAGGATTCCAATATGGCAAGGATGATGGAGATAATCAGATTAAAAAGCACAAACATCCAGTACTCCTTGCGTTGAGCCCTACCTGAGAATCCAACGTAGTTTTTCAACACTTTTGAATACCATTCCATGTATCTTCCTCCTTCATATTCACCAACTTGGATTAATAAAAAGGCTTCCCTTGTTGCAATCTCCTTCGCATTTTTATGTAATTATTTGATCTCGTAAAGACTCTGCCCCCCTTTGGAATGTTTGCATTCTCCCACTCCACCTCCCCGAACAAAGCCTAGTCATTCCAGGCTCCAAATAATGCTATGCCCTTATATGTATTTTGGTGGGGGTTGTCTTGATGATTAAAAAATGGGTATTATTGGATCAAATTATGTAAACAGCTTATTGCATGCTCTCTAGATAAATAAAAAAATCCCCACATCACAATAACGCAAGGATTTCTTTCAGCTTATGCACAACAACGATAGCTACCTTTATTGTTTTATACTTGCTTTTAACGTGATTAAAGCCCTTTATCTTTCAGAAGCTTATGAACCCGTTCTTTGACAGAGTCATCAGGTTCTATCTCCGACAAATGATTAACCGCATTAATAACCCGCTCATCCCAAGCGGTAACATGCCATCCCTCTAACGCTTTGATCGCCATGTTTCGATTTCTGGTTACAGGACTGTTCAGACCCGTCAAGATTAATTCAACACCGATCCCTTCATACTGATCCAAACTCTGCAAAATGGTATCCAAATTCCGATGTGCCACATACTCCTGGCCAAACCCCATCTCATCGCCGGGGCCGGTAGCAATGTACTGAAGAGGAAGATGTTCAGTGGCGAACTGAACCAATTGCCGGATACGGTTAGGATCACTCGATTTCATGAGCTGAAAGTAATGAAAATCCTCCAGCGGATCTGCGGCAAGCTGGCCATACAGCGTTTCCCAAATATCCACACCAAGCTTATCCGCACATGCTGTACCATAGTATCGTTCCGATGAATTACCGGCGCTAACAGCGTGCGTTATAATGCTTACCCACCTGGCATTGCTAATTATTGATTCGCATGCATTCCTAATATCAGTTCTTACCTGTTCACTCCATCCCTCCGACATCCGCCGAGACCAATTCTTTTCATCCTGAGCCAAGAAGTCGCGAATGCTCCATACGACAGACAAATGCTTAGCAGATGAGCCCATCTCCCGGGCGAGCCTCACGTAATCGGACACGACCTGCGGAGCATACTCGTAATCGTCAATATCCTCTGCAGGACCGCCGTTCAATAACGCCTCCATAATATCCGTCGCCCCATTAAACAATGCGCTATCCACCGAATTGGCTGAGAGCGCCTCCCGCAATCCGCCATTCCTCGCACAAATGCAAGCTAAATATTCATTCATAACGCTGTTTTGGCAGCCTTGGCGCAGCAGCCAGTCTTTAATCTCCTTCGTAGTCGGCTCGAGTCTTTCGACAAGATGAATTTTCCCCCACCCATGGACGTGCTTAGCTAGTTCAAATAGAACCTGGTTGCTATCCTCCATGCCATTCTGAATCGCAACCGCAGCATATAATGTAAATTCATCGTGCATCCCCAGTGTCAGCAACAGTTCCTTCACTTGCTCGTTCTGGAAAAGGCCCAGCAGCGCAATTCCGAATTTGACGACATTGCGGTGTGCCCCATTTTCGGCGAACCATTTTGCCTCTTTGAATAAGGCATCAGGCTTTATGCCCGGCTGCTTACGCAACGCTTCTAAAATGGAATCAATTTGGCTGCTAATATCCGTCTTCTCAAGCTTAGTATATAGGGCCTTTCTAATTGAATTCTTTGAATTTCTTGATTGCTTCGCCAGAAGGTGGACTAACTCGTCCGTCTCGTCCGTCATCTGACCTGGCCTCGCATGGTGCCCGAAAGCCCCATCCAGGCCGCCCGCTACCCATCTCAACTTACTTCCGGACCAAAATTCTTCGTCATCCGGCAGGGACCCTCCTACGGTTTCGCCTTGCTCCTTAATGAATGAATAAATGGAGGTTTTGCCTTCCCAGAGAGGTCGAGCGATTTTACTAAGAAATGTAACCATCGTTATCATCACCTTTTTCATATACTTCTTTCTGCTCGGACGGAACAACATCAAATCTCTGATCCTGCCCCGCCGCTTGCACTTAGCTATTACTTAGCTCCCCCAACAAGCGAATTCAGCTGTTCCAGCAGATTGTCTCTGCCAGTGAGCGAAATCGTCCCGATTTTATCACAAATTTTCTCGAGAAATTCAAGCTCCTTTAAGCGGAACAGGGTCTGATTCTCGTCCATCAACTTAGCTGTGTTAAGCAGACTACGAGTAGAAGCCGTTTCTTCACGACGTGTAATCAAGTTTGCTTGAGCTTTCTTCTCTGCTAACAGCACTGTGTTAAGTATCTCTTTGATATCCCCAGGCAGAATAATATCCTTTACACCGGCAGAAAAAAATTTGACGCCGTATTCCTCACTCTTTTCGTTCAGACGCGATAGTACGAATGCCGCTATCTCTTGCTTCATCCGCAACAGGTCGTCAAGCTTCAATGTCCCGACATATTCACGCAGAATAAGCTGCAATAGAATATAAACCTGATCTTCAAAAGCCTTGATCTCTAGTGCGCGCAGCGGATTGATAATCTTGTACTGGCAGACGAAATTTAAGCGAAGCGTTACCTTATCCTCCGTCATCATTTCCTGACCGGTCATATCCAGCTGCTGCAGCCGTAGATCCACGGTTTTTATCGATGCGATTACAGGTCCCTTCCAGAAGTAATATTTTCCTGGGGCAAGCTCCTTCTGCATGACATTGTTATAAAACAGCATCCCTATCTCGTGGCTGGCCACTTCGGAAACATAAAGATACCCTGCAACTTTCAAAAATATAGCTCTATCTATGTCTGCATCAACCTCTGGTTGGCGAATGTCGACTCGGGTAAAGTCATGCTTTTTCAACACATTCCAGAAAGCGTATTTACCTGCTGTCATAAGCGATACGAACTTTCCATCCTCGTAATGAAGCACGTACTCATGATCCTGAACATTGATAACCGTAATCTCCTCAAGCAACCGTTCATCTTGAAGAAATAAGTTCAGATCCTTTCCCTGCACGACAAATGGTTTAGTAACATTCAACAACACAATTTCATCATCTGAAAATGGAGCTAATCGATAAACACCAGGCTGCAAGTGCTTCACATAACTGCCTTTCTTAAACAATAATCCTCGTTCGTCAGCCTTAACGATCATTTTTTTAAACATATATATCTCCTCATTTCATGGGAACTTTGCGGTGTGTTGTGACCTTTTATGAGGAAATCCCCCTGAGTCGGAAGCGGAGCCAGCTTAAGGTTGGAAAATCGTTACCTGCACACGAAACTTTCTGATGGTGATGTCGGCATCCATTCCAGCCCGTGCTCACTCATCTTGCCGTTACGTGGTCTTGTACTTTTTTTCTCATCCGGTATCCACAGGCTGCAAAGCTGCTTCATCAGTGCCTACCCGAAGGAGGCTGGGGATTCCCGCTAACAGGTCTAATAGAGTTTTCATCGCTCGATGGGAAGTCGAGTATTCTACCAGAATCGCTCGTTACGCGATTGGGGAATCGAACCCCAAATAGTGGTTTCTTACCGATCCGATCGTACAGGATACCGCAGCATACGATGCACGGCACTGCGGGATATTTCGATATCCCCGCCTCGTTACGACCGTCCGAATAAGAAACAATGTAAGCCTTACAGGTTCTATCTTCGCTTATTTTTCAATTAGCGAACATGGCGAAAGTATTACGATGACGCAAAAGTTTTCCATTTTAGCCCAATAGTTCTCTTGTCGCCTGTTGCAAGTCAGGAGTTTCGGCTAATGGGAAATTGTCTACTTGAGCACCAAAGTAATTAAAAAATCCCACTGCCACTATGACAGAGGGATTTATTCTATTAAGGCTCTAACGAACCCCTAACATATCTCTGAAATTGGATACTGCATCCAACTCCTCAGCTAAAGTAATGGCCTGCTGCATATCTTCGTGCTGACTGGACCAATGCCAACTTCCGTACCTGCCAATGCTGTAAATACCATGCCGCCGCAAGTAACTTTGGATATGAGCAGTTACCTTACTATTCGGTAAACAATAATTATGCTCCAAGTAGATTGGCCTCAAGGTAATGATATCCCTCTCATCCTCAATCATACCGATATCCATAAGGTCCTTTATAACATGCGGAACCAAGTTCAGAGCCTCTTTTTGGTTCTGAAAATACAGCGGTGAACATTCCACATACATAGAACTGTAGCCTTCCGGTGCCATTTTAGACTCAACGTTACTATAGAATCCGATTCTGTAAAAACGGTACTTAAGATCAGGTATGTAAACCCAGCTTTTGTTTACATGCATCGGGTTTCTCTTAACGCCTAAGTTGAGAATGAGCCCTTTGCTCGATTGCAATTGCTGGGACAAATAGACAATGTCACGATCAACATCGGTAATCATATCGATCAATTTAGGCAGAGGCATCGTTGATACAATGGTTTTCCAAGGAGATGCCTGATTATTTATGGTGATGGTTTGTTTATGTAAATTTATCGATTGGACATGGGAATTAAAGTGGATTTGCTTATTTTGAGCCAAATGCAAAGGAATAGCTGACGCCCCTAATTCACCTCTCGGATAGTAAAAATAATGATTATACCCCTCGATGCTCTGATTCGTGCGAACATTTCTGACCTCTTCATATTGGCCGATTTGAATTTGAGATAAATTCGGTACCCCAAACATTTTCACGTTGTAATCTCTGAAGAAACACTCAAACAAAGTAGGACCATAAGAATGGAGCAGCATGTCCGAATAATTCAGATAGCCACGGCTCTTCGTTGCCGCTTCGCTGGTAATTGCAGTTAATTCATATTCAATCTGATCGACCAAACGATGATCGGGATGTGCTTTGTAACTCTGCTGAATTGGAAAATCAAACCACTTGTTATCCCAATAAACGAATGCTTGGCGTACATGTTTCTCGAGAGGAAGGTCATCCAGTAATTGCATGACTTTCGGTGCGTTCTGAAGATGGAACCAATGTCCGCCTATATCGAAGGTAAATTTGCCGACAGCTGTATGAACATGATACGAAGACGCTTTTCCCCCTAGCTCCGGAGCGCTCTCCAATACCTTTCCACGTCCCAATGCCGATGCAAAAGCTAATCCGGTCACCCCGGCTCCAATTATGTACATGGACATGTGTCCCCCCTTTTTAATCAAATCTGTATCATGTCTCTTACTTTTCCGATTACTTTATGGACATCGTACTTAGTCTCAGCCAACTCTCTGCTATTTGTCCCCATGACCTCTGCCAGTTGCGGATTCAAGATAAATCGTTCCATCGCTGCGGCAAGTGCTCCCCCATTCTTTACAGGGACTATCATTCCGTTAAATCCTTGAATGACTGTCTCACGGCAACCAGGTACGTCAGTCGTTATTATTGGCAGTCCCATTGCCATGGCTTCCAGTGTAGATTTGGGGGTGCCCTCGCGATAGGAAGGTAGGACGAAAATATTCGAATCTCTTAAGTAAGGGCGCACGTCGGCTGCCTCCCCCAGATAATTGACCACTCCCTCCTCCATCCACTTCGCAACTTGCGTCTTGCTGATCGCACTCGGATTCGAATCAAATGGTCCTAAGAGGGACAATTTTACAGCCGGATACTTAGCCTTTAAAATCCTCGCCGCCTCGATGTATTCGTAGATTCCTTTGTCCTTAATAATTCTTGCGATTAGTATAAAAGTTAATGGGACTTGGCTTATGACTGGGCGATTTCCGGTCATTGTAAATTTATCGAGATTAACGCCTGAACCATTCACGATGGTCGTATTGTTCCTCTTGATTAAACCAAGCTGTTTAAATAAACGTAAGTCATCCGGGTTCTCGAAGAAGGCCCTTTCACAATGTTGAAAAGCAAAGCGATACAAAAAGCTGACAAGAGGTAGCAGCAGCCGCTGTTTCCATGTGCGTCCTGTAAACAAATAGCCTAAGCCTGTGACCGTCACGAAGACTCTTCTACTTCTTGCCATTCGGGCAGCCAGAGCGCCATAAAGTATAGGCTTAATTGAGTAGCAGCAAAGGATCTCGGGACGCTCCTCCCGTAAAATCCGGGTCAAATAGTAAACACTTCGTATGTCGTAAAACGGATTTATGCCTGTATTTTTTATTGGAATCCGAATACATCTCACACCTATGGCAGTCAAAGCGACCTCCGCATCAGTATCTGGAGCCACTGCCGTTACACGATGCCCATCTTGCACCAACGATTCAATAAGATCCCAGTAAAAATTCAAGTAACACTTGGCATAAGGAACGATGAACAACATTTTAGCCATCTGGTCTGACTCCTCAAGTTAAGCTTTGTTTATTTTAACCTGGCTTAATCTATGTGCAGCAAAAAATACAAACGCAAGAGTGAGCGCCACAAAACCGTATGTAAAATAGTGAAAAAATAAAATCAAAAAACCTATAGCGCCAAAGGCGACAGAGCAGACGTAAGTCAGAATCACCGTACTTTTGACCGAAAATCCCATCCTAATAAGCCTTAAGGCAAAATGATCCTGACTTCCTAACAGCGGAGACTTCCCTGCTTTTATTCGAAGTATCGATACAAAGAACAATTCAAAAAGCGGTATTCCCAAAATCAACATCGGTACGATGAAATGATGATTAAGCTGTTGACCTTTGGCCCAATGAGCTACCGTACAGGCAAGCAAGAAGCCCAGCAGTAAACTTCCGGTATCACCCATGTAGATCTTGGCGGGTTTAAAATTGAAAATTAGAAATCCCAGACAAGATCCAGATACAACTATCATTAAGGTACTGTGGAATGGATCTCCCGCTAGTAGAAGTAACAGCGCAAGAAACAAGGAGCATATAGCAGCAATTCCCGCGGCGAGACCGTCCATGATATCGATTAAATTGAAAGCATTTGATAGGCCTGCAACCCAAATCAATGTAAGTGCCATATTTAAATACCAATGATCAAACAGCGAAAAGCTAATTCCATGAAACCAAACGATGTAAGCCGCTAACAATTGTAAGCCTAGCTTTATCTTAGGTGTCATTCCCTTCATATCGTCAATTAACCCGATTAATAAAATGATAAATGTGCCTAACAATAAACCACGCTGCTGAGCGTTTACCATTAGGATTAAATCTCCTTTGAAGATAGCCATAGAAATGACTATTGCAGCGAAAATTGCTACTCCACCTAAATAGGGAACGGGTTCTCTGTGCTTTTTCAAATCGGTATTAGGGGAATCAACAATATTTAGTTTCTTTGCAATGACTCTCGCAATTGGCGTCAATATCACGCATATTAGGGCTGCTAGAAAGAAGATGATTAGTTGCATAGCATTCTCTCCGTTAAATCAGTTTTGTTACTAATTGTTCTTAATAAAGAACGACATGTACTGTTTATACTACCATATCTTTACAGAGAAATAAATCCTTATCAGATAAACGCGAAAAAAGTAGGCATGTGAAAAAATAAAATATCCCTATATCATCACATTGCACAATGATATAGGGATCCTATTTGTCATTAACTTTTTTATTCCACGATTAGCTACGAATTAATCAAAAACCGAACAACCCGCTTCACAACACTCGAAGCCTCTTCAATCGAATTGCTTGAATCAACTTCCATCAGCTCTTCGCCAATGATGTCTCGCACGGTTGCTTGGTCATTGTCATTCTGATTCACGACCAAGGCGATAAGTCCCGCATCGTTCATCAATTTGGCAACTTCCGCGATACGCAGGGACGATTCTCCACGGCTATTCTCAAGTAACATCGTATGGTAGCCTGTCGATACCAAACGTTTCTCGACTTCCTTAGCCAGGGCTAAGCTATCTGAAACAGAACCGCTCAACCAGAGTGTCAAAGGCTTCTGTCCTTTTTGCTCAGCACGAACATTTCTGGTAACTTCCGCATCTAAACGTACAACGCTGTCGGAACTTTGCAAGGCTTGTTCAATCACTCCGCAAGCGGATGTCATGTTGGTAACACGATCGATCAGGATAAATCCGCCGATGCTTTTATATTGTTCAAAGGAATCAAAAACAATGTCGTCCGATAAGGAAAATTCACATTTTGCCACTTCGTTTTTGACAATTTGATCGGCTGGAACCGTATTTCCTGTGTTGATATCGATTTTATGCGTAATGGCTGTCACGGTACCTGGCAGGATTTTCGTTCCTACTTTGACCAAATAATTTTTACCCGGAGTCAGTACGGAGTCATCCATCCACAGAATCGTCGCGGTAAAACGATCAGCCTCTTTGATTTCACTGTCTTTCGTGAATACGCAACCCCGAGAAACGTCGACTTCACGATCCAACTGGATCGTTACGGGTTGTCCAACATAAGCGGATTCCCTATCTTTGTCTGTCACTAAGATGCGTTTGACTTTCGCTTTCTCACGACTCGGCAAAATCGTCAATTCATCATCGACCGCGATACTGCCAGCCTCAATCTGGCCTTGGAAGCCACGGAACGTGTGGTCCGGTCGGCATACACGCTGGATCGGCATCATGAATTGTTTCGTGTCATTCGTTTCAAGAACATCCACATTTTCTAAGTAAGATAATAAAGGAAGGCCCTCGTACCAAGGAGTATGTTGTGATTTCTTCGTAATGTTATCCCCTTCTGTTGCCGAAACAGGGATCACTTCTATGCTTTGGAAATGAAACTCACCAGCTGTTTGGAAGAACTCGTCTTTGATCTGTTCAAATATCTTTTGTTCAAAATGAACTAAATCCATTTTATTCACAGCTAAAACAAGATGTTTAATACCCATAAGTGCGCAAATGCGAGTATGGCGTTTGGTTTGAGTAATGATCCCTTTGGTTGCATCCACAAGAATGACGGCAAGATCCGCAAAGGAAGCCCCTACTGCCATGTTACGTGTATACTCTTCGTGCCCCGGTGTGTCCGCTACAATGAAGGAACGGTGATCCGTCGTAAAATATCGATAAGCGACATCAATCGTAATCCCTTGTTCACGCTCAGCCAATAATCCATCAAGAAGCAAGGAATAGTCAATTTTGCCGCCGCGGCTGCCAAGTCTGCTGTCGAGTTCTAGCGCTTTTTCCTGATCGGCGAACAAAAGCTTTGCCTCATATAGCATATGCCCAATTAGAGTGGATTTCCCGTCGTCCACACTTCCGCATGTAATAAATTTAAGCAGACTTTTCATATTAGAAATAACCCTCCCGTTTGCGTCTTTCCATACTTCCCGCCGCTTCTTGGTCAATAACCCGGGTTGTCCGTTCGGATGAAACCGCACCAAGCGTTTCTTCAATAATGGCATCCAGCGAATCCGCTTCCGACTCAGCCCCACCAGTAAGAGGATAGCAGCCTAATGTGCGGAATCGCATCTTCTTCATTTCAATTTTCTCGTGCGGCTCCAACTTCATGCGATCATCATCCACCATAATGAGATGTCCGTCGCGTTCGATAACAGGTCTTTCTTGGGCAAAATAGAGCGGCACAATATCAATATTCTCTCTGCGAATGTACTGCCAGATATCTTTTTCCGTCCAGTTGGATATTGGGAATACGCGAATGCTTTCACCTTTATTAATTCTCGTGTTAAAAAGTTTCCACATTTCCGGGCGTTGGTTCTTCGGATCCCAGGCATGGTTCTTATTGCGGAAGGAGAAAATTCGCTCTTTCGCACGCGACTTCTCCTCGTCACGTCTGCCGCCGCCGAACGCAGCCGTAAATCCGTACTTGTCCAATCCCTGCTTCAGGGCTTGGGTCTTCATAATATCCGTATAGGCGGAACCGTGATCAAAAGGGTTAATCCCTTGTTCAATCCCCTCTTGATTGGAGTGAACGATCATCTTGATTCCGAACTCTTTCGCCTTGCGGTCGCGGAACTCGATCATCTCTTTGAACTTCCACGTTGTATCAATGTGCATGAAAGGAAACGGCGGCTTTTCTGGATAAAAAGCTTTGAGCGCCAAATGCAGCATCACGGAACTATCCTTCCCGATCGAATACAGCATCACGGGATTTTCACATTCCGCGGCTACTTCTCGGATAATATAAATCGCTTCAGCTTCGAGTTGATCCAGATGCGTCATTTCTTGTATGGAATCAAGCATCAGTTTTTGCATGGAAAGGTGCCTCCTTTTAATTCTTACTAAATCCATCGGTATTTCTTATATACTATCAGATCCTAGCTTTTATGCAAAGTGGAAGAAAGTGAAAATCTCTATATTTCTATCATTTTTCTCGAATCGTGTCGGAACAAGTGATTTGCGAATAGGAAAAACCCCAGATGCCTAAGCCTCTAGGGTCCATTTTAAATTCGGCGACCGTATTACTGGTTTTGTGTAGGCGTATAATGTTGTTGATTTTGCCCAGTGTGGTGATGTTGCCAAGTGTTGTGATGCTGGCCCGTGTGATGTTGCTGGCCTTGCTGTCCGGTATGTTGATGGTGCTGAACATGGTGTTGAAGGTGATGCATGGGATGATGATGCATATAAGCATGGTAAGGATGTGCAACATAGGCAACGTAATGATGCTGTGGATGGTAAGCCGCATGATGCATGGGATGATAAACATGGTGTGGGTGATAGGCATAATGATGCTGTGGATGGTAGACGTGATGAGGCTGGACATGGTGAGCTTGAGCTTGTGAGTGATGGGCTTGCGTTGGAACATGACCTACTGGCGCTACGATAGGTTGTTGATAGATCGGGAGGTTATCTCCGGACCATTGTGGAACTTGTTGTACAGGTTGAACTTGTGGAATCGGCAGAACTGGCTGAGCTTGTTGAATGGGTTGAATCGGTTGAGCTGGTGTAACGGGTTGGGCTGGTTGCACAGGTTGAGCTTTTTGGAGTTTCTCGTTTCTTGTTCCAGCTTGATAAATAGGGAGGCTATCTTCCGCACGCAGACTGTCTTTTGGCATTTTCTTTCCCCTTCCTGAAGTAGGCATACGTCATCCTATGCATCGTTTCGTCATTAGGATATATGTCTATAGAAAATGGGCTCATTTACCCAGCGTCGTGAAAAGTCCAGCCTTACGGACATGAATCCAGTCTCCTATTTTCGTAATAATGGGCTTCTCCGATAATGGATGCTGAAATTCTGCGAAGTAGGAGAAATCAGGATGAACATAACGATCCGTCAGAAATGCTGATTTTGTACTGCCAGGCATCCTGTATTTATTTAGGACATTAATGACTTCTTCCCCAGATGCAATTCCGAGGCCATGACCATGTCCATAATAAAGATCGTTTTCCAGCAACACGACGTTCTCCCCCTTCCACCAGGGAAGCAGCTCTTCAACTTCGGGATTTTCAAAATAAAGTACATCCCCCATCACAGCCTCCTCGTTATTGAATCGGTCGATGAGGTTCAATTTGCCATTGGAATGCCAATCAAATAATAAAAGACCCGCAAATAAACGGTCGAATTGACCAGGGTCTATGGAGTTTAACAGGGCATTATACATAACAACGATGACAGCCATTGAACACTCGAACCCGTAGGAACCGCCATTTTCAAATATATCCCTTATCGCGTCTCGCGGCGCAACTCCACGATTCAACTGGAACCTGCCTTCACTCGTTAAGTGCCAATAGGTCGGGTTGCACAGCGTTTTTTGGAACCCTGCAAAATAGACACCGGCTCTACTCAGCTCCTTCGCCGACTCCATAATTTGCGTTCGCATGTGCAGCTCAAAAAGCAAATCATGAATAGAGTCATACCGATACTCATAAGGACTGGCCTGCTTCTTTTGGAAAATGGCTAGCTCCAGCTCAGACAGCGTACCTTCTCCAAAGGAGATATAGTTGATACCTTCGATTACGATCATGGACTTCTCCTCATAAATGAAGTAAGTGTGATTCACCTATTTTTATATGTGGAGATTCCGGGTTATGTGAATCATGTGTAGCATACGTAACATGCGTAGAAATAAAGGATAAGGAGCAACCCAAC
Organism: Paenibacillus sp. WC2504; assembly: GCF_052682475.1. Lineage (NCBI taxonomy): Bacteria > Bacillati > Bacillota > Bacilli > Caryophanales > Paenibacillaceae > Paenibacillus > Paenibacillus sp. WC2504. Next base: position 7,553,672 of record NZ_JBQZFH010000001.1, read on the forward strand.
GCATACTAAAGTATTTTCAAAACGACCAGTCATGCTCTTGAATTTATAGCGGATCAATAGCCTAATAATAAAGTTGAATACGATCATAATAAGGATTAGAGGGAACCATACATTAATTAATTCCATTTGACCCTCCTTCAATTTGCCAAACCGACCCTCAAAGTACACTTCCATCACGTTCCATGCAACTGAAACATCGCATAAATATCAAAAAATCCATGAACCAGAATAATAGGAATAATGCGCCTCTTTTTAGCAAAATATATGGAGAAAATAAAAAATAGTAATCCGTTTAATATCGCGGGTACTGCACCTTGATATAAATGATAGGACGTCTGGATCAGCGTACTTGCAAGCACAGCGATCTCTTCCTTTTTAAAAAAGTGAAGAAACTCAGTTATTCCATATGCTCTAACGATTAACTCTTCAAAGAAAGGATTCACAATAATAAAAAGAAAATAAAACAGCGTGATGTTGCTTTTTAAGAATCCAATGTTCTCGGGCTCAGACCTTAAGTGTGGAACGAATAGAACCAATACAATTTCGAGCACATAAAAGCAGAGATATAGTAATAACGCGTGACCAATATCGGTAAATTTGAAGGCCCAGCCAAGTTCTTTAAAACTTCTCCCCTGGCTTTTAAGTGCCACTCTCAATAAGATTAATCCGAGAAGTTCCGTGATCAAGTTAAAGCCAAAACTTAAATTATTATCCCCTGTTCCGTTGGAAGGGTGAAATAGAAGATATGTTGAACTCATAATCGGCCATCCTACTGCAAAAAGCAATACAATAATTAAGCACATTAATCTTTTTCTTGCTTCAAAGTCTAGCATCTCAGTTCTCCTCGAGCTTCGTTAACGGAATATAACAAGAAGTTGTTCTAACTTGGTACTTACTCAGTTTGTTGTAATTGAAACACTTTGGCTCATTTCATCCCAAATAACTTGTGCGCCAAGTGCCTCACTAACAAAACGGACAGGCACATAAGTGACCTCACCGATTAAATACGGGGCTACATCCAAAATTGCTTTTGAGCCCATTTACTTCTGCATCTTTAGAGCCAATTTGAATGGAGACCCTCTTCTCTCCTTTACTTGCTGTAATTTTATATGTATTTTCATTCCAAGAAACAGAAGCTCCTAATAACTCGAAAATCTCCCTTAATGCAATCATGACACGCCCATCCTGGGTATAAAACTTATTTTTAACAACTTGTTCTGTTCCATTTATCCATAAGGGAATACAATCGAAAGAACAGTTTTGGTAAAAAACATCACCACTTTTTACAATAGTTCCGCCTTTTTGCATACTGTTAATGACTGGCTTAGACTTTTCATTTAGAGGATTTGCGGACACATCTGCCATTTCTAATGTACGGATTTGGGCAACTGGCTCTATATCTGTAATTTGGTTCTTGGATAACAGAAGACTTTGAAGTTTAGGCATCGTTGCCAGAGGAGAAACATCATTAATTTGATTATCTCTTAAATCTAAAACTCTGAAGAAACTTCCTGTAAAAGGTGTTAAGTCATGAATCTTATTTTTGGATAAATACAAGCAACCAATTTTCGTTAAACCCTTAAGTGGTGAGATGTCTTCAATTTGATTATTCGCAATTTCGAGTAGGGTGAGATTTGATAAAGTTGAAAGTGCAGCAATATCTTTGATTCCGTTTCCGGCTATCCTTAAGTTAACAAGCCCTCTTATTGAAGATAATGGGTTTAAATTCGTTAATTTATTGTTGTTAAGTTGGTTTGAAGCTATTGGAAGGCCTGCAAGCGGGATTAATTGTCATTAGCCATAAGGCGATCTAAAGATTTATACGAACTAATAGATGAAATATCCGATATCTGGTTTTCTTCAATATTTAAAAAGGTAATATCCTTCAAATTACCTAGTTTGCTTATGTCTTTTATTTTATTATGATTAATGCTCAATAATTGAAGCTTGGGTGACCTTGAAAGTACGCTAACGTCTTCAATGTCGTTGTGATTTACGGAAAGATCAGTTAAACTCGGCAGCGCGCCCAAGGAACTGATATCTTTTATTTTATTGCTTCCAAGAGCTAGTTTCGCTAACTTGGGCAAATTTGCAATTGGAGATACATCACTAATATTGTTATTTGCAAAGTATAGGCTATAGAGATTCGTTGCGTACTCAAGCCCTTTTAAACTCGACACCTTGATATCCTTTCTAGTCTGATAAAGAGTATCGAGCTTCTCAAGGTCTTCTACTGTTATATCGCCACTATATTTTTGAAGAACGTCACGGATAGCCACCTCGAGATTTGGATCCTCGACGAGCTTAGTTGTTTCAGCATGAGCTGTTGAAATAGATATAGCTGTAATACCTAGAAATGCAAAACTGAGTAACTTTATTTTAAATTTCAATATGTTTCGCCCCTTCTTAACTATTTAATTTATCACCAACTCTAATGACTTCGTCAGCATGTAGAATTCCCCTCTGACTTTGTTGAAATTTAATAAATGAAAAAACTAAAAAAGAAAGAAGCAGACCTTAGATGGTTGCTCCTATCATTCTCCGTTATAGCATTACTCATCTTCCTTCTCCTGAGTTTTACCCATTTTCTGTTTGCCTTTTTGAAAGATATATTCAATCAACTCCAACTTCAAGGTCTGTATTGCATCCTCTTTTGGCATCTTAATAAATTTAGCAAGGTATATAATTTCCTCCTCAAAATATTGCAAGATGATCTCGATACTTCCTTTATCACCCCCCTGAGCCTTCTGTAACAAATCTTCTAAAACCCTTGCCTTCTCATGGTCTCCAATCCTTTCTTTTTCCATTTACTCACCGCCTGTTGAGATATTTGAAGCTCGTTAGCTACCTCTCGTTCATTCAAACCATCTATGTAAATCCTTTTAATAATGTAGCGCCCCTTCTTGGATTGGATGCTTTCTATTAACTCAACAACGTAAATATTCAGGCTCCCCTCCGTTTTCCCCACATAATTAATGTCAATCGATAGAATTTCATGATTCTTCTGTTTACGAGCCCTATACTGCATTCGCCAAGCAAATCTTCTTAACACTTGCCGGCATTGTTCTATTAATGGAAACTCATTTGCCACTCACCGTCCCCCTCTACTTCTCCCCTTATTAAACTAGTAAATTAAATATATCTTTTACTACATATATACACCAAAAAATGTTATTTCATTATAATTTAAGGGATTTTTAATGAATTCTTTATGCTAGCTTTATTTAATAGGCTTTTACCTAGAAAGTTAAAGAAGAAGATAACTAAAAAGACTAATTATCCAGTGACAGTTAATAGATTATAACCGTAAATGATTCCTCTCCTTAGTATCTGCCACCTAATAAAAAAACCTTCCGCATGCGCAGAAAAGGTTCGTTATTTATTGAAATTTATTTTTAAGAATACAGCTCTTCGAACAAAATTTCTTGAGAAATGTTGATTAAATTATTATTTGATTTTAGTTTAAATCAACCTAAAATTACACTATCTGATTGACATTAATACTTCACCAGACCACTTGTAGATCGCTAGAAACTAAATACTCTTATTTAATACGATCAATTGCATTTTGTAATTTCTCTCCAAACTTCGTTTCAGTTAGCTCAAGCTCTTGAGCATTTGTACTAACTGTGTAGTAGTAGAGCATTAAATATTGGTTTGCAGGATAAACTATTGGTGCGTGAGAACTTAGGAGTTTCTGATTATCTTTAAATTTTTTTTCTCCTTTAACTCGATTTTCCTTTGAACCAAAGTCATAAACTCTTATGATTTCATCATTGTCTAGTTTAAAGACTATACCCTTCACACCAAGTATTGCATCCTCAGATGTATTAATTTCAGTGACATGGATTCCTTCTGAGTTTAGTGCATCAATTAATGGATGCACTTTGTTTTCATTTGAACAAGCGCTTAGAACAAACAAGCAATAAATAGTAATAAGTATTTTTCTCACTAGCAACAACCTCCAATAATAATTTTCCAAAGAATTAAAACAACTACAAAGTTCTAGATTCCTTCTAATATTCTTTACACCTGTAGAAAAATAAAGCCCTAAATGCTGTGAAACAGCATAAGTGCTTTATGATTTTTATGAATTATTAATCTTTAGAATCTAATAAGACTTATTTTTGAAGTACGTAATCTTTAAGGCTTTTAAATTCGGACTTATGACTAACTACCCATTCCTTTTTATCTCCATCTACGATTATATTTTCCGTTCCTTTTGTCAATTCAAGAAGTGCTGGAAAGATAGACTCATCCCCACTCTCAATTTTGTCTGCGATAAAAGGAATAGCAGGCGTTCCAAGTTCGATGATTTTCTTTACTTTTTCTCCTGAACTTGTTTGAGTATCTAATAATATGGTATCAATGGACAAAGGTATGGACTTGATATGGGCCTTCCATTTTGTAGAAAAATCTTTTCCGGATTCCCAGAAGGTTGAAGTTCCCTTTAAATCCACTTTTGCTATACGTTCAATTGCTATTGCAGTGATATATTCCTGCAAACCGTTTTTTTCACTTGTAGATAACTTTTGGTCTAGAATGGGAATGGCATCATTACCTAGTTTAATAATATTTTCAAAGTCATCATTATTTTTAATATAGTCATAAGGGTTAGAACTGTAAGAGATCTCAGATCTCAAAGAAACCTCTTTATTAATTTTTTCTTCAATTGCAGCGAAGCTATCATTTATTTGCTTCTCCGTAGCAGCAGAGGCACTTCCATTGTTGTTAAAATAGAGTACTAGCAAGAAGCTACAAGCAAATAATGATATAACAATCAGAGTCTTTTTCATTGATTTTCACATCTCCTTAGTGAGCATATTTTCTAACTCCTGGACCGTAGGGAGTTGGTTTGTATGGTTGCCAGCCATAACTTTGTAGGCGTTCTAATTGCCCCCATTTCGCATTTGAATAACCACCAGCTGCAATTCTACTAAAGTGAGTAATAGACGAAGATGAACCATAAGAAATAATTTCATATGCTGCAACGTCATAACTGTCAATCGGTTTGCTTGTTATGAAACCTTTACCATATAAATATGTATCTACTTGTGTACTAGTAGGATTGTTTGAACCCCATGGCCATACCCAAGAACTATAGTTTCCAAGTGCATAAGCTAGGCAATTATATTGACTTGTAGCATCACCTAACCATGCATAGTTCCCTGAAGTTATTACAATCGAATTCAAAGTCGATGTTGGAGTTGTAATACCAGCAAGGGCTGTTGTAGCACCTGAGGCTATCGAGGCTAGAACAAGAGAAGTAGTAACTATTTTCCTTTTTACTCCTAACAAGCTTATCATTTTTTTCACCATTCCTTTGCAGAATCTAGATATACTTGCGTTCTTGAGGCTAGTTGAGACATTGAGCTCAAGTAACAATTGAAGATAAAAACAAAATTACAAGCGGGACCTGGAGTTACCGGCAAAGTCATTAACTGGACCCTGTTATCCATTTATCAGGAATAAATGATGCGGTAACACGAACCTCTACATTAACTGTCATAAATATCATCCTCCTCACAATATAAGGAAAATGCGATAAATGATTTACAACCATATGCACCTAAACTCTCGGGGATAGACTTTTCTTCAAGAAAGTAGGTTTCCAGACACTTATCAAAGTTGACTCCAAGTATAAATTCACCTCTGCCTGTAACTTTCATGTAAGTGATACCTCCACCATAAAATCAATTTGTCATTGTCCAAGGATCCCCTTCTTCAGCCTTAAATGTAGCAATTAATGGTCTATTTAATCTTATTATACTTTTAAAAATCATACAATTATTACTATATTTAACTTTTATTCAACTCGCTTAGTGCATTTAAACTTTTTAACTTATTTTCAAGAATTCCCTTCTCCAGCCTTAAATGAAGCAGCTCTGTATCCAAGTCCTGCCCGATGGTATGCACCGCGGTGACGATATCCTCTGCTGTGAGGATGTGAATAGAATCTGCGTTTTGGGAGATATACTTTAGAATGATGTCGATGAATTCATGGCAGAGGCTTATTCTTTGAGTTAGGATGGATTCTTCTTGCAGAGTTTCTTCGTATTTGATTTGGATTTCTTGCATGGCTGCCACCTCCGATAAACTTAGGGTTGCTTCGAGGACACCTTTTGTGTCTGAGTTAAAAACTAGTTCTCCTAACTGGAAAAGATCCTTCAGGCCAATTCAATGATATCCCTACGAGTATTAAGACACAATTCGTGTCTAACACACTTAATATATCGTATTTCTCTTGAATCCTCAAGCATAAATGAAACTTATCGTGTCCATTATAGTAGCAAGAGAATCCAGTTACTTATAATGGTTTTGAGGTGATGATACGTGTTTGGTAAACGTCTAGCAGAACTTAGAAACAATAAAGGCATTAGTCAATATGAGCTTGCAACACAGATGAACCTATCACGCGGACAAATCGCTAATTATGAACAAGGCACTCGTGAACCTGATTTTGCAACGCTTATTGCATTGGCTGACTTTTTTCAGGTAAGTCTGGATTTACTTCTCAGTAGAGAATTGAAAATCAACGTAGAGCTAGACAATATTGCGTTTCTGACTGGGAGCAAAGAAAACTTAACACCAGAAGAAGCTGACTATTTAAAAGAAAGTCTTAATTTGATTCGTAAGTATGGATCGCAGTTAGCAAAAAAGAATAAGCAATAAAACCCACCTTACAAAGGTGGGTTTTATTGCTTATTCTCGCGGATAGATCATTTCAAAATTAACAGTGGAATTAAATTTACATGCACTGTATGCGGGAAAATCGAGAGTTTTATAGAGACTGTTATAGTCCGCTAAAGCCTTGATTTTACTGGGTTTTCTGCGTTTGCTTTATGTTCGCTTAGGCTCATTTTGTTAGTTTAGGAGAGGGTTTTTCACCAACTTTACACCAACTTTTTGCTAGTTTTTATCAACTTTTTTCAAATGAGACTTTTACACCAGTTTTACACCAATTTTTTATATGTGCTTACATGTACCCAAGTGAAATCTCACTGGGTTCATGTCAAGTAATTAATACATGTACTGATTGAGAAACATATATATTCGTGAACCAGTGGCAGAAGAAGGAAAATATTGTCTAACATGGTGATCCAATTACTTGCTTAAAAATTACATTCATCAATTGTTTTGGTTAACTCAGCCCATCGTGCTGATAGTAACTTTGCATAATCTAAAGAAAATAGTCCATAATGCCCTAACGCATACCCATCATTGACTTCAATTAATAACGTTTCTCCCTTATCTGTTAGTCCAAAGTCAATAGCATACCCGTGAGGAGCAGATGAGAATTGCGAGACAGCATTTTCAACTATTTTATAATCAAAGTGTACTCTCCAATTTCCTTTATACCGACGGATATCTAAAATCCTACCGCGCTTAACAAAACATCTCCATTCTGCCACAAAATTTACTACTTCTGAACATAAGATCTCTGGGTCTTCACCGTATACACCACACCCCATTAGATCTTTAGTACCTCTAACTACAACTCCAGTAAATTTTTTATCCTCGACCGGTTTGATAAATACATTCCATTTCTCAGGATTGTTTGCTATGAAGCTTAGTTTGGACTTCCAAACTTTTCTACCCAAATAACTTGTTAATTCTTCTGGATAGTCAATTTCAGGCGGGACTATTTGATATTGTGAAAATACTGTTCTAACATCATCAACATAACCAACAATGATATCTTCTTTGTTATGATCTGATATGTCATTAACCTGACTAAAATATCAAATTCCGAATCCCATTTGTTTAAACCCATCAAAAGCTGCGTAAAAATTATGATTTGCAATTTCGTTATCAATACCTCTTTTAATGTATACCTTCAAAGATATCACCTACTCATCGTTCTAAACATCCCAAATATAAATTCGCCACGGTTTTGTCTAATCATTCCGAGAAGCCTCAAATCCTGCAACCTTCTTACAACCAATCCATCTGCGGGACAATTTATGTGAAACTTTATAAAAACCGTTTTTCTTGTCTTCTAAATAACGAATACTTATGATTGTTCTCGGGTATAAAACTCTGACGAAGCTTATTATTTCATGAATCTCATTTACGAATTCAGAAACTATAGGATAACGATAACTATGATATAAAATGTCATGAATATGAATTAGATCTGAGTAAATCGTTATTTTTCTAAATGCCTTAAAATTAATAACAGATGAATGTTCGAACATAACGCCAAGTGCTTTTTTTATTGCCGCGAGTTCGCCATATATTGAATATCTTGCAATTGTACTGTGTACTAATTGCGTCTTGGCTTCAATTTGTCCCCCACCGACTAAAACAAGACCAATACCATAACTACCAGTCTGAAAGTTAGAACAGTCGCAATAAATATGCAGATGTTCCTTCCCCTTTACCTCACGAAGATACTTGCCTTTGGCGTCTTTAATAAAATAAACTCCATCCATTTCATCATTAATTTGAATGACCTTTCTATCACTATTTCTAGAATTCCGATTAATAGCATGTTGTACTTGACACGGCTTGCATACCGAAATGCATTCGGCTTGGTAACTTAGACCCAAAGTACTTCTTCGGATTACGAAAGTGGCCTCTGTAGACTGACACAACTGACAGATAAAACGGTCTCTCTGCATAATATGATGATGAAACTGATCGGTACTATACTTTTCCTGAATACGAACTGCATCTACGATAATTGCTCTACCCTCATTAACGTATTTCATAGCAATCTCATTAGTCACAATTTGAGCTGATCCATCGATGCGTTTGATAATAATCGGTGCTTCCTGTACTAGAATATCTGTATTACTAAGGTTAGGGAATCTGATGCCGTTTATTACAATAAACGACTCTTTATTAGAAGAACACGTCCTACAGTATGACTTCCGTTTCTTCACACTTTTTTTCGGAAATTCACTTAGTGGTTTATCTTCTAAACAGATTTTGCAGGGTTTGGTCCGAACAATCTCCATTGGTTCCATAGACATCCCTCCATTTCGGTCTTTATAAACCATCATACAGGTTTGTTTTGACTACTACTGGTCAGCGAATACTTGTTCCCAAAACAAAACAGCCAGAGAAGGGTTTGAGCTCCTTCGCTGGCCGTTACGATTGTTACTATAAACTTAGTACCATATTCCATCTGCTGCGATACATCTTTGATCGAATTTTTCATCATAAACTAAGAGTAATTGTTAGGGAACTTCTCTTTTCCCATAAGCCACAAATATTTGTCAATATCCTTTATATTGTATTCCTCAAGTCCATAATATGTTTTGAACTTAAGAAGTATTTCCTTAAATTCTATATATCTTTTTAAATCATCGTTCTTAAAATAATAGAAACTGTCTATATCCCTAAAATATCTGAGGACTTTATAAACATAACTATCATAAATAGGGAAATCTAAAGAATTATGATGGCTACAATATTTTGTAGCGAAGGAATAGAAGTTCTTTTTCTTTCCATTTGCCATCTGTACACTGGCAATGTCATTAACAAGCGTAACATCTCCTTTTTTTAGCCTGTCGTCAATTTTTAAACTGACTATATGCTTTGCAACTTGTAAAGGAGAGAATATATTGGTGCTGTAAAAATCATTTAAAGCAGACACTTTAATGAGAACTTCATCTATTTCCGTATTATTTTTGTACGTTGTTAAAAATAATTTCTCAAGAGCACTTTCCGTTAACATATAATTATCAGAGTTGTTCCAGAAATTTAGATATTTCTCTAATTCTACTGGAGAAGGCCGCGGTGCTTTCACATTGGGCTCTTGGATATAATTCATAACAGTTCCTTTAATAACTGTCCTTTCTTTTGATTTACTAGCTTGTTCCTCATCCTGTTCATTTCCAATAAATCCTGCTATCCCTCCATATGTTGTATCTATGAATTCTTTTAAAATTCTTATAGATCTCATGTAAGTGTGAGAATTACTGGTAGGATTTTTTACTTTACGAGCATTTATAAAGTAATCTTCCAGCAATTCACGGCAACGAACCATCGACCTTTCATTTTCTAAAACTTCCCAAAAACTCATCCCAATATCATATCTAAAAAGATAAAATGCATCACTAAAAATGACGCCCTTATCTTTAAGATGGCTATATTTTGTTAGTAAATACTCCTTAAAGGCTCTTTTTAAATCAATAATCCTCTTATCTTCTAGATTCATAACTGAATTCTGCACCAAATTGATTTCCCCCCTTAACAAACCATGATTCACTCAAAACTAATTAATTTGGATTAATTTATTCAAGTTGTTCCATACAGATATATGCTCATTAAACCAATTGTATAAAAATACTGCTGTTTCTTGAGCTTCTTGAACAGCAATACGGTTTGTCTCATAATCAAGGTAAGGGTCAACTTTAGGTACAAGTATCCTTATTACTGTTGATTTTCCTTTTCTCTCAATTCTCATTTTTGGTAATAAGTAATTACTATAAAAGTTACTAACTTCTTGTGAAAAATCCCCAATTCCCTCCATCTGAATATCTACCATTCCATGTACAAACTTATAAACAAGTTGAACACGTTTAGGTAATTTGTTTTTAAAAAAGATAAAAGTTGAAGCTGATGGTTTAGGACCAGGATGATCCATAATTAGATCCTTAACATTAAGCGAGATGTCCTTCCAGAATTCCTCCCAAAACTTTGATATTATTGGATCCCCAGTTGCAATTAAAGCTTTTGTTGTAGCTCTTAACAATACTTCAATTTTATAGTGAGCACGTTCACCCATTTGCTTTTCTGAAAGGAAAAATTCAATGATATTTTCATATGAAATGTAATTGTCAAAATGATGGGAGTGTTTTGCTTTATTTATGTATGCTTCTGGTGCGAATAATATTGTTATACATTCAGCACATTCATTGCGTTGTATATACCCAATTGCTCTTTTTTTATAATCGGAAGCTTGATTCTGTTGAAATTGAGCGTTTATTTTATTTTCAATTAAAAAGCGAACTTCTCCATGGTCTCCGTGAAAAGTTACAATTATATCTGATTCACGTTCAAGCTCAATAACTGAATGTTCGATACGTAAAAGATGTTTAATTAATGCTGGATTCAGATAAGTATTTTTTAGAAACCAATTACGGAAGTTTTCTGACGAATAAAACTCCTCTAGAAACAATAGGTCAACGTGCAATTCTCGAGTTGAGTAATGTAATTCCGGCTTCATTAAATATCCTCCCGCATAAGCTGAAAAATATAACTTATTTCAACTCAGCTTAAATTATCGCTCACCCAACCAAAATAGAGCTCTACTCCGTTTATAAGTACATTTCTTGAAAGTTGATTACACTCTCCATGAAGATTAAAAAGTTTGAGGAAGTTATGATAATCACCGATCCATGAAGAAGTGGCACTAAATGAATGAACAAGAACAATTGCTTTATTAGCATTTAACTTCTTAGCTTCTATTAAAGCAGATGCTGTCCTATGTAGTAATTGATATCGAATATTATCCAATGACTTTGAATCAGTAATTTGTAATGTTTCCTTTAGAAAAGTAAGTCGTTGTCTCTTCCCCTCACTCGACTCATGTAACCAATCTTTTACCGTTTTACCGAAAGGTTCTTCAACTTTTCCCTCAACCATCATGATGACTAGGTCTTGATTTAACTTACCGAGGATAAATATATCATTTTGCGATGGAGCTCTTTGATTATTTAAGTACACCTGATATTCTGGAAAAGCAAAGAGGATTGTCGTTGTTTTAAATTGAGAATCATCGAGTAATTCTTGAACTCTATCAGGAAAACCGTTAGTTTGTGTCCATACATTTGCTAGTTCGTATGCTGAGTATCCCTTTTTCCATTGTCTTTCTGGGTTGGCCATATGTTTTTTCCAATCATCAAGATTACCTGTTGCAAAATAGAATGTTTTCATAGCTTCCTCCAATTTATTTGTTTTAGTAATGGAGTGGTTTCACATTTTATCGATAGCTCTTATAACATCTACTAGCCTATTTACGGCTTGCAGCTTTAATGAAGGTTTAGGTAGCCAGCAAAAAGGATGAGTATAATCGCCTTCCTTATCTGCCGCGAAAACTAATTTTTGCTTATGCCCCTCCCCCCATCCCTTCAATCTTTGAACATCATCCATAAATGAATTCTTTAGAAATCCCATAATAATAAAAGAAGAGTTCTTACATTGATTATAAAAATGATCTTTCTCACTTACTTCTTGTTCACACAATATTGAAGGACTTATACCATTTTCAATCAGAAGATTAACTACCTCATTATGATATATTTTTATCTTTTTACCATCCGGTTCTATTAGAGAAGATATGTTATAAATCGATATATAGCCGCGCGGTTTAGAAAAACCCACTGACTCATAAGCTGTTCTTACAACTCCTATTAGACTACGCATTGTGGCATCAGGTGAGTCCTCACCGGTTATGAAATCAATATCTTTTTCACCTTTGATAAATGAGTTCCAATCCCTATGCTTACTCAGTTTGTAAGAACCTGGATTCGTCATAAAAACAGTACCAAGCACTGTATCCTCATCATCTAAATGAATTTTTGTGTTAGTTCTTAATAATTCCACTCCGGTTGAATGCTTAATTCTTCGTATCGTTGCTGTTACTTTTTCCGGATAAATTCTTAACGGCATTAACAACACCCCTGAACTTAAAATCCTAATTGTTTCATAGGTTCAGTTAGAATATGCGGGTACTCTACAATAACATTCTTCTTATCCTTTTGGACCCATAAGCTTGCGATCTTGAGATCTGACAATGCCTTAGATATTCGCTCAACTTGCTGACGAATTCTTGGAATGTCTGGATTTGCAATTACGAGAATTGTATGTTCATCTATACTTTCATAAAGCTTCAGCATTAGTTGAATTTGTTCTGCTAGATGAATACCGATTTGAGTGGAATCAAATACCGTATTTATATCGTGTCCCATGGCTTGATTGCCCCTCGACTCGATAAAAAGCTTTCTTCCTAACTTTACTGCATGTAAATCAGCATCGTTCCTCGAATCAACGACTTTTAAGACAAACCCTCGTTCCTGTAAATAGGAGTGAATAATATCTTCGCACTGATTCTTATTAATAATGAATGGATCAGGTTTATTTAACTGGCTATTAATCGAAGGCATTAACACTCCTCATTTCTCCATATAGTGTTGAATAAGTAGCAATGTTTCAGCAGCTTTACCTCTAAGGAAGAAATCAAATCTATCCTCCTGGCCAGTCTCTTCAGCATTGATTAAGATTAATTTGCCTTTTGTGATAAAAGGGAGCTGATTGACTGGATGTACCTGCAAGCTCGTTCCGATTACCATCACAACATCTGCACTTTCAATGGCCGCCATAGATCGCTGCCATGCATCATTAGGTAAATTTTCACCAAATAAAACAATAGAAGGCCTCAACTTCCCTCCACACTGACAGGGCCGCTCGTTTACAAAGGCTTCTTCATCCGTTGCTTTTCTACATGAATGGCAGCGGAACTCTTTAATAGATCCATGCAACTCCTGAACATGACTACTTCCTGCAGCTTGATGAAGACCATCTACATTCTGCGTTGTAATTAATTTGATATGACCAACTTGCTCCCAGCGCGCTAAAATTGCGTGACCAGCATGAGGTAGAATCTTTCTTAAATGGTTGACTCGAGTTGTGTAGAAAGAGTGAAACAGTGGATAATTGGTTTCCAAGGCTTTTACTGTCGCCACAGTTCTGGGATCTATTTGGTTCCACCAACCTGATGGAGAGCGGAAGTCTGGTACTCCCGATTCAACGGAACACCCTGCTCCGGTTAGTACAACCATATTTTTTGAGATGGAGATGATTTGAGCTACTTCTTTGTGAATCATATAACATTCTCCTTTCTTATCTGAAAGGTAACACATGAATTCAACACAAAATCAATATATCATAAACTAATTATTATCACTGTCGGATTATGTAAGGGCTTTAGACGGAGTGGAAGAATACTGATTAGTAAGTATTGTAATGAAATTTATATTTCTATTGTATAAATTTAGCAATGGGCTCTCGTGTAAAAACGTAATCAAAACAGCCAGGGAAGGAATTATATTTCCTCCTCTGGCTGTTAACTTGTTTATATAAATTATAAAACACAAGTCACTTTACCGTCCCTATATACTTCAGTAAACTATCCTCAACACATTCGGAAATTAATTGCACGAATGGTTTTAGATCATTTTCCATACTTGCTAATTCTAAAGTCTCATAATATTTCAAACGAGCATCGTTTGCTGCTTTTACAATTGCTGGTGGAAATCCATATTTCATTAAGATTAAATTCATTAAAAGCCGTGCTGTCCGCCCATTACCATCAGAAAAAGGATGTATGTAAACGAAACGGAAATGAAATTCCGCGGCTAGTTCAACTGGGTGCAATTTATATTTGTGTTCATCATACCATTGAATTAACTGTTCCATTTTTTCTGAAAGCACTGAGAAGTTTGGAGGGGTATGTTGAGAACCTGATATCAAAACGTTGATCATCCGATATCGCCCTGCATTCTCATCGTCAATGTTTTTAAGTACTAGATGATGAATTGATTTTATGACATACTCAGTCAAGTCCATGTTTCTATTTACTACATCTTGTACGTAATAAATCGCTTCTGAATGGTTAACAACTTCAAAATGCTCACGCAGCTTTTTACCGCCTATTGTTAAACCTTCTTCTAAAACCAATTTAGTTTCCAAAAGTGTTAATGTATTACCTTCAATCGCGTTAGAGTTGTACGTCCACTCAACTCGATAAACTTGCTCCAAATTCCTTACAGCAGCCGCTGGCAATGGACGTAATTTATCTAATTCACTTTTTAAAAGATCTATCTTTCCAAAGTTCATAATGCCCCTCCCTCCCTACTCTTATTACCATTATATCACAGTGAAAAATAATTAGACGTTTAACGACACTTCTGATTTCCGTTTCTATTTAGGCTATATCAAATTTTATTAATGAATTATTTATCAACTTTAACCCACTTTATTTGCTTAAACATCCGTAAAATTGACTGAGTAATTGCTCCCAATTCAGACGGACTATCTCCGAAATAACCTCTGTTGTCTTAGAACCTTAGTGATATCATATGGCACCATAAAAGCCTCCTATCTTTTCCCTCAAGTATACAAAAGAAGTAAAACAAAAAGCTGGCTGTCAAGAAAACAAACGGTCTATTAGAATTATCAACCTAATCTATACAAATTAGTCCCAAATCAATTGCATAGACGTCTCAATCGCTTCCGATTTATCCACAAGCTCTGATCTTGAAGTGTCCTTGTCCATACGTCATTTCTGCAAGAGTTAATATTCCCTCTGCACTCCATATTACCTTATTTAATTCAGAGAGAGCCCTAAAGATGAACTATTAATTCTTAATAGCATATATGTTGTTGAGCTCCATGTACTCCGATTCTGATTTCAGAATTTCAACTCCGCCGCGATTGTAGTACCGATTGCTGATAACAGCTTCAAAGTGACTACGGATTTCTTCTTCACGAATTGCCGTGAGGCAGAACAATTGTATCTTATTTTTAAGTGCAAGCTCGATGATTGGTCGGACTACATGTTCGGATGATGCGGCTCCAAATGGATTGTCAGCAACAATTGTTTTCCAGATACTTTCTTTGCCATGTAATTTCTTACGGATGTGTGTCACAATTATCATAAACATAATCATGTAGGAGGTGTATCGTTCCCCGCCTGACCAAGAAGCGGCCTCGTCCCACGAGAAATATTCAACACCTAATTCGAGAAGTGTTTTCTTTCTCGGTTTAAATATTTCAATGTAACAATTCTCCAAAGGTGAAACGTTCTTAAGGAGATTCATGCTATTCATTTGCTGCTCAAGGTATACATTTACTTCATCATCGGTTTTCCCCTCACCTTTCAGTCTTTTGAGTTCATAAATAATCTTCTCCACAAACAAGTTAGTATTATGTAGAGATACTTCCCTGGGATTAGCATCCCACTTGATTTTCACCATCTGTATCGTATTCCCAAATAGTTCTACTTTCGAGTGCTTTGAAACTTCACAAATATTTTCGTGAATAATAACGGCACGACGGTGCGCAATATCCACAAGATTATCTTTATCTTTTCTCAACTCAGTTAGCTTACTCTGTAAGTCATTTTCCATCGCATCTAGAGCATCAAACACCTTCACAAACGCTTCAATAATGTAGTGATAATCAAATAGCTTCTCTTGCAATATGACAACAGAATTAAACTCGGTCGCAAACCGGCTTACCTTGGAATTATTAGTCTCATGTAGTGTTTTCACGTAGGATTCACATGCCTTTGTTACAGCGTATCGCTGTGACTCCAAGCTATTCTTGGAATTCAAATATGCGCTAGAGGCAACAGTTATAGCCTCAACACGAGTATCTCCAAATGTCTTCCATTCTTGTTCGTTAAATATTGGGCGTGAAATACTACCAGTCGGCAGTTCTCGCTGTGCTTGGTAGCGCTCAAGTGCAGAATGAATATCCTTCATAACATTGTTTTCCGCTTCTAAGCATTCTTCGTTCGATTTATTGTTTTCTCGGTTTTTCTGTATTGCCTCTTGGATTTCATGGATAGTCAAGGGAAATTCCTCTTCCCCATCACCATAAGGAGCCTTACCAAAGTCGTTACCGAGTGTAGAGATCATGTTGTTCACGGTTCCTTCTGCTTTAGCAACCTCTATCTTTTTATCATTAAAAAATTTTTCAAGAGAGCTAACGACATCTCTTTTATCATCTATCTTCTTTTTGAGCTCTACCCTTTCACTCTGATAAACTGCACGGTAATTCAGTTGTACCCAAGTAAACTCAAGCCCTGTATCTTCTATTGCACTTTTGGCCTTATCCCTGTTTTCAATGCACTTCAATAGAAGCTCTTGCTTAGTCTCATACCCCGCATTCTTTTCGTTCAGTTCTTTTCGTGCCTTATCCAAGGTAATTCGAATCTCTTGAAATTCTTCTTCTGAATATTCGCTTTCGAAACCGTACTCTTGATCTAACTGATATTCCTTCCCTATTTTAAGATGCTCATCAAGAGTTCGTTCCTTCTCTTGCAATAGAACTAACTGCTGCAAATTTTCCTCACGAAGTCCATCTAATTCATCTTCTATTTCATTTATTTTTGTGGTGATGGCTTCAAGCGCAAACTTCGTTGTCTTAAGAGCTGATATTTTAAAGTTAACATCCGGTTCTGGGTATTTATCAATGAAATTTTTTAGGTGTTCTGTTTTAAAATGTACTTTTTGTTGTTCTTGCCTGTATTCTTCTCTTTTGTTTTGTACAGAAGTCTGTGCTTTCCGTAGAGCAGCTATTCTCTCTGTATTAGCTGAAAGCTCGAACGCGATGGAACCCAGTCTGTCTGTTAGCTCAGATTCACGTTGAGCAAATCTCCTTGCAGAAAAGGCGTCATAGGTTTTATAAAAATCTTTCGCAGTTCGAAACGTATCCTCAAGGAAATATAATTCGTGTTGATCTTGTTTAAGTCTCTCTTCCTTACGGTTAAGCTCCTGTTTTAACTCCCTAATCATAGATTCGATTTTCTCTCGGGAAGTAAACAGCTTTCCATCCAATGCCTGAAAGGCCATAAGGCCGTCTTGGAAAGATGCAAGGATAACATCTTCATGAGATGTATTCACAGACAGTTTATTTTTAAGTTGAAATATTACTGGAATTTCAAAAATTTCGCGGTTGTTCTTAATTCTTTGCATTTCACGAACAATCGTTGCTGTCTGAGCCTCCTCTATTAAAAATGAATAAGGGAGCAGCGGATGATTTTGCAAATATTGTTCCTTAGTTTCCTCATCAACGTTTTGGTCAGCTAACCACTCGCTTCCGAGCGTAACAAGCGTACCTCCTCGATATAGTCGGTTCTTAATCTCAAGAAGAGTATGATGGGGAACAAAATATTCATTCTCAGTGAGATGTCTAATCTTTCTACGAAGCTCCTCTATCCCAACTTTTAGCTCATCCCGTTGGTAACCCCTTGTACTAATCTCTTTATCGAGCCAAGCAAGATCTTCGTCTTTTTCAGCAAACAAATCAAAAACCATTTTCCCCTGCTTGGTTAGGGTATCTGCAAGTATGGCATACTTGGTCTCATATTCCCGTGTTGCTGTTTGGTTATCATTGCGCTCAGTGTGAATTATTGATTCCTCTAAGCTAAGTTCCTTCTCCTTAGAGTGACACGTGGAGAGTTCTTCCTCATATGTTTGAAGATGATCTGAACATTCTTGAATTTGAGCCTGGATTTCCCCCAATCTCTGGACAAAGTTTTCTAACAAAATTGGGGGGCTACCAAGAGCGCCCGAATCACAAATATGTTTCGTCCGTTCCAGCTCACTCTCATAGTTTCGCACGTACTCATTGAGAGAACCTATTTCATTTTGAAGCTCACCCTTGTCATCCTGACATCTATTAAGCTCAGCAATTGTTTTATCATATTTAATTTTAATATCTCCAATTTTTTCAGAGACTTCATCTCTTGCTTTCGTCTTCTGATGAAGAATTGCTGACCAGGCAATCTGTAGTTCTTCAGTCTTATTTCGAACGGTCTCCTCTAACTCTGGCTGAGTTTTTTTCATCATTTCTAGCTCTTGAGTGTAGGAAATGACTGCTTGGTTCTCCTTGTCATACAACGCATAATGTATAAACGATTGAAGTTCTTTTTCTTTTTGCTCAAGTACAATCAACTGTTGACGGTGGGATTTAATCTCCTCCTCATACCGTTCTGCTTCTAGTTGTAGCTCCTGCATTTCACCTCGCTTTGTTTGAATGTTAATACTATCCTTTTTCCAGTTCCAATCCTGAATCTCTTGAGAAATCCTCTTTTTCTCATCCTCCATCCTCCGCAAGGCTTCTGCAGATTTTACCTGGTGCATCTGTAACGTAGAGCGAAGACGTTCAATTTTCATCAGTTCTGAATTATGTATATGCCTCTTATTCTCTAGTTCCTGAACGCTCGAGACGACCATTTCAGCCAAAGATTTAATCATTTTAAAGTCTTCAATATCATTCTGATATTCCGGAATGATTAGAAGGTTCTCTTTATATCCCTTGAAGGCCTCAATTATTTCCTTTTTATCCTCCTCAGTTTGAAAGATAGTATTTTCCATAGTAGGTACCAGCAACTTCGTGATCAACGTTTCCGTTGTCTTCGCTTTTTGGAAAAAGCCTTCTACCCCACCTTCATCACCGTTAATCTTTCGGATGCTTTCCCACTCTTCCGGGAGTATACCGTATAACATTAGGTTTTCCTTATACTTTTTATTAGAATCTGGGATTTCAACGTAGGGATAATCTAAACTGAGTAAGTATTTTCTGAACTCAGTATATCTTGTCACCATCTTATCCGTAGTAAAAGGTAACGTAGCAATATTGACTTCTGAGTCTTTCTCGTAAGTAAAAAGATAATTGAAATAATCAAGCTTGTCTTTATCCGTCTCTGCATTCTTAAAGCAAAAACCAGTCAATAAATACTTTTCTTTCTCTCCGTCTAGTAACCACTCTACCCCAATATGTCCATATGACTTTTTGGCATAGGTATCCTTAATATTTCGTCCAGCGAGACTCGAATTGGGTAACACTGTTTGCATTAAGGTCTGGATAATGCTTGTCTTGCCGCCGCCATTCTCCAGCAAAAAAATTGTATTCTTACCTCGCGGCTCCCAAATATTATCGGGAATAATTTTCTTCCCTTCATCAAACTTCAGGCCGACCGTACGGATTCGAGTTATGACTGGCATTTTAACTTCTCCCCTTTTGTGAATTTGTAATAAAGCGCATAATTCGTTCTTTTCGTCCAGTATTAAAATAATATTTGATAACAACATGACTCAGCTTTTCTGTAATTCTTACCTCTTTACCTTCCATAATAACGGCCAGTTCTTCCTTTTCTAAAAACACCAGCACTTTATTTAAAAATCCAAAATGGTGCTTATCATAATTTGATTTTTTTAAATTTTTTACCGTTTCATTAAACTCAGGCACAGAATCCCATGAATACATAATTCCTTTTAGATCCAGTTCAAGATCTTCTGCAATGGAGATTAAGTCATCTTCATCCAGTGACTTAAAATAATCCATGCTTTTGCCCACTGTCTCTAATATTTCCTCAATTCGCACGTATTGTCGTGTAGATACGGTTTGGTCCATACTATTAAAAAATTTTGACAATAACACCAGCATACAGAAATACGCCAAATAGAGATGTTCATTATTCTTCAGTCCCATTTCCTTACGCAGTTCTTCGTTCGTGTAAGAGAGTACTCGATTTTCCAAAGTAGGAACCATATATATAATACTGCTGTCTTCAT
The DNA here is from genome assembly GCF_052682475.1 of Paenibacillus sp. WC2504. NCBI lineage: Bacteria > Bacillati > Bacillota > Bacilli > Caryophanales > Paenibacillaceae > Paenibacillus > Paenibacillus sp. WC2504. The sequence goes on from NZ_JBQZFH010000001.1 coordinate 7,573,990, forward strand.
ACTCAAATATTTTCACTTGTGCATACGGTTCAATAACATCTCGGATCATTTCTTGTACCTCAGCTCGCTTAAAAGTACCGTAGATCTCCTCATTATCTTTGGTAATACGTCCTTCTTTTTGCAGTGCAATAAAGACTGAGAATGCATCCGCAAATTCATCCTTGAGTGTTCCCATATAAATTCCCCTTTCGTATTGCAAAATCAGAAAGAACATAGCCGTTCGGAAGAGTAATGACACTCCCATTCGGCTCGAAAGAAAAGTATCCTATGGCTTCAAGCTCCGGATATGCCTCTACAGCTAGAGCTAAGCATCTAGGAATAACTGGTAAATGGGGAATAACCTCATGTTCAATCCGTTGGAATGACGTATAGTCGCTTTGATGTAGATCAACAAGGAAGGAGTAAAATTGCATCGTGTTTGTAAGTTCCTGGTACAAGTCAAAATTCTCATTTTTTATATTTAATAGGATATCGGAAATTGTAACGCTACTGTGGGTAAGTATCGGATCACCTAAAATACGAAGGTATTCTACCACTTTGGCTTCCTTTAGTACTCGATGCATTTCTTCAGCTTTTTCAATAATTAACATTTCCTCTTCACTGACTTCATGCACTTCTACATCTTGCTCTTGCTTGCGAATAATGCGCCGCTGCGGTTGAAATACTTCAAGGGGATTGAAAATAGGCTTTCTCCGGAAAGGTAATAAGGGATTTAAAATGATTTTTAATGTCTCTAGATCTACGGGCCTTGCGGAAATTTCGCTCAAAATTTCGCGTTCGAAATTTAGTTTTACAGAAAAGGCATTGAGAATTAGCGATTCCATGGAGTGGGTCATGACCATCTGCAGCTTTTGTTTATCAGTAAACAACGATTCATGCACTGCGATTACACTCACCAATTTCCGCTGAATTTGCATTACAAGCTCAATACCCTTAATTTCCTTCGCTGTAAGTTCGCCCATATGGTAACTATGGATTTTTTCATCCACTAAATTTTTCAAGCTATTGAAAACTTCTCGTTCCCGAGTTAATTTGTCGTGAACACTCTCAAGCTGTTTTTTCAGTAATTCTTTTTTTGAAACCGAAATGGCATCCTTAACAATTTCACCCTGTAAGTCGCGAAGAGCGAAGCGCTCTTTCTTAATTGCTATTGTAATATCGTTAATTGCATTTAGCGCTTCATGAAAAAGTCCCTTTTGCATTTGCTGTTTGAAATATAATTGAGCAATAGAGATTTGAAGCTCACCATACATTTCTTTAGTTTTAAAGAGCATTTCAATACCCTCGGTTGATAAACGGAGACTGATTTTCCGCTCTTTAAGCATGTCTAGGTTCATGTCCTCATCGTACTCAAATAACCGGAATGATATTATTTCTTTACTCTTCTGTTCCAAATCGAAATACTCAAATTCATGATTGCAACCAAAGTTTCGGAGGAACTCATCGACAAGGACTTCCCGTAGCTCCTCGATTTCCTCGTTATTCAATTGGATGTCAGACCGTTCCCATAAAGTAGTTTTAAGGAATCTGTGAATACCATCAGTAGTGGTAGGCCGGTTCATCAGCATATTTTCCAAAGTGTATAGCATCACAGCAATCGCCAGCGATACAAGAGGCAGTTCACGAAAACGAATCTTATCTTTCATATAAAGAATTGGTGAAAACACCCCTAAGTTCTTCATACGTTCCCGGAAACCAACAAAAATATTGTCGTAACTATCCATTCTATAAGTCTCCTTCGGGGTGGCTTAGCTTCATAAAATCTTTACGATTTAATCCTTCTTGAGGAAGATATCCATTGCATTGTTCCACAATCGAGATAAGACTTTTACTTATGGATTCGTTGAAACATTCAAGGAAGGTCGCATAGGATAATGGTTTAGTTTTTGCCTGTTCCTTTTTACGTCGAGGTGGCACCCTATGTTCATATTTGCTTAACAATGCAAAATAGAATAAGAAAAAAGGTTGAACGTCTACGGTTTTCTGTAGAGAAGAAAAAATACTCATCCCCTTAGGATCAATATCCCCGAAGTAGTGAACCTGATAATTAATATCTCTCAGCTCTTCGATCTCGTTAATATATGAGAAGCTCCTTAGGATCTTATCCCCCTCCCCATAAATTAGCATGGAGAAGGGAATCTCTCCAAATGTGTAGATCCCTTCGATAAAGAGACGTTTGAGTGTGTAATAAGTATCTTTATTTTCTACAATCAGAATGTGGTACGATGATTTACTATGACAGGTACGACGGTATTCAAAAAAAGGCTCATAAGTAGGGTAACAGCATAAATCATCTAAAGTTATGCTGATTCGTTGGAGGACTCCCCTGTTTTGGTCTAACCACTTTTCATCATAAAAAAGTTCGAAAGATCGTTCGTTAATTGAAATAACTTCCGTATCCCCAGTCCTTAGGAACTTATTAATTTCATCCAGATACGGTTTATCTATGATGAAAAATTCATAATCTTTTGCGTAGGACGATAACGCCATTTTAGGATGATACTCATTGAGTAGCATTCGAACATATGCTTCTTCCACTGGCTCAGCTGCTTGTTCAATTTTTCGGTAAACATTGTATAGTTTCGTGCCTGTCTTACCTCTCGAGATAACAGGGGATATTACTCCGTCACGACAGATATCTTCAATCGTTTTAACAAAAGCCGGAAATCCGCCTTCTCTTTCATAACGTAATTTATGATTACGTACCAGAAAGACTTCAAGATCATCTGTCCGGATAGTTTTAGTTTTATGTTTTTCGATATATAGTGCTATCAGGTCTTTCAAAAGAACATCACCCTTTTTAGTTGCGTTTGTGTTTGAGGATTGTTTCATTAGATCTATAATTTGCATTATGCTTTTATTAAACCAAACCGACACGTCAACACTCTGTCACTGAACACTTGTTCCCACAGAATATTTTCTGTGATATTTCGATAAATTGAATTTACCCTGATATGATTGCAGTGCCTTTATAAATAAAAGAAAAAAATAACCCCCGCCTTAAAAACAAAGTGGGAGCTGCATTCAATTTCATAATAATTCGTAAAAACAACTGGATGTATATGACGAAGACAAATATATTGAAAGGAATTGAATCATACAAGCGTTTGAAGTGGTTGCGTGTTTTGTATTTTGTTATGCTTAATTTCAAATTATTTAATGTCTAATTTCGTCTAATACAAAACAGTCAATTCTATTCAAATATTCACGAATTTCCCAAGACCCTTTTAATCTTCTTTATAAATCCAAATATCCGCTTGTTCTGCGGTCAGCAATGAGAAGGTATACTCCTCGTTGCTTGGAATATACAAATAAATATTCTCACCATACCTTGGCTTGTGAGTTTTATACCATCGCTGCAAACCTAGAAACTGATAACGCCCTTCATCCACTCGATCAACCCAGCCCTCATATCTATTGCCTGAGAAATCCGTTACCGAATACTTGGTATATTGCTTCAGGTCGGAAAAGTATTCATTAATATACCGTTTGACAAGTATCCGCCCCAACTCCAGGCAATACTTGGAGATAAAATATTCGATCATGACTCCATCTTCCAACTCATATATCGTTGGATTTCCGTCTGGAAGAGATAACCGGAAAGGGAACTTAAACCGGAACAGATCTCGGAAGGATAAATTCCATTCTGTCAATGCATAAACGCCGCGCGCCACTTGATGTATCCGCTCATTCTCAATGAGATCAAGGTGCAGTGTCCCCTCATTCATATTCATCCCACGGCGCCGCAATTGTCGACGTATTTCGGTCTTATGAACCGGACGACCCGCCTGTTCGATGATCGAAATAAGTACTTCTCCGATTCTAGTATGAATCTGAGGGTCGTACTCAATCAGCCCCCATTCGCGCAATGCCCAGTAACCCCTACTGGGGCGTGACAACTTCGGCTCTGTCAGAAAAACGGAGGAGATAGAGTAAATGTAATTCCGCCGCTGCCGAATCTCAGCCTCAAGTTCGGTGTATAGCATGGGAGCACCATTCTCCATTAGAACCAAATAAGCGACATCACCCAAACGCATACTGTGAAAAGGAGCTTTCTGCATCGCATACACACGGCTGCCCACAATGGCAACTTCCCCCCAACCTTTAAGGAACGCTTTGAAGTCCCGAACATGCATATTTAAACCATGAGAATTTGCGATGGATTCTGCATATTTGAATAATTGCGAGGTCGGTATTCCCTCTTCCCCTTTCGTAAGATGCTTCAACAATGCTGGCACTATGATCGCCAACAATTCATCGTCCAAAGGACTAATGTTTATCGCGTATGTATCATCGGAGCGTAGAACAAATTCCGGCCAGAACGCTAGTATCTCGTAAATTTTCGTTTCTTCGTAATTTGTTATCGCCTTAATGATTTCATCCAGAGGCAGAGCCCCCTGTTCTGTCAATAAAGTAGTAATATTGTCAATCAGCGATAAATCCACTTGCGGTTCCCAATCCGATAAAATCCAATAATCCGTGTCGTCGATCTTACTTACCGGAAGAATGTTTAACATAAAAATAAACAAGCGTTTTAACACGATCGGTACCGGGACGACTCCCATACTTTGATAAATCAATTCCTCCAATCTTAGAGGTTTGCCCACCCTGATAAATGTCGCGATAATCAACTCATTCCATTGACTTCGTTGAGAATGAGCATACCGATTGATTACTCTAAGCGAATCGGGTAAACCCGACTTCGGCAGCCAGTAGAGTCGAGTAACTGGAATAAGCACATCCTGCAGCTCGAGTAAAACACGTACGATATCATAGGATAAAGGCAACCGCTTCAACGCTCTCGGAAGATAACCATTACTCGCCCTAACAACATAAACGACCATGTTAATTATATCTTTCTTATGCAGACCGTATAAGTTACAGAGTGCCACAACTTCCTCCATAGTTCCAATGGTGCCGCGCACAAAGATTTCCCTGCCTAATCGCCTCCACCCTTGTTTACTCAAAGTTTTCCAAGCGGATTTCGGACTTATGCCGGTAAGTTCACACCAGAACTGTAGATCGTTAACGTGAAAAACTATATCAAACAGCCTTCTGAATGCCCGGCAAAATTTCTCCTGATTTAATTGTTCCAGAACCGATACTGCTGATGATAATTCCACGAATTCTCGCCTCATTTCTTGACGATCTTTTCAAAATGTTACTCGATATTGAATCGGCTCCAATTGCGCATGCAAGGAAATGTACACATAAGGGTTTTCGATCATATCGACTGTCGGCTCTATCGGATCTGTCTGATCGACGAGATATAAATAATATTGGCTTCCTAACACCCTAGCGACTTCCAATTCATGACGGGACCAATAGAAGGAACGATCAGGTCCAACACTTTTCACTTCAATGAATCTGTTCGGTTTAGGTGCGGATGTAGTGTAGGATAAAATGTCATAGCCAGCGTTCACTAATCTATCTGATATGCATTCTATTCGAACAGCTTCCGCAACAAGACCTTGCTCTTGAAGCCTCCGCTTCTCGAAACGCAACGCATGATCTTCCGCTTCCCTGCCAGATTGTGCCTGAAGCTCCAAAATTGCCTGAAGTTCTTCTAATGTCATTGGCGGTTGCTCCAACTGATAGGCACGCATCCATGCATGCTCTTCCACCAACTCCAGACAATCACCCGATTGGACCGCTACACCGAGATAGAGCATTTCTTCCGTCCATTGCTGCAGCGTTTTGGTGATTTGTGTGCGGGTGGCCTGTTGTTTCTTTGAAGCAGTCATAGAAAAACACGCCACCCACTGCCGGCTTATCTCGTACGCTGTTGGAACATACCATGACGTTATCAGCTTTTTCTGCTTTGCATTCAATTCGTAGCTGTTTTCAACGCCGGACTCAGACAAACGATTGCCACGCGGCAGCACGAACACTTGATGTCTTTCCACCATTCCAAGCAGCTTTAATTGGAGCAGAAGATCCAAAACTAGTTGAGCTTTTGTTTTTCTGCCCCCAAGGAAAGAGCCTTCCAATATTCTGAGAAGATGACTTCGTGTTATCTGGCATTGATATTTGCCTTCGTAATCCTGTATAGTGCGAATAGTCCATAATAAATCGCAAAACTTTTTCATGCACGCTTACTCCTAATATGATGAATAACCGTCTCAAAATCTTTTTGAAGTTCGTTTTCTTGATTCCACTCATCCTGATCCAAATCCAATGAACCGATAGGCATGTCCATGTCGATGACACTGCGCATTAACCATGCTTTTTCCTGCAACCTCTGATGTATCACCTCGTCGACTGTTCCTTCGCTCTCGATAAAATAGTAAGTTGTCGATTGATCCTCATCTAGTCCAATCCGGTGGATGCGGTCGAGCGACTGGAGGTAATGTCCGCAGTTAAAGCTACGGTCCAAATAAATCGCATGATGACAATCCTTGTGAAGGGAGATCGACTCCGCACATGCCGCTGGATTTGCAATCAAAATACATGGCTTATCTGATTTCTTAAACAAACGAATCTGCTGCTCCCGATTGAACTCCTCATCATCTTCATCGCTTTTTGGAACACCCCCGAAGATTAGGTAAGTAGGGATTCCAAGTCTGACAAAATCCTGACGTAGCTGAAAAATATTGTTGACAAACGTGCTCCACAATAGTACTTTGTGACCTTGCTCAACTAACTCCTGCGCAAGTTCAATGGCTTTTTGGAGCTTACTTGGCTTCTCATATTGTGGATACTTCTCGATCAGCCTGACCATGTCACCTCCGTCATATAGGAAAGGTGGAATCTGGAACTCCTGTGAGAAGTCCGCTAATAGCGCGGGATTTGAAGCAGTCTGCATTAACCGAATAATTTTAGCGCGCCTGAACCGAGCAATCTCTGCAACCTCGCGCGAGGAAAATCGTTCCATCTCTTCAATGGTACGGGCAGCGATTACGTCATAAATCTGCTGCTGTAACTCCGACATCGGCACGGTTACCCTTTGAATCTCGAAAGGAGGCAGCTCCAGGTCCTGCTTATTGATGCGATAGAAAAAAGGTCGGATTTTGTTCTTAATCCACTCAACATCATCTTCATTTCGCTTCACTTCAGCCTTATATTGGTTCTGCTCGCCGAGCAGAAACTTTCCCGGCCATAGGAACGTTAATTGTGAATATAGGTCAAACAATCCATTCGGCATAGGAGTACCCGTGCTGATTGCACGGCGTTTGGCGTATGGCGCCAGCCTTAAAAGTGCATTCGCCCACGTTCCGTTCTCAAAACGTTTAATGTAATGGGATTCATCCACAACCAACATGAAGCGGTACCGTTGCATCAGATCAATCAGCCGGTCCACATCAATTGCTGCGGTTTGAAAGCTTGTCAGAAAAAGGTCAGCCCGATCAGGCGTATTATATTTCCGCTCTCTCTCTGGTCCGAGAAGCCGATAGCTTACGGCAGGTCTACCGAAGCAGCCGACATATTCTTCTTCCCACGCCATAAAAGAGCTTGGAGGACCGATCACGAGAATTTTTTGGATTTCGCCCGCCTCACGCCATATAGAAAAACCGGCGTACAGCATCGTAGTTTTTCCACTACCTGGAACCGAGAAATTAGCCGTATGTTGTACCGCAAGCATATGGCGAACCGCTTTCTCCTGATAGGGTTTCAACTTTCGCTGAAATCCAGGCAATGGGAGAACTTCCGCTACATTCGTATCCTCTTTTACCGAAATCCCAAGCTCCGACGCAACTTCGAACACCTGCTTTTCTTCGCCAATATGTTCGTTAAGCCGGTCAAAATTTTCGCTCATTTGCACGGGTATTCGTTTCCGTCGAAAGAACGCGATGAGGTCATCCACTGTACTCCGGATTTTAATTTGATCGTCCATAACATATTTCTGGGAGGACTCACTTTTCAAAAAACCCTGCTCCCGAAACATAAGGGAATATTGACCCGAAAAAAGCTCAGGACGCCCGGTTACATCGACAATAAGCACATTCTGATCGTACTCGATATGTACCATCGACGGTTAAGCTCCCATTTGCTGACGGATATCTGTCATCAGTTCATTCAGTTCCTCAAAAGCATCCTTAAAATCCTGCTTGGTAAAAGCATCGCTATCGTCGTCCTGAACCTGCGTTAACAGCGTAATCGCTTTCTTCAACTGCTCCACCGGGCGGACGTTATTTCGTTGCATCCGCGATAGCTCGGCTGCAGCCGATACGTCGTTGAAAATATCCTGAGAGGTGGCACTTTCGTTGTTAAACATGTTTTGAGTCAGTACCTGATGAATCTTGTCGTTGACGAAAGCTTCCCGGATATAACGAATATGATCACGTTGAGTTATTGTTTTATCAAAATCTTTGTCCAGGTTCACTTCAAGCATACGATACATCACATCAACCGCTTCCTGGATCTTGAAAGCAGTTAGCCCCAGTGTCTTCATCGCCGAGATTTCCTTCTGAATCTCAACAAAATGCTCATTCAAATTCAGTAAAAGCGTATAGTTTTCCTGCTGGCCGATATATTCTAGAAATCCGTCAACCAGGTCAAGCCGATTCTGATAATCTTTGATTTTTTTTAAGGTCCAGTCCAGCGTTTCACAGAGTTCCTGCTCACTCATATACTCTAGGCCTTCTCTAATCTTTAGCAGATCGTTAATCGGGTTGTATTCCTCCTTCAAATCGGCTTTGATCTGAAATTGAACTTCAAGCTTGTAAATTTCCTTTGCAGGCACATTCGCTGGAAGGCGGTGAACCAGCAAATATTGATAACGCGAATTCGGATGTTTGGAATTAAGTCGCTTCATGCAGGCCAATCGGCGATTGGCATCAACGAGAAAACCGTCGTGTGTGATAACACCCGGTCGCAATTGGCTATGACGCTCCAAGTCCTCCAAGAGACGCTGCGACTTCGGATTATCTGGTATCAGTAAGTCGATAAAATAAGTTTCATGAGCAGGATTACAATTGTCCAACTCGAAGCCCAGCTCCTGCTCTTTCAAGCGCTTCTCCGCAGCAAAGCGGCCGTTATCAATATTGAAACTTAGAAACGTGATCGGCAGCTTGTAAACCGGCAATACCTGTGGCTGTCCCATGAATAAAAGCATTTCCCGCGAATTGATAACGGTTTCTCCGCCATTAAGTATATACTGATCGATTTGGTGCGCCCGTTCCGTCCACATAGTAATCGCTCCTTGTAAAAATATATTATTTGATTAGTAAAACACTATCATTAGACATTTTGGTATTACTGCTAGATAGCTATCCCTAATAATGGTAAGTCTAGTGGGATGAAACTTTATATTTAGAATACATCTTACTTTTGTCAACTGTTTGTCAGCGAACATACTTTCTTGTTTCAGTTGCCTCTTTATAACTGCAAAACTCGCAGTTGCTTAGCCCTTTGAGTAATATCAATATTTTGGGTTGATCTAGCACGAATCTCATCGGGCACCTCGCTTTCATCTACAATTCTAGTTTCACTTTCAATCGTGATGATCTGCTTGCCGCCGCTAAGCTTTCGAATATACATACGGGACCAGGAATTCAATTTACCTCTAATATTAGATATCCAATTCTTAATATCATCCCAGAAAGTGCTCGCTAGGGCTCCAGCAATTAATCCGATGATAAGCCATCCAATCATTTTAAATCATCCTCCCTGCAAATACTTTATGATCAAGAAATAATAGGTATAGTTCTGACGTGAAAATAGCTCTCCAATAATGCTAGATTATCGCCAAACTCATTTAAAACTATTGCCGAAGTAAGATCCTGCCTCTGCTGAAAGTTCAATAGATCACAACGAATTTTGTCTCCGGTCTCAGATAGTTTTAAAATTAAGTGAGTCATCATCGCGTTATCAAAATGAAACTCATTTTTATGCTCAGCCACCAATTGAACCAACTTCTGATCCTTATACAGTAGAAGCTTCCTGAACAAACTAAACGATTTGTATACTTTTGAATACCTAGACATCTTATGTTTTGCATGCTCGCCTGCATTGAGTGTCCCTAGAGTTTCAAAGAAGTAGTAGAGTGGATCTTGGCTTCCACCCAATCCCTTTAGTAATGCAATACTTTGTGGATGAGCTACAGCTTCAAATAGACGGTGATCATTGTAGTAATGCTCAATAGCTCTAGCCCACAAACGGGTTATTTTATCTGGACTCATAGATATATTAGGGACTACTGACGCTATATTACGCTCTAGTTCTGCATTCAGCTTCTGAGCAATCTCTGGATAAACCAAATAAGTATGGATCAGCTTATAGCAGGCCTTTCGAAATGCCATTTCCTGCAGTAAATATTGCTCAACTACTATAGGACTCCTGGCCACTCTCTTCCTTTCTGGCTGTTCTTCCGCTAGTATCAACGAATCTACCCCGACCTTTACTTTAATCGGGGAATCAATACGACCATGAAACAAAACTGCCTCACCCTGCTTTAGCCTAAGAAGCTCTGACATTTGGTCTTCATCCAAGCCCATTGAATCTCCCACAACTTGACGGTCATCCAAAGCATATAGCCGGTGGATTATCTTCAGGTTTGTATTCTTTATAATATCAGGAGATAGCTTCGTCGGAATCTGATCAGCAATTACTAGGCCTTGGCCATAAGTACGTATCTCTGATAGCAGATTATTGAATGTTTCTACCGCTTTCCCTTTCATATCAGCATTCTCCTGGTTACCGGAGGGACGAGTGTTTTCAAGCAAACGGTGTGCCTCTTCAATAACAAGTAGGTGTTTTAACGAACCGCTATGTTCTCCTAACGAAATATAATGCTCGTAGATGGCAATTAACAGCAAGCCCATCAGAAATACTTTCTCTTGGTCGTCCCCAATGTATTCTAGCTCCATAATTGCCGGACCCTGAAGCAAGTTATGGATAGAATGTCCTTTTCTTGTATTTAACATGGTGCCCTTAGCCCCACTGAGCAGACTCCCTATTCGAACCTTTAGTGCTCCTCTAATATCACTAGCCAAGTCCGTTGAATATCCTACGGATTCTATCGCTTGATCTATCGCTAAGTACAGATCCTCCAGCGTAGGAAATAACTCAGATCTTTCTAAATCAGTTTCATAAATATTTATCCCCGAAATGAAATCCCAGCCTGATCGGCGATAAATTTGATAAAAGGCGGTTTCTAATATATATGGCATAGGCCCATACATAGGGAATGCAGCCACAAAGACCGATTTCAGATGATCCAAGTGGGTTTGAACATGGATATGCTCAGGAAACTCAAACGGATTAATCTTAAAGCTGTGGCTTCCCTCAATTCCTAAAGTAAACCGCTGTAGCACAGGAATTTGTATATCCAAATACTTATACTCCGTCTTGGCCGGCTCAAGCACAAGGAAAGGCACTTTTTTCTGAAAGGCCTGGGTTAGCAAACTCTTCACCGTGCTTGTCTTACCACTACCGGTGACACCTGATACGAATATATGACTTGTAAGATCTTTTAATGGAATATTCACAGGAACATTCGTTTGGTAAGATGTCATTAATCTCCCTAAGCCAACTTGATTATCTTTACTCTCTGTGACTTCTGCCCCAAATGGTACTCGAATTGTACGTTTCAGTCCGGGGGTAGCCCTCATAGGTAAAGCTAACAGAGCTGCTATATTATTGACACTAGCGAAGTTCAAATAGTCATGAGAGAATTGACTCTCCTTACGCAAACGGTACAAGCTTAATGAACCGGATCGTTTTGAAAACTGCTCCATATGCGCAGCAATCGCAGAGGCTGTATTCTTACCTCCATAAATGTTAAATACAGCAGAAGAGAAGATACTTCCCTGACTATTAAGCGTATATAAGTGGTTTTCTAATATCTCCTGTTGCTGTTTGGCTGTTACATTGGTAAGCTGGTAAGATAAATTTTCACCACCTACAATCATTTTCATGAAATTTTCGCCAAAATGTCCCTGCTCACCCACTTGTTTTTCTGCTTCCTTGGAGATACGGTTAATTTGTCCTTCTAATAAAGCCATCTGCTGGCTCATCTGCTCAGACCCCGCAACACTTAATTTTACCTGAATAAGGAAGGACTCATGGTTGGACAAACGGATCAATTCATCGATCAAATTTTCATCCCGGTCCTTTAAAACCAGCGGACTTGCACAACCTCGAAGTGTGACTTTTTCCTTAGCGAATGCCACATCTACTTCCATCTGTTCTTTGATCCAGTTGCATCGTGTAGTACAACTTTCCAAAATCTGTTGAAATCCCTGCTCCTCCGACAACAAAAAGTAGCTTAGTTGTTCATTACGATACTCTATCTGGATAAAAACATTTTTATCCTGCTTAAGTTGGGTATGTAAACATTCCAAAATCTCCCTCGCCGTGGAAAATCCAGAGTTTAGTTTCACTTCTAATTCCTGCTGTACTTGAAATACAAAATAGCTTTCTTTTTCTTCAGAGAAGTCTACTTCATTTATTTTGTAAAAGGTCATCCGCCTCTATTACCCCCATGTTCCATAAAAATATGTATTCTCGGGCAGATATAGAATGAAACAAGCGGTTAAAAGCGCCGGCAAGTTCAGACGGTAAAGTAGCATTAAAAGTTCCAAGAAGCTCTTCCAGCTGTTTTTTTTCGTATAAACCATTCATTAACAATAGCTGAATCTTATCATCCTTGATCATATCAAATAAACTACCAGGCAAATATTCTATTTGGTTGTCCCCAATCAAGTTAAGCTTGGCTATTCTTAGTTCAATATCCCGCTTTAAAGAAGCTGCTGCTCGTAATAGCTCAACCTTTTCGAGAAAATTTAAATCCTTGAGCGTTGAGTCCGATATATAGCAGGAATATCGGGAAAATTGGTCCCTTAATACTGAATCTTGAGTACGTAACGCCAGAACGACCATACCTTCGTTTATCGACACGATTAATTCATCCCCTAACTTAAGAAAATTGCCTGTTGAACGGCTTGTTCCGGTAGTCCAACGATGAGACGGCCTCCAGCGTCTTGAATGCTTTGTACAATTTCCGTTCCCATTGTAGGATTGGCCATTAACGATTTTGCCGTATCTTCGCTTATCACAACATAGGATTGATCCGCAATACTTTTGCCTGCCGCTATCTGTTGTTGTAGCTCCCCGCTAAGCAGCTCCTGACGAAGATACGGGAGCCCTCCATTCTTCACTTCGAACGAGGCAGAATCCCCTTTAATGATGTCATAATTGTTGTCGAGAAATAGATGATTATCTGCCAAGTTTATTTCAACCTGCTTCAAATTAGCGTTCGATTCTGTGAGAACAAGGTCTACTTTATTCGAGGTTGTAGCCGCTTCCAATTGCACCGGTACTTGTGTCTTCACTTCGCCGTAAGGGGATAGTTGAGCTTCCATGACGCTTTCTCCCATCTGGCCTTTAATTTGCACGTTATTGAACAAAGCTCTTGCTGCCTCTGGATTTTGAATGGAGGTTTCTCTGAATTCAGCTAGCTTCTTGTATCGATCTTGATCTAGCAGTTGATTTAATGTATCGACTGTTTTTTCATTGAACTGAATTTCAGATACCCCTATGCCATCGGTCATCTTTCTGCTCAATTCAAAGGCATGTGATGCCCACTCCTGTATGGCTGTGGTTTCAGCCACCTTTTCAGCAGCAATTACAGCGGCCGTTGACGTCACCGGTTCCATTCCATCATTCTCCTTTTCTAGGCGGTAACGGGTGAAGCTTCTGCGGGCATTGCAATTTCAAAGATGAGTTCGCCTTTTGTTCGGAGCTCATCCAAAGATTGCGATGTAAGATAGCTTACGTTAAACTGTTCATTATTCGTTTTTCTGACCCATTCGTTTTGATCGTTCTGGAAGTAATACTCCGAATTCACTAGAATCTGCTTATCTTGCTCTGCCAAGGCAATCGTTAGACGCCCTGAAACATACCGGAGTCCACCTTTTCCCAACTCTTGCAAAATTATTTCGTCGCATGCTTCAGAGTAGCTATCTATTAAATCGTTTAATAGCATAGGTTTATTTCGCTTTCTCACAGCACTATATATAACTGTAGCTGCAACAGATATAATAATTCCACTGGCAATGATCCAACGGTCTTCCATTTCTCTATCCTTCCTTCCACAAATTAATTACTAGTGTTGTAATGGATTCGTTATTTCGAATGCCATCTCTTTCAGTTCTCTTAATTTAGCGATACTTCCGGGTGCCAGTATGCCAATATGCTGGTCGCTTGTATGCGTCTTAAGTACCCAGTCTTTATCTTCTTTTAGAAAATAGGCCTCAATAGCAACTCTAAAATAATCTGTTGAACCGATAATCTCGATTGTGAACTTACCGCTAACAAAGGAAAGCCCCTCATGCTTTATGCTTTGGGTGATAATTCGATCAATTTGCGTGCTATACCTCTCAACCATTCTATTCAACGACGGTTTATTAAGAGGAATTCTTCCTCTATCTGATTGCTCTTTTCGAATCATTTCCCATTCTAAGGAGAGCAAACGGTCAAACGTATCTCTATTGGAGTAATTCGCCATCCAGACACCCTCTTTTTACAAATACAATTTCAATTCTTTTTCCAAGTCACTCGTAATGTTAATCTCTTTATTCATTTGATGTGCTTTCGCACGAATTTCCGGCGGCACTTCTGATTCAGGCACTTTTCTCGTCTCCGTCGTTACATGCCATTGTCCTTTTTCATCCTTCTGGTAAGCCTTAGCCATCTGGATATAGGCTTCTTTTGTCCGCTTCATAAATGCTTCAAATCCTATGACAACGGCTTTTATAGCCATCTTTACTTTTTTCATCAGGCCCTGAAACCAATTCTTAATTTCGTCCCAAAATGATGCGATAACACCCACAGCCAAAACGGCAGCTGCTGCGATCAATAGCGTTGTAAGAATCATAACAATCTAACCTCCAGTAATAGTGCTGCCTAACTGCGATTTTACAAACTCCTCGCTAACAGGCTTGCTTTCAAAGTGAATGACTTCAGGGCCTTTATTGGCTGCAAGACTCTTTTTAATGTCCTCGAGCGCCGCCCTAAAATGTCGGTGACTCACCTGATGTTCATTTAACCTCGCGGCTGCAAAGGCAGCCATAAGGATAGCATTAGATATATCACTCCCTGACACTTGATCGTATTCTGACGCCAGCTCGGAGACGTTAACATCCGTAGGCATTTTAGCTGGAATCAAACTTCTCAGGATCCGTACACGACAGTCAAGGTCAGGTAGTTCAAATTGTATGTGAGCCACAATCCTTCTCATAAATGCAGGATCATAATTGGTTATATTATTGGTTGCAAATAAAATAACACCCTGATAGTCGTTTAACAATGTCAGCATAACGGAACGTGTCTGATTAACACTTGTGTCGGTTGCATTGTTCATATTGGTGACTCGCCTACTTAAAATCGCATCCGCTTCATCGAAAAATAGGATGCTTTCAGTCTCTGTTGCGATACGGAATGCCTCCGTTAAATTCTTAGGCGTGTCTCCCACATACTTTGATTCAATATCCGCGTAATTAATTATCATTAACTTTTTGTTCATCTCATGTGCAATAGCGTGGGCTACCATTGTTTTACCAGTTCCTGGTGGACCGTATAGATTAATCCCTACTTTGCGAGAATGATTGTGAGTTTCGGATAACCCCCATTCGTTGAACACTTTTTCACTCATTGTCCTAATTGCGAGAGCATTCTTGATAGAATTTAATGTCTTTTCCGGCAAGATCACTTCGTCAAGACGATATTTGGGGATTTGTGGTGTGAACGAAGGATGGATCAAGGTTACATTCTCTTGTTTTTGAGCCGTTGCCTCCGGCTGCCTAGAAGAAAGGGGCATACCTGCGGAAGTTGGAGATATCGGAATAAGAGCCAAAGTTATCATTTTCCTTTCAAATAGATTAGCGAATCTTACTAAGAATACGGGAATCCATAGAGAATGATAGAAAACTACATTATTCTCTATACATTAAGATCAGCATTAACTTAATAACCATAAATCATTATTTCTAGATAACTTTGGGTAATTTGGGCAATAAAAAAACCATCGCATCCAGATAAGTGATGAGTTTGCCGCCCGGCACACCACTTTAGACAACCTAGCCGCCATAGATTTATTCACCATCCTTAGGCCCAAAGCTTTGCGTCCTTATTTTTCAATAAGTTTGCTATTATCTAGTAGCAAAAGTCATAATCTTATTGAGTTAGTATAGGCCTAAAGCAACACTCAGTCAACTTAATATTACAAAATTTGATGTATCTCTTTATGAGAAATAGGCCTTAAATACTACTCAGTAAGAGGACTACAATTTCCTCATAAATACAATTTCAACTCTCTTCCCAACTCCCTGTTAATATCCGTCTTTTCGTACATCAGTTGTACCTTTTCGAGAATTTCAGTTGGCACCTCTGATTCAGGAACGGTTCTGCTTGCCTCTGCTAAATGCCATTGGCCTCTTTCATTCTGACCATAGACTTTCATCATTTGTATATATGATTCTTTTGTCTGCATGATAAATGCTTGAATTCCTATAAACACTGCCTTTAAAAGGGTCTCCAATTTTCTAGTAATACTTTTAAGCCAAGTTTTGATTTCATCCCAAAATATAACTGTGGCTAAAGCAACTGAGACAGCAGAAATTAAAATTAGTAATGTTGTTAAGATCATGTTCATAAACCTCCTATTTTGATTTTGACTGAAGACGCACATTTTCAATCACCTATGGTTGCCCTCTTCCTTTCACTATACTTATTAGAAAACCCAATCAAATCTCCCCAGAAATTAAATATTATTATAAAAATAAAACAGATCCAATTAATGGATCTGCTCTATTTATACCCTTACAATGCCTTAAACTCATACAAAAATTTCTTTTTTCGTCTTTCGGTACTTTCTATATTACTCTCAATAATTTCAGCAAATAATAATTCAATAGTTTCCTCTTCTTTCAAGTCCCTTTCTCTTTCCCTAAGTCCAAAGAGTGGAGTATTCTGTGTTCGATTCATAATATAACAATAATCTAAAGATTGGTTTTCAATAATTTCCATTATATTGAGTTTATCAAAATTACATAGATCCCTAATTCTTTTATGAATATTAATATCTATTTCCCATGGCAGTATTTCATCATCTAGAATTTGAATTAATTGATTTGTATTAAGAAGTAACTGATCTGCAAATTGTGTAATTGTAATATTTTTTTCGGATATATAGGCACTTAAATACTCACCAAAACTAATTACTTTACGGTCAAGACACCAACCTTTACCTTCATTATTACTCTGTTCAAGAGTTTTAATTGTTCTATTGTTTTTATAGTATTTAATGTCTTGTATATATTCATTTCCAATCAAGGGTCTATCAAACAAAATCTCTTTATACATTTCTATTTTCTTGTTTATCATCATAGATCACCTAGTATCTTAGATTAATTACACATAATAAGTTCTGTCATATGCTATATATAATTATGCTGAGGGAAGGCTCTGGTTAGAGAGCCCTTCCGCATTTATTATTTCCAATGTTATTAATAAGCCGAATAATGTCTATTATGTATTTTTTCTAATTTCTTTTTTGCCTTTTCCAACCGGTTACTAACCCTTTCTTTAGTTATACCTAAACTTAGAGCAGTCTCTTCCGTTGAAAAACCATCTACATATCGAAGCTTACATACTTGATATTGCTGAGTAGTAAGTTGCTGAAACATTTGATAAAGCTCAGTTATTGTCTCTTCTAGAATTATTACTTCCTCCGGGTCACCATTGGGGGCCGCCAGCTTTTCTGAAAACTGGTGTATTTCAAGTTCCTTATGCCGTTTACGCCTCATGTACTGTTTTGCTTCATTTAAAACCATGTGATCAATAATGCCATTAACATACGTTTTAAAAGTACTCCTATTCGGGTCGAAGCGTTGTACAGCAAAGTAAAGTTCACCTATTAGTTCATGCACGATGCGGTCAAGTAAATGAGGATTAACAATGTCAGAAAACTTATGAAAATTAAATCTCCGAAAAGCCTCAAACCGGCAATGCAAACAAAACTCATTCCACAACGTAGATTCGGGATCACGTCCTTCCATAACTGCCTTATAAATGGGATAAAATCTCTGGCTCATAGGATATCACCAACTTAAACAGATTTGCTATCAATTAACCTATTACTATCTCTATGAAAATCTCCCCTCCCTTTGAAAAAAAGATAGGATCATTTTTAATTGTACCATTTACCATTATGTGGAGGAAGTCCGATATGGAAAATTTTATAAACCGCAACGGCTGCCTGACTGACAGTTGCTCCTTCTATTAATTTAGAGATCAGCCACTGTAACAAATAATTAATTACAGCTTATGTCGTCAATTCGAACCATACATATTTGCATTTTGTATGATACAAATTCCCCAATAGCGAAGAAAGAGGTGCCTCGGCACCTTCTCCGCTATTCTTCCCAGTCGGGATGGTCTTTCATTATATATGATCCTGGATTGGTCATAATTTTGTTCTAAGTAGTAAATTGACTTTACTCATGAATCCAATGGACTTTTCGAGGTAACTTTTACTTATTAATTGAATATATTTACTATATTTTTAAGAAATATGTTTAAATCTGGTGACTCATCTTAGCTGACGATTAATTGCTTGTTTAAGTAACTTATTGTATTCAATTTTAAGTTCATATATTTCTTCGAGAGTTTTAACAGAAGTAAATTGGTCCACGATTTGTCTCAGAGGTTGTAAATCCTCTTCAGTTAAGTTACTTTTAAGCTTTTCTAATGACTTATTAGATTCTAATCCCTTTTTATGATAGTTGGGATAACTTGTCTTGGTAATCCTCTCGCGTATCTTCTCACCAATTTTTGATGCATGTTTTAATAAATCAATAATTTCATCTTTTAAACTGTCGTATTTCTGCTTTAGTTTAACTAGTTCTTCGTCTTCATAAATTATTCTGTTGATATCAGCTTTATACGGTACCCAATTCCCTTTCTGTATTTCTTCATCACTCCATTCTATATATTTATCTATTTTCTTTATTACATTTTCAATATTAACCTTTTTTTCATCTCTAATATAGGCAGCTCTTTTTTCTCCAGTTCTTAACCATAATGCGTAAGGAATGTTTCCTCTCCCTGTATTACAGGGTAAGCAAGATGGTACTGCATTAGAGATTGAAGTTATAAATTCAGTTTCTTTAGAACCCAATGTCATTGAATTCAAATGATCCCAACAAGTCATCTCTTCACCACAGTAAACACATTTTGGATCCTCGTCTTTGTTAAAACCTAATGCTTCGATTGCTTTAATCTTTTCCTCACTGTTTGGTATTATATAAGGTTTCATCCCTATACTAGCATTCCTATTAATAGAACTAACTAGACTGCTCAGTTTATTTGAAGCTGGAAATTTCATAGAAACCCATGTTTTCTTCCCTCTTTTTTCATCCAATTATATCCAGCCCTTCGCGAGGTTATTTAAGGAAAATTACTTAATTAATGACTTATGAAAGTTGAATAAAACTCTAGAAACGTTTTAAACAGACAGTCACTGCTTACTTAATAGTGATTACACCTGATCCCCATATTTCCATATTTCCATTTTTTCATCTATCATTTTAATAATATTTCAGAGAAACTGCGCAGGCGAATCAGATTAGTTTCTGGAGCGAAAGGGCGCACTGAAACAAGGGAGACTCCCCTCTTGTTAAAATATGGTCACATAATTAGAACTCTATAGTTACCTTCGAGGCTTACCCTCCAATGTCTCACAGCTAAGCAACCATAGAACACGCCCGATTGAAAAGAGCCTTCTGCCACCTTACTCCAATACTTCTCTAAGATTGACTTGGTGTCTGACTGCTGATCGAAGAGGTATGTGACGCCCCCAGCGGCCTGAACAACCAAAATATATCCTTCCTTGGCGTAATAAAGGCCTTCGTCCTCCTGAAAAACAAACGTAAGCAGCATAATTCCGTCATGTTAACAGATCACATGTTGTTGAAAGTAGTTACTTATCAAATAGACCGATCTCTGCGTCTGGTTACCTCCGAGACCGATGTAGTCTATCGTCGAAGCATGAAGATCACGGCCACGCAACAGGATAGTTTTTGGCCGCAAACACCTTCAACTGCAGAATATAGGATGTTTGCTCCGCCAAGAATACAAGGTTCTCGTTCTGACTGTCATAGTAACCGTTGTCTTCAAAAAGCAGAGTAGACTCTCCTTAAAAACATACTTTTTATTCACTTATCCCTCAATTCCTTGCTCTCCACAACTATGATATATAGAACTTATTTTGCAATAGGATGGTCCTTAATAAAGATGTAACGTGCCCTTTCATATAACTCAAAGTGATAATTTCAAGGCAAACAATACTTTTCAACGGTTGGTAAATTATATGAATAATCCCGAAAATCATCCTGATACTTATAAGCTCTCTATTAATTCTGAAAGAATCTGATTTTTTTCAATTTTATTTGATAAGTTCTTATATTTTGTTTTGTTATATTTAGGATTACAAAAGTTAATTAGGATCTTTTCTAATTTTACCAGTGTATTTTTATCAACCTCACCCTTTGTATTGGCTTCAAATCGAATCATTGCAAATTCGAAATTTCTAATAACTTTTGCTGCATTAATTAAGTCAGAAAGATTTTCTGTTCTCATGAATCCATTAAGAAAGTTATTAAATCCTCCTACTTCCCTTTAATCAAAATGGCCACCTAATCTCTCAAAAAATGGTCTTGAAGAAGCTTTTCCTATGTACACGACTTCCTTAGTTCTGTTTTTAAAGATGTATACGCCATTTCCAACAAATGTGTCCTTATCTTCAAAAAGTACTAAGTCCATTAATTTCAACTCATCGACTGTTGAAAATGTGGTGTTATTAATAATTTTTATTAAATCTGCTAAGGTACTGTTTTTAATCTGTTCAAAATAAATAACATCACAAAATTTCAATGCAATTTTCCCCTTAAAGATTTATGAGTTTGATTGGCGGATTAACATTATACATAACATACTTTTTTGCCTTGGGAGTACTTCCGAAGGCTATGTAAACCTTATTCTTGTACTGTTTTAAAATGGAACAATCAACAGCATTCTAAGATGTAAATCCCACTTAATAATCCTGTAAGTCATCATCGATTTGACTACAATTTATGAAAATTTTCTTTGGAATTTATTAACAATCTACATCTTGATTTGTTTTTATATCAATCATTCCGTCTTCAGAAATAATTACAATTAAACATTTATATTTATCTTTAACTCCATTTATATACTTTAAGGCTGAATTATACCTTGCGCCTCTTGCGATATTGCCTATTCCTTGGTCAGCTTGGCCATCTAATATTACACCGATTGCATGACATACTCCTTTTGGGTCGAATAATAAAGCGCCGTCAATGGAAGAGCAATCGTAGATATAGTTTTTGGAAAAAAGCTCTTGTGATTTTAATTTGAATGATTGAGATGAAAGTCTTTCTGCTTCTTCTTTCGCACCGTCTGTTATTACTAACATAGTTCCGTGATTTTGTGATTGAGCCTCGACCACAAACTCCCATACAAGTTGTGCATCTTCACCAAAATGGTTCCTATATGTACTTTCAAAATCATTTTTACTAATAGAAAATCGAGGAAGAAACGGTACACCATAAACCACTGACATGATTGGTTTAGCAATCGGATTTTCCAGCACCCATTTTCCATGTTGGGAAAATCTAACCACTACTTGTGAGGTGTTTTTATCATCTGAATCTAAAGGTTTTCCGAACCCTAAAACTTTTACTCCATCTGATAGTAAATACATCTCATTCTTTGATATCTCTAATAACTTTCTTATTGCTCTATAGTTAGTTAATTCAACAGGTTGTTCTAGCAATATTTTCGATTGTAACTCCGTTGAATCTTTAAAGTTAAACAAAATTTTCCCTTGGTTTTCTGCACCTTCATATTTTAATAGGGATATGTTATTAAATACTTCATAAAACCTAATTTTATCAGTGTTATTAATGTAGCTTTCTAAGACAATTTGTCCATTCTGAACTAATTTTTCATCTATAAAATTATGAGAAGAATTAAAATACCAATAATTAATTGACTTGATAGTATTATTGTATAAAGCATTATTATTTTTAGGTAATTCTACAATAACAACTTTATATTCACATTGATTACCTCTATGAGGCTTATCTGTTTTTGCTAATCGAAAAATTGAATAATTGTAATTTTCAATAATTACATTTTTTTGTTTTTCTAAAATATCCGTTATCCCTTTTAAAAGCATCTCATCTCTATCTGGATTCCTAACAGGATATTTTAATTTCATATCAACAAGTTCACCATCAAGATTTCCATAATAATTTGAAACCATCGTAACTTTTTTAAAGACCATATCATGATTTTCTGAATAAGTAACAATAGAAGCTATAATGATATTTGGCTTTATGTCTAAACCTAATCTATTGAATAGTGAGTTAAAAAGATTAGTAGGATATTCTAATAGATCAGCACTGAGAGTTTCATGTTCTAATTTCTTATCAAAATCCATAGGACCTCCGAGTTAAATGTAAATTTATCATTGTTGTAGAGAATCAGACTATTTTTCACAAATTTTCAAACTAATTTTATTATAATAATATCCCTCTCGAAGAAAGCCAAAAGAGAGCCCGTCAAGGCTAGCTGTGTACCTTAACGGGCGTTTCATATTACGGCTCTTCCACGGATATCTGCCTGCATCCAACATCCTTGAATATCATAGTTTGGGAATGTGGGGGCAGAGGGCTAGCTCCCAGTGTCTCCTCCATGCGGGAGAGAAGGGCGAGGGTTTAACAGTTTTCTTTGACTAAAAGTATAAATTTGATGCAACACACTTATCGAATTCTTCCTTTCCATTGACCTTGCTCATCAAAACTTGATGACCGTGGCCAGCCAAACGCATTCCATAAAATATCAAAGGAAGTTCTGAAATGCCTGGCTAATTCGTTCATATTCTCAGGCATACCATGAACTACAGTTTCCGGAAGATGTAGATCATCCATATCAAATTCTTCTTCGGAAATTCTACCCCACGAGTCTTGAACACCCAATCGAAAACCTTTAATATTCAGCAGTGTTATATAAATTGATAACGGAGTCCCAATTCCCAACTGTTTCTGAGCAGAAATGTACTTAAACGAGTGTTCAATAACCTCTTCTTCTAACCCTCTGGAAGGTATTACTTTTTTACCTTGAACCCCCTTAAGTAGACCATTATCTACGGATTCAATACAGCCGCTTTTATAGATTTGAACATACGAATGAGCTAATTCTGCATCAGGCCATTTAGCAAATGTCATAAAACCATGAATATTAAACTTGTAATCCCAGCCCGTTGTATAAAAAGGAACTAGTTGAGCCGCGGTTTCTTTTAACACTGGTACCTCTAAGTTATGATTCTGATGTGGGACAAGATGTACACACAAAAAAGAGTCAAGCTCATTTACCAGTGGGATAATTGTTTTTCTTTCTCTAATAGCAGCTATTCTACTTTCCCAAAATTGCCTTACATTAATTACCTCAGTATTGCTCTTAAAAACTGGAACTTTTACTAACTCAAGCTTGCTTTCTTCATGTCGTGTGTCATTTATTGCATTTTCTGACTCACTTGAATTGATCTTTTTTAGCTCCATAACTTTGCGATAAAGGTGGTCCTGTATCACATTAGGATCATACTTTGCATACAGTCCTTTACCTTGATACTCTTTTTTGTAAGCATCTACTTTTGCAAGTTCTTCATAATTCAATCCATCTCTTGGTAGTGGTTTATCTAAAAAGTATAAAAGGACTTCTTTTCCCGATTTAATAAATATATCAATTTCCTCTAATGTTCCCGATAAATGTCCTTCAGTTGGAGTTCCTAATTTAGTCCAAAAAACTCCCACTAGAATGTCACATTTATTTACAATTTGTTCATTCACTAACTGTTGAGGATCATTTCCCCGATACGCAGGAACAGTATCCCTCTCCCATCGAGCAGGTAAAAGTATTACCCCCAAGTGCTCTGCAAACTTGTGGTTCCAATCAAAAATTGCAGCAGTAATTTCATCCCGCTCAAAAGCAACATCGGAGGGAGAAGCAATAAATACCCTTAATACTAGTGCATCGAAACTCACATTTAAACACCCCAGTTCGAACTTTAATTAATCTTCCAATATATTACATCAAGAAAGGTAGTTTGTCATTAAAGTTGAATATATAAGTCGTGACTAGGATATATAGTTGCTAAGAAACTAAAGATACATAATTGTGATTGTGATCCCCCACTATCGGGATTAATTGATGTCTGCTTCATGTATAATATTCAAAAACGCTTTGGGAAATCCCTCAATAATTTAAATTAAGCCAAAGCATATTACGACCTGGCTCCTTTAAATCATCTCAAAGTGTTTAAACGCAGCCTTAATATGTTCTTGCTTTTCCTTTGGGCAAGGATATTTCCTACTAATAGGAGAAAGACGATTCGGTGAAACACCTGGCTCTAGTCCACACTCATCTTTCATATGAGCTATCCAACAGGACTTCGCGGCATATCCATAATCATTTTTTATAAATGCTTGTATCTCCTTATAAGTCGCCACGATGCTCACACCTAATTTACTTTTTTATTCCAAATTATAACATATAAAAGCAACATAATCTGATTGTGTTTCATTCAATAATAAAGAGGTGCCGCGGCAGCACCTCTATTAATGAGTATTAATCCCCCATAATTAACCGAAATGGTATTCTTAATAAATACAAATAGCTTCTATAACTTCTTATATCTCTAAAGCAAATATAAAAGTCGCATGTTGTATTGCACAAACTCTTAAATAATCTATATATCGAGATGTTTACCACAATGACCAATATAAATAATATCCGAGTCAACATCAATATAATAATGAATTCGAATATATGGCCCTATTTTAATGTGCCATTCGAACAATCTTTTGCCTAATCCAGGAACTACAAATAATCGTTGAGCTTCGTACCGCTTTCTATTCAAGGTTTCATTGGATTCTCCTGATATGTCAAATCCAGTTTCCTCTTTGTAAAACTTCATTCTCTCTATATCATTTACTTTATCTTTAAGCAATTTCAAATCAATAATCTCTAAAGCTAGTATGGTATACAGGACTTCAGAATATCTACCATGAAAATTATGTTGCCTTGCGCTTTTTATAGCACTAGGTAAAATAATAATTTTACCAGTACGACTAGTAATTTCATCATACACATCAATAATATTTTTTAATATTAGATTCTTTTCAAAAAAACTTTCCAGAGAGGGGATGCCTATACAATTATTAATTTCTAATGATTTCGAGTTAGTACTAACTTTATAGTTCGATTCTATAAGGCAATGTTCATTCTCAAGAGAAAGTATATAACTTTGACCATCCTCAAAGCATATGGCTAATAGTTCTTCACATAACTTAGACTGAAATGTTGGCTTTATTGTTGGTTGTAATCTTGGTGTAGAGGAAAAATAAGGCCCACTATTCATAATACCTAGGATAAAAGCTGCTACTTCATTTACTCCCGAGTGTTTATGAAGATAATGCTGTAAAGCCCCCCCATCAAGTAACTCTGTGTTCCAAATATCCTCTCTTATTTTAAATCCGAAATTGTTTATTCGAAGTATTGGTATAAATCTTGCAATTTCTCCAAGATGACATTCAATATTATATGTAGATGTCATAGTTAAATAGTTGTGGTTTAAATAGAAATTATTCATAGTTTTATTTTATTAACCCCAACATATCGTTATAAGTTTGGTCAAAAAAGTCTTCTGGCCAAAAATCTAATCTTCCATCCTTAGTAATAATAATTTCCTCATATGTTACAACATCCTCTTTTTTTTCAAAAAAATATATATTTATATGTTCCAAAAGGTCAGGGTTTTGCTTTATCCTTAATCTAATTCTATTTATAATATGTTCACTATGCGTTTCAATCAATAATTTACGACCATGTTCAATCGCAAATATACATAAGTCACCAAGAATCCCTTGCAGCTTAGGATGAAGATGAACTTCAGGATTCTCAATTAACAACATATCACCTGGGTGACTACTTAATATCAAGGTTAGAACTGGAAGTATTTGAGAAATCCCAAAACCTACTTGGTTTAATGTATACTTTCTTCCACCAATATCTTCGACTAATAATTTGAAGTGATCTTCGATAAAATCGCAAGTAACTCTATAAGATTCACCTAATATTTTTTTTATCCATGCATCAAAAATATCCGAAAATACTTGATGATTCTGGCCATCTAATTCAAACTGTACATTATTATCCCAATTTGAATGAATTATCTCTGCTGTAAATTCTCCAGATAATCCAATCTGTGAAGATACAAGATTATTTTTTTCTCCTAATTTATCTAACCGAAATGCTTTAATATACTTTATTTTGTCATTAGTTGATAATAGCTCCAATAATTGACGAACATTACCGTATTCAGCACTACAGAGCTTTTGATAGTCTCTATTTTTAGAATTATATATTACGGGTTCTGGGACAACACCCTGGAATCTCACAAAACCATTATCTTTCGTACTTTTTATCTGATAAAAAATATCATGTTCATCATCAAGTAAAGTAAATGATATAGAGTGAACTTCATTATCGTTATTGGGATTATCCAATTTATAATTTACTTCAATTGAAGAAAGTACCGGGTTTTGACTAACAGGTAAGTGTTCAAATTTACTTGGACTATGATATATAAAAGATATTTCTAATTCTTTAAAAGCATACTTTTTTAATAATACCGGTGAAAAACGTACGGCAAATTCTATTGTTTCATCCAATGCCTTATCTTTAAATAATATATCTGAAAATTTCCCCATATTTAGCTGTTCATTTAGTGATAACACAGTATAACTCTCGCTTCTGTTCTGAGTAATAAGATATATAGCTTGTAATAAAGAAGATTTTCCAGAGTTGTTTGTTCCAGACACAATTGTTAAACCAGGAAAGTGAAAATTATTATAACCTTCGTATCCTTTGAAATCTTTAATGATAAACTCATTAATCATAAAGAGCCTCCGTCATCATTTGAATAGATACTATTCATAAATTTCATCCAAGTTTCAAATCTATACAATACCATTTTTTTATTTGAAGTGTTCTTTTTTAAAGAAAATTGGAACTCATTATCATTATTCAACAAAAAGAGTAAATGGTTATTGATTTGTTCACCATTGGATATTTCATTTTTAATGCACCTTGCAAAAGAATACGTTAGAATGTCAAATAAAGCCATATTAATTTTCGCAATATAATTGCTTTTACAAAAAGCATTTTCTCCAAATACTTGCAACAAATTATACATTGTTGTTTGAAATATCTCTCGAATTTGGTGGTATGATAATTTGTTAATAGTATTACTATCAACAAATTGATTAATAAACGAATTCATTTTACCTTTATATTGTTTGTATCCTAGAAAATAAAAAGCCAGAAATCTCAAAATCATCTCTTCAGCGATGTAACCATTGGGCTGAATATATTTTTCCGTTAAATTCAGAAACTCCTTCACTGTGGATAATTCTTTTAACCATAACCTTTTATCTCCCAGTTTTGAAAAAGCTATCTCATATCCGGTTAAATTTATGCTAGTAGTATTTATTCTTTGGAAAATCTCGAACTTAATACTTGAGTCCGAACTCTTCTTTAATATATTAACAAAAAAAGGATATTCTTGGACTTTCCTCTGTTGTGAAACTTCCAGTTGAGAAAAAAATACACCTTCAAGACCAGTTATTGATCCCTTTCTAAGACCAAATTTACCTTCAATAAAATCAATAATTGCTCTTAATCGTTGTTGCCCATCGATAACTTCCCATTTTCCCCGCTCCCTCTCAGCAAAATAAAGAGGGGGTATAGGGAAATTCATCAGTATTGACTCTATTAAATGGCTTTTAGTCTCAATATTCCAAACCTCA
Organism: Paenibacillus sp. WC2504; assembly: GCF_052682475.1. NCBI lineage: Bacteria > Bacillati > Bacillota > Bacilli > Caryophanales > Paenibacillaceae > Paenibacillus > Paenibacillus sp. WC2504. The sequence goes on from NZ_JBQZFH010000001.1 coordinate 7,601,883, forward strand.
CCACGTTGATATACCGGTTGTAATTCAATATCACCTCGTTTGAATCGATTAACTAAATCAAATAACGTGTATTGTCCCCTATCCATATTAATAAAAGGTAAGTTATTAAAAGAATTGTTCAATTGTGATATCCTCCTCTCCTTATAACTATTTCCAATATTAGTAATTTGTATTATCTTCTAAAGTAATGAGTCGTAATGAAATTTAATTAAATCGAACTCAATCATTAATTTCTTCATAAATTTTTGATTCCCTCTAAGGAAATCAAATCCCTATAATTAATTTAACTAATTAATGGAGATAAAGTGCAAATAGTTCGGCATATTGGCAATCTTTAAGCTTTATATAGTTCTTTAACACCAGTCTAACACCAGATCATTATAAAATCTAAAGAACGATCAATCCTAGTACGGGTTGATTGACAATAAAAACTTAAAATATGCACCGTTTCACGGATGCATGTCATTATTCTTTAAACACACCTGTCCCCTAAGGGACAGGTTCGGAGTATCCGGATGTGGGGATCCGCATGTCCAATTTTAGGAAAAAGGCCCATGAGTAAATTCATGGGCCTTCTTGATTTTACTATCTTTGCAATCACTCATTCTGGATTCTCTAATCGGGAAATGATCAACTTTAGAGAGCGCGTATCATAATTCATCAATCCTAAATATTTAAGAGTTGTTTCTATCATTTTATGCCTCAACTTTCGATGAATGGTGAAAAAATCGAAACCTTCCGTGTGCATCGAATAAGCCATTGTGTACCTTAACCAATGCGCTTTGACCACACGGATACCCGCTTTACGACATACCAATCGAATCAGATCGTCTAAGTGACCATTTCTCGTAAGTCTTTTGCCGGCTATAAAAAAAACATGCTCATTCCCTTGTTCTTGCCATTTACGATGATGAGGATGATCCAAAAATGAACGAAAATCATGTGTAAGCCACTTAGACATTATTACTGTATTTACTGAGGTTTTTTCGCCCCTGCCAACGTAAATAAGATTACGATTGAAGTCAATTTGAGAAGTCTTAAGTTCTCTGAGTTCCGTATTTCTTAGACCAGTACTAAGAAGTAAATAAATCATGATGTAATACTGGCGAAAAAATGGATCTAGTTTTATTGCCGCTTCAAGTAATAATCTACACTCTTCTTTAGATAGTGTCCGATCAAGCAATTTCTATCCACCCTTACTCATAAACTTGAGATTCTCTTATTATTAACCTTAAATCCTAGGATTGCGGAAAGAATACTTGTTGTTATTAGCTTTATTTTATTGCTTTATAATATTCCCAGCGAACGAACATGCTCTAAAAGATTTATCATTTTAGAAAAGTTCATGCCAAATGATTCTACTTTAGACCGAATTTCATTTAAACTTTCTAATTCTCTTTTTAATCTTTCGTTCTCTTCAATAACATCAGCTAATTGTTGTTGAATATTATTGTATTCTTTCTCTGAAACTTGGTTTAACTGAGATTGTGCTTTGAGAAAATGTAGGACATTCTCCCAACCTAGATCTGCAACATGCTCTAGATGGTTCATATTTTCTGCTATAGGGACTACTTTAGCTTGAGAAGGTTTTGTCCCTTTTTGCAATTTAGCCCTTTGAATCTCATCACTATATTTTTGCCTGATAAAACTGTTAAATCGGAAGGCACACGCCCCCGGTGTGCGACCTGTCTTTAAAGCAGCTTCATCAAAGGCATTTTTTAGTTTGCCGCCTTCATGCATGTGTTTCAAAGCAGCGTTCAAAACAATTATGTCATGCTCTGTAGACCAAACTTCTTTTTTCGATTTTTCTAATTTCATCATTTATTCACTCCTTTTTATTCAATCAACTTTTAATAGTTATGTCCAAAATCTATCATTCTATTCACTTTAATAGATTAAATTGCTTAGATTGCAACCAAACATCAATAGAATCTTTGTGAAACAAAATTCGTCTCCTGATACGTACGTATGGAATTTGTTCATCTCTGACCATGGCATATATACTATCTTGAGAAACACCAAGATAACTTGATAAATCCTTTACAGAGAATGCAATTTTTCTTGGGACATCATCAGTACTTGCCTCTACTCGAGGATTCGATAGTTCATTTGTGTTTTGAACTACATTCTCCTTCTTCTGTGATAATTCGTTTTCCCACTGCGTTAAGATACTAATTAAAGCCTGCCTCAACATTTGATCATTATTCATACAAAAAACCTCCTTGTTTTTTATACAAGAAGGTTCCCCATTAAATGAATTAAACTATCTAAATTACACTGCTATGTAATTACTCTTGTGTATTTACGTAGACTTAGTTCGTGTAAATGCTTCTCTAATGTATCCCTACTTTTAGATAGTGCTCTATAATAGATTACTTTTTTTACATTACGAAGTAGTGCCGGCGTAATCACTATTACAGAAAAGAAAGGATCTAAACATGAACGAAAATCATATATTTCATTAGAATTCTCGTTTAAATTATAGACTTCAATACTTTGAAATTCGTCATATGTTCTGATTCGTGCATATAAAAGGTTGGATTTAAAATAAGGTAGGTCATTTCTCAAGCAGTAATACTGTAATCTCGATTCATCAATCCGGGAATGAAATATACTGAGGGGGATCGCGGCTGAATCGGGTGCATAATTATTAAAATGATTATTACAATGATTAATTACATCATTTTTAATATGTTCATCTGTCACATCAAATAGCCTAGCTAGCAAAGTGATCGTAAGTGGGAAAGATTCAGGCTGCTTTTTTAGACCGAGTAGAGCACCAATCTGGCTACTACTTTTCAATTCAAGTTGCCTAGCAATCTCAATGTCTGTTGTATATCCATTTAATGCAGCAAGTATATTACGCCTAGGTCCTACATGCAGCTTTTTCAGAATAAGATCACAAATTCTGCTATCTCGTAGTAAATAAGAAACTTCAGACCACTTATTGATTCTGAGACCATTATGTGTCTTAACGAATGCATCATACGTTATCCAATTATTTGCAAAGTAATAGTCCGCTTTTAAAAAAATTCTGGTGCTAGCATCAATCCTATTTGCTTGAATATTTTTTAACCAGTTTTGAAAATCTTGTTGTCGATCAATATCTTCCTTTTCCTTTATATTTTTATTTTCATTAATGATAATCACCACCAATTTAATTTTACTACGTAACAGGAAAGGTTACCTGTGTTTTCATTGGGATGTAAGGGTGGCTGAGCAATTCTAGAGTTTCAGCTTATTTCATACAGTAAACACAATGATTTTTTAATAAATAAATTACATAGCAATGGAAAATTGAGTACTCCACCACCAGTATGTTCATACTTTCAATGGAAGTAAAAAATGCAACCTTGCGTAACCAGGCACTAGTAATGACAAATACAACCAAAGACCTTCCCCTTTTTAATGAAATTAGTGGTAACAAACAAAAAAAGGAACTATCCATTGTCTTGTTTCAAACAATGAATACTTCCTTATTAGGTAAGATGAGAGATAAACTTTAGTGAGATAAAGTGAGAGTTTGTCTAAGAGGGGTTTAGATGGACACCATTGGTTAAAAATGGTAAATTCCGGGCAAACTAAATCCTATAGAGGTATATGTAGCAGCTTCATTCATGATTGGAGTAATCAAGGCGCAATTCCGACAATAAGTCTTCAAACTTGCGAGAAATGGATTAGCTTCATGAAAAAGCTTACCGTTGTAATTAGTACTATTATAGATGAAATTATGGATTCTGTGAAGGGATAATAGAAAGGATGTTTCCACAATGCAATCACACGCTATGCAGAACCTTGTAGCAAATAGCTGCTTAGAAAAATGTCAGAATGTAGATGATCAGTTCTCTATTTTTTTGCAGCAACATCAGATTCCTAACTATCATAGACATCAAAAAAATATAATTGTGTTTCTCATGTTTAGATTATCCAGAAGAGAACAAATTCAACTGATTTCTAAAGAACTAGATGAAGATATTCATGACTATAAGAAAACACTGTATACCTTAGTCACAATAGAGAAAATAACTCTCCCTAAACACAGGGAACTTTTGTTTTCATTAAGTTACTTTATTAGTTTTTTAATTCACTATAGCGGTTTGAGTTTTCAATTCACCTCTCCCATTACGCAACCCTATATGCCGCTGTTTAGCGATCTGGGATGTTCCCAATTCCGTGATTTTATTAACGAAGAACATAAAAACAATAATTTATGTATTAGACACTATATTATTGAAATTAAACATTTTCTCTTATTCATAGAAAGAGGCCTTGTACTTAACATTTCGAATCTAAAACTTGAACACGTACGTGCGTTTGAAGATCATCTTCTCAACCGTGTGTTGCTAGAAGAAATACAGCAATCGACTGCCTACAATAGATTGCGTTTCCTTTGTGTTTTCCTGAACTACTTACAAAAGGTTCAGTGTATTTCTTTCCAATATAAGATCCCCGCGCAGTTTAGATTCCCCAAAACGAGAGATAACGAATATGTCTCCAGTAAAGATAGAGAACAACTGCTGCACACCATTATTACTAACAAAGCAAAAAACTGGGCTAGAGATCTATGTATTGCTTTATCGCTAATAGATTTGGGATGCCGTCCGATTGAGGTTAGCAATTTACGAATAAATGATGTGCATCTGACTGAGCATAAACTTACTCTCTATTGTAAAAAATCAGATATGCGTACGCTCCGTGTCTCACCATTCGTCATAAAACATTTATCAAATTTCATTAAAAACGAACGCACATTAGCGGATACTTCTGACTATATCTTCATGTTAAGCTCGGGTACTCGCATGACTGCGAATTGTATTGGAAGAGTCATTCGTCAATATAACCATATGGCATTTAATGAGATTCGTTTTTCTGCAAAAGCACTAAGACATACGTATATAACAGATGCTCTTGAAAATAGAAATGATTTTGATCAAGTTTCCAAGTCTGCTGGCCATAAATACTGGCGCTCAACGATGCATTACCTTCATCGCAGCACAAAGAGACTTCTCACAAATACACTGCCTTATAATCCTATGAAGAGAGGTTAAACGATGAGTATACCTTTACAGGTAAATTATGATATTCAACAGGTTTGCGATGACCTAGGCATTACTCTCGAAGAACTGCAAGCGCTAATCCATTCTAAAACAAACCCTGATCTACCTTCAATGGTTAAAGATAGCTCTCTAAATGATGCTATTGATCTTTATCTAGCACATCTGGGAAATCTAGTTACACTTGGTAAACGATCACCTAGGACACTTGATCAGTACCATAATGTACTTCATCGGTTAAAGTCATATATAGCACATAGAAACCTTGATATTAGTGTACTGCAATTAAACGAAATCCTTTTGAACGAGTTCTTTGCTACTTTAAAACCAAAAAAGAAGAATCAACTGTCACCTTACACAATGAACAATTACACAGGCGTTATACGAGGGTTTCTAGGTTTTTGTTTTAAAAAAGATCTTACAAATAAAGATATCAGAACGCACTTTGAATGGACGAAGGCTCATTTGCTTCCGCGTTATATTCCGGATAGCCAAATAAAGCAGCTGCTTCAAGCCTCTGTACAATTAGTTAATGGTTATCGGAGTCACGCTATGCTTAGCTTTCTTCTGGGGACCGGCGTTCGAATCAGCGAAATGCTGAGACTACGAGTGAGCGACTTCGATATTGAAAAAAAAGTTATACAGATCCGTCAGGGAAAGGGAAGAAAAGATAGATATGTTCCTATTTTCCCGGAAATAGAGAAAATTATTTTAGATTACTTAGATTTAACTGGAATAAAAAACTGGAATCGCAACAACTCAGACTTTTTATTTGCGAAAAACTCTGCTATATCTGGTCACTCACTAAGAACCCCTATTACTAAAGAAGCAGTCGAGAAAATGTTTCGAAGACTATGCCTCAAATTAGGATTTACAGAGGGCTATACAGTCCATAGTCTTAGGCATACATTCTCCGTTAGTTGTTTAAAAGCAGGAATGAAAGTCGAATATCTTAGTCAAATTCTAGGACACACCGATCCAAAAACAACCTATGTCTATATTCAGTTGCTTCCTGTTGATCTTGGAGAAGAGTTAACCAATAAGTTTCCATTCGCTTTTTCTAAACTATTATTTCAAGTATTAAGGAGTGATTAATCTTGCGCATAATGCAAAAAGATATCGAATCTTTTATAGAACAAGTACGATTGCATCCAAAGACACTGAAAAAGCACAAAAAATACTTAAATCACTTTTTATTTTTTTTAAGCCAACAAGTCAGTGAATCACCTGAGTTTTTAGATTTGGAAAAAATCTATAAACAAACAGACATCAATGGTGTTGTTATTTCATTTTATGGGTTAGATCATAGGCTCATCGATAAATACTTCACTTCAAATATTCACTTGAAAAGCTACTTCTTAATTGAGTCAAGATATGCGCTGGGCAGTTTTTTTACCTTTTTAGCTAGAAACTTTAACTTTAATAACCCCATATTAAATATGACGTTTAATATAAAACAACTTACACAACAAACTAGAGAGTCCAAAACGCTTACACCACATGAAATACTGAAGCTAAATCATGCAATCGTTCAAAACAGTCAAAATCTCTCTCAAGACTTACTTCTTTTTTCAATTTTATTCTCTACTGGCTGCAGAATATCAGAGATATTATCATTAAGAGTCAAACAAATTCGATTTGATCAAGATTCTTTTCTATTATCCAACACAAAAAATGGTAAGCAAAGAATCGTTGTAATGATGAGCCAGATGGGACAAGTTCTATACCTATTCTGTAAACAGAACCACCTATCAGATAATAACTTCTTATTTCAGGATTCAGATGGTAATGCACTATCCTCCCAGCAAGTTAGAGAGTCGCTGCATCATTACTGCCTATTAGCAAATATCGATAGAATAAAAATTCACGGTACTCGCCACACTTTTGCTACTATTATGTATGAGTCAGGAGTTGAGTTGCCGGTAATAAAACAACTTTTAGGGCAAAATTCAATCTCTGTTTCACAGAAGTATATACATGCAAACTATACCCGTAACATTAATATACACATACAAGAAAATAATCAGATATATAAAAATTTACAGCACCTATATAGATCAGATGATAACAATTACCCCCTTTAAATACCATTTGTAGGTGGCGTTAAGGGGGAGAAATATATACATCGAATATAGTTAATTATTAATACTAGTACTTACAACAGCACCTCAACAAACTTAATATCTGCCGGTGCAAACTGAAAATTCCCTAGTTCGTCTGTTCCAACCCATCGACACTCATCATGATCAACCAGAGCGATCTCCCCACCCACAAATCTCGCTCTATAGGCAATCAATTGAATATGAACCGCCCCATACCAATGATCATTAACTCCAAAAAATTCATACGGCTCAATCTCAATGTTCATCTCTTCCTTCAGCTCTCTCACCAAGCAAGCTTCCGGCGACTCGCCTTCCTCTAGCTTACCACCTGGAAATTCCCATAGCCCTCCCTGAGACTTCTCAGGCCGACGTCTGGCTATGAGCAGTAACCCTTGTTCATTTTCTATAATCGCTGCAGCTACTCGAATCACTTCATCACTCCTATACTATGCACTTATTAGCAGCCGGCACCATCACTGGCGGCATCTCCTCTTTTAATTGCCACACGAAACTCATGGGCTTGCTGCCCTCATGTTTCATGTACTCCGCTTCTCCCAGAAATACAAATGAAGACGTATAATCATGCTCTTCCTTATATTCACGAACAAATAGGGCGATTCGGTTGCCAGTTTTCCTGTGATGAATATACCTTTGCGCCGTTTTTGTGTCTTCCGATATCCGGCTTTGAGTCTGCCAGTGAAATAAGCGCTCACTAATGGCATAATCCTCATACAATGTCGAAGGTGAGAAATCCTTATCCGATTTATTTAATGTGATAAAGAAAATATCCGTCTTCTTATCTTCAAAATATTTAACACCTTCTCGAAAAGCTGGTGCCTTCTCTTCATTCCAAAGTCCAAATGCCGCTAAAATCTGATCGGTAGAGTATTGGCAATGAATATCGATCGGGCACGCAAATGGAAAATCATGTTTCTTATCGACGAAATTAATATGGGCATAGTTATATTTTAAAATTTCAATAATCTCATCCCGAAATGCTGTACTAGTTAAAATGAATTTTACTCCTGTTTCAATATCATCAAAACCCTGCTTCTTAGGCTCTACCCGATAAAAGGTATAATAAAACAGGTTCAACATGAGATGCTCTTCTTCTGTTTCTAGTTGCTTCTCTTCCTCTATGTACGAAAGCAAAAACTTCAATACTCTACGCGAGTTAAGATTTAAAAGGGCTGGAATACGTTTTACTAATTCTGTTGGAGGAAGCTCGAACTGCTCTAGCACGCCAGCCTCCAACATTAATCCCCTCAAGAATCTGTTACCGTTGCGACCACCGTATAGCTCATATAAAGAAATTCCATGGTACTCAGTAAAATTCGTCAAGGTAAGTTTGAGTCCCGTATCCTCCTCAAAATATTTAATCTTATTAATTAAACTTCGACGATTGGTCGACGCCTGCTTCAAATTTCTTAGGATGTAGTCTTTCGCTTGTTTTTCAAGCTGAATAAAGCTCCCCCTAGGTAAGCTGGAGAATCCATTCTCTACATAGTGCTGCACGGAGTGTTTAGTTTTGCCTAACAGAGAACGGAATTTCTCCTGAAAGTTATACTCCTTATGTGCTTGCCCAATGAAGTCTAGAACAGTAAGACATTCTTTCCCCTCCGCCAAACGCAAACCACGACCAAGCTGCTGTAGAAAAACAGTCAAGCTTTCCGTAGGACGTAAGAACAGAATGGTGTTCACTTCCGGGATATCCACCCCTTCATTGTAAAGATCCACTACAAAGATGAGCTTAATCTCACCACTAATGAGCCGCCCCTTTGCCTGACTTCGTTCTTGTTCATGAGAGTTCCCGTGCAACGCAATTGAAGGGATTCCCGCTTCATTGAATACTTTTGCCATATATAATGCATGCTCCACACTCACGCAAAATCCTAAACCTTTAACCTCGTCTAGGTCTGTCACATACTTTTTGAGACTATTTAACATTTGTGTAGCGCGGATCTTATTGCTCGTATATAGGCCCTCTAACTCTCGTAAATCATAGCCTCTTCGCGACCATTTCACTTGTGATAAATCCACGTGATCGGTTACTCCAAAATAATGAAAGGGCGAAAGCAACTTTCGGTCTATGGCGTCTGTTAATCGAATCTCCGCAGCAATGGTATGGTCAAAATAGGCTAATATATCCTTCCCGTCCATACGTTCAGGTGTTGCAGTCAAACCTAGCAAGATCTCTGGCTTATAATGGGTGAGAAGCTTTTGGTAGGACGGCGCGGCAGCATGATGAAACTCATCCACAATAATAAAATCATAGAAGTTACTTGTTGTGATCTCTGCCAATTTCATTGAGTTGAAACTCTGTATACTGATAAACAGATGATCCACCGATTTTGCTTGGTTGCTACCTACATGCAGTTCTCCAAAGTTAAGATCCTTTAAAATAAACCTGAACGTATCCCGGCTCTGTTTCAATATTTCTTCTCGGTGTGCAACAAAGAGTAGTTTCGCTCCCGGATTTTTCGACCTATATCGCTTGAAGTCAAAAGCTGAGATGACTGTCTTACCAACACCAGTTGCAGCGACTAATAGGTTCTTCATTCTTCCGTATAAAGTCCTCTGTGCTTCAAGCTTTTCCAAGACTTCCTTTTGGTAATCATAAGGCGTCAGGTCGAAATGGAAATGAAGTGCTTCATGCTCGTTAATCTTCTTTTTCCCTAGAGCTTCCTGAAGTTGAGTCTCGTGTTCTACGTTCTCGGGAGAAAAGATTTTAAATTCCCTATCATTCCAGTAGCTCTCGAAAGTGGCTTCGATCTTTTTGAGCACATCATAGGAATCCTTTTCCGTCACCTTCAAATTCCATTCCAGACCACTAGTAAGTGCAGGATTAGAAAGATTCGATGAACCCACATAAGCTGTTGTAAACCCTGTGTCTCGCATAAATACGTAGGCTTTCGCATGTAGTCGGGTCCTATCCGTGTCATAGGATATCTTAATTTGGGTATTGGTAAGCTTGCTTAACTCTAACACAGCCTTGTAATCCGTTGCTTCCATGTAAGTAGTCGTAATCACACGAAGCTGTCCACCACTGGAAGTGAATTGCTCCAACTGATCCATGAGACATCGAAGACCGCTCCATTTGATAAAAGATACTAGTAGATCTATCCGATCGGCTGTCACGATTTCATGCTTTAATTCATTCATCATGTTAGGTTCCGAATGCGAACCTGTAAATAATGAACTTTGTGATAGCGGCGTTGCCGGTCGCAGCACCTTTTCACTTTTAATACCACGAACATGATTAAGCTTTGAGTAGACGTATGTTAATACTTCACCCTGCTCATCAAGCTGCAGCTCTTTGTATTCCTCTTGCCCTAGAGCTTCCTTTAGTGTAGCGATAATCTCATTGCTGGTTCTTACCTGAGCAAGTACGGCTTCTTCGTCACTACTTTGTTCCCGCACTGCTTTTAACGCTCTACGTGTTACTGCAGCTAAGTAATTGGACAACAGCTTTCTAGCTTCCTCAGCATCTATCTGCTCCTTGCCTATTTCATACAAAGCCGGATCCAAGGTTGATAATTGCTTATTTGTTATGTTGTTTATGATTTGTTCGTAGAGTCCTTGTTTCATGGGAGCACCTCTCTATAAAAAGAGCACCACAAGGGTGCAATTTCCTTTCAGTCTTATACAGACTGTTTATGGGATGACGACTTCTGGTTTCTCTTCTGAATAACTTCGTCTAAGTATTTGGTGAATTTTGATTCCCCACTATAAGTCAGGAACAACCACTCCAATGCCCGGGTCATGCCGATATAGAAAAGAGATACCTCTCTCTCTTCTACTTCTTCAAGTGGGAACGGCATGTTCTCAATGTTGATAATAAACACTGCCTGGAAATCGAGACCTTTCGCACTATCAATAGTTGATATCTTAATCGCATTTTCATCTCTCACAAAATTTCGTTTGGACTCCGTATTTTCTGTGATCCATGTATACGGCAATTCGTGCTGTTCCAAACTGTCTTTTATTTCATCAATGTATGAGGTAAGATGACTGTTTTTAACCCGATACAATATGGCTATATCCTGAATAGGTATATTTTTCTGTTGGTTTAGGAATGTAATCGACTTGGATACAAAATTCATTTCCTCCTGGATATTGCGAAAACCTTTAATCATAGGCTCCGGACCTTTTCTCTTCGTTGATTGCGGAGGGATGATCTCTACACCTTCTACTGAACCTTCTTGAACTTTATTCTTTAACTGAGAATGTTCTTGATAAAACTCCCAAGCAAACTGAACAATTTGTGCGGTATTCCGATAATTGATAGCAAGAATTTTAGATCGGCCCCGAAAATCAAGACCAATATCTTGAGCCAAATTTGTTTTTTTTCTAAAAATAGATTGCGCACGATCTTCAACCAGTAGCAACGATTGAGTATTTGGGTTTAAACAACAGCTTAACAGTTTCAACCAATCAGGCTCAAAATCCTGGCCTTCATCAATCATTATCGCATCGTAGATTGGAAGGATTGCCTCGTTATTGTTCACTTTATCTAGGATTGTCGGTATTTCACTATCTTTCATATGTAAACTGTTTCTCAGCCACTCATGAAAATTATATACTTCTACTTTCGATTCTCTTTGACTATCCGACGATCCTAAGTTGATTAGATCCAACAGATCTTCAGGCTCATTCATCATTCGCCGGATCATTTGTTTCAAGTTCCGTGATAACGGAATTCCGTAACAGAGCACGAGAATCTTCCAATCCGGATGAGCCTTAGCTAACATCTTAGCGCGACTGGCAAGAATAAGCGTCTTACCACTTCCGGCAACCCCTCGAATAAGCCGATGTTTATCGCCAATTTGCTTCGCCATATTCTCTTGATGAAGATCCATTGTCTTGATGTTATGTAGTGAGAGCAGTAACTGATCCTGATGTTTGACCTGAGGTTTATACTCTGCACTGATTCTCACCTCCGGAAATAGATGGAAGCGAATGGCTTGTATATCTTCATTAGTTAAAATATTTTTTTTCTGACTCCAAACCGTGAACATACCATGGATTTTTTCCATTAAAATTTCCGAAGAAAAGCCATCCTCGTCAGGATCAACTTCATCCCTGCACAGAACAAATTGAGGCTCAATAACTTGGTACAGATCATGTTTGATAAAATCCTCTTGCTTCAGTCGAGTAAAGACTGTACCAAAACCATAAGGGAATTTTAAATAAGAACTCGAGTCTTGTACGAGATTCTTATCTTTTTTCAGATGATCAGTGATTAAGCGAGCATTATCTCTAGCTTGTTTTAAGGGGCTTTTCGTTGTTATTAACTCGCCAGCTGTGTCTCGTATAGTCCATTCATCATGGTTAACTTGATACAATGTGTTCTTTGTATAATCCTTAACCTCAAGGATGACAAGGCCCAGATCAGGACCTATGATTACAAAATCTGGTCTTCTTCCCCTAATCTCAGGTTCATAATAAACAATATAGTCACCCGGCAAATGATCTCTTAAACTCTCGAACAAAATACGTTCTCCAGCAGTTGCACTTCTCGGGATCGTCTCGGGCACCATATAAGCCATATTCTGTCTCTCCTAGTACGTAATACCTACTAGCACTATTATAGTACTAAACAACCGATAATGAATATACAGAGTATGACAAAAAACCTTATATTTCACTTTACCGCTTTACTCAGTTGTCGGCCATTGGAAATCTCGCTTATAGTAATTATCTTTTAATTTCTTTAAATCGTATTCCCATTCATAAATGGCGTGCGAGTACTTCTTTGCACCGCCTTTTTGGCGCTTTCTTGCTTTTACATTGGTTGCAATGACATTAGCAACCTTTTCTAACCCAAGTTTTGGTAACGCCTCATTTTCTAAGATTGTCCATCTTTTTGTTCGGTTACTATCCGTTATTCTATATCCTAATTTATGAAGAGGACTCTCTAGGCCAAATCGGTTTCCATCTGATTTATTGCCTGGTTTTAATGTTTCCACTGCGTATGTACTAGGCCACTTAAATTCTTGCTTTTTAGTTTCGGTTACAGGAGACATTATTTTAGGTACAGCCCCCCATTCATTGATTTGGAACTGGCACCCAGGTGCTTGTTTTTTTATTTCGATAATATTATTCTCACTTGCACATACATATTTACATACGGAACAAGCCCATACGGATGTTTGTACATAGCTTTGTATCTTTCCATATTTAAAAGATGCAATTTCAATGGTTTCCGTTGTCAATGTCCCAGAACAGCGATAACAAGTATCAGAGTCTTCAGGTTTTCTCCAAATGGCAGCCATTTTTCTAAAACTTTGCTTTAATTTTTGTTGAGGTAGGTTTTTTACAGGTTGTGAAATTGGTTTTGGCGGTTTCGAACTATTCTTTGGTTTATTAGTATTCTTTTTTGTTTGATGTTGATGATACGACGGCTCTCGCAATGCCTGGTTAGGATTAGCCTTAGGGCTAGGTTCATCTGGATTAACAACCGAGGCTTGAGCTGCTTCTATTGAAGCGTGCTTAATAGATTTATAGCTTTGAGAGGGTCTTTGCTTCCTTTGTTTTATTAGATAAATACCTAAGATGACAAATACAATTGCAATAATTAGATACATTTTACTATTCTCACCTCTATAATAATTCTTTAACTTCCCTCGACCTTCCAAAAAGGACACATTAAATGTCCCTTTGGTAACATTAACGTGCCCTTTATATAGAAAATTGATGGAACAATCGGTAATACCTTTGTTAGGATCTAGGCTGTGTTATTACTATTTCGACAGTAACAACAGCATCCATCTTTTTCTTCGATATCTCATCACACAAAAGTACTAGTAATTATTTGAAATAACTCAATTAATATTGTGTCATCTAAACTCCGTATTCTCTCGTCGCTCAAAATGAGCATGCAACCTATACAAACAAATATCTCTTGTCCAAGCATGCAGCATTTCCATATCTTCCGGTAATACGTCAAAATTAAACGTAAAGACACCACTATCAAAAGTGATCAAGCCTTTCGAACTCCCGCTCCACTTAGTCATAGGCATGGTCGCGATCAACTTTGCCACTCTACTCTCATCATAGCTCCAAAGCCTTGTGCTTTCTGCATCTGAAAAATCTATGCGTTTTCGATATTCCTTCTCCATGTAAAAATGGTGAAAGAAAGGTGCGACTTCCAACGAGGTTACTGAATGCATCCATTCAGTAACTCCACGTTCGAGCATATATAATAAGACTGTCATTTTGTAACTCTTGCTCATGACGGTGCTCTCTACTTCTTTCAACCAATGCTCATAGCGGAGAAATACTTCCATTTCCCTTGCATCAAGCTCGTCTGCCCAAGACAGAAAGCCTGAATAGGAGCGAAATTCTTGCCAATACTCTCTGCTAGGTTCTCTTCCTTGCAGATGCAGCTCAAGGTATGTTGGCCGCCGCCCTAATTCATGTTTTAAGTCAAAGTATGCTGCGCGCAGCTTCTCTTTACGGGGTTGCTTTTTACGGGATAATTCCTCTAACAGATTGATTACATCTAAATCGATATGGAGTTCACAACCCATTGGAACTTCCGGGATCATTTTGGGCTGCTTGCTCTTTTCAATTTCGCCGCGTCCCATGTCAAATAGACTGAGCTTAATGTCTGCATTCCGATAATTACCTATGAGGTCAATAATGCTGCAATATTCCTTATCCGTATGCAATCGTAGTCCACGACCAATTTGCTGTGTGAATACAGTAAGAGATTCTGTAGGACGAACAAACAGAAGCGTGTCTACTGCTGGAATATCTACACCTTCATTAAATAAATCGACAGTAAAGATAACTTCCAGGCTACCCATTGTAAGCTTAGCAATCGCCTCACCCCGGCTAATCTCCGAGGTGCGAGAATGAAGACTAATGCACGATATACCTTGCCGTATAAAAAAGCTCGCAAGAAAGTTAGCCTGTCTAATAGATGAACAGAACGCTATCGTTCTCGTCTGCTTATGTTGTTTCCATGCATTAAATATGGTTTCCGCCATCGCGTCGCGAAGCTGAATTGCAAGTAGTTCTTCCTCGTCGTAACGAGAACCGATCCATGCTATTGCAGAGTAATCCGTTTCATCATAGACCCCATAGTATCGGAATGGACATAGCCATTGACGCTGAATAGCCTCTAGAAAGTGCAATTGAAACGCGACATTCCCATCACATAGCGCAAACACATCTTTACCGTCCATCCGGTCCGGAGTAGCAGTAATACCTAGCAAAAATGAAGGTCGGAAATAATTTAGGATCGCTTGGTATGATTTAGCTGCTGCATGGTGGAACTCATCCACAACGATAAGGTCAAACGCATCCGGTGCAAACTGCTCCCGGTGCTTCTTCATCCCTAGCGTGTAAATGGATGCAAAGACATTGTCCGCGGCTAAGTCTTTTTCGACTCCGTTATATAACCCTGCATTCCGTTCAGGCATAACCGTTTGAAAACTGCGTTGTGCTTGGTGAAGGATCTCCTCACGATGGGCAACAAACAGAATGCGTTTGTACTTTTTAGCAAAAAATGCAGCTAAGTAAGTCTTACCCAGTCCGGTAGCCATCACAACCATCGCTTTATCGTACTGTTCTTCTAACGTTTTATCCAATGCCTCTAACGCTTGCCTTTGAGCAGGACGCGGTTCAAGAATTTGGGCCGAGGGCTGAACTTCTCCCTGGTCATCACCGTCTGCTCCTTTATGCGGCAGCATCAGCTCTGATTCTTCTACTTCTGAAATCGAACGAACTAATTCCGGATTTCTTTGACGGTGAATCGAATACTCTTTTTCATAATGATTTATCGACTCTTCATGCAAAGTTACCGTACACTCATCGTAGAAATGGTTCATAAACTTTTCCAAAGCGACTTGGAATGTGTAAGGCTCTGCTTCGGCACTCATAGCTAAATTCCACTCGACACCCATTCGAAAAGCAGATCGAGATAAGTTGGAAGAGCCGACAATAAGAAGCCCCGCTCCCTGTTCGTAGTCCATTAAATAGGCTTTGGGATGGAATGAGGCCCCCCTACTATGCCAGAGCCTTGCCTCTATTCGATTATCAATGTTAACTAGCTCACGAAGGCCATCAGGTTGAGTGATGAATAAATAGTCGCCACAAAGTATTTTGATATCAGCACCACGTTCTGCAGCAGCTCTCAAATATGGGGCGAGAATTTGGACACCCGAGTTCATCACGAACG
Source organism: Paenibacillus sp. WC2504 (assembly GCF_052682475.1). Taxonomy (NCBI): domain Bacteria; kingdom Bacillati; phylum Bacillota; class Bacilli; order Caryophanales; family Paenibacillaceae; genus Paenibacillus; species Paenibacillus sp. WC2504. Next base: position 7,618,226 of record NZ_JBQZFH010000001.1, read on the forward strand.
AAGTCATAATATATATGCCGAATGCCCTTTCAATCCCTGGGATCAATTCATCGGCTAAATTTTCTGTGATGAGTTTAATATCAGGCATCTTGAACATCGATAAGGAAAATTCTTTCCTTAAACCCTCCGCGTTTCTCCGCTTTATCTGCCCGAATCGATTCGAGTTGTTCAACGGTTGAGCCATGAATTGCTGTCAATGTGTGAAGAAGTTCGAGAATATCGGATAGCTCTTCCATAGCGCTGCTATCATCGGCGGCTTCAAGATATTCGTTAAGTTCCTCGACTAACTTGGTGCGAAGTTCAGCTTTGTATTCGGTCTCATCTAGGATTCGGGTATTGGAGACGTTCCCACCGCGTGCGATGATTTCCGGGATTCGGTCACGGACTAGTTTATTGTAGGTTGGCATGAGGTAATCTCCGTTCTACTCTAGGTTTTATTAATAAAATTTTTAGTCATAGTTCATTTTCTCACAAAGTGACATCTTACTCTTTTTATCAAGCTCGGTTGAGCTTATCGAAGGGTTACTCATTTCCACTCCTTCCCCTTCAAAAGATTAGCTATTTCCACTGTTTTCATTTTTATATTAAATCCAGTTATAGTAGAAACATCAAAATATCGTTTGCCCATCATACCATTTTTAGAAATCTTAATGAATTCAGTTTCATAGAACTTGTCAACGAAGAAAAATCTATGATTACTAGCAAGATCATAGCCGAACTCACCATGTGCCTCTATAATTACTTGTTTTAAGACGACTTTCTGTTCATCGGATAGAACACCGAGTTGAGTTGAAATAACTCTAATTTCATCTTTTTTATTGTCATACTCCACATCAACAATACAAATTAATTTACCAATTCCTCTGACTGCTTTATTAGTGTAGAGTCCAATGTATTTGTGGTTTTGATATCCGTTAGAACTTGGATCATAATATATGTTGTATTTTTTATTTTGTTGAAAAGTTACCCCAGTTGCAACGAAACGAAACTTTGTTTCAATGTTATCAATCAACCCAGATTCACTACAAAAAGCTTCATAATCTTGGATCATATCTTTCATCTCAAAGTCATAATCGTTTAAAGTGTCATTGAAGTTTTCACAAATTTCTTTAAATGTTACTGACGCAAAGGATATACTATTAATCCTTAATGCATTAATTTTGTTCAGTTCATCGACTATTTGACGTCTGTAGTCCTCTTTAATAGACTCTTTATTTATCCATAAAAATATTTGATTTTTTTCGTCTTTAAATTCGCTGAAATGTTTCTTAATCTGACTAACATTTTGTTGTCCATAAAGTTTAGTTTCAATTAGTATTTTAAAAGTTTCTTGTTGGATATATGCATCTGGAACACTTTCATTACCTTTATCTTGCTGACCAAACTTTATAGTCATGTCCAAATTAATCCCAGAATTCTCAAGAATTGAATTAAGAAATCGATTAAATTTCTCATTACTGTTGTTGGATAGTCGTTTAAAGAGCAACATTGTATTGTTCGTTACCATGTTCTCTTTCTGAGAATACCTTGGAAAATAATAAATCAATGACATTAGGACCTCTCCTTGTCAAAGCTTAGTATAAGAATAACCTCTTTTTGAACAGTACTATATGTTTTTCATAAACCCATCAATGGCTCTTTCCAAAGCTGGATTACTAGGTCCTCCAGGAACCATTTCTATAGCCCCCATACGATACTGCTCATGATACCACTCCTGAAAGTATCTTGGTTCTTCCTCCCCCTTTGAGGGTGTAAGAATAAATACATTCTCTACGGCAGGGGTCTCTTTGTCTCTAATAAGAATGCCGTCTCGATATTTATGCATTTCTCCTAATGCTGTGCTTAAATTAGTAGGAACCCGGTACTTAGGATCAAAAACGAGAATTCCTTCATTACTCTCTAAAGTAATATCCGGTTCCATTCGTTGTGTGAAAGAATAAAAAGGATCAGAATTATACTGAAAAACTCTTTGATAATATAAATGATGGCCGTTAGCAAGCAATACATGACTTTCTTTATGTTTAGCAAGTGATAAAAAGAAACGATCCAATGTTGATTTATAAAGATTTGCAGAATTCTTAATCAGACCCTTTTCCCTCAACAATCTTAAAACCTGCATATAACACCATATTTCATACAATGCAAACGTATCCTTAAGTGGAAAAGGATATTCGAATCCAATTTGCTCCTTGCCATGTTGATATAAACGATCAAACCACCTGTAACATAAACGATAAACAGGATGCTTACGAAAAATTGTAGAGACTTGTAAAGGTCCCTGATACGAAGTAATCTCTTGGAAAATCCCTTGTCTCAACCAATATCTCACAAGATCCCCGTACTTCATAGCCTTCTCTGAAACATCGCTTAAACTGCAGTGCATATAAGTAACTAGAAGGCTTTGAAGTTCTAAAAGATATCTTTTTATGACTCTATTTTCATATATATTGTAAGTATCCAATCGAACATGCGTTAAGACGTTAGCTGGTATTACACTCGAGGGATCTTGAGCATAATGTCTTTCTAACCATTGCGATGTTCGGTTCGTTACGACTTTCATTTGTTCCCGCTTCAGAAAAGTATCCTTCTCTGACAGTCGCTTTAACGGATGTTCCAGAAACCGCCGAATATAGGAAGCAAGATCCTTAAACCCATGATCGATATAACTCCACTGTGCCCATGAAACATCCCTTGCTCTGTCCTGTGCGCAAATTGGAATCGTTAGCCCTGCATGATCAAAACACACCGTTGCTTCTTCCAAAATTTCACGAAGCATAATGTCATATTGCTCAGCAGTCATTTTTCGATCATCTGGGTATACATAGGTCCCATATGTATGTTGTTCTATTGTAAAGGTCAACTGTCCACTTTGGAATGGAGTCATAAATTGACCTGTAACTCCACCATCTACTTTCCGATACGTTAGAGGAACACCCTGTATCAGCAAAATAGAAAAGTCTTTATGCTCCCAAAGCCATTCATATTCTGTCGCCTCAGTTAAATAAGCTTTTTCTATCGAGATCCATTCACTGCCTTTAGAACGGACTAAAAAGCTATCTCCAAAACTGAGCGGCTCCATATCGCGCGATCTCCTTTTCCATCCGCTCTACGATACCTAGGGCAGCAGAATCCAATCCGAACTTTGCTTCAAAAACCTGATGGAGTTCAGTTAACATCTGTGAAATGGAGTCATCACCGCGAACTTTAGGGAGTACTTTTTCAATAATGACTTTTTCAAGAGCCTCCGTTTCTTCCATCTGAATATTATCTTCCAAATCTTTATTATGTGATAATTTTTGGAGCATTTCATTCATCGAACGATAACCAAAATGAAGATAATAGGGCTTTAGAATACCATGTACTTGTTTCAGAAAGTCAAACTCTATCTGAAGCTTAAGCCTTACATCCTCAGCGGATCTATTCCAGAATGTATCGAAATCCACTTCACTTAACGTCATAACAAATGCCCGGTCCAAGACTTTATCAGAAATTGTATGAGTAGTCTCGTCTACATTTACTGTTCCAATCACATACAAGTTTGGAGGAATTGTAACAGTGTTTGGAATATCAATAAGATCAGCTCGGTTATGTAAAGAAATTTCCTTCCTCGACTCCACGCCGCTCAAGTAATCACTAAGATAATACTCCACTCTCGCCAAGTTCATTTCATCGAATACCACAAAATGCGGTTTCTCACGTTCTTGATGAGCTTTCAACACCATTCTCAAAAACTCAGGAATGACATACCGATTTTCGAATGAGCTGTAATAACCGAATAATGAACTAGAATCCGTCCAATCAGGCCGTACTGGAATAACAGACATGTAAGGGTTATTCGCCTCATATTCCATTCCATATACAGCGTTAGCATATAGCCGCGCCAATTGAGTTTTCCCTGTACCAGATATGCCGCTCAAAATTACAAAATGCTTATCGTCCAGTGCCGTCAAATTTAAATGAAGATCCCGAATGATCTCTTTTGCAAAAGTAAAGCTGCTGTTTGCGATTAGCTCCAGAATGGATGTAAGTTGGAAACTCGCGGTGTGTTCTTCTTCCTCTGGTTCTCCTCCTTGTTCATCAGCCTCATCAATAATAGGCCCCATATCATCTACCGTTGGAAGCTGTAGTTTCTCACTAGCATGAGCAAATAGTAGTGCTGCAGTGATCAGCCTTTTTTTGACAACATCCGCTGCCTCTGTAAAGGTTTCAGAGACATTGTCATAAGTACCTGCGAGATATTCGCTCTCTTTAACTTCCAAACCGTGTTGCTTTAATAAAGACATTCCCGTTTCCAGTACCTCAGCATTATTCAAAGACTGCGTGGCAAACAGCTTCCGAATCCACCAATCCTTCGTTCCTGCACCGAGCAGGTTGCGAACGTTTGTATATATGTGGCTATGTCCATCTAATTTAACTGCCAAGACTTGGTGCGGCGATTGTTTTTCCTGAAATTGATAATAAACTACGTAACCCTTTACTATCAGCTGCTCTTGATCTTTCAAAGAAAATTGCTGCCTGCAGACACCCGTTTTTACTTGCTCCAAGGAACCGTACTGCAGTTGATACGATCTATGGAATAGAGTTATGTCCTGTTTTGTCTCTACTGCTTGCACAAGTGTAAGAATATGCGCAGCTTGGACACTAATTGATTCTTCTTCCTGTAAATAATCACGAATTGGGTATAAGTTTTCCCATGCTTCTTTAAGTTCATCTATTAGTTTTTCTACTGACCATTCACCTTCCAATGGATATCTTTTAGCAAAATATATCCATGGTCTTTTCCTAGGCTTAATGCACGACTTAATAAAATCCTCTAGCTCTTGTCGTTGAAGAAGTTCTCGAATTGTTGATTCCTTAGATTGGCTCGAAACAAGTACATCTAAAACAGGATTCAGGTCATTGACAATACCATTAATCCTATTCAGCCGGACAGCTTCCCAGATCGGATAAAAATTCGTTTCAACAGATAGTAAGACTTGCCTCTCCATCCCGTTAAACTCAAGTGTAAGTGCATTTACCTCAGAATCCCCTATTTTTTTCATGATCTGAATAAAATACTTTCTACCGATATTACTTTCTTTTCTTTGTTCAGCATATTTAGGATTCAAAGCATCGTGATAAGTAGTTGTTAAGGTAACACCATATGTATGTAGATATAGACTAGGATCGTTAAAGCTATCCATAAATTGTTGTACGATTGGCTTTAAAGGAGCCTCAATTTGATCAAGAACTTGCTTACAACGTTCGTGTGTGATGTCATTGTTGAAGATTGTTTGATACTCATTGAGATTTATCATTGATGGTACTCCTCTTAAAGAATGAGTTGAAGTTAGCTTCGTTTGTAATTTACTTTTTATTTCTTGATATATTTCTTTCACTTCCTCACTTGTGTCCTTCACCCACGGCTTACCGCCATTACGATCAGCCTTATAGTGTACCATCATGAAGTGATTGAAATCTGCGGAGGGATATCGATTGAGGAGCATAGTTATTCCATCTATCTTTGCTCCACGGAGCCTGTTACTCACTACCTTTTTGTCACGAAGTAATTGGTCTTCCATAAAACGAACTTCATATTGATCATTATCTCTCTTGACTGTCAGCAGATAAAACTTTGTTGGCTGGCCAATTATATATTCTTTATTAGCTATACTTCTCTCTAGTTCGTTATCTTCTACACCTTGAATAATTTGGTTTCCGGATCTTTCATATTGATTAATTTTATTTTCATATTTGGAGTTGAAACTTAATGCCTTAACTCTTTCTCTGCCAATATTCCAAGGGAATTCCAACAGTTCTTGTAAACTGAATATATAACAGTTAGTCTGACCATTTTTAGGTACTAAAACAGCAAAATATGCTTCACAATTATACTTTTCTTTTAGCTTTTTGATAGATTCTAGTTTTTCATCGTTATCAATAATATTGATTTCTGGCTGTTCACTTTGTCGCGTTATAACATTAATAAAAAGATGTTCACCAAATAGATTTCGCCCGAAAACCCACTTACTTTTGCTATCTTCCGTTTGAATTATTTTATAACCCTGAGAATCCAACCAATTTATTATCCTAGCATCTGGATCATTTAACTGTATTGTCATCTATACCATCCTATACTATTTTTGGTTTTCTAGTATTGCTAGTCACTGACTCTCATTGGACCATCTATTCTAACTAACTGTACGAGGTGATTCATTTGTATGATCAGTTTAACCAGTTGAATTGAAACAGCATTAACAATAGATTCAGTGTCCTCAGTAATAACATAATTGATTTTGTAAAACTCATCATTACGTACCGAGTATCCATGCAGCCTAGCGTAAGCGAGCATGATTTTACGTAAGCAATCTTTCTGCTCTTCAGTGATAAAGTTTTCCCTTTGTAGAAATCCAAATTCAATTCTTACCGAGGTCTTTTGATCATTTTCGTAATAAACATGTAAACGGATGTTACAGTAGTCCTTATGCCAAATCGGGGTATCTTTTAGGAAGAAATGACGGTATATAAATGTTTTACCTACGTTAGCCTTATTATTAAAAAGAAGTCTGAACCTATCTAATTCCCTCTCCACAATATTGCAAATCTCATCATTAATTTGGCGTGCTTTCTCTATTAGATTCCCCACTTTTTCACAACCTCCAAGTCATCCAATTTGCCTATTGAACATCAGCTATGTATTCCTCTGTCATCATACAAGTCAATCCGCATCACTTAATTTAAAGACAAAAGACGACAATAAAGTCGTCTTGATTCAGTCAAATTCGATGTTTCTATTCTTTTTATTTAAACTGCCGATTTAGACTTATACTCTCAGATCAATCAGCAAACAAGTTATTTGCAAAAACAACTGTCTGCAACTGTTTCGGTGCCACCAGAACTGGCCAGTAGAAAGGATGACCGTTCCATCCATCAGCAGTACCATTCTGCCTTAACAAAACAAGTGTCGGAATATCTGTTGCTAAATTTCTAGCCAGCCCCTTCTCCTGATATGAGTCGGGAGAGTTCTCTAAACGACCATCCTTTTTATATTTGGCAATGTCTCGGTTCCGACGAAGAATTACCCAAACCATCCCTTTTCGTGAGGGAATACTTGAAAGATTAGCCATATACTCCAAACTTGCTGCAAAGGCGGATGCATCCCAAGAATGTCCGTCTGCAAATGTTTCGGATATCTTCGATAGAAGTTTTGTCGCATCACTTAGATCCATCAAGAAAGGCTCTGGCAAGTTCCCTGTATCACTAATATAGGTTGTAATAATAGACTCAATTGCTGTTACTGGCTTCTGAGTATGTGTCTTCGCCTTTAATTCAAACCCAACCGGTAGCAGACGAGTGCTAGGTTTTAAAGTTGTTGTGTTAGCTAAAAGTATTTTGTTAGGTGAACAAGGGATGATGTGATTGGATAGATCTTTCTGAATAAAAATTACACCATTATCGTTGTTCCCTCTCTCAAATGCTTCTCGTAATGCCGTATCAAATTCATGAATTCGTTTCATAATGATATAAATATCAGGCGTTGTATAAAAGCGAGTAACGGTAAGATCCTCAATTGAACGTGCTCCATACATCCTAGAGTGCTGAAGTACCGTATCTTGTTGAAACGTCTTCGGACGACGTCCATAATAAAACCCTATGAGATTTCCTATAGTAATACCGCGATCTAGAATCTGACCACCAATAAATATATTAAGTGGTGTCCGAAGCTTCAATTGACCTGAATCATCGAGTAGCTCGTTAACATCTTTTTCTGAATTGACCTTCGTTATCATAATAAAATCACGATTCAAAGCTTCACTTACCTCTTCGACTATAACATCTAGACTCGGTAGATACGAATCAAGCATTTGAATTGATGTACTTAAATTCTGATAGGCTTCATCAATTAATCTATAAAATAGTGCAGTATCTTCTTTACATTCTTCGGATAATTTATCTTTGATAGCAAAAATAATATCTTCTTGCCATTCATGAGATGCCTTATTCTGCTCTGTATGAATAATAAAACTATATTTCTTAGGAATACCACCAGCTTCACGGACTTGGATACGACGTATGCATCCACCTACTATAAAGTTTATAATGGCATTCCTTAAGGAAACCACTTTGGGACTAAATATGCTCTCCTCAATTTTAAATGTACGCCGATCTGGTTTTTTCAAAACCTGCAGTTCATTATCACCAACTTCTTCAAATAAATGATAAGCAACGGAGTCTTCATTTTCGCTCTCTTGAAAATAAAAATCGCCACCTACATATTTATCGTGAATGGGAACAAGAGTAGTAAATGCTGGTTTAATTGGTTTGAACACAGCTGTATCCGTTACCACATCTTCGGGTTGAAGGTATAATGAGTATGGAGTGGCTGTTACTTGGAGGAAGCTGCATAAAGGCGCCCTATGCCTAAACTCATCAATTTTCCCAGCAATCTTTTTTATCTCCAAACGTTCTTCCTTTGATGTAAAACCAATACTAGCAAAATCTGCTTCATCATCAATTATTAAAATGCGTTTATCGGCTAGTTCTGGATATGTTTCAAAAAAGGCCTGATGAAGACGCGCCATATTTTTGATCTCTTTCTTTACTACAAAAACCAACTTTTGATCAAGCTCATATCTAGTTAAATTATTGGGGAACACCATAATATCGAATATTTGCAGGAGATCTTGATCCTGATTCATAAGTCCTTTAAACTCATCTTTTAATCTTTCTAAAGTCTGCTGAGCTAAAGCTTTTGTTCCCTTTGTGAGTATGACAACGATATCGTAAGCATTATCAAATGCTGAAGCCATCACACCTAGAAAGGTACGAGTTTTACCCGATTGTATTTTTCCAAGTAACATCCCTGGGCGGTCAACAGAAGTTGAATTAATGGATAATTTATAAACAGTCTCTTCAATACAGGTCTGCATTTTTTGATCATAACTGTTCTTATTCTTAGAGTACGTGTAGAAGGTTCCTTTATTATTTAAAGTTTTCAGCATATTCAATCCCTCCACCATAATTAGATTATGTACTCATTGTAAGTTATCTGTCTGACACTATATTGTCAGGAAACGAATGTTCGCCAAATATTACAAACTAAACTTCTGCAAAACCTCTTTCTCTAGATCAAGCTTTCGACTCGAAATAATAATGGATGAAGCTAGTTCTTGTTTCTCGGATAAAATACGATGAACGATCTCCTCAACGGTCCCCTGCTTCAACACGCCTTCATTGTCTGTAACAATGGGACAATACACATGAACAGGCTTATCTTGACCTATCCGGTATGCGCGATCTGTTGCCTGATTCTCTACGGCAGGATTCCACCAACGCGTATAATGGATGACGTGATTTGCTGACGTGATTGTCAAACCCGTACCTGCAGCTTTTGGAGACAAAATTAAGACATCAAATCCTGGCTTTCGGTTAAACTCATCTACAACCAATTGTCTACGATCAGTCATACCGTTAATGATAAAAGAACTTATACCAAATCGATCTCGAATTGCCGATTTTAAGATGTCCTGCATCTTTAGATACTCTGTAAAAATGAGTACTTTTTCACCTTTAGATTTAATATCATCTATAATTTGAAGCGTGTGCAATAATTTAGGCACCATTTCTGGAGGAAGATTAACCCATTCAGGCGCAATCAGTCCAGGGTGTGAACTTAACAGTTTTAGCCGTTGAATAGCCTGCAAACCATCCATCATTTTTGATTTTACTAACTCAAGAATCTCGGCATAAAGCCGTTTCTGTACATCGCCAAGAGGCACTTGTAGAACATGATGATGCTTAGGAGGCAGTTGACCTGCCAATTCCTCTGATTTCGTCCTGCGTTTGTATACAGAAGATAATTTGGCTAACAGCCGTTTCTCGACAGCAGAGTCTCCCTCACCAGCCTCAAGTGGAGTAATGAACTCTCGTTTAAACTCACTTAAACTTCCTAATAAGCCAGGCTGAACATAGTCCATAATCGACCAAAGCTCACTTAAGCCATTCTCAACAGGGGTCCCTGTCATGGCTAGTCGGAACTTTGATTTCATCGCTTTAAGTACATGGCTTGCAGCGGTCGATGGATTCTTTATCGCTTGGGCTTCATCGCAAATAATTGCCTGCCACTCCACCTGTCCGAAGACAAGCTGATCGCGAGCTAACGTATGATACGTTGTAATCGTAATTCCAATCTGTCTTAATACCTCTGGTGACTTAATTCTGTCCGTCCCTCGATGTAAATACAAACTGGGTAGTAGAAATGGAGCAAATTTCATTAACTCCTTCTCCCAATTATCGATCAGGGTCTTAGGTACAACAATTAAAGTAGGTGTTAAAAGATTCGTATGCTGCAGATAAGACAACAGTGAAATAACTTGAATGGTCTTACCAAGACCCATGTCATCAGCTAACAATCCACCCCACTTCCGAAAGTGCAGCATTTTCATCCATACATAACCATCCTCCTGAAATGGCTTAAGCGTGGCCTGGAAGGAATCTGGCGGTCTGCGTTCTAATACACCCTGATCATGTAACTCTTGATGCGCCTGTAAAATTGGTTTATTGAATTCGAGTTGACTAATGTTTTCGTAGATTTCTAAAATATAAGGAAGTGAAGTGATATCAACAACTGGAATATCCCCAAAACGTTTCTGGACTTCTCCAGTCGATTGAATAAAGTCCTCTACTTCTGCTGGAATTCGCAACCAATTCCCGTTCCATTCAAAATACTCATTTCCATTGTTTCTGGCTTCCTGAATAAGCTGCTGAAACTCGTCTGGTTTAAAAGATTGCCAAACTTCCCCCGTCTCGTTAACGGCTGAAAACCCTGTCTCGATCTGAAACCACCCACGGTCCGACTCTTTCGCATGAACAAAAGGCTGTGTCCGATATACGCGAATTCCAAGAGACTTGACACGATCACCGAATAGTGACAGATCTATCCCCTCTACATCTGGCAAAAAGGCTTCAGGGTTTTCGGCAAATCTAGGGATGTCGTCACCTTGAATGGTAGGAACTTCTTTGATCTTGCTGGCTTGTTCCCAAACTTTAGGATCCACAAATACTTTTTCCCGACCTGCTCCAACCGCGAATCTAGCTCCTTTGTCGTTCAAGCTCTCTAGTAAAGTTGGATCTATCTCATCGGATACATAGGTTGGTTGAATATGAATTTTCTTATCATCGTACTCCACCTGCAGCTCAAGATGATCGACAAAGAGATATTCCTGTCGCTCTAGATAAGAATCTATTGGAATACCTAGACGTTTGGCTCGGTTACGGACTTCTGCAACGTAGGAGAATATTTTTTCGGTATCCCGAGAATCTGGACTATTCCGAATCAACTGATCCAATTCAAAGGTATCTAGATCCAGTAGGCGCATAGAACCATCTGGGAGAGCTATCCATGGGCCAACTATTTTAGATGTCTGTTCAACGTTACGCCATTGTCCATAACTCTTATGTAATACAAACTGGAATCGAGAAGTACCAACAGCCCCTTCATGACCTAACATAAGCTCTGGTTTCACTGGCTCAGGAATGCCCATGAAATCCTTTATCTCAAAAGGAAGATTAAGTAGGTCCGTATACATCAAACAATAGCCTTCCGAATCGCTATGAAGCATTTCGTCATACCACAAGCTTTCAAGTATTTCTAGAAGCTCCAGTTGCGTTTCCTGCTTCAATTGTGAAATCGTTAAGTTAAGAGGGAAGCAGACAAGCTCATCGACTCCCTCGCGAATCAGGGCTAGGCTAAGACCTTTTTCAATAAAAGCCTTCTTAATCTGAATGGGAATATATTCCTCATTTTTCCCATTGCTAAAGAAACGCTTAAATAGGGACATCCCTTATCCTCCTAATTAAAATCGACCGTCTAGGTAGTTTCTCATGTGCATTGTAAACTTTTGTGGCCAACTAAAGCCATGGTGTCCATGTCTATCGATAAATAACGGTAGGCCTTGCTCAAAGGGATTCTTCCGTTTGAGAATCTCCTCTCGTTTACTTTTACTTCCATCTCGGAATTCAGGTAAACTTGACTCTAACTTAATTATTCTTTCAAATCCTACTCTATGATAGAAATAAGCTGCGCCAATGATGCCAAATTCTACAACAACAAATCGTTCAAAATAAATAAATGCTGCCTTTGGGTTTTTAATGACATCTACATCCAAAATGTAATCCTGATTCAAATAATTTTTCCAATAGTCAAATCGCGCATTATCCTCATCCTGCTCGAAGAATTGCTTCATTTTGTTATGAAGAAGCCATTTGTGTACTTGCTCCATAATAGATGGGCTCATAACATCCCAATGCATGGGCCGCTCCAATGGATTTTCTAATCTTTTGATGGCCTGAGTCATAAGTGCATAGTCAAACTCTTTGAATGATCTGGACTCCAAATATACGCTGATAAGAGTCTTGTATTCATCCATTTCATAACGCTCAAGTCTACCTACTATAAAATCGACACCATCACGCTGCACGTAGGATTGCTGAGCCAACCCTCCGAGTAAAACCCCTTTTAAGAGTTCCTTCTCCAGAAGACTGTCTTGCTGTACTTTTAAATTACCTAGCTGCGATTGGGTAGGCTGCGTTGAAGTTAACAGCGAAGTAATCAAACCCGCAACGATACCAGCACGCTCTAAAAGCGCGGTTCGAATCGTATCATTCGACTTCTCTTCAGATACCAAGAACTCAAATTGGTCTGTATTATAAATTAACCGAAGAAAATCTTGCAGAAAGACATCATGAGGATCTTGCTGAAATAACCCCCAGGCTATCTTTCCAACTTGAACGGAATATCTGTATGTTAAAATCAAATTAATTTTCCGGCGTGTTTCGTGACTTTCATCCTTAAAAGGGTAGTCATATAGTAATACGAATACTTCCATCCTCTTTAATTGTTGGGCAAATGTCTCTAGCTCATCAAAAGACACTTGCCGGATTAGCTCTAACAACTTCGGCAGTTTATTACGGCTAAGCTGCTTAGCTAGAGCTTGATCCGCATCTTTAAATACCTTCTCGACTTTGACGCGCTGTTCTTTTAGCTTTAGGGGCTCAAAGGTATAATGATAATATGTCTTATTTTCCATCATTTTGCATCAACCCTTGAAGTTTATCGAGAAGCTGCTCGTCTTTCAAACGGAATTTGAATTCTACTCGCCGTGATTTATCAGCATCAACAGTTCCATTTTCTTTATATATCGGCACTGAGAAAGAACGACCGTTTGCTGTAATAACGTCTTTTAACTCGTCTTTATACTTGAAATTAGAGAAATTAGGAGAAAAAATTTGTTGAACAACAGATAAAGCCCTGTCCTGAGAAAGTTTCAAATTATATAAATAAGAACCATCCGTGTCTGTATGTCCCTCAACAATAATCTGAGCAACCTGCCCTCTAAATTGATCTGATAAGAGAATTCCGATATATTGCGGGATGAACTTCTCTAGATACGCTTTCCCTGTTTCTGATACAGCACTACTGTCCGTTCCGAAGAACACGCCACCAGAAAAACGAATCGTACCCGTTTGTTGGTCCACTTGAAGATTCAGTTCCGAGTCTTTGAATGCTTTCACTAGTTCCAAAATAATCTTCGACTTTACTCCGAGTACTTCCTCAATAAGCTTATCTTTCTCCTGGATAACATCTTCTTTCTGCTTCATGACTTCAGCTTTCTCATCAATAGCAGTTTTAGCCTCATCAATTGCAGATTTGGCCTCTTCATATGAAGTCTGCGTATCAAACATCATGACCATTAACACTAACGCAAATATGATAAGTAATGCGGACATAAGGTCCGTGTATGATACCCAGAAACTTTCCTTCTCTTCCTCATGACCATGAGGGAGGAAGCGCTTTACATTGCGATACCCTCTCGACATCTTACTCCCTCACCTTACGCTGGATTAATCATTCGCTTACTTTGCTTGTTCAGCTCTTGTACCGTTTGTTTTAATGTTTGCATTTCATCAGGGAGCTCTAACAAGCTTTCTTGAATAGCTTGAACCACCCGGTGCAAAAGATTAACCGTAGTACCTAGTTCCTCATCAAACATTTCGAACGTATGTTTAAGGCCGCGGTGCATATCATCGGTAAATTGCCCCATCGATTTCGTTAATTGATTATTGATCTTCGTCATCACTTCACTCGTCGTATCCCAATGGTCCTTTAACACTTCAGATCTGCTATCCATACCCTCAAGTTGTCCTGTCAAATTTCCAACAATATCTTGCATTAACTCATCCATTCGGATACGTTCACTCTCGGTTCGAGTCAGTACCTCTTCCATGGTTGATTGAAGATCACTGAAGGTTCTTGCATTGGACTCCACCTGACCAATAAGTTCAGCAAGTGTCTCACCGGATCTTTGTGTATAACCGGCATATTCAGCCATGCTGTTTGCAAGAGATTCTTGACTCTGAGTGGTATCCGTCATTCCTCTCAAGTTTTGCTCCAGCTTCGTCTGAAGTTCTACCTGTAACTCGGTTTGCTGTACAATAGATTCAACATTTTGTTGAAGTACATACAAGCTTTCATCAAAATGATTATGAAACGCATTACGCTCTTCAATAATCTTCTCGAGTAACACCGATGTAGCTCCGTGAAGCTCTGCATTCTTCTCAGCTGTCTGATTTAATTGAGCAACGGTTCTCTCCAGAACATCCTGTTGCTCAGTAATTTGCGACGTATATTGATGAATATGATCGGTAAGCACCGTTGTTTTCTCAACCATAAGTGATTGTTCCTTCGCAGAATCTTGCATGGATTGAACCAACGTACCCATGTCCTCATGGACACGCTTCTGCCATTCAATCGTAGTACGTAAAGCTTCACCTAGATCTTTCATATGATCCCCGGTAATTTGCTCCAACTGTGCCACAAATGTATTCACCATATCGCCCATGCCCTGCATTTGATTTGCACTTACCGTTTGCAACATGTCCTTCATCATCACTTGCGTTGTTTCTAAATGTGGTGTTAAAGAATGTTCCAAAGCGCTTGTAAAGCCTGACATCATCTGTGGGATGAGTTGCTCCGACATGAAAGCTTGGAAATCCAACATATGTTTCTCTTGGTTACTTAACATCCGGAATAAAACCGTAGATTCTTCTTGAGTAGGAAATGTTTCATCAAGTGTGTCACGGATCAAATAGAAACTATTCGATAACCAACGATAAAAGAATAGTTTATCGAGTAGTTGCCATATAAGTGAGGCTAAAATACCTGCAATCGATGACGCGAATTTGGCTTTCATTCCAGCAAGGAGTGTACCAATTCCCCCTTTTAGTACAGCAGAATCACCACTAGGATCTAAGCCAGAAACCCCCATTGCAATCCCTAAAAAAGTTCCAATAATACCCAGAGCTAGAAATATACCTGGCAATGTATCCATTAACTTTCGTTGACCGAAACGTTGAATAAATCTCTCTTCTTGAAAGAAATCTAATACATCAGGAGTCATCATAACTCCGCTTTGTTGATACTGCATGTATTTCACACGAAATGAATGCCATGCTGGCATAACTGTCTTTTCAACGTAGTTATCCTCTATCTGTGACTTCAACCATAAGTCAAATTGTTGAACACGCTCATGAACAGATTCTTCAACTTGAAGCTGTTCTAGCTTTCTTTGTATGTTTACCGCCATCGTCCTTGCCCTGTAATAAGGAAGAACAATGAAAATGATCCCGCAAACAATAATAAAACCCATTAAACCAATAAGAAAATATGAAATCAATGATGTCATTGCAAAGCCTCCATACGATTTATATTTAACCCTCAGTTAGGAACAGGGGCATACGTCAATGCCTGCTTTCCTAACTGCTCCCAGCTACTAATGAAAGGCTGTTTTGCAATCTTTACTGCTTTTTCCCCATTTAGTGGGTTATTAATGTACACATTTTCCTCATCATAACCTACAAGTAAAACCGCGTGCTCTTCGAATGTCGCGTGAACTGTGTTCCCATCCTTGGTCTTCCATTCAACCCAATTATCAACTGGTGTAAAACTAGACGTCGTCCATATGATCACGGGATAATCCAGCGACACTTGCTTCTCTACCTTGCTGAATGCTTCACCAGTCAAATCAAGCGCTTGACCGTGACTGATCTCGTTCAATACATCAGCTATTGGTTTATGATAAACGCCGTAGCCCATCTGTTTACCAGTTATATCCCCTACAAAACCTAGATTGGGATCGCCCCATATAAGGATCGAATTATCTTCATCTTGTTGGAGTGGAGTCTCATCTTTGGCAAGCATATCGATTAGCTGCTGCCTATCATAGGGGAGCTTTAAATAATTGGTTAGCATGGCTAAACTCGTAATCTCACAGCCATTTACGTACTCGGGGTACTGGGACATGGCAGTGACATCTATGTGATACTCCTTAGGAATAGGAATCTCGCTAATCACAACATGTATCTCAGGTTCATTTCGTTGATCAGGAGGTGATTGCTTTGTAGCTATCCCTGATGTTAAACTAATTTGACTTTCATTTATACTCGATAAGGAATGATTTTCGCTAGAACACCATGTGCTAAGAATGAATGGAATCACGCTAATTAGCAATGTATTAGTAAAATGGAGCTTCGATTTCGGCATGTGAAATCCCCGTTATTCACTAGAATTTTCCTTTGCCCTTAGGTTTCTTATCATATCCTTGTATAACTAAGATATGTGGCTCAAAAGGCATGTTTGAACACATTGTATGAGTTGAAGTGAGCTTTCAATTCCAATTTCTCACTAATAATTAGATAAGATCTAATTTGAGCAGCCTCCAGCTTTCCCGATCCCATATTTTTATTAAAACTATTTAATAAGACTTGGTTCTCCTCCTCACTAATGAGTTTTAATCGAAATAGCTTTTGAATACGATCTACCTTCTTGTCGTCGAAACCTCATGTAATCCTCACACTTCTTCTCATTATTATTATTTTAAAGTATAGCATTACTGCTTTGACAGCAAGATGTCAGAAAACACTTGTTCTTATCGACAAAAAGGACACGATTGTCATTTGAATACGACATTCGTGTCCGGCAAATTATCAATTGATAAACCGTCCAGAAAGTAAGCCATACCTTGGAACTCCTTGTGACTGAAGAACTAGTTCTAGGTGGGTATTATTCGACAAAATTGGAAATAACCCTCTTTTTTGCTAAACATTTTTTTCAGTCCGACCTATATCTAATCAGATACTCCACGACCTTAGACATAATATTTTATTAAAATTCTTAGTTAGCAGGAAAATCAAAAAGCCGTCAGGAAAATATCTCACGCCCAAAAAATCTCTAATATTCCTATCCTTTTACCCGGAAGGCTTTTATGACTTCATCGCCAAGATGATATAAAACCTTGACTGCGATTCTTCCATTCTTGGGGACTTTTGAATGAAATCAAGATATCACTGGTATCGAAATTCCGTTTTTTAAAATATGTATTGTATCTTTACTTCGAATCTACTTTCCATTTTCGTGTAATTTAAATAATTTCTCTAGATTATCCAGTAATATTTTACTCTTGTTTGACTCATTCGGTAACTTTATAAAACTTTCTCCATTTCAACTCCAGTTTTACTATAACCCCTACCGTATCGAGAAGTATTCATATTCTTATCCCTAATATGTTTGCTAGAACCGAACGAAGTTTTCCCACTCAGGAAAAAAATAACAATGTTAATTGGGAATAGTTGACTGAGAATGACTGTTTCATCTTGTAGATCGTTATTAAATTACCTCCCATTACTTGCTTCGAGATGATAATGATAATGTAAGTATACTAGAAATCCCTTACAGTGACCTGTCAGGGATTGTTTCGTTCTTATAGCTCTTAAAGATTTAAAGTAAAATATAGATAGTAACAGATACTATTAGTCTTCTAGAATGCTTACTAAATTAAATAGGTACTCTGAATCTTCCTCTCTTCTTTCACTCTGCCATCCTTAACAACATAAATATAAGTGAAATCATCTATCTCTTTCAAATCCTCAATATAATCTTCGGAAGGCCAGTACAATTCATCATCCGTAATAATAATAAATCTTGGTTCCCCGTTAAATCTTTCACTATAAAAATCAACTAGAGAAAATGGATCAAATGTCTTAATATTTCCACGCCCGTTTTGACGCTCGTAATCCTGGATAAGTTCCTTGTAATCTACTGAGATGACCCGTTGAGTTTTCCCTCTTGGTACAATCTCTAGTTGGACAATACGTTTTGGAGGCTTCATTGCAATATTCTTTTGCCTTTGAACTAGAGCTAGCCTTCGCTCTTTACGCATTTCCACGTCAATTAAATTTGCATCAACTTGATTAATTAATGCGCCATTCCGATTTCCCACATTTTCCCGTTCGTAATTGCCACGGCGTTCAATTAAATCATCAATTTGTTTTTTAAACGTTTTGTCCAAATAACTTGATACTCGATCCAATTGTCCTTCGCGTTTCTGTCGAACCTGATCCCGTAGATCCATTGCTGCTTTCACCGCGGCAGATCGGATGGAACTGTCTAACGACTCACTTAAAGTGGTGAGTTCACCGATAAACTCTTGTTGAAACAACCAAAAATGATCTAATCGAATTAATGAATCATTTTGCCGCTTACCAAGAAGGATAAGCTCATTACCTAGTTCATTTCCTGTGCCATCGGTAACACTATTGAGATAGACCTCAACCGATAAAGGCTCACTGATTGGACAATATATCAGGTAGCGATCTATTGCTAATTTTTCGTTTTCTTTTCGTGTAAGAATCATCCCTAATTTAAACAACGGATGATCCTCAGAAATGATATCGATGCCTTCCTTTTCATATCCTCTAAATGAGGTAAACCGAATTGCTTCTTCTAGTTGATATAATGGAAGTCGGTTAGTCTTTGAAATATCCCGAATGTATTTGGGTAGTCGTTCAATTCTTTTTATTTTCTCATTTTGGGTCTGGTGTATCCTTACATTACATTTCTTAAGGATATGTTCTGTAAATGGCCCATAATTACGTTCTGGTAATTTTTTTACAACTAAATCATGCTGTTCTCTACGCATCTTGGGTAGATCAAATGCATCTTCAGATAACCTTTCCCTCTCTACATCTTCAAGCAGCTTTTTATGCTCCTCCGAGAGTTTTCGCTCCATAGATGCAATAATATCTTCTAGCTTCTCACGGTGAATGACGGCGGCCTGCATTAAAGAAGCCAAATCATTGAAATCCCCATCAACAATATCACCGATGAAATCATACACAAGGTCGGCACCCAAGTCTTCTCTCATGCGTTCCATTTTCTCAAGCAGACGTATCATAACATCGCCTTCACGCGTATTTGAAGCAACAAGATTGAAGATAGCAACTTCATTTTTTTGGCCAATTCGATGAATACGTCCCATTCTTTGTTCCAGCTTATTGGGGTTCCAAGGGATATCATAATTTATCATTTGATTACAGAACTGTAGATTTATTGACTCTCCACCTGCATCAGTAGCCAACATGATTTGACAATCGTTACGGAACAATTCTACTTGCCTTCTACGCTCATCCATAGAAAAACGCCCAACAATCTTTGAAATCTGAGGAACGCGTGTCAATAATCGTTTCTCCAAAAATTCTAGTGTATCTGCCGATTCCGTGAAAATAAGAATTTTTTCCTTTTGATTCAATAATCCGTTCCATCCAAATAAGGTTTGCTCAAGTTCATCATACTTTCGTTCTAGCGCTGTTTCTTTTAAATGGGATGTTTTCCTTATTAATCGTTCTAACTCATTAATTTCAATCCGTAACTCTTCTGGATCGAGGTTATCTGTTGAACTCTCAAGCTCATCTTCTAATAACTCTTGAGTTTCTAACGATTCGTCTTCATACTCATCCAAATCAAATTCCACTTTATTTTTGGTTTGTTTCTTTTTACTTGCGATCGTTTCTTCTAATAGTTTGATTAGCCGGTCTCTTCTTCGTTTAAGGGACAAGTCTATTGCATGAACAGATGAACTAAGCCTTCTTTGAAGCAGCATCATTGCAAAAGCCGTGCTGTTACTACCGGCATTCATTGCGCGGTTAAAGTACAGACGAACATAATCCGTAACCGCTTCATATAAATCCAGTTCATCTTCCGACAAAGTATACTGAATCGTTCTAACTGTTCTCTTAGGAAAAAGAGGCGTCCCATCAAAGTTTTTGAGAGTTTCCTTTAACCTACGGATGATAAAAGGATTTGCCTTTTCTCGCAGTGATTCCGTTACCGACAAGTTAGAAAAAATATCATCATCTACTAAGCGCATCAAGTGCCGGAAATTCTCCATATCACCTTTATGAGGTGTGGCCGTTAACAATAAACAATGCTCCGATTGCCTAAGAACAGTTTCGCCTAAGTGATACAATCTTGTTTTCGATGTTTTCTTTTTTGTAACACCATGAGTATAGGCTGCCATTTTATGGGCTTCATCCACAATCACAAGATCAAAATTCGCTTCACTTACGAGACTTTTTACATCATCACGGGCCGCCCAGTAAACGGAAGCAAGACAGCAATCATGTTCTAAGAATGGGTTCTTTGATCCGTACTGTTTTGTTACAGAGCGATTAATGATGAAGAAATCTTCGTGGAATTTATCCTGTAGCTCTTCCTGCCATTGCTTCAAAACTAAAGGGGGAACAAGAATTAAGATTCTCTCCACACTTTCACGTGCTTTAAGCTCTTTAATCAGCATTCCTGACATAATCGTTTTGCCTGCACCTGGATCATCCGCAAGTAAGAAGCGCACCTGGGGCATTTGCAGCATTCGGCTATACACTGCTTCAATCTGATGTGGCAGCGGGATTAAATTCTTGTTACCTAACGCTCGTTTGGAGGAGTATCTTCCACTTACTACCAACGCATGATAACGAAGATAATGCTGAAGGTCACTTGCAGTTATCTGTTGGTCAATACTTATCTGTCCACTTAATCTTTTTAAAGATTCAAGTTCGGCTTTATCCAACATTAACTCATAATAACGATTCGAATCCCGCCCAAGTGCAGCAATGGAGAAGAAGCCCTCGTCGAAGGATTCTATTTTTTTAATTTCAACGCTTTCAGGGAACTGAGCTCCTTGAACAACTTCACCGACTTTGATCATCATCCCACCGCCTTACCTCAATCCTATCATAACCATGTCTATGCCCTGCCGCATTACTTGTAGACGGCTATTTCTTAATTCGCTTTCCGATACATCTAATACAAATGGGAATACACAAGGTTCCGCTGCGATTTGCTTTAATTCTATAGCTGTTTTCTCGGTAGCTTTCAAAATAACCTCAATAAACCAGAGTTTTAATTCCAACTGTTGAATGGTTCTCTTCTCAGCATTCAAATATATTTTCTTCTGTTCGCTAATCACTTCTAAGTGTTTAAAAGTTCCTAATACGGCTCCTATTGATACACTTACTCGTCTGCGTTCGCCATACAGTGCAAATATTTTCCTGCTTAACTGCACGCTTGAGAATTCCCCATGGAGTTGAAAAAGTCGCCCCACTTGATCTGCAACATCGCTGTAAAATGGATAAGAGAGGAGCAACATTCCCCAATGAAGGAGTAATCTTTCTTCTCTAGAAGCGTTCGCAAACAACTGTAAGCCACGATCCCGAATTTCTTCATTCTCCGTGCCCACTAAGACCCAAATTTTAAACAGAATCGTTCTAGCATTCAGTCTCGACTTAGCACCAGCTATATCTGACATCAAATTTTGATCCACTAGATCATATAATTGCTGTCGACTCTCCACTCTTGTCAACTCACGAGCAATATAGTCCAGTTGATGCAATTGCAGCTTTTGATCAAAACCAACAGCCTTTTTCAATATGACACCTTCATTCTCTTCTTTTCTTAACACGTACAAATGGAACGATTACCTCTTCAATACTGGTTCCACCATGACTGACAACAACTTCGCCTTCTTTTACAAAAGCTTCACCGCTTTTAGCTGTCAATACGAAAAAATCCTCAGGAAGTCCGACTTCTTTCCATTTCTGCGACGAGTATTTATGAGCAGCTCGGTCTCGTAATTCCTCTGAATTATAAATACGAACACGTTCCCCTCGAGTATCTGCTAGCACGCCTTCTCGTATGGTTCCAATGCCTACACTTTCTTTGTTGCCATGATCAGAGGTTATATACACCTCATATCCTACATCCAATAAATCGTGAAGTAATGAACGCAGGTAACCTGCTTTTAACCAAATGGATATTTGACTATGCATTCCCTTAAGTCCTTGAATTGTGTTATGCGTCAACTTATCAATGATATCTACAACAAGTCCCGCAACCTTAATGTTAGATTTGGATAATGCCTTAATATCAGATTTTTGATATTCACCTTGCCCGAGAGACTTCTCGTACGTGACATGGATCGGTGCAATTCCATATCTGGCCCAACATGCTCTCCACTCTTTTTCCTCATTCGCTGTTGTATGAATGCTCGAATAGTAGGTTTTTGGAATTTCTCCAGAGAATATAGCTTGTCTTGACACTGAGGTTAATGTAGGGACCCAAGCAAATGTACCATTCTCTATAAAATCAAAAGAGGTATTTAAATCCGAACGAACTTGACTCCACTGTACAAAACTCAATCCATCCATTACTATTATAGCTTTTTTGGGGTTGCCTTGCAGGTGCACATGCTCAGCCACTTTATGGAGCATAACTGGAGTATGCTGATCCGACAACGAAGCCAGCGCTCCATAATGTGTATTGAGCCATAGTATAAATCTTTCTTCTATGGCTTGTTCAAGTGATTTTAATTTCTTATTAATTTCAGATGGGGACTCCAATGTAAACATCTTTGATTTCGCGGTACTGAATAATTCAATAAGATTGATCCAGCCGCGGCGATCAATCTCAAGTTCTAACATTTTCTCGACCTGACTGATGTGCTCGTTTATAGACATTATTTGAGACTGTTCTTCATTATGTTGTTTTACTCCAAATAATAAAGAATCGGGCAATGAGTCTTTATCAAACGATATAGGATTTAATTTGCCTATACGGAATAAACCAGCAAGTGTATCATGTAATTTGGTATCCCAATATGAATGATTGTCAGGAGTTTCATTTTCCAAGAAATAAAACCATTCCTTCTGTAAGAAGGAGAATAAGGCATTTGGAGATTGGATAAATTCAGATATTACCAATCGCGGATTGCTGTTTTTATGGTTTAATGTATCCACCAGATGCTTTTCAATGATTTCAGGCATTGAACAATGCAACTGATGTCGGTTAATGCAAAGTAAAAGACATTCAGCTTCTGTATCAATGGTGTCGTATGGTAATTTATATATTCGTTTCAGTATGAAGTCTATTGTATCAGCATCTGATCTTTTCGTGGGTATGTCATCAATCAATGACAACGCATCGAGAGTTCGAAAATCCAGTTCTTGCACGATAGGCGCAGATAACATTGGAAACAATTCACTCTTGCTCATTGAAATATGTTTGCCCTGAATCCAAATATCGTAGGGAATATCACTAATATCATCTGACTCGGGATGTATCAGCAAATACCTACTGAAAGTATTCCGTCTATACTGACTTTCGTACCAATACCTGAATACGGCTCGATCTTGAACTTCTACAACTTCTATCCCTAACTTCTGCAACTGACTGATAATGGCTTCATCCTGCAATAAGGAATCAGGGTCGGTCACTAACGTAATATGGTAGAAAGGTGCTTGAAAATGCTCAAGCACCTTTCTACGCCAATTTTTATTCAAATTCTATACACTTCCTTAACTACAGGCCGAGTCTGATCTGTGCATTATCGTAATACATAAGCAATTTGTCATCTTCTTGGAGTACATTTTCAGGAAGACGATCACCAATAGTAACTATAGTTTGGTAATCTTTTTCACCCCAAGCTTTCTTAAATCCGACTCGAATAGACTCGGTGCGGAATTGTTTGAGCTTTTTACGATTACCGATTAATTCATCTCGATATGCCTCAAATTCGCGAAGCAATGATTTTTCACGTAATTTTTCTAAATCTGCTTGTTTGTTTGGATCTGGAACATACCAGCGATCCTTTGCTTTTGATTTTAAAGCAGAATCATTCTTAGGTAGATTTCTCAGATCTTTGAAATCTGAACTTAAATATGTATGAATTTGGCTTGGGACATCTTCAATTGCTTCATATTTAAGATAGTTTTGCTCAAGTAGTGCATCCAACTCAGGTAAAATCTCGTGCTTTGCAATATGTTGAATTTCTTTCATATAATGTGGGTGTAAGTCCTGTCTAGTCTGTGGCTTTTTCATAAGTTGCTGACGAATCCATTCAATTGCACTGTTTTCATCAGATACAAACAACGTTATTTGAGAAAACTCCTTGGCATGAATGCGTTTTTTGTCATATTCAGCAACCTGGGTTTCTAAAAAAGCCATCCCATCCCTCATTGGAAATCGTCGCTCAACACCAATCTGAAAATCTGCCGAAGAGAGTGGTACAGGATAGCCATTTTGAACATGATAGGCAATCATACGGTCGAATAGGATTCGCGGTGTTCTTTCTACGATTAGATCAGCAGCCCCCTTCTCACCAACAAATATCGGCAACTTCTCTAGATGTTGCTGTACGAATGTCCATGCTGACGCCTCTGTATTTTGTTCAAGCATAATTTTCTCAATAAAATCACTTTTGGGCTTGTATGCTGAGATAACTAGGTCTTGTTTAACTGCTGTAGCTGTCGTTATAGCTTTAAAACTTCCTTGCTTTTTATCGAGTGCAGCAACATTTGCAATAATAAATCCCGCTTTCTCAAGGGCATCTCGAATGGAATTCCAAACACTAGATTGTGAATTGCTGAACTCGACTGTTATCCACCTGCCTGGCTTTAATACTCTAAAGTATTCTTGAAAACTTTTTACCATAAGATTATGGTATTCTGGAAGGTATTTATTTTGAGTTCTATTCATGATTGCTTCAGTAGTATTATTTGTGAATACACCGAGCCATGATTCCCATATAAAATTCAGTTCAGAATACATTATGTTGCTACCAAAGGGAGGATCAGTAAAGATATAATCAATACTGTTACTAATAACATTTAATTTGGTTGCCGATGAGGTACTCACGGCAAAATTCCCATTCTGCCCAATAATGTTTCTTAATCCATTTATTATTGCCTTTTTCCGATCTTGTATCTGTTTAATAATTGCTGTTTCAATCGGAAGAGAAGAGACATACAATGTTCCTTTTAAATAGCCAGCATTAAACCCCCCACCCCCAAAAAAATATTTTTTTAGATGGATTCGATTCATTTGCGTAGCTCGATATAGTAAACTTGAAAATAAAAATTCCAAGTAAGGATTATTATTTTTCCTTACTAGCTCTTTTAAATGCCCTAGAACTATTAAATTTCTCTTTGTAAAGAAATGGTGTACATGCGTTATTCCATTTATATCATTTCTTCTTGCCTCATCTCCTTCCGGTAATCTCTTCACTGGAAACGGATGTTTAATTTCAATATTTTCAATTTTGTCAATAAGTGTTAAATCACTTTTATCTGGTCTCTTATTAAAAGTCTTTTTTCTAACACCATAGTTGATCAATACAGGAACTTGTTTAGTTACTTTTATAGTTGAATCTGTTGCTTTATCATATTTAGAAATAAAGGTTTTATCTGAGGATTTCTTTGATATCTCACCACTACAATTAGGGCAGAGATATTGATCGTCAACCTTGCCTTCTTTTTCATTAACTGCTACGTCAAAAAAAACATATTCTTTTATACAGAATGGACATGTGAGAACATCAGACCATACTGTAAAGTTTACCTTTCCCTTAACAACCTCTCCATTACTATCTTTTTGTATTAGTCCATCAATTGAATGATTGGTTAGATACATCCAGGAATGTTCAACCGATAGATCTTGTACTATGCTATCGATTTCACTTTCAAATCTATGAGAATTGAACGTACCATTTTGATTCCGTGTAATATGCGTTGCTATTGGGGATAGATCATTTAATATTGCTTTCCTAATTCCTAACTTAGAAGTGGAACTGTGTTCATCTTGTGAAATATTCCCATCATCACTAACCCTATAACCCATTTCTTTTAGAACTAAAGGACTTCCGCACATTTGTGCTGCAACTCCTGTCATTCCTGTGCCTGAAAATCCATCTAAAATAATATCGCCCGGATTAGTGTAATGTAGTAAGTACCTTATAATTGCTTTATAAGGTACTTTGGTATGGTAGCTGTGGACATTATATAAAGGATCATTCTTGCCTTCACTAACATCTGCAGCAAATGGCCCCCTATCATAGTTATTATATTGGGTTATCCCATAGTCTTCTTTATTCTCTTCCCAAAAAGAAATAAAATTATTGATCCAAGGATTCGGGCAAGCAGTATAGTACGGTGGATCAGACAAAGCCAAGATCTCCTCATCTTCCCCGATCGGAAACCCTTCAATTTTCTTAAGTTCCGGTAATTTTCCACGTAATTCCTCAGTAAAATATGCTCTGCGCGCTTCATCACTCTCAAATGTCAAACCCAAACAGGTTATAGGGCCTGTTTGGGTTTCATTTTTCATCTCGAATAGAGTTCCTTGCTTAAGGTTATCGCTCATAAATTAAGTTACTCCTTCTTTAACATGATCCTTACTCGATTAGAAGATTGGGAACCAACCTGTTCCCGCACTAATTGCTCAAATCGTAGGCGAAGCTCCTCGATTGTTAATGGACTTCCATCCCCTGCCATTTGCAATAACCGATTTAATGGCAATTCAACTTTCTGGATGCCTTCTAGGACTTCCTTTATCGTCTGAACTAAACGTAAATCAACTGGGATCCCAAATATTTTATCGTCAATAAATTGCTTTATTAATTGTTTTTGATCTTTAGTAAGTAATTCAATGTTCTCTCTTAATTCACTATCATTAAGATTAGTCAACAAAGTATTAGTCCAAGAATCAAGTAATTCTTCTAGTTCCGTTTCCAATTGTCGAACAGTTAACTGCTGAGCAAATTTCTCATCTTTTGGACGATATCGGCAATGTGGACAAACTGGAGAATGCTCCAATTCGCTTTTTTGTAACTTCCAGCAAATTTTTAAACCATCTGACTTTACCTTCCATGTTTGCAGTTGTTGTGCAGGCAAAATTGGAATCACGGAAATCTTCTGCAATGTATCGATACGCCCATCGCGTTTGAGCTGATTGAACTTGTTTTCCTCCGTTGCGCCCAGGCGTGATGACGAATGCTGCGCGTAATAGAAAGCAATATACTGATCCTTCAATTGGTCAATCACTTGTAGTTCAACAATGCAATCGCTATTAGTCTTTAAGGAGAGGAATAGATCTTCCAATGCACCTTCAACTTTCATGTACCACTCATCTGTAATCGAAACATGATTTCTCGCACTTACGATGTAATTCGCTTTTTTTGTAATTTGAGAAGCGAGCTCGCGCCATTTGATAAGCTTATCCACTAACAAGATAAATTCTTGTTGGCTTTGAATCTCATCTATATTCTTTTTGAAATTTTTCAACTTTGCCGGTGTATCGAACACTTGAAGACTCTGCAGGAATTGATTTAACCTTTGAAGTTTGCCCTGATACTCCTGCAACTCCTCATCCGATAAAAGCGGCAATTCCCATGTAGGAATCTTATCCTTGAGCTCATGTTGTAGTTTAACCAGTTGAGCTAGCTTTTGCTGCAAGATTGTTTGAAGCGTTTGAACCCCATTCGTTTGAGAATCTGGTTGAAGCAATCCATGACTAATTCCAAATAAATCAAACAATGCCCGCAGCTCTGATAATGGCAGATCACTTGGTTTCTTAATGTGACTAAACTCAGTGATACCCTCAGCTTTCAAAGCGATCAACTGGTTAAACTTCATGGAATCATAAGTTTCTCCGTTAATCGTTATAACAATATCACCAGTGTAAACTAGAGTGGCTAATATTACACTTAAGAGTTCGGGTTCCAATTGATACTCAATCGTTTTTTTAACTTCCCAATCTCCTTGAGATTGAAGAACTTCAAGTAGTTCAGAAGAATTCAGTACTTTTCCATTTCCCTTTTTATTTAACAAGTTCATTATCCATTTTGCAAATCCCGATTTATGTACATTAATTCTCTCTCCATCCAACAAGACTAATCCTTCAAGTATGGTTCTTGCTGTTTTTGTTTTTGGATTCAAGATTTGGGTTAATGTCTCAGGAATATACGTCTTTAACATGGCCTCTCGAGTAATACTAATGGTACTAAGTCGGAATGTAGGATAATCCGAGTATTTCTCCTCAAACCAAGTAGTTAAGCAATCATCTGCTGCAGCATCGATAATCTCCCGCACTGTCGCTTGAGCAGGAGCAGATAGACTCCAATCAGCAAGTTTCTTCGTAACGCTCTTATATGTCATTTTGTATGCGGATGGCATGTTTTCAACAAGCCACTTCATTAATTTTCTTAAGAACTCGGCAGATTTATCATCATACAACTTTTTGGTTACACTTGAAGCAGTTATGGACATCTCCCTAGCACCCGCGTATAGACGAAGGGCATTATGAAATGATTCATCTTTTGTATCTAGTTTGAAAAAAACTTCATCTGGTTTTGCTTCATCTTTGAATTTAGGTGGATCGTATGGTTGAAGCATATAAATATAGAAATCCCGCTCCGGTTGTGCTGTGGAGCGTTCATTAGGCGCACCGAAAAACAAATACCCTGGCCGTGTTACTTTCCTCGAGTACCAGTTCAATTCGTGCTGCCAAATTCGATATCCAGAGACTATACTTGGAGATCCATCGTCTGTTAACTTCTCAAGGACTTCAAAGTAATATCTGTCCAGCTGATTATTAACTAACATTTCTGATTTTTGTTCAATCAATGCATCTACATCAGTATCCTTATCTAAGTCAAGATAATACTGGCCGTTATCGCGATTGAACGAAATAAATTGATAACTTACCGACTTCATAATTTCGTTTAATACAGTGTCAATCGTAGCATTTAAGAAATCAGAATCTAAGTCCGGGAAATCGATATATAAGAATAATTGATCTCTTAATTCTGCTGACGTGACACCAATCTTTACTTTTATATCATCGGTCGTCAATCGAAATACTGATAGTGCACGGACTATTCTTTTGGCCATTGGTTTATACGATGCTTTAGCTTTTGGAAAAGCATTTTCAATTCGGTCAAATAAAATAGCGGACTTATCCATTACCTCTTTAACATCAACATCATTACGAAGACTACTGTCACTTTCAATGTGTAACCAATAATTGTCGTAAGAAATGACACCTGGACTATTAAGTGGTACGTCTGTGTCTAGTAGCTTATTAATTTCTTGGCTTATTGTAGTTAAAGCTACTCGTTTCTCCCCAATTTTGACCTTTTCAAATGAAGAAAGATATGCAGGGTGGATTGGGAACAATTCTGCATACTTCTCAATCTGCTCGCCTAGCTTCTCAAAAAGTGGCGCAAATTGTTGTAAGTGCTCTCGAATAAGTGCTTTTTGCCTGTCATCTTTTCTGAGCATACGTTGGGATACAACATATTCGATATCTTCACGGACAATGATCGCTTGTACAGTACGTTCCTTGACCCTACGAAGCTCTGATGCTACGAATTGAAATTTAGGATTATCAAATAGCATTTCCTGTACTCCGGTCATGAAACGGAATCGTGTATTTTGACATATCTCTCCTAATGCTCTTAGGAAACCTAAATCCAAAATTAATTCCTGTTCTTTTCGTGTACGCAGGTAGTCAAGTAACTCGTCAATGATTAGCAAAAAGCCATGATCTGGATACACTTCATGGAAAGCGGACATCATGCGCATCATTTCGTCCTTATTGCTGGTTAATTTCAACAAGTCTGGCATTTCATAGTCCACGCCATTATCTTGAAGGAACCTTGTCAACTCATGGAAGAGCACTTCTCTTAACGGAACCACGATTCCATCAAACTCAACCCGAAGTACTTTAAATTTCCCTTCAATCTCTTTGGCCTTTTTTGCAATTCGTTCATTTTGAATATGATCAGAAATTCCAGTTGTTTCGGAAATAGCTGCAATAACACTCATCAAATGAGATTTACCTGTACCATAATTACCTACGACCATAATCCCTTTATGATCTATCGGACGTTGAAACTGAAGCTGTTCAATAATTACACTATCGATAACATCTGCCATACGATCTGAAATCACGTAAGTTTCAACAAGTTTTTTAGCCAGTTGATCTTCAACAGAATTCTTTAACACAACAATTGATTTAATTGGTTCAAACTGTATTAGATCTCTATATTTCATATGTATATCCCTCCGCGATTAATAAAAAATAATACTATTACTGTATTCAGAATTCTGAGTATACTCCTGATGTTCAGGAGTTGCATAATAAAGCACTCCTTGTTCACCTTTGCCAGGCCAGACAACCAATAGCACCGTATTTCCACTGTTTGCTTCCAGCAACTTCACAGGATTTTGCTTTAGTTCAGTATCAAATAAATATTCAATACTGTGTATGCATACAACATCATTCTTTTGTTCATTTATAGCCTGCCTTAGCCATTTTGCCACATCGTAAGGCCGTTTATCTGAGGGGATTAATCTTAGTTGTTCTGACAAGTATAAACCAATGTTTACTGTGGGAATGCCCTCATGATTTAAATCATTGATTAGTTTCTGTTGGGTCGTTGATTCCGGAATAAGAAATAATAGTTTATATCTTTGATTTATGACATTAGAAATCTCAATGCGTAGATTCTCTAATTTGATGCTCATCCTGATTCAACCTCGAATTCTATCATTGTTCAAATATCATTCCTGATATTTAGTATACCACGCCGGCTTCTTCTGGGAAGCTTGACTGCCATTTTGCAAGTAGTTGAAAATTATCCCATACTTTTCAAGTTCTTTAAAGTGATGAGCTATTTTCTTATCCCCGATAACCCAAAGCGCCCCGCCCTTATCCCTTTTATCTATATAAGGTACGTTTCTATCTTGGAGATATTGGTGAAGATCAAAAGTTGCTTTAATTAATTTTTCTTCAAAAATTGGAATCTCTATCTGCTTAGGAATATTCATTACTAAATCTTCCTCAAATAAGTCTGGTTGTTGATAAATTTGAGCAGCGGTTGGGCTTATCGGAGTAGTAATTTCATTCCTGCTAGAATTAAATTCCAGCTTACTCGTTGATCTTGATTCGATTTTCGGTTTTTTTACTTTCTCCTTTTTATTAAGGCCCAAGTACTCCCCCTGTTGTTCGTCCCATTCCTTCCTTATCTGACCTGCTCTAATAATTACAGTATTCTTTAAACCCTCATCTTGATTGCCAACAACAGAATCTATCGAATTCAAAGTGTGAAGCTCTCTTGGTATTTCCATTGAAATCAGCGTATTAAACAATGGAATTAAAGCATTTTCTGGGTTTCTGAAGAACTCTCCACCTCTAATTCGAACAAATGTCCATCCAAGGCGTTCAAGAATGGCTTGTCGCGCCATATCTTCACCAATCTTTTCAATTGGATGCCATCTATCACCATCACATTCAACTGCTAGTTTTTTCCTTCCACCTTCAACTACCATATCAATACTATAAGCTCCGACTTTCCATTGGGGCGTTACTTTATAACCTTCTTGAAAGAGTCTTTGAATAACTAGTCTTTCAAACTCAGATTGGATCTTAGGCTCTGCTTGTTTCAACATTTCTTCAGCAGCATACGGATTTCTAATGTGTTCGATGAGTCGTTTACGTAAGTCCCCATCCTTTAATTGTACTGAAGCATAAAGAGAGTGTACGAGCCAAAGTTGATTTCTTGCTCGGCTAGCAGCAACATTGTATCGTTTCTTCATGCGATCTCCAGGATCAGAAAGCATCCTCATAGGCCCATCTCCATCAGAAGAATGAACCATTGATAAGAAGATAATATCCCTCTCATCTCCTTGAAATTGCGCCGAATTTCCACAACGAATGTTGCGTTTTTTATACTCTGTAGCCGGCAAGTACTTCTGTAAATATTGATCGATCAAAATAGCTTGTTCCTCGCCTAAGAGCGTGATAACGCCAAAAGTAGCGTCCTTGTATGCATCTTGCTCAATGGCCGCCATAATAAGTGAAGCTATCGCTTTGGCTTCCACATCATTCTTTTTAGAACCTGAGAGAAATCCATCCACTCTGTACTCAATTGTAAAAGGTCTTGTAAGAACTGAACTTGCATCTCTCAGCGGTAATATTCTCCCCTGATAGGATAAATGATTACTAAATTGAATGATAGGCTCCACACAACGGAAGTGTTCCCTCAGTTGAGTCATACCGGCAAACGACGTTTTTGCCAAGTCATAAATTGATGTCTGGCCATCATACAATGCTGCATTTGGAATCCCTTTGAGGTGCATGTCTATAAGCTTTTGCACTTCTTCCTGTTTTTGGCCTATTGCTTCAGGACTAACCTGTTCATCATCGCCAACAACTACAATTTGTTTTCCCAAATACAGTGCAGTTAAAGCCATCACATCTGCCTGACTCGCTTCATCAATGATCACTACATCAAATTGATTCTCTGTTGGATTAAAACTTTCGACGACACGGTGTATTGGCATAATCCATACCGGAACTGCTGTTTGGCACAATGGCATTAGGCTTCTTGCTTCTGCAATTAGATGTGGTGCTCTAATCCCAGTACCCTTACCGACTTTTTTCATTAATAACTTCCATCCTTGTAGTGCATTTTGCTGCTGTAAGGTTGTTTTTTGCGCTAATGCTAGCCAAGCTCTTTTTTCAACCAATTGAGTTGTAATACTCTTAAATTGGCCGCGCAAATTTAAGAGTTCTTTTTGCAAGGCTTCTTGAGAAAGACTTATTCGCCGCGAAAGTTCCCCATCTAATTGTTTTAGAAGCCAGACATTCTGTAAATCATTGGGTACGATACTATTACCATGTATACCTTCTCTATTCCTGATAACATCCGCCCAACTAGGGGCTACTGCTTCAAGTTTTTTAAAAAGATGACTTCTTCTCTGCATTAATTCATTTTTACCCCAAAGTTCTTCTAATGCTGAATACGCTTGTGCATACTTGCTTACATCGAGTTCATTAACAGCTTGCTTCAAAGAGGTGACAAGTAATGACCCATTTGAGGTATATGTGTCAATTGTTTGTTGTAGTTGTAGTTGATTTTGCAATAAGTTGTTCCAATTAAATTTGTTAATATAAGAACTTACTACTTCTACAAGCTCGTTTTCAACGATCGTTTTAAGATGATACAGCTCAGAATGTTTAGAAATTTCCGCTTTTCTTGATTGAAGCAAAGGTTCCCATTGAAGACCAAAGTCAGTTAATTGTTGGACTTGTTTGCTCCAGGATACTTGAAACCAGTTTAGGCAGTAATGAATTTCATTCTTTATTTGCTCTAAAGATTCTTCCGGCTCATCTCCTAACGAATCTAAATCGTATCCACCAATAGACGTTACTTGACGCTTCCATCGATTAAACACTTGATGTCGCTTTTTCTTATATTCGACATGAACTAGTACAGCTTCAAAATGATCTATCTCTTTAGGAGTTTGATCATTTACCTTAATAGAAGAAATTGCCTTTTTCCATTTTGGTTTCAATAATAACTGAAACGAATTTAATTTATTACCTTCCTTTGAATAACTGATAACTTCTTTAAGAACTTCGGATAGCAGATCTAACTCAACACCATCTTCAATAGACGGACCGAATTTATACTGAGCTGACTTGGCGGAATGATAAAGTTCTATTAATTCCGTAATTTCACGGTTTAATTCTTCCCAATCTTTTGTCCTATTAGCTCCACTTTTTCCTGCTGAAATTATTTCTAATTTCCATTGATGTTCTTGAGAGATAATACCCACTGTGTTAATTACTTGTTGTAACGTATTCTGCAATTCTGTAATTGAAATTCCGTCTTTTTCTTCCCAATAGTTGTCATGCGAGTCCTTTAAGCTTATAGATAAAGCATCGTGATCATTAACCATAATGCCAAACACTTCTGGTGTCATTATTTTTTGAGGATGCAGTTCAACACTTTGGAATTCCTGCTCCTCTTCTAAAGAAACTTCACTTGTACTCATATATAGGAATTCAACTTCGTCCTTCGTAAAAGGGAACTCTTTACCTAGGGTAATTTCCCCTGGAATGATAGAAAGTTGTTCCTGACCAGCAGAAACTAACCTTGCCGCCTTTGACGGTTCAAATTCCTGACCTGTGAACACAATAGATCTATAGTCATTCTCCCTTGTATGCTTTAGATCACTATTGATCTTTCGGATACTCTCAAGCAAATGGTTTCTTCTTTGAGTCAGATTTCTAATATCTTCTTCTGCTTGTTTGGGATGTAATGAATTTAGTTTTTCTGTTATGATATCGATCGAGTTTTCAAGTTGATTTCTTCCACCCTCTTCGTCCAGAACACTGACGCAAAGATCCTGTAAAGGTTCGGCAACCTTATCACGCAAAACATTCAGAGCCTTGGATGTATGACTTGTCACCAGTACGCTTTTTCCCTCAGATAAAAAGTGACCAAGAAGATTTGCAATTGTGTGTGTCTTACCTGTACCAGGAGGGCCTTGAACTAAGACTGACCCATATTTGTTTATCTTTAAAGCGATGTCAAGCTGCTCAGAATTCGCATCTTTCGTAAAGAGAATATCTTCATTTTCTCCATTAACATCTAGAGACTGAAAGATACCCCGGTCTGAGGATTTATCACTTCCTAAATCAATACCTGTAATTCTAGTTACAGCTTCAGGTAATACAGCTGTTTCAATGAGGTCTTCTATAATGTCTTCTATAGCATTTGTGAAACCCAATGAGCGTTTTCTTAAAAAGAGGACTGGATTCCTTTGTATAAAAGGAGCCCTTTCTTCTAATGTAATCTGGTTAGTTGAGTCGCCAAATGCAACAAACTGCCCCTTCGCTGTCAAATGACTTATAACCCTTTTAAGGTAATCATCTGTAACATGATATCCAAGAGGAGTACACTGAATTGCCTCAATGTCCTCCGTACATCTAGTCACTGAATATGCACTTACTTCTTCAACATCCCTAAACAATGCACTAAAAAACTCAATGGTTTGTTCCGTGGGAACTAGAGTAAACTCAGGAACATTGGGATCAAAAAGCAATCTTACTTTTTGCAGAAGGATTGGATGATGGATACTTATTCCCTTAGTTAATTTCCAGTCAAGTATGCCGTCACCAAGGATTAACTCAACTTGGTCATTCTCACGCTCTATCCAAGAATATAATGAGTATAACTTTTCAAATATCTTCATGGTTTTGCGTGCGGGCAGTTCAATAAGCCTCCATTGGTTTCTTTCATTTAACCATTCTTCGTAAACAGCGATTCTGTTCTCGTCATCAGTAAATAATTCAACTGCTTCTTCATCCCGGTTATGATAAATAGACTCAATGATTTCGGGCTCGTTTTCAATTTTTTTCCAACCTGAATTAAGCCAGCCTTGTAACTCAAAAGGTGGCTCTGGACATGAAGTTAAGTCTGGCTTTCTAACAGTTAAATAAGTCTCCGGAGTGTTACCATCTATTCGATCGGGAAATTCAATATCAGATAAAAAATCACATAAAATGTCTTGTTGCTGAGGCAAATCTTTAAACCAAAGAGTCCATAGTTGGTCCTCGATTTGCTTCTTCACTGGATTTCTAAGCTGATCAAGAGCTTGTAAATATTTATATATTTGAACCAGCTTTTTCTTAGCCAATTCTTGGTTTTCTTCTACTTTCTCAGTCATAGTTCTTCCTCCACTCCGAAAAGCAAAACATATTTAATCTTTATAATCCTACCGCGGCGAGAAACTTCCTCCGAAGACTTCTCGTTTATGATAATGTTTGAATCTATTACAAACATCATTTTCAAACGTCTTAAGTGAGTGCGTACGACAAATATTACTTATAAAAAAATCGCAATTACCACAGTTCCGATATTGATGATTTGTTTTATGGATTCCCTTGCTCTTCTTAAGGTCGATCTGGACAGGTTGCTCCTGACTCTTTGGCTTTTTTGGCTGTTCTAATTGTTTTTTTTGTGTATTCTCTTCTTTTATTTTTGGGTCAATATAAGTCTTTAATGTAGAACTTGAAGTTATATTACCTCGATGACCAGTATTTTTCATAGATGTTGGCGTAGTTATGAGCAATTCTAGACGTTCCCACCCAGAATCATCCACATGATCACCCTTTATGACATGGTCCAGATGACAGACTCGACAGTTATATAGATTTGTTGGCCGTTCCACTGATGTTTGCTTATATTGATAAAACCAAGCAGCTTTTTTTCGTATGAGATGAAGACTGGACCCGCAAACCGTGCATCGTTTGTTTACGTCACAAAGTAAATACTGCTTCATGGAAACCGCCTCCGGGTAAATACTTTTATAAGTGCAATTATAACTCCTAATTATGTCAATGCTCTGTCAGCAAACAAACGTTCTAAGAATATGTAGAACATAACATTAGCCTAAAATATGTATGCAATTAACCATAGGATAATTTTATAATTTCGACATTTATGGACCCATGACAAAAGTACTATACGTAAAGAACTATTCGACAAAGAAAGCAATTCCCCTCCCTTTTTCAGTATTGAGTTACATTTAAGAGTACAACATACATTTATTCCTATTCTTCAATCATTATGTGAAATCACAAGAACCGAACAGTACTATAAGAACCATTCGGTTCTTTATCTCATTTATTCAAACCAACATACTCCTGATGCCCACAAAATAAAGACATTGGATCTATTCCACACGGTAAAACCATCCCCCTTCCATACATTAATTTCCAATTATAATCATTCCTATTTGATTTCTAAATGAAAATGTTTTTCCATCTAGAACATCCGTTCCATGACATTAATTTGTCAATTTGATATGCTATCCTATCCTTACAAGTTGACGAAAGGGTGAATCTAACATGAATTACATTGTGTTTGATATGGAATTTACCGTTTTGCGAAGAAGTCAGTACTTAGCCGATATTTTAGAAATTGGCGCGATAAAGTTAAGTGATGAAGATGGTCATCTTTCCATAGTTGACCTTTTTCACACTCATGTCCGTCCAAACAATTATAAAACGATAACAACACTTACTACAGAATTCACAGGCATTACACAAGAACAAGTAAAAAATGCGCCTACTTTCAAAGATGTCGTAAGTGATTTTACTCTTTGGCTAGGAGATTCACCTTATTTCATGTGCTCATGGGGTCCGGATGACAAGCATCAATTAGTCAGACACTGCGCCTTACATAAGATCGAGCTGAATTGGATCCAAAATTATAACGACATTCAGCTCATGTTTACCCGTTTACAAGGAGCTGACTACGGTCAGCGATTTGGATTGAAAAAAGCACTCGCTGCTGTTGAGATTGGCTTCTTAGGCAGTCACCATAATGCTCTTGATGATGCTTTTAATACTGCAAAGCTTTTTAAAAGGGTTTTCCCTCTTCTAACCCTCGAGAAAAACAACGCGGCAACTGAGCAGCAATATTCTACCTCTCTTGTTTATTCTACAGGGGATGGATTGAATAAACCGTTTAGCCAATTAGCTGAATTGATTGGTATGGCCATATGAAAAATAAAACCAAGGGCTGCCTTCAGAAGGTAGTCCTTGGTTATTTTAAGGCGAACGAAGATCACTTCATCATGTGATTTATCTCTATAATATTTCCATTTTCAGCAATATGAATAATGATAAGGTCTCCATTAGGCAACGTAACGGTTTACAATAGCACGATTATGGAAACTACGAATTCCTTATTTCCTTAACAAGGATGTAATCATTTATCAGGAGAAGGGGGATCTCGTAAAAGAGACCCATAAGGGGCAAAAGTTTCTGAAATTGTTAAATAAAGCGTATTACCAGATGGCTTATGATAGTGATTAACAGTCCTCATCTTGGAAACAAGGTGGGGGCTGTTTGACGCTTACTTATCTTCCAATGCTGCTTCCCCTTATATCTTCTGATACTAATGTTAAATTTCATTTATCGGGTTAATGATTGGCGATTTCTGGAAATAAGTAGAATTCGACAAACCTCTATGGTTCCCCCAGTAAATCACAGAACAGGCCTGTCCCAAGTAGCATGGGCAGGCCGTCCTATTAGTTAAACGTGACATTTACCTTATAACCAATATTCTTAAAAAATTCCTTTAACGCTTTTTGTGCATTTTTCTCTGCAGTATCTAGTAAACCACCAGAGATGGCATCTTGACGACTTTGCTCTTGTGCCTTTGCGGCTAGGTCAAACCCTTCATTCCATTTAATATCACCACGAAAAAGTCCACCATTGACATAGGTTTGTATTTTATCCATCTGTAATGATGCGTCCTGAACAATCTCTGCATGTGGAAGGGTAATATCTATTTCTTTTGTTTCTTCATTTATAACCATGTCTTTAGAAGTAATTCCTTTCAAATCAACACCAGCAATAACCGTCCCAGGTACAATTAATAGTAGTTCTCGCTTTGTTCCTAGCAGATCAATTGAGATGTTTTTCCCAAAAATCTTATTATCCTCTTCGTGTATAACCGCTTTCGTATAAGCTTTAGCTGTTGCCAATGTGGCTAGCTCTTGAACGTGTTCAACATACGTGACAGACTTTTGTTTGAAGGTACTGCCCGAAAATAGCCTAATTCCTCCTAAAGTGATGACTAAAAAAACAAGGATGGCCAAAATAATCTTCAATCCACCAACTTTCAAGAAAGACTTAAATATTCCTTTCGGAAGAGATAAAGATCTTGAGTTATGATCTACCGCAAAAGTTGCAGCACTTTGTTGTTGTGCTTCCTTTAATTCTATTAATTGTCTTTCTAGCTGTGCAATTTTTTCGTCTTTTTCTTCTATAATTTCTCTATTTGTATCCATTTTTTCACCTTTCATTTTTTGTCTTCTTATGATTCATATATATTAGTGCTGTTATTTTGAATAGTATCGTTTATAAACAAACTTTTCAATTGCTGAGATCGGTTTCATACTCTGCTTTGAACCTGCCAGAGAAAATCTTCTAACGACTTAACCGTTACCGTAACTAATTGGAAATCTGCCATTGAATCTCCCCATTAGAAAATAACTTTCTAACCCTACAATTAAAAGAAGAATTCTCCCCATTGTTCGCTTCAATAATCCTTTAAGGATGATATCCGAATCTGTGAACGGTCTTGTTAAAGTGCGACGAACATTCCTATCTTGTTTTATTAAGCAACATTTCTATTTATTCAAATCTAAGTACTTCTGATGCCCCACAAAATAAAGCCCTGCTTCCTTCACCTTATACCCGAAAGTCTGCTCCCACTCCCGCGCATAAGTCAACACCTGCGGCCGATAGAAGCGAACAAACGCCTCTTCCTTCCCCGCCTCAAAGTGGTCCGTCTTGAAGTCAACGATCACCCAACCGTCCTCTTCTTCAAACAAGAAGTCGATGACACCCTCAACATAGACATCACGCACAGTCTCTGCTAATGCCCCCTCTTCCACAGAAACGGCAACTTCCGTGGCCGAGTCATCCCCAACAGTACTCCCCTCAGCACTTTTCTTAAATAAAAGCCTGACTTCGTGCAGGCGTGTTTTCGCTCGAAGCGCTCGCTGCCAGAGCTCACTGTTCGTAAAAGCAACGACAGCGAGAAAAGCTTCCGAAATGAAATCCGCGTTCACTTTGAGCTGATCCGCAAGCATTGCCATATAGGCCGCAAGCTGCTCGCCTGCAATGCCCTTACCGGCAGCTTCAATGCCCAAATGCACAAGGCTGCCATAAGCCATGCCGCGTCCTTCGGACGACCATTCGGGTACTTCCCCCGAACTCTTGGTCAGCCCAGTGACAGATGCACGTGCGTAGGTGGACCTCCCCAGTCGCACCACTTTCGCAGCTCGTTCTG
Source organism: Paenibacillus sp. WC2504 (assembly GCF_052682475.1). Lineage (NCBI taxonomy): Bacteria > Bacillati > Bacillota > Bacilli > Caryophanales > Paenibacillaceae > Paenibacillus > Paenibacillus sp. WC2504. Next base: position 7,658,089 of record NZ_JBQZFH010000001.1, read on the forward strand.
CCATGAACCCGGCTAAATCCAGCTGCTCACTATATTCCACACGTTCCTCCGCCTCAAAGGCAGGAACTTCAAGCTCCGGAACCATCTCCATCCCGAGCAGGAGTGGACTCCACGGGCTTTTCGCCGGCTGCTCCGGGTACTGGCTGATGACCAGCATTTGCTTCGCGCGCGTAGCCGCCACATACAAGAGTCGATCCTTTTCAGCGTTCATAAACTCTCGTTCTCTGAGGTTCATCGCCTCCCAACCGACAGGTTGAGCTAACGTTTCCTTCGCGAACTCATACTTTTGCTGCGAGATGGTAAAATAGCCCACCGCCGGATCGACAGTCCGGTCAACATATTCCGTTGCATCGTGGTCCGATTCACCGCAAGGGCAAGCAAGGAAGACTACAGGTGCTTCCAGACCCTTCGCCTTATGCAGGTTCATAATACGCACGGACTTGTTACGTCCCGCATATAAGCTGGAAGTTTCGACACCTCTGCCCTGGCACCACTCCGCAAGTGTGTCGGCCAAAGCTCCCCAACCCGCTGCGCTGTTGATTTCATCCTGTAACTGCTGCAATAGCTTGATTAGCGTCCCCGCGCGTGTCGATCCTGCTTCATTCTGCGCGGCATGGACGAGCAAGCCCATATCCACCATGATGCGTGATAACGCTGTGAGTGCAGGCAGCTTACGGGTCCAAGCATAGTAGGTGCGCAGCTTCTCCAGCACGCCATATACAGGCAACGCTTCCACAACATCTACACCTTCATCAGATGACACCAAATAGTGGAAGGCAAATCCCGCCTTTTTATAGTCGTAAAGCTCCTGATCACTAATGCCAAACAGCTCGCCTCGAAGCACAGATAGGAGTGCAATTTTATTTGAAGGATCATCTAAACAGGCAGCCAACTGCGCCAAACTAAACATTTCGGGATAAATGGCCGCGCTGCCAGCCGTATCTGCCGGAATTCCGCAGCTATCCAGTGCTTCCGCATACAGACTGATGAATTCTCTCGTTTTCAGCAAAATAAGAAAATCACTCGGCACGGCTCTCCGCATCTGATATTCGCCATTCGCATCTCGCTCCTGGATGTTCAGCCCGTTCTTACCGCAAGCCCAAGCGATATAGGCTGATACTCTTCCAGCATCTTCGTTTGCAACGGTTGCTTTGCCCCCTGGCATTTTCGGATAGGTCAATGTATGGATACCATGTGTGGCCTTTTTCTTATCGGCAGGATTCGGAGACTGTGTCTGCATGTTCACAAAAGCAGCCTGTTCCTCGCTCGCTTCCTTCGGAAATTTCGACTCAAACTGATAGTTCACATAGTCGCCAATCGCCTGCACAGATCGGAAATTAGCATCAAGCTGCAGCACATCCCCTGACTTTGCGATTCTGCGCTTCACCTCGTTATAGATGGAAATATCCGCACGGCGGAAACGATAGATCGATTGTTTGGGATCACCTACAATAAATAAGGAGCCTGGACGCGGTTGCAGCTTGCGCCAATCTTGTTCACCCTCGCGATCTCCGCTTCCAGTCAGAAGAAACATCATCTCCGCTTGAATCGGATCGGTATCTTGGAATTCATCCACCAGTAGCCGTTGAAATCTACTAGCAAAATAGCCCCGCACAGCGGAGGATTCCCGCAGCAAAGCTGTCGCCTTCTCGAGTAAATCCTGAAAGCTGACAACCCCCAACTCTGTTCTTCTCTGCTGCGCATAGGCAACGGCTGGCATGACAAAATGAATGAACTTCGGATACAGATACTCTCGCCAAGCTCTCAGGAAGGGCAATAGAACGGTGATCTGCCAGTCTTGGAATCGATCCCGCATTTCCTTCGCCATGGCCTTCTCTGTCCAGCGATTTTGCGTGACCTCCAGCTTCTTATCGAATTCCATTGCCATCGACAGCACATGGAAGTCGTTATCCCAGCTCCAATTGCGCTCCTTCTGCTTAATTAAACGCAGTACCTTTTGCAGCGCATCCCACCCTTTTTCTGGCTCATTGGTCGGCATATAGGGCCATGCCATTGCCATCAATGGCGGCAAAGACAAACGAATCAAATCGAAGTCAGGGCGCGGCACCTCAGCCGCTTCGATCTGCACATCACTGAACAGCGACACACGATCATACACAGCTTTCAGTGTATTCACGGTGATGCCATACCCCTGAAGTTCCTCTAACTCGTTTACCCGCCCAAGTTCTTCAAGCTGCAGCAAATAATCGTCCCAACAACGGCTTTGGAATTCCGCCCCCGCTATTTCGTCTAACTCTCTAAAGGCTGGATCCAATCCCGCCTCTACCGGGCGCTCACGAAGCAACATGCCGCAGAATGCATGAATCGTGCCTATGAAATTCTGATCGAGCCCTTCCATCGCGGCGGCAAACCGTTGCTTTTCCCCAGCATCTTTCGCGCTGCTCAACGACTTTTCCAAAGCTAATCGAAAACGCTCCCGAAGCTCATCTGCTGCCTTATTCGTAAAAGTAATCGCCGCAATCCGATCAACCTGTGCGCTCCCCGTTCGAATCAAAGACACCATCCGGCCTACAAGACTCGTTGTTTTACCAGAACCCGCTCCTGCTTCAACTAATAAGTTGGTATTCAGATCATCGATGATACGGTTCCTAGCTTCCCAATCGTTAGGTCTAGTCAATGGCTTCCACCTCCAAGAGCTCTTTCAGCCTCACAACATTGCCCAGATCTTTCTTTTTATCACCCATAAAAGAAGCATGATTCACACAAACTGTCGCATAATCGCAATAACGGCAACGCCTCGCATCCTCTGTCGGTATGTACACACCCTGTTCCATGGAGGTTAACAAACTTCTCACAAGCCCAGTCAGCACCTCACGCTTATCTTGCGCACGCACCACTTCCCGTCCAACCCCTCTCGCTGTCGGAAAATAGTACGCTGACTCCGTCACCTGGGCATCCTTATCTCTGCCCGTATCCTTCAACCACTGCTCCGCGGCTAGCGCATAGAGCGCATGTTGAAGCTGCGTTCCGCCGGCAAAATACGCATTGTCCCGATACTTACCCGGACTCCCCGTCTTATAGTCGATGATTCGGTAAGCATTCGGACCAATCTGATCAATCCGGTCAATAAATCCTTTTAACGTAAGAGAGGAACCGTCTGTCAGTTTTAACGTCATTGGCTCGCCATCTATCGTAAGGTCTTGCTCGAAATAGAGAGGACGTGTCGTCTTTGTCAATTCTTCGTTATAGAACCATTCCACATCCTGACGGATCTCATCAGACTCTTTTTGCAGGATAAGCTGACTTGGCGCAGGAACTAACTGCTCGAAATCCGCTAATTGCTTTTCTGTTATGGCTTGCATAATCGTTCTGTCATGATTTGCTGGCAGTGAGCCGTCCGACGTTATTTGTTTCAGATACTCGTAAAAAATACGATGTAGTAAATTCCCGCGATCCATAGGTTCTAACCAACGCGTTCGGTCATAAACAGCTTCATCTTTGGCCCATATCCCAAGTACATAACCGAAATAGAATCTCATTGGGCATTCAGCGTAGCGTTCCAGCTGACTTGCGCTAAACGAGCGTTGCCCCATTTCAGCGACTAATGTGTCCGATTGTATGAAGCCATCATGTGCTGTAATCGCGTTGGAGACGCGATTCATCACGGCTTGACTTCCTTTGTTCATATGCGGATACGCCGCATTCAACGTGTCTCGCCCGTTACGCGTTTGATCATGCTTATCCGTCAACGCGACCGTCCATAGATCGGAACTGTCCAAAGGCAGGAAGCTCACCTCATTGGTCGCCTTATGAGATAAATAACTGACAGGCATGCCGAGCGCATTTCCCATTGCAGTGTAATCTGCATCCGACATTTGAAGCTTGTTTCGGAAGATTTTCAGCAGCTCAAACGCAGGACTTGCTTGCTTTCCTTCTGCGATCTGATAAGAGGAGTAACTTAACGTTACGTTCCCTGTAATGCTTCCTAGCCTTCTATGTTGATCTAATTTCGCAAGTTTGCCGCGTTCTGATGCTAGTAGCAGATGAGCGCTAATGTTTTGCCTTTCTTCATCTAGCAAAACCGGATCCTGACGAGAAGCAACGGACCAGTTATGTTCATCCATGCCGACGATATACGTGAATGGCCTTCCTGTTAGACCGCCACCAGAAAGCGATGAAATGTGGATAGCACCAGGTGAGGGTGTTGAAGCAACTTTCACACGAATACCGGATAGGAGCTGTGTGACATATTGCTGAGCAACGTCTTTCTTCATCAGAGAGGGCGAAATCGCATCCACAGAAGCAAGCGTGGCTGCCAGCTCATCTATTTCTTTGACAATACCCGCATCATCTTCATTCTGAATCGTACCGTAGTCCGAAACGATACGCTGTAACCATGTCAGGATAAAAGCTGGGCTCCATGCATCTTCACTCGGCCATTTCGCGAATATGCCTTGAAAGACCTTTCTAAGACTGACTACCAGTGGCTTCTCTTCTGCATCTCCCCCAACTTCAATCGATTCAAGCAAATCTAAATACCGCTCTTTGCCCCAACCAATAGGTAGCTTCTCTAAAGTACGGATCCACTCCGATGATCGAATGCTGTCATCCACATTGCGCAGCGATAAGCCTCCGTCACGTAACAAAGAGATGAAATCCGCAATGGGAAAATCATTCTCGAGCCAATGAATCAACTTTAATAAGGTTCGGCCCATACGAGCGTATTGAAGCGGCAACCCTCCCCCATACGTGCAAGAGATGTCCAACTCAGCGCTCAGTGTATGCATCGCACTTGCGTAGTCTTCATAATTCGATGCAATGACTTCGACCTGATCGAGTGGATTCTCCTGAACTAATACCCTTCTCATCACTTCGCGAACCTCTGCCAATGTACCCGTTGCATGAAACAATTGCGCCTTGTCTGCCGGAAAATCAGATTCGGATGCTGTAAATGGTAAGCCCAACATCGGCTTCACTAAGCGTTCTCCAGCTATCGTCTGAAGGATCGTCTGCTGCGCATGGGAAAGCAAGCTATTCTCAGGCACGATAAACAGGGTACCATCCTGCTCAACCTCAACGAGATCAGTTAGCAGCATTTGATCCACGAAATTGTGTTCCAGCAGCATCTTCTCATAACGCAGAAGGACTTCCCTCACATACATCCCCTTAGGGAGATCAATGAAATAAGACAGTTCTAAGTCTTTGGCCTGAACAAAGGCTTGCCGTAAATCTTCAATGGAACGATGAAAACAGGAAACCATGCCTGGTGTGATCATCGTATCCGAAAGATAGGTATCCTCTCCCTTGGTCAGTTCCATCATGATCTGCTGAATGATCCAGAATGATTGCTGGGGACGAATAACCGTTTTCTTTTGCTGAAAAAGCTTAAGTGCAGCCTGTTTTAGGGCTAGGCTTTCTATCGTTTGTACCTCAACATTCAAAACGTGGCCGTAGACACGACAGACTTGATGCAGCCACATCTGTCCGTCAGCGAACCGAGGGGCAAGAAGTACCTTTTTGGATAAAGGAAATGTCTGAAAGCTCTCATGTAAGTTACGAATAAAAGCTGATACCATGCTATCTCGCTCCTTTTTACTCGTATAAGGATTTCCATCGTTCTAGCTTCTGCCTCATGATATCCCGATACACTTTGGGCTCCAGAATCTCCGCTTCCGGACCATATTGACTTAACCAATTCATAAATTCACGTTCATGATTCACCGTTACTTCAAAAAGTAGACTTCCATCCTTCTGAGGCGTCAATTTCGGCTTTACAAAGAGCTCTTCTTCCTTCACATAACGAGCGATATTCGCATGAAATTTTATTTTAAAACGAATTTGGTCTGCGCCTCGCTCAATGGACCACGTGTTTTTCATATAGGTTTTCAAATTAAATTCACCTTTATCGAAGGTATCACTAAGCAGCTTCACATCCCGAAACCGACTGATCCGGAACGTTCGGATATCGCCGGCAGAATGGCAATAACCAATTAAGTAAAACCGATGGTCTCGAGGTACTAAATAATAAGGATCAATGTCTCTTTGAGACTCCTCGTTGCGGCTTTGCGTGTAATACACCGTTCTTATCGTTTGCTGGGATAATCTAGCTTGAATAATATCGTAAAGGAAAGAAGCGCTTCCATCCTCCTCACGATAGGCAGGTGTACCCATTTGGATAACATCTGTCACATGCTGCAAAATATCGGCTCGCTTTGATTTCTCTTTCTTATGAACGCCCATGACCTTTTCCAAGGCAGAGTCAAAACCTTCCGGTAGTAATGACTTCATTTGTTCCATTACAGAGGGTAACATTGAGAATGACAATGCTTCCTGCTCCGTCCAATCTAGCGGATACATGGAGAAATTACTGATAAACGCATAGCCTTTCCCATGTCCGTAATTCGAAATTGGGATATTCATCGCATGAAGCATTTCCAGATCGCGATAGATGGTCCTTTCCGTTGTTTCGCAGCAATCCGCTAACTCCCTGGCCAATATCCCCGGTTTGGATTGTATCAAATTAATCATTCGCATTAGCCGAATTAAGCGCTCTTTCATGTCGATTTCTCTCCCCTATAGTGCTATAGAACCAACCCACTAGATATAGTAAATTCGACCTATGGTTAGGAGAGTCCTGCCTATTTCTTTCTTTTCATTTGCCTGTACTTCTGTTCATGAAGTGTCTTTCTTGTCTTGCTGGAAAATGTGAAATTTTCTAGCTGGCTGTATAGCAATTGTGCTTCCTCACGTAACTCTGCATCCTCCGATTTAACAGCGGCCACCAACATCTCATCGGCTTGCTGCTGAAGAAGCATTTTTCCCATTTCCTCATCCCCTTGATCAAAAGCGATTATCGCATGCTCGATTGCCATGGCCGATTCCGTGATTTTGAGCTGTTTCTCCACATGGGGGTTCGATGAGTTCATGATCAAATTAAGATCGTTCGTAAAATTGGCTTCGATCTTGTATTGAATTGTGCACAGCTTTGCTCCTTCCGTCACATCTACATAATCCCATTGGATATTAAGAACTTCGTGTTTACCATTGGTATGAGGGAAGAAAGTGATTTCAAGCAAGATTGACTTCACCTCTTGGTCGAAAATATCTCCCATGGACAGCTTCAGACCATTATTGTCTTCTTCAGCTTTATAACCATAGATCCGAGTAATGCGTGTTGTTTCTGAAGGGTGTATCGTTAACTGTACATTTTGGGCAACAACAGATAATAGACCATCCAGCTCTTTGGAGAATATTCCAGGGATGTCTTCCGGCTTTTCAATAAAATAGAAGTTTCCGCCGCCATGGTCCGCAATGCCTTCCATTAGCTCCTCGTCGAACCCATCCCCAATGCCCATTGTTGTTACTCCAATACCCAGACTATGAAATTCCTTTGCAATAGACTGCAGCTTCGCCCGATCTGTGATGCCTTCATTCGCATGTCCGTCGGATAATAATAGAATCCTGTTGACACTACCGTCTACTTTTCCTTGTACCACATACTGAATCCCCTGCAGCAATCCCCCGCTCAAGTTGGTACTGCCACCATCTTGTATAGTCTCTATCTTTTGTTTCATGACATCCTTGTGAGTCACATTCTGTGGCGCAAACACCGTAGTTACCTCATTATCAAAAGCAACCATACTTAATTGATCTTCTTGGCTCATTTGATCGATTACGAACTGGCAAGCCTTCTTACTGTAAGCAATCGGCGCCCCAGACATAGATCCGCTGCGATCCATCACTAGTGATATATTCATTGGCGCTCGGTCAGAGCGAGATCCAGAATTTCCCTTTAACTCGAGGAGCAAGAATGTTTTTTCCGCCCCTCCCATTGGCCAATACTCGTTATTCCATGCATGGGTCATTTGAATAGGTGAACTCATGTGCAACATCCTCTCTCATCTGGTTTCTGATATGAATGTAGCATATGCTTTGGTCAACATGATGTCAGAGAATGTCCGTTCGCATATAAAAGACGTGGACCGAAAAAGTCACACGTCTAATTTTTACGTTAGTATCGCTTTTCTTTTCTCGAGCTTACGATTGCATTGGCCATATTTAAGAAGCTAGAAACATCATCACCTGAATCTTTTAGTAGTTGTCGCTCATTGATCATTTCATCCCTTGGTCTAGCGGATATATAATTCATATACTTATTAACGAGTTCGGCCTTTGTATTTTTCGATGCGGTCAACATGACCTTACGTGAAACAAAGCTTTGTAGCTCTTTTACCGTTCTGAACGCATCTTTAGACAAAAGTATTTTATTTATTTCAAAAAGCAGCTCCTGAACCTCAGGATCAGTAATTGTATAACTACTCACTAGAACCTTTGAAACCGCTTCCTTTTTAGGACGAGTACTTGGTTTAGCTCCAGAAATACCTTCAAGCTCTTGAACTAATTTGATGATATGAGCCAGAAGTGGCTCCGAACCCTTCATTAGCACGTCAGCAACCTGCTCGAATTCCTTGCCGCTATACCGCACTTTTAACTTCAACAAATCAAGTAATAGCTCTTTGGACTGATTCGTCATTCAATACCCACACTCCGTAAAAACTCGTCTCCTACCGCATAAAATTCTTCCATAATATGACCTCGTGATCTAGAATCTTTGAACATCGGCTTTCCCTCACGAATACCGTTAACATACGATTTGGATTCTCTAACTTCATTGTCGAATACATGCCAGTTGTTTTCTTTAGCAAAAGCTAAAACCTCTTTCTTGGAAATACGGTTTTCAGGTATGTCTCCTGCCTCTACATTATTGAAAATAATTCCGGAAACGGAAATTTTGTATTCTCCTTCGTTATCCTCATTGAAATCCTCAATACTTCCCTTAAGCAGTGGCAGTCCGATGATTGCTAATTTTTCAGGCTTTACAGGTATAATTAACGAATCGCTAGCCAAATAGCTGGCCACTGATAGAATGGAGTCAGTCGGTGGACAATCAATCAGAATCAGGTCGTAATTACTTTGAACCTTCGTTAAAAATCGGCGCAGCTTATGCTCCTTTGACGTTGGATTTTTCAAAGTTTTCGATAACTCAGCTCTCGCCGGAATTAGATGTAGTAGACTACCATCCGTCCATTCGTCAACAGAATGAATAATATTAGTTGTAACTTGGCTGCTGTTTTCAAAAATGTCTACAATAGATTGCCTAGGACTTTCTAAATAATCCCGATACCCATCGCCCCCCATAAAAATTTGCGTTAGATTCGATTGGGGATCAAGATCGACGACTAATACTTTATACATTTTTTTAAAAGCTGCATACCAAGCAAGGTTGTAGGTTAAGGTGGTCTTACCGACTCCGCCTTTCATGTTAAGCATAGAAACAACTTTTGGCACGCTACCCGCTCCTTTAACCTAATTTTGAGTTAGATTCTAACATTATGTTCATTCATGTTTGTTCAATAATACGTACGGAGTTTCCCACATATGCGTCCTCGTTCTACTTAACCCAAAACGAAAAAACAGCCCATTGGTTTGGGCTGTTTCACAATTACCCTATACTTTTGTAAGGATTATTTTTCAAGGGAAAATGGATTTTGAATCCATCTCCTGCCATATGTATTGGTCAATATTGAAGTGGTGATACTTGGAATGTATTCCTATTGCTCTGGAGGTCATATGCTATGGCGAGTTTAGAAAAAAGAGGTAAGAATTCATGGAGATTAACCGTTAGCATCGGAAGAGATGCAACCGGCAAATATATACGTCACGGTAAAACCGTTCATTGCCGAACTAAAAAGGAGGCTGAACTTGAACTTTCCAAATTTGAGATTGAAGTACACGCCGGAGCTTACATCGCACCTGAAAAATTGACGTTGCATGCTTTCATTGATGAATGGAGGGACAAGTATGCATTGCAGGAACTTGAAGTAAAGACATTATCCATTTACATAAGAATTTTAAACAAACGGATTCTTCCTGCTATTGGGCACTTACGACTAGATCAAGTGAAACCCTTACATGTCGCTTCCTTAATAAGTGAATTAGGCAAAGAAGGCCACAGACAGGATGGGAAAGATGGTAAGCTTTCTTCTGGAACCATTCAGTACGTGTACCGAGTGTTGAAAAACGTCTTCTCAAGAGCGGTCGAGTGGAGAGTTATTAAATCTAATCCTGTTGCGGATGTAAAATCGCCTAAAGTCGTATATAAGGAAAGTGAAGTATACGATGAAGATGAAATTCAGCTATTGTTTGAGGCATTAGAAAAAGAAGCTTATCATTGGCGCATGATGATCACCCTTGCTTTAACTACTGGACTACGCCGCGGCGAGTTGGTTGGGCTTGAGTGGAAGAACGTTGATTTAGAACAAGGTACGATAAATGTTAAACAAAGTATTTCTGATTTTATTAACGGTAATCCCATTATCAAAGAACCCAAGACTAAAAAATCTACGCGTAAAATAAACCTATCTGATGCGGTATGGGAAGAACTTAGAGAATATCACGAGTACTGTCAACATCAATGGGGTGAATTAGAGAAAACCCGAGATAACGATCATTTCTTTGTTTTCTTTAATCAGTATGGCAGATCATTTTATCCAGAAAGCCCCTATTTGTGGTTTCGTGGCTTCCTAAAGAAGCAAAATTTAAAATACATCAAATTCCATGATTTACGCCATACCTCTGCCACCATATTGATCAACCAAGGTGTTCATGCCAAAATTATTTCTGAACGTCTGGGACATGCCAACATTACGACAACGATGAACATCTATGGCCATGTATTATCGAAGGCGGATAAGGAAGCTGCCAATAAGTTCGATCTGATCATTCCATTTAAAAATCGTAAAGAAGCATAAAGAAGCCGAGCGATCGCTGTACCAATCGTTCGGCTTCTTTTTTTATGGACTATAACAGTTCATTCAAAATGTGCCCTGTTTTAGGCTCTTTTCGGGTGATTTCCGCTGATTTCGGCTCATTTATGTTGAGTTTTTACACCAATTTTACACCAATGGCCAAAAAACCACTAAAAATCACTACTGTATTACTAATTTCACCCTGCTGTTTCATTGGAAAAACCCAGTATTAATAAGGGTTTTCAGCATCTGTTTCATTTCGTACAAGCAGCGCAACCGACTCCACATGCACCGTATGCGGAAACATATCCACCGGCGTCACCTCCGCGACGCTGTAGCCCCCATCAACCAGCACGCGCAAGTCGCGAGCCAGTGTCGATGCGCTGCACGACACATAGACGACGCGGCGCGGCTGCAGCTCTAGGATCGTCGCGAGCAGCGCGGCGTCGCAGCCCTTGCGGGGCGGGTCCACCACGATCACGTCGGGGCGAATGCCCTGACTTGTCCACTCGGGGAGGACCACTTCCGCTGGGCCCGCTTCGAAATGCACGTTCGTCATGCCGTTCAACTCGGCATTCTTCCGTGCATCCGCGATCGCTTCTTCGACGATCTCAACGCCGTAGACCTGTCCCGCGCGCTGCGCCAGGAACAGGGAGATCGTCCCGATCCCGCAGTAGGCATCGACAACGACTTCATCGCCGGTCAACCCGGCGTACTCCAAAGCCTTCCCGTACAAGACTTCCGTCTGAACGGGGTTCACTTGAAAGAACGATCGCGCGGAAATAGCAAATTTCACATCGCCGATATAGTCATAGATGACTTCGCTGCCCCACAGTACGCGAGTCTCACCCCCAAAAATAACATTCGTCTGTTTCACATTAATGTTATGACAAATGCTCTTCACTGAAGGTAGCGCAGCCCTAATACCATCAATCCACTCGTCCACACGCGGAATCGTGCTGCCGTTGGTCACCAAAACGACCATGATCTCGCCCGTGCGGAAGCCGACTTTGACGACGACATGGCGCAGCAGTCCGGCATTCGTCTCTTCCCGATAAGCGGTAATACCAAGCCGCGCACCGATCTCTTTCACCCGAGCGACAACTTCGTCGTTCGCTTCGTGCTGGATCAGGCACTCCTCCATATCAATGATGCGATGGCTTCCCTGTGCATAAAATCCGCCAATGAGGCCGCCGCGCTCTTCCCCAAAAGGAACCTGCGCCTTGTTCCGGTACCGCCATGGCTCGGACATTCCCAGCGTGGGATGGACAACAATCCCTTCAGAGGTCTCCCCAGCCACATCCAGCTTCCCAATCCGCTGCAAATTATCCACAACCTGCTGACGCTTCACGCGTAGCTGCGCCTCATAGCTCAGGTGCTGCAGCTGACAGCCGCCGCACTCTTCATAAATGCTGCAAACCGGCATGACCCGCTCCGCACTCTCTTCCACCAATTGCAGCAGCCGCGCATACCCGTACTGCTTCTTCACATGCTCCACCCGCACCAGAGCACGCTCACCTGGCAGCGCACCAGCGACAAAAAGGGTAAAGCCGTTCACACGGCCCACCCCTTCCCCATCATGGCTGATCCCGATAATCTCAGCCTCGTATTGCTGCCCGATCTGCACCGGCAGATCCGCCATCCAGGCCGGCGCCACCTTGGGCGCAGAATTCTTTTCTTTTTGCCCCGTAGAATTCCCTGCTCTTCTTTCCCTAGAACGTTCTGCAGAATTACCCGCTCTTCTATCCGCAGATTTCTCGTTGGACTTCGCAGTCCTTTTATCTTTTACGCTCATAATACCCTCACTTGTCTCTTCTTTCCCTATATAGCATAAATGTCCCGACCACTACTCCCTAGGCTGATGCGGATGATGCCCATCATGCTCCTCATCACCATGCCGCTCCTTCAATTGAAACGGCGTCGTCAATGTCTCAATCAGCGTCTTCTTATAAATCGACTGACCCGACTCATCGACGATGATTTGGAGGTGACTTTTGAGGTTCGTCATAACGCACGGCAGCGTGCCGCCGAATTCGCCATCCAAGTTCAACTGGACGTAGTCCGGTGAATTAATTTCGATATGATTGGTCTGAAAATAAATCAGATTCGGGTCATTCAGATGCTCCCCGCGCAGCGCGAGTGTGACCACTCGGATAAACTCCGCAAGATTACACTTGCGCAGTATCAAAACATCAAACAAACCGTCATTCATTCTAGCTTCCGGCACGAGCTTCTCGAACCCGCCCACCGAGTTGGTGTTACCGACAAGGAACATCATGACTTCATCGTGAAACTCGAGATCGCCAGCTTTGACGTACAGCTCGATAGGCTTGAGCCTAGGCAGTTTTTCGAGTCCCTTCATATAATAGGCCAACTGACCGATCATGGTTTTGAGTTTGCTTGGGACTTCGTACGTCAGCTCGGTCATCGAGCCTCCGCCGGCAATATTAATGAAGTAGCGGTTGTTGATTTTACCTACATCAATGTCGGTCGTGTACTGCTGGATGATCAGGTCGCATGCCTGCTCTAGATTCTTGGGAATGCCAAGCGCACGGGCAAAATCGTTGGTCGTCCCCAGCGGTAAAATGCCGAGCGGCGGCCGCCCCTCTTTCTCGGCCATACCGTTCACGACTTCGCACAGCGTGCCGTCTCCGCCAGCGGCGATAATAAGATCAAAGCCACGGTTCACAGCTTCAGCCGCGGCCAGTGTGGCATCCCCTTCACCGATTGTCGCGTGAGCAGATGTTTCGAAGCCTCCGCGCTCTAAGCGCTGAAGAACTTCTGGCAGGCGTTTCTTCATTTCTTCCCGGCCGGAAGTCGGGTTATAGATCAGTCTTGCTCTTTTGACCATTGTGTCTCATCACCTGTTCACCGTCTCGAATTTGCGGAAGCGATCTGCTTCTCCATCCATTTGGAAATTAGCGGACTTGGCAGCAGCGCCCGTCCATTATATATATATGCAAATCCCTTCAATCGGGAAGGGATTACTTGTCTCGTAAAATAGCCCTCACTCAGAAAAAGAGGCGCCACAATAACAGCATGTCCAGGCTTCTTAACCGCCCACTCTGTCATCTTGGCATGCACTTGATCCGGCAACAGCATGGCAATATCCGCTTCGTCAAAGCCACCCAAAGCTTTCAACCGCTCTGCGAGCTGTTCTAAGCCTTGAAGCCACTTCTGATGAAAGCCGTCTTCTTGGCTTCCGTGCCCAATCAGCAGCACGATTTCCTGCGTTGGCGCTTCGGACAGTTCTTTGATTTTGGCATACATAATCTCTGCTATAACAGGATCGTCATCAATCGGGGATGTAAAATGAATCCGGGCCTTTATATCAAAAGGTTCCATGTCCGTTTCCAGCAACGGCTCTTCAATAACGCCTAAAGCGTAGCTGATTTCATCGATATGTGTACTGCCAGAAGACACGAACAGGGGAACGACGATGATATCCGTCACACCTTGCGCTTCTAAACTGTAAATACCGTCTTGAATCAACCTGCCTTCCACCAGTTCCAGATAGGAGGCATAGATTGGCATTCCTTCCGGCATGTGAACCGCAGATACAGCTTCGTCGACCAGGTCAACCCAGCCTTTATCCCTAGATCCATGGCTTATGACCAGGACACCAACCTTACTCATTATGTTCTCCCCACCCGTTCTATCCATGGCTACAATCCTATGCTAACGAATGTGTTCCCACATGTCAATTGAGCTCTCCATAAACAGGAAAAATCCCGCATTACACTTGGTAATGCAGGATCTTAAAGAATTCTTTTATGATACAAATATTTAACGACCTAAACGATCTAATGTCAATACATAGCCGTCATTGCCATAATTCAAGCAGCGCTTAACTCTGGAGATGGTGGCTGTGGATGCGCCAGTTTCCGCTTCGATCTGATTGTACGTGCAGCCTTTGCGCAGCATGCGAGCTACCTCCAGACGCTGGGAAAGCGATTGAATCTCGTTCACGGTGCACAGGTCATCAAAAAAGACGTAGCACTCCTCTATATCCTTAAGGGTCAGTATGGCCTCAAAAAGTTGGTCTATAGCTTTATCATTTAATTTTTTTAATTGCATACGTTATCAACTCCTGGTAGAAATGCATGTTAGCTTATTATAGTAAGCTCCAGAGTATCATTCGACACGCCCGCTTTAAATCCTGCCTTTAGGATTGCGAAACGTTAAAATTTCTATGCGTTAATGAGCTGAATTGTGACAAATATCTAGGACCCGTGACATTCGTCCATACCAACGATAGGCAAGTGACATATCCTGTAGGAGACAAATCTGATAAAAAGGATCGTGAATCCCAGTGACTAACCCTAGACAAATCATTGGTAATGGCGGTAACCGTCCTGAAGTGCATACAAGAAGCCTCACCACTTTACCTCCGCAAATTGGTGATGATCGCGCATTCGGCCAGTATCCAGGCTTAGGCGGCAATCCGTTCTCGGATTTCGCTCAAGGCGGAGGGCTCCCTACTCCTTTCCAAGGAGGCGGCGATTTCTTCGGCGGTAATGCCGGCGGTGGCGGTGGATTTTTTGGCGGCGGTGGTAACGCCGGTGGTGGTGGTGGCGGCTTCTTCGGAGGCGGCGGCGGAAATGCCGGTGCCACAGGAGGTGGCGGTGGCGGCAATTTCCTCAGCAACCTCTTCGGAGGGGGTGGCGGTGGCGCCGCAACTGGCGGAAGCTCCAACCCGCTGAGTGGTCTCAACATGAAGCAAATCTCCGGCTTCGTTGAGCGGATGGGCGGCATCGACGGCATCCTTGGCACAATGGGCAAGGTTCAGAAGTTCATGTCCAGCTTTCAGCAAATGGCCCCAATGGTGAAAACGATCTTTGGCGCTCTTGGCAAAGGCAAAGTCGCCTCAGGAGATTCGGTTGAAGTGTTCAGACCGAAACGCAAACGCCGTAAGAAATCCGGAACGGCTCGCAGACGCAAAGGCGGTTCCAAATCCGGAACAGCGAAGCGCAAACGCAGATAAACGGATGATAAGGGAACTCCATTCCCTTATTTAGGGTGAGCGTGGAGTTTCACTGGGCGAAGAGGAACTACAAGCTCTTATTTCGCCACCTTCGCCCAAAAACCTGCCCAGATCAGCTAATTAGCGGACCACAGTTCCCTCTCCCCCGCTAGTAGAGCTGTTTCGGGCAGAATAGCGCGCTGTAGTTCCCCTCCTTGCCCACTAGAGAGACTCTGTGACCAAAAAAAGGCTCCCCGTCTTTTCAGACGAAGGAGCCTTTTCATTTCTATTTCTTCAAGACTCTTAGAATAAGGGTAGATGCTTCCGCGCGCGTTGTTAATCCTTGCGGTTTCAGCGTACCATCCTCATAACCGTTCATGAACCCTTTGGAGGTTAACGTAGCTACAGCCGCTTGTGCCCAATCTGAAATCGCAGCATTATCGGTGAAGCTCGTATTCCCTGCCATCTTGTCCAAATGAGCGGCACGAACCATGATTTCCGCCATTTGCTCACGAGTAATGAAATCATCCGGACCAAAGGTTGTATCTGTGTACCCTGTGATAATGCCTTGTGCAGCAGCTGTGGCGATTGCGTTCTTCGCCCAGTGGTTCGCTGCATCCGTAAACTTATTGTTGCTGTCTTGATCGTTCAATTTCAGGTACTTCACAACGATTGAAACGAATTCAGCTCGCGTGATGCGGTTTTCCGGTTTAAATGTGCCATCTTCATAACCGTTAATGGAACCCGCTTTGACTAGTTCTAGAATGTTAGATTCTGCCCAGTGTCCTTTGATGTCTGTCAAATTAACGTTACCAGACTCAGGTTTTGTTTCTTGTTTCGGGTTAGAGATAACGGCAAATTTCGTAAAGTGGGTGACAGAACCGGTTACGGTACCTTTCACTTTATCAACGACAATGTTATCTAATTGAACCCAAGTTTTCGTTGTTTCATTAAACCAATACAAGCTTACGTCTGACTGATCTAGATTTACTTTGCTCTTATCAAAAGGCAATGTGATTTCGATAGCTTTACTAAAGCTGCCATCTTTATCTTTCTTAATTTCGAATACATCACCAATCAGCTTAGATGATGGGTCTACCGGCAGCGAAGCTGCATCGGATATTTTAGCCACCGTAATCTTAATGTCGCCTGGTATCGCACCACTTGGAATAACGATCTTAGCGCCTTCCAAAGTTACTGTACCACCATCCACTGGAATCGTTGCGCCCGAAGGAATCGCTGGCGCACTGCCTCCACCACTGTCGCTTGATTCTTCTTGATGACTAGTGTTGAATTTCCAAATATCGGACTGTCTCGATCCACCATATTGATCTTCGGCGAGAGCGTACCATTGATAGGTCATATTTAGAGTAAGGTTCGGCCAAACCACGGTTGCCGTCTGTCCACTCTTCACATTATCGACGCTTCCGATCGTTTTGTTCGTATACACGTTCACACCGATATAATCCGTAGCTACGCGTTTGGTTACAGCATCTAGATTCAAATTCAAGTCGAACTCGTCTTTCCCAGGATGTTCGTCCGGTTCATAGAAGTTGTAATCGTCCAAATGAGGCGAGTAAGTCTTCATGTGGATTTTGCCGTTTTTCAAATCAAATTGCATTAATCTCATATACCCAAGTCCGCCTTCAGGAGCGCCCTGGTAATCCGCCAACATTTGATACACATTACGGTCTGGGATGCCGTCGTTGTTATCGTCGATTGGATCGACTTTCAACTCAGCGTCGTGATAGTGACCGGATAGAGCGGCAATAACGTTCTTATTCGGCTTAATAACACGCTCGAATACTTTTTCCGCCATTGGTGCGCGGTTATTGGAGACGAGCATGAATTCGTGGAAGTTCAGAATCGCTTTGCGGTTCGGATACTTTTTCAACACTTCGTTGATCCAATCAATCTCTTTGTCTCCGTAACCCCAACCCATGTAAACGACGATAAAATCGTTGCCGTTCGAGGAAACTAAGTCATAGTGGCCGCGGTTGTTATCATACGATTCGCCGTAGGTCGGTTGGTTTTTGAACCGATCCTCACCAAACCACTTGTCGTAATAGCTGTAATCATTGTCTTGGTGGCCTACGTCATGGTTACCTGCAAGCACCCCGTATGGGATTCCTGCCGTCTCCAAAACTTTCATATCTTTGTCGGCTTCAATCCATTGGTACTCTTGATCGGCATTATCGACGATGTCGCCAGTATGAATGACGTATTTGATTTTGTTGTCTTCTTTGTGATCGGAGATCCATTTCACCATTTTTTGATAGATATATGGATAGCTCTTGGAATAGTACTGCGTATCAGACATCCACACGAAGGAGAAATCATAGTCGGTACTAGGCGCTTGATCCTGTGCGATAGCAATCTCGTCCTGCACCATCACTTGAATTTTCCCGTTATTCGCATAATCGCCAGCTTGAACGTTCGCTTTCAGTTCAAAGTCTTCGCTTCCCGCGATAACGGTCTTAAGTTGACTCCATTCCAACTTGCTTGGGCTCCAAGCATACAAGGAAACTTTACGCCCTTCCAGGGACTTCCCTTTCCAATCAATAACGACTTCGTCTGTGCTTTGAATCGCAGGGTCTAACGCTACCTCAAAACGTTGGTAAGGAAACTTATCGTCAGACTGATCGTTGAGATAGTTGCCGTCAACACTGCTAATTTTACCGTAATCTTCAGGGGTCATAGCCGCTTCACTTGCAGGCTTTTCCTGCTTCGGAGGCTCTGTATCTGCAGCGCCGCGATAGCCGGTGAACGTTCCCTGTGTGCTTGCATCGTATTTGAAGCCTTGATTGAACGTAACTTTCAAGTCGTCGTTCATCGGATCGCTAACCTTCACACTAAGTGAAGCTGAGTTTTCCAAGCCAAATGCACCTTGACCCGGACCAACTTGTACAGGCATATCCGGTGCCTCGTTAGGCACTTCGAAATGAACGGTGACTTCCTTCACATTCCCAACTTTATCTGTAGCCTTCACGTTGAAAACATGCGCTCCACCCGGCAGTTGTGCGGATGAAGTAGCCATCGGCAATGTTATTGGTTGCTCGTCCAGCGTGGCCTCAACCTTGTCTACACCAGCCAATGCATCCGTTACATTCGCATCGATCGTGAAGCTTCCGCGGTACATTTTCCCTTCCTCAATGGAAGGCTGCACCACAGGAGCTGTGTTATCCACCTGAACATTGGAAGTAATCGTTCCATATGTGGTACTGCTTACTGTAACCTGATGATTGCCGTCACTCACAGAAGTCGTGTTCCAATCATAAGCTTTGGAAGCCAGCTGCGTGGACGGAATGACGAAGTTGAAATCAATCACTGGCGATAGACCGGAGGAATCCCCGATTTTGATCACCTTATTCGGATCGCTATATTTCGTGTCATACACAACCGTACCGTCTGCAAACACAAGACGAACGTTCTTCACTTCAAAATTATCTTTATTCTCTTCAGGACGATCATCAAACGGTGAAGCCTTGGAACCAGCACGAATCTGGAACGCATTGCTTCCTTCTTTGAGACGCTCGGCCTTTAATGGAATGGAAAGTGTTTTGTAGCTATTGATCGGATCTTGGAAAATCGAGAGAATTTCCTGCCCTTGGGTAATCCCGTTTTTGAAATAGTAGTTCACGCCCATGACTTCAAAAGCGAAGAAAGCATCATGCTCCACGGCATGATAAGTCGATTGTGTCAGTTCACTGCCGTCGATCGCTAGTTTCAGGCTGTCCGGGCTAACACCCTCGCCTGTCCCTTTCAACGCTTTCGTTTGCGAAACAACTTCGCCGTCTTTCACATTCAAGCGCAGGCTGGAATGGTCTGATCCGCCTTGAATTTGAACACGCTTCGTCTGTGTGACCGTTTCATTCGTGCCGTCGGACGCTGTGAAATAATAATCCAGGTAAGAGTTTCCGATAAGCTCTGGTGAATAAACCATATAGTGGTACAACGTATCCGCGAAGCTTTCTTTCAAGTACCTCTTGTTATATTTGGACTGTTTGTCCGTTTTATAGTAAAGAGCTACGGTTTTGAGCGATGTTTCGTCTTTAGCCTCTCCGATAATTTCTAGATCTAAGGCTTGATCGAGCGTGCTCTCTTTCGTCAAGTCTTTAAGTGTAGGCTTAAGAGTATCACGTGTAACCTTCACCGTCTGTGGTGGCACTTGACCCGGCGTGATGGTTCCCGGGGTAGCTGCGACTGCACTGGATTTGATCATGGTGTTGCCGCTCGTCGGGAATTTATAGACAATACCGTTGTTGGTACTGACGTCTTCCTTACCATAATAAGCTGCAGAAAGCTCGATGCCTGTATTCGTAGCAATCACGAGTCCACGGTTAGAGCCGTTCGCCATCCCGTCGCTGTGCACGCGCACAAGGTTAGTTCCTTCAACCAAATTCGTACCGTAGTTTGCATTGAAGTCGGCTACTGTCGAGTTCCCATTCTGGTTGTTGATGATCCAGAAGACGAGCGTCCCTTTTGAAGGAATGATCATATCTTCTTTATCTGCAGGCCATGGAACGTCCGCATCCGGACCCGAATCCGTGTAACGGTAGACGACTTTATAGTCTTTGAAGTTAACGGATTGATCGGTATTGTTATAAACTTCAATGAACTCATAACCGTCCGCTGAGCCCACATTCGTGGAATCCGGCACAACTTCGGTCACCATAAGCGGTGGAACCTTAGAATAATCGGATTGATCCATAGCGACCGTAACATTATATACACTCGATCTCACTGTGCTGAAGCCGTCATCGGCTTGGATGTAGTATTTCATTGCGCTTTCAGTCAGATTCGCCTTTGGAATGACAGCTTGGTATTGGCTGCTTCCTGTTACAGTCATAGGAACTGATTGATAGCTAGTCTGCGAAGCCATTTGATAATAAACCGCAGCAGCTACTGTTTCTCCCTGTTCAACGTTGACCGTTTGCGCTTGCAGCATCAAATCCTTCTTCTGATCCGCTTGCGTAACCGGTGTATGGATGATAGTCGGAGCCTGCGAAAAAATCCGAGGAACGGAAGGAACTTGGGTAGGATCTATGACTCCCGGAGTAGCATTTTTAGGAGTTGCATCTTCTCCAGATCCATACATGACCATTTTTTTCGATCCGTCAGAAGGATACCGGTAGAAAATCCCTTTATTCGCTATCGTTTGATTATCATTCTGATAGCTAGCTATGGAAATATCGCTGCCCGTCTTTTCCTGAATAACCAAGTCCCTTGGAGAGCTGTTATGCATCCCTCCTCCGCCTTCCACACGATACAGGTTGACATCCATTTGCAGGTTCGTTTGGAAGTTTGTATTGAAATCATTTACAGTCAGCCCTTTATTCTTCGCATTCATTACCCACAGAACGATGGAAGATTGCGCAGGGATCAGCATAGTGCCGTTAGAATTCGAGTTCTGATACGGTGCCCAGACAGTATCCGCACCAGAGAACCGGTAGACCAGATTGTACTGGTTAAAATCAAGTGTTTGATTTGAATTGTTATATACTTCAATAAATTCGTAAGCATCTGCATCTTCGATATTCGCTGTATCCGGAACAAGCTCCGTAATCATCAGCTTAGGCAATTTCGAATAGTCGACCGCGCTGATTTGCGTCTCATCCGCCTGTGCCGCCATAGGCGCGAGCATGCTGAACATCATACCAGCAACAGTCACACCGGATATCCATCGTTTGAAACTCTGTTTAACCAACTTGATAACGTCCCCTCATCATAAAAAGTTTTATTGACTAATAATGCGCTCAATCAACCAGTAAAGCCCGAACACGCCGATGATCCCCGAAGCGTATTGATTCCATTTGATTTGCAAGGGCAACCGTTTAATCCACAGAAGCACTGGAATCACAATCGCTACGACGACAAGCTGTCCAATTTCTACTCCCAGGTTGAATGAAAATAAAGGAAGGGCCATATGTCCAGATAACGTTCCTCGCAGCACCTCGGCAAAACCGAATCCGTGCACAAGGCCAAACAACAACGTAACGATTACGCGCGCACTCTCTTTTCGCTTCCATATATTCTCTACTGCAATATACAGAATGCTAAGGGCAATTAAGGGTTCGACGATTTTAGGTGAGAGATAAGCAACCTCTAGAGAAGATAGGACTAGCGTAATGCAGTGACCTATTGTAAAGGCGGTAATCAGTCGCAATATTTTCCATACCCTTTGCTCAGCGGCTAACAGGAGTCCCAGCACGAACAGCATGTGATCCAGACCCGACCAGATGTGCTCCATCCCCATGAGGACGTAGGTCTTGAGCGTACTTATCCAAGAAGTCGTCTCCAATTGAACAGCAGGCTTTGCATCCAGGGCTGAAGGTGGTGCCGCTGCTGACGGATTCCCGGCTGCTGCGCCCGGCCCTTGAATCTGTACAATATAGTTCTGGCTGCCAAGTACCTGCTGAATGGTTTGGCCACCGACCTGAATCGTGGCATAGTTGCTATGGTTGACATCGACCCCACTGTACCAGAAGAAATTGTACTGCATCAGATATTGCTTCACAGTGGCAGCGAATTTATATCGGATATCGATACCGATCATATCCATGCTGGCTCGTTTCTCATGCTTGGCACCGGTAATCACCGCAGATCCGATTTTCCCGTCTCCCGTTACAATCAGGCCGTCATCGACAAGCCTTGTTAGTGCATCCATAGATGCTGACAATTGTTTATCGCTGATCTTGTCGCCGCCGTCCGGCTTGTCCGGGAATATATGAACAAAGTCGCTCTCCAGAATCGACAGGTGGTATTGGATCGTATCCGCACCCACCTTGATATCGGAATACCCGGTTGAGGAGAAATGAGCTCCCGCCGAACCAGCAAAGGTCATGCTTACGATTACCGCCAAAGCAATAGCAAAAAAGCTCTTATAGATGTTGGTCACGGTTCTATCACGCATGTGTTTCATTTCGTTCCTATCCCCTCATTCGTCTTCATCAACTGATCTTGCTCTTTCGAACCTTAAGCCGCCTCTCCTTCCCATGAGCCTCGCTTGTTACCTGCCCATCATATCCGGAAGGCCGCTGCCTTGCCTATACACATGATTTTCGATACTTTCCCATTGTTTCGATTGGTTTTTTAAGCTTTTATGAACCGCCTGATCAGTAAAAATGCAAAGCTTCCAAAAAAAAGCCCATACCCTTACCAAGGATAATCGTCTACAATTGACTGTATATAACTCGCCGGAAGTCAACAGCGTAACGATCAAAGGGGCCTGCGACTTATGACTATTTTTTCATTGAATAAATCCTTGTTTCGACATGTTTTGACAAGCTTCATCGTTCTGATTCTGATCTTCTCCTCTTTCAGCCTGCTCATCTTCTGGATGCTAAAAAGCCACCTTCGCAGCGAGATGATCGAACAGAATCACCTCACTTTACAGAAAGTGGCGGAGCGTTATCAGTTTCAGTTGGATAAAATCAGAGAGGCCCTTTTCAAGCAATTCACAGATAAAGATGTCATTACTCTTAACAATCAAGTGAATCTAAAAAAAGATGCCGAGTCGCTGACTACTCGTCCTATTGTTCTGGACATCCAAAGTATCGTGGGGGATTCAGAGCTTTATCTGGATAATATGATCCTTCTGTTCCGTTCAGCGAATCTGGCCATTAATAAATTTGGTCCGGGGACGAATGAAGAATTGTTTGCAGGACTGTATGCCAGTAACCCATACCCAGTTTCTTATTGGCAGTCACAGTTTCAACGTACAGACAATTTCGTGCTTCATCCGGCCGCAGGCTTTGGGGCTACGAATACGGATCCAACTGACAAAACATTAATTCCTTATTCCATCAAACCTGCACTAGCTGATAATATGTTAATTGCCATGATCGACGCCGATCGTTTGCGGGACGCGATGCTCAAGGAAAATCCCAATCTGGATTTAACCATTGTGGGGCCGGGGCAAGACCTCATTTATCAAACGAATCGTAGTAGTGCTGCTAAGCTGCCAGAGACGTTATTCACATCTCCACCTACTGAGCGTGCCTATCTACTGGAAAAAGGGATTTATTACGTCGATTATCAAAATGAAGACAGCATGCATTTCATCATGCGAGTTACCAATCCTGATTTCGCAGGTAAAATCCTTCGTTTGGATAATCTCATGATCATCCTGCTAGGTATCTCGATTTTCATCGCTTTCGTTGTCTCGATCTTTTTCAGCAAACGGATTAACCATCCTGTACGCCAGCTTCTGAAGGAAAAAGGGCAAATTCAACAAGAACTGAAGGAGCAGCAGTCCGAGCTGACCAACTACCACTTCATCAATAAGTTAAAAAATATCAATCTGGAATCAGGCGAATGGCCGCACATTCAAGGTACTGAGGAAACTTACACCATCGTTCTGTACGAGCTTCGCTATCGAGCAGCAGCTTTTGTAGCTGTCCCGATGAGCAAGGAGCAGATCTCACAGTCTGTCGGTGCGCAGCTCAAACAGTTTGCGGATGAAACCATTCCTGGGTCCCATACTTTTCAAATTGAGCATCATCAGTTTCTATCTGTTTTTCCCGGTAATGAAAGAGATCGCATTATCGCCATGCTAGCGCAGCTGAAGCAGGTTCTGGATCAAGATAAGCGCTACTGTTTAGTAACGGCAGCCGTAAGTTCTGCATTTGAGCATTCGATCCAGTTCGGATATGCCTACCGCCAAGTCAATGAAATGGCCATGCAGGCCAGACTGCTGGACGAAACGCAAACGATAACCGAGTTCCGCTCGGACCGCTCTACGTATGTCTTAACGCTTTCGCAGGAGCAAGAACTAACCGCAGTTCTGAAGGCTGGCAAAGAGCAGGAAACACTGGACCTCTTCCTCCCATGGTTACAAGAACTTAATCACAAAGAAGCGTCAGTTGATGTGTTTAGGCATATGACACTTGCCGTGACGGACAAGGCCAAGATGGTGCTGGAACATTACAAAGTCCAAACAGAGGCCTTGTGGCAGCTTAAACCCCTTCTGCTTCAGCTGGACGAATGCTGCACACTCGCGGAATACGAATTCACCTTCCAGGCTTATTTTCGTGCTGTTACTCAGATTATCCGTGAGAAAAAAGAAGCCAACGACCCCATCGTTGACCGTGTTCTGCGCGTGATTCATGAGCAATTCGCAGAGGATCTCTCGCTCGATGTGTTGGCCGATCAACTCAATTTAAGCACCTCCTACCTCTCGACCTATATCAAAGAGAAGACGGGTGCCAACTTCATGGAACATCTGCATGACCGAAGAGTAAGCAATGCGAAGGAATTGCTGCACTCGACCGATTTGAACATTCAAGAAATCAGTATCCAAGTGGGGTATCGCAACATCTCTTCGTTTAACCGGATGTTCAAAAACCGCACAGGCTCCTCCCCAGGCGAATACCGCAAAACAAAGCTATAAAAAAAAGCATCCCGAATCGGGGTGCTTTTCTGCGTTTATTTCAATGCCTGATTATACGCTGCTATTTTGGCGTTAATTTCGGCTGCTGCCGCATCAAGTGCTGCCTGCGGCGACTGTTGTCCGCTGAGCGCCTGATTGACGGCTTCCTCCGTAAGCTTCCTTGCGTCAGGATATACGCCAAGAACGCCGTCTAGCGTCGCTTTATTTAATTTTGAAGCATGATGTTGTTCGATCGCTGTCTTGAACTGCGGATATTTCTTCATGTTTTCCTGCACAATTGGTAGCTCATACGTTTTCTTCGTGATTGGAAAATAGCCCGTGTTTACGTGAAAAATGGCTTGTTGTTCAGGCTCTGACAAAAACTTCATGAACGTCCAAGCAGCCTGCTGTTCCTCCTCGGACTTACTGTTCAGAATCCAGTTGCTGCCGCCTCCAACTCCTACGCCGCCACTCTCCGTCTCAGCTGGTTTCGGAAAGAAGCCTGTCCCCACTTCGAACTTGCCTTCAACCGAGTCCAGGATATCACGCAATGCGGCCGTTGTATCGAAAATCATCGCAACCTTGCCTTCGGCGAACGCTTTCTTCGAGGTATCGCCTTTGCCAGCCGAGTAGGTCGCTACATTGTTGTCCACAAGCTCCTTCCACCAAGCAAGCGCCTTAACGCCCTCTGCGCCGTTCAACTGCCAATCGGTAGCTAAGCCATCGCGACCATTCCCGTTATTTACCCACTCTGCGCCTTGATTGGCGACAAACTGCTCCATATACCAGCTATGTGTGCCAAAATAAGCGCCCGTTACGCCGCCTTTTGTCAGCTTAGTTGCTGCTTTCTTAACGTCTTCATACAACACAGGCGGTTGATCAGGATTTAGTCCTGCTGCCGTGAACAAATCTTTGTTGTAGTATAAGATCGGATTGGATGCGTTAAAAGGCATCGAAAACAGCGTATTATCCACTGTGTAATAATTAATAATAGCTTCATCCATCTGAGACGTGTCATACTTCTCTTGATCGATAAACGTCTGAATCGGTGTAATAGCTTTCGAATCAATCATAAACCGGGTTCCAATGTCATACACCTGCGCCATGGTAGGTGCAATTGTTGTACCGATGGACGCTTTCAACTTCGTCAGGCTATCATAATAAGAGCCCTGATAGACGGCTTCCACCTTCATATCTTTATGCGATGCATTGAACGCAGACACGAGCTTGTCTACCACTTTGCCATTTTCGCCGCTCATCGCGTGCCACCAGACGACTTTCGTTACCCCAACGGTCGATTCCGAGACGGCTTCTGCAGCTCCAGCCTTGCCTCCTCTAACACCGCTTTGATTCCCCCAGATTGTATAGCTAATTCCAAAAATGCCAAACAGCAGCAAAATAAACATCGTATAAATGGGTACTGAAACTTTACGTTGAAATTTATTCATGATATTCCCCCCCCATGACTTTTAATCATAGGGGATCAATGTATGAGCATGATTATTGGAATGTTAAGAGATTGTTAAATCTGTGTTCTGCGCCTACTCCATCTTAAGAGCGGTTCCCTCAGGCACGATCTGCACCCATGTATTTCCAGGCAGCAGCGGCACTTCTTTGCCGTCTTCCGCGTAAGCGCGCAGCATGCCGTTTTTGCGTTCCCATGTAATCTGCTGGGATTTGCCCTCTTGCAGGATGACGCCTTTGTTAGGGCCGAACACGTCGACCTCGCGGCGCCCTTCTTTGTCTACGATTTTGTGCTTGCTCTCCAGCACGAGCAGATTTTTGGCTTGCAGCTGCTTGCCGGTCTCCTTGTCGAGATGCGGCTTGCCCTCCATGCTGCGCATGTACACGCCTTCCGTAGGATTATATTCATAGGAAACGAAATACCCTTGGAGATAAGGAATAAGAATATAATGTACGGCAGCGCCGGTAAGTTTACTTTGACCATCATCCTTGGCAAAAGTAAGCAGCGGTCCGTTCCACTCCGAGCGGAATTTGCGCGCTTCGGCGCCTTTCTTCATTTTATCCACAGAGGTATAGAGATTGTGAGGAGCTTTGCGGTCCGTCGAGCGCCAGTAGTAGGCGCCATCGCCGTAGACCTCATCAAGATGAGCCAGCTTGCGGCCCGCCATCATATCCATCGCTTCCTGGCTCCAACCGGCATGAACGATAACGGCATCTAGCGCATCGCCGATCTCAACAAAATAGGGCCGGATGCTGCGCACTGGACCAATCGTTGTGGCCTCGTGGCTTTGGAACACGGAGACGAATCTAGTAATCTCGCCTTCTGCGAGAATTTCGTAGACGATGTCAGCCTGATCAAGGCCGGTTTGCGGCCTGGCTTGCGGAGCATTTTCGACCATGACCATGAAAGGACGGCTCTTCACTTCTTTCGCCGAAGGGAGTCCAGTCAGCGGGAATTTGTAGGGCAGCTCCGATTCTACTGCCGTGGCCGCGGGCTTCGTGGCTGGCGTTGAAGCTGATGGCGTTGCTGCTGCGGTATCCGGCGTCGTTGTTGGCAAGGAAACCGGCGTATCGCTGCAGCCGACCAGGGTTATGACAGAGCAGCCGAGGACGAGCCAGGCGCTGAGCGTTCTTTTGCGACGGGATAGGGACAATGATTTCATCAATAGGCACCTCTTCTCTTCATCTATTGTTCTATGAAATATATATGCTAGGCAAAAGAGAAATAGAAGACATTTTGAGTGGGGTTCATTGCATCGGAGAACTATTTCTCAACCTGCATACTTCACACGTTGGAGGATTTCATCAGGTATCTTCTTCCAGAACCTTCTTAATTCTCACGTTGGAGAATATCACACTAATTAGGTATAGTAGAGGAGAACGGTGTGGTGACAGCAAATTACGGACTAATATCATGTAAAAAGTACAGTAAATTTCGGTGCGCACTCTCAATTTGACGGAAAATCATGCAAAACGTACATTTCTTTTCGCGTCTCTGGGGCATTTCGGGAAGATTTAGCTGATTTACATGTACAAAATGCAGGTATTTCTCTTCAGCATGCTAATATGAGCAAATTTGCTGTACTTTTTACATGATTTGCTCGGGCTAGGAAGTGAACCTGCCTGGTCAAATAGCCCAGTGTAGCTACATGACTCATACAGCCGCCACAAGGAGATACACACCCCAAAAGGAGGCATCGTCCATGACTAAGCGGACTGATAACAAATCCGTCATTCTATTCGACGGTGTCTGCAATTTATGCAGCGGAGCTGTGCAGTTCATCCTGCGGAACGACCCGAAGGGCCATTTCCGCTTCGCGTCTTTGCAGTCGGCTGCCGGGCAAAAGCTGCTCGAGCAGCATCGGCTGCCCACGGACAATATCAGCACGATTGTGCTGATCGAGAACCGGCGCGCCTACACCCGCTCGACGGCAGCGCTGCGCATTGCCCGGCGGCTGCGCGGCGCTTACCCGCTGGCGTATGCAGCCATCATCATTCCGCCTCCGCTGCGGAATCTGGGCTATGCCTTCATCGCGAGCAATCGCTATCGCTGGTTCGGCAAGGCTGAGCACTGCATGCTGCCGAAGCCTGAGTTCAAGCAGCGCTTCCTCGAATAGCGCCGCAGCACGCGCTTAATCCAGGAAGCGCTCAGGCTTTTTCAAGCCGCCGAACATCCAGCAGCATAGGCTGAGCGTGCCCATCTGGAAGCTGTGATGCAGCAGCTTCGCCCGGCGTGCGCCATCTGCCGCACCTAGTGCGAGCAGCAAAGGCGCAAAATGCTGCGGCGTCGGCACCGCCGTAGCCGCATGAGGCGCTCTTTCGTCGTACCTCACAAGCGCCTCAAGATTCCACGTTTCGAGCTGCTCCGCCAGCCACTCATCGAATTCCACCGCCCACAGCTGGGGCACCGGATTATTCCGGTCTAGCCGCTGCAAATTGTGCACGGTGCCGCCGCTTCCGAGGATGAGGACATCCTCCTCCCGCAAAGAGCCGAGCGCCGCACCGATGCGGTAATGCTCTTCCTGCGTCAATCTGGGATTCACCGAGAGCGCCACCACAGGCATCTGCGCATCCGGGTACATCAGACACAGGGGCGCCCATACCCCATGATCCAATCCCCGCTCATCATCCAACTCACAACGGATGCCTTCCTCTTGAAGGAGCTGCTGAATATGCAAGCTCAGCGTCAAATCGCCTCTAGCTGGGTATTTAATGCTATAAACCTTATCTGATGCTCCCGAAACATCGTAGATCATCTCCGGACGAATCGCTGAGCTAACCGTCTGCACAGGACTCTCCCAATACGCACTAAATACAACGACCGCTTTGGGACGCGGTATGCTCTTCGCCAATTTGTGTAAAAACTCGGTGTAAGCATGCTGCTCAATAGCCAAGTTCGGTGTTCCATGTGCGATAAAAAAGGCTGGCAGCATGACAAATCACCCCTTCGTCCGGATTGGAAACATTTTACCAATATTCTACAGTATTCTCCAGTGTAACGAAATAAAACCCGCGGATTGTCATCCGTAAGGTCAGTTTTGTTGAGTGCCCGTTGGATGAAATCCAATGAAAGGGCATATTTGAGGCTTCCCTTTTACTTTACGTTGGACAAACTCCAATGAGGCCTAGAAAAATCGCCTTTTAGAGCCGAAAAAAGACCCCCCCGTTGGATTTCGTCCAACGGGATGGCTGGGCGGCCGGGTACGAGTGGATTCGGAGGCTGATGGCTCGTTACCCAGATTTGGTGGGCGCTCGGTGGATGTAACCTGGGTGCCTCGAGCTAGTGGCTCGAGTGCCGGGAGTCGGTAGGCTCGGTGGATGTAGACTTGGTACCGCGAGCTAGTGGCGCGTGATTGCTGGTGCGATGAGTGCCGGAATTTGCTGGGCTCAATAGATGTAGCCTGGGTGCCGCAAGCTGGAAGCCCAGGGGGCAGCCTAGCTGATCAGCCGGATGGCTAGTCGCCCGTAACCATGAAGGCTGATGGGCCAGCCCTACCTGGCAGGCGATCCAGCATTCAAAAACCGCTCAATCCCGTCAGCAATCCCGGCGGCGAGCTTTTGCTGGTACTCAGCTTCCGACAGCCGCTCATCTTCTTCAGGGTTGGTCATGAAACCAAGCTCAACCAGCACAACCGGCACCTTGGACCAGTTAAATCCGGACAGGTCGCTGCGCTCCGACAGCCCTCTACCGCCTGTCCCTGTCGCCGCCTTTAGCTGCTTGGCAATGAAACTGGCAGCCTGCCGGCTTTCTGCTGCAATGGGCTTCAACGCCGCCGAAGTAGCTGACGGATACAAGACCGAAAATCCGCTAGTTTTCGGCGAACTATCCCCATCCGCATGGATGCGCACGGCCAGCGCTGCGCCGGCCTCATTCGCCATCTCCGCGCGCTGTTTATTAGAGATATCGACCTCGTGCGAATCACGAGTCATTGCCACTTCGATGCCGCGCTTCACGAGCTCGGCCTTCACCAACTGCGAAACCTCCAGGTTCAGCACATATTCCGGTTTCTTCGTACGAACGCCGACGGTGCCGGAGCTGACCTTAGGTTTCACTTCTCGCGTATCCGGGCCTACGGCCTCGGGCGCGTTGTTGCCATGACGCTGATGCCCCGGGTCCAGCATCACCAGCTTACGCGCCACAGCCGGCGATTCCACAGGCGCTGCCCCTGTTTCCGCCGCATGCGCCGTCGGCATCGGCACAAGCTCCTTCTCCTGCACCGCTACCGCCGCAGCTGTCGGCGGAACGCTTACAACCGGCGTCTCCACTGCCGGCAAGCTATCCGCAACACCAGCCCGCTCGCCGCCACAAGCAACGAGCAAACCAACCACCAAGACCAACACACCCATAGCAACCAGCGGCATTGCCCTTTTTCCCACAATCATCAAACCCTTCTCTCCTATCTGTTATGTAACCATGCATGAAACGCAGAGCGGCAGCCAAAACTAGTCGAAAGGCAACCCAAGGAGGCAATCGCATGAACACCCTCTGGAACTTTATCGTAAATCACTGGATTTCGCTCGCGCTCATCATCGGCGTGCTCCTCGCCATCTGGTACGAATTCAAAAACAAAGACAAGTACATCCGCGGTGGGAAAGATAAGTAGTAAAAAAGCAAAAACACAGCCCTTTCCCGCAAGAAAGACACTGTGTTTTTCATTGTTCTATTTCATAGCCTTCATCGCAATATCCGTCCGGTAATGCTTCCCGTCAAAATGTATCCGGTCCGCATCCGCGTAAGCTTTCTGACGAGCTTCGACGATGTCTTTGCCGATACCTGTGATGCCCAGAACGCGTCCACCGTTCGTCACGATCTGCCCGTTCTCCAGCGCCGTTCCTGCGTGGAACACCAAGGAATCCTGCACGTTCTCCAGTCCTGTGATCGGCAATCCTTTCGGATATGGCCCTGGGTAACCGCCGGAAGCCACGATCACACAAACCGCTGCGTCCTCGCTCCACTCGATTGGCTGCTCAGCCAACGTTCCGTTGTTGATGGCAAGGAAAATATCCAGCAGATCTGTTTTGAGGCGAGGTAAAATAACCTGCGTCTCCGGATCGCCGAAACGCGCGTTGAACTCGATTGTTTTCACACCGTTCGGGGTCAAAATCAGACCCGCATACAGCACGCCTTTGAACGGTCGGCCCTCTTTCACCATCGCATCAGCCGTCGGCTGAACGATGTTTACAAGCGCTTCCTGCACGATGGACTCCGGGATATGCGGCAGCGGTGAGTAAGTGCCCATTCCGCCCGTATTCGGCCCTTTGTCGTTATCGAAGACTGGCTTATGATCCTGCGAGGGCACCATCAAACGAACCGTAGAACCATCCACGAAAGCAAGCAGCGACATCTCTTGCCCCGTCAAGAACTCCTCAATCACGACGCTCGCACCGGATTTACCGAATACTTGATCCACCATAATATCGCGAAGCGCCGCTTCCGCTTCTTCCATCGTTTGCGCGACAGTCACACCTTTACCAGCAGCTAGCCCGTCAGCTTTAATTACGATTGGCGCTTTTTGCGAACGCAAGTAAGCAAGTGCCGGTTCGTACGCGTCAAAAGTTTCATAAGCCGCCGTAGGAATGTTGTATTTTTTCAGAAGCTCCTTCATAAATACTTTGCTTCCTTCGATAATCGCAGCATTTGCGCGAGGACCGAACGCTTCAATCCCTTTGGACTCCAAGTGGTCCACAAGACCTGCAGCGAGTGGATCGTCAGGCGCTACCATAACCAGATCAATCGCTTGCTCTTTCGCAAACGTGCTGATCTCTTCGAATTGCAGTTCTGTGATCGGCACACATTCCGCCAATCCGGCAATGCCGCCGTTCCCCGGTGCGCAGAAAAGCTTGCTGATTTTCGGGCTTTTGCTCAGAGCCCATACAATGGCATGCTCGCGCCCGCCTCGTCCAATTACTAATACACGCATCTTTGTCACCAGTCCCTTTCATGGGGAATGCCCACGGTCCGCACTCGAATCGTGAGCATTCTCAGTTGTTTTTAGTGTTTAAAGTGACGAACGCCCGTCATAACCATCGCGATTCCGTTCTCGTTCGCTACGCGAATGGACTCTTCATCTTTGATCGATCCACCCGGTTGGATAACCGCTGTGATGCCTGCTTTCGCAGCCATTTCAAGCGTATCGCCCATTGGGAAGAAAGCATCGGAGGAAAGAACAGCGCCTTTCGACTTGTCCCCAGCTTGCTCAATCGCAATTTTAGCCGCACCGACACGGTTCATTTGACCCGCACCCACGCCAACCGTCATGTCGTCAGCGACAAGTACGATCGCGTTAGATTTAACGTGCTTAACTACTTTCCATGCAAAAAGCAGCTGCTTCATTTCTTCTTCTGTCGGCTGACGCTCGGAAACAACTTTCAGATCAGCTTCCGTCAGTTGGTAAGCATCGCTATCTTGCACGAGCATGCCGCCTTCAACGGTTGTAACAACTGGCTCTGCCTTGCGGCCAGCAACTGTATCTAAGCCGACTACTTTGAGCAGACGGATATTTTTCTTTTTAGAAAGGATATCAAGTGCTTCCGGTGTAAAATCTGGTGCAATGACGATTTCCAAGAAAATCTCATGCAGCAATTGCGCTGTTGCTTCATCAACTGTACGGTTCGCAGCTACAATACCACCGAAGATGGACGTAGGGTCAGCGGCGTACGCTTTTTGATAAGCTTCCAGCACGTTTGAACCGATACCTACACCGCAAGGATTCATGTGCTTAACTGCAACAACGGCAGGTTCGCTGAATTCCTTAACGATTTGAAGCGCCGTATTAGCGTCATTGATGTTATTGTAAGAAAGCTCTTTGCCGTGAAGCTGTTCAGCCGTCGTAATGTTGCCGGCCGCTGCATTCGGCTTGCGGTAGAACGCCGCGCTTTGATGCGGGTTTTCTCCATAGCGAAGCTCTTGCATTTTCTCGTATGTGACTGTGTAACGCTCTGGGTAAGGCTCGCCCATTTGTTTGGACAAGTAGTCAGCAATCAAAGCATCATATGAGCCTGTGTGACGGAATACTTTGGCCGCAAGACGTTTGCGCGTTTCAAGCGTTGTATCGCCAGTCTCTTGGACTTCTTCAAGCACCTTGGCATAGTCCGCTGCATCGACAACTACGGATACGAACGCATGGTTCTTTGCCGCCGAACGAAGCATAGTCGGACCGCCGATATCGATATTCTCGATAGCGTCTTCGTAAGAGACATTCGGCTTCGCAATCGTCTCAGCAAAAGGATACAAATTCACGACAACCAGATCAATATAATCCAGCCCTAGCTTCTTCATGCTCGCTTGGTGCTCTTCGTTGTCACGAACTGCCAACAGACCGCTGTGAACAGCCGGATGCAGCGTTTTGACGCGGCCATCCATGATCTCAGGGAAGCCTGTAACCTCGGAAATTCCGATAACCGGAACTCCTTTATCCTTCAACAAACTTTGCGTACCGCCAGTAGAAATAATCTCAACGCCCAGCTTCGCAAGCTCGCTCGCGAACTCAACGATCCCCGTCTTATCGGACACGCTGATCAGTGCTCTTTTGATTGCCACGGTTCTTCCTCCCAGAAAAGTAATTTAATATTTAATGCTGTTAATCAACTTTAACTCGCAACGCTTAAGCCCGTTCCACGCTCAACCACCACTTTAACGCTGTAAAACACTCTTAAAGTAGCCAATTCTCACGCCTAGCATCGTTTAGCGCTGTAAAGCACCCTTAACGCCAAACGCTTACGCTATTCTCAGGCAAATCGCCCTGATCCAATCACTAGCTACTCAACTTCCCGAATCCAATCACACAGATGATGTAAAAAGTACAGCAAATCGAGCCACTATAGACGCAAAATAAGAAAATACCTGAAAAAGTGCAGTACATTTAGCGAAAAATAATCATATCTGCCTAAAACCCGGGATTATAACATTACAAAATACATCAAATCCCCAGAGAACAGGCAACCCGCTCATATTTTGCTGCACTTTTTACATGTCCTTCGCTCAGCCGTATAACAAGAGTTGCCCTACCTACAGCTTAATACCCACCTTGCGGCCATCCATGCTCACGCGTCCCTCGCGCAGTTGACGGATCACCTGTGGCAGCAGCACATGCTCAGCCGCATGAATCCGCTCTGCGAGCGATTCCGCCGTCTCGTGCTCGTGGATCTCCACCGCACGCTGTGCGATGATCGGGCCGGAGTCCAGCCCGCCGTCCACGAAGTGCACAGTGACGCCCGTTTGCTTCACGCCGTACTCGACGGCTTGCTCAATCGCGCGCACGCCCGGAAAGGAGGGCAGCAGTGAAGGATGTACGTTGATCATCCGGCCAAAAAACGGCTCCACCAGCACATTCGTAATGATGCGCATATAACCGGCCATCACGATAAGATCAATCTGCCGCTCCTGCAGTTCCTTAAGAATAAGAGCTTCATAAGCCTCACGATTGGCATATTCCTTGGGACGGAACGCAAACACGGGCACTTTCGCTTCCGTTGCGCGCTCCACCACGTACGCTTCCGGACGATCACAGACAAGAAGCTCGATGCTGACATCAAGCTTCCCCTTCTGTACCTGATCCACAATGGCTTGGAAATTCGTACCACTGCCCGAAGCAAAAATCGCTACTCGATAAGGCTGCATTACACCTCAGCTCCTTGGAATGTTACGACACGCTCGCCTTCTGTAACAACGCCCAAACGGTAAACTTTCTCGCCTTGCGCTTCCGCTGCGGCAATCGCTTTCTCCGCGTCATCCGCGTTCACAATAATAACCATTCCGATTCCCATGTTGAACGTGCGGAACATATCATTGTTCGAAATGCCGCCCTCACGCTGCATCAAAGAGAAGATCGGCAGAATCGGCCATGAGCCGTATTGGATATCCACGTTCACGCCGTCAGGCAGAACACGCGGAATATTTTCGATAAAACCGCCGCCTGTAATATGCGCCATGCCTTTGATCGCTACGTCTTCCAGCATCGCCAGAATCGGCTTCACATACAGCTTAGTAGGCTCTAGCAGCACGTTGCCAAGCTTGTCACCCAGTTCGTCCACATGCCCTTGAAGCGTGTACCCTTTCTCTTCCAGCAAAAGCCTGCGCACAAGAGAGAACCCGTTACTGTGCACACCGCTTGAAGCCAGACCTAACACTACGTCTCCAGGACGGATTGTCGTACCGTCGATGATCTTTTTCTTGTCGACGATTCCAACCGTAAAGCCGGCAATGTCATACTCCCCTTGTGCATACATGCCAGGCATTTCCGCCGTTTCGCCACCGATGAGTGAGCAACCGGATTGCGCACAACCGTCTGCGATCCCTTTGATAATAGCTTCAATTTTCTCTGGAATTACTTTGTCACAAGCGAGGTAGTCAAGGAAGAAAAGCGGCTCAGCGCCTTGAACAATAATATCGTTCACGCACATAGCAACCGCGTCGATCCCAATCGTATCATGCTTATCCATTGCAAAAGCAATCTTCAGCTTCGTGCCCACGCCGTCCGTTCCAGATACAAGCACAGGCTCCTCATACTTGTCTTTGTTCAAGCTGAACAGCCCGCCGAAGCCGCCGAGGTCAGTTAACACTTCAGGACGGAAAGTCCGTTTGACGTGTTTTTTCATCCGTTCTACTGCTTCGTTACCTGCCGCGATATCGACTCCGGCCTTTTTGTAAGCATCCGACACTTCGCAACCACTCCTTATATTTGTCTATATATATTGGGAGGCCGAGGCCTCCCCTATCCTTTAATCGCAAGCACAACCAACCTTCGTTACATCCACAATCTCCGTTGGGTACGTATTATCGAAGCAAGCTGTACAGTACCCGCTCTGGGAACCGGCCGATCCTTGACCAATGGAATCAAGCAGCCCTTCTTTGGTTAGAAAATGCAGGGAATCCGCGTTGATCGCCTTACGAATTTCCTCGATAGAGTTCATCGCAGCAATCAGCTCTTTCCGATCCGGTGTATCAATGCCGTAGTAGCATGGATTCATGAAAGGTGGCGAAGAAATCCGCACATGCACTTCTGTAGCTCCAGCTTCTCTGAGCAAATTAACAATTCGAAGGGACGTTGTTCCACGAACGATGGAATCATCGATCATCACAACACGTTTGCCTTCAACTACTTTGCGAACGGCGCTCAGCTTCATTTTGACACCTTGTTCACGAAGCTCTTGGCTAGGAATGATGAACGTCCGGCCTGTGTAGCGGTTCTTGATCAGCCCCAGCTCATAAGGGATACCCGTTTGTTCAGCAAAACCAATTGCCGCCGAGATACTTGAATCCGGTACTCCTGTCACAACGTCTGCGTCGACGAAAGCTTCCATCGCCAGCCTTTTCCCCATCCGCTTACGTGCGGAGTGAATGTTCACCGTATCGATGTCGCTATCCGGACGAGCAAAATAGATATATTCCATCGCACAAATGGCGCGCCGGCCGCTCTCTGTGAACTGCTCGGAACGGAAACCGTCGCGATCCAGCACGATGAGTTCGCCAGGCTGAACATCACGGAAATACGTAGCTCCCACCGCATCGAAAGCGCAGGACTCGGAAGCGAATAAGTAGGAATCACCGAGTCGGCCGATCATGAAGGGACGCAAGCCGTTCGGATCGAGCGCAGCAATCAATTTATCCTTGGTGATAATCAGGAAGGCAAATCCGCCGATGACTTGCGTCAAAGCGTCTTTGACCGCATCCACGATATCGTCATGCTCCGAACGGGCAATCAGATGCGCCAGAACTTCGGTATCGCTTGTTGTTTGGAAAATCGAACCCTTACGCTCAAGCTCGCGTTTGATAATGTTCGCATTATCCAGGTTGCCGTTCGTTGCAATCGCAAGATCGCCTTCACGATATTTGAAAACTAACGGCTGTGCATTCGCCAGCTTGCTTTCGCCTGCTGTGGAATACCTTACATGGGCAATCGCCGTGCTGCCTGTCAGAGGGGACAAATTCTCGTTCGTAAATACCTCTTTGGCAAGCCCCATTCCGCGATAGTAGTTAAACTTGCCGTCTTCTACCGTACAAATACCAGCGCTTTCCTGTCCACGGTGCTGCAATGCATGAAGACCATAATAGCAGAGAGAGGATGCTTCGGAATGACCATACACGCCGAAAACGCCGCACTCTTCATTCAGCTTATCAAACAATCCGCCATGGCCGCCTACACCTTCGTTGAAGTACTCCCCTGTCCAAAGCTCGTGCTGCTGATCCCCTAGATTAACCAGGGGAGCCGCAGGTAGCTTTAGGGCCTTGGATTGTTTTATGCCATTAGACATGGAATCGCATCCTTCCAGACTTTCGCCAGCTCGTTAACCGAAGACTGGAGACGCTGTTCGTTGTTGATTTTCACAGTTAGTTCTGTACCTGTTACTGTTCCAATTTCTTGATAAGGCACGCCTTGCGAAGCAACCCAGTGCTTCAGGGCATCCGCTTTGTCCGGGGATGCACTTAGCAAAATACGGGATTGGGATTCGCTGAACAATGCGAAATCAGGACGAAGTTCGGAAGCTACGTTAACGTCAGCGCCTACACGGCCGCTGATGCAGCTTTCCGCCAAAGCAACGGCCAAGCCGCCTTCGGACAAGTCATGCGCAGAAGCGACAAGACCTTCTTGGATCGCTTTAAGCACTGTGTTTTGCAGACGTTTCTCCACCGCTAGATCAAGCTCAGGTGGACGTCCTTCGGTTACACCGTGAATTACATATTGGAATTCGCTGCCGCCGAGTTCCGCTTTGGTCTCGCCGAGCAGGATGATGATGTCGCCTTCTTTTTTGAAGCTTTGCGTCGTGATGTGGTCGATGTCATGCACCAGACCTACCATTCCGATAACCGGAGTCGGGTAAATTGCACCTTTGGCGTTCTCATTGTAAAGAGAAACGTTACCGCCGATAACCGGCGTATCCAAGTAGCGGCAAGCTTCCGCCATACCGTCTGTGGATTTCTCCAACTGCCAGAAGATCTCAGGCTTGTCAGGGCTGCCGAAGTTCAAGTTGTCCGTAACGGCCAGAGGCTCAGCACCGGAGCAGACAACGTTACGAGCAGCTTCGGAAACCGCGATCCGTCCGCCAACTTCCGGATCCAAGTACACATAACGTCCGTTGCAGTCGGTTGTCATCGCAAGACCTTTGCGCGTGCCGCGAATGGTCACAACCGCTGCATCCGAACCCGGACGAACAGCTGTATCCGTACGAACCATGTGGTCATACTGGTTGTAAACCCACTCTTTGCTCGCTACCGTCGGGGACGCGAGCACCGATTTCAGCGCATCCGTCAGCTTCGTTACCTCTGGGTAACGTGTCGTGTCGATCGCTGCGCTTGCTTCATAATAAGCCGGAACCTTGCTCGGCTTATTGTAAACCGGGCACTCGTCGACGAGTGCGCCTACCGGCATGTTCCCCACGACTTCACCGTGGTGGATCAGCTTCAGGTAACCGTCGTCGGTTACCTTACCGACTTTCGCGCAGTGCAGACCCCAGCGCTCGAAAATACCTTTCGCTTGCGCCTCATGCTTCGGCTCAACAACGAACAGCATGCGCTCTTGCGATTCGGACAGCATCATTTCGTATGCTGTCATGCCTTCTTCGCGCTGCGGAACTTCATCCAGGTAAAGCTCCATGCCGTTGCCTGCTTTACTTGCCATCTCCGCGCTGGAGCAGGTAAGACCTGCAGCGCCCATATCTTGAATTCCGAGCACAATGCCGGAATTGATTAACTCTAAGCACGCTTCCAGTACGAGCTTCTCCATGAACGGATCGCCCACTTGTACCGCCGGGCGTTTCGCTTCGGACTCAGCCGTCAACTCCTCGGAGGCGAATGTCGCACCGTGGATACCGTCGCGGCCTGTTGCCGGACCGACGTAGAACACAGGGTTGCCTACACCTTTGGCAACACCGCGTTGGATTTTGTCGTGGTCGATAAGACCCACGCACATCGCATTAACGAGTGGATTACCTTCGTAGCTCTCGTCGAACATCACTTCGCCGCCGACTGTCGGAATCCCGATACAGTTACCGTAACCGGCGATACCGGATACAACGTGCTCGAACAGGTATTTCACGCGGTCATTTTGCAGCTTGCCGAAACGCAAAGAGTTCAATAAAGCCACTGGGCGTGCGCCCATGGAGAAAATATCACGAATAATACCGCCCACGCCTGTCGCCGCGCCTTGGTAAGGCTCGATGGCGGAAGGGTGGTTATGACTTTCAATTTTGAAAACAACCGCTTGGTTGTCCCCGATATCTACGATCCCTGCGCCTTCGCCTGGTCCCATCAGAACGCGAGGTCCTGTAACCGGGAATTTGCGAAGCACCGGTTTGGAATTTTTGTAAGAACAATGCTCGGACCACATCACGCTAAATACGCCGATCTCCACATAGTTAGGATTACGTCCAAGGAAGCCGCAAATTTTGGCAAACTCTTCGTCCGTTACGCCCATTTGCTTGTAAATTTTCTGTTCCGCGATTTGTTCGGCTGTTGGTTCCTTAGCGGATAGCTGCTGCGTCATGTTTTTCCCTCCAAGCACTTAGAATAGATGTGAACATTTTCTTGCCGTCTGCGGAGCCCAAAATCTCATGAATGGCGCGTTCCGGATGGGGCATCATACCTACAACATTGCCTGCCTTGTTGCTAATTCCGGCAATATCGTCAAGGGATCCGTTCGGGTTAGCCCCTGCTTCATAACGGAAAACGATTTGATTGTTTTCTTGCAGTTCTTTCAATGTAGCATCGTCACAATAGTAGTTGCCTTCGCCGTGTGCGATTGGAATATTGATAAGCTCACCTTCGGCGTAATCACGCGTGAAGGCCGTTGTGTTGTTTTCCACTTTCAAAACCGCTTGGTGGCAGCGGAATTTCATGCCGTTATTGCGAAGCAAAGCGCCTGGCAGCAATTTAGCTTCCGTCAAGACTTGGAATCCGTTACAAATACCTAGAATGTATTTGCCTTCTTCCGCAGCTTTAGCCACAGCTTTCATCACATTCGTAAATTGCGCAATCGCTCCGCAGCGCAGGTAGTCCCCGTAAGAGAACCCGCCCGGCACGAGGATGCAATCGTATTTGGACAAATCGTCCGCCGTATGCCACACATAATCAACCGGTTGTCCGATCGTGTCCTCGACTGCTTTGTAGCAGTCGATGTCACAGTTCGATCCCGGAAATACAAGAACCGCAAAATTCATGACGTTTCCTCCCTCTCCTGATCTCTATTAGGCCAACTCGTAGCGGTAGTCTTCGATAACTGTGTTCGCGAGCAGCTTCTCGCACATTGCTTTCACGCGTGCTTCCGCTTCTGCTTTATCCGTAGTTCCAAGTTCCAACTCCAAATATTTCCCGATGCGCACTTTACCAACTTCCTCAAAACCCATGGAATGAAGCGCTCCTTGCACCGCTGTTCCTTGCACATCCAATACGTTCTGCTTTATCGTTACATAGACCGTTGCTTTCATTTTCTATTCTCCTCCTCGTATGTGCTTGCTCTAATTTTCTGAATCGACTAAACGGTGCAAAATCTCTTTGTATCGGTTCGAAGTCTCTTCCACGACAGACGCTGGAAGCTCATCCGGCTCACTGTTTTTATCCCAACCGGAACTTGCCAAATACGTGCGAACTGGCTCTTTGTCCATCGAATCAATCTCGATATCCAAGGCATATTTATCTTCCGACCAATAACGAGAGGAATCCGGCGTGAAAATTTCATCAATAATAATCAGTTCACCTGCATAAAAGCCGAATTCAAACTTCGTATCTGCTAAAATAATGCCTTTTCGCTCACAAATGGAATGAGCTAGCGTATAAAGCATAATGCTGCGCTCTTGCAGCGCGTATGTCAGCTCTTCGCCAACCAGCTCAATCATCTGTTCGATGGATATGTCTTCATCGTGGCCGACATCATTTTTCGCCGCTGGGGTGAAAATAGGGTCCTGCAGACGTTGGTTTTTGCGCAATCCTTCAGGCAGCTTACGGCCGTTGATCTCGCCGGTTTTCTCGTACTGTCTCCAGCCGTTGCCTGTGATATATCCGCGAACGACGCACTCGATGGAGATGCGCTCCGCTTTTTTCGCCACAATAATACGCTCTTTCAGTAGCTCTCTCGCTGCCGCATCCGGAATAATATCTTGAAGCAATTCGACATCCGTGTGAACGATATGATTTTTCATATAACCGCTCGTTATATCGAACCAGTACTTGCTGAGCGCGTTAAGCACGTATCCTTTGTCAGGAACACCCGGCTTCAAAATGTAATCAAAAGCTGAAATCCGATCCGTCACGACGATCAGGAAATTTTCACCCAAATCATACA
Source organism: Paenibacillus sp. WC2504 (assembly GCF_052682475.1). NCBI lineage: Bacteria > Bacillati > Bacillota > Bacilli > Caryophanales > Paenibacillaceae > Paenibacillus > Paenibacillus sp. WC2504. The sequence goes on from NZ_JBQZFH010000001.1 coordinate 7,699,930, forward strand.
GCTCGCGTACTTTTCCTTTGTGTACCAGAGGCGCTTTTACGAGTTCAACCGCTGAATCAAGGATTTTACCTGCCACAGACAACCCATCCCTTCTCTCCCAAAGTGCCTTCTATTTCAAACCTAAACGGTCAAAGATTGTAGCAACATGTTTCAAATGCCAGCTTGGATCAAAGCAATCCGCAATTTCAGCCGGGCTTAATACTTCGGTAATTGCACGCTCATTCTCTACGATGTCACGGAACGAACGTTGCTCTTCCCAAGCTTGCATCGCTCTAGGCTGTACAGTATCGTACGCTTGCTCGCGGGAGAAACCTTTGTCGATCAGCTTCGTCATAACGCGGCCAGAGAAAGGCACATCGTACGTGCTGCGCATATTGCGTTTCATGTTCTCAGGGAACACCGTCAAATTTTTGATGATGTTGCCAAGACGGTTTAGCATGTAGTTCAGCAATTGTGTTGCATCCGGAAGGATGACACGCTCAACGGAGGAGTGCGAAATGTCGCGCTCATGCCAAAGCGTCACGTTCTCGTAAGCGGAAATCATGTGCCCGCGAATGACACGGGACAGACCAGAAATGCTCTCGCAACCAATTGGATTGCGTTTGTGCGGCATCGCGGAGGAACCTTTTTGACCTTTTGCAAACGGCTCTTCCACCTCGCGGAATTCACTCTTTTGTAGAGCGCGAATTTCTGTCGCGAATTTGTCCAGGGACGTAGCAACTAGAGCCAAAGTAGCCATGTACTCAGCATGACGGTCACGCTGAAGCGTTTGTGTAGAAATCGGAGCTGCTTTCGTGCCAAGCTTCTCGCACACGTACTGCTCTACGAACGGATCGATGTTCGCGTAGGTGCCTACTGCGCCGGAAATTTTACCGAATTGTACGCCATCAGCGGCAAAACGGAAACGCTCCAGGTTACGTTTCATTTCCTCGTACCAAAGCGCCATTTTGAGTCCGAACGTCGTCGGCTCTGCATGCACACCATGCGTTCTGCCCATCATGGCTGTATCTCTATGTTCAATCGCTTTATTGCGAAGGATTTCTATGAAGTTCTGAATGTCTTTGTCCAAAATCTCATTGGCTTGTCTTAGCAAGTAACCAAGTGCCGTATCTACAACGTCTGTTGAAGTTAATCCGTAGTGAACCCATTTGCGCTCAGGCCCCAGTGTCTCGGATACCGCTCTTGTGAAAGCAATAACGTCATGACGCGTTTCTTGCTCGATTTCGTAGATGCGGTCAATGTTGAAGCTTGCGTTCTCGCGCAGCACTTTCACATCTTCTTTCGGGATTACGCCTAGCTCAGCCCATGCCTCACAGGATAAAATTTCAACTTCGAGCCATGCTTGAAACTTGTTTTGCTCAGTCCATATGCTCGCCATTTCCGGGCGTGTATAACGTTCGATCATTTTGCCGTTCCTCCAATAATTATCATTTACTTACTTTCCCAAATCGCCGTGCGTTCTATCCAAGTCAGTGCTTGCTCTACGTCGTTTGTCAGCAGATTAATGTGTCCCATCTTGCGTTTCTCTTTTGCTTCCTTTTTCCCGTACAGATGAACCTTGGCGCTAACGCCTAAGTCTGCATCTTCCAAGAAACCGGGCTGGTCGATCAGACCGTTAAGCGGTTCGATATGCTCGCCAAGCAAATTCACCATAACCACTGGTGATAAAAGCTCCGTCGAGCCTAACGGCAAATTGCAAATCGCTCGAACATGCTGCTCGAACTGTGACGTGCGGCACGCTTCCATCGTGTAATGACCGGAATTGTGCGGGCGCGGCGCAAGCTCGTTGACGTATAGCTGGCCATCCTTCGTCAGGAACAGCTCTACGGCGATCAATCCGATCACGCCAAGTCCTTCGGCGATTCGCGTCGCCAGCTTCTCGGCTTCTTGCTGCACATCCGCTGGGATGCGGGCAGGCACGATGGATTGATGCAGGATGTTATGTACATGTATATTTTCCGCTGCAGGGAATGCCTTCACCTCACCGCGAGGGCTTCTTGCTGCAATAACGGATAATTCTTTGTCAAAATGAATGAATTGTTCGAGAACGAGCTCGGTTTTGGCACGGCTCAGCGTTTCGTAGGCTTCCTCTACTTCATCTAAAGAGCGAATGACCCATTGGCCTTTGCCGTCGTAACCGCCGGTCGCTGTTTTGAGCACACACGGTGTACCGAACTTGATGACCGAGTCTTTCAGCTCTGCGGCGCTCTTGATTTCCGTATAAGGGGCAACCGGAACGCCTGCCGCCTCAATAGCTCTCTTCTCGCGAAGACGATGCTGAGTCGTATATAAAAGCTCGCTTCCTTGGGGAACATAGGACTCATTCATAAGAATGCTAGTCACGTGAGCGTCCACGTTCTCGAATTCGTAAGTGATCACATCGGATAATGCCGCAAGCTTCCGCGCCGCTTCGACATCATCGAAGCTCGCAAGAATCTGTTCATCTGCGACTTGTCCGCATGGCGCATCCTCTGTGGGATCGAGCGTTACGAAGCGATACCCCATGTTGCGACCGGCCAAGGCCAGCATGCGGCCTAGTTGCCCGCCGCCCAAGACGCCGATCGTGCCGCCGGGCTTGATGACCTTACCACCTGCTGTGTCTGTCATAACAGGTCACTGCTTTCCATCACTGTCTGCGCGACGCGTTCACGGCGTGCTCTGACTCTCGCTTGCAGCTCAGGATCGAAAGCGCCCAGAATTTGCGCAGCCAGAAGGCCTGCATTCGTTGCGCCTGCATGCCCGATCGCCACCGTAGCAACCGGAATGCCGCCTGGCATTTGCACGATCGAAAGCAAGGAATCGAGACCATTCAGCGTCGATGTTTTGACTGGAACACCAATAACCGGAAGCTCCGTTTTGGCTGCTACCATTCCTGGTAGATGAGCCGCTCCGCCTGCTCCGGCGATAATGACTTGAATGCCGCGGCCTGCCGCTGCGGCTGCATATTCGAACATCAGATCTGGCGTTCTGTGCGCGGAAACCACCTTTTTCTCATAAGGCACTCCCAGCTCTTCCAACATGTCGCATGCGTGCTTCATCGTTTCCCAATCCGACTGGCTTCCCATTATGACACCAACACGTACCGTCATCACTAACCCACTCTCTATTGTATGGTAAATATGGTCAAACCCTCTAAACCAAAAAATGCCCAGAGCTAGAATACACGATTCTATCCGCTGGACAGCAAAAGAACCGAATGCAAAAAGACCATCATCTTCCTATGGTTTCCCTCATTCGCTTCCTCGTAGTCCAAAAATTCATGGTTTTTGGGTAGAAACTTTCAGGCCTTATCCCTGATTTTATACGAGTTGATTCGACATTTTCAATTAGTGCGGCTTCATTTCCCGCTTCCCTAGTTTACTACCAACTGACGTGTCATGTCAATTTCAAAAAACGAACGATTTTTAGGTAAATCTTTTGAATAGTTCGTTTTTTGCTGTTTTTTTCTCTAAAAACAAACTTTTGAGACATTCTTTCTATTTTCACCCTCACATCAAGGTTAGACTTGTTCGGTATTCGGGTATAGAATAGGAAAAGACCCTCATCTTTTTTTCGACAAATCCGAAGAATGGCACAAACTTTTCCGCGCAAATATCGTCTAATAAGATAGATGACTTCAAAAAGGAGAGAGTTCAAATGAAAAAGAAGATGTTCTCTGCAAAAATCGCATTGGCTACAGCCCTGCTAGTCGCTGCAAGCTCTGCTCTTCTCCCGCAGCAGGCAAGTGTGTATGCCCAATCCGACAGCGTGGATTTCAGCGTACAGCTCGCAACGATTAATATTCAGATCGGGGATCAACTGCTTAGTGTGCCTGGCGGTAAATCGAAGGATGGCGACACCTATGTCGGCCTCGCTTTTCTTAGCAAAGAGCTGGGCTTGACGACTTCCTGGGATGCAGCGACCAAAACCGTCACCGTCAGCGGGCCTAATAAGACAATGAGTATGCAAAACCAAAGCACGCAATACGCGTTAAATGGTCACACCTTCTTCGCGCCTCTACCTCCCGTCATTATCGATGGAACTACCTACTTGCCGCTTCGTCTGCTGCTGGAGCAAATGGGCTATACGATCGGTTACAACGATAAAAGCCGTGTCGTGAGTATTTCTAAAATCAAAGAAAACGAGCTTAAGCTCACGAACAAATCCGAGACGCAAACGAAGAGCGATAACCGGAGCATTAGCCTGCAGTATCCGCAGATCGAAGGCTGGGCGAATTCCGCTGCAAGCACGAAAATTAATACATTCATTCAAAATGAGATTGCGAAATATAAAGCCGCGGCCATCCAACAATTAGCCGATCTTACTGAGGATAGCAGCGGGACAGCGCCCGATTTTCCAAATACGTTCGATGTAAATTATCAAATTACTTACAATCAGGACCATAAACTAAGTCTATATTTTATCGTTTACACATTCTCTGGCGGTGCGCACGGGTTCTATTCCTGGGATGCCCATACGTTCGATCTGGATACGGGGAATGAGCTGAGCCTTCAGCAAGTGACTTCGAATAACACAACCTACAAGACTATTATCAATCAAGAGATTAAGAAGCAATTGAAAGCGAACGATTATGAACTTATTGAACCGTTCGAATCTATTCGTAACGATCAGGGCTTTTATCTAAAAGATGACACCGTCGTCGTCTACTTCGGGCTTTATGAGTATGCCCCTTATGCGCTGGGTATTCTGGAATTTCCGATCCCGTTGTCTGCTTTTAAGTGAAATTGCAAAAAGCGCCCCATCGACTGCGCGAAGCTGTGAGAGAGCTTCTTCGTAGCGTTGAGGCGCTTTTTCTTTGTTGCAGCCGCTTATGCTTATGAGCTTAACGCGGCTTCATACCGCATGGAGCTTCCGATTATGGCCAGCTCCTTCACCAAACCCAGCTGTTTGAACACATGCAGAGAGCTGTTCACCGTCATCGCATTGATCGTCGGATATTTGACGACTAATGCTTCACAAATCTCTTTGACCGTTGTGTAACTGCCTTGGTCGTACATAAATTCCAACAGCGCGTAACGCTGCGGAGTTAATTGAATGTTTTTGGCTCGCATGCGCTGCAGCGCTTGATTCAGATCGTGTTTTGCCATTGTGGAAACCTCCTCTGCGATTTATGCTCTATTTTAAGGCGCTTAGGTACGCTCTTATCGGATAACAATTCCTTATTTAAAATTATTATAATATAGTATTTATTTTATTCTAAATGATAACGATTGTCAATGATCTCATGGACTCACTTCGTATTTAGCGCCGATTCCTCCAGCTATTTTCCACGATTGCTCCAGTTTTGGCCAAGCAACTGTAGTTTCTACCACTAATTCCGCCAGATCTAGCAGATTTCGTCGAGTTGCTCGTGATTTAGATGGAGCTTCTACGGCTATTCCTTCCCCTGCCACCGAGCAGCGCAGAATAACGGTATTTTTTTCATCTGTACGATTCGAAGCACTCCATTCAGTGCCCATACCGCAGAAACCAGCATCCGAGTTGATGCCAAAAAAGCCGACACCCCCAACCGCACACGCGATTGAAGCTATCGGCTTTTACATCTATTCCTAAATCAACCCTTCGATTGGCAAAATGCCCAGATCTGCTATGTCTTCAACAATCGTCCCGCTACTGAGAAGCTAAGAAGTACGTGTCATCCATCACGCCGGCCAGAAGCCCATGCCGCTCGTGGACTCCATCCATCCCGACCCGCAAGAATGCGGTCAATATCAAGTGCTTTCGCCTCCTGCTCCGTCAGCTGCTTAGACCATTCCACCCGCTCCCCGACATCCGCGCCAGGTCCCATATTCCCATACTCGGCGAAAGCAAGCGCCTCCACACTTTCCCGCTCGTTCCATCGGTCCCAGCCGGCCTTCTTCACATGCGGGCCCAGCCAGCAGCGCACGAATGCCACTTTGGCGTAATTTCGCCAAGGTCTTCCAAGCCCGACTGACTCAGTAGGCGCTTCCCCTGTCAGTTTACAGCCAATAAACACGTATCCGTATTGAACGTCTTCGGGTGTAGACGCGGCTGTCACCCAGCCTTTACCGGAAGATACAATCTCGCAATCCAGAAATACCGCGGTCGCCGAACCAAAAATAAAATCGACATCGCCTCGAATATAGCAGCGCTCATAGTACTGACGCACGGTGCGCGGCGGTATGCCATCACGCGGCCCCCCGAAAGTCGAACGGTCTCGCGGTTTTGGCGGCAGCGGTCCCGTAAACAACGTATCTTGATGCCCGATGAACCGGCAATCCCGGAACGATACCCTGTCTCCGTCCACATAGGCGGCCAAGGCTTGCCCGACCTCTTCCCCTTTTCCCGCCGTATTCTCGAAAGTGAGCCGCTCCATCGTGACATCATTTGCACCAATTAAGGCCGTATAGGAATGAAAGGTGTGATACGGCTCGCCATTAGGAAAAATTTTTTTCGCATAATCACCGTTCGTGACAATCGTTGTCTCAGCCGACTCCCCAATGAGTCTGATGAACGGCTTCGTGATATGCAACTTTTCTTCATATACGCCGCTTCTCACATAAATGACCGTTTCTTCCACTCTCTCCTCGGCAAGGCTGTCGATTGCTTCCTGAATACGGATATAATCGGCGGTTCCATCTGCGGCTACTGTAATCATCATTTATCGCCCTTCCTGATCAATTATGCTTACTCTTCCACAACAAAACTGCCATACGTCACTTCCCGGAACCTTTCCTTCCAAGGGGAAACGGCTTGCAGCTTCTCATAGATTTCCTCCGCTTTTTGAACACACACCGACTGCACAACCTGTCCATACTCCAGGCATCCGGAGTCCTTGATCATTTGAATAAACGTTTCCTTCTCCTGCAAAAGAACGTCCGACGAAATTTTCCCTTCATAGTAGTCCTTCAATGGAGTAAACGCCTCGTCCTCGACGGAGAGCAAATACAGAATAGGAAGCGTGCGCTTTTTACCGTACAAATCGTTTTTCACATCATAGCGGACGATATCGCGCATATCATTCTGAATCTGATGAATGAGCCCGAAGCAATCGGCCAGCTCATGAAGCTGCTCGATCGTCTCCCGCGGGGAATCCACCGTCATGTATCCCATAAAACAAGCTAAACGAAAAAGAGATCCGGACTTCTCCTGCGTCATCACCAGATAATCATCCACGGACACGGTTGCATTCACCACGTCTTTGTGCTGGCCGTTGATCGAACGTCCAATGATTTTCGTTGCCTCGACCAGCCATTCCGGTTTGATCTGCAGCTGCCCCAATTCACCGAAGAATCCCATGATCAACGCCAGAACCGCGTTCAATGCCTCCGCTTGCGAGCATGTCATCCATGGTTTGTCCTCTTGATCCTGATCCTGCAGATCATCCACAATGTCCAGAATTAAATTGGCCAACTCCGCGAGTGCCGCGTAACGGTCAATATGCGGTGAATCCCCACCCAACATATAGTGCGTACAAAGTGTGACCTTAGCCCAAGCCCCATTCTCTTTATCTTTATCCGCAATAAAAGACTTCAAAAGCTCGTTTAAGCCCTGCACCTCAATATACTCGTCCACCAAGCGAATCATATGTTCTTTCACACTTTGCTTCATGCTCCATTCGCCTCGCTTTTATCTCTTTCGTATTAACAAGCTGCCTCAGCTAGGCAGATATAACTTCCTCAATTGGAATCCACATTCTAAATGTCGTGCCCTGCCCTTTTATCGTATTCAGAACCATTTGGCCGCCCATATGAATAATTCGGCTTCTGATTTGTTCAATCCCCATGCCGGAAGCTCCGATCTCCTTTTGTACGCCTTCATTTTGAACATTGAACCCCACACCGTCATCCTCATAATGGATATAAAAATAATGATCCGCTTCCTCTACGGTAAAGATGACTCTTGCCGCTTGCGAATGCTTTTTTGCATTATTCAGCAGCTCTTGCACAATTCGGAATAGATGGCGTTTTGTCGGCAAATCTTTGCTTTCTATAAAAGCTACCGAGCCTACGTCAATAGAAAGCTCGAACGGCGTTGTATAGGCTTCCTTCTCCACATACATTTGAAGCGTTTGAATCAATCCTACTTCCCTCAATAAATGTGGGTTCAACTCAAAGCAGCTCTGGCGCAAACTCGCATTAATCATATCCACAAAATTGTTCATGTTGTTAAGTTGTTCCTGATCGGACTTTTCCAAGGTGCTTTTATCCGCGATGGAGGAAATTCTTCTTTTAAGAAAAAATAAATCCTGCATGGTCGTATCATGCAAATCGTTTGCGATGCGAATCCGTTCCTCTTCTTGCAGCTCAAACATCACCTTACGAAACCACTGGATGTCCTGCGCGACCGCCTCATGCGGAAGCTGTGCGGCAAACTTTTGCAAATTCCCCGTTAACTTGCGTATCAAGTGTACGTTTTCCAGACTAATTTCCAAATACGTCGTAATAAACTGGAGCCACTGTTTCTCCTCTTTTGAAATGAGCATATTGGTCTTCTTGCGTGTCATCACCAAATATCCCGTAAATGCCCCGTGCCCCGTTATCTCTATACTTGTAAAATCAGGATGGTTAGGTAAGGTTGAATCAAGGACCAAACGCTCGATTTCCAACGCATCAATTTCACCTTGCGTAATAATTTCTATTCTTTCATTTTCATGCCGAAATACGATGGCGCCTCCAAGAACCTGTAAGGTATTCACAATGTCGATCAGAATAATATCCTTCAACTCTCGCAATGTGGAGATGGCCCCCAAATTTTTTGAAATCTTTTTTAAAGCTAACTGCAGGACGTGCTTCTTCGGGAAAAGAAAAGGCTCAAGACGCGTTGTCCAGTACTCTGCTGCATAGAGCAAAAGCGATCCCAGAAATATCGAACCTGCGAAAACAAACAAGATTTGCTTCTCGTTCACCTCATGACTAAACAGGAAAGCATAGATACCCGTGAGCAAACTGACCGGAATGACCGACACAAGACCAGCAAAGATAAAACGACGAATCACCATGCCAATATCATAAAGCTGATTAGAAGCTATTAAGTATATAAATGAAATCGGGAACAAGATGATCGTCCAACTCGTATAAATCGCATCAATGACCCAAATGCCAAGAAAAAGCTTAGGAAGAAAAGACAAGCATATAATAGGAAATATAGAGATAAACAAAGAAAAACAGACACTTTTTACTATGCTGGATAAGTACGTTTTCTCATTACGAACTTTAAAATACATGTACGCAATCACACAGATATTAATTAAAAAGCCTATGATGAAAAAAACTAATGTTACAATCCCGTCCAAACGGTAAAACTGAGACATGGATGGCAATAAGTAAAACCCTCGCAGCATCGCTATAACTATTAGAATGGCATAAATATATTTGATATACCCCGTAGCGAGTTGTAATTCTCCTTTTTCCTTAAAAAAAGTCACTATAAAATGTAAGAAGACAACCGGTAGTATCATCATAAAAGAGGATATTACGATCTTTCCAATCAGATCACCTCTAATCGAGGCACCTAGACTCATGTAAATAAGTCCCATTGCTAAAAAAACAACGGAAAGCAATCTGGCAGACGGAGAACGGCGTAATTTCAATAAGAGGATACAGGCTAAAAATATACAGATAGATTCCTCTGCTAGGGGGATCACGTCATAAACAGTCGTACTATTTTTCACTATTTTAAAATCATGATCAATGCCATCTCTGGATAAAAGCAAGGTGTTGGCCTGTTCAATAGCGCCCCATTTGACAACATACTTAGAATCCTCAGGGGGCTTTCCATCAACAAGCTTTACAACATCTCCTACTCTAATCCCCAATTTAGCACTTGCACTCTGCGAATGAGCCTCTGTTACTTCCCATTGATCTGCCTTATTCAAAGCTAACAAGATTCCGATATATGGCGAATGAAACGTTATATAAGAACACCAGATTTGCAAGAATGCAAATATTGCGAGAAAAAAACTAAATAAATACGTTTTTCTAGTATCCATACTACACGTCCTCCAAACATTTGATATAATCAAATAGTAGTTAAAAAATTGTTGAAGGGAGTCTTTCTACACAATGACTATCCAATTAGCCTCTAAGCTGCACGACGTTGTTCACATGCTAAAAAATCTTGAATTAAACCCAGTATCAAACCCTCTAGCAGTTGCTGGTGCCCTTTCTAGAGAGGAATCGTCAGCGATCGTGAAAACCTTTACAACAAGAGAGAAGAAACAAACCGAACCAATCTGCAACTGGTTCTAATCCCGTTGTCTTATTTTACCAAAATCAAAAAGGATTGTATAACCAGCTTTTGGCTGTTATACGATCTTTTTTGCATTTCTTTCATCCGAAAAGTTGGTCATGCAAGTCTACTAGTCTTGCGCCGTGAATCAGTATAACAAATAATATGTTAATTAGTACACATATGGAATATATTTGAGAGGGGTTGTGGGGCGTTCGGGGAGGTATTGTAATAATAATAGGGACTATGAGTCCGCTATTTTGATAAATATCGCATATTTCATTGTGCAAACGGAACTACAGAGGCCTTATTTCTTCAAATCCCCGCACACTTCCGCCAAAATCGGCATTATAGCGGACCATAGTTCCCTCTCGCTGTCCATATGGCTTCAAAGTGCAGAAATAACGGACCGTAGTTCCCACATACGATTCTGTTTGATAAAAAAAGACTACCAAAAAGGCCACTCCCAGCCCCTTCGATAGCCCTACTTATTTAACCACATTAAGCAGTCCCAAATGTGACGCCCAATTCCCTTAACCGCTTGCGATACGCAATACTTAATCGGTCCGTGTTCAAATGCAGCTCTGCCTGCAAATCCAGCGGCAGCAGCTCCGGCTTCTGATTTTCAACCATTTCGCGGTCCTGCTCGATCAGCAGGTCCTGGAACTGGATGAAAATATCATCCGGCTCCTCATACGCATAGTTCCGCTGCTTGAGCATAAAAGCCTGGCTGCGCTGCTCGGATTCCGGCAGCACCATGAGGAACAAACGGAAGATATGATCCGTATCCCGATCTCTTTTCGTAAAAGCAACGCTAAGCGGGCCATACACTTCGTACACGTAACGGCTATGTACCCCACGCCCCGTCCCATCGGGGTCGGGCTGGTAGACGACGATTTCCTCCGAAGTGAGGACACCGTCCTCCTCATGCACCTGATAATCGCCAATTTCAGTATAATCACTATCGCCCAGCAGACCCTCATGAACAAACATAAGGTGGGAGACATCGAGGAAATTCTCAATAATACGAGGACCTGCAGCTTGCAGGGTATACGGTCCCATCCATACTTCTTTAAAGCCCTCCGGGATATAAGCGCTCACCTTCGGCATCGGCCCTTCCGGTTCCCCCAGGCATACCCAGACAAATCCGTGTGCCTCCACACAGGCGTAGACAAAAGCCTTCGCTTTCGAAGGAATCGCCCGATTGGCAGGCAGTGAGGGAATTCGTGTACACGTCCCGCAGCCGTTATAAGACCAGCCATGGTAAGCGCACACGAGTTCATCTGACTTGACTTTGCCCAGAGAGAGCGGAACGCCCCGATGAATGCACAAGTCTTTGAAGGCGTGAACGCCGTCAGAAGTGCGGAAAACAGCCACCTTTTCCCCCAGTACAACAACGGGAACCGGTCGATCCGTCAGCGCCGACGACAACAATACCGGGTGCCATTCATCAAGAAGCGTCTTATCCTGTATCGTCATCGTCCCACAACCTTCCCCATGTTATTTTGGAATGACACCTTTAATGCCCTTAACAAACCAGGTTGTACCCAGGATTTCCTCATCTGTCATCTTTTTGCCCTGTTCAAATCGAACTTTGCCGTCTTGATCGACAATCGGGCCTTGGAACACATCGAAGGTTCCCGCCAGAATCTCCTGCTTTTTCTTCTCGATAAGCTCCTTTACGTCAGCCGGCACATTTTTGCCAAGCGGTGCCATTTCCGTGATGCCTTCCTTCATACTGCCGAAGTAGGCTTCGGACTTCCAAGTACCGTCCATAACGCTTTTCACCGTTTTCACATAGTAAGGGCCCCAATTCCATTTCGGGTTGGAAATGTACGTTTCCGGAGCGAAGCGACCCATGTCGGAATCGTTACCGATTCCCCATACCTTGCGCTCAGCAGCCGCTTGAATGCCAGCAGGCGAATCTTGATATGCAGCCAGCACGTCAACGCCTTTATCCAGCAGGGAAATAGCCGCTTGCTTCTCCGTTGCCGGGTCAAACCAAGTGTTACTCCAAACAACGGAAACGTCCACGTTCGGATTCACGCTTTGTGCGCCCAAGGTAAAAGCATTAATGGTATAAATGACTTCCGGAATTGGGAACGCACCCACATAGCCCAGGTGATTGTTTTTCGTCATTTTGCCTGCAGCCATGCCGACGAGGTAGGCGCTTTGATATTCACGTCCCATGTACGTCCCCATGTTAGGCAGTGTTTTGTAGCCTGTGGCATGGAGGAATTTCACATTCGGGTGCTTTTGCGCCACGTTATACATCGGGTCCATATAGCCGAAAGAGGTTCCGAAAATGATATCGTTTTTCTGTGCCAATTCTTCGAAAACCCGCTCCGCGTCAGGGCCCTCAGGAATATTTTCAACCGTAGTCGCTTTGATACCCAGCTCTTTCTCCATCATCAGACGACCTTGATCATGCTCATAGGTCCAGCCTCCGTCACCGGGCACTCCGATATAAACAAAGGCGACTCTAGGCAGTTTTTTCTCTGTTTGCGTAGGGGTTGAAGAGGTTGTGCCCGCAGTTGAAGCCGCCGCAGGGGAGCTCGCTGGTGCTGTCGTGGTGCTTGTCGTGGATGTGGGTGAACTGGAGCAAGCGGATAGGATCATTAGGAAGATAGCAGTTAAGGATAACATCAGTTTTCTTGGCATTATGGCTTCTACCCCTCTCTTTTTATCGACAAACCACATCGTTCTACCGCTCTGAAAATCCCTTCATAACCGGTGCAGCGGCATAAATTGCCGCACAGCGCTTGCTCGGCCTCAGCCCTTGTCGGGGCGGGGTTTTTGGCCCACAAGGCCGTTAACGTGACAACCATCCCGGCGGTACAATAACCGCACTGCAGCCCTCCTTCCTCTAACATCGCTTGTTGAACAGGATGCAGCGTTTCCCCTCCGGATATCCCCTCTATGGTCGTTACCTGCTTACCTGCGGCTTGATAAGCCATGAGCAGACACGCATTTACAGGCTTTCCATCAAGCAGCACCATGCAGGCGCCGCATCGTCCAATCTCACAAGAAACTTTGGTACCGGTTAGGCGCAAGTCGTCTCTTAAAATATCTGACATCCGCTTGGAAGCAGGAACCGGAATCGCGATCTCTTTCCCGTTGATGGAGCATTCCAGCACATACGTTGTATTAATCAATGGCCTCCACCCCTTCTAACCAATCGATGGACTGCACGATGTCTTCCGGTGAAATCGGAAGCCGGTTCACCCAAATGCCGGTTGCGTGGCGAACCGCTGCCGTAATTGCCGGCGCCAATCCGACGCTGCCGATTTCGCCTACCCCCCGCGGGCCGAATGTATCGCCCTCGGGTAATTCTTCAATCGCTTCTACACGAATGATTTGCGGACTATCTCGAAAACTTGGAATCAGGTAAGTGTCCAAATTATGTCTCACATAGGAGCTTTCCTGCATAACAGCATCCTCCGTTAATGTGAAGCCTAAAGCCATTACACTGCCTCCCTCAATTTGACCGAGGAAGCCCATCGGATTAATGACAGGACCGGCTGCAATCACGTGGTCCGTCGCAACCACTCTCACCCTCCCTGTCAGCATGTTCACCTCTACCTCCACGATGGCGGCAGCGTAGGAGTACAAATAATGCGCTCCTACCTGCCCCGCCGGTGTCGTCGGGTAGTCAAAAGCCGTCTGCGCCAGGATCGGCTTCGCTGCTGATAAGGCAGCCGCCGCCAACTGCGCATACGTCACAACCGGCTCACCCTCCCCATCGCTCTTGCGATGGATCCCGCCAACGCCGGTTGTCAGCTCCTCCGGCGCGAAGCCGCCAAGCGCAGCCGCCTGCTCCAGCAGCGCCTGCACGAACGGCGGCTTCAGCCGCTGCAGGGCGCGCCACATCATCGTGGTGGCGCGGGATGCCGTGCTCGAGCCGCTGCTCGGCACGCGGTCGGTATCGCCGATGACGATGCGGATGTCACCGGCGGCGCAGCCGAAGCAATCCTGCAGCATCAGCGTGAGCGCTGCGTAGAGCCCTTGCCCGAACTCCTCGAAGCCGAAGGAGGCCTGGATTTTGCCCTCCGGCGTGAGCTCGATGCGTCCGCCGGAGTGATCCGGGATGCCGAGGCCGAGCCCGGCGCCGTGCATCACCATCGAGGCGCCGATGCCACGGCGCAGCCACGGCTCAAGCTCGCTCGCCTGCGACTGGCCCCGCTTCGCCCAGAGCGGCGACTCCTGCGCCTTGTGCCATACCTGGCTGGCGCCTTCGGTCGGCACAATCTCTTGGCCCATTGGCCCAGGGTCGCTAGGAGCGCGCAGGTTCAGCCTGCGCAGCTCCCAAGCGTCCATCCCGAGCTTCTCAGCGAGCCGCTCGATCTGACTCTCCACGGCAAAAATCACCTGATTGCCGCCGAATCCCCGAAACTCTCCGGATACGCCGTTATTCGTATAAACACTAGTCCCTTTTACATCAATATGAGGAATCGTATACGGCCCTATCGCATGTTCAGTGGCAAAGTTCAGCACTTCACAGCCCAACGTTGCGTAAGCGCCTGTATCTGCAAGAATGCTGACTTGATGCGCGATAAGATGTCCATTTGCATCCGTACCCGTCTTCATTGTGATGCGCATCGGATGCCTTTTGATCCCGGCAATGACCGACTCCTTGCGGGAATTGTGCATCTTGATGGGAGCGCCTGTCATTAGCGCAAGCAGGGCACCGAATGGCTGCACATTCAGCTCATCCTTCCCGCCGAACGATCCGCCAATGGGACTGGATACTACACGAATCTGCTCTTCTTCCATGGCGAGAATACGTGCTAGCTGCATTCGGTCTTTATAGCCATGCTGCGTTGGCGAGTACACCGTCAGCCGGCCATCTTTTTCCGGAATAAACAGGCCGCCCTCTGTCTCCATGTAGGTATGCATTTGCCTTGGGGTGTAGTAGGTCTCCTCTACGATATGCGCACACTGCGCGAAAGCAGATTCCGCCTCACCTTGCTTCAGGCTGGTTCGATGCAGCAGATTGCCATCCGGATGTAGCAGCACAGTTCCTTCGTCCAGCGCCGTTTCCGGATTGTCTACAACCGGCAGCGGCTCATAGACAACTTCGATTAAACTAAGCGCATACTCAGCGATCTCCTCTGTATCCGCTGCTACGGCCGCCACTGCATCACCGATATAACGGACACGATCGTGGCAGAGGACAGGCTGATGCGGGAAGGCAATGCCGAACAAATTCATGCCCGGCACATTCTCCGCTGTAATAACGGCGCGAACCCCCGCTGCCGCTTTGGCTCTGCTGGTATCAATGGATAGTATCCACGCATGCGGGTACTTGCTTCTTAACACTTTCCCATGCAGCATACCCGGTGCCGTTAAATCCGTCAGGTATTGGAGCTTCCCCGTGACCTTCTCTTCACCATCGGGACGAATGATCCACTTTTTTGCATACGTATCACGACCTAGGAGCATAGGCTCCGCCCCCTTTTCGCCAAGCTTTGTAGCACTCGGAAACGATCAGATTCGCCGCCGTTATCTTGCGGTAAGCAACACCTGCGTAATCATCCGCTACAGCCTCGAACCCTTCAGACACTCCCTTATGCAACGTTTGCAGGACCTCCTTGGATAAAAGCTTACCGGTGACCGCGTTCTCAAGCTCGGCGAACCTCGCCGGAACAGCGCTTCCTCCGCCTGCGCTTAAAGCGATGGCGGCAATAGTTCCGTCCGCCTCTATCCTTAAACTGCCTGCAACCGTTACGACAGATGGGGTAAATGCCTCTCTTCGCCCTACTTTCAAATAAAACTCATGGGTCCGGGAAGCGTCTTGTTCGAGTTGTTCTACCTTGTTCGGCCCCACGTTAGTCTGCTGCTCTGCCTCAGTCTGTTTCGCAGAAACCTGCCCAGAAGCTCGCACCACAATCTTGGTCATCATTTCATCAGAGGTAAAAAGCTTGCTTTCCAGCCACTCCTTAAGCGGCAGGATGCGCTCTTTCTGCCCATCCGACCACCCCACTTGGGCATCCATGACAAGGAGAACCGGAATGAGATCTCCCGTGCGGGTTACCACATTGCCTCCGATCGAAGCTAAATTACGGACAGAAGGTGCTGCAATTTCCGAACAAGCTTGCACCAAGAGTCCGCATCGCTGCCTCATCAACTCATTTTCCATCAAATCAGATAAACAACAGGCTGGACCTATATGAACATGACCTTGTGTGTCAATGGTTAAACCCGAAAGAGCGGGAATGCGCCCCAAACTGATCAAGTGCTGCGGGGTCGACGAAAGACCATTTTCCCAGCGTGTGCGAAGCCATGTGCCGCCTGAGATTAACACCGAGTTGTCTCCCCATTGATGCTTTAATTGCATGGCTTCCTCTACGCTTGTCGGCTGCCATACCGAAGGCTGCTGCTCCGGCAGCTGGTACAAAGGAACTGACATGAACAAAACCTCCTCAGCGTATTCTGAACCGCCGTTTTCCACAAATTATCCGTAGTTAAATTAGATCAACTATAAACAATTTGCAAAAACAGAGTCAACTAACTTAACATCATTTTGTGTTTTTGTATAAAAAAATAGCGCATCATTAGTAATAATGCACTTTTCGCTTCAAATATGTTATTTAAATTGACATGAAGTGGTCGGCAAATAGCTTTTTCGCCTCTTCATATCGGTCTGCTGTGTCTATGTCCATGAATAGCAACTCGGTACCCTCAAGGATACGCCCCCGGTACAATGGCGAGCGAAACAAGGAACGTGCCCCGACATCCCCTTTGAGCGAAGCTGCGGCCTGCCACATGCTCGGTCCCATAATCAGCGGAGGCTTCGGTTGACCTTTATCTCCGCTGGCGATATAGTCCTCTCCTGTATGCTCATTGAAGGCATTCGTAAGGTTATACAACATCGCCATATCAATGAATGGCTGATCCGCCAGCAGAATCATGATTCCCTCTGCGCCCAGCTCCTTGGCTGCCTGAATGCCTGTGCGCAGTGAATGCGCCATGCCGATTGCTGCATCTGAACAGACCGCAATATGACAGCGTTCCAGCGGTATTTGCGCTAAAGCAGATGCTGGCAGCCAATCTAAAGTGTCGCCTGCACGCACGACAACAACCATACTGCTTAGCTCCGAGCTCAGCGCTTGCTGGAGAGCAACCCCGCCTAGCCGAACGCCTCTCGCCAGTTCTAAGGACATCTTCGATGTCCCCATTCGGCTGGAGCTGCCGGCTGCCAGATAGACGCCAACGATTTTTCGCTTCCCAGCGCTCACCATGGGCGGCACCCTTGGATATCTCCCGATATGACGGAGGAGCTCCATTCTTCCTTTGCGCGTACATTTCGCTTTTTGCTAATTAACTCCGCTACGATGCTAATAGCATTTTCGATGGGACCTTCTGAACCAATGTTTAAACCAACGGGATAATGCACCCATTCCGGTCGCTCCATACCGTCCAGCAGCCTCTCGGATCTTGAACGTGATCCCATAATGCCGAGGTAGCGCAATCGCAATTTCAGAACTGCCCGCACGAATTCAGCATCTTTATCGAACTGGTGACTCATAACAACGACATAGTCGTCAGCGGTCAATCTTAGCTTTTTAACCAGCTCTCCTGGAAAAGCAACAGCCGTCTCCGCACCGGGAAAACGTTCTTGCGTGCAGTAGGCGTCGCGCCAATCCGCGACCACTACGCGAAATCCGCTGCTTATGGCCAGCCCTGCGAGCGGAATAGCATCTTGATTAGCACCAAACACGATGACTCTGGGCTTAGGCTTGAACGTGTAGACATACGCATTGGATAACGATTGGCAATCAGAGGAAGAAGAAGATGGAGACGCATCCTTATCTATCCCACTCAACTTATACTGTATATCGGAATACCCCTCAGCAAACGAGCGTGTTAACCGCATCACTTCTCCGCGGTCCACAGCCGCTTTGGCCGCCAGGAGGTGAACCAGCAGTTCACCGGTGACCGGCTCAAGCAGAATGCGAATTAATCCGCCGCACCCGATCGTTTCACCCCAGCCGAAATCATCGGCAGGCCGCATGTCGTACTCCACCATTTGCGGCTTCTGTGATGCCTCGACGAGGGGGACATATCCGGATAGATCGGCTTCCAAACAGCCCGGAGAGATGCTCCCGTACAAGCTGCCATCCGAGAGCAGCAGCATCATGGCTCCTTGCTTCCGGTAAGCATGCCCTTCTACATGAATGACCGTCGCCAACACAGCTGACTGCGCACAATCCTCTACCGCTTGTAAAATGTCGTAGGCTTCCATCCCTCAGATCACCTCGCTTCTTATGGCATCATCGTCTTATCATCGTTTTACCAGCCGATTGCAAGACCGTCACCTCTCGGATCCGCAGCTCCGCTCATAAAACCCCGCTCATCAATGACAATCCCTTGCGCTTGCCCCATGATGCCATCCCATGCTTTCATTGGTTCTACCCGATGTCCCCATTTTTTGAGACGGGCATAGACGTCATCATCCAGACGATGCTCAAGTTTCAACGCATCTCCGTCTTCCCCCCATGTACGTCCGTAGACCCAACGGGGAAGTGATATTGCTTCTTGAATGGACAATCCATAGTCCAGTACGCCGGTAAGGATGGAAAGCTGCGTTTGCGGCTGACCTTCCCCGCCTTGGGTGCCATATAACATGTACGGCTTACCTTCCTTGCTGACAATAGCCGGCATTAACGTATGGAACGACCTTTTTTTCGGCTCCAACACGTTCGCGCAAGCAGGGTCCAGCGAGAAAAAGGAGCCCCGATTCTGCATAATCATCCCCGTATCCCCTGGCACATAGGCAGCGCCAAAGTCGAAATAGAGGCTTTGAATAAAGGAAACGGAATTGCCCGCTTCGTCAACGACAGCCGCATAAGCCGTATCTTGGCCGATCGCCGGAGATAAATGCTCACTTGCCTTAAACGGCTCATCCTGTATTGCCTGCCAGAGCTCCTTGGCATAATCCTTGGATAACAGACGCTCCAGCGGAATCTCCCGAAAGTTCGGATCAGTTAAATACAGATCACGGTCTTTAAACGCCTTTTTTATAATTTCCGACATGATATGATAAAAGTTGGCTGAAGCTCTGGGAACCGCGCTTACTTCTATATTTTCCAGCATATTCATCATCATTAGCGCTGTGAATCCTTGCGAGTTCGGCGGCATTTGATAAATTTCATAGCCACGGTATGTGGTAGAGAGCGGCCTCACCCATTCCCCGGCATAACTCGTAAAATCTTCTTCCTGCAGCAATCCGCCATCCCGCTGCATATTTTCCACAACTGCTTTCATGACAGCACCATTGTAAAAAGCATCCCGGCCATCCCGACCTATCTGGCGCAGCGTCTCGGCCATCTCTTTCTGAACCAGTCGATCCCCTTCCTTCAAAAGCTCGCCGCCAGCCATATATAGCGCGCTAAGCTGTTCAGAGGACCGAATGAACACTTCATCCTTCTGCATCCAGAAGCGCAAATTACGTGAAATCGGAAACCCCTTCTCCGCGTAAGCAATTGCGGGTTCCAGCAGCTTCTCCCAAGGCAGCTTGCCGTATTTCTCCCACACCTGCCACCACGCATCTACCATACCCGGCACCGTAATCGCGCTCAGAATCCCTCTCTGCGGAATCGTTTGCAAACCTTTAGCCTCGTAGAAATCAGGGCTCGCCAGCGCAGCAGACTTCCCGCTTCCGTTAAAACCTGTATAGGTGCCTGTCGCTGCATCGTACATCAGGAAGAAAGCATCGCCGCCAATGCCCGTCATGTGCGGATACACAACGCCGAGCGTCGCGCTAATCGCTATCGCACTGTCAAAAGCATTGCCTCCCTGCTGCAAAATCGCGCTGCCCACGCTGCTAGCCAAATAATGAGGCGTAGCAACCATGGCACGCTCCGCTCGCGGCATGATGTTTAACATGGCTGTTCCTCCTCCTTACGCGCATATTGAGTGAGGGCTGCTTGCAGCGCTGCACCAACATTCACATCGGCTCCGTGCCAGAGAAGAACAGCCTCCAGGGCGCCAAGAACGTGAAGTACGTTCTTTTGATTACAGCTAAAGCCCATCGTGCCGATTCGCCAAATTTGACCCTTCAGCGGCCCGAAAGAGCTGGCAATTTCGATTCCGAACGTATTCAGCAGCATTGAACGTACGGACTCCCCGTCAATCCCATCCGGAATGCGGATGCAGGTGACGACCGGCAGCTTGCAGGTCGGGTTCCCATACAGCGTAAGCCCCATGGCCTGCAGGCCTGCGACCAGCGCTGCTTCATGACGCTTATGACGAAGGAAGCGTTCCTCCAGCCCCTCCTGCAGGACTAGGCGCAGCCCTTCGCGCAAAGCATAAAGCATAGATGTCGCTTCCGTGTGATGATTGAGCCGCTTCGGGCTCCAGTAATCCTGCAGCATACCCAAGTCAAAATAGTTGCTCGCCACTGGCTTCAAACTGGAAACAACCGCCCCTTGATCACGCAGCCCCCGTTCAATCGTTTTACGCCGCAGCACCTTGGCTTCGACTCGATCATTATAGGTGATCGGCGACATTCCGGATGGAACGGACAAGCATTTCTGCGTCCCGCCGATGACAGCATCGAGCTGCCAAGCATCCGTTTGAACCGGGACACCGCCAATTGTGGCTACAGCATCCACGATTAGCAGCGCATCCACTTCCCGGCAAGCTGCGCCGATGCCATCAAGCGGTTGGATGCTGCCCGTTGACGTTTCGCCGTGAACCATCGCGACGATGTTCGGTTTTTCCCGGTGGATGGTGCCTATGATCTCCTGTGTGTCAAACACAGACCCCCACTCCCGCTCCAACATGAAGACCTCTGCACCGCAGCGTTCAGCGATTTCTACAAGCAAATGACCGAAACGTCCATAAATAGGAACAAGCACCTTGTCCCCTGGCTCAATAACACTTACAAGCACGGCCTCAATTCCGGAACGCGAAGTGCCATCTACCGGATAAGCCCATTGATTGCTCGTTTGAAATACATCGCGAAGCATTTCCATCGTCTCATTCATTAATTCTGTAAATTCAGGATCGAACTGCCCCAGAATCGGATAAGACATCGCACGCAGCACCCGTGGATCGACCTCTACAGGTCCGGGGGTCATAATGGTTCTCAGTGAGGGCGACAAGTCCTTATAGTATTTCATCTGCTTTCCCCCCATAGCCATATTGGTATAACACATGAACCAGTGTGTGAAATCCGGCGATCAGATCATCCGCTTCCGTAAATTCCTCCGGACTGTGACTTATGCCGCCAACACTCGGCACGAAAATCATCGCTGACGGACATATAGGTCCGAACAGCTGAGCATCATGTCCTGCGCCGCTTGGCAGCCGCATATGTTGAAATCCGCCGGCTTCACAGGCAGCCTCAATTTCGTTCGCCATGCTTTCCTGCATCGCGACCGGTGGAGCATGTAAATTTTCAACCGTTTCTATAGTAAGCCCTCTTCGCATCGCGATCTCTTCGAGCTTTGTTAGCAACCTTACACAAAATGTACGCATCTCCGGCTCGTCAGTATGCCGAATATCCAGTGTAAACTCCACTTCGCCCGGCACCACATTCGAGGTTCCCCGCTTCACTTCCAAACGTCCCACAGTAGCAACAAGCGGCTCTCCTGCCTCAAGGGCCATTTGCTCCGTTATTGCCACCATTTCTGCCGCTCCGGCAAGCGCATCCTTGCGCATCATCATCGGGGTTGTTCCCGCATGATTGGAGCTGCCTGTTACCTGTACAGTTAGTCGGATTTGGCCTACGATGGCCGTTACAATGCCAATTTGTTTCTTTTTATAGGTTAAAATAGAACCTTGCTCAATATGAATTTCGATATAGCCGCCAATGAATTCGCGTTTTGCCGGATACTGCTGCCCAGCAGTTGTAGCATCAAATCCTGCTTCCCGCATCGCTTCAAGCAAAGTAACGCCGTCGCTATCTGCAATCTCGGCTGCAAGCTGTAAGGGTCTTACGCCGGTGACATGCCCTGAGCCCCAGTAGGCCAACGGGAATCGGCTGCCCTCTTCTTCACAGAACGAGACGGCTTCTAACGTTCGCTTCGGAGCACCGTAAGCTGCTTTCAGATAACCCAAAGCCATCATCGAGGCTACGACACCGTAGGCGCCATCGTACTTTCCGCCGGTTTTGACCGTATCGATATGTGAACCAGTCAGTAACGGCTTCGCATCCGGCTGACTGCCCGGCAATTTTCCAAATACATTGCCAACAGCATCAAATCCGGCTTCCAACCCCAGCTGCTGCATTTTGTTAACAATCGCTCGCTGTGCCATCAGCCATGGTTCCGTGTACAGCAGTCGAGTCACTCCTCCTTCGGCATTAGCCCCATACGAGGAAAGCTCCTCCAACTCCACCAGCATCCGCTCTCCAAATTGGGACAGCAAATCAAGTGAATTCGGTACTCTTTTAGCCACCGACCTCACCTCCAACGATCACTGCAGGACGTAACCATGCGCCATCAGCCGTCTCCGTAACTCCTTCTCCAAGCTCATACACCTTACTTCCACGGCAAAAGGTCGCCTGCACACGGCATCCAAACGCCCGCCCCACATAAGGACTATGCTTGTGGCGGTAAAGCAAATCATTCGCCTGCAGGGTATACCCCCTGCTCAGATCAACCAATGCCAAGTCGGCATCCGCTCCGACCGCAATAACTCCCTTTCGAGGATACAGTCCAAAACGCTTGGCAGGCTCAAGCGAAAGCATCCTCGACAGCTCAAGCAGCGGCACATTTCTGCGAAGATGCCCCTTATCCAACATCAGCTCCATGGAGCTCTGCGCCCCGGAGATGCCGCCCCACGCTTCGAAGAAATCCCCCTGCTTCATGTATGTTGGGCACGGGGAATGGTCCGAAGCGAGGATGTCGAGCCGCCCGGCCATCAGCTCCGCCCACAGCCGGTCTTGATCTTCCGCCGTGCGCAGCGGTGGCGCGCACTTCGCAACCGGCCCCAGCTGCGCCAGATCGGCGCTGGTCAGTGCCAAATAATGCGGGCACGTTTCCACCGTGACGTCCAGCCCTTTGGCCTTCGCCTCCGTGATGGCCTGCACACCTTCCGCGCTGGAAATATGCACGAAGTGCAGCCGGCAGCCCGTCTGCTCTGCGTAGCACAGTGCGCGGTTCACCGCTTCCAACTCTGCAGCGATTGGCCTCGTCGCGACGTAGTCGAGCGCTCCTCGTCTGCCTTCCGCTTGAGCCTTGGAGGCTCGCTTGGATACGATCTCTTCGCTTTCAGCATGAAGAGCGAGCACTAACCCCAAGCGCGCGATCTCCTGCATGCCTCTATAGAGTGTTTTGTCGTCCACCTCAGCGAAAATATCTTCCCCTTCTCCGCCTGGACAAGACATGAAAGCCTTGAAGCCAATGACGCCGGCTTCCGCCAGTTCCTGCAGATTCCCGATATTGCCGGGAACCAATCCTCCCCACAGGGCATAATCGACCACGGAATGTCCTTCAGCCGCTGCCAGCTTTTGTTCCAGAGCGCTGAGCCTTACAGTTGGAGGTACGCCATTAAGCGGCATATCGATAAATGTCGTGCATCCTCCTGCTGCGAGAGACGACGAGCCTGTCGCGAATCCCTCCCAATGACCAAGCGCCGGTTCGTTGAAATGAACATGTGCATCGATCATGCCGGGCAGAATATGCAGGTGCTCCGCCTCATAAACAGGCGTCTGCTCCGAGCACATGAGATTTTCGCTTAGCGCAGCAATTTTGCCGCCTAGAATACCGATGTCTACTTGCCGCACGGCATCCATGAGCACAACGGTACCTTTGCGAATCACGAGGTCAAACTGTTGATCATCCATGCGAAATCCTCCCTCGGACGTAGATATAGCCACGCTTTTTACCAAACACTAGCTTCCTCTATATGTGTTATATCCCCACGGTGCAATCAAAAGCGGGACATGATAATGGCTATCTGCTGCGGCAACGCCGAAACGGATTGGCACTTGATCCAGAAAAGGAGGATCGGTTAGAAGGACTCCCGTCTCCCTGAAATAATCTCCGACATGGAAAACTAATTCATAGGTTCCAGGTACAAAATCTTCCCCACTCAACATCGGTCCCTGCAATCGGCCATCTGCATTCGTGATTTCCGCTCGAAGAAGCTCTGCCCTTCCCCCTTGAAGACGGTACAACTCTATCCGCACCGCTTGTGCAGGTCTGCCTTGGCTAATATCCAAAACGTGCGTTGTTAGTCCAGCGCTCATAGGCCCTCCAGATCACGCTTTGTCATCGAAAAGCCTTGAAAACCATACGGCGGTCTAGGCTCTGTGAACACCTTTCCTTCACCTGCCGTGGCGTGTTCCAGAATGGTTTCCCACGTACGGTTATTCGATTCGAACCGAATCTCTTTTAACTGCGGGAACCTTAGTAATGCGCGCTGTCCGATGCGGTAGATGAGATTTTGAATCGATGGCGAGTGCTGTTCATGAAAAACCGTATGTGCGATGTCCCGAATTTGCTCAGCAGCCACATAACGTCCCAGATCCGAATCCAGCGCATCCTCCACTTCCTCATAGCTCCAAGCAATATCCAGGAAAATAAATAGCGGGCGGTCATAGGATTCTGGTAGTGTTGTATACTCATCTCGTACAAAACCTGCGAATGAACTGCCCTTCACCTTGATCAGCTTCAGATCAGCCATACCGCCTTCGTGCTCCTGAATCGCAATTCCCTCTTCCGTCCTTGTGAGCTCTACTTTGGCTGTCGGATGCTCATTTTGTGAATACCGGTAGACCAGATTCCCATTCTCGAAGCCTTTGGCTCCCGGAACCGGCAGCGGATCAAAAGCAACCTGGTCGGCCGTCATTTTCACGCCGGTCATCTGCGGGTATGTTTCTAACAGCTTGCGGCTTGCGAAGGCGAGAAAACCTTCAGCCGTTGCACCTTCGTATTCTCCAGCTTTGCGCAAGATGAAATTTTTCATGGAATCCGTGGCTACGACCAAGGTGTTATCCCCCTCTGTAAAAGAAGTGAAAAACTTCTCCCCACTAACCGCCACCTTAATATTCATCCCAAAAAGCACATTGTCTCGTCCCACAAAACCCGATTCAGGGATTAATGTCAGATTGGTTAGCGGTTTTGCATAGGACCTGTACACCCATACGTCGCCTTTGCCGTAGTACATGATTCTCTCAGATCCGTTCTTCATCGCTTTCCCCTCCGCTTCGTCTACTAGCAATGCCTCTAGGCGAAACCGCCCGATTTTGCAAACCTCCTGTAAAGCCTTGCCCATCTCCTCCTGCACCTCTCGATGAATGCGATGGCTCAGCGCTTCGCGAATCGTTTCCTTGGTCTGACCCTTGACGGCCATGATGAACGGAAACTGAAAAGCCTCCGTGTACTGCTTGTTAAGCTGGAGAAACCGCTCATATTCTTCCGGTGATAACTGATTCAGGCCTGCTCCCGCCTGCTCATTTACGGAGTGGTCCGTAATACGAACTCGTGTTCCCAAATCGGGATGAGCTCGCAGCAGAGCCAACTGCTCTTCCCGACCCGCGCGCCATACTTCCCTTTCCAGACTGCTGATCAGATCCTGCCTTGTTGCAAAAGGCCGTGAACTCCACGCCCGCTCCGCCACCCAAGGGGAGTGTTCAAACAAAGGGCCGAAGTTCTCGACGAACCCTTCTTGTGTCAGTTCATTTACTTCCTGAAGCGTTAGCGCCACTCCCCATCACCTCGATAACGATGTAAATGTTAACCATTCTTGATCAAGATTTGTTTCATTGTAAATGCGCCATCCCCATGGGTCAATTTATATGAAAGAAGTTTGTAAAGTTTCATAACATCAGAAACTTTTTTTGTGAAATTACAAAAAAAGCCACTAGGGACACGGAGTTTTCCCTAGCGGCTTTCATTTTCGGACTTCTGAATCGCGTTGAAGTAACGGACTCAGAAGCCGTTATTCTGCCCATATCGGCGAAATTGAGATGCTAACGGACTGAGATGACGTTATTTATGGATTTTGTCACTGTTTTAGGCAACTTCATGGCCAATAACGGCATGTGAGTCCGTTAGACACTAATCCTCCCCTAAAAGTAGCAAATAACGGCACCTGAGTCCGTTAGCCGAGAGCCGCTCTACCACCAGCCCCCCATGTAGCCACCGTTCCGTAACGGAACACGGAAGCCATTGTCGGTCGAACGCATTGTGGCTAGCGATTTTCATCCCCAATAACCGGCATGCGCGGCAACAGCCTCCGCCTCAATCTCCGGAACCGGACCGATAACCTGTATCGGTTTGCTTCCTCGAGCAAAAACGACCCGACACGGCAAATCCAACGTCGGGTTCTGTTCATCCGCCCCAGTCAATTCAGCCAGACGCGTCTCCGAAATGCCATAAACAACGCGCCCCACGTTGCCCCAATAAATAGAACCCGCACACATGGCGCACGGCTCAGCAGATGAATACAGCGTGCATGCCCATAGCTCGGCTTTGCTGTATTTTTTTGAGGCCGCTTCCATCAGCGTGGTTTCAGCATGCCCCGTACAGTTGGATTCGGTTATTTCTATATTCCCTTGCTCCAAAAGAATTTCCCCTGTCGGCCCTACCAGCAGCGCACCGAATGGCGTATTGCCGGACTTTCTGGCTAGTACGGAGAGTTCAACACATCTTTTTAAATAGAATAAGTGATTCTCTGGTTCATTCATCGGCAACCCTCCATGTTCGTTTAAAATCTTTGCTCCCTAATATAGGGAACACCCAGCGCTTCCGGCGCGCCCGAAGGCTTATTGCGGTTACGCCAGCCTAAGTACATAAGAACGAGAATGGTTACGAGATAGGGAATCATTTTCAGAAAATAAGAAGGGATATGGCTTCCAATCAGCTGTACGCGGAAACCCAGAATATCCAAAACCCCAAAGAAATACGCGCACACCAAGGCACGAATCGGATTCCACCTGGCAAAAATAATTAATGCCACGGCAATCCAGCCACGCCCGGACGTCATGCCTTCATTCCATGTCGGCGTGTACACAAGCAGGAGATCTGCTCCTCCCAAGCCAATCAACATGGAACCGATGATAACGCAGCCATATCGAATGGCGATGACAGGTATCCCCATGACATCTGCCGTTGCAGGATTATCCCCGACAGCTCTCAGGTGCAGCCCCCACGAAGTCCGATGGATAAACAGATGCATCACAAGCACCAGCACAAAACTAAACCAAGTAAACAGGTCCATATGCGCAAAAATCTTCCCCAAAAAAGGCACATTCTCCAGCCATGCCAAATGAAGCTTTGGCACCGCTCCAGTCAACGGCTGCCCGCTCACGGGCTTACCCAGGTATGCGCTAAGACCGGTACCAAAGATCGTCATCGCCAATCCGCAAACCACTTGATTCGCATGCAGCGATACACTCAGCACCCCATGAAGCAGTCCCAGCAGTCCACTCACGATAAGAACGCAGAGAATAGCCAAAGCTAAACTCCCGGTATGTATGTACAAAAGACATGAAGTTACCGCCCCCATCAGCATAAGCCCTTCTGCCCCTAACTGGGTGATGCCGGATCTCTCGATTAGAATCCCGCCGAGCACGGCCAAAAGCAGCGGAGTCCCCGAAGAAATAGCCGAAACAATTAATTGCGTAAGGATCTCCATCACACTCAGCCCCTTCTCCTCAATGGCTACTGTTGTCTCAAGTTAATCAGCTGTTACGACGCATGCGAAACTTCCCCGCCATACCGCCTGCAATCAGGAAAAATAAGATAGCTCCTTGAATCATCGACGAAATCGACGACGGGAGACCAATCGTTTGTACACTATATCCACCAACAATTAATCCGCCAAAAAGCACCGACGAAACCACCAGACTAAGCGGATTCAACTTCGCCAGCCACGCCACAATAATCGCCGTATACCCATACCCCGGAGAAATTCCGTACATGAGGCGATGTGCCACACCCGATACTTCCCCCATGCCAGCAAGCCCAGCCAGGCCTCCGCTAATGACCATAACGACTAACACATGCCTGGAAATCCTTATCCCTGCATTCCGCGCTGCTTCTGCATTGGCTCCGATGAGTCGCAGTTCATATCCCCAACGTGTATATCGAATGACGAACGCATAAAGCAGCACACCAACGATGGCAAAAATGATGCCCAAATGGAGCCGCGAAGCGCCAAAAGTAGGCAGAGATTGCGCCGCAGTGAACATCGGCGAGCCTGGGAAGTTGAAACCCTTCGGATCTTTCCATGGGCCGAATACCGCATAATTCAAAGCGAGCAGCGCTACATAATTCAGCATCAGGGAAGTAATCAGTTCGTTAACTTGAAAATAGGTTCTCGGGATCGCCGTCAGCAGCCCCCAAAGTCCCCCCGCCGCGATGCTAGCCACCAGCATACAGGGAATTGAAAGGTACATAGGCAGATGTGGAAAATAGATCGTTACCGCTGTCGCCGCCATAGCACCGGCCAAAAATTGCCCTTCCGCACCGATATTCCATACGGAAATCCGGTACGCAATCGATACGCCCAAGCCGCACAGCAGCAGCGGGATCGCCTTCACCAACGTCTCCGTCAGGCCGAAGGAAGAGCCGAAAGCTCCCGTCAGCATTTTGGCATAAACGGTAATCGGGTTCATGCCATTCAATGAGATAAAAATACCGCAAGCTACCAGCGCCAAAACGATGGATACAATTGTCATCCACCATGGGCTTTCACGACCCGCCGGGTCAATCTCCAAACGATACGGCAGACGTATGCCTGACTCACGCTTGACGACTTTCGTTTCCATCGGAATCGTTCCAACCGTTTGTTGTTCACTCATCCTGCGTCCTCCTCCTCTGACCCTGCCATCAGCATACCGATATATTCGCGGTTCGCTTCCTCTCGGGCCATATTGCCCACGATGCGTCCGCCGTACATGACCATAATTCGGTCCGATAGCTGCAGCAACTCATCTAAGTCCTCGGATATGAGCAGGACAGAACGCCCCTTTTTCCGCAGCCCCTCTAACAGATCGTGTACGCCAGCTGTTGCACCTACATCGAGCCCTTGCGTTGGATGTACCGCTATCATCAGCTTCGGATCGAGGTCCACTTCCCTAGCGAAGAGCAGCTTTTGTTGATTGCCACCCGACAAGTGGTGCACAGGCGCATCGATTCCCGGCGTCTTCACATCAAAGAGCTCAACAAGCTTCTGCGACCAATTCCGATTCTTCTCTGTGCGTAGCAGGCCGAAGCTCGAGCGTTCGGGAGAGCGGTAAGTTTTGAAAAGCAGATTATCGACCGCTCCCAAACTGCCAGCGAGACCGCTCTTCATCCGGCTCTCTGGCACATGGGCTATGCCTTGCTCGATAGCTCCCCGTATGGAACCATTGCGCAGCGAAAGGCCATCGAATTGGATGTCACCGTCTTTCCATGAGCGAAGACCTGTTAACACTTCCGCGAGCTCTTTTTGCCCATTTCCTGACACGCCGGCAACTCCGACAATTTCCCCTGCCTTCACATCAAAATGAAGCCCATCCAGCACCTTACGTCCCTGATCTGCATAAGCATTCAAACCGCTGACCACCAGCATAGGAATGTCCAATGGCTTCTCCCTCACAACCGTTCGGGCAGTTACACTCTCTTGGCCGACCATCAGTTGTGCCAAATCACGTTCACTCGTCTCCGATTTCGCCATCGTTGCGATCATCTTTCCTTTGCGCATCACGGAAATATGATCGGAAGCGAACATCACTTCTTTCAGCTTATGTGTTGTCATAATGACAGTCTTGCCTTCCTGCTTCATGCGGTTCAGCGTTTCGAACAACTGCTCCACTTCACCTGGCGTCAAGACCGACGTCGGCTCATCCAAAATAATAAAGTCGGCTCCGCGATAGAGCGTCTTCACAATCTCTACCCGCTGCTGTTCGCCGACGGATAGCTGCCAGATCGGCCTGTCGACTGGGAACGGCAGCCCAAAATGCTTGGAAATCGCCTCAATCTCCTCCGACTTCCGCGTTAACCAACGTTGGCCTCTCCAGAATGAGGACGTTTCTCCGAGCACAATATTCTCCGCGGCCGTTAGAGTCTGCACGAGCCTGAAGTTTTGAAACACCATGCCGATGCCAAGCCGCATAGCATCCTTAGGTGATCGAATGCGCACTTTCTCGCCATGCAAGCGGATCTCGCCATGTGTGGGGCGGTATACCCCGGAAAGCATGCACATCATCGTGCTTTTGCCGGCGCCATTTTCCCCGAGCAGCGCATGGATTTCTCCTGCTTTGGCCCGAAAATTCACCTCGTCGTTTGCGATAACCGAGCCAAATTGCTTCACAATCCGGATCATCTCAACGGAGTACTGCTCCTCTTTCTTCAATCGCGCCCCTCCTCTTATAACCGCATATGCTCAAAACAGCATCTCCCCATGAAGGATCTGCTGCTGCTCCATACTTCTATCCATTTTTTCCACTATACTGTTCAGGTGAAATATACGTCAATTAACATCACATCTTATTAGCGCTGTACACGAAAAATACCTCATTCTTTGTGCTAAGCGCCCAAAGTAGCGTCAACTAACATAACGCGAATATAAAAAGGAGCAGTCACAAAGCGTCTCAACAGACGTTTTGTGACTGCTCCTTAGCTAATCGCTCTCTAGGAAAGAAAGATGCCGCCGTATACAAAGCCGGCCACAATGACAAAAGCAGGATGAATCTTTCTCTTTTGAATGAGATAGAATGCCACTGCCGCGATGCCAATAAATTGAAGATATCCGATTGTCTTTGTAGATTCCACCATGCTGCTCCATGTAACCAGCACCATCATGATTGCAATTACGGGCTGCACAAGCAGCGTCATTCCTTTTATCACAGGAGATTGCTTATATTTCTGCAGGATATTCAATAAAATGATGAGTGCGATAATCGACGGAACCACCGTTGCCGCTACAGCCACCAAAACCCCGACCCATCCGCCGAGTTGAAACCCGACATAAGCGGCAATTTTCGTCGCGATCGGCCCCGGCAGGGCATTCCCTAGCGCCAGCATGTTAGAGAACTCGCTGCTGGTCATCCAGTCATGGTTCGTGACAATCTCCTGATACATCAATGGTATCGAAGAAGGTCCTCCTCCGTATCCAAACACGTTTGCCAGAAAAAAACTAACCAATAAATGCCACCATTCCATCATGCGTCCTCACCAGTCCCCAGCCGTCTCTTCTTCCACTTATCCTTGAGTTTATGATGGAAGGCACCATATAGGAGGAAGAGAAAAATGACAATCGCCGGATGCACAGAAAACGTCTGAAGCAGCAAGAAAGAGATCACGAAAAAAGTAATGCCTGCCACCCAGCCCAATCCCTTGATGGCTTTCTCCCCAAACTCATACGCCATGACACCCAGCATCACCGCCACAATCGGCACAACAGCTGCTATCATCCCTTTGATCACATGCGACGTACTAAAAAATTGAATAAATGAATATAACCCCACCATCGCCACACAGGTAGGCACAATGTGCGCAAGCACCCCAACGGCTGCTCCAGCTGTTCCTTTAAGTCGGTAGCCCAGATACCCGGCTAACTTCGTTGCAATGGGTCCCGGCAGCGTATTCGCTATGGCCAGTACCTCCATGAACTCCTCATCTTTCATCCATTGAAAACGCGTCACTGCCTCATACCGGACTAACGGGACTATAGACGGTCCACCGCCATATCCCAGAATTCCCGTACGCAGCATCGCCATTCCAATCTGAACATATGCATTTCCCACACGCATCACTCCTATCTCTTGTTGCAACTTCAGCATCTATATGTACATACATCTGCAAGCAGGCATCAAAGTAAACTTTGCCTTATTGTAATCTAAGTTTATATGATTTATCTGATTCTATCCGCACTTTTGTAAAAATGACAAACAATGTTTGGTTTCTTTGGGCTCTCAGCTTACCAGCAAGCACTCCTGCATCGCCTATGTTGTACTTTGTGCATTTAAATCACGCAAAATAGCGAGAGATTGCCTCTTCGTTGTACATAGTGCAACTTTCATTTGAGAGGCGAGCCTTTTTTCCGCCTATTCTGATAAAATGGTTATATTTTATGCAACGAGAGGCTATTTCGTAGCAGAAATGTCCCTTTTATGTTGTATTTAATACAACATAACGAGGCAATGATGCTCTTTATGTCTCTCGTTCATCCAACTTACTGCAAAAAGTGCAGATAATTGCCCTCTTCTTCGTCCATATAGCTAACTTAAATGTAAAAGATGCAGCTAATTTCAGGAGAAACCGGTTATTCCGGGTCATTCGCTTAAATTTGCTGTAGAAAATACAGCTATTCGTTTAAAATGCGGGGAGCTGCGTTAATTTTACTGTACTTTTTACAGTTGAGCTATGTATGGGCTCACGGTAAAGGGTGTAAACAACAAACAAAAAAACCTTACGAGGATTTCTCCTTGTAAGGTTTTTAATTGTGCTTGGCAACGTTCTACTCTCCCAGAACCCTGCGGTTCAAGTACCATCGACGCTGGAGGGCTTAACGGTCGTGTTCGAGATGGGAACGCGTGGGTCCCCTCCGCCATCATCACCAAACAGTCAAAGCGTGATTTGCGCCTTGAAAACTAGATACGAAACTTGCGTAAAGATGAAACCTTAGTTTTATTGGTTAAGCCCTCGACCGATTAGTATTCGTCAGCTGCATACGTTGCCGCACTTCCACCTCGAACCTATCAACCTCGTCGTCTACAAGGGGTCTTACATACTGGGAAATCTCATCTTGAGGGGGGCTTCGCGCTTAGATGCTTTCAGCGCTTATCCCCTCCGTACATAGCTACCCAGCGGTGCCTCTGGCGAGACAACTGGTACACCAGCGGTACGTCCATCCCGGTCCTCTCGTACTAAGGACAGCTCCTCTCAAATTTCCTACGCCCGCGACAGATAGGGACCGAACTGTCTCACGACGTTCTGAACCCAGCTCGCGTACCGCTTTAATGGGCGAACAGCCCAACCCTTGGGACCTACTTCAGCCCCAGGATGCGATGAGCCGACATCGAGGTGCCAAACCTCCCCGTCGATGTGGACTCTTGGGGGAGATAAGCCTGTTATCCCCAGGGTAGCTTTTATCCGTTGAGCGATGGCCCTTCCATTCGGTACCACCGGATCACTAAGTCCGACTTTCGTCCCTGCTCGACTTGTAGGTCTCGCAGTCAAGCTCCCTTATGCCTTTGCACTCTGCGAATGATTTCCAACCATTCTGAGGGAACCTTTAAACGCCTCCGTTACATTTTAGGAGGCGACCGCCCCAGTCAAACTGCCCACCTGACACTGTCCCCATACCGGATCACGGTACCAGGTTAGAACTCCGATACGATCAGGGTGGTATCCCAACGGCGCCTCCACCCAAGCTGGCGCTCAGGCTTCAAAGGCTCCCACCTATCCTGTACAGATCGTACCAAAGTCCAATATCAAGCTGCAGTAAAGCTCCATGGGGTCTTTCCGTCTTGTCGCGGGTAACCTGCATCTTCACAGGTATTAAAATTTCACCGGATCTCTCGTTGAGACAGCGCCCAAGTCGTTACGCCATTCGTGCGGGTCAGAATTTACCTGACAAGGAATTTCGCTACCTTAGGACCGTTATAGTTACGGCCGCCGTTTACTGGGGCTTCAATTCATAGCTTCGGGGTTGCCCCCTAACCACTCCTCTTAACCTTCCAGCACCGGGCAGGCGTCAGCCCGTATACTTCGCCTTGCGGCTTCGCACAGACCTGTGTTTTTGCTAAACAGTCGCTTGGGCCTTTTCACTGCGGCCCCCTCGGGCTATTCACCCTACCGAGGCACCCCTTCTCCCGAAGTTACGGGGTCATTTTGCCGAGTTCCTTAACGAGAGTTCTTCCGCGCGCCTTAGAATTCTCTTCTCACCCACCTGTGTCGGTTTGCGGTACGGGCACCTTCGCCTGGCTAGAAGCTTTTCTTGGCAGTGTGAAATCATGACCTTCGGTACTTAAAATTTCCCTCCCCATCACAGCCCAGCCTTACGGTTAGCGGATTTGCCTACTAACCAGCCTCACTGCTTGGACGAGCATCCATCAGCTCGCGTCACTATCCTTCTGCGTCACTCCATTGCTCATAACGGCTACGGTGGTACAGGAATTTCCACCTGTTGTCCATCGACTACGCCTTTCGGCCTCGCCTTAGGTCCCGACTTACCCTGAGCGGACGAGCCTTCCTCAGGAACCCTTAGGTTTTCGGCGGATCAGATTCTCACTGATCTTTTCGTTACTTATACCGGCATTCTCACTTGTATGCGCTCCACCTGTCCTTACGGTCAGAATTCAACGTACATACAACGCTCCCCTACCCATGCACATACGTGCAAGCCATAGCTTCGGTGGCGTGTTTAGCCCCGTTACATTTTCGGCGCAGAGTCACTCGACCAGTGAGCTATTACGCACTCTTTCAATGGTGGCTGCTTCTAAGCCAACATCCTGGTTGTCTGTGCAACTCCACATCCTTTCCCACTTAACACACACTTGGGGACCTTAGCTGATGGTCTGGGCTGTTTCCCTTTTGACAATGGATCTTAGCACTCACTGTCTGACTCCCGGATTTAAGTTTGTGGCATTCAGAGTTTGACTGGACTTGGTAACCCTTGGCGGGCCCCGCACCCAATCAGTGCTTTACCTCCACAACTCCACATCCGAGGCTAGCCCTAAAGCTATTTCGGGGAGAACCAGCTATCTCCGAGTTCGATTGGAATTTCTCCGCTACCCCCACCTCATCCCCGAATTTTTCAACATTCGTGGGTTCGGGCCTCCAGTGAGTGTTACCTCACCTTCACCCTGGACAGGGGTAGATCACACGGTTTCGGGTCTACGTCCACGTACTAAAGCGCCCTATTCAGACTCGCTTTCGCTGCGGCTCCGTCTCTTCGACTTAACCTCGCACGGGAACGTAACTCGCCGGTTCATTCTACAAAAGGCACGCCATCACACATAAAGAGTGCTCTGACTTTTTGTAAGCACACGGTTTCAGGTTCTTTTTCACTCCGCTTCCGCGGTGCTTTTCACCTTTCCCTCACGGTACTGCTTCACTATCGGTCACTAGGGAGTATTTAGCCTTGGCAGATGGTCCTGCCGGATTCCGACGGGGTTTCACGTGACCCGCCGTACTCAGGATACCTCTAGGAGATTCGTTTGATTTTGGCTACAGGGCTTTTACCTTCTATGCCGGACCTTTCCAGATCACTTCGCCTACCAAACTAACCCCATGATGAGGTCCTACAACCCCAAGGAGCAAGCTCCTTGGTTTGGGCTATTCCGCTTTCGCTCGCCGCTACTGACGGAATCACTTTTGTTTTCTTTTCCTCCAGGTACTTAGATGTTTCAGTTCCCTGGGTCTGCCTCTGCATTACCTATGTATTCAGTAATGAGTAACTGCGCATTACCACAGCTGGGTTCCCCCATTCGGACATCCCCGGATCAAAGCCTGCTTACGGCTCCCCGAGGCATTTCGTCGTTCGCCACGTCCTTCTTCGGCTCCTAGTGCCTAGGCATCCTCCGTGTGCTCTTTCTAGCTTAACCTAGAAATTACATTTAAAGATTTTCGTGCAACCCGAAGGTTACACTACCTAAGTTCTTACTTTACGTTTTGTTTCGTTATCTAGTTTTCAAGGAACAATGTTGCAACCATTACATACGCAAAGCGATGTTGGTTGTCAACTAATTTTGAAAGATTGCTCTTTCAAAACTGAACACGAGTGAGTAAACGTTGTGTGCTTGCGCACTTGACTGGTCTTATCAAGACCGAGTCTCCATAGAAAGGAGGTGATCCAGCCGCACCTTCCGATACGGCTACCTTGTTACGACTTCACCCCAATCATCTACCCCACCTTCGGCGGCTGGCTCCCTTGCGGGTTACCCCACCGACTTCGGGTGTTGTAAACTCTCGTGGTGTGACGGGCGGTGTGTACAAGACCCGGGAACGTATTCACCGCGGCATGCTGATCCGCGATTACTAGCAATTCCGACTTCATGCAGGCGAGTTGCAGCCTGCAATCCGAACTGAGATCGGCTTATAAGGATTGGCTCCACCTCGCGGCTTCGCTTCCCGTTGTACCGACCATTGTAGTACGTGTGTAGCCCAGGTCATAAGGGGCATGATGATTTGACGTCATCCCCACCTTCCTCCGGTTTGTCACCGGCAGTCATCTTAGAGTGCCCACCCGAAGTGCTGGCAACTAAGATCAAGGGTTGCGCTCGTTGCGGGACTTAACCCAACATCTCACGACACGAGCTGACGACAACCATGCACCACCTGTCTCCTCTGTCCCGAAGGAGGGCTCTATCTCTAGAGCTTGCAGAGGGATGTCAAGACCTGGTAAGGTTCTTCGCGTTGCTTCGAATTAAACCACATACTCCACTGCTTGTGCGGGTCCCCGTCAATTCCTTTGAGTTTCACTCTTGCGAGCGTACTCCCCAGGCGGCATACTTACTGTGTTAACTTCGGCACCGAGGAATCGAATCCCCAACACCTAGTATGCATCGTTTACGGCGTGGACTACCAGGGTATCTAATCCTGTTTGCTCCCCACGCTTTCGCGCCTCAGCGTCAGTTATAGGCCAGAAAGTCGCCTTCGCCACTGGTGTTCCTCCACATCTCTACGCATTTCACCGCTACACGTGGAATTCCACTTTCCTCTCCTACACTCAAGTCAACCAGTTTTGGATGCGAACCGGGGTTGAGCCCCGGGCTTAAACACCCAACTTAATTAACCGCCTGCGCGCGCTTTACGCCCAATAATTCCGGACAACGCTTGCCCCCTACGTATTACCGCGGCTGCTGGCACGTAGTTAGCCGGGGCTTTCTTCTCCTATACCGTCACACAAAGCGCAGTTACTCGCCTTGCTGTTCGTCTAGGGCAACAGAGCTTTACGATCCGAAAACCTTCATCACTCACGCGGCGTTGCTCCGTCAGACTTGCGTCCATTGCGGAAGATTCCCTACTGCTGCCTCCCGTAGGAGTCTGGGCCGTGTCTCAGTCCCAGTGTGGCCGTTCACCCTCTCAGGTCGGCTACGCATCGTCGCCTTGGTAGGCCGTTACCCTACCAACTAGCTAATGCGCCGCAGGCCCATCTATAAGCCACAGATTGCTCCGTGTTTCATGATTCTCTCATGCGAGAAAACCAGTTATCCGGTCTTAGCTATCGTTTCCGATAGTTATCCCAGTCTTATAGGCAGGTTGCCTACGTGTTACTCACCCGTCCGCCGCTAAGCACCGAAGTGCTCCGCTCGACTTGCATGTATTAGGCACGCCGCCAGCGTTCGTCCTGAGCCAGGATCAAACTCTCCATAATAGAAAAGCTTAATTGTACTCATTGACTTGCTAGCGAGATTATTCATCTCATTTATAGTCGATTACTCGACTGTGCTTACTCACTCGTTGTTCAGTTTTCAAAGATCAATGACTTCCTTATTCATCCATCGCCTTCAAAAGCGACCTGATCAATATACCACATCAGCCTATTCGATTGCAAGAACTTTTTTTCAGTTACTTTCGTTCTTTCGTTCGACCGCCGAAGCGACAAGAAGTAATATAACAAATACGCAAAGGCATTGCAAGTCCTTTGCCAATTGTAAAATATGGTAACAAAAAAAAGCCCCGGCACATCATGCACCAGAGCTTAAAGTTTTTTAACCTTGACTTCCTATAAAGATGTAACGAGCTAGAACAAGAATCGCCAATACCCACATAAGCCAGTGAATGGAATAACGCTTCTCACTTTTACCACCCAAATTCGCTGCTGCTGCCAATACCACATAAGTAACAATACCAAAGGAAATCCCATTCGCAATATTGTAAGTGAAAGGCATCAATACAATAGTAAGGAACGCTGGAATAGCAATAACGAAGTCTTGGAAATCAATCTCACGAATCGATTGCACCATCAGAACACCAACAACGATCAAAGCAGCCGCCGTAGCGGAACCAGGAATCAACATCGCAATTGGAGCAAGGAACAGAGCAAGCAAGAAACATACGCCCGTAGTTACGGCGGTCAAACCAGTACGTCCACCCTCTGCTACACCTGCTGCGCTTTCTACAAATACAGTGACCGTACTCGTTCCAACTAATGCACCACCGCTAACACCGATTGCATCTACAAACATCGCTTTCCCTACACGCTTGTTGCCTTCTTCTTTGTTCTTCATAATTCCAGCGCGACTCGCTGTTCCAACCATTGTGCCGAATGTATCAAACAATTCAACGAATGTAAATGTAGCAATAACGGAAACAATCCCCGTTGTCATAATCCCTGCAAAATCAAAATCACCGAATCGAAGCTTGCTTAAATCCGGAACCCATGTCGTATCTGCACTTGTCAAGGTACCGAGATTAACCATCCCCATGAAGTAGCCGATAACTGTAGTGGCCAAGATACCGAACAAGATCGCACCGCGAATGCGCAGCACCATAAAAATGGAAATCAGCAGAACACCGATAATCGTTAGAATAACGCTTTTATCTTCTAATGAACCCATATGAAACACTGTTTCAAATGAAAGAACGTCTGTAAATTGATGAGCTTTGATATCTTTGCCGCTTTCTACTGCGACAGTAAGAATACCGCTGTTTTTGAAACCGATCATCGCGATAAACAAGCCGATTCCTACCGTAATCGCATGCTTCAGGCCATCTGGAACAGCGACAAGGAGGATCTGACGAATTCGGGTCACGGTTAAAATGATAAAGATGATCCCCGAAATAAACACGGCGGTTAACCCCATTGAAAACGTAAACTTACCTTGTGATGTCAAGATAATCGTTGCAAAATAAGCGTTCAAGCCCATTCCCGGCGCAAGCGCAACAGGAAAGTTAACGAATAACCCCATAGCAATCGTCATAACACCGGCAGCAATCGCCGTAGCCAAGAAAATCGAAGTCCAGTCACCGCCGGTAGCTCCCGATTTAAAAGCACTCAGCACGTCTGGGTTGACTGCAAGGATGTAAGCCATCGTCATGAAGGTTGTAATCCCCGCCATGATTTCTGTTCTTACGCTCGTGCCGTTTTGTTTCAATTTGAAAAAGCGATCCATTTTTCCTACTCCTCCTAAAACGAATGGTGGGGAACAGCAAAAAACCCGGAATCATGTTGCCTGATTCCGGGTACGAAAAAGGAGCTTCCCTATGAGAGTTGCCCCTTCTATGCATAGCACAAAAAGTCATAGTAACTCACACAGATTCCGTCCTTTTTTTCGTAGCCAGATCATTTGCGGTGATCTCGTAGAAACTCTCGGGCCAATCCCCAAGATTATACGAAAAACTGTTATCCATTTCACATTTTAGTGCGGAAATAACCCTTTGTCAATAAAAAAGACGAACATTCCAGGGTTAAATTTTCCCAGAACGTTCGTCTTTTCAATATTATCTATTCCCACTCAATTGTAGCAGGCGGTTTGGACGTAATGTCGTAGACAATACGGTTTACATTCTCAACTTCGTTCACGATACGAACGGAGATTTTCTCCAGCACATCCCATGGAATACGCGCCCAGTCGGCTGTCATGCCGTCGATGGAAGTAACTGCACGAATGCCTACAGTGTAGGAGTACGTTCTAGCGTCTCCCATAACCCCAACGCTTTTCATGCCCGGAAGAGCCGTGAAATATTGCCAGATCTCGCGATCCAAGCCTGCTTTCGCGATTTCATCGCGCAGGATGGCGTCGGATTCACGAACAATTTTCAGCTTGTCCTCTGTGACTTCGCCAAGAACACGAATAGCCAGACCAGGACCTGGGAATGGTTGTCTCCATACGATTGCAGCAGGAAGACCGCACTCTTCGCCCACTTTGCGCACTTCGTCTTTAAACAAAGTTTTGAGCGGCTCGATTAGCTTGAACTTCATATCTTTCGGTAGTCCGCCTACATTGTGATGCGATTTAATCGTATGCGCTGTAGCTGTACCACTTTCTACGATATCCGTATAAAGCGTACCTTGTGCCAGGAATGTAAAGTCATCGAATTTGCTGGACTCTTCTTCGAACACGCGGATAAATTCCGTACCGATAATTTTACGTTTTTGCTCCGGATCAGCTACGCCGGCCAATTTGCCGAGGAAACGTTCACGCGCATCGATTTTGACCACTTGCATATCGAATTTGCCAACAAATGTATCCATAACGCTTTCTGCCTCGCCTTGGCGCAGCAAGCCATGGTCAATGAACATACAAGTCAATTGTGAACCAATCGCTTTATGCAAAAGAATCGCAACAACCGATGAATCCACCCCGCCGCTAAGCGCGCAAAGGACTTTCTTGTCGCCGACTTCTTGACGAAGTTCTTTTACCATATCCTCAACAAAGGAGGACATCGTCCAATCACCTTCACAACCGCAAACGCCGTAAATGAAGTTATGGATCATTTCGTTCCCTTGAAGGGAGTGACGAACTTCCGGATGGAACTGTACCGCATGAATATTACGCTCACGATGGCTCATTGCGGCAATTTCAAGGGAATCCGTGCTCGCTTCGATGACGAAACCTTCAGGAAGAACGGATACATGATCACCATGGCTCATCCATACCGTTTGTTTCGCTTCCAAGCCTTTCACCAGCGGGCTTTCATTCGTAAACGAAAGATCTGCCTTGCCATATTCACGCGTATGTGCGCGTTCAACTTTACCGTTCAATTGATGAGCAATTAGCTGCATGCCGTAGCAAATCCCCAAAATCGGAATCCCCAAATCGAAGATTTGCGGATCAACAGCTGGTGCTCCCTCACCGTATACGCTGGATGGACCGCCAGAGAACACAATACCCTTTGGCTGAAGCTCGCGAATTTTCTCAACCGTTGTATTGAACGGCAGCAGCTCGCTGTACACGCCCAAATCACGGATTCGTCTAGCAATCAGTTGGTTGTACTGGCCTCCAAAATCTAAAACGACGATCATTTCACTCGGTTTACTCATTATCCGACCTCCTAATTTCATAGCGGTTGAGGTGTCAGGGGTATCCTTGTCCGCTTACCGCTATTTATAGGTACTAATTTTAAACATTAGGTACCTAGGATGTAAAGGGGTTTAATGTGTCTTTTGAATGGCTTTCCATATTGCCACAATTTCCCGCTTCGTATAATGCGAAGAATTGACGGCATCATAGCGGATGCTTTCATAGATTAAAGCGAATTTAAGCAGCGCTTGCTTTTGACCTTGATGCTTGAAACTCAAAGAGGTGACATAGTCTCTCACGGTTTGGTCCTTAGGCTTTCCGCCATATTTGCGGAATAATTGGAGCCACAAACGATCCATATAAGGAATCAGGGGATGCGGATGATTTAAGCTGTGTTTGTAAAATGGAACGAGCGCTCCGTTAAGCAAGAAACCTTTTCGCTTCAGCAAGAGGACAATAGCCGCCAGCACGATGAGGCCTCCTAGCAACATGATGAGAAGGTTGCGATTTGTTTTGGCATAATCGATGACTGTATGTTTCGTGGCTTGCAGCCACTCGCTTGAAGCCGCTGTAAAATTCCCAGGTACCGGAATATTCATCAGAGAAGCGGTCATCGCAGATTGCTCCATAGCAGCCGTCGTTAAGGTCTCTCTTGGATGGTCGGAAGAAATCCCCGAGAATCCCGGCGTAGGCTCAAACGGCACCCACCCCATAGATGGGAAATACACTTCCACCCAAGAATGCGCATCCGAGTTACGAACCAACACTTCTTGAAGCTGATCCGCCTCATGGTCAGTCGATTGCAGTGTTCCGGGCGCATAACCTTTGACCCAGCGGGCTGGCACACCGACAGAGCGCAGCATCACCACCATCGACGTTGAAAAATGATCACAATAACCGGTCTTATCCACGAACAAAAAGTGACTGACAAAGTCCTCACTTCGACTAGGAGTCGTCGGCTTCTCAAGGCTGTACGTATAGGTATGGCTCAAATACTGCTCAATCGCAACGGCTTTGGCATAAGGCGTAAGCCGGTTCGCTGTAATTTGTTCGGCAATGCTGCGAACCGATCTCGGCAACGTTGACGGCAGCTGCAAGTAATCGCCCGTAATCTCTGGCGGGTAAGAACCGACATCCGAATTCAGCAAAGTCGGATCTTCCCTAACAGGCTGTACGGTTACTTTGTAATACGACAAAGGATCTGCAATATCAGGCAAAGCCACTTTCCCGCTCAGCGTAGACTTGAGCAGGATGTCCCGTGATAGCGGCTTCCCCTTCTCCGTCAGAAGAGAGTCCACACCCAGTAGATTGCCACCTAAGAACAACTGCTTATTCGGCGACTTGTCGTTCCACAAAACTTCTTGTGCTACAAGCTTTCCTGAACCTGTTTGAACAGGCGCTGCGTACGGCTCAAGCGTTTGATTCGTTTGAGTCCAGCCTTTGCCGTCGTAGAAATTTTTGGATTCTCCGCGCCAGTAAGTAGGCTCTGATGTTTTGGCTGTGAATACCGGAGTCGTGTCTACTTGGAGGGGACCTCCTAAGGAAGTGTCATTTTGACCGTAGCCTGATTTGGCCACAGCTCCACCGGCATGCGTCTCCTCATTGTAAAGTTCAAACAACCGATCGGACATATACGCCCAGCTTACCGGCTTCATCAGCTCTTCCGGCTCGGCCTGCTTGGCCGAATACCAGGCGGCTGCGGCTAGCACCCCCACTACGGCTGCACTAACGGCCACCCACCTAAAAGCGCTTCCGGGACGAACCGAAGCAAAGCCGTAGGTTTGCTCGATTCTCGAAAGATTCAGCAGCGCTAACAGCAGCAATCCATATCCTATTGTGCGCATGATGCCTTGCACGGTATCCGCACCAAATACCAATTGTAGGACAACCAAATAAATCAACGTGGCAGCAACAAACCATAGGCTGTGCTGTCTTTGCAGCATGAGCGCCTGTATCACGGAAATAAGCAGCGACCAGCCCAGCAAAAATAGTAAAGTCCTGAGTTCACCGCTGATGAGGTCAAAATGGGCCTGCATCAGATAACCGACATCCTGAACGATCGTTCTAAGCAAGTCAAAGACCCACGCTCCGGTTATAAAGGTTTCCCTGTCAAACATAAATCCGACGAAAAGCAGGATCAACACGCCTTTGGCCGTCCATCCCCAAGTGTAAGGAACTTTAAAGCAATCTATGGCGATGCATAACGCAAAAACGACCAATATCGGGCCGGCTTCAATCGACGTATCTGCCATCCACGCCAATGGATGGAGCCATTCTGAAATCAGTAAGAACAGCAAGAGAGAGATCAAGATGTCTCGGAAAAAGGTTTGGTGGAGCGGCGATGATGTCCCCGTGCCGGTCACTGCGCTGGCGTGGAAGATGGGACCTGGTGGAATCGCTCCTGAAGGGCGAATAAAGGTCATGCGCGAATCGCGCCGTGGTTCAAGCGGTTGCATCCGCGACACCTCCTTGCTTCGGCCACTGACCCCGCGGGTGTGGCACTTCCGTGAAGCTGCAGCCTGCGGCTTGCAGCTGCGAAGCCCCCTCTCGCTCAGCGACCGAGAGGGAGGGCTTGGCGTGCACGTAGATCACGTGCACGGAACGGCGCCTGGTGCGCGCATCCGCGATCGCGCGCACCAGCGCCACATCGAGCGTCGATGTGATACACACCATCGACGCATCCGGCGGCAAGGCCGCCGCCTCTTTCCTGACGAGGTCAGGAAAGGCCATGGCGGGCTTGCCGCCCACGCTCGCGAGTACTTCGTACGCGAGCGTCAGATCCGGGCGAATCGTCGGCGCGATTCGCTTTCCGTTCGAGCTGCTGGCAAAGCCGCAGCTCTCGCGCCCGCCAGCGGCGGCTTCGAAGAAGCCTGCCGCGAGGGCGACGCCCTTCTCCAGCAGCGGCTGAGCCGCTTCAGCTGGAGCCGCCGCAGGCGCCGCGTCGAGCAGCAGCATCCGCTTCGCGGAGGCGGCCTGCTCGGGGTCCTTGGTCATCAGCCGGTTCAACCGGGCTGTGGATTTCCAATGAATGCGGTGATACGGGTCACCGCTGGCATAGTCACGGACACCGCTGATGAGCGGTGTCTCCGCTTTAGGACCACGGGCGGTAGGCACGTCGCCGTCGTCCGCGTGAAAGGTCATGCCGGAGCGGCCCAGCGTATCCGCCTTCGGATAAACGAGGCACCGGTGAATCTCGTCCCGGCGCGTTCGGCGAACGGCGAAACCGAACATATCGCCGGTGACCGCTTCACAGCCTGCGAAGCGGTATACGCCGCGCATAAGGCCCGTAATTTTATAACGGAAAAGGATCGTGGACTGAAACCATGGGAAAAGCAGCTTGCTATAGATCAGCTGAGCCCCGCTTCCTTCATGGACCCACGTTTCTTTGACGACCAGCCAAGGCATT
This sequence comes from Paenibacillus sp. WC2504, assembly GCF_052682475.1. Taxonomy (NCBI): domain Bacteria; kingdom Bacillati; phylum Bacillota; class Bacilli; order Caryophanales; family Paenibacillaceae; genus Paenibacillus; species Paenibacillus sp. WC2504. The sequence continues at coordinate 7,744,383 of NZ_JBQZFH010000001.1, forward strand.
GGCATCCGCGCACGGTGTGCAATCCCAAGGCTGATCGTGATATCTTCACCCGCCACAAATACTTCTCCGGACAACTGCCGATTGATCGACAGCCCTTTGAACGCAAAGACATAAAACAATCCCGCCTGAATCCATATCAAAGTCAAGCAGCATCCTAAATACCAGGCAGCGAAGCCACCTTGCCAATAAACCAACAAAACCGATAGGACACACCCCACAAAGAGCAGCGACGATTTACCCCAGCTTTTCATGAATGTGCCCCCTACTTCGACGAAACATAGCGAAGTACTGGAGTTTGCAAGGAAGCTAATAGATCCGCTAATATCCGTTCCGCCGACTTTCCCGTCATCCGAGCCTCGGAGGTCAGAATAAGCCGGTGTGTCCAAACAGGCAGCACCAAATCCTTAATATCATCCGGCACAACGAACGTTCTGCCTTTCATATAAGCGGACGTTTGCGCAGCACGCATCAACGCGTGGGATGCCCTTGGACTTGCACCAAGGTACAAATCCGTATGTTCCCTTGTAGCTAAAGCAAGGCGAACGATGAAATCTTTTAACGTATTATCGACATGAATCATAGCTGCTTCTCTTTGTAACTGCACAAATTCATCCTGCACAATAACAGGCTTCACTTGGTCGATCGGATGGCGATCCTGGAGTCGGTCGAGCATCAGAATCTCTTGATCCGGCGTCGGATAGCCTAAGGATAGCTTCATCAGGAAGCGATCCATTTGCGCTTCAGGCAGCGCATAAGTCCCTTCATAATCTACGGGATTTTGAGTTGCCAGCAAGACGAAGGGCTTCGGCAGTTCATAGCCCACTCCATCCACCGTGACCCGCTTCTCTTCCATCGCTTCCAGAAAAGCAGATTGTGTTTTCGGAGAGGTCCTGTTGCATTCGTCCGCCAACACGATCGGCGTCATTAACGGTCCGGGGCGAAATTCAAAATCGCCTGTCTTCGCATTATAAACAGACACGCCCGTCACATCGGATGGCAGCAAATCCGGCGTACATTGTATTCTCTTAAACTCGCAACCAATGGTTCTTGCCAAAGCGCGCACTAACATCGTTTTTCCCACACCCGGCACGTCTTCCAATAAAAGATGACCGCCGCTCAACATCGCGATAAACGCCTGCTCGATCGTCTCTCTTTTGCCAACAATCACTTTCTCCACATTCAGGATCATCCGTTCCACGAGAGGCTGCGGCTGATCGAATATTCGTGTTTTCGACTGCATAGTCAAGAAGCCTCCTTACTTAAAGGTATGCTTCTAGTTTTTCCAGTGTTCTACTCTTTTAGACATTAACCTGCTAGGGCAAATAGAGAGTTTTTTAGACTACTATTATTATCTTTCAGGATAAAGAATTGTCGGAAGGCCATCGCCACTTCCCGTCTGCCCTCTTCCATCACCGTGTCCGTAATTCTACCTCCTAGCGAATCTACCGTTTTACGCAGGGGCACGACCATCGTCCCCTCCTGCAGTTCCATATCTGCGAGCGAGTAGGTGGCTACGTTATTTCCCAAAGCATAGGCGCGAATCGTTCTCGCCGGTAAGTCATATTGAATATCGTAAATGCCGTAGTGAGCATTAGCTGTCTTCGTTATATCCTGCCACTGTACGTTTCCACCTAACTTTTCAATTAAAAAACGCAATGAAAGCTCAATTCGATTCGATCGCAATTGATATTGTGCAGGCTCCAAAGTAACACTGCTCCACTGAGAAAAGTGAACCTTAAGCGGCACAGTCGGCTTTATAGCGAGTAGTGGAGACTCTTCATCTGCTTCTGCCACCTTTTGCTTCCCTAGCTGCTCATCCGTATTCTTAGGCTCCTCCTTGACTTGCTGCAAGCCCGGATGCTGGTGTACGGTCGCATATTGTTGTGTTTCCTCCCATAGTTGTTGAAAATGAGCCGCACTCATGTTTCTTGACCACTTGGATTTTCCCACTTGGAATTGCTTCGGCTTTACATCAGTTGTCAGGGGTGCGAAAGCATAACCCAGGTTCTTATAATATTCGATCACTTTAGGCAGGATCTCTACTGTTGATTCATGCCCCGTGCCATCATGGAATAGAACCGTCATTTCGTGCTCGAGCGGTGAATCCTTGACCGTTTGCCAAATCTCATTTGCCGGTACATGAACTCTCTTCGAATCTCCGCTGTCAACATTCCAGTCCACGACGGTATAACCCGCTTTATCCATTAAATAGTAGTAATAGGCATCGAAATTGGTATAGGTCCCTCCAGGAGCGCGCACGAATTGCGGGCGGGTGTCTGCGATGTCGGCGAAGATTTCCTCACTGCGTTGAATTTGATCCCAAAACGTTTGAAAATCGCTATAAAGCTCTTTATATACATGATTATAGGAATGATTGCCGAGGGTATGTCCGTCTTTCAAAATTCTTTTCACCATATCGGGGTACTCTTTGGCTTGTTCGCCCAGTGCAAAAAACGTGGCTTTCACGCCTTCTTTCTCTAAAATATCCAGAACCTTGCCCGTTAACTTGCTAGGACCATCATCAAAGGTTAAATAAACCGTAGGCTGCTCAGGTGTTACATAGTTTTTCTCTTCCTGCTGTAGGCGTTTGCCCGTTTTGAGCTTTTGATAAATCTCCTGCTCATCTTTGGCGGAGGTTCCATCCCCTTCTGTGGCCCTAACAGGAACCGCAGAGAGAAACAGGGAAACTAGTAGTAGCAAGACCATAGTGAGTTGAATACTTTTCCGTTTACTGGCTGCATGTTGAACTTGAAAACGCATGCGATGATCCCTCCGCTTGTTCTATCATTTTACTACCTGATAGAGTATATGGGAGATGGACGGGGAGTATGTCTCTTGTCTAGCAGTAATTTTCCGAGGAGGAGGACTAGTATCTGAAGAGATTTGTAATGGAGCTAGAGTCATCTATTTCGGTGTAATCGACCGTTTTCATGGGCTAGACGGAACTACAGGGTCTTATTTTTTAGAAAAATCGAGTATTTCGCTTAAAATCGGCAAAATAGAGGATCACAGTTCCACTCCAACTAGCAAACGGCTGCTTCTAGATGAAATAGCGGACTGTAGTTCCTCGTTGAGGAGAAAGGAATCGTTGGAAGGAGTTAATTTCCCTCCGTAGTTTAGCTTGTTAAGAGCCCAGTGGGAGCGAGTTTTGGCGGTGTAGAACACCCAACGCCGCTAAAAATTCAGCGTTACTGAGACATTTGGCGGAGGGGGCATCCTCATAGGAGAGGTAAGCTGGCTAGCCACTTGGAGGAACTACAGGCCGCTATTCTAACAAATTAAGTCCGTTTCCGCGTTCAAGCGGAACTGCAGGGCCCTATTTGACCACCTACCTGTTTAGCCCGATTTCTTCAAGAAAACGGACAAATAGAGGACGTCAGTTCCCCTCCACGTTAAGAGGAGCCTATTTCGATGAAATAGGGCCCTGTAGTTCCCCTCAGGGAAGAACCGCTGGAGCGATAGCAGCGACTGTGACAGCTATGTTGTATTTTGCGCAACCATTTGGCCGTAAAGGGGCCTCATTTCACCTCTATATTGCACTTTATACAACGATTGTTGCATTTAAATCGCTTACAATTCACCTTTTGCAACAAATGGTTGTATGATGTGCAACGAAAGACCGCAATCGCGATCTGACCACACCATTACGTTGTATGTAATGCAACGTAGCCCATCAACTTTGCTGCACAGCCGTCTTTACAACGAAAAATATTTGTTTGAGTAGATTCGATTCCATACTTAGATTTTAACAACAAAATTAAATAAAGGTTGAGCTTTCGCTCAACCCCAAAACATATAAATTCTTATCTTTCAAAAAAAGCCGCCGAGAACCTCTCTCGACAGCCTTCTTCTTACAGTGCTTCGACCGCTTCCAGCACCGACTGGACATGGTTTTTTATCCGCACCTTACTCCATTCCTTCACGATGTAACCTTCCTCGTCAATGAGGAAGGTCGAACGGACAATGCCCATGTACTCACGGCCATATAGCTTTTTGAGCGCCCATACCCCGTACTTTTCAGCCACCTGGTGATCGCTGTCAGAAAGCAGCAGGAAAGGCAGCTCATATTTCGCGATAAATTTATGATGGGCGTTCAGTTCATCAGGACTAATGCCGATGACTTCAACCCCGAGTTCGGCGAACTTGCCGTTATAGTCGCGGAAATCACAGGACTGCTGCGTACAGGTCGGCGTATTATCTTGCGGGTAAAAGTAGATAACTACCTTTTTACCTTTATAATCATGCAGCGACACGCTGCTGCCACTCGATGCAGGCAGTGTAAAATCAGGGGCAAGACGTTTGACCGTCTCTTGCTCTTTTTTCTTAGCCATTCTATGAACGCTCCTATCCATTCCTTCTTATCTTCACTCATTATGCGATATTTGCAGCCTCACATCAAACCGCGATGTCCAAAACTAGCATATAACATGAAAATCATGGTAGGTTTAATAGGATGGTATAAAAATTTTAAGGAGTGAAGAATCGTCATGCATCCTATTCAACGTATGTCATTACTCTCCACATTGGGACTGACACTAGCCCTCCCAACTTTATCAGACTCTGCCGCTGCAGCAGATGATAGCGCACTTATTACACGGGGACAATTCATTAAACAAATTACCGACGAGCTGAAACTGACACCTTTGAATAAACAAACTGTCCTGCCTTCCGACGTCAGTTCGGATTCTCCCTATGCTAACACCGTACGTATCATGCGTGAACGCCGAATCCTGCAAGGATATTCAGACGGCACATTCCGCCTGGACCAAGCCGTTAGCCCCGCGGAGGCTTCCCTCATTCTGGGGAGATTTCTAGGTCTGGCCGACAGTAAGGCGAGCACTGTTTTGAAAAGCGATTACAGCGTTGATTTCAGCGGCCAAACTGCAGGTATTACCCTAGACACAGCAGGAGCAGCCATCAAAAAAGCGCTAGCGAACGACCCTTCGGTGTCCTCCTGGCTCGTTGCGGATCCAACCTCACCAACGGATCTGAAAACGTTCCGCGGTCACATGGAGATGGGCATGCATATTCTGCTTCATCCAAATGCGGGATCTCCGCTGAACAACCTGCAGACAACTGTTAAGTCGGACATCAGCTATAATAAGGATCAAGGCCTTCATCAATCCATTACGACTGTTGCCCCAGGCTCGGATATGGTCATGAAAACGATCAACATGGAGCAATACATGGTTAGTCAAGGTACTTTCATGTCGATGCCTAATGCAACAAATGACGGCATCGAGTGGTTTGATATGTCCAAACAAGTGCCGTTTACCTTCGAGCAGGTGATGGAGCTGCAGAAGAAAAGCATGGATATAAGTAAAACCTTGGTAACGCCATATTTCTTCTACAAGGATCTTGGCACGACTGAGAAGGATGGGCAGAAACAGCGCAAGGTCTCTATTCGAGGAAAGCTAACCAACACCGCCGATATTGTCAAAACATTAAGTGGACTTGGCGGCAGCCAGGATGCTTTCAAAGAGGTGCTCAACTCGCCTGCAATTGCAGGAATGAGCGTTTCCTTATCCGCTGTACTTACGGTAGATGAGCAGACCAAACTTCCTGTCAGCATGGATGGCGATTATATCGTTGAATATGGTGAAGATCCAAATATTCCGATTGAACAAGTAGATATGACCATGTCTATGACCTATCAAGATGTGAACCAGCCGATAGATATTCAATTACCAGAGGAAGCTAAGAAAGCGAAGCCTGTTCCAGTCCCTGTTCCTGCTCCTACGCCTGCTCAATAAGTGTACAAAAAGAACCTTGATTCCCACGTTTCGTGGTGATTAAGGTTCTTTTGCATGTGGCGATGAGGATGCCAATTCGCACTTCCCTCTTTTATCCATTACAATGAATGTTAGAAATTTGTCGCAAGCAGGTGATTCCCTATGTTTAAAATATTGCTGATCGAAGACGATGCCACTCTTTTCACAGAAGTGAAGGACCGGCTCGCTCAGTGGTCCTACGATGTGCATGGCATTACAGATTTTGGCCGGGTCCTCGAAACGTTCGCGGCCTTGAAACCGGATCTCGTGATTATTGATATTCAGCTCCCGAAATTTGACGGGTTCCATTGGTGCCGTATGATTCGAACTCACTCCAATGTCCCCATCGTTTTCTTGTCCTCACGCGATCATCCAACGGACATGGTGATGTCGATGCAGCTTGGCGCCGATGATTTCATTCAGAAGCCGTTTCATTTCGACGTGCTTATCGCCAAAATCCATGCAATTCTCCGCCGGGTCTATAACTACAACACGGAGCCTCTCAAATTGAAAACCTGGTGCGGTGCTACGATTGATTACGAGAAAAATACGGTGACAAACGAAACCGGTACCATCGAATTAACGAAGAATGAAATCTTCATTCTCAAATTGCTCATCGAACGTAAGAACACCATCGTTAGCCGGGACGTCATCATTAACAGCCTCTGGGACGACCAGCGGTTTGTCAGCGACAACACCTTAACCGTCAATGTTAATCGACTTCGGAAAACACTGGACGAGCTGGGGTTAGGTCGTTTTATCGAAACTAAGGTCGGGCAAGGTTATATGGCCACAGAAGAGGCTCATTTCCATGATTAGACGTTATCTCGTCGAAAGAAGAAGCTGGCTCCTTTTCTTTATTTCCGCACAGGCTCTTGTTCTGCTTATTGCCTTTTTGGATAAGGCCATCCCCTTTGGCCCTATTCTTTACATTGTCTTTCTAACGACAACGTTATTTCTCATCTTTTTCATTTTTCGTTACAACAAAGAAACTCGTTTCTATAAACAGCTTGAGGAACGAGACAACAATCTGGATCTCTCCGCCTTAGCGGGTGCGGATAGTCCCTTGGAGTCTGTCGTAGAGACCAGCATGATAAATCTGGCCGAGCATCTCCGTCAATCTGCGTCCAGGCATCAGGTTGCACTAGAACAGGAGAAGGACGATTTGCTGGCGTGGATTCACGAAGTCAAAACACCACTCACCGCCATGCGGCTCATGATGGACCGTCTGGAAGATGAGACGATGAAGACCGCTTTAACCTACGAATGGCTGCGGATTCACCTTCTCCTGGATAAACAGCTTCATCAGAAGCGGCTCCCGTTCATGGAGAACGACCTGTATATCGAACAGGTGAATTTGGAATCATTGACCTATGCAGAAATTAAGACGCTACAGACATGGTGCATCCAAAAAGGCATCGGCTTCGATCTTGATTTCGAAGTGACGGACGTGCTGAGCGATGCCAAATGGCTCGCTTTCATTCTGCGTCAGCTGGTGACGAACGCCGTGAAGTATAGTGATCCTCATGCTGCGGATATCATCATCCGGACGCGCCGCCGCGACGAACGGACGGTCCTTGATGTCAGCGACCACGGCCGCGGGATCGAACCGAAGGATTTGCCGCGCATCTTCGATAAGGGCTTTACCTCCACAGCCTGGCACCAAGACAGTGCCGCTACGGGGATGGGCCTCTATTTGGCGAAGAAAGCCGCCGAATCGATGCTGATTCACATCGCCGTGAGCTCGGAGCCGGGCGCTGGCACCACGTTCACCCTCATCTTCCCCCAGCCGAATGAGGTCATGCGCATCACAGGCATGTGACAACTTTGTCACATGCCTCTCTTCTTTGTTCGCCCGATCGCGGGAGAAAACGGGCAGCTCTTTTTATAATAAAGCTATCGAATAAAGGAGTGTGTGAAATGACAATTCTGGAAGCAGTGAAAATTCATAAAAGCTACGGCAATAAATTCAATAAGCAAGAGGTTCTGAAGGGGCTAGATATCCGAATTGAAAAGGGAGAGTTCGTCAGTATTATGGGGGCGTCGGGCTCGGGGAAAACCACGTTGCTGAATGTGCTTTCCTCCATCGATAAGGTCAGCCAAGGCTCTATTCAAATCGAGGGCAAAGAGATTACGACTTTGAAGGAAAAGCAGTTAGCCGAGTTTCGCAAGCGGCATTTGGGGTTTATTTTTCAAGATTATAATCTGCTCGACACCTTGACCGTCAAAGAAAATATTCTTCTGCCGCTTTCTATCGCCAAAACTTCCAAGCAGGACGCTGAGTCCAAGTTCCAAGCCGTCGCCACGGAGCTGGGCATTTATGAAATCAAGGATAAATATCCTAATGAAATCTCAGGCGGCCAAAAACAGCGGACCTCCGCGGCCAGAGCGTTCGTTCATGAGCCGGGCCTTATTTTTGCAGATGAGCCAACCGGGGCGCTCGACTCCAAATCCGCATCGGATTTGCTGCATAAGCTGAGCGATATGAACGAAAAGCGCACAGCTACCATCGTCATGGTCACGCACGACTCCGTCGCTGCGAGCTACGGAAGCCGGGTTATTTTCATCAAAGACGGGCAAATATACACACAGCTTTATAAAGGGCAAGAATCCAGACAAGCGTTTTTTCAAGATATCATGAAGACTCAAGCAGTTCTAGGCGGTGTGCAGAATGAGCATTAACCAGCTGATTATTCAAAATTTGAAAGCGAACATCAAGCACTATTATTTATATATATTCGCTTTGATGTTCAGCGTCGCGCTGTACTTTGCTTTCGTCACTTTGCAGTACGATCCCGCTTTGGATCAGACCAGAGGCTCCATCAAAGGAGCAGCAGCCATCAAGTCTGCCTCGATTCTGCTAATCGCAATTGTCGCTATTTTCAACTTGTATGCCAATAACATGTTCGTAAAAAGGCGCAGCAAAGAAATCGGCTTATTGCAGCTGATCGGCATGACGAAAACGTCCATTTTCCGGATCCTCAGCACAGAGAACTTCATCCTGTATTTCAGCTCGCTTATTGTCGGAAGTTTTATCGGGTTCTCGGTGTCGAAGCTGATTCTGATGATATTGTTCCAAATTACGGGGGTCAACGCGATTGCAACGCTTCACTTTTCGACCCAGGCGTTAGTCCAAACCTTCGTTGTATTCGTGGCCGTCTATTTGCTAATCATGCTGGTTAACTACGTATTTATAAAAAGACAAACCATCCTGTCACTGTTCCGAGTTACCACGTCCACCGAGATTAAAGTAAAGCGCCTATCTCTTGCAGAAGCAGTCCTAGGATTGATTGGCATTACGCTCATCTTGCTCGGCTATTATGTTTCATCCAAGCTGTTCAGCGGCAGTTACACGACAATGGTCGAATTGTTCACAGCTATGATTTTTATTCTGGCTTCAGTTATTATCGGTTCTTATCTGTTTTATCGAGGCTCCGTTCGCATGCTGCTTAACGTCATTCGCAAGAAGAAAAACGGATATTTGAATGTTCGCGAGGTCCTCTCGCTCTCTTCCATTATGTTTCGAATGAAATCCAATGCCCTGCTGCTGACTGTCATTACAACCGTATCCGCATTAGCTATCGCCTTACTATCATTAAGCTACATTTCGTACTATTCTGCGGAAAAAACAGCAAAAAACGATGTGCCGTCCCACTTCGCCATCACGCAAAAGGACGATGCCGATACGTTCAAGGCGGCGCTGGATGCCCGCCACATTTCGCATAAGGATACGACCATTGAAGTGATACAGGCTAAAGCCAACATAAGAGGAATTTTAGCCGGTAATATGAACGGGCTTATGGTGGATCCGAGTGATATGACGCTTTCCGTGATCAGCGATGTAAATACGCCTTCCTACAATATGACGCCTGAGCAAATTCTGTTTACCGGCACCAACGATCTGTTGAGTAAGTTTATGAGCTTCAAAGATTCCGGGAAGCTCGAATTAGCCGGACAGCACGCCGTTACCCCTCTCACCTATTTAGGTTCGAAGAAGCAATCCATCGTCTCATGGTACTTCACGAACGGCGGCATGCCTGTTGCTATCGTAGACGACTCCGTCTTTCAACGGCTTAAACAGGATCTGGTGCCATCGTTGCAAAAGAAGTCCTCCCTCTATCTGGGCATCGATATTGTAAACGAGGCTGAGCTGTCAACCGCCAATCAGATTTTCGGAGACTTAGGGTTTGATAAAGATGACCGCGGTGATTCCCGGTTGGATAGCTCTATGAACCAAAAAAATAGAATGGGACTTACGATGTTCATCGTCGGCTTTCTCGGCCTTACGTTCCTGATCACATCAGGCTGCATCCTGTATTTCAAACAGATGGATGAGAGCGAAGACGAGAAGCCGACCTACACGATTTTACGAAAACTTGGCTACACGCAAGAGGATTTATTAAAAGGGATTCGCCGCAAGCAGCTATTTAGCTTCGGAATCCCGCTTGTCGTCGGCCTTACGCATAGTTACTTCGCCGTCCAATCCGGTTGGTTCCTGTTCGGAGCGGAACTGTGGACACCCATGATCGTGGTCATGGTGCTTTATACCGCTTTATATTCCGTCTTCGGATTTCTTTCCGTGAAGCATTATAAGAAAGTCATCCGCCAAGCGCTTTGATAGATGATTGATTTAACTTCCTAAACACCCATCTCCGCTACATGCCTCAGCTTATCAGGGTTCGCAACCAAATAGACAGCCGCTACCTGACCATCTGCAACATGGAAAGTCATCACATTGTTCGGCTGTCTATCCTGATAGGATACAACGCCCAATTGTCCATTTACGGTCGCCATTTTAAAGCTAAAGCCACTCGGAACTTTGGACAGTACCCCAAATAAAAACATGGCAATGCGTTCGGCACCCTCAATAGGTCGTATAGCCGCTCTGACTTTGCCCCCACCGTCCGAATATAGGACAGCCTCTGTTTTGACAATGTTCAGCAACTGAGCCATATTACCGGAAGCTAAAGCATGAACGAATTGCTCCACGATAGCGTTAGCCTGATCCTCCACTGGCTGCTTGGGTCGTACAACATCCTCGGCGTCCTGACTGGCTAAGGTACTGATCGAACTTTTGGCTCTGCGGAAAATTTGCCGGCAGTTCACGCTGCTTTTATCAACAATTTCAGCAATTTCCTCATAGTCGTATTGCAGCACTTCCCTTAATACGAATACCGCCCGCTCTACCCAGGAAAGCTGCTGCAGCAGAAATAGGTACGCTGTGGATAACGACTCTTTTTGCGTATAAAATAGTTCTGGCAGATCGCCCTGGTTCTCCGCCGCCACAAGTGGCTCCGGCAGCCATGGGCCTACATAAACTTCGCGTTTTTTGCTTGCAGAACGCAGCTTGTCGATACAGCGGTTGGTTACCATTTTGCATAGATAAGCTTTAGGATTCTGAATGCCCTGAGGATTTTTCTCATTAAAATATAGAAAAGTTTCTTGGACGACATCCTCGGCATCCATGACACTCCCCAGCATCCGATAAGCTAATGCGAACAAAAGCGGTTTATACGCCGTGTATATCTGTTCGGCATCCCTGGCATTCTCCATCGTCTACACCTCCTGCTTATTTCCATTTTACGCCATCACATAGCTCTTTAAAATAGCGGCCGCCGCCCGCTTGGCACTTGCCGCTGAAGCATCGGCGAGCATTTCGCCGTGCGTGACCCAGTCTCCGGCCACATAGAGGCCGCGGACTCCCTCAACGGCCGGCCCTGTGAACCGGCTCGCCCTTCCGCGATGCAGCGTATCGTGGACAACCGTGATATTCGGCAGGAACTGCCGTGCCACGACCTGATCTTCCCAGCCTGGATGAAGGGTATTCATAGCTTCGGTGAGCAAGCGCTCGTCGGCCTTCGGATCACTCTCTCCCGGGCCGTTGTACTTCACCAAATGCACAACCAAGGTTCCGTTGTCGCTCAACTGGGTGTTCAATGTATGGTGAGAGAAGAAAATCGGTTGATCAAGGCCCATGGCAACGTCTCGCCCGCCTTCTGGCAATTTTCTCAAGCCAAGATCCAAGCATGCCGCCATGGACGGACGAGCTTGATCTTTCCACTGCTTGAGTATGGTACGGTCAGCCGCATCACTCACCAGCTTATAAGTTTCAGACGGTGAGGCGGTGCTGATGACATTAGCGGCTTGGATATACTCGGCGCCGGCTAGCAATAGTTTTTGAACCCTGCCATTTTCAAGCACAATTTCTTTGACATCTTTGCCGCTTACAATTTGCACACCCGCTTTGACAGCTAGTTCTCTAAGCTGATCCACGATCGTTTGCCAGCCGCCATGGAGGTAAAGAACACCTTTTAACGCACGCTGCAATTGCGCTAGCACCGGTCCCGCCAGCTGAAAGTCGGTATCCTGCGCGTAAGTAGCCGTTCGGCATAGCGAGTAAAAGACGTGACGGACCATCGGATCCGAAATTTCCGCCTCCGCCCAGTCTCTTAAGCTCCTGTCAGGGATGCGGCTTGCGTCCAATTTAGTAAGCTTCATCACGAACTGAATGAGCTGCATTTTACCCGACCATGTCAGCAGCTTCGAAGTCAGCATGTTGGTCAGATTCGCAGGCATAGGGACGATTTGGTTGTTCCACAACGCCATGATCTTGGAGGACGGACTCCCTCCGTGTAGGCGCACTCCCAGCTCCGTCAAAATCGCGTACGCCTGACCGGCACGGTATATGGCATGCCCGCCTAGATTGAAGAAGGCGCCGTTCTTCTTATTCGTCATCGCCCGGCCTCCCAAGCGTGCCGCTTTTTCCAAAATAATTACCGATTGACCGCCTTTTGCTAATTCGATCGCCGCGATTAGGCCAGCCAAGCCACCGCCTATAACAGCTGTATCGTATTGCCCCAGTTTATGCAATTCCGCCATGCTCCATCGCCTCCGTTTTGTCTTTTCAGTACATATGGCGAATGAGGTTTGCATTTTGTGACAGAAGGGCGTGAAGTTGGGCCTGTGCAGCGCAAAAAAACCTCCAACCCGCATACGCAGAGTTGGAGGTTTAAGCATTAAGATCCCGCACCGCGGTACCGTTTCACGCCAATATTCCAAACCGTAATACCAATAAAGCAGAAAATCACGCCCATCACCGGCGTCAGCAGCGCGAACCACTTCCAGTTCGCTGGATCAATGAAATACGCCGCAGGATAGAAGCCAACGAACGCAAACGGCAATATCCACGTCAAAATGCTGCGAAGCAGCTTATTGTAAATCGTGGCCGGATAACGCCCGTAGTTCTGGATATTCCAAATCAGCGGCAGAATGCCGGTTGGCGCATCCGAGTAAAAACCAAGCGCCGTCAGCGAGATGTACACGCCAGCATAGATCAGAATCGAGCCCACAACCATCAGGATAAAAATCAGCGGATCATGCCAATGGAACGGAAGCCCTAGCTTGACCCAAGAGTAGATCATAACAATCAACCCGGCCAACGCACTAAACAAAGACGATGGACTGAGATTCTCCAGCATCAATTGCCATAAGTTATAAGCCGGACGGGTGAGGATACGATCCATTTCCCCTTTAACAATATATCGTTCACTGAAGCCCCACAGATTAAAAAAAGTGATGAATATGCCATAGGGGATCATAAAATAGCCGTAAATGAACAAAATTTGTTCTTGATTCCAGCCGCCAAGCGATTGCGTTTGCAGAAAAACGACGAGAATGAAGAATAAATTGAGCCCATTGAACATCAAATCGGAAATCACATCAATCCAGAAGTCAGATCGGTAGGTGAGGCGGGTTTTCATGTAATTTTTCAGATACTCAGCAACTAGGGAGATATAGAATGTCATGTGTTAACCCCCCTGCACGAATAAACGCGTTTTGGATTTGACCCAGAGAGCAACCATGGGAACGAGCAGCAGCAAAAACCACAGAACCTGTACGCCAAGATTTTGATAAATAGCCGAACCAGTAATTTTCCCTGTGAACACGGCGCTCGGCAAGTACGTAATGGCTTGAAACGGAAGCCACTCTAGAATGGACTTGGACCACCCCGGGAAAAAGGAGATCGGAATAATTAGCCCTGAGAATAAATCGACCGCAACGCGCTTCATGCGCATTAGGCCTTCGTTATTTTCAAGGAAGAAAGCAAACAACCCGGTAATAATATTAAGCTGCGTATTAATTAGGAAACTGAAAAACAACATCACAAAGTAGATCACCCATAGGCCTGGATCACTAGGAAATTGAATCGGCAGTAACAGCCAGATGAAAATCATGCCCGGCGTTGTAAACAGCAGCAAACGGAAGACGCCTTCACCGAGTCCTTGCATCATTTTCACAAATACATAATTATACGGCCGAATGAATTGAATCGCCACGCTGCCGTCTCGAATTTCATTGGCAATTTCCCGGTCCAAGTTATTGAAGTAAAAGGCGCGCCCCATCCAGGAAACCGCGACATACGTCGTCATCTGGCCCAGTGTCAGGCCGCCAATCATCTCTTGCCCGCCATATATGGCTTTATAAACAAAATAATAGGAGCCAATATTGAGTGCATAAATCAAAATGCCGCTGTAGTAGTTCACCCGGTAAGCAAGCATCATAAGAAATCGCATGCGAATAACTTCCAGATAAGCACTAAGCATGTGTGAAGGCTCCCTCTGGCTGCTTGGTTTCCTCTGGACGTTTCACATCCGCTGAACCTGCTTTATATATTTCTCGAACGATGTCATCCGTGTTGGTTTCGTTGATTTTGATATCTTGAATCTGCACAACGCCGACCACGCGGCTTAGCACTTCAGATACGTTCGCACGCTCGTAAGGAATGAACACCTTGGCGGACAATTCATTCTCAAGCTGCCACGCCACATCCAATCCCCTCGTCAGCTCTTGCAGACGTGGCAGCGTGATCGGATGCTCGAACTGGAGCACGACTTCCTTGCCTTTGCCCCACTTGGCTTTCAGCTCTTCCAGGCCGCCGTCATAAATAATCCGGCCGTCATCGAGCATAATAACACGCGAGCAAAGCGCCTCAATATCCTGCAAATCGTGCGTAGTCAGCAGGATTGTTGTCTCATAGCGCTGATTGAGTGATTTCAAGAATTCTCGAATCTCTGTTTTCACGACGATATCCAAACCGATGGTTGGCTCGTCTAAGAAGAGAATCGCCGGATTATGAATCAACGAAGCGGCAAGCTCACAGCGCATCCGCTGCCCCAGACTCAATTTACGGACAGGTCGTGATAGTAAATCAGCTAGTTGCAGGCGGTCGACAAGTTCGTCGAGGCGCTTTTTGTAGTCGGCTTCAGAGACACGGTATACCTTTTTCAACAATTGAAAGGATTCCACAACGCCGATATCCCACCAAAGTTGACTGCGTTGGCCGAACACGACGCCTATCTCGGCTACGAACTTCTCACGCTCTTTAAATGGAACGAAACCATTGACCTTGATATGTCCGGAGGTCGGTACGAGGATGCCGGTCAGCATTTTGATCGTGGTTGATTTACCGGCGCCATTTTCACCGATATATCCGCAAATTTCGCCCTTTGGAATTTGAAAGCTAATGTCCTTCACGGCTGTAACATGTTTGTACTCTCTATGGAATAAATCTTGGAAGGCGCCCTTTAAGCCCCCGCGGCTCTGTTGAACTTGAAATTCTTTGCGAAGCATTTCTACATCAATGGCTAACATGAACTTCCCCCTGTCTAGGTAGACTCGGCTACACTTGGCTACATATAACGGCAAAATTCGCCGTAACTTGCTATCGAAGTTTCGTAGCATCTATAATATGGATCATAAAGATAAAATGTACAACAACGGCAACAAACTCATGATACATGAATTCTGTAAGAAAAAAAAGTACAGATTATCCCTACCTTAGAAAGGAGCGCAGAACCATGAGAATTATTAAACGAACCCTGCTCCTGATCGGCTTACTCCTGATAATGGTGGCTGGTTATTACTCTTATTCCTTTTATCATTTTGCGCAAAATATTTCCAATAAACCGGATGCACCGAAAGGCAGCACCCCCCTTATAGCCCAAGCAGTCAAAGACAAGGGTGAGAAATACACCCCTCCCAAATGGGAAGGTAAGAATCGGGTTAACATTCTACTCTTAGGCGGAGATTCCCGCGGCATGGTGAAGAATGAATTGCCTCGGTCCGACAGTATTATGCTCGCATCGATTGATCCGGTAACCAAGAAGGCTCACCTCTTCTCGATTCTTCGTGATACATATGTGAAAATCCCTGGCGAAGGCGAAGACCGCATCAATACAGCGATTACGACAGGCGGTCCGAACTTGGCAATGAAAACTGTCAGCGACTTGCTCGGCATCCCGGTTCAGTACTATGTCTATACCGATTTCAAAGGGTTCATCGCTCTCGTTGATGCCGTAGGCGGTATCGATATCGACGTCGAAAAGGATATGAAATATACCGACTCGGAAGATGACCATGTCTACGATATTAATTTGAAAAAAGGGCTACAGCATCTCGATGGCAAAACTGCCCTGCAGTATGTACGCTTCCGGCACGACGCATTATCGGATTTCTCACGTACAGAACGTCAGCGGAAATTCCTGACGGCGGTTGCGCAAAAAATGCAAACGACGTCATCTCTCATTAAGCTGCCCAAGATTTTGAACGCAATGGATCCTTACATTGATACGAATCTAAGCGTGACGGATATGCTGAAGCTCGCTTCTCTTGGCTTTGAAGCCAAAGCTGATGGCATCGTCTCCTCCCAGCTTCCGCCGACCGATATGCTCGTCGAGAAAAACGTCCGGGGAGCTGCCGTCATTACGGCAAACAAAGATAAGCTGCAGCAGTATGTGAAGGACTTATTTGCCGGCAAGGCGGACGCAGACACAGGTCCAACCAAACCGTCGCCATCACCAACACCGAAGAATTCCGTGAAGACAACGGCGAAGTAAGCAACTGAAGGCTTGCGAGGAATAAAGTGAGCGGCTGAAGGCTTACGAAAATAAAACGGCAAAGCAAGCGACTGAAGATTAACACGCCTCTACTTGGTACAGGGCTTTAGCCCCTCAGGTAGGGGCTTTTTATGAGATCAGTAAGGGCTCGATTCGTCTGTAACGGACTCTAGGGCCGCTATGGAATAACGACTCCCGGTCCGTTAGTTACCGTCCAAAATACATACTACTTATAAAGGAATGATTACTTCTTATGAATCGCAAAAACTCCGAGCAATTATATCAAGAAGCACTGCAGCACATCGTGGGCGGGGTCAACTCCCCTTCCCGCTCATTCAAAGCCGTCGGCGGCGGCGCCCCCGTCTTCATGAAGCGCGCGCAAGGCGCACACTTCTGGGATGTAGACGGGAATCGCTTCATTGACTACCTCGCCGCCTACGGCCCTATCATTACCGGTCACGCGCATCCGCACGTGACCGAAGCGATTTGCCGCGCCGCACAGAACGGCACGCTGTACGGCACCCCGACCGAACTCGAGATCGAGTTCGCAAGAATGCTGAAGTCCGCGATTCCTTCGCTGGACAAAGTGCGCTTCGTCAACTCCGGCACAGAGGCCGTGATGACGACGATCCGCGTGGCGCGCGCCTTCACCGGGCGCACCAAAATCATTAAGTTTGCCGGGTGCTACCACGGCCACTCCGATCTAGTGCTTGTGGCGGCCGGTTCCGGGCCGTCCACGCTCGGCACGCCGGACAGCGCCGGCGTACCTGCGAGCATCGCGCAAGAGGTCATCACCGTGCCGTTCAACGACATTCCGGCATTGGAAGCCGCGCTCGCGCGATGGAGCGGAGAGATTGCCGCGGTGATGGTGGAGCCCATCGTCGGCAACTTCGGCATGGTCATGCCCCATGCCGGCTACCTCGAGCAGCTCTGCGCAGCTGCTCGCAAATACGGGGCCCTCGTCATCTACGATGAGGTCATCACGGCGTTCCGCTTCCACTATGGAGCGGCACAGACCTATCCCGGCCTCCCTCTCGTGGAGGGCGGCACAGCCGAGGCGGCGGCGCGCTTCGCCGCCGTCGAGCCAGACCTTACGGCCCTCGGCAAAGTAATCGGCGGCGGACTGCCGATCGGAGCCTATGGGGGCCGCAAGGCCGTGATGGAGCAGGTCGCTCCACTCGGACCTGCGTATCAAGCCGGCACGATGGCGGGGAACCCCGCCTCCATCTCGGCCGGCATCGCCTGCTTGGAGGTGCTCCAGCAGGCAGATGTGTACACCAAGCTCGAGCAGCTTGGTGCGACGCTTGCAGGCGGCATCGTGGAATCCGCAGCGAGACACGGCATCGCCTTGACGCTGAACCGTATCGGCGGCGCATTCTCCACCCACTTCTGCGATCATCCCGTCACCAACTATGACGAAGCGCAGGATACGGACGGTGAACGCTTCGCGGACTTCTTCCGGCTTATGCTGGAGCAAGGCATCAACCTCGCTCCTTCGAAGTACGAAGCATGGTTCACAACCATTGCCCATACGGCAGATGACATCGCCCAGACCCTGGATGCCGTGGATCACGCTTTTAAAATAATGAAAACTCGCTAAGGTTTAAATTTTTTCGAAAATACACACAATTACTACGATTGCGTATAAAAAAACATCAAATCATGGCCCGGTGCACAAGGTATTTTCTGCTATCCATATCTGCTAACATGTCCCAGAAACGAACTATGTTCCTAACAAGAACATAGTTCGTTCGTATTTTAAGAGGGAGCCAAGCATTAAAAAAATTACCTTTATTCACCATTATACACGAAAGGTAACGCTTACATTTTTGTTTTCGCTCTGCAACTATTGTCGGATGAACATTTTCGTGCTATTCTAAGATTACTTTTACCCTTTTAACGAAAAGTCTTGTTTTCGCAGTATTTTCCTAGAAAGTTAGGGCATGATTTACAAATTCACGTTCGTTTTTTGTGTGTGATGCCTTACTTTATGACGGGTCGATTCTTGACTGATTTCAAGGGAGCCATTTCCTCGAAATTGGCATGCTATTCAGTTAAATTGCATTTTTATTCAAAATCTCGCATATTTCGTTTTTGATCGGTTTCCGGTCATCCATTGAAAATGCTAAGAGTTGCGGGCTCATTAATGCCAAAATGCAAGCAAAGTAGTGAAAGAGGAGTTAAATATATAGGGGAGGTGACGGTCAGGCGACTGACCTGAGCAATGAATGAAATTATGCGTAATGAAGGCCGTTTTCAAGATCTACTAGGAACCGAACATGACAGCTGCGGTATTATTTGTATTATTGAAAAGAACGGTCATCCTACCCGTGAAAACATCCAAAAAACGATTGATGCCCTTGTAAAAATGGAACATCGCTCAGGATTTATTAACGGTGAAGGCGACGGTTGCGGTATTTTAACTGACATTCCACGCGCTCTTTGGGAAAAGAAATTAACAGATGCGGGTCTAGACGGCAAACTTGCTTATGATAACCGTTTTTCTGTTGGACATATCTTTGTTCCGCGCAAACTTGACCTGACCGTTACCGAGATTCAGAATGGCATCCGTGAGCTATTTGCTTCCCACGATGTGTCCATCATTCTCGAGCAAGAAAACCAAGTAGATAGCAACGTTCTTGGACCTAACGGATTAAACGATGAGCCTACATTCTGGCAAATCGCTGCAATCAGCAACAAAACAGAAGGTCAAGTGGCAGATCACCTTTTTGAACTGCATATCGCGATTGAAGACCGCTACAACGTTCACGTTGCAACATTAAGCAATGTAACTTCCGCTTACAAAGTGTTGGGCGCAGCAAGCATTCTTCCGAAATATTTTAACGACACACGTGATCCGCTTTTCGCTTCCCAAGTTACAATTGGTCATAACCGTTATTCCACGAACACACTGTCCAGCTTCTTCCGCGTTCAACCATTCTCCCTATTGGGGCATAATGGTGAAATTAACACCGTTAAGAAACTTCGTCTTGAAGCAGATATGGTTGGCGTTCCGCTCGTTAGCGGTGGTTCCGACTCCCAAGACATGAACAGAACGATTGAAACGTTCATTCACCGCTTTGGATTATCACTTTTCGAAGCCATGGAAATGGTTTTCCCTCCTATTATTAATGAAATGAAACAATTCCGTCCGGAACTTCAAGATCTTTATGTTTACTTCCGTCAAGTTTGGGGCCACTTCGCTCAAGGTCCTGCAGGTATCGTTTCCCGTTACGGCAACGAATGTATTTTCAGCGTGGATGCGCTTGGTTTACGTCCTGTTTGGATGGTTGAAAGCGAATCTTCCCTGTACTTCTCCTCGGAGCAAGGCGTTATCACGGTTGGCGACATGGTTGCTGATCCGAAGCCTATCGCGCCAGGTGAGAAAGTCGGCGTTGTGCTTACACCAGGTGAACATGTTCAAATCATTCCTTACCATGAAGTACAGTCCCTTGTCTATGAACGTGCAAGCAAACGTTTGAACATTAACGGACTTCGTAAATATCTGAACCCTGCCAAAACAGACACTCAAGCCGAGCTCAACGAAAATGTTGTAGCAACGGATCAATTGTACAGTGCGTTTGGTTGGGATCGCGACGGTATTTCTTATATCGAAACAATGTCCGAAACTGGCGCTGAGCCAATCCGCTCCCTAGGCCACGATTCCCCTCATGCTGCTATTGCATGGGAACGTCAAAACGTGCCTGACTTCATTAAAGAGAGCGTTGCAGTTGTTACGAACCCGGCGATTGACCGTGACCGTGAAATGGAGCATTTCTCGACTCGTGTGATTGCAGGTTCGCGTACACCGGTTTACTCTCAGGTTGATAGCAATCTTCGCCTTGAGCTTCTAGCTCCGCTTGTACTCGAAGGTACGAACGGTGTAGATAGCGAAGAGCATCTGTCTCAACCTTCCTATGAGCAATTGGTTGCTTTGTTCCGTGCACAAGGTGAAAATGCTGTAGCCGTGCTTTCCACGACTTTTGCAAGAGGAACATCTCTTGGAGCTGGTTTGGATGCTTTGGCTGCTGACGCTATTGCTGCTGCTCGCGCTGGCGCTGCACTTATTATTCTTGACGATTCAGAAGCTCACCAAAACGATCGTTTGTGGCTTGAGCCTCACTTAGCTGTATCCAAAATCGATATCGCACTTCGTGCAGAAAAACTTACTTTCGGCGACAACCTGCGCCGTCACGTGACATTGGTGCTTCGTTCCGCAGCGATTCGTAACCTGCATGATATCGCGGTAGCTTGTGGTCTTGGTGCCGACGTGATCTCACCTTACCTGTTGTTCTCCACTGCTTCTGATAAAGAAGGCAACGCGGCAGCAGCACGTAAAGTTTATGGAGCTCTTACGAAAGGTCTGGAAAAAGTGATCTCCACGATCGGAACGCATGAGCTTCGCGGTTATACACGTTTCTTCTCCTCCATCGGCTTCCACCCGGAAGTGGCTGAGGTGCTTGATATCGTGAATTACCTGGGTAGTGAAAAAGGCGGAACTGGCTTTGCACAGCTCGAAGCTGAAGCAGAAGCTCGTTACAACGATTTCACCAATCCGAAAGCAAAAGCGGCGAAAAACTTCCGTTTCTTCCAACGTATGTGGAAAGCGCTAGGCGATGCTGCATCAGGAGCCGCTTCTTACGGCGACTACCGCGACAAACTGCGCGAAGAAGAGAAGAAGAACCCGATCTCCATTCGTCACATTGCTGGATTCAATGTCGAGAAATCACTTGGAGAAGGCCGCAAAGCGCTTGATCCATCGAAGGTTGATATCTCCATTGGCGGTCATTCCTTGCCGATGCTGATTTCCTCCATGTCCTTCGGTTCACAGAACGAAACAGCTTTCCGTGCCTACGCTGAAGCCGGCGAACGCCTGAACATGGTAACCATGAACGGCGAGGGCGGAGAAATTAAAGATATGCTTGGCCGCTACAAAAAAACGCGCGGTGCACAAGTGGCATCCGGACGTTTCGGAGTTAACGTTGAACTGGCTAACGCGGTTGCATTCCTTGAGATCAAAATCGGTCAAGGTGCTAAACCGGGTGAAGGCGGTCACTTGCCGGGCTCCAAAGTTACAGCCAAAATCGCTGCAGCTCGTAATGCAACAATCGGCTCTGACCTCATCTCCCCTTCGAATAACCATGATATTTATTCGATCGAAGATTTGGCTCAAATCATTTCCGAGTTGAAAGAAGCTAGCGGTCGCAAAGCGAAAATTATTGTAAAAATCCCAGTCGTACCAGGTATCGGTACAATTGCGGTGGGTGTTGCCAAAGCAGGCGCTGACGTTATTACCCTTTCCGGTTTTGACGGTGGTACAGGTGCGGCTCGTATTCACTCCTTGACACACGTTGGTCTTCCTACAGAAATCGGTACTAAACTTGCACACGTGGCTTTGATTGAAGCAGGTCTTCGTCACCGCGTAGAGCTGTGGTCCGATGGTGGTCTGAAATCAGGCGCTGACGTTGTTAAAATGGTTATGCTCGGTGCTAACCGTGCCGGATTTGGTAGTATCGCAATGCAATCGATCGGGTGTACAACATGCCGCGGCTGTCACTTAGACACTTGTCACGTTGGTATCGCAACGCAAATCGATTCCATGGAAGAAGCTGAGGAAAAAGGTCTTCGCCGTTTCGTTCCTCGTCAATTTGACGTAGCTGTTGACAGCTTGGTTCGTCTGTTTGGCGGTATTGGCGAAGAAGTACGTGAAGTTGTTGCTTCCCTCGGGTTCACTAGCTTGCAAGACCTGGTAGGCCGTTCTGACCTGCTCGAGCAAATCAGCCACTTGGATCGCATTGATCTGTCTGACATTCTTCGTCCTGCTCCGCTTCAGTTCGTTTCTGATGCAGAAAGAGCTATGGAAGAAGCAGCAGTATCCTCTGATATCCGTATCGCGGCTGGTGCAGAAGGTCTGGAATTCTTCCCTGAATCCTTGGCGTTTGACGCTCCAATCGTTCGCAACTGGTCCAAAGTGGATGCTGAGTCCCGTATTCTCGGAACTCGTTATTCCAGCCATCGCGTAAGAGACCGTTTCGACGGCAGCTACGATGAACTGCCAGCTATCGCTCTGAACCTCGTTGACGGTTCGGTTCCAGGTAACGGCTTAGGTGCCTTCAATGCCCGCGGCGTTGACATTACCGTTCAAGGTGGTGCCGAGGATGGTCTGGGTAAAATGGCGTTCGGTGGTAAAGTAGCCATCGTGAAGTCACTTGGCAAAAACAACACGTTCATCAACGGTAGCGTTGGTAAATCGTTCGGTTACGGTGCACAAAAAGGTTTGTTCTTGATTCAAGGCAGCGCAGATACACGTGCTTGTATCCGTTTCTCCGGTGCAGACGTTGTATTCGGCGGCGAAATCACGACACCTCTACGAGATGAGCTCGGCGGACTTGCTGCTCGTGCGAACCTCAAAGGCTTTGCGTTCGAATACATGACAAACGGCCGTGCCGTTGTTATGGGAGATCCGGGTCCATGGATTTGTGCAGGGATGACAGGTGGAGTAATCTACCAACGTCTCGTACCGGAAATGGGTCTAGACCAAGCAGCTATCGAACGTCGTATTGCCAAAGGCGCAAAAGTTAAAATTGAGCCAGTTGGCGTACAAAGCATCAAAGATCTCACTGAATTGCTTACAGCTTACCGTACAGAGCTTGCTAACTCCGGTCAAACGGATGCCGCAGCCAAAATCGACAGTCTGCTAAGCAATCTTGAAGCAAACTTCATCCGTATCTCCCCGGTCAACATGCAAGCTGACCAATCCGTTGCTACGGAATAGATAAATAAAAGCTCCACAGGACCTTCGAGGTCTTGTGGAGCTTTTTTCTGTATAAAAGAACCGTACAATTCACACGTTATAAGTGCAACACCCATCCGCATACCATAGGAGGTTTTTTGCTATGAGCCAATCGAAACGCCGCGAAGAAGCTGCATGGAAAAGCCGCAAACAAGCTAGACATCCACATGGTAAGGTGAAGTCTCTGGCCGAATTCGCCAGTGAGTACGACGCGGAACGCAGCAAGTAACGCAAGCCCCCTCCAACGTCCAAAGAGGGACCAACTCAAAGCAACCCGGTTACCGCGCATCCTAAAATGTGCGGTACCGGGTTCTTTGAGTTTGCTGGCTCGCGGCTCGTGGTGGCTATTGGCGTTACCCCTTTTCTTCGCTCAGGGAGCACCACAGTTCTACTCACAATCTTAAGGGCCGCTATAAACACTATCCCTCTCACTCAGGAGCTCACCAAGTCAACTCACAACCTGAAATGCAACTATAGACACTATCCCCCTCACTCAGGGGCACACCAACTCATCTCACAACCTGAAACGCATCTATAGACACTATCCCTCTCACTCAGGGGCACACCAACTCATCTCACAACCTGAAACGCATCTATAGACACTATCCCTCTCACTCAGGAACGCACCAACTCATCTCACAACCTGAAACCCATCTATAAACACTATCCCTCTCACTCAGGAGATTCTAAGCCTATCTCAGACATGATCACAGTTGTTATGCATGATAATCATAATCTTCTGATTCTTGGGGATAGTGCCCATAGTAACTTCCCGGTTCAACGTGCAGCCTAAGATGCCCGGTACCGGGTTCGTTGAGTTTGCTGATTCGCGGTTGACGGTGGCTATTGGCATTATCCCTTTCGCTCAGGAGCTTCTAAGCCTATCTCAGACATGCTCACAGTTGTTATGCACGATAATCATAATCTCCTGTCACTAGGGGATAGTGCCGATAGTACCTCCATCCTAACTAAGAACATCCTCGGCGTTGTCCGTGAGCACATAAGTACCCTGCGGCTGGCTCGTGATGAAATGAGACGGTTCCCCAAGCGTGAAGATACACAACTCGTGCATAGCCCGGGTGCAAGCCGTGTAAAACAGCTTGCGCTCATTCTCATGGCCGTACTGATGATGGGAACCATCATAAAGGAGTACGGCATCGAATTCGACCCCCTTCGCCAGATACGAAGGGATGACGAGCACGCCCGACTCGAACGTCGGGCTGTGTTTGGTGACACGCCCCAGCGGAGCCTGCAGCAGGGGCGTAAGGGCTTGATGCGCGAGCTCAGCCTCGCTCGCGGTCTTGGTAATGATCGCGATGGAGGCATAGCCCTCATCCAGCAGCCGCGCCACTTCGGCTGCCAGCAGGCTATGCAGCGATCCGCGATCGCTGGTCTGGATCACCCGCGGCTTACCTCCCGCGCGGGTAAAGGGCTCTATGGCATCGCCGTCAGGCACGATGCCGCGGGTGAACTCCACGATCTCGCGCGTGGAGCGATAGCTGCGGAACAAACGGATGACTTCCGTTTGTTCCGGCCCGTACAGAGCGGCGATCGGATCGATTTCGCTGTACGCGGAAGCGTGCGAATAGATCGCCTGGCTCAAATCGCCGAGCGCTGTCATGCGGCAGCGCGGGAAAAGCCGTTTCAGGTAAGCCAGCTGAAACGGAGAATAATCCTGCGCCTCGTCGATAATGACGTGGCGCACAGCGCTGTTCGTCTGGAAGCCGCAGACAGCTTCCATCAAGTACAAGAACGGCGTTGCGTCCTCGTAAGGCAGCCTGGCTTGTGCCAGCTCCTCCAGCGTCCGCCCGCAGATTTCGGACCAATAGCGCGGCTTCTCGGCTATCAGTTCCCTTTTATCCGTTGCCGCTCTTTCTCTAAACAACTGCCCGTAAAGACCAATCATATCAACAAATTTAAGCTGCTTCACCGCGCTTCGAACAGGCTTTAGATGCTCTTTCAGCACGGTTCGACCAAGCAGATGCCGTTCTTGATCATAATCGTCGAAAGAGGAATCGCGTCCCCCCTCCATTTTGCGCAGCCTAATATAAGCACGATGGTACTCATCACTGCTGAGGAGCTCAATCTCCTCATCAACCCAAGCTTCCTCGATTTCAACTTCTGCAAAGAGCTCCAGCTGCTCCAATAGCCATTCTTTCATCAGCTCCAAACGGTTAGGAAGCCGTATTGCGGAATCATAACTGTAAAAACGTTCCACCAAACGAGCCGCGCTAAGCACCTCTTTGTCGCGAAACTTAATAGGGTTAAATAACATTCCCATTTGCTCTAGCTGCTTCTTATAAGCCTCTATTATGGCAAGAAAAGCAGTTGAAGATTTATAATAAATTCCGCTCAAACGAGCTTCATAGGTTTCTTCCATCACTGGCGTTTGCTCAGACCCATGGTCAAGACCGCCCCTTGTCAATACATACTCCAATTGTGTAAAAGAGTCCTCCACCTCAAACATCTCGCCTAAACGATGCTCCAAATAAGCTTGGTAGGTCGTTTGCTGCATATTTTCTTCGCCTAGCTCCGGCAGCACCGTGGACACATAATGATTAAATAGCGGATTTGGCGAAAACAAAACCATCTGATCCGAACTCAGCTTATCTCGGTGCTTATATAGGAGGTACGCGACTCTTTGCAACGCGGCTGACGTTTTACCGCTTCCTGCGGCCCCCTGTACGATAAGCATTTGGGCGCTGTCATTGCGGATGATGCGATTTTGCTCTTTTTGAATCGTTGCCACGATTGTCTTCATTTGCGCATCCGAACTCCGGCTGAGTACTTGCTTCAGCAGTTCATCGCCGATGGTCACGCCGGTATCGAACATAAGATGGATATGCCGGTCACGAATGACAAATTGACGCTTCAAAACCATTTGACCCTCTACCGTACCATTCGGAGTAGCAAATGCGACTTCTCCCGGCGCAAAATCGTAATACAAGCTGGAGATGGGAGCCCTCCAATCGTAGATAAGATACTGACCTGCTTCCTCATCCAGAAAAGACGCAATGCCCAGATATACAGCCTCTTCTTCCCGCTCACCGCGTTCAATGAAATCGATCCGGCCAAAATAAGGCGACTGGACGAGCCTTCTCAGCTTGCCTAAAGTTTTGGATGCCTGTCGGTGCGTTCGTTCCCGCTCGGAAAGCACCTCGGATTGTTGCCTCATGCTGGCGATGGATTCTACCGCATCTTCCGCTGTACTCATATCCATCGTGACTTCGTCCCAATAATGTTTACGAATCTCAACTACATCAGATTGAACTAGACCGACCTGCTCTTCCAATTCCGTGATTTTGACCGCTATCTTCTCTGTTACTTCCTGCACTCTTTGCTTTTCTGCTGCTCTTGCTTGATCTGTCAGACTCATCCCAACGCCTCTTTTCTTACCATTTTATTAGGATTTGACATGGAGGTTGTTTTGGTGCTATAATTAGATTAGGATAAAAATGTTTATAATTCAAAATATTTGAATCATTCTTTATTTTAACAAGTTACGTTTCAAAAATCAATAAAAACCCCAGGTCATTGACCTGGGGTTTTCTGGCATTCTTTTTTACTTCAGTCTCTAGCCTCGGACTCCCGGACTGTCAGCAATCATGCAGATCACGAATTTCATTCACAGCTCGGATATGATGCTTTGCGTGGCCTGCCATCATTTTCAGCAACAGTGCTACAGACTCTTTACGTTCTTTCGTGGTGACCGTTCTCTCAAGCGCATTGGGTAAATGCTCGCACAGTCCAAGAATGTGCTGCCTCATAGCCCGAAACAGCTGAACTTCAGCGTGAATCGACCGATTCCGATAATCCAATCCTATGCTCCAATCATCCTGTGAAAAGCTGTTGCCTTGATAGGCACGCCCCGGCTCCGCCAAAGCGAATTTCACTTTGTGCAGCGTAACCAGCTCTAAGTCGATCAGATGTAGGACTTGCTGGCGAATGGACCATTTGCCCGGGGCTTGCGATCTGTTCAACTGCTCCTCCGTCAATCCCGCTATTGCGCTTTCCAATTCATCAGCACCCGCTGCATACATCTCTACAATCTCAGCATGGGTAGCCGGCAGTTCCTCCCAATACACAAATGTATATCCATCGACGTCTGGCACAAAGAGTTTGCGAATATGGCCTGGATTCTCTTCTTTTCGCAGTTCCTTACAACCTTTAGCTTGGAGACTAGCCTCCACAGCATTCACCGAAGCTACGCCGACGTAGATGAGATCTCCCTTCTTGGGAGAAGCGTATTTGTTTTGCAGCCAGCCTGCTGCCAGCTCAGTCTGTGCTTCCGTTAGCAGCTGAGCAGACAGTGTTTGCTGAATCAATACAGCATCATAGTCTGACGTGATTCGCAGCAATGCAACTGGACCGGAAGCCGCTCTTTCGAGCAGCTCCCAGCCCAGTTGTTGCGTATAAAAGACAATCGATGCCTGAAGATCATCTACCTGCAAAAGCAGCTTCGCCCCGTTGTCTGCCATCGTTCTACTTCTTGGCCGCTCGATAGGCCTCGATGTATTGTGCAGCCCGCTTAGCCACCAGGCTGTAATTGCCTGTTTTGACCGCTTCGCTGGTCAAATCGGAACCGATGCCGACTGCGACCGCGCCGGCCTGAATCCATTCGCCGAGGTTGCTCAGCGAGACCCCGCCCGTTGGCATAATGTTCGCCTGCGGCAGCGGTCCTTTAATGGCCTTAATCATCGCCGGCGAGTAGAGATTGCCGGGGAATAGCTTCACGATATCGACGCCAAGCTCCAGCGCCGTCTGAATCTCTTGAATCGTCATGCAGCCCGGCATGACGGGTACACGGTAACGGTTGCAGAGTGCAACCGTGTTCGGGTTAAGCGATGGGCCGACAACGAACTCGGCCCCGCTCAGGATCGCTGCACGCGCTGTCTCCGGGTCTAGGGCTGTGCCCACCCCGATAATCGCGTATTTGGAAGCGTCCTGCGTAGTGCTCGAGTAGCGCTTCGCCAGCTCCTCGATTGCGCGCAGCGCGAACGGCACCGTCATCGTGACTTCGATGACTTTAATGCCTCCTGCAATGGCTTGATCCGCCATTTCAACAACTTCTTCCGGCGTCTCTCCACGCAGAACGGCAACGACGCCTTCACTTGATATTTGCTGAACAAGTTTCAATTTTTTCAATGGAATCTTCCCCTTCTTATGCAAGCATGAAATTAGCGTTCTATATGTTTAACATCGTTAAGAATAGCGTCTACTTGCTCCCAAGTCGGAGCGCCTTCCCAGTCTCCTTCGGTTTGAACAATCAAGGAGCCCACCAGATTGCCGATACGCACCGCTTCCGCATAATCGTACTCTTTGGACAAGCCTACCAAAAATCCCGCACAAAAGCCATCGCCTGCGCCAACCGTATCCACCACTTGCTCCGCTTTGAAATAAGGAACCGCTGTGATCGAATCTTTGGTTACGACATAGGTTTCGTTCTCTCCGCCTTTGACGATGGAAACAGCGGACAATTCACGCAGCTTGCCCACAATGACATCCCAATCCTCCGTCTGGTAGAGCAGCTTCAGCTCATCAAGGCCAGGCAGGAAAATATCCGACAGCTTGGCAAGCTCAAGAAGCACGGGGCGCGCTTCGTCAATCCCCCAAAGCTTCAACCGCAGGTTGGGGTCGAAGCTAACTTTGACGCCATGTTTGCGGGCCAATCGAACCGCTTCAAACGCAGCCTCTTTGCAAGACTCGCTGAGTGCCGGTGTAATACCCGTGATATGAAGGATTTTCGCCCCAGCAATGTAGCCTTCATCCAAATGCTTAGCGCTCATTTGGCTTGCCGCTGAGTTTTTGCGATAGTAGTAGACGGACGTTTTGCCCATGATCATTTCGCGCATCATAAGCCCGGTCGGCGCTTCTGCCGTCAGTTCTGCACGGGAAACATCGACACCTTCACCGCGAATTTTTTTGTAAATCAAACGGCCCATCGGGTCTTTGCCCAGACGTCCAAACCAGCCTACTTTGCCTCCAAGGCGGGATACTCCGATTGCCACGTTGCTTTCCGCACCGCCAAACAAGCTATGCAGTTCAGACGAGTACTCCAATCCTTTGCCGTTGGAAGGCATCAATAGCGCCATTGTTTCGCCAAAGGTAATAATGTCAGGTCCGGTAACCGCTTGCGATTGTGAATTCGTCGTCATATAAGTTCTCCATCCATTTCCTGATCGTTAGTTGAAACGTTTAAATAATGCATATATCTCATATTATAGTGTATAACTACCGTTTGTACCAGATAGTAAGATTAGAATCTGACAAGTTCCACCCTAGCTTGAAGCTGTAGAAAAAACCCAAGACTTATGTCTCAGGTTTCTTCTGCCTCATATGACCACTAAAATCCGGTAGCTTCGGCTTTAACCAACTCTTGCCGCAGCTCATCATGAATCTGGCCGTTGGTAGCTAGTATGTTGCGAACCGCCAAATTGTAAGGTCTGCCTTCGGTATCTGTCACCTTGCCGCCCGACTCTTGGATCAGCAACGCGCCCGCTGCAATATCCCAAGCATTCAAACCAATTTCCCAGAAGCCGCTAAGGCGTCCTGAGGCTACATAAGCCAAGTGAAGCGCCGCGGAGCCTGCGATCCGGAGGTTGCGCACTTTGGGAGATAAAGCTTGAATACCTTTCAGGTTAATCGGTAATGCGCCATTGCGATCTGCCGGAAGACCTGTTGCAACCAGACTGCTGGACAGCTGTCCATCGAGCGATACGATTGTCTTTTTGCCGTGCATATAAGCACCTTTCCCCTTCTCGGCAACGAACAGTTCGTCACGAGACGGGTCATACACGACACCGACAATAATCTCACCCTTGTGTGCGAGTGCAATTGAAACAGAGAAGAACGGGAACCCGTGAACAAAGTTCGTCGTACCATCAATGGGATCTACGATCCATAAGTATTCTTCCTCGCTCATGGCTTGAAGTGCTTTGGCCGATGCTTCCGGACCAGGCTCCACGCCTTCTTCACCGAGAATGGAATGATCCGGGAAATGCGTCATGATCAAGTTGCGAATAAGCTTTTCAGACCCTTTATCCACTTCGGTCACCAGGTCCTGAGAAGAAAATTTCGTATCAATACGGCTGATATCGCCCACTTTGCTCTTGATCCATTGCCCAGCCTTGGCTGCCGTATTGATAGCCACTGCCGTAAAACTCTTACTGCCGATGACGAACGGCTCCGCCTCACCATTTACCACTTATATCAACTCTTTCTTTTTTATTTATTTAGATTTAGAAGTAAGTTAAGTATAGTAAATTATACGTTTTAAATACTAGTGCGTTTCATCCCAAAATATTCGTACATTTATACATTTATTAATAAATAAAGGAGATTTTCAGACATTTTACAAATAAAAAAACCATACTGCCATCTAGGCAATACGGTTTCTTGATCGTATTTAGACATTATAATAGCTTTAAATTCCAACGATATGATAACCACCGTCAACGTAAATCACTTCACCCGTGATGCCTCGGGACAGGTTGCTCATCAAGAACATCGCTGTATCTCCGACTTCTGCTGTTTCCGTCGTTTTGCGCAGCGGAGCTTTCTCTTCTACTTGACGCAGGATCGAGTTGAAATCTTTGATGCCTTTGGCAGCCAAGGTACGAATCGGACCAGCAGAAATACCGTTCACGCGAATGCCGAATTGACCGAGGTCAGCCGCCAGATAGCGCACGGAAGCTTCCAATGCCGCTTTGGCAACGCCCATAACGTTGTAGTTTTTCATTGCACGCTCAGCGCCAAGGTAGGTCATTGTCATGATGCTGCCGCCTTCTGTCATTAGCGGATAAATGCGTTTGGAAACGGCAACAAGAGAATAGGCGCTGATATCATGCGCTAAGGCAAAGCCATCACGCGATGTGTCAACGAACAGTCCGTCCAATTCTTCCGTTCTTGCAAAAGCAATACTATGTACAAGGCCATGAACGACACCGAACTTCGCTTTAAGCGTATCAGCCAGCGTATCAATTTCAGCGTCTACCGTTACGTTACAAGGCATAAGCGTTGAACCTGGAATCGTGTCAGCAAGCTTGCGAACGCGTTCCTCGACACGCTCATTTTCGAACGTAAAGACCAAATTTGCTCCTTGTGCCGCTAAGGATTGAGCAATCGCCCATGCGATGCTGCGATCATTGGCAACACCCATGACAAGTATATTTTTTCCTGTTAACAGTTGACTCATGGCCGTGAAAAACCCCTCTCAACATTGGATTATGCGTCATTCATACCCAATCTCAAAAGTACCCCATTTTGCCAAACAATTCAAGAAATAAATCTGAATCGCTACAGTTGGATCGAGGCTTGATCAAGCACCACAATTCCTTCCTCGAGTTTAAAATCCTCCATCAGACGAAATAACGCTTCATCCTTCATCTTCGCTTCGATCATGATATCAAGCCTTGGGGTAACAGGGGCAATCGCACGCAGAAAAACAAGAAGCGGCCCTGCTTCCACGTAATCGGCATGGCTTCTTGGATCGGTCTCGCTTTTGGGGCTTGAGACGTGAATCTTAGGCGGGAGTCCGTTTGTCCAGGTTTGTTGAATACGCGGCCACAATTCGGCGGCATCTTCGCCCTCGTTATTCACGGCATGATGATGAACATCCAGAACCATTGGCGCTCCTACTGTTTCAGCAATTTCCAATGTTTCTAACGCATTGAATGTTTTATCGTCGTTCTCCAGGGTGATCCGCTTTTGAATCTCGGGGCGCAGCGTGGAAAAGTTTTGGATAAATCGCTTAGCCGCTTTCTTTTTATCCCCATATGAACCGCCCACATGAATGTTGCACATGGCCTCTGGACCAAGACCCATCACATTTAGCATCGCGTTATGGCGTTCCAGATCCAGGATGGACTTCTGCAGGACGTCCTCTTTTGGAGTGCTCAGGACCGTGAAGTGGTCCGGGTGAAAGCTCACACGCATGCCCGCTTGCTTGGCATAAGCACCTAGCTCCTCGAATTCCGCCGAAAGCGTCGGGATCGGGTCCCAATCCGCTAACATTTCATGCCCAATAAGGGGGATGAATCTAGATGAGAAGCGGAACACCATGATATCGTGAGCTCGGTTATGCCGCAGCAATCTCAATGTATTATGCAAGTTTTCCGCACCTAAGCGTTCCAGCTTCCGGATGGCAGCCTCCCGATCCAGCAGCTTGCTGAAGTTCGTGACTGTCATTGTTTTGGACGGTGAAGCGTTTTTGACAACCGTCGACATCGCCACATACCCAAGGCGAATAATCATGCACATGT
Source organism: Paenibacillus sp. WC2504 (assembly GCF_052682475.1). NCBI lineage: Bacteria > Bacillati > Bacillota > Bacilli > Caryophanales > Paenibacillaceae > Paenibacillus > Paenibacillus sp. WC2504. Next base: position 7,777,102 of record NZ_JBQZFH010000001.1, read on the forward strand.
AACCCCCAAGAAAGTTCAGGTAAAAATCCTGTGTTAGGTTACCCTTTTTCCAGTGACCACATTCATTAAACGCTGCTAGGAAAGTGCAGCAATGAGTTTAAAACCGCAATAAGCCGTTATGGCTATAGGTAATGGACTTAGCGCAAGCATGCCGAGCTTAGTGGCGCGGTCCTCTTTTCGCAAAGTTAGCAAATTGCCAAACAACCATACGAGAAGATAAAGGAGCAATGCCCCAGTCGCCATGTACTTTTGTTCAGTTGAAGAAGGAGCCATGAAACCGTAGAAGCCGAAAATCATATAAATAAGCACATAAGGCGTCGGTATGCCAAGCACGATATTAAATAACCAGTAGGCAGTAAATTTCATTGTATTCATCCCCTTGCTGTGAAGTCTACTGCTTTAATTGTAGCTCTAGCTGCTTGGGAGAATAAGTACTAATTTCTTATAGTACCTTTGCGGGAGTACGACCTGGTGGAGGGTTTGTCAAACATGCTTATATTTCGTTGCAATCTCCTGTTACACCAGTTCCGCTTGCATCCACCTCGCCGCGTTGTACTTTGTGCAACATAATGACCACAATTAGCCCTCAACCCGCCCCTACAATGTACTTTGTACAACATTACAGCCTGCAAATTACAGTTTTCAGGCAACAAGGCCAAAATGATTGCACTTTGTGCAACGAAGAGAGCGATAGCGAGCCATATTCCGCTTTCATGTTGCACAAAGTGCAATGAAGCACGACCATAAGTCCCACGAGCGTCGTCAATGAGCACCAAAATCAAAAAAAGACACCGTCCCTAACGGACGATGCCTTCCTCTTTCTCTTCCTTTTCCTCTACCGGCCACAACTAAGCTTGCTCACCAAAAAACATCTCATGAGCAAGTTTCGTCTGTACCTGCGCCTCTTCCTCCGTCAACCGACGAACGAGCTCCATCTCCACTTGCGTTACTTCTTCGCCTTGGAAATTGATTTCCGCGATAGAAGCAAGAATTTTGACGATGGCGATCGCTTGATTGTCAGGCGTGTAGGCGATGACCTTCTGTCCTGTCGGGAACACGCGGAAGCCGCTTTTCACCATTTTACCGCGGCCGTACTCCAGCAGCTCGAAGAGCTCCTGCGCGGACTTGAACTTACAGACCGAGTTAAACTCCGTTTGGAATCCCATTAGCATCTACTCCACATCAAAAGAATATTGGATACTTTGCTTCGCTGTATGCCGCTCAACCGCCAGACGAATGAGATCATCCAGCAATTCGGTATAAGGTTTGCCGGATTCCTGCCACAACAGCGGATACATGCTGTAAGGCGTGAAGCCTGGCATCGTATTGATTTCGTTGATATAGATCTTTTGATCAGCTTTGCCTAGGAAAAAGTCAACGCGGGATAAGCCGCTGCCATCAACAGCCAAGAAAGCTTGAATGGCCAGCTGTCTAACTTGCTCAGCTGTTTCGGCCGGAAGATCTGCCGGGATGACCATAGCGGATTTACCGTCGATGTATTTGGCTTTGTAGTCGTAAAATTCGTTCGAGGAAACAATTTCACCGACAACAGACGCTTGAGGTTCATCATTCCCAAGAACCGCTACTTCAATCTCGCGGGCATCAATATTTTCTTCAATAATGACTTTGCGATCATATTGGAAGGCGAAACTAACCGCCTTAATTAACTCCTCTTGATTTCTCGCTTTGGAAATACCGACGCTGGAGCCCAAATTAGCCGGTTTCACGAAGCATGGATAACCAATCGCAGTTTCCAGTTCAATGAGATGATACGCGCGGTTCTTCTCCCACTCCGTCCGTGTAAAGTGACGGAAAATACACTGCGGAAGTCCTTCTTGCGCAAAAACTTTCTTCATCATGACTTTATCCATACCGACTGCGGAAGCAAGCACGCCTGCTCCTACGTAAGGAATATTCGCCATTTCCAATAAACCTTGAATCGTCCCGTCCTCACCAAATGTACCGTGTAAAAGCGGGAAAACAACATCTATGCCAGCGTCCTTCGTACCAGCTGCTGCGGCGGAAGAGATAGCTACATCGCCCTTCGCGTTAACAGCCCCGAATATAGGTGCAAGGGCATTAGAAGCAGGTGCATTCGCGGAGTCTCCGCTGCTAAAGGTCAATGCCTCTTTCGATGCAACGGGTGCCAAGAGAGGCGCGCCGCTTTTCCACTCCCCTTTTTTGGAGATGTAAAACGGTACCACTTCATATTTGGTGAAGTCTACGGCTTTCATAACGGCCATGGCAGTTTGCAAGGAAACGTCATGCTCTCCCGATTTCCCCCCATAAATTAGTCCAACTCTTATTTTGCCGCTCATTGCGTACCTCCGTCTAGTCGTTCTATTCCTTCAAAATATTACGTTCACATTTCATCTGCAACCCGAACGAAGAAGTATTTGGTCCGCTCCGTCCATGCTGGCGAATCTTTATAAGCCCAATAACGATTGCGGCTATTATACGTGTGTGCATTGACAAGTGGCATGCCATTCGCATCTTTGCCCGTCACAATAACATTATGCTGAAACCGGCCATCGCCGTCCCAGTCATAGCAAATCGTGTCCCCAGGCTGCAGTTCGCGCGGGTCATGAACCTCATGACCGTGCAGGCCCCTGCGGCTATGCGCCAAAAAAGATTGCAGGCTATTGGCAACCGCCCAACTGAAGCTCCACAACTCTTGGTTGCCCCTTTTGCCAGCGTACCACCAGCCCAAATCCCTTTTCCCAGTATAGTCCATTGGAGCCCCACCTGCAAAGAGGCATTGCGACACATAATTGGTGCAATCCACTTCGAATTGCTCATATTTCGGGTTCGGCGTCTGCCACCACGTTTCCGCATATTGGACGGCTTTGTCGCGGTTATAAATGATTTTGCGCGGAACGAATTCCTGGGCTCCGCTGTTGAGTATACTATGGTTGATATACGGGAGTGACGGTGCTCTGCGAAGGCCTTCCACAAAATCCGCCTGCTCAGAGAAAAAGACGCTCCGCGGCTTGTTCGGAAGCGATTGTTCTCCCTGTAGGGACTCTGTACTTCTGACTTGCCAACGATTGGCTGCACTGTCAATCACAACTCGCTCCGGCTCAATGCGCTCCTCCATGTGGTCGATTGAACCGATGCGATAGTGGATAAACCGGTGCAACACGATATCGGCAATAACGCCATGCGCCGATTCTCTAACGCCGGTAAGGCGCAGCTTCGTTTCCCCTCGCTGCAGCTTGGCATCGCGATCGCGAAAACTTTCCAGGAGCCTGCGAACCCTGACCTCCTGCTTACGTACATAAGCGCTGTCTGACAAATAGGCTTGGAGCGGTGCTGCGGAGCCTTCGAGCTCTGACTGATTTTTAGCATGGACGTAATTGTAGAGCGCTGTTTTCCAGGACATCGGGGTTACCCTCCTAAAAAGTTTTGGCAGGAAAGTTGTGTGCGCCGTCGGTTACCGAGTTCAAGCTTTATTTGAAACTTTTATTTATGGAAAGTACATGTTTGCGGCAAAATAACAGTCATCATAGGACGAGCCCGATTTGCTTTGAATTGATTCAATATATGACATTTGGATGGTAAAAATGATTGAAATAAATCTTTACTCAAACACAGCGAAACGCTATACTTGAGTTAGGGGATTAATGAAATTGAGTTTCATTAGATGAAACCAATGGATGAAGATATTAAAGGAGGAATTATCCATGTCCAACAAGGACACTTTTTCTGTGCGTAAGCAGTTAACTGTCGGAACGAATTCGTTCCAATACTACAGCTTGCCTGACTTCGAAAACCAAGGTCACGGTACGATTAGCAACCTTCCCGTCTCCATTCGCGTTTTGCTTGAAGCAGCTATCCGTCAATTTGACGGCCGTGCAATTACAAGCGAACACGTAAAACAAATCGCAGGCTGGGCTGAAGGCCGTGACGATAACAAAGAAATTCCTTTCATTCCTGCTCGTATCGTTCTTCAGGACTTCACAGGTGTCCCTGTCGTGGTTGACCTTGCGGCAATGCGTGCGACAATGGCTCGTGAAGGTGGAGATCCAAAACGGATCAACCCGCTTGTTCCTGTAGACCTTGTTATCGACCACTCTGTCATGGTTGACGCTTTCGGTTCCCCGGATGCGCTTGACATGAACATTAACTTAGAATTCGAAAGAAACGAAGAGCGTTACCGTTTCCTTCGCTGGGCGCAAACAGCATTCGATAACTTCCGTGCTGTTCCTCCTTCAACAGGTATCGTTCACCAAGTTAACTTGGAGTACCTTGCTTCTGTTGCAGCTACAAAAACAATCGATGGTGAAACGGTTGTTTATCCGGATTCCCTCGTAGGAACTGACTCCCATACAACAATGATCAACGGTCTAGGTGTTGTAGGTTGGGGCGTCGGGGGTATCGAAGCGGAAGCTGGTATGCTTGGACAACCTCTTTACTTCGTAGCTCCAGACGTTGTTGGTTTCAAATTGACAGGCCACTTGGCAGAAGGCGCTACAGCTACTGACTTGGCTTTGACTGTTACACAAATGTTGCGTAAAAAAGGCGTTGTTGGTAAATTCGTTGAGTTCTTCGGTCCTGGTCTGAGCAACATCTCCTTGGCTGACCGCGCAACGGTAGCGAACATGGCTCCTGAGTACGGCGCAACAATCGGTTTCTTCCCAGTAGATAGCGAAACATTGAACTACTTGAGAGCAACTGGCCGTGAAGAAGACCAAATCGCGCTTGTAGAAGCTTACTACAAAGCACAAGGCATGTTCCGTACGGATTCCACACCAGATCCAGTATTCACAGATGTCATCGAACTTGATCTTGGATCCGTAGTACCAAGCTTGGCTGGTCCTAAACGTCCGCAAGACCGCGTTGAGCTTACGAACATGAAAGAGTCCTTCAACTCCATCATCCGTACGCCGATCGACAAAGGCGGATACGGTCTGACGGAAGAGAAAATCAACGAAGAAGTTGATGTTGTCTACCCGAATGGCGAGACAGTTAAAATGGGAACGGGTTCCGTTGTAATCGCAGCGATCACTTCCTGTACGAACACATCCAACCCAAGCGTTATGCTAGGTGCGGGTCTTGTGGCTAAGAAAGCCGTAGCTCGCGGTTTGAGAAAACCGGCATTCGTGAAGAGCTCCTTGACGCCAGGTTCCCTGGTTGTTACTGAGTACCTCAAGAAAGCTGGCTTGCTTGAGTCCCTAGAAGCACTTGGCTTCCACGTTGCAGGTTACGGCTGTGCAACTTGTATCGGTAACTCCGGTCCGCTTCCTGAAGAAGTGAGCAAAGCTGTAGCTGACAACGATATGACAGTAGCTGCCGTTATCTCCGGTAACCGTAACTTTGAAGGCCGCGTTCATGCTCAAGTAAAAGCTAACTACCTTGGATCACCTCCACTTGTTGTTGCTTATGCACTTGCAGGTACAGTTAACATTGATTTGGCTAACGATCCAATCGGATACGACCAAAGCAATCAACCTGTCTACCTCAAAGACATCTGGCCTACAAACCAAGAGATCCAAGAAGCTCTTGGCGTAGCAATGAGTCCTGACATGTTCCGCGACAAATACAGCAACGTATTCCGTGCGAATGAGCGCTTCAACGAAATCGCGATTCCAGAAGGCGATCTGTACGAATTCGACACGAATTCCACATACATTCAAGAACCTCCGTTCTTCACGGATCTGGGTACAGTTCTTGACGATATCGCGGATATCCGCAGCGCGAAAACTTTGGCACTCATGGGCGATTCCGTTACAACGGATCACATCTCCCCTGCAGGTAACATCAAAGTTGACAGCCCTGGAGGTCAATACCTGATCAACCATGGTGTAAAAAGAGAAGACTTCAACTCCTACGGTTCCCGTCGTGGTAACCACGAAGTGATGATGCGCGGTACGTTCGCGAACATCCGTATTCGTAACCAAGTGGCGCCAGGAACAGAAGGCGGCGTAACAACTTACCTGCCTACTGGCGAAGTAGAGTCCATCTACGATGCATCCATGAAATATCAAGCTGCAGGTCAAAACCTTGTCGTTATCGCGGGTAAAGAGTACGGAACTGGAAGCTCCCGTGACTGGGCGGCTAAAGGTACATTCCTACTTGGCGTAAAAGCCGTTATCGCGGAAAGCTTTGAGCGTATTCACCGCAGTAACTTGGTTGGTATGGGCGTTCTTCCTCTTCAATTCCTTGATGGAACAAGCTGGAAAACACTGGGTATCACAGGCCGTGAAACATTCGATATCACTGGACTGAGCAACGATGTTCAACCAGGAACAACAGTTAAAGTAACAGCAACTCGCGAAGATGGTACAACTTTCGAGTTCAATGTACTTGTTCGTTTGGATAGCTTGGTTGATGTGGATTACTACCGTAATGGCGGTATTCTACAAACCGTTCTTCGCCAAATTTTGGCCGAGAAAAACTAAGATAACCATCAAGATAGCCATACACACACAACTAAGAAATCCGGGATTGCCGTATGGCATTCTCGGATTTTTTGCGATTTTGGAGATGGCTGTATCCTTAGAGCCGCAAGTGATTGACTTACATTGGTAATAACTGCGGGTTGAGCCCCCTTTCCTCCCCACCTATAATGGGTAACAGCGAAAGGGGAGATGAAGATGAACTCATTAAAAAGGCTCGTCCTTGTCATGCTGATCGCTTCGATTGGTCTAGGTTTTTCAGTAAGCGAATGGAGCCATCCAACAGCAGCCGCAACGGCTGAAACGTTGCAACCAGGCAGTGAGAACGGAGACGTCTGGGATGCTCAATTCCGTCTTAAAATGTTAGGCTATTACCAACAGCCGCTAGATGGCGTGTACGGTCCTGTTACCGCCGCAGCTGTACGTAATTTTCAATATAATTATGGCTTAACGATTGATGGTATTGTTGGTGCTAATACATGGCAGAGCTTACGTAAGTATTCGGTCAATCAAACGGATCTTGATATGCTGGCGAAAGTGATCTACAGCGAGGCTCGCGGTGAGTCCTACGAAGGACAAGTCGCAGTTGGAGCGGTGGTTATGAATCGTCTGAATTCAAGTGAGTTTCCGAATACAATCGAAGGGATTGTTTTTGAATCTGGCGCTTTCACGGCCGTAGATGACGGACAATACTGGTTGACGCCGGACAGTACGGCATACAAGGCTGCACAGGATGCTGTACGCGGCTGGGATCCAACCGGTGGTGCTCTCTACTACTTCAATCCAAAGACAGCGACAAGCAAATGGATCTGGTCACGTCCGCAGACGGTTCAGATCGGCAATCATATTTTTGCCAAGTAAAAAATGAAAAACACCTCTCATGTGGCCGCTTCGAATCGAATCGGAGCCGCTGATGAAAGGTTTTTTTTCATGCGTTCAAGTTACGTAGACTCCTTGTACCAAGGATTCAAATGCACCAGGACTTCGTCCACATCGCTATGAGCAGATTGGATTTTGTGTTTAATGCCGCGAATAATGTCGTGGCCTTCTTGGATGGTCAATGTACCCGAGACACCAAGCCGTGCATCGATTAATATGTAGTGACCGTGCTCGCGTGCTCTCAAGCGGTCAATCCGCTTGATCTCGGGTACAGAGCGGATCAATGACGCGTACTGCTCAATCTGTGTTGAGCTTACGCTTCGCTCCATAAGAATACCGAATGAGTCTTGGCCCATTTCGTAAGCCAGCTTCAAGACCAGAATGGAAACGATAATCCCCGCTACGGGGTCCCCATATGCGAGAAATCCATAGCCGAAGTGATCCCCGAGCAGCGCCAGCCCAATCCCGACGGAAGCGGCAATCGACGCGTAGACATCCGCCAAATGATCATAGGCCGTGGCGATCAATCCTTTGCTGTTCATTTTACGGCCAACCCGCATCGTGTACACGTAAAGAACTTGCTTCCAGATGAGTGAGATGACCGCTGCGATAAAAGCAATCACATGCGCCTCACCGGCTGGCTCGAATAAGGCATGAATAGAATGATAACCAATGTATAGGGCGGCTCCAGCTAAAATAATCGCGACGATGAAAGCGCCGAGCACTTCCGCTTTGCCATGCCCGTAAGGATGGTCCACGTCAGCGGGCTTAGACGAAACACGCATGGAGCTGTACGCCGTCGCCGTAGCAATGACGTCTCCGGCATTATGGATGCCATCAGCTATAAGTACCTGGCTATTGAAAAGAAGGCCAACGATAATTTTGATGGCGGTCAGTACAATATTGCTGGCAAGACTAATCCAGATCGCCAGCATCGAGGCTGTGTTCTTCATACTTGCCACTCCACTCCCTTCCCTCTTCTAGTATGGCCTCCTAGAAGCAAAAAATCCTCTATCCAAGTACTTGGATAGAGGATTGCGGGGGTGATGCGCTAGCGCAGCATCGTGCCCATGCGCCGCGCCGCTTCCATAATGAGCGGCGCCTGCTCTTGCATCAGCTCCAGCGTAAGCCGGTTCGCTGGGCCAGATACGGCGAGGGCGGCCACAAGCCGGCCCCCTCGATCGATAATCGGCGCGGACACGGCCGCCGCACCGGGCTCGCGTTCTTCCACGCTCGTGGCGAAGCCAGCGCGTTTGGTGTCGCCCAGCTGCTGCAGGAACGCCTGCTGATCCAGCCCGGTCGGCCAGTCGGCCGAGGCTAGCAGCTGCTGCTGCACAGCGGGCTCTGCGAAGGCGACGAGCACCTTGCTGGAGGCGCCGACGTAAAGCGGCATTCGCGCGCCCACAGGGGCTACACGGCGAATGGCATGGTTGCTCTGTACGGCTTGGATGCGGATACGCTCCAGGCCGTCCTGCACGTACAGCGAGATCGTCTCGCCGAGGAGATCGCGCAGCCTTTCCATCTCCGGCAGCAGAATGATGCCGGGGTCTCCCTCCTGCGAGAGGTTGGCGGACAGTTCCCACAGCCGATAGCCCAGCCTGTATTTATCTGTGGCGGCATCGCGCATAATAAAACCCTTGCCTTCCAAAGAAGCAAGCAACCGATGCACCGTACTTTTATGTAAATCCACACGACTTGCAATTTCTGTCAACGTTAATTCGGTCGATTCGGTAAAACAGAGCATAATATCCAAAGCACGCTCTACAGCTCGCACCGTCAGCTTATTATCTTCCATGACGAACACCACTTTCATAGTCACTCTGCCTGCGGAAGCATCAAATAGTTTCACTATATGAAACCCAGTTATATCTAGTATAACCAAACTCCAACGTTGCGTAAAGGTCAAACATCTGTTTCTTGAAATGTTACAGAAAGGTTACAGTGACTTTACATTTCCCGCACCCTCATTGACTTGTAAGCGCATACAGAATAAGATTAAGATAATAGATTACTTATCTGAAAATTTAGATAATTATTCCTTTCTCCTTATAACTTCTCAGAGCAGCCTATTTTGAACACACTACTTTACTGGAGGGAGGGTACTGCGATGTCATCAACATCACTATCCCCAGGCTCACTTCAACCTACGCTCGAACAGGTCGTTACTCGTCCGCTTTTACGCAAAAAAAGGCTGGTTCTCACCATCCTGATCTCATTCCTGACGTTATGTACCTCGCTGTTGCTGGCTTTTCACGCCTATATTGCATGGACGTTGGCACGGCCGCATATTGATCCGCTTCATTCGGATCCTATGAGAGCCGTTGGCCTACCTTACAGCAGCGTTACGTTCCCAAGTCTGAACGCAACCTCGAATTTAGATGGTTGGTTCATTCCCGCTCCATCCAACAAAACCGTGATCTTCTCGCACGGCTACGGCGGCAATCGCGAAGAGTTGTGGGTTCCGCTCTATAATTTGGCCCGTGAGCTGCACTTGCAGAACTACAACGTGCTGATGTTCGATTATGGATATGTTCAACCAGGCAACGAACGCATCATGACGGGTGGTATTCAGGAGTCACAGGAGCTGCTGGGAGCAATTAACTATGTTAAGCATTTATCCAACGGTCCTATTTATATCTGGGGCTTCTCGATGGGTGCTGGAACAGCGCTGCAAGCCGCTCTCCAAAATGGTACGGATATCTCAGGGATGATTCTGGACAGCACGTTCATGCTGAATCCGGATACACTCTATCACAATATGAAGCAAGTTGTGAATGTTCCGAAATTCCCGTCTCTACCGCTCGTCCGCTTATTTTTCCCTTTATTGAACGGAGTGAGCTTGCATGAGGTCCCTTATAAAAAGGTCACTTCAACTGCTTATTCAATGCCTATTTATTTCATTCATGGAACGGAGGATTCCAAAGCTCCATATGAAATGGTAGAGGACATTTTCAAGGTGCAAGACAACGCGCAATCCAAACTTTGGATTATTCCCAAAGCGCAGCATGAGCTGTTGTACCGCGCAGAACCCAAGAAGTATGTGCGCACTTCTCTCAGCTTTCTTAATGGCCTGACGCCAAAAGAAGCTGTAGCTGTAAACTGACTCAGGTATTCCCTCCTCCCTATAAAATCGACCCCTTGCGGGGTCGATATTTTTTTGCGGGGATGCCATTCACTATCAACTTAAAGTCTGAAGCACATCTTACCTCTCAGTTAGGATAGCAACCTGTATTTTGTACATCAAAATTCATGTTACCCACCCATTCGAGAGTAAGGATCATGCATTTTGTACATCTAATTTCAGCATTACAGCCCAAACCACGCCACTCACGTCAATTTTGATGTACTATTTACATCTTTTCGCAAGATTAACTCCATTTACCCAGGATTTGATGTACTTTTTGCAGGATCATGCGCAGCACCCTCATCTTCGCGCCTAGTCCATCTCATAGATCGAGCCGGACTTGCTCGCGAACAGCTCTGCATACACCTTCTCCGCGTATGCGTCGGTCATGCCGGATATATAGTCCGCGACGAACCGCGGCCAGCTCCAGTTGCCCTTCCGGCGCTCATAGCTATCGATCCAATCGGGTGGAATGATCCACATTCCCCTGTCTTGATCGATAAAGCTTTCCCACAGCCGCTCGACGATGATCTCGCTGCGCTTCTGGAGGCGCAGTACACGGAAGTCCTTGATCAGCGTGACCCACGCCAGCTTCTTCAAGATCTCCATGGTCCGCAGGAGATTCATATCCTCCGCTCCGTCTCTGACGAGCGCAACCTTTTTCCAGCCTCGCTCAGGATCGTCCAGAATGTCCAAACGGCTTGCAAAAGAGCTGACCCAACGTGCTTTCATCTCTCTGCGCGTACGCGATTCCTCCCGATTGCATTCGGCGAAAATCTGCTGCCACTGCTCTAGATAGTCGGTCAGCACCTTCCTGACCATCTGCTCGATGTCGACTTGCTCCCAGCCGAATTTGTGCTTATTGGGATCATTCAGAATTTCCATAACCAAATGGCGGATCAAACGTTGATCCTCAAAAAACGTAGCGTTCATCTGAATTTTTCCTGCACGAATGCCGTCTTCAATATCATGCGTAGAATACGCGATATCGTCGCATAGATCCATCAATTGCGCTTCCAACGTGGAGCAGCCTTCCGGCATGTTCCATTCTCTCCGCAGCTCTCGGATAATCTCCCACTCAGAGGCGTATACCCCCTTGAGCCGGCCTTCTTCCTCCAGCAGGAAAGGGTACTTATTAATGCCAAGCAGCACAGCCGCAGTAAGATCCAGACCGCTTTCACTGCCCGCCCTTTTTTCAAGAAACATCAGGATCCGGAAGTTCTGGGCATTGCCTTCATATTTCAAACCATGATCCTTCAGCAGGATGTGGTTCAGCACCTCTTCCCCTTTGTGACCAAAAGGCGGGTGACCGAAATCGTGCGCAATCGACGCACACTCCACAACGGTAGGGTCAATAATGAGACCCGGATGCTCTCTTTTTTGCAGAAAAGGGTTCGTCCGCTCCAGACGTTTCGCCACTTCTCTGGCGATTTGGGCTACCTCAAGCGAATGGGTTAGACGCGTCCGGTAATAGTCGCCTGAACCGGCTCCGAACACCTGTGACTTGCCCTGCAGCCGACGAAAGGTCGGTGATTGGATCAGCCTTGCGTAATCCCGCTCAAATTCATCCCGTTCTTCACTCACTTTAGAGGAAGCGGCCTCTCCGGGCCGAAATTTTCGTATGTTGTTCATCAGCTTGCCCCCTCTGGTGCTCTTGCCAACCCCCGGAATTGTACACCTAGCAATTCGTATACTTGCTATTATCAGTTTATGCTATAGCATGTACGCTAGTCACCCTGGGGCCATTTATTTATAAAAGAATACTATATTCATCTATTCGACAACAAGTCATGCAGGCACATTCTCCACAAAAAAAGGGATGCTGCACAAGACTTTTGTCTTCATGCACACCCCTTTACTCACGAATTACCTATTGATCAATGATAAAAATTCGGAACGCAGCGTCGAATCCGTACGGAAAGAACCGCGCACCGCTGATGTGATCGTCTCGCTGCCGTACTTTTTGACCCCTCTGGAGCACATGCACATATGCTCGCCTTCCACAACGACCATCACGCCGTGCGGCTTCAGCACTTCATCGAGAATGTCAGCGATTTCGGACGTTATTCTCTCCTGCACCTGCAATTTGCGGGTGATGACATCGACTAAACGGGCAAATTTGCTTAACCCCGCGACTTTACCGCTCGGCAGGTAGCCAACATGCACTTTGCCGAAAAACGGCGCCATATGATGCTCACATTGGCTGTAATAAATGATATCTTTAATGATCACCAATTCCTCATGCTGCTCATCAAAGGTTACACCAAGCACGTCCCGCGGGTCCGCGTCGTAGCCCGAAAAGATTTCTTCATACATGCGCGTTACGCGTGCAGGTGTATCCAACAAACCTTCGCGGTCCACATCTTCACCGATCAATCGTAAAATTTCGCGCACATGCTTCTCAATCAGCTCGCGATTCTCAGCTACTCTCGTATTTCTGTATTCAACGGATGCCAACTGCTCCACTCTCCTCATTCATATCCTTTAACCCATGCAGACTGTCAAAACCTTGATCCCATCTCTCATAGCCCTGCTGTCTTTATGCGTTTTGGTAAGCAGCATGCCGCCCTGCCAAAGAGAGACGATAGGTGCAGCAAGCTCGACTGGGGCTAGTCCCTGCAGCGATAGCTCACCTTGTTTCCGGCCTTCTTTTAGACAAGCCTCAATCTCAGTCTCCATCTCGCTGAAAAAGCGGCTGAGCGGCTTACGCAGCTCCTCTGAGCAATCGCTAAGCTCTAACGCCAAGTTCCCGAAAAAACATCCCTTCCGGCACTCGTTCTCATCACAGAAGCTTAGCATGCGTTCAAACAATTCCAGCACGCGCTGCTTTGGCGATAGGTTAGTATTCCCCAGACTTGGCTCCAACACGGATTGCCGCATTTCATCTACTTTGCGCTCTATGACCTTTAAGCCCAGTTCTTCTTTACTTTTAAAATGATAATAAAAATTGCTTTTACATACCCCGCTGCTCGACAAAATGTCCTCTAGTCCCGTTCCTTGGTAGCCATGATCATGAAATAGATCCATCGCAGCTTCCAGAATGCGGTCTTTGTTGCTTGCCATCGACTAGCCACCTCTGAATCGTACTGGTATGTCCTAATTTTACAAAACCTGACTATAATACGAAGGGCTCCTGCTGTCCGCCGATTGTACGGTTAGACAGCAAAGCCCTTTAAAGGGGTCCCCGACCCCACTATTATTTCCACTTTTGGTTTTTCATCATTTGCTGCGCTTTGTTTAACTGCTGTTTATTCATGTTGTAGCCCATTTGCTTCGCCATTTTGGCCAGCATTTCCGGATTATTTTGCATAGACTCCAACTGTTTTTTCAAGTAAAACACGCCGATAAAAAATCCCCCGACTAAGCCCACAATCAAAGTGAGAATAGGAATAAGATAACTCCACATAACGTTGCCCCCTGCAAGTGTTAATTGGTTAGATCACTTGCCTTATCATACCATTTCTACTTATCGCTTTACAAATGACTTGGCCATAAATCATAGAACTTGTTCAATAAAAACCGTGGTATGTTTTGCCAAATCAATTTCCTTAATATCCAGTTCTCTGTCCATCTGATCCTGCTTGACGATTCTAACAATCGGCCGGCTCGGCAATCCGCGATGCTGGCCGACGACGACGCCGGTCTCACGATTCGATAGGCGAACGGAAGCCCCTGTCGGATAGATGGAAACAGTTCTCAGAAAATGAATCAAAACCTCTCGATCCAGCTTTGTTCCAGCCAGCGCCATCATATGCTCACATGCCTCGTAGGGCAGCATCCTGCGTCCCGCGGAAGTATCGAAAAGCAAGTTATCGTACATATTCGCGACAGCTGTAATTTTGGCATAAATATGAATGTCATCGCTGGTCAAACCTCTCGGAATGCCCTGGCCGTCTAATGCTTCATGATGTTGGAAGGCGACATGGGCAATCAGCAAGCTGAATTCGCGCTTGGTTTTCAAAAGCTCAAAACCACGCCATGTATGATGCCTCCTGCTGTCAGACGACTCATCGTCACAGGTGAGCTCAACTTTCCCCACGTCATGCAGCAGGGCGCCGATGGCAAGCTCTTTCAACTGACTCTCATTGAACCCCATATTAATACCTACGAGCACCGCCATCATGCAGACGTTGGTCGCATGGACGTACATCTCGTTATCCTTGGTCCGAATGTCAGTCAGTTGGACGAGCACATCCCGATTCTTCATCACCTCGTCGAGCAAAGTGTTGATCGAAATGCTCATAGCACGGGAGTTGAACTCCTTGCCGGATCGGAGCGCCGCGAAAGTTTGTCCCATTTGCTGCATAACGACACGTTTCGTTTCTTCTGAAATGATTTCGGGAATCTCTACATCTTCCAAGTTCGGATCCTTGATGTAGATCATCGTCACACCGATTCGATTAAGCGTATTGATCATGAAAACCGTTAACTGCACGCCTTCCGAAAGTAAAATGGAACCGTTACTGGCGAATATCGTGCGGCCTAAATATTGACCCGACTCAACGGAATCCAAATGTACATATTTCATAGGATCACTCCACGGTTAGTTATTCTTTGGATTCATATTGGGTTGTTCTTCGCGTTCCAAATCAAGCAAATGTATTTTCATGTCCAGACCTCCGGCATACCCCACCAAGTCGCCGCTTACGCCAATGATCCGATGACAGGGAATGATCACGGGAATCGGATTTTTATTATTTGCGCCGCCTACCGCTCTCACGGCTTTCGGTGATTGAATCGCCTCGGCAATGTGCTTATAGGTAGCTGTCTCTCCATATGGGACGTCAAGCAGTGCACTCCAAACTTTTTTCTGAAAGTCCGTTCCCTGCAAATCCAATTCCCCATCAAACTTTAGCCGTTCTCCTCTAAAATACTCCTCCAGCTGTTGCACGGTTGACGCAAGTTTTCCCGCATCCTCCTGAAGCTTCGTTCCCTTGCCAAACCAACGGGCAGCCCACTCTTGCAGATCCTCTTGATTCTGGCTCATGGTGCCGAATGCAACACGGCAAAGTCCTTTCGGACTTGTAATGAGAACAAGCGCACCTATAGGCGTAGCAACTTCCGTATAGGACAGGTTGTTTGAAGCGAATTGCTGATTCTGTGTCATGTCGGATTCTTCTCCCCTATATGCGAGCTTGCCTGGTTGGCTTGCCGGATGGCCGTCATCGCCTTCTCAATATCTTGCTGCACAGCCCGTTCCTGCTCGGTCCCTTGGGCCTTGTCCAGAGCTGTTGCGGCATCGTCGCCTCCTATGCGCCCCAGCGCCCACGCAGCCGTTGCCCTAATCTCAGGCCGCGGATCCTTGTGCAGCAGCTCCGTAAGGACAGGCACAGCGGAGCTGTCCTTGAAGTTCCCCAACGCGATGATTGCGTTGCGCTGGATGGGCTTTTTGCCCCTCCACGACGCCGCGATGCGTCCGTATTGTTCTTTGAAGTCCTTGTTCGTCATGGTGAGCAAGGGAATCAGAAGCGGCTTGACCTTCTCAGGGTCAGGCTCGAACTCCGGATGATGCGTCCAGTTCATCCCCTTGTTTTTCGGGCAGACGATCTGACAGGTATCACAGCCATAGAGCCGGTTGCCGATCTTAAGCTTGTACTCATCTGCGATATACCCCTTCGTTTGGGTGATGAAGGAGATGCAGCGGGATGAGTTGAGTTGTCCCGGGCCAACGAGCGCCCCTGTGGGACAAGCGTCGATACAGATCGTGCAGTCGCCGCATTGGTCCATGATCGGTGTATCGGGGCTGAACGGAATATTGGTGATGATTTCGCCCAAATAGACCCATGAGCCCCATTCCGGCGTAATGACGGCGCAGTTCTTACCGGACCAGCCGATGCCGGCACGTTCCGCGACAGCACGATCGACCAGCACACCGGTGTCGACCATGCTTTGCAATCGCGCATCCGGCATGCGCTCCGCGATGAAAGCCTCCAGCTTCGCGAGCCGGTCGCGAAGCACATCATGGTAGTCGCTCCCCCAGGAGGAGCGCGAAATGATCCCCCGATACGCCCCTGGCTCGGATCGGGGCGGGTTAGCCAGCTTCGACGGGTACGCGACCGCGATGGAGATGATCGATCGCGGCGCGTCGAAGCTCAGCTCGGGATGCACCCGCTTCTCGATATCCGGCTCCTCGAAGCCGGATTCAAATCCCTTCTCCCTGTGACGGAGAAGGATGTCTTTCAGTTCTGTGAACGGCTCAGCTGACGTGAAGCCGATCTTATCTATACCGAGGGACGGCGCGGCTTCCACAATCTCTTGCTGTAATTTTCTAATCACTGTCTCTGACGCTGCGACGATGGAAACCGCCAAAACACCCTCACCTCTTTCCTGTGTTCGTATCTAACTTACAGATCAGCGGCCATTGAGAATGGCCACAGCACATACTCGGCCCGGCCTTGAATCAGGCTGGCCGGAACTTCCCCAAACCTGCGGCTGTCCGCACTCGCCGCCGCATGGCGGTTATCGCCCATCACGAAGACGCGGCCCTCCCCGATCTGCATCGGGCCGAAATCGCCGTCCTCGATGGGCGAGTCGGTGTACGGCTCGTCGACTTTCTCGCCGTTCACATACAAAGCGCCGCCTCGGCCTTTCACCTCGTCGCCTCCAACGGCTACCACCCTTTTCACCAAAAAAGGATGGTGTGTAAAGGCATACTCCTCCGTCTCCTTCAGGATGACGATTTCTCCGCGTTTAGGCGATTTGAAGTACGTAATCGCCTTGTTCACAAACAGCCATTCTCCCTCCTGCAGCGTTGGATCCATCGAATGTCCCCGAACCGTGGACAAGTTAAATCCAAATTGATGCACAAGAATAACGACAAGAAGAGCTACGAGGATGGATTTCGTCCAATCCCACAGCTCATGGGTAAGGCTCTTTACCTCTGTCTGTTTGACATTTCCGGACTGTGAAGCTGCTTGATTGGATTCATTACGGCCTACAAAGAAGCTCATTCATGCTCCTCCGTTCTTTTGCTTTTCCCACTGCTCGTAATAATGCATGACCAAGTCATCTTGAAATGGCGGCTTGTCCGTACTTGCCAGTTCCAAAATCGCGGCCAGACCAGCCTTCACCTTTGACTCAACAAGTGTTGAATAGTGATAATTCAGTTTATGACGTTCGTATTCATCTTCATCTACGATATGCACGGAACGATCCGGCATTCGAATGACATCAAGGTCGTAGTCGATATAAGTAAGCACTTGCCCCGTCACATACATTGGAGACGCTACGTTGCAGTAATATCTGACTCCTGTATCTTCAATAAGAGCAACAATATTAAACCATTGACTGGGAATAAAAAAAGAAACGCCCGGAATACGGCTGACCCATTCCTTTCCGTCGGCTTCCTGAATCTTCGTCTGGCTGTTAATAAACACCATCATGTCTTGCTGGAGATGGTCGGCATGCATGACGTGCGGCGGCACTCGCCAATTCGTGAGCCACATCCGGTGTAAATGTCCGTCATGTTTGAAGCTTTTTATCACATACGGCGCGAAATTATCCATGTCTCAAAGCTCCTCTATTGATAGCTGCCGATAAGTTCTCCTATTATATAGAAAAGCATATCTGACCCCCAAATGCAATGGCGGCACAGATATGCTTCTCTAGATTCAAATCTGTTCAATTTCACTCTAGTCACTGCTGTGACTACACGCTGACTTTCTTCACAATGCTCAAACGATGCGCAGCACGGGAAAAATCAGATGTACTATAACCCGCCGACTCATACACAGGGAGTACGACTTCATTATGGACGTCTACCGTTACCATAATTTTGTTCACGTTCCGTTGGAGGAACCTCATTTTCATTGCTTCGATCAAAGCTTTTCCGATACCTTTACGCTGATACTCTGTGGCAACTGCAATCCGATAGTAATAGCCATTGTTGTTATCGATGGTGCCAATAATCATGCCCACGATTTCCGATTCTTCTTGTGCAACCAGCACAAGCTCCGTATCCCAAGAAAGTTGACGAGCAAATGCTTCCATCGTTTCCTCATAGCAGATTTCCGACAAAACATCCTGTAAAAGTGATGTCACCGAAGACGTATCACCAAGCTGAAATGAACGAACATGCATACGGTTCTCTCCCAATCCCCTATTCATTTTCTAGGATTAATTTTATGGTAATTTAGTAAATACGACAAAAAAGGACGGAATCCTGCTGAAAATGTGTTAAAATTCACAAAAATCTTTGTTTTTTTCTAGAAACCTCTTGAAAGCGCTTAAATGCAAGCGTTTTCAACAAATTGTGCGTGCATCGTCCTCTTTTAACACAAAAAAAGAGGTAAGCTAAGCTTACCCCTTAAATACCTCATTAGCTGCTAGTCGCTCGCGACTCTGTAACAACCGCTTGCGGACCGCGATATTTGTAGAAAAATGCCACACCAATCAGGGCAAGTCCATTGATGGCAAAAACGAGAGGAATTCCGATCCAGCCGCCCAAGAAGCCGCCGATGATCGGACCGCTCATCGTCCCAAGCTGCGTAGCGGATTGATTCAAGCTGAAGGCCCTGCCCCGAAAGCCGGGATCCGTAAATTTCACGATCAAAGCATTTAACGCCGGATAGACGGCGGCGAAGAACAGCCCGTAACTAAACCTCAATATGCCGAATGCCAGCAAATGATGAGTTCCCAGCTGCAGCAGATTACCTATGCCTCCGCCCAGCAGCCCGATGAACAGCGTTTTGGAGTAGCTGAGCTTTTGCCCGAGCTTGCCCCATCGAGGCGCGGCTATGACCGTGGCTACGCCAACCGCTGAGAAGATGATGCCTGAGCTTAGAGACGCTGAGCTTTGGGTACCCCCCATTTGGAGCACATAGATGGTGAGCAGCGGCTCAACGATCATAACCGAGGTAGCCACCAGCATGGTGACGCCAAGGATCATCATGAAGGATCGGTTGTGCGCAGCCGATTTCAAGTCATCCCAGACGCTGGAACGCTCGGCGGAGCGGTTGAAGTTTTTTTCCTTGGCTCCGAATAGGCCGATGAAAGCCGCCACCAAGACGACACAGCCAGAGACCAGAAAGGACTCCCTGTTCCCTACCCAATGGCTGACAAAACCGCCAACCAGCGGGCCAATCACACTTCCTGCGGCTCCTGCGGTAGACATGACGCCGAGGGCGTAACCGACTTCTTTCTCCGGAGTGTTCGTGGCAACCAGTGCAATGGACGCCGGAACGAAGCCGGCAAGCAGCCCCTGCAGGATACGTACGACTAAGAACAGATAAGGATCATGTACGAAAAACGTCGCAAAATAAAGAACGCTTAAACTGAACCCTGAACGAATGAGCATCGGTTTGCGACCATATTTGTCGGCAAGCGATCCCCAGTAGGGTGCAATTAAAGCGCTGGCTAGAAAAGTAATACCAAATGTGATACCCGACCATGCTTCGAGCCCTTTATCAATCCCGAGCTCCGTGTGCAGGAATATCGGCAAGAATGGAACCGATATGGTGTAGGCCATCCCGCAGAAAAAAACGCCGATCCATAATGTAACCAGATTTCGCTTCCAAGAAAATTCCATGTCATTTCCCCTCCTAATGCTTCTTTCTGCACGTAAGTGCTCGTTCATTTCTCCTTCTCTCTCCCGATAACCGCGAAACGATAACCTTATTTTATCATCTTTATTCCGATATTAGAAATTTTAAATCAAGAACACAAAAAAGCCACTGGGATTTCAGTAAAGGTTTACTTGAAAAATTAGACAGCCGCGTGAATCGACCACAGAGCATTGAAGATTAACGGCAGAGTTTCCAGTTATTTTCTAAATAAATAATTCTCACATAAAAGAAACGCCTGACAGGTCAGACACCGTCAGGCTTGGGAGCTACTTTCTCTGTTGCATGATAAACAATGATGTACAGCGTAAATGTTACAAGATAAACAAATGGTGAATACCACAGCTTCCATCCATGAAACGTAAACACGTGACAAAGGCAAGCCAACCATTCAAAAAACACGGAGAACCCCGAGAATACGCCCACATAAAGGATCCGGCCTATGCCTTTTAGTTTCCATTTATCATAAAAGTACAAAAAGATGTAGGTATACGGAGGATAGTTAAGATAATAAATGACAATGTCCATCAACTCATACTTGGAGCTATCATTGACGTCATACATGTCGAAAGGTTTGACGGCAATCAATGAATCAACCGACTGTGATATAAAAACGGTGAACACGGTATACACAGTAATCACAACGGGAGAGAATCGTTTGGGCAGCAGAAAAGCGATGGTTGCGGTGACAGCGAGTGAAATCAAAGTGAACCACTCATTGATATCGAAGTGTTCAGGTGGATAGAGAATCATGGCCATCACACTTTCCAAGCATTTTTCTGAAAACTAAGCAGAAACAGGTTGACTCGAGCAAGGCGATGTACCAGATTACCGCAGAATAACCGATATTCCACCCCGTTAAGGTCAGAATACCAAAGAACTGAAATAAGTGATAAGAACCTGTTAGAGCTGAAAACCAGATGCCTATATAGAGGATTTTGATAAGAAACCGTGTATTCGCTTGAAAAATAGGAACGAGCAGCCACAAGGTGCTAATCGGGAAAATAAGGATTTGATTGAGCTTATAAAAGTAAAAGGCCCAAAACGACTCTGCAAATTGTATCAATTTGAAATTATCTACAATCGCTGAATGCAGTTGTTCAATCGCAATCAAGATGACCATGTAGTACACCCATTTTTCGAAACGGTCAAAAAGCTTCGGCATTTTGCCCAAGGAAACCACTGCGCCAACAGCAATCAAGGTCGTGCAAACGTTTAATAAAAATAAGATAGAAAAAACCTCCAATCGGGAAAAGTTTTACCTTACTATTCCCCGTTGAAGGCTCCGTATTCAATAAGTTATCCTATCGTAATCTTTCCTTCCGGGTAGCGGAAGTGCTCCTTCTCCGGTAGCGGAATCAAAATGTAAGCGAGTGTAACGGGTCCAAGCCGCCCAATGAACATCAGCATAACAAGAAATACTTTGCCGAATTCCGTCAGCTGCGAGGTTAATCCCATCGACATCCCAGCTGTGGCATAAGCCGATGTGACCTCAAACAATACGCCAAGAAACGGATAACTCTCTGTTATTGTAAGAACAATGGTGGCAATGACAATCAATGAAAAAGAAAGCAGCGTGAACGTAATCGCCTTATAAATCCGATCTTTGGAAATGCGCCGGCGGAACAGCACAATTTCCTCATTGCCCCGCATCATGGCAATTACAGCACCGACAAGGATGACGAAGGTCGTCACCTTGATGCCCCCTCCGGAGGAACCGGGCGAAGCCCCAATAAACATCATGATAATGATGAAGAATTGCGTCGCCTGCCGCATCGATGGAATATCGATGGTATTAATGCCTGCTGAACGCGATGAAACAGACTGCAGCAGCGAACTGAGCAGCTTGCCCATCGCGGAGAGCGGCTGCAGCGTATGCGTATTCGTGAACTCGAAGATAAGAATGACGAGAGCCCCGATGATGATCAGCCCCGCAGAAGCGCTGAGAACCACCTTGCTATGCAGGGTAAGCTTTTTATTCTTAGGATACGTTAGCAAGTCGGAAATTACGATAAACCCGATTCCTCCTAAAATGACAAGGAGCATAGAGACGATGTTAACGAAGGGATCTTCGACATAATGCATCAAACTTCCCGGCCGATCAGACAAGCTGCCGAATAGATCGAACCCGGCGTTGTTGAATATCGAGATGCTGTGAAATATGCCAAAGTATACGGCTTGGCCGATCGGCATCTCAAATGACCAACGGATCGCATATAACACGGCGCCAGCCAGCTCAATGTAGAGTGCGTAAATCAAGACTTTTCGAACAAGCCGGACGATGCCTTCCGTAGACTCATGATTCATCGCTTCCTGCAGGATAAGACGCTCCTGGAAGGAGATGCGCCGCCGCAGAACAAGGGCAATAAGTGTGGACATGGTCATGAAACCAAGGCCGCCAATTTGGACAAGAAGGATAAGGACAATTTCCCCAAAGGTTGATAAATGTGCGCCTGTATTAATCACGGACAACCCCGTTACACAAGTGGCGGAGGTCGCCATAAATAGGGCATCGGTCCATGTCATTTGGCCCTCCCCCGCTATGGAAACGGGCAAAGACAGCAGGATCGATCCCCCGATAATGATCAAAATAAACCCGATAGCCAGTACTTGGGGAGGACTTAAGCGGAATCTCTTTTTCGAATTATGTATCATTGCGAGCAACCCCATACCTATAATGAGTTTGCGACAATTGTATAATTTGATAGAGTCAATGTAAAGAACTGTCAGATTAAGAGGAATTATCGCCTAACACTGCGGCTTTCCTCCTAAATTAAATGCCGTATAGGCAGGAATAACCCCCTTTCTGGTAGAACACTTACACTTCAGTTGGAATCTTGAGTTAAGCCCTTAGCGGAGGTAGTTTTGTCCATGTCCATAGACCAAAGATTAATAAATGAATCTTTATTTATACAAGCTTTTAAATATGCTCCGATCGGCATGGTTCTTGTTTCATTGAATGGACGCTGTCTCAAAGCTAATCCGGCTATTTGCACCATATTGGGGTATTCGGAGTTGGAGTTGTCCTCCCTTACTTTTCAGGAGATCACCCATCCGGAGGACTTGATACTTGATCTGCAATTAATGACTGAACTGCTTAGTGGCAAACGGGATTCCTATCAAATGGAAAAAAGGTATATTCATAAGAACGGACATATTGTATGGTGCCTCTTGGCTGTATCTCTTGCTCAGGATGAGGAGAGTCACAATCCGTTTTTCGTCTCTCAAATTATTGATATCAGCGATCAAAAACAGGCGGAAAACGAGCTGCGCGAGAAAGAACGCCTTCTCTATGAAAAAGACGTCCACTATCGTGTCAACATGATGAACCATTTGGAACAAACTCATGAGCTGTATCGGATGATTTCCGATCATGCTTTAGATATCATTTCGATTGCCTCACCGGAGGGCGTAACACGTCATATTTCTCCGGCTGTTCGCAGCTTGCTAGGCTATGAAATGGATGAAATCGTAGGAAAAAAAATGATGGATCTCTGGCATCCGGATGATTTGCTTGCGTGGGGTAAGCGCTGTCTCCTTGATAATTCGGATGTCGATATGTTTATATGCCGCATCCGCCATAAAGAGGGCCATTACGTTTGGTTTGAAACGACGGTCAAAATGATTCGCAATGAAGAAGGCGATGTCGAAAAAATCGTCGCCGTCGGCCGGGATATTACAAAACGGAAACAGGCCGAAGATGAGCTCTGCGCGACCAAGGAAAGACTTGAATCCTTCATCAAAAACAATGGGGACGCGATTTGGGTCATTGACCGTGACGAAAAGGTCGTTGAAACCAATGCCGCATTCGACAAGCTTTTTCAGTGGAAGTCCGAGGAAATCATCCATCAATTGCTGCCCATCACACCACCAAATCTCGCCCAGCAAACAAGGGAACTTCACGATCAGGTCCTATCCGGGCAATCGGTGATCGGTTTCGAAACGGTTAGATTGCGCAAAGACGGATCGCTCGTTGATGTGAGCACGACGTTATCTCCTATTCATGACACGACGGGGCATATTATTGGCATCGCTGGCACGTGTCACGATATTACGGAAAAGAAACAAGCCGAGCAAATGCTCATTAATTCAGAAAAACTTTCTATCGCCGGTCAATTAGCTGCCGGGATCGCCCATGAGATCCGGAATCCGATCACAGCGATTAAAGGTTTCATTCAGCTTATGAAATCAGGAGTTTCCGAGAAGAAATTGTATTATGAGATTATGTCATCAGAAATTGAGCGCATCGAAATGATTCTCAGCGAGCTGCTGATTTTGGCTAAACCTCAGCTGATCCACTCGGATCGTAAAGATATTCGCAACATTCTGGCTCAAGTAACTACATTGCTGGAATCGCAAGCGATTCTTAATAATGTGGAAATCATCACGGAATGCGAACCCGATCTTCCCCCGATTTTGTGCGATCAGAATCAGTTGAAACAGGTTTGCATCAATTTCATTAAAAACGGCATAGAGGCTATGTCACTTGGCGGAACCCTCCTCATTCAAGTGAAAACACAGAACGAAAGCAACCTGATTCTCCGCTTTATCGATCAAGGCTGCGGAATCCCCGAACACATTTTAACTAAGCTGGGACAGCCCTTCTATACAACAAAGGAAAAAGGAACGGGCCTTGGATTCATGGTCAGCAAAAAAATTATTGAAAGCCATAATGGAACGGTAAGCGTGTTCAGTAAAGATACAGAAGGAACAACCGTTGAGGTTTGCCTTCCGACCAATAACTAGAATAGAGCCATTCTGCAGACGCAGCATGGCTCTATGTTTACCCTACTTAACTTCACCTACGTCTTTAACTATCGCATTTACTTGGACATTTACTTCCGCCTTGGCAAATACCTCTCCCCAACGATCCTCTACCTTCTTCCACGCTTCATATGTATGAGCACGTGCGAACAAACCAAACCCGATCGGATCGATTTGGTGCTTCTGAAATTTATCAATGAGTTCTTTCATCTGCTTGTCCAATTGAGTCTTGATCATCTTCTCCAGTTTCTTGCCTTCCTTATCTGCATCCAAAACGAATAACTTTTCCGTTATGAACAAAGGCAGATTCAACACGACATCAAAATGGAACTGATCTTGTGAATAAGTCACCTTCACTTTCCTTGTGAAATGCAGGATATAAAAAGTGACCGCGCCTTCGGAAAAAAGGTCGTCCCTGCTTTTTTCTGGCAATTGCACAGAAAACGAAAGACTTCCTTCTATTCCTCCTTGAAGCAATAGCAGAAGTTGATTTTCTGCGGTATTCAAATTCGCTACATATTTTCCTTTCTTATTCAGCAATGCGGTCCCCGTCGCGACAATTTCTCTATTTTTGCGTAATTGCGGCAAGTATGGTGTTATTCCCTTTTCATATATCTGAGTGTGCAGATTATGAAGTGTTGTCGCCGAAATCAGATTTCTCTCTTTTGCTGTATCAATAAGCGTAGCCACATGCAGTGGAAGCCTTCGTTTATTCAAGGGCTTGAAGAACATAATATCCTCGACAGGGCCATCAACAGCAATAACTTTCGCCAAAATATTCGATTTGGAATCTCTGAAACAAATGTCCAACATCTTGAGCCATCCCTCGTGCTCTAGAACGCGCGATCCAACAAGAATACTTTGGACTTTACCAGAACTTATAAGCGCTGAAACACGAGCATCCAACTCGTTTCTTGCTCCTCTCACGGTCGGGGAATATACCTTGGTTTGCTCATTTTTTTCCTTCGCTTCCTTGTTAAATACAGGACTTGAAGAATAAAAGACAAGATTATTGTCCTTGTCCAGATCAATACCCAGCATAAGAAGAAGAGAAATATCTTCCAAGTCAGTCCGATCATCACACCCTGGTAGTACCAACAGCACCACAATCAAGAGCAGGATTGCTCTTCGAACCCGCATCAATTCCGCCACCTCACTACCCAATTCTTCATGATAAGAAGTCCCCATAGAACAAAAGGAAGTAAGTACGCTACACCCACTCCAAGCTGATTAAAACGCGCGATCCAAATCTTACTTTCGTGCCAACTTAGATCCCAAAAGAAGGTGTATGCGATCATCCCTGCCAACAGAACGAGCATATGTGCGTTCGTTTTCCCTTTTGCAACCAATTGCTCCGTGCATTGCACGGCAATATGAAGAGCAGGAAACCACGTTTTACAAATGAGGAGTGTATACACAGATAAAAAAATAATATCGAATCTCTCCAGAAAACGAAATTCGATGATTTTGGCAGCGGAAAGCGGTGCTAGTTGATATTGGGTGATTTCATCCGGGCTGAAGACAACAAAACAAATGATCGTCACAAATAAGTAAACCGCAAGAGTTAGGGTATTAGCGATGACCACGTTGGCGGAAGCTGTTTTTTTATTTTCCAAATAAGGGTAAAAAAACATTATGCCTTCAAAACCCAAAAAGGAGAGGATCGTTGAGCTTACACTATGCCAGACTGGCATCCATCCCTCTTTTAGAACCGGAAGCAGATTTATCCAATTTGCCTCCTTAAATACATATAGCAGGATGAACGGCATCCAAATAGTGCTTAAAATCACGACTTCTGCGAAGCGTCCTAAACTTCGGACGCCTCCCTTTACGACCATAAAAGCTGGCACAACAAATAACAACATAAGCACATAAGTGTAAGATTGCTGCATAATCCAAGTTTTAATGAGTAGAGCCATTCGGCCAAAAATTAGATAGGCG
Source organism: Paenibacillus sp. WC2504 (assembly GCF_052682475.1). NCBI lineage: Bacteria > Bacillati > Bacillota > Bacilli > Caryophanales > Paenibacillaceae > Paenibacillus > Paenibacillus sp. WC2504. The sequence continues at coordinate 7,803,768 of NZ_JBQZFH010000001.1, forward strand.
AACAGAATCATGTAAACAGCAAAAATGATGGTCAACAGGGTAACGGACCACTTGCCAAAGTAATGTCTCACCAGATGGATCACGGTCCCGCCAGGATATTTTTTCATGACCTGGATCATAGCTAGACTCGCCACGACTGAACATACCCAGCCACCGAAAATGGCGATCCACCCATCTGTACCACTAATTTCTGCCAAAGCGGATGGCATCGTTATCACGCCTACACCTACCTGCATCCCATGAATCAAAAAGATAAACTGCAAGCGTGTAATTTTATTCTTTTCATAGGTATTCCCTGTCTGTGGCATTAGCTGTCATCACCTTCTGCCCGTTTTGAGATCATCTTCTTTTTCTGAAGAGTTCTAACGCTTTGGGGGCGCATAATCATCTTCCACAGTGGTAGACGTACGAAACCATCTTTCCAATCCCCTAGACGTATGGGGGCAAGCGGTGAAGTATAGGACTGGCCAAGTGATTTTAAATTAATGAGGTGCGCAATCAAAACCATGTACCCGGCTACGATCCCGACAATGCCGAAAATAGAGGCAATAATCATCATAGGAAATCGGATTAACCGAATGGAAGAGGCCATATCATAGTTAGGCAAGATGAAGGAGGCTACCGCCGTAGAGGCCACAATCACGACCATAAGGTTGCTGACGATACCTGCTTGAACAGCCGCTTGTCCGATGACGATCCCGCCCACAATGCCTACCGTCTGCCCTACGGGAGCTGGCAGTCGAATACCTGCCTCACGAAGCATTTCGAGCATAATTTCCATAATTAAGGCTTCGATAAGCGGCGGGTATGGAACAACAGCTCTAAACTCACCGATAGATAGGATAAGATCTAGAGGAATTACTTCATGATTGAAAGAAATGCAGGCAATATAGATCCCCGGCAGGAAAGCGGCCACAAAACAGGCCAATATGCGCAGCAGCCGAAGGAAGGTCGCCACGGGCCAACGCATGCTGTAGTCATCAATACCTTGAAAAAAGGAGACCAGGTTCATGGGTGCAACCAACACGCTGGACGAACGATCGAGCACAACGCAAATTCTTCCCTGCAAAATTTGGGAGGCCGCTGTATCGGGCCGTTCCGTCGTAATAAATTGCGGAAACAAGGAGAAGGAGTTATCCTCGATATATTCGGCTAGTTCTCCTGTATTTAATATACAGTCTACATTTAACGCCGTAATTCTTTTCTCCAGTTCCTGCAAAAACTCGGGCAACGCAACATCCTCTAAATATAGAAGTGAAACCTTGCTTTTTGCTCTTTGGCCTATATAATACTCCTTGATTTTCAACTCGGTGCTGCTAATATACCGGCGAATTAACGCAATATTTTGAGCGTCCGTTTCGACAAATCCTTGGTGAGCTCCTTTTAACGAGGCCTCGATCTGCGAATCTGTAATCGCCCTTTGCGGCCAGCCCTGCGTATCCATGGCATAGGCATGTGGCAGTCCATCAATGAAGAGGACGCTATACCCGTGCAAGATAGAGGTCTCTATTTGCTCCCATGTCGCTATCGTGCTCATAAGCCCAAGCGTTACAGGCAGTTCGCCTTCTGTTGTATCTGCTTGGTGAAACATGAGCTGACGCAAAACGTTGTTGTTGATCGCATTTTTATCGACTAGTCCGGACAGATACACAAGTGCCGCTTGGCTATCCGTTTGTTTATAAGTGAAAGTACGGACGACCAAATCTGGTGTTTTGTTAAACAGCGTCTGCAGTAACTTTACATTCTCTGTAAGAGTGGTATGCAGCGAATTGCTCCCTGGTGCAAAAGGAATGTTCTGCTCCGGTACGGCCGCTTGAATGAATATTCGGTTCGTCCAGCGAAATAATCGGCGAACAAAACTCATCATGTACACCCTCTTACCTCTTCCAATCTTGTCATCTCATTTTCCCTTGAATTTCCACGGATTATTCATGACTTTTTTTCTGGGCCAGAGACATCTAGCTTTTTTTCAATCAGACGTGTATAAAAAGTGGAAAAATTTCGGATGTTATAGGAGGAATGCGAGGTGAAACCATGTCTACCCACGAGGAATCCAGTTCAGAATATCCGCGGAAAATCCGCGACTTCCAAGTACTAAGCACAATGAAGCCAAGTGAATGGACGGAGATTGAACTCCACAACAGCCACAGGCAAATGAGCGACTTATCCCCTTGGCTTAATGAGCAGGGCACCCATATCCACAGTCAAATCATTCAGGAAATCGAACGTCGCGGCGTCTGACTTAGTAAACATAGATGTTGCTTTATTATCGGAATTCCTTCATAATGAAGAAGTTGAATCTACATAATTTTAGGAGGTATTTATACAATGGCACATCAACTACCAGCTCTTCCTTATGCGAACGATGCACTTGAGCCACACATCGATGCAAAAACGATGGAAATTCACCACGATCGTCACCATAACACTTACGTGACTAACTTGAATGCAGCTTTGGACAAGCATCCTGCTCTGCATGATAAATCCCTTAACGATTTGATCGCTGACCTGAACAGCCTTCCTGAAGATATTCGCACTGCTGTTCGCAACAACGGTGGCGGACACGCGAACCACTCCCTGTTCTGGGAAGTTATCGGACCAAATGCTGGCGGAGCACCTACTGGCGCGCTTGCAGCAGCTATCGAAAGCGAGCTTGGCGGTTTTGACAAATTCAAAGCTGACTTCGCTGCAGCAGCAACAACACGCTTTGGTTCCGGTTGGGCTTTCCTGGCTGTTGACAAAGCTGGCAAATTGAAAGTATACAGCTTGCCTAACCAAGACAGCCCGATCATGGAAGGCGAAACGCCAATCCTTGGTCTTGATGTTTGGGAGCACGCTTACTACCTGAACTACCAAAACAAACGTCCTGATTACATCGCAGCGTTCTGGAACGTTGTGAACTGGGCTGAAGTTGGCAAGCGTTACGACGCTGCAAAATAAGTTAGCCCTACAAGGAGCTGTCCATCGAGTAGATTTTTCTACTTGAGGGCAGCTCTTTTTTCATTTGAGCCTATGTGCAGTGGCCTAGGGACATCCTCGGACATCCTCCTTTGGGACTATTAATGGTGGAAATTGTTTACGGTTTTTCGGGAAAGTAGTACGATAACGGTAACCAATATTATCCTGAAATGAGTTGAGAGCCTGTGAAAACAATCGTCCCCCTACTTCAAAATGTTCCTCTTTTCCAAGAACTCTCACAAGCTGATTTATTAGGCATCGCCCCTTTATTTATTGAAAAAAAAGTAAAGAAAGGCAGCATTCTATTCTTGGAAGGCGATGCAGGCGAGGAGTTATTCCTTATCAAATCGGGTGTCGTCAAAATATATCGGTTGGATGAAGCCAAAGAAATCATTCTGGCTTTGTTTCGGGACGGGGATTTTTTTGGTGAGATGTCTCTGATCAGCGCAGGTCTTACCCGATCGGCAACCGCTGAAACGCTGGAAGCCTGCACACTTTATGCTCTGAAGCGCACTTCCTTCGTGCAATACATGGAAAAGAGCCCCAGGCTGTGCCTGAAGCTCTTGGAGACAACAATGGGGCGATTGCGTCAAGCCAATGACCAAATCTACGATCTGACGTTTCTTGGCGTGCGCTCACGCATTATTAAAACCATTATTCGCCTATCCGAACAGCATGGCATCCCTGCACAGGACGGCCTTCTGATTAATGTCAAGTTGACCCATCAGCAGCTCGCCAATATGGTGGGCACTGTCCGGGAGTCCGTTACCAAGGTGCTGCAAGAGCTCCAGGACGACGACCTCATACAAATTGATAAAAAGTTAATCACATTAAGAAATGTGGAAGCGATTAAAGCCGAAATTCGCTAATATACGTGGATCAGGGAGCACCTACTCGTTGCTCTCCTGCCATTCTTTCATAATCCGAATGAACACATTCGGGAAAGCATACTGCTGCAGCTCATCCGGGCCTACCCAGCGATAATGGAACGGGATCCATTCTCCCCCGTTGGTTGAGTGGCTCAAGCTGGTGAGCTTGGCGCGAAATACTTTCATTTTCCAGACAATATGGCTGAAAATATGCTCCGTATCCATGAACCACTCGCCAGGCTGGATCATGATTTGCTCTTGGTCTGCAAGCGCTTTGCGTAGCATGTCCTTGTTCTCATCGTCAGAGAGCCATCCCTCCGGCTCCCACGTCACATGCGGCAGCTCCCACATACGGGCTAACAAACCTTCCTGCGGACGCTGTCTGATCAGCCATTTTCCTTCATTCTCACCCGTACCTTCGATCAAAGCCACTGCCCGCAGCTCAGGACGAGGCGGTTTGGCTTTCTTTTTGATAGGCAAGCCTTCTTCCATCCCGGCTTCACGCGCAGAGCAATGTGCCATGACGGGACACGTCAAACAGTGCGGCGACCGTGGCGTACAGACCATAGCCCCAAGCTCCATCAGCGCCTGATTAAAGTCGCTCGCCGTTCCTTCCAGGATGAGCTCGCGCGCCAGCTTCTCCATACGGGTCCGAGTTGCCGGCTTCATAATATCTTCTTCAATGAGAAAATAACGCGACAATACGCGCATGACATTACCGTCTACAGCCGGCTCCGGCTTATTGTAGGCGATGCTTAGCACCGCTCCAGACGTATAGGGACCGACACCTTTTAACGATGAAATCTCTTCTTTCGTCTGCGGAACGATGCCGCCATAACGCTCGTGCACTTCACGCACCGCAGTTTGAAGATTCCTTGCACGCGAATAATAGCCTAGTCCCTCCCAGGCTTTCAGGACATTCTCCTCAGGTGCAGTCGCCAGGGCTTCTACTGTTGGGAATTGATCAATAAACCGATGGAAATAAGGAATAACCGTATCCACTCGAGTTTGCTGCAGCATGACTTCGGAAATCCATATATAATAAGGGTTTTTACTTCTTCGCCATGGTAAATCACGTTTGTGCGTATGGTACCAATCCAGTAAGTTTTTGGAAAAATAAAGCATTTGTTCTTGACTGTACATGAGCTCTCCTTCTCTATAGGGCGCGTTCCAGTTATAATGAATGAATGGACATGAGTCCATTATACGAGAATTGCGGAACATAAAACTAGAGGTGAATGTATGCAAAACGAGAAGCAAGTACATAAAAGGAAATTATGGATCGGCGAAGCGCGTGCTCTCCTCCCTCTTCTCTTCATCTGGGGCGCGGAGTGGATGTTCAGTGCGCTTATGGATATTGCGATCTATTGGCGCGACCTGGACTGGTTAAAACAAGCCGCCCTCCTTACCGCTGTCGTAGCGAGCTTAGTGCAGCTGTGGAGCCTGCGGAAGGATTTCCGCGCTGATGGAGAGGGCTTACAGGACCAAAGCGGCTGGGGGCATCCGGCTCTGCTGCTGCTGCCAGGCGTGATGCTGATTGCCGCTATCGCTTTGCTTGAGGCCATTGGCGCTATCGGGCCTTTATTCGCCCCTGTGCTGCGAGCTTTCATTCTCGCAATCGGATTTGTGCAGTTCGGGCTGCTGCTCGGCAGACCTTTGATTTATTTGGGACTGTGGCTGTTCGCCTTGTCCGCCGTGATGGGTGTCTGGTATTTGGGCTACTCCGCCGTCATCCTCGAGGGCATGGGTGGTATCAGCCTCGTCGTATGCGGATATATGCTGCGCGTTTGGGGGCGGCAGAGCTAGGAAAGTGTAAGGCATACATTCAGCGGCAAATAGGAGGACACTCACTATGAGGCAAAACAAAGAAACCATGCTGCGCACAGCATGGCGACGGAGCATCGGCGCACTCGTCCTTGGGCCGATGGTGCTCGCATTAGCTGCATGCGGCGGGGCTTCCGGTGGCGAAGCCACACCGAAGCCTCCGGCTGCCACCGCAGCAAGCGAGAGCAACCCTGCGTTCGTGAAAGCGCAGGAGCTCTTCACAGCGAACAAGTGCATCAGCTGCCACGGCGTTGATCTGGCTGGCAGGGCCGGCGCCAAGACCAATTTGCAAAAAGTCGGCAGCCAAATGACCAAAGAACAGATCGCGAGCCAGATCAAAAACGGAGGCGGCGGCATGCCCGCTTACAGCACTAAGTTGTCCGAGGATGAAATCGGACAGCTGAGCGATTGGCTCAGCTCCAAAAAATAGCAGCCTTAGAGCTGCTCTACAATCGCATAGGCGGCAGCCATCGATTCCGTATGCGTGATGCTGATATGGATGCGTAGGCTGCCTATTAAGCCTGCCCGCTGCAGCGCTTCCTCGCGCACGTGGCATATCGGCTTGCCCAGTCCATCGGGCAGCACCTCCACATCCTGAAAGCCAATCTGCTTGCCGATACCGCAGCCGATCGCTTTGACAATCGCTTCCTTGGCCGCAAAACGGCCGGAAGCAAACTCCGCTAACCGCCCTCGGCGCTTTTGCGCAAGCTCTCTCTCCTGAGGCGTCAAAATCCGCTCCAGAAACCTTTCACCCGCTGAACCTTCCAGCATCTTGCGCACTCGCGCAATTTCCAATAAATCCGTTCCGACGCCAATAATCATCGCTCGTGAGCACCACTTTTCTGCTGCGTTTTGCGTCCACTGTACACGATTCATTCTTCACGGTCAAGGGGCTGTTTGCATGCAGAGTGCTTTTTGAAACGACTTCTAGTTACTTCCAGGTAAGTAAGTTACCCTATTTTCAGTTCTTATGCCAAGCAGGAACTAGGCGTATACTGGACATAGATAAAAAGCTGGGAGGCCTACATAAATGAGAATAATGCCACTTGAAAAACGTGGAATATCGAACAGCCGAATTGCTTTTGGATGTATGGGCATTGGCGGGGACTGGACGGCAGCACCCTTGACCAAAGAAGATTATATCGTTGCCGAGAAAGCTGTAGAAGCTGCGCTTTCCATTGGCATCACCATGTTTGATCATGCCGATATTTATAAAAGAGGAAAGTCGGAAATTGTTTTCGGCGAAGTCCTGAAGAAAAGACCTGATCTTCGCGATCAAATCATCCTTCAATCCAAGGTGGGCATTCGTTTCCAGGATGATGTGAATCCACAGCGATTTGATTTCAGCAAAAATCACATGATTCCCGCAGTCGATGGCATTCTAAGCCGTCTTGGCGTGGAGCATCTGGATGTTTTGCTGCTTCATCGTCCAGATCCGCTTATGGAACCGGAAGAGATCGCCGAAGCATTTAATCTTTTGCGTTCTGCCGGCAAAGTGCGTCACTTCGGCGTCTCCAATATGACCGCTGCACAAATGCGCTTCATTCAAAATTCCTTGCCGGAGCCGCTTGTGGTCAACCAGCTGGAATTGAGCTTGGCTCGCCTGGACTGGATTGAACAAGGTATCCTTGTCAATCAAAAAGCCGGCGTAGGCGTCAATTTCGCCGATGGCATCCTGGAGCACTGCCAGATGGCGGACATCCAAATTCAGGCTTGGGGCCCGCTGGCGAAGGGGATCTTCTCCGGCAAAGTGTTGAAGGATGCTCCGGAAAACATCGTAAAAACGGCAGCCCTCGTTAAGCAACTGGCTGCCGAGAAAGAAACAAGCTTGGAAGCCGTCGTACTTGGCTGGTTAATGAAGCACCCGGCCCGCATTCAGCCGGTTATCGGCACTTCATCTGTCGAGCGTATACACGCTTGCCAAGATGCGGTCCGCGTATCCGAAAATATGACACGCGAAGAGTGGTATACGCTGCTCGAAAGCTCACGCGGCGTGCGCGTTCCTTAGGTTCGGCACTCACTCGCCCCTGAACATACAAACAACCCCCGACCTGACAAGGCCGGGGGTTTTGATTAACGGGATTAAATACCCGGAATCGGAATACGTTTATGCTCCGTTTTGAGATATTGCTTCTCCAGCTTCTCTTGGACAGCCGGATCAATTTGCTTGCCTTCCAAGTAGTCGCTGTTATCGCCGTATGTAATACCAAGCTCGTTCTCATCCGTCTGGCCATCCCAGAGACCTGCGGTCGGGGCTTTGTCCAGCACGCTTTGCGGAACGCCCAGCTTCGCTGCAAGAGCTCGCACTTGCCGCTTATTCAGCGTGCTAAGCGGTGTAATGTCGACGGCACCGTCGCCATATTTCGTAAAGAACCCGGTAATCGCTTCGGAGGCATGGTCTGTGCCCACAACGATTAAGCCAAGTTCAAAAGCAAGAGCATACTGCATCACCATGCGTGTCCGCGCTTTGATGTTGCCTTTGCCGCCACGGCTCACATGCTGGTGAACGCCGATATGCTTGAGCCCGTATTCGACTTCAATGGCAATTTCGTCGACCGCTTCTTCAATATTGTTCTCGATTTGATGTTTCAAATCGAATGCTTTGGCCACCGCGTAGCTATCTTCGATATCTACTTGTTGACCGTAGGGTTGAAACACGCCGACCGTCTTGTACTCGGTGCCTTTTTCCGCAGTCAGCTCGTCCGTTGCCTGCTTGCACAACCCTGTCGCTACAGCGCTATCGATTCCGCCGCTGATTGCGATCAGCAGGCCGTTCGCTTTCGCGCCGAGCACATAATTTTTCAGAAAGTCCACACGTTTGCGGATTTCTTCGTCAATATCAATTTCCGGCTTAACGCCAAGCTTCGCGATAATTTCTGCTTGCAAACTCATGCCTCTCTCCACCTTTTCTATCATATAAAATCCAACCTTCTTTGAAATCTAGTATAGACTTTCAACCCCAAAATTTCAAAGAATAATCGCATTTTTCTCCCCATAAAAAGGAAAAGACCCGCCATGCATCAGCTGCAATAGCGAGTCGTTATTCCTTACTTGCAATATTGATTGAAAGCACCGATCAAATCGCCTGCGATCATGTCAGCGGAACGGTCTTCAATTTGGTGACGTTGGATGAAGTGAGCTAGCTCACCATTCTTGAACAATGCGATGGATGGGGATGATGGCGGGTATGGTGCCAAATATTCACGAGCCTTCGCTGTTGCATCCTTCTCTTGACCTGCGAACACAGTGTATGTGTACGTTGGCAGTGTATCATTTTGAAGCGCTTTGGCTACCCCAGGACGACATTGACCTGCTGCGCATCCGCAAACGGAATTGATAACCAGCAGCATGGTGCCGTCTTTGGACTTCTCCATCACTTCGTCCACTTGCTCCGGAGTCAGAAGCTCCGTAATTCCCAGACGAGTCAAATCTTCCCTCATCGGTTTAACCATATCTTTCATGTAAGAATCAAAAGACATTGCCATATGTTCCACCCCTTAGGATTTAATAGTTACTCTCAAAACGTAATCGTTACAACTTATATTATACATCCGTTGGCGGTGAATGCAAAGTACCTATAGCTGACTTCTAAAACAAATGGAAATAAAGCGAAAGCTATTAAGCTTCCGCCTCATCCTTTTTCCTCGTACTAGAAGCCTCTCCCGGCTCAAATGAAACATCTTTATCCGGATGCGTGAAAATCCCGCTTTGGGGCACGATGCCCTTTTCGAAATAATCGCGATTCTCGGCGCTTTGAAAGCCAATGTCCTTATACGGGTGAACCCATTCATCGCCTGCCATGACTTCAGGATCGGTCTCAGCCGTCCACTGCTCCAGCGGGGAGTTGTCTGATTCATACTCATGATCGCCGATGACGACACCATGTTCGTTCACGAACGCCTCACGTGGACCACGCCCCTGCTCAAATTGCGGGAGAAAATCGATCTCGAAAGGATCGAGATTGTTTTGGTCTTGAGCGGCTTGGGCTGCCTTTTTCGGATCCTTGCTCATGTCGATGGCCGGTTGGGTCCGTCCAGTTTTTTGTCTACAAAGCCCTCTTTCCCTGCATCTGATTGCGACTTCTCGCGTTCTTTGTTTTGCTGTTCTTGTTGGATTTGGGTCTTGGAATCGTTTTGACTCATTGCACTCAGCTCCCTTCTGCCAGTATTATGTGCCAAAGCAGGTAGAAGCATTCCAATCACGATCATGAAAAGAAAGATCAGCTGTGCCATGCTTAAATAAAGCAGTTCCGGCTTCGCAGCAGCAAAAAAACTAGTCAACATCCCTGCAGCGCCTCCGTACATCAGTGAGTACTTCAGTAAAATCCCGCTCCCATAGCGATTTCGGCGCCCCTCATATCCAATCTGCCAAATAAGCAGAGGAAGCAGCAGCAGCGACACATAGGCGTGAAAAGGATGAAAATGCGATATCGTACCTTCGACGCTGATGCCCCACGGCCATGTAGTCGGAAATCCGTATGCCGGGACCAACGCACAATATACAAATACGGCTGCAGTCAGACCAGTAGCCAGTATATCTAGAAAAACGTACAGCGATATCCGCTGTTTTCTTATTTGAACGTACATATAAACAGCAGCCAATAGAAGTCCAAGCATGATTTCTGTGCTAGAGCCTACTACCATAAGAAGTTTCAATGGACTTGTCCAGAGTAACGAGGGTTGTGTGACGATAACGCCAAGCTTCCATGCGATTAGTACGATGATTGCACCAGCAAAAACGATATCATCAATCGGCTTAGTCATCGTGGCCTCTTCCCGACTGCTTAATTGCCGCGCTGCTCTTCGAATCAGCCATAAGCCTATAGCGCAAGCCAAAAGGACCGCTACCAGCTTGCCCTGCAGCTGCAAGGGTCCTAACTGAAATACATCCGGCATTCTTATCGCCTCCCTCTCTCCATTACTTCCATCGTAACGAGAGGTGACGCGATGTGCAACTATCAAGGCTCCAAGAACTGAAAGGTAAAGGAGGATTTCTGCAACTTATCAAAACGGAAGCCGGCAGCCTTCAGCTTGCGGATCACGACAGGCAGCGCCTCTAAAGTCGTGGTCTTATACGTGTTATCGTGCATCAATACGATAATACGCTTCTTCCCTTTGCTTGCGCTCAGCACAGAATCGATGATCATATCTTTATCCTGCACGGGGGCAGCAGCATCCGTCGAGCTAACGTTCCAGTCGAAATACTGGTAACCTTGCTCTTTTACCTTGGCCGTCACCCTACTCATAACTCCCCTGCCGCCGGATTTACGGCTCACTTGATTGTTCGAACCGCCTGGAAACCTTAGAATCTCAGGTCGAAAACCGACCGTTTCCTCCAGAAGTCGATCCAACCTGCTTGCATCTTTGATGAAAGCTTCAGGCGATTTATAAATACGGTTATAATTGTGTGAATACGTATGATTCCCAAGTGTGTGTCCTTCCGCTGCGATTTCTTTATAGAGCGATTTGCCCTCGCTCGTTTCTGTGCCTATGACGAAGAAAGTTGCGGTTACCCCATAGGTTTTTAAAATATGTAAAATCTTCCGTGTACTATTTGACGGACCGTCATCAAAGGTCAAATAGGCGATTTTATTCCCTACAGGAGGTGGACTGTGATGTGGAGGGCCGGAATAAAAATGCCTCGTCTCCACGACCGTTATTTCTTTATTATCACCCACTGGAGAAGCTGGGCTCACCTCTGATACTTCACTCGCTATTTTTCCGGATAACTGTTTAGGTACTTGCGCCGCTTGCTCCGTATGTATTTGATCGGTCCCACACCCTGCCACACTGACGCTAATCATTAACCCTATTAAATAAATGCCCGCTCGCCGTTTCTGATCACCCATGGATGCTCCCCCTTTTCGTGCGTTTCCTGTGCCACTTTAGTATGGCTATCCGCTCATTCGACATTAAATCCAATATTTCCCGGGAAATCCGACAGGAACAGCCCATCTCCCCCCTTTAAGTGAGTTCTGGCAGTAAGCTTCGTCGTTTTATGAGAACATAAAAAAAGACCATCCACAGGTCAATTTCAACCTAAGGATGGTCCTTTCCTTACAAACCGCTTACTCAGCAGCGCTGCCGTTTAATTTCTCTCTTAGCAGGTTCATCTGCTCATCAACCTTTGCTTGCTTCGCAACATCAACAGGCGTGTAGCTGCCAACCGTACCAGCGGGTACATATGGCTTGCGTGCGATTTCCGCTTCAACTTCCAGTTGAATGATTTTCTCTTCCATGCGTTGGAAGCCACGGGATGCGTTGCCGCTCTCGATTACGCCGTTGTAGGAAACTTGCGCCATTTGTTTTTTCGCTTTGGCAAGCTGAGCACGGGATACAAGCTCGTTGCGTTTGTTGCGCATTTTGTAGAACTCATCTTTCATTTCATGAAGCTGTTGTGTCAGCTCATCGGCATGTGCTTTTGCAGAAGCATATAAATCTGTGTACTCCACAATTTTATCTTCATGGTACAATTTTTCTTCAACCGCTTGGCGAGCGATGCCTTCTTGACCGTTTTTGATTGCTGCGGAAGCTTTCGCTTCACGATCAGCTACTAGACGAACGGACTCCTCAAGGCGCTGTTTCAATTTGCGCTCACTTGCAATTTGTCGAGCTACTGTCACTTCCGCCTGCGCAATTTCCTGCTCCATATCGCGCAGATACTGATTCAACATGACGATCGGATCCTCGATTTTATCCAATACCTCGTGAATTGATGCTTTTGTCATATCCTTCATTCTTGTAAATACTCCCATGGTTTACACGTCTCCTTTTTTAATATCAATTGGTTGTTGTTGTTCAAAACGAGCGACTTTGGCTCTCAGTTCTTCCACTTCTCTTTGCAAAGCTTTCTTCTCGATATCTTTCATCATTTCATCAATGTTATTAGTTTTGCTTGCCTCGTATGGTGCGTTGTAGCCTGCATGATGCGGTGGCACGTGACCAGAGTGCGGCTTGTGTGCCGTTGTGTTCCATCCACCGTTGTACGGAGGGCGGGCATACGAGCCGGCATAAGGATCAAAAGGCGGATGGTCGTAACCAGGCTCCTTCGGAATCACAATAGCGGCCATAAAGTAGATGAAAATGACCGTTCCGCCTGTGAAAAATGTTGTGATAACCACTAGCAGTCTTAGTAATGTAGCATCAACGTTCATAGCTTCGGCGAGTCCGCCGCAAAGACCGGTTACTTTTTTATCTCTTCGTGAGCGGTATATTTTGCTCATGATTGTCTGCTCCCTCCTGATTCAGCCTATTCCGCAGTGCCTCAAGCTCCGCGTCTACAGCCGGATTTCCCGCACCGTAGTAGCTTTCTCGGCCCATACGTCGTACATCTCGGAGCGTTCTTGCATGAAGCTCCATATCGGATACGCGCTCTTCCAAGCGGCCGAACATCCGTGGTGACGCATCCTGCGACACGCTGCTGCGAGCATGCAATCTCTGCTGCAAGCGAGCGGATTCCATTCGGGCCAGGTAGTAGCTGCGTTTATCTGCCACTTCTTTGTAATCTGCTTTGAGCTGCTGCAGCTCCTCATCCAAGTCCAGGATGGATTGCTTGGCTTGCTCATACAATTCGCGATATTGCTCGCTTTTCTCCTCAGCTTGCAGCTTCTCTTGAAGCACAATCCGTGCCATATGTTCTTCGCCGGCCTTCAAAGCCAGGAGCGCTTGCTGCTCGCGCTTCTCTTTGGTTTCTAACGCCGTCAAATATTGCTGCCTTAGCGAAGCTGCGTGAGTGACGCATTGCTGGTACAGCCTCTCGGATTGTTGAAGCTGTTCGCGCTGAGCAGCTAAGTATTGGTCGATCAAGCGAACCGGATCTTCGGACCGTTCCAAATGTTCATTCAGGGATGCTACGGTAATGTCTCTCATACGCCTCAATAGGCTCATCTCTCATACCACCTTTTCCACTCTGTTTTGCCATCCTATTTACACGGTTCTTCTTGTCAACATCGAAACCCCGTAACCAATCAATCCAATCGCCAGAAGAATAATGATCCAGCCGGCTAATTTGCCAACCAGGATAACACCGCCGATTCCTGCAATAAGCCAACCGAATTTATTGCCATTCTGAATGCCAATATATCCTAGACCGACCATACCAATCGGAATCAGGTATCCCATCACCGAACCGATAAAGGGTCCCATGTGAAGTCCTAACTTGTTAAGCAGAATCAGTGCGCCGAATGCGATTAGCAGAGCGGCTAAGCCTGTATTTCTTTTCATGATTTCGTCACCGCCTTTCGTCATGTGCTGTGCTCTTGTTCATGTCTTTATTCTAGGTAAAATCGAGCCTTTCCAAAACGGACCGCGGACGGTATTTCATACTAGACCTTAGTCGGGGCGCATCTACGACCTCTGTTCAGACCGGAAATATTGCGGTGGCAGATAGGCTGCCGTGTACATACAATAACAAGTGAGTGGGAAGGGGGCCGAACCAATGCCTTCAGTGGTCTATGGCGGTGTCAAAATTCTAAGTGTGAACTCGGGTTCGAATGTCCAGTTTGGGGATACCGCATTAATACGGCTGTCGAGTAACTCCAAGATCTATGCGGGCGCCAACTCATTTTCCCCGGGGGATAGCTTCGGAAGTGTCCAGAATGTCCTAAACGGCAGTGCCAATACGAGTGATCCGGATCTCATTGATACGAATACGAATAATGTGCTGTAACGCAAAATGAACCCGGGAACAAATTCCCGGGTTCATTTCCAATTAAGCCGCTGCCCTGCGCAACAAGCCATATGCTGCCAGCAAATAAACAGCAACCAACGGCACCATCCACCAAAATAGCTCCAGATAATGTTGACCGATCCATGAAAAGATACTTCCCCACAGCCCGAATTGGGATAATAACATGGATCCTCCTGTACCTATCAGAAGCGCAACAACGAAAAAGATTAACATACCTAACGCTCCGAAACGCCTATGAATGCTGGAAGTGGCAAACCCCAGAAAGTACATTTGCAGCAGGAGAATCAAATAAATACCGAAAACTGCGATGGGTGAAGTATCTCCCAAAAAAGCAATTTTGAAAATATGCAAACGAACTCCCCAACCACCGGTACTTTCTTCAATAAGTGACAAAATCACGAGCAGCGCCGCTGTACAAATACTGTAGAGGAAAGTTGTTAAAGCTGTTCCTACGAAGTAATCCTTTCTACGGATGCTGAGTCCCAAAGCAAAAGGGAATGTATCTTTGAGTGTCACGGCGCCTGAAACTAATGCGTAAATGAATATTGAAGCAAGGCCGCCTGTATTCATTGTCTCTTCCTCATTCAGGGATAACGCAATGAAAAAACTGATAACAAAATTCAAGCCAAGAATCATCCATGGGACGAATAACCACGACATTTTATTCCGCATATGAAGCTTAATCACATTACTTACCCGATTCATATCCGCTCAGTCCCCTTCCCCACAAGTGGTGTACGTGTCAGATGCACAATGAGCTGCTGCAGGGATACCGGCGCAAACTCCAGCCCCAGCGACTCCGCTTCTCTCCGATCGTGATCCGTTAAAGCACCCAGAATTGTGGCCGTTGCAGCAGCACCAATGTACTGACGCTCTAGCACTTCCTTGCCTCTTGAGAACGCGTCTATCGCCGTAGCCAACCCAGATACTGTGCAAGCGCGGCCGCGCAGCGCATCCGCATCTTCATCGAGGATCAACTGACCATTATCAATGACCAAAATATGTTCAAGCAGACGGCTTACTTCGTCGATCAAATGCGTAGACAGGATCACCGTACGCGGATACTCCGCATAATCCTCCAGCAAGCGGTCATAAAATAAAGCTCTTGCTACGGCGTCCAAGCCTAAATACGGCTCATCAAATATAGTTAACGGTGCGCGGCTGGCCAAACCAACCACAATTCCAACAGAGGAAAGCATCCCTCTGGACAACTTCTTCACTCTTCTTTTCAAAGGCAATCGAAAATCTTCAATCAATGACTTAGCATACGCATCGTCCCAATCCGGATAAAGTGTTCTGGCAATCTCCATCACATCTGCAACACGATAACCCTCCGGATATTTCTGGCTTTCCTTGATGAAGCAGATTTGATTCAAAACACGGTTATTTTCATAGGGATCTTCGCCAAATACCTTCAACTCGCCGCTGGTAGCAAACTGCTGGGCTGAAAGAATATGCATGATCGTGGTTTTCCCCGCACCGTTTCTACCCAGTAAACCATAGATTTTATTTGCTTCTACCTTGAAGCTGACATGATCAACCGCGGTTACGTTCCCATAAGACTTCGTTAACCCGTTTACTTCCACAATGTGGGTCATCACACTTTCCCTCCTCTTCGCACCATTTCAGTTAGCTGTTCCACCGTAATCCCTAGCTTTTCAGCTTCTTTCACCATCGCCACAACATACTGTTCATAAAATAATTCTTTTCTCTTCTCCATCAGCTTCGTCCGCGCTCCCTCCGCTACAAACATGCCAATCCCGCGTTTCTTATACAAAATACCTTGGTCCACCAACAAATTAACGCCTTTCGCCGCGGTCGCCGGATTAATTTGATAAAAAGCTGCGAATTGATTCGTAGAAGGCACCTGCGATTCTTCCGGCATTCTTGCTTCAATAATGTCATCTTCAATCCGTTCCGCGATCTGCACAAAAATCGGGCGGCTATCGTCCATCGTCAAACCCATTTCCTCACCACCACATTGGTTAATTACTCATGTAATTAACCATACAACCAAAGGACTCTATTGTCAACAGGCATTGCGTATTTTGGGCACCCTTTCAAACATAAATCCCCTCCAAACTGGGAATACCACTATAACAAACTGTCATTCACTACTCCCATGAAAGGTAATCCGCCTATGTTTTTATCTAAAATGCGTCTAACTCTCGCTGCCCTGCTGCTCATATCCATAACTGTCACCGCCTATAGTGCGGAGTCAAGGACACAAGACGTGCAGCGTGCAAACTACCTAGCCGAAAACCAAATAAATGAGGCTCCCTCTGCCCTGCAGGGAGCCCCGCTATTTTCCTTTTCCGTGCTTAGCGATACTCATATCGTGAACACGGATCAAGTGTCCCAGCTGCTGCTCAGCCGCGCGCTGGTCGATCACCACAAGCTGCGTCCGGAGAGCAAGCTGCTTGTGCTCAACGGCGACCTGACGGGCGGCACCGAAGGCGACTATCGCAGCTTGATGGGGCTGCTCAGCAGCCAGCCGCATGCCCCTGTGCACGCGACCATGGGCAACCACGACTACTACGGCGTATGGCGTACGCCGGAGGGTGGCATGGATACATCGAAGATGAATCCTGCCTGGTCCAGCAA
Organism: Paenibacillus sp. WC2504; assembly: GCF_052682475.1. Lineage (NCBI taxonomy): Bacteria > Bacillati > Bacillota > Bacilli > Caryophanales > Paenibacillaceae > Paenibacillus > Paenibacillus sp. WC2504. Next base: position 7,820,711 of record NZ_JBQZFH010000001.1, read on the forward strand.
ACAAGCGGTCGCGTTATTCGACCGCATGTGGGGCTACGATAAGCCGTATCACGAGCTTATCGTGGAGGGCTACCGCTTCCTCTTCCTTAGCGGGGAAGCGTATCGTGACGTGAACGCCTCCTATAAGGAGGATGCGTTCCTCTCGGCCGAGCAGCTCACCTGGCTGCGCGATCGGCTTACCGTCGCGGGCACGGCGGATGCCGGCAAGCCCGTGTTTGTGTTCCTCCATCAGCCGCTGCCGCAGACGCTGGATGGTACAGACCGTGAGCTGGGCGTCGTCCAGCACGAGGAACTGCGGGCGCTGCTGGATGAGCACCCGAATGTTATTTTGTTCAGCGGCCATACCCACTGGAACCTGGAGACGACCAACCAAGTCAAGCAGCTGAAGTTTCTGGCCGCTTCCAGCGCTTCCATCCGCGAGGTATGGAACGCTCAGAACGAACCGGAGACGATTGGCGTCAGCCAGAGTCTCATCGTGGACGTCTACAAGGACCGCGTGGTTATCATGCGTCGTGAGCATACGACGAAGCGCTGGATTGAACCTTCCATCGCGAAAGGCTACGACGTCAAATAAAAAAAGCCGCACTCCTATGTCCCGAATAACGGGAAAGGAGTGCGGCTTTTTATTCGATTAGTTCGTTGCTGCCGGAGCTGCTTCCTCTTTGGAAGGCTTGCCTTTAGGGCCAACGAAGCCTTTTTGCTCGACTTGTTTTTTGATGCCATCTGTCATGCTGTCTTTGATTTTGCTGATAAGATCATCTTCGCTGATGCCTTTGGCAGAAGCCACGTCAGCAATGGATTTTCCTGCTTCCAGCTCCGTTCTCAGCTCTTCTTGGGTGATGCCCAGGATCTGTGTCAGTGCTTCAGGGTTGCCGAACATTCCAAAACCAGGACCTCCGGGACCACGGTGATCGCCTCTGCCTTCAGGTCCGCCTTCCGGACGAGTGCTTTGCACTTGTTTCGTAACACGGTAGGAAAGATCAGCTAGCATTTTATCCGCTTGCTCCTGTGTCAGCTTGCCAGCTGTAACTTCAGTGTTAATCGCTGTTGTTTCAGCCGCGACTAACTTCGCCACGAAGTCTGCTTCTGTTAGGCCTTTTTCAACTGCAAATGCTGATAAAGTCTTGCCTGCCTTTAAAGCTTCTTGCACAGCGCTTGGTTCAACGCTAAGGATGGTAGCCGTTTCCTCAAGAAGTTTGTCGCCACCATGTCCTTTTCCACCGCGGTCGCCGCCCGGGAAACCACCCTGGAAACCGCCTCCGAAGCCGACTTTGAACCCTGTTCCATCGATTTGCTTCGTTAATTGGTCAGAGAGACCGGCAACAATTTTGTCCGCTTGCTCTTGTGTCAATTTACCCGCCGTTACTTGATCCGTGATGGATGTTGTTTCCGCTGCAACCAGCTTTTGCAAGTAGTCTTCTTTCGTCAGGCCTTTCTCCTCTGCGAATGCAGCCAATGTTTTGCCTGCTTTCAATGCCTCTTGCACAGCGCTTTCCTCAACACCTAAGATGGTTGCTGTTTCTTTCAACACATTCCCGCCGCGGAAGCCGCCGCGATCTCCGAAACCTTTTCCTCCTTTGCCAAAGCCTGCTTTTTGAGTCATATCGTTTGCGGAAGGGCTTATCGTATCTGCATATGCTTGATTATGTAGGGCTCCAACAAAACCGACACCAAGTACAAAAGAAGCGATCAATGAACCTGTAAGAATTTTTCTGGAGATATTTTTCATCGTGTGTTCCACCTTTTCTTTCAATTATTTTTTTGTTTGTTCCTTACAAAACCTAGTATAGATGCCTTACCTGAATTGGATCTGAGTAGTAACTGAATGTTGGTTGAGAAGTATCTGAGAATTGGCTGAAAAAGGAAACTAGTCTCACGTAGGCTCATTGGGTGAAAAAGTGCATGGATAGACTCCGTGGGGAACCACAGGGCGTTATTCTGCCTGGAATCTGTGTTTGCGCTAGTCAAAGGGAACTAGAGGGCGCTATTTTAGCGATATCGGCTTGTAGGTAAGCTTTTGAGGGGAAATAGAGCCCTGTAGTTCCTTCAAAAACTGAAATGAGCCTTTTGGGCTCAATTAAGACCCTGTAGTTCCCTTCGGTTCAAGTGCGGGGCTGCTGGCGGCGAGGGCGAGGTTCTGGTTCTGGTTCTGGTTCTGGTGCGAACTGAATCGGGGACTGGAGGAGGTGCGGGAGATTGGGCGTTACGGAGGGCTGATGGGTGAGCGGCTATTGGTGGAGTTCAGGTACTTTAACTAGTTAGCTACTATTGGTGGAGTTCAGGTACTTTAACTAGTTGGCTACTTCGGGTGGGATTCAGGTACTTTAACTAGTTGGCTACTTTGGTGGAGTTCAGGCACTTTAACTAGCTGACCACTTTGGGTGGGGTTCAGGTACTTTAACTAGCTGGCTACGTTGGTGGGATTCTGATACTTTACTAGCTGGCTACTTTGGGTGGGATTTAGGCATTTTAACTAGTTAACTACTATTGGAGTGTTCATGTTACTACAACCATCAGATCACCACTTCTGAGCATTGCTGTGTGCTAAAGGACTGAGTGGGGCTATTTGCCGCTTTTGGGATAGGATTAGTATCTAACGGATTCACCTGCCGCTAATCGTCAAGAAATGGCCTTAAAACAGCTGCAAACCAGTAGATAACGGCGCCTCAGTCCGGTAGCTTTCCAAATCTACTCAAAGAGGCAAAATAGCGGCTGCTGAGTCCGTAACAAGTGTGTCGACCATCGAGGGGCAGATCGTACCGGGGTTATGCCCACCCCTCGTAACAACAAAAAACCTATCCCGGCATCAGCCGAGATAGGCATCTTTTTATTTCACCGCAGGAAGAATCACCTTAAAGGTGGTTCCCACTCCCACGATACTATGCACTTCAATCAATCCGCCGTGAAGCTGGACAATGGAATGAGTGATCGATAAGCCCAGACCGGCGCCGCCGCTCCGTCTTGCCCGCGAGGTGTCGATGCGGTAAAACCGGTCAAACAGATGAGGAAGGTGCTCGGGGGCAATCCCCTCTCCGTTGTCATGGATCGCAATTTCCACGCCAGATGGCGTTTGGGCTAGCGTGAGCCCGACCTCCCCCGTCAGCGGGTGCGTGTGCTGAACGGCATTGTGGAACAGGTTCAGCACAACCTGCTTGATTTTATCCGGATCATACAGATACCGGGTCTGGGGAGCCAGGTGGAAGGTCACCTTCCTGTCTCCTGCCAGTAGACGCAGCTGCGGTTCCATCTCATGCAGCATCTCATCCAGCACGCCTTCCGTCTTCTGAAAAGAAGGAGAACGATCAAGCCGCGCCAGCATAAGGAGATCCTCGACAAGTTTGTTAATTCTCACGGATTCGCCATGCATGCTTTTCAATGCTTTCAGCAATGGCTCCGGCTGTTGGTATGCTCCGCGAAGCAGTACCTCCAGAAAGCCGTGTATGGACGTGAGCGGTGTGCGAAGTTCATGCGAAGCATCCGCTGCGAAACGGCGCATCTGCTCTTTCGCTTCCTTTTCCGCCTCGAAAGATACCTCCAACCGTTCCAGCATCCCATTAAATGAGGCGGCCAGACGATCAATTTCCACCTGTCCCTGATGTGCAGGGAATCGCTCGTTCAGGTTACCTGAGTCAATCTGCTTGACCGTATCCACCATATTGGAGAGCGGAACCAGCGTTCGGCGCAAGACGGGAAGGAAGCCTAGAAGACCAAACACCATCGCTAACAAGGATAGAAAAATAAAAGTAAGCAATTGCTGAACCAACACATCCCGAATCGGTGCAACACTGGTGCTGGCTTGAATAATGCCCTGAAAGCTTGGTCCGCCGGGACCGCCCCGGGATCGTTCAGGCTCTCCGCCAATCTGATGAAAAACCACAAGTTGATCATTGCCCTTCTCATCTTTGACGATGCGGTGCTCCAGCTTCATTTTCTTCTTTGCCAGGAGACTCAGATATTCCTCTTGGCTCAGTTGTGGAGCTGGCTGCTCATAAGGTGAGGAGATCAGCTTATAATTTCCTTTTTCATCAATAAAAGCAATGGATAACTCCGATACGAAAATCCGCTCCTGCTCACCGGCGAAACCAGGCCGGTTCTCACGGTTTGAGGGAAATACGGGCGTTTGCCCGTCTCCAGTACCCAAACCCAGACGCAGCATATTCGGGGGCAGTGCAGCAAGCTGATTGCGGATGGTCTCCGCTTTATTTTGATACATGAACCGCTGCATAACGACATATTGAAACACCCCAATGAGCAGCAGCAGCACGGATAGCACCAGTAAGGTTCTAGAAAGCAGTTGAAATTTCAGAGAGCCCGTCGCAAAAAGATCGGCAAACCTCCCCTTCCTTTTCATGTCAAATCCATCCGGTAACCGGCTCCGCGAATCGTGCGAATCAGCTTATGTTCCTTATCGTTCAGCTTATCGCGCAAGGACCGAATGTACACCTCCACGATATTCTCTTCGCCTCCAAAATCATATCCCCAAACTTTATCGAGAATCATCGATTTGCTGAGCACAAGTCCATGATTAATCGCCATGAATTTAAGCAGCTCATATTCGGTTGGGGATAACTCCAGTACTCTGTCATGCAGGCTAATTTCTTTGCGACGGTCATCCATGCGAAGCGGTCCAATCACAACCTCGCCGAACAAGTTTGGAAAATGATTGCGTATCCGCGCATAAATGCGGGCAAGCAGCTCTTCAAAGCTGAACGGTTTGACCATATAATCGTCCGCTCCGATTGTAAGTCCCTTCACCCGGTCATCGATTTCGTCTTTGGCTGTCAGCATGATGACGGCGATGTTTTCCGTCTTTTTGATCATACGGCAAACTTCGAATCCGTCCATTCCCGGCATCATCACATCCAATATCGCAATATGCGGCTGAAATTTATTGCATGTCGTGATGGCGGAAAGTCCATCCGTTGCGGTCATCACCTCGAAGCCTTCATTCGTTAGACCTAATTCTAAAAATTCCAAAATATGAGGCTCGTCATCTACGAGCAGAATTTTGATTCCTTTTAACTGGCGCATGGGGTCGTTCCTCCCGGGTTCAATTCAATACAGGCTTTACAGACATTTTCTATAGTCAGTATCCCATATCCTGCCTAAAAGCAACCTGAGCAAAAGCTGAAAGGTTGCTGAATACTATCACTTTTCAGTAATTTTTCAGCTAACTATCAATTGAATCTCAGGTAATGCTTCTATAATTAGACCAACAACGTAAAGGACACCAAAGAAAAGAGGAAACACTTATGGAGCCATTATCCCCCTCCTTCCATTCGTTCCATTTCCAATCGCTCAAGGCTGAGATCGAATTATTGCTCCGCTGTGACGATAAAGAGCGCACGCTCATCACGCAATTAACCGATGATTGGTTTCGCAATGTCGATAAGCGTTTCAGCCCGGCTCTTGCCGACAGTGAAATTTCTCTATTAAATACATTAGCCGGGGAAAATTGCATGGTTTCTAATACCATGCTAGAGGTACTTTTTTTAGCTGAAATGTACCAAGCTGTAACCGATGGCTATTATCATCCACTTCATGCGGATGGTGCGCAGGCTGCTGCCCTTTTGGAATGGGAAGTAGATCCCTCCACGAAATCGATTAAGCTCCCCCATAATGCCAACATTCATTTGAGAGGGCTGGAGCAGGGCTGGGCGGTCAAACGATTAGCAGAATATATGCAGAAACAGCTTTCCCTGGAGCAAGGCTTAATCCTCGCCGGAGGAGAAATTACGGTATGGGGTCGAAGCTCGCTGGGCATTGATCCTTGGATTATCGGCATTCAGAACCCTTGGCATGACAACGCTAAGCTAGGTGCCATCGCTTTACCCGAAGGTTCCCTATCGACGTACAGCCAGTTCGAAGATCCGGATGCTGGCTCGGTCCATGATGTCGTGCAGTGCACGGTTGCCGGTGAAGATCTTGTGGAATGCCAAGTTTGGGCTAGGACGCTTGCAAGACTTGGTGTTCATGAAGGGCTGGCGCTGCTGGCCAAACGCACCTCCGTGTGTGAAGCGGTCGTGATTACCGCGGAACAGGAGCTTCACTATTTCGGGAAAAAAGCCTCTCTCCAGCGAAGATGGCTGGATATGCGAATCGACCATTATCACTTTCAAGATAAGGTATCTTAAGCCACTGGAACCTTTATCCACATACTTGCGCACATTATCCACATATTTCAGATGATTTACCCACAAGGATGGTTATTTTATCAACAAGTTATCCACAGGTTGTTAGTAAGAACGAAAACATGATACAATTTTTCAAAAATGAACTAGAGGTATCGTATGAAGTATGATGTCATTGTCATCGGCGGAGGTTCGGCTGGCCTCATGGCTAGTATTGCCGCAAGCCGCCAAGGCGCCAAGGTTCTTCTCCTCGACAAAGGGGATAAGCTCGGCCGCAAGCTTGGCATCTCCGGAGGCGGCAGGTGCAACGTTACGAATAACAAAGACATGGATGAGCTTATTCAGCATATCCCGGGCAACGGGCGCTTCCTATACAGTGCTTTGACGCAGTTCGGCAACAAGCACATTATCGAATTTTTTGAAAATCTCGGGATCCGTCTGAAAGAAGAGGATAACGGGCGTATGTTTCCCGTCAGCGACAAGGCCAAAACCGTCGTAGACGCGTTGATCGGCCAAGTTCGCAAGCAGGGTGTGGAGATCCGGACGAACAGTCCGGTCAAAAGGGTCCTGTTCCAGGACGGCAGCGTCCAAGGCGTCCAGCTCCACTCCGGCGAGAAGATGGACAGCCGCGCTGTCATCATCGCCTCAGGCGGATGCTCCGTTCCGCATACCGGCTCCACGGGAGACGGATATGCGTGGGCTGAAGCTGGCGGGCATACGATCACGCAGCTTTTTCCGACCGAGGTCCCGCTGACCTCGAAGGAAGCTTGGATCCGCAGCCGTGAGCTGCAGGGGCTTTCTTTGCGCGACGTGACACTTTCCGTGTGGAACGCCAAAGGGAAGGCTGTCATCTCCCACCGCGGGGACATGTTGTTTACGCACTTCGGGCTGTCCGGCCCCATCGCCCTGCGCTGCAGTCAGTTCGTCGTCAAGGAACTAGCCAAAGCCGAGCGGAAGGAAGTTCTTCTTACCGTGGATCTCTTCCCTGACCTGAGCATGGATGAGCTGTACAAAGAAAGCATGGCGCTCACGAAGGTTGAGGCCAAGAAAGCAATTAAGAACGTGCTGAAGCCTCTCCTGTCCGAGCGTCTGATTCCTATGCTGCTGGAGCGATCCGGTCTGGACGAGCAGCTTACGCACGATAACATTCCGAAGCAGAAGTGGCTCGACATGTGCAAGCTTATGAAGGCTTTCCCCGTGCGCATTCACGGGACGCTTTCCATTGAAGAAGCCTTCGTTACGGGCGGAGGCGTGCATCTCAAAGAAGTCGACCCCAGCACGATGGCGTCGAAGTTGGTGAATGGACTTTACTTCTGTGGAGAAGTCCTGGATATTCACGGCTATACAGGCGGTTATAATATCACCGCTGCTTTCTCTACCGGCTATATGGCCGGCCAAAGCGCGGCGCAGCAGTAGATTGTTCCCTACTCCAACTAAAAAGGACCTACATCCAACGGATGCAGGTCCTTCTTCATTTTACAAGAGATTAAGCTGTTACCGCTTCAAGGTCATCTTCCTCGTCACGATCAAATGCCGCGCGGTCGAATTCGCCTTCGGACTCAGCTACAAGCAAAGCTGTAACGGTTGTACCCGTTGCGTTAACGGCTGTACGACCCATGTCGATCAGCGCTTCAACGCCAAGCACAAGACCCATACCTTCAAGAGGCAAACCAAGAGCTGTCAATACAACGGTCGTCGAAATCGCAGCAGGTCCCGGAACACCGGCAACACCAATGGAGGAAATTACGCTTACTAGGATAAGGATAAAGTAGTCAGATCCACTAAGTGGGAGATTGTAAACTTTCGCTACGAAAATCGCTACAACCGCCGGCCACACACCGCCGCAACCATTGAAGTTCATTGTAGCGCCGAGTGGTGCTACGAAGCTGGCAATACGCGGTGAAATACGTAGACGCTTCGTGATAACTTCCAGGTTCACCGGCAGCGTTGCATAACTGCTTCGTGTTGTGAATGCGACAGCAATCGTCGGATACGCTTTTTTGAAAAACTTAATAGGGTTAACTTTCGCTACCAGAAGAACTAAACCACCGAAAATCAAGACGAAGTGAATGATAAGTGCTACGTAAGAAGTTAAGATAATTTTGGCAAGCGGAGCAAGGGTTTCAATCCCATATTTCGCCGCCATACCTGCGATCAATGCATATACACCATATGGTGTCAGACGAATAACATACTTAACAACTTGGTGAATCACAGCAGTTGCGGATGTAATAAACGATTTAACAGCTGCTACGCTCTCAGGCTTCTTGGAACCAACGTGAACAATAGCCACAGCCACGAAGATCGCGAAGATCAGAACGGGTACAACTTTCCCTGTTGCCATATCGTTAATCGGGTTGGACGGCACCAGATCCAGAATAACTTGGGAGAACGTCGGAATTTCTTTAGCTTTAAAATCTTTCGGTACAGCCTGTGCAATCCCGTTACCTGGATCGAACGCCAGGGCAATGACCAAACCAATCACCGATGCGATCCCTGTTGTCAGCAAGAACCAGCCGATTGTTTTCAGACCGAGTTTACGAAGCTGACCTAGACTGGATAGAGAGGAAATACTGTTAATAACTAAGATAAGGACCAGAGGCATAACAAGCATTTTAATCAGGTTAACATAAATCGTTCCGATCGTGCTTACGCTTTTGTACTCCAAATGCAATTGGTTAAACGCTATCCCGGCTACGAGACCAAGACCTAACCCGATGAAAACGCGGTTCCCGAAGCTTACTCTTTTTCTCCCCAAGAAAACGAGCAAACCAATAATTAATATTGATACGACTAAGCTGACCCAGTTCGATGTAAATGCGGTGACCAGGTTATTTTTCACTAGAATCATCTCCTTAATTCCTACGTTCTTACTTGGTTTAATGGAATTAGAATATGACATTAGAAGTTACATGTCAATGGTTAATTTAAAATAATGCAAAAAAAACCGAATTTTATGCTCGTAAATCCGAGATAAAATGCGGTTTTTTCTCACAATTTTTATGTAATTACGAACGAAATTTACAAAGTATGCCTTAAATGAGGCTAATCCAATCGGAAGCCTATTATAGCTGAATTGCAATGCTGCATAGAAATGAGGGGATGCCCCTCCGGTCATCCTTGACCAAATGGGACAGCCCCCACCTTGACTCATGAACCTGTGCGAACAGACTAACTCACCTCAGATCCGTATGCCGGCGCTGAAGTGATTGTAGTCGTCAGAGGACGGATCAAATGCCGCTTCTTCCTCGCTCGGCACGGCGTCGGCATCACGCGTTGAGGCGTAATTATCCGGCCAATCCTCATTCACGGTGTGAGCCGGGATGCGGATGGAGCCCTCCAGATCATACGCCATAGCGTAGGTATCAGGCTCGGACTGCGTGGGCTGCCGTTCCACTAGACGCCCGCCGTGTGCCTGCGCGATCTCAAGCGCTGAGGTCATTTCCTGGTCGTCGAGATGGATGTGCAGCGTCGTCCTCTCCCCTTCCAGCAGCTCCGGCTTGTAGCCGAGCTCCTCCAATGTATCAAGCGCAAGCAGTGCATCCCGCTCCTTATCAAAGCCAAAAAAGATAGGAACAAAGTTCTTCATCGCATAGCATCCTTTCTTCCTCCAAATGAAAAGTCTGCCATTAGCTTCTGCAACTTGTTCCCTGCCTATTCTACATCGTAGCTTCCTGCACGATTTTGAGCAGCTCCGCATGGTATTCGGGCACCGCAGCAACGATATAAGCCGGCTTTCCGCTCTCGTCACCAGTTTCACCAAGCAGAGCAAGTGGATTGCCTTCAAAATCCGTCACCTTCACGCCTGCCTCCTGCGCCAGCAGCAAACCCGCGTACAAATCCTCCCCTTCGGAGTTGTACAGGACAATACCGTGCAGGTCGCCTCTGGCCAGCAGCGCCCATGTCAAAGACGGCGCCCACATGCGCAGTACCCTTTTCATTGAATGCTCCAGATGATACCGGAGCCTTAGCGCCCCTTGATCATTTTTGCCAACGGCATGGCCCTGAATCCATGAGATGGTGGATTTTACAAGCGTTCCGCTGGGCTTTGCCGCAAGCTTCCTGCCATCCTGCCAAGCGCCTTCCCCCTGCAGGGCGGCATAATTAAGCCCGAGTGCCGAATCGTGGATCACGCCAAGTACAATCCGCCCCTGATAGCTTAAAGAGATGGAGACTCCGTAAAGCGGTATCCCGAGAGCGAAATTATTCGTTCCATCCAGCGGGTCAACGTGCCAAACCCATTCACTTGCCGCACCGCCTTCACCGGCTTCTTCACTATAGATACGATGAGTTGGGAACACCGCCATAATCTCATCAACAATGAGGCGATCCGCTTTCACATCGACCTCGGTCACCAAGTCGCCACGCTCATCCTTGTGCTGAATATTCAACTTACTGCCGAAGTGCTCTCTTGCCAACTCTCCCGCCTTGGATGCTGCTTTCACAGCAACTTCTCTGGCTACAATCCATTCCTTACCATCCATATCCCTTAGCCCCTTTGTAGAAACATTCTTCTATAGATGTAACCATTTTACTATATGTTCCCTACGAAGTTGCCATGTGTGAAGCCCCTTGCATTGACAAGCAGCCTCTTCATAAGTGATAATATAGCAAAATCTTAAGCGATATGAGCAGTCGAAAGGGGCATTACGAGCATGGTAAAGCATCATCAACACAAGATTTTGGATTGTACGATTCGGGACGGCGGTTTGGTGAACGACTGGGATTTTAGCGTGGAGTTTGTCCAAGACATGTATCGCGGTTTAAGTGCAGCCGGCGTAGAGTATATGGAGATCGGCTACAAAAACTCGGAGAAACTGCTGAAAGGCGGAGCATCCGGTCCATGGCGTTTTTTGAATGAGGCTTTTCTGCGTGATGTCATTACCAAAAAGACAGATACGAAGCTATCTGCGCTCGTAGATATCGGCCGTGTCGATGAGAAAGACATTTTACCCCGTGAAGACAGCTTGCTTGATTTGATCCGCGTCGCTTGTTATATCAAAGATGTGGACAAAGGTCTGGAGCTTGTTCAAAAGTTCAACGACATGGGCTATGAAACGTCCCTGAACATTATGGCGCTTTCCCACGTGATGGAAAATGAGCTGATCGAAGCATTCGAAGAAATTAACAAAAGCCCCGTTGACGTTGTCTATATCGTAGACTCCTACGGCAGCATGGCTCCTAAGGATATTGATTACCTGGTAACGAAATTCCAACGCCTGCTTCCTGAGAAAGAGCTTGGCTTGCATATGCATAACAACATGCAGCTTGCTTTTGCCAACACGATTACTGGCGCAGCCAGTGGCGTAACCTTCTTGGATTCCTCCGTATACGGTATGGGTCGCGCTGCAGGAAACTGTACGACAGAATTGTTGCTCAGCCATTTGAAAGGCGCGCGCTACGATATTCGTCCTGTCCTCGAAATCATTGAAAAACACATGATCACGATGCGTGAGAAATGGGATTGGGGCTACCTCATTCCTTACATGATCGTAGGTGCACTCGATGAGCACCCACGCACAGCCATGGCGCTGCTCAGCTCAGCAGAAAGAAATAACTTCGTCGATTTCTACGACCGTTTGACTTCCGTTGAGACCGTGCCTGCTTCTCACAAAGGCTAATTCGTTCGACCAAAGAAACCCCCTGTCAGCTTGTTCGTAAGGCATTGCCTGCGGATGAGCGACAAGGGGCTTTTTTTATGGCCGCGCAACGGAGACTTATTTGATAATTTTGGCTGAAACAACGTAATCCTCGGCATATTCCCGGTCAATAAGGAAGGTAAATTCCTCTTCCTCCCGGCGAACGCTTCCTCTTTTCCGGAACACCTCGATATATTCACTGTCTATAAGCTGCGTGCAATCCTCATCGGCATAAATCAGGCCGCCGTCCAAACGTTTGATCGCTTCAACCATCGCTTCACGCGATTTTAACCCACCCTCAATTCGTACATACACTCTTCCTGTCGCATCTTGGTCCTGCAGTAAAATGACTACTTTCTGTACCGTCTTGGCACGTACTTTCTTTTCCGGTGATATGCTCATTTGTTCGGCTCCTTTATCAGCATTCTCTGTGCTAGTTTATGTCACGAAGGTTAAACGCGGACTAGGCTAATGATCACTCTATGAAAGACTGGGCAGCTTCGAAACTAGCGTTCATGTATGTAAAAGCTCCTTACCTGAGAAACTAAGACGATGAATCGATGCCGCTGTTCTGGCGGGAGCTGGGAGTGAATATTTTTCCGAATGAGCCGCATATTGCTGATCGAGGATGAAGAACGCATTGCCCGCGTGTTGAAGCTGGAGCTTGAGCATGAAGGCTATGAAGTACATACGAAGCCAGATGGGCGCGCAGGACTGGATGCCGCGCTGTCTGAAACCGAATGGGATCTTATTTTACTGGACGTCATGCTGCCGGAACTAAGCGGTCTGGAAGTATTGCGCCGTATTCGCCAAGTGAACGCTACGCTGCCTATTATTCTGCTGACCGCGAGAGATGCTGTGTCGGACAGAGTCAGCGGGCTGGATCAAGGCGCTAACGATTATGTGACGAAACCTTTTGCCACTATTGAACTGTTGGCACGCATACGCAGCTTGCTCAGACAGCGGAATCTGCAGGACCAGCCGGCAGAGCAGCCTCATTTGCTGAAAATTGATGACTTAACCATGGACTTGAAAAGCAGATCCGTAATACGAGAGGGAACTACTATTGAACTTACGCCAACAGAATTTGAACTGCTTCGCTTCCTGATTCAGCATCAAGATGAAGTCATGACGAGGGAACAGATTATTTCCGAGGTTTGGGGCTATGATTTTGTAGGGGATACGAATGTCGTTGATGTTTATATTCGTTATCTTCGGCAGAAAGTGGACAAGCCCTTTTCCTCCAAGCTTATACAAACGATCCGCGGAATCGGTTACCTGATTAAAGTAGATCCAGCGCAAGCACCCAAAGAAACAGATGAAGCGTCGGGTGGAACGGCCACCAAAGAAAAACCTTTATGAGTCTAAAGCTGAAAATTACACTGGGCGTTGCCGTCGGTCTCATGCTGATCCTTTTTATCAGCTTTACTTTTGCCTACTACATGTTCATTCGGGTGACCACCAATGGCGAGGCCGATTTGCTCAAAGAGAAGGCGAGGACACTGCTTTTAAAGGATCTGCCCAATCATCCTGAGTATTGGCAGGACAATTCCCAGATGGAAGAACTCCTCATCCCTCAGGAAATGCTGCGCTATATTGGACCGGATTCCAAGGTCATATATCAAATTTATTCTGATGAGACGCTAATTCGCTACCCCGTCACCTATGTGAACAAAGACACCATTACGGTAGAAACGGCTCCAGACGGTATCTATGTTTTTGTAAAAATGCCCGTTTTTAAAGAGGGCCATCAGCTTGCAACGCTTGAAATTGGCCGCAGCCTGAGGAGATTGGGGCAATATGCGGACATGCTCATCTCGGTACTCCTCTTGACCTCAACGGGAACGCTGATTCTCGCTCTGATCGGGGGATATTTCTATACGAACGTCCTTTTCCGCCCGCTTCAGGACTTCGTCTGCACGATGCAGAACATCGAACAGAGCGGCTCCTTCCGGCACATCAACCTGCCAGCGAAGGATACCAACGATGAACTCGTGATACTTGGCGCGACCTTCAACCGGATGATCGACAGGCTGCAGGATATGTTTCAAAAGCAGGAACAATTCCTTGCCGATGCTTCCCACGAACTGCGCACCCCCCTGACCATCATTGAGAGCTATGCGAGCTTGCTAAGAAGATGGGCTTTCCATGATGAAAAGCTGCGGGAGGAAGCGCTCGAAGCGATTATTTCCGAATCCGCTCAGTTGAAGCAGCTAACTCAGAACCTGCTTTCTCTCACGGATGTCGTCCGGGAAAACTGTGAGCAGGACGTCGACTTCGATCTGCTTCCTCTCGCCCATCAAACCGCGGCTTCCCTTCGCATGACATCCGGGAGAGAAATTGACGTGGAGCTGGCTTCGGAACAACAAGAACTTCTTATGAGCGGTGACTCCTATAAAATAAAGCAGCTGCTTATTATCTTGCTAGATAATGCGCTGAAATACAGCCAGCAGAAGATCGTTATGCACATCGAACTCACCAATGATCATTGGGTCATCCTTAAAGTCATCGATCAAGGAATTGGCATCCCTGAAGACGATATCCCCCATCTCTTCGACAGGTTCTATCGCAGTGATAAAGCAAGGAATCGCAAACAGGGCGGTGTGGGTCTGGGACTGGCCATAGCTCTGCATATCGTGCAGAAGCATAAAGGCACGATCGAGATTCAAAGCCATTTGGGAGAAGGGACTACAGTGATTGTCAAACTACCGACAACATGTCAATAAAAACATTTTCATAGGATTTTCATCATTCTCTCAGAAAGCGTAGGAAAACCAACCATAGTATGGCGAAAGGGCTTTCAAGGTAAATAATAGGTTGAATTTCATCTGGTATACTTGGGACATGTCAAACGTAACCGACATAACGTCACTCAATAGATGAGTCTGGTGAAGCAATTTCAAACAACTCAATTCTAGGAGGCTACCACGATGAATTTACAAACCAACTGGTACAAGAAGTTAGTTGTCACGGCGTTGACCGTTTCCATAGGACTCTCTGCAGGGATGATATCTGCACCTCATCAAGCTGATGCTGCCACAGCTTCAACGACTGAAGCCTCGATTACGGCAACTTCCCGTGGGAATAGTGTCATTAGTATCGGTAAAAAATACTTGGGAACACCTTACCTATTCGGTTCAAGATCAGGTCAAACGAACACGTTCGACTGTTCTTCCTTCACGCAATATGTATTCAGTCGCGTAGGCGTCAATCTGCCGCGTACATCTAAGAATCAGGCCCATGTGGGCAGCTATGTGTCCAGAAGCAATCTTCGCACAGGTGATCTTGTGTTTTTCTCAAATCCGGGCAAGCCGGGCGTCATTAACCACGTTGCCATCTACATGGGGAATGGCAACCTCCTGCAAACTTACGGGGCTGGCGGCGTACGCATTACGAACATGCATAGCGGGACTTGGTCATCCCGTTACATGACCGCCCGCCGCGTATTGTAAGGATGCGCACTAGGCTCAAATAGCGCCGTAGTTCCTCAGCGCATACGCATCTACAAAAAACCGTTCTTTCGTAAAATGGCGGGTCCCTGCGGCCTCCAGAATACGATAGGAACGGTTTTTTGTATGTTCGGCTTCGCTGCTGCTAATAACGAATGTAGGCTTCCGTATAAGTCTCTTTTAATCCTCTTTTACGCACCTTTATCTGGAGTAAACGCTGCTTGTAACTGACTCTCGCCGATCTGGGAAGCACAAGCGTCGGAAATTTAATAATTCGGCCCTTCCCGCTGGTGAATCCGGTGAGCTTCATCTGATTCGATTTTACAAACACTCGAAGTGCCCTTGGATCTTCGCCTTTGGCGATTTTCACTTTGACAATGACATGTTCATGCGTTTCAAAGATTTCGGCGCCGGTCGCTCCTTGCGTAGAAATGCTTGCGTCCATGCCCGGCATAGCTTTTTTCAGCATGTCCTGTACATATCCCTCAACCCACGTCATATTATCTAGAAAGGTCTGCCCTTTTTCAGCGAAAGGCAGCTTTTGCCCGAGAAACTTCTCTACATGATCCCATTTCAGCCAAGGATGGCGATTAAACCCGCTCAAGCCTATCACCTCGTTTTCTCTTGCAGTATATGTGCCTACGCCCTGATGTGACACCAATCTGAAAAACAGATCACCTCTAGGCGAATACCCTCATATACTAGAGGTGTGAGAAGCCTGAAGTCAGGGAGGCCGAAATATGCCATCTATTGTAGGGAACGTGAAAATCATCAGCGTTGGTTCCAGCTCAGTTGTCCACTTCGGCGATACCTTCATCATCGCACCTACCAGCTCTTCCAAAACATTCGCAGGAGCAGGCTCCTTTAATACGGGTGATTTCCCTCGTGTCTATAATGCATACAGCACTACCGTCACTAATGATTCGGATCTTATCGAAGCGAACGCCACCAGCGGAGTGATCGTCTAACGAACGCGATGTCAAACACAGCGAGGTGTTCCTTATGAACATGATCATTCACCAAACCATCATGATTCAGCAGCTAAAAGTGAACTCCGTTGCCAACTCCTCCGTTCTTCAAATCGGCACCGCAGGTTCCATTCGTTCCTTGTCAAACCTCTATAATACAGGCGGTTATGTTGAACCTACGCCAGCGCTTGGTTCGAGTGATGTAAATCCCGTTTCGCTCGTTCGATTGCCGCCGCCTACCTGATCCGCTATGAAATGACCACCATGAAAGGTTTTCTAATGAAACCGGAAGGAGGTGCCATATATGCATAATTCAATCACGTGGCAGCAATGGGCCCAGCAGCTTTCCGCCTATATTGAAATGCAGAAGCAGCGTATCGATAAACTGGAAGAAACCGTTACGAAACTGCAGTCCGACCTCGATGCTCTAAAAGTTGAGAAACGATTCCATATCGATAAAATCGAATATAATTTCGATCAACTGAAGGTTGAAAAACTGGACGGAACTTTGACCATAGGCATCAGCCCGAGCTCGCTGGATAACGTCGACGATTTCACAGTTAATGGTGCCTCAGTAGGGAAAGATGCCGGGCAAAATCAAAATCAAGATCAGAATCCGTTCGCCCAGGGACAAGGGATGGGGATGGGAACAGGGCAAGAATTCGGAATTGGACCTATGAACACCGGGAATACGAGAAAGCAGCAGGGCACGGAAGGGCAAGCCCATTCAGGAGCTTCGATGCAGCACGACGTTTCGAAAGGCATTGCGCATTATCTGCAATATGGGCTCCAATCCGATATGTTGAATCTGGAAAACAAATACCAGTACCATTTGGACGAAGATTACAAAGACCTTATCATAGACGATATTCGCAAACAATTGGATGCTCGCATTCAGCATTATGTCAATCAATACCGCGGTGTAGGATTTAAAGAACCAATGGAAGCTGTAACGACAAGTATCATTGATAAAACAAAACAGGACATTATCAGTGCAGTTGAAAGCTACATATCCAGTCTGCCAAGAAATGAGGGTTAACTATGATGAACTTGAATGTGGAAAACAAACAAATTTTCGTAGGTGATGTACGCATCGTCGGGGTTTCCAGCTCCTCGGTTTTTCTTATCGGCGATACAGAGGTCATCTCCTTGTCTTCGATGTTCGACACTCCTCCGGAAGCCGTCATCATCTCGCCATTCGTCCCGCTCCCACCTGAGGCCTAGAAGATGGCGCGCCTCTCCATTGTCGGCTATGTCTATGTGCTTGAAATTGGCGCCAGCAGTGTCATGCAGGTCGGAGATAACGTCACCACCGCGCTGGATACCAACGTCTTCGCTGTGCAGCGCGAAGTACCGATCTATTACGGGAATGAAGGGAGCTTTAAGGCCTATCCCTTCTATCAACGTCCAATTCCCACACCTCAGCCACCCGAGCCATTTACAATGTGTGTGGATAACTTAGGCTCCTATATCCGGGTGCGGGGCATCAAAATTCTAGGCGTTGGCTCAACCTCTGTGCTCCAGATCGGCAGCAACCGCGTAATCGGAAGCGAAGCCCGAATCAAAAACATCCGTCAGTTCGTTACCGACAAGCCCGGTCCTCATGGGCAGCAAACCTTTATCAAGATAGGCACCGAGGATGTTATCGGCGATGTTCTGCCTGCTATCAAGCCGCCGCCTGGCTTGTAGGTTCCATAAACCAAAGAACCGCCCCCACCCTCATCGGTGGAAGCGGTTCTTTGGTGTGGCTCACTTCGTGAGCAGCGGCTGCGCGCGGTTTAGCAGCGCAGCCATCTCAGCGCGCGTCAAGGACGCGCCGGGGTGGAACGTGCCGTTCGCGTAGCCGTCGACAAGGCCGCTGCTGCTCATCGCAGCAATGGCCTCCGCCGACCAGCTGCCTGCCGGCACGTCAGAGAAGCTCTTCGCAGCGGCTGAGCCACCCTGCGAAGTCAAGTGCAAAGCGCGGGAGAGCAGCATGCTCATCTCCTCCCGCGTCATGATCTGATCCGGCGCGAAGCGCTCGTCGCTGATCCCTTGGATCAGCCCGCTGCTCTTCGCGATCCGGATATTCTGCGAGGCCCAGTGGCTCGCAGGCACATCCGTGAACGAGGCGCTGCCGGCAGCCTCGCCTTGCAAGCCGAGCGCGCGCACGATGATCGTCGCGGCTTCGGCTCTGGTGAGCGCCGCGTCCGGCGCGAACCGGTCTGCGGCGGTGCCTAGCATCCAGCCGTTGTTCGCCGCGGCGAGGATGTCTTCTTTGGCCCAGTGCTGCTGCACATCTGTGAAATAGAAGCCATCCGCCCACAAGCCATAATAATCCCAGGTATCTGCTGTTTCCTGGTTCAAACTCCAGCTCCCGGTACCTTTCAAGTTGTACTTGCTGACCAACTTCAACTTTTCCTTCAGCGACTGTTCATTCTCAAACCAAACCGTGTAATCGCCAGGAACCAGGCTATTGCCGTTGATACTGAACGATTCATCCGTTGGGAGAATTGTAAAAGAGGCAACAGGAGACTGGCTAGCGGTATCATAACGAACGGTTCCCCCGTATGTTTGAATAAGCTTGCTAAGGGTTTGAGAGGACACACCAGCTCCGTTATCGGCTGCATTTTGATTCCAGTACCTACCATAAAACGGGATCCCCAAGACAACCTTATCCGCAGGCGCCTGCGAAATCGCATATTGAATCGACTTCTCTACAAAGGGCAAACTAGCCACAGGTCCTGGCGTCGTATCGCCGGGATAGCTTTCATCATAAGCCATGACCATCAAGTAATCACTTACGGCGGCTAATGCTTTATAGTCATACAGACCTGTCCAACCCTGCGTTGTGCCCGTTGGATTGGCGGCCACCGCTACGGAGACTTCCTTGTCGCTGCCTAATTTATTACGAATGATTTTCACCAAATCCGTGTATTTATCCCGGTAAGCGGCATCCACATTTTCGATATCGAACTGAATGCCATCGAGATTGTTTTCTTGAATAGCCTTAACCATTTGATCCGCTAGCGCTTCACGATTATCGATCGCCTTTTCTCCAAGTGACCGGTCAAAATCATTGCTAAGAAAAGGTACAACCCGTTTTCCCCTCTGATGCATGTCTGCGATGAAAGAAGCTAGCAGTGAATCGGATAGTTCCAAGTTGCCGGTTGCGTCGATATGAAAATAGCTGGGTGCCACGACATCAAGCGTTTGTCCGCTTTTATCCACTTGCGCTGTATACGAACTCGGGCTCCCAAAATACATATAGGACATATTGAATTTCCCCTGCGCCGAACCAGCTTGGGCCAGAGCATCATGAGGTTCCGAGCTTGTTGCTATCGTCAGTATCCCCGCTGCTGCCAAAGCAACAAAGATTTTACGCCATCGCTTGTTCGTCGGCATTTACACTCATTCCCTTCTCTAGCATTCTCCGAGACTGTCATTCCTCTATCATCTTAGAAAGCGTATTAAATCGCTAGTTGTAAATATTGGTGAACGCAAAAAAACCGCTATACGGCGGGCTTTATGCCCCCTATAACGGTTAGTTGATAACTGTCTATGAATCTACTTCTCATGATAAAATTGGAAGTGATTTCTGCCCTTGCCCTTCACTTGATAGAGCGCGATATCGACTTCCTTCATCATATGCGATACTTCGGTTTTGTCAGGCGTATACATCGTAACTCCCATGCTGATTGTAGCCCTGAACAGATGGCCTTGAACCTCCCACGGTTGATCTACACAATGCAGGATTCGCTTAGCCACGCTATTCACATGTTCTTCGCAATCTACCGATGGCAGAAGGATGGCGAACTCATCGCCGCCCATCCGGGCAAACAAATCGACCTCGCGAAGGCAGTTTTGAATGCGATGGGCAAAATCCTGCAAGAAAGCATCGCCCACATCATGCCCCATCGTGTCATTGATCATTTTAAAATCATCGATATCCACATATAACAGCGCAAAAGGCCTGTTCGTTCGTTTAGCCTGCGAAAACATCTGCTGCAACTGCTCCTTGAACAGCCGCCGGTTCGGCAAACCGGTCAATGGATCATGGAAAGCCATCGCGATTAGCCGGCTCTCGTGATTCTTGCGCAGCGTAATGTCATTAAGCACGAAACAAATCTCTGTAAGATTTCCTTCTTCATTACATATCGGCATCGCGGTGCATTCAAACCAGTTAAAGCTCTCGCTGGTCCCTTTCATACGAAGCTCCAGCTTACTGCTGCTGCTTGTCTGCAAGGTTTTGATAAACATTTTATGTATATCCATCCGGTATTCGGAATCGATAAAGTCTACAATTTGTTGAAAATCCTCAGGGATAAGTCCGATCACGGGGTTAAAACTCTTGGACGCATAGGTTAAATTTCCATGTACATCGAAAATACAAAACAAATCCCAAGCCTGCTCAATGAATTGGCGTACGAAGTTATCCTTCTGCAACCATGGATGTGTGACGGGATTCAAATCAGCCGAATGACTCATTACTTTCGTCGCCCCCTTCTCTACTCATGCATAGAGACAAGGGTAGATTAGCATGGGAACATAAAGATTCCATAAAGGCCACCTAAAGTTTGCGTCAATTAAAGCCGCTTTCCGTCTATTTTCTTCCTATTTCGCCAAAGTTTTAGAGCGGCAATAGGGCATAGTACCCAATTTCTTCTGTAGACCGTACCAAATCTAGCGATCTGTCAATAAAAGGATAGAAATTTTTAGGAGAATCGTTCTATAATGAAGGTAATATTTGTGAGCGGGATTTCCGCTTTCATCATGAGCCGTTTTGTTACTGAGGAGGATTTCTAGTATGGCAGGAGAAACAATTTTAGTCGTGGATGATGAACAAGAAATTGTCCAACTGATCCAACTCTATCTAGCGAGAGAAGGATACAAAGTCATCAGTGCCAACAATGGACAAGATGTTTTTGAAATCGTCAAAGAACACAAGCCCGATCTTATTGTTCTGGACATACTGCTGCCAGGACTTGATGGCATAGAAGTTTGCCGACAGCTCCGCAAAACCAGCAATACGCCAATTCTGTTCATCTCCTGTAAAAGCGAGGATATCGATATCATTCTCGGATTAAGCATGGGTGGCGACGATTATATGACGAAACCTTTCAGCCCTAGTCAGCTTGTTGCAAGGGTGAAGGCCCTTCTGCGCCGGAATTCGATCCGCGAACAACATCAGGATGATCCGCAGCTGGTGAAGTTTCCAGGGCTTGAGATTGATCTGGTCAGCCACATCGTTCGCGTGAATGGGCAGACCATTTCGCTGTCCGCCAAAGAATTTGATTTACTTTCCCTTATGGCCAAAACCCCTAATCGTGTTTACAAAATCGAACACTTATTTGAGCTTATCTGGAGCCTGGATAGTATGGGCGACCCGCGAACACTCATTGTACATATCAGCAATCTCCGCAAGAAAATTGAAGTGAATCCGGCTGAACCTCGGTACATTATCACGGTGCGCGGCGTCGGCTATAAATTTAACGGTTCTGCGGTCTAGAACAATCGCTCCCACCAAGCGGAGATATGATGCTGCAGTGGCACAGCTGCTGCCGCTATAACTAATGCCGGAAGCATATTGGCGACATTGATTTTCCTAATTTGAAGAATATTGATGCCTACGCCAATCACCAGAATACCGCCAACGGCTGTAATTTGAATGATCATCGCGTCCAGCGAAGCTTGGCTGAATGCCATGGCGATCAAAGTTGCAGCCAGTGCAATCGTTCCCTGCATGATGAAAACGGACACGGCTGAGAAGATTACGCCTACACCTAAAGTTGAAGCGAAAATAATGGATAAGAACCCATCCAGCAGCGATTTCGTGTACAAAATATCATGATTATGCCGCAGACCGCTGTCCAGCGGACCAAGAATCGCCATAGCTCCAATGCAGTAAATCAGCGTACAAGTCACGAAGCCCTCCGAGACGCTGCCTTGATGCTGCGAGGAGCTTTTGCGCATTTGGGCTTGCAGCCAGTCACCAAGCTGACCTAACCGGTATTCGATGCGAAGCAGCTCTCCGATAATGCCTCCGATGACGACGCTCAAAATAACAAGCACGATTTGACTCGATTTCAGAGCCATCGTAATCCCCAACACAGTAATTGCGAGCCCCAAGCCTTGCATGACTGTGCTTTTTATGCCTTCCGAGATGCGCGGTAGAAGCAGCCCCAATAATCCCCCAATAATGATAGCAGCAGCATTCACGATCGTTCCCCATAATGCCATTATGTTCATTTCCTTTCTGCCTGACCAAAGTATGTATTCCGTATATGACAACCTTATCATTCTACATGATTCTATTCATAATTTCCTCCACGCTTGGAAATGGTATGGATAAGCAACAGGAAAGGAGGAATACGGCATGGCGAAAGACAAATCAATGGAACCGATGACAGGCGATATTGTAGAGACAGACGGAATTTATGCCAATGAGGCAGGGCAAGAGGTTACCCTCAAACGCGGTGATGAATTTCCTGCGGACCTCGTGCTGGGCAGAACGACATGGGAGTTGCAGGGCTTCGCGGAAGAAGCCGAGATTGATCACGATCAAACGGAGCTTAATCCTATGCGCAAGCGCGCTGATAACCGAACTTAATCTTAGAACCGGGCTGCCAGGATGCAGCTCGGTTTTTTGCCTCAATATGGTATACTAAGGGGATGATAATAAGCGCTGGGGGAACAAGCATGAACGGGAAACGAATAATTATAGTAACTGGCGGTACGCTTGGGGATTGGGCGCTGGGTGTCATTCAAGAGAATGATGTCTTGGTTGGCTCTGACCGCGGGGCCTTGTATTTGATTCAGCACGGCTATAAACCTCATATTTCACTAGGGGATTTCGATTCGGTAACGGCTGAAGAGTTAAGCCTTATTCGTTCTTCAAGCGTTTCGTTTATCGAATGCGATCCTATCCATAAAGATTTGACCGATACAGAGATGGCCTTTAATTGGGCACTTGCCGAGCAGCCTGAGCAGATCATCCTGCTGGGTGCCTTAGGCACTCGCTTCGATCATTCGTTAGCCAATGTGCATCTGCTGCGCAAAGGAACTGAGCTGGGCATTGCCTGCTCCATTATCGATGCCAATAACCAAATCATCGTTATGAATCAAACCACTCGCATCGAACGTGGGCGCTATTCCCATATCTCTTTACTTCCGCTTAGCCTTGAAGTTACAGGTATTACACTTCACGGATTTGCGTATCCGTTACATCAAGCGGCGTTAGAGATCGGCCAATCCCTCGGGATCAGCAACATCCTTAACGAACCGGAAGGACTCATCGAGCTGCAGACGGGTCTCCTCTTGGTTATTCAAAGCAAAGATTAACTACAAAGCTCCATATTTCCAGTAATCTCTTCTACGGATTAGGTATAATTCTTCCAACCATTGCTTACAAATAGAGTAATAGACTATTCCTCTAGAAATGGTTGGTGTGCCTATGAGCTTTCGAAGAAAGGGAATCCTGTCGTTTTCGTTAGTTATCGGGATTATCACGATAGTGCTGCTGCTCTTAGTTAGCTGCCTTCCCTCTGCGGACTATGGAACTGAGGAGGAGGCTGACGCAGCGGCTCCTTACATAATTACGGCTTCCGATGAGCATCAGGAGCTTTCCGCTCTACAAGTGGACAAGCCCCTGGCAGAAGCAGAAGTAGAATCCGTTACAGTGCCTGTTGTTGTGCCTAGCGTTGTGCCTGAAGCTGTGTCCAATGCGGTACCTGGCGCTGAACCAGAGCAAGATTCCAACGAAGGGACCACCCTGTTTCTTCCACTCTCCGAGGACAAGAATCCGGTTCCCCCCTCCGTTACCACGAATACGTATGTCCCTGTCGTTCCGCAAAAGAACACGGGCAAGACTTCGTCCAAAGTCAGTATCCCTGTGCTCAACTACCACAGTGTAGCCATAGATCCAGGGAATATTGTCGTCATTTCTCCGGATAAGCTGGAAGAACAAATGGCGTACTTGCACGATCACGGGTACACACCGCTCTCACTCGAAGCATTTATACGTCTCCTGGAAGGAGACACATCCGAGAAAGCCCCGGAGAAGCCGATACTGCTGACATTCGATGACGGCTATATCGATAATTATGAACAGGCGATGCCGATTCTCGCGAAATACGGGTTTCCTGCCACACTTTTTGTCTCCCCTGGCATGACGGAGCAGGACGGCTATCTCAATTGGGAGCAAATTAAGAAGATGCAGGCAGGAGGTTGGGACATTCAGCCGCATGGCATGTCACATCCTCACCTTCCCAAGCTGACGGCGGATGAACAAGCGTACGAAATCGTGGAAGCCCGAAAGCTGATTGAGGAGCATCTGGGAACCAAAGCCGATATCTTTTGTTACCCGTATGGCGAACGCAACAAAACGACGCTTAAGCTGCTTAAGCAGCACGGATTTCGATATGCTTTTACCATCGATCAAGGATTTGCAACAAACGAGCAGTCCCCTTTCCTGCTGAAACGGCTTTTTGTTAATGGCGAGGAAGATTTACAAGCCTTCGAGTCCAAGCTCCTTATGCGCAAATGAGGGGCTTTCTTTCTGAAATATGGTTCATAATATCTACTTTCATAGTATAATATGCCTATTAATGAAGAGGAGCCTCTCCATGTCACAACCAAATAAACGCTCCAGTTTCAGGCTGCATCTCCAAATACCTTTAACCGCCCTATTCAAGATTATAGGGATCAAAAATAAAGCTGCCGACACGAAGCATTCCAAAATCATGATAAGGGACATCAGCGCAGGGGGCATTCGTATGCACACGCCCTTGAATCTCCCTACCGAGATGAGCCTGCTATTGGAATTTACGTTTCATCTTTTTCATCAAGAAATGAAAATACTAGGCATCATTAAACGAAAAACGATGCTGAAGCCCTCCCTCTATGAATACGGGATTGAATTCAGCATCGCAGACAAAGCGATCGAACAGCAGTTGACTAGCCACCTGATTATGTTGGGTTCTCGTTTGAGGCACACCAATGTCTTGGCAAGCTGCAGCTTTTGTTCCGATGAAGATATGGATGATATTTATGCTATGACTTACGACCTTACATAGCGGCAGCTAGAGCTTGCACGAACTGCTCCAAATAGCGCTGATCGAGTTCATCAAAACGGTTTAGGCTAGGGCTATCGATATCCAGCACACCAATCAACTCGTCACCGCTAAGAATGGGAACGACGATTTCCGATTGCGAAGCGGCATCGCAGGCGATATGGCCCGGGAACGCATGAACGTCCGGTACAAGCACCGTTTCCCGTAGCTGCGCGGACGTGCCGCAAACTCCTTTACCTAACGGGATCCGAACGCATGCCGGCAATCCTTGGAAAGGGCCCAGAACGAGTTCTTCCTTCTCTTGCGTCTTGTCCACCAAATAGAAACCTACCCAATTCACATCGGTCAAAAACTGTCCGAGCAGCGCCGCTGCATTGGATAAATTGGCAATTCGGTTCGGTTCATCATGTATCAATGCTTTAACCTGCTGAATCAGCAAGGTATAATTCTCTTCTCTTGTTCCTTCATAACCTGACTTCGCGAACATGTTCTATCATCCTTCTTCCCCTTAACATTCTTGCTCTCTCATCATACCAAAAAGTACACATTTCCGCCAAAAGATAAGATTTACCTGTTACTTTCCCATCTGCCCTAGCGGACAGCCGAAAAAGGGTAGATGATTTGCAATTACGCCGATTCCTCCAACTATTTCCTACCGAAAATCCACTTTTACCGCATTAACTGGACTTCCTACCACTAATTTCACCAAATCAACCAGATTTGGGTAGCTAGCGACAATTTAGCTAGAGCTTCTACCGCTGTTTCGTTTCTTGCCACTAAGCAGCGTAGATTAACGGTGGATTATCCATCTATTTCAAATGAGGTGTGAGGGGCGGCCCTAATCACAAAAAAGACAGCAGGCACTCGTCGAGATGCCGGCTGTCCTTCGTTTATTTTTGTCCGTAATACGCATTAACGCCATGTTTTCTAAGAAAGTGCCGATCCAGCAGCGTTTGATCCATAGGCTGGATTGCTGAATTTAACTCGAAGGTGCGGTAACCGATCTTCGCGACTTCCTCTAGAACGACAGCGTTATGCACCGCATTGTGCGGGTCCTTCCCCCAACTGAAAGGAGCATGGCAGTTCACCAGCACGCCCGGTACCATCGCCGGGTCGAGATCACGGAACGTCTCGATGATGACGTTGCCCGTCTCCAGCTCGTAGGCTCCTTTAATCTCAGCCTCCGTCATGAGACGCGTGCAAGGGACTTCCCCGTAGAAGTAGTCCGCGTGTGTTGTGCCCAGTGCAGGGATGCCCCTCCCGGCCTGCGCCCAGCTTGTCGCCCATGGCGAATGCGTGTGCACGATCCCGCCAATGGCCGGGAAGGCGCGGTACAACGCCAAATGCGTCGGCGTGTCTGAGGAAGGCTTCAACGTGCCTTCTACGACTCGGCCTTCCAGATCGACGACCACGAGATCTTCGGCCTTCAAGTCTTCGTAAGGCACGCCGCTAGGCTTGATCACGACAAGCCCTTGCTCCCGGTCAATCCCGCTGACATTGCCCCAAGTAAATGTGACGAGCTGATATTTGGGCAAATCCAAATTTGCTTCCAGTACCGCTTGTTTCAAATTCTCCAGCACGTGTACTCAACACCTTCCGATATGAATGTACGTATAATGTACTATTATACACTTGTACGTACATGTTATCTAGATAGTGGAGATATAAAGTTTGAGGTGTACAACTTGTATGTACACCTCATTTTTTAATGCCGTTAATGATTAAGTATGTATAATTGAGAAAACAAGGGTCTTGCCATCCGGCTCAAGCCGCGTCTCCACGGAGAAGCTGCCAATCTGCTTCGTCGTTGTTTCCAGTACGCCCTTTGCTGCAGCGCGCTCACACGCATCTGTAAAGTGGCGATAGAAGATGTCCGCATCATAACCAAAAAGGAAATCCGTAAACTTGCGAATACTTTCCATATTGCGCGCCAGAGTCCCATCCTCAAGGCGAACGGTTACGCCATAGGTCAAAAATTGAGGATCAAGCCACAACGATGCTTCATTACTGTTACGTATATCAGCTGTCGCCCCGTTCACGGCAAGCGCTTTGGCATCCGCATCGCGGAACAGGCGGAGCGTTGTTTCTTCCAAGTCATAATTCGTCCCTCGCAGCTTGCCTGCATCCTCCATCATGCTATAAGCATCGAGCATGCGCTGATCAGGGAATATCAGTTTTTTATAGCTGCCATCTTTGGTCGGTACGACTTTAATGAAGGAGTCTCCCTCGTTTTTCACGCTGATCCGCTTGGACTTCGTCTGCAAACGAGTAATAATTTGCAAGGCTTCTGCACGGGTAACATATCGCCCCACACCAAAATAACCGTTCGGGTATCCTTCCATAATCCCCTTCGTCATCGCTTCGCCGATAAATTTCTGCTGTCTGGACGTCGCGCTTTGCAGATCACCGAATTGGGAAGCCGCTTTGAGGCTGTATACCTCATCTTCCAAATACTCGGTTTCCTTCAGCAAGTAATACAAAATCTCAGCTACGTCCTCACGTTTCAGCTTCGCTTTATAATCCGTGAACTGCCCTTTACTAATGAAATGAAGATCGCTGGCCAAGTCCAAGTACGGCTTCGCCCAATACCCAACCGTGCTTGGCTTAAAGGTGAAATCCCGGTAATCCTGTTTCAAAATGCTCTGATTACCCGCGCTTAGTGCTTGCAGAAAGCTTGCTTTCCAATTGCGCTCACCATTCGGAAACTTATCTGTAAACGCAAGCAAAACGATTTTCACGAATTGGTCAGCCGTCACCGCATCATCTGGTCGAAACGTTCCGTCCGGGAATCCATCCAGCAGCCCTTGCTGCGCCATCTGGGTAATCGTCTGCTCCGCCCAGTGCCCTCGTATGTCCGACATCGTAGCCGCTTCACTTTTTGTTTGTCCAACCCCTATGGTTATTACACAGCAAGCCACTGCTATGGCTATCCATTTATTCAACTGCCCCATGTTAAGACTCTCCGCCCTCTACAAATTTTTGATACCAACTTGTACCAATCTCTAGGATAAGGCTTCTATTAACCTTTGAGAATAGCCTTAAAGCCTAGTAAGAGAAGAGTGCCAAGCACTAGCAGGATTGGGTCTATAGCCGCAGGGGCGGGCTTTAATCCATGAATGATTCCGTCTCTCTGCATATTAAAAAGGACCACACCCTCTACAACCGTAGAAAGTATAGTCCTATTATTCCGGCACTTAGCCCAATTTTCTGCCTGCGCCAACGGTTTTCATTGAATTGTAGTAACGGAGCCAATCTGTTATGTATAACATCTTTGTTAGGAAATCCGGTGCGCTCCCCTGCAAGTAGGCATATTTCTCCTGCTGGAGCAGCTGATGCATCTCAAAGCTTTTCAGAAATACGGCTTTCACAAAGGCCTCTTCCGTTTGCGGCTTGTGAAGATCCGTTCCCCTAGAGAGTTCAATTTCCTCAAAAATCACGCCTCTATAATAAGGATGCACATTGACCTGTCGCCCCATATCCACGTATGCAAGACCTGTATACTCAAAAGGCAGCCAAATTAAATTCGTCTTCTTATCTTCCAGTTTAACGGTATACGCTAAGCCCATATTCAAGGCAACTGGCTGAGGGTAATTGTTAATGACTCCGGAACGCAGGTGATCCATGACATGCTCAACGAAATTCATTGTGTTCTTCCTCTCCAAAGGACCTGATTTACATGCAGTATCCTTCCTACATATTGCGTGCTAATACCTTCTATTGTCAAGGCTGCAATTCGCATTTGCCCTATTATTTGCATAAAAAATACCAATACCTGCGATACTAATCCAAAGACATTTTGAAGTGAAGAGGACGGGTTTCCTTTGTCAACACATTCCACCTCCCGATGGACAATGGCTGCTGTCAGAAGGTTTGATATTATCTATGCCCAACGCCGCAACCCCTTCATGGTTGCCTGGTGGTCAGCCTCCTTCCCTGGTTTTGGACATCTGCTCATGTACAAGAACACGACAGGTGTTCTGTTAACGCTTTCTGAAGTCATTATTAATTCATTGGCCAATATTAATCTGGCTATGGTGTATTCGTTTAGCGGCAATTTCGCGATGGCGAAGCAAGTTTTGCGTCCCGAGTGGCTATTCGGTTATATGTTTATTTATTTTTTTGCAATCTGGGACAGCTATCGCTGCTCCATTGAAGCGAATAAGCACTACGAACTGGCCATGCTGGAAAACGGACGAATCCCGATACATCTCATGCGTTCAACCGGCATCCAGTTTCTTGAGAAAAAGAGACCTCTTATCGCCGCCTACTGCTCATTTCTTTTTCCGGGTCTTGGACAGCTATACAACAAGCACATTTGGCTTGGCTTTTACGGTATTTTCTGGTGGTGGATTTATCTCACATTTTCTCACTTCTATGAAGCGCTTATGGCTCTCATCTTGGGTCATAACCGTATGGTTGTCAGTATTCTGAACCCTCAGTGGCTTATGTTCATGCCTTCCGTTCTAGGAGGTGCCATGTACCATTCTTATACCAGCTCGATTGAACAAAATCGGCTTTTCCGCATCACCCAGCGTCAATTTTTAACCGATTATTATGAGAAAGCCAGGATCGCATCGATGAATGGAACCGAGATGAACTCTCCTTTGTGGATGATAGGCACATTTGAGCATTGTACGGAGTTAGAGCAAGCTTTAAGCATGTTGGAGCACAGCGGTATTCATCCAAGCCGCATTCGCCCCGTCCTCATGGACGCCCATGCAGATAAATCGTTATCCATTGTTGATCAACGCTTTGATCGTACAGCTAAATCCGTTGAAATCGGCTTTGCCAGCGCAACAGCCTGCAGTGTCTTGGGGATTAGCCTAGGCTTCATCTTAGAATGGGGGCCTATCATTTGGGGACTTATCTACGGTTTTGGCGGCTTCCTGCTCGGGTTCGGCATCGGACTCCTTATCAAATCCAAACATTCCCTCCCTCATCAAAAGCATAAGCTTCCGGAAGTGACGGTGCTGGTTCAGTATCTAAATGAGGAGGAAGCTGCGCTCATTCATGAGACGTTCTGGCGTTACAAAGCTATCACAGTGGGTAGAATCGACCGCCAGCACGCTAATCCTGCGCTTTAAACGGCTGAACAACACGTTGGAACCCTTCAGCCGTTTCATTTAGACGGATAATTCGGTAGCGTCCACTTCCTATATACAGGACCCATTCTCTTCCCCGGCTCAAATCTCCTCTAGAATCCGACCTACTTCTTTTCTGCCTATCTAACTTCATTCTCCGACTCTTGCGGCAATATCCTTTCGAATTATTTAAGTAGGGGGATAATGCCGTAAAAATTTTTTGGGCGTTTTGCGAACTTTTTGGAACCTGCAAACGTCTAATTCAGAGAGGTGAGAGAATGGAGACGACCGGTGTCCATGTATTTGAGTATTTAAAGTACGTATCTGAAACAACAGATCAAAAAGTCATTCTTCGCAATTTAATGGAGACCTACGGAAATGATGTTTGGAATTACGCTTTCAGCATTTGCCGCAACTCCGATTTAGCTGATGATATTGCCCAAGATGCCTTCCTAAAAGTTTATCGCAATCTTACTACATTCCGCGGCGAAGCTTCGGTTAAGACCTGGCTTCTTACGATTACACGCAATACTACTTATGACTATTTACGCAAGGCCTTCTGGCGCAAAGTTACCCTTGTTGGCTTCATTCAATCTACAGGTACATCAAGTTCTGCCGAAACAGAAGCTATGGAGAAATTATATGCCAGCGACATTTGGAAAAAAGTAATTTCCCTTCCACCGAAATACAGGGAAATTCTGATTTTGCATGCCCACTATCAGCTCTCAACGAAAGAAATGGCGTCTATCCTTAATATATCGGAGGGAACCGTTAAATCACGGCTTCATCACGCCAGACTCAAGGTGGTCAAATTGAAGGAGCGTGAGGCTCTTGAAGAATCCTGATCCGGATGATTTACGCAAACAATTGGAATCAGGACCGCTTGAGCGCCCAGGCTTTACTTCCAAGCTTCAGCGCGAGATTGAAGAAGCGGTTGAACGCAAAGAACGAACGAAGCCAAGAATCAAGCCCATGCTTTGCTTCGCTGGTGTCGGTGCAATCGCGGCCGCGATCTTGCTTTTCCCTTGGAATACGCTACATACCCAAAGTGATGCCGCACCTGTCGCAGATGCAGCCATCACAGCAACAACTGCGTCCTTAAACCTCTCTCCTACGCCGATTACCACGGCTTTGCTGATTGGCTTAAGGACCGAACATGAGCCTGCCAGCGAGCCTGGGCGCGTACTGAAACCCATGCGCTATAGTACCTATCGCACGATGCTGATCGCGCCTGTTCGGGGGCAGCTGCAGAAGACGTCCGAAGGCTCAGGGATTCTTATGCCTTATAAGCAAAACTTCTGGAAAATCGATTCGTTGGTCCATCGAACGAAAACAGATGAATTCCATTACTTATCCGCTCATTTGGCGGATCAGCCCGTGAAACCGGAAGTTTTCCCGGATCAAGAAGACGAGCAGCTCAATCGGACAGAAACCCTCCTATTTGCAGGGAATCAATATGTATCTATTGCCGAGTCGGAACAGACCGTGCGTGGCGGCACGCCCTATCAGGCAGATCGCATCTGGGTCCGCACACTGCCGCAATTAAAAGAAGGCCACACCGTACAGTTTTACAACAAACCGGTGGACAAGAATCACGTATCTATCGCTGATGTCTACGGCACGAACACGAATATCAGCGGCGTGCTTGCAAGCATATCCAGCAGTTTGCGCGGCGAGGTCTCTGGCGAAAGCTGGACGGTTCAGCGTGAACCAGGGCACTGGGTTGGCAAGGTCGCTGAAACGCCGCGTGTCACAAACACGGCGGCAGTACCCGACAGCTATGCGCTGCATGACTTCCCGCGAGAGCTGCCCG
Organism: Paenibacillus sp. WC2504; assembly: GCF_052682475.1. NCBI lineage: Bacteria > Bacillati > Bacillota > Bacilli > Caryophanales > Paenibacillaceae > Paenibacillus > Paenibacillus sp. WC2504. The sequence continues at coordinate 7,852,842 of NZ_JBQZFH010000001.1, forward strand.
ATAAAGTCGTCAACCACGACGATTTGTGCTGCAACTGGAACGGCATTCAGTCTTCCTGGCCGCAAGCGACCGATGCTTTAACTTCGCCGATGAACGATATGCTCGTTATCTTTGAAAACGGCAAGCTCAAGTTCTATCCCTACGGCCAGGCACCCGGGAGTGATCCACAGCTTGTGCTGAATCTGCTCCCCGGTGAGCAGCTTGTCATGGCGCAGTGGGCCACAGATCATTATGTCGAGGAATGGATTGATAAGGTTGGTCGGTATTTAGCACCAGAGACGGATAAACATGTGCCGTCGATTGATTAAAAACAAGAAAGGTCCATTCCCCAGTTGTTGGGAATGGACTCTTTTTTCATTGTCATTTGTTTCATGTCCTGAATACAATGTTACAGCTAATTGCCTAAGCCTAAAGAGCTTAAGAAGAAAGGATGACGATACAGAACAATGAAAAGATCATATAAGCTCACCGAAATCGCCGGCAAAATCGGAAAGACACGTGCATCTGTCGTCGAATGGTCCAATCACTTTCGCGAATTTCTTCCGATCGTAGCGGTTGACGGTTCACTCAGGTACACGGAAGAGGCCATCGAAATGTTTCGAGTCATCGCCAGGATGAAAGACGCCAATAAGCCACTTAAGTTCATAAAAGAACAGTTACAGGAAATGCGTGATAAGGAAGCTCTTGCACTTCCCAAAGATATACAAACTGCGCAACCTGAAACTCCGGCTTCTCCTCCGTCTCCTGCTATTTCCGGCTCCATTACTCCCCCGCTGGCTGTCAACAAATCGAACGCTCAGTTTAACAATGATACGATCGAATTGCGTAATTCGGTACAGCTCCTCAAGCAAAAGATAGAATCGAACAAAACAACGGAGAAGTTAAAGGACTACGCAGATAACCTGAATCAAAAAGCCAGTATAGCATCAGTTACAGCCGGCAGAGCTTCATCACCTGCTATGGATCACTCCAACTTTCAGTTCGATCTGTTAACGCATAAATTCACAGAGCTAAGCGCCATTGTCCATTCTCTCATGCAGAAGGTCATAAAAACACCGGAACAAACAAGTCAGGAAGAAAGCTTGATAACCACTGTTGAAGCATTGGATACACGATATCATAGCGTTTCGGATGAAATAGCGGACCTGCGTAATGAAATCCAGCGTCTCGCGCAATCGCAAGAGCAAGTGCAGGCGCAAGTCCAAGCACAACCCGAGACTTCGGAGATCGACCTCAAAGGTGAGATCCTCTCCGCTGCAACTGAGCTACTGAGACCACAAGTCGAAGGTGTTTCGGAGGAAGTACAGAAGCTGGGCAACCGCTGTGACGCCCTTACGGAGGAAGTAACGGAACTTAGCAGCGTTAATCAGATTCTTGTTAACAAGATCGCTGAGCTCATTGAACAGGACATCCGAAGTGAAATCGCTACAACCATTGAATTGTTACACCGACAATTTGAAGGTGCTTCTCTTAAAGTGAAAGGACTTCAGAATGTCATCCAAGCTATTCAACAGCAGATCCAAGAAGCCTCTGAACAAGACGTCAAAGGTGAACTGCTTATTGCCACAACGCAGTTGCTGAACCAGCAATATGAAGGCGTTACCGGGGAAATGAACCAACTGAAAGATGACCTGAACAAAAAATACGATGACATGTTTCAAAAAATGACTGCACAGCAACGATTACTGGATAAGATTGCCGAATTCTTAGGCTATCCTGTTATCAATTGATCGTCATGGATTGCATAAATAATAGACCTTCCTTCACGCAGCAGCGGGCTCTATTATTTATGCATTTGCTGTTTCATGCGGTCAACTTACCTGTGATGTCTTCTTCCCAGGGTTCGAGCTCATGAAAACATCAATAAACGCCTGCGCATAGCTGGGATCCCACTGCGTCCCTTTGCCCTCCGCGAGAATGGCCATCGCCTTCTCAACCGCCATCCCCTTCCGATAAGGACGATCGGAGGTCATTGCGTCGAACGCATCGGCTACCGCGATAATGCGCCCAAATTCTGGGATCTCCTGGCCTTTCAGGCCGTCCGGATATCCCTTGCCATCATAGCGCTCATGATGTGAGCGCACGCCCGGAAGCAAAGGCGCCATCGCCTCCGCCGGCTCAATTTGCTTCAGGATCGATTCGCCTAGCACCGGATGCAGCTTGATTTTCTCAAACTCCTCAGCGGTCAATCGGCCCTCTTTCAGCAATACATTGTCACGAACGCCTATCTTCCCTATGTCATGAAGCAGGGCTGTTTTCTTCAATAGATCGAGTTCCTGCTCACTTAAAGCCACAGCTTTTCCAATCAGAAGGGAATACTGAGCAACGCGTGTGGAGTGCCCTGCCGTATAAGCATCTCTAGCGTCAAGGGCAGCAGCTAATGTGGAATAATAACTCTGCAGCAGCTGATTATTCATACTCTCGCGCGCTTCAAGCCCTTTGACCATATGATTAAAACCTGCAACCAATCTTGAAAATTCATCTGAATATAAATCCGAAGCCCTAACCTGCAGGTCCCCGGATTGCACGTCTCTCATCGCTCGGTACAAGTCTCCGATAGGCTGTTGAATATCTCTGGCCAGCATCCGTGCCCCAAGAGAGGAAAACCCCACGCCAAGCAGCAGAATGATCCCCGCCCACTTCCAATAATCCACCGTAAAATCCGAAGACTGTGAAAGAAGACGAATTTGCGTTGCTAAGCTAAAAAGGAACAGCGGCATCGTTCCAATCAAGAACGCGCTTAACTGGAATTTGCGTTGAATGGAAACAATCACGCGCCCATCCAAAGAGACGTCCTCCCCATAAAGGCGCTGGCCTACCTCACGGATATGGATAAGAACCGGCCGGATCGCCTGGGCTGTCGTAAAAAATTCAAGCAAAGCATGCATGCTTGCCACAAGCACAGCACCTACTCCGGCAAGCCCAATATAATAAGCCGGCAGTGAAAGCCAGCCCATCGCAATCCCGATGGACGCCATCGTCATGGCTGGAATCGACAGGCCAAGAAAATGAGGCCCCAGAATCCGTTTCACGGACAGTGCCGGAAAGCGATGAGTTTGCAAATAAGCGTCCCGAATGGACGTTAAGTCAGGCGCCTCCTGCTTCAGCAGGGTCCGAATGGGTTGCATGTGCCTGCGAAACACCAGCAGCTCCGCCAGCATCATGACACCTAGGGAAATGGTCATAATGAAGAAAATACGCACCATTTCTGCATTCGAAATGGATAAGGTCGTTGAAATAATGACCCCGCCAACCACAACAACAGCAATACCCGAACCTATGATATAATTGCGGATCAAATCTCGCAGAAACCTTTGGTAAATAACCATGACGGATGCCTCATTTCACTCTAAACTTAGTCCCTATTGTATAGCAATTCGCCCTTTTACGCTTATAAAAAAATGCCCTCAGCCCTAGGGGCCAAGGACATTCACTTGGATTCATTCCGTTTCCTTATTCACATTAGGCACATTGTCCTTGCCGAGGAAGGCGCGTGCAAGCTCCGTAACACTCTGACCTGTTAGTGTCTGCGTAATTTCAGGCACTTGGGCGATCATTTTGACGATGTCGCCTGTCACCTTGTTCACGCCGGATGTCGCACCGTCTTGGGAGATCACCGTGATTTTGTCCACGTTGCTCAGTGGCGCTGCAATCTTCTCCGCTAACTCCGGCAGAATGCGAAGAATTTCCACCGTCACCGCCGCCTGCGTGTACTGCTTGTAGGCTTCGGCTTTCTTCTCCAGCGCCTCCGCTTCAGCAAGCCCCGCCAAGCGAACGACTTCCGCATTCGCTTTCCCTTTGGCGAGCTCCGCCTCGGCCGTCGCTTCACCGCGCTTTCTCGTCGACTCGGCATCCGCCTCGGCTTCGAGAATTTGCCGCTGTTTGCTCACTTCGGCGCGCATAATCGCAGCCTGCTTCTCCGCTTCGGCGGGCTTGATGACCGACGCCTCGAGTTCCTTTTGCTTCAGCTCAACTTCAATCTGCCGTACGGTCTTGTTCGCTTCAGCTTCCATCTGCCTGATTCTCACCTGCTCCGTCACGAGCGACTGCTGAATCTGCTTCTGCTTCAGCTCATAAGCCAAGTCCGCTTCCGCCTGCCGGCTCGTCGTTTCCTGCTTAAACTCCGCTTCTCGCATGCTTAGCTCTTTGCGGTACTGCGCTTCTTTGGCCGATGCGACCGTTTCGGCTTCGACCTTCAGCTGGTGCGCCTCTGCTTTGCGAATAGCCGATTCTTTTTCTGTATCCGCTTGTCGGATCTGGATGTCCCGTTCGACCTCGGCTCTGGCAATGCTGGCGCTTTTGCGGATGCGCTCCACTTCCGGCACACCAAGGTTCTCAATATAACCTTGATCATCCGCCACACGCTTGAGGACGAAGGAGATCAGGCTCAGCCCCATTTTATCCAAATCCTCCGAGCACGTCTCCCTCATCTTGCTGTTCAACTCATCCGGATTCTTGAGGATAGCTTCTACCGTTAATTGGCCAACCAACCCGCGCAGATGCCCCTCAACGGAATGAAGAATCATCATTTCACGCTCCAGCAGCGTGTGGTCCAGAAACTGCTCGGAGGCCGTGGCGATGGCGATGGGGTCGCTTTGAATTTTGATCTGGGCAACCGCCTCGATCTTAAGCCGTATCCCCTGTTGAGAGAACATGGGCTGATCCGGCTTGACGTCGAAGCTCATGAGCATCATGGAAATTGTTTTGTAGCTCTGAAAGCCCGGAATGACAAACGTTCCTCCGCCCTGCACGACGCGTTTGCCGCCCAAACCGAACACGATCATCGCCTCATTCGGCGGAACTTTCTTATAGGCTCTAACAATGGTAGTAAGTAAAATGAAAACAACAAGCACAATCGCAACAACCGTATACAAAATCGTTAACGTCATCAAATAACCTCCCGGAAGTTAGTAATACCCTCAAGTTTAATCACTAAATTGACTTACTGTAGCGACGCCTTTATCCATATGAAGAATGACCACCCTCGCTCCTTTGGGTATCGATTCTCCAAGCTCGGATCGCGCGCTGATGGACCGTTTGGTCCCTTGCATCACAATCACCATCTCGCCGATTCCCTTTCCGTTAATGGGCACAATCAGCTTCCCTAACTGTCCATTGAGTTCAAAATCGCTTTCTCTCATGCTGTCATCATGCTTATAGATGACTTTGGCATAGAAAAGGAAGAACAGCCAACCCACAAAAAGCCCGGCGCCAATAGCAATGAGCAGGATGAATAAACTGCTGGTCATTCCTACCTCACTCAGCATATACCCCATCCCACCGAATACCGTTAAGCTCGCTAATAGGGAAGACAAGTTGAAGAAGGACGGTCCCCCATGGCCATGTGCTCCTCCGGTATCTCCGTGGACCTCGAAAAAGTCGCCTCCAAAAAATGTAACAAGAACAGTTAGTACAAGGCCTACAAAAAAACATACCGCAAACAAAGTCATCATAGACGTCACCTCCTTGTGGCCTCCTTCAGGAAGCATACTCCATCTAATAAATATAGACGAAATTGGTAATAAAAGGTTTCGGTCAAAAAATAATCCGTTTTCAAGCGAATCCTTCTTTGGTGCATAGCGTATAATCATTGGACGTCTTTTTGTTATTTCTATTAAAACTAAGGAGTAGATTAACACATGTACAAAAAGAAAATGACTTGGTGGGTATCCGCCGCCATGGTGTTCCTGCTGCTTGCGCTGACAGGTTGCCAAGCTGTACAAGGCTTAGATCTTGCTGAGGCGATTAAAAACAGCGCAACCGTGAAGTCCTCCGAATCCAAAGGCACCTTGCAGATTGAGTTCGTCCCCGGCGACACCTCCAAGCTAACAGCTGACGAGCAGAAGTCGCTCAGCGCTCTGCAACATGTACAAGTTGAGCTTACGAACGTGAAAACACAGAACGCACAACAGACTTCAGCAGAAGGTACAATTACATACGGGAAGGGCTCCATCCCCTTCAAGCTTGCTACAGAAGGTACGAAAATTATTTTAAGTATTGAAGGCGCGAAAAAACCGATTGTTTATGACGTCTTAGGCGGGTCGGATGCAACGCTCACCAAAATGCTGCCAACCGTCATTCAGGAACAGTTCGGAAATAAACTAGCCGAGATTAAATCTTCGGTAATTGGACTTATTTTAGCGAATACGGCAAATCCTTCGAATATTTCGGTCTCATCTGTTACGGACAAAGTTAACGGTGCCGACCTCTCCCTCCAGCAAGCACATATTGAACTGAACGGCACTGAGCTAGCCACCCTGCTCCAGAAACTGTTCAGCAATATCTTGGCGGACGAAGCTGGATTAAAAGAGCTGCTGAGCCAATTGTACGATGCTTTGTCACCTGTGATTGAAGATCAGGTCAAGTCCGGTTCCGCCGACTTCGCCATGACGATTTTGAGCAACAAACAATTAGCCATCGGACTCGTTTATGAGCCTATCCATGATTTCCTGGAGAAAGCGGCTGCCTCTTTCGAAGAAGCCATTAGCGGGAATGCCGAGCAAGGTGTGATGCCCATTAAAGGCTTGTTTGACGCCAAGTCTACGCTGCAGGCTGATCTTTACATCGATGCCGATAAATTCATTCGTAAGCAAACACTTGCGGTCAACGTCCCGCTTCCCGATAAAGGCACTGGCGTTGCAGGGCTTAAAATCTCCTTCGCAAGCGAAACCTGGAATATGAATAAACCGGTTACAGCTGATACCATGGATATCTCCGGCGGCGCCGTACAAGTTGGAAAGGACGCTTCCTCCATTTATCGCGTGCTGGGCGACTTGGATAACCAGTCCACATTCTACAAAATGCTTCGTGAAGATATGAAAGTAACGAAGAAGGAAGTTAACTTAAAGCTGACGGATGGCGATGCTGGCTCGACTAGCGATACACCGCAGCCATTCATTAATGCAGATAACAAAACCATGGTGCCGGTGCGCTTTATATCCGAAAAGCTTGGCGCTGAGGTTAGCTGGAACGGCGACTTGCAGGAAGTTACCATCAAAGACTTGTTAAGCGGTAAAACGATTGTACTGAAACTTGATAGTAAGATTGCTACTGTTGACGGTGCTTCCATTGAGTTGGAAAGTGCTGCAACGCTCCATAATGGATCTACCTTCGTGCCGATTCGTTTCATCGCAGAGTCGCTTGGCGGTAAAGTATCCTTTGACGATGATACTCGTGTGGTAACAATTAAACGCGATTAGTATCTTGGAATAAGTGGATAGGCAAACGCACCTTTTTCGGACGGCTGAATAGTCTGTAGTGAACCTAGGCAAAAAGCCTACCGATGCGCGCAGCCGCACGAAAAAGGAGCGAAAGCTATGTATATGAATCCGTCGCAACACCCCGGTCATCAAGGATCGCAAGTTCTTTATCAAGCAGAACCAGACTGGCAGCATCAAATGATGCACAAGCGGAACACGATTATGGGAGCTGTTCACCCCCATGTCGGTCGTACGATTCGCGTCACAACTATAGACGGTCATACGTATGAAGGCGTGCTGGTGAATGTGGATGGCCACCATGCTTATCTGCATGTTACCCCGCATGCTCAGCCTTTCGGGCACCACAGACCTATATATACGCCTGCTCAGTACAATCAAATTTTGACGTTAGTTCTGTTCGAGCTGCTAGTCATTTTATTGCTTGCTTAAAAGGAAAGTTCGCCCTCCCTTGGTCTGTAAAGGCCTTGCGAGAGGTGCGGGCTTTTTTCGTTCTCTTACTGTTGCATAAAACGTTCGAACGATGCTTGGCAGTCCATCGCAAGCCGTTCCTCATCCTCTCCAACAAGCCTGCCGTTCTCGACGACGACCTTTCCAGCCACGATGGTGTAATCCACTGGTCGCTTAAGGCCAACCGTTGCCAGCCATGATTTGGGGTCGGTCTGCGTCCCTACAGCGTCAATATGGTCTACACGAACCATGAACAAGTCCGCGGCCTTCCCTACCTCAAGCGATCCGATATCGGATCTGCCTAAAATTTCAGCGCCGCCTCTGGTGGCGATTTTCAATAAATCATAGCCGCTGGGCGCCTGAGCGCTGGATTGCAGTCTGTGCAGCAAATACGCTACCCTGAGCTCCTCAAGCAAGTTCGATCCGTCATTGGATGCACTGCCATCCACCGCCAAGCCTACGGGAATTCCCATATTGAGCATTTCGGGGACTCTCGCGATACCGGACGAAAGCTTCATGTTGGAAATCGGGCAATGGGCGACGCCGGTTTGGGTTTGCGCGAGCACCCTCATTTCCTCATCGTTAAAATGAATGCCATGGGCGTACCACACGTCGGACCCTAACCAGTCCAGGCTTTCCATATAAGCCAGCGGTCTCATGCCGAATCTTTCAAGCGTATAGGCTTCTTCATTCTTCGTCTCAGCCAGATGAGTGTGAAGCCGTACGCCTTTGGCTCTAGCCAGCTTCGCCGACTCCCGCATCAGCTCTGCGGAGACGCTGAAGGGTGAGCACGGCGCCAGCACCACCTGACGCATCGAGCCTGCGCTGGCATCGTGATAACGATCAATCAGCCTCTCACTGTCAGCAAGGATCGTATCCAGGTCCTGCACGACGCTCATAGGAGGTAAACCTCCTTGATCCTTGCCAAGCGTCATGGACCCTCTGGAAGCTACGAAGCGAATGCCTAGGCGTTCGGCTGCTTCGAACTGCTTATCGATGAAATGAGCGCTATTTTGCTGCGGAAATACATAATGATGGTCGAAAACGGTGGTACACCCATTTTTCATGAGATCGGCAATGCCTGTTAGGGAGCTGTGATACACGGTATCAGGCGTGATCCCCTTCCAAATTTCATATAGATAGCGGAGCCAGTCGAATAACTCCAGCTTTTGCACCTGCGGCAAATTGCGCGTAAACGTCTGATACAGGTGATGATGCACGTTAACCAAGCCTGGGTACACAAACATTTGCGAGGCATCGATAACCCTGTCTGCTTCATACATGTCCTTCCCCATCTTCGTAATCCGATTCCCTTCGATAAGGATATTCGTCCGTTCCAACACACGATCCCCGGCATCCACCGTAACAATAGCCTGCGCATTGCGAATTAATAATGAACCCATCTTTCATTCCTCCTCAACGTAAAAAAATCCTAACCAACAAACACAATATATAAGCATATATTGTGTTCGTAGTTAGGACTTAGGTTCCCAGTAGAGCCCCCGAACCAAATTATCGAGGTTATACGAACTATGAAATTATGATTTGAAGCCATATTTAGCCTCAGTATAGGCAACTTTTGGGAGCGCGTCAATTGGTTTGAAATGATTTTTTCACGAAATTGGAATAAGCTCCCTTCGAAATGGATATATTATCAAAGCTGCGTTAACAAGCTGTCAGGTTCTGAATGATCCAAGAGCAACACGCAGGAACAAATTATTGGAGGTTTATGTCTACATGGAAACAGGTACTGTAAAATGGTTTAATGCAGAAAAAGGGTTTGGCTTTATCGAAATGGAAGGCGGCAATGATGTGTTCGTTCACTTCAGCGCTATTACAGGGGAAGGTTTCAAAAGCTTGGATGAAGGCCAACGCGTACAATTTGAAGTTGTTCAAGGTAACCGCGGACCGCAAGCTGAAAATGTAGTCAAGCTGTAGTCCTTACCACATATTGCTATACACTGCTTGCGAGTCTGAGGCTGAGTCTATAATGACAAGGAGGAGTTCACATGTACTTTTCAAAGAAATCGATGGAACCTGTGCCCGAAGAGCAAACGAACATTTGGACCTGCAGCACGGAACAGTGCTCATGTTGGATGAGAGATAACTTTTCATTCGACGAAAGTCCGGAATGTCCGATTTGTCATTCTGCCATGGTCAAGGATTCAAAGATGCTCCCAACCTTATCGAACACAAGCAGCAGGCGATAATTAGTAATACAGCCTACGGCAGTACCCGAAGCCCTTATTGTCTCCGAGAATGGAGGCAATAAGGGCTTTGCTATTCATAAGTGCTATGAACAGGAAAAAAGAGACCCGCGAAGGAGTCTCCCCTGTCCATTTTTATAAAATCGTACGCTGAAAATCTGCTTCATCATAGGCTTTGTACTCACTGGAAGGCTTCGCCAGGACAAGGATTTTCCCCCGATCCAGCTCACCTTCCAAACGACTGGCCTCTACATCCGGCACGCCGAGAGCCTTCATCTTCGCCCTAAGCTCATCGCCGCGGGAACGGAAAAGATTTGCTATAGCGGTCAGCATGCCCTCCTCCTGCACGGTAATTTGCTCTGCACCCGTATAATTTGCGACGAAATCGGTACCTTCAGCACTGTGCGTCAGTACATAAATGTGTTCCCTCGAAAAGCCTTCCCTGTACAATTGCTGTACTTTCTCCTGCGCTTCTTGCAGATTGGTTGTCACACTCACTCTTGTGTAAGTACTCATGGTAATTCCTCCTCTTTCGATTGATTTTATTGGGTTAAGCGATTGTTACTGTGGGTTCATGTAGACTAGTTGTGAACTAGATGCCTCGGCGTCTGCCGAAAATCAGCGATACGACAAACATGATCAGGAATACGAAGAACAGTACTTTGGCAATTCCTACTGCCGCTGAAACAATTCCAAAAAATCCGAATACACCAGCTACAAGAGCAATGATTAGAAACATGACAGCCCAGCCTAACATAGGAAACACCCTCTTTTCATCTTAAATTTGTGTTGCTTGGCTATGATATCTATTAACCGCTTGTCCTTAAAATGAAACATTTATCGGTGGAAAATCTCCCGTTCCATTCTCTCCAACCTCTGATCCATCCGTTCGAGCAGCTCCTTCATCTCCATATTCTCTTGTTCAGCCCGATAATTAATGGCAAAATCCAGGATAGCCTCCTGCTTATCTCGATTTGCCTGACGATTCTGGCTCATGAGGATAACCGGCGCTTGAAAAGCCGATATGCACGAAAGTATCAAATTCAGCAAAATGAACGGCGGCTTATCGTAGGCAAAACGCGTCAGATTGAGCAGCATCCAGCTCACCAGAAAAAGAGCGAACAGCACGATAAACGTCCAGCTTCCGCCAAATACCGCGATACGGTCGGCAATGCGATCCGCCCAGGACGACTTTTTGGCCTGCTGCTGCGTCAAATGCGACTTGATATTCCCTTGATACTCTCTGACCATTGCGGTAATCCGCGTCAGCTGCTCGATATTAAGCTTGGCATGCGTATCACGCTCCAACTCTTGAATCAGCTTATCGGGTATGCGCTCATTTGGAGTCTTCAGCTCATCTGCTACGCTCATTGTGATCTCCTTCTTTCTGGTGATTTATAAACATTGTTAACCGCTGGCGCTGCGGGCGAAACAAGGGTTGATGGAGTGCATATGAGGTTAGATAGCTTAACCCATGGTTATTTGGGAACTACAGTCCTTTATTCTCCTGAAATAGCTTGTTCCATACAGATAAAGGGAACTGTGGGCCACTATTTTGGCGTTTCGCTCGATAAAGTGTGGCACGAAGGCCGAATAGTGCCCTGTAGTTCCGCTCATCGTGGAAAAATGCTTCTTTTTCCCAAAAATAGAGGCCCCCAGTTCCCTTAAGATACACCTATGCAGCGTTCTCCCAGGTTTTTTACTGTTCCTCAACCATAAAACTCCATCCCCCGCAGCTAGCAACAAAAAAACCACTTGAGACAACGATACCCTCATCGTCTCAAATGGTCTTATCTCTTACGGTATATTCGTTCCTGCGGAACGTACTCCTCATAATGCACGCCTTCCGGCACGAAAAGAATGGACTCTTTCTTGCCTAACCCGAGGTACCCTCCGCCGACCAAGCTGCCGTGAAACAAGCTGTGTACTTGGGTCTGCAGCTTATGATCGAAGTAGATCAAGACATTGCGGCACAAGATCACATGAAATTCATTAAAAGAGCCGTCCGTTGCCAAATTGTGCTGTGCGAACATCAAGTTATCCTTCATGACCGGCTGGAAGTAAGCGTACTGATGATCCGTTGTGTAATATTCGGAGAAAGCTTTCGTCCCGCCGGAATCCAAATAATTTTTGGTGAAGTATTGCATCTGCTTAAGCGGGAAGGCCCCTTTTTGCGCGGCATCAATCGCTTTCTCATTCATATCCGTTGCATAGATCTTTGTTCGCTCCGCCAAGCCCTCTTCCTGCATCAGGATCGCCATGGAGTACACTTCCTCCCCCGTCGCGCAGCCGGCATGCCAGATGCGAATCTCGGGGTACTTCCTGAGCTCAGGCACGACCCGATTGCGAAAAGCGCGGAAAAAGCTGGGGTCTCGGAACATCTCGGTGACGCGGATCGACATGTCATTGAGCAAGCGGTCCACGAAGCCAGGTTCATGGAGAACCTTCTCCAATAGGGCGGTGACGTTCGGCAGCTTCTCTGCTTTCATGCGATTCAGAACCCGCCTCCGTAAGGAAGAACGGACATAGTGGCGGAAATCAAACCCGTACATTTGATACAGGCCTTCTAAGAGGAGATTAATCTCAATGTTTTGTCGTTCATCCTCATAAGGCGGGTTCTCCAAGTCGACGGGCTCTTCCACAAGCTTACGATTCAATGTTTTTTCACCTGCTTCGTTAGCCATACACGCATGAGCGAAAATAGCTGATCCATATTTAGCGGCTTCGTAATATAGTCGGAAGCGCCGGCTTCCAGACATTTCTCCTTCTCACTTTTCATCGCTTTGGCCGTAAGGGCGATAATTGGCAGTTCATGCATCTGCAGTTCTCCTCGAATCGCCTGCATGGCCTCATAACCATCCATGACCGGCATCATGATGTCCATCAAGATGAGATCGTACTCGGCGCCTTCGCCTAACATTTCCAGGGCATCTTTCCCGTGATCCGCTACATCCACGGTAACTCCCTTCGTCTCCAGCGCAGTAACGAGCGCGAAAACGTTGCGCGCATCATCGTCGACGAGCAGCACTCTTTTGCCTTGGAACAGCTGCGCATCCGAATGGATGACATCCACGTCCCCAATCATCGTTTCAACCGATGAAACGGCAGACGGCGCCACAGCTTGCGTAGAAATAATCGTTCGCTCTTCCACGGCTGCGGCAATTTCCCCTCCATGAGGGTCATTGCCAGGCGACCCGTTATCCTGCTCCGTTTCAATTGCGTTAGGCACGTAGAGCGTAAATGTACTGCCCTTGTGCACCTCGCTTTTCACAACAATGGAGCCCCCGAGCAGACGCGTAAACTCGCGGCAGATGGATAAACCAAGCCCTGTTCCGCCAAATTGCCGGTTGGTTGTGCCATCCACCTGGCGGAACGCTTCGAAAATGACCTGCTGCTTGTCGATGGGAATCCCGATACCGGTATCCGTAATCGAGATGGCAAGTACTTTTTCTGCCGGATCTCTGCGCAGGAGCTCCTTCACACGAACCGGGTCGGCAAGCGCGATTTTCATCATCACGGAACCTTTTTCGGTAAATTTAAACGCGTTGGAGAGCAGATTCTTCAATATTTGCTGTAGACGCTGACCGTCCGTCTGAATGACATTCGGCACATCCGGATCCAAGGTGATGTCAAAGTCGAGTCCCTTTTTCTCCGCGACCGGAGCAAACATAAGCTTCATCAATTGCGGCAGTTCAGTCACATTGAAATCGTCCGTCATGATTTCTATTTTGCCCGCCTCGACTTTGGATAAATCCAGGATATCGTCGATTAGCGCCAGCAGATCCTTCCCTGCGGCATTCACCACGCGCGAATATTCCACAATCTCTGACATTTGCAAATCGCCGTTATTTTCCGCGAGCATCTGGGACAAAATCATGATACTGTTCAGCGGCGTACGCAGCTCATGCGACATATTGGCAAGGAAGTCGGATTTGTACTGGGAGCTCGTCTTCAGCTTTAACGAATAATCTTCCAGCTCGTCTTTGGCCTTCTTTAATTCCAACGCCTTTTGCTCAGAGAAATGGTTCTGCTCTTCTAAGAATTCGTTGGTCATGCGCAGCTGTTCCTGCTGCATTTGCAGCTCTTCCGACTGCGCCTGCAGCTCCTCGGATTGCGCTTGAAGCTCTTCCGTCAATATCTGAGACTCCGATAGCAATCGCTCTACTTCCATGCGGCTGCGCACATTTGTGATGGCCGAACCAAACTTCTCTTGCAGCGAGTCAACCAAGGTCAAATGCTGAGCCTGGAACGTATGAAGAGACGCTAACTCGATGACAGCCTCTGTGTGACCATTCACAAGAATCGGCGCTACCAGCAAGTTACGGGGGACCGAAGCACCTAAACCAGACGTAAGTTTCACATGATTTTCCGGCAGGTTATCGATGAGGAAAATACGCTGATCCACCGCACATTGACCAACCAAACCTTCTCCCAACCGGAAAACAGCCGCAGCAGGATCCTTTCCGGACGCCGCATACCCGGCTATTTTCACATAGCGAGTTTCCTCCCCGACGTTTTCACGTAGGTAGACAGCCCCATAAACACTATCCAGCATTGGCGCTAATTTGCTTATAAAAGTTCCACCCAAACAGCCGATATCATTAATTCCTTGATACAAAGTGGCGACTTCGGCGATATTCGTTTGAATCCAGTTTTGCTTCTCCAAATCTCCCAACATTTCATTGGTCGCTTCCGCCAACTCTCTTATTTCATCATGGCTGGTCAGTTCAATTCTCGACGTCAGATTCCCTTCGGAAGATGTAATATAACGAATCATTCTCGTAACTTGCTTGATCGTACTTGTAATAGAATTAGATAAGACCAGTGCTACAATTATTGCAAAAATAGAAATGATGCCAAGAAGCGTGAAAAGCACAATTTTAAGATTTTTATTACTTTGAGCGAGCTGCTCAGCTCTAGCCGTCGTCAGCTGCTTTTCTGCGGCAAGAAAAGAATCAAATTGGGTACGCAGTTGATCCATCAGTTTTTTTCCTGAATTTTGCCTGAAGTAATCGTCAATTGCCGCCTGTTTGTTTTCTTTCTTCAACAGAATCACATTATCACCGGCCGTGCGGATCCAACTTTGGATGGTCGGCTTGATACGCTCCAAACTCTCTTTCTGAGCGGGGTTATAACTGACTAACTGCAGAAGCTTATTATAATTATCGAGCCATGTTTTGTTGGCTGTATCGTAGGGTTCCAAGTATTGAACGTCTCCAGTAATGATGTAGCCTCGCATGCCGGTTTCCATATCAACCATATTTTTCTGTATGGCGTTGATAAGATCATGCGCTTCCAAATCATGACTGGAGACGAAATCCACTTCCTTCTGCAGCGCATTGACACGACCGCTCACAATGAGAAGAGCAATTCCTAAGCATATGATAATAAATACATATCCCATTATTATTTTTGCACGTATATTCGCACGAAAAAATTTGCCCATAGCAGCCTCCTAGTACAGTTCATAGAGAACGTTAGTTAACATTCTACTAATCTAACTATACCATAGTTACGGAGGTAGAGAGAAAAACAACGCCTATTCCTGTAGTTTTTCTAGTATTTCATCGAGCTCCGGATCTGACTCTGGAAATGCTAGATTCATGCTCTCTAGCGCTTCTACAGCGATTTGCAGCACAGCCCAATCCCGGTACCAGCGATGATTGGCTGGCACAATGTACCAAGGCGCCGTTTCAGAGCTGCAATGCTTAAATACCGCTTCATAGGCTTCCTCATATTCGGCCCATGACTCCCGCTCTACCAAATCATTTTTATCAAATTTCCAATGCTTCGTAGGATCTGTCAGCCGATTGCGCAGTTTTGCAAGTTGGAAATCTTTCGAGATGTGGAGAAAAATCTTCACGATTTTCACGCCACCGCTCTCCAATAATTTCTCAAATCGGTTAATATGCTTGAATCTGCTCTTCACTTCCGACCCGCTAATCCAATTATGGACTCTCGTGATGAGCACATCTTCGTAATACGAACGAATGAAGGCTCCGATCATCCCTTTGGCCGGTGCAATCTGATGAGCGCGCCATAAGAAATCATGAGCCGCTTCCTCTTCCGTTGGCGCACGGAAACTGTTTACCCGGAATCCCTGCGGATGCAACCCCCCAAGAGCATGCTTAACGACGCCATCTTTGCCACTGCAATCCATCCCCTGTATAACAAAAAGAACGGATTGCTTCTTCTCGGCGTACAGCTTATTTTGCAGTGCTTCCAGCTGCTCTTTCAAGCGTTCAACCTCAGCTTCTACCTCTTCCCTGTCATGGACGGCTCCGGTATCATTGGGGTCGATATTCGCTAAACGAAACTTTTTTCCATATTCCAATTTAAAATGCTTGACTGGCATAGGCCGGCCTCCTCTAAGGATTGGGTGTAAGAACTGCCTTCAGTTTCAGTATTGCCCGCTTCTGAATACGGGAAACACTCATCTGGGATATCCCTAGCTGATCCGCAATTTGACGCTGAGAGAGCCCTTCCTGATAGATAAGATGAATGACTTTCTTCTCTTCCTCTTTCAAGCAGGTCATCGCCTCTTCCAGATCCATTCGTCTCTCCAGGGATTGATATTCGTCGGTCGACCCGGCAATCATATCACCAATCGTCGCACTATCCCCTTCACTGTTCAGTGGCGTATCCAGCGAGGTGTAATGATAATAGTCTCGGCCAGCCAGTATTTCTATGGTCTCTTCCGTGCTGAGCTCCAAATAAGCCGCCATTTCATCGATATTCGGCGACCGTTCGAGCTTGACGGTGAGCTCATCCAAGGCTCTCTGAACGAGGGCTCCTTTCTCCTTAATTCGTCGCGGAACCTGTATGTACCATGACTTGTCACGCAAATAGTTCTTCAGGTGACCGATCAAGCTTTTCATCGCATAAGCTTCAAATGGAGTATCCAGTGTACTATCGTACTGGGTGAACAGCCGAAGCAAAGACATCTGCCCGACCTGATACAGATCCTCATAGAGATCAGGACGGCTCCGTGACATCTTGCCGACTGCCATACGAACGATAGGTTCATAGTGCAGCAGCAGTGCCGTAGCCGTCTCTTGGCAAGCCGTCTCTTTATAAATTTTCATTTTCACATACATGTCATAGAGAGGCTTGTTGGATGATGCATTCACATTCATACCATTTCCTCTTTTCTATTCATCTGCCCTGTTAACTGCTTCTTCAAAACAACCTGAGTGCCTTTACCGCTGTCCGTTAACACCTGCACATCGTCCATTAAAGCCTGCATGAGGAACAATCCTAACCCCCCTACCGCCGCTTCACTAATGGATTTATGATGCAGAGCAACCGTATCGGATTCGGCTTGCACATAATGAAAGCTATTCCCTTCATCCTTAACACTAATTTGCAAAAATCCGTCCTGCTGCTCGTACTGAATCTCAATGGTTCCAGGCTGCCCCTGTTCATAAGCATGCAGAATGGCATTATTGCAAGCTTCTGCTACAGCCACCTTCATATCTTCAATATCTTCAAATGAGAAGCCCGCTTTAGAGGCTACACCGTATAAGGTAAGTCGGACAATATCTAAGTATTCCGCCTGTGCGGGGATCGTAAGGCCGATGTATGGGTTCATATAATTTCTTCTTTCCTTTCTGCTCTGCCTTGATTATGAATTTGCAGTTCTCCGTCCACCAAATAGCGGGCAACGCCTGTGATTTCAAATAAACGTTGAATTCTGGCGGGAATATGCTGAATACGGAAGGGTGCGCCCATCGCAGCTCTTACTTTAAGCACCGAGACAATTAAACCTATCCCCGTGCTGTCAATGTAACGCAGCTCTTTTAAGTCTAAGGTTAATTGCTGATCACCCTGAGAGACGACAGAATCCAGAACGGCCGCAAGCTCGGAGGCTGCTGACAAATCAAGTTCCCCGCTTAAGTATATAATATTTTCTTCCCCATTCGATTGCTTATAAACCGTAAATTTGCGTATGTTCACAAAGATAGCTCCTTCCTATTTCATGCTGCCCATATGAGGCGTCTTTTTGGATTTAAACTTCTTCCACATCTCGACCGAAACTGCCGCTCCCTGCAAAATCGTTTGCCATCTGCGGCTTAATGACGGCGTATCTTTCGGCAATCGCGTTTGTTTCACCGCGTCGATGAAACCTGTGGCTGATTGTTTCATAGAAGATGTAAGTTCGTGGACGACTTGACCAACGTCGTTCACGGAGCTGAACAGATGATTCAACTTTGCCAGCTTCGCACGAACATCTATAGCCATCTCATTGGTATTGAGAATAACGTCCTGTACTTCGGAAGAAATCTGCGTGACTTCGTCCTTCATTTGACCCATCGTCAGTGTGATCTGATCCAGGGACAGCTTCAGTGATTTCAAGGTTTGAATCAAATAGAAGACAAGGAATACGAAAGCTACGGCAGCAAGGACTGCGCTAAGTTCGACCAACATGTCAATCACCCCTGTTCGCTTGATTAGTTTGCTTGATTACTTATCGTTACCCGTATCGCCGAGAAATGAAACAGCCCTCCATGAATTTCCAGATGTTTCTATGCTATGTTTCAAAAGTGAACCTCCCGGGTAAAGACAAGATAGAAACAATGAAACAATCCTATAAGATGAATGGAGGAATTTCCCATGGCGAAAACCGCATTGAAGGAACATGCCATTACCGAAACGTTGGACAAGCAAGTAGCGAACTTCTCAATACTATATATGAAACTGCATAACTATCACTGGTATGTAAAAGGAGAAAATTTCTTCACGCTGCATCTAAAATTCGAAGAGTTGTATGGGGAGGCCGCGCTGCATCTGGATGTTATCGCAGAACGAATGCTTTCGCTGCGCGCCGTGCCAACCGCTACCCTGCAGGAGCACCTGGAGCTTGCTTCCATCAAAGAAGCTAGCAAGGGGGCTTCCGCAGCGGAAATGGTGAAGCAGTTGGCAAGCGACTTCACCCTCATCTGCTCGGAGTTGACCGAGGGAATCGCGCTTGCCGAAGAAAGTAAGGATCAGCCGACCGCTGATATGCTGATCGGGATTCGCGCTTCGCTTGAGAAGCATAGCTGGATGCTGGAATCTTTCCTCGGCCGCTAAGACATAGCCGATCATAGTTCCCTTAGCCACAAAGGGCTATCTCCATAGGTCATAATTGACCCTAGAGATAGCCCTTTTTTATACATATTTAACGAGCGTGACTTCCGTCCCTTGCTCGGTGTTCACCGTCACCTCGTCCATCAGCGCTTGCATGAGATACATGCCAAGGCCTCCAGACTGCAGTTCGCCGAGTGTCCGGACATCCGGAGGTTCCGACTGCTCTTGCTGACTTTGGTAATCAAAGCCAGGGCCGTCATCTTTCACTTTCACAATCAGCTTGCCTTCACCAAGCTCAAAGCTGATTTGGATTTGCCCCAGCGTGGCCGACGTCTCCCCATGAAGCACCGCATTGTTGCAGGCCTCCGAAACCGCTACTTTCATATCCTCGATATCCTCATAGGAAAACCCCAGCTTAGAGGCAACCCCGTAGAGACTAAGCCTGACGAGGTCCAGGTACTCCGCTGCTGCGGGTATGTGCAGACGAACGACGTTCATGCGGTTCCTTCGATCCCTTCATTAAGAAATCCGGAAATGCCTGTAAGGTCAAACAGCCTTTTAATACCGGATGGAATATGGCGTACGGCAAACGGCGCTTTCAACTCATCGCGTATTTTCAAAGCAGAGACCACAATACCGATCCCCGTGCTATCGATGTATGTTAACTTGCTTACGTCTAGAATTAACGCCTTATCGGTTCTATGAACAACCGCTTCGAGCGCATGGCGGAACGTTAAAGCTGCTGCCAAATCGAGTTCACCGCGGATATGAAGCAGTATAGATGTTTCCAATTCTTCTTGATCAACTTGGAACTTTTCTACGGACATGAGCCACACTCCTTCTATGTGATTTGCTCTTTCAAGTGTAACAAGTGCCTAGCCTTTACACAAGGTTTACAGCCAAAAGCCTGATCTGCCGGGCCTTTCCGGACATGCAACGAAGCCGGCCAATCCGGCCAGCCTCCGCTTACAACACTCCGCTCTTCTCCGCTACGAATGGATGGGCGTACTCGCCGCAAATGACCGCTCCCTGCTCCACCATGACTTGTTTGTCCAAAATAACACGGTCCAAATAGGCGCCTGCCTGGATCATGCAATCCTGCATGATCACGCTATTTTTGACGTGCGCTCCCGCATGAACGGCAACTCCGGGGAACAAGATGCTGTTCTCCACAAAGCCTTCTATTCGGCAGCCGGGCGCAACGAACGCATTGCGTATCAAAGCTTGCTGATGACATGCGATCGCAGTCTCGTCCTCTTTTCGCGTATACACAGACTCTTGATGCTCCATGAACTGCCTCCATCCATGCGGCTGCAGCAGCTGCATGCTGTGCGCATAGTAACTGTCAACGGAATCCATAATCGCCATATAGCCATGATTGGCATAACCTTGTACATGAAGGTGGTCCAGCTGCTCCCATACCGCCTGTTTCAGATCCATGGCTTTTCCGGGCTTCAGGCTCATCTCAATGAGATCAATCAGCAGCTTGCGCTCCAGAACCATCGTGTCCAGATCAATATTTTGCGGAGAGAGGCTTGGCAGCGCATGGTAGGTGGGAGCGGCGCCAACAACCCGGCCTTGATCATTTATATTTAAGCTGTAAGCATGTCCAATATGCGCATGGCGGTCCATCTCCGTCAAATGTTTGAAAAGTACCGTAATGTCCGCTCTGCTACTGTCATGGTATTCCATCATTTGATCATAATGGGAATGATAAATAATGCGGCTGGGTGCAAGCAAAACATACTTCTCCGCTCTGGATTTCAAGTAATCCAGAGGGTAATCCAACTGAAGCTCATCGTCATGCTTGGCGGCTAGTGTGTGCAGCGCCTCTAACCCATAGTGCCGACCGTTTCCGATATGCTGGAGCAGCGATTCCGCCTTCGGAGTCGCCAGCACCACCACCTCTTGAATGCCGGCATTGCTCATATTGGAAAGCGCAAAATCCGCTAACCGGTACCGGCCGGCAAAAGGCACTGCCCCCACGCACCGGTCACGGGTAAGTGTGGACAAATCGCTTTGCTCATTCATGAGATTAATGAAACCAAGAACATTCTCCATACGGCATTCCTCCTCTGGGCTTAAACGAAATTCAGCCGCGTACCGGTCAATGTAGCAGGTATAGAGGCTGGATAGTGACGTCCAATCACGGATTTCTCACCGACAACAGTAATGCCCGGATTCCCTGGCTTGCCTACGATAGCGCCGTCTTTAATAATTGATCCTTCCCCAATAATAGCGTTAAGGATAAGGGCGTGCTCCCCAATCTGCACGCCGGGCATAATGACGCTGTTCAGCACCCGGCTATGCTTGCCGACCTTCACACCATCGAATAGAACCGAGTGACTGACATTGCCGTAGACAGAGACGCCATCCCCTATTTCGGCGTTATTAACCCGCGCGTCAAGCGCCACTTGGCTTCTGGGGAAGTTCCGTTTGGCCGTCAGCACAGGCCATGCCTCCTGATTCATCTGCAGCCTCGGATTATAACCAAGCAAATCCATGTGAGATTCCCATAGGCTTTCTATCGTGCCAACGTCCTTCCAGTATCCTTCAAAAGGATAGGCTGACACATGCGCCCCTGCAGCCAATAGCCCGGGAATAATGTCATGGCCAAAATCATGGCTTGAAGCCGGATGATCCGCATCCTGCTCCAAACAGGACTTCAGGAACTCCCAGTTGAATATGTAAATCCCCATGGAGGCTAAGTTGCTGGCCGGTTTGAACGGCTTTTCCGCAAAAGCGGTAATCCGATGCTGCTCATCTACGCTAACAATCCCGAACCGGCTGGTTTCCTCCCATTTCACCGGTATAACCGAAATCGTGGCATCCGCGCCGGTTGCCTGATGATGTTCCAGCATCGTCCGATAATCCATGTTATAAATATGATCGCCGGAGAGGATCAGCACATAACTCGGGTTATGCTCCTGCAGATAAGCCAGGTTTTGATAGACGGCATCTGCGGTTCCCTTATATGCATTAGGTGCTCCGGCCTGCCGCTCCAGAACGGAAATGCCGCTGCCGCCACTTCCAGCACCTTCCACCTGCCAAACGTCCCCGCTCCCGATGTGCGCATGCAAAACAGCCGGTTTATACTGCGTCAGCACGCCAATCGTACCGATTCCTGAATTGCGGCAATTGCTCAAAGCGAAATCAATCATCCGATATTTCGCTCCAAAATGAACCGCCGGCTTCGCCATATACCTCGTTAACGGACGAAGCCTGCTCCCTTCTCCGCCAGCCAACAGCATAGCTACACATTCCTGCTTTTTCATCATCATCTCATCCTTCCCTTTGGTTTTTTTTGAAAATGACAGCCGCCAGTGGCGGTATCGTTACCTGAATGCTGTAAGGTTGATTCTGACACGACCACTCTTCCGCAGTCTGTGCAGACTCATTCATCACACCCGATCCACCGTATTCTGGGCGATCACTGTTAAATACTTCTTGATATTGCGCAAGCTCTTTCACTCCAATACGGTAACCTTCGTGTGTTTCGGGTTTGAAATTACAAACCATAAGGAGGTCTTCATTCTCCTCCCCTTTCCGGCCAAATAACACCAGACCGTCCGCCGTATCCTCAAAATCAATCCCTTCAAACCCATCAGGCGCATAATCCCGCTCCCACAGAGCCTTCTCCGATATATAGAAATGATTTAGTGTCTTCACAAAATGTTGAAACTGTTGATGTTCACGATCCTGCAGTACATCCCACGTGAGTGCCGCTTCCGAGTCCCAATCCTGCTCCTGGCCGAATTCGCTGCCCATGAACAGGAGCTTTTTGCCGGGATGCCCGATCAGATAGGCGTACAGCACACGCAGATTGGCAAATCTCTGCCAGCTGTCGCTTCCCGACATTTTACCCAGGAGAGACTTATCCGGATTAGCCATCTCGTCATGCGCATAAGGGAGGATATAATTCTCATCCCATGCCTGTTGCAGCGATTTCGTCAACTGCGGTTCCAACCCGCTGCGTTCCTCTTGATTCTTTTTCATATAGTCGATTGTGTTCCACGTAAAGCCTAAATTCCATTTATAATTAAAACCCAGTCCGCCCTGTTCAACCGGCTTGGTTACTCCCAGGTATGAACTGGAATCCTCCGCCATCATCAAGGCGTTCGGGTATCTGGCGAAGATGACGGCATTCAGCTTTTGGAGAAAAGCGATGCCTTCCAAATTTTCCTCGCCACCCTCGTTATTCGTGATGCAGTCATCTTCCGACCTGTCAAAATTCAGCGTCAACATACTGTACACCGCGTCGACACGCAAGCCGTCAATATGATAAACATCCATCCAGAACAAAGCATTGGAAATTAAAAAGCTATGCACTTCGGGTTTCTCGTAATCAAAAATATAAGTCCCCCATGTCGGATGCTCGCCTTTACGGTTGTCCGCATATTCGTACAGCGGTTTTCCGTCGAATCGGGCTAATCCGTGAGCGTCTTTGCAGAAATGCGCCGGCACCCAATCCATAATGACGCCGATCCCCATCTGATGGCAGCGATCAACCAAATACATGAACTCCTGAGGCGTTCCGAAACGACTCGTCACCGAGTAATAGCCCGTTATCTGATAGCCCCAGGATTTATCCAGCGGATGCTCCATAAGCGGCATAAGCTCGATGTGCGTAAAGCCATGGGTCACGACATAGTCGACTAACTCGTCCGCCAATTCTCTATAGCTGTAGAAGCCGCCGTCTTCCTTGCGCTTCCAGCTGCCCAGATGCACTTCATAAACCAGAAGCGGCTGCTGTAGAAATTGGTGAGATGTCTTCCCTGCAAGCCAAGCTTCATCCTGCCAAGCATAACCTTCCAAGGAAGTCACTATGGAAGCGGTTCCGGGTCTAAGCTCAGAAGAAAACGCGTAAGGGTCTGACTTCAAATAACAATCATCCTCTGACGTAATAATTTCATATTTGTATAAAGTACCTTCCTTCAATTCGGGGATAAAAAGTGTCCACACACCGTCTGACACCGTCATGCCATGATTCCTACCATCCCAACCGTTGAAGCTGCCCGATACGTTCACTTGCTTTGCATTTGGTGCCCACACGGCGAAATGGACGCCTTTCACAGCATCTTTTTCCTCCAAGTGAGAGCCCAGAAACCGATAACTTTGATACTGCGTACCCTCATGAAATAAATATAGAGCGTCTGAACTGGGTGACGATGTCATCGTTGTCATCCATTTTCCTCCCCGCCATCGATTAACTTCATGCCTTTTATTACCCCCGTTATCGCCTATTGAAACAAAAAATGCACAAGCCGCCCAATTTATGGGACGAACTTGTGCATGTATCCATTTCTTATTAATAAATGCCAATTACGAAATGCTAATCATGACCAGACACATATCGTCCTGTGGAGCCTCGCTTTTGTCATGCGGATAGATCCGCTCCACCAGATCCTCTGGATCGTGTACGCTGCCAGAAGACTGCAGACCTTGCCGTATTTTCGCGATACCATCCTGTTCCTCATCATCCAGCCATTCCGATAGACCATCTGTGAATAATACAATACGTGCCTCTTGCTCATAACGAATTACGCCTTTCGTTACTTCAATTTCCTCAAAAAAACCAATGGCGCAGCAGCCTTCCGTCAACAGCTTCACCTCGCCGTCCAACTCCGCAATGCCTGCGGGGTGCCCCGCATTCACATACTCAATCGTTTGTTTCTCCGTATCCAGCACCAAGTAGATCGCCGTAAAATAATAATTGATCAAACTGTCCGATTGATGCAGCTGATGCATCCTGCCATTCAACTCGCGCATCACACCCTCCGGATCGCAAATATGCGTGATGGTGTCCTTCAAAGCCGAATAAATATACATACACACCAGGGAAGACGAAATACCGTGCCCCATCATATCCAGCAAAATAACACCATACCGATTCGGTCCAATCGGATACCACGCGTAGAAGTCCCCCGCCAATTCCGACGATGGCTTATAGACCGCAGAGATTCGGATATCTTCCTCCTCTATGGGGTTGTTGAGCACGCTGCGCTGTACCTGTTTTGCCAAATCCAGCTCATATTTAATCCGCTTATCCCGCTCTTTGTGCCAATCCTTCTCATATTTCAAACGGAGCGTCGCACGGATTCGGGCAAGCAGCTCCACCTTATTAATTGGCTTCATTACATAATCAAGCGCCCCTGCATCCAAAGCCTCAGCGAGCTTATTCGAATCCCCCATCGCCGTCACGAAAATAATGGGAATATCCCGCAGCCTCTCATCTGCTTGAATCGTGCGACAGGCCTCTACGCCATCGATCTCCGGCATCATCATATCCATTAAGATGAGATCTACCGGCACCTCTGCCGGACTGGGGGAATGCATATCTAATAACTGATACAGCTCTTTCGCCGAGGACACCATTTGAAGATCCGTGTATCCTGCTTTAAGCAGTATTTTTTCAATAATTAGTAAATTTGTCGCGTTATCGTCCACAATGACAATGCTCATCGTCATAACCCCTTTCGGGTAAAAGTTAACTGGAACCCTCATCTAGTTTACCATAGTTCAAAAACAAAGAGCTTCTCTATGTACTACCCGCCTGCGAAAATTTCAATCATCATCAATGATCGGCCAGGTATTTAAAGTACCTCCCCTGTTTCAAACCAAGAAAATAGGGTTACAACCTGGTATAAGGCATGACCCACTATACCCCAATTGAAGGAGAGATGACTCATGAGTGAAACTGTCGAAACAAACAGAAGCGGACTATTGTTAGGCCTGGTAATCGGTGGTGCGATAGGCGCTGTAGCCTCATTGTTATTAGCCCCGAAAAAGGGAGCAGAACTGCGAGACAACCTCACAACGACCTATCGAAATCTATCTGATAAAACAAACCAGTTCGCCGCAGCCCTCGGGCAAAAGACAAAGGAAATGGCCGCCAAGACTGCTGATAAAACTGAAGAGATGGCGGAAAAGCTGAGCGATAAAACACAGGACTTAGCCGAAATGGCGGGCGATAAGGTGCAAGAATTTGGTGAAAAGGCAAGTGAGAAAGCAAAAGACATTGGTGAGAAAGCTAGCACTAAGGTACAGGAGATTGCCGAACCATTGCAGTCAGCTAAACCGGAGTACTCGAATAATCGGCACTAAAAGAGTAAGCCATCATTTTTGAAAGGAGTGATTTGAAATGGATAAAAACATGCTGCATCGACAACTAACCGATTTCGGTTTAGAACGTGTGGAGTATACGGAGAAGGCCGTCTATCAATATAATATCTATAGTGAGGCTACAGCTGCCTCCTATCCGCTTACATTGACGACGCTCACCTCCGAGCACGGGAATACCACTGTACACTTCCATGAGGCAGGTTTTCCGGAGAATAGATTTGTTCCGCTGGAGGTCCGCCGGATCGCGCTGGACAAGCTGATTGAACTAGAACGGCTGTGTAACGGCCCCTCCGGTAAAACCTTAGAGGAAGCCAACAACAGCTCCATGGCTCAAGATTTGGACGAGATCAAGAAACTCGGCAATGAAATGAAGCACATGAAGACCAACAGCGAGTTGATCGAGAAGAATCTGATCCCGGACCCGATTCAATAAAAAAAGGTTGGACAGGAGAACCCCCTGTTCAACCTTTTTTGTTTCGAATGTGTTGCGTACAACCATACCATGCGGCTCTCAGTAGGCATTATTCAGTCAATGAAGTGAGCTTACCGTGTATCACTAGTCTTCCATCTTTGGAATCAAGCGTGTAGTCGCAGGTAGAAAGCGTAAGAATGGAGTCGTTTGCTGTTAACGCTTCATTAGTCGCATAGATCGAGCGGTTCTGAATCGTATGCAAGAATGATGCATATTCCGTGTCATCGGCAAAATCGGTTTGAATATAGTTGAATTCAGTCGTCGTATAGTAAACCGCAATAATGTCCACCCGATAGGATTGATGTAAGCTTTCATAAATAAACGTCCGGTGGGATTGAAAAAATGCCGGGTCCAGATACTTCTTTAAATTCCCGAACATGGAACCGTTTTTCATCCGATGGCCATAAATAATCGTATGACGTTCGTCCCCGCTCGCATCGTTCCGGAAATCCATAAATATACTTCCGGCTTCCATGGGTTCCCGCTCGTAGTTTCTGCTCAAATAATACTCGTTATCAGAAGCTTGCACGACAGGATAATCAATTTGGGTATCGCTGATTCGCAGCCAACCAACCGTATCTGGATTTTTCTCAAGCAATCGATCGAATTTGGAAGGCTTCGTCTTCGGATCCTGTCCTGACGTCAGCGCAAGCTGAGTCAAAGGCCAGCTTCCAGACTTATACAGCTCCCGCGCCTCGTTCATCACTTTGCTATTCTCTGAGTTAGCTAACACATAGTTAGCTAGCTTGAAGGTGGAGCCAATAAAAACGACTATGCAGAGAAGCGTCACAAGGCTAGACCACAGGCTTCTCTTGCTTAATTTTCTAAATCCCGACAGGCACCATGTATAAACCCGTATCTTGATCATGTTTTACGATGACGTCAACTCCATAAACTGATTTGATCATCGACTCCGTCATAATGTCATGTGGAGCGCCTTCCATAAACAATTGACCGTTCTTCATGACGAGAAGTCGGTCACTATATCGAATGGCCTGATTCATATCGTGAAGTACCATAACAATCGTCAATCCGTGATCGACATTCAACTTCTTGATTAACTCCAAAATTTCGATCTGATAGTAGATATCCAGGAATGTTGTAGGTTCATCCAGAAATAAAATGGAAGTTCGTTGAGCAATCGCCATTGCGATCCAGACACGCTGCCTCTCCCCGCCCGACAATTGCTGCAGGGTCTTGGCGCGTTTGTTTTGCAGATTCGTGCAGGTCAGCGCCCACTCAATCGCTTCTTTGTCTTCTTTTCTCTCCTGAGCGAATAAGGTTCTATGAGGCAACCTCCCAAAGCTCGTTAACTTTTCAACTGTTAAATCGGAAGGAGCCTCGTTGCTCTGATGGACAACAGCCAGCTTTTTGGCCAATTCTTTTGTTTTATACATGTTTAGCTCTTTGCCATCCAGAACTACCTGACCGGTATGAGGCGCATAATTGTTCGACATCACACCAAGAAGCGTAGACTTCCCACAGCCATTGGGGCCAATGATTGTCGTAATTTTACCCTTCACGATCTCACTCGTTACGGATTTCAATTGATCGTTCTTTTTATCATAGGAAAAAGAGATATTGTTAATTTCCACGAATCTGATCACTCTTTCTCAGCATGAAGATTAAAAACGGCCCGCCAATAACAGCCATGATAATGGAGGCGGGAATTTCGGAAGGTGCAAGCACCGTGCGCCCCAGCGTATCGGCGGATAAAATTAACAGCGCCCCGCCCAAAGCCGAGAAAGGAATCAAAATTTTATGATCCGAACCTACCAGCAAACGAGCGATGTGAGGAACAAGCAAGCCTACGAAAGCGATCATTCCGCCAATAGCGGTCGCTACCGCAGCGAGCATTACGGCCACTACAGAAATAAGTAAACGTGCCCGAGTTACCCTAAGCCCTAAATTTTGGGCTGATTTATCCTGAAGCGACAGCATATTGCACCATGAATATAAAAAGAAGGCTACCACCAAACCGATTGTCCCGTAGATGAGCATCACTTGGACGTCATTCCATGTCTTCATGGTAAAGATCGAGGTAACGGCCTGATTGATGCTGGTGACTGCGTAGCTTCCACGATAATTAAACGATTGTCCCAATCCTGTAAAAGTAGCGTTGATGGCGAGACCTACCAAAATAATACGGATCGGACTCAGACCAGACTTCCAGGAAAAGGAATAGACCAAGAAACACGCTAGCGCCCCTCCAAAAAAGGCGAACATCGGCAGCCAGTAAAACAGCTGCGGAAACAACGTCACGAACAGCAGCGAAACAACGCCCGCTCCGGAGGAGATGCCGATCACCCCAGCGTCAGCCAAAGGGTTCCTCATGACAGCTTGCAGCAGAACGCCGGAAACGGCTAGTGTTGCTCCAACGAATAGAGCCACTATAATTCGCGGTAAACGCAAATCCTTAATAATCTCTACTTTCTTATTGGCCCCTGTAAAAAGGCCTTGTATAAATTCAAGGCTACCTACCTTAATGCTTCCTGTAGTTATGGACACTAACGTTACGATGAAAAGCAGGAGGACAACGACAACCAAGCTCCATCCAATTTTATTCATGTCTTCTCTTCCTTTATTCATCCCTATTTGTTGGATACAGCATTTTCACAAGCTCATCAAGGGCTTCCGTAGCGGCAAGATTCCCCGTTGTTCCGAACAAATCCTCCTGCAAATCATAAACCCGATTATGCTGAACCGCCTCAAAATGCTTCCATATATCATTCTTCTGGAATTCCTTATCGAACATTTTAATGACTTCATCCGGCAGCCCATGGGCCGCTCGTAAAATAATGTCCGGATTCGCCTGTTGCAAATATTCCGTGTTCGATGCCAAATATTCGACTTTCTCTCCTTGCACCACATTGATGCCTCCAGCCAGCTTAACAAGATCTCCGATGTAAGAGTTCTCCGTTGCAACCAGATAGCTCCCCGGCACGCCAAGCAAAATTAGCACGCTTGGCTGCTTCTTGCCAGCAATCTTCTGATTGATTTCCTTTTGCTTGTCTTGAACCTTCGCGACGATTGCCTGAGCCTGCTTCTGGCGATTGTATTTATCGCCGAGCGCAATAATTTCTTTATTCATCTTGTCCAGACTTGTGAAATTAAGAAAAGTCGCATCGACAGCAGCATTTTTAAATACCGGGGCCAAATCATATTCTAATGTCGTCACCGACAGTACGTCTGTCGGATCCAACGATTTCACGACCTCCATATTGGGACTCATCGGATTTCCGACTTTGGTTGCCCCGTCGTAACGGTTAGGAAGCTCCTTCGTGCTAGTAGGGACGCCGACCAAATCCATCTCCAACGCATCCATAATTTGCGCAGCCGCAACCGTAGTCGCAATAACCCGCTTCTCGCTCTGCACATCAGCAGCCGGAGCCGCTGTCTGAGAAGCAGCTGTGTTGCTGTCCGAGGGCGTTCCTGACGAGCAGCCCGCTGTCATAACCAACATACCGGCAAGCAGTATGGCTCCCATTCTCTTATTCATGCCCGGTTCTACATCCTTCCCCTTAAAAATTACAGAGGACACCAGTAAACTGGTATCCCCTTTCTTACCTCATTCTCTTAATTACTTGGATTCCGCTTGTTTTAGCATTGCCAAAACCAAAGTAACTGCTTCCGCCCGGCTAGCGCTCAGGTTCGGAGCAAACGTATTGTTCTCACGGCCGCTAACCAATCCCAGACGGTAGGCTTCCGCTACAGCGGATTGTGCCCACTGCGGGATTTCAGCAGCATCCGTAAAGGTTAACGCGGTATTTCCTGCTGTGGACAAACCTAATGCACGAACAATCATAACAACCAATTCAGATCGGTTAATGTTTTGTTCAGCGCGGAACGAACCATCTTCATAGCCATTAATGATCTGCATTCCGGCTATTGCCGACAAGCTCGGCTTCGCCCAAGCTGGAATTTGATCAAGGTCACTAAATGCGAGCGAACCGTCCGCTGCTTTCAACTTCAACGCGTTGCCCAGCATCACGGCAAATTCAGCGCGCGTCACTTGACCGTTAGGACGGAATTGACCATCCTCATAGCC
The DNA here is from genome assembly GCF_052682475.1 of Paenibacillus sp. WC2504. Taxonomy (NCBI): domain Bacteria; kingdom Bacillati; phylum Bacillota; class Bacilli; order Caryophanales; family Paenibacillaceae; genus Paenibacillus; species Paenibacillus sp. WC2504. The sequence goes on from NZ_JBQZFH010000001.1 coordinate 7,883,427, forward strand.
GCTGACGATACCTAGATCAATCGCTTTCTCAATAGCGGCTTTAGCCCAATGGCCTTGAATATCCGCCCACTTCTTCACTTCCGGCTGATTGCCGTTAGTTTCATCGTCTTGCTTGACGTAAGGTTTGATGTCGTTTCCATTAAACACCAACTGCACATCGTAATCCCCTGTATAATGACCGGCCCAGTCCATTTTGACCTGAGCATAAATCTTTGTTTCCAGAGCAAAGTCCTTCACAGCAAAGCGGATGACTCTGCTGTTCTCAGCGTCATTCGTACTAACAACTTCAGCATCGGCAAGCGTTCCATCTTCTAACTGAATTTTGAAGCCCGGTGCCTCTTTGCTCTTCGTTACGGTGAGATATACATAGCTTTTGCCATCAACAATCGTCAAAATAGCCGGATGCTTCACGAACTCATTCGTAATGGACTTCTGAGTACTTCCACGCAGGATGATGTTGAAATCAACCGAATAGTCGCCAGGCATATAGACTACACTTAACGGTTTTACAACCACGGGTTTAACTTCGCCAGGCGATTGTACGCGTACAATACTGGATTTATCAAATGTAAGATCAACATCGTAAGAATGGTTATAGTTAAGTTCCGGCCAATTTACTTTCACCCAACCCATGGTTCTGACCGTTAAATCAGCCACAGGGAATTGAATCACACGCGTATTTTTGGTGTCGTCTCTGCTTATAACATCGGTATCTCTTAAGCTTCCATCAAACTGTACTTGGAAATCTGTCGTTTCTTTGCTTTGCTTCAGTGTAAACGACACGAGCATCTTACCGCTGCTCACGGTTAACGTACCAGGCGTTACAACATAGTCCTGCATAACCGATCTTTCCGTAGTGCCATATTTAAGAATTTTATAGTCGATGCTGTATGTGCCGTCTGCAATCCCATGGATATTGGAAGGTACGGATGGTGTACTAGGACCTGTACCTGTGCCCGGAGACGTCCCAGGATCAACAGGGTCCACTGGGTCCACTGGATCTACAGGATCTACAGGATCTACAGGACTGGTACCTGCGGACGTAGCATCGCTAAAGCTAATTTGATAACTTGGATTGACTGTCTGACCGTTCTCTGTTGCGGATAAAAACAGGTTATAGGCCGATGTTAAATTCGGCAATTCGTATTTCACTTCTTGGGAAGCCGATAAAACAGTAACAAGGTCTGAACTTTTCATGGCTACCGCAGGTAAAATGTCCTCTGTAGTTTGATCCGGATGTACTAACTGCAGCTTCGTGATCGATGTCCCGTTTTTCAGCTTAAAGAACATCACATTCTTGCCATTCTGAACGGTTAATCTGCTCGTGTTATCCAGGTAGGAACTTACCGGAGCTATAACACCGCCGAGCGCGCTGCCGTACAAACTTACATTGTAATTGCCTTCTGGAAGCGGCTGATCGAGAGGCAAGATCGGTGTCAAGCTGCTCGCATCAAAGGCAATTTGCAAAGGCTGATCTTCGTGAACAACACCTGTCACATCAACCACGACTCTTGCGTTCAGCTTCACCGACAAATCGTTAACTTCAAATTGAACGGATCTCGTATCCTCGGATGGATTGGAGGTAAGTGTCGTTGTCTCTACCAGAGTCCCGTTTCGTTCCGTTTTGAAAGATGTGATCCAAGAGCTGTTTTTCAGCGTAAGGGAGACCATCTTTTTCCCATTCTGAACTTTCAGGCGTCCACTCGTTAAATCAGCGTAATTCTCCATCAATGACGTTTCATTCGTTCCGTCCTTATGCAGATTGAATTTAATTTTGTAGGATCCGTCTTCAGGTTGACCAGGCTGCCCAGGCTGTGTCGGCTTAGGATTGTTTGTAATCACCGAAGCATCAAAAGCCGTAACTGCCGTTTGCAGTTTGGTTAAAGCATCATCTACTTGCTTTTGCGTTGCATCCGCATTATTTGCAGTAACCTGCGCAGTCGTAATGGCAGTTTGCAGAGCGCTTATCGCACTAGCCGGGAATTGGCCGTTATAAATACCTTCCTCCGCTGTGTCGTGCTTATCTTGCGCGCCTGTAAGCGCTAGATTCAGCTTCGTTTTATTTGATGGAAGAATGGTAATGGAATAAGAGACATCCGTTACTTTTAACTTGTTACCCTCACTGTTCGCAAGCTCGATATTCGTCAATGTCACTGGAGCATAAGTCGATTGGGTAACCGACTTGGCTTTGAATTCGAGCATTAGATACATATTGTTGGCATCAAAGCTTTTTCCGCTAGCGCCTGTTAAAGTCAACTTCAGCTGACCAGCAGCTTGATCGGTATACCCTAAGGAGAAATTATCAATCAGCGACTTGGATTTCGCTTTATCGAGTTCAAGCAGGTTCGAATCGTAAGTCAGTGTCATTTCTTGACTATATACTTGTTGATAGACGCTTTGGCTCACGCCTGTAACTCTGAAATTCAGATCCAACACTTGCTTTGGCTCCACAGTTGGCGCGCCGATTAACTCAGCAATCTGTGACTTTGCTACAATGCCATTAGGATCAAATTTAAACAAAAAGTTATTGCCTGCATATTGCGGCGGCGCTATCGTGTTATGTACGTAAGCAAGGATATTGGACGAGAGATCCCTCGCTTCAAATTCAATGACTCTCGTATTGGCTGATGCATCCTGGCTTGTAACCACGGCATCAACCATCTGTCCATTCAATTGGGTCTGAATAACATCTGTATCCGTGCTTTTCAGCACCGTCATAATCACTTTTCTTTTCCCCTGCTGAACGGATAAAGTTGCAGGATTTACAAAATAGCTTTTCATGCTGGATTCTTTGCTTGGGTTCGTTGCGTTCAACGCTTGAAAAGGAATGCTGTATACGCCGTCTGCGATAAACGGCACGATGCTGCCAGTATCGAATTTAAACTGGAAGTCGTTTGTAGCGTATTGAGGTGGCGCTATCGTGTTATGCACTCTGGCAGCTACATTTTGAGTCAAATCAGCTATTTCAAATTCAACTTCTCTTGTGTTAGCTGCCGTATTGGTGCTGACAACGTTCATTTCCACGAACTGCCCATGCTGATCCTTCGTTTTCAGCGAGTCCGTATCCGTGCTCTTAATGACCGTAAACCGAATCGTTTTCTTCCCATTTTCGTCCACCGTCAATCTCGCCGGTTTTACGAAATATGATTCCATCGAAGAGGTTTTCGTCGGATCCGTTGCATTTAATGCCGAAAAATAAATGTGATAAACGCCAGCACTCACATTTCCTGGCTTTGGATTATTGGTTATCACGGAAGCGTCAAATGTCGCAACTGCGGTTTGCAGCTTGCTCAAAGCATCGTTTACTTGAGCCTGCGTAGCATTCGCATTCTCAGCTACAGCCTTCGCCGTCGTGATCTCAGCCAGCAAGGCGCTTATCGCATTAGCCGGATATTGGCCGTTATAGATGCCTTCTTGCGCTCCGCTTTGTTTCGCTTGCGCTGTAACAATCAATTGATTCAGGTTTGTTTTATCAACTGGCGTTTGTTCGGGTGGCGTGATACCTTCTGTATCAAAACCGATTTGCAAAGGCTGGTCTTCATGGATATTAAACTCAGGTACATCCACTTTGACTCTGGCATCTAGTCGGAGCGACAAGTCCGCTACTGCAAATTGAACCGTTCTCGTGTTTTCTGACTGATTAGAGTCGAGTGTCGCAGCCTCAACCAGATTGCCATTCAACGCAGTCATAAACGATGTAATCCATGAGCTGTGATTTAATGTGAAAGAAGCCTTCACTGCTCCGTCTTTCACAGTTAAACGACCGCTATCGGAGTCAGCATAACTCTGCATCATCGACGGTTCATTCGTACCGTCTTTGTATAAAGTAAATTTAATTGGGTATTCCCCGTCTGGAAGATTTATATTACTGGTGGCTGCATGAGCTACAGAGTCTTGACTTAGCGGGAAATGCAGCGTGCTTAACAGCACAAAAAACATCAGAAAGATCGTTCCGACTTTCCTTAATCGATTCTTCAAAATGATTACTCTCCTTCGTCCTGAAATCGTAATTGCTGAGTTAAGGCTTTACGAACTTGCGGATTAAAATAAATGATGAGATCACTAACAAAGCGACCAATACAGTAACTGGCGTCGTGTCCCCGGTTTGCGGATTCACTACCGCAGACTTCTTATGCTCCGTATTAACAGCGGGAGCTGCTGCGGGAACCGGGCTGTCACTCTTCGCTTTTGGCGTTACGTTTGCAGCCGTGTCGGACTTTGCTTCAGCGGTGCTCAGTGCTTTCATACTCTTCGCGTCAAAAGCAAAGCGAATCGTATAATCATGATCGTAATCGACGGATTTCACCGTCACATGGATTTTGGCTTTGAGCGGACTCGATACATCCTTCACTTTAAACTGAACCATCCGCGTATCATCGGCACTATCGCTTTTTAGCACTTGGGTATCCGCGAAACCTCCGTCATTGTCCACTTTAAAAACCGTAACCCATGAACTGTGATTCAATGTCATTTGCATGGTCATTTCCCCATTTTTCACATGGAGAATCGCTGGCTTTTCCCAGTAATCGTTAGCCATGGAAGCAGAGTCATTATCTCCTTGAAGAACTGTATATCCAATGGAGTACGTCCCATCTGCAGGAGCAGCAGCCTTCGCTACAGGCACGTTAATGAGCACTACGAAGATCAGCATCATTAAAAGTGAAGCCGAGATGGATAAGCATTTTTTCATGTTCTTTCCCCTCCTTTCATCATCCTTGGGAATTAAGATAATGATAATCATTATCAATAAACAGCAAAAAAAAAGAATAGGCTTTCTATTCTATTACTTCGCAACACCCCATTTGCAAGTCGAATGCTAAGATAGCAGAAGTCGCTTGTTAATAGAGAATGATAATCATTATTAATTGGTTTATGGTTTAATCTTAGCCTAGCCTAATGAAAATTGTCAATACATTCTAAACCCCTAGATTTATTATAAAAAATTACGATTGACTTTTGATAATGATTTTCATTATCATTTTAAAAGTGCTGTCATATGAATCGGTCACATCATTTTCTTAAAATACCTGGAGGTCATCTTTTATGAAAAGAGTTCATTTTCTCTTATTAAGCACAATCCTGGTTGGCATGTTAGCGGGTTGTTCCAGTCCTCCCCCACAGTCTTCGGATACCAACCAGCAAGCGAGCAGCGGCTCCCTTTCCGTTACAGATTTTTCCGGCCGCAAAGTGACTTTCTCCAAGATTCCGACGAAAGTTGCTGCTCTTAGCAACGGTGAAATGGATATTGTATACGCGCTTGGCGGCCAATTGGTAGGCAGACCTACATCCACTGCCCCTCTTACCATCAAAGAAGCGGCTAGCGCTGAACAGATCGGGACGCCTCACGGCATGGACATGGAGAAAGTGGCGCTCGTCCAGCCGGATGTCGTTCTGGGAAATAACCCGTTGAACCTGAAAGACGTGCCTGCCGTCGAGGCACTCGGCTCCAAGATGATTTTGACGGATGCCAACAGTGTCGCAGAAATCAAAAAACAAATTGGGCTTTTCGGCGAAGTGCTGGGCAAAAAAACGCGTGCCGACGAGCAAATTCAAGCCATTGATAAGAAAATTAGTGAGTTGCAAAAAAATCAGCCTGCAGCAAAGATACGCGCTCTGCTTGTTTACGGTGCTCCCGGCACCTATATGGCTGCTCTTAACAATTCGCTGAGCGGTGATATTCTCTCGATCGCAGGCGGGGAGAACATTGCGTCAGACTATCAAAGCCTGGATAAATATCCGCAATATGCGCAGCTAAATACCGAGAAAATTATAAAATCGAACCCACAGGTCATTTTCTTTATGGCACATGGAGATACAGACAAAGTGAAGGAGGGTTTTCTGAAGGAGATGCAGATGAACGCAGCATGGAACAGTTTGGACGCCGTTAAAAATAATCGCATTGAAGTGCTGCCATCCGATCTGTTCGGCTCCAATCCGGGAACACGCGTCATTGAATCCCTTGCGCTGATGCAGAAGCTTCTCCTTTCTGTTAAATAACTATGAACATACAACAGCGTGATACTAGAAGAAAACTAAGTTTTGTTGTCGCTCCTATCCTTGTCGCTCTCGTGTCCATCTATGGATTAACTTACGGCTCCGTCCATATCTCGCTCAGCGAAATCTGGGCCGTCTTCATGGCGGAGGGATCGCCTTTACACGAGAAAATCGTTATGAATCTCCGACTTCCAAGGGTGCTGATCGGATTGCTCGTCGGTGCATGCTTGGCTGCGTCCGGCGCCTTACTCCAAGGCGCCATGAAAAATCCCTTATCCGACCCAGGGGTCATTGGCGTCTCGGCCGGCGGAGGTCTTGCCGCGGTTGTCACCATGATTATTTTTCCGCAATACAGCTATTTGCTGCCTATTGCCGCTTTTCTCGGAGCCTTCATCACTTCCATTTTCATTTATTTGCTGGCATGGGATAACGGTTCCTCGCCACTCAAAATTATTTTGGCCGGAGTCGCCATCAATGCTCTGCTAGGGGCTGCAACAAGCGGAGTTATGGTCGTATTCAGCGACCGTGTTCAGGCCATTTTGCCTTGGTTGGCGGGCGGACTGAGCGGGCGAAGCTGGTATCACTTAGCATTTATGGCACCTTATGCGCTCATTGGTCTCGGTTTGTCCGCTTTAATGATCAAACCCTCCAATCTGCTGCAGTTGGGGGACCATACCGCGCAGCTATTAGGCCAGAAAGTTGAGCTTCAACGGCTCCTTATTATCCTGTTGTCTTCCTTATTAGCGGGGGCTGCTGTCAGCGTAGCAGGCTTAGTGGGCTTCGTCGGCTTGATTGTTCCTCATGCCATTCGCCTGCTGATTGGGGACGATTATCGGTATTTACTCCCTTTATCCATTCTGGGCGGAGCGGCCCTCGTCGTTCTTGCCGATACCGTGGCGCGATCGTGGTTTGATCCGATTGAACTTCCCGTCGGCATTTTGCTTGCGGGGCTGGGTGCACCATTCTTTTTATACTTGTTAAAGAAGCGGAGGATCATGTAATGTCTGCAATTGAAACGAGGCAGGTACACCTCCATGTTGGCGGTTTCCAACTTCAGAATGTGACGCTTTCCATTCCTTCTGAAAAAATCACAGCTATCGTAGGGCCTAACGGCTCCGGCAAGTCGACTTTACTGCAAGCGATGACCCGTCTATTGACGCCTGATCAGGGAGAAGTTTTTGTACAGGATAAGCCCCTGCAGCGTTTTAAAACAATTGAACTTGCGCGGACAATCGCGCTCATGACGCAATCCAAACATACGATACCGAATCTAACCGTAGGCGAACTCGTCGCGTATGGCCGCTCGCCATACAAACGATTATTTGACCATATGAATCAGAAGGATCGAGATATTGTTCAATGGGCCATGGAGGTTACGCACACGCAGAGGCATGAAAACCGCATGTTTCATACCCTGTCTGGGGGCGAACAGCAAAAGGCGCGGATTGCGATGGCACTCGCTCAAAAAACGACGATTATTTTACTCGATGAACCGACTACTTTCCTTGATATCGCCCATCAGCTGGATGTCATGGAAATGCTCGTGAAGATCAACGAAGCTTATCGGATAACGATTGTTATGGTTCTTCATGATCTTCAGCAAGCTGCGAATTACTGCCATTACCTCGTCGCTATGAAAAGGGGCGAAATCCAGCAAACAGGAAATCCCAAGGAAGTCATAACAGCTGAATTTCTTAAAGATATTTACCAGATCGAAGCCAAGGTTAGGTTCGAAGATAACTACGTCAACATCATGCCTCTTCGCAAATTGTAAAAAAAACGGTTGAACAGCACACAATGCGCTGTTCAACCGTTTTGTTATTTCGGCTGCACCATATCCTCCGGCCGCACGTAAGTATCGAACTGCTCCGCCGTCAAGTAGCCGCTGCGCACGGCTGACTCTTTCAACGTCAGCCCTTCCTTGTGGGCTTGCTTCGCAATGCTGGCGGCTTTCTCATACCCGATATACGGGTTGAGCGCCGTAACCAGCATGAGCGATTGCTCGAGATTGCGCTGAATCACCTCGCGATTCGGCTCCATCCCCACGAGGCAATTGTCGTTGAACGAGCGCATGCTATCGGCCAGCAGCCGGACGGACTGCAGGAAGTTGTGGATGATGACGGGCTTGAACACGTTCAGCTCGAAATTGCCCTGGCTGGCGGCGAAGCCAATGGCCGCATCGTTGCCCATGACTTGGCACACGACCATCGTCATCGCTTCGCTCTGGGTCGGGTTCACCTTGCCCGGCATGATCGAAGAGCCGGGCTCGTTCTCCGGGATCGTGATTTCGCCGATCCCGCAGCGGGGACCGCTCGATAGCCACCGTACATCGTTGGCTATCTTCATCAAATTCGCCGCGAGCGCCTTCAGCGCGCCGTGAGCGTACACGATCTGATCATGGCTGGTCAGCGCATGAAACTTGTTCGCCGCCGAGACGAAGCTCGTGCCCGTCTCGTTCGAGAGCTGCTCGGCAACGCGCGCGCCGAATTCCGGATGCGCGTTCAGCCCGGTGCCCACCGCGGTGCCGCCAATGGCCAGCTCGCGCATCGTATCCACGCTGCTGCGCACCATGCGCGCGCTCTGCTCCAGCATCGCCCACCAGCCGCTGATCTCCTGCCCCAGCGTCAGCGGGGTGGCGTCCTGCAGGTGGGTGCGGCCGATTTTGACGATGGAGGCATAGGCCTCCATCTTGCTGTGCAGCGTTGCCTGCAATAGCTCTAGCGCAGGCAGCAGCTCTTGCTCCACCGCGAGAACGCCGGCCACGTGCATCGCGGTAGGGAACGTATCGTTCGAGCTCTGCGAACGATTCACGTCGTCGTTGGGATGGATGCGCGCTCCATCCCCAAGCAATTCGCTGCCGCGATGCGCAATCACCTCGTTGACGTTCATGTTCGACTGCGTTCCGCTGCCGGTCTGCCAGACAACGAGCGGGAACTCGCCGCTCCAGCGGCCCTGCACGATTTCATCTGCCGCCTTCGCGATGGCGTCTGCTTTCCCCGGCGTTAACCCGCCAAGCTCACGGTTAACAATAGCGGCCGCTTTTTTCAATAACGCAAAAGCAGCTATTAACCGCTCCGGCATCCGCTCGGTCCCAATCTTGAAATTCTCAAAGCTGCGCTGCGTCTGAGCGCCCCACAACTTATCCACAGGTACTCTGATTTCCCCCATTGTATCTCGTTCAATCCGGAATTGCTGCTCCAAACCAATCATCCTCCTATGTAGGCGCTGACCGCCAATACCTTCTGTTAACCAGCCAATGGCTAGCGTCAAACACATGAAGCATAGTTTGCCCAAATGATGGAACGCTATGAGCCATAAACTGGTTTTCTCCCTTGCAAACAAGCTATAATCAAGGATAACTAATAAAACATGTGCCCTGTACAGGGTATCCAAAGGAGCTCTCACGCATGGAATCCAGACTTGCTATCATCGTCCGCTCGACGGAAATCGATGTGAACGGCCACGTCAACAACGCCAAATATTTGGAGTATTTGGAGTGGGGCCGTGAGGAATGGTACGAACTTTCCCAACTATCCTACGAGACCTTCGGCTCGATGGGCATCCAAACCGTAACGGTGAACATCAACATTAATTACAAAAAAGAATGCAAGCAAGGCGAACACCTCACCATTACCTGCCGCCCGGATAAAATGGGACGCTCCAGCTATGTGCTGAAGCAAGAAATTTATAACGAGCAAGGGGAGCTGTGCGCAGATGCTCTGGTAACCAGCGTGACAATGGACAGCACGACACGCAAAAGCGTGGAAGCGCCTGAAGCGCTGCGGAAACATTTTAGCTGAAAAAGAGAAAGTTAAAGGTTACCTGTGGATAACTTTTCCCCAAGTGGTGTCGGCATGCCGTCCATGCTGATCATGTTTTTCTCCTGCCAATACGCCAACAGTCCTTCCTCCCCTTTATTTACAGCCCATTTCTGCAGCGTATTCCGCTCACCTTCGTAATTATAAAAGGGAACGCTGAAGCCACAGGAGGTCTTGACCTCATGGACTTTGACAGCGATGATTTGCCGGGCTCCAGGCAGCATAGTGAACATGGGGGCTAACGCCTCCCATTCCGGGGTTTCCGGTAGAATGACGCGCCCCTGCCCGTATAAGCGCAGAATCATTGGCGGTCCTTCGAATGCGGTGAACATAACCGTTATCCTTCCGTTCTCTTCGAGATGCGCGCTCGTTTCATTCCCGCTCCCCGTTAAATCCAAATAGGCCACTTCATATGCATTCATAATGCGCAGAACGTCATGGCCTTTCGGTGATAAATTTACATGCCCATCCCCAGACAGCGGTGCCGATCCTACGAAAAAGATGTGCTGCTTGGCAATAAACGCCTCATGTTCCGGCAATATGGCCTCAAATGATTTCCCCATTGCGCTCTCCACCTTTCCATTTTCTTCTATTATGCTCCTCCTTACTCTATTTGTGAAATATATTTCTTTGGCGTGCTTTATAGTTATTTCCTATGGTCATTTACCAAATGATATCAAAAAAGATGGAAATTATTTGTATAATTCAGGAAACATGGAGGCATACTTAGTTGGTTGAAAAATGAGGAGGTGAGTGTTCATGTCAACGAACAATCAAAACGATGTGGTAAGCCACGCCATCAACGCGGCCCAGGCCAATGCGGAAGACAGCCAAGCGCAGCAGCAGGTGGAAGAGCTAAGCTCCATGCTGCAAAGCTCAACAGCCGATGCCAATGAGGAAACATCCTCTGAAGAGTAGTGCAACGCTATTTTTACTTGAGTACCGTTTGCCCTTAGGGACAAACACTAAAAGAGCTTTCCCGACAGGTCAATCCGGACCTGGGGAGAGCTCTTTTTATACGCAGCAGGACTAGCATCTCTACCTCCATCCCCATGAACCAATCGCCCATCGACGGAATAAATTGTAGCAAAAACATTAGGGATGGATGTTACGTATGGACGGATTAGATCACCCTGTAAGTATACAAACCTACCAGATGCTCAACGACAAATTAAAACTGCTCTACCCCGCCGTTATTCATCACACGCCTTACACCGCGGAGCGCGCCATGAACGTGGCGATTGTTAATGCCGTTAACAAGCAGCTTTACGATCAAGGCTACCCCCAAAATCCGAAGACAGACGTTACAGCCTACTACGAACTGAAAAACAATCAGCGAGGGGTACTCAGCCTGACCTTATGGAATTATGCGTTTTCCGGCGGCGCTCATGGCCTTACGATTCAAAATGCTTTAACTTTCAATACAGAAACCGGTCAGGCTTATGCGTTAAAAGATTTGTTTAAGCCGGGCAGCGATTATGTCGGCAAGCTCAGCGAAATGATTAAAGCTGAAATTAAACTGCGAGATATTCCCTTACTGGTAGATTTCAAAGCGATTCGGCCGGATCAGGATTTTTATATCGCGGATAAAGCACTCGTCATCTATTTTCAAGTTTACGAACTGGCAGCTTATGTGTACGGTTTTCTTTATTTCCCTATTTCTGTGTATGCCATTCAAGACATCATTGCCGAAGAGGGCCCGCTGGGGAAAATGTTCAGTTAAACGCAGACGATAATTTGTCGGCTAAACTTTCCTTTATTGACTTCGCAGCGCTCTGCTATGTGAAAGCCCGCTTGCTCGATCAGCGGATCAATCTGCTCCGTCGTAATAATGACCGCACGCTGTGCCAAGCGGCGAGCTGACTGCAGCATTTGCAGCTGCTCGTCCTCCGGCAGCTTCGAGCATAAGTTGTACGGCATGTCCAGGATCAGCGCGTCATAGCGGCTCTCTGCGCTGCCAGCAGCTGGGACAGCAGAGACAAGGGAGGCCGCTGGCAGGCCCAGCGACCGCATGTCACCAAGCGTGACCACGTTCGGCATGCCGAAGTGGGCCAGATTCACCCGCGCGCCGCGCACCGCCAGCGGGTTCATGTCATTGCCGACGATGTCGATACCCATCGACATCGCTTCCACCAGCACCGTGCCGATGCCGCAGCACGGGTCAATGACCCGCGTGCCCGCTATGACGGGCACGGTGATGTTCACCACCGCTCGCGCTACGCGCGTACTCAGGGCGGTGGAGTAGTTCTGCGGCTTCTGCTGATGCTGAAGCCAGACGGCTTCGCCGTAGGAGCAGTCGCCGAACAACCAGCGGTCCCCCAGCTGCGTCACGGCGAACCACTGCTCCGGCTTCCGCATCTCGGCTTTGCCGCGGAGATGCCGGCCTAGTTCGCGTTCGACGTCCCGCCGCCGGTCATACAGGACCGGCGTGTCCGTCTCCGCGAACACAACCTTGAACGTTGCCCCCCGTACGGTCAACGTCTGGACTTGCGAGGCCAGTTCCGGCAGGCTGCCGGCCTCGTACCGAACATCCAGCCGCAGCTTCAGGAACGGGCTGCGGCTCGGTTCCACGCAGCGCGGGCTGACGGCGTAGCCCGCGCCGAGCACGGTTCCTGCGCCCAGTAAGGTGCGCAGCTCTAACTGACATAGCGCCTGCTCGTCTTCATGGCAGGCGTAAATATAGATGTGTTCCATTGATCGGTATCCCTCATTTAAATGTGAATCTAGGTTATGAAGTAACATCTTTGTTTTCGCTTAGGAATTGCTGCGTGACTTGCTTCATGAAAGTTTTGGTCGTCTGGCACAAGAACATATCCTTGCGATATACGATGCCAACATCCTTTTGCGGCACAGGATCCATAATGGGAATACAGCGGATCTCACTGCTCTGAATACCTTCCAAATAGGAGCCGGGTAAAACCGCACCGCACACATGATTTTTAGCCATTTGCAGCAAAGATTCCAGAGTGGACAGCTCCAACACCGGCTTACATAGCAAATCTGACTGCTCGCAGCATGCCTCTATCATATGCCGGACATAAAATTTCTTAGGCAGCATGGCGACTGGAAGCTGCACAAGATCCTCCAACCGGATCGCCTCGGCGTTAGACAACGGGTGATCTTTCGAGACGACTAGCAGCAGTTTTTCCTTATACAAGGGAATACGAACCAACTGCTCATCCTCTTCCGGCAAAAAAACAACGCCTAGATCCAGCTGATTGTTCAGCAGCCCTTCTATCGTCTCTTCGGTAGCCAGTTCAGCTACAGACAGTTCTATTTTCGGATACTCAGCATGGAAAGCCATAATCGTAGCCGTCAGCAGATGATTGCCCGAGCAGCCAATACGCAGCCGCCCCCGCTGCATCCCTTGAATCTCGTTGAAAGCAGCCTGCGCTTGCTCCAGCTCATGAAAAATATTGCGGCTGTGCTTAAGCAAAATCTCTCCGGCCTCTGTCACATAAACCTTTTTGCCGATGCGCTGAAAAAGAGGCGAACCGATCCGCTGCTCCAAGATGCGAATTTGTTGGCTTAATGTGGGCTGGCTAATTCCCAGCTTCTCTGCGGCTTTCGTGAAATGCAGTTCTTCGCAAACTGCCAAAAAGTAGGCCAATAACCGATAATCCATCCTCTTAGCCCCCGTTCATAGCGATTAACTATGATCGTAATTGATATTTCCCAATTGATCAATGATTGTTATTTTTCTATAGTATAGAATAACGATTAAGATCGTAAACGAAAGGTGGTTACTTGCCCATGTATGGACAAATTCGATTTGAACGCAATCCGCACCTCAAAACAAAACCAGGCGTCCAGGATGACCTAGGCTTTGGGCGTATCTTTACAGACCATATGTTTGTGCTGGACTACGTAGAAGGACAAGGTTGGCACGATCCGCGGATCGTTCCTTATGCCCCGCTCTCTTATGACCCTGCCGCGATGATTTTTCATTATGGGCAAGCTGTTTTTGAGGGGTTAAAAGCTTTTCGTACCGCGAACGGAGAAATTCAAATTTTCCGTCCGGACCAAAATGCCAAAAGGCTCAACCGTTCCAGCGAACGGCTTAATATGCCACCAATCGATGAGGACTTCATCGTAAACGCCATTCAAGAGCTCGTGCGTGTCGACGCTGACTGGGTACCAAGCAAACAAGGTGCGTCTCTCTATATTCGTCCCTTCGTGATTGCTACTGAAGCCGGCCTTGGCGTGCGTCCTTCTTCGCGCTACTCCTTTGTTGTCATTATGTCGCCGGTAGGCGCTTACTATGAGGAAGGGCTTCAACCCGTCAAAATTCTCGTAGAAAGCCATTACGCCAGAGCGGTTCAAGGCGGTACTGGCGGTGCCAAAGCTGCTGGGAACTACGCAGCCAGCTTGAAGGCACAAGTGCTCGCTAAAGAGCATGACTGCGCGCAGGTGCTGTGGCTGGATGCTATCGACAAGAAAAGCTTAGAGGAAGTCGGCAGCATGAACGTCTTCTTCAAAATTAGCGGCGAAGTCGTGACGCCAAGCCTTAGCGGCTCGATCTTGGAAGGCATTACTCGCAAAAGCATCATCCACTTGCTGAACGATTGGGGCATCCCTGTCACGGAGCGGAAAATCTCCATCGACGAAATCGTGCAAGCGTATGAAAATGGCACGCTGGAAGAGGCCTTCGGCACAGGCACAGCCGCCGTTGTTTCGCCTATCGGCAGCCTGCTGTGGCAGGGCACTCCCATGGTTATTAACAATGGCGAGATCGGTGAGCTCGTCCATAAGCTTTACGACACGATCACTGGCATCCAGTACGGCCGTATCGCGGATAAGCACGGTTGGATGGTAACTTGCTAATCGCATCCTTGCATCTTGAAAGAACCTTCCTTCCACTTAGGTGGTTGGAAAGGTTCTTTTTTCGTTTCACCACCAAAACAAAATAAGAGTTAAGCTTTCGCTTAACCCTTAAGTCCGTGTACCACCGGTTATTATGATACGGTGCGGCTTGCTACCTTTAACGGCAAGTTTTCAACTAAACCAAGCGCCCGTGCTGTTGAAGAATCAATTTGTTTGATAAGCTCAGGGTTTTTCAATAGCGAAACGCCAAACGAAGGAATCATTTCCTTGATTTTTGGTTCCCAAGCTTTGACCTGTTGCGGGAAGCATTTTTTGATTAAGTCAAGCATAACGGAAACGGCTGTCGATGCCCCCGGAGAAGCACCAAGCAAAGCTGCTATTGAACCATCAGCGGCGCTAACAAGCTCCGTTCCGAATTGAAGCGTTCCTTTGCCGGCAGCTGTATCTTTGATAACCTGCACGCGCTGGCCAGCAACCACCAGTTCCCAGTCTTCGCTTTTGGCGTTAGGGACAAATTCACGCAAAGCTTCCATACGCTGCTCTTTGGATAACATAACTTCCTTGATCAGGTATTTGGTCAATGACATGTTTTTGCTGCCTGCCGCGAGCATCGTTACAAGATTATCCGTTTTGACGGAAGTGATTAAGTCAAACATGGAGCCGGTTTTTAAGAACTTCGGTGAGAAGCCGGCAAACGGTCCAAAGAATAACGATTTTTTCTTATCGATAAATCGCGTATCCAAATGTGGAACCGACATCGGAGGAGCACCCACCGGCGCCTTGCCGTATACTTTTGCAAAATGCTGGTCGACAATTTCCGGTTTCTGACATACCATGAATATCCCGCTTACCGGGAATCCGCCAATCCCTCTTCCTTCCGGAATACCGGATTTTTGCAGCAAATGGAGACTTCCTCCGCCTGCACCGATAAAGACGAATTTGGCCGAGTGGTGGTCGACGTTACCGCTATCAAGGTTCCGTACTTTGAGCTCCCAAGAGCCGTCGCTCGCACGTTTGATATCATCCACGCTATGTTTGTACATGATATCGACGTTTTGATCCTTTAGGTGAGCAAACAAGTTACGCGTTAACGCGCCAAAGTTGACATCAGTGCCTGATTCAATTCTTGTTGCTGCGATAGGTTCATTCAATTCCCGATCTTTCATAATAAGTGGAATCCATTCCGCCAATTTAGCCGGATCATCGGAAAATTCCATCCCTTGAAACAATGGATTATTCGTTAGTGCTTCAAAGCGTTTCTTCAAAAATGCTACATTTTGCGCCCCTTGTACTAGACTCATATGAGGCAGCGGTGAGATAAAATCCTGCGGATTACGGATCAGCTTGCTATTGACCAGATAAGACCAGAATTGTTTGGAAACTTGAAACTCTTCATTCGTTTTGATAGCTTTGCTGATATCTATGGATCCGTCCGATTTTTCGACGGTGTAGTTAAGCTCGCACAATGAAGAATGTCCCGTTCCCGCATTATTCCATTCGTTAGAGCTTTCCTCGCCAGCGCTTGCGAGCTTCTCAATTACTGTAATTTTCCATTCCGGCACTAACTCTTTCAACAGTGACCCCAAGGTCGCACTCATGATTCCGGCACCAATTAAGATAACATCTGTTTTCATTTGTCTGTTGCTCATTTTAACCGTCCTTATACCCTAAGATTTGCAGAAAGGATGTAGGCGTTCTTGGTAAGACGCTACAGCAAGCCAGGGAGCAAGCTAGTCACACATCTTTTCTGGATCAAAACTAACCCTATTTATAAAATATTTATTTAACTATTATATGATAGTTATAAGCTGTACGACAAGAAGTAAGGCCAAGAAGCCTTGCAGGTTATTCCTTACATCGTGCGTAGAAGCTTCCACGAAAGCAGTTTCCGAACCAATTATGCCTATCTTTACATCTTGTATGAAACTAAATGATAGTATTTGGCCCCACAGCCATAGACTGCGGGGCGCTTTCTGTTAGATCAACATGAACTCGTCTTACTTCTGCTCAGGTGCTTCTCCTTTTTCCCGATCAGCCACCAACTTACCGTCAATATCGATAATATCTTTGGATTTCACGGCCTCTTCTCCGAAAAAATCCCTCAGCTTGCTCTTGGCCTTGATCTTCACATCCTCGTCAATATTCTTCGCGACGACGGCGAGAGCTAATCCAAGCGCGCTCAAATCATCGACATAACCGACAATCGGCAGCAAATCAGGGATAAGATCCAGCGGCAGAATGAGATAGCCGAGTGTCCCGTAGATTTGTACTTTAGCTTTTAGCGGTGTTCGAGGACTCTCGACGGCATAATAAAGCAACAAGCAACTGTAAATCACTTTGCTTCCTGCCTTTTTAGCACCTTTTTTCAATTTGGACCAGAAATCATCCCGATTAAAATACTTTTGATATTTAGAAGCGTCCATTTCGCGATCACTCCATTCTTAACCCCATTATACCACTATCGATGGTGATGAGCTAAATCGCACCTTCTCGCACTCGCAAGACAAAAGGCTACCCCCCAAGGAGCAGCCCAACAATGGCTACAAGACCGAATATGGTTAAAATGACACCCGATATCCGGTTAATCCAGCGATACACGGAAACATGGATACGATCGCGAAACATCCCGATCACGAAGCTGAGCGCCAGCCACCATAAGGCAGATCCGGCGAATACGCCAATCACCAGAGCGATGGCCGCCCCCATGCCGGTTTGCGCGCCACCCATGCCTAAACCGGCAAAAGCACCGAGGAACGACATGATGGTCATCGGGTTGGTGATGGTGAGCATGAGGGTCGACGCATACGATTTGAGCAGCGTATCACCAGAGGCTTTGGCCGCTTCCGTAGCAGGCCGGGAACGAAAGGTTTGCACACCCAAGTAGATCAGGAATAAACCGCCTACCGCTTGCAGCAGCACCTTTTGGTCAAGGAGAAAGCCGGTGATCAGCGTCAGTCCGAATCCGGCGATAAAGCCGTAGAATGCGTCAGCTGTCGCAGCTCCCAGCCCTGACAAGAAGCCATGCAAGCGGCCTAATGCGATTGTTCTTCGAATGCATAATATACCAATGGGCCCGACCGGCGCTGCGATCGAGAGCCCAAGTAAAATACCTTTCAATAAGGCAATGAGCATAACTTACAGCACCTGATCTCCATCATAGGTCGCAATTTTTTTGTAAAGATCCGGACGACGGTCGCGGAAAATGCCCCATTCGATCCGTTGAATTTCCAACTGATCCAAATCGAATTCAGCGACAAGCACCGTTTCTTCCGTGCGGCCAGCTTCTTCGATCATGTTGCCCTGAGGGCCGGCAATGAAAGAAGATCCATAGAAGTCGATACTGGAATCTTCGTCTACTTCTTTCCCAATGCGGTTCGAAGCAATAACCGGCATCAGGTTCGACGCGGCGTGTCCACGCATGCACATTTGCCAGTGATCTTTGGAATCAATGGAGCCATCTTGCGGCTCAGAGCCGATTGCCGTTGGGTAGAACAGCAGCTCAGCGCCCATCAAAGCCATTACTCTGGCAGCTTCCGGGTACCACTGGTCCCAACATACGCCTACGCCGATTTTGGCGTAACGGGTTTTCCACACTTTGAAGCCGGTGTCGCCAGGATTGAAATAAAACTTCTCTTCATACCCTGGACCATCCGGAATGTGGCTTTTGCGGTAAGTGCCGAGCACTTGGCCATCGGCGTCAATGACGGCAAGCGAATTGTAGCGCGCATAATTTTTTTTCTCATAAAAAGAAATCGGCAGCACGACTTTAAGCTCTTTGGCAATCTCGCGGAAATGATTAATGGCTTTATTATTCTCGAGTTCCGTCGCGTACACGTAGTAATCGGACTTTTCTTTTTGGCAGAAATAGGGCGTCTCGAAAAGTTCTTGAATCAAAATGATTTGCGCGCCCTTCGCAGCCGCTTGGCGAACCAAAGCTTCTGCTTTGCGAATGTTTTCATCAATGTTTGTGGAACAGCTCATTTGAGTGGCTGCTACTTTAACGTTTCTCACGATGTATCACCCTTTCTGGCTAGCTGGCATTTGCTGCGTTGTGCAGTGGACGTTGCCGCCCTCTTTGATAATGGACATCCCGTTGATTTTGCGGATTCTGCGGTCCGGGAATGCTGCGCTCAGCACTTCTTCCGCTTTGCGATCCGTCTCCTCGGCAGTCCCGCCGAACACCGGCAAAATGATGCCGCCGTTCACGAAATAAAAGTTCAAATAACTAAGCGTTAAACGCTGCTCTTCAAAGAAAGTAATAGGCGGTTGTTCGATTTGGATAATCTCGAAAGAACGGCCTTTGGCATCTGTCGCCTTGCGCAGAATCTCCAGATTCTCCTGTGTGATGGCATAATTCGCATCGGAAGGGTCATTGCACACTTGCAAGATGACTTTGCCCGGGGCAGCGAAGCAAGCGATATTATCGACATGGCCGTCCGTTTCGTCGCCGTCGAGTCCTTTGTTCAGCCAAATGATTTTCTCGACATTCACGAAGTCCTTCACGAGTTCTTCAATCGCTTCGCGACTTAACTCCGGATTACGGTTCGTATTAAGTAAACATTCTTCCGTTGTCAAAAGCGTGCCTTCTCCATCGACATGAATGGAGCCGCCCTCCATCACTAGCGGAGCGTCGAAACGCTTCACGCCATGGTGCTCCAAAATTTGCGGAGCCACGTTATCATCCAGATCCCATGGCGCATATTTGCCGCCCCATGCATTGAATTTCCAATTCACCGCGGCGATTTCTTGCTGTTCGTTCAGCAAAAAGGTAGGGCCATTATCACGGAACCAGGCATCGTTATGTTCAATTGTTAGAAAATCAACGTTAGGCTCCGTAAACATTGCCTTAACTTGATCGGCATCAGCAGGATTGACAACGACTGTCACAGGCTCGAATTCCGCGATGGCCTTGACCAAATCCGCGTAGCCTTTTGTTACGACAGCGTGATCCTCTGGGTACACCATGGAAGCTTGGACAGGCCATGAAATGAAAGTGCGTTCATGAGTTGTCCACTCTGCGGGCATTTTATAGCGTAAATCCTTAGGTTTCATCATTTCATCCATCTCACTTTATATAAAATTTATATACGTATTTTTGAGGGCCAAAAAGCACCGTCTTTCATCATATACCAAAAGGAGCCTCCACTCAATGTACAGAGGTTTACAATTTTGAGAACGACCTGCTAGCAAACTCTATCAAACTCTAGCTAGACCTAAAAGCCATCCAGAATTAGCTTCGTATAGTTTCCCTCCGATTTATGAACATTAAAAAAGGCTTGAACAGCGCACAACACATTAGGGAGGATGACCAATTTTGGCAACTATCTTACACATTACCGCACACCCTCACGATCATCAGACTTCATACAGTATGGCTGTAGGGAAGGCCTTCATCGATGCTTATCGGGAAGCTAATCCGAATGACGAAGTGATTCCAATCGACTTGTACAAAATCTCGGTTCCGCACATTGACGCGGATGTGTTCAGCGGATGGGGCAAATTACGGAGCGGCCAAGAATTTACTTCGCTAAGCAAGGAAGAACAGGCCAAGGTTGCTCGCCTCGGCGAATTAACCGACCAGTTTGTCGCCGCGGATAAATATGTTTTTGTGACGCCGATGTGGAACTTTTCCTTTCCTCCCATCATGAAAGCCTATATTGACTCCATATGTATGGCCGGCAAAACATTCAAATACACAGAAAGCGGCGCCGTAGGCCTGCTGCCAGGCAAAAAAGCACTGCACATCCAAGCCCGTGGCGGCGTGTATTCAGAAGGTCCCGCGGCAGCTATGGAGATGGGCCATCGTTATATTGGCATCATTATGTCTTTCTTTGGAATCACCGACTTCCAAGGACTTTTCATAGAAGGGACCAATCAGTTCGCGGATAGAGCGCAGCAAATTAAAGAAGAAGCGATTGCTAAGGCCAAGGATTTGGCAAAGAGCTTTTAGAGGGAAGACTGTCGGGGAAACTACGCCCCCCAGCCAGGGTAACAAGAGAACTGGAGGCCTCTATTCTGGAGATAAACGAGCTGTTTCCTCGCCTAGCGGAACTACAGGCTTTTATTTATCCTCCATGGCGTACTTTTAGGTAAAAACACTTAACGTAGTTCCCCTTTCACGTAGAAACTGTGCCTTACCATGGAAAATAGAGGATCATAGTTCCCTCCAACACAAAAAAAGCTAAGTAAACCGGTATACGGTCTACTTAGCTTTTTTGGTCTATGTTTTCTTACGGCCCCGGTATTGCCCCGTTCGCAGCTCCAGAATATAAGCATCCGCGTCCAGCATCTGCTCATCCTTGGCATGCTGTACAGCAAGCTCGATATCGTATGGAACTCTCACATGCTGAAGATTAAACGTACCAGGCTCTTTGCTGTGATAATTTCCCTCCAATAGGACATAAGAAGCCTGCGTCATATCTAGAGGATTGCCCACGCTGCCTGTGTTGAAAAGCATTCGTCCTTTGAGTATTTGCAGAAAAGCATTGTGGACATCGGCGTAACCTGCCACATCCGCTTCCCTGGGATCACCGCAAGCTTCAGAGGATTCGAACATCGACAATCGGCTCTCCATAGAGTCCCACGGCTGGATGCGTTCGTAGACACTTCTTGGCGAAGCGTGGAACAATCTTACGAATTTACCGCTCATCCAAAATTCATAGGAAAAAGGCAGCTCTTTTAGATATGTCGTCCGCTCTATCCCCAACCGCTCCTGCTGCCAAAGCAAAACCGGATCCGTTACTTGGTTTCCGATGAAATCATCCCAATTTCCTTTGATCACTACATCACAGGATTCCCGTACACGGTCCACGACCTGTTCGGAATGCGGTCCTTTGCCGACGAGATCGCCGAGACAAATGATTTGCGTCACATTCCGCTCCTGAATATCGTGCATGACCGCTTCATATGCAGGCATATTGCCATGGATATCTGAAATAAGGGCTAGTTTCTCCATCAAGCCGCACCTGCCTTTAAATTAAAATGATTCCTCCGCTAATGATGCCGTTACTGACACGTCCGCCTCTTTCCCCGCCCTCCGAACTAGAAACGGATACAACAGGTATAGGCCAATGGCATACAGCAGCACAGCTATGTAAACGGGAAGCAAATGAATGAAATTTGTATAGCCAATATGAAAATGGACCAGCAACCCTGCTGCAAAGCCTGGTATTCCGCCCCACAGAAACGTCCACCACAGCCAGCTTTCGCCTTGATTCACTCCCCAGAGCGCGGAAGCTGCAATGGCTACAGCCAATGAAAATAAGGCGCCCCCAAAACCCGCCCTATCGTGCGCGATAAGCGGAATCAGATGCTCGTTCCAATTTGTAAGAAGCTCAGGTGTTACACCCAGATACGCTAAATCGGTCGGTACGAACACCTGCGTAATCCCGACAAAAGCAATGGTCAGCCCGCCGATCGCGAGACCAAACCCAAGGACAACGAAACAGCACTGCCCCCACTGGGCTCTGTACCAGAGGGCGTCATTCCGTAAGCCCGGAGGCTTCCTTGAAGGATAATCCTTCAACCCGCGCAAGGTGAGCAGCAGCATGGGGAGAAGCACAGCAGCTGCGATAGCATGCAGCGGGTCGAAATAGCCATAACCAAGATACAGGAAAAAGCTGCTGAAACCTACTGTGCATGAAGTAAGCAGCGCGGTACGAGCCCAGTGCGAGCCGAACCGCAAACCATGTGTGGCCAGTTGGTAATAAAAAATGCCTAGCGAGATCATGGTCCCCGCTAAGGTAATACGGTCATGAGACATGAAATGTATAATATGCCCGTTAAATCGATTTATGACACTCCGGCTCACGCCAAGGAAGGTTTCATCATATGGCAAAAGCACGCTGGTTGAAGCGATCAGCCAAGCCAGCACACCGCCGATCATCATGCCAATGCCGAGCAAGCTCATCCAGCCCCAATTCGCCCAAAACGACGGCGGCTGCGGCTCCTCTGTGTCACGAATGCGGTCATAAAGAATCGCTTCGTTGATTCGCTTTGGCAGCCCTGGCCCCGCGTATACGAGCCCGCTGTGCAGCTGCACGCTATTCGCGCCTGCGGCCAGTAGCTCTAGCGCATCCTGCGGCTGACTCACCGCGCCAGCCGCGACGATCGTGGCCGCCCCAGCTGCGCGGAGACGGCGAATCAGGCTCAGCTGCGCGCTGAGGACAGATCGGCCGCCAACGCAGATGCGGCGGCTGCCCTCCTCGCGTTGCGCTTCGCCGACGACGACCCCGCTCCAGCTGGCCGGCTGGAGCTCACGCAGCATGCCTTCGGGCAGCTGCGGCGGGATATACAGCAGCGCCGGCTTGCCCGCTGCTGCTGCCAGCTGTCGTACCTCGAGGAGGTACGACAAAGCTTCGTCCGGTGGCCAGCCTTCGGCGAGGCCATCGATGTAGAAGCCCGCCGCGTACGGCGCCAGCTTCTCCAGCAGCTCCTGCTGCTGAAGCAGCGCTTCGCGCGGCGTGCTGCCCGGCATCGGCCGGAGCCGCACGAAGTGCGGCAGGCGATGCCCTGTGCCTTTGCGCAGCCGCTCGGCGACCGCATCTGCGCCAGCATTGGCGTAGCCATCGGGGTACACGATGGCTTCCTGCTCGGGGACGCGCTCGATAGGCGCGTCGCAGCGCACTTCGCGCACGGTGATGGGGCCAAGCTCGATGAAGCCGATCCCGAGCTGGGCCAGCGCTTTGTGCGCGATGCCCTCGGGATCGAGAGCTCCGCTCAAGCCGACGGGGCACGGAATCGGCACCCCAGCGATTTCATCTTGCAGCACGGCCGACTGCTCGAAATGCCCCATCGTTTTGATAACGAAGGTACCGCCCGGCATGCGGCTTAATCCGCCCATCGTCTGTAATGTAAGGTCCCGCGCGATCTTGGACGGCAAACGAAACAAAAGTGGTTTAAATATCGAATGATAAGACCAGTCAGGCATCTATGCGCTCCTGTCTCTTATAATGATATGGAAATTTGTTCATTTCTAGTATAACGCGAAAAAGATTGAAATGAATACAGACACAGATTGTTGTCTTTTCATGTGATTACAATCACATCTCACCCATTCGCTTTTTACTATACTTACCTCATAACCACCAAAACTTTCTGAAGTGAGGCGAGTCCCTATGCTAAGTCAACAATCCATCGATATCATTAAATCCACAGCTCCCGTATTAGAGATACATGGTACATCCATCACGAAACGCTTCTATGAAATGTTATTCACTTCACACCCCGAACTGCTGAACATATTTAACCATGCTAATCAAAAACAGGGCAGACAGCAAACCGCTCTGGCTAATGCGGTTTACGCCGCCGCGGTGCATATTGATCGGCTCGAAGCCATTTTGCCCGTTGTGAAACAAATTGCTCATAAACACCGCAGCCTTGGGGTGAAGCCGGAGCATTACCCGATTGTCGGCCAGCATCTGCTTGCCGCCATTCAAGAGGTGCTCGGAGAAGCGGCTACGCCGGAGATCTTGCAAGCTTGGGCCGGAGCCTATGGCATCATCGCGGATGCTTTCATTGGAGTTGAAGCAGATATGTATCACCAAACAGAAGCGCAAGAGGGCGGTTGGTCGGATTTTAAACGTTTTCGAATTGCTCGGAAGGTGAAGGAAAGCGATGTGATTACTTCCTTCTATCTTATGCCTGAGGACGGGGCTCCACTCCCAACATTTGAACCGGGGCAATATATCAGTGTCAAACTTGATATTCCTGGCGACACGTACACACATATCCGCCAGTACAGCCTCTCGGACGCTCCTGGAAAAGCCCATTACCGAATTTCGGTGAAACGGGAAAATTTAATGGCCGACCGTCCTGACGGGAAAGTTTCAATGTTCCTGCACAATGAGACAAAGGAAGGCGATGTTGTTCTGATCTCAGCGCCAGCGGGGGATTTCACTTTGGATCAGCAGGATCCCCGTCCTGTCGTGCTCATCAGCGGCGGCGTAGGATTAACACCGATTGTTAGCATGCTGCAAACATTGGCCTCTACGAATCCCGAGCGCCAAGTGACGTTCATCCATGCGGCTCAGAACAGTCAGCATCATGCCTTCAAAGGGCATATTGAGGAGCTCGGCTTACAGCATCCAGCACTGAGCTATTATTGGTGCTACGATAAGCCTACGGCATCAGATCGGGAAGAGAACTCTTTTCATCGAGAAGGTCACGTTAGTCTTGACTGGCTTCAAAGCGTTGTGCCTACGTCCGCGGCAAGCTTCTATTTCTGCGGTCCCGTGCCTTTCATGAAAGCTGTAAACAGCGCCCTTCGCGAGTGGGGTATCCCGGAAGAGGACCGACACTTTGAGTTCTTCGGCCCTGCCGGCAGCTTATAATTTCGCGACTTTCTCCCTTAGAAGCCGGTTCACGGTTTCCCGGCGCAGCCCGATCAATTGGCCGATCTCTTCTTGTGTAAGCACATCCGTTAAAACCGTGGTGCCCAGATAACTGTGCATCCACTGTTCCAGCTTTTGCAGCTTCACCGTCGGTGTTACTTCGGTCAATTGATCAATCCGCTGCTGCATCATCCTTAGCTTCTCTTGCAGCTGCTGCGCAATGATCCGGAAGCGCTCCGGGTTGTGATCCAGTTCACGGTACCATTCCTCGGAAGGAATAGTTTCAATTTCACTAGCTACCAGTGCGACCGCCGTCCCATAATAAGGCTTGGGGCTAATCAGCGAATGGTGAGGAATCGTCTCCTCCGGCACAATGATATTCACGAGTGTGGGATGGCCGTCTTCGTGTACACGGACAATTTTGAGCAGACCGCTTTTGAGGCGGTATAAACTCCCTGATTCCCCTTGACGAAACAACGTCTCGCCTTTGTGAAGCTTCATCCTTTCAGTCTCCTCTACGCGAAAAAGCGACAGCAGTTCTTATGCTGGTCGCTTTTATTTGTTTGATTGTTTAAAGTTCTTTTTTTATAGCCGTAGGGGTAGGCATCATCTTGTTGAGGAACTGCGAGAAGGCTTCCGACCATCTGGAGACGACCGGTACTTGCTCGACTTTCGCGATGAGCCACACAAATATGATTAGACCAAGCAGTGAAACCAAAACGGCTGCCGGCAGAGCCCAAATCGAAGTCGTATGCGCAAAAAAAGGAATAAACGACACCGACAAGATCGGAGCAGCGTTCCATTTTAAAACCTGAATAAGTGAAATCGTAATAATAGCCGTTAGAAAAAAGGAGAGCGTGCCATGACTAATGCTGTACATGACGCTTCCAAGGGTGACCGCAATAATCGCCCCAAGGGTGATTCGTCCGACATCTTTAATTTGATCCACACGATGCATGAAAAGGAAGCTGAAAGCACCGAGCGTGGGATAAAAGACCATCCGGAGCGATGGAAAATGATAGGACGCCCAGTAAGCACCCATTAAATAACAGCAAATGACGAGTGAACGTAAAAGCATCGTTGATTTCCGTCCTTTATTGTGAGTCATAAGAGAGTCATAGGAGTCATAAGAGGCTCAAAACCCTTCTTATTTTACATAAGATCGGATGGGATGGTCAAATGCAATTTCATACATATCTCATACCTGATTATTTATTAACTACCTTAACGATCAATTACCATCTATAGACACCGTCGTTGAGGCAAAAAACTTCGATACCGCAAACGATGCCGCCCCTAGAACCGTCGAACGGTCGCTCAGCTGCGAGAACTCCACGTTCAGCAGCTTCCGTGGAAGCGGCAATGAACGTTTCTCCAACAGTTGGAGCAGCGGCTTCATGAGCCACTTCTCCGCTCCGGCCAAACGGCCTCCGAGAATGATGAACTCGGGATTATAACCGTTAATGATGTTAACGACACCAACGCCGAGATAATACCCGAGTCGCTCAAACAGTGCAATGACCTTCTGATCTCCGGCTTCCGCCTTGCTCAGCAGCATATCGAGCTGCGCGGGTTCTCCCAGCTCCAGGCGGGCTTGCTCTAGCAGCGCATGCTCGGACGCGTACAGTTCCCAGCAGCCTAAGCTCCCGCAGCGGCACTTCGGTCCGTCATGCTGGATCGAAATGTGCCCGATCTCACCGGAGAATCCGGTTGCTCCACGGTACAGTTCTCCCTTAATGATGATGCCGGCGCCAATCCCGATCCCGATTGAGATATACACCAGGTTCGCGGTGTCTTTCCCCGCTCCGAACTGCTTCTCTCCTACAGCTCCTGCATTCGCTTCATTATCAATGACGACAGGAATGCCGAACGCTTCCTCGATATCCTTTTGCAATGGCACGTTCTCCCAGCTTAAGTTAGGAGCGAACAGCAGATTGCCGTCATCATCGCATATGCCCGGCACACCAATGCCGATGCCAATGATGCCGTAAGTGCTCGCCGGCGCACTGTCGATCAGCTTGCGGATCGTTACCTTCAACAGCTGAATGACGGATTCAACCGAGGCGTTGTCATGTTGAACTCTTTTTTCGCTGATCACCTTACCGGTTAAATCCGTCAAAACAGCCAGTATATCATGGACGCCAAGATCAACGCCGATGGCATATCCGGCCGTCCCATTGAACAGCAGCATCATTGGCTTACGTCCTCCGCTGGACTCGCCAGCGCCGATTTCATCGACTAGGCTGCTTTCGATCAACTCGTTCACGAGGCTGGATACCGTCGCCTTCGTAAGCCCTGTAATCTCCGCGATCCGTGCGCGGGATATCGGCGAATCCGTGCGAATATGGTGCAGCACGATGGATTTATTTATTTTTTTCACTAAATTTAAATCGCCTGTTTGTTTCATAACTAGCCCCCACACCGCTCCAATAGCTTGTCTTTTCTTGTAATTGAACTGATTTTAACATGAATGGCATCCTCACGCACTAACT
The DNA here is from genome assembly GCF_052682475.1 of Paenibacillus sp. WC2504. NCBI lineage: Bacteria > Bacillati > Bacillota > Bacilli > Caryophanales > Paenibacillaceae > Paenibacillus > Paenibacillus sp. WC2504. The sequence goes on from NZ_JBQZFH010000001.1 coordinate 7,910,886, forward strand.
AAGTTTGTTTAATGAATTTACAAACTTTGCGATTGATGCTATGATGACTTCATAAGCATTTATAAACTCATTTTGGAGGCTGAATTCATGAGCTACTTTGATAACATCCAACAAATCAAATACGAAGGCCGCACATCGACGAACCCGCTGGCATTTAAATTTTATAACCCTGACCAAGTGATTCTAGGCAAAACGATGCGTGAACATATGCGTTTTGCAATCGCTTACTGGCACTCCTTCTCCGCTAACGGCTCCGATCCGTTCGGCAGCGGCACGGCTGTTCGCGCTTGGGATCAATATTCCGGCCTTGAACTGGCGAAAGCGCGCGTTGACGCATGTTTCGAGCTGCTGCACATTCTTGATGTAGACTACTTCGCTTTCCATGACCGCGACATCGCGCCAGAAGGCAGCACGCTGCAAGAAACGAACCAATACCTGGATGAAATCGTAGGTCTGATCAAAGACAAGATGCAGGCTTCCGGCAAAAAATTGCTGTGGAACACAGCGAATATGTTCACGAACCCGCGTTTTGTGCACGGTGCTGCTACAACTAATAATGCTGACGTTTTTGCTTATGCTGCTGCACAAGTGAAAAAAGCTTTGGATCATGCCAAAGAACTCGGCGCTGAGAACTACGTTTTCTGGGGCGGCCGTGAGGGTTATGAAACGCTGCTGAACACGGATCTGGGTCTGGAGCTCGACAACCTTGCCCGCTTCTTGCACATGGCGGTTGATTATGCCAAAGAAATTGGCTACACCGGACAATTCTTGATCGAACCTAAGCCGAAAGAGCCTTCCAAGCATCAATACGATTTCGATGCGGCTACTACGCTTTCTTTCTTGCAAAAATACGACTTGCTTCCGTATTTCAAATTAAACCTGGAAGCTAACCATGCTACGCTGGCTGGACACACTTTCGAGCACGAGCTTCGCGTTGCCCGTATTAACGGCGTGCTTGGTTCCATCGATGCGAACCAAGGCGATCTATTGCTCGGCTGGGATACCGACGAGTTCCCGACTGACCTGTACGCGACGACACTTGCGATGTACGAAATCCTTCTTAACGAAGGCGGAATCGGCAGAGGTGGCGTGAACTTTGACGCTAAGGTTCGCCGTACATCCTTCGAGCCTATTGATGTGGTGTATGCTCACATCGCAGGTATGGACTCCTTTGCACGTGGCTTGCAAGTCGCTGCCAAAATGATCGAAGACCGCGTATTCGATAACATTCTCGACACGCGCTACGCTTCCTTCAAATCCGGCATCGGCGCGGATATCGTGTCCGGCAAAGCAAACTTCAAGACACTTGAAGCTTACGCGCTTGAGAACAGCCACAACATCGTTAACCAATCCGGCCGTTTGGAATTGATTAAAGCTACGGTTAACCAGTACCTGATTAACTCATAATTACCTGCTTGGTTAGGCGATACACGCGCCGAACACAACATGAGACTGCCTCCGAAGGCCAGAAATGGCCTGAGGGGCAGTCTTTTTTGTCTGCTTGCTGCACTGTGGCTGCTGGGCAGGTTGGTTGATTGGCTTGCTTGCGGATCTACTGCCTCTTCGGGGGCCAACTGGGCAGGCTAAGGGAAGCTTGTTTGTAGTGCTTCAAGCCCCCCTTGTTGTATTTTCTGCAACGTAGTTAGGGTTGTTCGCGGCTTTCTTTCCCCTTCATTGTACAAAATGCAATGAAATCATTGGATTTGTGCTCAAACGTTAGCTTTTGAGGGCAAATCGCTGCAAAAAGTGCAATGTGGCTTATCCGAACAAGCCAATTGCGGCCAAATGGTTGCAGAAAGTGCAACATAGCTGCGGGGACGTAGCTACAGGCAAGACTCTGGCGTTGTAAGGACCTGGATTGACTCATCCACGGGATAGTTAAGCTTGTTTTACAGCGTTAACGCAGAACTTCCGAGCGTCGAGCAAACTTTAATGCTGAAAAACAGCGTTACAACAAGAAACACGGCGGGATCAGCCATTCCCGCAGCAGCTAAGCTTGTTTTACAACGTTAACGCAAATATTCCGAGCGTTGACCACACTTTAGTGCTGAAAAACAACATTACAGCAAGAAACACAGCAGGATCGGCCATTCCCGCAGCAGCTAATCTTGCTTTACAACCCTACCGCTGCACCTCCGGCTGTTTCCCCCCGTCGTCACGCGCAAAAAACCAATGATTAAATACAAGGGATAGCTGCAGAGTCATCCATATGCTAATGAACGTCCAATACCAGCTCCAAGCATGATATTTGATCAGCTGGGTTTGCGTTTCAAGGATAACCTCAACCACCGTAATCGCTGTCGGAAAGGCCAGCACGAAGAGAAAGCGAGCCCACCCCTTTTTCACCTTCGGATAGTAAATATTCAAATAAACGGCAATGATCGGATAGCCCATAAATTCAAACGTTAGACTCGAGTAATTTCGCTGAAGCTCTCTAATCGGATATTCCAGCCATCTATGTTCCACAACGATAAGGCCCAGAATCCAGCTTAAAAATTGCTGAAATAGAAAGGCAACATGCGCTTTGCGACGGTCGCGTTTGGGCACAAGGAGCATTCCAATGGCAGAGATCGCCCACACGGCTAAGATAATGAAATAGTCTAACTTAACATTCATAACCGTCGTTCTACCCTTCCTTCTGTATCTTCCTTTGATAAAACCAATCCACATACGTTCTTACCGCATTTAAGACCAGCCATAAGAGAACCGTATGAAGGACGATATTGAAATGCACATATTTCAGAATTTTTGTAAAACTGGAAAGCAAAGTTAAATAGATCGCTAAGAACAAAACGACGCGAAGATGATAAAAAAACGTGATTACGCCCGAGTTCCGGCTTGGAAAATAAAGCGCAAACAGCGTTGAGACCATCGGGAAAAAGATATAGTTATTAGTGAAATTGCTCCCGGATGCAGCAGGAAATTCGCGAATCGGATTGGCAATGGCCTGCCATTCGACTAACAGCAAGCTCATGATCCAAGCGACCATTTGCGTAGATAAGAATAACAGAACGGCTTCCCGAGTCCGATGTTTGGGTATCTTAATCGGTATGAGAATGATGCAAACGATCCAAATGACGATTAAAATACCCCGTTCCACTGTCATACTACTCAGCCTTTCTGCATGAAATCTCCTAATTCCCAATATGCCCGAATTGCTTCCATTTAACCCTGAGACAAGGAGAAACGACTTCGTCGTCCTTTTAGGAAAAGCGCGTTTGTCTTACACCTCTTCGGTATTTTTTTCTACAGTTTGCAGCGGCGCGTCGTCGTTGTTGTCACGCACTGTTTTTTGAAGCACGAAGGAAGACATCGTAAGAAATAAGGCCGTAACCGCGTAATACCCTTTTACAGAAAGCAATTGTTCAAGATTAATGATGCCGATGAACATGCCCAGCAGCGCAAGAGCGAAGGAACTCCAGGCCAAGAAGGTGAAAGCCGATGTGTTGCGTTTCCGGGAATCGTAGCTGTCTTCCAAATTATCGCGGATGACCTTCTGCAGGACGAACGCCGACATCGTTAGGAATAAGGCGCAGACGGCAAAATAACCTTTTACACTTAGCGATTCCTCTAACGTATATATTCCGATAAACATGGCCAGAAAAGCGCCGATAAAAGATGCCCATGCCATAAATGTAAATGCCGTTGTATTCCGTTTGCGCGTATTGAGTATCATCTCTGAAATCCTCCTGTGGCTGCTGCTGCAACCGTTTAGTATCTTGCTCTTGATACTTAGTATAGGAGAATGAAAACATCTCAAAAAGTACTATTTACCAATAGTACCCATCAATCGCAAACGGCCACACCCAACGCCATATGTTCCCAAAACATCGTCTGAATGTACTTCGCCTCCTCTTTGGTGCAGTTGACGAGAACGACCACTTCGGTCTTCTTACCCGGCGCTGGATTTTTCACCCCTTTCTTCTTTTTATGCAAAATATCAATAACAACCCCGATCGTGAACCCCGCTGCTGCGCCAATCAGCCCCCATAGAATCGCTCCTCCTTTTAACACAAAACCATAGGTGGAGCCTATAACCGTGAAGGCTGTTGCCAAGGCCGCACCCGCATCAAATAAGCTGATGCCGTCTGATCCATGGATGCTGTCGAACATCCCTGGCTTGCCGGGTCTCTCCTGCAGCGGGACCGCATAGATATTTTCCTTAAGAATACCCGCTTCTTCAACAGCCGTTATCGCCAGTTCCAAATAAATGGAGTGTTCAAATGATGCTATGACATGCATGGTATCCTCCTTATTTTCGAAGCGGTGATTTAGGAAATGAAAACTGTGAGGGCTGGTAGCTGCTTTTTAACATCACAGCCTGTTCATGATCGAATAGCTTGTTGTACTCGACCGTATTGACGTAAGCATCATAAACGGCAAACCCGTAAATAGAAGGCAGAAATAGAATCCAGTGCATATGCAGAACGCTGCTCGCTCTAGACAAGTCCCAATATAGGAGAAAATGAATTCCTTCAAGTAAATGAGACCAATACGATACAAGGATCCAGTTCCCAAGAACAAAGAAGGCATTAATAATACGTTGGGTATAGAGCTGCCCCATTCCCGGCATCAGCAGTGACCAGACAACGGCCAGCCAAGGGGAGCGTTTATCTAAGTAGTTTATTTCCATTCCAGACATTTTGAAGGGTTCGATCGGTGCGTTTTCCCGTCTGGCCAGCAAATAGTGATGATTCATATCCACGGCGGTGCGATAGCTATCATAGATGGAAAATAAATAAACAGGAGCATAGAGAGACATCCACCGGATGTTTAACACCTCATTGGCTTTCTCGAATTGCCCTGTGAAGGTATACACAATAGCTTCGTTCAAATGCATTTGGCTGTTAATCAGCATTTCCCAACCAATCAGCATAAAGCCGCGAAAGTACTTGGATAGCAGCAAATGCCCGAAGCCCGGGAAAGCCGCAGACCACCAAGCAATAATATAGGGATTCCGCAAATGCAGCTGAGTAATGCCTAATAAACTGACGAAAGCGATTTGACGGCGGGGTTTCTGTGGCATGTGCAGCATCCTTATGAAGAATAAGTTTCCAGTTATTCTATTATCTTCGCTGGTGTGTAAGATATGCATGCCTTTTCGACAATTGTTTGTGAGTAGACATACACCCACTCGCCCGATTTCGAATATGGTAAAGAAAAAAGTAGGCTCGGATCCGGTTCCTTGCTTACGTAAGAAAGTGAGGAATCCCCATGCAAATCCACGTTGTCCAAAGAGGACAGACGTTATATCGCATTTCGCAAACATACGGTGTGTCCGTGGATACGATTGCAGCAGCCAATGAGATGACGCCCAGCCAATCACTGGTCATCGGACAGGCATTGGTCATTCCAATCGTAGGCTCGTACTATTGGGTGCAGCCCGGCGAAAGCCTCTATTCGATTGCTCATAAGCTCGGTCTTGACCTCCACGAACTTGCATCTATCAATGGACTCACCCTGTACCAGCCTTTACCCGTCGGATTCCGATTATATATCCCCCCAGCTCCCCGCACACAAGCGGAAGTTAATGCGTATTTGGAATCACGGGGGAACGAAGTCTCACCTGCCCTGATTCAAGCCGCAAGGGAAGCAACCCCACACCTTACCTACTTAGCCCCCTTCTCCTTCCGCATTAAGCGGGATGGCACCTTACAGGCCCCGCCTCTCGACGATCTTAGGAGAATTGCCGAGCAGAATGGGGCCACCCTGATGATGGTTGTGACTAACCTGGAAAATGATCAGTTCAGCGCCGAGCTCGGGCATATTATTCTCACGGATGAAACCGTGCAGAACCGCCTGCTCCAAACCATCCTTACTACGGCTAAGGAACTTGGCTTCAAGGATATTCATTTCGATATAGAGCATCTATATCCGGATGATCGCGATGCCTACAACCGCTTCCTACGGAAAGCGGCCGATCAGATTCATCAGCAAGGTTACCTGATGTCGACAGCGCTCGCGCCCAAAACAAGCGCCACTCAAGCAGGCGAGTGGTATTCCGCTCACGACTATAGAGCGCATGGTCAAATCTCCGACTTCGTCGTTATTATGACGTATGAATGGGGCTACAGCGGCGGTCCCCCTATGGCGGTCTCCCCCATCGGTCCCGTGCGCAAAGTGCTCGAGTATGCCATAAGTGAAATGCCGTCATCCAAAGTGATGATGGGCCAGAACCTGTACGGCTATGACTGGACGCTGCCTTTCGTGAAAGGCGGTCCGTTCGCCAAAGCCGTCTCCCCGCAAGCTGCGATTGATTTGGCCCGCAAATACAACGCGCAGATTTTATACGATTACTCAGCGCAGGCTCCTCACTTCAACTATTGGGATGATGCCGGCAAAGAGCATACAGTTTGGTTTGAGGATGCCCGCTCCATTCAGGCTAAGTTCCGTTTACTGAAAGAACTGGGCTTACGCGGTATCAGTTATTGGAAGCTGGGACTCAGATTTCCACAGAACTGGCTGCTGTTGGAGGAAAATTTCAAAGTCGTCAAACGTGCTTAATCACGTATGAAAAAAAGGATAGAGTGTCAGAAGACTACTGACGGCTCTATCCTTTAATCGTTTACACACGGAAACGGTCAACCGCTTCCAGCAGCTGCCCTGCCATGTCGGACAATGTTCTGGAGGAGGTGGAGATCTCCTCCATCATGGCGAGCTGCTCTTCATTGGCAGCCGCTGAATCCTGGCTCGCAGCCGCCCCTATGTTCGCAGACTCCGTAACGTGCTCCATATGCGTAACGACTTCGTCGCTGCGGGTCGTGACTTGGGCGATCGCTGCACTCACATCCTCCACTTTCATTAAGACCCCGCCAAAGGCTTGCTTCATCGACAGTAGCGAGTCGTTCACTTGTTGTGAAGCGATCACGCCATCCTCCGTCAGTTTCATACCCTGACACATCGCCGTATCCACATCCCCGGCTTTATCTTCAATCTCACGAAGAAGACCTGCAATTTGTTTCGCTGCTTCATTCGTTTGTCCAGACAGTTTCTGCACCTCTCCAGCTACAATACTGAATCCTTTGCCCGCCTCCCCCGCTCTGGCGGCCTCAATAGAAGCATTCAATGCCAGCATATTGGTTTGCTTCGCAATGTCCGTAATGACGCCAATGATAGAACCTATTTGACCACAGCTGTCACGCAGTTCATTCGCAATCGTCCCTGCCGCCAATACTTTATCAGAAACGAGCCCAATCCGCTCGCGCATTCTCCCTACAGCTTCCATACCCGCTAATGACACATCTGCTGCAGATTCGGCCAACTGCGCCATATGACGGCTGTCTGCGCTAATAGCAGCCATTTCCTCTTTCACAACTTGAATGGTAAATAGCGTCTCTGTGACAATAGCCACTTGCTCTTGAATGCCTTGCGACAAGGAGTCTGTCGAAACAGCTATCGTTTCCGCAGCCAGCTTGCTTTGCTCCGCATGGCTGGCGAACTGCTCCGCCTGCTGAGTGAGGACATGCGCGCCTTGCTGAACATTCCCGATAAACGCCCGCAGGCTGATTAACATGGCTTGGAAAGAGCGCTGCAAATTGCCAACTTCATCCTTCGAAACAGCCCCCTCAATGGACAGGGAAAGATTACCGGCTTCCGCTTCGGCCATGAGCCCCTGCATAACATGCAGCGGTCTGACAATGAGCGCTGATAACCATCTTCCTATCACATAAAAAATGCCGATTGCACAAACCGAGGATATAAGCAATATCCAGATCAGATGCCGGTACTGCTGATTACGCTCTTTGTTTATCTCCTCCGATGTTTCCAAACGGTCGTTCAGCAAGCTCTCCACATAACCGTGGATGTCTTCCATCGTACCTTTGATATGTGTTTTATAGTACTTATAAGCCTCTTGGGTCTGCCCTGACGCCGACAGAGACTCCACTTTTCGCTGATCTTCCTCATAAGAGATTAGCGCTTCTTTTAACTTGGATATCCATAAAGTCCCTACGGGCTCCCCTTCCAAGGTTGCTTCGTAATCTTTCAATAATTGATTGGTTTTAACATGCGTCTTGCTGATCTCATTATCTAGTACATCCTTGTAGTGGCTATCCGGTGTTAAGACATGCTCCAGGAGCCTGTCATTGATGGTATGAACGTTACTCTCCACTTCATTGATCCAAGTTGTTGGCAAATAATCGAATTGGTACATCTCTTCCGCTTTTTTGTTGATTTCACTGAGAAAAAAGAAGCTCGTCACCGTCAGAACGATAAGGAAAACGACAGCCAACACATTCAACGCCAATATTTTCATACTAATTTTCAAGTTTCCAACGATGCTTATCAACCTGATCTTCTTCATTTTCTCATCTCCCCTGAGTAATCTGCTTTTAAATATACAGGTCATTCAGAAAGTAGACAATAAAAGCAACTAAATTTTATTTATTTTATTTTTATTAATTGGTTTATGTTGTTTTATGAAAAAAGGAAACTTTTTTTATCATCCCAAGGTTAAAATTCGGTAGATATTGTGACAGCTATTCATTTCGATCTCTGATTATCCGATACTAAATAGGTTCCCAGTTTTTCATTCATAACTTATTACGGAACGATATCGGAGGGATTATTAACGTGAGGTTTAGACACAGCAAGTGGTTATCCTTGGTATTCATTTTCATTTTGGCCAGTCAATCTTTAATCGCAGGAAACGCCTTTGCCGCTGATGAGATTTCCAAACTCGTCCTGAACAAGAATGAGCTTGCTTTGCAAGTTGGGGATACTGCAAATCTAACGGCAACTGCTATTTTCGTAAGTGGATCTACTGAGAATGCAACGGTCAAAACGGATTGGAATTCCGGTACGACAGATGTTGCTTCCGTCTATGCAGGTGTAGTGACAGCCAAAAAAGAAGGAAAAGCTGTTATTACGGCTACTTATATGGGTAAAACCGAAATCGTGAATGTCACTGTAAGCAAAAAAGTAAAATCGTTAACGACAGATAAACGCTCTCTCGAGCTTCGTCTGAATAGCACAGATCAGCTGTTAATTACCGCCTATTACGATGACGGCACGTCCGAGGATGTGACGAGTAAAGCAGACTACACGGTAGATACAAGCTCCATCGTTACTGTTACCAACGGTTTGGTAAAAGGACAAAATCCAGGCAGCGCAAACGTAACGATCAAATATATGAACCAATCCCTGACCGTTCCTGTTGATGTTGAGGTTGTCCGCCGTATTGACGCGGAGAGCTCAACCGTTTCCTTGCTCTTGAACGGAACAGCCGATATTAAAATCAAGGCGACTTATCCAAACGGCGATATGGCCGACGTTTCCGAAAAAGTGGTTTGGACAACAGATAAACCTAATGTCGCCGACGCTATCAAAGGTAAAGTTACAGGCTATAGCGTTGGAACAGCCAACCTAACGGCAACTTACGGTACCAAATCTACGACAATTACGGTTGACGTGGACAGCACCCTCAAACTCGAATTAGATAAACAGAATTTGCTTCTGAAGAAAGATGCTACTGGCGTATTGAAATTAACCGCTACATATGCTGACGGAAAAACGGAAGACATCACAGATCGGGCCGAGTGGGCGTCCAGTGATGAGGAAATCGTTCAAGTTTCAAAAGGAAAGCTCTCTGCGATCGCAATCGGTGAAGCGAAGATTTATGCGAAATACGGGGATAAATCCGTTGTAGCCAATGTAGACGTAGAGGTTCCGCGCCGCTTGGTTGTAGATACCGATCTTGTTTCCTTACAAACAGGACAAGAGCAGCAGCTAGTCCTTCACGCTACCTATGCCGACGGCACAAGCGCAGTCGTTACGGATAGTGCCGACTGGAGCGTGGATGATGAGAACGTAGCTTTCGTTATCAAAGGAAAAATCACAACATACAAACCCGGTATCGCTACAGTAAGTGCAAAATACGGTGGCAAAACAACTACTACGAAAGTGGAAGTTGATATCCCTACAATTATCAAACCAAGCAAAAAAACCGTTAATCTACAAATCGGCGGTTCCGACAAAATCACTTTGATGGCCTCTTTCAAGGACGGTCGCGAGGTGGACGTCACGAACAAAGCCGAGTGGACAACCAGCTCCAAGGACGTTGCCGAAGCTCAGAATGGCGAAATCTTCGGTCTTGCGACAGGCGCAGCGACCATTACGGCGAAATATGGAACGCGCACAGCGGTGATTCAAGTGTCTGTAGGCGTTTTGAAGAGCCTTACGGTCAGCCAAGAGAAGCTGATTATGAAAAAAGGCGACACAGTTAACTTGAAAGCCGAAGCGCTTTACACGGATGAAACGAAGAAAGATGTGACTTCCGACGTGATCTGGACCAGCAGCAATGCGAAAACCGCAACGGTGGACGGCGGAGTTGTGAAAGCTATAGCTTCTGGGGAAGCTACATTGACAGCTCAACTAGACAGCAAAACAGTCACTATTCCGGTTCAAATCGATATGGCAAGTGATCTAACGGCGAATGTAGCTAATCTGGTTTTTGATATGAATGAAACACGCACGATCGTTCTGACGGCTACCGATTCCTCAGGCGCATCGCGTACAGTTACCAATGATGCAGAGTGGAAAACAAGCAACAACGCGATTGTATCGGTATCCAAAGGGGTTGTAACTCCGGTATCCCGAGGGAAAGCAACCATTACGGCAACTTATGGCGGCAAAAGCGTTTCGATCCCGGTTGAAATCGGCGTAGTTGCAGGACTCACAGCAGACAAGACTTTCATCGTCACAAAACGAGGCGAGCAAGTCCAAATTAAATTGACAGCAACTTTGTCAAACGGCACAACGAAAGATGTCACAGAATCGGCGACATGGAAAGTTAGCGCCTATAAGCTGGGTACCGTGACAAATGGACTTTTCACACCTACAGCTTCTGGTAAGACAACAATCACCGGATCTTTCGGCGGCAAAATGGTCGCTATTCCCGTGGAAATCGACTCTTTGAAATATTTGAAAACCGATGTTGTCAAAGTCGAACTCAAAGAAGGCAGCACAGCCAACATTAAAGCACTAGCCACATACACGGATGGATCTGAAGAAGATGTCACGAAACCAGCTTTGTGGACATCATCGAATATCATGATCGCAGATGTGAAAGACGGCATCATCAAAGCAACCGGCAAAGGAACTGCAAGAATTACAGTGACGTATTCCAACATGAGAACAACGGTTCAAGTGACGGTTACCAAATAAAGCAAAGGGCTATCCTCAAGTAGATGCTTCTACTTCTGGGTAGCCTTTTTTTGCGTCATAACACTCGCCTGCTTTCCATATTTTGTACTATACTTAATAGGTATTTATTTGTTCATGAGAGGATTGATGTTATGTTTGGTAAAGTAGCAGCTGATATTCTGGGGTTAAGTGATGTAGGTTCCGTGATCAAGCCTGAAAATTACGATAAGGTCGATGCCGATGATTACGTTATGCATGAGGATAATGAGAAAATTTTCTTTTTGATTAAATCCAAATCGGATGAATACTGCTTCACGAACCAAGCTTTAATTCATCTTGACGGCACGAGTGCCATAAGCAAGAAACGGGTGCTGAACCGCTACCCTTACAGCAAGTATGCCCTTTCCCAAGTTTCTTTCGAAACAGCAGGTACGGTCGATCTCGATGTGGAGATCAAATTCGTGCTGGGTTCTGTCCATTTCTCGATTGATGTTCACAAAAAGCATGTTGAAGAACTGAAAGACCTGTATAAAGCTCTGTTTAAAATTTCGGAAATTACGCAGGAGAACGAGCACTTCCTTGACTACGCGAAGCAAAGTATCGAGCTGGCTTCCGCCACATTAAACCGTACGACGAAAACCGAGGGGCAGAAACTCTCTGAGGAATTCAAGCAGGTGAATCAAGGCGCCTTCGACTGGCTCGTAAGCACGCATAAGCAGTACAAAGTGAAGGATTTCGGCTTCGTTTTTGAGAAATTCATTAATCAATAACCTTGTCCTCATTTATTCATACATAAAATTTCATGCATAGGGGAAGCTAACCGTACCTGCATTAACAGGCCACTATTTAAGAAGTGCTTGGAGGTATGAAACATGTTTCCCCGATTTATGAAACTAGCTTTGATTTCATTTCTGTGCATCACCGTCCTGCTTGGGGCTCATCATTATCGCAAGCATCCTCATAATCAGCAAATGATCTCATCTGCTGAAAGCTGGGAGGCGGCCAAGCAAGGTTCGCCCACTTTTTATCAAACCAATCCATTCGGTATGCCTGGGGCAGAGGCAAGACTGCATATGACTACGGATATGAATCAACATGCCGCGGCATATGGACTTACACCGCCAACCTCGATGAAAGCATTAATGGTTCCTACGCAGGACAAAGCAGATAAGAGATGGGGCGGATGGAGCTATATCGGCCTGTTGGGACTGCTGGGGCTGCTCGGTATCCGAAGCCGTTCGGAGTCTTCTTATTCGGAATAAGCCATTCAAGGAGCGCTGTTCCCGGTTTCGGGAAACAGGCTCTTTTTCATTTGCGAACGCATTACAGACAAATGTTTAAGTGTTGGACATTTGTCTGTTACTGATATAAACTAGAGGTGTAGTCAACGATCGAAAGGAGTCATTTCATGGATCGTGAACAGCAAATTTTAGCGCTCATTCGTCAAAATCCATTCATCTCTCAGCATGAAATGGCCAGCATCATTGGCATTTCCCGCTCCGCTGTCGCCGGCTACATCGCGGCCCTGACCAAGAAAGGGACGATCCGCGGGCGCGCATACGTAACCTCGGATGAGAATACGGTCATGTGTATCGGCGGTGCGAACCTAGACAGCAAAGCGACTAGCAAGCAAGCCATCCGTTTGGCCTCTTCGAATCCAGTCACTGTGACGGAATCGTGCGGCGGTGTTGCTCGCAATATCGCTGAGACGCTTGCGGGACTCACCTGCGAGACGGCGCTGCTCACGGTTGTTGGCGATGATAAGGCCGGCCAATGGGTGCTAGAAGAAACGCGGAAGCGCGGTGTTGATGTCAGTCAAGCCATCGTACTCCAGGGTGAGAACACCGGGACGTACACAGCGCTGCTCGACGCGACAGGCGAGATGTTCCTCGCTTTTGCCAATATGGACATCTACGATAAATGTACACCTGCTCTCCTGCGGGACAAATGGCCGCATGTGGCTTCTGCCAAGCTCGTCATTGCGGATACGAATTTGCCCGCCGAGACTCTAGCCGAGCTGATTGATCGATGCAAAGAAGAAAACCTGCCGCTATTTATCGATCCCGTGTCTTCGGAAAAGGCCAAAAAGCTCCCTCAAGAGCTGCACGGTGTAACGGCGATTTTCCCGAATTGGGAAGAAGCTTGCCAATTGGCAGGTATCGCGCCCGGCAACAGCAGCAACAACAGCGATTTCAGCACGATTGCAGGAGCGATCCTCGCTCGCGGCGTCCGCCACGTCTTCATTACGCTCGGCAGTCAAGGCGTCATGTATGCCGGCGAGGAAGGCGAGCGGCATTTCCCTCCCATTCCCACCAAGGTTGTGGAGGTCACAGGTGCAGGCGATGCTTTTGTCGCCGGTATTGCTTACGGGGTCATGCGGCAATCCACCTATATGGAATCGTGTATGTATGGACTCGCTGCTTCACATATTACGCTTCAAACCGACCAATCTGTCGCGAGCGAGCTGACGGAAGAACGACTGCAACAAACCCTACATCACTTGACCAAAGGAGACGAATCCCTATTATGAATACAACTTACCTAACGTTTACTGATGAAGTGAAAGACGCTTTGGCGAACAATAAACCTGTTGTGGCCTTAGAAACTACGATTATTTCTCACGGGATGCCTTACCCGCAAAATATAGAAATGGCCAAAAAGGTCGAACAAATCATCCGCGATAACGGTGCCGTTCCGGCTACGATTGGCATCATGGACGGTAAAATCAAGATCGGCTTGAACGAGCAGGAGCTCGAAGCTTTCGCGACGAACCCTCATGTGGAAAAAGTCAGCCGCCGCGACTTCCCTTACATCCTCTCGTCGGGCCAAATCGGCGCGACAACCGTCGCAGCCACAATGATCGGCGCTGCACTTGCAGGCATCGAAGTGTTCGCTACCGGCGGCATTGGCGGCGTTCACCGCGAAGGCGAAGTGACGATGGACGTCTCCGCCGATTTGACTGAACTGGCTCAGACCAACGTTGCTGTTGTCTGCGCAGGCGTGAAGTCCATTCTCGATATTGGCCGTACGCTCGAATATCTGGAAACGCACGGCGTTCCCGTGGTTGGCTACAAAACGAGCGAGTTCCCGTCCTTCTACGCCCGCGAAAGCGGCTACGGCGTAGACTTCCGCCTCGATGAGGCAGTCGACGTTGCGGCCATGCTCCGCACGAAGTGGGAGCTCGGCCTTGCTGGCGGCGCCATCATCGCCAACCCGGTCCCTGCGGAATCCGCAATGGACCATGTTGAGATCGAAAGCTTCATCCAGCAGGCGCTTGCTGAAGCTAAAGATCAGAACGTGACCGGCAAGAAGGTCACGCCTTTCCTGCTAGCGCGTATCAAGCAGCTGACCGAAGGCCGCAGCTTGGAGACGAACATCGCGCTCGTGTACCACAATGCAGAAACCGCCGCGAAGGTTGCGGTTGCACTCAAGAGCAAATAAACAAAACCCTCCATGCTCACGATCGATCATCGTGGACATGGAGGGTTTTTTATTTGTCAGCGAAGACTACTCGCTGACCCAAAGCGTTTTTTGCTCGAACGGTGTACGCGCTGCTTTCGACGGCGGAGCCATGTCCGGGTAGCCGAGGTAGACGAAACCGACAAGCTCCTCTTTCGCGCCGAGGCCGAAGGCTTCGCGCATTTTCGCATGATAGGTCGGCGCTCCCGTCCGCCAGATCGCACCCAGACCGAGCGAGTGCGCGGTCAGGAGCATATTTTGTACGGCGGCATGTGCAGCCGCGTACTCTTCGATCTCCGGCACAACGGCTTGTGCCGAAGGCGTAACCGCCACGGCGATGACCACAGGTGCGCGGAAAGCTTTCTTCATCTGAGCGCCTTTGAGCACAGCCAGCTCTTCCTCCGTCAATGCTGGGTCGGCTTCAGACGCCGCGACCTCCGCATACCCTTTTCCAAGCAGTCCACGGCCTTCGCCCGTCATGACCCAAAACCGCCACGGTTCAGTATGGCAATGGTTTGGCGCCCAAGTGCCTGCTTCCAATATCTCTTCAATCAGCGCTTTGTCAACAGGATCCTGTTTGACTTTCCCGATACTTCGGCGATTGCGGATTGCTTCTTTCAATTCCATGTTTCTCCCACTCCACTCTTAGAAATGCACTTCATTAATGTACCTACTCTAAGTCTATTGTTATATGTACGATCCTGCAACAGCAAACATACAGGTCACTCAAAAATAATGGTATAGGACAATATGACAATAAGAAAACCTGACGGATCGGAGAAATCTCCAACTCCATCAGGCTTGGGTATCTTATGAGAATTTCTTTGGGAAGCTTAGTAGAACTACAGAAACTTTTTTAGCCATATTGACGTCTATGTTAGAGGAAAGTGAAAAAACAGCCGACTTTCGTTCACTTTTAGCACTCTCGTTCTTCGACTGCCAAGAATTTGACAATGACAATGGCTATCAGGCAAGCTATAGTTATAGCAACAGAACGAACAAGATTGCTTGCTAGAATCATATATTTATACCTAGGAGGTACTACATCTACATGAAAAAATTAACGATGATTGCGACAGCTGCTATGGCTTTCTCTTTGTTCACATCCACTGTCCTAACACACCCTGCTTCTGCAGCTGGCAAAACAAGCGCTGACTTCACAGATTTGGCCGGTATTGATGCTTCATTAAAAGCCAAAATCGATGCTATGTTGGCATCCGATATATTCGAAGGTGTATCCTCAGACACGTTCGGTATTACGCAAAACATGACTCGTGCACAATTTGCAAAAGTAGCAACGCTGATTTACGACATTCCTGTCGATCTTACTGTTAAGGTGTCCAGCTTTACTGATGTCCATGCGGACGATTCCGCTAATGGTTGGGCAATTCCTTACATCGAAGCTGCGAAAAAAGCTGGATTGATCGACGGTGTTACCGACACAACCTTCGTTCCTGGCGATTCTGTCACTGCGGGTCAGCTCGACACTTTGCTGCTTAAAGGACTAGGGAAAACTGTTTCCGTAACAGGCACACCTTGGTATGCGGATGCTGTGAAACAAGCAACAGAACTTGGCATTCACCCAACTGGAAAATCCGGTGATCAAGCTGCTAACCGCGCTGACCTAGTTACTAGCTCTTACGTAGCACAGCAAGCTTTCGACAATGACAACAAAGCCCTTATTTCGATTACAAAAGTTCAAGCTTCATCCGACAATAAACAGGTTCAAGTTACACTGAATACTAAAGTAGACACAGCCAAAGCAACATTCACACTTAAAAACGGCACGACTACTGTTCCTGCAACTACGACTTGGTCGACAGACGGCCTTACAGCAACGCTTGCTGTTGACGCTGCCCTTGCTACAGGAGATTATACAGTAACACTTGGCGGCCTTGACGCATCTACGATTAAAACAGCTACTGGAAGCTTCAGCGTAGCCCCTATTGACAATGGTAATGTTACTATCGAAGATAACTACACATTGGCAGCTGTAATCGATAGCGGTCTAACAGATTCAGCAACTGGCTCGATCACAAAGGCGATTGCCGAAGATCCAACACAAAGTAAATTTGCTAAAGAAATCAAAATTCAAGTGAAAAACGCTAGCGGCGACATTGTTGCCGTTCCAGGGATTGTTCAATCCGTATTCTCATCGAACACTGGTATTGCTAAAGTAGGTCTAACTGCTGACCATCACGCCTACGTACTCGGCAACAAAGCCGGTACAGCGGATGTCACTGTGGTTGTCAAAATCGGTAATAACGATTCCAAACAATTGCACGTACCCGTAACGGTTACGAATGATTCGATTAGTGTGAAACAAATTAAAGCCGATGAAACTTCCATCAAGAAAACGATGACGGTTAGTAACGGCGTCTACACAGCTGACATTAATCCATATACAGAAATGGATCTTACTCTAATAGATAATTTTGGTATCAAATACGAAAACAATGAGATTGCCGATTACAACTTTGGACTTGGCACACTTATTGTTGCCAGAGCTATAAAAGGTGACGGAGTCAACCCAGTAGGTACTGTAACGGTTGGCGACAATGGCATGGTTCACGTTGAAGGAAACGTCGTTTCTTTTGAATTATCCATTGTAGCTCCATCCGGCCAACAAGCAGTAAGCTATGTAACACTAAAACGCAACTAATCACACTTTCAAAATGGGCTGCCCGAAGTAGTGTAACTACTTTGTGGCGGTCTTTTTTTGCGTTCTGTGCCTCACATGCACCAACATGCCCATCTCACATATATTGCTAATGCATGCGCAAGCTCAACTTCTTAAGAAAAGGGGTCCGTCCCATGTACAACTACCCTGCTTATTTCATTCCTCAACAGCCTTTATATCGTCATTCCCCGACTGTGTCCGCTTCGTCCTATATTCGACGAAATGGCCAGTATGAACACCAAGATCAGTTGGAAGTTTGGACAGGTTGGGAGCAGCATTTTCCCTATTTCCATACAAATACGATCATTCCTCGTGATTATCCAACGGTTGATTCTAAAATACTATCCAACTCGATTGCATCTTCTCATCATCTGCTTAAGGACGCTTCGCTTCTCATTCAAAAGCTATCTGAACCCGCCATCGCTCACGAGCTTATGACACATGCCCAACAGGGCAATCAAAAAGAAGTGGATCGTATTGTCCACTCCTTCGGCGTGAAATCTGCTGTTGTCACTAGTTATTCCCCAAGCTCCGTGAAGTTTACGATTGATCCGCAAACCCCTGACATCCCCTGCTGTGAGGTAACATTAGCACTCAAATGGGGGCAATAGCCGACTTCCTTTATCGTACATCGAAAGCATTCCAAATCGGCCACGCCGTCCCCGCCCAAAACGCGAAGATAACAAGAAGCAGCCAGTACATCAGATAATAAAAATCTAACTTAGAATAGCTGGATTGATAATAATAAGTTCGTTTGGTTTGTGTAGAAAAACGCTTCGCTTCCATGGCCACAGCTGTCCGGTGAGCGCGACGGATGCTCTGCGCAAGAAGCGGTATGGCATACATGCGCATCAAGGTGTACCAACCTGTCAGCCAACTGCGTCTCTGCTTCCTGCCCCGCACCTTGAGCGCGTAACGCAGCGTCTGGAATTCCTCAATCATAAGCGGCAGCATGCGAAGAGCGGCAAGGAAGCTGTAAGCGTACTTCGGCGCCACCTTCCACTGCTGCATCAGCGCATAGAACAGGGCAACAGGACGTGTCGTCAAGCTGAACAGCAAGCCGACAGCGGCAACCTGTAAGCCGCGGAAGCCCAGATGCAGACCGCGGTAAAAGCTTTCTTCCGTGATTCGGATGAATCCGAGGCGAAACCACTCTGTATCCCCGCTGCCGAACATCATCATCCCCGCCGCGGAGGAGATAAAAATGAGCAGGAACGGCGAAGCATACAGCAGCAGACGCCGCAGCGGCTGGCCTGAATAAACGAACAGCGGCACCAAGGCGCCCGCCGTTAAATACATCATCGTATTCAGATTATGCGTGAATACAACAAGAACAAACAGAAGCAATGACAGGACAAGCTTCACTCCCGGATTAACCCGATGCAGCCAGGTTTCACGATACGTGAACGTTATTTGCATACCATCGGCGCCCCTTCCTCGGCTTGTGCTGCGGAAGTCGCAGACTGTTCCGTCACACAGCCCGCTTTAACCTGCCAAACGCGTGTGGCGCAGCGTTTGACGATCTCCTCATCGTGCGTCACCATCACGATGACGGTCCCGCCTGCGCGCAGCCGTTCCAGCTGCTCCAGCATGCGCATCGTACCGCGTGCGTCGAGCCCGAAGGTGGGCTCATCCAGCAGCAGGATACGCGGGCTGCGAACCATCGCAGAAGCTACGCTTAAGCGGCGCTTCTGGCCCATCGAGAGCTGGAACGGATGCCGCTTGCGCAGCGCGAGCAAATCGTACTGCCGCAGCAGCTCCTCCAGAGCAGCCTGCTGTGCATCCTTCCCTCCCTCCGCCTCCGGCAGGGAGTAGAGCAGTTCTTCTTCTACCGAATTTGTCAAGAATTGGAATTCGGGGTTTTGGAACACGAAGCCGACTTGCTCCGCAAGCTGCTCGATTCTGCTGCCCTTCACGCCATCGATCCAGCAGCTGCCCTTGGTCGGGATGAGCCGCATGATGGCGAGCAGGAGCGAGCTTTTGCCGGCGCCGTTAGCACCGATGATCGCGATCCAGTCACCTGGATAGACGCTCAAGTTATCCACAGAGGTCTTGATCTTTCCGCCGCGAAGCCCGGTAAAATCGCGAAAGGACATGACCGGCTGCCGATTCTCAGCATCAGCTTCGACTTCCGCGGGCAACTTGCTCCTGCTTAAGCGTTCCATGTTAAGTTCGCTCCAAACGCCCGGATACCAAATCCCGTAGTCGGCAAGCTGCCTTTTGTACCTTTCAAATACGATTTGTGGCGAGCCATCAGCCAAAATCTCCCCATCCGGAGAGAGAACAATCAAACGGTCGATGAGATCGAGAATGCCGCTGATTTTATGCTCCACAATGACCAAGGTTTTGTCAGCGCTAATGGACCGGATCGTTTCCCAAACAAGCCCCGTGCCTTCATCATCCAATAACGCTGTAGGCTCATCTAGAAAAAGCACTTCCGGCTCCAGCGCTAGGACGCTTGCAATCGCCAATCGCTGCTTCATCCCCTGTGACAGTTGACCAATTAAGGTATGAGCGTCTTCCAGGTGCAACCCCACTAAGCTCAGATAATGCGCGATCCGTTCCGGCATTTCCTCACGGGGAACCTGCCTATTTTCCAAAACGAAAGCAATTTCCTCATCCACATACGGCATGCAGAACTGAGCGTCTGGATCTTGAAACACGTACCCCCAGCGGCTTGGTGTGACAAGTTTATCCGCTTTCAGCGGAATCTCGATAATATCGGGAACGATCCCGCTCAGCACTTGGAGCAGTGTCGATTTCCCGCAGCCGCTTGGCCCGAGCAGCAGCACCTTTTCCCCCGGCATTACTGAAAAGGAAACCCCTTGAAATAACAGGGGAACCTCGTCACCGGGATATTTTAACCGCAGATTGGTAACCCCCATGCCCTCGCTCATCCGCATTACCCCAGTACATCGTAATCGTTCTTTGAGACGGGTCTAACCAAGTTCAGCACGCCCGTGCGAGCTAATGCTTTAGCCAAGTAATAGGCGAACACCCCAGCTATAATGGCGGAGCCTGCGAGACGAAGCCCAATAAATAAGCAATAATTCCAGAACGTTAGCTGATCGATATAGCCATAATATTTATCTACAAGCAAGGAAAGCGCTGCGGATGCGAAGGATGCTAGGACTGTTACACCCACATTCGCCCGGCGATACAAGAAAAACGCGAAGACCAGCTCTGCGCCAAGCCCTTGAAGAATGCCATACGCAAGCGTCGATACTCCCCATGATCCTCCAAAAAGGGCTTCAATTGTCGCGGCTGCAACTTCAGCCAATAAGGCGACGCCTGGTTTACGAATAACGAGGAAAGCAAATGTAGCCGCCATGAACCACATGCCGTAGCTTAACTGCTCTGCATGCAGACCGATCGGTTTTAGAAGATCATACATGGGTCCCCATATGCGATAAATCACCCCAAATACTGCCGCGATCACGATGGTAACCAAAATATCGGTCAATTTTAACCCTTTTGCTCTTGTTTCTTTTTGTGCCATTTCTTCTTCCCACTCCTTTTCCTGGATACCTTTTTTGTTAAAATGAGATAGGCGAACACGACAAAAAAAGCCTACCGGGATGCGGCAGGCATAAAATTAGTGCAAAAAGAGGCACTCCAATTCTCTACGCTGGCATTACCCAGATCAGATTAACGGTCAGTGGCATAGGGCCACTATCTCAGCCTGACTTCATCAAGCACCCGTGTTGCTATTCATTTGGCTTAACTGTAGCGGATTAACCGATATTTAGCAATGCCTTAGGAGAAATTATTTTTCCATCAAAAGTTTTAAATCCAATGTCAATCCATATAACTGGCGGATGCTGTCAACAATATCTTCCACCCGTTTCTGCTGCACTTCCGCGCTAGCAAGCACTTGCTGCACGGATGCGGCGGACTCTTCCGTAATGGCTGCCACGGATGTCATCTCCTCGGCCACCTTCTGGGAAGATAGTTGCAATTGCTGGTTCATGCGCTGCAAATTCTCGGCTTGCTCCATGACTTCAGCTGTATTCGTGTTAATAACCTCGAATAGCTGATCAACACTTTCCGCTGATTTTCTGCCCGATTCTACCGCTAGCTTGCCGACAGCTACTTTCTCAACAGCGGTTTCCACCTTCTGCTGAATGGAGCCTAGAATCTCTGAAATATCCGTTGAAGCTACGTGAGCGTTCATCGCAAGCTTCCGAATCTCACCGGCAACTACCGCAAACCCTTTGCCATGTTCCCCGGCTCGTGCAGCCTCGATGGACGCATTGAGCGACAGCAGATTCGTTTGATTCGCGATATCGGCAATCGTTGTCACGATATTTCCGATTTTCACATTTTCTTCGTTCACTTCATTCATGATGTTGGACGTTTCCGTTACGATCACGGTGATGTCCTTGATTTTATGCGTCAAATCCTCCATTTGGTTCTTACCTTCATTCGTCATGCGGGCTGTATCCCTGGATCTGCTGCTCATCGTGTTCGATGCGGAAGAGGTCATCTCCACCGTCTCATTCACTTCTTGGATAGCCGTTGTAATGTCTGTAATGGAAGTTGCTTGAGATTCAATACCGATGGAAATTTCTTGGAAAGCCGCAACAACTTCTTCTGTGATTCTGCCTGTCACGGATGCATTTTCATGAAGCGTATTACTGGAAGTTCCCAGCGCCTCTGTTGTCGTACGGACGCCTGTCAGAACCTCTTCCGTCTTCATGCGTGACACCTCGGACTCCCGAGCGCTCTGTGCTACACGGCTTAATAATCGGCTTCCTATCTGGCCTTGACCTATTAGCGTAATGATGATTAGCACATAAAAAACATTGATAGCAATATAGTCAATTGGACCTGACAACGTGGAACAGAAATAGTTCAAATTTAAGATCCCGATAACGCCATTAAGCAGTAACGGTTTATAATCCATATACAAGGAGACCAGCGCTAAACTTAAATACAAGATAAGCATGCTGGACAAAGCGATATTATGCGTCATGAAGAAATATGAAATCACATTAAGGCCTATGGCAATGATATACTTGGTGTAAGTGACCCCGATTTTCCTCCAGATCAGCAGTGTACAAATTAGCGCAATAGGCGCTCCAAAAGTCAGCAGCGTCATAACGACTCCCATGGATCTATAGGAAGCCCCCATTCCTAACACCAAACAAGCCCATAACAGCTTCACCATTAATCCGTTTCTTTTATGTAGTTCCAGCATCTGCGCTGTCATTTGGTCTTCCCCCCTTTTTTCTATAAATTTTTCTACAAAAATAGACATTTACTTACATCATTCAACAATTGAAAGGGAAAATCCTCCTTTTTGTATACCGAAAACGGGATCTTTACAAAGAATTTGACTTCTTGTCTCTATCGAAACTACAATATGTAGTGTATGACGGATTATAACGTAAAGGAGCTCATATCGAATGGACACTAGCACCATACAGAACGGACCGGATATTACTGCAATTCTAATTTATATAGGGGCTGCTCTTTTCATTTTGGCCATCCTTGGTTACGTGCTTGCCGCGAAGACGAACAAAGCGAACACGAGCAAGCTGAAAAAGGCCGAGAAGCAGGCCCTGCACAAAAAACGCAAGACTTGGATGCTTCTCTCTCATACTCTTATGATTTTGGCCGTTTGTTCTTTGGGAACTTCTCTGATCCAGTCTTCATCCAACAAATATAGCGTCGAAAAGCTTAATTACAATGCGCCTATCGAGGTCACGACGGATAAGGATTACGGGCGCAATCATGATGAGGGTATGCTGACCTACGAGATGAAAATCCCGACTTCAGGCACGCATAGCCCCCATGACTTAAAGTTCGGTTTTTACAAGGAAAAACCGACATATGCTATGCTTGTGCATAACTTGGAGCACGGTGACATCATCATCTATTATCATCCCGATGCACCTCAAGAACTCAAGGATCGCCTCGAATATTTGAGCCACTTCAAACAAGCAGGCGCCGGTGTGCTGGCTGTGCCTAACCCGGATGTGCCCAGCGATAAAGAGGTTGTCGTAACGGCCTGGACGAAAACGATGCAGCTTCCTAAGTTTGACGAAGCCAGCGTGGGAACTTTCATTTACCAGTATATCGATAAAGGTCCTGAGAAGATCCCGCCTGAAGTGCGCCGTGGCGGCGGAACGATGTAACCATCCAAGTAGACGAACTCCAGCTATTTACGGACGTTTTCGCGGTCGGAAACCAGATCAGTTGGCACTAGTCCGGTCAACCTTTTAAACACACGATAAAAATAGGACGGGTCATTGTACCCGATGAAATCGGATATTTCCGTCACCGTTAACGCCGAATGCCTGAGCATGTACACAGCCGTTTTGATCCTGGCTGCATGCACGTATTCACTGATCGTCTGTCCTGTCACTTTGCGAAATAGGGTAGCTGTGTAGTTCGGCGATCTGCTAATGCAGACACCCAGTTCCTCCTTACTGACATGCTCCCGGTAGTGGTTCTGGATGTAACTCTTCATCTGCTCGACTAGTTGCAGCGTGGCGCTCGTTGCAGCTTCTTGGTCCCACTCTCTGTGCAAATAAACGAACAGCTCTGTTAGCAGCGCTTCACACAGCGTCTGATAATAGGGCTGTTTGTCCTGCCATTGCTGATGGATATGTCGCAGCCGGTCGAGAATCAGTTCATATTTGCTCGTGAATCGACTTGTGGCGCTGGACAGCTTAAAAAGCGGAAATGACGCATGAGCTTGAACGGCTCTCGGATCAAATTGAACGACATATTTTTCGTGCAGCATGGTTGGAACACTTCGTCCGTAAAAGGGAATACTGCTTGGGATGAGCAGCCATTGCCCCTTCTCCAGCACTTGCTTTTTTTCCTCGATCCAATAAACGCAGCGGCCGTAAGTAACAAGCACAAGCGTCCAATCCTCGCACCCCTCCTGTGATTCCCCATACCAATTGCTGCTTTTATCATACGTGTAACTTGTTACCTTCATCTTCCACCACCTGCATACTATTTTTCATATAGCATACTATATTTCATGGAATTTTGTCGAAATAAGGCATATAATGAAGCCAAAATTGATTCGTCCACAACGAAAGGAAGTCCTAAACAATGCGTAAAACGAAAATCATTTGTACCATGGGACCTGCTTGCGATTCCGTCCCGACTCTAAAGGAACTCATTCGCTCCGGTATGAGCGTTGCCCGACTTAATATGGCTCATGGCGATTTGGATGAGCACCGCGGACGCATTCAGCGCGTTCGTCAAGCGGCTCAGGAGTTAGGTGTTGTCGTTCCGATTCTGATGGATATCAAAGGACCGGAAATCCGCATCGGACAACTGAAAGATGCTTCCTATGATTTGAAAGCCGGCGATCGCATCGTTCTGACGACAGAACAAATTGTCGGGGACGGCAACCGCGTTTCCGTGAATTACCCTGGCCTCCCGCAGGACGTTAAGCCAGGCAATCTTGTGCTTATCGACGACGGCTCCATTGAGCTTCGCGTTGAATCCATCGATGGCACGGAAGTCATCTGCAGCGTCTTGAACCAAAGTGTTCTGAAGCAGCGTAAAGGCGTTAACTTGCCAGGTGTTCGCACATCTCTGCCAGGTGTAACTGAACGTGACGTGATGCACATTAAATTCGGTATCGAAGAGAACATCTCCATCGTCGCCATGTCATTCGTGCGTAACGGGAACGATGTTCAGGAAGTTCGCGGTATTCTGGAGCAGCATGGCGCAGGCAATACGCCGATTATCTCTAAAATTGAGAATGAAGAAGGCATGACGAACTTCGCTTCTATCCTCGAGGCTTCCGACGGCATCATGGTTGCGCGCGGTGATCTTGGGGTAGAAATTCCAACAGAAGAAGTCCCTATCGCGCAAAAAGATATGATCCGTGCTTGTAATCTAGCCGGCAAACCGGTTATTACAGCAACGCAAATGCTGGATTCCATGCAGCGTAACCCGCGTCCGACGCGTGCAGAAGTGAGCGATGTCGCTAACGCCGTCCTTGACGGCAGTGACATGGTCATGCTTTCCGGCGAAACCGCAGCAGGCAAATATCCCGTCGAGTCCGTGACGATGATGGCGACAATTGCCGAGCGCGTTGAGCAGACGATGGAGCGCAGCTCCATGATCGATGCACAGCTGCAATCGAACAACGAAGTGACGGAAGTGCTGTGCCAAGCGGTTGTATCTTCTGCGAATAAGCTGAAGGCTGCAGCGATTCTGACGCCTACAGAGAGCGGATTTACCGCACGGATGATTGCCAAGTATCGTCCGGAGGCGCCGATTATTGCGGTAACGTCCAACGAGTACGCGATCAATCTGCTTAGCATGGTACAGGGTGTAATCCCCATCCATGGCGAGTTCTGCGAATCGACGGATGCGATGATTCGCTCGGCTATCGGACATGCCGAAACCCTCGGCTACGTGAAAAAAGGCGACCTTACCGTCGTTTCCGCAGGTGTTCCTGTGGGGAAATCGGGAACAACCAACCTGTTGAAGGTTGAGCGGGTATAAATCGTTTGGTTTAAAGGATCGTTTGGAGAGAATCGGATAAAAAGAGAGAATAGATGGATCAGAGAGAACAAAGAGATCCACAATAGAGAAAAGGCGCCTTATGGGTGTCTTTTCTCTTTTAATGCCTTAAAACCTCAGCCAAGGGGCAAATTAACGGTAACTTTATCATGCACTTTTAACGGGAGGCTCCATGATTATCCGACTTGGATTCGTATCGATTGCGCTCGCGATTTTTAATAATACACCCAGCTCGACATTTACGTATAAGCTGTTCTCACAGCGTCCGCGCGAGGAAGCCCTTCAGCGTGCGATTGATATCGGACGCAAAAACCTCGAAGCCACGCAGCGCATCCTCTTTTACAATGCCGCTCATGGGATTCGCTTGTTTCGTCTCTCTTCCTCGCTCATTCCGCTCGCCACGCATCCGGATGTGCAAATTGACGTAGCCGGCGAATATAAAAAAGAGCTCAAGAAGCTCGGCGACTTCGCCAAGGCACATGACATTCGCCTCAGCATGCACCCCAACCAGTTTACCCTGCTGAACGGGAGCGACTCGGTGGTTGCGGCGGCGATTCAAGACTTGCGCTACCATGCTGCTATTCTCGATGGGATGGGGCTGGATGAATCAGCCATCATCAACATCCACGTCGGAGGCGTGTACGGCGACAAAGCCGCCGCGACGGAGCGGCTGTTTGCGAAGGTCCCCGAGGTGCCGGATAACATCATGCAGCGGCTTACTTTTGAAAATGACGATAAAACCTACACCCTCGAGGAAACCCTCGCCGTGAGCCAGCGGTTGCAGCGTCCCTGTATGCTGGATTTGCATCATGATTGGTGCAACCCATCAGAGGCCACACCTCAGGAGCTGCTTCCGCAGATCGCGAAGACTTGGGGCGATATCCCTATGAAAATCCATATTTCGTCTCCGAAGTCTTCCAAGGACACGAAGGAGTTTCGCTCCCATGCTGACTACATTGAGCCGGAGCAGCTGGTCGCTTTCCTCAAAAGCTGCAAGGAGGCAGGACTGGACCGCGTCGACGTCATGATAGAGGCGAAGATGAAGGATCTTTCTCTATTCCAGCTGGCGGAGCAGCTGGGTAAGATCCGGGGGATTAAGCGGATTGATGGAGGCATTTTGGAGTGGTAGATAGGTAAAGAAAGACCGTAGAACGGAGCGGATTCCGCTTAGTTCTACGGTTTTTTGGGTTCGGTTGAGCCGTGGGATTAGTGAGGGGAAGCAACAGGTATTAACGCCGATTACTCCCGTTATTTTCCTCGTCTCATTCATTTTTGCACAGATAGATGGATTCTCTAACGTTAATTTGTTCAAAATCAACCATTTTCCGGAAACACCGATGATTTAGATGGAGCTTTTCCAGTTATTCCGTTTCCTGAGCCGACGCAGCTTGGATTAGAGGTAGATTTTCCAGCTATGTCAGTGTGACCGCACCTCTAGGAGTCGGTGGTGTGGGGCTTCGCCCTGGAAATCGGAGCGTCACCACACAGTCCTATCCTTCTTATCCTGCATGTCCTTTTTATCCTGTTTATCCTGCCAATCCCGCTTATCCAACGATACCGTATGAACATGCTCCTGCATCTTCACATGCTTCAGGGCATTGATCTCCCCTCCAATAATAATGAGCAGCGCGGAGATGTAGAACCAAGTCATAAGGACAATAATCCCCCCGACACTGCCATAAGTGGCGCTATAATTAGTAAAGTTATTCACGTAGAAAGAGAAACCCAGACCTGTCCCCTGCCAGCCAAGGGAGGCGAATAAGGCGCCGGGGAGCACACTTTTACACGTCAGACAGGTGTTCGGAGCTATGTAATAAATACCTGTGAAAACTATGAACAGGATAATGAAGTTCAGAATCCAGCGAAGATTGTTCCAAACGTTAACCTTCGTTGCCGCCAGATGAACATGGGCCTGTACCCAGTCGCCGATCCAATGGCCGAATACGCTCAGAAGCAGCGCAGAAGCAATAACAATAAGCATGCCCAGCGTCAGCATAACTGCCAGAAAACGCGAGTGAATAAAGCTTTTGCGCTCCGGCAAGCCGTAGGCTTTATTCACGGCTATCACGATCGCATTCATCGCTGCGCTAGCGCTCACCAAGGCCAGGATTAACCCGAAGGACAAGGTCCCGCCTCTTTTTACATCGAGCAGATTGGTCAAGGTATCCTCAAGCCAGCTGGAAACGGCGCCTGGTATGTAGTCTTTGATTAGTGACACCACATCGTCAGATGAGAACGGCAAATACCCGAGCAAACTCAGAATAAAGAGTAGAAACGGGAACAGCGACAGCAGGAAATAGTAGGCGCACTGTGCAGCCAGCCCCGTAGCATCGTGCTTTTGGAATTGGTGCCAGAGCAATTTTAAGTTAGATATAACCATTGGCGGAGTTATCCTTTCATTGCTCAAGAATTGTGATAAAATAGGTAGTTCAGTCCTGCAAGGAACAGGTGATTACCCTATCAATGAACTCTCTATCTATTTACCCTACTCCAATAAGCTCTAAACCGGCTGCTGAGCGAAAGGTTCCGCATGCTCAGATGGCTCGGTTAACGAATAGCTCGGATTTTGTGCCCGACGAGGATCGGGACGCTTATTTTTTCCGCGATTTGGAACGCCATCGCATTTTGTTGAATGAAGCGCAGGTACAAGCTGTGCGCCATTTCAAGGGTCCTCTTCTCACGTTAGCGGGAGCAGGTTCTGGCAAAACAACCGTACTGGTATGCCGAGTCGCTTATTTGCTGCGCGTTCACCGGGTGCATCCGTCGAATGTGCTGCTGATTACTTTTTCGAAAAAAGCCGCTGAAGAAATGCGGGAGCGCCTCGCTTCCCTGCCTGGCCTGGATGCGAGTATGACTCACTCGATGCAAGTGAGGACGTTTCATGCCTTCTGCCTCCGGTTGCTGCGAATGAATGGGTTCAATCAGGAGATTCTGAGCGACGGCCGTTATCAGCAGATTGTTTTCAAACGCATCATGCTGAGCATGGGACTTCAGGATACCTATCAACCCGAGGTTCTCATTTCCATCCTCTCTTCCTACAAAATGCAGCTGATCAACGTCAGCGACCTTCCCGAAGATACGGAAGAAGATCAGGAGATGAAGCGAATTTTTCTGCAATATGAACAGTGGAAAATGGAGCAGATGAAGATCGATTTCGACGATATTTTGATTCTCGCGCATCAGCTGCTGAATGACAATGGCGATATCCTGCGCTCGCTGGAGCGAAAGTTTTCATATATCAGCGTCGATGAGTTTCAGGATACGAACACCGTGCAATATGAGATTATTAAAATGATCGCTCGAAATCATCAAAATTTGATGGTCGTCGGGGATGATGACCAGACCATTTATTCGTTTAATGGTGCTCAGAATAAATTTATTTTACAATTCCATGAACAGTATCCTACTGCGACGACCGTCACGCTCGATATTAACTATCGATCCACTTCGAGTATCGTTGGACTCGGCAATGCTATTATTCAGCATAACGTCCAGCGCAAGAGCAAGACACTGCTAGCCACCAAACAAAGTGAAACGAAACCGTTGTATGTAAGGCCTGCCAGCAGCGATGACGAAGCGGATTGGCTGATCAACGATATTCGCGTTAAAGTCGCTGAAGGCGGCTGCGCGTTTGGGGATTTTGCCATTCTATACCGCACGCAAAGCAACAGCAGGGCTATTATTGAGCAGTTGATTCTGCATAATTTGCCCTTTGTCGACTATGGCAGCAGCGATTCTTTCTATGAACAATGGATGGTCAAGCCGATTATCGATCATCTTCGGATCGCTCATGAACGCCGCAATTTTGAAGCGATAGAGGGTGTCCTACCTTCATTATATATAGGGCGTGACCAAGGCATGCGGATTATTCAGGAACAGGAGGCGATTCAGGCTAAAAAGTGGCCGCTGATCCACCTGCTGGGCTTGCCGCAGCTGAAGGATTTTCAGAAAGAAAAGCTGAAAAGCCGTATCCGTCTAATCAAGTCGCTTGCCGAAATGAAGCCGCTGGAAGCCATCCAGGCGATCCGCAAAGACTTCTACGACGCCTTTCTGGAGACGAATAAGCGCAGCAAGCTTACGCATCACCGGGAGATGCTGAAGGAGACCCTGGACGAGCTCGAGTCCTCTGCCAAGCGTTTTGATTCGGTGGAGCAGTTCCTTTATTTTATCCATGAAGTCGCAGAAAAACGCACGGAAATGAGCGCACTGCCAAAAGAGCAAGCTGCGAATAAAATTTCGCTCATGACGATTCACAAATCGAAAGGCCTCGAGTTCAAGGTGGTCTACTTGCTCTGTGCAATCGAGGGCAACATGCCGCATAGCTCGGCACTGGAAGCGAACCAGCTGAACGATGTTCAGCTGGCCGGCGTCACCGCGCGCGACAAAACCGCCGCCGCGCTGGAGGAAGAACGGCGACTCGCTTACGTCGCCGTCACGCGCGCCAAGGCCGAGCTGCTCATCAGCTCGCCGGCGTATTATCGCGGGAAGAAGGCGGAGCCTTCCCGCTTCCTGCTGTCCGCGTTCCCTGACGCGGACGGGACGGACAGCCGCAAGCCTGTGGCGGCGGCTGTGACGAAGTCAGCCGCGCCGAGAACGTCGGCGGCTGCGAAGCCCACCGCGACGGAGTCGGTCGCGGCGTGGGTTTGCGGCCAGGCCGGCTGCAAGGCCTGGTCGCGCATTTCTTCGCCGCAGGAATCGCGGCGAACGGCGAAGGCGTGCCCCTTGTGCGGCGGGGCCATGGTCAAGGGCAGCAGGCTCGTCCCACTCGCCCGCTAGCCCGCCAGCTCGCCAGCTCGGAGGATTGCATGATATGACCCCTGCTTGGTTAGAATACATCCGTATCTGACCAGTTGGAGGGGATCATTTTGATCAAAAGATTCAATCGATTAGCTATTGAGCTTCCGCAGCCGACAACAGCCGATCCAAACGCAGCAGCCGCTGTACAAGAGCTGCTTGGCGGTAAATTCGGAGAAATGTCCACGCTGAACAATTACATGTTTCAGTCGTTTAATTTCAAGAATAAGACGAAGCTGAAACCTTTCTACCACCTGATTTCCAGCATAACTGCTGAGGAATTCGGCCATGTTGAGCTCGTTTCACACACCATTAACCTGTGTTTGGCTGGTGCAACGAAACCCGGTGATCCGGATTCAACACCTCTGTCAGCTGCCAAGGATGTGCGCAATACGCAGCATTTCATCTTTGCCGGTCAAAATGCGCTTCCCGTGGACTCGATGGGCAAAGCTTGGACTGGCGAGAATGTGTTCAACAGCGGTAATCTCATCCTGGATTTGCTGCACAACTTCTTCTTGGAGTGCGGAGCCCGCACACACAAAATGCGCGTCTACGAAATGACCACTCACCCCGTTGCTCGCGCGATGATCGGCTACCTGCTAGTTCGCGGAGGCGTGCATGTGGTCGCTTACGCCAAAGCGCTTGAAGTGGCTACCGGTGCAGACGTGACCAAACTCATACCCATTCCGAGCCTGGACAACAGAGCGTTCAACGAAACTCGCAAGTATGAGGAAAAAGGCGTCCACCGGGTCTTGTATCGCTTCAGCGATGAGGGCTACCGCGACCTGGAGCAGATCTGGAAAGGCACACATCCTGAAGATGGCGGCGATTTGATCGTCAAGGAGGGCATTCCGGAAGGAGGCCCCATTCCAGAGTATGCAGACACACCGGAAGAGTTTGCCCCTGGCATTTTCCCGGAAGACTTCATGAAAATTGCCGCAAGACTCCAACAGTCTGCCGGTATTCACGCATAAAAAAAAGGACGAAACAGGAATGAACCTGCCTCGTCCTTTTTTTATTTAAACAAGCTCTCTCAAAGCTTGAAGCGCCGCGTCATAATTCGGATGCTCTTTCATTTCGGTTAAATACTCAACATAACGAACTGTATTGTCAGCATCTACAAGGAAGATGGCCCGTTGATCAAGCTGGATCTCTTTAATCAATACGCCATACGCTTGGCCGAAGTTACGATGTTTGTAGTCGGAAAGTGTAATAACTTTATCAATTCCGGCAGCCCCACAGAAACGGCTTTGCGCAAAAGGAAGATCCACGGAAATCGTCAGAATGACAACGTTATCCCCCAGTTTATCTGCTTCCACATTGAATCGGCGCGTCTGCGCATCGCAAGTTGCTGTGTCCACGGAAGGAACAACGGAAATCAGCTTTATTTTACCCGCATAATCCGACAGGCTCACCTCTGTCATAAGATCTTTATTCACCGTAAAATCAGGCGCTTTATCCCCAACTTTAATCTCCGGTCCTAGCAAAGTGACTGGATTTCCTCCAACAGTTGCTACTCCTGTGCGTTCTTGTACTTGTGTCATGATAGTTCCTCCTGAATGGTTGATGTCGTTTATATGTTTTGATGCTGGGAAAAGGGATTAAGCTTGCTCGATTACAGCTTTAAGTTTCTCTTTGGGTTGCACGCCTACCAGCTGATCCACCACTTGCCCGTCTTTGAAAACTAGCAATGTTGGAATGCTCATGACGTTATATTTAGCAGCGGACTCCGGGTTGTCGTCCACGTTGATTTTTACGATTTTGGCTTTGTCGCCAACCTCGGCGGAGAGTTCATCCAAGATCGGAGCGATCATTTTACAAGGGCCGCACCAAGGTGCCCAGAAATCGACGAGCACGGTTCCACTACTTGTTTCACTTTGAAAGGTTGCATCGGAAATTTGGTTAACTGACATGGCTAATTCCTCCTAGGATTTAAGTTATTTGATGTTGGTTATTTGCTGCTGACAAGAGCAACAGCATTTTCTGAAATATATCGCTCAGCATCTAGTGCCGCCATAGCACCGCTGCCTGCTGAAGTGATGGCTTGCCGGTAAATGTGATCTTGCACATCACCGCAGGCAAATACGCCTGGTATCGCTGTTTTGGAAGTTCCCGGGATGACCTGCAGGTAACCGAGTTCGTCGGTTGGCAGTTGACCACCCAAGAATCCTGTATTCGGCGTATGACCGATTGCCAGGAAGATGCCGTCTGCTTCAAGCAATTCTTCTTCGCCTGTTTCGTTGTTGCGCACTTTAAGCCCTTTGACCCCAAGCGGTCCGGCTTCTACTTCCAGCGGGGTGCGGTTCAGGCTCCAAACCACTTTCTCATTGCCGCGGGCGTGATCCTGCATGATTTTCGACGCCTTCAGATCATCACGACGATGCACGACGCGCACTTCAGATGCAAATCTGGTCAAAAATTGTGCCTCTTCCATCGCGGTATCCCCGCCGCCAATCACGATAATTTTCTTATTTCTGAAGAAAAATCCGTCACAAGTGGCGCAAGTGCTGACTCCTTTTCCGATGTTCTCAGATTCGCCGGGGATGCCCAGCTTCTTAGCTGAAGCGCCTGTAGAGATAATGATTGAATCCGCCGTCAGTTGACCCCCACCTTCTAGAAATAACGTGAACGGCCGTTTCGACATATCCACTTCCGTCACGCGCCCTGACTGGATTTTAGCGCCGAAGCGCAGCGCCTGCTTCCTCATGTTGTCCATCAGTTCAGGGCCCATAATACCGTCCGGGAACCCTGGGAAGTTATCCACCTCCGTTGTAGTGGTTAATTGACCGCCAGGCTGTATGCCTTCGATGACAAGCGGCTCCATGCTCGCTCTCGCTAAATAGATCGCAGCCGTTAATCCGGCCGGGCCTGTTCCGATAATGATCGCTTTGTGGTGCATACAAATGCCTCCTTTTATTCATCGATATTTGTTTATTTCCTATTGTTGATTGCTTGTTGTCTATTTCGTATTTCTTATTTCTTAGTTCTCATTTCTTATTTCTCTTTTCTCATTTCTTACCATCGTTTTGTTAGCAAATTAATTTGATGCAAACCTTATGAACAGATCATATCAATTTCATTTAAATTTGTCAACAATTAAATTGCATACAAATCAAATATGAAAGTAGAAACCTTTACTCCTTCCAGAAACCGGTTAAGCCTTCATAAAACATTCAGTTAGACTTCATGTGGGCTTCAGATTCCATAGGCATAATAGAACCATGTCATCCAGAGACACATACTGAAGGGAGCAAATATGAATAAAACACAAATAAGATCTAATCGCACATGGAAATGGGTATCAGCTGTACTGCTGATCTGCCTTATCGCATATATCGCTTTCTACCCACCAACTAAACACGCTGCGGGCAGCGCGGGGACAGTAGAGCCCGTCGCCAAAGTCAATGGTGTCAGCATCAACTCCGAACAGTTATATCAAGCTATGCTCGCTAGCGGCGGTCAGCAGACTCTTGATTCCATGATCTCTGAAGAGCTCATTAATCAAGAAGGTCAAAAAGCAGGCATCACCGTCACCGACGAAGATATTGATAAAGAAGTTGCCAATGTAAAAGGCTCTTATGGCTCTGACGCTGAATTTCAACAAGCGCTCACTTCTTACGGTATGACTATAGACGATCTCAAGAAAAGCATGAAGTCGCAGGTCCTTTTGAAAAAGATATTAACGCCTCAAATCACAATTACAGATGATGAAATCAAAAAATATTACGATGAAAACCTCGAAACCTTGAAGGTTCCTGAGCAAGTTCAAGCCTCTCACATCTCCGTAGCGACGAAAGAAGAGGCGGATGCTATTATAGCCGATTTGAAAAATGGGGCCGACTTTGCCACGGTAGCTAAAAGCAAATCTTTAGACACAGCTACCAAAGATAATGGTGGATCCCTTGGCTACATCTCTAGCGGCAATATGGACGAAGCTTTCGATACCGCGGCCTTTGCTTTAAAAGTTGGCGAAACCAGCGGCGCTGTTAAGACAAGCACGGGTTACGACATCATTAAAGTAACAGACCACAAAGCAGCTTCCACCCCTACAATGGAGGAGAAAAAAGAAGATATTAAGTCGGCGATCACCACTCAGAAACTGGCTTCCCTCTCCACCACATGGCTGCAGGATAAGAAATCGCAGTCGACGGTTGAGAACTATTTGAGCAAGCCTAAAGGAGCTTAACGTATCCTTCCATCTATTCCACTGTACGTGGAGACAGAGGCGGCTGCCTCCACGACCAGCAGCAAAAAAGGATGCCCATGGGGCATCCTTTTTCATTTTACGGTGTACGAGTTTTCATCTCGTCCAAGCTCTTGAACTGATAGCCTTGACTTCTGGCGTCGTCAATGATTTTGGCCAGCGCCTCCGTGTTATCTTTGGATACGGAATGCAGCAAAATCACCGCGCCAGGGTGCAGCTGCGCCATCACATTTCTATACGCATACTCCCAGCCCTTCTGCTGCTTGGGCTCCCAGTCGCGGTACGCAATGGACCAGAACACGTTCGTGTAGCCAAGCTGCTGGCTGACGGCTAGCGACTGACCGTTGAAGATGCCCCGCGGCGTGCGCAAATAATGCATCTCCTTCTGGCCAGTGACAGCGCTCACGCCATCCCTCACTTGATCGAGCTCTTTCTTGATCCGATCGGCGGAAATTTGGCTCATATCCGGATGGCTCCAAGAATGGTTGCCAATCAAGTGCCCCTCTTGCGCCATGCGTTTCAGCAGTTCCGGCTCGGTTTTGATGTAATGGCCGGTCACAAAAAAGATGGCTGGCACTTGCTTTTCTTTTAGCACGTCCAGAATCTTGCCGGTATACCCCTGCTCATACCCATTATCGAACGTGAGGTACAATTCTTTGACCGCTAAATCACCTGTAAAGATAGCCCCATGCTGCTTCAACAGATTCTTGAAGCCTTCTTCATCAATGGAAGGACGCTGTCCGTTGGTGCTTTTTTTGAAGCCGAAATGATAAGACCCGTCAGCGGATACGAGCGTGGCCTGTCCGAGCAGCATCGCAATCACGACGGTAAGGATACGGATGTAATTCACGGGTGCAGATTCACTCCTTGCCTTCTGTGGTTGAGTTCAGCCTTCATAGACTGTTACTAATATTCCACAGGAAAGGCTGGAGTAGGCGTGATTCGAGCAGGGTAATATTGGATGCTCGGCACCAATCCTCTAATCGGATCAATCAATGACTTTCCCGAAAATCTCCACGATATCCGCGCGGAACGAGTGCCCCACCAGCTTTTGAATTTCGGCATAGGCTTCCCGCTGGGACATCTCTTCCCTGTAGGAACGCGGCGTCGTTAGCGCCAGGAATACTTCCACTAATCCTAGCATCTGCGATAGCAGAGGGATTTGATCCCCAGCAAGCCGATACGGGTAGCCGGTGCCATCCACTTTTTCATGATGATACAGGAACGCCTTCTCCACCTCTTGAAAGTCAGGGATGCCTTCGCATAATTCCTTGGCCATGTAGCAGTGCTCCTGAACGACTTCGAATTCGAATTCGGACAGCTTGCCTTCCTTTTCGAACATATAATCCGGCAGCTTGACCCTGCTAACAAAATGCAGAAGCGACAGCAGATCAATCTCCCAGTCCTGTACGCGCATTCCCCCATAGGCCTTCACCAGTGATTTGAGCAGCATGCTCATCTCTCCGATTTCTTTCCGTGATGTCTGGGTTTTCCGCTCCCCAACGGGAATAAAGCTTTGCAGAAGGTTAATCACCTGCTGTTTCTGCTGCTGGAAAGCCAAAGCCTCGACACGTTTTTTAAACTGATTGCGCGAAACAAGGATGACCCCTCCCAAGATCGCGCTTCCAAATGTATATACACCTCTGGTTATTGCAGCAATAATCGGTGAAATATCTCCAACTATAACGGAAGTTGGCCCGAATATAGAGAGAAGTACGACGTACATCATAACAATGAGGCAGCCGTATACATATATTTTGGAATCTACCAGCAAACTAAGCAGAATGGGACAAAAGGCAATCGCCACCCACATGTGCCATAAGGACAAAGGGTTGTACAGCGTAGTCACGACAACAACAACAAAGATAATGATTGGAGATATGAGCTTTGTATACACATTCTCTTTGGGCAAGTTCTTTTGAATCACAAGAATTCCCCAACAGAAAAGCGACACGGTAAGCGAGGTTACCATATAAAGATAAGATTCCGAGTCTCGGATAACGAGCCAGTAGAGTATCCCGCCAATCGTGCATAACGAAGCCATACTTGCGATAATGAACATCATCAGTTGATCGACGGGCTGATTCTCGAGGCGCTGCATGTTCATATGAGCGAACTCCTTTTGGAGACGGGGTAGGTTCCGTACTCTTTGCATTGGAAATAAGAAATTCCTTTCATGACCTCTTCAATGGTCGATAATATGACCTCTGGACTCGTATCCTTCATTAAATAACCGTCCACACCTGCTTGAAAAGCACGATAAATATCCTCACTTTCATCAAATGCGGTCAGGATAATGATTTTCATCTGCGGATATATGCTCTTAAGTGCCTTCGCACCTTCAATGATCGGTATGCCGGGCATTTTGAGATCCGTCAACAGTAGATCCGGCACGATGGAGAGGGCTTGCTCAATAGCTTCACTGCCATTGGTAGCCTCACCGGTTACCGCGTAAGCGCCGCAGCTGCCCAACAGCATGCGAAGACCTGCCCTTACAATGGAACTGTCATCAGCAATAATGACTTTATACATAAGCAGTACTCCTTTCGCGCGGTATATATGCGGTAACTGTTGTTCCTACGGCTTCCTCAGATTGGAATGTGATTGAGCCATTCAAGGCTTTAATCCGGCTCTCCATGCCGCCCAGTCCGAACCTTCCCTCTTGATGCCTGTCCTCGGACTTCATTCCGATTCCATCATCCTTAATCATAACGGTCCATTGCACACTCGTAACTTCAATCATAACGTGAAGATGCTTCGCTTTTGCGTGCTTGATGACGTTATTGGCCGCTTCCTCCACCAAGTGATAGATCGCACCTTCGACGTCCACCTGTTCTTGCGAAACCCAACCGACATGTTCAAAAATCGGCTTCACTCCCGTGTTCTCTGTGATGCGCTGCAGCATTTTTTCAATCGCGTAATGGAGATTCAGCGTTCTTTTTTCGTCCTTAAGCTCCGTTATGAATTGCCGGATATCGCGGTGGCTTTCTTTCACCTTCTTCTCGATCTCGGTGACATAAGGGAGCATTTCATCTCGCGCATGCGCGGGTAGGGCATTCTTCAACTGAAACAGCTGAATGGAGATGAAGAACAGCTCTTGTGTAATGCCGTCATGAATGTTCTGTGCGATCGTATTGCGCTCTATCGCGACCGCTGCTTCCTCTGCTTCCAGCAGCTCCTCGTCGCTGAAATGAATGGCTTCCAGCCTCATAAGAATGAACTGGATGTACATTTTGTGCAGGATGGATAATTCATTTTTCTCCGCCTTCACCAACAGCCAGCCATACGATTTCCCGCCACGATCGAGCAGTGTCTGGATGTACAGCGACTCTAATTCACCTGTAGGAGAAGGCAATTGGGCGTACATCCTCTGACCGTGCAGCGATGCATTTTGCTTCATATAGTTCGTGAAATAGGTATGCTTCCAGCTCAGCGCCTTCTCGTTCTGTCTATCTCTTTCCATACAGAGCATGACTTCACGCTCATCCAAAATTTTCTTGAGCAGACCTTCTAAATAAAGAATACCCCCCTGCTTCCTCGGCTGCCGAGCCATAAAACGAGAGGAATAAATCATCACCATCTTGCGATACTGTTTACGCACTGCTTGGATAGTGTAGTGCGCAAAACTTATCAAACAAAAGTAACCAAGGATAACAAAGCTATAATCAAAATGGTTCAGCAGATAGATGTACGCGGCCGCATCAGAAGTCAGCGCAAAGATCAACGGGAGTAAAAGCGCATAACAAAAAGAGATCCGGTAATACCCCCGCCATGTCACGAAGCGCTTGACCATTAATAAGCCGGTAAAACAGTAGATTAAGAACGGTGAGGACAACCCTCCTGTTAACCAAAGCAGGTAAATCCCAAAACTAATATCCACAGCAGATGCCGCAATCGCGGCTTTTTTACCCATTTTAAAAAGATATAACAGACTGTAGGCCGTGTGAAAAAGAACGGCAGCCAACAACAATCCCGGTGTCACGTTCCCCGATTTGGTATAAATCAGGAGCCCCATCAACAGCAGCACCCATCTGCCTCCAAAAAAAACATACAAGCTTGATTTGGTAGTTAGAAACATCGACAAATACTCCTAAACTTTATCAATTCTTAATGGTCTTTCGACTGCATTTGTTATACAATGAAGCAGTCAACTACAATAATAGGTAAAAAGCACTAGGAAATTATACCTAGTTTCAGTATATCATAGATCGCATCATTTTGGAGGGAAACCAATCGATGAATATGATTATCCTTGATGACCATCCGCTTGTACGCAAAGGTATTTGTACCATTGTTTCATCTGGTCAGTTCATGAATATTGTTGGGGAAGCAGCGAATACGAAGGAAGCTCTACGGCTTCTTGATCAGACAAACCCCGATCTTGTGCTCGTAGATTTAAATTTGGGAAATGAGAACGGCATCGATTTCATACAAGAGGCACGCAGGGCAGGACATGCTTGTAAATATATCATTTTGACTTCGTCCATTACGCAAAGTGAGCTTCAGCTCGCACAGTCCATGCAAATTGAAGGCGTCTGTTTAAAGGAAGCGTTTCCAGAAGATTTGTTGTACGGCATTGAAGTTGTCGCTCGCGGTCGTAAGTACTACGATCCGGTGTTGATGGGGTCGATCATGGAGCATAAATCAGGCAGGGAAAAGCAAGAGTTGTCTGAATTGACTCCCAAAGAACTTGAAGTGTTGATGTCGCTCGGTAAAGGCCGCTCGAACAAGGAAATCGCTAACGCCCTCTATATCACGGAGTTTACCGTCAAGAAGCACGTAAGCCAGGTTCTGGCCAAGTTAGAACTAGCGGATCGGACGCAAGCCGCCTTGTACGCCTTATCCAAAGGGCTGGTTCAATTCGAAATGCAGCGTTAATCGCCTATACATAAAGGAAGATCCGCCGGGATAACCCGCCGGATCTTTTTTTGGCTTTACAGGTCAAGAGGCTCAGCAATGCGATGCATCGGCAGCAGCGAGAAGAAGGCATAACCTTTCACATCTTTGATGTGTACAGGACCCAGCGAGGGGTCCCGGCTATCCTTGCTTTCGCCCAAGTTGCGATTGTCTCCAACTACGAACAGGTAGCCGTTTGGAATCGTCTGTACGTCCATATTTTCCGACTTGCCGGCTGTATACAGCTCAGGCAGCGGTGTTTCGTTGACGTAGATGACGCCATCTCGAATGAATACGCGATCGCCTTGAACGGCAATGACACGTTTAATAATGCTGAATTCTAACCGATCATCCTTGATTACAACCACATCGCCATACTTCGGCGTTTTAAAAAATAGCGATACTTTATTCATCAGCAGAACATTGCCGCTTTGCAGCGTCGGATTCATGGAATTACCAGAAAC
This sequence comes from Paenibacillus sp. WC2504, assembly GCF_052682475.1. NCBI lineage: Bacteria > Bacillati > Bacillota > Bacilli > Caryophanales > Paenibacillaceae > Paenibacillus > Paenibacillus sp. WC2504. The sequence continues at coordinate 7,951,027 of NZ_JBQZFH010000001.1, forward strand.
CCTCGTCAGTCCTATCATGTTATTAATCAATATAAAGGCTAGAGAGAGCAGTAAAATGAATCGAACCCAACCCCAGAATTCACTTTTATGCTTAGTCGCTGCCGGCTTCTTACGTGCCAAAACTTCATCTGCCATGATACTTTCCCACCCTCGCTAACTTTCTCGCTAAATTATGATTGATTGTACGTGACATGACTTACAGTTGCATCCTATCGCTGTTGCCCATAGACATCCGAAATGACCGTTGGCGGTTGGATCTCCGATTGTGACGCAGGTGGCACTGAAGGTGGTGCTGCTGGCGGTGTTGCCGGTGGTATCGCTGGTGCGCTAGGTGGCGGCGCAACCAAAATGATAGGCGGGCTCTGCGTGAACACCATAGCCGGCGGTACGTAGCTGCCTGCTAATGAATCCATGGCATCTTTGGCGCTGTCGAGAATGGTTTGCAGCTTATCCAAAATTTGTTTGCGGTCCTGCTCCGTTTTGACCTCCGTGCCGGCAAGCAGGTATTGTGCATGCTGCTCGAGTGCCTGCAGATGAAGCTGTTTCTGCGTATCAGTGAAAGATTGAAGACTTCTAGTGGATGCTTCAAGTCGAAGCTGCAATTCTTTCTTTAACAATTCCTTCTGCGCATCCGTCTCTGATTTCATGGATTGATCCAATCCTTGGATGACCTGCTCCGTCTTCTTGTTAAACCAAGAAGCCATTGCACCGGCAATATCCATATCCGCATAGGAAATTCCGGCGGACGCCGTGAGAACGACAGTTAAAGAAACAATTCCGGCTGCGACAATCTGCTTGGACTTCACCTTACGCTTCTTCTCATTTCTCCTCATCATTTTCATTCCTCCCTTTCTCAAAGTAAGCGTATAGCCCCGAAACCGGGGCCCGTCCGCTTATGGCATTTTATTATTTCAAACCGTTAAGTACGATGTTCTCTAGAGCTGTTTTACCTGAAGCTTCAAGAGCGTCGCCTTTATCTGTAATTGTTTTGATGTTAGCTGCTTCCAGATCATCAGCAAGTTTTTGAAGTTCTGCCAATTTAGCTGCAATTTTAGCCGTTAAGTTATCTTTAATTTCTTTGGATGCTGCTGTTCTTTCTTGGCTCAGCAAGTTGTTGAGCTCTGTTTTTGTCGTTTCAATTTTCGTAGTCAATGTCGCCGCTGCTTGCGCTTGCGTTGTTGCAACGCCTGCTTCAAGAGCATTCAAGGATTTTTTACCTTGCTCGTTTACATCGTGGATGATGTCTAATTTGCCGGCAAATCCAAGGCCATCAATAACACCATTGTTAAAGTTGTTGGCATCATTTACGACTTTGTCGTACTCGCCAGGCATGCTAGCTACAATACTTCCTTTTTTAGCGTCAATGGAATTGGAGTACGCCGTTACTTGACCGTTGATAGCCCCTTGTGTTTGCGCCGTTTCTGTTGTGCCCGCTGTTTTCACATTATTAACAGCACCATTGTTGATCGCTTTGTAATCCGAAACCAACTTGTCGTTATTGGAAGCGACGAAGCTTGCTACATCTCCGGCTACTAGAGCTTTTGTTACTTTAGTGGCGCTGTTATACCAGCTTTGAAGCTGTCCGCCAGCATCTGTTGCAGCAAAAGCTGTACCCATACCCGCTACTAATCCTGTTGCGATAACCCCAACTGCTAATTTACTTTTCAATGCTTTCATCGTTCATCAATCTCCCTTGGCATCATTTTATTTGTTGAATCATAATTCACAATGACTGACTACTTGCCCGGCGTTAACGTTAATTCCTGAAGCACCTGGATGGTCAATTGATCCACTTCACGGTCAAGCTTCTCGTTCGAAGCAAGAACATACTTGTCAAATTGGGCCGGCCCTTCTGTCTTCGTCAGCTCTTCCGCTTTACTTTCAATTTGGCTGACGTAGTCTTGCCTAACCGCCTCTACACGGTTCCTCGCTTGTTGACTCTGGACGTCCTGAACTTGTTTCAGTCTGGCGGCATGGCTTGAGCGCATCTCATCGGCCCCTGCTTGCATGGCTTGTCTGCTTTCGTTCAAAGCACGAATAGCTTTGCTATTCACTTCGCTCTTGCCCGTCTGAAAACTCGCCTTGTACCAGTTTTGCAGCGGCAAGCTCGCATCGGAGTAGGCATAGGCCGTACTCATGATGAGGAAAGTCGAGAGGCTCAATGAACCGATCATCACTTTTCGTTTTAAACGGATCATCGCGCTGCCCTGCCTCCTTCGTGTTCTGCACCTGCTTACAAATTTATTGTAGCTCAGCATCCATTTTGCGCCTTCCCACACAAGAGTAATTTATTACTACTACCTTGGCGGGGGGGTCGATGGTATACTTTCGTACCAGATCGAAGAGAAACTTCATTTACAAGAATGAAGCGCCACGATACAATTCGTCTGTAAAAGATCTAACATACATGATTAGTGGAGGGTTTATCTTGAATTTATTAGAAGTGAACTATCTTGCTGTGCTTGTTGCTACAGCGGTCACGATGGTGCTCGGTTTCCTGTGGTATTCGCCCGTCTTATTCGGTCATGCATGGGCTAAGCAGCGTGATCTTAAAATGGGCGAGATGTCCGGAGGCGGCCCGCTCACCTACATCCTTACTGCATTAACCGCTCTTGGGGGTTGCTTTATTCTGGCTCTGCTGCTGACAATGGGCACTGAAACCACTTGGGTATCCGGACTTGCGGTCGGCGCGTTGATCGGTCTGAGTATCTCTCTGAAAATCGGCATGAATTACCTATTTGAAAACGCCAAGCTCCCGCTGTACTTCATCACCGTAGGCTACCACCTGGTGGCCTATGTCATCGGCGGCATCATTATAGGTGCTTGGCAGGGATAGCTCTTTTTTTCTTTTTCCGTGATTCAATCCCACCAAACTGGTGTAATAAGGTAAGTCCCCAAGCCATATCGTGAACGCCTGCATATACTGGAGCAGGACCCTTTTGGGAACACAACCTCCAGCTGAATCCAACAGCTGGACTATAACCTGTGTACGGTGGTATCTATGATGGAAAAACAACTTATAACCGCAAAATATGACTTGCTCCACGTTCTTGGGCTGGCTTCCGAGGAAGACATTTACAATGCCCAATATAATGGGCTGTCACTGGCCGATATCGCTGAGGCGAATAAGGTCGACGTTCAAAAAGTAATTGATCTTCAGCTCGCCGAGCTCATTGAACAGCTCGATGAGCGCCTGTCCAGCGGCAGTATCACACCGGAGCAGTACTACGCTCAGCAAGCTGAACTGCCCGAAATCATCATGAGAAGCGTCTACGCCTTATAATTGCAGCTTAGAGTCGGCGTATGTCGAGGGCTGTCTCGAAAGTAGAGATTTCTACTTTTGAGACGGCCTTTTTCCTTTTGGCTGGCTTCTCAGGTAGCTTAGTTCAAGTAACACAATACCCACCAATTGCAGCTTTATCCACTAGCCCCCAAGTAGCTACCATTCCGTAACGGACTCAGGAGACGCTACTTCGCCAGATTTGGTCTATTTCCAGTTGCTAACGGACCGAGGAGACATTATTCACGGATTTTGCTGCTGTTTCGGACATTTTCGGGCCAATAACGGCTCCTGGGTCCGTTAGATGCGAATCCACTCCTACAAACAGCAAATAGCGTCATCTCAGTCCGTTAGCCGACGGCTGTTGCTCACACGTGCCAAGTTAGCGATTAAAAAACTCCGCCAATAGTTCCACAACTAGTTAAAGTACGACAATTCCCACCAGTCGCAGCTTTATCCACCAGTTCCACAACTAGTTAAAGTGCCACAAATCCCACCAATGCAGCTCATCCACCAGCCCCCCAAGTAGCCCACATTTTGTAACGGACTCAGGAGACGCTATTTCGCCAGATTCGGCCGGAACTCGCCCTCATTTGCATATTTTCTCCACTTGTTGCAAACTCCTTTCTGTGTCACTATCAAAGAAAGCATTTTCTAGGATTGGAAAGGATTCCGAATATGAATTTTCAACAGCTTATCCCCCTCGTCCCGCTCATTGAGCAAATCGAGACCTGCGGCACCTCCCTTACACTCGGATGTCCATCTGGCATGTACCAGCTTATTATTGTTCGTCGCGGTCATATAACGCTGCATCAAAATAACCAAGAACCGTCGGTTTGTTCGCAAGCCTATGCTTGCCATCCCGAGCATGGTCCCTACACGATACAAGTTCCCAAAACCAAAACCGCCGAATACATCGTTATCACCTACAGGATGATACCTGACGGTTACCCCTGGTCCTTGCATGGCCCTCTCACAACCTTGAGTGAAATCAAAATCCACTATATGTTGGACGAGCTGCTCCGCACAACGGAGGATATCCATCCACTATCGGTAGAGGAAATAGCTGCTCAGACGATTCGAAAGCGCATGATGCTGGAGCGTATTCTTTTCATTTATCTATATGAATCTCATTTAACTCAGGACAAGAAGTCATCCAGCGAATCCATTGAAGAGATCCTTTCCTATATGAACGAGCATTATATGTTGGAGCTTTCGCTTCCGATGCTGGCTAGACGGGCAGGCATGAGTGTCGGCTATTTTACCGTTCTTTTTAAAAAACAAACCGGGATGACGATGATGAATTACTTGTATACCCTGCGTATTGAGAAAGCGAAACAAATGTTTCTTCACACCGATTTACTGGCCAAAGAAGTGGCAGGACGTGTCGGATTCATCGACTATTTCCATTTCAGCAAAGTATTCAAAAAGAAGACCGGCACCTCCCCGTCGGAATTCGTCGCCAATCAAAATTAATCTAAATATTAGACATGCTGATTATGCAAATCAGACATGTCCTTACGCGGAAATTGAGCGTATTATTTCAAATGAGAATAATAATCATTGTCATGGGGGAGTCAACAAAATGAAACACTATTTTACACGTTTTAGCTTGCTTGCACTGATCACCGTGTTTGCACTGAGCCTAGCGGCTTGCGGCAAATCTACGAATATCGAATCCGCGGCAGCAACAACGTCTGCTGCAGCAAGCCAGAAACCTGCCGCTCAGACGGACGGTAAAATCACCGTACAGGATGCTACAGGAACACTTGAACTACCTAAGAAACCTGAACGCATCGTAGCTATGGAATTCGGATTCACGGACACCCTCGTCACATTAGGCGTACAGCCGGTTGGTGTTGCAGATGATGACAGCCCGGATCTATTGATGGATTCTGTCAAAGCCCAACTCAAAACCTACAAGTCCGTAGGGTCCCGTTATGAGCCGAACATTGAACTAATTTCCTCATTGAAACCAGATTTGATCATTGCTGACATTAACAAACATAAGAATGCCATTGCCCAACTTAAAGGTATCGCGCCTGTTCTGGTATTGGATGATTTCCAAGCCGACTACAATCAAATGCTGAAAAACGTTGGCATTATCGCCAAGGCTGTCGGTAAGGAAGAGGAAGGCAAGAAACGTCTGGCTGAACACCAAGCTAAAGTTGATGAAGTGAAAAAGAAACTAACCGCTACAAACCTTCGCGTACTTCCAGCGGTTGTGAATCCCAAAGGATTCTTCGCACACTCAGATCACGCTTACAGCGGTTCTTTCCTAGCGATGCTTGGTTACACGGATCCAGTTAAAAATGCTGCCGCCTACCCGCAAATTACACTTGAGCAGCTCGTAGAAGCAAATCCGCAAGTGCTATTCCTGATGCCAACGGAGAAAGAAACGATTGTTAAGCAATGGGAAACAAATCCGCTATGGCAGAAAATTGACGCTGTAGCTAACAAGAAAGTATTTACTGTAGAGCGTCGTGACTGGTCTCTATCACGCGGATTCCTCGGATCCGAGAAAATTCTTGATGATATCGTGAAGAATTTGGGGCAATAGTCCAATGAAGCCTATAACTGAGAAGCAGAGCCAGAAATGGCCTCTGCTCTTCCTATTTTCTGCCGCTGTTCTTGTGATGCTGATCGGCGTGATTTGCAATTTGAAATGGGGCCAGGCCTATGTCTCCTGGCACACTTTGTACGAAGCGGTGACTTATCAGGGCAGCGACAAAACCCATCTGTACATCCAAACGCTTCGTCTACCACGCGCCATCATGACGTGTATCGTCGGGATGCAGCTCGCTTTGGCCGGTATGTTGACTCAGATCACAACCAAAAACCCCTTGGCATCCCCGCACATTTTCGGGATTAATGCCGGGGCGGCGTTAGCCGTTGTGATCGGGCTTGTCATTTTGCCCCATTTCGGAAACTTCGGGCTCATCGGCTTTGCCTTCGTCGGTGCTGCACTAAGCGCGCTGCTGATCTGGTCGTTAGCAGGCGCAGGACGCCAGCAGTATGTGCGTCTGGCGCTAGCCGGCATCACGATCCACTTCCTCATGTCTTCCATGACGGAAGGTTTCATTATTATGAATCAGCATGCAACGGACAGCATGATTTTCTGGTTGGTCGGCTCCCTGAATCAGGCAGGGTGGTCGGATGTGCGAATCATTTTCCCCTTCTTCATAGGGGGAATGGCTTTGTTCAGCCTTATGCTGCCGGCGTTCAAGCTGCTGCTGCTTGATGATGACATTGCAGCGGGCTTAGGTCAGCGCGTCAACATCGTGCGCGGCATCAGCATCGTGCTTGTGCTCCTGCTCGCCGGATCTGCCGTGGCCTTATGCGGCCCGATCGGCTTCATTTGTTTGCTTGTTCCACACATCGCTCGGGCGATGATTGGGCCGAACCTGCAAATTCTAGGGCCGATGACGGCTCTGCTCGGAGGAATCTTGCTCGTCTATGCCGACTTTCTCAGCAGATTCATTGCTTTTCCCTTCGAATCGCCGGTCGGTATCGTGACTGCGGTGATCGGTGCACCATATTTCATTTACTTGGCACGTAAGCAAGGAGGTGCGAAGTGAGAAAATACACACACACCTCCTCCCTCTCACTGATTGTGGCTCTGATTATCATGTTTGTATTAACTGCCCTGTATGTCCATGTAGGTGCTGTGCGCATTCCGTTTGGCGATGTGTGGTCCGGGTTAACAGATGCACAAAGCCAGTCTTACTTCATCGTGCATCAAGTCCGCTTGCCCCGCGTGTTAGTTGCGATTTTAGCGGGCTTCGGGTTAGCCGCCGGCGGCGTCATTCTGCAAGGCTTAGTGCGAAATCCACTGGCCAGCCCTGACGTCGTGGGGATTACGAAAGGGGCCGGTTTCATGGCGGCAGCGGTGCTCTTTCTATTCCCCAAATCGCCAAGCTACGTCTTGCCGATTGCGGCTTTCGCCGGCGCCTTTCTAGCCTTCCTGCTCCTGCTGCTGCTCAGCCGCCGGTTAACGCTTAACCCCTCCACATTAGCTTTGGTGGGCGTAGCGATCGGTACTGTGTTCCAAGCTGGCACACAGTACTTGATTGTCAGGCACCCCAGCGATATTAACATGGCGCTGCTCTGGCTCTCCGGCAGCTTGTGGAGCCGCAGCTGGCACGATGTCTACACCCTGCTGCCGTGGATCGCAGTGCTCCTGCCCATCGTGTGGGCGAACTTTGCGAAGCTGAATGTATTTCTGCTTGGCGATGACATCACCGCCTCGCTGGGCCTCAACATCGTGAAGCAGCGCTTCCTGCTGCTGCTTCTTGCCGTTGCTTTGGCCGGCATCTCCGTGTCGGCGGTCGGCGCGATCGGCTTCATCGGCCTGATCGCCCCGCACATCGCGCGCAGCCTCGTCGGCAGCCGGCATCAGTGGCTGATCCCGCTGGCAGCTATCATCGGCGCGGACTTGATGCTGCTCGGCGACCTCCTCGGCCGCATCATCATCCTCCCGCGGGAAGTGCCTGTAGGGATCATGACGGCCGTGATCGGCGCGCCGTATTTTATTTACCTGCTGCGCAAGGAACGTCTGCGCAACAAATAAAGGGGCTTTCCCAGGAGGTCAGATATGACCATTCTGGGAAGCCCCTTTCAGTTTTACAAACTATATGCGATAATCGTCGTTTCTCCAGCTCTTGATGGATTTCTTAATCGTATCCGATGACCATTGCCCGTCAGCCGCCTTCTGACATAGAGCAGGAAACTCTTCGTCGGAGGCAAAGCGCAGCGCAGCGATCTGACCCACTGTTAATCTCGCATCCAGCAGCTTTTGAGTTAACACATAGTGCCTGAGATTCTCTTCTGCACGAATCGCACGATCCTGTGCTTTCAACGGATAGGAACGAATCAGCAGAAATACAATGATCACAATGATAGAAATGAGTAGAAAAAGAAAGGAAGGCAGCAATTGATCCCCTGATTGCACGGATCTAATTAACTCTACGATCGACGTAACCAATAGAATTAACGCTAGCAAAGAGAACACATAATGAAACAATGGATGCATTCTGCGGTGATTTGCATACGTTTGTTCGCCGTTTTTCATGATTTCCCCACAATCTCATCAATCTCGCTTTTCAAGAGCAAGTAGCGATGCACACTTCTCATAATTGGCACCTTGGTTAAATTGTTTTTGTCTACATACTGCTTCATCTGATCCTTGGTCAGACCTAGCGATTTCCCAGCTTCCATCACCGTTAATACAACTTCATTACTTGTCGCGTTGAACGTCGTTTTCACTTTTTGATTCCAATCCTCAAATACCTGCATGTCCGAAGCAACACCCTTCTGTTCCAATCCTTTCATTATAGCACAGAAGTACGCAGACAAAGCATCCATTTGTAGGATGCGGTCTTACTTACCGTCATCATCACTCAAAAGCTCCAGCAATGCCTGCGGCAGCGCAAACTGCTGATTGTTAATGACGATCTTATTGAGCGCGTCACTGGCCAAAATGCTGGAGGTCTGCTCTTCTTTAATCTCTTCGATTTCCGCATGCAGACGTTCCATTTGCAGATCAAGCGCAGATGCTGCCATAGCTGCTTGTTTAAGCTCCTCCAACAATCGTGCAGGAACAGCTTGATTGCCTTCATTGAACTTATAAAATATTTTATGCTCCAAACTGGCCCAAAAGTCCATCGCAATGGTACGAATTTGAATTTCAATACACACGCTTTCTTGCCGATCCGTCAAATGCACCGGCACTTCAACCAGCAAATGAAGACTTTGGTAGCCATTCGGTTTCGGATGCTTGATGTAATCTTTCTCACCCAGCACCTTCAGGTCGCTTTGGTTTTTGAGCATATTGGAAATGGCATAGATGTCCGAGACGAATGAGCATGTAATCCGCATGCCGGCAATATCCTTCACACATGCTTTGATCCCGTCAAAAGACATGTCTCCTCCCTTCCTGCTGAGCTTATGAAAAATACTCTCGGGCGATTTCAAGCGGGATTTGGTATGCTCGATCGGATTATATTCATGCAGCATCTCGAATTCCTGCACTAAGATTTCTACGCGGGTTTCCATGGCGTCCAAAGCGAATTTGTACGTCATCATAAACCTTGTAATTTCGTGCTTAAATCGTTTCAAATCATTCATAGAAAGCTGATTCATCATGGCAGTTCCATCCTTTAATCGTGGTTATTTTACCAGTCTTATCTAGTGTAAGGTACGAAAGGTCCGTGAGCAAATTTTGGTGTTCGTATTGACACTTTGCGCGGTCGCTTGATATAGTACATTTATCATATTTCGAGTGAAAACTTACGTCGGGAAGCACCCGTAGGATAAGGCTTTGGCCTTTTCTTGCAGGTGCTTTTTTTGTCTTTCCTCGAAACTTAAGGAGGCTTGTATCTGAACCTATTCACTTTGCTTCTCGCCGCTTTTGTTCTAGTCTCAGCCCTTCCGGGAGAGGCGTCTGCAGCAGCTCCGTTCAGCTTCACGACAGGACTTTTGGATAAAACGCTAGCCGCTTCCACCCAAGCTCAAACCAATCGTATTCACGCTTTACAGGATGAACTGGTCACCCTTCAGAAGCAAGAACAAGAATGGGATCATTCAATTACGGTGCAGCACAATCAAAATAAAGAGACACTGGCAGCGCTAAGCAAACAGGCTAAAGCAATCGACGCTGCTCAACTAGCCAAGCTGGAAGAGGATGTACTGCGAACGAGAGAACGCTACAAACCATTATTATCCCGTTACACCGCAATTAATAAACAAATCGAAGATGTGCGGCCGCTCAAAAACAAAAGCTTGAACACCATGCTCCGTCTTCAGGCCACGGCTTTGAAAATTCCCGCCCAGCTAGCGCGCGCAGACATTCAATCGAAGGAGAAAGCCCACCGGGCAGCCAAAGATAAAGCCTCCAAAGCAACGAAGGACATACGTGACCGTCTCGAGGACATCAATCCAACTAACGTGCAGATTAAAGCTAAAATGAGCGCTGTCCAATCTTCTCGCAAAAGCTTGTCTCCGCTATGGAGCGCTTTTAAGAAAAGCGCCAAGAAAGGGGATGCGATCGGGGTCCAAAGCACCATGAGCTCCATGGTTTCCCTCCAGCGTCAAGTCAATGACGAGAAACAGCGAATCTATAAGCTGGAGACCTCCGTCCGCGATAAGCTAGCCACTATAAAAAAAGACACCGGTTAAGGTGCCTTCTGTTACATTCATTTAATTAATAGGCAAAATTCTTGCTCAATGACTGAAAAACACAATCTGAATAAAGAACAGCACCGCAAATAGATAAAAAATCGGATGCACATCGCTTCGTTTTCCGCGGAGCAGCTTTAATACCGGATATACGATAAATCCGATGCCAATTCCAGTTGCAATACTATACGTCAAGGGCATCAACACCACGATAAGAAAAGCCGGAAAGGCTTCCTCCAAGTCTTGCCACTCTATTTTACGGAGCACATTCATCATCAGGAAACCGACGATAATTAACGCAGGCGCAGTAATGGCCGGAATGCTGGCAAGCACGGCAATGATTGGCGAGAAAAACAAGGTTAAGGCCAGCAATACGCACACCGTGATCGCCGTCAGCCCGGTTCTCCCGCCTACAGCAACGCCGGAACTGGACTCAATATACGCGGAGGTGGGACTCGTTCCAAGCAATGCCCCTGTCGAAGTTCCTATCGCATCGGCCAGCAGTGCGCCTCTTGAGCGCGGAAATTTATTGTCCTTGAGAAGCCCCGCTTGCTCGGCAACCCCAAGCATCGTTCCCGTTGTATCAAATAAGGTAATCAATAAAAATGTAAAAATGACAGCGTACATCCCTCCCGAAAAAACACCCTTGATATCTAGTTGAAAAGCCGTCGCAGAAAGCCCCGTCGGCGCTGCAACGAATGATCCCGGCATCGTCAAAAGTCCCATAATCCAGGCCAATACAGCGGTAATCAACATGCCGAAGAACAAAAAGCCACGCACCTGATAAGCCATCAGGATCAGCGAAACGATAAGGCCAATGATCGTCAACGAGGTCATATGTTCTCTAAGATCACCTAATGTTAGCAGCGTTGAGGGAGAAGCTACGATAACCTTGGCATTTTGCAGGCCGATAAATGTGATAAACAAGCCGATCCCCGCAGTGATGGCATGCTTCAAGCTTGTGGGAATCGCGTCCAGCAGCATATATCGGAAAGAAGTTAACGATAACACAATGAACAAGGCTCCAGCGACAAAAACAGCACCAAGCGCAGTCTGCCAACTGACACCGCTTCCGCCTACAACGCTAAAAGCAAAATACGCATTCAACCCCATTCCTGGCGCAAGCACAATCGGGTAATTCGCAAAAATTCCCATAATCAGCGTCGCCACAATGCTTGCCAACACCGTTGCAATGAACACCCCGTGGAAATCCATCCCCGCCTTGCTTAGAATCCCCGGATTCACAATCACAATATAAACCATCGTCAAAAACGTCGTGACCCCTGCCATGAGTTCCGTCGGCACCGTTGTGCCCCGTTCTTTCAATTTAAATAACGAATTCATTGCTGATGACCTCCAACCAACGGGATTTGTTTTTTTATTCTTCCCTTTGTTTGGAATCGTAGTAATCAATTTTCTCCATTGACAGCGCTGCCATGCGGGGATACAATTGGCACTAAACAACAAGAATACAACAACATTCACACAATAAACAACATTAAATGATCATGAAACAACAATGTCTATGCGCTAAGGAGGATTCATCCATGAAGGTTCATTTTTTGGGAACAGCAGCATATGAGGGTATCCCCTCGCTCTTCTGCCAATGTCTCACCTGCAAACAAGCCCGCGAACGCGGAGGTAAAAATATTCGTTCCCGCACTTCCGTCATGTTTGACGACGACTTGAAGGTCGATTTTCCACCTGATACCTTGATGCACTCACTACAGTACGGGATCGATATGAACAGCGTAAAGGATCTGCTCATCACCCATTCACACTCAGACCATCTATATGCTGAGGATATGGCTATTCGTGCAAAAGGCTACGCCCAATCAGGCGAAGAAACCATGCATGTTTACGGACATGACCTTCCATTCCGCCTCATCTTTCAAGCGTTGAATGGACTGAAGCACAACTATCATTTCCACCGGGTGATTCCGTTCCAGCCTGTAGAGACGCAAACGGCCACGATCGTTCCGCTGCTGGCGGATCATGATCCTCTCGAAACTTGCTTGCTCTATTCCATCGAAAAGAATGGAAAAACAGTCTTGTATGGCAACGACAGCGGGTGGTTCCCGGATGAAACGTGGGCTTGGCTGAAGGATAAGCAGTTCGATTTGGTTATCCTGGAATGCACCACAGGCCGAGTGGGGCACAGAAACAACCATATGAACGTGGATGCCGTACTCGAAACGAAAACATGGATGGATGAAGTCGGTGTATTGAAGCCGGGAGCACAAATCTACGTGACACACTTTTCTCATAATGCGGGGCTGCTGCATGAGGATTTGGTTGACATTTTTCAGCCTCATGGGATTGAGGTTGCTTATGACGGTTTGATTGTGGAGCTCTAGCTGGAGTAAACGAAAAGACACCTCATCAGGTGTCTTCTCTTCCCCGCTATTCTCTCCCGATTACAAAATAATCGGAAGCTTCACATGACTCGGATATTCCTCCGAGTGGTAAATCGTTTGCTGCACGATCACTGGCTTTGGATCCTCATAAGGGTTGATGCCGGTATTCGTGTTAGGAAACGCGATAAACTTGCTCGACGATGTCACCGTAAACCGCAATTGGTGGCCTTCGCGGAACGTGTGGGCAATATTTTGCATGAATATCGCGTATTTTTCCACTTTACCAGGCGTAAGCAGCTCTGGATTATCCAATCCACTACGGTACTTCGCCCGCACGATGTAATTGGACAGCTTTATCGAATTGCCGAGCGCATCCACATCGCTCAAAGTAACGACCCAGTCCGTATCAACACCGGTGCTCGCCGCATACAATTCACAAGACAGCTCGCCCGCTACGGTTAAATCCCGCTCCAGCACAGCGCTCGTATACACAAGAATATCACTGCGCAGCTCATGCTTGCGCATGTTCTCCGGCTCTCTTTCGCCACTGTCGGCAACAGGATCCTCGGGGTTATACACATACGTATCCGCAGGACCTTGCAGAGTAGGAGCCTCGATCAGCACACCGTCTCCATGGCTGGAGTTGGCCCGCCCTTTACTCCCCAGATAAAAGCTCTTGATTTGCGCCTCCGCAGGCGTCCAGTCCTCGGACGTTCGCCACTCGTTGCTTCCAACAACGTAATACTTCGCCCTTGGCTCTTGATCAATGCCATTGGGCAGCTCTTTCAGGAACCTGTCGAACCAGCGCAGCACATTTACGTCATAATCGTAAACAACCGCATCGTTGCTGAAGCTGGTACCGAGCAGATCTCTTGCTCGGTTAGGGCCGTGCTCCCATGGTCCGAGCCATATTTTCCGGTTGGGGACATCATGCTTGGTCAGCATCCTCCATGTCTCCGAGACGCCTGCGCTGTCCCCGTCGTACCAACCGGAAATGACAAACATCGGCACCTTAACCTGATCGCCACGCTCCGTAAAGGTGCAATTTCTCCAGAAATCATCATATTCCGGATGCTCACTCCACAGATCCCAAGGGCCAGAAGCTCTGCCAATCATCTGCTGAGGAACCTCTCTGATCGGTCTGGCGTCTACGGCTTTCTCCGGATCAACGGTTTTACCCGCAAAAATATCAAAATCCGTCCTTGTACCAACGGACTGCGCAAGCGTCCAGCAGAGCAAAGGCCAGGAACATACGGTTCCGCCTTTACGTACCGTATCCACAAATGGTGAACCTACGTTCACTTCATTAACGACCGCCTTTAAATTCGGATGTCCACTCGTAGATGCTGCTGTTACAACATATCCGAGATAGGAGGCACCCCACATGCCGACGCTGCCGTTTGACCATTCCTGCGACACGATCCAGTCGATCGTATCAGCACTGTCGTCCCGCTCATAAAAGAATGGAACCAGCTCTCCCTCGGAATCTGCGCGCCCTCTGACATCCTGATTGACGACGGCATACCCCTTGTTCGCCCAACGCTTGAAAAATTCTTTGCGCAAGTTGCGATCATAGCAGGTGCGAATCAGTATGGTTGGCAGCCCCTGCGCGGATTGAGCACCCTCAGGCAGATACACATCCGTTGCCAAACGTACGCCGTCCCGCAGCGGAACGAGAAAGGTGCCCAGATCGTTCACGCCGAATTCCGGCTTCGAGAGGAGCGGATCTTCGTACACCACAAGCGGGGTCAACGCTTCGTACCCTTCCGCCACTAGCACTTCCATGCCGTACCGGTTCGGCGCCACGAACGCGATAATGCGTCCATCTACGGTCACGATGTCGAGCGCCGTATCCTTCCGCATCGCCCAAACTTGAGATGTCACCTCTTGTCCCGATTGTCCTGATCTTTCCGTTTGTCCAGTTTGTCCCGTTTGTCCCGGTTCTCCCGCTCGGCCAGCCACCCTAGCTGTATAACGCACATGCCGTGCATAAAGGTCGCCATTGCCAAGCGTAACCTCGTCTCCCTGCCAAACGGCTTGGTCATAATGCGCCAAAGACGTCTTGATTTTGGAAAAAGGCAATATGTACGGTGTCTTCTCCGGAAGGACATTTTCCTGCATTTGTGTTCTCCTGCGAGCATCCACTTTGGCATGCATAATCGCATTTTCGGCAAACCGGATTTTCCCCTCATACACACCGGCACAATACAAATTAAACGTCGTTGACTGAAAATATGTGCTCATCCCCGTTAACTCCTATCCCCAGACTTGTTCGAAAACACGCAGCCAGTTGCCGCCCATAATCTTCTGAACGTCTTCATCGCTATACCCTCTTGCAACCAAGCCACGGGTAAAATTGATAAAATAACTGTACTTTTCCAGTCCCTTCACCGTTTCGGTAGACGGTCCGTCTCCTTTGGCAAAGCCAATTCTCGGTGCAATGTGCTCTTTAAAATACACCAAAGACCACTCCACATCGCTCATAGGCCAATCCGTACCAATACCCACATAGTCAACGCCGACCAGCCGAACCACATAATCGATATGATCCAGCACATGTTCGATTGTCGTTTCATTCGGGTCCTGATAGATAAACCACGGCATTGCAAAAACACCGATGACGCCGCCGGTTCCAGCAATCGCCTGGAGCTCTTCATCGCTTTTGCAGCGCATATGGCCAAAGAGAGCCTCTACGCCAGTATGGGAAGCGATAACCGGCGCCGTCGAGAGCCGACATGCATCCAGCGTCGTTTGCTTGCCGCAATGACTGGTATCAACGATGATGCCCAGCTCATTCATTCTGCGAATGAAGCGCGCACCGAAATTGCTGACACCGCCATTGGCTTGCTCCGCACAACCGGAAGCAATGTAATTCTGATTGTTGTACGTAAGCTGCAAAACACGCAAACCGAAATGATAGAGCGCGTCAAGCAAGGCGAGATTTTTGCCTAAGCCATCCGTTTCCTGCGCGGTTACGATGCCCGCTTTCTTATTGGTGCTTTTGGCGGTGCGAATATCTTCGGCGTTAAGCACTTTGACCAACCAATCATTCGTATCGAATTGACGCTGTATTTCGCCCATGCTGGTCACAAGACCCTCTATATCGGATATGTCCAGTTGGCGGTTACCCGCGGTAATGCCGGAACGATACCACTCCTCCTTGAATGCTGGGAGTTCCCCGCGCGCTGCCATATCGTGAATGATTTTGCTCGGCATGCCGCTGTACACCATTGGTTCATCCCGGTAAGGCTCGCAGGCTTCACGGATGTTTTCGGAGATCTGCGCAGGGATCGCTTGGGGCGACAATGGACCTTGGAACAGCAGATCAATAATGATACTGCTTTCGTGAAGCCGGCTCGCACGGTCCTCCTGCTCTGGGGTTAAGTGAAAAGGATACAATCCTTCCGTGAGATTCGTCTTCATCTACAATCGCTCCTAAAATGCAATTTGTGTGCCTTTATTCCTACGAACCGCTTCTTGAACAATATAATGAGCAGCTGCCAGGTCTTCACAAGCTAGCCCCAATGATTTGAAAAGTGTGATTGCCGTACTCGAACTCCTACCTGGCTTAAGCCCGACCAATAGCTCTCCGATTTCGCCTAAAATGTGCCCCTCCCCGATCGCCCCTTCGTGCAGGGGAATCAAGTAATCCCCCGCTTCGTTCACGGCGGACTCCCGGCGATCGACGAACAACTCCGCTTGACGCACGAGTTCGGAATCCAGTTCACGGTCCTTCGCCCGGCAAGCACCGACAGCATTGACGTGAGCGCCTTCCTTGATCCACGCTCCGTGCAAAACAGGTGTCGTCGACGTCGTCACCGTGCAAATAATATCCGCGTCCCGTACGGCCTGCGCCGCGGAGGAAATAGCTTCCACCGGAAGTTTGTACCGCGCTTCCGTCTCTTCCTTCAACTTCCGGGCATGGTCCGGGTTCGGCCCCCATACCGTAATCCTCTCGATCGGGCGAACCAGCATCATCGCCTCGATGTGGGTTCTGGCTTGCTCGCCCGTCCCGATCATCGCCAGCGTGCTGGCATCCGGTCTCGCCAGCAGCCGAGTCGCCACCGCACTGACGGCCGCTGTGCGGATTGCGGTGATTTTGGTACCATCCACAACGGCCTCCAATTGACCATTGGTTGAATTAAACAAAGAAACAAACCCTTGATGCGAAGGCATCCCTTTCGCATGATTATCCGGCAGCACGGTAATCACTTTGGCCCCCACTCGCTCTTCCCGCTTCAAGTAAGCCGGCATGAGTCCCATAACATGATTCCCCTGTAAAGGAACAACGCTTCTTAGCGATTGAACGGCTTCTCCATTCGTCAAATCTGCCAATACAGCCTGCATGATTTCCATGCAAGCTGACATGGACAGCAATTCCAGAACCTCGCGTTGATTGATGACTAGCATATCTGAATGATCACCCGCTTCGTTAGTACTTGCCCTTACATTATAGCAAAACGCACTCCCCATGGCTTGCAGCGCAGTACGTTTTATTTCACATCCGGCCTACCTGTCGTCAGACGATGCCGCGATCTGTTTATATCCCTTCACTCTCGAAGTTTGAATCAGTCGCTGCAGCAAACCGAACAACTGAATGGGATCGAACGGTTTTGTAATATAGCCGCTCATACCCGCTTCGAGCACTTCCTCCTTCACGCCTTTCATCGCATCGGCCGTCATCGCAATAATCGGAATATCCTTGGCATGCTCCAATTGGCGAATATGTTTGGTCGCCTCGTAGCCGCCCATCACGGGCATTTGCAAATCCATCAAAATGGCGTCATACCGCCTCACCTTCGCACGGGAGACAGCTTCCAGACCATTTTCAGCCACATCAACTACTACGCCGACTTCCTTCAGCATTTCCGTTGCAACCAACTGATTGATTTCATTATCCTCCACGAGCAAAATGTTCGCATGCTGCAGTGCCTTGAAACGCTCCGACTTCTCCGGATCAGGCCCTGTGACCTGCTTGGCCACAAAATGCTGCTGAAACAAACTGATAAGCTCGTTATACAATTGGGACTGGCTGATCGGGTAATACAACACCTTATCTATGGCTTGCGAACGGATGCGCGTTTGCAACTCCGGCTCATGATACGCGGTAACCATCACAATGACCTGCATCGGCGAGGAGAATTCGAGCTGAATACGTTCAGCAAGCGGAACGGCAACAGATTCCCTCAGCTTCCAATCTACGATGACCAAATCATATCGGCCATTGCGGTAAATTTGTTCAATTGCCCCACTCTCGGACTCTGCTGTATTGACAATAAACTGGAACTGTTCAAGCTGGTTTTTGAGTACGAGCTGCATATCCCCCTCATCACAAACGAGCAGCACCCGAAGCAATTTCAATTGTGAGTCTTGATTCATCGTTGTAAGCCGCGATCCCGTACTATATCCAAAATCCGCGGTAAAGGAGAATGAACTGCCCTGCCCGGCTTGACTCTCTACACCTATCGCTCCCCCCATCAGCTCGACAAGATTTTTACTGATCACAAGACCAAGCCCTGTCCCTCCGTACTTCCGGGTTGTCGACATATCTGCCTGTGTAAAATGGTGGAACAACTGCTCCTGCTGTTCTTCCGTAATGCCGATTCCGGTGTCACGAACCGTAAATCCGAGAGTGACGCCCCTTTCACTTTTGGCCAAAAGGCAGATCTCAAAAGTAATTTCGCCCTGATCCGTGAACTTCACAGCATTATTCGACAGGTTAATCAAAATTTGATTCAAACGGAACGGGTCGCCGACAAGCATTTGCGGAACTTCATGATGAATGGAGAAATGCAGCTTTAACCCTTTGTCATACGCTTTCATTCCTATGAGATTTGAAATCTGGTTGAGTACATCATACAGATCAAAATCGACCTGCTCGATGACCAGCTTCTTGGCCTCGATTTTGGAGAAATCCAGAACGTCATTGATGAGTGCGATTAAATTTTTGGCGGAAATAATCGTTTTATCCACATAAACTTGCTGCTGCTCTGAAAGCTCTGTTTGCTGGAGCAAATAACTTAGACCAATCACCGCATTGAGCGGCGTGCGGATTTCATGGCTCATATTAGCCAGAAACTCGCCTTTCGCGCGATTCGCGGACTCGGCCATTTCCTTGGCTTCCGCCAACTCTGACGTACGAGCCTCCACTAGTTCCTCGAGGTGGCCTTTGTATTGGTGAAGTGCCTTCTCTTGCCGCCTTAGTTCGGTAATATCATGACCGGTTCCTGTCACTTCCACGATCTCCTTGTTCCGATTAAAAATCGGCGAAACCGTGTAATGCATACATTTATTTTCACCGCATGGCAGAAGGCTTTCCGCTTCGAAGGACTTGGATTCCTTGGTGCTTAACACTTCGTTAAGCGCTTGCTTCCACTGCTCGCGAACCTTCTCCGATGACATCATGTCCAGCATATTTTTCCCGAGCAAATCACGTTCGTTCGTTTTTAAGAAATGCGACATCTTGTTATTCGCCTGAGTAATCCTCCCATCCAGGTCGCAGCAGTAGACGAGGTCAGGCGAGTTTTGCACCAGCGTCCGATACCGACTCTCGCTCTCGCGCAGCTTGATCTCCGTTTCGAAACTTCTAATTTCATAAGCAATCAATGAGTAGTAAAGTGGGATGGCTACCGTATGAAAAATCACATAGCTAACTGCAAACTCTGTCAAAAAATAGTTCATCGTTTCCTGAGGGGCAAGCAGTGCCCAGCCTACTGTCTGCAAACTGATAACCAACCCTAGCAGCCAGCCGTATTTCTCCATAAGCTTTCTACGTTTCACAGACCATCGATGGACAATTATACTGATCAACGTCGTAGTCACAAGTGAGCCTAATGGAAAAAGCAAATCTCCGCCAAGCATGGTGCGATAAGCGCCAACCATCAGAGTTGTAACGATTGCAGATAGAGGACCGCCAAAAACAGCCGAAAATATAACGCTTACAAAGCGGACATCCATATGCAACCCGTGTGCGACTTGTAACGGCATCTGCATAATAAGCAGACCGAAGATCCCGAAAGCGATTCCGAAAATGATCGACTGCGCTCTTTTGGAGCATTTTACATAATAGGGGTACAGCCATCTTAATAGAAAAACAAAAGTCACGATTAATGCACTGCATTGTGCAAAATAGAACAGAAATTTCATGTGACACCTCACCCCCATTTTACCTACTCGCTGCGTGAAAAAATTGTCATTTCTTGTCTATTATATATTACAACATTCAGTTCGGATCTTCTACTGATATATCGTGAGAGCCTGACCTTTTCGCCATAATAAAAAAAGCCCCAAGCTGCAAGCAGCCTAGGTACTCTTCAGTCGTAATTTAGTTCACACTGGCTTTGCGGTACTTCATGAAACTGCCAATTCGCCAAACTGAAATGTATAAGTACGCCATTAACATCGTAAGAACGGTAAATTCCGTATAATCCAGCCCTTTGAAATACTGCGAAAGCGCGATACGAATGACGAGCACGGCAATGATGACATACTTGAAATTCTTGTTTGGCTTCGCGTACACATACCCGTCTTCCCGCTTCTCGTAACCCGTATGGTACAACATAATACTGCCCAGCCCGACGCCCAGCAGCATCGCGCACAACATCTCCCAGATCACAGGTAAATGAAAGGGATGATCAGGAATTTTCGTCAACGAGTAGATGGAAAAACCAAATAGAATAGGCAGTATGATGACGGGGATTAATATTCCCAGACCTTTATTTTTGATCGGACGTGTTTTGCCGCGGGTTCTGAGCCATATTACCAGTATGATAACCAGTGCGCCAATACCATACCCGACCAATGTTCCAGCATTCATGATAAAAGTTCCTCCTGTTGCCGCTTTTTATATAAGTATACACGATATTTCACCGAATTCATTCAGACGCAGGTCATATTCCTTCTCGGTCTTCAGGCTGATGCGTGATCCCGGATCAAACCATCCTTTCCGCTGCGATAATCCGATTATCCGCATGTCCTTCCTTCGTTTTGTTTATTAAGCAAGAATGGTAGTATGTAAGTAAACACTATCAACTAGAGGTAACAGCCAGATGAGAATGAGAGATTGGGATATTAATTTAAAAATCCGCCTTGGCGGAGAGACTGCTTTTAACGTTATTTTTTGGACTTTTTTTCCGTTTTTATCGATCTATTTTGCGAATTCCTTCGGCAAAGGCTGGACGGGCGTCCTCCTGATTTTGTCACAAACGTTGTCCGTTTTCGCCAACTTAATAGGCGGTTACTGCGCTGACCGTTTCGGACGCAAACGGATGATGGTCCTCGCGGCATGCGGACAAGGCGTCGGTTACGGCGTCTTCGCTCTTGCCGCTTCGCCTCTGCTCGCGATGCCCGTTCTTGGCTTCATCGGGTTCAGCTTCGCCAGCATGTCCGGCTCCATCTATTGGCCTGCCAGCCAAGCGATGGTCGCGGACGTTGTGAAAGAGGAGCATCGCTCCAGCGTCTTTGCCATCTTCTATACAGCCGCGAACGTGTCTGTCGTTGTCGGGCCGCTGCTCGGGTCTATCACCTACGATGATAATCCGTATATTGTGCTTATCGCTGCTTCGGTGTTCTGTCTTCTCCTCTCTTTGACGATGAGCCGCACCTTGCACGAAACGCTGCCGGAGAAGCTTGCCGCGCGCAACCGCTCCACAACCGGTGAACCTTGGTACCGGTTCCTTGCCGCGCAGCTGCGCGACTATAAGATCATTGCAGCTGACCGCGTTTTCTTGCTGTTCATCCTAGCCGGTGTGCTGCTGTCTCAGACCTTCATGCAGTTGGATTTACTGTTCCCTGTTTTTATGGAGGAAACCGTGAAGTTATCGACGATCTTCTCCTACGGCGACTGGAGTTTGCAATTATCCGGCAAGCAGTTGTTCGGCCTGATTGTATCCGAGAACGGCTTGTTCGTAGCCCTCTTTACCGTCCTTGTGACCAAATGGATGCTCGCTTACCGTGACCGCTATGTATTCATCGGCGGCGCGCTTTTCTATGCACTTGGCATTGTGATGTTCGGCCACATGTCCACCTTCTGGGGCTTCACCCTCGCGATTGCCGTGTTCACACTAGCTGAGCTGATGTCCGCTGGCCCTCAGCAAGCTTTCGTCTCCCGGTTGGCTCCTGAGCATATGCGCGGCCAATATTTTGCCGCAGGTAGCTTGCGGTATACGCTTGGGCGCACCCTAGCGCCGCTGTCCATCCCGATCTCGTCGTGGATTGGGTTCACATGGACGTTCATTTTGCTTGCGGGCATAGCTGTGATTTCCGCAGTCCTGTACAACATCATGTTCAACTTGTATGACCGTCAGACCGCTGCTTAATGATATTTGATTATCCTACTCACCATTCAGCCAACTTCCCAATCCATTCATAAACCATGGCGGTGAGTCCTCTAAGATTTTATTTAACGGAACTGGAGGCCGCTATTTGAAGGAAATCGAGTAATTTCCTCTCTAGCGGAACTACTGGGCCTTATTTGTGCGTGGAGCCGTCCTTTTCAGGCAAAAACAGCGAAATAGAGGAACACAGTTCCCTCGGCTTAGCCAAAACTCCATATCCCGCCAAAATAACGGACTATAGTTCCCCTAGCCCCCCTTATCGCCCCATCGCACGATGAAATTCTTGTCATTTAGGCCTATCAACAAGCAAATCTCTCAATCTATGAATACATAGAAGTATTACTAGATAAGGAGAGTGAAGACCTATTCCTACCATATACAAAGCCTTTTTAAACGGTAAAAACGAAGTGCCTCCCGTACAAACTTTATCATCCGGAGATGCCATATTCGAGCTGAACAGCAGTGGAACCCAGTTAAGATTCGCTTTGATCATGCGAAATGTTTCCCGCGCCACCCAAGCCCATATTCATCTTGCGCGGCCAGGGCTAGGCGGTCCCATTGCAGTTTTCCTGTTTGGCCCCAACCAATTCGGTATTTCTGTCAGACGAGGCGTCATTCGCGGCATTCTAACGAATCAGGACTTAGTCGGTCCACTGCAAGGAAAAACGCTTAAAGACTTAATCGCTGAATTCGAAAGTGGTAATGCCTACATCAACGTGCATACCAACCGTAGCCCGGAAGGTGAAATTCGCGGCCAAGTCAAACAGCCTTAAAGCTATGTGAAAAGACACCCTCTGCGGGTGTCTTTCTTTCTATGCGCGAACGTCCCTACTCCCCTTGAAAATAGGTTCAAAAGTTTACACTGGGTTTATCCTTTTAGAATATGAATGTTTAGAATACCAATCACTTAGGTGACGGAAACCTAGACAAAGGGATGTGGCCAGATGAAAAATAAACCCACGCAATACTCCACTCTAGTTCAGCGAAGTTCCAGCCATATGCATCAATTCATTCATAAACTTTGCCGCAAAGGAGACGAAAAACTTCATTTTATCTTAGTACATGATGCTGAGCGTTCGAAGCCAAATCAGACCAACTCCGCTCATTCTGCACACTCTTTGAATTCATCCAACGACAAACAAGCCGTCCTGCTGCATAAACCCCTCTTACTTTTGGAAAAACAAGTCCCTCACATGAAGTTGATCTCCAAAAACAATAAATCCATCCATTTACTCAGCCAAAATGCGAAAGGCTACGCAGTATTCATGGAAATTAACCGCAGAGATGAAAAGAACCGCGAAATCAAAGAAATCCGAGCACAGTTTATCGATGTCGATCTCAATAAAATATCCGAACAGTTCCAAACCAAAGAACAATTGAAAGCGCGAATCAAACAACTCAAATCGGACCCTTTAGAGCGCATCCAATCCATTACCATTAAAAAAGGGAAACAAGGTCAATACCTGCTTAGGGCTCAACGCGCTGAAGAGCAAGTTGCTCAATTGAAAAAAAACTTCCTCAAAAAACACTGGCAACAGATCAAAAATGCCATGATCATCGAAACAAAAAACGGCTATCACATCTATTGGGTCATTCAAAACGGATCCATATCAAAGTTCGTTCCTATTCAAAAGGCGCTAGCCAGCAAATTTGGTTCAGATCCGATGATTACCAATCTGTCGAGGGTCATGCGAATTCCAGGCTTTTACCATTTGAAAAATCCGGATAAGCCTTACCTTGTCAGGGTCATTCATTCAGGAAGGAAGCAGCCTTTCACGCAAGAGGAACTTATTCAGACACTAATGTTAAGACCATAATCTAATGCAAAAAAGCACCCTGCACAGGTGCTCATGCTTCCGGTCTATAATACGGCGGTGCCTTCAACCACCCTTTTCGCATCAATAGATCCTTAAGCGTTAGCGAAAAGATGATCTTTTTCATCTGAAACTTGGCAAACAGTGCGGCCACATCCGGCCGTACGGCTTCTGTCAATCCCCGGCAGCCATAATTGATTCCCAATACTAAATTAAAGCTGAGCAGACTTGCTATCTCCTCGTCTGACAACTTCGACCCCACAGGAATATGTCGAAAATCGCCAACGGGCTTATCCGGCGACGCCTCTGGCATCGGGATTCCTTCATTTTTCAAGAATGCAGTTATCTCGTCGAGTATCGGCCGATGCACATCATTAATGACCTCTTGCAGCTTTTCTTTCAATTCAGGATCCTCCGTAATATTAAAAGAGACCTGTTCACCACGCATCGTTTGATCGGTTGCTGTGAAATAAAACCACAGATTCATGACTTCTCCGACATTTAAAGGAGGCTTTTCGCCATCCAGAAACGGCTTTATCGCATCGCCGAGTACCTCCATGATATTCATATTCCCAGCTCCTTTTGGTTAATAGCGTACCCATTGGCATCTATTTTATAAGGGCGATAATGGAAGCCTCTCTAGCTTCCAAGCTCCAGGATCAAACGCTTGAAAGTTGCATAAGCGGGTTTCTCTGAATAGTCGTCACGCAGAATACCAAATTGATAGAAGATGTTCACGTTAGAACTGTCGGCATCCCGAAGTCCAAACAACTCATAATGCGTAATATGGAGCTCAGGATGAAGACGGTAGACGGTTCGGATTACTCTTTCAAGGACACTCGCTTGTTGCTCGTACGTTCTTTCGTTTTGTGTAAAAGGATTCTGCCCCGTTGGCCAGCCACTTTCCGTAACGCGAATAGGTATCGTCGCGGGAATTCCGGCCTTGATCAAACTGCTTTCCCTTAAATTTCGCAAAGTGCGTTCTACAGAATCCGCTATTTCATCCAAATGAAGCGGTTCTTCAAAGACATCGACATAGAAGTTATGCCCCACAAAATCAAGAGCGTCCAAGAACGGCCTCCCTCCAAGCTCAGCGAGACCTTCCCAGAAATGAGGAACTGCCATTGGCCCCTCTGGCACGGAACCGAACCCAATCTGTACCTGAAGGCCTTGGTCTCGCACTTCTTGTTTAGCTGCCTTTACCCCTTCCACAAGTGCTTGCAAGGTGTAAGGTTTAGAACCTTCCATAAACGACAAATTCGGTTCGTTCGTAATTTGAAGAGAGGCCAGATGGGCACCATACTTCCTAATGATTTTGCGAATAAAATCGAGCCATCTGTCCATATCGATGTCAGTCTCTTGCATACATCCCGCCGTCAGATCACCTAACAGTCCGAATTGAAGAAGACGGTCCGCAAAGGAGAATAACGCTGGCTCTGATTCAGGTCCGGTATAAACGAGGTAGTTCCTCGGAAACAATTGCTTCGAACCTCGGAGTTCATTGAGTGCAAGCTGAATGCTACCGTAATCATCCTTTGGTCCAATAGCCAAACCGGTCGGTGTGCCAGCTACACTTAGCGGATAAATCCCGAACGTTAAACCAGTTGTCGTCATTGTGCTCATCATTCCTTTCTCATTCAACGTTCCCAAGCAACCGCAGTCGCTTATTAGTATGAACGGACGGAATTGGAATATGTGGACTGATGGCAATGAATACAACATGTAACACCAAAAAGGAGCCCGCCACTGAATTTCAGTGACAAGCTCCTTTCATTTTCTTTCGGGGTGTCTTGTAATTTGTATGTATCTTCAATCGTTACCTCTATGAAGGGTAAGCCATACTTCACTTCAATCTTCAGCTCGGACCTCGTGCTCCTGCCCACTTTTTTCATCAATGTAACAGTAGCCATCCTCCGAGCAGAAAACAGACTTCTGCAGGCACGGTGCTTCCATTTAAATCAGAACCCGATTTTTGCAATAATAGTTGCAACCTCGGCTCGACTGATGTTACCTTTTGGCTCAAGTACAGCCCCGTTTCTTCCCAAAAATAATACTAGCCTCCACATTGTCCGTAACGCTGCTTTGCGCCCACGAAGACACTGCCTCATTAGATCCATATTATCTTAATCTTCTTCAGTTATTAAAGGGGCTTCCTTTAAGTTATCTAACATTTAATGACAACTTAGGAAATTGAGATAAAACGAAAGAAAGTTGGACATGAGAGGGTATTGAAATGTCCATTATCTAACTTGCTAATGCCGCAATGAAGTCAAATCCATGCAGATTCGCTAACCGGGATCTTTTTTTATTGATTTCACTAAGCAATAAGGATCGTCATTCAAGTGCTGCATGACCACCTCTATAAAATCTGAGAAGGCACATTGCGCCACATACCCATTACCTAACGGTACTTTATGAAATTGGTTCCGTTCTGTCAACCATGTTTCAATCGGATATAAATTTAATCGTGGATCCAGTTCCAGATCGCGCGCAAAAAACTTATAGGTACGTTCCTTTTCCTCTCCATTATCTACATAGATTCCTGTGAACATCTTCCAATAACGATAGGGAACTTCTACCCGCTCCTCTGCGTAATGGATGAGAGAAGCCGCCTGGATCGGTGCTCCTAGTAAAAGCAATTTTGCTCCAAGACCGATCATCACGTCAAATGACCCATCAATATCAAATGCGGAACCTGTATCGGGGGATGTAATTGCCTCTGCAAGCCGTCCTACTGCCGCAATCGACTGCAAGGGGTGGTAACTTCGCAGGCTTGCAGGTAGTTTACGTACACTCTCAGAAAAGATACCCATCCCTTCGGACGAAGTAATCTGGCGATCAAATGGTATGCCTTTTGCAAATCCAAAGCTAAAAGTAGGAACGGCAAGCGTACCCTCGTTGCCCAAATAGTCAAGCATCAGGCGTACCAACTCTACTGGCATTGCCTCAGTCTCGCAACTTTCAAGCCTACCAAGTTGAAACAGAGAGCTATGGACAAACACCATATCCCCTGGATATATATTAACCGCTTCAAGTACCTGTCGAAAGTCTTCATTTGAGAACTTTTTCATTCACTTACTCCTACCAAAAATTTACGCATTTGATATACCTCGTATTCGTAGCCCGTATTTTCCCAGAAATTACGGGCTTTTTCGTTGTGATACAAGACCTGCAGCTCGATCGAATCAATATTTTTCGTGACAAACCATTCCTCGAGCTTTTTCGCCAACTCGCTTCCTATTCCGTATTGGCGCATTTCCGGTTTCACGTATACATGCGAAATAATGCCGACTTTGCCTCCGCCTAAATAATTGGGTAGCAGTTTGATCATACCTTGGATAAAACCGATCACTTCCTCCCCATTAAGGGCTAACCAAACCACGCCAAACTTCCCCAATGTAGGTAAAAGCGATTTCGACCACATTTTTTCACCGCCGGGTACAAGAGGTTGGAGCAAACCCTTATCGCCCATGTAGTCGTACATAAGCACAAACAAAGTCTCCATTTGTTCCAAGAGCGTACCCGCCTCTTTAAGTTCTAGGTATCGTATGTTCTCCACGATTAAAGCCCCTTGATGCAATGGATAAACCCTGCCAGCGTTGTGTATTGCTCTGGATCTGCAAGTTCAAAATCCATTTCCACTTTGAGATCTTGCTCCACTTGAGCGACCAACTCTAAAAAACCTAGTGAGTCGATAAGACCAGGAAGTAATTGAAATGAATCGATAAATTCCTCGCGGCTAACCCCAAAAAGTTTTAATTTTTCTTGTAACGTATTATATAAATAGTTTTCTACATCTTTGTATTGTAATGTCAACGTAATACCTCCAATTGTTCCATTAACTGCTTGCGATCGATTTTACCGTTTGAATTTAATGGCACGTCTTCCACGAAAATCAACTTTCTCGGTATCATATAGTCTGGCAATTTGGCTTGGCAGTGGTTCAGGATCTCTAGATGGTTTGCTTCCAATTCCTTTGGCAAGAAGGCGCAGACCCCTTCTGCTTTTCCATGCTGCTGCAGTAAAGGAACCACAACGGCAAAAGCGGCACCTGTCCCCAGCAAAACATGTTCGATCTCCTGAATTTCCACGCGGTACCCCATAATCTGAAGCTGGTTATCTATGCGACCTAGGTAATAAAGGTTGTTAGACTCATTACACATGACAAGGTCGCCAGTTCGATACCAGATTTTTCGGGGGTGGTCTGGGAAAATTATATACGAATGCTTTGTCTTTGCGTCATCGTTTAGGTAACCTCTAGTAATTTGAGTTCCAGATACACACAATTCACCAACCTCACCCACTGACAATTCTCGAAAATCCTCACTGATGATCCGCCACTCCTGCGTAGGGAAAACTTGCCCGATCGGTACAAGGCCTCGCTTACATTCACCAGGTGACCGATCCGCATCCCAACGATACTGCGAAATCGCAATAGTTGCCTCTGTGGGACCGTACAGATTTTCGACAACAGAGTTGTTCGCCGCCTCCTGCCAAGCCTCGGCGATACCTTGAGGTAGAGCTTCTCCGCAAAAAAAACTGTAACGAAGCGATGGAAAGGCATTGGGCTTTAGTAATCTTAATTTTTGCATAAACATCGGGACTGATGGTACGGAAAACCAGACTGTGAGTTCATGATCTTTGATGAACTTTGCGGGTGACATCACAGCCTGTTCTGGGACCGGGTACAGACATGCCCCGCTCCCCCAACAAATGAACATGTCATGAACACTGAGGTCGAAGGTCATGTCAAACATTTGGGAGAAACGGTCTAGTTCATTAAAAGAATAGCTTGTAATAACATGCTGCAAATAGGAAGTGACATTGCGGTGACTGACAGGTACGCCTTTCGGATTCCCTGTACTGCCCGAAGTGAACAACAGATAGGCAGTCTTCTCCAAATTGCTTGGATACGGTCTCCACCATTCGTTCCTTTCTACCAAATCCATAGTACAGAAAAATCGATGCTTCTGGTTTCGGGCTGCAATAATATTTCCCATTTCGTTGTCTTCCATTGGTAAAATGACGTTCAGACGACGATTCACTAGAGGTAACAGCTTAGCCAACAGTCCAAGCGCCTCAATTCCAACTATAATAGTTGAGGCCCCTGAAGCTTGCAACATATAAAGAGTTCGTTCTAGTGGAAATTTAGGGTTAAGCGGCACGTACCCTCGCCCTGAGGTCAATGTACCTAAAACCCCCGTATAAGAGGTTAGGCTGCGGCTCGCAAACACAGCCACCACTTCCTGTTGCTCCCCTATTTCTGCCGTTTGAATCAATTGGGCCAGTTGAATCGCCTTGTCACCAAGTTCCTTATATGAGTATACTTCATCGTGAACAACTAAGGCAGGCCTGTCATGAAATTGCTCAACAGAGCGCCAAAAAACGGATCCCAATCCATTATCAGGTCCTTTATGTGTTTGCTTCTGATTCATCGTGTCCTCCTCGCGTATAACCTTTCATCCGTTTGCATAACCGAAACGAGTAATTCACTTCCTTGTAAATCCTTAGCTGCACGCACTATTAACTCATATGGCATTCCAGATCGGCGTGCGATATCAAGTAAAGAATTCTGTCCGTCAGAAAAGTTCAAAACCCATAACATGGCGAATTGGATATCCTGTGCGTTTTTTTGTCCTCCGACCGAGCTGTAAAGACCTCGTTTACCAAGTTGAGGTTCACATTTAGGGTTGAGATTCAGATAACGATCGTCTGATTCCAAAACATGCAACACCTGAAGATACTTTTGATACGTGTTTGCCAAGTACGACGATCCGACAAAATCAAGATTATCAGCGGAGCTATGATACTGTGGAAACCGGCCATATGGCGTGCGCATAAGCGATCCGACAGGCAGATTAAATCCTGGGGAAGAAAATTGTCGTTCGTCGCTTCCCATCGGAAAGAAGTCTATAATCTGGAAAGGCTCGCCAGAGTCCTCAAGCACTTTTTCAACCACTTTATCGAGATAGTGATTTCCATGTTTGGTTCGCTTATACGTTGATTGACCTGGGTCACCGAGACATGTGGCCACTAGTCCACACTTGATTCTCCCGACCTTGTCTTGGTTTTCATGCAACCACGTTATCGCGCCGATTGTTTCTGGAATGAACAGGAGACGAAATGAATGTCTTCGCTTCAAATGAGTCAAAAGTTGACCAATCAAAGTTAACAGTACAACTCCGCTCAGGCTGTCATTGCACATAGAAGGATGACACACGTAGCAAGAGAGTAAGATTTCCTCTTCGGTTTCACCAGGCAAGTAAAGCTCTCCCCAAGTAACAAACCCCGGTTTGAGCGTAGATTCGATTTTCACTTCGTATAGATCATCCGGTAGTGATTGTAACAAATTATGAGGTAGGCAAAAACCCCAATCTTTTCGATAGTAGCTCGTCAGATAGGGAGTCCACTCCGGGTAATCCGGTAATGTAAATAAATGATTTTTTAATTCATCAAGTGTCATCTTTGCATGTATAGGGACACTATAGTTAAGGACATGCAGGTTGGATTTTTGGAAATCTACAACTCTTACCCCTCTTGAGTCCTTTATATAGGCATCTTCAACATTCCATTCATTTGGAACCTCCCAATCAAAAACCTGTGTTCCAGTCGGCACTTCATGAATATTAAGCGGTATATATTCTTGAATGATCTTTAACGTCTCTCTTACGCCGTTTCCCGTGATACTACGGGTGATGGGATACAGCCGAGCCATAAGGTCATACATCTCTTGCCCTGCTTCATCCACCCGTTCTTTATTTAAAAACCATTCGAAATGCTCATACATAATTCTACGACTCCCTACAACTTTAATTCCCCACTGTAATCATACACTGTAAAGTCAATACAACACTTGCCCGAAAATATCCAAAGTGCTGAGAGACACAACAGGGATTTCGTACACAAAATCAATAAATTGGATTATAGAAAAGAATCCCAATTAGTCCATGTGTTATAATAGCACAGAATAGTACAATTTTGTATAAAATTTTACACTCAATAGTGGGAAAACTATCTTGACGAACATTATCTTTCTAAATTGTAAACTTTGAAATCGTTTGCAAGTTTACAATCTTAAAGCCGTGCTCCCTCCGTCACGCTCCAGTCCGTCCGGGCGAACCCTCCAGGGTTTCTCCCCCGACCTCCTAATACAAAAGAAAAAAGCACCCTCACGGGTGCTTCTTTCTTTTGTATGGAGGTGAGGGGAGTCGAACCCCTGTCCGAAAATATCGCCACACAGGCTTCTACGGGTGTAGTCACAGTTTTGATGTCACCCGAGCAGCGCGCCGTAACCCGCTCTGCGTTGGGTCAGCCTGATTGTCTTCCTACGTTCGACCCCAGGCGGAGACCAAACGTCGTATCCCACTAAGGTTGGGCCCCTATCCTAGCACATGGGCGATGCGAGGGAGGAGCTAGCTCACAGGTTATTAAGCTGCGAAAGCTAAGTTGTTGTTTTGTTTGCCATTTAATAGGCTTTAGCGTTGTTAAAGCGGACGCGTCCCCACTACCCGCAACCCGCGCTCGAACTATCCCCGTCGAATCCAAGAACACCCCCGGATTGCCTTCATTTCCGCCAATAGAGCGGAGAAGGTAAAAGACGAGCTGTTTGAGCGAAATTGCTCTTTAATACTGAATCATTTGCTGTAGACCTAGTATAACACAAGCTGTTCAAAAATGAACGCTCAGGTTTGTGGAAGCTAAGGTGCTGCTTACCAATACCTTTGCCACGTTACCTAGCAATCTTTTGCTTCTCGCGCAGCGCACGCTGAATATCGCGTTGTGCATCTTTTTTGGCCGCGGATTCACGCTTGTCGTACTGCTTCTTACCTTTACCAATACCGACTAAAAGCTTAGCATATCCATTACGGATATACACTTTCAATGGCACAAGTGTGTAACCTTCTTGCTTTGCCTGGCCTAACATCTTGGCGATCTGCACCTTTTTCAAAAGCAGCTTCCGCGTCCGTGTCGGATCCTCAGGATTACTTCGGTTACCTTGCTCAAAAGGACTAATGTGCATGTTATGGACAAAAGCTTCCCCATTACGAATCGTCGAAAAGCTATCGCCAATGTTCGCTTTACCTGCCCGTAAGGATTTGATCTCCGTGCCGGTCAAGACAAGACCCGCTTCGTACGTTTCTTCAATAAAGTAATCGTGTGAAGCCTTCTTATTCTGGGCAAGCACCTTGCCATCTGCCTTCTTCGTTGCCACGTGAGATCCTCCTCCCGCAATTTCCTGCAGGTAAATACTGCTACAATGTGCATCCTATTGTAGCAAGATCAAGCCCGAAATGCAAGAAGCGGCGTTATCTCCGCCGCTTCTTGCTACCGCCGCCGTCGCCGTCACTCCGGCGACGACCACCCTTGGCAAGCGCGTTCACGCCGCTCGCCCAATCACTGCCGCCGCTGCTGCGCTCAGCAGCGGAACCACCGCCCGCTTGGGCTTCGCTTCCAAGCGCAATGCCCCCGCGGCCGCGCTTGCTCTCGCCGCGTCCAGCACCGCTATCTGTCCGGCCTGCGCCGACAGATTCCAGCCTTGAGCTCAAGCTGCCGCCTTCGCTCAGCTTAGGACCGCGCGCCTTCCCGCGACCACCGCCGGCTTTGCCGCGGTTTTCGCTCCACGGCGTGCTACCGCCTTTTCCTCGGCGCGATTTCCCCTGCCCGGCGCCATCACGCTCTTGACCTGCTTTCGCGCGACCAACGCCGTCACCACGCTCTTGACCTGCCCTCGCACGTCCCTCAGCTCCATCACGAGGTACTCTTCCCTCTTGCCCTTCCACACGACCGCGACCTTCACCGCGCTCCTGCCCAGCCCTTAAGCGCCCTGCTCCATTGGTTCCCTCTTGACCTTCTTTCACACGTCTTGCCGCGCCTTCTATGCGTTCTTGTCCCGCTCTCGCACGCCCAGCAGCCCCACCATCACGGCCCGCACGTGCCCCCCCATCAGTTGCACCAACAACACTACCTTCTCCGCGTCTCCGCCCCGCACTCTCACCCTGAGACTTCGAAAAGCCGCCTTTACCTTTGGTATAGCCGCCCTTGCCCTTCTCCGGCTTGCCTTTGCCGCCACGGAAGCCCTTGAAACCTGCCGCTCCTTTGAACGGCTTGCCGCCTCCACCGCCACGGCTATAACTACCCTCTTTGCGAGGCTTCATATCCAGCAATTCAAAATCAATCGTATGCTCTTCCATATTTACGCGAGCCACACGGACTTTAATTTCATCGCCAATCCGGTAGATCTTGGACGTGCGCTCTCCAACGAGAGCAAATTGTCTCTCATGGAAGTTATAATAATCATCGGTCAAATCGCTCAAACGGATCAAGCCCTCAACGGTATTGTCCAATTCCACGAACATCCCGAAGCCAGTTACACTAGAAATAATGCCCTCGAATTCTTCGCCAACTTTATCCAGCATATACTGAGCTTTCTTCAGTGCCTCTGTTTCACGCTCTGCATCTACAGCCACACGCTCACGTTCGGATGATTGCTGCGCAATATCGCTCATGCGGGAAGCCAAATATTCATGACGAGCATCGGACAAAGTACCGTTTTGCAACACTTCGCGAATGACCCTATGAATGATTAGATCGGGATAACGACGAATCGGAGAGGTAAAGTGGGAATAAAATTCCGCCGCCAAGCCAAAATGCCCCAAACTCTGCGCATCATAACGAGCCTGCTTCATCGAGCGAAGCATAATTTTGCTAAGCACAGTCTCCTCTGGCGTCCCCTTAATGTCTTCCAGTAAGCTTTGCAGCGCACGTGGATGTACGGAATTGCCCTTCCCTTTGACCGTATACCCGAAGTTCGTCACGAACTCCATGAAATTCATCAACTTCTCAGCATCAGGATCTTCATGGACACGGTATAAGAAAGGTACTTTCATCCACGAAAAATGCTCAGCAACCGTTTCATTCGCAGCCAGCATGAACTCCTCAATCATCATTTCCGCGACAGAGCGCTCTCTCTTCACGATATCGGTTGGTTTACCGTCCGCATCTACGAGAATTTTAGACTCTTCAAAGTCAAAATCAATTGCTCCGCGCTTCATCCGTCTGGAACGCAGTCTAGCTGCCAGCTCTTCCATCCGCTTAA
The DNA here is from genome assembly GCF_052682475.1 of Paenibacillus sp. WC2504. NCBI lineage: Bacteria > Bacillati > Bacillota > Bacilli > Caryophanales > Paenibacillaceae > Paenibacillus > Paenibacillus sp. WC2504. The sequence goes on from NZ_JBQZFH010000001.1 coordinate 7,985,085, forward strand.
AATCTTCCATCAAATACGCATAACGCTCCACAAGCTCAGGCTCTGCCTCACCTGTCAAAAGCTTACGCACATTCGTATAGGTCATTCGCTCGCTAGTCTTAATTACACTCGTAAAAATCTCATGATTAACAACTTTTAGATTCTCATCGAACTCCATTTCACAAGACATCGTTAAGCGGTCTACTTTGGGGTTAAGCGAACAAATGCCATTCGACAACCGATGCGGCAGCATCGGAATCACACGATCCGTCAAATAGACGGAACATCCGCGGTTATAAGCTTCGATATCCAGCGCAGTGCCTTCCCGAACATAATAACTTACATCGGCGATATGAACGCCTAATTTATAATGACCATTCTCCAAAAGCTCCACATTAACCGCATCGTCCAAATCCTTGGCATCTTCACCATCAATAGTGACAATCCGCTTAGCGCGAAGATCGCGGCGCCCCTGGCTAACAATCTCATCTTCCGTAATCGAATCCGGTGCAGCGTCCGCTTCTTCCAGCACTTCCTCTTTGAAAGCCTCCGGCAGCTGGAACTTGCGCACAATCGCCAGAATATCAACGCCTGGATCGTCCTTATGGCCAAGAATCTCAATAACTTCCCCTTCAGCCGCAGAGCGACCTTCTGGATAGTTCACAATCTTTACTACGACCTTCTGCCCCGTGACTGCGCCATTAAAAGCGTGCTGAGGTATGAAAATATCTCTCGTCATCCGCTTATCGTCAGCAATAACGAACGCATACGTATCCTGTCCCTGAAAAACGCCCACAATCTGCGTATTGGCGCGCGTAATCACCCGCACAACTTCGCCTTCCAAGCGGCCTCCGCCTTGGCTTCTGGACGTTACTTTCACGAAAACAATGTCACCGTTCATAGCCGTATTCAAATCATGCGCATTAATATACACATCCGGGTGCTCCCGGTCTTCGGGAATCAAGAACGCGAAACCTTTCGCATGGGCTTGCAGTCTTCCTCTTACCAAGTTCATGCGCTCCGGCACGCCATAACGGTCATTCCCGCCTCGAACCACGTGGCCGCTTTCCTCTAAACGATTTAATAATTTAATGAAATCCTTAAATTCTTCCGCTCCTGCAATCCTGAAATGCTTTTCGAGCTCTTTATAGGACATGGGCTTATAAGCCTCATCTCGCATCAAACTAATAATATCTTGATCTGTTATCATATACACTCTTCACCTTCTTGTTGTTGTTGAGCTTCGTCCTACACTCACCGTACCCGTTCCTTTACTCCATAGTATGCCACTTGTAGAGAAAGGATAAACGCCGCAATATCGGCATAAACAAGCTCTCTCTCTTGATCAAGCAGCAAACCGTGCGATGATTTCGCATAATAACGAAGCTCTTTGCTTTCAGAGCGAGTGCGTTCATATAAAAACGCTGCGCTTCCCTGATGGACGACGCCATCCTTGCCCCCCTGCCCGATCCATATCGGCGCTTTTACTTGAGGCAGCAAACCTTTTACATGTTTCAAAAGCTTTCGCAAACTAACGACGCAACGAATCGGCGTTTTGGTATATGCACATGACTCATCTAATAGCGTGGAGAGTGTTTTGGGCTTCTTATTTATGTATTTGATAAAATACTGCATAATGACCGCCAGCGCCGATTTTCTTGACGTCAGAAAGATCGGTGTAGCCAGCGAGATCACACCTGCTACTTGACGTTCAACCGCCAGCTTCAGGGCCAAAAGCCCACCCATCGAATGCCCCATTACGACGACGTTTTTGCATTTCGCCGCAAGCGCGTCGTAATTCTCCAGCACATGCCCATACCAATCCGTCCATCCGGTTCGTAGCATATCTTCCGGTGACGTGCCATGTCCGGGAAGCCTCACTGCCTGAATCGTGTAGCCCTCATCCCGCAGTTCATACCCAATCCGTCGAAATTCGGAGGGCGATCCCGTGAACCCGTGAATCATTAATATACCTGTTGTCTGCTTCGTCCCCTTGCCTGTCCAGAAAAAAGGCTCAGTGGATTTGTAGATTCTGCTTTCGATGGTAAACATCTCCTACCTATAAGGCCCTTTTAAAATGAAAAAACAGCAGGAGTAGATTTCCCCTGCTGTTATCGTTTTATGTGTGTTAGGCCTTCACTACGTATGCTACGACAATGGAAAGAATGAAAAATGCAGCAGCAAGCCCCATCGTGAAACGGGACAAGAAAAGTTCTAAACCTCGTGCTTTTTGTTTACCAAATAAGTGCTCCGCACCACCGGAAATGGCACCGGACAACCCTGCGCTTTTACCTTTTTGTAGAAGAACAATCGCAATTAATCCGACTGAAGCTATGATCAACAAAATTTTCATAAAGATTACCATGTTTATTAGCACCCCAATTGCCTGTACTTTTGCTTATATGACTAGCATGAGTATTTTAACACAGTTCGTCCTAGAAAACAACAAAAGAGGTGTTTGGACGTTTTACTACGTTTTAATCACGATAGGAATACGCTGATGATTGGCGATTGGTGCTTCTTGACCGCTTATTTCCCCCAAGAAAAGCTTGAACCGCTTGCTTCGCACACCATAACGCAAAGAGTGTAAAGATAATCGCCCATACCATGGTCGGAACCCCTGTATGAAGCGCCAAATTCGTGGCGTCCCCAGCTTGCCGTGCATCTCGCGACGCAGCTTGGATCAAATAAATCGGTCCGAACACGGACTCTTCCAAGCACAGAAAAGCGAGCAGCAAGTAATAAAAATTGCGCAGCCATTTGATAGGAATAGCCATCATAATGATCGTCAAGGCAATAAATCCGATTAAGAACATGATGCCGAAACCATTCCGAACGAATAGGAGCAATGAAATGGCGGATATCGCGATCATGACCAGAAAACCGACCTGCTGCTTCCCTCTGGCAAAGGCTGAGAACAGGAACCAAGCGAATACGGAAGCTGTCGTATATCCGGCCAGAGCCACAGGAATGATCGACCACGATCTTGCCTGAGAAATCGCCGAAAGCGTGACACCGCTATGGTTGGCATACAGCTCAATTCGCTGCACTTGACCAGACAGCGCCAACGTTACCACCGCGTGCCCAAACTCATGAACCATGGTATCCAAGTTGCGAAAAAAAGAAGAGGGGATCCAGTGTGTAAGCAATGCGGAACCTATCAGAAATAAAATAGTCTTCACCCAATTGCTCATTACAATGACCCCCTCGGTCGCACAGGCGGCGGTGACGAAGTCACCGGCCAGCCCCAGCTGTTATTTAATTATTTACTACGTAAAAAACTTATTTAAAGTTTCTCAAGTTGTAGAAAGCTTTTTTACCCGCATATTGAGCTACGCTGAACAACTCGTCTTCGATACGAAGAAGTTGGTTGTACTTCGCAACGCGGTCTGTACGGGAAGGAGCACCTGTTTTGATTTGACCAGCGTTTGTAGCAACCGCGATGTCAGCGATTGTGCTGTCTTCGCTCTCACCGGAACGGTGGGAGATAACCGCTGTGTAACCAGCGCGTTTCGCCATTTCGATCGCATCAAAAGTCTCAGTAAGCGTACCGATTTGGTTTACTTTTACCAAGATGGAGTTACCGATGTTTTGCTCAATACCTGTGGAAAGACGCTCAGTGTTCGTAACGAACAGATCGTCACCAACGAGTTGAACTTTGTTACCCAATTTCTCAGTAAGCAATTTCCAACCTTCCCAGTCATCTTCGGAGCAGCCGTCTTCAACTGTGATGATTGGGTATTTATCAACCCATGCAGCAAGGAAGTCAACCCACTCAGCGGATGTGAATGTTTTGCCTTCGCCTTCAAGTACGTATTTACCGTCTTTGAAGAACTCTGTGGAAGCAACGTCCATACCCAAGAATACGTCAACACCTGGTTTGTAACCAGCTTTTTCAATCGCTGTAAGGATTGTTGTGATCGCTTCTTCGTTGGATGTGAAGTTAGGAGCGAATCCGCCTTCGTCGCCAACAGCTGTGTTAAGGCCTTTGTCTTTCAATACGGATTTCAAGCTATGGAAAATCTCTGCGCCAATGCGAAGAGCTTCTTTGAACGTAGGTGCGCCAACCGGCAGAACCATGAACTCTTGAACGTCAACGTTGTTGTCGGCATGCGCCCCACCGTTGATGATGTTCATCATTGGAACTGGAAGTGTTTTGGCATTGAATCCGCCAAGGTATGTGTACAAAGGAACATCCAAAGCGTCAGCAGCAGCGCGAGCTACAGCCATGGAAACCGCCAAGATTGCGTTAGCGCCTAATTTTGCTTTGTTCGGAGTACCGTCTAGCTCGATCATTTTTGTGTCGATGCCAACTTGATCAAGTGCATCCAAGCCAATGATTTCAGGAGCGATGATTTCGTTAACGTTGTCAACGGCTTTCAGAACGCCTTTACCCAGGTAACGACCTTTGTCACCGTCACGAAGCTCAACAGCCTCGTACGCGCCTGTGGATGCGCCAGATGGAACGATAGCGCGGCCAAATGCGCCGGACTCTAGATAGACTTCAACTTCAACCGTTGGGTTACCGCGGGAATCCAATACTTCGCGTGCATAAACATCAGAAATAATAGTCATTGTAGAAAACACTCCTTTTATATAATTAATTTGGTTGCTATCTCTTAAGGATTGTAGTCCCGGTCATTTGTTCCGGTTGTTTAACCTCTAAGAAGTCCAGCATGGTTGGGGCAATATCTGCCAAAATTCCGCCGTCTCTTAGTGTAACAGATTTGTCCGTAACAATAAAAGGGACCGGATTCGTTGTATGCGCCGTATTGCGTGAACCGTCCGCATTCGTGACGACATCGGCATTCCCGTGATCGGCTGTGATGCAGACAACTCCGCCTTTGGCAAGAACCGCTTCCACCACTTTACCCAGGCACTCGTCTGTTGCTTCGATCGCTTTCACCGTTGGCTCCAGCAAGCCGGAGTGGCCAACCATGTCAGGGTTTGCGAAGTTAAGGATGATCGCGTCATGACGTTCTGCTTCAATCTCTTTAACAACAGCATCAGCCAGTTCATAAGCGCTCATCTCTGGCTTCAGGTCATAGGTCGCAACCTTCGGGGAAGGGATCAGCAAGCGAGTTTCGCCTGGCAGTTCCGCATCGCGTCCGCCGCTGAAGAAGAACGTTACGTGCGGATATTTCTCCGTTTCCGCTGCACGAAGCTGCTTCAGACCGTTCTGTGCCAACACCTCGCCAAGCGTGTTATCGAGATCCTTCGGTTTGTACGCTACGAAACCGTCAACAGACTCGCTGAACAACGTCAGACATACGTAGTACAGGTTCTTAGCCACTTTAGGACCACGGTCAAAACCACGGAAGTCTTCATTCGTGAAGACTTGCGAAAGCTGGATCGCACGGTCCGGACGGAAGTTGAAGAAGATGACGGCATCGCCGGATTCAACAAGCCCTACCGGTTTGCCATCCTCACCAACGATAACCGTTGGCATAACGAACTCGTCGAAGATGGATTTTTCGTAAGATTCAACAATAGCTTTCATCGGATCAGTGTAGGCTGGACCTTCACCGTAAACCATAGCGCGGTAGGATTTCTCCGTACGCTCCCAACGTTTATCGCGATCCATTGCATAATAGCGTCCTTGAACGGTCGCAATTTTACCTACGCCGACTTCGGCGATTTTCTTCAGAAGGCGCTCCATGTAGCTCTTCGCAGAATCCGGAGCTACGTCGCGGCCGTCGAGGAACGCATGGATATACACTTCATGGAAATCTTCTTTTTTAGCTAGATCCAGCAAAGCGAACAAATGCTCAATGTGGCTGTGTACGCCGCCATCGGAAAGCAGCCCGTAAAGGTGCAGCTTTTTGCCGTTCTCTTTGGCATGACGCACAGCGCCTACGATCGTTTCATTGTCGTAAAATTCACCGTCACGAATCGATTTGGAAATCCGCGTCAGATCCTGATAAACGATACGGCCTGCGCCGATATTCAGGTGTCCTACTTCAGAATTCCCCATCTGGCCTTCAGGCAAACCTACAGCTTCACCGCAAGCCGTTAAAGTTGTATGTGGATAACTTGACCAGTAACGGTCATAGTTCGGCTTTTTGGCATGAGCAACGGCATTCCCCTGCTCTTCCGAACGCAGTCCGAAGCCATCGAGAATGATGAGTGCTACCGGTTTCGGTCTGGACATATTACTTCGCCCCCTGGACGAGTTGAATGTAGGAAGCAGACTCTAAGCTTGCTCCACCAACAAGTGCGCCATCGATATCAGGTTGCGCCATGTATTCGGCAATGTTGTTAGGCTTCACGCTGCCGCCGTATTGGATACGAACCGCATCAGCTACGGAAGCGCCGTAAAGACCGCTCACAAGCTCACGGATGTAGCCGATAACGTCTTGTGCATCAGCAGCTGTGGAGGATTTTCCAGTGCCGATTGCCCAGATTGGCTCGTAAGCAATAACCACTTGTGCTGCTTGCTCTGCGCTAAGACCAGCAAAAGCTGCTTCTGTTTGCACTTTGCAAACATCTTTGGTTTGACCCGCTTCGCGCTCTTCCAGCTTCTCGCCTACGCAAAGGATCGGTTTCAAGCCGTGTTTGAAAGCCGCAGCGACTTTCTTGTTTACGATTTCGTCCGTCTCAGCGAAGTAAGCTCTACGCTCGGAGTGGCCGATAATGACATACTCCACACCGAGATCTTTCAGCATAACGCCGGAGATTTCGCCTGTGAACGCGCCATTGTCTTCGAAATGCAGGTTTTGTGCGCCTACATGCAAATCAGTGCCTTTTACAGCTTCAACCAGTGCCGGCAGGTTTGTGAAAGGGGAACAAATTACGCTTTCTACGCCTTCGATCGTGCTGCCTTTTACTTCGTTCACGAAGCTAACAGCCTCGGAAACGGTTTTGAACATTTTCCAGTTACCCGCGATAATCGGTTTTCTGCTCATTCGGATACGCTCTCCTTTGATAATGAATTATTTATCGTTCAAAGCTACAACGCCCGGCAATGCTTTACCTTCCATGAACTCCAAGGAAGCTCCGCCGCCTGTGGACATGTGGTTCATTTGCTCAGCCAAGTGGAATTTTTCCGTTGCTGCAGCAGAATCGCCACCGCCAATTACTGTGTAGCCTTCTGTTTTTGCACAAGCCTCAGCAACCGCACGTGTACCATGCGAGAACGGCTCGATTTCAAATACGCCCATCGGTCCGTTCCAAACAACCAGTTTGGACTTCGCGATAACGTCTGCATAAAGTGCACGTGTTTTAGGTCCGATGTCAATGCCTTCCCAATCTGCAGGAATACTGTCAATATCAACGATTTGCGTGTTCGCATCAGCGCTGAATTTATCAGTAACAACGATATCTACAGGAAGCAGGAAGTTAACCCCTTTTTCTTTGGCTTTCTCAATAAAGCTAAGCGCCAAATCAAGCTTCGAATTGTCCAGAAGCGATTTACCGATTTCGTAGCCTTGTGCTTTCAGGAATGTATAGGACAGACCGCCGCCAATCAAGACGTTGTCTGCAATGTTCAGGAGGTTTTCGATGACAGCGATTTTGTCTTTTACTTTGGAACCGCCGACGATCGCTGTGAAAGGACGCTCAGGGTTGTTCAGCGCTTTGCCAAGAACATCAAGCTCTTTCTCCATCAAAAGACCGGAAACAGCCGGTATGTAAGCAGCGATGCCTGAAGTTGAAGCATGTGCACGGTGAGCTGCACCGAATGCATCATTTACGAACAGATCAGCCAGATCAGCGAAAGCTTTTGCCAATTCAGGATCATTTTTCTCTTCGCCTTCGTTGAAACGAACGTTTTCAAGCAAGAGAACGTCGCCATTTTCAAGCGCATCCACTTGTGCTTTCACGATTTCACCAACGGATTGATCCGCTTTGATCACGTTTTGACCAAGCAGCTCAGCCAATTTTACAGCTACCGGTGTTAAACGAAGCTCTTCAACCACTTGTCCGTTCGGACGACCAAAATGCGCAGCAAGAATGACTTTAGCGCCTTGCTCTACCAAGTATTTAATCGTAGGGAGCGTTTCTCTGATTCGTGTATCATCCGTGATTTGACCATTCTCTACAGGTACGTTGAAATCAACGCGAACGAATACTCTTTTACCAGCTACTTCAACATCGCGAACACTTTTCTTACTCATAAGTTAAAGCCTCCTGAACGTGTATGGTTTACTTCCGTACTTCCTGTTTCCGATCAACTTATATAGGCAACAATCGCACATAAAGAGGAGAATCGCTTCTCCTCTTCATGTGGTTGTTAGTGTGTGTTGTATGAAATTACAGACCTTTTTTAGCGATGAAAGCAGCCAAGTCAACTACACGGTTGGAGTAGCCCCACTCGTTGTCGTACCAGGAAACTACTTTCAGCATGTTGTCGCCAACTACCATTGTGGACAATGCATCAACTGTGGAAGATGCTGGGTCACCATTGAAGTCGCTGGATACAAGCGGCTCTTCTGTGTAGTTCAGAATGCCTTTAAGAGGGCCTTCGGAAGCTTGTTTCAGAGCTGCGTTTACTTCGTCAACTGTTACGTTAACTTTAAGTTCAACAACCAAATCAGTTACGGATACGTTAGGTGTAGGAACACGCATAGCCATACCGTTCAATTTGCCTTTAAGTTCTGGAAGAACCAGACCGATTGCTTTTGCTGCACCAGTGCTGGAAGGAATGATGTTCTCAGCTGCTGCACGAGCACGACGAAGGTCTTTATGAGGAACGTCAAGCACGGATTGGTCATTTGTGTAAGAGTGAACAGTTGTCATCATACCTTTTACGATTCCGAAGCTATCGTTGATAACTTTCGCGAAAGGAGCCAAGCAATTTGTTGTACAAGATGCGTTGGAGATGATTGTGTGAGCTGCTGGATCGTATTTGTCTTCGTTTACGCCAAGTACGATTGTGATATCTTCGTCGGAAGCAGGAGCGGAAATGATAACTTTCTTAGCTCCACCTTTCAAGTGAAGGGATGCTTTTTCTTTCGCTGTGAAGATACCAGTGGATTCAACAACGATTTCTGCGCCTACAGATGCCCATGGCAGGTTCCCAGGGTCACGCTCAGCAAAAACTTTGATGGAACGACCGTTAACGATCAATTCGCCTTCGCCAGCTTCAACTGTTGCGTCTAGTTTACCGTGAGTTGTGTCATATTTAAGCAAGTGAGCCAGTGTTTTAACGTCAGTCAAATCATTTACTGCAACGATTTGTACTTCTGAGCTGTTCAAAGCTGCGCGAAACACGTTACGACCAATACGTCCGAAACCGTTAATACCTACTTTTACCATAGCGAATTCCTCCTAAGATTAAAAAAGATTTATTTATTTCAAAACGCAGCTGGTACAAGCCCACGTTATGATGTCCACTTACACATGTTTCATAATTTCAAGTGCCGCCGCTTCATCCGTTACCAGCACATCTTCTTGCCCGTGCCTTAGAACGGAGGCGATCGCTTCACCCTTGCTTTTGCCGCCTGCTACGCCAATCACGACCTCTGTCCGCTGCAGATCCTCCAGACGAAGCCCGACTGTAGGCATCTTGTGCACGACATTTCCTTGGCGGTCAAAATAGTACCCGAATGCCTCTGCCAGAGCGCCATCGTCCTGCAAGCTGCGAGTCGTTTCGGCATCCACCTTGCGCCTTCGAGCCATGACCATAGCATCTCCGATACCGTGAACTACGATGCGACAACTGCGAACAGCGTCAACAACTTCCTGAATCTGCGGATCTTGGATAAGCGTCTGATACGCTTCCTCGCCTAAATGATCCGGCACATGAAGCAGTCTGTATTTCCCGCCTGTCTTCTTGGCCATAATAGAGGCGATCGTATTCGCCTGCATATCCACGCTTTCGCCGAGTCCACCGCGAGCCGGTACGAACCAATTGCCTTTCATGGAAGAGGAAATCGTCAGGTTATTCGCAATCTGCGCCATTGTTGAGCCGCCGGTTACTGCAATAATGTCGCCCTTGGCCACATATTTGCGCAGTGCCGCTGCGCCGGCGCGTCCAAGCTCCTTCTTCGTGAAGACCGAAGTGTCCGTATCGCCAGGAACCACAATGACTTGCGAGAGACCGTACGCTTTCGCGATGCTTTCTTCCAAATCCGTCAATCCAAAAGCGATCTTAATGATTGGCAGCATATCTTCGAGCAGTTGACGGCCGGACTCACTGATCTTCATCCCAGAGGCGTCCGATTCCAAAAGCCCATGCTCCTTAAGGAAGTCTACCTCTCCGCGGAGCACCCGCTCCGTCATATCGAGCGAAGAAGCTAACGTTCTACGTCCGACAACACCAGAGACTAAGATATGATGCAGAATCGAGTATCGCTTCTTCATGATGTCCATGAGATCCGGCAAGAGCTTTTTCTGAATGTCTAGAATTTCTCTCATATAACGACGTTCGACGCTCCTGATCCAGTGATGGACGTTTTATGTCCCGGGTATACATTTTGCGTCCCACCCGGGTGAAAAAAAATGGCCTTACACGTTTATTATAACCAATAACGCTTTAACATTCAACAATTGTTCAAACAATTTCAACAAAATGTGCTGTAAGGGCTTACGGTATTGCTTTTTGCGCGGAGGTGACATATAATAACCCTTGCTTCGCTTTTTTGAAACATGCGCCCGTGGTCCAATGGATATGACGTAGGCCTCCGAAGCCTGAGATAAAGGTTCGATTCCTTTCGGGCGCGTAAATGACATGGAAATGAGAGAAATATCAGAGAAATCAGTCGTTCGACTGATTTTTTTTGTTGTTAGTTTGACCTTCCTTGACCTTCGAAGGTTTTTTCGTTATCATACTTGTAGATACTGTAAATAGTATGTACTCGGGAGATCAATTTCATAACTCATAGCATGACATTGGCCCCAGGCACCAATCTTTTAAACCATCTACCCACCCCAAGGAGGTCATTCTCATGAGTTTTATCCCTATGGTCGTCGAACAGGACGCACGCGGTGAAAGAGGATATGACATCTACTCTCGCTTGCTGAAAGACCGCATTATTTTCTTAGGCACGGGTGTCAACGATGTTGTGGCAAACTCCATCATTGCTCAGTTACTTTTCTTGGCCGCACAAGATCCTGATAAAGATATCTCGCTATACATTAACAGCCCTGGCGGTTCCATCACAGCCGGTATGGCGATCTACGACACGATGCAGTTCATCAAGCCGGATGTCTCCACGATCTGCGTTGGTATGGCTGCTTCGATGGGCGCCTTCCTGCTAACCGCTGGTGCCAAAGGCAAGCGTTACGCGCTTCCGAACAGCGAAGTCATGATTCACCAACCGCTTGGCGGCGCTGAAGGTCAAGCCTCCGATATCGAAATTCGCGCGAAGCGTATTTTGAAAATGAGAGATAACCTGAACAAAATCCTTGCAGAGCGCACAGGACAAACGTTCGAACGCATCGAAAAAGACACAGACCGCGACAATTTCATGAGTGCTGCAGAAGCAGCCGAATACGGACTCATCGATAAAGTAATCGAGCGCGTCTAATAAAAATAACCAGCTTGCATAACTGCGCTATTGAGCGGCCTTGCGGCTGGTTTTTTTATTGGTCTTTGCTCCTCACCTCTTACTCCTTCCTCTCGACTTCCAACTCCTGTTCCATATTCCTAACTCCTGATCACTGAACTCTCATTTCCCTTCGTCCTTCTTCCTTCCCACCGTTTCTACTCCACTTCACTGACCTCCTCCTCTTTAACGGACATGACAGGCCTCTATTTCTCTCTTTTAGGCTCCAAATTCGACTTAACGGACCCCACAGCAGCTTATTACCATAAACAGCCCTAGCAACGGATAAAATCGACTAAATAACGTCACCTCAGTCCGTTAACTGTCCGGTTGTAGTCAAAAAGCAAAGAATAAACGGCTCGTGTGTCCGTTACACATCGAAATCCCTGCCGCGCGTTTGACTTCTGTACTTGCTGCAAGCCGCATCAAGCAAAAAAAGAGCCTCAGAGGCTCCTATCCACCCGAAAATCTTCCGATTTTCCAAGCGAAGCGATAAGATCTCTAAGGCTCTTAACAATACTTACTTTTTCTCATCCAATGGGTAGAAAATAAGGTCAATCGGGAACGCTGAGCCCGCCGGAGGCGTGAACTCAATATCCAGCGCGTCTTCCTTGCCCGTCGTGCGAGCCAGCACTTCCATGCCGTCAAACGCGGTAATGACACCGGAATTCGGCACCGGAATGATCTCGCCGTTAATTTTGAACGGACCTTTGAACACGCCGCCTCTGGCCATAATCATAACGGCCATTTTGCGCGGCTTATCCGAATGGATTTTATAAACGACACCATAGTTTCCGCCGTTCTCTACGTTCTCCTTGCGCATTACATCATAACCTTTGACGAACGGGTCGGTCTTATTATCGCCTATCGTCAGCACCGATGTTTTGGCAAAACTCGCCGCATCAATATCCCACTTGATTTCAGATACCGGGAAAGTCCCCCTCACATGACCATTGAAAGCCAACAAAGGAAGTTCCTTCACAGTATTCGACGTTAACCTTTGATCCGTTACCGCGAAAGACATTTGCAACTCGCCGTCTGTCTCGACATCATAGAACAAATTCACGCCTTGCCCTGGATAAAAATCTGGAAGCTTCGCATACACATAGGTCTCATGAGGAGCAACCGTCATTGTATCTGTGTACACATTGTTCAACAGGAAGTCTACAGAAGCTTCGCTGCCGATCAAATTAGCATAAACGGAAGGGTAAACCTCACCTTTATTCGTCGTCTTGATCGTTACCGGTTTATCCGTATTATTCGTGGCGAAGATCGCCATCGTCATGATTTGTTTCGTTCCGTTGATATGGTCAGCATACAAGCGCGCTTTCCCATTGATTTTGTCCTGATACAGAATGCCTTTTTCCGTAAACTCTTCAGGACTATCGCTTACCAGCAATGTGCGGTCAGTCAGTTCTGTTAATTTCTTTGGAAGCATCGGCAACTCGTTGAAATGGGACCAGATGGTACCCCAGTCCGATTTGATGAAACTGCCCACAGGAGCTGTATAAATCGGGTACTCTACTTGGTTCAAATAAGGTACGTCCTCAACCGTTACATAACTTTTGAATAATTTACTTTCGTGTCCATGGCGATCCTTCACGGTCAAAGTGACCGGATATTTGCCTGGTTTAAAGAACGCTTCCTCTTTGCCAACCCAATCATAGGATGCAATGCCTTCCGCATCTGGATCGTAGCTCAAGTCCACATACTTCACAGGCTCTCCAAGGCGGTAAGTAGGCTTCGCAGTTGCAAACTTAGCTACAGGTCGGGAATTGCTGTCTTGATCAATGTAGATGCCCTCAGGCGTCTTAAAGTGGACAATCTCTACGCGACGCAATTCACTGTTGTACGTGTACTTCGCGCCCATGTAATCCGCAAGCCATGTCAGCTTAACCAGAAGCTTCCCGTTCACAATCGCAGCAACCGAGTTAAAAGGCGTATCCACGCCATTGGTCGTAACTGTCTTATGGTCAGCATCCAGCACGATGTTGTAGCCTGGAGGTGTCATTTGAATCGTCCGGGAATCGTTATTCCACTCTACCTTGAAGCCCATGGTATCGCCCAAGAACTTGGCAGGAACGAATGTGCTGCCGTTGATAATCGTAGATGGCGACTCCAAATGAATCTGGTCCTCATTTACGAAAGCTTCTGACTTATCGATATAAAGTAAAATAAAGGACGAACTCGCCGATACGGCATGCGCTGCTGGTGCTGAAATCGCACTAGCCAGAAACACTAGTAAAGCGAGCATAACAGTAATTTCTTTCCTTAAAGCATTCCATTTCATTCTCTCTCTAACTCCTTTTGCCTTAGTATGCGAGGTATGCGAGATAGAGGGCAAAGCAAATAGCCCTTTCCTTCATTGACCACGTTCATTAGACGCCGCCAAGAGAAAAAGGTTGCTAGTCTATTTAAATGTTAACAAGATTGACACTTATTTACCGTAACTGCCGAAGCAGCGGTCAATTGCAAAAAAGCCTCCTCGAAAGGAAGCTTTTGAAGGATTATTGGTTTTCCAATTCTTCCTTGCTAACTAACGTGACTAAAGCGTTTACAGCCTGCTCTGCATCCGAACCTTCTGCACTTATGAAGACTTCGGTCCCTGTGCTGATCGCGAGACTCATAATTCCCATGATGCTCTTGGCATTCACTTTCTTCTCATCTTTCTCAACGAAGATCTCAGATGAAAACTTATTCGCCTCTTGAACAAACAATGCCGCAGGTCTGGCATGAAGTCCTGTTCTCAACTTCACAACGACTGGACGTCTGGACATGGAACTAATTCCCCCTAGTGTGGCGCTTATATGAATTACTACTGATAACAGTGCTATTCCTTATGTTATAACATTATACCATTTTTCCCTCAAGTACACTAGAAAAAATGAGAAAAACTTATTTACATCGTGTTCATTCCCGTAAAAGCTAAGAATTCCGCTGTTTTTCAGCCAATTCGTCAATTTTTCGCAGGCGATGATTAACGCCGGATTTACTGACATTGCCCTTGAGCATATCGCCAACTTCCTTGAGATTCAGATCGGGATGCTGAAGTCTGATTTCGGCAACCTCTCTCAATTTCTCTGGCAAACTGTCAAGTCCAACCTCTCTTTGTAAAAGCCGAATGTTCTCGATCTGCCTCACCGCCGCTCCGATCGTCTTGTTCAGATTCGCTGTTTCACAATTGACAATCCGATTCACCGAATTCCGCATATCCTTCATGATCCGGACATCCTCGAAGCGCAGCAGCGCTTGATGAGCCCCAATGATACTGAGAAATTCAATGATCTTCTCGCCTTCCTTGATGTACAGGACGAACCCTTTCTTACGCTCGATAAAGCGGGCATTCAAGTCGAATTTGTTGGCGAGATGCGCCAGTGCCTTGCAATGCTCCTCATAGATCGAGGCAATTTCAAGATGATAGGAAGATCCTTCGGGATTATTCACCGAGCCGCCGGCCATGAAAGCTCCGCGCAGATAAGCGCGTTTGCAGCAGTTGCCCTTAATAATCTCTTTGTTGATTCCTGTCGTAAAGATAAATCCTTCAGAAACGATTTTCAGATCACTGAGCAGCTCTTGCACTTGACCAGGTACTCTAACAATATATACATTATTCTTCTTCAAACGCATTTTCTTACGCACGAGCAGTTCCGTGTGCAGTTTGTACGTCTTTTTGATGAGGGAGTATATACGTCTGGCGATAGCAGCGTTTTCGGTAGAGATATCGAGAACAACGCGTTGGTTCGTTAACTGAACCGATCCATTCATGCGAATTAAAGCAGATAACTCCGCTTTTTCACAACACGCTTCCGCTTCGGTTATTAAGGTCAATTCTTTTTTGGTTGTTGCCGCAAAGGACATGAGACTCACTTCTTCCTTGACATCCAGCTTTCGACAAGCTGATAAATATGGTCACTCAATTTCTCAGCGTCATGTCGAAGGTACGTGCGGAATAGCACGAGCCGGTCAGCAATGACCCGATACCCTCTTTTCGTGACTTCATCCAAATCCAAGTGAACCGCTTTTGAACCTTTTTCGGCATATCTCGCCTGAACTTGCGGTGGAATTTCGCCATTGTTTACGATCACATAATCAAACAGATGCCGCTTGAGATGATCATAAACCGCATCAAGGTGATCGCTGACTGAGTAGTCATCGGTTTCCCCGGGCTGCGTCATGACATTGCAAATGAACATTTTCACTGCTTTCGATTTGGCGATCTCCTCAGCAATACCGGGAACAAGCAGATTCGGCAGCAAACTGGTGTATAAACTACCTGGGCCGCAAAGAATCGCATCAGCATCGCGTATAGCAAGAATTGCGTCCGCAAGCGGTGTCACGTTCGCGGGTTCTATGAACACTTGCTTAATGCGTCCTTCTGCTTTGGGAATTTTGGATTCCCCTATGACTAAAGTACCATCTTCCATTATCGCTTTCAACACGATCGCTTGATTGGAAGCCGGAATAACCCGCCCTCGAACAGCAAATACTCGGTTCATCTCTTGCACGGCCGTTACGAAATCACCGGTAATGTCAGTGAGCGCCGCTAATATTAGATTTCCCAGACTGTGCCCAGCTAAACCTGTTCCCACCTGAAATCGATACTGCAGCATTAATGACAGCAGCGGCTCGACATCAGCAAGTGAGGTCAATACGTTGCGAATATCCCCCGGTGGGGGCATCTGCATCTCATTGCGGAGAATGCCGGAGCTTCCTCCGTCGTCCGCTACCGTAACGATTGCAGTAATATCAACTGGTTTTTCCTTCAAACCTCTAAGCATTACTGAAAGACCTGTGCCGCCGCCGATTACGACTATTCTGGGAGTGCGCTGTGATTTTTCATATTTCATCCTTCATTCACCCTCTTAATCGTTAGGACGCTTATACCCGGTCCCGCTCGGCATCTCGATGACTCAACCGCACAGCTTCCGTTTCACTGTTCCCCAGAACCTTGCCCAGGTATTCGGTAATGGCTACGGAACGATGTTTCCCTCCTGTACAGCCAATCCCTACAACGACCTGGCTTTTGCCTTCCTTCTTGTATTGAGGCATCAAGAAGTTCAGCATATCAAGCAATTTCGTTAGGAACTCTTGCGTCTCGGTCCATTTCATCACGTAATCGTACACATCGGGGTCTTGACCTGTCTGCGGGCGAAGCTGTTCCACATAATGGGGATTCGGCAAGAAGCGAACATCGAAGATTAAATCAGCATCAATGGGTACACCATACTTAAATCCGAAAGAGATTACATTTATAGATATGCGGTTGGTTTCCAAATTGGTAAACCGGGAAATAATTCTTTCTTTGAGCTGTACCGGTTTCAAAGTACTGGTGTCAATAACCTGTGTTGCAAGACCTTTGAGCTCCTCCAGCAGCTTGCGTTCAAGCCCTATGCCTTCGAGTGGAGCACCTTCGGGCGCAAGCGGATGCCTGCGTCGGCTCTCTTTGTAGCGTTGAACAAGTGTCGCATCGGTAGCATCTAAGAAAAGAATTTCATAACTTAGCGTGTAATTCTCATGGATATATCGAAGCGACTCCTGAAGTGCAGTGAAAAATTCACGCCCCCGCAAATCAATCACCAGTGCGACTTTGCCGATTTTCCCCATCGACTGTACGATCAACTCGGCGAATTTAGGAATAAGGACAGGTGGTAAATTATCGACGCAGAAAAACCCAAGATCTTCGAGACTCTGCACCGCAATTGTCTTTCCAGCACCCGACATTCCTGTAATAATGACCAGTTTCGCTAAAGGGTGGTTCTCTTCCATGAATGACACCTTCCTTTGGAGTGCTTTCGCAGGCCGAAGTCCCTGCCATCAGCCATGCGAACTGTACTTGTCAGTCTAGCATTCTAACGCAAGTTCAAACCGGCTGCGCCTACGACACCAGCGTCATTACCAAGTGTGGCGGCAACAATCTCAACGCCTTCAGCTGCTGCTTCCGGTGTGTATTTCTTGAATGTGTCGCGGATCGGTTGGAACAGAATTTCGCCTGCTTTGGATACACCACCGCCGATGATGAAACGTTTCGGGTTAACAACGACAGCCAATGCCGCCATGGAGCGTCCAAGATAGTAAGCAGCGCGGTTCACGATGCGAAGAGACACTTCGTCTCCGCTTTTCGCAGCGTCGAATACATGCTTCGCTTCAATTTTCTCATGAAGCGCAAGAGAAGTACGCTCACCGCGTTCAACCGCTTCTTTGGCCATACGAACGATACCTGTTGCAGAGGATACCGTCTCCAAACAACCCATTTGTCCGCATCCGCATTGAATCGCTTCGATATCCGGCACAACCGACATGTGTCCAAGTTCGCCGGCCATACCCGCGGAACCTTGATAGATTTTACCGTTAATAATAATACCGCCGCCAACACCGGTTCCCAGCGTATAGCAAACTACATTCGGGATCCCCGCGCCTGCTCCAGCCCATGCTTCGCCTAACGCTGCCACATTGGCATCGTTATCGATTTTCACGGTTTTGCCCAGAAGCGTTTCCAACATTTTCTTGGCAGGGACATTATGCCAATTCAAATTTGGAGAGAATTTGACGAATCCTTCCGGAATATCCATGAATCCGGCTAACCCCGCGCCGATACCCGCAACTTGCTCCCACTCATAAGGGGATTCTTCCACAATTTGTCGCACTTGCGCCGCAATTCGACCAATGACGGACTCAGCGCCATTCTCTGCGCCTGTAGGCCCTTCTAACGTTTGCAGCAGCTTCCCCTGCTCGTCGCAGATACCGACTTTAATGTTGGTACCGCCTAAATCTACACCGATATAAATCTGATTTGACATTTGCAAGGTCACCTCATGAATAATCATTAAAATTTTCGGGCATATGCTCCTGTTTAAACTATAAGACAACCCTGTATACAGGTCAAGATTCAACTATTCCCCAAAGAAATGAGAAAACGTGGAAAGCATAGCCTTCCACGTTTTCTGTACCCTCTTACAGCGATTGACTCCAATCGTGTACGATATGGCCTTCAAGGAATTTCTCAGCTTCAAGGGCTGCTGCACAGCCACTTCCCGCTGCTGTGATCGCTTGGCGATATTTAGTATCTTGTACGTCGCCGCAAGCGAAAACGCCAGGAATATTCGTTTCCGTCGTGCCTGGCTTCACAATGATGTAGCCAAGCTCGTCGGTATCAATTTGTCCGCCTAGGAACTTCGTATTCGGTGTATGACCGATCGCTACGAAAATACCATCTGTTTCGATAATTTCTTCTTCTCCAGTGGTATTATTTTTCACTTTCAGACCTGTAACACCTTTCTCGCCGGATACAACTTCAAGCGGTGTATTGTTCAGCGCCCATTTCACTTTCTCGTTACCGCGTGCGCGATCTTGCATGATTTTGGAAGCGCGAAGCTCATCGCGACGATGAACCAGGCGTACCTCGGAAGCAAAGCGAGTCAAGAAGTTCGCCTCTTCCATAGCGGAGTCTCCGCCACCAACGACGATAATCTTTTTGCCGCGGAAAAAGAAGCCGTCACACGTTGCGCAAGTACTTACGCCGCGTCCGATATTTTCTTTCTCATTGCCGATCCCGAGCAATTTAGCGGAAGCGCCGGTGGAAATGATCAATGTTTCTGTTTCAATCTCGCCCAGACCTTCAACTTGCAATTTGAATGGACGATTAGTTAGCTCA
The DNA here is from genome assembly GCF_052682475.1 of Paenibacillus sp. WC2504. NCBI lineage: Bacteria > Bacillati > Bacillota > Bacilli > Caryophanales > Paenibacillaceae > Paenibacillus > Paenibacillus sp. WC2504. The sequence goes on from NZ_JBQZFH010000001.1 coordinate 8,004,201, forward strand.
ACGGAATTGACCCAGCCTGTTTTGAATTCAGCGCCAAAGCGTTCCGCTTGTTTGCGCATGTTCTCCATTAATTCAGGACCCATGATGCCTTCAGGGAAACCTGGGAAGTTCTCTACCTCGGTGGTAGTGGTCAATTGCCCGCCTGGCTCCGGACCCTCAATAACAAGTGGGCTAAGGTTAGCACGAGCTAGATAAATGGCTGCTGTTAGACCGGATGGTCCTGTTCCTACGACGACTGATTTGTACATTTGGTTTCCCTCCTAGTTGCTTTCTACCAAGAAAGCTATCTTTAGTATGCATACATCTATGTATGAAAGCCGGGTCTCACGACACGGCAAAAACCCAGCTATCAAATGCTCGTAAATTTGTCGAAAATGGCTTCCATCTTCTCACGTAGGCCGCAAGTATCATCAATCAGTTTCACGTTGCGGCTGACTGTCGAGACCGTCACGCCATAACGCGCAGAAACCTCTTGATACGAAATTGCGCGGCGATGCATTTTGGCAATCAAGTATTCCAACGCCGCTGCCCAGCCTTCCGATTTCTGAATTTTGGGCACTGATGGGTACATCTTCGTCAGAAACTCAACCCACAGGATTTCTAAATCATACTGTTGCACCATATCGTAGCGCTTATGCATATGGGAAAGCGCTGTTTCCATGACGCTTTGCCATTTGACATCCCAAATAGGCAAGTGCGGAGAGTATGGTGAAGCCTCAACCATGATCTCTTCATTTTCAAGAAAAGCGGGAATGGACTCCCGAATCCCCATGCTGCGAAGCACAAAAATGGCTACTTTCTTCAAATAGTCATCTTCGTGACGATCCAGAATGAAGTCCTGCAGCGCATCTCTCACTTCACCGTCAGCAATCAGACCAAAGGCCTGAATAACCTGCAGCTTCGTTTCGATATCTCCATGACGTAATGCCCAGAAGAAGGAGGAGCGCACAAGCGGATCTTTCTTCAGTTGATCAGGAATACCTTGCGAGGATTTCTCCAGCACACGGAACTGTTCTTCAAAAGGCAGATGGTAATGGTAGCTCCAAGTTAATGGACCGTCCGCCTTCTCTCTTGTACGCAGTTGATCCAAATAAAACTTGGAGATCTCAGCGCCAGGATCCAGCTTCTGTGTTTGCTTCCAATACCGGTAGGCTTCATCGAACCGCCCCAGATGACAAGCGGCTACAGCTGCATAATGGTACAAGCAGGGATCTGCTGCACCGTCACCTGCCTTCAGCAGACGCTTGAACAGATGGTACGCTTTCTCATGTTGAGAAAGAATCCCCATCGTCGTAGCAAGCTTGAAGACATGATCCTGCTGAAACGGATACGTTTTGCACAAAAGCTCCGTTAATTCCGCTAGCTCTTTCTTATTACCGAAATGCTGATGGAAGATGGCCATGTTACACAGCGCATGCAAATTCCCAGCATCAATTTCGAGCACTGCGCGAATGGTTTCCATCGCCTTATCGAATTGGCCCATATAATAATAGGCGAGGGCCAAGTTGTTCCGTGCTGCTGTGAATTCAGGCTGATTCTTCACCAGCTTCTCCAACTGCCTCACGGCCTCGGCGAATTTCCCTTCTTCCAGAAGAGCGCGGGCTTTATCATGCTCGAAGAGCCCTTCTCGACTCTTAATGCTAGTGAGAGGGGCGGGCCGTTCAAGCTCGTAGCTCAGCATTTCCATCATTTCTTCGGATTCGTCCATAAACTGACCTGTGGGGTCGGTTTCCAAATACCGAACTAATGCTTGTTCTGCCTGCTCGAAATTTTCCATATTGGCGTAGTTGTTCGCCATATAAAAGTGACATTCCGTCATCTCGGGATCGATCGTTTCAAGGATATGCTGCAAAATTTGGTTCGACTCGTCGTAATTGCCCATTTCGGAGAGAACTCCCGCGAGGTTGCAGTGATTCACAGGGTTATCCTGCTCATACTCCGCAGCCCGCCGGAAATATTTCAATGCCTTATCATAATGAAACCGATCCAAAGATTGAACCGCTCTCTCGAAAAAGAATGCGGCATCCATATTTATTGAGATTACTTTAGGTTTTGGCGCATCGGACACACGCTTAATCTTTTCCATAGCAAGACACCTCCGGCAATTTGATTACAACTCAAATTATACCATAGATCGCTTGGAAGCCAAAAACATTATCCGAAGGTAAGATCTGGTCTATACAATTTGCCTATACGCCGCCGTATTTAAACAAGGAAGACAAGGAACCGCCATCATTAATAATGCGGATCGCATCGGATAACAATGGAGCTACGGAAAGCACATTAAATTTATCGGAGTGTCCTTCCGGAATCGCAATGGAGTCCGTAATGATCACTTCTTTGATGTTCGGGTGATCCAAACGCTGCAGAGCTGGCCCTGAGAAGACAGGATGCGTTGCACAGATGTAAACGTCGTGCGCGCCTCTTTCTTTCAAGCTTTCTACAACGTTAACGATCGTCGTTCCTGTATCAATCAGATCCTCGATAATAATCGGTGTACGGCCGACAACATCACCAATGACGTGAGTAATCACGGACTCATTGTGTTCCGGACGTTTCTTGATCATCATCGCGAAAGGCGCATCCAGGATATTCGCCATTTTCTCAGCCGTTGTTGCACGGCCTGCATCTGGAGATACGATGATCGGGTTATGCAGATTTTTCTTTTTGATGCAATCACTGATGACGTCAAGAGCCGTCAGGTGATCAACTGGAATATTGAAGAAGCCTTGAATCGCCGGTGCATGCAGGTCAATCGTAACAACACGGTGTGCGCCTGCCGCACTGAACAAGTCAGCAACTAATTTAGCAGAAATCGGCTCACGCGGAGCAGCCTTGCGTTCTTGACGAGAGTAACCATAATATGGGATGACAAGGTTGATCGTTTTTGCAGAAGCTCTTTTTGCCGCATCCATCATGACCAAGAGTTCCATCATATGTTCATTAATCGGATGGGAGAAGGTTTGTACCAGGAATACGTCACAGTTACGAATCGTTTCTTCGTAGAGACAGTAGATTTCTCCGCTTTTAAAACGGGATAATTTGATTTGTCCAAGCGGCTGGCCGAGCTCTTTACAAATACGTTCCGCAAGCTTCGGATTCGAAGATCCGGAAAAAATTTTAACATTGTCGCTATGCATGGTTAATGGTTACCTCCGAAGGTTCATTAAATAGATTGTTCACGCCCTACTCATTATACATGAAAGGTGTCGAATTTAAAAAGTCACAAGTTGTCGATTTCGTGCATGAAATGTGGCTATTTCGTTAAATCCAATCATTTTGAGCAGCGATCTTGCTTCATCCAAATATTGGCCTAACCGCTCCGGCTGATGAGCATCCGATCCAAGTGTCACCGGGATTCCCACCTTATGGCAATATTCGAGCATACGGCGGCTAGGAAACATCTCTTTGCAAGGATGACGAAGCCCGGATGCATTCAACTCAATCGCAAGCCCGCATTCCTTCACTGTGTCCAGCGCTGCCTTCTCCAGCTCCCAGGTATCGCGATCCGGCACATAACCAAACCGCTTGATCATATCGAGATGACCCAGGTAATCATACAGTCCTGTACGGGCTGCTTTCTTCACTGCCTCGTAGTATTGGGTATAAACCTCATAAATATCCTTACCTTCCCAACCTGCGATCTGACGAAAATCAGAAATATCCCACTCGCCCAAAAAATGGACGGAGCCAATCACATAATCCCATGGATACGCTTTAATAATGGCCTCTATTTCTGACTCATAACCTTCAATATAATCGCCTTCGAGACCGACACGGATATCAATTTGATCCTTGTACTTCTCTTTCAGGTGCAAGCACTCCTCGACATAACGAGGCAGTTCCTCCATAGGCATAGCCATCTCTGGCCAGTAGGTCTGCGGATTCACATGCAAAAGCGGCATATGATCAGACAGCCCTAATTGCGTGAGCCCGATCTCGATGCCGCGTTTGACGTATTCCTCTAGTTCCCCAGAGGCATGACCGCAGCGCACATGATGTGTATGATAATCAATCAACATCGTGAAATCACTCCAGGTCGTCTTATTTATTTTTTAACATGCCGATTCGCAAGCTCTTTCATAATATCATCCAATGGCAATTTATTATTACGTAAAAGGACCATTAAGTGAAAAATGAGATCGCTCGCTTCATAACGAAGCTCGTCATTGTCTTTATTTTTAGCAGCAATAATAACTTCCGCTGTTTCTTCGCCTACTTTTTTGAGGATCTTATCCACACCTTTCTCGAAAAGGTAAGTCGTATAAGCACCTTCCGGACGCTCAGCATCGCGTGAAGCAATAACGGCTTCCAGCTCACCAAGGATAGCGAATCGATCTCCGGATATCGCAGGTTCCGTTCCTTCTTGTGCCGCCCCTTCGACCGGAATGCTTTCCGTGAAGCAAGTGTAAGTGCCATTGTGGCAAGCCGGGCCTACTTGCTCTACAAGAACTAGCAGCGTATCCGCATCGCAGTCGTAGCGCAGTGCCTTAACCTTTTGCGTATGACCCGAAGTAGCGCCTTTGTTCCACAGCTCCTCACGGGAGCGGCTCCAGAACCAAGTGTCTCCGGTTTGAATCGTACGTTGCAAAGATTCGCTATTCATATAGGCCAGCATAAGAACTTCTTTGCTGACGGCATCCTGTACAATGGCAGGTACTAATCCATGTGCATCATATTTAATCTGTTCCAGTGAAAATGTCATCGAATTTCAACCCCTTTACCTTTCAGGTCAGCTTTGACCCCTTGTATCGACAGCTCTTTATAGTGAAAAATAGTAGCAGCCAGCCCTGCATCGGCTTTGCCTTCGGTGAATACATCGTAGAAATGTTCCGATTTACCCGCTCCGCCGGAAGCAATGACAGGAATGGTGAGCAGCTCCGAAACAGCGCGTGTCAGCTTCAGATCGAACCCATCCTTCGTACCGTCCGCATCCATGCTCGTCAGCAGGATTTCGCCGGCGCCAAGCTCTTCCATCCGCTTCGCCCACTCCAGCGTCTTAATGCCTGTAGCATTACGCCCGCCGTGAGTGAACACTTCCCACTCGCCCCACTCCGCGTTAAACTTCGCGTCAATTGCCACGACTATACACTGGGAGCCGAACTTGCGCGCTCCATCGGACACCAGCTGAGGATTGCGGACCGCCGCCGTGTTGATGCCGATTTTATCCGCTCCTGCACGAAGCAGGCGCTTCATATCGTCTACGCTGGAGATGCCTCCTCCAACTGTGAAAGGAATCGTGATTTCTCCCGCCGTTTGCCGGACAACCTCCACCATCGTTGCTCTTCCTTCGACGGAAGCCGAAATATCGAGGAAAACGAGTTCATCCGCGCCTTCTTTATCATAAATCGCTGCTAGCTCCACGGGATCTCCCGCATCTCGTAAATTCACAAAATTTACGCCTTTGACCACCCGGCCATCCTTGACGTCGAGGCAAGGAATAATTCTTTTGGCTAACATGATGGCACCTCCTTCTTAACTTAGCAGAAAGAAAGAAAACCTATCCGCCTACTTGCACATCGCCAGAAAATTTTTCAACAGCTGCATGCCGATATCTCCGCTCTTCTCCGGGTGGAACTGCATGCCGTACACGTTGTCTCTACCGACAATCGCCGTCACCGGCTGATAATAGTCCGTCACTGCCAGCAGATCGCTTTCGCGCTCCGGCTTCGCATGATAGGAATGCACGAAGTATACGTGCCCTTCCTCAATGCCTTCAAAGATCGGACTCGCGCTTTGCCTGTAGCTCAGCTTGTTCCAACCCATATGCGGCACTTTGTAGTCACCGCGAAACCGGACCACGGAGCCGGGCAAAAGGCCCAGCCCCTTGTGATCCCCATGCTCCTCGCTGGAGGCGAACAGCAGCTGCATGCCGAGGCAGATGCCGAGAAGCGGCTTGCCGGATTCTGCATACCGCTTCACCACGTCATCCAGACCGGACTCGCGCAGCTGCTCCATCGCATCGCCGAACGCTCCTACTCCTGGCAGAATGGCCCCTTCTGCAGCAAGAATCTGCTCCGCATCGCCTGTAACCACAGCTTCATAACCAAGCCGCTCAACGGCTTTGCTGACGCTATGTAGATTCCCCATGCCATAATCGATAATCGCGATCATTTTTACAGCACTCCCTTCGTCGAAGGAACCCCCTGAACGCGAGGATCAATCGTTGTCGCTTCATCGATTGCGCGACCTAGCGCTTTAAACACCGCTTCAATCATGTGATGGGTGTTATGCCCATAATGTACGATGACATGAAGCGTGATGCGAGCTTCCAGCGCAAGCTTCCATAGAAACTCATGAACAAGCTGCGTTTCAAAGCTGCCCACGTTGGCCGTAGGATACTGAGCGCGATACTCAAAATGCGGTCGGTTGCTGATATCAATAACGACCTGCGCTAGCGCCTCATCCATAGGGACAAACACGCTTGCATAACGTTTGATCCCTCTTTTATCACCTAACGCTTCGCGTAACGTTTGACCCAAGCAAATCCCGATATCTTCAACCGTGTGATGATCATCAATTTCGATATCGCCTTTAGCGTCAACGTTCAGATCGAAATGTCCATGCTTCGTGAACAAATCCAACATATGATTCAAGAAAGGAACGTCCGTTTGAATTTCCGAACTCCCAGTCCCATCTACTTGGAACGATAGTTTAATATCCGTTTCATTCGTTTTGCGGGCTACACTCGCCGAGCGGCCCTTCCCATTATCCTGTTCAGCCATTTATTTCAACTTCCCTTCCTTCTTGAGTCGTACTTCCACCGCTCTCGCATGACCTTCCAGCCCTTCATTGCGGGCCAAAGTCATAATCATATCGCCGTTCGCGATGAGCGCTTCCTTGCTATAGTGAATAACGCTTGATTTTTTCAGAAAATCGTCTACATTCAGCGGGGATGAGAAACGGGCTGTGCCGTTCGTCGGCAGCACATGATTCGGCCCGGCGAAATAATCGCCGACAGGCTCTGTGCTGTACGCACCCAAGAAAATAGCCCCAGCATTCTCAATGCGCGGCAGCAGGTTAAAAGGCTCCTGCACTAGCAGCTCGCAATGCTCAGGCGCCAAGCGGTTGACTACGTCAACGCCTTCGTCCAAGCTGTCCACGAGGAGAATGGCACCTCTGGTCGCTGTAGAAACGGCAGCGATCGCTTTCTTCGGCAGCATATCCAGCTGCCGCCATAGCTCTAGCCGAACCGATTCGGCTAGCTCCTGGGACGGTGTCACCAGAATAGCCGGTGACATCTCATCATGCTCGGCTTGCGCCAGCAAATCAGCCGCAACGTATTCAGGATCGGCGTGCTCATCCGCCAGCACGACGATGTCCGTTGGCCCGGCGATCATGTCGATATCGACGACGCCGAACACGAAGCGCTTCGCCAGCGCGACGTAGATGTTGCCAGGGCCGACGATTTTATCGACCGGCTGGATCGATTCCGTGCCGTAGGCCAGCGCGGCTACCGCCTGCGCCCCGCCTGCGCGGTAGATCTCTTTCACACCCGCTTCGGCTGCCGCCACGAGGATATGCGGGTTGATGCCCTCTTCCCCAGCGGTGGCCGGAGGCGTCACCATCGCGATCTCCGGCACCCCCGCCACGATCGCGGGGATGGCATTCATCAGCACGGAGGACGGGTACGCCGCCTTCCCTCCGGGCACATACAAGCCGACCCGCTTCAGCGGTCGGATGATTTGGCCCAGCAGGCTGCCGTCCGGCTGCAGGTCCATCCATGATGTGCGTTTCTGCTTCTCATGAAACGCACGAATATTAGCGGCCGCTTGACGCAGCGCCGCCAAGAACTCGGCGTCGACCTGTGCGTACGCCGCCTGGATCTCTTCGTCGCTGACGCGAAGCTCAGCGACTTCGACGCGGTCGAACTCCCGCGCCATGCGCCGCAGCGCGGCGTCGCCGTCCTTCCGCACCTCATCGATGATGCGGCGGACGGTTTCATTTTGCTCCGGTGAACCGTATTCGACCTCGCGTTTCAATTCAAATTCCGAGGCGGGTAGTATCCGCATAGCTATCTCCCTTTCTTTCTAAACCTTCGTCAGCGCAGGAAGTACCGCCTGCAGCATATCACACAACCGCTGAATGGATTCGTTCTTCATGCGGTAGCTAACCCGATTCGCAATTAAGCGGCTCGTAATTTGAAAAATCTCCTCTTGCTCCACGAGTCCGTTCTCTTTCAGCGTCTGTCCCGTCTCCACCATGTCCACAATACGGTCAGCAAGACCGATGAGCGGCGCCAGCTCGATAGAGCCGTTCAACTTAATGACCTCTACCTGCTGCCCTTGCTCGCGAAAATATTGTGATGCCACGTTCGGATACTTCGTCGCCACTCTTGGATTGATTACTTGCTTCCAATCCGGCAGCCCGATCACCGACATGCGGCAGCGAGCAATCCCCAAATCCAGCAGCTCGTAAACGTTACGGTTTTCCTCCATTAACACATCCTTGCCGACAACCCCGATATCCGCTACCCCATATTCGACATAGGTCGGAACATCCACAGGTTTTGCTAAAATGAATTCCATTTTCGCTTCATGTACGGGAATAATTAACCGACGTCCTTCTTCCAAATCCTCCGGAATCGGCAGCCCCGCTTTATGAAAAAGCTTCGCTGCCTGTTTATAAATACGGCCTTTCGGCATCGCTACTTTAAGTATTTCATCCACCGTTCCAACCTACCTTCCGATCGCCGGAGAAAAAGCGCTTAATCTGCGCTCCCTTCCTGCTTTGTGTGTACCTTATTGCGCTAACAGCGCTATAACTTCCTGATATGCGATGCCAAGCACCTCATATGAACCATCTTCTTTCGCTAATCGCGCGCTCGACCAAGCTCCTGGTTCGCTCACCAGCTGCGTAATTACCACAGCCGTCTCCTCGCTGCCCCGCTTAGCTTTGGCTAGTTGGAGCGCTTCTTCGCGATGCTCAGCATCGTAAGCAATCAACACGCGCTTAGGTGTCGCTACAGCTTCTCCGCCGTTCACTTCAAGAATGCGGTTCGTCTTCAGCGCAAAACCCGTCGCCGGCGCAGGCCGCCCGAACTGGCTCAGCAGATTATCGTATCTGCCGCCGCTGCACACTGGGAAGCCAAGATCTGCTGCATATCCTTCAAATGTCATGCCTGTATAGTAGGAGAAATCTCCAATCATCGTTAAATCGATAACAACGTGTTCGCTTACGCCATAAGCTTTCAGGACATCCCACACTTCACATAGGTGTCGAATTGCATCCTGCGCGATAGGGTGCTGAGAAACCATCCGAGCTTGCTCGCAAATTTCATCTCCGCCTCTAAGCCTTAACACGCCGATTAGCTCCCGCTCCACCTCTGGCGTAAGGGCCAGTGACTTGATTGCTTCACGGTATCCGACATAATCACGAGCTAGCAAATGTTCCTTCAAACTCAGCTGAGCATCACTGCGGCCTTCCAGTGTTTCCTGGAACAATCCGTTCAAGAACCCTACATGGCCGAGTGCAATCTTGAATGTACCAACGCCAGCCGCTTGCAGCGAAGCAACTGCCAAGGCCACAACCTCAGCATCAGCTTCTGACGAAGCATCCCCGATTAATTCAACACCTGTTTGGTAAAACTCCGAATCGCGTCCAGCTTCCTCTTCTATCGCGCGAAACACGTTCGAATGATAGGATAAACGAAGTGGGAACGCATGTTCCTTCAATAAAGATGAAGCTACACGTGCGATCGGAGCAGTCAATTCGGAACGCAATACTAGCGTTTGACCTTTGCGATCCAGCAGCTTGAAAAGCTTCTTATCTTCTGTGGAGCTTGCCACCCCAACGGTATCGTAATATTCAAGTGTAGGCGTAAGGATCTGGTTATATCCCCAGCGTTCCATACAAGCCAGTACACGGTATTCTATGTTGCGCAGCTTCGTGACCGCTTCGGGCAAGTAATCCTTGACCCCTAACGGCTTTTCAAATACTTTTGGCTTTGACACCGTCTCACCTCAACATCTATAAATTCAGTTCTGTTTTTCCCTCTTATCACTTTATCGCGTTAACGTGCTACCATACTACCAAAATAAAGAATGTACGGCTATTTTATCACGTAACCCTAGGACCGTCAATTGCCTCTTTCACTAGTTCCTTACATTTACAATTTCTTTACGTTCGCAAAGAAAAAGAGCTGTACAGCTCAATAGCGCACAACTCTTATTTCTCAATTTGAAATTAACGTATGGTTTGCAGCGGATTTCCTGCGACGAAGCTATGCGCGGCTACATCCTTGTGCACGACTGAACCCGCACCGATGATTGCGTAATCTCCGATCGTTACGCCTGGAAGAATCGTCGTATTCGCCCCCACCATCACATGGGATCCGATATGAACATCGCCAAGCCTATACTCCTTGGTCAAATATTCATGAGCCAATATCGTCGTGTTATACCCAATAATCGTATTATTGCCAATATGAATCTTCTCTGGAAAAAACACATCCACCATGACCATCAAGGCAAATGCTGTGTGTTCCCCCACCGTCATCCCAAGGATATGCCGGTAGATCCAGTTTTTCATCCGCAGCGAAGGCGAATATCGTGTAATCTGGATGAATACGAAATTGCGAATCGCCTTCCATTTGCTGACGGTATGATAGATTTGCCACAGGGCATTAGGACCCTCAACCGGGTACCTGTCCGTTTTTCTCAATGAGCATCCACATCCGACGCAAGACCCACGATAGGCAGTAGATCGAACATATCGTCAATTAGATGATCAGGATTGTACTCCTCCAAGTAAGAGCGGCCTTTCCATGACCATGTAACACCAACTGATATGACACCCGCATTTTTCGCGGCTTCAATGTCATAATGGCTGTCTCCCACCATCACGGCTTGATCCGGCGTTCCTCCCAGTACCTTAAGTGCAGCGAGAATGCCTTCCGGGTGCGGTTTCGCTTCCTTCACATCTTCTACAGTGACAATCGTGCTCACGAACTCGTCTAGTCCGCACAATTTCAGGCCCATTAGCGTAGTTTGTCTGATTTTGCTGGTCACGATGCCGATTTTAATCCCATTCTCATGCAATTTCTTCATAACAGCTCGCACGTTAGGGAACTCCTTAACAAGCTCATCATGTTTGGACAGGTTAAATGTTCGATATTTCTTTATGAGCTCTTCCACTTCTTTTCTTCCTGTAAAAAACTCCATTTGCTCGACAAGCGGCCGCCCCATATTCGGGATGATTAACTCCCGGCCTACGGGTTCCGGCGTCTCGCCTTCCAAGCTATGCAAAAAGGACTGCACAATCAGCTCATTGGTATCCACAATGGTGCCATCCAGGTCAAACAGTACGGTTTGAATCATAATCTGCTCCTTTATCTTGCTGCTCTTGTTCTTTCACGACTCTATTTTTGTCTAATGTTTTTGAGGAAACAATCGGGTCTGCATAGTGAACAGTGGCATACCCTTTTTTCCTTCTTACGGTAATTAAAATGGCCATTCCAATGACAAGCAGAAGTGCTAACAGCTGTGAGAATCTCACGTTGCCGCCATACGTCATCACACCCGGTTCAAAGACGGCTTTCATCGGAGACCAAAGTGCATTAACAAACGAAGCCAGCCATGCAGGACCTGTGAAATCCAAACTATCCGTGCGCAAGCCCTCAATGAAGAATCGTCCTATGGAGTACCAGATGAAGTAACTGAAGAAAAGTTCTCCAGCTCGTAAGAATGGTCTGCGGCGAAGCCATAGAAGCACACACAATCCTACAATGTTCCACAAAGATTCATACAGAAACGCCGGGTGATAAAACGTGCCTTCAATGTTCATTTGATTCACAATAAAATTAGGCAAATGCAGCGTGTTGCGCAGGAATGACTCCGAAACAGGGCCCCCATGTGCTTCCTGATTCATGAAATTGCCCCAACGTCCAATCGCTTGGCCAACGATTAAGCCTGGCGCGCAAATATCCGCAATCCGCAAGAAACCGTAGCCTTTTGCTCTAACATAGAAATACACACCGATAATGGCGCCGATTAACGCCCCGTAGATGGCGATCCCACCGTGCCAGATCATGAAAATTTCAGCCAAGTTATTCTTATAATCCGACCACTGGAAGGCCACATAATATATTCTTGCCCCAATAATGGCCGAAGGCACGCCAATCAGCAACAAATCCATGAAAAAGTCAGGAATAATCTTGAATCGTTTTCCTTCTTGAATGGCCAATAGTAGCCCGATTAATGCTGCTGTACCTAAAATAATGCCATACCATCGGACATGAATCGGTCCAAGGGAGAACGCAACGCTTTCTAACATAGTTTCACTCCTTCAGATGTTAACTGTCTTTCTAGCCAGATTTCAATCAAAATCTTCATAATCTTCGTTCAGCGATTCCGTTAGTTTATTCGTAAACTGCAGCGCCGCGTTGTACCCCATCCGCTTCAAACGATAGTTCATCGCAGCCACTTCTACGATAACCGCTAAATTTCGTCCAGGTCGTACTGGAATCGTGACGAGCGGCAAATCGGTATCAATGATGCGTGTGAGTTCCTCATCTAAGCCTAAGCGATCATATTGCTTGTCCTGCTGCCAATTCTCCAATTTGACCACGACGGAAATTTTCTTCACATTACGAACCGCCCCGGCTCCGAACAATGTCATCACATTGATAATACCGACGCCGCGGATTTCGAGCAAATGCCGGATCAATTCCGGCGCGTTCCCTGTCAGCACTTTATCTCCGTTTTGACGTATTTCAACGGCATCATCGGCAATTAAGCGATGCCCTCTTTTTACAAGCTCAAGCGCTGTTTCGCTTTTCCCGATACCGCTGCTGCCTGTAATCAGCATGCCGATACCATAGACATCGACAAGAACGCCATGAATCGTCGTGCTTGGCGCTAATTTATTTTCCAAAAACCCTGTTAATCGGCTTGCGAAAATGGTTGTAGACATTTGACTGCGAAGCACGGGAAGATCACGTTTTGTCGCTTCTTCCAACAGCTCCGTTGGAATATCCAGCCCTCGTGTCACGATGATACAAGGTGTTTCCTCCGGAGCGCATAGCTGCTCTACCCGGTTTCTGCGGACACCTGTCGTTAACATCTCCATGAAGGTGATTTCTGTCTTCCCTAGCATTTGAATACGTTCTCTCGGATGATAATTGAAATATCCCGCCATCTCGAGACCCGGACGGTACAAATCTCCGGTTGTTATCGCACGTTTGAGCCCAGATTCACCTGCAAGAACCTCCATATGGAGTTGTTCCACTAACTCGGAAACCTTCACCTTTTTGGCCATCGTCCTATCTCCTCTGCGTTTTGCCTGAGCAAAACCTGCTTCATCTGCTCATACTCATTTCTTTTCCAATAGTTTCATCGTAATGGAATACGAAACTGAAATCAACTAAAGTGTTCGCAATCTTCCTGTTTCTCCCCAAACAGCAAAAAAGCCAGCCGATTACGGCTGGCCTTTCAGTTCCAACTTATTTCGCTAAGATGGACAATGTGGATTCTTTATCGAAGAAATGAACTTTGTTCATATCCAAAGCCAATTTCACGTTTGTGCCTTCTTTGATTCCGGAACGGCCATCTACACGTGCGATAACTGTGTTAGCGCCGATACCGTTCAGGTACAAGTACATTTCGTGACCCAAGTTCTCAGTTAATTCAACGTTAACGTTGAATACTGTGTTCGGGGAAGCTTCCAAGAATACTGGCTCTTCGTGAATGTCTTCTGGACGAACTCCCAGAATCACTTCTTTACCAACATATCCTTTGTCTTTCAGTACTTGTGCTTTACCAGCTGGAACTTCAACGTTAACAGAACCTGCTTTGAAGAAGATTCCGCTTCCTTCTTGTGTCAGTGTACCTGTCATGAAGTTCATGGATGGGGATCCGATGAAGCCCGCAACGAAGATGTTCACTGGGAAGTTGTAGATTTCTTCAGGTGTAGCTGCTTGTTGAATGATACCTTTATCCATAACAACGATGCGATCGCCCATTGTCATTGCTTCGATTTGGTCATGCGTTACGTAGATTGTCGTAACACCAAGACGTTTTGTTAATTTTGTGATTTCCGCACGCATTTGTACGCGAAGTTTCGCATCCAAGTTGGAAAGCGGCTCATCCATTAAGAATACTTGTGGCTCACGAACGATCGCACGACCCAAGGCAACACGTTGGCGTTGACCACCGGAAAGAGCTTTTGGTTTGCGGTCCAGCAAGTGAACGATATCCAAGATTTTCGCTGCTTCGCGAACGCGAGCATCGATATCAGCTTTTTTGAATTTACGAAGTTTCAAACCGAATGCCATGTTTTGATAAACAGTCATATGCGGGTAAAGGGCATAAGATTGGAAAACCATCGCGATATCGCGGTCTTTAGGAGCGACATCATTAACTAGGCGGTCTCCGATGTAAAGTTCACCCTCAGTGATTTCCTCTAATCCTGCGATCATACGAAGAGTTGTGGATTTTCCGCAACCGGAAGCTCCAACCAATACGACGAACTCTTTATCTGCAATTTCAAGATGGAAATCTTTAACTGTAGATTCTTCTGCACCAGAATATCTTTTAACGATATGATTTAAACGTACGCCTGCCATGTGTTCATTCCCCCTACGGTTTATCGATGTACACTACTTGTTCATCAACTTTTGACTATACTCATCTTACCCCACGAAGGCCGGACTGACTATGCACAATACCTACAAAAAAATCACTTTCTTTTCGTTACTTTGTACAATAATAGTGCAAGTCTCACTAATACCGCATGATTAAACGTTCGGACATCCAGTCCGGTCTCATTTTTGAACTTGTCCAATCGATATAATAGTGTGTTCCTATGAATATAAAGCTTCTTCGCGGTTTCACTAACATTGCAGTCTAATGTGAAGAAATGCTCAAGGGTTGTAACCGTCTCTGCGTCCAGCGCATGGTCGGTGCCGCGCAGCACCTGCTCCAGGAATTCCGCTTTCTCCTCTTCCTCAATAAGGTGCAGCAGCTTTTCCAACCGAAGCTCCCAACGAAGGTGAATGAAGCTGCCTACGTGGAAGGAGCGGCCTAGCATAATCGTTTCCCTTAGTTTGAGAATCGTAGCAAACAGCGATTTCGCGGGTTTCACTGGATAATCGATGGCTAGATGGCATTCTCCCACCCACTCATTAGCGAGCATTTCATATAAACCTGAACCCAGGGCATCTAGAATTTGTTCTACGCTTTCTTCTTCGTCACCCTCACGCTCTTCGCTTCCACTCGCTAGCAAACCTTCCGGCGCTAGAATCAGCCATTCTTTATCCATTAGAGGAATCAGAATAATCTCCGATTCAAAGAAAGATTCCAGCAGCTTTTTCAGCTCTGCGTAGGAAACGCTCTGGCTTTGAGAATAATCCCCGTATAAAAGCAGCGGAATTTTCGTTGAATACAGTGAGGATTGTGAAGCAAGCGCATCTGGAAGCTCCGCGTAAGTCGAACCGAGTTCCATTTGCTGAAGCAGCCAATCCCTTAACTGATGAGCCCTTCTTTCATCTTCAGACAGGTAAATGCCACGCTGTTTCTTTTCCTGTGTTTGTTTGGACTCAACCGTCATTTCAACGAGTTTGCGCTCAGATGCCGTCAGCTTGGCTCCAGCTATCTGTAAAACGCGTATATCCTTATGTTCCTTAGCTAAATAAAACAACACATCTTGCCCACGTTCAATACTTCGACAAAAGCTCGCCGGGTGTTCGGCTTGTTCTTCGGATAAGTGCAACCAATCTGCTTCAGAGATCAAACCAATGTGCATAGGTGTCTGTAAAACCGCTTCCAAACGTTCTTTTATGCGCTCCCAATCCATCTGCGTCTCTCCTTAGTCCTAGCTTTCTTCTATCTCTATCTCCCTATTGTACCATATCTGCCAGGTTTCATGGAAAAGAACCCTCCTGCAACTAGGCTGCATAAGGGTTCCATTGATTGGTAGCTAATCTTCTAGTTTAAAACCCGACGTGCCGTCACGTAATGATCCGCCCACCACTCTTTGTTAATTGAGGTGAATTTCACGCCGCCTTCACCATACGTATGGATCATCATGCCATCACCTACATAAATCCCGACATGTCCAATATTTTTACCTGAATCCACAGTTGTAAAGAAAACTAAGTCGCCGGTCTGCAAATCGCTTTTGCTGACAAACTTACCTTCTTTCGCTTGATCGCGAGATACCCGCGGTAGCGTGATGTCGTACTCAGCAAACACGGTTTTCACAAACGACGAGCAATCCATCGTTTTGGTTTGTCCATATTTCGCACCAAAAACGTATGGTGTACCCAAGTATTTCTGAGCAGTCAAAATAAGCTCAGCTTTCAACCGATCCTTGGAGGAAAGAAGACTTTTCCCGCCAATGAAACTGCTCTTATAGTCATTTACACTACGAGTGACGACTTCGTCTTTGCTCTGGGAAGACATAACCATTTTCCCTTGACCGACATAGATCCCAGCAAATGATGGATTCTTACCACTGCCAAAGAACAAGACGTCACCTGGTTCCGCTTTGGACATATCCGTGATTGTCTTTTTATTCATTTTAAATTGATCCGCAAGCGTTCTTGGAATCGAGTAATCCAGCGTTTGGTAGACATAATAAATCAAGCCCGAGGAATCAAACCCCGCACCAGGCGTTTCGCTACCTTTGGAATAATCGACTCCTACCATTTTCTTCGCTAGTGAAACTGCATCCATATCATCATTAGCGGCGTATGCGGAAATAGCTGTTGTTGCTGAGAGTGCAAACGTTACCGCTGCCGTTATCCCAACTGTGCGTCTTGCAAGAATCTTTATCATCTTAAATCCTCCAGTACGTATTTGTTAGTAGATATGGAAAAGTCCATTTAATCTAGTACAAGATTACCATGTCTATGAAAAGACTTTCATTCCTAAAATGTTTCCTTACACACACATGATTGGTAATGCTAACAAATCTTTCATCCGTGCGTCATTAAGGACAGCGTGCTCATAAACTTCGTTTTTTTGGAAATAATTGTACAAGGGATATTCGTCCTATAGGGAGGTACTACATATGGTTTGGACGCAATGGTCTTTGGACCGAGTCATTATTCTCTTGATTGGGGTCGCCTATCTACTCTTATGGATCCAAGTGACTTTATCGCACTATCGTCAAAACTTTCATAAGAAAATAATGTGGAGTCCAGTCATTCTGTCTTTTCTTATCAGTTTTGTCTCCATTCTGTGTACGCTTGTCAATCGCCATGGTTGGTATACGGCTGTGCATCTCATCTTTTGGCTTGGGGTCCTTCAAGGATTAATCGGCTTTGCTTTTCATCTAAGTGGTGTACGTAAAAGAGTAGGCGGCTTTGCTTTACGAAACTTTCTCACAGGACCGCCGGTGCTGATGCCTCTACTATTTTCTTTTCTAAGTATTCTTGGACTTACTGCCATTTATGGAGGTTGATTGACGATGACAAATCATAGCTATTATCCGACTTATAACGTCATGGATGAGCAAAAGGAATGGGATGCCAACACTCGGAATATTGTAAATGCACGTTTACAGCGTGAAACCATGTATCAGTTCCTCACACATGTAGAGGCAGAAACATTGCGGGCTTGGTGCTCGCTGCTTATGGATGATAATAGGGGAGAAATCATTCAGTACGTCCTTTGTCATATCGACGAGGTTCTCACACAGGACAAAGGTGAGGGGCAGCGAAAAATGAATGTCCCCCCTTTGCGCACGCTTTTACGTCAAGGGCTTAAAGCTATTGATGAGACTGGCTGGATTGATAGCAGCAAACCTTTTTTTCAACTAGATGAGACGTCTCAGCGACACATTATGCTGCAAATCAGCAGCGACAGTTACCCTCTGACAGAAAATTGGGAAGGCGTCCCGCAGAAAGCTTTGTTTCAAAAACTGCTGAAGCTCAGTGTCGAGGCTTATTATTCTCATCCTTTGGTATGGTCGGAGATCGGGTTTGGCGGTCCTGCCTATCCGCGTGGTTATGTGCGCGCAGAAACAGGCCAACTTGACCCTTGGGAGGCTGTGAAGGAGCAATGAAGAGGAGATACGAGCAAGACGAAGTTGATATCTTAATCGTTGGAGCAGGCGCCGCTGGCGGCGTTCTGGCCAAAGAACTGAGCGAAGCCGGTCTCAGTGTCGTTGTTTTGGATGCCGGACCTTGGCGAGATCCTCAGAAGAATTTTGCTAGTGACGAGTTGAGCATGCGGCAGTTAGGGTGGGAAGATACTCGCCTTGTAGACGGGACCGTTCCGCTAGGCATGGGTTACTCTAATTCGGGACGGGGAGTCGGCGGGGGAACGCAAAACTTCACGGGCGTTTTCTTACGATTTCATGAATCTGATTTCAAAACCAAATCCATCGATGGTGTAGGAGAAGACTGGCCCATTCATTACAAAGATCTTGAACCTTACTATAATCGGATTGAAAAAGAAATTGCCGTTTCCGGACCTAAACATTTTCCATGGGGCAACTTTCGGGGGCCTTATCCCTATCCGGAACGAGACCCCTTAAGTCCTAACGCCTACCTGTTTCAAAAAGGCTGTGAAGCACTCGGCATTCAATCCGCTGTTACTCCGCTTGCCATTCTATCTGCTCCCTATGATGGTCGTCCTCCCTGCATCAACCGCGGTTTCTGCATCCAGGGCTGCATGCCGAATGCCAAATTCAGCACCTTGACCGTTCATATCCCCAAAGCTGTGAAAGCTGGGGCAGAGGTTCTCCCCGATTGCATGGTCACTCAGATTGAAGTTGACGCAAACGGTCATGCCAGCGGTGTGCTCTTTGTCCATCAGGGAACGGAGTACCGGCAGCGTGCCAAAACGGTTATTGTATGCGCACATGCCGTCGAAACGCCTCGTCTGCTGCTTCATTCAGCGTCGCCACTATTTCCTGACGGTCTAGCTAATTCTAGCGGATGGGTTGGCCGTGCTATTATGACGCATAGCAGCAACGATGTGTATGCCAAATTTGAGCAGGAGGTTCGTTTATACAAAGGCACTCCAGTGCTAGCATCTACTCAGGATTTCTATGAGACAGATCCTCGGCGTGGTTATGCTCGCGGCTATACAATTCATTCTCACGGTTCCAGACCTATAGATATGGCCGATGGGATCAGCAAATCGACGCAAGATCCTCTTTGGGGATCAGGGCTAAGACAAGCTATGCTTAACTACAATCACTATGGGCGGTTAACGATGGTTGGAGAGGTTCTTCCACAGTGGGATAACCATATCTCCTTATCTGACGAAAAAGATGACTACGGCATGCCACGTGCCGCTGTTACCTTTAATTACGGAGATAATGATCGCAAACTCATCGATCACGCCGTTGACAATATGCAGCTGATCCTCAAAGCGGCTGGAGGAGAAATTGCCTTCGTTGTACCGGATACGCAGCATTTCATGGGGGGATGCCGTATGGGAAATAACCCTGCTACATCTGTCGTCAACACATACGGGCAGAGTCACGATATACCGAACCTTTTCATCTGCGATGCGAGTCTGTTCGTGACCTCAAGCGGCTGTAATCCGACCAATACGGTTATGGCTCTTGCTGCAAGGACTGCGGATTATATTATTGAACTTGCTAGCATTTAAGGCAGCGGTGCTCTAGCGTTTAGTTGCATCTCCTATATTCCAACATCTACAATAGAGCATAGCAGGCAAGAGGAAAGGAGAGGTTTCAACATACATGGCTATTGCAGAATTTACGATTATCCCAATCGGGACAGCAACTACAAGCCTTAGCGGATATGTGGCTGATCTTCACAAAGAACTAGAAAAGCACACGGATATTACGTTCGAGATGACACCCATGGGAACTATTCTAGAAGGCTCCTTAGATCGAATTCTGGAGGTCATTCGCGCTGTGCATGAGGTTCCCTTTACGAATGGCGCACAGCGTGTATCCACCTCCATTAAAATCGACGATCGCCGTGATAAAGCGGCCTCTATGTCTCAAAAAATGCAGTCGGTTGCAGAAAAATTGAAATAAAAAGAGCATCCCTCGTTGGGATGCTTTTTTGTATTAAAGGCGTTTATAGAAATCAAAATAATAAAAACAAAAAAAGACCCTCGCGGCCTTGTGTTTTTACTTATAAAAGTGAGCCATGTAGGACTCGAACCTACGACACCCTGATTAAAAGTCAGGTGCTCTACCAACTGAGCTAATGGCTCTTAGGGAAATGGAGGCTGATGGATTCGAACCACCGAACTCGGAGAGAGCAGATTTACAGTCTGCCGTGTTTAGCCACTTCACTAAGCCTCCAGATTGCGAGATAACCGTGCTGCGTTGTAGCAGCACAACCATCTCAATGGCTCGGGACGGAATCGAACCGCCGACACGAGGATTTTCAGTCCTCTGCTCTACCGACTGAGCTACCGAGCCTTATGTACTTCTTTTTAGTTTGTCCCATTCATTAAAAAAGATGAATGGCGGAGCCGACGGGATTCGAACCCGCGGTCTCCTGCGTGACAGGCAGGCATGTTAGGCCTCTACACCACGGCTCCATGACAATTCAATTTGCACCAACTAAATGGTGCCGTCGAGAGGACTTGAACCCCCAACCTACTGATTACAAGTCAGTTGCTCTACCAGTTGCGCTACAACGGCATATAGTTTCGAGGCCCCCGAAAAGTAATCGGAAACTCCATCTTGGAAACACTTCACTTTTTGGGGTAAAGTGGTGGAGGCTGACGGGATCGAACCGCCGACCCTCTGCTTGTAAGGCAGATGCTCTCCCAGCTGAGCTAAGCCTCCATCTGGAATGGTTTTATGGTAGCGGCAGAGGGGCTCGAACCCCCGACCTTACGGGTATGAACCGTACGCTCTAGCCAGCTGAGCTACGCCGCCACATAAAAGGTGTTATATATGTTTGGAACTGGCGGAGAGAGAGGGATTCGAACCCTCGCACCACTTACGCAGTCTAACCCCTTAGCAGAGGGTCCCCTTATAGCCACTTGGGTATCTCTCCAAGACATATATACTCAGGAATTATTATTCCCTGAAAACTAGATACGAAACGTTTGTAAAGTTACAACTATAGGTTTCAAGCAGAGAGACTTTAATCTTCGATTAAAGATCCCTATATTAGGTTAAGCCCTCGACCGATTAGTATTCGTCAGCTGCATACGTTGCCGCACTTCCACCTCGAACCTATCAACCTCGTCGTCTACAAGGGGTCTTACATACTGGGAAATCTCATCTTGAGGGGGGCTTCGCGCTTAGATGCTTTCAGCGCTTATCCCCTCCGTACATAGCTACCCAGCGGTGCCTCTGGCGAGACAACTGGTACACCAGCGGTACGTCCATCCCGGTCCTCTCGTACTAAGGACAGCTCCTCTCAAATTTCCTACGCCCGCGACAGATAGGGACCGAACTGTCTCACGACGTTCTGAACCCAGCTCGCGTACCGCTTTAATGGGCGAACAGCCCAACCCTTGGGACCTACTTCAGCCCCAGGATGCGATGAGCCGACATCGAGGTGCCAAACCTCCCCGTCGATGTGGACTCTTGGGGGAGATAAGCCTGTTATCCCCAGGGTAGCTTTTATCCGTTGAGCGATGGCCCTTCCATTCGGTACCACCGGATCACTAAGTCCGACTTTCGTCCCTGCTCGACTTGTAGGTCTCGCAGTCAAGCTCCCTTATGCCTTTGCACTCTGCGAATGATTTCCAACCATTCTGAGGGAACCTTTAAACGCCTCCGTTACATTTTAGGAGGCGACCGCCCCAGTCAAACTGCCCACCTGACACTGTCCCCATACCGGATCACGGTACCAGGTTAGAACTCCGATACGATCAGGGTGGTATCCCAACGGCGCCTCCACCCAAGCTGGCGCTCAGGCTTCTAAGGCTCCCACCTATCCTGTACAGATCGTACCAAAGTCCAATATCAAGCTGCAGTAAAGCTCCATGGGGTCTTTCCGTCTTGTCGCGGGTAACCTGCATCTTCACAGGTATTAAAATTTCACCGGATCTCTCGTTGAGACAGCGCCCAAGTCGTTACGCCATTCGTGCGGGTCAGAATTTACCTGACAAGGAATTTCGCTACCTTAGGACCGTTATAGTTACGGCCGCCGTTTACTGGGGCTTCAATTCATAGCTTCGGGGTTACCCCCTAACCACTCCTCTTAACCTTCCAGCACCGGGCAGGCGTCAGCCCGTATACTTCGCCTTGCGGCTTCGCACAGACCTGTGTTTTTGCTAAACAGTCGCTTGGGCCTTTTCACTGCGGCCCCCTCGGGCTATTCACCCTACCGAGGCACCCCTTCTCCCGAAGTTACGGGGTCATTTTGCCGAGTTCCTTAACGAGAGTTCTTCCGCGCGCCTTAGAATTCTCTTCTCACCCACCTGTGTCGGTTTGCGGTACGGGCACCTTCGCCTGGCTAGAAGCTTTTCTTGGCAGTGTGAAATCATGACCTTCGGTACTTAAAGTTTCCCTCCCCATCACAGCCCAGCCTTACGGTTAGCGGATTTGCCTACTAACCAGCCTCACTGCTTGGACGAGCATCCATCAGCTCGCGTCACTATCCTTCTGCGTCACTCCATCGCTCATAACGGCTACGGTGGTACAGGAATTTCCACCTGTTGTCCATCGACTACGCCTTTCGGCCTCGCCTTAGGTCCCGACTTACCCTGAGCGGACGAGCCTTCCTCAGGAACCCTTAGGTTTTCGGCGGATCAGATTCTCACTGATCTTTTCGTTACTTATACCGGCATTCTCACTTGTATGCGCTCCACCTGTCCTTACGGTCAGAATTCAACGTACATACAACGCTCCCCTACCCATGCACATACGTGCAAGCCATAGCTTCGGTGGCGTGTTTAGCCCCGTTACATTTTCGGCGCAGAGTCACTCGACCAGTGAGCTATTACGCACTCTTTCAATGGTGGCTGCTTCTAAGCCAACATCCTGGTTGTCTGTGCAACTCCACATCCTTTCCCACTTAACACACACTTGGGGACCTTAGCTGATGGTCTGGGCTGTTTCCCTTTTGACAATGGATCTTAGCACTCACTGTCTGACTCCCGGATTTAAGTTTGTGGCATTCAGAGTTTGACTGGACTTGGTAACCCTTGGCGGGCCCCGCACCCAATCAGTGCTTTACCTCCACAACTCCACATCCGAGGCTAGCCCTAAAGCTATTTCGGGGAGAACCAGCTATCTCCGAGTTCGATTGGAATTTCTCCGCTACCCCCACCTCATCCCCGAATTTTTCAACATTCGTGGGTTCGGGCCTCCAGTGAGTGTTACCTCACCTTCACCCTGGACAGGGGTAGATCACACGGTTTCGGGTCTACGTCCACGTACTAAAGCGCCCTATTCAGACTCGCTTTCGCTGCGGCTCCGTCTCTTCGACTTAACCTCGCACGGGAACGTAACTCGCCGGTTCATTCTACAAAAGGCACGCCATCACCCATATAGAGGGCTCTGACTTTTTGTAAGCACACGGTTTCAGGTTCTTTTTCACTCCGCTTCCGCGGTGCTTTTCACCTTTCCCTCACGGTACTGCTTCACTATCGGTCACTAGGGAGTATTTAGCCTTGGCAGATGGTCCTGCCGGATTCCGACGGGGTTTCACGTGACCCGCCGTACTCAGGATACCTCTAGGAGATTCGTTCGATTTTGGCTACAGGGCTTTTACCTTCTATGCCGGACCTTTCCAGATCACTTCGCCTACCAAACTAACCCCATATTGAGGTCCTACAACCCCAAGGAGCAAGCTCCTTGGTTTGGGCTATTCCGCTTTCGCTCGCCGCTACTGACGGAATCACTTTTGTTTTCTTTTCCTCCAGGTACTTAGATGTTTCAGTTCCCTGGGTCTGCCTCCAATGTAGCTATGTATTCACTACATGGTAACTGCGCATTACCACAGCTGGGTTCCCCCATTCGGACATCCCCGGATCAAAGCCTGCTTACGGCTCCCCGAGGCATTTCGTCGTTCGCCACGTCCTTCTTCGGCTCCTAGTGCCTAGGCATCCTCCGTGTGCTCTTTCTAGCTTAACCTAGAAATTACATTTAAAGATTGTCGTGCAACCCGAAGGTTACACTACCTAAGTTCTTACTTTACGTTTCATTTCGTTATCTAGTTTTCAAGGAACAAAGTGTTCATTGCGATTCAAATTCCCTTGCCCTATCTCAGCGGCGAAAGTTATCTTATCACAACTCACATTCTCATTTCAAGTCGAAATTTCTTGGAAATCTCTGTCTGAAAATGATAGTTGGTGGAGCCAAGCGGGATCGAACCGCTGACCTCCTGCTTGCAAGGCAGGCGCTCTCCCAGCTGAGCTATGGCCCCATATGATTATGAAATTGGTTGGCCCTAGTGGACTCGAACCACCGACCTCACCCTTATCAGGGGTGCGCTCTAACCAGCTGAGCTAAGGGCCAATATGTGTTTTGGGGAAACTCCCCAAAATAAAAACCCACCTACAAGCTTTCGAAGCTTTCTTCGAAAGCTTGCTATGGGTCCGCTTGGCAACGTTCTACTCTCCCAGAACCCTGCGGTTCAAGTACCATCGACGCTGGAGGGCTTAACGGTCGTGTTCGAGATGGGAACGCGTGGGTCCCCTCCGCCATCATCACCAAACGAGTGCAACATGGTTGTAACCATCCTGCTGAAAGAGCTTGCTCTTTCAAAACTGAACACGAGTGAGTAAACGATTGTGTATCCGAAGATACTTGACTGGGTCGTTTCAGACCCGAGTCTCCATAGAAAGGAGGTGATCCAGCCGCACCTTCCGATACGGCTACCTTGTTACGACTTCACCCCAATCATCTACCCCACCTTCGGCGGCTGGCTCCCTTGCGGGTTACCCCACCGACTTCGGGTGTTGTAAACTCTCGTGGTGTGACGGGCGGTGTGTACAAGACCCGGGAACGTATTCACCGCGGCATGCTGATCCGCGATTACTAGCAATTCCGACTTCATGCAGGCGAGTTGCAGCCTGCAATCCGAACTGAGATCGGCTTATAAGGATTGGCTCCACCTCGCGGCTTCGCTTCCCGTTGTACCGACCATTGTAGTACGTGTGTAGCCCAGGTCATAAGGGGCATGATGATTTGACGTCATCCCCACCTTCCTCCGGTTTGTCACCGGCAGTCATCTTAGAGTGCCCATCCGAAATGCTGGCAACTAAGATCAAGGGTTGCGCTCGTTGCGGGACTTAACCCAACATCTCACGACACGAGCTGACGACAACCATGCACCACCTGTCTTGGGTGCTCCGAAGAGGGGCACTATCTCTAGTGCTTACACCCAGATGTCAAGACCTGGTAAGGTTCTTCGCGTTGCTTCGAATTAAACCACATACTCCACTGCTTGTGCGGGTCCCCGTCAATTCCTTTGAGTTTCACTCTTGCGAGCGTACTCCCCAGGCGGCATACTTACTGTGTTAACTTCGGCACCGAGGAATCGAATCCCCAACACCTAGTATGCATCGTTTACGGCGTGGACTACCAGGGTATCTAATCCTGTTTGCTCCCCACGCTTTCGCGCCTCAGCGTCAGTTATAGGCCAGAAAGTCGCCTTCGCCACTGGTGTTCCTCCACATCTCTACGCATTTCACCGCTACACGTGGAATTCCACTTTCCTCTCCTACACTCAAGTCAACCAGTTTTGGATGCGAACCGGGGTTGAGCCCCGGGCTTAAACACCCAACTTAATTAACCGCCTGCGCGCGCTTTACGCCCAATAATTCCGGACAACGCTTGCCCCCTACGTATTACCGCGGCTGCTGGCACGTAGTTAGCCGGGGCTTTCTTCTCCTATACCGTCACACAAAGCGCAGTTACTCGCCTTGCTGTTCGTCTAGGGCAACAGAGCTTTACGATCCGAAAACCTTCATCACTCACGCGGCGTTGCTCCGTCAGACTTGCGTCCATTGCGGAAGATTCCCTACTGCTGCCTCCCGTAGGAGTCTGGGCCGTGTCTCAGTCCCAGTGTGGCCGTTCACCCTCTCAGGTCGGCTACGCATCGTCGCCTTGGTGAGCCGTTACCTCACCAACTAGCTAATGCGCCGCAGGCCCATCTATAAGCCACAGATTACTCCGTGTTTCATAATTCTCTCATGCGAGAAAACCAGTTATCCGGTCTTAGCTATCGTTTCCGATAGTTATCCCAGTCTTATAGGCAGGTTGCCTACGTGTTACTCACCCGTCCGCCGCTAAGCACCGAAGTGCTCCGCTCGACTTGCATGTATTAGGCACGCCGCCAGCGTTCGTCCTGAGCCAGGATCAAACTCTCCATAATAGAAAAGCTGAATAGCTCATTGACTTGCTAGCGAGATTTTACAATCTCATTTATAGTCGATTACTCGACTGTGCTTACTCACTCGTTGTTCAGTTTTCAAAGATCAAGAACTCTTGTCCTATCCGCTTTCTTTCGAAAGCCGGAAGTCCAATATACCATACTGAGTTTTTGTTTGCAACTTATTTTTTAAGTTGTTTTCAACCATTTGCTCGTTGTCCTCAGCGGCAACTTTTATAAGATACCACAGACGCTGCAGACAATGCAAGTACTTTCGACAAAAAATTTCGAGGCATCTTACGATGCCCCGAAATGGTCTTCCTTACTCTCCTTGACGCTCACGCATAAGCGGGAACAACAAGACATCGCGAATAGATGGGGCATTGGTCAATAGCATAACCAAACGGTCGATTCCTATTCCTAAACCACCTGTTGGCGGCATTCCATATTCCAATGCACGAATGAAGTCCTCATCCATTTCATGAGCTTCATCATTCCCCTGCTCTTTCTCACGAAGCTGAGCCTCGAAACGCTCTCTTTGATCGATAGGATCATTAAGCTCAGTAAATGCATTCGCATGCTCACGCGCTACGATAAAGAGCTCGAAGCGATCCGTGAAGCGCGGATCTTCCGGGTTCTTTTTGGCAAGCGGTGAAATTTCTAGAGGATGTCCATAAATAAAGGTCGGCTGAATCAGCGTCTCTTCTACAAACGTCTCAAAGAATTGGTTCAAGATATGACCAAATGTCATATGAGGCTCCACTGGCACATTATGCTCTTTGGCTAAGCGATGCGCTTCCTCGTTCGTCATTTGAACGCCGAAGTCTACACCTTTCACTTCTTTAACCGCATCAACCATGGAGATACGTCTCCAGCCAACAGCTAGATCAACCACGTGATCTCCATAAGGAATTGAAGTCGTACCAAGAACCTCTTGAGCGATATGCGCAATAAGCTCCTCAGTCAGCTTCATAATGTCTTTGTAGTCAGCATAAGCTTCGTACAACTCAATCATCGTAAATTCTGGATTATGGCGCGTGGAGATACCTTCATTCCGGTAAACACGACCAATTTCGTAAACTTTCTCTAGTCCGCCAACAATAAGGCGTTTCAAGTGAAGCTCAATAGCAATACGCATATGAAGCTGCATATCCAAAGCATTATGATGCGTATTAAACGGACGAGCCGAAGCCCCGCCTGCAACCGAATGAAGCGTCGGTGTTTCCACCTCTAAATAACCCAGCGAATCCAGGTAACGGCGCATCGACTGAATAATACGGGAACGCAGAATAAATGTCTGTTGAACATCTTGATTCATAATCAAATCAACATAACGTTGACGATAGCGCAATTCTACATCGCTAAGACCATGGAATTTGTCCGGAAGCGGAAGCAAGGACTTGGTCAATACCTCAAGAGACTTAACCTTAATGGAGGTTTCTCCGGTTTTCGTTTTAAAAACAACACCTTGAACGCCAACCATGTCACCCAGATCCAAAAGATCAAAAGCTTTGTACTTGTTCGCATCCAACGCATCTTCCCGTACGTAGATTTGAATTTTCCCTGTAATGTCTTGGATATGAGCAAAACTTGCTTTACCCATGCCTCTTTTTTGCATAATACGTCCTGCAATACTAACCTCGTAGTGCTCTTCGTCCAGCTCTTCCTTTGTTTTGTCCTGGTAAGCTGTCAAGATCTCTAGCGTTGTATGCGTTCTAACGTATTTGCTGCCGAAAGGATCTACACTCAGACCGCGAAGCTCGTCCAATTTGTTACGGCGAATGACGAGCAATTCGTTCAATTCCACTTCCTGGCTCATGTTTTCATCTCCTACATATTTTAGTAAAGGGTGCTAAAACCGGAAAAAAGCTTCCGTAAGGAAGCTTTCCAGACAATTTGCCTATGCTGAGCAAAGGTAAACTGAAACGGGGCTGCGGCTGCACGCTACTTTTTAATATCAACAATTTGATACTGAATGACGCCAGCTGGAACGTTAACATCAACGGTTGCGCCCTTTTGCTTGCCAAGAATTGCTTTGCCCACCGGGCTTTCATTCGAAATCTTATTCTGTAGCGGATCAGACTCCGCGGTACCTACAATATTGTACTCAACCAAATCACCGAATTCCAAGTCCTTCAGTGTAACGATGGATCCTACACTTACCGTGTTGATATCCACATCGTCGTTATTAATAATCCGCGCATTGCGCAGCATTTTTTCTAAAGTGATGATTCTGCCTTCAATAAAGGCTTGCTCGTTCTTCGCATCTTCGTACTCGGAGTTCTCACTGATATCGCCATACCCGATGGCAACCTTGATTCTCTCCGCGACTTCGCGGCGCTTCACTGATTTAAGATGCTCAAGCTCGTCCTCGAGCCTTCTCAAACCTTCTGGTGTAAGAATGACCTCTTTTTCAGCCATTACCAACTGATCTCCCGTCATGTGAAAGATTTTCATATCGTTGAATCGATGCTTCCTGCTAGGAGTTAGGTCTTTATAGAGCTGATTCAAGTAGTATGAATTCACGGTTATAAAATTAGGAACTTACTCGTTTGTCTTTCAATATATGCAGGAACACATTAATATTGACTGATTATATTGCAACCGTTTCAAAATGTCAATCTC
The DNA here is from genome assembly GCF_052682475.1 of Paenibacillus sp. WC2504. Taxonomy (NCBI): domain Bacteria; kingdom Bacillati; phylum Bacillota; class Bacilli; order Caryophanales; family Paenibacillaceae; genus Paenibacillus; species Paenibacillus sp. WC2504. Next base: position 8,033,044 of record NZ_JBQZFH010000001.1, read on the forward strand.
AACCATAGCTGCATGATTTATTGCAGTACGGGAGATTCTTCTTGGCTGGATGACGACGATTGCGCAGCAAGGTGCTCAACGTATTCATTCAGCGTCCGAACCATTTCATCACGCTTCAACATCTCCATAATGGCGTCCTTCACACGAGCTGCTCCTGTTAATCCCTTGAGGTACCAAGCCATATGTTTACGCATCTCTTTTACGGCAACGTGCTCGCCTTTGAGTGCTATGAGTCGGTCCATGTGCAGGATTGCGATGCGGATTTTCTCTTCCGGTGTCGGTTCCGGAGGTAGCTCCCCATTAGCAAGATATTGAACGGTACGGTAAAGCATCCACGGATTGCCTAATGCACCACGGCCGATCATGACGCCGTCCACACCCGTTTGGTCCAACATACGTTTGGCATCCTCAGGCGTAACTACATCACCATTACCAATAACGGGAATCGACAAAGCTTGCTTCACATCTCGGATAATGTTCCAATCCGCTTTCCCTGTGTAGAGCTGCTCGCGCGTACGACCGTGGACGCTAACTGCACTGCCGCCGCCTCTTTCGACAGCCTTTGCATTTTCGACAGCATAGATGTGATCAGAATCCCAGCCGATCCGCATTTTTACGGTGACAGGTTTGTTTACTGCCTTTACGACGGTCTCGATCATTTGTTCAATTTTATCCGGTTGAAGCAACCAGCGTGCACCAGCATCGCATTTGGTGATTTTGGGTACCGGGCAGCCCATATTAATATCAATAATATCTGCGTTGGTATGTTGATCAACGATTTTGGCCGCTTGCACGAGTGTTTCCGTGTCGCCGCCGAAGATTTGTAAGCTGAGCGGTTTTTCCCGGTCATCTACATATAACATTTCCATCGAACGGGTGTTCCCGTGAACGATAGCCTTATCACTAACCATCTCCGCACACACCAGCCCTGTGCCAAACTCTTTGGCAATCAGACGGAATGCAGGATTACAAACGCCCGCCATCGGGGCAAGCACAACTTTATTGGGAGCTTCGACATTACCTATTTTCAGCACCGAAGATTCCACCTCTCTTATCTCGCAACCACTGCGATTAACTCGTCCGGCTCGATATCAAGCACCTGCGAGATCTTATTAATGATTTTCGTATCCGGTTTACGTGTTCCTCTTTCAATTGCACCCAAAATGGCGATCGATACGCCGAGCAAATCAGCTAGTTCATTCTGGGTATATCCTTTCAATTTACGAAAAGCGCGTATGCGCTGAGCTACTGAGCTTTTTTCCATAACACAACGCCTTCCTTTCCTTCCAGTTTCTCCAGATTCGCGGAGATGAATTCAAATGCAGCATCTTGCCGCTCGTAGAGAACCTCTGAGAGAGGGACTAATACAAAAGCCCGCTCATGCATCCGCGGATGCGGAATGATCAAGTCGGGGGTCGTTAACTGCTCGTCGCCGTACAGAAGCAAATCCAAATCGATCGTTCTTGGACCCCAGCGCACATCGCGCTTTCTCCCCAAACGATTCTCAATGGCCAGCAATTTGAATAGCAAATCTTCAGCAGGAATAACCGTTTGTAACTGAACGACCATATTAAGAAAAGCAGACTGGTCTACATAACCGACCGGCTCGGTTTCGTAAATACTGGACAAGCCAGTCACGACAATACCCGGCTCCTGGTTCAGCGCTGTAATCGCATCCTGCAAATATTGTTCGCGATCATTTATATTGGATCCTAATGCGACATAAGCTGCAATGCTGCGTTCTCGTTCTTCGGCTGTCATGACGTTGCCCGCTTTCGGTTAATCTCTACAGTCACGCCGTCAAAAATAACGGCAAAGGGCGGATGCGGCTTAATGACGCGAACCGTCACTTCATTGATACTAGTATAAGTATGAAGAAGCATTGATGCAATGTTTTCCGCTAAAGCTTCAATTAATTGGAAAGTGCGTCCTTCGACAATTTCTTTTACTTTGAAAAAAACCTCGCCATAATTCACCGTATCGTCGAGATGATCCGACTGGCCGGGTTTATGAAGCGGAAGCATCAGCTCTACATCCACATAAAAGCGCTGGCCCAATTTATTCTCTTCCTGAAAAACACCGTGATTACCAAAAAACTGCATGCGGGACAGTGTGATTTTGTCCATTGATGTGACCTCCTTCATTATGAGCGAATAATGGCATCCGTCATGACGGCAGCCCGCTTGGTTGCTAATACGTCGTGCACACGAACGATTCCACAGCCCTGCGCGATTCCCAGCACGACAGTTGAAAGCGAGCCTTCCAACCGCTCGGCCGGCGGTAGATTCAATGTCATCCCGATCACGCTTTTACGCGATGTACCCAGGAGGACCGGATACCCAAGATCAACAAGAGGGCGCAGTTGGTTCATAAGCTGCAAGTTCTGTTCGTAGGATTTCGCAAAGCCGATCCCCGGATCCAAAATAATCCGTTCGTCGCGAACACCCGCGTCTCGTGCTTGACTCACATAGTGCTGAAGATCGCTTAGCACCTCTGGTAGGAAAGCCTTATATTCCGTGTTCAATCGGTTATGGGTAATAATGAAGGGGCAATCGTAGCTCGCCGCTACGTCAACCATACGGGGGTCGGCCTGCCCACCCCATACATCATTGATGATGTGCGCCCCTGCCGCTAAAGCTTGCTTAGCGACCTCTGCTTTATACGTATCTATAGAAATAGGAACGTTAATTTCACGACTTAGAGCCTCAATGACGGGGATTACCCGGCGAAGTTCCTCCTCCTCGGTCACCTCCGCAGAACCTGGACGGGTGGACTCGCCTCCAATATCAATGATATCTGCGCCATCCTCAACCATCTGCCGAGCTCTGCGTATGGCATCTTCTACGGTGACATAGGATCCGCCATCCGAAAAGGAATCCGGGGTTACGTTCAATATGCCCATGATGATCGTTCGATCACCGATGGGCAGCTCGTGTCCTTTACAGGATAACACTTTCATCTGCTGTTCACTTCCTGTATGTTTATCATTTTATCAATATTCGTTATATGTCCGAATCAGTTCACGAGTTATGGGACCCACTGTTCCTGTACCCACTGAGATCTTTTGACCACTAGGTGTATACAAAGTTGTGACCGGCACGATTTCTTGAATGGAATTGACCAGAAACACCTCATCAGCCTCCACCAAATCTTCCCAACGATATAAACCATCTTGAGCAGGTATCTGCCCTCGCTGGGCAATTCGAAGTACGTGCGCTCTGGTGATTCCCGCCAAAATGCCTGTATCCAGCGAAGGCGTGTAGCATGTCCCGTCCTTAATGAAAAAGATGTTGCTGACAATCCCCTCAGCCACATAACCCTCTTCGCTCATCATCAGACCCTCTGCGCGTGTGGCCCAGGGGTACTGGCCTAGCTCTCTTTTAGCCAAAATATTGTTCATATAGTGAAAAGACTTGAATCGGTACAAGCCCTCCGGTGTATTTCGAGGCAGCTTCAGCAGCTGTAAGGCTTTGCCCTCTTCATATGTCTTCGTATCCCTCGGCGGGAGGGCCTTGATATAGACAATCTCGGTAGGCTGACCGTAGTCCCCCGAAGGAAGACCAAGCGCTTCTACTCCAGCAGATACGGAAAAACGAATATAGGCATCCTGAAGCTCGTTCGCAGCAAGCAGATCTTCAATCAACTTCTCTGCGCGGTCAAAATCAGGCTCATACCCAATCCCTAGCTCCTTACAACCCTCCGCAAGACGATTCATGTGCTCAGCAAGGAGAAAAGGAACTTTGTTATAAGTACGGAAGGTCTCAAAGAGACCTAATCCGTAAAGAAAACCGTGATCATAAACCGAGACCACGGCTTGTTGTTCATCTATAAGTTTGCCATTGATGCTAATGATCATAAATTAAGCTCCTGCTTTAGCCGTGCGGCGTAGAAAATTGCGCAGCATTTGGTGGCCATGCTCCGTGATAATGGATTCGGGATGAAATTGAACGCCCTCAATCGGATATTCCTTATGACGCAGCGCCATGATTTCACCTTCAGCCGTACGGGCACTGACTTCCAAGCAATCAGGCAGCGTCTCCGCTTTGACAATCAAAGAATGGTAACGTGTCGCGATGAAAGGAGATGGTAACCCTTCGAACAACGTTTGGCCATCATGGAAGATTTCTGAGGTCTTGCCGTGCATTAAGCGCTCAGCTCGAATGACGTCGCCGCCAAAAGCTTGTCCGATGGACTGATGTCCCAGACAAACGCCGAAAATGGGGATTTTACCCTTGAAATGGTCAATCAGTGATAGGCTAATACCGGCTTCATTCGGCGTGCAAGGACCCGGAGATATTAAGATATGGTCGGGCGCCAAGGCCTCCACACCTGCTAAATCAATTTCGTCATTGCGACGAACGATGACTTCTTCCCCAATTTCCCCCAAGTATTGGACGAGGTTGTACGTAAACGAATCATAATTATCAATCACTAAAATCATTCTAAGCTCCCCTTTCGTCAGCCCTGCTCAGGCTTAAGCTCGGCTCATGCTCCGCTCGCTATATTCAATTGCTTTCCACATCGCTTTGGCTTTGTTCAAAGATTCGATATACTCACGCTCGGGAATAGAATCGATGACGATCCCCGCCCCCGCTTGAATATGCCCCATACCTTCTGCCGCCACCAGCGTGCGTATAATAATATTAAATTCCATATTGCCATTATAGTCAATCCACCCCATAGAACCCGTGTACAGGCCGCGGCGAACTGGCTCTAACTCTTCAATGATTTCCATTGTCCGAATCTTCGGGGCGCCTGTGATTGTTCCTCCAGGGAACGTAGCCGCAATGACATCGTACGCATCCTTGCCTTCCGCCAACTCGCCGACCACTTCGGAGACGATGTGCATGACATGGGAATAGTACTCGATGACCATAAAATCCTTGACGCGGACAGAGCCGTACTTGGAGATGCGGCCAAGGTCGTTGCGCTCGAGATCGACCAGCATGACGTGCTCGGCGCGCTCTTTTTCGTTGTCGATGAGCTCGCCGGCCAGGCGCAGGTCATCCTGTTCGTCTTTGCCGCGCGGGCGTGTGCCAGCGATAGGACGCGTCCGCAGGACGCCATCCTCCAGCTGCACGAGCAGCTCCGGCGAGCCGGAGACGAGGGCGAAGCCTGCGAAGCGCAGCAAGCCCATATAAGGCGAGGGATTGACGATGCGCAGCGCCTCGTAGATCTCTTCCGGCGTCGTGTTCAAGCGCCGGCTCTGTCTGACAGACAAGTTGACTTGGAACACGTCACCTTGTGAGATGTAGGCTTGGATGCGCTGCACCGCCGCCATGTAGTCGGCTTTGCCGAACGCAGGCTGGATGCCCGCGATGCTCTCTACATCGATGTGCAGCTGCTCGCGCGCGATCGATGTCCCTTCCGGGCCGCTGTGCGGCGAGCCCGCTGCGCTGCTAGTGCTGATGCCCTGCCAGCGACGAAGCATGGCATCTGTCTGCTCTTGCGCCTGCGCATATAGCTGCTGCAGATACGCGTCATCCGCAGCCAGGTCCGTCTGCAGGGACGTGTGGACCATGAGGTATAGGCTTTTCTCAAGGTGATCCACAGCCCATACTTGATCATACATAGCAAAGCTGTAATCCGGGATTGGCAGATCATCCGCCGCTTGGGTCGGTAGCTTCTCGATAGTACGGATTACATCGTAGCTCCAGTATCCGACACATCCACCTAAGAATTTAGGACCGCCTTCTACTTTGGGACTATGATGAGAAGACATCCATTGTTTCACGATTGAAAGCGGCTCGCCTTTCATGCGAGTTACATGACCGGACGAAGTCATTTCAGCTTCCAACCCTTTTCCATGTACCGTCGAAAATGGTTGTAACCCGAGGAACGTGTAGCGCCCGCCTTTCCCGCTCTCCAGTACAAAAGAATTCGGCGCCGCTTCCTGCCAAGCTGATTCCCAGGAGACGATACGATCTTCGCCCAGCTCGAGCTTAACGACGTAAGGCAGCATGGTATACGCGGAGGACCAACTGCGCCACTGCTCTAGGGTTGTTAATATCATGATTGCCCCTCCTTCCAATAATATCCGAAGATTAGTTGTCCATTAGTATACTCCAACCTATCACAGAAAAAAAGCCCCAGCTGCAAGAGCTGAGGCTTACTTAATTGCATGAAGGTCAACTTTATTGCTCTTCGAATTGGTAAAGCGGTGTAGACAGGTAACGCTCACCGTTACTTGGTACGATCGCTACGACACGTTTGCCAGCTCCAAGTTCTTTGGCCACTTTCAAAGCTGCGAAAATCGCTGCGCCTGAGGAAATACCGCCAAGAATACCTTCTTCTTTGGCTACGCGACGGGAAGTTTCGAAAGCATCTTCATTCTCCACCGCAATGATTTCATCGTAAATGTTTGTGTTCAAAATACCAGGAACAAAACCTGCACCGATACCTTGAATTTTGTGAGGACCTGGTTTACCGCCGGAAAGAACCGGTGAAGCCGCAGGTTCTACCGCATAAATTTTGATATCAGGGAAATTTTCTTTCAGCACGCCGCCAGCGCCCGAAATCGTACCACCTGTACCGATACCGGAAATGAAAGCATCCAATTTGCCATCGTGACCCTTGATTGCTTCCACGATTTCTGGACCTGTTGTTTCACGGTGAACTTTCACGTTAGCCGGGTTCTCAAATTGTTGCGGGATGAAATAGGAAGGATTCTCCGCTTTCAATTCTTCCGCACGTTTGATCGCACCCTTCATTCCTTCTGCTCCCGGTGTAAGAACAAGTTGCGCACCGTAAGCACGAAGCAGGTTGCGTCTTTCTAGAGACATCGTTTCTGGCATAACCAGAATCGCTTTATATCCTTTAGCTGCTGCAACAAGTGCAATTCCGATTCCCGTGTTACCGCTAGTTGGCTCAACGATTGTATCACCAGGCTTAAGTTTGCCTTCTTGCTCAGCTACTTCGATCATGGAGATGGCAATACGGTCTTTAACGCTGGCACCAGGGTTCTGATACTCCAATTTAACATAAACCTCTGCGCTTCCTTCCGGAACGACACGATTCAAACGAACAAGCGGTGTATCTCCAATCAAATCCGTAATGCTTTGTACTAATCTTGCCATTGCTAGTTCCCCTCCAGATTGAGTAATAGATGATTTCCGAGTTAATTAGTCGGTATTATACATTTAATCTTATCAATGCACCCACGCGTTGTCAACCACATTTTCAGAGACCCTGCTTAAACTCCGGAGCAATAACAGCTACTTTCCATTTCGTTCGAAGCTGCGAAACATAATCCTTAAGCGGCGGAGCTTCCTGCAGCGCCAACTCTCTGCGCACATTTTCACGAATAAACGCTTGATCCGGATTTTCTTTGTCACGCTTGTTTTTCAGCTTCACTACTGCAAATCCTTGCGCTAACGCTACTGGCTTACTGACTTCCCCAACCTTCAGCAATTTCGCAGCCTCCAGAACGGGTGCTGCCACAAAAGGGTCATCACCCTCAATCCAGCCGAGGTCTCCTCCCGTGTTATTGGTTGCGTCATCCAGGGAGCGATCTCTGGCCAGAATTTCAAAGCTTTCGCCTTTCCCCAGCGCGGCAATCACTTTGTTCGCCTGATCCTTGGTAGAAACAATTATCTGCTGGATGTTGTACTCGGTTTCCTGCTTAAATTCATCAGGATGCGCTTGGACATAAGATTCCACCTGAGCATCCGTTATTTGAATATGGCTGGTAGCAAGTTTCTCCAATAGCAGCTTATTCGTAACGTCCTCTTTGATTTCTTGCCGGGACAGCCCCAACTGATTTTGCATAGAGGCATAAAATTGTTCTTCACTCTCGTATCCTTGCTGCATTCGTTTCAACTCACGTGCAATCTCCGCATCTGCAATCGCAGTCCCCGTCTCGTTTCCTTCCAGACGTATCACTTCACGATCCAACAGCTGACCTAACAGTTCTGCTCCATAATGATGTTCCAGCGCTGTTCGAAGCTCTTGCCGCGTAATATCTCGACTTCCAATTTTGGCTACGACCTGATCATTGTTCTGCTCGCCTTGCTGCTCAGGATCCGCTGGGTGACTCGATTCTGATTGGTTCATAGTATGAGTGATCAGCAAGGATGCGAGCACGAGAATACATACTGCCATCAGAATGATGACTCCCCACAATCGCTTTACGTTCTGCATCCTGACTCCTCTTCATTTCCATAATGCTGCTGATCTACAGATCAATCATGCGTTGCAACTCTTCTTCGTCGAAACGATAGGCTTCATTGCAGAAATGACACACAACTTCGGCGAAGCCTTCATCATCGAGAATTTCTTGAAGCTCCGCTTTCCCCAGGGAAATAAGCGTCGATTCAATCCTTTCCCGACTGCATTTGCAGCGGAACATAACATCCATTTGATCGAGTGTTTGAAAAGAAGGTAATACCGTCTGCAAAATTCCTTCCAGGTTTAATCCGCCGCCGAGCATGGTTGTAAAGGAAGGGATGCGTGAGAGTATTTCCTCAATTTCACTAATCTCCTGATCGCTTAATCCAGGAAGCAATTGAATGACGAATCCGCCCGCTGCTAAGATCGAGTGATCGGTATTTACCAAAACACCAAGAGCTACTGCTGAAGGCGTCTGTTCCGACTTCGCAAAATAGTAGGTGAAGTCTTCCGCTAATTCGCCAGAAACTAGCGGTGTGCTGCCTTTGTAAGGTTCTTTGAGACCTAAATCTTTGGTTATGTACAAAAAGCCGTCCGTTCCGACCGCAGCGGCAACATCGAGTTTACCATTCGCTTTAAGGGGAGGGTCAACCAGCGGATTATCCACATAACCACGCACCTCGCCTTTGGCATTGGCATCGACCACAATCTGCCCGATTGGACCGTCTCCTTTGACTTGAATAATGAGATGTTCCTCACCTTTGAGCATGGCTCCCAAAAGAAGACCGGCGGCTGCCGTTCTTCCTAACGCCGCAGTGGCGGTAGGGGTCGTTTGGTGTCTTCGGCTAAGTTCCTCTGTGAGGACGGTGGTTTGTACCGCAAAAGCACGAACTCTTCCCTGAAGAGCCGTTCCTCGAATTAAATAATCGCCCATGTTACGTCCTTTCCTTAAACAGCTTATGCATTTCTCTCATAAATCATTTGTAAACCTTGCAGTGTCAGCAAAGGATTCACGATTTGAATCGTTCGGGACTCACTGGAGATCAATTCTGCAAGCCCCCCCGTTGCTATGACGGTAGGATTTACATTAAACTCCTGTTTTACACGTTCAACAATCCCATCCACTTGACCTACGTAGCCATAAATAATCCCTGCCTGCATAGCAGCTACCGTATTTTTGCCGATTACGCTTTTCGGCTTCACAAGCTCAATGCGCGGAAGCTTTGCCGCTTTTTGATACAACGCTTCTGTGGAAATACCGATGCCTGGTGCAATCGCGCATCCCACTAACTGCTGGGCTGGATCAATATAGTCATAGGTTGTCGCCGTTCCGAAATCAACAATAATACAAGGAGCTCCATACAGTTCAAGAGCTGCAACCGCATTTACAATACGATCCGCCCCAACTTCTTTGGGATTGTCTACCCGCACATTCAATCCCGTCTTAATGCCGGGACCTACGGTAAATGGCGTCCTTTTCAAATAATGCTTACAAAGGCTTTCCATCACACTAACGAGCGGAGGGACAACGGAAGAGACGATTACACCCTCTACTTCGCTGAATTTAATCCCAGAATGTTGAAAAAGGCTATGCAACTGCATGCCGTATTCATCAACGGTAGCCGAACGATTCGTGCTCACCCGCCAGTGGTGCAGGAGTGTACGCTCTTTGTAGAGGCCAAGCACAATATTGGTATTCCCCACATCGATCACGAGAATCATAACGCTGTCCCCTTCCGCTCATTAAGGTCAAGTGAAATATCCAGCGCTGCAACCGAGTAGGTCAACCGTCCAACCGAAATCACATCTACGCCCGATTCAGCCATAGCTTTAATGGTCTGCACCGTTACAGATCCTGATCCTTCTACTACAATATGCGGAGCTTTGCTTTTAATTATGGAAACTGCTTCCTTCATTTTAGCCGGTGCCATATTATCCAACATGATAATGTCAGCTTGGGCCGATAACGCTTCTTGCAATTGGTCAAAATCTTCGACCTCTACCTCAATCTTCATGGTGTGGGGGATCTGCTTCCTGGCCGCTTGTACAGCCTGTGTGATACCTCCAGAGCCCTTGATGTGATTATCCTTGATCATAACCGCATCATAAAGACCGAAACGGTGATTATGACCGCCGCCTACGCGAACGGCATATTTCTCAAGAAGCCGATGACCCGGCGTCGTCTTCCTTGTGTCAACAAGTCTGGTCGGCAAACCTTCCAGGGCATTAACAAACTCCCGTGTTCTGGTCGCAATACCGGACAACCTTTGCATGAGGTTAAGACTCAAACGTTCGCCAAGCAGGATGCTTCGCGTGTTGCCTTCCACTTCAGCAATAATTGTCCCTTTATTAACTGACGATCCTTCTGCGACTTTTGTTTCAAAATGAAGAGTTGAATCGACGACAGCGAAAACTTCGCGGGCAATTTGCAGACCGCAGATGATTCCGTCTTCTTTGACGTGGATAATCCCTTTGGACGCATGGTCCAAAGGGATCGTTGTCAGAGTCGTGACATCACCGGTGCCAATATCTTCTTCTAGCCAAAGCCGAATCTGTTTACGAATAAGTTCCATATTTAAATCCAGCATATTAAATCCACTCCTCTATGCTATCTTCCCCGCGCTTAAAAACAATATGCTTCTTCCAGTCACGATCATCCCGTTCCGGGAAATCTTCCCGGTAATGACCCCCACGGCTTTCCTCACGCGCCAAAGCCGCTGTTGTCGTAAGCAATGCACAATTCAGTAAATTAGCAAATTCATAATCTTCACGTTTCGTCATCAAGGAATCAAAAATAGAAAGCTGTCTGGACAATTCATCGTGGCCTTTTTGCAGACCTTTGGCTGAACGCTTCAGTCCAGCGTAGCGCAGCATGACTTTCTGCAGCTTCAGCTTCTTTTCGACAACAGCCTGATTCGGAATTTCCGTTCTTGGCGCTTCAGACTCCGCGCGGATTTGAATGTCGCCTTCCAGAGCCGGCAGCTCTTGAATACGCTCGATAATCCTTCTGCCGAATACGATAGCTTCCGATAACGAATTGCTCGCTAACCGGTTAGCGCCATGTACACCTGTGGAAGACACTTCACCACACGCGAAAAGTCGGCGAACGTGCGTCTCTCCGTGCAAATCTGTCTTCACGCCACCCATCATATAGTGAGCTGCGGGAGCAACCGGGATCCAGTCCGTGCTCATATCCAAACCATAATTCAAGCAATACTCATAAATCGTTGGAAAGCGATGTTTAATTAGTTCCTCAGATTCATGTGTAATATCTATGTATACAAAAGTTGACTTGCAATTCTCCATCTCGTCGACGATGGCGCGAGCTACAACATCCCTAGGCGCTAACTCCAGCTGGGGATGGTACCTTTCCATAAAACGCTCACCTTTGATGTTGCGAAGGTACGCCCCCTCGCCGCGCACCGCCTCGGAGATCAGAAAGCGCGGAGCGCCAGGATAGCACAGCGCCGTAGGATGGAATTGTACGAATTCCACATCCTGAATTTGCGCACCGGCGCGGTAAGCAATCGCGATGCCGTCACCCGTCGCGATATCGGGATTGGTCGTGTAGCGGAACAGCTGTCCCGCACCACCCGAGCAGAGGATCGTGGCGTTGCCGCGCACAAACACCCGCTGGCCGCCCGGCTTCTGCACGAGTGCTCCGTAGCACTCGCCATCTTGCGTGATCAGGTCGATCACGAAGTGATCGTCCCAGATCTCGATGTTCGGGTCTTGTTTCGTGCGCTCCGAAAGGGCTCGTACAATTTCGGCGCCGGTAGCATCACCATGCGCATGCAAAATGCGTCGCTGGCTGTGAGCCCCTTCCTTCGTCAAAGCGAACTCACCATTCTCCAGATCGAACTGAGTTCCCATTTGAATCAAATCCTGTACGCCGTTAGGACCTTCGTGAACTAGAACATCAACAGCCTCTGGTGAGCAGAGGCCGGCGCCGGCGATCAAAGTATCCTGCATATGATATTCAGGTGAATCCTCGTCGGAAATAACAGCTGCAATCCCGCCTTGTGCATAACGCGTATTGCTATCGAGGAGAGATTTCTTCGTAATCATCAGAACTTTCTTATTTTCACTAGCGCGCAGAGCCGTAAATAATCCTGCAATACCTGCGCCAATCACAATCACATCTGTATGTACATGAGGAATGGAATTTAAGTCTACATCTACGAGGTATCTAGGAATCATGCCGCTCACCCGATCTTCACCATTTATTCTCGCCAAGAAACAGAATCGTGAGATTCTGCTTCTTCACGAGGGTAACTAACAAAAATGATTTGATGCGATCTTTCAATTAAACAAGAGAGTAGCGCATGCTACTTTACTTGTAACATGCGCTCTAAGGACAATCTTGCTTTATCGGCTACATCTTCCGGTACATAAATCTCTGGCTGCATGGTCTCCAAACACTTCACAATTTTCTTCAAATTGTTTACTTTCATGTTCGGGCAGACCAGGTATTTGGTTGCAAAGTGGAATTGTTTGTCCGGACTATCCAAGCGTAGTTGGTAACCCGTCCCGTCTTCCGTCCCGACAATAAATTCTTTGCAGTCTGATTCTTTGCAATATTTAATAATCGCTGTCGTGCTTCCCACGAAATCACCCAACTTCACGACTTCTGGGCGACACTCCGGATGTACAACAAATTGCGCATTAGGATATTGCGCTTTCATTTCCTCTACATCTTTGACCGTCAGCATATCATGCGTATTGCAATAACCTTCCCAGATGATCACTTTTTTGCTTGTGAATTTTGATACATAGTCGCCCAAATTTTTATCCGGTACCCAGATGATCTCATCCGAATCGACGGAATTAATAACGTTTATGGCATTTGCAGAAGTACAACAAATATCTGTTTCTGATTTAACATCAGCGGATGTATTGATGTAGGCAACGACCTTAGCTTTAGGATGTTGGCGCTTCAAAGCACGAAGACCCTCAACATTGACCATATCCGCCATCGGGCAGCCTGCACGCTCATCCGGAATGATCACGGTTTTGTTCGGCGCCAAAATTTTAGCGCTTTCTCCCATGAAGTGGACGCCGCAAAAGACAATAACATCTGCATCTGTTTGTGCCGCTTTTTGCGCTAGCAAAAAGGAATCCCCCCGGAAATCGGCAACTTCTTGAACTTCGTCACGCTGGTAATAATGAGCAAGAATAATAGCATTCCGTTCTTTCTTCAATTGAAGCAACCGCTCTTTCAATTCTCGGTTCTGCTCCGCTTTACGCTCTAGTGCTAAAGCTTCCATGGATGCTTCCTCCCCTGTCTGGGATGTAAAGTGTACTTCTTAACTATCTAAAAGTAGTATGATCTAAGCTAGTTAAAATTAGAGATTTACAACTAATTTACACATTCCAGCATCCCCTGTCAATGCGTAAAAAAGCCGAAATAAGCAGAAAATCCGGGTACACCTGACGTGTACACCGGATTTACGAGTTGCCATTGCTTGTTACTCTTCGGATTGATCCGAATTCGGATCTTTCTCTTTTTCGAACTCTAATTTATTGCTTTCATTCTCTTTGCTTTGCGGTTGAATGTTCACTTTAACGTCCTCGTCAATCCCGCCGGCATTCAGCTTGCCTTTTTCCAAAAGCTCAATAATTTCATCTTTATCGAGCGTTTCTTTCTCAAGCAGCGTTTTGGCTACGAGATGCATTTGGTCGGCATGCTCAGTAAGAATGGCGCGTGCACGGTCATAACAAGTGCGGATAAAGCTTTGCATCTCTTGGTCAATCTCATAAGCGATTGCATCGCTATAGTTTTGCTCATGGCCGATGTCGCGGCCTAAGAACACTTGACCTTGGGAGCTGCCGAACTGCATCGGTCCAAGCTTATCGCTCATCCCGTATTCCATAATCATGCGACGGACGATGCCAGTAGCCTTCTGGAAGTCACTGTAAGCCCCTGTGCCGATCTCACCGATAAATAATTCTTCGGCAACACGACCACCAAGGAGGCCAGTTACTTTATCCAACAGCTCGTTCTTCGTCTGCATCATGCGGTCTTCGCCTTCTTTGGGCAACATCATCACGTAACCGCCAGCGCGTCCGCGCGGAACGATCGTCACTTTGTGCACCATATCTGCATTTTCCGCATGATAACCAATGATTGCGTGTCCGGCTTCATGATAGGCGACAATACGTTTCTCAACATCGCTGATGATCCGGCTTTTCTTTTGCGTACCTACAATAATACGGTCAAAAGCTTCCTCGATCTCAGCCATCGAAATATCTTTACGGTTACGACGAGCAGCAATCAATGCTGCTTCGTTCAATAGATTCTCTAAATCAGCGCCTGTAAATCCAGTCGTGTAACGGGACAGAGCGTCCAGCTTCACATCTTTGGCGAGCGGTTTATTGCGGGCATGTACTTTCAGTACAGCTTCGCGGCCTTTAATGTCAGGGCGGTCAACCGTGATTTGACGGTCAAAACGACCTGGACGCAATAAGGCAGGGTCAAGAATATCAGGGCGGTTCGTTGCAGCGACGATAATAATACCTTCGTTAGCGCCAAACCCGTCCATTTCAACTAGCAACTGATTGAGGGTTTGCTCACGCTCGTCATGTCCGCCACCTAATCCAGCGCCGCGTTGACGACCGACCGCATCGATCTCATCAATGAAAATGATACAAGGCGAGTTCTTTTTCGCGTTCTCGAACAAGTCACGAACACGGGATGCGCCGACACCGACGAACATCTCCACGAAGTCAGAACCGGAAATACTGAAGAACGGAACGCCTGCTTCACCGGCAACTGCCCGTGCAAGCAATGTTTTACCTGTTCCCGGAGGACCATTGAGCAGAACCCCTTTAGGGATTCTTGCGCCGACGGCTGCGAATTTCCTTGGATCTTTGAGGAATTCAACAACTTCGACCAATTCTTGTTTTTCTTCATCCGCACCGGCCACATCTTCGAATGTGACACGTTTCTTCTCCTCATTATATAAGCGGGCACGGCTTTTGCCGAAGTTCATCACTTTGCCGCCGCCACCCTGAGCTTGGTTCAATAAGAAGAAAAACAAGATGAAGATAATGACGAATGGGATAATAGAGGTCAGGAAGCTAATCCAGACGCTATCCCGCTCCATTGTCTCATACGTTTCTGATGGAACACCATTGGCTTCGATCAGTTGAACGACCAATTGCTCGTATGGAGCATGCGTTTCAAAACTCTTCTTATCCGCTCCGCTTGGAGGATTAATATACTTACCTTTAATCAAATACGTGTATCCATCGAACTTGAGGGTTACGGATTCCACATTTTTGTTAACAACCGCTTGGCGGAATTTATCGTAAGTAATTAATTCCTTTTGTTCGTTTTGGGTACTGATGAAATGGACGATACCTACTGTTACCAAAAATATAAGTAAATAAAAACCGGTATTCCGGATAATTCGATTCATCCCAAGCCTCCTCTCGAACGGCACACTTTTATTATTTTACCATATCCCGGTAAAGCACTACAACATAACCGCAATGAAGAAGCCCGGAGATATGACATTAGGTTGAGTAGATCTCTGGTTTCAATATGCCGATAAATGGAAGGTTACGGTATTTCTCTGCATAATCCAGACCATATCCGACAACGAACTCGTCTGGAAGCACATAACCTGCGTAATCAGGTTCGAGTTCAACGGTTCTGCGTGCCGGTTTATTAAACAGCGCAACGACCGAAATCGTCTTCGCATTGCGTCGCTCTAGCACATCTATCAGATAACTCAGTGTTAAACCGCTATCGATAATGTCTTCCACGATAAGAATGTGCCGTCCTTCTACGGGAACATCAAGATCTTTGATAATCTTGACGACACCGGATGACTTCGTGGATTGACCATAGCTCGAAACGGCCATGAAGTCGAGTTCCAATGGCACTTTAATTTGCTTCACAAGGTCAGCCATGAAAATAAAAGCTCCCTTAAGCACGCAAATGACCAACGGATTCTTGCCTTCGTAATCTTTGGAGAGTTGTTCTCCTAATTCTTGAATCTTCCCTTGAATCTGTTCTTCACTGTAAAGAACGTCTTGAATGTCGCTGTACAAGGATGAACCCCCTAGTTTATATTATGAATCCTTATAAATTTACATTCTAGAAGAACGAAATTTACGCATGTTACTTCAGCACGAGCTTCAAATGAAGCACACGTTCTGTATCGGGACCAACAAGAGCGTGCTTGGACCTACGAAAGCCGGCAATCCAGAGGATTTGTCCGGAAGCATCGACCAGTAACGGGATGACATCACGCCGACTTAACGGCATTTTGGCATCAATGAACATATCTTTTACCTTTTTGGACCCGTTTAAACCATACGGTTCCAATCGATCTCCTGTTCTGCGGCTACGAAGAACTAGCGGCAGCTGAAGTTGATCCAGATCCAAAAATACGTCCGTTGCGGATGAGAGCAAAGCTGCTGTCTCTAGCGAACTGACGGGCATCCATGAGCAAAGCAGTTTGGCTTCTATTTCCGGCAGGTTCAGTTCATCCGTATCGGATCCGATCGCATAAGCATAAGGCTTCGGCGAAGGAGCAGATATCTGAAATTGAATGGCTTCATATTCTCTCACAATATAAAGGGCATCATCAACCTGCAGTACTTGATTAGAAACCTGATCCTGCAAGATCAGCTCGCGGATACTTTCAATCCGGTTAAATTCCAGCCGGTCCATTCCCAAACAAAGACAGTTTAATATTAATTTAATCAAACGCCTTTGTAAAGCAACGTGAAGTCCGCTGAAATCACTTCTCTGTAGCCGGCAAGCCGCTTCCTGAAAAGTCACTATCCGGCGTAAAACCTGCTCGGTCTCCCCAGCCAAATAATCATCTTCAGCGCGCATCATATCCGTCAATCGATTCAGCGACTCGGGCAGATGTTCATTGTACTGCTTCAGCATCGGCATAACATCCAGCCGAATTTGATTGCGAAAATACTTCCGCAGCTCATTGCTGCTGTCTTTACAATAAGTAATGTGATGCTGAGCGCAATAATTCACAATATCTGATTTGTATATACGTAGGAAAGGACGAATCAGTTCCACTTTTTTTTCTCGCCTGCGTTCCGGCATCCCGACAAGCCCGGACGGGCCTGTTCCTCGGAGGATTCGCATCATAACCGTTTCCGCTTGATCATCGGCATGATGCGCGAATGCAATTCGCTGAGCATCATAATCTTCCGCAATTTGATGAAGGAATTCGTACCTTTTCTCACGCGCGGCTGCTTGCCCATTCAACGCCGTTTCCTCTATATAAGCCGGTACATCGATGACGCCAATTTCACAAGGTAGACCTAGCTTCTTCGCCAACTCCATCACAAAATCAGCTTCCCCGTCCGATTCCGCACCCCGGAACTGATGATTCACATGAGCTACAACCAACTTCCAGTTGAAACTGGGTATCAGCGCAAAAAGGACATGAAGCAGCGCCACGGAATCAGGTCCTCCTGAAACTGCAACGATGACGACATCTCCCGAATCCGCCAACTTCTCTTCGGTCACTCGCTGCCGCACCTTGGCGACAAGATCGATTTCCATACTGTCTTCCTTTCCGACTTGCATGTTCCCTAATTATTAATTTAACCAGTAAAGATAAACAGTTGCTACAAAAATAAAAATGGAGGCCGCGAAGCAAACCTTAAGCCACGGCATTTTCAGAGCGGGCTGTGAAAGTTTTTTACCCAAAATGAGTTTTTTCCAATAATGAAAAGCTTCCTGCGATGTAGTAAACTCGCCTCTCAATGCTTTTTGAAGAAATGGCGCGATCTGGGCAGCTGCTGAATTTTCTCGCATAATGACCATAAGCTGATCGACATCTCTATTTTGAGGGAGCATCTTGCTCATTGCCGTGAAGCGTTTGCGCTGATCGAGCGATTTTAAAAGTAAAATGGCAAATGAAAATAAATCATAGCTCTCTTCCGCTACCCGTTCCCCCATCTTCCAATAGCCGCGGTCATACACTTCGGTCAGCTGCTTAATCGCTCTGCCTTTGGGTGTCACCCCACCGAAATCAATGAGATCCACATCGCCATACTTGGATACGATCATGTTCTCAATCTTCAAATCCCCAAACACATAACCGCTCTTATGAATCTCCGTCAGCTTTCTGAGCAGGTTGGAGCCAATGACATAGATCCAGTCCTGCCCACGCTTATGTATAAAATGAGAAATTGTCATTCCATCAATATACCGCATGACATAGAAAGAGATCTCTTTCCCGCGAACCTGCATATCATCCGCATCGATTAAGAAGTTCTTAAAGGATGTATCTGTGAGGGATATGGCGAGAAGCGAATTAATCTCCGATTGGTGGTCAACCGTTTCATGTCCTGCTTTTAGAGCAAATCTGGCCGTTCCTCTTCGTACGAGAACCACAACACCGTTAGAGCCAGCACCTAATAAACGTTCGACCACATAACTTCGGCCGTTCCATTTGCCTTGGATTTCTGTCCCTGGACGGAAAGCTTCCTCATACCACGTAGTCACTCAGCATCCCATCCTCGGTTGTTGGTGCGACAGGCTTCTCCGTCACGAACTGCAGCGTCTGCAGGAGCGCCGGACCTGTCGGAGTCGTACCCTTCATGTTTATTTTATAGAACATCTTGTCTAAATTTGCAAGTTGATTCGTCCAGTTGAGATCCATCTCCAACTCTTGGTCCCTCGTTTTTGTTGACGGAAAGTGGAACACGGCTAATTCACTTTTGCCGCTGCGGGCCCTAAGACTTAGCAGAAGATCATGAATAGCTTCCCGCACCGCTGCAAGCTTGGGCTTCATACTAGCACTAGCATCTATTAAAAGCGCTACGCGAAGGGAAGTAGTTTCACTCATGGAATCTATCACCTGCACGACCTCTGCCCGCTTCTCAGGCGGCAGCTGCTCTAATTGATTAATCCCCAGAATGCTTTGCAATTCTTTGCCTACCGCATGCTGTATCGTCGTTGTTACGGTTTTGCGCGTCATCATTTGAACGGTTTGGGACAGCTGGACTGAATTGACAATACGGCTCATCCCCCCGCCTGCTGCGGCAATCTCACGAATCTCCTCCGTCCCTAACAGGCCTAACTCCCCTTGGTCGACCACACCTATGACATTCACAGTTACACCTTCCGTATGCGCTTGTGCAGCCGCTATGACTGGACTCACGCCAACATTCGAACATCCATCTGTAATTAACAAAATCTGTTTCATCATAACAATTGCCTCCCTGACATAAGGAAAATTTGCTCTCTAGCAGCTCATCTCCTAGTTTTTCCATTTTTGAGAGGCTCTAATCACCTGGAAGAGAAAGAAAAGAAGCAGGATCCCCCAAAGGGCTCCTGCCTCTATTTTCATTACCAGAGTGGCTCCGGTATCATCTTGGTTAATGTTTCTGAGCCGTCTTCATTGCGTTTGTACTCGTGCGTATTGGCGCTTTCCTCTACTTGCTCGAAGCCCCAATAAGACGGGGAGACGTCAGGGAAAGACTGACTGGCGTTTTTCAATGGACCGCGGTGCAGGAGACGATTAATCATCGTCACCGCTTCTGCGCGAATCATCGCTTGCCCCGGTTGGAAGGAGCCGTCCGGATATCCGTTAATGATGTGATAACGGTAAATCTCCTCGATCTCATTCTTCGCCCAGTGCGCAGAAATATCATTGAAATGAAGATTGTTGGATGCATCTGCTTTCAGGTTCAGGTAACGGGCTATGACGGCCGATAGCTCAGCACGCGTAATCGCGGTATCCGGCCGGAAGGATCGATCCTCATACCCGCCAAATAAGCCGGCTCTCGTAGCAGCCTCAATGTACTCACTGCCCCAATAAGCGATTGGCACATCCGGGTAGAGCACTTCCCCTTTCACTGTGCTGCGCAGATCCATGATCCTTGCGAAAATTGCCGCCACTTCTGCTCGGGTAATATTGCGCAGTGGCTTAAACTCCAGATCAGGGTATCCCATGATATATCTGGTGTGCTTGCTATTCTCATAGCGGTTCGAGAACAACATCACTTGAAGTGTAGACTTATCGTCTTCCAGATGTACGAGTGTTGTCTTACTTGAAATCCATGCTTCGTTCGTTACGTTTTGTTCCGCTTTAAGAAGGGCGTTGGATAACACTTTCACTTTGTAGGTCAACGACCCTTTTCCATTCGCGGCCAAATCACCGATCGCCCACGTGATCGTATTTCCGTTCACGGATCCGCCTGCTGCGTCAGCGACCGTCGTGTAGGTCGGAATTTGTGCGCTAACGCTAACTCCCTGCGCTAATATACCTGTTTTGTTGCTGTATTCAACCGTAAACGTGATTTCTTGTCCTTCTCCATAATTGGCTTTATCCGAAAATAAATGCACGGACAAGTCAGTTTGGCCCGGCAGAATCATACCGCCTCCGACAGAACCGCCATTGCCTTTGTCTGATGTTGATTCCCGCTGCATTTGCAAATCATGCTTAACGATTGCATATTCTACGGATATCGTCGGGCTGATATACGTCACATATCCCGGTTTCGTGACTCGGATGTAGTAATCCGATGTCGGGAAGACCATATAAGCGTAATCTCCGGCAGCGTCTGTATTCTGCGGGTTCTTGTTATCGTTTGGCGCGAAGCCTACAAGAACAGGGAGTGGAACCATGGTATGCTTAGTTTTTCCATTAATTGCATTTCTAGGCGTATCTGCATAGTACAGCTCAACATGCGCATCTTCGATTACTTCTCCCGTGATGGCATCCGTAACTTTACCATAAGGGTCGATTAGTTCAAGCGCAATGTTCAGTTCGCCATCGCTGCTGATTTTCAGCTTCGACAGTTCCCCTTGGGCGTTCTCATTCAGCACAATGAATACGCCCGGCTCTACTTCGTAGCTAATTTCCATCTTGTATTCGCCTTGCGTCAGGCCGTTCATACTGAACGTTCCGTTGGCTTGAAGCGGAGCGTTCGAAATTTCATGATTCGAGCCGTCCAGCAATCGAACTCGCATTTTGTTCGTCATGTCCGCAGGAAACACACCGACACTCTGATTGTCGTTACCTACTGCAATAAGACCGCTGGCCCCTTTGGAAGGCATAAATTCTTCATGTCCTGCTCCGGAAACCACACCTGCCGTTATCGTTTGTGTGTAAGTAATAAGCTGAGTGTGTCCGCCGATTTGAACGGGCTTCGTAATTTGCATTTGATAATCGACGCCTCCGCGAGGGATCGCGATCTTGTAATAGCCTTGGTACGTATCTTTCGTAACCGTGTAAGCTTCTCCGGTAAAGTCGATGCCGGGATTCGCGTCAAAATTAGCCGTAATGACAACATGAGCACCATTAACCGGTGTGACAACGCCATCGATCATCTCAGTAACAATCCCTACAATACTCGCCGGCTCAAAAGTCATGATAATTTGCGCTTTGGCATGCAGGTCACGCGGACTGTCGTCAGCAATTGCCTGAATCGGGAACCGCTCGGAGATGATGCCTTCAATAACGGCAGACTTGAACGTTACCTTTGCTTCACCTTTTTCATTCGTGACAGCCGATGAGCCACCAACGAAAGTACCTATTGGAGCACTGAAGTTAACTTGAACATTCGAAAGCGGTTGACCCGCTTGATCCAATACGACTGCCGTTAAAATAGTCGTAGACTGCCCATCGCCGACAATGCTGCTAGGATCAGCTGTTAAGATTAAGCGATATTGGCTGAGCTCGGCATCTACGATAACTTGGTTGCTTCCAACCGTGCTCGGTATCGCATAGAATGCTTTGCTTGCCTCTGCGTAATTCTCAGCTTGTACTACGATGCTGTAACGTGCTGCCTTACGTTGTCCAAAATTGTAGCCACCGTTTGCATCCGTTGTTGTTTTCGCGATTTCCACATGGCTGGCATCTTCATTGTACAAGGTAACGGTAGCACCAGCGATTGGCCGGTGTTCTCCTGCAACTGTAATGGTACCCAGAATTTCAATCGCATTTTTCACCGTAAAACCATTATTGCCGCCAAATGCGCCGTTAGGTGCATCTGTCTGGATGTCATGACCGCCGATTGCCGTATCATAACCCTTGAAGGTTAATTTGAACGACTCTGACGTCTGATTACCCAGAATATCGTCCGGCAACCGTGTCAGTACGTTTTTCCATTCTTTATGGCCATCTGTGATGTATGTTTCCGAATTCGTCAGGACGAATTGAATGACTTCGGAATGGGTGCCATGGATATAAACAGCTTCCACTCGCTGTACATCGTTAGAGCTAACGGCTGAAAGCTTCAATGGATCCCCTGGTGCAAGCACCGGCTCTGTCCATGGCGAGCGCGGCTGACTACCTGCCCATCCGTCAAGCGGATCCCCAACAACGTATAGCTTATCTTGAATGCTCTCTTCTTTTCCGCTCTCAACAGCCGATGCCTTCAGGCCGATCAGATACGGATGATCGTTGTCATACGGAGTGCCTTCCGGAACATGAACGACTACCTGCAGCGCCTGCTGCTCTCCGGCATTTAACTTGAAGCCAGGAACTCCGCCTTGATTCACATCCGGGGAGATATAGGTCCATTTCCACTGCCCTTGATCGAATGCCCACGTGGCTGCCACTTGGCCATTAACGATCACATCCGTAGTAAATGGCGTGTTCACTTCAAGCTTAAAGAGATCTACACCCGCTCCAGTATTCGTCACGATGTGCGGGAACGTTGCCGTTTGTCCGGCCTTCACACTTTGATCCGGAGCTGTATTCAACGTGTGCTGCCCAAGTACAATGGCGTTGATTAAGTTCGAACTCAGCTCATCATACTTCTTCCCGCCCTTTGAAGGGAGAGAATAGTATTCGTTCAAGGTATACTTGACGCTATATACCGAGCTAACGACGGTTGCGTTATCCGCCTGTACCTTGAATTGTAATTCACTGTTGCTGCCAGGCTGAATCGGTAGGCTTTCCCAAGTCAAGCTATAGGTAGATCCGCTTACTGTAGCCCTAGGGTCTGCCCAGCTGATATGAACGCCGGTTGGAAGCTGGATCGTCGTGAACGGGTTGAACGCGGTACTTTGCCCGTTATTCGTCAGCTTCATCGTGAAGAGAAGCTCTTCACTCGCCGTATCGAACGGAACGGAGCCGTCCTGACGAGCCGGTTTGCTGCTGCTTAGCAGCAGGGAAATGTCGGGTTGCACGACGTTCACGGACAGCATCTCGGCTGATATTGTTCGTGGCGCGCCTGCAGTCTCCGCCGTCTGATAATCAAGCTTCGGCGTGATCTGTGCGATGTAGCTACCCGCCGGTCCATCCGTTTTCAACCTTGTAACAATTTGATACTGCGCGGATGGGTCCATCGGACTGGCATCCCCTGTAATAGACCCGAGTGGATACTTATCTCCAACTTTCGGAATGTCAGTGACCGAGCCGCCAACGATTTTACCTACCGAAATGATTTCCTGTTGAACAAGCCCTGACAGCGAATCAAGATTTACATGATACGTGGTCGTATTAAGCGGCTGATCCAGACTCAGGAGATAGGTCACTTCATCGCCAGGGCGCACTGTCGTCGTGCTGTTGTTTGTCGATTCTTTGATCGAAGCCGATACCGTCAACACATCGACAGAGAGTACCTGCGGCAAGGACACTACAGGCGTGTAAATGGCAACTGGGGTGCTCTCCCGGGACTCGTATCCGGTTATTTTACCGTTGATCGTAATACCCGTTGTCCCCGGTAAAACTTCTGGCTTCGTAGTGACTATGAAGGTCACTTTCTTTTTGCCGCTTACAGCAAGATCAGAGAGCGCTGACCATGTAAGCGTGTCGCCACCGCTAAGGGATCCGCCATCCGAAATCGAGCCTGGCTTCACATTCAGTTCGCTTGGCAGCTTGACTTCCACCGAAGGTTTGTATGCTGTCGCGTTCCCAACGTTGTTCAGTTCAAACTCAACTGTGATTTCGGTGTTGGTTTTGGAAAACTTCGTATCGGCAATCGCCACCAGAGCCATGGTTAATTTCGGCTGCAAAATTGCAATGCTTGTTACTGCATCAGCCGTTTGCGCTGAGTCGGAGCCGTTCTGCTTATTCCACTTGGCCACGGCCGTAGTTTTGTACGGAACTACTTCACTTGCGTCGAAAACACCTGCCTTCGCTCGTGCTTGAAAGGTGTATGTGAAAACTTTGGCCCCCAGTGAGGCATCCGTCTCCGAATTAGTTAGAACTTTGGTGAGCTTGTTTCCTGAAACTGTAAAATTATAAGGATTGTTCGTTAACGTAAAGTTGCTTCCAAGAGAGTCGACTACATCTTCGACAACAACGTCGTACGCTATCGTCCCGTCAGGTATCGTAACTTCAACTTTGTAGTCTACGGTATCTCCTGGACGAATCTTGGTGATATCGCCACTGCTCGTTGCCGTAATAACATTTGTAATCGTGACGCGCGGAACATCAACGGTAGCTGAACCTGCTACGTAATCATACTTGGCGCCGCCACTATCAGGCAGACTGTAGTAGTCTCCAGTGGAAGCTAAAATGCTTTGCGTTGATCCTGACCCCTTGACGTTGTCAAGACGAGCAGTGAATGCGTATGTTTGCTCGGCATTATTAGCAAGTGTCGCAACTTGCGGGAACGTCATCGTAACCCCAGCGGCCGTCCCGTCTCCAGAAACAAAACTAAATCCTGCAGGCAGAGTTACTGTTGGCGTAAAGGTATAGGCCGGGTTCAGCCCCTTGTTCTTCACAGTGACGGTGTAGGCTCGGGTGTCGCCTGCTTTCATGGATGTTGTACCAGGACTTAAGGTGATTTCCAGCTGCGGCGCTTTAATGGTCACCGTAGGCTTTTGTGCGCCCTGAACAGATAAGGTTTTCTCTGTTGCGGATGCTTCTGGCTTCCATTTGAAGGCTGCGCCGGATGTATCACTTACGGATGTACCGGCATTAATCTTCTTAACGGTGGTTTTAACATAATACGTATACGTCGCGCCCGGTACCTCCGCCATTCCGGCGAGTTTAATGAGGCCTGCTGTTGTCGTATCAACAGTTGGTGATCCCGTACCTGTATGTGTCAGGGAATCATACCCCGTATACGTCGCAACATAATCTTCATTACTTGGTATTTCAATTTCTACCGATGGTGAATAAGCCACATTGTTAGCCGGGACTTTCACTTCCACCTTGTAGACTACCCAATCTCCAGGCTTCAAAGAGGTTTTCGTACCCGAAGTATCCTCAACCGTCTTCGTAATCGTCGGTCCGGCTGCTGTCAGATTGGTCGTCGTCGTCTCCTGCCCGGTGTAAGGGCGATTGATGACTCCTGCTGATGTATTATTTTGCCCATAGTAGGTCCAGCTCGCATCTTTCAGCACAATATCTCTGCTCGCGCCGATTGGATCGATTAACTGAGCTGTATACGTCAGCGTCACCGAGTTGGCATTGCCCGGTTCTATGGTAGGAATTTCATTGAATTTGATCGAAGTGCCTGTCTGCGTATAGTCTTCACTACCCGGTAAGTCCTGCAAGCCATCCGCTAACTTATCCGTCAGCTTCACATGATAGGCCGGTGTCGATCCATTGTTCGTTAGCTTGATTGTAACTGTAACGGATTCATTTCCGTGAAGGTCAATCGTTTTGTTCACTGTGCGCGTTATGCTCACATCTGGTTCTACATAGGCTAATTCAACTTCCTTGCGCTTGCTCTCAACAATACCTTCAGAATTCTCATAGGTAAGGACGACCAGGTTTTTAGCCCCTTTGTCCTTGGTGACGTAGCTGGTATCGTTTTGAATCCGCACTTTTACCTCGGTGGCAAGTTGGCTTACCTGACCCTCAACTAGATCCGTGTTGCCAAAATCCCACACGAGAGCTTGCATATCATCTTCGTATGTAGGCGTTATTCCATTAATTTGATAAGTGCTAAGTGAGCCTTCATACATGGTACCGAGAGGCAGATAGTCATAAAGCTTAACTTTGTGCTGTTTCGCCGGCAGGCCCACAGCGTCGTATGCCACTTTAAAGCTAGCTGTATCACCTACAGTTACCGCTTGCTTCAGCTCATTGACCGGCTGGCCTCCCACGGTAGTTCCATCGTTCACTCTAACGATTTTTTCACTAACACTAGGCGTTGTCACATGAATGTCCGTTGAATCGGAATCGGTAACCGTTCCTGACGAAACAGATACACCGCTTACCTCAGCTTTGTTGACGAGAACGTCCGCTGCAACTACATTGCTTCCACCGGATTTAGCAACCTTCCAGGTCGACCGAACGGTGGCTTCATAAGTAATCGTGAATTCACGATCCGTAGCACTCGCGTAATCCATATTTCCTAGCGTCCACGTTAAGGCTGTAGTTCCATCCACTGAAGCTGTTTCCGATAAACCACGGGATATTGATGCACCGGTTGCATCCTTAACTTCTGCCGAACCATCGACAAAGACCTGCCCGTCACCCAGCGTATCTTTCACAGTGATCCCTGTCACAGGAACGTACTCGTTGACTTTGACACGCAGCGTGTACACAAGCCTGTCGTTGTATCCGACCTCGCTTCCCGCTGAAGAACCCGCCTTCTTCTGTACACCTTTATAAATCACGATATCTCTAGCAGTCACCTTCTGTGTCACAGACCCCGTAAAAGTTTGACCATCCACGGTAGCAGAATAGTCAAACTTATCGTCCTTCTGTGTGCCATGCGTCATGATATGATTGCCTGCGTCCGTATTTAAAAAGGCCGCCTGATAACTAAACGTTTTCTTGCCTTTTCCGTCCTCGCCTGCCACTGTTAGTGCCGGAAGCGTCCAGTTAATGGTGCGCACCCCGTTGGCAACCGTTTGTGTCGGCGTTCCGGTTTGGCCTGTAAAACCGTAGTGCTCAACTGCCGCATCCGTTGTCTCTTTAAAGAGTGTAAATGTTGTAGATGACCGTGCATTGTTAACCATTTCGATCTTATAAGGAAGCTCTCCCCACTCTGCGCCTCCTGCAGGAGGTGCATCATCAGGGCCCGCCCCCTTCACATTCTTCACATCATTGATAAGTCGGATGGAAAAAGGCGTGACCTTAATGGCTTTGCTCCACGTCTTGGTAGGAAGCGCAGCGTCATAGTATAACTTGCGGGGATCACTGCTCGCATATAACCGAACCGTAGGCGTCAACATGGTCCCAAACGGAACCAGACCGCCGCTATTTGCTTTCCTGTAGTTATTAGAAACTTTGATTTTCACAGGAAAATCGAAGCTTTCCCCGGCAGCGATATCTTTGATATCCTTCCAAAAAGCTGTAATGGTTCCTGTTACGCCATCCGTTACCACCGTACTGGGACTCATATCCGATGCCAGCTCAAGACCGTCCGGCAGTACAACTTCAACGCCAGCGTTGAAGGCCATCGTTCCCGGAGCTTTATTATGGGCATGGACCAAAATTTCCGTATCGCGTCCTAGTACAGCTTCCGATAATTCTTTCTTTTGTAGTCCATCCGGATCATTAGGATCTGAATCGTACCCGGTTACATTAAACTCATCGAGCTTGCTTCCGTCAAATGCATAGGATGGTGCAGCCTGCACCGCGCCAAGCATACCGCCAATTAACTGGATGACCAGCATCAGCGACATCAGAATGGCCATTTTCTTCCGATAACGCAGCATGATTTACCTCCATTATAATTGTCGCAACCCAAATACTGTTCGCTCATCTTAGATGCACGATTGCTCAGATTTTCCTCAGCTCAAACACTTGATCTTCCCATTCTGTAAACCCAACATTAACGACTCCCCACACAACCTATTGCCATCCCTCACCCCATTTTTTTAACTGTAAAGAATCTATTTATAGTTAACCATGATTATAGTCCTACTTGCAAGTAAATATAGGACCTAATTCCTATTTATTGCAAGAAATATGTCATAATTTATCACAATAAAACAAAAAAAAGCCCTAACAGCAAATGAGCTGTTAAGGCTTGGCATCAACTTTAGTTTTTACGCCATTTTCTCCGTAAGAGGAAGCCTAGAAGAATGAGCGCCAAACCGGATAATTTCACTGCCGTGTGACTGGACTCGCCTGTCACCGGGAGTGTCTCCGGCTCGGGGCCTTCCAGTGTCGTTGGCTCTGGACTGAGCGAAGGCGCAGACCCGTTTGATTGGGCAGGCGTTGGACTCGGCGACAAACCAGGACTTGGGCTCGGGCTTGGATTCGGGCTTGGGCTTGTGCCCAGACCCGGACTTGGCGAACCGGACGGAGCAGGCGACGTACTTGGCTTCGGTGATGTTGAAGCACTCGGAGTTGGATCCGGATCATTCGATGATGAATCGTGTTTTGGCGGATTCGTTGGCGTGCTGGATGGTGGGTTAGACGGCGTACTAGACGGCGAATCAGTTGGCGTACTAGTAGGCGGGTTAGATGGCACGGTAGACTTAGTATTGGTTACAGTGATTGAATAATTCTCACCCGAACTTAAGGATACCGGATATTCCTTATCCGCATCCAAAGCGTACCCAGCAGGCGCTGCACTTTCCTTCACTACATAATTGCCCTTAAGCAAGCCTGTGAAGTTAGCAACTCCATTTTCATTCGTGGTCATTGTACCAATCCGATCCAACACCCTGTCGGACTTCCGGTACAAGTCAAAGGTTGCTCCACTGAGCAGTACTGTGTAATTGGACGCATCCACCTTTTTCACGGAGAGCGAGCCCCTTACACCGCTGCCTGTGCCGGAACCGCTCGAAACGCCAACAATAATATCCTGTACGGTTTCCTTGGTCACTGTCGTTACATTGTTGCCACTCAGGATAACCTTATTGGAAACCGTATCCTTATCATTGGCCGCGATGAGCGATTGGTACTCCAAGATATAGGCGGAACGAATAGGATTCACAAATTGCAGGCGGAACGTTTGTTTGCCGCTTGCATCTGTTTCGATAACCAAAGTATAGTCGACTTCCTTGGTTAACTCTGCCCCTTTCGTTACATTGCCATTCATATCAACTATCGTTTTAAACAGATGGAACGTATCCAACAGCAGCAGCTGATTTACCGTAGGCGTATCGATTAATAAAGCATCATTCAAAGTTGACTGTCCTTGATTAATCGTTATCGTCCAATTAATCTTGTCGCCGCTTTGTAACCCTTTTTTGCTGACGTACTCGCCTCCATGTGGAATGTTCACGGTCGCTTTCAGATCGTTCGACACAGGTTTATCCGCATCGAATAGTTTGGCTGTGTTGTTTACAGTGGCACTGTTAATCAACTGTCCGTCCAGACTCGTTTTAAAGACGATAGAATACGGCCCTAATATAGGTTGTTTAAATGAGAGTTTCAATTTATTAGCTGCATCAATTTGATACTCGTACTCAGAAGCATCTACTATACTGCCTAATGTTGTAGTCCCATTTGGGGCAATGACCATCTTATAAACATTAAGCGTGACTACATCGAGCTTTTGATTTGAGTCCAAGAGATCCTCAACGACAGCTTGTTCAATGGGCTTACTATTATAGTTGACCCCTACGGTCCAAGTAATCTGTTTGTGCGCAGCGTCATAGGTACCGTTTTTGAAACCATTATTCTTGACTTCGTCCCTTGTATAAAAAATATCCGTAACTGTCTTGGTTTGCTCATTTTCCCAACGATCCAACCAGGCCATTTGAGCTGTGTTATAGAAATCTGTTCTGCTGCCTGCAGGTTGAATCCAATCCAGATTAAATGCTGTTTTGTAATTAATGGTCACCGGTCCGGTTAAAGGATTCTTGAATCTTACAATAAAGCCATCCTCAGGAGCTACAGAGTCGTCTAATGTATATTCAGATGGATCCAGCACTCCTGCGCCTTGCTTGACTTTAAAGGTATCTGGAAGAAGACGAAGCCCCTTGTAAGGGAATGTATCTGTCACAACCACGTGGCTCATTTGCTGGTTGTCGCCATTAATCGCAATATTCCATTCAACTATCTTAGTATTATAATCGATATGCCCGTCGCTTTTGACAATTGCCACCTGATTAATTGGCTTAACAACCGTATCACTGCTTCCACCACCTGAAGTAACT
The DNA here is from genome assembly GCF_052682475.1 of Paenibacillus sp. WC2504. Taxonomy (NCBI): domain Bacteria; kingdom Bacillati; phylum Bacillota; class Bacilli; order Caryophanales; family Paenibacillaceae; genus Paenibacillus; species Paenibacillus sp. WC2504. The sequence continues at coordinate 8,063,114 of NZ_JBQZFH010000001.1, forward strand.
GTGTTGGTTACGGAACCATTGTCCAAAACAGGTTTGCTTGCCTTCGTTTTATAAATTATTTTATAAGCTGATGAAATATCTTGAAGAAACTGCAGCTTGAATCCCTTCTTACCCTCTGCCGTCTGCGGTGTTAATGTATACTCTGTAGCAGGCACTACACTACCCAACACTTCGCCGCCTGCCCCATTAAATGTGACCGGAAATACTTGAAAGGATTCGGCTACTAACTCGTGGGACTCATTGAATAGGTCTGATAACCAAGCTGTCGATTGCGGGATATTCCCCTCATTATAATTATATTGAATTGCCCAACTTATCGTCTGCGTTCCTGTCGCGTAGTCAGTTGCGATCTTCTTAAGCACGCTTCCATGCTTGACTTCAACTGTTGCAGTTGCTTGAACCGGTGTCTTATTGCTTCCGGACAGTGTCGCTGTGTTCACAAACGATGACTTGGTTGAGTCCGTAATTGGCGTTGCGAACTGTATCCGGTATGCATGAGTAATCGGGTTATCAGCAAAGTGAACGGCAAGAATGCTGCCATCCGTGCTTACTGTATACTGGCTGCTATCCAACAGCTCTCCCAAAATCATAGTGCCATCCAATTTTACGTCCAGAGAATAAACCGCAACGGAAACAGGAACAGCCAACCCCGCAGGTATAGGATCTTTTACGACCGCTTGTTGAATGGAGTCCATCGACTTGTTCACATCAACGGTCCAATCAATTTGCTTCGCATTAAAACCGTTAGCCACACCTGCTTTACTTATGGTAGAAGGAACATCCGGCCTGAAAATAAGGGTAAAGACCTCTTCTCCCGAATTTATCGGAATCGTAATAATTTGCGTTGTCGATCCAGTTATTTGGCTTTTATTAAACTGGGTATTGATCGTGAGGGTCCCTCTTACATTATCATGGCTTTCAATGAAGTTATTAAAAGTAATGATGACTTGGCGGCTGTCCTTGTTCACTTGAAAGGTTCCAACTTGATCGTCACCAGTAGTCAAAGTCCCACCCACGTTATTAAATAACAAAAATTGCGCTGGCAGCATAAACGTATAGGTGTCGCCTGCACGGTAACTATGACCGTCCGGCAAAGACCAGGTATAGTCCAGCCTTACTCTAGCTCCCTGATCGTAGACGTTTCCTGTTACGACTTGTCCCGCACTGTCGTAAACAGCCATCGACACGCTCTCCAAAATGTTATCAGTATTGGAGATTTCAGTAGCGTTTGCTTTGGTTGAAACGCTGACTGCATACAAGCACTGCATGAAAACTAACAATATAACGAGTAGCAGCTTCAATTCCTTCTTCAACATCTTCATAAATTCCCTCCATCCCTACACGTGTGTGGACCAAAAAAACTTAATTCACCTTTGATACAAAATGTATCAGAAAATACCACACTATACAATACATAACGTATCAATATAATTATTATATGATACATTTTGTATTGTATACGTCATAACAGTTTCACATCGGACTAAAGTGAAAGCAAAATCTTTTTAGTCCGATGATTCAACAATTTTTCCTTTTATAATTAAACGGTGCGTCGGATTAACCATGGGGTCGCAGGTAATTAATGTTATTTCCTTATCCTTACCATTACCCTTTAAGACCGAAACATCTGTAGGAAGGACATATTGCTTATCCTCCACCATGTATTTGAAATGTTTGCTCCCTGTCTCCACTTGAATGATGTCACCCAGGTCAACTTCATCTAGTCGGTTAAAATTTTTCCCATAGGTCAAATTTCTGTGGCCAGCTATCGCATAGTTGCCTACCTCGCCCGGTTTCCCCGTATTAGCAATACTTGCAACGGATACTTTCAAATTCTTCACGGTTGCGTCGGTCAAAATAGGAAGTTTCAAATTGATTTTATCGATCCGCAGTACACCCTCCACATTTTTGGGCAGCGGTGTCGGTTTCGGCGCAACTTGCATCTCCAGAGGCTGTGCCTGCTTTACACTAGGCGGATTAATTGGTGGATTAGTAGCAGCCGAATCAACAGATCCCGCGGTATCCACTGGGCCCATAGCACCCAAGCTGCCAGTTGCCTCGACTTTTCCTATGAGCGTATCCACACCCTCAGTTTGTGCACTCTCACTCTCCTCCTGCGGGATCTGATCCATGAGCTGCAAACTTTCCTGCCATTGATTCATAATCTTCTGCTGCTGATAACTCTCGTACCGGTCATTCAAGGCTGGATATAGAAAAATCAAGACGCCGAGGATGATGCATGCGAGAGAAAGCACTTTCCTGAACATGCCATACCGCCTTTCTCATAAATCCTGTAATACCCTTATTTTCCCACACCAAAACCGCAACAGCAAATGAGCTGTTACGGCTTCATTTTCTAACTAACTGACTGTTTTGGGACGCTCCATGCGCGTAATCCCCGGCCAGCGGAATGTCGCCCACTCCGGCTGCCGCTTCTCTACGCGAGCGACAACGACCGTCATATCATCCTGAATTTCGCCATGATGATGGCGGAAAATTCGTTCCAGCAAACAATCCGCGAACTCTTGCGGCAAGGTCGTGTCAATCTCATGGATCATGCGCTTCATCCACATCTCCTTATTCACCGCATGACCAGGCGCATCATAGATCCCATCGGTCATCATGACGAGGATATCTCCCGATTGGAGAGGGATAGAAACCAGATCGACATCGATCTCGCTTAAAATGCCCACAGGCAGATTATTCGCGGAGATGGAGATCACCTCGTTCCCTCGCTTAATAAAGCTCGGTATGGAGCCAATTTTCATGAACGTCGTATTGGCATTGTACATGTCAATCAAAGCCATATCCACCGTTGCATACATCTCATCGGAGGAACGGAGCATCAGCACGGAGTTCAGAGACTTGATCGCCAGCTTCTCGTCCATCCCGGACTGCAGCAGCTGCTGCAGGATGCTAAGGGCGGTCTGACTCTCGGCCCGCGCCCGCTCGCCGTTGCCCATGCCGTCGCTAAGCGCAACGGCATACTTGCCATTGCCCAGCTCCACCGTGGAGAAGCTGTCGCCCGAGAAAAGGTCGCCCCCTTTGGCCGCGCCGGCGACCCCGGTCTCTACTACGAATTCTTTGGCAGAGCCGAATACGACCGTGCTGTAGCCTTCGCCGCGCTCATGCATCTCTTCGCGCATTACGGCGACATTCTCGCCGATGATTTCGCTCAGCAGCGGCGCAATGATTTTCCGGCATTCATCGAAGCCTTTCGTGTATTGATGAATGATTTCAATTTCAATATTTCCTTCATCTAAGGAAATGATGTCGATTGAATGAATCGATAAGCCCAGCTCCTCTAGCGCATTGCGAATTTGCTCCTCCTGAAGGAACAACTCCTGCCCTTCCCGTTTAATTTCCTTCGCCAGGTCCTCCATCACCTGCGAGACACCAGATAGCTGATCTGCAACCAGATGACGGCTATCCATAATTTGTTTTTTCCAATGCAAATCATTTTTGTACAAGCTATATTGCTGCTTCATCACATCAAGCACCTGATCCGTCCGATTACACACCTTCTTCCATTCCGCAGGTATTTGCTTCTTCGTCATATTCTCCTTTGTCTCAATATTGGTCATCATATCCGTCATAAACGTATAGGTTTGGTAAAATTTCTGATCCCAGCACTGGCTCTTCTTCCAGCAGGATTCACAAGTTTTCTGTGCAACGGCATTCATGAAATGCCCAACTTCCTCCTCCTTACGGCTGACCGCATCATCCGTCGTTAATTGTTTAAAGCTGCGTGACAGCTGCCGGAACACTTCCGAGAACTGTTCCACACGGCTGGCTGTCACATCGCGAACCCGCTTCGCATAGTCCTGCTGCGATTTGAGATTCTCCTGCGTGCCAGGCACATATTTGGCAAGCGTAAGAATCAGGCTCCTCGGCGTAAGGAGAAACAGCGTAACGGCCGCAAGCGATTCCCATGCGGAGTTGATCATATCGGCACTCGAACCTATATAGAACGATAGAATCGAAGATCCCAGCAGCATACCGAAAGCAACAGCGAGCCGATTCCCTTCCTTGAGCAGTCCCGCTAACATTCCAGAGAAGGCAAGCAAGCTCATTTGATAGATGGCGTTGCTATTAGCAAGACTTAAGATAAGCCCTGTGATGACGCCAACCGAGGCTCCAAAAGGCGCTCCGCCTACCAATGCAAATAGTAGAATCAAGTATCGGGAGAGCACGTGCTCTACGGTGACAGGCCCCATTACCCAGCTCACCGTCCCTGTCATAACGGATGCCAACAAAATGATTAAGCAGATGATTTCCTCATGTTTCAAATGATAGTTTTTACGGGTAAGTGTGAATACCGGAATAGCTTGTATGAAAATCAGTGTCAGCACTAAACTAAGCAGCGCCTCTACGGACAGCATCATCAGGGAATACCAGCTTAAATTCGATACGACCAACTCTGCAAAAAGCTGAACCAGGAAGGTTGAACTGAAAACGAGCAGCGGAGCGAGTGTAAGATCGGAACGCTCAAACTTTTCAAACGCTTTTTGAACGAGCAGGAAGACGATAATCTCAGTAACAAGATATCCTGTATTCGAATTGATGGACAGTAAGCTACCGGCAAACGCCGCAATACCCACCCAATGTAAAATGTCTCTCCTCGTAAAGTAGATAACTGCGATAAAGGCTAAAGCAAACGGAGATAGCTGTTCGAGGATCATCGCACGTCCAAGAAGGAATGCCATGACGATGAGGAGAAAAGACCACTTCTTAGCCACAAAAGCTTGAACAAAACGATTTTCCACTGCCGCACTATGAGCACCTGTTTTCGCTCTTTGCCATATTCCTGACCATCCACCGCTAATCGTCGCTCCTAGGCTTCTTCTTTGCATGCTTTGAACACCATCCATTCTTCCCTTATTTGTTTCTCTAGTATAGAGACAATCTAGCAGAAAGTTTGTCAGAATGAGTTGATAGATTCAAAGAAATTTCCGACAAGCCGCGCCAGCCGTGTCACCCACCCCCAGCCCTTGCCGCGTCTCGCTTTATTACGCTGAAAGCGTATCCAAAAGTCTGATCCTCCCGAACTTTCGCCACGCAGATGGGGGAGATACCCGTAACTCCATGTCGATTGGAATTGACCATACGATGAATTGTAATAATTGGTAATTCGGCAGAAACCATTGCAAAATAAAAAAACCACACCCGCCTAAGCGAAATGTGGTTCTATTATAAGCATCTATTAGTCTCTTCTTCCGCCTCGACCACCGCGTTTGGACTCGGTGTTCTTCTTCAGAGACGAAATCCGCTCTTCACTATCTTTAAGGAAACGAGATACTTTATCTTCGAACGAGAACGGTCTAGCTCCGCCTTGCTGCTTGTTAAAGCCGCCGCGACCGCCACCACCGCCGCCGCCACGATTGAAGCCGCCGCCTGGACGACCGCCGCCTGGGCCACCACTAGGAGGACCACTGCGTTCTCCGCCACTGCTTGGACGACCACCTTGGAAGCCGCCTGGACGATCTCCGCTCGGGCGTCCTTGATAGCTGCTGCCACCTGTACGTTCAGGACGAGCTGGTCTTTCCTCAACTGGCTTGTCAATCGTTTGCTTGATCGACAGTCCGATCTTGCCATCCTTGTCCACGTTAATCACTTTGACCAATACTTTGTCTTCCAGCTTTAAATGGTCATTAACGTCTTTCACATAATTGTCTGCGATCTCCGAAATGTGAACAAGACCGGTAACTCCTTCAGCAAGCTCGACGAATGCTCCAAAGTGAGTAATCCCCGTCACTCTACCCTCTAACTTGGTGCCAACTTCAATTGCCATAAAGTAAAATGTTCCTCCCTTAAAATGTTGAAAACACTGGCTACGCCGATTATAACCGATGCAGAAACCACGGTCAACACGGCATTCGCCCCTTCTTCAGTCCTTTTATTGCTTCGAGACACTAAGTGGCGTCTCTCCCGTTTTGCTATAGTGAAAATCCCGGCGAATAATTTGATCCAAGTATTCGTCATTATGAAGCCTACTGATTTCCTTCTGCGTCTGCTCCTTGACCTTCTTCGCATCAACGAGCTGTTGCTCCATATTCGCCACGGCATTTCTCTTCTCGTGAAGCTTAGCGAACTGCCCCCAAATGTTAACAGCAGCCCAACTCATAAAACAGAGAACAAAGATCATCAGAAAACGCAGTCTTCGCTTTGAGCCTACACTACTGCTGCGCTTGTTTGGTGCGGTTGCTTGAGCCTGCATGTATAGGAATTCCTCCTACTTTGAGAATAACCTGCGATATAACGTTACGATCTTGCCCGTCAGCTTCTTCAACCAATCAGGGATCACGAAATATTTATGCACAGGCCGAGTCATCCAGAGGAGTAATCTCCACAAAGGATAAAGCAATTGTAGCACAATTCTGTAAAGGAATATAGCTACAGCAAGCAAAAAGCCCAAAATTATCACAGTTAGACGATATAAGCCAATGATCGGTTTAATGATAAGAATTTCGACGGTTTTTGCAATAAACTTGTAAATCGCGATAACTACTCGTATGAGAAACAGCGTCAGATGAACCACTACCTGGCTGAGGAAGGCGAAATAAAAGCAAATACCGATCCCCATTCCCAGAAAAATAAACATACGAACTTGTCCTTCATTGCTGTAAATCAACAGTCGGAACACAAGGATTGTCGCCACAATCCAATACACCGTATCAACGAGCGGAATCGTCCATCGCGGCAGCCTGAGCTTACCGGAAAGCACTCGAAACACATCAAACATCGCGCTAATGGCGACCCCGCTCAAAAACATCATAAAAATCGTGTGGAATTGAACGTTCAGCGTCACTTGAATAATTTACCAAGAAATCCCTTGGATTTCTCCTGGGTATTTCCATCCACATACGATAATTCTTGAATAAGTCCTTCAATGGCGACTAACCCCTGCTCCAAGCTCAAATTCTTAATGTGCAAATTCTGCCCCTTGATCATCAAGTAGCCCATTTCCGTTTCAAGGAGGAACTCTTCGCTGTCAAAGCTCTCTACGTTCAAAACTCCGGAGATCTCCAAGAGCTTGCGATTCAGCATTTTGATTTCTTGCCGTTTGTTCGTATTTTTAACGGGTTCCATCATGGCCTGTACCCCTCCTTCATCTATCATTACGATATGGGAGGATGTCCTATTTTAGAACCAAAAAAAAGCCCAAGATCCCTCATCCGGGAATCCTGGACTATTCGGTGTTCAACCGTGTTACTCGGACTGATAAGCCTCTTCCTTGACCAGCGTGTACATCTTCGCAGCGTCTTCCTTACGGGTCGACTCCGACAGGAGCTCTACGCGAATCGTCACCTTTTTCTGACCAAATTGAATAGCCAATTCGTCGCCGACTTTCACTTGCGTACTCGCCTTGGCATCTCTGCCGTTAATCCAGACACGCCCTTGGTCGGACACGTCCTTCGCTACGGTTCGGCGCTTAATCAGTCGAGATACTTTTAAAAACTTGTCAATTCGCATTATTTTACAGCGTCTTTAAGCTTGTTACCCGCTTTGAAAGCTGGAACGTTGGATTCCGCGATCACAATTGGGTTACCAGTTTGTGGGTTGCGGCCTGTACGACCGGAACGTTTGCGAGTTTCGAAAGTTCCGAAACCGATTAATTGAACTTTATCTCCGGATGAAAGAGCGTCTGTAACTTCACCAAGGAATCCGTTAAGTACAACTTCTACGTCTTTCTTAGTTAGTCCGCTTTTTTCTGCAATGTTGTTGATCAAATCCGTTTTGTTCATGTGATTTGTTACCTCCCAAAAATAGTTGAAGATCATGTCTTCTATGTACCAAAATTCGCAAAGCTGAGAGACTTTGAACGATGTTCAAATATCCCTACTATTAAATTTCCATATTCAACCTTACACCAAACTTAGTATTCTTCTTTTTTCGTCAAATTCCTTCTATTACTAGCGAAGTTTTGTAACTTTTTTTGCTTCCTGCCAATAATTTTCCATCTCTGATAACCCAGTTTGTTCAAAAGAAAGCCCTTTTAAACGTAGCTGATCTTCAATATATGAAAATCTTTGAATAAATTTTCGATTTGTGTGTGCAATAGCTTCTTCCGGATCAATTTTGAGGAATCTAGCAACATTTACGATAGAAAAAAGCACATCCCCAAGCTCCTCAAGCCGATCTTGAGCCGCGTCTTCTGACGTATTTTCGATTGCCTCCCGCAGCTCTGCCAACTCTTCATCCAGCTTCTCAAGCACCTCTCGCAGCTCAGGCCAATCAAAACCAACGGTAGCCGCCTTCTTCTGCAGCTTCAAGGCCTTCATGAGCCCCGGCAACTCCCGTGGAACGCCATCCAGGACCGATTGCTTCGTCACGTCAATGCCTTTCTTCCGCTTCTCCTCGACCTTCATCGCATTCCAGTTCACAAGCGCCTCATCGGCATCTTCCGCTTTGTTGTTCCCGAACACGTGCGGATGGCGGCGAATGAGCTTCTCGTTCAACGTAGCAATGACGTCATACACAGTGAATGTCCCGATCTCCTCTTCCATCTGCGCATGGAGCATAACTTGCAGCAGCAAATCTCCCAGCTCTTCGCACATGTGCTCAGGATCATCTTCATCGATCGTCTCCAGCACTTCGTAAGCTTCTTCTATGAGATTTTTGCGGAGGCTGGCATGCGTCTGCTCGCGATCCCAAGGACAGCCCTCTGGACTCCGAAGAATTTGCACGATTTCATGCAAACGGCCAAAAGTGCGATAGTGGACCTCGTCCTGCTCGCTCTTCGGCACCCAAACAAGCGATAAATTTCCGTAACCTTTCACATGATCCAGCTCATGCAGCGGCACTTCGATAATCTGCTCGGCACCTGCCACGCCCAGAGAGTGGCCGACAACAACGCGATATTCATCCGGGTACGTCTCCATGAGAGAAATCTTGAGGTCTGACGCCGTGTAGGTGTCGTAGACCTGCCCAATAATTGTATGCATCTGCGGATTAAGCGCATAGCGGCTGAGACTGGTCGCATCCAGCAACTGGAAGCCATCGATCGGATCGAAACCGAAGCGTAAGAATGCCTGATCCAGAAAACTTTCTCCCCCCATGACTTGGAGCGAGATCCCTTCTTCCGGACACCGCTGCTTCAAAAGCTGAACCGTGTACTCCGCCACCATAGGGTGACCAGGGACAGCATAGATGACCTCGGTGGATGCGTCTTTGGCAGATTGAATAAGTGACTCTGCAATAGATTCATAAACCCCTTCAAAACTTTGATGAGCAATATAATTGGCGTCGAAAGTTTGGTAAGGGATTTGATTGCTGTCCAGCATACGGACCATCGGATGGTCCTCCGTGCGCAAATAGAGCGCGGCTTGTGATTTCGCTGCACTTTGGAGCTTTTTCCAGACGCCGAGTGTGAGCTGGTCCTCGTCTCCCGTTCCGAGTCCGACGACAGTTATGTGAGCTTGAGTTGACATGGATGGCACCTCCTGAAATATGTATGGGACCCGAATTGGGTCCAAAAAGCCCAGGCTCCTCTCCTTCGCGGGAGGGTTAATCACGGGTTAAGGGACTCTTAGCGGGCTTACTGCAAAAAGTGAAGGTCTTTGCTAGGTAAATCCCCTCGTGTGCAAGTTTTACTGCAAGAAGTGCAGGTTATTTTAAGCAAATCAGCCGATTTGGCTGTTTTTCGAGGAATTTCCTGTATGAAATGCAGGACGTGTCAGGATTAGCCGCCATGATGCTAATTTCACTGCACATTTTGCAGGAAATTGCATTTGCTGCAATGTGCAATGGCAACTGCAAAGCTAATAGCAGGGGCAACTGCAAGGGCAAGGGCAGCGCATGCGCAGCTGCCGGGAACCCTACCGGCCGGCTGAACGCCCCGCCGGCCAGATCCGAGCCAGGACCGGCGCCAGCTTCCGGTCCAGCTCCGGCATCAGCCGCAGCTCCTCGCGGCTGATGCTGCCGCTGCGCAGCAGCACAAGCCCGTAGACGGCCGCGCCGCCGGCTACCCCAACCAAAGCGATTGCGCTCGCGCTCAATCGCTCAGGCAAGTGCCATGCCGCCACAGCGGGCATGGCTAGCAGCTGCAGCGCTGCGAGGCAGACGCCCATCGCCACCACGCCCAGCGTGGGTGCGATGACGTATGGCCGCAGCGCGAAGCGCGCCCCGGTGCAGCGGCGCAGCTGCACCAGATTCAGCCCCGCCGCAGCGGCGTAGGCGATGACCGCGCTGAGCGCGGCGCCTTCGATGCCCCAGCGGGGCATGAGCACGACGTTGCCGAGTGCTTTCAACACGATGGCAACGAGCAAGGCCTGCGCCGGCGTGTGGATCGCGCCGGCACCCTGCAGCACGCTGGCGGAGACAGCGTTCAGCGTGCTGAACAAGGCCGTGAACGCCAGCACGGCCATCGTTAGGCTCGCCTCGCTGTTTTTATACAGCATGATATTGATCGGCACCGCGGCAAATGCGAGTCCAAACGAGGCGCCCAGCCCAATTAGCCAAGAGAGCCGGATGGACATTTCCGCGCGCGAGCGCATGACGTCGGTCAATCCTCTTGCCTTCGCATCCGCCATGGCAGGAACGAGGACAGCTGACATTGAGGAGGCTACCATCACAACAAGCTGGACCAACGGCAAGCCGCGGTTATACAAGCCAAACTGCCGCATCGCTTCAAGCTCACTACCTTGCGAAGCTTCTAGCAGCCGAGGCATCGTAAACGTGTCGACCAAAGTCAACAACGGCACTACGATCGCTCCTAAGCAGACAGGAATCGCATAAGCTGCAATCCGTCTCACCCACTGTCGAGTGGACAGGGCCTTAGCTTCAGGACTACTTCCGCCCTCCCGCTCCTCCGAACCATTCAGACTCCGCATCGCTTTTCGCCAATATACATACATAACGACTAGCCCTGCGGCTGCACCGGTAACGGAACCGAAAGTCGCTCCTGCTGCAATCCACTCCTCGTCATAAGCAAGTGCCGCCAAATAAAGCAGTAAAGCAACCATCGTAATAACCCGAATCAACTGCTCCATGACTTGTGAGACCGCGGTTGGCAGCATATTTTGATACCCCTGAAAATAACCGCGCAGCACCGCCAGTGTCGGAGCTAAAAGCAATGCAAAAGAAACGCTTCGAATCGCCTTCTCCGTCTGCTGGATCCCAATCCAACGGGCAATCTCGCCCGCTCCAAGATATAGCAGCACGAACAAAACGATACCGCTGCCCAGCAGCACTGTTCCCGAAATGCGGGCGATGCGTTTCGCCTCACGATGATCGCCGTGAATGACACTCTCCGCCACAAACTTAGAAACAGCGACAGGAAAACCTGCCGTAGCCGCAAATAAAATCAAAATATAAAGCGGATAAACCGCATTATAGATACCAAAAGCGGCATCTCCCGCTACATTTTGCAGCGGTATTTTTTGCAATGTGCCCAGTAACTTCGAAAGCACAGCCGCCGCACCCAGAACCGCAGCCCCTTTTAACAGCTTGGCTGTCCCCTGTTTTCCGGCATTCTGATGGAGCTCTTCGCGATCCATCTGATGCCCCTTGCCGGTCTCCCCCATCCTATTTCTCCTCTGCCTGATGTGATACCTATACACGTATTATAACGAAATAGCTCTATGCAGACAAAAAAAGCTTCTCTTACAGATGAACATCACCTCAGTAAGGAAGCCTTTGTGTTTTATGATTTTCTCTATTGTTCCATCTGTTTCGCCAGAAAACCGGCCGCTGTTTCTACCATCTTCACTTCCATGTTCCCCATTTTTACACTCTCGTCTTTCGAGATCAAAATAACGGAGCCAATAGGATCGCCCCCCGCCACAATCGGAGCAGCGACGAAAGAAGAGAATGTCTCATTCATATCCTTAATAATCTCAAACTGTCCGGAGTTGCTCTCCAAAATCGGTTTACGGTTTTCCATACAGGATTCAATAATTGACCCCACTGATTTTTCTAAGAAATCCTTTTTGGACCCACCAGCCATAGCAATAATCGTGTCTCGGTCTGAAATCATGGCAACATGATTCGTACTCTCAAATAACGACTCTGCGTACTCCTTAGCAAAATCACCGAGCTCTCCAATAGGCGAATATTTCTTCAGAATCACTTCACCATCGCGATCAACGAAAATTTCCAAAGGGTCGCCTTCGCGAATTCGCAGTGTGCGTCGTATTTCCTTGGGAATAACAACTCTCCCTAAATCATCTATCCGACGGACAATTCCAGTTGCTTTCATACCTCTAGATGCCTCACTTTCCGCTCAAGAATTAGATACGACAGGAGCATGAAATCTTGTATGCTAGATCGGGTTTTGGTGGGAACTTGAATTCTATCCATAGTATTCTTCACTTCCCAATCTTCTATGCAGTCGCTTCTGCTAAGGAATTTTTCTTTATGTAGCTTTGCATTGCACCCTGCTGTGATTATGTTGTCCAAAAATAACAAATAAAAACAGGATGTCCATATTCGGACATCCTGGTAAGTTCTTACTTTGCCGCCGGGCTTGCTGCAGGGCTTGCTGCTGGACTTGCAGCAGGGCTTGCCGCTGGAGCCGGGCTTGCTTCCGGTTTAGGCAAATTATTGGTTTCGATCAAGTTCGGGTATTCTTTCTCTGCGAACTCAGAAAGGGATTTCTCCGCAAGCTGAGATTTGATTTGTGTTTTAAGCGTGTCATCTAGCTGTTTCGTGCTTCTGGATTCCACTTTCATAACGTGGTAACCAAAAGAGGATTCAACCGGATCAGAAATTTTGTTCAAAGGAAGTGTACTTGCCGCTTCTTTAAATTCAGGCACCCATTGGTTGATGTCTGCATCTTTGTACGTACCGCCAGCATCTTTAGAACCTGGATCATCGGAATACTCTTTCGCTAGAGCCGCGAAATCTCCGCCGCTATCCAATTTGCCTTTTACTTCTTTCGCTCTTGCCAAAGCTTCGTCCTTCGTACGTAGATCTTTCTGAGTAGCTGCATCCTTCAAGGAGATCAAAATGTGGCTAACTGTTGCGATATCAAAAGCATGTGCAGCCGCTTGCTCGTTATAGGAATCTTGAACAGCTTTGTCCGTGATTTTGCTTTCCATGCTGCCCATTGTGTAGAAACTCATTTTCATCAAAGATTCGATATCTTTCAGCTCGATACCGTTGTCTTTCAACTGCTTGTCCATTCCGCCTTCTTGTTTACCGAAGTAATCCGTGATAGCTTTCATTTGCTCAGTGACTTGTTTGTCAGCATCCGCTTTTACTTTATCATCCGCTTTTGCAGACAATACGCGGAAAGTAACCATTTGCTTCAACATATCTTGTTGAAAAGCCGGGTCTGTCATGAATTGCGCCAATTGTGGTGAGAACATTTTGTTCACATTGATGAAAGAATCGAATTCACCGCGCGTGATTTTGCCGCCTTCTTTGTAAGTCGCAATCACGTCAGCCGGATTCCCTGTTGCTGTTGCAGCTGCAGATGGGGAAGGTGAAGCGGTTGCTGCACCCTCCTTTTTGCTTCCACAAGCACTTAATACGGAAAAAGCAACAAGCAATGCCACCATGCTTAATATCCATTTTTTAGAAAAAAGTCGTTTGCTAGTATGATTTGGCAACATCCTTTAATTCCCCTTTCGTTTTCAGAACATCCTTATATTGTACCAAGAACTTCTCCACCAACTCGATGGAAGCTTCTGGCTTCATACCTTTACAACGAATTACAATATGCAGCTGAGGGTCTGCATTGAGCTTGATCCGCCCATCAAAGCCTTTGGACAAATGGAGCAGTTTCTGACCATCCAGCCTGCCATTTTGGTCAATATGCACCTTGATTAGGTAATCATCCCCTTTTTGGCTGATCGTTTCAATTCGGTACTCCGCACCGTATGCTTTCAGGCGAGCCACTGACAGCAAGTTAAACACGGCCTGCGGCAGATCTCCGAAGCGATCCACGAGCTCATCATGCAGGTCTGCCGCTTCTTCCAACGTGCGAATCGCGGCCACTTTTTTGTAAATCTCGATCTTTTGCATGCTGTCGTAGATGTAGTCGGATGGCAGATAGGCATCCAATTGTATGTCGATGGAAGTGTTCCATTCCGGTTCCGGGACGGTCGCTTCCCCATCTATTTCTAGTTTCAGCTTTGCAATTTCTTCGGCTAACATTTGTGAGTAGAGGTCGAAACCTACAGAAGCAATGAAGCCATGCTGTTCGGCACCCAGCAAGTTCCCTGCACCGCGAATCGACAAATCCCTCATCGCAATTTTAAAGCCTGAGCCAAGTTCTGTAAACTCTTTAATCGCTTGAAGCCTTTTCTCCGCTACTTCCGTGAGCACTTTATCCCGCTGATACGTGAAATAGGCATACGCAACGCGATTCGATCGTCCTACGCGCCCGCGCAGCTGGTACAGCTGGGAAAGCCCCATTTTATCCGCATCATGAACGATAAGCGTGTTCACATTCGGAATATCGACACCGGTCTCGATAATGCTCGTACTGACAAGCACGTCGTATTCTCCATCCAAGAAATCGAGAATCGTTTTCTCGAGTTCCTGCTCACCCATCTGGCCATGGGCAACCGTAACACGGGCATCCGGTATCATCATTGAGATTTGATCGGCGATCTGTGTAATCCCTTGAACGCGGTTGTAAAGGTAATACACTTGACCTTCACGCGCTAACTCCCGCTCGATCGCTTCCCGAACCAAAGTCGGGCCATATTCGACCACATAGGTCTGGACAGGGAAACGATTTTCCGGCGGCGTTTCAATAACGGACAAGTCCCGAACGCCGAGCATAGACATATGCAGCGTTCTTGGAATCGGCGTTGCTGTCAGCGTCAGCACGTCAACATTCGTCTTAAGCCGCTTTAGCTTCTCTTTGTGGGACACGCCAAACCGCTGCTCCTCATCGACAATCAGCAGGCCCAGATCCTTGAATTGCACGTCTTGTGACAGCAATCTATGTGTTCCAATAACAACGTCAACCGTTCCTTTTTTGACGCCCTTCATGACTTCCGTCTGCTCTTTCTTCGAGCGGAAACGGCTGAGCACTCTCACATTAAACGGATAGCCTGAGAAACGCTCGCGGAATGTCTCATAGTGCTGCTGCGCCAAAATCGTTGTCGGCACCAAGACCGCAACCTGCTTCCCGTCAATGGCCGCCTTAAAGGCCGCACGAACGGCAACCTCGGTTTTCCCGTAACCAACGTCACCGCAAAGCAAGCGGTCCATCGGACGCGATTTCTCCATGTCGTTCTTAATCTCTTCGATCGCACGAAGCTGATCCCGTGTTTCATCGTAGGGGAACATGGCTTCGAACTCGTTTTGGTAGGAGCTGTCTTTGCTAAATCCATAACCTGTCGTAGCCTGTCGTTCCGCGTAAAGCTTAATCAATTCATCCGCAATATCCTTAACGGATGCTCTTGCCTTGCTCTTCACTCTAGCCCAGTCGGCTCCGCCAAGCTTATAAACCTTCGGTTCCTTCTCTTCGGAACCTACATATTTCTGAATCAGATCGATCTGGTCAATCGGCACAGACAGCTTATCGCCGCCGGCGTACATGATATGCAAATAATCTTTATGGATACCGCCCACTTCGAGCGTACCTATACCGACGTATTTCCCGATCCCGTGGTTCACATGAACAACGTAATCGCCAATTTTAAGCTCTTGATAGCTTTTGATCCGCTCGGCGTTCTCCAGCTTCTTCTCAACTTTACGGGCTTTGCGCTGTTTCTGTGTGAAAATCTCGCCTTCCGTAATGACAACCAAATGAATCGAAGGCAATTCAAACCCTGTTTGCAGATTCCCATCTACAATTTCAGGCACTTCGATCTGGTAGTCATTCAGAACACGCCTCACCCGTTCAGCACGCTCTTCGCCGTTGGCGAGGAGAATAACGTTGGCTCCGTTTTTCTTCCAACGCTCCATCTCCGCTTTGAGCAAATTCATTTGCCCGTGGAAATTTTGCATCACGCGACTGACGAAGTTCACGATATTCTGCGGTTGAATCCCAACGACCTGACGCAGAAACAGAGATAAATATAACGTTGGAAACGGTCTGCGGTGCAGCAGCGTTTCGTAAGATTTGGACAGCACAAAAGCCGGCAAGCTCTTCCCCTCTGTCAGCGCATGCATCATCCACTCTGCCTCGTCGCGTTCAAGCTGCTTCGCGGTCTCCAGCAAACGAGCCGGTTCGTCGATAATCAGCACAGCATCCTTAGGCATGTAGTCTATGAGGGTCTGTCTTTCCGTATATAAAAGAGAAATATATTTATAAATGCCTGGGAACGTCTGCCCTTCACGGAGCAGTTCAATGTCGTGTCCGATCCCTTCAAGCAGCTTGTCTTTGGCTGTTCGGTCGGTCATCTTCTCCAGCTGTGCCTGCAGCAGCTCATACGCATGCTGGGCAGCAGATTGTAATCGCTTTCTATCCGCTTGAATCTCACGGCAAGGAGGAATCGTAATCGACGTTAATTTATCTATTGACCGCTGGTCACTCACATCAAAAGTACGAATAGAGTCCACATCGACATCAAAAAGTTCAATCCGAATCGCATTTTCCGACGTCAATGGAAACAAATCCAAAATGCCGCCGCGAACGCTCATCTCCCCTTTGGTCTCAACCCGCTCCACGCGTTCGTAGCCCAAATTGGATAAGGTGCTGAGGAGCTCATCCAGTTGAATGGTATCCCCGACTTTAACGGTTATTCGGGATTCTTCGAACACTTGCTTAATCGGAAGTAATCTGCGCACGCCTGCGAACGGAGCAATCACAATGCCGCGGTAACCGCCCGCCAGCTTCGTGAGCACATCAATACGCTGTGCCAGCATCTCCGGACTGGAAGCTGCTTCTTCCGCTGTCAGAAGCTCTTGCGACGGATAGAGCAGAACATCATCGGATGATAGGCATTCTAGCAAATCCTCCGCTATTTTTTGAGCGGCAAACATATTATGAGTAACAATGAATAGCGGGCGCGTTAGCTCTCGCGCAAGAGTTGCGATCATCACTTGCTTGGAGGAACCGGTAAGTCCGGCAACGAGCTGCTCTTTCATCTCGGACCTGATGCCTGACACGATCGTTTGAAAGTCGGTATCCGCAGAAAAAGCCTGAATTAAAGCTTGCAAACAAGTACACTCCTCTCACAAAAAGAAGCCTTGGCACACTTGCCTCGGCTATTAACTCTTCATCTTCATCAATTTAATTCAGCGAAAACATCATGTTACTGCAATGGACTGGCCAGCAGCGACAACTCTGGATTGGCCTCCAGCGCCTCGCGGCAGTAATCGCAAACAACCCTAACCGTAACATCACCATTCGTGTTATACGATATTATATCTCTACGCTCATCAGGGGTCAAGAAATGGAAACCGAGTTGCTGCTCCGTAATTGCTTGATTAATTTCCCCAACAAAGGTATGACAATGCCTGCAAATGTACTTAATCATATATGTATGCCTCCTTCGACGATTCAATTACATCCTAGTATGGCCATTCTCCGGAGAAATTAGCCGAATGTACCATTGTCATTTTCGAATAAGGACCATGCATATGATGTTGGAGACAAACCGTGTTACTTATTTATTAAATTTGCCCATCGTCTTCTCGAAAGGCTCGTCCAGGCTCGACAACATCGCTTCACAGGTCAGATCCAGCACCTGATCCAGCGACTTCATCTCTTCCTTGGAAAAGTTCGCCAAGACATAATCAGCGATATTATAGCCTGGAGCAGGTCGGTTTACGCCTATGCGGATGCGGTTGAAGCTCTGAGTCCCGGCATGCTGAATAATGGACTTGATCCCATTGTGGCCGCCTGCACTTCCTTGATAACGGAGCCTGATTTGCCCAAAAGGCGTGTCCATATCATCATAAATGATGACAACATCCTCCACCTTCGCTTTATAGAAATCCAAGATTGCTCTCATCGATTCACCGGAAAGATTCATATACGTCATCGGCTTGAGCAAAAATACTTTCGTGCCGTTCACGTTCCCCTCTCCCAGCAGTCCCTTACCCTTACTTTGAAAAGAGTTTATCCCCCATTTGGCGGCAAAACGATCTATGGCCATAAACCCAACATTATGGCGATTCATCTCATATTGCTTTCCCGGGTTACCCAGTCCGATAAAACATTTCATTTTTTTTCAGATCCTCCTAGCCTTTTACTAAAAAATCCTTGGCGTAACCTGCATCTTAAGGTTATTGTTTACCTATATGTTACTAAAGTGAACATCAAATTCATAATTGCGGGTGAAACAGCGAATATGTATCTAAACGGTCAACAACTTACAAGCGATCATCATTTTCAAGATCATATAGATGCCGGTATTCCCGTCCAAGTATACTATCAAAACCTGCATAAGGATATAGGCTATATTGAATTTTACAGCCCGCATTTTATTAAAATAAATAATACGTTTTATAACAGAAATACGCACTTCATTGTTTCCCGGCCTGGATATTAACGGAAGAAAGAGGAAAAACAAAGGATACCCTTTGCGCGGCGGCGAGGGTACCCTTCTTTAAGTCTATACGGTCTGCTCTTCTTTCGCTTCCTCATTAACCTCGTTTGGCTTATCCTCTTTGCCCTGAGCAGCAACATCCTCAGGAGCCTCTTTCTGAGGCGCAAGAATGGTCAGCACAAGCTCGCTCGGATCCGACTTGACTTCAATCGTCCCCGGCACGCTAAGCTCACTGACCAGCATATTTTCTCCGATTCCTACATTCGAAATGTCCACAGTGATGGATGCCGGGATTTCACTCGGTAAGCAGCGGATCTCCAGCTCATGCAATTGAATCTGCAAAATGCCGCCCTCTTTCGCCCCAACGGCATCCCCGATGAACTCCAAGGTGACCACCGTTTTGACCGGCTCATCCATATTGATTTGATGGAAATCAACATGGAGCAGCTGCCGGTTCAGCGGATTGCGCTGGATTTCATTGATCATAACCGGCTGCTTGCCGCCGCCGTCCGGCATCTCCAGCTCAATAACAGCGTGCGGGCTTTTGCGTAGCAGCGCCACTAATTCCTTCTGGTCGACGGTTATCACCGTCGCAGCCACCTTTTTGCCATACACGACCGCAGGCACCTTGCCTTTCACTCGCAGTTGTTTGATATCGTATTTCGTTGTGTCCTTGCGGGCTTCCGCTTTCAGTGACAATGCCATAAGAAAAAGAACCTCCTAAGAATTTTGCTTAGCACACTTACTTTCGTAAACGACGCCAAGTGGGTAACAGCTAGTTCATAGCGTACCCATCCTTCAGAGATTCCATCCAAATTTCCCCTCGCAAGGGAGATTTAACGTTTTCCTATTCTTTTTTTGCTTTGTTTTCTTTCTTCGCTTTCATCCGGCCTTTGATTTTATCCGCATAACCCGGTTTGTTCGTTTGTCTTTCCCGCGCGATAGCCAAATCCCCATCGTTCACGGCATGTGTAATCGTCGAGCCTGCGACAACGTACGCACCATTGCCGATTTTCACCGGAGCAATCAAGTTCACATTACTGCCTACGAACGCATCGTCCCCGATTTCCGTTAAATTCTTATTGAAGCCATCATAATTCACCGTAATCGCGCCGCAGCCAATGTTAACATTCGTGCCAACAATCGCATCTCCAACGTAACTTAAGTGAGACACTTTCGTGCCTTCGCCAAGCTTCGAATTCTTGATTTCGACGAAGTCGCCGATCTTCACTTGCTTCCCGATGTCCGCTCCAGGTCTCAAATACGCAAAAGGCCCTACGCTAGCCTCATTATCCACATAAGCCTCTTGGAGAACGGATTGCTTAATCGTAACGTCATCCTTCACAACAGAATCGATGATTTCGGTTTGAGGTCCGATCGTGCACTGCTCGCCAATAATGGTTTTCCCGCGCAAAATAGTGCCTGGAAGCAGAACGGTGTCCGCTCCAATCACAACATCCTTCTCGATGTACGTGTTAGCTGGATCAATAATCGTAACTCCGTTCAGCATATGCTCACGGTTAATGCGCGCTTTGAACAAGCGCTCCGCTTCGGCAAGCGCAACACGGTCGTTCACGCCGATAGATTCTGCAGCATCCGCCATGCAGTACCCTTGCACAGTTTCCCCTGCACTTGTCATGATGCCGATGACATCTGTCAAGTAATACTCATTCTGAGCATTGTTGTTTGTGACAGAGCCCAGCGCTTTGAAGAGCTTCCGGTTATCGAAAATATAAGTCCCTGTATTAATCTCCTGAACAGCCGCTTCCTCGCTGCTGCAATCCTTCTGTTCAACTATTCGCGCAACTCTGCCATCTTCACCACGAATGATACGGCCATAGCCTTGCGGCTCATCAAGCTTCGCTGTCAGGATCGTAGCCGACGCGCCAGAACGTTGATGAAGTTCTATCGTATTCTTAAGCGTTACGTCTGAGATCAGCGGCGTATCTCCGCAAATGACCACCGTCATTCCGTCTTCATCGCCTAGCACATCCTTCGCTTGCAGGACCGCATGACCGGTTCCGCATTGCTTCTCCTGCAGCGCATACTCAACTTGATCTCCAAGATAGTTCTGGACGGCTTCTGCTCCAAATCCTACGATGACCATCGTTCTTGTTACATCTATTTGCCGAAGGGTATCTACAACATGCCCTACCATCGGTTTTCCTACAACCGGATGAAGCACCTTATACAGTTTCGATTTCATTCGTTTACCTTGTCCTGCTGCCAACACAATCGCCATGAGTTTCAAAGACTATCCAACCCCTTTATTATAAATACCTGTATGATTTATGCCTAAATGATGTAGTTAACAGTTCTTTACCAAATATAGCATCAAAGCCCCCAAAAAGAAAAGAGAGCCCTTAAGGGCCCCCTCAATTATTATACATTATGCGCCTTCTTCAATAACCTCTTCTTCTACCGCTGCACGGTCATATTCAGCCAATACGGCAGCTTGAATTTTCTCACGAGTTGTAGAAGAAATTGGATGAGCGATATCTCGAAACTCCCCATCCGGCGTTCGCTTGCTTGGCATCGCTACGAACATACCGTTGTTCCCATCGATAACACGTATGTCGTGTACTACGAACTCATTATCGATAGTTATGGAAGCAATTGCCTTCATCCTCCCCTCGGAGTTGACCCGGCGGAGCCTTACATCTGTAATTTGCACTTGTGTTCACCACCTTTTTCCATCTCTGAGACTTGGGTGTAATATTCCACATCGTTGTGCAAATTCCTTCTTATTTTTTTGAAATTTTCGATAATTTTATACAATCTTAATGTTACTGTTAAATTTCGACAGGAATCACAGCAATTAACTCTATTTCGACAAAAACATCACGTGGTAATCTAGCCACTTCGACAGTCGATCTAGCCGGTTTATGATCACCAAAGTAGGTGCCATAGATCTCATTCAGCTCACCAAATTGATTCATGTCCTTGAGGAAAACAGTCGCTTTCACAACTTGATCGAAAGAAGTACCCGCTGCTTCCAATACACCTTTCAAATTTGCAAACACTTGATGAGCTTGCTCCTGAATGCCGCCCTGTACGATTTGCCCATCTAAGCCAAGCGGGATTTGTCCCGAAGTAAACAGCAAATTACCGAGCTTAACTGCTTGTGAGTAAGGTCCGATAGCAGCAGGCGCTGCCGTTGTTGAGATGAATTCCATCGTTTTACGCGTCTCCTTTTTTACTATCAAAATAATTACCTGGCTCTACCGTGATTTGTTTGGTCTTGGAGTCGACGCCAAACAGTCGGGCCAGTGATACGTATTGATCTACTAAACGCTCTTCCACTTCCACAGATTCCATGAAGACCCCAACACCTTGAACGGAGGCTTTGAACTCCGCCAACAGATCCATCATGCCGTGAATTGTTCCGCCAACATGCATGAAATCGTCGATGATAAGCACCTTGGATTCTTCTTTCAAGGCGCGTCTTGCAAGTGACATGGTCTGAATACGCTTGTTGGAGCCAGAAACATAATTAATGCTTACGGCTGAGCCTTCTGTTACCCGATTATCCCTGCGAACAACAACAACGGGTAGATTCATATAAGTAGCCGTCGCGTACGCGAGCGGAATGCCTTTCGTTTCTACGGTCATAATCACATCGATATCACGCCCTGCGAACGCAGATGCGAACGTTTTGCCAATTTCATTTAAATACTGGGGCTGCCCCATGATATCGGACATATATAAGTAACCGCCTGGCAGGATCCGTTCAGGCTGCTGCAGCTGCAAACAGAGCTGCCCTATGAACTTCAACGAGGTTTCCTTCGGCACCTTTGGTGAAAACTTCACGCCGCCGGCTGCGCCCGCAAGCGTTTGCAGTTCCCCGAGTCCTTCTTCTTCAAAAACCTCTTTAATAATCGCCAAATCCTCACTGATCGAGGATTTCGCTGAGTTGTAACGCTCGGCAAAAGTCGTTAAAGGAATTAACGAATGGGGGCGAAATAACAAGTATTGCGTCATTTCTACCAGCCTAGCGCTCCTTTTCAACTTTTTCATCGCACTACCCCCCAAAAATCCGAATAATATAAAGAAAATATACCACTTTTATACGTATTTATTCAAGCTTCACATGAAAATTAACTTAACATATACATAACACAATGCTAACATAACGAAAATTACTTCCCGGAAGGTGAATATTTCCACAAAAAAGCACCGCCTAGGCATGAGCCTGACGGCTTTATCGTTCTAGCAGATTAAGCGCTGCCCCTTTATCCACTCCGTTAAAAAAGAGCCCCTTCGGGCCCCTCGCACACAACTCCACATGCTAGGTCAACATCCGCACCGCATAAACATCCTTACAGAATCCTCGAAGCCCATTATAAATACGGGGAACTTTCGCTTCCTTGGAGACAAGGCCGAACACCGTCGGCCCGCTTCCGGACATTAATACGCCATCTGCGCCGAGACGCTGCATGCATTCTTTCAATTGTCTGACCTCCGGGTACAGGTCCAGCGTCACTTCCTCCAGCACGTTGCCGAGGTTGCCGCAGAGCCGATCAAACTGTTTCTCACGAATCGCGTTCAGCACATTCTCTGTTGAAGGGTGATTCTTGATCTCGCGAGCGTTCAGCTTGCCGTAAATCTCCGACGTGGACACATTGATGGGAGGCTTGGCCAAAACAACCCAACATTGGGGCGGTGAGACGATCGGCTCCAGCTTTTCTCCGCGTCCTCTGGCGACAGCCGTCCCTCCGGTGACACAAAAGGGCACATCGGATCCAAGCTCAGCGCCAAGCACCTGCAGCTCCTCCATAGGGATGTTTAAATTCCAAAGTCGATTCAAACCCCTAAGCGTTGCCGCCGCGTCACTGCTGCCCCCTGCAAGTCCTGCAGCTACGGGAATCTTCTTATCCAAATGAATGTAGACGCCTTGTTTGACGTCATAGCGATCCTTGATAAGCCGCGCAGCCTGAAAGGCCAAGTTCTTCTCATCCAACGGAATATAGCCTGCTTGACTGGAAATAATGATCGTATCCCGTGAAAGCTCCTGCATTTCAATCCGATCAGCGAGGTCAACCATCGTCATGACCATCTCTACTTCATGATAACCATCTGGTCTTTTATGTAAAACATCTAAGGATAAATTAATTTTAGCCGGTGCTTTTTCAAAAATCTTCATCAGGATCACCTTCTTTTGCTCGTTTGCCGTTAAAATATTATAACAAAAGCGCAAAAAAAAAGCTAAAGCATTCGCTTTAGCTGTAGTAGGGACGCCGTTCACCTTGCGCCGACTGTTGGATTGCTGATGCCATAGGATTCCAGCCCGCTTGTGACTGACCACTAGGCGAAGACGAGGTGTACGCGTTTTGAGAGTTATAGGAAGGTGTAAAAGCCTGCGTTTGCTGTCCATAGTGCTGTTGAGACTGTACAACCCGTTGGTTATACACTGGCGCCTGCGAGAAGCTTGGCTGCGTAAAACTATTCTGCCCATATGAAGTTTGCGTAACCGGCGGCGCAGAGGTTGCATACTGCTTCGCCAACTGTTCTTCCGCAATCTGAATAGCCCGCTTCACCATGTTCCCGGCATCTTTGGTACGAATCCCTTCCCAGCCCTCGCGCTGAACGACATCATAGAACCCCAGATCTTTTGCCAACTCATTTTTGAAACTTTCGGACATAACACCTCTTCTGCGACTCATCAAAAAACCTCCTTTTCCTGAGCTTAGTCTGAGCTTTGATCAAACAAAGCTGGCAGCGTAAGCGTAAAGTAAGGTTAGTATGCCCAGACGCACCAGGTCCATTCAAATGCAAAAACAGACCCTAGGGTCTGCTCATTATAGAAACTTATTAAGCTTAATGTTGGATATAGGTGATACGAACCTGACCATCATCATTACATACCGTAACTTCAACAGATTCGGTAAGAATGTCGGCGTAGCTGTATGACACTCGTTTAAAGGCGTGTGATTCTTGGTCAAGCTTCACGATAAACACAGAAGGGTAGGTTTCTTCTAAAACACCGGAACGTTCGACTGTCTTTCGACGGCCACCATTCGCTCTCAACATGATCTTCTGCCCGACGTGGGGCTCCAAACTGCGTTTGATTTCCAACAGCGCATTTTTTGCCATTGTCAACTACCACCTCTTTCCTTGTTAATTATAACCCATCCTGACAAGCATGTCAAACAGGGTCAAATATTATATCAGCACCATAATCCAGTTGTCAACGGCATTTTCACCTAATTTCTGAATTCCCCATTGTACAGGTTGTCTCCAAAGTTCGCAAATTATTCACACTTTTCCAATAAAAAAAGAACACTCCCCTGCTGCCCTCTCCGAAAAGAGAAGCATCAGGCAAGTGTCCTTGAAAGAAAATCATTGTAATGAGCAAAAATTTAAGCATGCTCATCTGTATGTTGAATACCGGGAACGCCCATTCGATAGCTCCCTCTTGTCTCTACACCACCCAGCCCATCAAGCCCCGTCACCGTCAAATCCATAATGTCCAACATCGAAATCGTGTCCTTCACGGATGTATAGGATAGCTTTGCGGCGATACACAGCGGATCTAGCGCGTGGATGAGTATGCGCGCCGGCGAGCTGGCGAAGTTGGCCCCAGCCCGAAGCAAAGCCTCAAAATGTGACTGGCAAGCTCCAGCCACGACAATCATCGCGTCGCGATTGCGCTCATACTGCCGCGCTATTTGAACCGCGTTCACGAAGTTCTGCGAGTTCTTATAGCTGGACAAGCCGCCTGGCCCAGCAGCTTTGCGATGCTTAAGTATTCCGTCATGCCCTGTGATGACGACAATATCCGGCTTAATTTGCGGAAGCAGCCGGTGGAGCGCGTCGGCCATCTGGGGCTCGGGAATATAGAAGCCCTCAGCGGGCACGCGAAGTTCACCATAGAGCTGCATGCTCTTGCGTAGATAAGTCGGATCTCCGTCTAAGTGTAGGACTTTACCCGGGACTTCGAAATATCCCGCGTTCACTTTCTGCGTATGGGCAACCGAGAGTTGGTTTTTCTCCTGAAGCTGCACTTGGGCAACCGCCAGCCTTCGCAATGACTCGCGAAATTCAGGCGAACTCGACCTGGGATGGTCCATCGACTCTGTCGGATTCTTCAACGTTAAGTCCACTAGAGGCGCGTCCGCAAGCAATCGGTAATCGACGCCGCGCAGGACTGCCTTCAATTGATCGATACGTTCAATCTTAAACATGACGTCGCCGCCATAGGATTTACGGGTTACAAAATCACCTTGCCTCATCGCACAAATCCCCTCCATGGGTTATCCTATGGCGGGGCTGGGCATTTGGTGCGGGTTATTTACAGCCGTGCGCGCGAAGCGCAGTCGACAAGCGCGCGAATTCGTCCATGCTGAGCGTTTCGCCGCGGCGCGAAGGCTCGATGTTGATGCTCTGGAGCAGAGTTTCCAGCTCCGATTTGTTTTCTTTGGTAAAGAACCTCGCAGCGAGGTTGTTGTACAAGGTTTTGCGCCGCTGGACAAAGGACGCCTGGACGACAGCGAAGAAGAAGTCCACGTCCGCCACGTCAACCGGCGGTGTTTTGCGCACACGCAGCCGGATGACGGCAGAGTCCACGTTCGGCTGCGGCACAAAGACGGTGCGCGGCACGATCGTGACAAGCTCCGGCTCGCAGTGGAACTGCACGGCAATGCTGAGGCTGCCGTAATCTTTGGTGCCCGGGCGAGCCGCCATGCGGTCGGCCACCTCTTTTTGAATCATCACGACGATGTTCTCCAAGGGAAGCTTCTCTTCGAGAAGCTTCATAATAATCGGCGTCGTGATGTAGTAGGGCAGATTGGCGACGACACTGACGCCATCCAGCCCGTCAAAATGCTGCCGGAACAATTCCGGCAGGTCCGTCTTCAAAATATCGCCATGCACGACACTCGCATGGGGATAAGGCTCCAGCGTCTCGCCTAGGATAGGCAGGAGACGCTGATCGATCTCCACGGCCAAGACGCGCCCTGCGAGCTTGGCCAGCTGCTGGGTGAGCGCCCCAATGCCAGGGCCGACTTCCAGCGCGCCTTTGTTAGGCCCAAGCTCCGCAGCCGAAACGATCTTGCCCAAGATATTCTGGTCGATCAGGAAGTTCTGACCCAGACTCTTTTTGAGCACGAGATTGTGCTTTTTTATAATTTGTTTCGTCTTACTGGGTGTTGCGACATCTTCCGCTGTTACAATCACTTCACTGCCGGGTATAGTCATTATGTAGCCCTCATTTATCTATAGGTTCTGAATTCCGAATTCCACTGTTATTCCTTACTTTACTATATCTTCGGCTCCAGATGCTCCAAGGCTGCCTCAAATTCCTCACGTGAGATCTGGAACATCGCACATCGCTTATAAAATTGTTTGCCATTGCAGTAACCGATACCCAGGGCATTGCCAACAACGAGCCTCCTGGAAGCCGCCTCCGGATGAACGATCAGCCCTGCGGCTATGAGATCCTCCATGGTAAGCTGCGAGACAGCCCCGTCGTACTCTGTCCGCAGGTTCTGGAGCGCCTCCCGGACAATCTCCGGCGCTGCGTTCTCGACGCCGATGTCGCCCTTATATTCGGCCTGCGCCTGCGTGATAAAGGCATGCTTGCAGCCAGGCACCTTGGCTGCCACAATCTTCCGTATCCGCTCACCTGCGTGATCCGGATCCGTAAAGATAATGACGCCTCTGCGCTGCTGCGCGAGGGCTATTCGCTTCAATACGGCTTGCCCGATGGCTGAGCCGCCTGTCTCTATCGTATCCGCCTCGACGGCTCGGCGAATAGCGGCCGTGTCGTCCTTGCCTTCAACGACGATGACTTCTTTAATCATAATCGGTTCCCTTCCCAGTACGCAGAAAAAGAAGAGGGATTCCCTCTTCTTTCGCCCAGGCTGCTTGCCTGGCAACGTATATTGACATTGTTCCCGCTGAAACAGACGTTTACACGTTAATTTTCAGACGGCTTTTTCGGTCCTACGACATAGACCGTATACCCTTGTTTCGTTCCGAATTTATTGGCGTAGCCATGATCTTCAAAGTACACATCGATCATTTGGCCTTTCACACCACTGCCAATATCTTCAGCACGACGGAAGCCAACGCCCTCAATGTAAACCCACCATCCCAGTGGGATAACTTTCGGATCTACCGCAATCGTTCTGCCCTCAGTAACTGTCGTTCCTGTATACGTCTTCCCATACCCAGGAGTTCCTTCGGCTTTCCCTGTCGAATCGGCTCCCGCTGAATAAGCCGTGAGTTTCACGTTCTTGAGGATTTGTTTATACCCAAATGTTACACCATTCTTAGAGACCTCATCCACGCTAGGGGATGATGCCGACAGAACGACAACGGGATTTTTCGTGCCAACGGACACAACTTTTTTAACGCTTTGTTCCTGTACTTCTTGACCTACAACAGCTTCTGCAACTAATACGCCATCTTCGTAAGTCTTTTCTTTCTTTTTCAGAAGTACGCCCTCTTTACCTTCTTGAACGACCTGCTCTTTACCCTTAAGCAACGATGCATCATTTTTCTTTTCCGTGTCGAATGCAATCGGTTCTGTTACTTCTTCCGTCTCTTTTTTCACACGGACGATTTTGATTTCATCGCCTGAGCTTAAAGAGGCTGTCGGTTCGGGAGTCAGCTTATCGTGCTCCCCAAGTGCAATATGTAAACGTTGCAATGCACTTTCAACCGTTCTTGCAGTTGTGTAAACAGTGGTGGTCTTTCCATCAGCAGTCAATTGAATTGGAGAAGCGTGTTCGATGACGAATTTGTCCCCGCCCTTGATTGTAGCCGTAGGGTCTGCAGATATTTCATCGTGTTCACCAATCGTTATGGCTTGTTCATCCAGTAGGCGTTGCAGGACCCATTGCTTCGTGTGCACAACGGTTTCTTGTCCATTCACAACCACGGATACGCTCTTGGTAGCCGTACCGTACAACAACACCAAAAACATGAAAGTCATTGCGATTGAGATTATAGCCAGGCTTAAAATCAAACGCAAGTTTTCATGCTTCCATCGCAATGCGAAGGACATGCTGGATGATCGTTTTACATGGGTCTCGCTAAAAGAGATACTGCCCACTTCTTCGGTCCTCCTTCAAAGCCTCGCCGCCAGGTTACAGCATGATTAAATTTGACGCGACTAAGGTTTTTAATTTAACTTAACGTGTCGTCCATCGGCAGTTGTTTGGAAACAGCTGCGTTCTGGTCGTCCCACCCCGCTTTGCTATTCATCATCCTATGAATTCCGGGTTACGAATAGTCGTCCGAAACAGTTAAAGGTCCTTATGGGGACAAAAAGCCAGCAAGAAGAGGACTCTTCTCGCTGGCTTAGTTTGCATAGTAAAAATACACAAATAGCACGCACGACAATCGTTACCTCTCTTACGCTTACGAGGTTAGCTGACGGATTCGGACGTGAGAGTCGCCCTACTCAGACGTAAACTTACGTTCAACGTCCAAGATTCACCCCTGTTACTCACTCTGTTTACTTCGTCAGCGATACCGCTTTATAAGCTAACAGTGGTTCCCCCGTTCCCATAATTGGAACTCAGCGAATGGAAAAATGGCAAATTGGTTATTAAGTTATTATGAAAAGTATATTACGCTGTTAATCTCTGCCTGTAAAGGGATTAACACCTACTAAAAAGGGCTAAATCGATTAAAAATAGCTTATTTTCAAGATAAAACCACCTTTTATCTACATTTAACTCATTATAACGTACGAATACTAAGTTTCTTCGTGTTTTCACTCTTAAACTAGGCTTCGAATCTAAATTTGTTTATAATTATCAGGTATGAAACCTATGTATAAATTCCAATAATTAGATATTTAGGGAGGCACTGAGATGGGTCCCATATTACAAGTTGACGCTTTATTCGGGGGATATTTACCAAATAAACCTGTTCTTCACGACCTCACATTTTCCATCCGTCAGGGTGAAATGATGGGATTAATCGGACTGAATGGCGCAGGAAAAAGTACGACCATCAAGAACATCCTTGGATTGCTTCAACCGCAAAGGGGTTCAATTAAAATTAACGGTTTGACGTTAGCCGAAGATCCGCTGCCTTACCATGCCACTTACGCTTATGTGCCCGAAAGTCCAGAGCTATATGAAGAGCTTACGATTCGCGAGCATCTGGAGTTAACCGCCATGGCTTACGGCTTAACGAAAGATGACTATCTCTCCCGCTCTCAAGCGCTGCTCGAGCAGTTTCACATGCAGGACAAGCTTAACTCTTTCGCAAGCCATTTATCCAAAGGGATGAAGCAAAAGGTCATGATCATGAATGCGTTCCTGATCGAACCTTCCCTCTACATCATTGATGAGCCTTTTCTCGGGCTCGATCCGCTGGCTATCCGCTCATTACTGGAGTTGATGGTCAAAATGAAGCGACGCGGCGCGTCATTTCTCATATCCTCGCATATTTTGTCTACGATTGAAAAATATTGCGATAACTATGTCGTCCTTCACAAAGGACATATGGTCGCTCAAGGCGATTTAGTCGAATTGCGTCAGCAGACAGGGCTCCAGCAAGCGTCATTGGACGACATCTTTTATAAACTTGTAAAAGGAGAATTAGTATGAAGGCGATGGACATGGATACCCGTGCCCTATGGCAGAAGAGATTTGAGCATTATATGAAGGAATCCATGGGTTACCTGCAGTATGCAGCGCGCAGCAATTT
Organism: Paenibacillus sp. WC2504; assembly: GCF_052682475.1. Lineage (NCBI taxonomy): Bacteria > Bacillati > Bacillota > Bacilli > Caryophanales > Paenibacillaceae > Paenibacillus > Paenibacillus sp. WC2504. Next base: position 8,093,179 of record NZ_JBQZFH010000001.1, read on the forward strand.
TTTCGGCTTCCTGCTATTTCTTGTCATCCTTTCTTCCTATTATTATGCAAAAATACTACAGCGCCTTCCGACAGATTATCCCTATCTGTGGATCGTCCTTTTGCTGCTGGTACCATTGTTAGCCTCAAGCCCCATTCGCACGCTAGCTAGAAGCGCAGACCGTATGTTTCTACTGCGCGTTGAACATCAGATGGGTCCTTACTTCCGCGGCGGATTCATGTACAGCCTAGTGCTGCAAGCATTCTGGACATTTCTGGCATGGGTTGTCCTATGGCCCTTGTATCATCACTGCCTAGGCCGCGATGAGCAGCATTTCTTATGGATGCTTGCTTTGCTTCTATTAATGAAGGTAGGCCATTTATTGGCCAGCTGGCAAGAAAGCCGATTTACTAATGAGCGCGCAAGAAGGATTTCCGTTAGCTTCCGCTGGCTGGCAACAGTTGTCCTGATTTCTCTGCAATTTCTGACAAGCGTCCTCTGGGCAAGCGGAGCTGCTCTTGTACTTACACTGGCTTGGTTAACTGCTACGCATTACGTATCCAAATACTACATCGGGTGGGATTATCTCATTGCGAAGGAAAGGCAGCAGCAAGCGCGATTATATGCCTTTTTCAACTGGTTCGTGGATGTTCCGCAATTGGGAACACGAATAGCCCGCCGAAGCTGGATCAGCGGGGTCACAAGATTTATTCCTTTTAAACAAGATGCTGCCTATCTCTACATATATATGAAAACATTTCTACGTACGGAGCTATTCGCGATTGTCTTACGTATATCCTTACTGGGCACATTAGCCATCGCCGTTTCAAGCAGCAGCACAGCGAGACTGCTCATCTTCTTCATCGCTTTGATCATTTCCATGGTTCAACTTACGCCACTTGAGCGTTCACACCGCTATACCTTTTGGCTCGACATGTACCCGCTTAACCGGCAGTTGAAAGCCGGCTCCTTAGCCTTCATCATTTGGTCAGCCTTGCTGCTAGAGTTATGTATGCTTTCGATTCCGTTCATGATTCGATCTTCACTTATCTACATAGTCGTGCCGCTCATCGGCTTCCTCTTTATCTCACTCACCTGTGGAGTATTTCTACGACGAAAATTTGCAAAGAATGCTTTACTTGAGACCTAACAAGGCAATGGCGTTGTTTGTCGTTATTTCTGCAAGTTCTTCCAGACTTATGCCCTTAATTTCCGCGGCGGTTTCGGCCACCAACCGAACATAAGCCGATTCATTGCGCTTGCCGCGGAAAGGATGCGGGGTCAAGTAAGGAGCGTCCGTCTCTATGAGTAAGCGGTCCAAAGGAACCTGCGCGAGCACTTCCTTGGGTTGTTTTGCATTTTTGAAAGTGACAGGTCCCCCAAAGGAAATATGGAAATTCATATCCAAACACTGCTTGGCCGTCTCCCAGCTCCCCGAAAAGCAATGCATGATCCCCCCGACTTCAGCTGCTTTCTCTTCTTTTAAAATGGTCAAAATATCCTGATGCGCATCCCGGTTATGAATCACAATCGGCATTTGAAGCTTGCGCGCCAACCTGATTTGCTCCCGGAAAACTCGCTGCTGTACTTCTTTAGGCGATTTATCCCAATAGTAATCAAGTCCGATTTCGCCGATTGCCACCACTTTTTCGTGTTGACACAGCGATTCGATCCATTCCAAATCTCCCGGCATCATGTCAATCGCATCGACAGGGTGCCACCCCACTGTTGTATAGATAAAATCATATTTTTCAGCAAGAGCTATTGAACTAGGAATTGTCTCTCGGTTAAAGCCAACATTCACCATTCTAGTAACACCGGCTTCACGAGCCCGTTGTATAACCTCGTCCTGATCTTCCTGAAATTGTTCTGCATTTAAATGAGTATGTGAGTCTGTTAGCATGTTCTTCTCCTTACTTCCTCTTATGTATTATTCCTGCTCGCCTAGCATCTCCCATAGCTCCGGATATTCAGAAGCATTCAGACGCTCAAGCAACTCCTCCGGGTAATAAACATGATGCTTACCCATTTGAAAGCCGCTAATCGACTGAACGATCTCCGAGCGGTGGGTGATTTCGGTCAGCGTCTCTTTATGATCCAAAAGCAGAATCGGCAAATTATCCTCCGTCTCCCCCGGCCTGTACACATCATAGGATTGATTCGACGGGAAATCAATTTCCATGTAATAGATTGGATCGAGCCCAACCTCGGCCATTACTTTCTCCATAAGCTGAACCATTCGCTGATTCGACTCATCAAAGGTACTGTATTTATACAATTTGCGGTCTAAGAATCGTTTGCACATATCAGCAAGGATAGGATCCTTTTCGCTCATCCAAAACGTTAACATCGCCTGCATCACAGATTCGTCGAGAAGTAAATAATCCTCAAGTGAAATCTTATTCTGAATCAGATGCAGGATCGGATCTGTCATAAAACCAAACGTATAGTTATCTTCATATAAATGTTTGGCGCGCGCAAAGATTTTGTGCAGCAGAATTTCCGCACTCCGAGTCACTGGATGGAAATAGACCTGCCAATACATCTGATAGCGTGACATTAAATAATCTTCTACAGCATGCATACCGCTTTCTTTAACGACAATATGCCCACGATAGGGCCGAATAACTCGGAGAATACGTTCCAGATCGAACGTCCCGTAATTAACACCCGTGAAATACGCATCTCTCAACAGGTAGTCCATCCGATCGGCGTCCAATTGAGACGACACCAGGCTTACAACAATTTCTTCATTGTAGGATTTGCAAATGACTCCCGCCACTTTTTTGGGGAAATCAGGTGAGACCCGGCTCAAAACTTTATTGACCTCCGTATCCCCCAACACAATTTTACAAGACCAATCCTCATGTCGGGTTCCAAAAGCCTTCTCAATGGAATGGGAGAAAGGCCCATGCCCCAAATCGTGCAAGAGTGCCGCACAAAGACAGATCAAACGCTCTTCCTTCGGCCAATCTTCATATTGGTTGCGTTCGAATTGGGAAATAATTTTGCGCGTGATCTCGTACACACCAAGCGAGTGCGAGAAACGGCTATGCTCGGCCCCATGAAAAGTTAAATAAGAGGTTCCTAACTGCCGGATGCGACGCAGCCTCTGGAACTCTCGCGTATTAATCAAATCCCAGATCGTGTTATCCTGCACGTAAATGTATTTATGAACGGGATCTTTAAAAACCTTCTCTTCCTTCATTCAATCACAACCTCTCTTTATTAAAATTCTACATCTTTTCGACATTTCACACCATCATGTCGACACATATGTCGTAATTTGTCGAATTTACTAATACCAATTTTTCATTGCTTTCATCCACTTAATTAGATTGGTTAAATCCACCTTTTCTCACATCAAATAGTAATATATTATTTACAAATCCTTATTCTACTTGGCTTTTCCTCTCTTTTCAGATGTGATCAGATTTCAAAAAAATATTGCTTCCGGGCCCAAACTAGCGAAAATATGGTTGACTATTTTGGGAATGGTTGGTATCATTAGTTTAAGAGATATGTCGAAACATGACGATATTGATAAAATTTTTATAAAATCGAAAGGGGTTTATATATATGATGAAATCTACGGGCATTGTAAGAAAAGTTGACGAATTGGGGCGTGTCGTTATTCCAATTGAACTTCGCCGTACACTTGGAATTGGCGAGAAAGACGCTCTTGAAATTTACGTAGATGGCGAGCGTATCATGCTTAAGAAATATGAGCCTGCTTGTATCTTCTGTGGCAACGCTGAAGGCGTCTCTTACTTTAAGGGAAAAATTGTTTGTCATATTTGTTTAGCGGAAATGCCAACACCTGTGACAAAATAAGAAAAATAGTATATAATAGAAGTAGCACTTATCCTATTGGTAATTCTAACCTTTTTCATATCTCCTCTAATCTCTAATTTGTTGGCTTCGGCCACGGATTAGAGATCTTTTTTTGTCTGGACTTCTTCCGCAGCGCGGACCCTGGCACTGACCCCACACCCACGGAGCAAAGATGAGAGAACTATGATCCGCTATTTCGCAAATCAGACTCGATAACCGTCTAACTTAAGCAAAATAACGCCCTATAGTTCCCCTTCAAGTGCTAAACACGAGTTTTGCCCTCACTTAGCGGCTTGTAGTTCCCTCAAAGAAGTAACGCTAGTAACTTTACAGCACTCCAGTCAGCCAACACGTTACACCGCCCGAGCGCTTAGCGCTCAAGCAATGCGTTGTAAACATCCCGCTTGGATAGTCCACGATCGCTCGCAACCTGCTTCATCGCTTCCTTTCGGTCACTGCCCTGCCCCTCATAGTGCTCGACATGCTCGCTAAGCGACATCGCCTCCCACCAACCGTCGGCGGCTTCTTTGGCGCTCTCTGCCGACGCACCTTCAGCGATCACGCAGTACTCGCCCTGTGGCGGGTGCTGCGCGAGATGCTCGAGGCACTCGGCAATCGTGCCCCGCAGAAACTCCTCGTACCGCTTCGTCAGCTCGCGGGCGAGACACACCCGGCGCTCCGGCCCCCACACTTCCGCCATGCGGGCAAGTGTTTTGTCGACGCGGTGCGGCGATTCATAGAACAGCAGCGTGTCCTGCACGTGCTGCAGCCGTTCCAACACCTTCGTCTGATCCTTTTTCTCCCGGGGGAGAAATCCGACGAAGGCAAACCGCTCTGTCGGCAGGCCTGATGCAATCAGCGCCGACAGGGCCGCATTCGCGCCGGGAACAGGCACCACCGGCGCGCCCTGCTCTACGGCCATCCTCACCAGGTCATAACCTGGATCGGAGATGGCCGGAAGTCCGGCATCGCTGACTAACGCGATGCTTTGACCTTCAAGCAGCAAGCGGACGAGTTCGGGGCCGCTTGCCTGCTTGTTGTGTTCGTGATAGCTGACGATTCGCGTAGCGATTTCGAAGTGCGTCAGCAGCTTGCGGGTTTGCCGCGTATCTTCGGCGGCAATCAGGTTCACTTCCTTGAGGATGCGAACCGCCCGAAAGGTCATGTCTTCGAGGTTGCCGATCGGTGTGGCAACCAGGTAGAGCGTACCCGAGGTGTTTCCGTCCTCGCGATAACTTTTTTGCACATTTATGCCCACGGTTTGTCCCTCTTCACTTTAGTCATATGCTTCCATATACCCTAATATTTATTTTTATGAAAACTCTAAGGAAGCTCTGCCCCCATAATAAATTTCCTTCAATTCCTTACAGTACTCCTGGTTCTCGTCATAAACAATGAGCGGAGGCAGTGTACGAACTTCCGGTTTGCCATCCTTCATTCCCTCAATTAGCACCATCATCGCCTCTTCCCCAGCGCGTGCGTGCACGTAGCGAATTCTTTTCGGCTCCAGACGGTAGCTCCTCATTAAACTGATAATATCAACCAAGCGCGTTGCCCGGTGAACCATGGCTACTTTACCGCCTGCTTTGACCAGCTTCGCACACGCAGCAATTACATCCTCCAAGTTACAGTGGATTTCATGACGCGCTGCCGCAAAATGCTCATTCACGTTCTGCTCCCCATTTGGAACAGGCAGATAAGGCGGATTCACTGTTACAGCATCGAATTGGCCGTGGCCTAAAGTGCCATGAATCGTCTTTAAATCGCCTTGTATCATATGCAGTCTTTCGCCCAAATCATTTAGCAAAGCGTTGCGAACCGCCATATCCGCAAGTCTCTCCTGGATTTCGACGCCCCAAATATCTGCCTTAGTTCGAGTAGATAAGAGCAGCGGCACCACACCGTTGCCTGTACATAAGTCGATAACCCGCCCTTTCGGCGGCAAACTGCAAAATCGGCCAAGCAGGACAGCATCCATCGAAAAGCTGAACACTTCCTCGCTTTGAATTATTTTTAAATCATACGTTAATAAATCATCAATTCTTTCAGTCGGTCGTAAAGGCACCATACGTTGTTCTTCATTTCCTTTCTAATTCTCGCTCATCTATGGAAAAAAACCGTAAGGCATAAACCCCTACGGTCAAACACACTTATTTATTTAAAAAGGATAAGCAAAACAAACAATCTCCCTCGGTCCGAAGGTGTCCATAATACACATTGCATATGTGAAATCCTTCATTGTACAAGCGGGTCAAATTATCATATCCGGCTCCCGGTAACGAAACCGTTTCCTCCGCCTCTCCGACAGGCTGTTCGACCGTCGTCTCCTCTTGTCGAATCAACTTGCGCAGTTGCTGATTTTCTATGCTTAGTCTCTTATTTTCTTCGATGAGTATAATGATTTGTTTCTTTAAGGCACCCAACTCGGCATAAGTGGCACCCATTCGTTCTTCGATCCCATCTATTTGTCCAAAAATATCCTGTTTATCCACGCTTTCACCTCTAGTGCCATGCATGCTTACTGGCCAGCGCCTCCTTGGATCCTTTGCCGCTACTCTTGTTCAACTACATCATCGAAAGGTAAATCAAGTGCTTTACCAAGGTCGAATAATTGAACCTTCGCGGTACGCTCACTGATATTTAACCCTAGTACTTTACCATTACCAAAAGAAGTGATCACATGCCTTCCAACGGTTGGCAGAGAGTCCTTCGCACTTTCATAATTATCATGTTCGTACTTCAAGCAGCACATTAACCGGCCGCATAAACCCGAAATCTTCGTCGGATTGAGCGATAAATTCTGATCTTTGGCCATCTTGATGGATACCGGTTCAAAATCACCTAAAAACGATGAACAGCATAGAATCCGCCCACACGGACCAATACCGCCTAACATTTTGGCTTCATCCCGCACGCCAATTTGACGCAGTTCGATTCTTGTCCGGAAAATGCTCGCCAAATCTTTCACGAGTTCCCGGAAATCAACGCGCCCCTCAGCTGTAAAATAAAAAATAATTTTATTGCGGTCAAAGGTATACTCTACGTCCACAAGCTTCATCTTAAGACTATGATCTCTAATCTTGTCGTGGCACGTTTGGAAGGCATCTTTGGCTGCTTTCTTATTCTCTTCAACCAAGTCAGCATCCGAATCATCCGCGATGCGAATGACCTTTTTGAGTGGAAGAACGACATCATTTTCTTTGACAATCTTCTTGCCCACTACGACTTTGCCATATTCCACACCGCGAGCGGTTTCAACAATAACGGCACTTTCTTGCTCAATCGGCAAATCGATTGGATCAAAATAATATATTTTACCCGCTTTTTTGAAGCGGACCCCTACAACCGAATACATCTTACACCCCCTGCATCTCCACGAGCATTTTCTCTATAACCAGCTGAGAGTTGGCGTTGAAGCGCAGTCGCTTTTGTAAATCTACGGCTTGCTCCATCATACGCACCCAGACTGAGACATCCCGGCTGAACGCTAGGGAGCTCATCCAGTCTAGCTGGTCATTATATACAAGCCTGTCCCTGCGCTCAAGGCGCAGTTGCACCATATCTTTAAACCAGAGAATCAACAAATCGAAAAGACTCGACATGTGTTCTGCAAGTTCTGATTTCACAATTCGTTGCTGAACCGTAATCATAGAAGTAGGAAAACGTGTGAGCGTCTCCTTCGCTAATTGTAACATTACGGTTCTCATTTCTGCAAACCAATTCGCACCGATTAACTCCCTGGCTGCTTGTAATCCTGCCGTTAAATGTGCTGCAGGCTGCACAAGAGCAGCTGGAAATCCTTCTTCCAACAGCGCCAGCACCATTTGCTCACGGGCCATCGGAGTGAATTGAATCCACTGTGCCCTCGACTGAATCGTTGGTAATAAGGCGTTTCCATTCTCCGTGATGAGAATAGCCACGACTCGGGAAGTTGGTTCTTCTAAAAATTTCAAAAGGCTATTTGCTGCCTGTACGGTCATTTTCTCTGCATGGTGCAGAATATATATTTTCGTGCCGGAAGCTGTCGCACGGTAAGCAAATTCCTTCTGAAGCTCCCGAATTTGCTCAATCTTGATTGAGGCGCCTTCAGGTGCAACGATATGCAGATCGGGATGATTGCTGTGCTCCACCTTGCGGCACTCCAAGCACTCACCGCAAGCGTCATCCGTTCCGTGCTGACAATAAATCGCTTTCGCCAAGGCTATTGCCATTTCGGAACGCCCTGTCCCAACAGGCCCGCTAAATATATAGGCGTGTGACAGCTTGTCTTGTCGCAGCCCGTTCTGCAGAAGTTGCTTTGCCGCTGCTTGCCCCGGTATGGTCTGGAAGGACATTCGCTATGGCACCATCCTAAAATAACAAGTTAATCAACATACCCCGGATTTCTCCGATTTTTTGCAAAATCTCAATACGACCTTGCTCGCTCTCCAGCAATTCATCCGCTAACGTGAGGAGCTCTTGATCGATTTCTTCCAAAAGCTTGTATCGCTTCGAACGGCCGCGACGATCCCAGCCCTTTGTATCTCGCAAATTGACACCTCGGCGAGCCGTCTCCTCCAGGAATTGTTTAATCAACAATTTATACTGGAGAAGCTCTCTTACGGTCATCCCCCGTGAAAGACGGTCGCCTTGCAGCGTAATCTGCTGCACCATTTTGGACAATTGCTCCTGCGTAAATTTCTCATCCTGCTGCTGCATTATGTCAGAGAAATTCCGGGGGGCCATCTGTGGCGGCGGTACGTTCTCATTCACTTTGACGTTCTTCCCAATGGGCTGCCACCCCGGATTAATTTTCAAGACGCATCCATCCTTAATTAGGTCATCTATAATTTAGTAATGCTCGAAGCGTTCAACCGGCAATACGAATACCGCGGCTCCACCCACTTGGACTTCCACTGGGAAAGGAATATAAGAATCTGTCGTTCCTCCCATTGGAGAAACCGGTGTAACAAGCTGTTCCCGAATTTTGCAATTGGCGCGAATGACCTGCATGACCTCTTGCACTCTCTCATCTTCCGTACCGATCATGAAAGTCGTATTTCCTGCGCGTAGAAAACCGCCTGTACTTGCCAGCTTCGTAGCGCGAAATCCTTCTTTAATTAACGCATTGGAGAGACGGTTACTGTCCTTATCTTGTACAACAGCTACGACTAGTTTCATAGGGGTTGCCTCCTCTTATTATAAACTAAGAATGGATTCTCTGCTTCTCAAGGAAAAATGTTCCTAAGCAAAATGTTCCTCAAGCAAACGGTTACACTGGCTCCAAATATCTGCTGCAATCTCCTCTACACTGCGGTTAGCGTCAATCACTCTTACGCGCTCAGGATGATCGGATGCGATCTGGTGGAATCCTTCCCTTACCCGGCTGTGGTAATCCATATGTTTCTGTTCGATGCGATCCAGCTGTTCCGCTGCCGTTGTTGCGCCTGATGCTCTTTGATGCAATCGCGCCATACTGACTTCTACGGGAACATCCAGAATGAATGTTCGAGTCGCTTGTAAGCTTGAGCTTGCATAGCATGAAATCGCTTTGACTTGCTCAACATCCAAGCCTAATCCGTATCCCTGATACGCAACACTTGCATCAATGAAACGATCGCACAGGACAATGCGCCCAGCTTCTAGTGCCGGCAAAATTAACTGATGCACATGCTGCGCTCGGGATGCCGCGTATAGCAGCACTTCCGCTTGATCGACCATTTCTTCATTCACAGGATCAAGAATAATACTGCGAATCTTATCGCTGATTGCTGTTCCCCCTGGTTCTCTCGTCACCAGAACATCATGTCCTAATTTCTTAAGCTCTTCACCTAATTTCTTGAGCTGCGTCGTTTTTCCGGAACCGTCCGGTCCTTCAAAAGTAATGAAAATTCCGTTCACTCTTCCTCCTGCGTGCTGCTTTACCAGTCCATATAATAGTTTATGTGTATATCTTTAACTTGTGTGTCTGCCCAAATTCCGTACCTTGAAACTTGATTCCGTTTGCCGCTAATTGTAGTAAAGCCTCAGCCACGGTATCCTTAATAACTTCACCCGGGTATAGATAAGGAATTCCTGGTGGATACGGGATCACCATATCCGCAGAACGCTTTCCAACCGCATCCTCCACGCTTACCTGTCGATAAGCTTCCACTTCCCGCCCTTCTCTTGAGATTCCTCTCAGATCAAAAACAATTGGTGAAGAGATTTGTGTGTAGTAGGGTAATTTAAGTATATTCGAGATAGGCGCATGAAGTTCCTTCTTTTGTACTGGAACGTCCAAACAAATGTTGGATAACACGCCAGTAACCCTTTCTAAATCCGCTCGGCTCGTAGCCGGTGTGAAAACAAGCAACACATGACGGCCATCCGTCATTTCTACGTAAATGCCCTGCTCCTCTAATCTTTCCTTGAGCTCCGCTGCACTTAAAGTTTGTGTCGCATCACAAATGGCCACTTTAAAGGGATCCGCCGTCTCATATCCTTCACTTCGAGATAACGGGAATTCCTTAGGGAAGTAATGAAATCGGTTCATTTCGTCTAGTAGGGATCTAAATTCTTTAACAAGCGTAATCCCCCCCGACAGCCAGGCTTCCCCTTCCGTATGCATTCTTTTTCTCGCCAAATCTAAGGATGCCATGATCGGGTACGAAGGGCTTGAACTTTGCAGCATCCCCAAAAGCCGGCGAATCGCTTCCCTGTTCATACGCGGCCCCTTCAAATGAAGCATGGCTCCCATCGTCATCGCAGTAAGCATTTTATGCGTAGACTGCACGACTGCATCCGCTCCCTGCGACAGCGCAGAGGCTGGTACCTCCGGATGAAATCCGTAGTGAGCACCATGGGCCTCATCCACCAAAAGCATCTTCCCCTGTGCATGCATCAACTCGGCAAAAGGTGTTAAATTTACACCCATGCCATAATAGTTGGGATTAGTCAAAAATAAAGCATTTGCCTCCGGATATTGTTGCAACGCTTGTTTCACAGCTTCTATATGTACATTTGTCGCAACACCCGTTTGCGGATCAATGAAAGGTGAAATGAACACAGCTCTCGCTCCTGCCAACATTAACCCGTGAATAACCGATTTATGTACATTTCTTTGGACAAGAATGACATCGCCCCTCTCACAGACGGCTGAAATCATGGCGATATTCCCCACCGTACTGCCACCAATGAGGAAGTGGGATTCCTCTGCCCCAAAGCAAGCTGCGGCTAACTGTTCCGCCTCCATAATGACACCCTCTGCATGATGCAAATCATCCAGACCTGTTATTTCCGTAAAATCAATTGACATTATATGCTCAAAAAAGGGTACCCCTTCATCCAATAACCCCTGACCCGATTTGTGGCCTGGTACATGCAGACTTACCGGATTTTTAGCTTGATGAGCTACCATTGCTTCATATAGTGGTGCTTTGAACTGTTTCTCTGAATTGTAATTGCTGCTCATGCGAATAGACTCCTTGAACTTTCTACTTACTACCCTTATAGTAGTGGATTGAAGCAGAAAAAACAAAAAAGCTTCCAGACAGAAGCTTCTCTCATTTAGTTCATATATTGTTTTGAGTTCCCCATGTAAAAAGCTTTTTTCATCTGTTTGACGAAGAATGGATATTTCTGATCGCTCACATTCGTTTTGACGATTTCACCGCTGCACTCATCACAAATGAAAGCTGTAATAATATGAATGCCGCCATTTCGCTGCTGCTCACAGATCATACATATCCCAATTCGGTTCTCCTCCATATGATCACCCCATGTACTTTTACTACTAGTATATCCGAATCTCGATTCTCCTAAACTAGCTAAACGCTCATATCTTGGAAGGAATATGCCGATATTACCTCTATATCAGGTTAACCGGCTTACGGAGGTCATCATGTCAACAAAACAGGAACCAAATCTCTCCAAACAATCTACTATTTATAGTTATACTTTAGTGAAGCGCATTTATCATTCTTTGTATAAAAGGATTCTTTACTTCCTGATTCTCGCTTTGGCCTTATTCTTCAAATTTGACCCCGCAAACTGGCTCCCATTGATAGTCAGCTATCCGCTCTTACTTGTGTTCCATACGCTGCTTGTTCGGGCTTATTTTCAATTCACCATAGGCATGGCCATGAGAGGTTGGTCCTATCGATGGGGAATTTTCTGGTGCGGCTCACTGCCGGATGGCCATGCGTCGGTTCGGTTAGTAGGCAAAGTACAGCTCCATCTATTCTGGATCGGTCTATCCCTTATTACGATCCTGTATCCCTGGATTCCGACTCCTTGGTTGATTTATTTCATGATCTTTCATATCTGGATGCTCATGCCGCGGCTTTGGATGCTGTTTCGATTCCGTCCTTATCGGAAAACTGGTTTAATGAAGATTTCTGAGAAAGAAACTTCTTGTTATTTGCAATAAAAAATAGACCTGTACTTTCTACAGAAACTGTAAAAAGTGCAGGTTTTTTGAATGCTTTGATGTAATCCAACAAACCTTGATGTAAAAAGTGCAGGCATTTACGGTGGAATGACCCGTTTGGGTAGATTCTTGTCGAATTACCTGCACAAAATGCAGCTAATGGGCTGAGATAAGTCTGAGGCTGTTGATTTTGATGTACTTTCTGCAGCTGAGCAGCCTTTCGAGTTACTCTTCTCGAGAGTACGCGCATCTTGAGCAAGTTGGAACTACGTTCCGCTATTTCTGGAAAAATCTAGCGATTATCCTCTTCATGGAATTTACGATCCGCTATTTAATTTTGGCTAAAAGCCTGCTTTTTTTAGGTGAAATAAGGGCCAGCAGTTCCACTTAACTGTTAAGACCTGACAGAGGCCAAATCAGATCAAATAACGGCCTACAGTTCTCTTGTGGCGCTCCTTAGAATTGTCCTAGGAGATGCAAAAAAACCTTTCTGAGATTTCTCTCAAAAAGGTTCTTTATCTGTGCTTGGCAACGTTCTACTCTCCCAGAACCCTGCGGTTCAAGTACCATCGACGCTGGAGGGCTTAACGGTCGTGTTCGAGATGGGAACGCGTGGGTCCCCTCCGCCATCATCACCAAACAGTCAAAGCGTGTTTGCGCCTTGAAAACTAGATACGAAACTTGCGTAAAGGTTTGATTCTTAGGTTTATTTGGTTAAGCCCTCGACCGATTAGTATTCGTCAGCTGCATACGTTGCCGCACTTCCACCTCGAACCTATCAACCTCGTCGTCTACAAGGGGTCTTACATACTGGGAAATCTCATCTTGAGGGGGGCTTCGCGCTTAGATGCTTTCAGCGCTTATCCCCTCCGTACATAGCTACCCAGCGGTGCCTCTGGCGAGACAACTGGTACACCAGCGGTACGTCCATCCCGGTCCTCTCGTACTAAGGACAGCTCCTCTCAAATTTCCTACGCCCGCGACAGATAGGGACCGAACTGTCTCACGACGTTCTGAACCCAGCTCGCGTACCGCTTTAATGGGCGAACAGCCCAACCCTTGGGACCTACTTCAGCCCCAGGATGCGATGAGCCGACATCGAGGTGCCAAACCTCCCCGTCGATGTGGACTCTTGGGGGAGATAAGCCTGTTATCCCCAGGGTAGCTTTTATCCGTTGAGCGATGGCCCTTCCATTCGGTACCACCGGATCACTAAGTCCGACTTTCGTCCCTGCTCGACTTGTAGGTCTCGCAGTCAAGCTCCCTTATGCCTTTGCACTCTGCGAATGATTTCCAACCATTCTGAGGGAACCTTTAAACGCCTCCGTTACATTTTAGGAGGCGACCGCCCCAGTCAAACTGCCCACCTGACACTGTCCCCATACCGGATCACGGTACCAGGTTAGAACTCCGATACGATCAGGGTGGTATCCCAACGGCGCCTCCACCCAAGCTGGCGCTCAGGCTTCTAAGGCTCCCACCTATCCTGTACAGATCGTACCAAAGTCCAATATCAAGCTGCAGTAAAGCTCCATGGGGTCTTTCCGTCTTGTCGCGGGTAACCTGCATCTTCACAGGTATTAAAATTTCACCGGATCTCTCGTTGAGACAGCGCCCAAGTCGTTACGCCATTCGTGCGGGTCAGAATTTACCTGACAAGGAATTTCGCTACCTTAGGACCGTTATAGTTACGGCCGCCGTTTACTGGGGCTTCAATTCATAGCTTCGGGGTTACCCCCTAACCACTCCTCTTAACCTTCCAGCACCGGGCAGGCGTCAGCCCGTATACTTCGCCTTGCGGCTTCGCACAGACCTGTGTTTTTGCTAAACAGTCGCTTGGGCCTTTTCACTGCGGCCCCCTCGGGCTATTCACCCTACCGAGGCACCCCTTCTCCCGAAGTTACGGGGTCATTTTGCCGAGTTCCTTAACGAGAGTTCTTCCGCGCGCCTTAGAATTCTCTTCTCACCCACCTGTGTCGGTTTGCGGTACGGGCACCTTCGCCTGGCTAGAAGCTTTTCTTGGCAGTGTGAAATCATGACCTTCGGTACTTAAAGTTTCCCTCCCCATCACAGCCCAGCCTTACGGTTAGCGGATTTGCCTACTAACCAGCCTCACTGCT
>NZ_JBQZFH010000001.1:8112500-8179892 GCF_052682475.1 Paenibacillus sp. WC2504
TAATGATCGGCCAGCACTTTTGTTGTCGTTTTGCCGGAGTTGGGAATGCCTAATGCATACAGGAACGACGCGAGGTCGCGGGATTTACTTTTCTCCAAAGCGCCCAGTAAATTGTTGACCTTCTTCTCCCCGAACCGGTCAAGCTTCACCAGATCGTCGAACTTCAGCGTATAGAGATCGGCAGGATCGTTGACGCCAAGCTCTTGGTGCAACTGCGAAGCCGTCATCTCGCTGAAGAACTCTATGTCCATCGCATCGCGCGAAGCAAAATGCGACATACGTCCAACGAGCTGCGGGCTGCAGCCAAGCCGATTTAAGCAGAATAGATGCGCACCACGCATCTCCAGCTCGCTGCCGCAAGAAGGACAATGCGTCGGAGCGACAATTTCCTCACCATCATTCTCCTCGGTCACCTTACCGAGAATTTCGGGAATGACGTCATTGGAGCGACGAATGTAGACCAGGCTGCCTAAGGCGTGCTTGAGGTTCTTGCGCTCGATGTCGCCGACGTTATTCAACGTACAGTTCTGTACGGTAACGCCAGCGAGATCTACAGCTTCTACGCGAGCTAACGGCGTAATTTTGCCGGTGCGGCCTACTTCCCAAGATACGCTTTGTAGGATCGTTGTTGCTTCTTCGGCTTCAAACTTGTACGCGATAGCCCAACGAGGGAACTTTTCCGTATATCCAAGCACTTCCCGCGTGCGCATGTCCGTAAGCTTAACGACGCTACCATCGATGAGGAAGTCAAAACCTAAACGTTCTTCGGCGATCCGCTCCAGCTCTGCGCTTACTTCTTCGATCGTATTGAAATACCGTGTACGATTGCTGATTTTGAAATGGTTGTCCCGTAGGAACTGAACCATATCCGCATGGTTAGCAAATTGAATATTGTCCGAATAACCTACGTTATAGAAGAAAGCGTTCAGTTTACGCTCTGCGGTTACTTTGGGATTCAGGTTACGCAGTGCTCCTGCGGCTGCATTTCGAGCGTTTTTGAGCGGCTCTGCGGCCGTCTGATTGTATGCTTCAAGGACAGACAGGAACATCATGCCTTCACCCTGCACCTCAATCGTCCCTTGATCATAAGGAATCTCGAGCGGGATAGATTTAATCGTCTTGATCTGTGCTAAAATCCCTTCGCCTACGGTACCATTCCCACGCGTGGAGGCCTGTTTAAGCTGACCCGCTTCATAGGTAAGATTGAGTGTAAGCCCATCAAACTTTAATTCCACAACATAGGTAGGGTCTGGCAGAGGGGTTTCCGGGTTCTTGCTGTTATAGTCAGCGATCAGTTTAAGCACACGTGTATGCCAGGTTTGCAGATCCTCCGCATTTTGCGCTTTGTCCAAGCTCCAAAGACGGGCTAGATGGCGATGTGGTTCGAAACCCTTCAGGATATCGGCACCCACACGCTGGGTTGGGGAAGAAGGCAGGATGGTTCCTGTCTCCTTCTCCAGCGCTGTTAATCTATCATATAAAGCGTCCCACTCGGCATCCGAAATCGTCGGTTGATCGAGCGTGTAATAATTATGATTGTGCTTGTTAATTTCTTGGATGAGGGTTTTCATTGCCGCGATGGCATCTGTCATTACGGGCTCTTCCTCTCTAATGGGAAATGGGTAATCCAAGGTTGAAATGTACCGCCCTACACTTTGGTAATCGGGGCGAATTTCGCCAGCAGGCGCTTAAGGCCGTTAGGCGCGGGAAAAGCAATTTGCAGCTCGGTGTCGTCACCCGAGCCTTTTACGGACACAACGGTGCCGACGCCCCACTTGCCATGCGACACCTTGTCGCCGGCTTTGTAGTCCGACACCGCACCGCCCGCGGCAGGCTGCGGAGCCCGGAACGCAGGCGGCCTCACAGCCGCCGCAGGGCTTGGCGCAGCCGCGCCCGCACTTGGCCGTCCGAAGGAGGACGGCGTGCCCCAGGCAGACGAGCTGCCGGAACCGCGGCTCGTAGAGGCGGCGGCGGCGCTGCCGCCTCCGCTGCTTCCCCACGAGCTGGTGCGGCCACCTCGTGAGAAGCCTCCGCCGATGGAACCTCCCATCGAGACTTTCTCCAGGAGTTCCGGCGGAATCTCCTGCAGGAATCGCGATGGCGCGTTAGCGGCGGTGCGGCCAAAGAGCGTGCGCATGCGCGCGCACGTGAGGAACAACTCTTCCTCGGCGCGCGTGATGCCGACATAGGCCAAGCGGCGCTCCTCTTCAAGTTCTTCGTTGTCGGCAAAAGCCCGGCTGTGTGGGAACACGCCTTCTTCCATCCCGATGATGAAAACAACCGGGAACTCCAGACCTTTGGCGCTGTGCATCGTCATTAATACGACAGCGTCTTGTTCTTCCTCAGGTTGGTCCTTATCTAAGGTATCAATATCGGCGATAAGCGCCAAATCGGTCAAGAACGAAATGAGGGACTTGTCCTCGTTGCGTTTCTCAAAGTCCATCGTCACGGACAAGAACTCTTCAATATTTTCTAGACGAGCTTTGGATTCAATCGTATTCTCTCGCTGCATCTCCACGCGGTACTGGGATAACTCCAGCACTTTCTCGGTAAGTTCCGTCACGGATAAGTATTCAACCATTCGGTTCAGATTATCGATCATTTCACGGAAATCAGCCAACGCATGCTTTGCTTTGGCATTAATCTCCAGAACATCGATTTCCTCCAGCATGGCAAATAACGAAATCCCGCGGCGTCCCGCCATCTCTGCGACTTTATCCATCGTGGTGCCGCCGATTCCCCGCTTCGGAACGTTGACGATCCGATTCAAGCTAATATCATCGTTGGGATTGGAAATGAGTCGCAAGTAAGCCAAAATATCCTTGATCTCTTTACGATCATAGAACTTCACGCCGCCAACAATCGTATACGGAATGTCGGATTTAATGAGAATCTCCTCTATTACCCGTGATTGCGCGTTCGTCCGGTAGAGAATGGCATGATCGGCGAACTTTTTACCTTTGGATTTGTTTTTGTTAATTTCACTTGTTATGAAATAGCCTTCTTCATGCTCCGTGTCGGCTTGATATAGCTTAATGCCTGCGCCGCCTTCTTTGTCGGTCCACAAGTTTTTGGGCTTACGGCCCGTATTGTTGGCGATGACTTTATTGGCCGCGTTCAAAATATTCGAGGTTGAGCGATAATTTTGCTCTAATAGAATGGACGTGGCATCCGGGTAATCATTTTCAAAATTAAGGATATTCGTAATGTCGGCTCCGCGCCAACGGTAAATGGACTGGTCGCTGTCCCCTACAACGCAAATGCGCTTATGTTTGGCAGCAATCATTTGACACAGCATATACTGCGCCCTATTCGTATCTTGATACTCATCGACATGAATATATTGAAATTTGTTTTGGTAGTAATCCAGAACTTCTGGTACTTCTTTAAACAAATGAATGGTAGCCATGATCAGGTCATCGAAATCCAGGGAGTTGTTGCTTCTCAGCTTTTTTTGGTAAAGCGTATAAATTTTCGAGGTCAGTCCGTCGAAGTAGTCACCGATTTTATCTTCAAATTGTTTAGGAGAAATAAGTTCGTTTTTGGCTGTAGAGATCGCCGCTTGAAACGTCTTGGGTTCGTACTTCTTCGTATCGATGTTGAGTTCCTTGCAGCAGGTTTTGATCACGGAGAGCTGGTCGCCTGAATCCAGAATCGTAAAATTCGAAGTGAAACCGATTCGCGAAATATCTCTGCGCAGCATACGCACACACATGGAGTGAAACGTGGAAACCCAGATATCGTTCCCGCTCCCGCCAACCAGTTTGCCTACACGGTCCTGCATCTCACGTGCTGCTTTATTCGTAAAGGTTAACGCTAGAATGCTCCATGGCGCCGCTTTGCGTGTGCCGATCAGATAAGCGATCCGATGCGTGAGCACCCGCGTCTTCCCGCTTCCTGCGCCAGCCATAATCAAAAGTGGACCGTCAACCGCTTCAACCGCTTTGCGCTGCTGGGGATTCAACCTTTTAATCGCATCTAAGATATTGACTGTCTCGTTCATTAAGTTACCTTCCTGTTCTATCAAAATTCACGTTCACTGTCTGAAGCGCCTGCTCCAAATCACTATAGATGATGTTGCCTACGACAATGGTATCTGCCACTTCCGCCGCTTGCTGCGCTTTGGCCAAGCTGTCGATGCCGCCACCATAAAACAAACGGGCATTCTCCAGAACCTGCCGCGTCCTACGCACCAGCTCCATATCGCCGAAGACACCACTGTATTCCAAATATACAATTGGCATGTTAAATAACTTGTCCGCCATTCGCGCGTACGCCGCAACATCTTTGGCATCCAAGTTCGCACGAGCTTTCGTCAGCTTCGCCGCCGCAGCCTCGCTATTGAGAATCACATAACCTTCCGTTACAATCTCGTCCCAATTGAGCAGGGAACCATACTCCTTCAACGCCTCATGATGCTGCCCGACGATCCAATTCGGATCTTCCGCATTGAGCACCACAGGAATAAAATAGAGATCGAATCCGGGGACAATAGCCTCTTGGCTAGAAATTTCAAGTACACACGGCAATTCGTACTGGCGAATCCGGGCCATGAGGTCTACGGTATTATCAAACGTAACGCCCGTTGAACCTCCAACCATTATCGCATCCGTTCCCGACTGACAAATGCGGTCAAGTGCCTCATCGGATATATCACGATCAGGGTCCAGCTTAAAAACATGATTCCACTTCCGTATATCGACAATCAATTGTTTCCCTCCGATTAGGCGGCAATCCTGCCATACTATCAACAGTCTATGCTACCCATTCGGGTGTGTCAAATGACAAAAGACGGGCTATTTGCCCGTCTTTTCAAAGAATATGCTTGCAGCGTGTTCCGATCTTCACCCGAGCTTGTTTTCCGCCCGAATACGCACAAATGTTCCCACTTATTTCACTTCAATATTAAGAATTTTCTCGACATTCAGGTCTTTGTGGTCATTTTGCTGAAGTTCAAGGCGAATCTCGTGTTTACCAGCAGCCAAATTGTTCAGCGTTAACGGACCTGTTTTGCCGATCATCGCCTTCTGCTTGCCATCCACGTACAGATGCAGATGTCCTTGTCCCTGTACATTCGCTTTATCCATACTATCGGCTGATAGTTGGAAATTCGTTGTTTGGTACGTAATCGTTACATTTCTGCCATCCACTTTGGAAACTTGCGCATCAATGGCTGGTTTGGCGCCTGAAGCCACCGTTTTCGCACTACTTCCTGCTTGGCTGCCTGCCACCGTTGTCGCTACCTTGGGGCCTGCTCCGGTTGAACTAATGACTTCCTCTTTAGAACCGCATGCAGTTGTCACTGCTCCAAGTAACATTAAAGTCGCTGCGCCGTAAATCCACGTTTTTTTCATCAGCTCTACTCCCTTTTCCCATAAGTTTGGACATCCTTGTTCCTTATATATGTGTGACAAGCCGCTTCCATACCTTGATATTGAGAAAAGTGGGACAAAATCAAAAAAATAGTTGTGACACAGAAAAAACAAAGACGCCCTAAGCTTATCGCTGCGGACGTCTAATTGTTTAAAAGCTGTATTTGCTGCCCTCATGCTGTTTGTTCATGTAGGAGTTCTCGCCAGTTACATTGGAAGTTTGGCGGGAAGCGATGCTTGAATTCGCTGATTTGCCCGTCATGCCAGCATTCTCTGAGGCTCCATAAGCGGATGAGGCCCCGTAGCTTTGGGAGTAGCCATAGCTATTTTGACCGTAGCCTTGCCCTTGATTATTATGCACGGCGTTCGGATACTGGGACGTATTTATGATTGGTTGGATTGGCGCTTGATGTTGATGCAGGCTCGTGATTGGATTGTGCTGTTGGCTTTGCGCCTGCTGGTGCTGATTTTGGGAGTACTGCTGCTGTTGTTGCAGCTGCTGCGATGTCCCCATCGACTCCTGCTGTTGATAGCTCATCGTCGGTGCTTGGCTCAAGTTCTGATGCACGAAAGACTGCAGCTGGGCTGCTGTCTGGCTTTGTTTCTGCAACTCCTGTTGTATTTCCTGCTGTTCAGCCGGTTGAGCCTCGTAGTAACCGAGTTTTTGAATTTCTTGAAATAAAGTCGCATGACATTGAAGTGTCTTGGACAATAAAGTTTGAAAGGTCTGTTTAATTTGGGGATTAACGGCCTCTGTTACCGCTGTTGTGTACTCCCCAGCACTGCGTTTTAACTCGGATAGAACTAAGTTAGCAAGGTCCTGCTCTTGCAAAAGCACCTGGTGTTGCTGCTGTTGTTGGTAGGGATTTTGTTGATACATGCTTCTTGCACCTCCTCTGTATACGTGTTAGTGGGTCAAGCCTGATTGCTGCTGCAGCGTGTTGATGAGGATGCTGACGCTTTGGAGCCGTTCCTGGGAAAGCTGGGACATGGTTTGCTTCAATGATGGACTTTGGCTGCCAACAGAAGCGTGAACGCAAAGCTTTGCTAACAAATCTTCATTCTTCAACGTATCCGATAGGTACGAGAGCTCTTTGCCGGTAATGGTTTGGTTCCCTTGATTGTTGTACATGTGACTGTTACCCTCCTTTCCATTCCTTCTTTGTAGGTTTCCCAAAATCTGCCGTTTTATGTCATTTGGTAAAAAAATCCTCTCTCATAGCATTTACTGATGAAAACCAATGGGCAGAGATCATTCACTCCTAAAATGGATACGGCATTGCATGAATTCCAATGAAAGCACCCTAAAAAGGCAATAATTCTACTTTTCGTTGGATGAATTCCAATGAACCAGAGTAAGCTTAATGCTTTAATACCTAGATCAATCTATCGCGTTGGAATTCATCCAATGAAGGCAAACTTTTAACGGCCAAAACAGCCTTTTCGCTGGATTTCGTCCAATGAAAAAAAGCCCCCGCACAGCACGCAGCTGTCAGGGGCTTTCTTTCTATGAAGCAGGCTGTGCCGGCTTACCGGCATAAGCATCCGCTAATTTCTGTATGTCTGCAGCCGCAATCTGGAAGGACCATGTCCCGCCCTGCTTAGCCAGCCAGACTTGGTCTTGGCTTATTTTACCTTCATAAACTTCGGTAACGTCTTTGCCGTCTACAGACAAACCGAGCTCGATTTTGAGCTCGCCGCCTGCTGTTGGCTTCTGAGCGAGCGGCTGTGGCAGCTCCGCGCTATGCAGAAAGACCAGCTCATCCAGCAAAGGACTCGCATCCGCGCCTTTCAGCTCCTTATCGCCAAGCTTCCAGTTCGCCTCAGCAGCCACTTTGTCCTTGTCGGTTTTGGCAAGTGTCCAAGTCTGACCCTTCCATGTGACCTTCACCGACTGAACCTTGTCATTCTCGATCTTGAACGGGCTTGTTTCGGCAAAATCAACCGGAGCCTTGTTCAGCGATGACAACGATTGATCACTGACTTGGTAAACAACCGGGGAACCTTCCACCTGAACGTAGGAGAAACCTTCGATTGGAAGAGCGGTTCCGACCAGAAGCCCCTTTTTAGAGCCATCTTTCATCGTGACTTCATAAGTGCCAACAGGCTTATCTAAGCCATAATTGGCTAAATTGCTCGCTTGCTCTTCCACAACTTTGGTAGAAGTCACTAAACCGATGGCATCCAGCCACGAATCGACCTGATTCGTATTCATTGGCGCCGCAGCCGGTGTTTTCATCTCCCAGCCGCTGTCCGTACGGTTCAGATCAATCTGCTGCTCTTCGGTTTTCACCGCAAGGGACTGCACGTCTTCTTGTTTTAGCGTGAGAAGGGTTTTCGGTTCTTCTTTTTTCTCTTGAAAGAAGTCTTTGCTCGATGCGTACCAGAAACCGCCGATACAAATAACCACTAACAGAATCGTAGGAATAAACCGTTTCATCCTCTTCTCCTCCTCCACCAGATCAAGCCGCCAATGACTAAGAACAAGAGCGGTAAGAACACGATCGTGACTAAGAAAATCGTATTTGCCTGGCTAGGCGTAATCATCGCTTGCTGGAAGGCATCTCCTTGACGCGGACGAATCGTAATTTGATCCTTTTGTTCCTGCAGCCAACCGATGCTGTTCATTGCAAAATCTTTATTTCCTTGGTTCTGAATATCTTGATCCAATACGAACGTTGAACCACCAAGAATAACTGCTTTAGGCTTATTATCTTTGTTCGAAATCGCATAACCCAAATTCAGCGGGCCTTTGACATCCGTCGCATCCTGTTTGGTTTTGGATTGTGCCAGCAGGTTAATATCGGTTTCACCGTAAGCTTTGTCAGTCGTCTTCAGAAGCAGTGATTGCGTGTAATCCGGCGCACTTCCATCTGCATTCAAGCTCACTGCCAGCGACAGCATCGTAACGAGATTATTGCTGGAGAGCTTGTTGGTAATGTCGTGAGAACCGTAGTCCGGAATGATCGTCAACGGATCGTACAGCGACGTTTGTTTTGGTTCAATCGCAATTGCGTGTTGATCCTGGATACCATACGTTTTCATGATGGCATCGATATTTTTCCACTTGGTCGCCATATCTTTATCAAAGCCCAGCGCCATGTAGATTTTACCTTTATCCTTCAAATAAGCCTTAATCAGGTCAGCTTCTTTGTCGTTCAAATCGTTTTGCGGACCTAGCAGCATAAGCATCTGCGCGTCGTCAGGTATTTTACCCTCAACGTACAGATTGAGATCCTTCACCGTGTAATTGGCAGCTTCCAGACTGTTTCTCAAAATCGTCATCGCTGTCAGCGGATACTCTTGATGGCCGGAAAGCATGTACACCGTGTGTTTCTCCGTAGATGTTAAGCTTGTAATGGCTTGCGTGAACTTCTCTTCCCCGGAAAACGTGTACGATCCGTCCTGCTGACCCACGAACAACTCGTAGAAATTCACGTTCTGTTTCTTGGTACCCATTTCAAAAACGAGCGTGCCGCCTTGATCGACGCCATATTGCTTAGCCATAGACGGCTGTTTCAGCATATCGTATTCGTCATACGTGATTTTGCTGCTTTGCTTCTTGTACTCCTGGATCATATCCGTAACCTGACGCGTTACGAATTCATTGTTGTCGCCGCTATTTGTAAAAGCAATGACATGAACATCTTGATTTAGATTTTTAAGCGTGTTGACTGTTTGCTCCGAAAGCGTGAAATTTTTGTTTTTCGTCAAATCGACCTGAAAGCCTTTCAGCGAGTGAAGGAAAATGGTCAGAATGATGAAAATACCGATCACCGCGATGGATAAAACTGTCGCATTCGTTCCCCGTATCCACTTGTTCATCCCGCTCACCTCCAACGCTTTCTTTCAAGGACTTGTATGCTAAGAACGAGAAATACCGCTGTTAATGTGACGTAAAAGAGGATGTCTCCGCCATGCAGAACGCCTTTTTGCAGGTTCGTCAAATGGCTCGTCAATGAGAATTGACCGACATAATCTTTCATTTTGCCTGTCATGCTGGAGCTCACCCAATCAAGCAGCCACAGCAGCAGCAAAATCACAAAACCGGTAATACCCGCAACCATCTGGTTGTTAGACAGGCTCGACGCGAACAAACCGATAGCCATCATCGCGCATCCTATCAGGAACATGCTTAGATAGGACAGCCATAGTACCGGCTTATCCATCTGGCCGAAAGCCGACATGATGAGCGGATAAATCAAGGAAATCGCTACCAGTCCCACCTGCACGATAAAAGCGGATAAATATTTGCCCATCACAATTTCACCGATGCCTGCAGGCGATGTAAGCAGCAGCTCATCCGTGCCTTGACGGAATTCATCCGCGATAAGACGCATCGTCAATAAGGGGATGATAAACAGATAGATAAACGAGGTATTGCCTACCACGGAGCGCGCATCAACAATCGGCGGCTGACCGCTTACAAAATTGATATAGAAAAAGAAACTGGACAGCAGCACATAGAAAGCGAAGGCTACATAAGCAACTGGCGAAAAGAAATACATTTGCAGCTCTTTCGAGCAGATCGCCCAGATTTTACGCATCGTTGTCTTCCTCCTCTTCCGATTTGCTGTCCGCTTCGGCAGGCTCGTCCGTCGTCAGCTTGAGGAAGATATCCTCCAGGCTGAGGCTTTCGCGCTTCATCTCGAGAATCGGGTATCCTGCGCCAGCCAGGCGGAAGAACAGATCCTCACGGATATCGGAGCGATCCGCCGAAGTGACGAGCAGCTTCACAGACTCCTTGGCGGCAGGAGTTTCTTCAGCCGCAGGCTCTGCGGATGCTTCCTCTACCGGAGTTGGAGCATCAAGCTCCTTGACGTCAGCGACTGTATTCAGGCTGCGCAGCTCGGTCAAAATCCGCTCGCGAGGTCCCTTGACCTCGAGCGACACTTCAAACGTCTCGCCCATGGTGCGGCCGAGATGCTCAGGACGCTCGTCGAGTACGACGCGGCCTTGGTTAATAATGAGAACGCGGTTACAAATCGCGTTGATTTCCGGCAAAATGTGCGTGCTCAGCAGCACCGTGTGGTTCTCGCCCAGCTCATGAATCAGCTGGCGGATTTCGATGATCTGCTTCGGATCGAGACCTGACGTAGGCTCGTCCAGAATAAGCAGATCCGGTTGGTGCAGAATCGCTTGTGCAAGGCCCAAACGCTGTTTGTAACCTTTGGACAGCGAGCGAATAATCTGTTTCTCGCGACCTTGCAGGCCGAGCTTGTCGATCGCTTCGCCGACGCGCAGCTTCTGCTCCCGTGCCGGCACATCGCGAAGATTCGCGATAAAGCGCAGATACGATTGTACCGTCATTTCCGGATAAAGCGGCGGTGTCTCGGGCAAATAACCGATTTTACGGCGCGCTTTTTTCGGATTGTCCGCCATAGAGTGGCCGTCCACCAGGATTTGGCCGTGCGTCGGATTCAAGTAACCCGTGATCATGCGCATTGTCGTTGTTTTGCCAGCACCATTAGGCCCTAAAAAGCCGACGATTTCGCCGCGCTGCATCGAGAAGTCGATGTTATGTACGCCGCGATCATTTTCGTACAGCTTGCTGACTTGTTTGACCTCAAGCATCCAAGATCCCCCATTCATTCTTTCGTTCATAGTAACCATCATCACTATACCCGTGGAACAATAAACCAACCTTAAGCAAATCTGAAAAATACATTAAAAAGTTGTGTCTGAATTGTGAACAAAATTCGTCATTTAGACCTTAATTTCAGTCTAAACCAGCAAAAGTTAAGTTAAACACGGAGAATGAAATACTTCTGCGTCGGGGTAAGTGCATTAAGGGCGGAACTACAGTCTGCTATTTTTGCAAAATGAGACACGTTACTAGTGATGTCGAAATAGCGGAACCTGAGGGCACTATTTGTGTCCTCAGGGTTAATCCAGAGCTTTTCGGGAACTACAGGGCCTTATTTCTATGGATTTGGCGGAAAATCAGCCAAAATCATAGAAATAAGGGACCCCAGTTCCCCTTCGGCGCATATAGGGGGCGATTTCACAGAAATAGCGCCCTGTAGTTCCCTCAACACAAAACAGGCGTATCAAATAAAAAATAGACCATAAACGGCAAGCGTCTATGATCTATTATTCACAATTTATTTCACCAATTGACCGCGGGTTACACCCAACTGGTTGGTAGCTTTCAGTGAACGCCACACTTGCGTCCCGCTGATTTCACCGTTAATCGCGCGGCGGTACAAGCTCAGAATCTCATGCACCTTGTCCGGCGTCTCTTCAAGGAACTCCACACGGAAAGAGCGAATGCCCAAATCCATGAAATGGTTCAGATATTCAGCACCAGATTGATCCACCGCATTGTAAACCGTGTTGCGGCAGCCTTCATCCACACGAACGGGATGCGACATCCCGACCCGGTCCTGCAAGGAGACATGATGATCCTCACATGGACGACCACAGTTCGTGAAGTCTGTGCCTTCGCTCAAGAACGTACAGTATACGCAGTGCTCCGTATGGAACATCGGCATATGCTGATGGATGACAACTTCCAGCTTGGAAGTTTCAGCCCGGCGAAGCAGATCGACCATTTGTTGAATGTTCAAATCGTAAGAAGGCGTAACCTTCGACAAACCGGCTTCCAAGAACAGGGATGCTGTTTTGTGGTTCGCTACATTCAAGGAGAAATCGCCGATAAGCTGCGGCTTAGGCCCATTCGGATGCTCCAGCTGATGCTTCAAGAAGAAATAAGCGGCACCTGTATTCCGAATTAGCACGGCATCCGGGTTCAACTTCAAGATATTGTTAAAATAGCCCGTTTCCCCAGGCATATGAATTCTCGGCGTTGCCAAGGCAATCTTGCGCCCGGCCGCATGCACAGCTTCAACAGCCGCAGGGAACTGCTTAATAAATTCAAAATCAGCGTAAATCATTTGAACGTCGTCTTTTTCAAGCACGGCCTTCACTTGATCCAGGTTACGGCAAAGTGCTGTAAGGTGCACCCCGCTGCGATCCGCCAACGACAACGCAGGCACTTGCCCAGCAGCTTGACGCTCTGCAGCCGGCTGAGGCACGTCGTCATAAACGCCGATCTCACGCTTCATGTACGCACGCGGCTTCTGACGCTCGTCTTCCATGAGCTCTACCGCGCTGCGGCGCATAGCATTAAGCTCGCGCATCGGCACGATGAGCTCGCCGTTCAACTGAACATCCAGATCGCTAAGCGCATAGATCGTACCGCCAAGACGGCCAAACTGATCAGCGAACAGCTGCTCATCCATCGGTCTTTTCTCTGCACGAACAAGCGGAAGTTCGGATTGTACGAAGACGGTATGGCCGCCTTGCACATCGGTCCACCAGCTCTTCAGTGGCTCGCCTACAGCGCCGGTAATTTTGATGCTAACCGGGAATGTCCGGTAAGGCTTATCAGTCTCAAACGTCTGACGCAGACGTTTGTCCAAATGCGGATCGTTCGTCTTCCAGATCCGATCCCCCACATGCAAGCGGCTCAGATCCACATCATTGCGTCCCGCAATGATTTCAATTATGCCGCCTTCGGCTTCGCCTTCGATTTTCTCGCCTTTACGGCGCAAATCGTAGATGCGGCCGCCTTCTTCCTTCTTCGTCGGATCTCCGGCGTCGAATACAATCCCGTCTCCGCGCTTAATCGGCGCTTCAAGCTCACAAACCACACCGTCTCGCAAAATCTGCTTCACGCGACCAACGAACACCCCGCGGCTCTTCGGAAACGTACCGTCGACGAGCTGTTTATTGTTGGTTCCGTTCAAGAAACCAACGGTAAAACCACGCGAAAAGCTTTGCTGCAGCTCGCGAACTTCCTCTTTCGAAGGTCGGGCATCCTTGCCTTCGAAGTAACGGTCAATCGCGCTGCGATACTTGCTCACGACGTTAGCCACGTATTCAGGGGTTTTCAAACGCCCTTCAATTTTGAAGGAGCACACGCCCGCTTCGATCAACTCAGGCACAATTTCAATGGCCGCCAAATCTTTTGGCGACAGCAAATACGCCACGTCGCCCATTGGCTTTTGCACACCATCAATCATCAAATCATAAGGCAAGCGGCATGCTTGTGCGCACTCTCCGCGGTTAGCCGAACGGCCGCCCCACATTTCAGAGGTCAGACACTGGCCTGAGTAGGACACGCAAAGCGCGCCATGCACGAACACTTCCATCGGAAGTTTCGCTTGGTCTCCGATTTGTTTAATTTGTTTCAAATTATTTTCGCGTCCCAGAACGACCCGTTCAATATCAAAAGGCTTCGTAAATTCAACAGCTTCAGGCGATGTAATCGTCATCTGCGTGGAACCGTGAATCGGGAAATCCGGGGAGATTTCACGAATCATTTTCACAAGACCAAGATCTTGCACAATAACCGCGTCCACGCCAGCATCGACACAAGCTTCAATCAACTGCTTTGCCTCGCTCAGCTCTTCCTCAAATACTAGAATGTTAAAAGTCAGAAAGCCCTTAACGCCGTATAGATGAAGGAACGACATAATATCCGGCAGCTCGGCCATCGTGAAATTGTGCGCGCGCGCTCTAGCATTAAATTTCTCCACACCAAAAAACACGGCATCCGCCCCATTGGCAACAGCCGCTCTCAAACAATCCCAATCCCCCGCAGGGGCCAATAATTCTATATCTTCTCTGCGTATCGTACGCATGGCAGCAAATCCTTTCAATAATAGATCCTCAAGCGACCCTCAAAGTCTTCTCTTTAGTGTAACAGAAACGATAGGTAGGAATCTAGGGCACAACCATTTCCAAACCCGGTCAATATCCGACAGCCTCCGCAAATTCCCAAACCTTACCTGCATGCCGGGTAACCCTTTAAAAGTTAACAAACTTACCCATGAATGCTATAATGTCAAGGATAGTGACCTTTTTAGTAATTGAGGGATCCTTTTGGTTTTGTCGAAAATACGCATTTTAAAAATTGTTATCGGACTAGCCCTCGGTTTCCTATTGGTAGTGGACCTACTTCTATTTTTGCCAAAAATAGAGGAAACCAAGCTTCTCTACGCAACTAGTGGAGATTCGTATGATACGGCGGCTTATGGCAATTTTTCGCAGAGCTTGCAGGCTGGCATTTCCGTAAATAAGCAGAAGCTGGCAGCCCTATCCGTTAGAAAGCTGAAAACATACGATGCTATCTATCTCGACCCGGCGCTAGCCGAAGATCCCGCATGGACGGAGCAGACAGCAAAGCTCGTAAGTTATGTAAAGCAAGGCGGACATTTGCTAGTCGAAAATGGATTTGCCCCCCGCTTGCCACTTGATTTCATTGGAGCTTCAGAGCTTGTTAATTTGCAGAAAGTTTCGCTTACAGGTTTAGGAACGCCGCAATTGGCTGCAAATACGCCAAGCCTTAGCTATCCTAAGGTTTCTATGAATCTACAAGGCGTGCAGACAACCTTTCAATTGTTTACCGAAAGCTACCTCAAACATCATACGATAGAGGATCTTCCGGGTTTTCATATGGGGTATGGGTTCATTCCGTCTTCAGGACAGACCCTTGTCGCGATGAATGTGTCCGGCAAAGCTGTTTCACTGGCTATGGAGAATCGTGTAGGAAAAGGCACTGTGCTGATCTCTAGCAACTTCTTGCCTAACCGCTACTTTCCAACCGGTTACGACATGCAAAGCGGTGCTGACCTGAACCTGGGCTTCGCTCAACTGGCAGCCAAATATCAAGCCACTGGCAAATCAACGCCGGGGACGACTTACTTCAATAAAAGAGCTTTACCGATTGATCCATATTTCAACTTTGATTTCGCAGCGGCCAACATGCAGTATCGCAGTGAGCTGCTGTCGTATGTAGCCAAAGAGACGTTAGGTTACAGTGTTCGCAAAGTGCTCGGCCCTTATGGCAGACCCGCCATGGCCTTTCAGAATCACTTTGAGGCGATGCCGGCCATCCAGCACAAAGACGGCATCGCTTGGTCCGAGGAGCTCAAAAAGTATAACGAGATTCCCTCGTTCACCCTCGTGCGCAATGCCTTCTATTGGGGGCAGTGGCGCGAGAGCGTGACGGTGCAGCTCAATACCGGAACGAATGCGCAGCCGACGTTCATCGGGGAGCTGCCCGGCTCGGGCTACGCAAGCGGCCTGCACGTGATGTCAGCCGGCAAGCCGCTGCGGCAGGCGCTGTTCCCGCAATATCGCGATCTGTCGAGCGCGATTGAACTTCCCTACCGCGCGTACCCAGCCGCCGCGGATCTGAACGGCGACGGCCGCACCGACGTGCTAGCCGGCAGCTCGGATGGATTCGTGTACGTCTACACGAATCAAGGAGCCGATCCGGCGGCGTACGCGAGTGAGCCGCCGCCGGATGGCCTGGCGCTGCCGGACACGTTCGGCGCGCCGTCGAAGCTGATGCTGGAGTCCGGCGTGCCGCTCCAGCTCAGCCCTTACAGTGCCGTTCACGCCGCAGACGTGAACGGGGACGGCCGCCCGGACCTCGTCGTCTCTGACGAGTCCGGGGCCGTGTATGTGCTGCCGCAGCTCGCTAGCGGCAGGTTCGCGAAGCCCGCGGCCGTGCGCGCGGGCGGGAAAGCGCTGCAGCTGCCCGGAGGGGCTGCAGCGCCGTACGTCGCCGATATCGACGGCGACGGCAAGCTCGACCTCGTCCTAGGCGGAGCCGATGGACGAGTATGGCTCTACAAGGGCCGCAGCGCAGCGGCCCTTGATCTAGCGGCCGGCAGCGAGATTCTCACGCTGCCTAACAACGCCGCGTACGCTGCGCCTGCCGCACGCGACATGAACGGCGATGGCCGACTCGATCTCGTGGTCGGCAGCAGCGACGGGGACCTGCAAGTCTTTCTGCAAAGCGCCGCTGGCGCTTGGACGAATACGGGTCCCCTGGAAGGCACAACCTTAAACCAGGTCGGCAATCGCGCATTGGTTGCCGGACATAACTCGGTTCCGCTATGGCTGGATCTCAATCACGACGGCAAAGACGATCTCATCGTCGGAGGCATCGAATTCGGATCCCCAGTGGCAATTGATGATCCGCAGTTCCCGTATCAAGCCGAACTGAAGGAATTCATCCAATATGCTCGTGATAACCATCTAGACTTAGATCCGCACATCTTTGTGCACAATTTCAAAAGCGCCGAACAGGAGCAAGCGGAGCTTGCCCTTCATAAGCAAGCCTTCGCCAAGCTAGGCATTCCTTGGCTGCATCCCGGCACGAATCAGCACACATGGCGTATTAATAACGAAGATCATCAGCAAACACTGCGAAGCGAAGAACAGGACGGAATGTGGTATAATTTCGGCTTCCTGCCTTCCGAATCGCCCGTTATTTCCCGTCCTGAATCGATATGGTCGCTGCCTTTCCTGCTGCAAGACAAACAAGGCAGCACGGACCGTACCATGCTGATACATACACCGACGCCGGTACTGCGAACAGGCGACTATGCAACAACCGATGTGTTCGAATCAATGGTCAAGCTGGACATGCCGATTGATTATTTCGAGCACATCGAGTACCATTTTCCCGAACCAGCCAAAATCGCCGATTTGACGCAGTTCGCTGACTATTTTGACAAGCTTCGCACGAAGCATGATTATAACTTCATGACCGAGAAACAAATGGCCAAATCCTTCTTAACCGCTATGAAAAGCGAAGTTCGGATTAGCCAATCATGGGCCTTCTATTTATGGGACAGGCTCAAAGATCGTTTAGCGGGTGGCAGCCCACACTTCCATGCGACTCTGACACCGAATGCGAAGGCAGTGCCTAGCTTGGCTGAAGAGTACGCGGGAACGCTTGGAGTAGTCATAGAAAAAGGCGAGAAACTAGCCTTGTATTCCCTGCAAAGTGATTCAGATACCTATACGACGATTGACAACCGTTTCTATGTAGGATTGGCTGGGCCATCCGTCATCGGCATTGCGCCGACCAAAGAACGGCTGCATATTGTGCGTGCTAACGTACCTTTTTCCCTGACAGAGCAAGGAAATACCCGCAATTTAGAACTCAAGGCTGCGGGATTGCAGCAGGTGAAATTATTCAGTCCTACAGAGCTTGAATTCACTGGCGATGCCAAAATCGAGTATGACGCAGCAAACTATCTCTACACCATTACCCGATATGGGGATGTAACGACCCTTTCGTTCACAAGCAAAACAAAGTGACAATGCATTGCACTACAATCTACTTTTAAAAACAACCTTAAATTTCAATTAAACCAGGAGGCTTTCCATCATGTCTAATGAAGACTTACTAACGCAGCTTGAGCAGCATATTCGCGAGCGTTATGAAATTGCCGAGGACGATGACGATTTTGGCGTTGATGTTCATTTGTTCGATTATGGGTTTATCGATTCCATCGGGGCTACGGCACTGATCGCCCACATTGAGAAGACTTATAACATCCAAGTAACGAATCAAGATCTCATGCTGTACTCCATGAACACGGTAAGCGAAATTGCCGATTTTATTTCCAAGAAGACTGCGAGGTAACCCACTCATGTTGACATGTAAAATTTCTCTAGAAGGCTTAGCCGAAAGCCAGCACGGACAAGTCAAGTATGCTTCCGCCTTTGCCGATGAGCATATTCAGGATATCGCGCTTGTTGACGGCCACATCATCATCACGCACAACTCACCGAATGGCAATGAGGGAATTACAGAGAGAGTCGGACGTTTGATCGAACGTTTCTCCCATGGCGATTTCGGATTCAAAGAAAATATTTTATTCGAAAATAAAGTAGACACTCCTTATGAAGGCGATATTATCGCTGAATTAGTCGAGCGCAAAGCTATTAAGATTCTAGAGCCAGGTCTGTTCATTTTCCGTGAGCCTTTCTCCAGCTTGATGCGCTTCCTGGATTACTCATTCGTGACGAAAATTGCTAAACGATTTGAAGGCATGCAGGAGGAGCAATATCCTGCGGTTATTCATAGTCACACTTTGAACAAAACAAACCATTTCACGTCATTCCCGGAGCATATTCACTTCGTTACGCATTTACGCGAAGATTTGGATGTGATTGAATCGTTCTCCCAATCCATTCGTGATGCTGGCGGTTGGAAGCAAGATGAGCCGTTAGAGCTTGATCCTAACATGGTGAAGCCTAACTTCATGATGAATCCATCCACTTGCTACCATTGCTATGAGGGGTTAGAGAATGAGACGCTTGAGGGTGAAGGCATCGTGGTAACGGCAATTGCCAAGTGCCACCGCTTCGAGTCCAAAAACCACAGCGATTTCGGACGTTTGCTCGACTTCTCCATGCGCGAAATCATTTTCGTCGGCAAACCGGACTTCGTCAAAGAAAATCGCTTGAAATCGATTGAATATCTTAAAGAATTAGCCGTGGAATGGCATGTAGATTCCATGTTGGAAATTGCCAATGACCCTTTCTTCACGAATGATTTCCAAGTGAAGGCTTCCTTCCAACGCAATCAAGAAATGAAATACGAGCTGCGTCTGACGATTCCGCATGTGAAGAAGTCGATTGCCTGCTCTTCTGTCAATTTCCATAGCAATACCTTCGGTAATGCGTTTAATATTAAAATGGGCAAACGCAACGCGGTTACAGGCTGTGTAGGCTTCGGTATTGAGCGCTGGGCTTTCGCATTCTTGGCGCAATACGGATTAGATGAGCAGCAATGGCCGGCCGCTTTCCGCGAGCAGTACCACGCTTGGCAGGAAAAGGCTCTGTAAGGAACCGTTAGTCCCTTTTTATCACTTAATCGTCCTATTCTTCTATTCAAATTCTTACTTGGGCCCACACGCCGACCTTTGATCATTTGAAGTCAGCTGTGGGCCCCATCCTAATCCAAGATAATGAGTGATTCCGTTGAAAGCAGCCACATTTCTTAAAAAGAATAGTTTCATACTCGGCCTGCTGCTAGCGATCGTCGTTTCGGACCTTCTCATCTCCTGGTGGAACCCGATGGTTAGCTCGCGCCGTTTCTACAAAAACGACTTTACCAAAACACTCTACCACCACAGCTGGTCCCAATCGGGTCCGGTTTTCTTCGGTAATTCAGCTGTGACAGGGGCTTACATCGAAGAGAAATCCGATGCCCATTTGGTAGAGATGGGGCTCTCCTATGGGAAGATCACCGATCTTAAAGGGATCCTCGAGGATCATTTGTACCAGGTTCGTGATGAACTGGTGATCGGCATTGATGTTCATACGATGCTAGATCCCCTCGAAACCGATCCGACCTACCAATGGTTCAAACCATGGTATCAGCCCTATGTGTATACGTACCGTGACTATTTCCGTGATTCCGGCGAAGAATTCGTCCGTAATTTAAGAAAAGGAAGCTTAGCCTACGAGCCGCGTTGGATAGATAAAGAGCTGTATCCTGGCCGTAAGGACGATGCCTTCCTTCAGTCGAAGTGGACCGAGTATGACAAACGTTTTGGCGCTATGACCTTGAAAGACTTCCAAGACAATCTAGACGCCCTGCAGTGGGTCATACGCTATGCTAAGGAACAGCAGCTTCCTTTGCGAGTGATTTGGATGCCTTGGAACAAAGGATATGCCGATCCGCCTTACGTGGCTTCCTTGAAAGAAGCGGTAAACGGCCAATTGAAAAACGCCGGTGTACCTGTGTTGGATTTGATGCATACGTACGATCCCAAGTATTTTCATGATCTCGTACACTTAAACCGCGAAGAAGGCGCTCCGATATTTACGAAGGAGGTGGACACATGGTTAAAGTCCTTAGGAAAATAGCCGAAGTCCTCATCTATCTCGTGATGCTGTATCTGGTTTT
Organism: Paenibacillus sp. WC2504; assembly: GCF_052682475.1. NCBI lineage: Bacteria > Bacillati > Bacillota > Bacilli > Caryophanales > Paenibacillaceae > Paenibacillus > Paenibacillus sp. WC2504. The sequence continues at coordinate 8,132,601 of NZ_JBQZFH010000001.1, forward strand.
CATTTATTTTACCGGTAAGGGCCTATTTATCTACGAGAAATTCTAATCAGCCTTTCCAAGCGAGGAGTTCTAAAGCTATGTTTTATATGCAAATGAACGCAATTATCGCTATGATAGGCATGGTTGCCGTTCTGATGCTCACCCGCAAGTGGGCCGACAACAAACGTATTCTAATGATCATTTTCAGTCTCTGCTTTTTACTGCTGTACAGTCAAAAGCTGCTTATTTTCTATGCTGCTTTTACTGTAATCAACTACGCTGGATTTGTGTATTTATGCCGCACGACCGTTTGGCGTAAAGCTACTTTTATCTTTGCGCTTGCCGCTAATATTATCGGCGTTTTTCTAGGTGTCCGGCTTTTCATCATGGGCATTTTTCACAACCCGCTGTTCGACGCCGTCATCTACCTGGGACTCATTTATAATGTCTTGAAAGTGATAGATGCTTATTATTTTGCTTATTTCTTTGGAAAAGACGGCCAAGTGCCTGCCATTGATTATGCGAATTATCTGCTGTTTGTCCCAACTTTTACTTCAGGGCCGATTTTGAAATTCAGAGATTTTATGGCCGATAGCAAAAAGCCGTACACGGTAGACGCCGCCCTCTTTGAAGACAGTGTTAAACGCATTATTCTGGGTTTGTTCAAAAAGATCGTGATCGTCACTTGGATGACCAGCGTCTTCGATCAAGTGCTGAAGCAGGACTTGCACACGCATCAGTCATTATTTCTGCTCGTATGGTTCTATGCACTCATTTACTTTGATTTCTCCGGCTATTCGGATATGGCCATCGGATTTGGGCGATTGATGGGCTATACGATGCCTGAAAACTTCAAACGGCCGCTGCTCTCGCCTTCCATGACCCAATTCTGGCGCAACTGGCACGCGACGCTGGGCGATTTTTTCCGTGATCATATCTTCATGTTCTTCTCGCGTACTGTGCCTTCCCGCTGGGTTGCCTCCAGCTTGTCCATTTTAATTATGGTCTTAATGGGCCTATGGCATGGCTTTACATGGCTTTACTTCTTCTATGGTCTCTATCACGGGATCATTCTTGCGATCGAGAATATTTTCAAAATTACAACGGTAAATAAAAAGAAAGTTTCTAAAACCTATTTTTATTTCCGCTGTTTCGTGACACAAGTCTTAGTGACGTTCTCCGTTATTATTTATAGCTCGAATTATGAGACGGTTCTGCGGATCTATAAAGGCTTGCTTCATTTTACGGGATGATAGTGTTATAATTTGTGTGGTTGTTTACCATTTATGGAGGTGTACCTAATGAAGTTAGGCGTTTTTATGGTTCTGTTTGGTGGAAAACCTTTAGAGGAAGCTCTTGATTATGTTGCTTCTAAGGGCTTAGAAGCTGTCGAAATTGGAACTGGGGGCTACCCTGGTAATGCGCACTGCAACCCAATTGAGCTGCTTGCTGATGCTGGGAAGTTAAAAGCTTTTAAACATGCGGTAGAATCCCGCGGTTTGACGATTAGTGCTTTGAGCGTTCACGGAAACCCGCTTCACCCGCAAAAACAAATTGCAAAAGAATTCCATGATGCTATTATACAAACGATTGATCTTGCTGAGCGCCTTGAAGTCCCTGTGGTTAACACGTTCTCAGGCTGCCCTGGTGACCACGAGGATGCCAAATATCCGAACTGGCCGGTAGCTCCATGGCCGAACGATTTCCAAGAAATTCTTGACTGGCAGTGGGGAAATAAAGTCATTCCTTACTGGACGGAAACAGGGAAATATGCTTCTGACCGCAATATCAAAATCGGTTTGGAACTGCACGGCGGCTTCTCCGTACATACACCGGCTACCCTTCTACGTCTGCGTGAAGCAGCAGGTGACGTGATTGGTGCCAACCTAGACCCGAGTCACATGTGGTGGCAAGGAATTGACCCTGTACAAGCCGTACAAATTCTTGGCCGCGCAGGAGCGATTCACCATTTCCACGCGAAAGACACATCCATGGATGTTAACAATGTCAACCGTTACGGCGTTACGGACATGCAGTCTTATGCAAACATGCTTGATCGTGCATGGCAGTTCCGCTCCGTTGGCTACGGTCATGACATGAAAGTATGGGCTGACATCATCAGCGCATTGCGTCTTGTCGGTTACGACTACGTCGTGAGCATTGAGCACGAAGACGGATTGATGTCCGTTGAAGAAGGCTTCTCCAAAGCTGTTCAAAACCTTCAGCAAGTTCTGATCAAAGAACCGCTTGGAGAAATGTGGTGGGTATAAGCGGCTAACCGCTTACTCTCTTCCTGACCATCAAAAAAGCCCGCAGGCACCGATGATCTTACGATCTTGGTCCTGTGGGCTTTTATCTTGTAAAGCATAGGTTAGCTCTGAATTACCAGCCTGTAATCATGACATAATCCATGAGGCCGAATACGAGCAAGGCAACTGCCGCGAATCCTAGGGCAAAGAAATTTTTCTTAGGGGAGATCAATTGTCTGATGAACGCAATGGCAATAATCACTGTGAAAATCAAAACGTAAATATCAAAGCTTGTATACGTACTTGTTGTTGCTGCTGCTGCTTCCGCGAATAACATGGTGAAACCCTCCTTCTAATAACTCGGTGCAAGGCACACGTCCTGCTATTTTAATTCTATGTTAGCTTGATTGGACACTAGATGCAAGTGATTAGGCGCATGTGTAACAAGTTTGTCACCTTTTGGTTAGATTAACCACCTGCTGCGGAAAATATTACACCTTTAAGGTTACAATGCCCTTCTTTTTCCCCCTTTATTACAGCTCGTGTTTACCCAGTATGGATTCAAAATCAAAGAACCCGAACGTCTCTGGAAGACACTCGGGCTTAGCTGACTATTTTATGTATAGAACTACTTCCTAGGCCATTAATCCATAGGCTGAGAGCGTTTCTTTATGTTCCTCGATTGGTGTTGTTGGCTGATCCTTCAGCCCTATTTCTTTTTCCTGCCAGTCTAAAAAGCGAAATGGATCTATTCCTAATGCAGAAACAATCTCCTGTATTTCTAACGTCGGTTTCATAGCAATCCTCCATGAAGTAATAGATTTGTATAGCTTATATCTCTCGATCCTGAATAGTCAGCTAGGAATATCGTGTTGCAACTACTATCTTAATTATAGGACTATTCACTTATTTTTTGATAGAGGGTTAAATTGTCGAATCCAATTAAGTCTTAACAAAAGCCATGTTAAATAAGTCGGAATTATGAATATTCTGACGAATAAGATCGGATCAGCCCCGTATGTAAAAGATTAACAAAATTGTGTTCGCGTTCTTCCCATGCAAAAAGGCCCCACGGCATTCATCCGTGAGGCCTCGCTGCGATTCGGCCCTTTAACCGACCGATTCTTCCAAAACTTCCAACCGCTTCGCATAGTTCTCCGAGCGTTCCCGATCCCTCTCGAGGATCGGTTTCAAGTACTGGCCGGTATAGGAACCGGCCACCTTCACAACATCTTCCGGCGTACCGGAAGCCACGATCTGACCACCTCGGCTGCCGCCTTCAGGGCCTAGATCGATGAGGTGGTCCGCCGTCTTGATCACATCGAGGTTATGCTCGATGACAAGTACGGTTTCACCGCTCTCTACGAGGCGGTGAAGCACCTTCAGCAGACGATCGATATCGTGGATGTGGAGCCCCGTTGTGGGCTCATCCAAGATATAGATCGTCTTGCCTGTGCTGCGGCGGTACAGCTCCGCCGCGAGCTTCACGCGCTGGGCTTCGCCCCCGGACAGCGTCGTTGCCGGCTGGCCAAGCGTCATGTAGCCCAGCCCCACATCTAGAAGTGTAGTCAGCTTACGATGAATCCGCGGCAAGTTCTTGAAGAACTCGCAGCCGTCCTCTATCGTCATCTCAAGCACTTCTGAAATGCTTTTGCCTTTATATTTCACTTCCATTGTCTCACGGTTGTATCGTTTGCCTTTGCACACTTCACAAGGCACGTAGACGTCTGGCAAGAAATGCATCTCAATCTTAATAATGCCATCTCCGCGGCAAGCCTCACAACGGCCGCCCTTCACGTTAAAGCTGAAGCGTCCTTTTTTGTAGCCACGCACCTTAGCTTCATTCGTATTCGCGTACACATCACGGATGTCATCAAATACACCCGTATAAGTCGCTGGATTCGAACGAGGTGTACGGCCAATCGGCGATTGGTCAATATCAATAACCTTGTCCACGTGCTCAAGTCCGATAATTTCTTTGTGTTCACCAGGACGAACTTTCGCTCCATTCAAATCACGCGCCAGCGTTTTGAATAGGATTTCGTTAATTAACGTACTTTTGCCGGAGCCGGATACGCCTGTTACGCAAGTGAACACGCCTAATGGTACTTTAGCCGAAACGTTGCGCAAGTTGTTCTCTTTGGCCCCTTTAACTTCGATCCACTTGCCATTCGGTTTGCGGCGCGCTGCCGGAATCGGAATGAACTTCTTGCCGCTAAGGTATTGACCAGTGAGCGAGTTCTCATCCGCCATGAGCTCTGTTGGCGTACCTTGGGCAATTACTTGCCCCCCGTGAATACCGGCACCAGGTCCGATGTCGATAATGTAGTCCGCTGCCATCATTGTATCTTCATCATGCTCAACGACGATCAGCGTGTTACCCAGGTTCCGCATATGCTCAAGCGTCTGAATCAGACGCGTGTTATCCCGCTGATGCAACCCAATGCTAGGCTCATCCAAAATATAAAGAACGCCCATTAAGCTGGAACCAATCTGCGTCGCGAGTCGAATCCGCTGCGCTTCTCCGCCTGATAACGTACCCGCTGCACGATGCATCGTTAAGTAATCAAGACCAACATTCACCAGGAATCCAAGACGCGCTCTGATTTCTTTGAGAATCAGGTTCGCGATAGTGAGCTCTTTCTCGTTCAGATCCAGCGTTTTGAACCATTCCTCTGCATCTCCAATGGAAAGGGAGGTCGCGTGAGCAATGTTCTTGCCGTTGATCGTCACGGCAAGTGTCTCGGGCTTCAGACGCTGCCCCTTGCACTTCGGACATGGCTTCGTGCTCATGTACGTCTGAATGTGCTCTCTGATGCCCTCAGAGAAAGTATCTTTGAATCTGCGTTCCAAGTTGCGGATAATCCCCTCAAATGGAACCAACGCCTCCTTGGTCGCTCCCATATCATTCTCGTAGCGGAAGCGGATCTTCTCCCCGCCTGTCCCATAAAGAATGACCTTCATTTGATCACTCGACAACTCGGATACAGGGACATTGCGAGGGATCGAATAGTGATCGCAAACTGCCGCAAGAAACTGCGGATAATAGTTGGACGTGCTGCCGGCCCAAGCTTCAAAAGCACCTTCTTCAATCGTCAGCTTCATATCAGGCACTAACAAATCAGGATCGACAATCATCTGGCTGCCGAGTCCGTCACATTCCGGGCAAGCACCGAAAGGCGAGTTAAAGGAGAACATCCTTGGCGCCAGTTCCTCCACGCTAAAACCGCACTCCGGACATGCCAGATTCTGACTAAACATCAGCTCTTCTTTGTCGATAATATCAACAATAACTCGACCATTCGCGAGCTTAAGCGCTGTTTCCAAAGAGTCAGCAAGACGTGTTTGCACATCCTCTTTGATCACAATGCGGTCAACTACAACATCAATTGTGTGCTTTTTGTTCTTGTCGAGTTCGATCTTCTCGGAGAGATCGATCGTCTCTCCGTTCACGCGTACCCTTACAAAACCTTGTTTCTGTACGTCGGTAAAAAGTTTCGTATGTTCGCCTTTGCGTCCTGAAACAAGGGGAGCCAGAATCTGAAGTTTGGTGCGCTCCGGATACTCCATGATTCGGTCTACCATTTGCTCCACGGTTTGCGATGTAATTTCAATGCCATGTGTTGGACAATGCGGACGTCCGATACGCGCAAACAGTAACCGCAAGTAGTCATAAATCTCCGTTACGGTCCCCACTGTGGAGCGCGGATTTCGGCTTGTCGTCTTCTGATCAATAGAAATAGCCGGTGATAGTCCATCAATGGAATCTACGTCCGGCTTATCCATATTGCCTAGAAATTGTCTGGCATAGGCAGACAATGACTCAACATATCTGCGCTGACCCTCGGCATAAATCGTATCAAAGGCTAACGACGATTTGCCCGAGCCGCTTAAGCCTGTTAGAACTACGAACTTATCACGTGGAATCGTGACATCGATATTTTTTAGATTATGAGCTCTGGCTCCTTTAATGACGATTTGATCTCTAGACACGGGTAACCTTCCTCTCCTATGTGAAACTGAAGCCCATTTAGGCTTCAGCTTTCATTTCCATAATAGCGTCACGCAGCTGTGCCGCCCGTTCGAACTGTAAATTCTTCGCAGCTTCTTTCATTTCGCCTTCCAAACGTTCGATCAAAGAAGCGCGGTCTTTCTTCGACATCTTCGCACCCTTCACATCGGTCAAGTAATCCGCTTTCTGTTCAGCTACCTTCGTAGCTTCAATAACATCACGAATTTTCTTGGCTATCGTTTGTGGTGTGATTCCCATCTTCTCATTATGAGCTTCCTGAATGCTGCGGCGGCGACTCGTCTCACGAATGGCTTTCTCCATGGAGTCCGTAATCTTATCTCCATACATGATAACCCGGCCATCGGCATTACGCGCTGCGCGTCCAATGGTTTGAATCATCGAGCGTTCCGACCGCAGGAATCCCTCTTTGTCCGCATCCAGAATGGCGACAAGAGATACCTCTGGCAAATCAAGTCCTTCCCTGAGCAAGTTAATCCCAATTAACACATGGAAGGTACCTAAACGCAAGTCACGTAAAATTTGCATCCGCTCAAACGTCTTGATATCCGAGTGCAAATAGCGAACTTTAATGCCGATTTCTTTAAAGTAATCCGTCAAATCCTCCGACATCTTCTTCGTCAGGGTCGTAACGAGCACCCGCTCGTCTTTCCGAATCCGATCTTGAATTTCCGCAATCAAATCATCGATTTGGCCCTTGGTCGGTCTCACTTCAATAATAGGATCCAATAAACCCGTAGGACGAATAATTTGCTGTGTCATATAAGGGCAATGCTCTAACTCGTAGGGTCCTGGTGTTGCTGATATATATAAAATCTGGTTAACTTTCTCCTCAAACTCCTCAAATCGCAATGGACGGTTATCTAGTGCAGAGGGCAAGCGGAAGCCGTGATCAACCAGCACTTCTTTTCTAGCTCTGTCCCCGTTATACATAGCGCGAATTTGCGGCAACGTCACATGAGACTCATCGACCATGAATAACATGTCATCCGGGAAGTAATCAATCAGCGTATATGGCGTTGCACCGCGCTCACGGAATGTCAGCGGCCCTGAGTAATTCTCAATTCCGGAGCAGAAGCCCATCTCCTGCATCATTTCCATATCATAGCGCGTTCGCTGTTCCAATCGCTGTGCTTCAAGCAGTTTCCCCTGCTCTTTCAGCTCCGCAAGACGTTCTTCCAACTCTCGCTCTATATTCACAAGCGCGCGTTTCATCGTATCTTCGTGCGTCACAAAGTGAGACGCCGGGAAAATCGCAATATGATCACGCTCACCGACAATCTCGCCTGTCAGTACATTAATTTCCGTGATCCGCTCAATTTCGTCACCGAACAATTCAACCCTAACCGCTTGTTCACCATGCGATGCCGGGAAAATCTCAACAACATCCCCGCGTACACGAAACGTCCCGCGCACAAAGTTCAAATCGTTGCGCTGATATTGAATGTCCACAAGCCTGTGTAAAATCTCATTGCGTGATTTCTCCATCCCTACGCGTAAAGAAAGCAGCAAATTACCATATTCCATCGGCGAACCCAAACCATAAATACACGACACACTCGCAACGATAATAACGTCACGACGCTCAAATAAGGAGCTGGTCGCGGAATGGCGAAGCTTGTCGATCTCTTCATTGATGCTGGAATCTTTCTCGATGTAGGTGTCGGAGGAGGCAATGTAGGCTTCAGGCTGGTAGTAATCATAGTAACTAACGAAATAGGAGACGGCGTTGTGGGGAAAAAACTCTTTAAATTCGCTGCACAGCTGTGCGGCCAATGTTTTATTATGCGCAATAATCAAGGTAGGGCGGTTCAACTTCGCAATAACTTGCGCAGCAGTGAACGTTTTCCCTGTTCCTGTAGCTCCTAAGAGCGTCTGATGTCTGTTGCCGGCTTGAATGCTTCGAACAATCTCTTCAATGGCTTGTGGCTGATCGCCTTGTGGAGCAAAATCAGAAACAAGCTCAAATTTCTTAGAGCTCTTAACTAGTTCACTCATCCATAATCACCTACACTTATTGGTAATAAATCGAACTTTTATCCTATTCATTTTCGTTTTGTAATTTCCGATAAAGAAGTTTATGGAACCTGTCGTACATATATGATGGTAACATTTTACACTCATCATAAGAATGTTTGTTCTGGTTTTTCCATTATACTCTTTTTAAATCTTTGATGCAAACGGCAATATCTGTTACGGCCTGAATCCATCATCACGAGTCACCAACACACTATCATCAGGCCACTTGTAGGGCCCCCAATTCTTTTTATGCTAAATAGGAGTGGTACAGTCATGGATTTGACAACGGTTTTAGGATTAGTCTTAGGTCTTGTAGGTTTAATTGGCGGTTATATGTGGGATGGCGGCCACATTAGTTCATTGATTATCCCGAGCGCGATGTTAATTGTTTTCGGCGGAACATTTGGAGCGGTAGCAGTCAGTTTCCCTCTTTCTATTCTCGCCAAAATCCCCAAGGCTCTGGGCATTGCTTTCAGAGAAGTAAAAAGAGATCCATCTGCTACGATTGAAGAGCTAGTGGAAATGGCTTCGATTGCACGAAGAGAAGGTGTACTGGCTCTCGAGCAGCGCGCTCAGGAGCATACCAATCCTTTCCTGAAAGACGGTTTGCTTATGGTCGTAGATGGAACAGATCCCGAATTGACCAGACAAATTCTCGAGCTCGAAATGGATGCCATTGAGCACCAGGTTGATAATATGGCCAAAATATTCGAAGCTGGAGGCGGCTATGCCCCAACGATGGGGATTATCGGAACCGTTATGGGACTTATTCACGTTCTAGGCAATCTCGAAGATCCTTCGAGTCTCGGCCCAGCCATCGCTGTTGCCTTCACAGCTACACTATATGGGGTTATGAGCGCCAACTTAATTTATCTGCCGCTTGCGACCAAAATTAAAGTGCGCGGTAAGGAAATGGTTGCCGAAATGGAACTGATGCTTGAAGGCATTCTTGCTCTGCAAGCCGGCGAAAACCCGCAATTGATTAAGAAAAAACTGACCTCCTTCCTCCACGAGAAATCGTCCAAAAAAGCACCAACGGTAGAGGAGGAAGCCGATTATGGCGAGGAGAAGTAAGAAGCAAGAAGAGCACGTCAATCATGAAAGATGGCTCATTACCTATGCTGACTTAATCACCCTTCTGCTCGTTTTCTTCATCATTATGTATGCGATGAGTAAGGTCGATGTTCAAAAGTATGCCGTTCTGGCGCAAGTATTAAACCTGCAGTTCCAGAAAGCCGACTCTGTTTTGGACAAAGGAAGCGGCATTAGCGGCCAAATGACTCCGAAGCAAGGCGATTCCGACAGCAAGGACAAAGATTATACGAAGCAAAATATAAACGATCAGAAGGAAGAAAAAGATAAAGCAAAACCTGATGAGAACGAGAAAGAAAAGCGCGAAAAAGAACTCCAAGATCTTTTGAAACAAGTACAAGCTTACATTAAAGATCAAAATCTGGAGGCGCAAGTGTCCGCAAGTGATACAGAGCGCGGTGTAGCGATTACACTGAATGATTTGTTCTTATTTGATTTAGGAAAAGCGGATCTCAAAGGTGGCTCAGCCCCTATTCTGCAAAAGCTCGCCTCTCTCTTCCCGACGCTGAACAGTAAGGTAAGCATTGAAGGCCATACCGATGACTTGCCGCTCGCAACAGGCTCTCCCTACAAAGATAACTGGGGACTCTCGTTCGCTCGCTCCCTATCGGTGCTGCGCTATTTCAGTGATACGGCCAAGCTGGATGATAACAAATTCATCGCGACAGCCTACGCGGATACAATGCCCAAAGTTCCAAATGACAGCGATGAAAACCGCAGCAAAAACCGCCGCGTTGAAATCATTGTCCTACGTGATGGGCTAGCTCCTACCAGCGTTCCCAAGTAAGCGAAAAAGACCCTTCCTCTCGAATAAAGAGATAGGGTCTTCTTTTTTTTACATCGATTTCGTTGAATCATTCTTCAGCAAACCAGTTAATTTCCCTCGCATATAGGAAAAAAGATGCACAGGTCTATGCTCTGTGAAGTACAAAGCCTCCTGATCAGGAGCTAAAATAATGCCTAATTGATGATGATCGCCGTTAAAGATTGCCCGCTGCAGAAAGCGGACCTCGCCTTCCTCATTCAATACTTCCAGCTTACAGAAAGCCGAATTCAGCCCCATAGCTAAATGCAAATCAGCTTTCGTCTTAATTTTGTGGCCATTTACTTTATGAATGATTTCACCCGTTTGAATCCCTATTTCCTGCGCGGGACTGTTTGGAACAACGGAGAGCACCATGAGTCCACGTGTTGAATGGACATAGAAGGGAACTTGTTTCTCTTCCATCCATTGATTATAGCGGATCAATCCCTCATGCAACACAATGCTTAGCAAAGCCCCTAACAACACAATCACCGACCAAAAATGAGCAGCAACCGCGGCAGCCAGCAAAATTATGCCGTATAGGTAAAGCAGATTCGCACTTGCACGCGCTTGCTTGCGCGGGAGCTTCGAAATCGTTAATTCCGTGAATCCGATCATCGCCGGGAAAGCAAGTAAAGTCCATCCTGAGGCGAGATTGGCCCCGAACAAAGTTGTCCAAGGTAAACTTATGTCGCTACCACCCGTCAAAGGCACCAGTAAAAATAAGGGTACAGGCCAGAAGCCTTGCAGCTGCTGCCCTCCGATGATTTGCCCGCGTTTACCCTCGAGAAACAACGGTGTCGCCATGCGCGCTCCTTGGAAATGAGTAAGCATCCCCTCGAGCAGATGGAGAACAGCTACAATGGCCAACAAGGAAGGAATATCCGCATGTCTGACGATCTCCAGCATCGGCAATGTCTCTTTCAGACTAGCCGTATCCGGAATCCAAGACAAGATCACTTGGGCAACTCCCAGGATGCCAACTGCGTAGGCCAAACAAAGGAATCTCACTCTAAGCAAGACTAGGATGACCGTGATGACCCACAGTAGAATAACCACATCAAATTGGAGGTTTACTCCCACGAACAGTAAAAGTACAGAGGCACACACACCCCCAATCCATCCCCAAAAGACCGTACGCCACGTCTCATTGAGTAGCGAATGCAGGCGTGTATGAAATAACTTACGTTCCATTTGAATTTGCTTTCGATAATGCAGCACGATAAATAAAACGCCTATATAGTAGAAAGGATTCGCAAAGAGCTGCCCTACCGCATGAAGCAGCCTCTCCAAGAGTTGAATCAGAACATCCATAACGATTCCGGTCTCCTCGATATAAAGAAAATAGGAAGGCTGCCGAAGCACCCTTCCTACTGTATTTCGACTGCGAGGGCTCATTTTCCTGCCTTGCGCTGCGAATTTCCAACATCTAACTACTAATTATTTCCCAAGTTGCTTTTGAATTTGCGCAATTGCGGCCTTCAACTGCAAATCGTTCTTAGGCTCGCGAATTTGCTCCAATAACAGCTTCTCGATTTTGTTCGCGGTTTCCGTATCGACTTCACCGGTCATCGGCAAGCTGTTCGTCCGTTGGAAAGCTTTCACGGCTGTCGTTGTTTTCTCATTGAAGTAACCGTCCGAGCGCTCAGGGTTAAAACCAAGACCCGCCAGCATTAGCTGCAAGTTTTTCACATCATCGCTCGTCATATCTTGTTTAAGCACAGCTTTCTTGGAAAGCGGCGCTGCTTTGAAGTAGGCCGGTTGTTCCACTGCGATATCCGGTTGAATACCTGTTTTGTGAATCCAATTGCCGTTCGGCGTCAACCATTTGTAAACGGTCATCTTGATGTTGCTGCCGTCGCCCATTTCCTTCTCAAAAGTGACTTGAACCGTCCCTTTACCGTAAGAAGTTTCACCGACAATTTTACTTCCGACCGCTTCTTGGAAAGCCCCCGCCAAAATCTCCGAAGCACTAGCGCTGCCCTTATTGATCAATACCGTAACCGGATAATTCTTGCCTGTCCCTGTCGAAGGCGTTGGCTCCCGCTTGCCGTCCCGATTCTCTACTTGAACGATCGGTTTGCCGCTTTTCACAAAAGGATTCACGATGTCGACAACGACGTTCAAAAGACCGCCCGGATCATTACGAACATCGATAACGAGTCCCTTCATCCCTTTGGCTTCAAGGTTTTTCAGTTCTTCAGCAAAGCGTACGGCTGTATTCGAGGAGAATTGGCGAATCTCAATTTTCCCTATTTGATCCTGCATCATTTCTCCGTAGACGGTTTCCACATCAATATTATCGCGGACTACAATCACTTGAACCGGATCGCCTGCACCTTGACGAAGAAGATCAAGCTTCGCTTGCGTTCCTTTCGGACCACGAATCTTCATGACCGCTTGGTTAAGCGTCAGACCATCTAGCTTTTCTCCGTTCACCGAGAGGATGACATCTTTGGCTTGAATGCCCGCCTTCTCCGCAGGGGAGCCCTTAATTGGGGAAACGATGACGAACTTGCCTTCCTCAATCGAAACTTCAGCCCCTATGCCTTGAAAAGAGGACGTAATACTTTCATCGAACTGCTTAGCTTCCTTCTGATCCATATATACCGTGAACGGATCTTCCAGGGATTCCAGCATGCCGTTGATCGCGCCGTTAACGAGCTTATCATGATCCGGCTGTTTCAAATATTTACTTTCGATCAGTTGAAAGGTTGTAGAGATTTTACTCAAGTCCTTGCTCGACAGGCCTGCCGAAGATCCTGTAGAGTCGGCTGCACTGCCCGCTGGCTGCTCACTCCGCCCCCATGTGAAGGATGGATCGACTACCGTCAATGTCACAATACTACTTGCAAACATAGCTAACAATACAAAAACAATGACCGTGCGTCCTTTGAATTGCAAAGCGTGATTCACCACCTTTTTCCTAAAACCCATTTGGGTTCGCTTGTTTGTAGTATATGACAAGCTCTTCCCGTTTTATAACCAAGTTGTCCTATCGTAAGAACGGTTTAGGATCGGTCGGAGTTTCGTTCAGCCTAACCTCGAAATGCAGATGGTTCCCTGTCGATTGTCCTGTCGAACCAACTCCGGCAATCTTCTGCCCCCGTTTGACGGCATCGCCGACTTTGACATAGATGCCATCATTCATAATATGGCCGTACAACGTCCATAAGCCATTTCCGTGATCGACGATAACGCAGTTCCCGTAACCGTTCATCCAAGAAGCATAAATGACGGAGCCGTTCTCCGCAGCAAGAATGCTTGTCCCTTTCGGAGCTCCTAGATCAATGCCCTTATGATTCTCTGCTTTGCCTGTAACGGGATTAATCCGGTTAACAAAATCCGACGTAAGCGGCGCTTGCGCTGCCAGAGGGTAACCTAGCTTGCCTCCGGAATAAGTGAAGGGAGACTTCGCTTTGGTCGCAGCACGTTTCTTCGCCTGAAGATCCGCCTCTTGCTTCGCCAATTGCGTAATTAACTTGTCGCTCTCTTCCGAAATATCTTCAAGCGTCTTCTCCTGCTTCGTAAGTGAAGCGATTTTGACTTCTTTCGCTTTTTCCTTCGCCTGAAGATCGTCTCTTAATGCATCCGCATCTGCGTAAAGTTTTTTAACCTTTTCGAGCTGCTGCTCAGTCTCTTCCTTCTTCTTAGCGACAATCTCTTTATCTTTCTTATTTGCTTCTAGCACGACTTTATCTTGATTTACAATAGATTTCAAAGCCTCAATTCGGTTCAAGAAATCAGAAAAGCTGGTAGCACTCAGAACAACATCCATGTAAGAAACAAAACCGTTCATATACATCAAACGCACGCGGGATTTCAGCATTTGATCGCGACTTTCTACCCGTGCTATCGCCTCATCTAGCTGTTTCCCGTTTTCCTCTAACGTATCGGTAACTTGATCGATTTGCTCATTCAACAGCGTAAGCTTTTTACTAGCTTCATTGACTTGTTGGACAAGCGTATTCATATCCTTGGTGGCCTGGTCCTTCTCTGAATGCACTTTATCTATCTGATTCTCGGCGTCTTTCGCCTTCTGCTGCGCTTCTGCCTTCTGTTTCTTAAGTTGAGTCAACTGCTGATCGATCTTATCCGTTGTGGATGCGGCATAACCTGCATATGGCACCGCTAGCGAAGCGGCAATCCCAAATGACATCACCAAGGGTAGAATCTTCTTCTTCAAGCACGTAGCCTCCTCATCATCAAAAACATGATGCTTATTTGGACTTCCTCTCAAATCTCTTATTCTCTAATCTTTTAATCTTTGAATCTATGAAAACAAAAATAAAAGCTTTAAAAGCCGGCTTTCAGAACCGAGAAGGTTGGACGAAAATGGGTGTAGGAGGAACGGAGTGTAGCGAGCTACATGAGTACCGGACTACCCCATTTTCGTTCAAGATTCGACGTCGAGTAAGCTACAGAGAATAACTTCGTTATCAAAGTCGGCTTTTAAAGCCTCCTTATTAGACGCGGAGGAATTTGCGGACGGAGATTAGGGATCCCCAGACGCCTATGACGATGCCAATACCTAACAGCAAGGCAATCATTGTAGGAGCAATCTTCCCGAAAGGCGTCAGCTCAATCATCAATAAATTTAGGTTCAAAGAACTTAAGTTCAGCAACTTCCAGTATCCGCCCAAAATAATTAAAGCAGGAATTAAAGAACCCACGAATCCGAGTAAAGCTCCTTCTATAAAAAACGGCCAACGAATAAATGAATTCGTCGCTCCAACCATTTTCATAATTGAAATTTCTTTGCGACGGGCTAAAATCGTAATTTTGATCGTATTGGCAATCAAGAAAACCGCCGTAAAGGAGAGCAGAATCACAATTCCAAAGCCGACCCAACGAACAATTTGCGTTACTTTAAATAAAGCTTCAACAGTCCCTTTGCCGTAATTCACTTTATAAATAGGCTTTGGATCCTTGCCTGCATTCAGTGCGCTGATCTGATCCGCAACCACGGCTACATTTCTGGGATCATCCACTTCAACTGTGAATGCATCATTCAGCGGATTGTTTTCTCCTTCAAAACCATCAAGCAAAGCTTTGCCGCTTTCGCCTAACTTTTGACGCAAATAGACAAGTCCTTCTTCTTTCGATACGAACTTGATCGTTTTGACTCCCTGTAAGCCTTGAATTTGGGTCTGGAGCTCTGTGATTTGATCCTGATGGGTGTTAACCTCCAGGTACACGTTAATCTCAACTTGATCCTCAATTTGACTGGCAATATCATTGACATTCAATGTGATCAGCACGAATATTCCTAGAATGAACAACGAGATTGCGATTGAACTGATCGACGCAAACGTCATCCATCCGTTCCTGACAACATTCCGCGTACCTTCCCGCAAGTGCCGGGAGAATGTACTAATCTTCATAGCCGTATTCCCCCCGTAACTGGTCACGAGCAATAAGGCCATTCTCGATTGCAATGACTCTTTTACGCATCGTATTTACGATTTCCTTGTTATGCGTAGCCATGACGATTGTCGTACCACGGAAGTTAATTTCCTCCATAAGTTTCATAATTCCCCACGATGTCTCAGGGTCGAGATTTCCTGTCGGTTCATCGGCGATAATGACGGATGGATTGTTGATTATTGCCCGGGCAATGGCGACACGCTGCTGCTCACCGCCGGATAGTTGTGAGGGCAGTGAATTTGCTTTGTCCTTCAGCCTCACCAGTTCGAGCACTTCCATCGTGCGTTTCTTGATCTGTTTCTTCGGTGCTTCAATCACTTCCATAGCAAAGGCTACATTGTCGAAAATAGACAGCTTCGGCAGCAATCGATAATCTTGGAAAATAACCCCGATATTTCGACGCAAAAAAGGTATTTTACGCTGTTTCAACTTTTCTAAATTGAATCCGTTCACGAAAATTTGGCCCTTGGTCGGTCTTTCTTCTCTATACATCAATTTCATAAATGTCGATTTACCAGCCCCGGAAGGTCCGACAACATAGACAAACTCGTTGCGGTCTACTTTTACATTAATCCCTCTCAATGCATGAGTACCGTTGGAGTACGTTTTCCATACGTCCTGCATTTCGATCACAATATCACATCCTAATATAGGGGTCCTTAAGCGAAGCCCAAAGTCTCTCTGCTGTACAGACAGCTTTAAGGAGTTCGACACGAAGTCGGAAATTCCTTCTAAAATCGTTCAAAATTCCTGTTGTTTAGTGTCATTATATCATGATTTGTACACATTTAAGGGCCGCAAGGTTTTAGTAATAAATTGAGCGGATAGAAGATACATATGGTAGTACAGGCCTTTCACTCATTCGTATGTAAAGGAGACGCTGTACATGCCACCCCTCATTAGAAAAGCCACCTTCTATGCGACGATCTCCATAGGACTGCTAAGCTCAATAAGCATCGCTCTTTACCTGTATGGTTCTCAGGGCACACTGCCTCCGAAATTCACGGTTGCCGGCTGGCGCGTCGGCGGCATGCCTTATGATACGTTCCAACAGCAATACGAGGAGAGGCTTGAGCTGCTAAAAGCTTTTCCTGTCCAATTGCAAACCTCCTATCCGGACATCGCCAATCGGCAATTGACCCTTGGACAACTAGGCGTCGAATATCATGATGATGCGCTCACGCAATCTATCGCCCAATTGTTCGAAGCTTCACCCTTGCAACGGATAAAAGCCCGCTGGGAGCTTCGACATGCCGATATTCCGATTGAGGTTACCGTGAACGAAGATCAGCTAAACGCGGTTTTGAAAGAGGCCTGGAAAGACCTCTACAGCCAGCAGCCTGCGCCGGCGAAGCGGATCGTGACTGCTCAGGACTCGCTAAATTATGAACCGGAACGCAGAGTACTACGCATTGACACTGTACATTTGGGGGAACACCTACAAGAAGTCGCTCCCTCCATTTCGTATATTCACAACGCCGCACCCGTTCGATTGACACTGCCTTTGTACGAGCAGAGTCCCGCCGTAACCGTAGAAACTTTGAAGCAGCAGGGCATCGACCGCAAAATATCAGAGTTCACAACCACGTTTCCCGCTTCCGGCGAAGGACGGATTCACAATATTCGCTCCACTGCCGCGTCCATTCAAGATTTGCTCATGGCACCAGGAGAAACGTTCGACTATAGCAAAATCATTGCACAGACAGAAACTACGTTCGGCTATAAGGAAGCGCCGGTTATCCTTAACGGTAAGCTGGTTCCCGGTATCGGCGGCGGCATATGCCAAGTATCGACAACACTGTACAATGCTGTTTTGCGCAGTGGACTCGCTATTGTTGAGCGCCGCAATCACTCCCTGCCTGTCAGCTACGTCACGCTCGGACAAGATGCGACTTACGCCAATGGCTATATCAATTTCAAGTTTCGCAACAATACCGACGCCTATTTATTGATTCGCACCGTCACAACGGATCGGGACATCACCGTTAAGCTATTCGGTCACATGTCTCCCTCGATCACTTATGACATAGAATCCAACGTCATAGAAACGATTCAACCTCCAATTAAATATTTGCATAATACAACGCTAGCTCCAGGAGCCACTCGGCCCATCAGCACAGGTAAAGCAGGTTACAAAGTTGAAACCTATCGGATTAAAAGAGAAAACGGCGTTTTCGTCAGCAAAGAACTCATCTCGAAGGATCAGTACTCTCCAGTGCCGACCTTGGTCGCCTCCAACCGGGGTGATGTCAAACCTGAATTGGGGGGCACGCCTGACTCGACACAACCCATTTTAGAAGACGGCGTCAAAGGACCTTCGTTCCGGTAATCTTTGTGACTATTTTGAGGCATAAAACGGGTAAAACATCTAAAGGTCATGTGACTGTAGTTACTAGGTCACTATGACTTTTTTTTATTATGATAAGAGTACGCAATATGAGTTAAGGAGGATGAACGATGAGCAAGATTGATTATTTCAAAGAACTCAACTATCGACTGCGCGGACTTCCAGAGAAGGAGCGCCAAAATATATTGTCTGTCTACGAGGAATTGTTCCAAAAAGCGATTGAGAACGGCAAGCACGAGGATGAGGTGGCACAATCGCTAGGTTATCCGCGTGTTCCTAACTGGGATGCACAGAAAGATGCCTCAGCGGTCAGCCCTCCGGAGGCTGCAAAAAGTGCAAAACAGGAGTCAATTCCTCAAGCTCCTATAGCACCACAAACGCCTCCAACGCCTAAAGCACATCAAGCATATCAAACTCCTCAAGCACCAAAAGCTCCACCGCTTGAGAAAATATATACGAAACCCGAGCCAGCGGCACCTAAGCAGGCACCGGAAACCGGTAGCTTTACACCTCCGCCCTATACGCCGCCGCCTTATGAGAATCCTTATTACGCGCAGCAACCTCCTTACCCCTATCCGGCTAAGCAGGAAACAGGGTTGAAGGCGATTATCGTCAGCATTGCACTAGGCTTTTTCAATCTCCTGTTCGTTGTTGGCCCATGGTTCGGTATCTTGGCAGCGTTAATTGCATTGTTCGCTTCTGGCTTTGCACTAATCGTCGCTCCGATCGCTGGTATGCTTGGCAGCTTTATGGAGCACGTCGGCAGCGATCTGCAGTTTATTGGGTTTACCATGTTGGCATGCTTCGGGTTAGGCATCATTCTCACAACACTCAGCACCTGGCTGCTCCAACTATTTTTCAAAATCACCCGGGCGTACATCCAGTTCAATGCCAAATTAATTAAGGGGGCTTAAGCCGTGAAAAGCAGATATAAATTTTTCTTAATAACGGGCTTTACCTGCCTGGCAGTTGGACTCATCGGTGCGGCTGTTTCGTTCAAAACCTTGGATCTGAATGCAGGCGTCTCCAATATTAATATCGAGAAGAAGATTGCAGCAGCAAATATCGACACCCTCATCCTTCAAAACGATGATTCGAACATCACTTTCGTCCCAACAAATGGCGATGAAATTAAAGTACGCCTAGTCGGTACGATGCGGGAAGCTAACGCGAATGAATGCACGATTGACGCAGCCACAGAAGGAAGCAATGTATGGCGAGTTGATGTTTGCACGAAAGAAAAAGATCGCATCCATTTTGGTTTTGATATCACCGAACTTAAAAATTTGATTGCCGGCCGCGGCTTTGGGCTCAAAACCGAAGTCTCCCTGCCGGATAAAATGTACAAAGCCATTACCGTGACTTCCGACACAGGCAATCTCAACTTCAATGATCTCAAATCAGAAAAACTGACTGCCAGCACGGATACAGGCAACATTTCACTAGACCGCTATGAAGGCAAGCAATTAAATCTCCAAGCAGATACAGGGAATATTCACATCCAAGAAGGACAAGGCGAGGTAAAGATCAAGACAGATACAGGTGGTATCACGGCAAAATTAAGCGATATAGGCGATTCGGTTTCCCTTGAATCCGACACAGGCAGTGTCCGCCTTACACTTGAGCCAACGCCTAAAAATGTGAGCTTCGACCTAAGCGCCGATACGGGCAGCGCCAATCTGGAAGTACCTGGTCTTACTGTAGATCATGAAGACCATCACTCTGCCAAAGGCACCCTCGGGGATGGCAGCAAAAAAGTGAAAGTTAGAGTCGACACCGGGTATATCTCGGTCACCGGCAGATAAAAAGATAAAAAGCCTTCAATGCCATCCACCTGGATGACGTTGAAGGCTTTTTGATATAGCTAAATAATTATTTGCTCTTCTCCAAATAGGTTTGCAACCACTCATTGGACTGCGCCAACACTTGCTCGGCACGGGCAATAGCTTCTGACACTTGATTGCTTGCCGTTCCGCCGTAGACATTACGTGCATTCACAACTTGCTCCGGCTGCAGCACGGCATAAATATCGGACTCAAACAGCGTTGAGAACGTTTTGAACTCCTCGATGCTCATATCGAGTAAATATTTTTTGTTCTGGATGCAATACAGCACCGTTTTGCCAATCACTTCGTGAGCTTGACGGAACGGCAGTCCCTTGTTAACAAGGTAATCTGCGATGTCCGTAGCGTTCGAGAAGTCCTGGTTCACGGCTTGTCTCATGCGATCCGTGTTCACTTTCATGGTAGCGACCATTGGAGCGAACAGTTGAAGCGCGCCTTGCAGCGTACGAACCGTATCAAACATGCCTTCCTTATCTTCCTGCATGTCCTTGTTGTACGCCAGCGGCAGCGACTTCAGCACGGTCATCAGACCGAACAAGTTGCCATAGACGCGGCCTGTTTTGCCGCGGACGAGCTCCGCCACGTCCGGGTTTTTCTTCTGCGGCATGATCGAGCTGCCGGTGCAGAAAGCATCGTCGAGTTCAACGAACGCGAACTCGGTGGAGGACCAAAGCACCATTTCCTCGCTGAAGCGAGAAAGGTGCATCATGATCATGGACGCGTTAGAGAGGAACTCCAGGATGAAATCGCGGTCGCTGACCGCATCCAGGGAGTTCTCGTATACGCGTCCGAACCCGAGCTGCTCCGCCACGAAATGGCGGTCTATCGGGAACGTCGTGCCAGCTAGCGCGCCAGCGCCTAGCGGCAGGATGTCCACGCGCTTGTAGCTGTCCTGCAAGCGCTCAAGATCGCGCTGAAACATGCTGACATAAGCCATCATGTGATGCGCGAACAGAATCGGCTGCGCACGTTGAAGATGCGTATATCCCGGGATAATCGTATCGATGTTTTTCTTCGCTTGATCAAGAAGAGCTTCCTGCAGCTTGATAAGGTGTCCAACGAACTCGACTACCCGTTTGCGCAGGTACAAATGCATGTCCGTCGCCACTTGATCGTTACGGCTGCGGCCCGTATGCAGCTTGCCGCCAACAGGACCGATCAAATCGATCAGCGTTTTTTCGATATTCATGTGAATATCTTCATTCTGAATCGTGTACTCCAACTCGCCGCGGCGAATCATGCCTTGGACCGCGTAGAGGCCGTCCTTGATCTTTTCGACATCTTCCGCAGGAAGAATGCCACATTTGCCAAGCATCGTCACGTGCGCCAAGCTGCCTTGAATGTCTTCCTCGGCCAGCTCCTTATCAAACATAATTGATGCTGTATATTCTTCAACCAATTGGTCGGTTTGCTTCGTAAATCGTCCACCCCATAGTTTTGACACGTGCATCCACTCCTCTCTATTTTACAGCCCAAAGGCTTTCCACGAGGGAAAGCCCGGTTTCATAGCCTATGTTGATTACTTCTTAGCGTTTTGCTCAACACCCGAAGATACTTTCAGACGAAGGGCGTTCAAGTGAATGAAGCCAGTAGCATCGCCTTGGTCGTAAGCTTTCGTCGGATCAGCTTCCATCGTCGCAATATCCGGATTGTACAAGGATACCGGACTCTTCACGCCAGCTCCGATGACGTTGCCTTTGTACAATTTCAAGCGAACTGTACCGGATACGTTCTTTTGGCTTTCTGTAACAAGCGCTTGAATCGCCAAACGCTCAGGAGCGAACCAGAAGCCGTTGTAAACAAGGCTGGCATATTTGGAGATCAGGGAGTCACGAAGGTGCATAACATCGCGGTCCATGGTCAAGGATTCCATTTTGCGGTGAGCGGTGAACAGAATTGTTCCGCCTGGAGTTTCGTACACGCCGCGGCTCTTCATGCCGACGAAGCGGTTTTCTACCATATCTACACGGCCGATACCATGCTTGCCGCCAATTTCATTCAATGTTTCCATCACTTGAAGCGGCGTCAGTTTCGCGCCGTTAACTGCTACGCAGTCGCCTTTTTCAAACTCAAGCTCAATGTATTCCGCTTGATCCGGAGCATCTTCCGGAGCTACGCTCAGGACGTACATATCTTTGTTGCTGTCAGCCGCTGCATCGAACCAAGGGTCTTCCAACATGCCGCTTTCGAAGGAAATGTGCAGCAAGTTGCGATCTGTCGAATACGGCTTCGCAGCGGATGCCGTTACTGGAATGCCATGTTTCTCGGCATACGCGATCATTTCAGCGCGGCCCGGGAACTGCTCGCGGAATTCTTCCAAACGCCAAGGCGCGATCACCGAAATCTCAGGAGCAAGCGCCGCAGCTGTTAGTTCGAAACGCACTTGGTCGTTTCCTTTGCCGGTTGCACCGTGTGCAATCGCTGTTGCGCCTTCTGCGCGCGCGATTTCAACCATGCGCTTCGCGATCAAAGGACGCGCAATGCTCGTGCCGAGCAGGTATTGCCCCTCATACAAAGCCGCTGCTTGGAACATCGGATTGATGAAGTCCTTCGCGAATTCATCGCGCAGGTCGTCGATGTAGATTTTGGAGGCGCCGGTTTTGAGCGCTTTTTCCTCTAGACCGTCCAACTCATCTTTTTGTCCGATATCTGCCGTGAACGCGATGATTTCAGCGTCATACGTCTCTTTAAGCCATTTCAAAATTACCGAAGTATCCAACCCGCCGGAATAAGCGAGCACGATTTTTTCCTTAGCCATGTCTACTAATCTCTCCGTTTCCTAAATCTATTTATTATATCATGGTCGCGGCCATAATAGCCTTTTGCGCATGAAGACGATTCTCTGCTTGGTCAAAAATAATGGAATGTGCGCCGTCAATGACGCCCTCGCTCACTTCTTCCCCGCGGTGTGCAGGCAGGCAGTGCATGAACAAGTAATCCGATTTGGCGTACTTCACCAGATCTTCGTTGATTTGGTAGTTTTTAAAAGCAATCTCCCGCTCTTGCTGCTCAGCCTCGAAGCCCATGCTCGCCCATACATCCGTGTAGACGATGTCCGCATTCTCAATCGCTTCGCGAGGATCGCGTGTCAGAAGTACGCTGCCGCCGTAATGCGCAGCATTTTCCTTGGAATTTTGAATCACTTCCTGATCAGGATCATAGCCCTCAGGAGAAGCAATCGCGAAGTCCATCCCTAATTTGCTTGCACCTACCATTAAGGAATGCACCATGTTGTTGCCGTCCCCGATGTAAGCCACTTTAATGCCTTTGAGACGGCCCTTTTTCTCAAGAACAGTCTGATAATCCGCCATCACTTGGCAGGGATGCGCATAATCCGTCAGGCCGTTAATAACGGGAACCGTCGCTCCGCGTGCAAGATCGATCACCTTACGGTGTTCATACGTACGAATCATAATGCCATCGAGGTAACGGGACAGCGTTTGTGCCGTATCCCAAACCGTTTCACCGCGTCCAAGCTGCAGGTCGTTTTTGCTCAAAAATAAAGCCTGACCTCCCAGTTGGTACATCCCCACTTCAAAGGAAACACGCGTACGCGTCGAAGATTTCTCGAAAATCATCCCGAGTGTCTTGCCGGCAAGCACAGCATGAGGCTCTCTAGCCTTTTGCTTACGCTTAAGCTCGATCCCGTAGTGAATTAAGTATTCGATTTCTTCCGGTGTATAGTCAGCCAAAGCAAGGAAATCTTTGCCCTTCAATTGGGCAGCCATTTCTTCTTGTAAGGTAATATTCATTTCATTCAACCTCTCTCCTGTTACTTCCCTAGATGCTGCTGATCGTAGATGCCTTCTCTGCAAGGACCGCGCACAGCACATCCAGCCCTTGATCCAAATCTTCTTGCGGTATATTTAAGGCCGGCACTAAACGAATAACGTTAGGCCCAGCTGGAATAACTAGCACGCCTCTTTTATGAATTTCACTAATGATTTCACCTGCAGGTTGCGTGCACTCAATCCCGATCAAAAGTCCGATACCGCGAATTTTCGCGATCAACGGATTGCCGGCAAGCTTGCTTTCCAGCTTCTTGATCGTGTACTCCCCTAACTCCGCTGCGCGTTCCGGCAGCTTCTGTGCAAGAATCGTATCCACAGCCGCAAAACCTGCAGCCGTCGCAATCGGTGTTCCGCCAAATGTCGAACCATGACTGCCAGCACTAAAGCCTTCAGCAAGGAAAGCTTTCCCCAGCATAGCACCAATCGGGAACCCGCCGCCCAGACCTTTGGCTAATGTGAAAATGTCAGGCTCAACACCATAGTGTTCATAGGCAAAAAGCTTGCCTGTACGCCCTACACCTGTTTGGATTTCATCCGCAATCAAAAGCAGGCCTTCCTGTTTGCACAGCGCTGCCAATTGTTTCACGAACTCCGGATCAGCCGGCAATACGCCGCCTTCCCCTTGCACCATTTCCAACATGATAGCGCATGTTTTGTCATTCACAAGACTGCGCACAGCCTCGATATCGTTATAAGGCGCATACACGAAGCCTTCAGGAAGCGGATGGAAGCCTTCCTTCACTTTGTCTTGACCTGTAGCGGTCAATGTCGCCAATGTCCGTCCGTGGAACGACATGTTGAACGTAATAATCTCGTACCGACCGTTGTTCAGCACCTTTTGGTTGTAGCGACGCGCCAACTTGATTGCGGCTTCATTCGCTTCTGCTCCTGTGGAACAGAAAAATACAGCATCCGCACAGCTGTTGTCCGTAAGTAAAGAAGCTAGTTTTTCCTGGTTCGGAATATGGAAAAGGTTGCTGACATGCCATAGCTGATCAAGCTGTTGAACAAGTTGCTCCTTCACTTCTTTTGGCGCATGCCCGAGGTTCGCTACCGCAATTCCGCTCATCAAATCGATGTACTCCTTGCCTGTATCGTCCCATAGTCGGCTGCCCTCCCCCTTCACCAGCGTAATTGGATATCTGGCGTACGTTGGAAAGAGCGAGCTTTTACCCGTTTCACTCATGTACATTCCCTCCTTATAGTGTTATCGTACAATTCTTGTACCGATTCCCGTGCCCTTCAGCACTTTGCTGAGTACGTTCGGCTCTGATCCATTCACAATCACGACTTCCTGTACCTTGCCCTGAATACAAGCGATTGCTGCGCGAACTTTCGGAATCATACCGCCGTAAATGTCTCCACTCGCAATCATCTCTTCAATCTCTGCAACACTCACAACCGGCAGCACCTGCTTCTCGCCATCTACGGTCTTCATGATGCCAGGGACGTCCGTCACGACAACCATTTGTTCCACACCAAGGTGGGACGCCACCGCGCCAGCTGCCGTATCCGCATTAATATTGTAACGCTGTCCGCCATCTTCACCAAGCCCAACCGGTGCAATAACCGGAATGTAGCCCATATTCACGATGCCTTGGATCAGCTCCGCGTTCACCTTCGTCACATCGCCGACTAAACCGACCTCGTGGCTGTTCGCCACCGGCTTAGCTTCAATTAGATGCCCATCCACACCGGACAAACCTAGCGCTGCTGCGCCTGTCAATTGAATGCGGCGTACGATCTCTTTGTTGATCTGACCGGAAAGAACCATCTCTACAACGTCCAGCACCGCTTCGTTGGTCACGCGTAAACCGTTCACGAAACCGGACTCGATGCCCAGCTTCCCGAGCGTTTCCGAAATGGCAGGACCGCCTCCATGAACGATAACCGTTACGATACCTTCCTCCTGGAGCTGACGCATATCTTCAAAAAAGCTGGCAGGCAGCGCCGCAAGCGTGCTGCCTCCGCATTTCATCACAAAGCAATTGTTCTTCACTGCGTTCGGTCCCCTTCTTATGTGCGGTAAGCCGCGTTAATGCGCACGTAATCATATGTCAAATCGCAGCCCCAGCCCGTTGCCTTGCCAGTGCCCATATGTAAATTCACATGAATTTGAATGGTATCTGTTTTCAAATAAGCCAGTGCCGCTTCCTCATCGAACTTCACCGGACGCGATTGCTCGAGCACTGCGATATCGCCTAAGCGAATATCGACTGTGTTCACATTCACCGGTTGTCCCGAGTATCCAACAGCCGCAATGATTCGACCCCAGTTCGCGTCAGCGCCGTACACAGCGGACTTCACGAGGCTCGATCCAATGATCGACTTCACGATCTTGCGGGCTGCTTCGTCGCTCTCCGCGCCGATAACCGTCGTCTCAATCAGCTTCGTTGCGCCTTCGCCGTCACGTGCAATCGCTTTGGCCAGGTACTCACCAACGTATTGAAAACCTGCTGCGAATGCTTCCCAATCCGGATGCTCCGGTGTTAGCGTCTCGCCGCCAGCCAAACCGCTAGCCATCACCACGACCATGTCGTTGGTGGATGTATCGCCGTCAACGGTAATCATGTTGAAGGTGTTATCTGTGATCCTGCTAAGCAGCTGCTGCAGGTATTCGCTTTCGATCGGTGCGTCGGTTGTCATGAAACCGAGCATCGTTGCCATGTTCGGGTGAATCATCCCCGAACCTTTGGCTGCACCGGCAATGTGAACCTCTTTGCCGCCCACAACAAGACGGACACACGTCATCTTCTGCACAAGATCCGTTGTCAGGATCGCCTGGCAGAAGTCTTCGCCTCCGTCTAGCTTAATGCGCTGTGGCAGCTGCTCGATGCCTGTCAGCACTTTGCCCATCGGCAGAAGCTCGCCGATTACGCCTGTGCTCGTCACGCCGACGTGGTGCTCTGCTACGCCTAGCGCCTTCGCGCTGGCTGCACGCATCGCATACGCGTCGTCTTCGCCTTGCTGCCCGGTACACGCGTTGGCGTTGCCGCTGTTCACGATCATGGCCTGCAGCTTGCCGCCTTGGGCAATGCTTTCTTGCGTCACGCGCAGCGGTGCCGCTTGAAACGCGTTCAGCGTGTACACGCCTGCCGCTGCCGCCGGTACCTCACATACGATCGCGCCTAAGTCAAAGCGCTCCGTCTTCTTTAATCCACAGTGCAGGCCGCCTGCACGAAAG
This sequence comes from Paenibacillus sp. WC2504, assembly GCF_052682475.1. NCBI lineage: Bacteria > Bacillati > Bacillota > Bacilli > Caryophanales > Paenibacillaceae > Paenibacillus > Paenibacillus sp. WC2504. The sequence goes on from NZ_JBQZFH010000001.1 coordinate 8,159,368, forward strand.
CCTTTCGGTGTCGTTACTGTGCCCTCAGGCACCACCGTGAAACTAACTGTATCCAACATCCTCGTCTCCTCACATGTCCCGCTTCTTATGGATATACCGGTGCGAAAAGCAATCCGGTCGTTTCTTCCCAACCGTACATCAAGTTCAAGTTTTGAATGGCCTGCCCTGCAGCGCCTTTCACGACATTATCAATAACGGAAACAATCGTTACACGACCCGTCCGCTCATCCACGGAAAAACCAATATCACAGTAATTAGAACCATATACTTCCTTAGTGGAAGGGAACTTGCCTTCTTGACGAATCCGTACAAACTTCCGGCCCTCATAGAATTGACGGTAGAGTTCAATAAAATCTGCTGCCGTATGCTCACCATTTACGGTAGCGTACATCGTGGACATAATTCCACGCGTCATTGGCACAAGATGTGTCGTGAATGTCGTCACAACCGGCTTACCCGCTACACGGCTGAGCGCTTGCTCAATTTCCGGAATATGTTGATGTTTATTCACTTTATACACATTCAAATTCTCATTGACTTCCGCGTAATGCACGCCCAGATTAACACCGCGCCCCGCGCCGGATACGCCTGATTTGGCATCAATGATGATCGTGGAGGGATCAATCCAACCTGCTTTCACAGCTGGGATTAGCCCTAGAAGCGTTGCTGTCGGGTAACAGCCAGGATTCGCGATCAGATCGCTGCCTTTGACCTCGTCCCCGAATACTTCGGACAAAGCATAGATCGACTTCGCCAACATGTCCTCGGAAGCCGGCTTCTTTTTGTACCATTTTTCATAATCGCTGCTTGATTTCAATCTCAAATCCCCGGAAATATCAATAACCTTCAGGCCGGCAGCCAAAAGTTTCGGTGAAAGCTCTGCACTTACGCCCGCTGGTGTTGCCAGGAACACGACATCGGATTTACTAGCAATAAGATCAACATCGAGTTGATCCAAAATATCAACAACCACTTCCTGCAAATGTGGAAAATGATCAGCAAGCGGAGCTCCCGCATTCGAGGTCGAGATGACCGAAGTGATTTTCACAAGAGGATGCGCCTGCAATAGACGAATAACTTCCGCGCCACCGTACCCTGTAGCCCCAATAATAGCCGCTCTAACGATTTGACTCATATGAATTCCCCCGTTACTCCGAAAATATATGTATGATTATACAGTCATATACATAATAATTCAATGAATTTTTTTCACCAGTTTTCTCCGTTTTCATCCTTTTGGATCCGATATGAATCAAGGGTTTCCCCGCTTTTTCAACAAAATTCTGGCGATGATATTCACGCAATCGTTTGAATGAAAAAAATTCATAATATGCATAGACGTTTTGTTCAAGAATGAACAGTTATATTATCCCAAATTAATCGATGGACAAGCAACATTTTTTTATGGTAATCTCAGTGCTTTTAACCGAAATGACTGCACTTTATACAAGATAGGACCGGGCTTTATCCAGAAGTCGTTGCCATGTTGCACAAAATACAATCATGTTTCCTTGTCGATATCCCTGCGCCGTAGTCCATTCATACAAAAAAAGACGTGCCTAAGCACGTCTTCATCCCATTTGGCAGCCGCCAAGCTTCTAAGCATGCCGCTTAAAGCCCTCACCCAGCACCTCATTCGTTTCGCTCAAAATGACAAACGCCTGCGGGTCCACCGACTGGACCAGCGTTTTCAATCGGCTTACCTCGTTCTGCTTCACGACGACCATCATCACATTCCGAGTTTCCCCGGTAAAACCCCCGGATCCATTGAGCTCGGTCAGCCCGCGATCCAAATCAAACAAAATGGCTTTGCGAATCGCATCCGAATGGTCCGATATGATGAAAGCTACTTTTGCGTAATTGAAGCCGACCTGCACGATATCAATCGTTTTGGTAGTCACGAACAAGCCGATCATCCCGTACAGCGCATTCTCCGGCGTAAACACTAGCGCTGATGAGATGATTACCAGGCCGTCAAACACCGCAACAGAGAAGCCTAAACTTAATCCAGTGTACTTATGTAAAATTTGCGCAGCCAACCCAAGGCCACCTGTTGATCCACGTCCGCGAAAAACAATCCCTAATCCAAGCCCGACACCAATTCCACCATAAACGGCAGCGAGCAAAGGATTGTGCGTCGGCACGCCTATATGGCTGGTCACCAGGACGCATAGCGGAAATATGACAGAACCAACTGCAGCCTTCACACCGAAGTGCCCTCCCAGCAACCATAAGGCTAAAAGGAAAATCGGAATGTTCAGCGCCCATTGGGTGATAGCGGGATTCAACCCTGAAAGGTGTTGAATGATGGTCGAGATGCCCGAAACCCCGCCGGTTGCAATTTGGTTCGGGTTCAAAAAGCAGTTAAAACTAGCTGCCATGACCAATGAGCCTATAACTAGCAAGGAATATTCAAATACGGTATGTGCAGGACTTCCTATCCGTATCAGTGGTTCTCTTCTGGCCACGATAGGCCTCCTCTCACAAAAAATCCTACACCTGTTAGGTGTAGGATGATCGTCAATTGCTTCTGTTATGCGTTTCACTCTGCCGCCAAGGACAAAACATCAACTACTCGGCATTGTCCGGCTTGCGAATCTGATGACGCAGGTACGCGTCAATGAACATATCCAGATCCCCGTCCATGACAGCACCGACGTTGCCGGTCTCTGCCGATGTCCTGTGATCTTTCACCATGCTGTACGGATGAAAAACATAAGAACGAATTTGGCTTCCCCAGCCAATTTCGGACTGTTCGCCGCGAATTTCAGCCAAATGCTTCATTTGCGCTTCGATTTTCTTCTCATACAGCTTGGAACGCAGCATTTTCATCGCTTTCTCGCGGTTCTTGATCTGCGAACGCTCCTGCTGACAGCTCACCACGACCCCAGTCGGAATGTGCGTAATCCGCACGGCCGAGTCCGTGGTGTTGATGTGCTGACCGCCGGCGCCGCTCGCCCGATACGTATCGATTTTGAGATCCTCCGTGCGGATCTCAACCTCCGTATCGTCCTCGATCTCCGGCATGATGTCGCACGACACGAAGGACGTGTGGCGTCTGCCTGAGGCATCAAACGGCGAAATCCGCACGAGCCGGTGCACGCCCTTCTCCGCCTTCAAGTAGCCGTAGGCGTTGAAGCCCGTGATCTGCAGCGTGACACTCTTCACGCCGGCTTCGTCGCCGGGCAAATAGTCGAGCACCTCGACTTTGTAGCCCTGCTTCTCCGCCCAGCGGCGGTACATGCGCAGCAGCATCTCCGCCCAGTCCTGCGACTCCGTGCCGCCGGCCCCCGGATGCAGCTCTAGAATCGCATTCAGCCGATCATACGGCTGATTCAGTAACAGGCCAAGCTCGAAACTTTCGAGCTTGGTCTTTAAGGCCGCGATGCCTTTCTCAATGTCAGCCACCAGGCCGGCATCACTTTCCTCTTCCTCGAGCTCGACCATGACCTGCAGGTCGTCAAACTCGTTCGTGAAGCCCTGAAACTGATCTACAACGCTCTTGATCGCGTTGAGCTCGGAGATGGTCTTCTGGGCGCGTTCGTTATCGTCCCAGAAGTCCGGCGCCCCCATTTTTTCCTCAAAATCGCCGATCGCTTCCAGCTTATGATCTAAGTCAAAGAGACCCCCGTAATTCGGTTAGTCGCTTTGCTGTTTCTCTTAAATCCTGTTTTACTTCTGGTTCCAGCATGTCTTACACCTCTTTATTCTCTTGTGCCTTCGCTAACCGGATCGCGTCAGCTTCGTTTAGCTGCCTTGTCCGTGGCACTGTTTGAACTTCTTGCCGCTGCCGCATGGGCATGGGTCGTTACGTCCGATACGTTGCTCCTCATCGCGTACGACCGGCTTCTTGCCGCCAGCTTCGTTCTTCGTATCCACCGCTTGCCCTTCGGCTACGGCTTGACGCTCCAGGTTGCTTTGAACATGAGCTTTCATGATATACATCGCAACTTCTTCACGAATGTTATCAATCATCTCTTGGAACATCTCGAAACCTTCGAACTGATACTCACGAAGCGGATCCGTACCGCCGTATGCGCGTAAGTGGATACCTTGACGGAGCTGATCCATCGCATCAATATGATCCATCCATTTGCTGTCTACCGCGCGAAGCGCAACAACCTTCTCGAATTCACGCATGAATTCAGGTCCGATCTCTTCTTCACGCTCGTCATAACGCTTGCTGACAAGATCTTTGATAAGATCAATGATCTCTTCTTGCTCTTTGCCCCAAATATCTTGATCGCTAATATGCGCATCTTCCTGAAGGAAGTTGTTGTTCACGAAATTCGCGACCTCTGTAAGCTCCCACTCCTCCGGAATTTGCTCCTCCGGACAGTGTGCTTTCACGACGCGCTCGATCACTGCGTTAATCATACCCTCGATGACTTCGCGGATATTTTCGGATTCCAGCAGTTCGCGGCGCTGTTTATAAATAATTTCACGTTGTTGGTTCATCACATCGTCATACTGAAGGACGACTTTACGAACGTCGAAGTTGTTTCCTTCCACACGTTTTTGTGCGGATTCAACCGCACGCGAGATCAACTTGCTCTCAATCGGCTGATCTTCTTCCATTCCCAGACGGTCCATCATGGCCATAATATTTTCAGCCCCAAAACGTTTCATCAATTCATCCTCTAGAGAGAGGTAGAATTGCGACGAACCAGGGTCGCCTTGACGGCCTGCACGACCGCGCAGCTGATTATCAATTCGTCTGCTTTCATGACGTTCTGTACCTATAATATGCAATCCACCGATATCATGTACGCCTTCGCCAAGCATAATGTCCGTACCGCGGCCCGCCATATTCGTAGCAATCGTCACCGATCCCGGTTGACCTGCGCGTGATACGATTTCAGCTTCTTCCGCATGGTATTTGGCATTGAGGACCTTGTGCTGTACGCCTTTCTTTTTGAGCATGTCAGAAAGTCTTTCGGAGTTCTCAATCGAAACCGTACCAACAAGAACCGGTTGATTCAGCTTGTGTTTCTCCACAATTTGCTCTACAACCGCTCTGAACTTACCATTTTCCGACTTGTATACCACATCCGGCATATCTTTACGAATCATCGGACGGTTGGTTGGAACAATGATAACTTCAAGCCCATAAATTTTCTTGAGCTCTTCTTCTTCCGTCTTCGCCGTACCGGTCATACCCGCAAGCTTGCGGTACATCCGGAAATAGTTCTGGAACGTAATTGTCGCCAGCGTCATGCTCTCATTCTGAACTTGAAGCTGCTCTTTGGCCTCGATGGCTTGGTGCAACCCATCACTATAGCGACGGCCTGTCATAATACGGCCTGTAAATTCATCAACAATCATAACCTCGTCGTCTTGCACGACGTAGTCCACATCACGTCTCATGATGAAACGCGCTTTAAGGGCTTGAGTCACATGGTGGTTAATGTTCACATTCTGATGATCAAATAAGTTCTCAATGCCGAATGCGCGTTCTGCTTTCGCAACCCCTTCTTCCGTAAGAGCTACGGAACGCACTTTAATATCGATCGTGTAATCCTCTTCTATTTTCAAATTGGACACAAAACGGTCCGCTGAATAATACAAATCCGTTGATTTAGCAGCTTGTCCCGAAATAATAAGAGGCGTTCTAGCTTCATCGACCAGAATGGAGTCAACTTCATCGATAACCGCGTAATAAAGCGGACGCTGTACCATCTGCTCTTTGTAGAGCACCATGTTATCTCGCAGGTAGTCGAACCCGTATTCGTTGTTTGTTCCATACGTAATATCGCAGGCATAAGCTGCTTGCTTTTCCTCATGGGATAATTCATGCAGATTTACCCCGACCGTCAGACCAAGGAATTCATAAATCTGGCCCATTTCGGCACTATCACGTTGCGCCAAATAATCATTGACCGTTACCACGTGCACGCCTTTACCCAGCAAGGCATTCAAATAGACAGGAAGTGTTCCAACTAACGTTTTCCCTTCCCCTGTTCTCATCTCGGCGATACGGCCTTCGTGAAGCACCATACCCCCAATAAGTTGAACGTCGTAATGACGTTTACCCAATACACGTTTGGCTGCCTCTCTGACTACGGCAAAAGCTTCAGGAAGCAAGTCATCCAATTCCTCGCCCTTTTCCAAGCGATTACGGAACTCCACAGTCTTACCTCTTAACTCTTCATCAGATAACGGCTCAATGCCTGCTTCAAGCTCGTTGATATAATCAACGGCTTTTAACATCCGTTTAACTTCCCGTTCATTGGAATCACCAAAAATCTTTTTCACTAGTCCTAGCATCGGTGAACCCCTTTCTATTGCATTCGTATCCTCAAATTGTACCACCTTTGACCGCCCTGCCGCAACAAACCCTCCGCCTACATTCATATAAACTACCTATGGCCTTCAAAAGTTTCACGTTTTAGCTTATTTCTATAGTATTGAATCGTTATCGGAAATGCATGCATGCAAAATAAACGTATCTACATGGCTGTATCAATAGAAAAGAGCTCAATTCGACTGAATCGAATCAAGCTCTTTGTAAGTATTTATTTTATTTGTAAATAGCCGGCTCAATTAATCCGTACTTGCCGTCGTTACGTTTGTAAACTACGTTGACAGAATCTGTGTCCATATTGGAGAAAACAAAGAAACTGTGACCAACCAAATTCATTTGCAAAATCGCTTCCTCCACATCCATCGGCTTCAAATCGAAGCGTTTGTTGCGGACCAATTCAAAGTCTTCTTCCTCTTCCACGAAAGTGACAGGTGCTGTTTCCATTTTAAACAAATCACGCTTGCCGCCTTCTTCGCGAATTTTACGGTTGGTTCTAGTTTTATGCTTGCGAATTTGGCGCTCTAACTTGTCCACAACCAAATCAATCGAAGCATACATATCAGAGTTGCGTTCCTCTGCTCTGAGCAGCACGCCAGTTAAAGGAATGGCTACCTCGATGGTTTGTAAATCTTTGACTACACTTAGCTTTACTTGTACATCGGATGTAAGGGGAGCTTCAAAATACCTATCTAGTCTGTTTAATTTTTTCTCGACATAGTCCCTGAGGGCCTCAGTTACTTCAAGGTGTTCTCCGCGAATGCTAATCATCATAGTTAAACATCTCCCTTCCTACTTACAGTATACTACATTCCACCCCATCTTCATAATTCCTTTAAATTCCGAGCATAATATGTATGCCAAGAATAAACGACTTCGTCGTCCTTTTAGGACGCGCGCGTTTGTCAAGGTAGATTCGAAGCTAAAGTATAAAACTTATACTTTTTAATCTACGCAAAAAAACACCCCGGGATGACTCCCAAGGTGTGCATGTTCGTAGGTGTATACTAGCGGCACCGGATCGTGCCGGATGATTATAGTCTGCTAACGTTAGCTGCTTGAGGACCGCGTGCGCCTTCTACAATGTCAAACTCTACTGCTTGACCTTCGTCCAGCGTTTTAAATCCTTCGGATTGAATGGCTGAGAAATGCACGAATACATCTCCACCATCTTCACGCTCGATGAAACCATAGCCTTTCTCTGCGTTGAACCATTTCACTTTACCTTGCATAACGTACACATTCCCTTCGTTTTAAAAAATGTATTAATCATAAGCAAATGAATAATGTAAGCCCTTACTTTTTGACTATAACACCCGTCTGCTTGACCTGTCAATTTGAAACTTGCCAATCAAGTAAATTTTTTGAAAATTCGGGTATATACAAGTCGTGGATAACTGCGAAATTTGTAGAATATTGTCGTGGCGCGGATTTATCCACTTTATTCACAGAGTTATGCACAGGTTTGTGCACATTATCCACAGGCCTCATAAGACAAGAAACCATCTACTTCGCGTAAAATGTTAATACTTTATTTACAGCGTTTATAACATCTTGAATATCCTGATCTATCATGGCCGGGAACAGCGGAAGAGAAATAATGCCTTCGTAAAGATTTTCCGCTATTGGTGCAATCCCTTTCTCGTACCCTAATCTCTTGTAGTAAGGGTGGTAATGCACAGGAAGATAATGAACATTAACACCAATATTTTGTTTTCTCAATGCATCAAAAATATCCTTACGGCTTCCAGTTAACTTTGACAAATCGAGTTGAATAATATAGAGATGCCAGCTAGAATTGCGATCTGGTTTCTGATAGGGTGTAATAATTGCTGCTGTATGCGCAAAAGCTTCTGAATACTGCTTTGCTATTTCTCGTCTACGGGCAACAAACTCATCTATTTTTTTCAGTTGTGAGGAACCTAACGCCGCCTGAATGTCTGTCATACGGTAGTTAAACCCAAGTTCTTGCATCTCATAATACCAGTCACCTTCAGCCTGTGATTCAAGCAATTCTTTTTCCCGGGTAATACCGTGACTTCGGAAAAGAAGCAATTTCTGATATAACTCATCTGAATTAGTAGTAATTACGCCACCCTCTCCAGTAGTCACATGTTTGACCGGATGGAAACTAAACATCGTCATATCTGCGATTGAACCAACTTTTCGACCTTTGTAATCAGCGCCAAGCGAATGGGCAGCGTCTTCAATTACTATTAGATTCCGCTCCTTTGCAAGCTGCATAATTTCTTCTAAATCTACAGGCTGGCCTGTAAAATCTACGGGAATGATCGCTTTCGTTCTAGGAGAGATTAAAACTTTAATCTTCTCACTATCTATGTTATAAGTATCCGATTCAATATCTGCGAATACCACTTCACCACCACAATAACGTACACAATTTGCACTTGCAGCAAAGGTCATTGAAGTTGTAATTACCTCATCCCCTTCACCAATTTCTGCAGCAAAACAAGCTCCATGAAGCGCTGCTGTTCCATTTGAAAAAGCCACTGCATGTTTAGCACCTACATAACGTGCTACTGAATCCTCAAATTCCTTAATTCTTGGTCCTTGTGTTAAAAATGGAGATCGAAGCGTTGCAATAACAGCTTCAATGTCTGTCTCATCTAGAGACTGTCTACCATAAGGAAGCATTGTATCCCGAACTGGAACGTCCTCGATGAGCACTGGTTGCGAATTTTTTGTATTAACCATTTGGAATACCTCCGATATTTTAAAAATAGGCTGAAATGCGTCAATTCGCATATCAGCCCTTCTATTAGATAATGGTTTTAATCCACTCTTCAGTTAGCTTTAAACCTTCTTCAAGTGTTGTAAGGGGCTGCCATCCAAGGAGCTCTTTCGCCTTAGATGAATTACAAAGAAGTTTTTGAATCTCGCTCTGCGGATGAATATGTTCTACATGCTTGATCCTGTTCTCGTCCCCAACAATTAATTTGGCCAAATCATTTACTGCAATATCACGCCCTAGACCTGCATTTACAATATGTCCATCAACGCGGTCTGAGTATCCTGCCTCCACAACAAATCGAGCGCAATCATCAACATAGAGCAAATCCCTCGTCTGCGTTCCCTCTCCATAGATGTGTAAAGTTTCCCCGTTAAGCTTCTTCTTGATGAAAATAGCAACGACTCCACCCTCGCCACCAAACTTTTGGAACGGTCCATAAGTATTAAATGGGCGTACTACAACAGCCGGTAAACCATAAGCAAAAAAATAAGATAGAACCATATTTTCAGCAGCAATTTTTGCACCAGCATAGGGAGAGGCAGGCTTAATTGGATGCGTTTCAGATATTCCCGACTCGTCTAAACAACGATCATAGACCATACAAGTGCTCATAAATACGATCTTCACTTGATGTTTACGACATTGTTCTAACACATAGAATGTTCCTAACGTGTCATTATTAAAAGTCGTTCTAGGATCATCGATGCTATCTTGTACATTGATACTTGCACCAAGATGATAACAAACATCGAAACCATTTTCGAACAAATGACTTAACGTCTCTTCGTTCTTGATGTCACCGTGGAGAAATTGCTGGAATCTCGGATGAGACTTGAATTCCTCAATATTATTTTCTTCTCCGTTGGATAAATCATCTAAGACCCAGACATTCTGGCCATCTTCTAATAACCTTTTTACAACCCAACGACCAATGAAACCTGCTCCGCCCGTAACCAATACTTTCATCTGTATCTTCCCCTTCTTCTAGGTGAGGCTTAAATTAGTTATAGTATCATGTCTAATGTGACAGCAGTTCCTCTTGGAATATCCTTGCTTACTCTTTTACCAAGCAAGGTATCCAAGTATTTAGGCGGAAGACCAAGGCCCGGTCGAATAACGCGTAAATTTTCAGATGTGAAAATTTCTCCCGCTTTCAAATCTTTAACTACATATAACGAACGACGAAACTGCGTGGAGTTCTTTTCTTTCTCGCTAACGCCATACGAAATAGCACCTAACCCTTGCCATGCACGCTCTGTTTCTTCCACTAAGCTGCTCATCTCATGAGGTTCCAATGAAAAAGCACTGTCGACCCCACCATCAGCTCTACTTAAGGTAAAATGTTTTTCTATTACAGTTGCCCCTAAGGCAACACTTGCTACGGCTACACCAACGCCTAATGTATGATCAGATAAACCGACCTGGACATTAAAAAGTTGCTGCATATGCGGAATGGTTCGAATGTTGGAATTGTCCGGAGTAGCTGGGTAAGAACTCGTACATTTTAATAAAATAAGATCTTGGCATCCCGCAGCTCGAACGGTTTGAACGAGTTCATCCAGTTCAGCAATGCTTGCCATACCTGTTGATGCAATAATTGGCTTGCCTGTGGAAGCAACTTTACGAAGAAGTGGTATATCCGTATTCTCAAATGAAGCAATTTTATAGCAGGATACTCCTAAGGATTCCAAAAAATCTACCGCAGTCTCATCAAACGGTGTGCTAAAACCGATCATCCCGTGTGCTTTACAGCGATCAAAAATTGCTTTATGCCACTCCCATGGCGTATAAGCTTGCTGATATAGAGCATACAAAGACTGCCCGTTCCACAAGCTTTCAGCATCATTGATAAAAAAATCGCTTTGGTCGGACTCTATAGTCATAGTATCTGCTGTATAAGTTTGAATCTTTAAGGCATGTGCTCCCGCTTTAGCTGCGGCATCTACAATTTCAAGCGCTCGCTCTAAAGATTGATTATGATTGCCGGACATTTCCGCTATAATAAACGGCCTGTGCTTAGGCCCTATCGTTCGATGTTCAATGATAATTTCAGGATGATTCATGCTGCCCACCTCGGCGATTATGATAATTAGAATAGCTTTTCACCATATTGCAGTAATAAATCTTTCTTTATTCCGCCCCATTGATCGGCAAAACAAGCAAATAACACAATATCTTCATAGTAATTATGCTTCCAAACGTGTTGTGATAAAATACCTTCTTGTGTAAAACCTAACCTTCTATGAAATCGCAAACTTTTCTCATTAAATGCGAATACTTCCGCGCACAATTTACGAATTTTCAAATGTTCAAACGCTTCAGACATACCGAGAGTCCCTAGAATTGATCCACTTCCGGGAGGAACATCTGTTTCGCCGAGATAAAATCCCCAATTACACTTATTGTGTACACTATTAATAGAAGTAAAATTGATGACCCCAATCGGCGTACGATTGAGTTCAAATATGTAATGTCGAGACTCTTGGCTGTTTTGAATCCGCGAAAACCAAGCACAATGGTCATCCCAAGAAATCAGCTCGTCAGAATACATATTCTTTCGAACGCGCTCTGAGTTCCGCCACTGCAAGACAATTCTCAGATCCGATTCTGACATAACACGAAGTTTATAATCGTTATACGGTCGCATAGCTTTTCCTCATGAACTTTAGATTTCGGCTTATTTTACGGAGTTTAAAAGGGTACCTACAACACTAACCGCGTCAACAGCGTCTAATTGCCCCATGATTTCCATTCCTGTACGACTAATGTCGGCTAACAAACCTGGATTCTCTAAGTACTTTTTAATCGCTATCGCAATCGCAGGAGGGGAAACCTCACTGTAATGGCCTAAATAGTGAATCGCACCTCTACTCGCAACAACTTCTGTAACTTCCATCTGGTTATCAGCCGTCGTAATCGTGATCGCAGGGAGCCCCAAAAAACACCTTTCCCACGTAGTGGAGCCGCCAGCCCCAATAGCTAAATCCGCACGAACCATCAATTCGGCCATTTGATTGGTTTGGCAATAATATTCCGCATTTACTAATTTAGAGCAAAGCTCAGCAATCTTTGCCTTATTGGGATTCGAACTGCCCACAACCACATCAATTGTAAGTTCTGTTTCCTCCAATAACATAAAAGCTTCAAGTGCCTTTTGGGTTTCATTGGTAGGGTCACTACCACCGAAAAAAGCAAGAATCCTGCGGACACCTTTCTCCCTTATTTGTGCAAATTTTCGTGCAACCTGAAACTCGTCTCGCAATAAGGCATAAGAGGGCCCCAACAACTTCATACAGTGCTCAGGAATTATGCCATCGTATCGATGCTCCATATTATCATAGAGGTTTTGATCTAACAGTATATCGCAATCATGATGCCGATTAGCCAGATCATCTACAATCATAATTTTGTTCACGAAACTCCGAATGTTCTGTTCCCATCGTATATCAATTGCATAGTGGTCTACGACGAGCAAGTCGATAGCTGTCCCCAGGTTGCTTAACATAGAAGAGGTTTGTGCGAGATCCTCTTCCCAAGGTTCACCCAGCCAGTGTGCATAAGCATAGTTCACATCTGCTTCATTCGCTTTTTGCTCACAATATGGAAGTCGAAAAACAGGGTATCCCATTTGTTGAATTAAATCACAAAAATGGCCGGGATGTTCTCGACAGACAAACTGTACCATAGCTCCATTTCGTTTGAACTTATCGGCTAGCGTCAAACACCTCATGACATGCCCAGTTCCGATTTCCGTCGAAGCATCTGCACGAATAACAACTTGCACATCATCAAACCCCTTCATCAAGGAAAGAACCCCTCCCACTGCTTAGGGGTTAAATTTTTTTGTCTACAATAATCCCCAATTTTTCATAAAAATTAGCTACCATATCCATAACTTTCTTGGATGGAATTTCTTTAATTACATCATTGGTTTTGTCATCCACAACTTGTACGTAATATTCTTGCAGTTTATCGTGTAAAACAAAATGAAGATGGGAGTTTTTAGACTGCAATATTTTATTGAGATGATCAAGTTCCTTAGTAATCTCTGTTTTGTTATATGCTCGTTCTTGTTGAATTTCGACACCAGGAGCTTCCTCTTGTTGAGGTACCTTATGCTCATCCGGGTATTCCTTAGCAGCAGATCGCTCCTGTAGACCTGAAACATCAGTAATCGGTCGAATTTCCATTTTGCCCTCCCTAGGCTATTTACTTTTTTTTGTCGAAAAAGGCCCCATATGGCGTTTGTCGCAAATACGATTCATATTGCGTGGATATAGTTTTAGCTTTTCGAATATCTTTTATCTTTGCTTCCGTCTCTTGCAGCGAGGCTTGAATGGCTTTTTGTAATTCATCTTCCTTGACCTTTAGCTTATCATAGAGTGAGCGGTATTTGCCGATATTCGCTTCCTGCTGTAAATTTTCATCCAACTGCTTTAACAACAGCTCCCGCTCTGCAAACAGTGGATCCATCGCTTCGAGAGGCTGATTCTGTGGGGAATACTGGATAATTTGGAGCATATCGCCTGTTCTGTCGATGAGTTGTTGAAACAATGCTTCAGTGGATCCCATGTAGGCGCCCCCTACTGTTTTTGGCTGCGGGCAAGTGTAATTGCTTGTTTCCACGTATCGCGAAACTCCATAAAAAAGCCCTCGACCTCTTCCAAGATGGAAATGTTTTTAGAGACATTGCTTTCAACAAGCCGTCTCTTCAAGTAATCGTAAAGTAAGAGCAATTGTTCAGAAATCGGGTATTTCCTATCAAGTGTAATAATCAATTCGTCGACAATATCTTGAACGCGAGTAATGTGCTGATGAGCATGATTATAATCTCTGTCAGCGATTGCTTGCTTCGCTCGTTTAACAAATGTAATAGCTCCATTATAAAGCATAAGTGTAAGTTCTTCAGAAGGAGCCGTGTCCACTTGATTTTGTTTATAGCTTTTTGCCGCTGGTTGAATCATATGGTTCCTCCATTATTTAAAGTAACTGGCAAGCTGCGAACCCTGAGAACTCAGATTCTCTAAAGAAGTTTGCAGTGCAGTATATTTATTGTACAAACTTTGCTCATAGTCAGATAATTTATCCTGCTCTGTTTGAATGCGAGTCGAGTAATCGTTAATTTGCTGATTCAAATAGCTCTGTGTTGGAACGACCTGCGTTTTTGCAGTAATTTGGGCAATAATATCTTTTTTCAAGGTATCATACAAACGTGTACCTATACCGGCATCATTTACGTTTGTTAGATTCCCGCTTGCATCACGCGCCCCATCCTTTGTAAAAAGGTTCGCCACCTGATCCGGATTATTTATTAATGCCGTACGCAATTTATCTTCATCAATATAAATTTTACCTTTTTCTAAATAAGCCAAGTAGCTGCTCGAACCACTGCTCTGATACGTGGTGATTCCAATATCGGACAAATCATTATATTGATCTCCAGCAATACCAGAGACATTGCTCGAAAGATCGTTTCGCATTGCGTTTAGACCGGAACTTAATATGCTGTCATTACGCAGAAGCCCTGATTTCGCCTTCTCTTCCCAAAGCGTAATATCCGCGTCCTTCATTTCCTTTTTCTGATCATCAGTTAGCGGTGTATAGTCCCGATACTTCGTTTCACTGATTTTGCTGTTCATTTTATCGATTAACGTGTTGTACTTATCGAAAACACCTTTAATTGTTGAAACGACACTATCCACATCCAAATTATTGGAACCATTTATTGTGTAAGGAGTACCTGCAGGATCGGCTAACAGCGTAAAGTTTATATTATTTAACGTGAAGGAGTTAGAAGAAGCCTTAATCACGTCTGTGCTGCCGTTGAAATATACTTCTGCATCCTGACCAGGAATATCAATATTCTGATTAGCTGGAGCGATCTTTAGATTAGTTAAATTCGATGTAGGAGTAGTTTCTTTTATGTTTATCTTTGCTGCCGCTCCGGTTTGACTACTAACGAACGTAACCTTGTCCGAAAGCTGATCATAAACAGCTTTCACCCCAGTAGATGCTGTTGCTCCATTAATATTGGCAACGATTTGACTTACACTATCCCCAGCATTAATTGTAATGTCTTTGTTCCCCAATGAACCTGCTACATTAATTGTACCTGCGGTAGCAGTGAAAGTTCCGACTGGCGCAGTGCTACCAACCGATGCAACTTTTGCAATCTTATCTACCTTCAGGGAGAAATTCCCGGTCAGCGCCTTTGCTGTAGGTGACACCTGCACTTTACCAGCGTCAGTAGTCGATAAAGTTGTTTTCTGCGTCATAAAAGTAGCTTGAAGCGTCAACTTCTGTGCTTCGTTCATAAAGCTCGACATATCGGTATTCACATCACGGTAAGCATCACGTTGCCATGTGAGAGATGTCCTTTTCTGAATCATTTGATCAATAGGAGCTTGTTTAACCTTCATCATTTGGCTAACAATCGAATCAATATCCAAACCTGTTGTACCAAGTCCGCTTATTCGAGTCGTCAATAGAATCACCTTCGCATTCGCTAGTGTTTACAATATATATCGGCAAAAGCACTAATTAGATTTACTGCTTTTGTTCTACATGGGAATTAATCATTGCCCAGTCAGGATTTTTGCGCATTAGTGAAGCCGCTTCTTTCCAGGTAAATAGTTGACCTGGCAGGTACAAAGAATTATAAATTCTCGATATTAATTCCCAGTCTTCAGGCGTATCAAGTGTCCAACGGTAATCGAGAATACCCTCATCACTTAGAACAGAACGGCAATTGAAGTATTTAGGTGTATTGTATATATACGGAGTAACATGTTCGCGGTCATGAGCTCTTTGAGATTCCCGATGCGCAGTCTCTAGAGAAGCGAAAGAAAATACTTCTGTATCTAATCCACGCGGGTAGGAACGATTTAACGTATTGCTTACATAGTCGTATTTGCCGCCTTCGTTCAGATATTCCTGGATAATATGGGAGGAAACTTCGGGATCAATCAGCGGGCAATCGGAAGTAATGCGAATGACCGTATCCGCTTTTGCCTGCAGACCAGCTTCATAATAACGCGACAAAACATCATATTCGCTGCCTCTGTAAACCGCAGCACCTTGAGAAATCGCTTCCTCGACAATCGGAGCGTCTTGAGCACCAGTTGTGGTCGCAACGACAATTTCCTGCACGTTCTTAAAGTTTTGCGCTCTTTCAATAACATGCGCAAGGACCGTTTTACCAGCCAAGTTTGTTAACACTTTTCCGGGGAGTCTAGTCGAACCCATTCTTGCCTGAATGATGACCACGTTTTTCATAATAATTCCCCCTTGATTAAACCTTCCTCCAATATCCACTGACGGAGAGTATCACGATCAATCGGCTGCTCCTGGTGGGAATTCACTGCACATTGCTGCATTTTTTGAGCATTAGGATAAGAGGTTTCCAGCTTCAAATCACGAAATGCTGAAGGAATAATAAACATATCTGGTGTTTCCCAGGCATGCAACGTCTCGTCTTCGGTCATTAATTCTTCATATCGTTTCTCGCCTGGGCGCAAGCCAATTTCTTCACGAACAACTTGTTCGGATATTCCAAATCTAGTACAGACTTCTTCAATAACAACATCAGCCAAATCAACGAGCAAAATAGTCGGCATCTTTAAAACAAACACTTCTCCGCCCTGAGAAATATCGTTAGCCTTAAGCATCAGCGAAATCGCTTGTGTCGCCGTCATCATGTAACGGGTCATTTGTCGATCGGTTATAGTAACTTTGCTCTTTTCCATAATCTGCTTGACAAAAAGAGGAATGACTGATCCCCTTGACCCCATTACGTTCCCAAAACGGACTGATGCAAATACAGTTTGTTTGGGTCCTTTCTGGTATTCGGCTGCAGAAATGAGGCGTTCAGCCATCAGTTTAGAAGCACCGTACGTATTAGTCGGCGAAATAGCTTTATCGGTAGAAGTGAAAAGAACCTTTTTAACCCCGCACTGAATTGCCGCTTGAATCATGTTCTGTGTACCTATGATATTCGTCTGAACGGCTTCAAATGGGTTGTATTCGCAGAACGGCACATGTTTCATAGCTGCCAGGTGAAAGACGTAATCAATGTCCTCCATGGCACGTAGAAGTCTTTGTCCATCTCGAACGTCTCCTATTAAAAACCGCAGTTTAGACAAATGTTCTGTAAAATTCTGTTGCATCTCATACTGCTTGTACTCATCACGACTCATAATTCGAATGACTTGTGGATTCTGCCGCAATAAAAAACGTGTAAGATGTTGACCAAGGGTTCCAGTACCACCGATAATCAATATTTTTTTGCCTTCATAGTTCATGCTTCCAACTCCAAATCAATTCAAGGATGCGGATAATACCATTTGTTGAAATGCCTCACGTGCCTTAGAAACATCGTTCACTTGGACGCTTGTTAAAAATTCCGACAATGTCACATGTGCAAACCCTTCGATATAAGCGCCGCCTTCCGTAGCATTGAAGAAAACCTCATCGTTGTTTCTGGCTTGTTCCTCAAACCATTTCTTATAAATTAGCAAATTACGCGAGGTCATTACGGTTCCAAGCCTATCGAACGCTACTACGCGCTCTCCTGTCGCTTCTCGTTCCCATTTTTTGTAGAGTGGTGTTCCCGCTACGTGTGTTTGGTTATCAGTGTATGCAAGGTCTTGACCTACAAGGCAGATCGGTCTCATGCACAATAATCGAGCTAGAGAAAAGAGAGTCGTCGAAACGGATCCTCCCGTCTGTACAAGTTGTTCGCTACGAAGCGAAGCCATTTCTTCAGCTGGTACAAAGCCCTCCTGAAAAAGAATGAATTTCGGACCGGCGTATTGTTCCACGACTGCTGTGTGGACAGTACTTAGGAAAAACAAGGGGATGGATGGTGGCTGCCAACCTTCCAACTGCTTAATCATTCCCTCTTGCGGATCGGTCATAATTACAAAGTCAGGGATTACTCCATGACGAACCAACAAGGAAGATGCTGTCCCTACAGCTCCGAGTAAACAATGCTTGGCTGCAGTTTGCAAGAGCGGTAACGATTTCGCAAGAGATGGTCCGGCGCTGATAAGAATGGCTGGTACAGAAGAGGAAAAATCTTGAAAAGCAGAAATCGACGGCCACTCCTGCTGGGTGTTCTGCATAAAATTGCTATTCATTAATTCCCTATTGATGATTGCACTATTGCGCTTAATTTTGTAATCCAATAAGATACTTTTGAAAGATGATAATTCCAATGGCACCGCGCGCAATGACGGCTCATGGACGATGACATGTACATGTTCATTCTGCCAAGCATTCGACCGTTCCCCATAAACTTTTATATCGTCCGTAACGATTATTGTTAGCCGCCGGCAATTCATAATGTCTTTAAGAGCTCCGGACTTTTCGATATGAAAAAAGGCTGCAACATTCGTCTCCCAAACTTCAATCGGAGTTCCCATTTGCTCGGTTTTCTCTAGCAAGGCGCTAACGTGGTGCCCACATCCAAGACCATAAAGAACAATGCGATCCACACTCTCCCCTTCACTGCCGCTCAAATGAGCAGCAGCAAATCGTCCCGCTTCGGAAACAGGATCATAACGACTATGCAAATAAATGGCTTGAGTCCCGGATTCTTGTATGAAAGCCGTAAAGGATCCATTTTTAGCTCGCTCTAGTGTCACATCAGGCCCATTGAATCTTGGAACATCCCTTTGAATAAAGTGATCTTGGTTATTCAATGAACCATTCCCCTTAGTTGCTCTTCACAAGATTCCAACATTGGACGCAATTCATATTGCAACAGATCACAAAGAGATACAAAGTCATTTTGTTCCAGCGCTTCTGTCATTTGATCCATGTACGGCTTAATGAGCTCAATATTCCAGTCTTCCAATAAGAATCGATCCAACCGTTGAAGTCCCGCAACAGCCTCTACTAACCAATTTAGCCCTTCTAAATAGGCAAGCAATGTGTCGATCCATCCCTCCTGGTGGGTTTGAATATCAAGAGCTATCTTTTCAGATGCTGCCGCCAATTTAGGAACATAGTCTATCATACTCTCCAACGTTTCCTGTACGATGTCTTGCATTAACCGTTATCCTCCTCTAGCTCCAAATTCGGCGGTTCCCATTTCTGCTTCGCCTCGAAGTACAGCTCTTCACTATTTAGCCCTAGTTCAGTAACTGCCTCTCGAATTCCTTCTTCATATACTTTCATAATTTGATCTCTTCCATCAATAATCCACATCATAAAGTTGCTTTGATGAACTAAAATAGATTTCAAGCGCTCAATTGAGGATACGCGGGAAATAGGGTTCATTTTCACATGATAATTAGTTAGAAGCGGAGAGAGGAAAAACATACAGAATGAATCCTTTATCATATCCTTTATTAGGAGTTCTACATTACGTATAATTCGACTCGCTTTCATTTCCAAAAACTCTACTGAATTGTCCTGCGAGAATGGCTGCTCCACTAGCAATTGCTCGATTGCCTGCAAAATCTCTGCCGCAAACGTGCTGATGCGCTCCAACTCACCCAAACGGCCGTTAAAGAAATCTATCATGTTTCTCATTCTATCGTGCAGTTCGGCATCCATGGGTTGCGCCATATCACGAAACAATTCCGGAATTGAAGGAGTCCGCTCCTGACAATACTGTTCGATTACTTCCTGGAATGGCATATTGACGGCTCCTTTAATTTCTGCACCGCCCTCTGTAGCATTAATTACTAACGGAGCCGGTAAAATCGCAAGCATATGTTCCATCCAGAATAAAAATTGTCTCCAAAGCTCCCTCGTTCTGACTTTACCACCATAATAGCCATCTACGTAGACCGTTTTATTATAAAAGTTTTGATCCGGCTGCAAAGAAGCAGAGATTTGCTTACGCTGTTCATCGGTTATATTCTCATCGCTCTGATCAACATAGAAACTGTCTTTGCTATGCGTAGTTCCTTCTTCCGAGTAAGCCAAATCTTGACCTATGAAAACAATCGGATACCCGCCGAGATGTTGTGCCACAGAATAACTCAAATGAGCTACAGAATTTCCATTGTATAGTGTCCCTAAATCTCCAAGAGCTTCGCTCATAAGTCGGGAATGTGTAATATTAGATTTAAATACGGGCACAACGTGCGAATTCCACACCCTTGGAAGGCGCGGGTCCATCAACGTCAATGCAATTAACGCAGTCTCTTCCGGTATTTCTACACCGTTTGTACTGAGTTCATAAGAATTGGGACCTCGTTCCAAAATGCATAACACATCCGGAGCAATATCGTTCTTAAGTAGTACTTTAAATGCTGACTCTGCGCTGATAATCATTGCCTTTCCTTTAACCTGTTTGAGCAGTGGAAGTTGCTTATCCAACGAAGGACCAGAAGCAACACATATGATCGGTTTTCCTTTAAACTTCTCTTTTAAATCTTTAATCTTTGGTGAGCGTAAAGCAATTGGAACATTTTTCAATTCGTTGGACATGCCGAGCAATGTATCTTCCATCGAATTACC